>CAXXIB010000001.1:0-38034 GCA_963675925.2 Candidatus Limiplasma sp.
GACGGGCTTAAGCCTCCGGTAGCTTCATAATTACGGGCAAGGCCTCAAAGCTTTGGCGGTGCTCGTTCCCTACGTAAATGACGCCGATGACCAGGCCCGTAGGCTGCCAGGGTCGACGCGCAGCATTAAGCTGCGAAAGCTAACTGATTATTGTCAGTTCGTTTTGTTCCCGTTGTTATGCGGTACAGGGCCGCAGCTCGCTTACCCAACCTTCAATAACCCCCGTCGAAACCGGAACATCCCCATGATGTTTGGGTATGAAGTCGATGGTATCGAAACGGCGTTTACATGGCCTTAAACGCCCGTTCCATTTCGCGGTTAGCGTCGCGCTGTGCTTCGCTGTCGCGTTTGTCGTGCAGTTGCTTACCTCGGCATACGCCAAGTTCAAGCTTGACCAGTCCGTCCTTTAGGTAGACTTTCAGGGGAATCAGCGTATAGCCCTTACGGCTGACAAGGCCCTGCAGCTTGCGAATTTCATCGCGGTGCAGGAGCAGCTTTTTGGGGCGCAGCGGATCGGGGTTGTACATACTGCCCTGCGTATAGGGGCTGATATGCATACCCTCGGCGAAAATCTCGCCGTTGCGTATCAAGCAAAAACTCTCTTTTAAATTGATTCGCCCGTCGCGTACGCTTTTGACCTCTGTACCGCGTAAACTCATCCCACATTCATACCGGTCTTCCACGAAATACTCGTGAAAAGCTTTCTTATTGTGGGCGATGGGCTTAATGCCTTTTTGCCGCGGCACAAAGCTTCCCCCCCTATAGATAACGTTGGCGTGTCTCACCAAAGTTTAACACGCATCTCATTATACCATAATTCACACTTGTTGCAAAGATTTAACCCCTACACTATAATGTATACAAACCTGTAAGGAGGACCCTTGTATGTCTGATGATTCGATCCGTTCCATGGCGCAGGATGCACGCCGTGCGGGTCTTTTACTATCCACACTGGATGTGGAGCAGCGCAACGCCGCGCTAACTGCCATCGCCAAACGCATTCAGGCGCATTTACCGGCTATTTTTGCCGCCAATGAATTGGATTTACAGCAGGCCGCAAACGAAGCCCTCGCTGCGCCGCTACTATCCCGCCTGAAGTTTGGGCAAGAGAAAGCAGACCGGGTGCTGGAAGGGCTACATGCCCTTGCCAAGCTGCCCGATCCGCTGGGTAAAGTGCAGTACGCCAATGAACTGGCCGAGGGGCTTAAGCTTTACCGTACGTCCTGCGCCATCGGTGTCATCGGCGTGATATTTGAAAGCCGTCCCGATGCTTTGGTGCAGATATCCTCACTGTGCCTGAAATCCGGCAACGCGGTACTGCTCAAAGGCGGGCGCGAGGCCATGCGTACCAACCAGGCCCTGTTTGATGCCATTGTCCAGGGCAGTGCGGACGCCGGTATCCCGGACGGTTGGTGCCAACTGCTGAAAACCCGCGAGGATGTCAGCGAAATGCTCAAGCAGGACGATTGTATCGACCTGATTATCCCGCGCGGCTCGAAAGAGTTCGTCCGCTATATTATGGATAACTCCAACATCCCCGTGCTCGGCCATGCCGATGGCGTTTGTCATGTGTATATCGATCAGGCCGCCGATCTGGCCACCGCCCTGAAGGTATCGCTCGATTCCAAAACCAACCGCTTTTCGGTGTGCAACACAGCAGAAACCCTGCTGGTGCACCGCGACTGTGCCAAGAATTTTCTTCCCGTTGCGGCGGTAGCGCTGAAAACCAAGAATGTGGAAATTCGCGGCGATGACGAGACCTTTGATTTGATTGAGTGCAAGCACGCCACCCCGGAGGACTGGGCCGCCGAATATCTGGATGCCATCCTTGCGGTGAAAATCGTTGGCAGCCTGGATGAAGCGATTGACCATATCAATACCTATGGCTCCGGGCACACGGATTGCATCGTATCTAAAAACAGCGAGGCTATCGAGCGCTTCATGGCGCTGGTGGACAGCGCGGATGTGTTTGCCAACTGTTCCACCCAACTGGCCGACGGTTTCATGTTCGGGCTAGGCGCAGAGGTGGGCATCGCCACCGGCAAACTGCACGCACGCGGCCCCATGGGGCTGGAAGGCCTGTGCACCTACAAATACAAACTCTATGGCAATGGCCACACCCTGGCCGATATCAACGACGGCAAAACGCCTCTGATTCACAAACCCATCGATCAATAAGAGGAACTGTATGGATCATATTATTGAAGTCAAAAACTTAAGCAAATCCTACGGCGATGTACAGGCCGTAAAAGACATCAGCTTTTTTGCCGAAAAAGGAAAGCTGTTCGCCTTTCTGGGCCCCAACGGCGCGGGCAAATCGACCACCATCAACATCATCTGCACCTTTCTACAGCCCAACAGCGGCACCGTAACGGTGAACGGGTATGCCCTTGGCAAGCAGGACGACGGCATCCGCAGTTCCATCGGTGTAGTCTTTCAAGACGGGCTGCTGGACAAGCTTTTGACCGTACGGGAAAACCTGAGCATACGCGGCTCGCTGTACGGCTTAAACGGCAAAGCACTGAAACAGGCGGTTGATAACGCCATTGCGGCCGTTAGCATCGAATCGTTTGCCGACCGGCGCTACGGGAAGCTGTCCGGCGGGCAGCGCAGGCGCGCTGATATCGCCCGCGCCCTGGTCACCCAGCCGGAAGTGCTGTTTTTGGATGAACCGACCACGGGGCTGGACCCGCATACACGCCGCGCCGTGTGGGATACCATTTTGGATCTACAAAAAACCACCGGCATGACCGTGTTCCTGACCACCCACTATATGGAGGAAGCCGACGGCGCGGATTATGTAATCGTTATCGACGACGGCAAGATCGCCGCCAAGGGAACGCCAACGGAGCTGTGTGCCGAGTATGCACAGGACAAACTCATCCTCAACTGCGCCGATATGGATGCCGTAAAAGCCATTCTGGCCGAAGAAACGCTGGAATACGAGCAGGTGGCTGATAACCTGATGATCGGCATCAGCGATACCTTTGATTCACTGCCGATCATCGAGCGTTGCCGGCCGCACCTGAAAGGGTTTGAGGTCACCGTCGGCTCGATGGATGACGCGTTTCTGGGCATTACGGGGAAGGAGCTGAGAGAATGAAACTATTTATGAAGCGGAATCTGCTCGTCTACTTCCGCGATAAAGCTGCGGTGTTCTATTCCCTGCTCGCTTCCCTGATCGTCATCGGCCTATACGCGCTGTTCCTAGGGAACAACATGGCCTCCTACATGGACGAAATTCCCAACACCCGTATACTGGTAGACCGCTGGCTGGTGGCCGGGCTTACGGCCATTACCTCCATCACAGCTGCCATGGGCGCGTTCGGCGTGATGGTCGACGACAAAGCCAAGCGTATCATTCAGGATTTTTACACCTCCCCCATCCGCCGCTGGAAGCTGATCGGCGGGTATATCTCCGCCGCGTTTATCATCGGGTTTATTATGTCTGCCATCACCATGCTGGTGGCGCAGGTGTACATTTTGGCCCAGGGCGGAACGCTGATGACGCTGCTGGAGTACCTGCAAGCGGCAGGCATCCTGCTGCTGGGTACATTCTGTAACACATCCATGGTGTTCTTCTTTGCGTATTTCTTCTCCACCGAATCATCTTTCAGCACAGCGTCCACCTTGCTTGGCACGTTAATTGGTTTTGTGACGGGTATATACATTCCCATCGGCGTACTACCCGAGAGCGTACAATGGGTCATCAAGCTGTTCCCAACCTCCCACGCGGTGGTGCTGCTACGCCAGTTGATGACAGATTCCTTTTTCGCACCGTATGTCTCCGTTCTGCCGGATGCGACCATCCTGGGCATTAAAAAAGAGCTGGGCATCGTGTACTTTTTCGGCGACAAGCAGGTAACCGTTGGGTTCAGCCTGCTGTTCCTGCTGGGCATCGGGGCGCTATTCTTCCTGCTGTCACTATTACATGTAAAGCGCAAGCAGAAGTAAACAAACGTAGATCAAAAAAACAAGCCGCGCTTGCGGCTTGTTTTTTTGTACGCTTTGGGTTTAGTTGCCCGCTACGCTCAGCTTGCCCACATCGATACTCGGGGAGCCAACTGCGCCTTCGGGGAAAGCCAGGTCGCTGCCAACGGTGCGGATCTCTTTAAGCATCTGGTAGAAGTTGCCTGCGATGGTGATCTGTTCCACAGGCCGTTCCACCTTGCCGCCTTTAACCAGGAAGCCCTTGGACAGCAGGGAAAAGTCGCCGCTGACCGCATCGGCACCCGCGTGCAGGCCGGATACTTCGGTAATCACAAGGCCATCGCCCATAGCGCTGAGCATATCGGCATAGTCCGTGGTACCGGGCTTAATATAGAAGTTCGTCGGTGCAATTTGGATGGGCGCGGAGTATCCCGCCTTGCTGGCGTTGCCGGTGGATTTGACCCCGTCCTTTTTCGCCGTTTTTAAATTATGCAAGAAGGTTTTCAGCACGCCGTTTTCAATCAGCGCGTGCGAGCCTCCGGGTACGCCCTCGGCATCAAACGGCCGGGAGGCAATGCCTTGTGCCAGCAGGGAATCATCCATCAGGGTGATGCACTCTGCTGCGACCGTTTCGCCCAGTTTGCCTTTGTAGGTCGACAGGCCCTTATGCACGATTTCAGCAGAAAAGCTGCTTGAGAATACGCTAAGCATATCCGCCATGGCACGCGGGCGAAGCACAACACGGTACTGCCCGGACGCTACGGTTGATGCATGCAGCATGGATATGGCGTCCTCCGCCGCTTCCTTGCCGAGCTTGTTTGCATTCAGGGCGCTAAAGCCGCGTCCGATCTGAATTGCAATGCCGGATGTGTTGGATTCACCATCCTTGGCCAAAGGCATCAGATACGCGATGCCATAGGTGGCGGTGAACTGCTTATCCATACCATAGGTGTTGACAATGCGTACGGATTCCTTGCTGGAGATGATGGTGTTATATCCCACCTTATAAATACGCGCGTCCGTGCCCTTGGCAGCCGTTTCGCTGTCCAGCACAAACTGCAATTTATCCGCAGGATCGCCGATATCCCCCTCTAAATTCAGGGCGGCGTTTTCTTCCTTGCCGTCGTAGATGAACTGCTCGGATGTATCCTCGCAGAGCACGGCGGAGTCCATCGCGTTTTCCAGCAGCCAGCCGATGGCGTCCTCGTCAAACGCTTCGGTGGACGCATACCCGATTTTTCCATTCACCTTCACCCGCAGGGAAAGCCCCTTGGTGAGGTTGGACGAATACTGAGTAATTTCTCCATCGGTCGCCATGGCATGGAAGCTTTCATCCTCAGCTATATAGGCCTCGGCGGCTTCCAGCCCGGCTTCTTTAGCTTTAGCAAATAATTGATCTAAAAATACGTTCAGTTCCATTCTGCTCACTCCTTCGCTCTGCCGCCGACCGTCATTTCAGACACGCGGATCATCGGCTGGCCGACATTGGTAGGCACACTGCCCGACGAACTGCCGCACATGCCCTGGTCCATGGTCATGTCCTGGCCAACACGGTCGATTTTCATCAGAATATCCGCGCCTTTACCGATTAGCGATGCGCCGCGCACCGGCGTGGTGATCTTGCCATCCTTGACCAGGTACCCTTCCGATACCGCGAAGTTGAACTCGCCCGTCCCCGGGTTCACCGAGCCGCCGCCCATACGCTTGGCGTACAGACCATCACCCATGGTACGGATCATTTCGTCCGTGTCATCAGTTCCGGGTGCGATGTAGGTATTGCGCATGCGGGAGGTGGGGTTAAAGGTATAGTTCTGGCGGCGGCCGCTGCCGGTGGGCGCCATGCCCATGCGCTTGCCGTTGAGTTTATCAATCATGTAGTTTTTCAGGATGCCGTTTTCAATCAGCGTCAGGTTAGTGGTGGGCATACCCTCGTCATCCACACGGGTGGAACCCCATTCATTGGGCATGGTGCCATCGTCCACCGCAGTTACGCAATCCGCCGCAATTTTCTGGCCGAGTTTGCCGGAAAATACGCTGATGTTAAACGCAACCGCCGTCGCTTCCAGGCTGTGGCCGCAGGCTTCGTGGAAGATAACCCCGCCAAAGCCGCCGTCAATGACCACAGGCATCACACCGGCGGGGCAATCCTGCGCGCTGAGCATCAGCACGGCGGACTGCGCCGCTTGTTTTCCGGTTTCCTCTGGGTTAACCCGTTTTTCAAACAGCTCAAAGCCCATCGAAGCACCGGGGCCGAAGTGTGCTGTTTGCTTTTCTTTTCCGTTATCGGCAACTGCCGTACAGGACATGCGGGTGCGTACGCGCGTGTCTTCCACATACAGCCCTTCGGAGTTGGCGATGGTTACATCCTGTTCCAAATCCAGGAATACGCAGTTCACCTGTTTGATATCGGTGCTGACAGCGCGGGCTGCCCCGTCCGCTGCACGCAAGATATCCAGCTTGCGTTTGTTTTCAATGGTCGATGGCATCAGCAAGATGCGGTCCGGGGCCGGCAGCTGCGGCGTGACCAGCGGCGGCAGCTGAAACACGGTTTGTTTCTGGTCGCGCACGGCTTTGGCGACCTGCGCCGCGCAGCGCAGCAGTCCGTCCCTGTCGGTTTCATTGGTGTAGGCGTATACGGGGTTGAGCCCCACAAACACGCGGATGCCTGCGCCGTGCAGGCGTGAAAAATTGATGCTCTCGGCTTCGCTGGATACTAGCTGCATCTTCGTGGAACGGGTATCTTCGAGGAATATTTCCGCAAAGTCTCCGCCATGTTTCAGCGCAGCCTGGAGCACCTCCTGAAAGTATGGTTTCATCATTTAAGTCCTCCCGGATTTACAGATTTATACATGCATAGTATACCACGTTTTTTGTTTGGGTGAAAACCACAAGATACACCCCAAATATCTGTGTAATTTGGTATGGAGTTTTCCAACCTATACATCGTGTACAAATGCGTATCGCAAACTTTGTCTATTTACACCATTTGCAATTCAAGCCTCAGAAGTTATAATGTACTTACATTGTTCCTATTGAGCGATTACTCGTTCAACAAGATAAGGAGGCTATTTCATGGCAAGCGTATCACTGAAAAAAATCACCAAGGTTTATGCTGGCAATGTCGTCGCGGTCAGCGAATTTGACCTGGACATTGAGGATAAGGAATTTATCGTATTGGTTGGCCCGTCGGGCTGTGGTAAATCCACCACCCTGCGCATGGTTGCAGGTCTGGAAGAGATTACCGGCGGCGAGCTTTACATCGGCGACCGCCTGGTCAACGATGTCGCTCCCAAGGATCGCGACATCGCCATGGTGTTCCAAAACTACGCACTCTATCCGCATATGACCGTGTTTGACAACATGGCGTTCGGCCTGAAACTGCGCAAAACCCCCAAGAACGAGATTAAAACCCGCGTGGAAGAAACCGCAAAAGTTCTGGACATTTTCCACCTGCTTAACCGCAAACCCAAGGCACTGTCCGGCGGCCAGCGCCAGCGCGTTGCTCTGGGCCGTGCCATCGTGCGTGAGCCCAAGGTCTTCCTGATGGATGAACCGCTGTCCAACCTTGACGCCAAACTGCGTGTTGCCATGCGTACCGAAATCACCAAGCTGCACCAGAGATTGCAGACCACCTTCATTTACGTAACGCACGATCAGACCGAAGCCATGACCATGGGTTCCCGCATCGTCGTTATGAAGGACGGCCTGGTACAACAGGTAGACACCCCCCAGAACCTGTATGACTATCCTTCCAACCTGTTCGTGGCCGGGTTCATCGGCAGCCCGCAGATGAACTTCTTTGATGTCATGCTGGAAAAAGACGGCAAAGATGTTGTTGCCAAATTCGGCGAGAACAAAATTGTCATCCCGCCCAGCAAGCTTTCCAAGTTCGCGGATGAAAGCTACATCGGCAAAGAAGTGATTATGGGCATCCGTCCAGAAAACATCCACGATGAGGACGTGTTCGTACAGTCCGCCCCCTCCGCCGTGATTGACACCGACGTTGAAGTTACCGAGCTGATGGGTTCGGAAACCTACCTGTACCTGACCACCTCCGGCAAGGACGGCAATATCATTGCCCGCGTTAACCCGCGCACCACCAGCCGCGCCGGCCAGACCATTCAGGTCGCATTCGATGTCAATCACCTGCACTTCTTTGACAAAGAAACCGAAGCAACGCTGCTGACGCGCTAACGCGCTTTCGATAAAGTGTTCCACTGTATCGAGTTGCACCTCGACCTTGTTCGTTTTACTCACGGTCAGGTCTCGGTGTAATGAGCCCTTGCTGCGCAAGGTTCCAAAACCAACGCGCATGTCGCTGGTTTCGGATTGACAGTCGAAGGGTCGTGACCCTTCGACGCATCCCAAGGGTTAACCCAATCCCCTGTCATATTGGCAGGGGATTTTTCTATGGTAGAAAGGGGTTGTACGCAGTGAGCGTAAGCATTGCCTACGATGCAAACCACCGCCTGACGATTGCCGGGCTGGACTGCGCGTGCGGGCTTTCGCACACACAGCCGACGCAGGATATCTACGTCGGCAGCGGCATTGCGAAAACCATACCCGCCTATATTCAAAAGCGCGGGCTGGGCACGCATTGCGTGTTAGTCGCTGATCAAAACACCTGGCCGCTGGCCGGGCAAGCGCTGTACCAGCGGCTTACAGACGAAGGATTTTCGGTCATCCCCTGCATCATCACCCGCGATGGCGTGATAGACCCGGATGAACGCGCCTGCGGCGAGGTTTTACTCAGCATCCAACCGGAGACCGAGTTCCTGATCGCGGTTGGCTCCGGCAGCATTACGGACACGACGCGTGTCAACGCCACACGCTGCAAGCTCCCCTTTGTCAGCATCGGCACCGCGCCGTCAATGGACGGCTATACCTCCGTGGTCGCTCCGCTGCTCTTGCGCGGTGTGAAAATTCACCGCACGGGCTA
Organism: Candidatus Limiplasma sp.; assembly: GCA_963675925.2. Lineage (GTDB taxonomy): Bacteria > Bacillota > Clostridia > Christensenellales > Aristaeellaceae > CAXXOK01. The sequence goes on from CAXXIB010000001.1 coordinate 8,870, forward strand.
CTGCCCGGAGATCATCATCTGCGATACCAACATTCTGCGTACCGCGCCTATCGATATGGTCTGCTCCGGCGTGGGCGATGTGCTGGGCAAGTATATCGCCAAGGCGGACTGGATGCTCGGCAGCATCGTCAACGGGGAAACCTACTGCGATTTATCCGGTGAGATTGTGACCGGAGCGATTGAGAAACTGCTGCGCAATATTGATGCCATCAAAAACCGAACGGAAGAGGGCATTCAAATCCTAATTGAAGCGCTGCTGCTGGCAGGCATTACGATTATGATTATCGGTAACACGCGCGCAGTGGCCTCGGTAGAGCATAACATCGCCCACTACTGGGAAATGCAGCAACTATTACGCGGGCATCACCCGCCCGCACACGGCGCGTCCGTGGGCGTGGCAACCCTGCTGTGCTGGCCGCTGTATATGCGCTTTGCCGAAGAAGATTTGTCGGCACTCGATCTGGATGCAATTAAGGCCGGGCGAATTACGGATACCGAACGCAAACAGTGGATGCTACGCGCCTTCGGCGAGGAAGCAGCCGAGAGCATCATGAACGACAACCCGGACGATTTTCTCACCTGGGAGGAACAAAAACGCCGCATTCAGGCCGCGCAGGCACACCAGCAGGACATCCGGAATGCCTTTGCCCTGTTGCCGAAGTTCGAGAACATCTATTCAGCTATGAAGCAGCTCGGTGCACAGCTCACGCCTGTCGACTGCGGCATTGATAATACGCTTCTGAACCTCTCTATGCGCTGCGCCAAGGATTACCGCTCACGCTATACCCTGTTCAAGCTCATCGCCGAGTGCGGCCTGGAAGACAAGTGTTTAAGCGAGTATCCGCTCTAAAAACATTAAGGATTCCGCCCCTAAGCATCATACTTCGTTCGTTTTTGCGATAATAACTCCTGAAGGTGTTTGGGGGCCTGAAGCTTGCCATAGATTTTAATGGACGCGATTTGTGCGCTGAACAGTTCAGCGTCGATGGAACGGTCAATAATCAGGACGCCGACGACGATTACGCTCGCCTTCTTAGCCTGGGCTTTCAGCCTGTGCAGGTCTGCAGCCGACAGGCGGAATACGCCGATGCCGCCGATGGTTGCGATCATCGCCTTTTCATTCTGCTCCGTACCCTGTGAAAGCGTTTTTTCAATATACTCCTGATGATATTCCAGTTGTTTGCGAATTGCTGTGCGGATGAAGTCGCTGCGGTTGGTATACAGCAGATTTTCTACTAGTACGTCGATCTGCGCGAGCTCCACCACGCCGATATTCACGGCGGCTTTCTCGGTTTTTTGAATTTTCAGGTTGCCTTCCATGGTTTTATCCTCCGTTTTGATTCAATCGAGTCTGTATATGGCGTTTAGTATCTATTTATGCTCTATTTAGTATCTAAATAGTATATCTATTCTTCTAGTTTGTCAAATGATACGGATTCTATACAACAGATCAGGCCGTAATCATGATCGATTACGGCCTGTGATTGGTTGTTTAACCCAAAATTAAGGGTTAAGGGATAAGGATCGGGCATACGTCAGATAATTATAATGTAACCCCCGTCTTGAAAATCGCGATGCCACGGTAGTCATTTAGTTCATTATGCGTTGGCTTTCCGCTTGCCACGGTGAGTAGAAAATCCATTAGCTCATCGGTGAGCTGATCCATGGCATGGGTGGTCAGCAGCCGTCCGGCATCAAAGTCAATCCAGCTCTTCTTTTTCGTAGCAAGCTGTGAATTGCTGGCGATTTTCACCGTAGGCACCGGCCCGCCAAACGGTGTGCCGCGTCCCGTGGAAAACAGTATAATCTGCGCACCCGCCGCTGCCAGTGCGGTGGTGGACACCATATCATTGCCCGGAGCGCTTAACAGGGTCAGCCCGGCTTTTTGCACGCGCCCGCCATAGGGTTGTACATCGCGCACCACGGCCGAGCCGCTTTTTTGCGTGCAGCCGAGGGCCTTGTCCTCCAGGGTCGAAATGCCGCCCTGCTTGTTGCCGGGTGAAGGATTATCATAAATCGGTTGGTTGTGTTCTTCATAGTAGCGCTTAAAGCTGTTAATCATCCCCACCGTATCGCGGAAAACGGCTTCGGTTTCGCAGCGCTCCATCAATAAGGTTTCCGCGCCGAACATCTCCGGCACTTCGGTCAGGATGGTGGAACCGCCCATGGCGATTAGCCTGTCCGAGAAACCCCCGATCAACGGGTTGGATGTAATGCCCGACAGCCCGTCCGAACCGCCGCATTTCAGGCCGACGATCAGTTCCTCTGCGGATATTTCTTCCCGTTTATCGTTTTGCATCGTCTCGGCCAGCTCTTGTAAAAGCTGCATGCCGGTTTCCAGCTCATCTTCCACGTCCTGCAATACCATAAAGCGCACACGGCTTTCGTCAAACGGCGGCATGGCACTGCGGATCACATCAACCGGGCTGTTTTCACAGCCAAGCCCGACCACCAGCACACCGCCCGCATTGGGGTGCACGGCAAGGTCGGCCAGTATGGTTCTGGTATCCTCCTGATCGTCCCCCATCTGCGAGCAACCAAAGGGATGCTCAAACACATTGACGGACTCCACTGCGCCGCCAACCAGCTCCTGGGCACGCTGCCGCAGGCTGCGGGTCACGTCGTTGATGCAACCAACCGTCGGGATAATCCATAATTCATTGCGTACACCGGCGCGGCCGAACTTGCGCCTATACCCCATAAAGGTTCGCGCAGGCATGTTTGCCAGCACAGGGTTTTTCGGCGCGTACCGATACGTAAGCTCACCCGATAGCATGGTTTGCAGGTTGTGCGTATGCACATGCCCGCCCTGGGCAACGGCCCGCGTCGTTGTACCAATGGGTAAGCCGTACTTGATGACCGGCGTACCCTCCGGCAGCGTACGCAGCGCTATTTTGTGCCCGGCGGGGATTGCTTCCTGCACCGTCAGGCCGATATCTTGCAAAAGTGTTCCCGGCTGCAGCGGCTGTAGGGCAACCACAACATTATCATCGGGGTGAATCAGTATCGCTTGTTTCATTTTATATCCTCCAGGCTTTGCGCCGCTGTATGTAAATGGTTTCATATCTCCGCCTATTCTACTCCGCTTGGCAAAAATCGTCAAACGCTATCCTGTCCACTTATCTTGCTTACAGTATCCGGGGTACAGCTTGCAATTTTCTCGAATTATTCTATAATAGATGCAGTATCTTGGTAAGCGTTTACATTTCCAACTTATCAACATTGCTGTGAGGAGTATGCCGATGAAAGCATTCATGGATAAGGATTTCCTGCTGACAACCAAAACGGCAAAACGGCTGTTTCATGATGTTGCAGCGCTTTGCCCGATCATTGATTATCACTGCCATATTAACCCGCAAGAGATTTTTGAAGACCGGCGATATGACAACATTACGCAGGTTTGGCTGGGCGGCGATCACTATAAGTGGCGGTTGATGCGCTGTGCCGGTGTGCCGGAAGCATACATCACGGGCGATGCCAGCGACTATGATAAATTTCTGACCTTCGCCAGGGTCTTGTCCAAGTCCATCGGCAACCCGATTTACCACTGGAGCCATCTGGAGTTGCAGCGCTATTTTGATTACCACGGCACGCTGAACGAGGATACCGCCCCCGCCGTTTGGAAGCTGGCCAATGAGAAGCTGCAAAGCGACGGTTATTCCGTACGCGGGCTGATTGATAAAAGCAACGTGGAACTGATCTGCACCACCGACGACCCGGTCGATAGCCTGGAATGGCATACCAAGCTGGAAAACGACTTCAGCTTTGCCACAAAGGTGCTGCCCGCCTGGCGGCCGGACAAGGCCATGAACATTGAAAAGCCGGAGTTTGCCGACTACTTACATGCGCTTGGGGCACTGTCCGGCGTTGCTATCACATCGTTTGAAACCCTGAAGGAAGCGCTGTGCGTGCGCCTACAGTACTTTGACGATCACCACTGCTCGCTCAGCGATCACGCGCTGGACTATGCCATGTGTGTTCCCACCGATGCCAGCGAAATAGAATGCATCTTTGCCGCCGCGATAGCAGGCAAGCCCCTGACCGAGCAGGATGTACTGAAGTATAAGACCGCCTTTATGCTGTTTGCCGCCGCGGAGTACCGCCGCATGGGCTGGGTGATGCAGCTGCACTACGGCTGCCGCCGCAACAACAACCCCAAGGCCTTTGCCGCCCTTGGGCCCGATACGGGATTTGATGCCATTGACACCTATACCCCCTCGGCACAGCTTGCTGCGCTGCTGGGTGCAATGGAGGACAGCAGCGGCCTGCCCAAAACTATTTTATATAGCTTGAATCCTTCCGATAATGCCGCGATTGATACCATCTGCGGCTGTTTTCAGACCGACGAGGCCGTAGGCAAACTGCAGCACGGCTCCGCCTGGTGGTTTAATGACCATTTTCAGGGCATGACCGATCACCTGGTTTCGCTGGCCAACCTGGGCTTTCTGGCGGGTTTCATCGGTATGCTGACTGACAGCCGCAGCTTTTTAAGCTACCCGCGCCACGAATATTTCCGCCGCATCCTATGCCGCCTGCTGGGCGAGTGGGTGGAGGACGGCCTGTATCCCGATGATTTTGATACCCTCTCGTCCATCGTTCGCGGCATATGCTGCGATAACGCCCGGGAATACTTCAGCTTTTAGCAACGTGCCAACGCGCACAAATCCATATCCGGCTTGACAAAGCGTGCCGTCAAAGCTATCATGATACTACTTTTAGCGAGCAGTAATGGAGGCAAAACATGGCGGACGTAACAATGGATAAACTGGTAGCCCTGTGTAAAAGCCGCGGCTTTATTTTCGCAGGCAGCGAAATCTACGGCGGTTTGGCCAACGCGTGGGATTACGGCCCGCTGGGCGTGGAACTGAAAAACAATATAAAACGCGCCTGGTGGCAGAAGTTTGTGCAGGAAAACAAGTACAACGTCGGCCTGGACAGCGCCATTCTAATGAACCGCAACGTATGGGTCGCCAGCGGCCATGTCGGCACGTTTAACGACCCGCTGATGGACTGCAAAGCCTGCAAAGCGCGGTTCCGCGCCGACAAGCTGATTGAGGACTGGAGCCACGAGCGCGACGAGGAAATCATCGCCGACGGCTGGAGCAACGAGCAGTACGAATCGTTCATTGAAGAGCATCAAATTGCCTGCCCCACCTGCGGCAAGCACGATTTCACCGGCATCCGCAAGTTTAACCTGATGTTCAAAACCCATCAGGGCGTAAACGAGGATACCGCCGCCGAGCTCTACCTGCGGCCGGAGACCGCGCAGGGTATTTTTGTTAACTTTAAAAGCATTGTGCGCTCTACGCGCCGCAAGCTTCCCATGGGTGTGTGCCAAATCGGGAAATCGTTCCGCAATGAAATCACACCCGGCAACTTCATCTTCCGCATCCGCGAGTTTGAGCAGATGGAGCTGGAATTCTTCTGCAAGCCCGGCGAGGATATGGAGTGGTTCTCCTACTGGCGCGCATTCTGCCGCGACTGGCTGCTAAGCCTGAATATGCGAGAGGAAAGCCTGCGCCTGCGCGACCACAGTCAGGATGAGCTTTCCCATTATTCCAACGCCACCACGGACTTTGAGTTCAAGTTCCCCTTTGGCTGGGGCGAGCTTTGGGGCGTGGCCGACCGTACGGACTTTGACCTGAAAGCCCACCAGCGCGTCAGCGGCGAGAACATGGAATACATCGATCCGGTCACCAATGAACGCTTTATCCCCTATGTGATTGAGCCATCCCTGGGCGCTGATCGTGTGCTGCTGGCCTTCCTGTGTGATGCGTATGAGGAACAGGAACTGGAAAACGACAGCCGCGTGGTGCTGCACCTGCACCCCGCCCTGGCACCGTACAAAGCCGCCATACTGCCCTTGCAGAAAAACAAGCTTGGCGCATTGGCAAACGAAGTGTACGAAAAGCTCTCCAAGAAATTCAATGTCAATTACGACGAGACCGGCTCCATCGGCAAGCGCTATCGCCGGCAGGATGAAATCGGCACGCCGTTCTGCATCACGGTGGATTTCGATACCCAGGAAGATCAAACCGTGACCGTACGCGACCGTGACAGTATGGAACAAATCCGCATGCCCATTGACGAGTTAATCCCGTACCTAGAAAGCAAAGTCACGTTCTAAACAAACTACAGTCGGCTGAGCATAAACACCCACCATTATACAAAGGGGCTGCGATCATCATCGCCGCCCCTTTGGTATTTGCGTTTCTACCGTAATCAGGCCATGGTATCAGTCTGCTACAATCCCGATGTTCTCCAAAAACCAGCCCTTCCAGTTGACGGCATCTGTAAACCCGGCCATCTGCTTGCCCGCCACAAAGAACGCAACACGGCGGGCACTGGCGGCATGCAGCAGGGTGTTAGCCATCGAATAAGCCAGCAGCCTGTCCTCGTCTCCGTTCACGCCCTGCCCTGCCTCCAGAAAAGTGCTCGACAGGTTGACCAGCAGCGTATCTCCTTGCAGCGAGATGCCGATAATATCGGAATCCTTCAGCATACCGGCCGGTAGCGCGGCGGATACGGCAGAATCGCTATCCTCTGGCTGCGGCCCTCTAAACAGCTCGTTGAGCAATGCACGGGGGCTGGAGGTCTGATAAAACGCGATCGGGCGGTCAATCTCCCGCAGCTTCTGCTTGGACGCATCGCAAAAGTAGAGCGTGGCATTGTCCAGTAGCAGCGATGCCATATCCGCACGCCGCATGATACCGTTATCAAACAGTATACCGCTGGTGCCCGACAGCATCACATGCTCCACCCGCTCGGAATCGATATACACTTCAATCCCCGCCGTGTTTGGCAGGAAGGTCGTCAGCGTATAGCACAGCGCCGCCAGGCAGCTGGCCCGCGATACCTTGGCCGCCTGCAGCATCTCATCAAACATATAGCTGAAATCCAGCGTAATCAGGCTTCCGCCCAGATCCGTCGGTTGGGATATAATAGGCGCTTGCAGCAGATACTCCGTGAGCAGCGGCATAGCCGGTGAGCCTTTCACCACGGCTGCCCCGCTGGAGATTTCATTCATCAGGGTGAGTATCATGTCGATATTGTTCATGCTGTCAAAGCTAATGTTGCGCGCTTCAGCCATCACACCGTTGACAGCCGACAGCGGAAAATACAGCGTTGCTGTAGTGGTCAGGCGTTTGGATGCGGGATCCTCGCCGGATAACACACGCCGGGACAACTGCTGCTCGTACAGTGCGCCGATATCCTCCCCCATGCTGCGGGTTAACGAACCCTGCGGCAAGGTGGATGCGATGTCCAGCGCAATGGATCTATCCGTTACAAGGGTATTCACATATTGAATGGTGTCCAGCTCCGTCAGCGTATTGGCAATGGCATGGCTAACCAGGCACAGGGTGTTGCGGTCCAGTTGCAGCGCTGAGGCCGCTAAGTTGACCGTCGCCACATCGCCGCTGACCTCGACCGGGTTTGCCCCAAACAATGCAAGCTTCACCTCACCACCCAGCGGCGATGCGATGGAACTGCCCGGCTGCTCCAAAAGCAATCGTACAATGCTCTCTGCTACCAAACGGCCTTCGGACAGAGTAACGTCATCCGTCACAGCAATCAAACGGGTACCATCGTGCCGGGGCAGGAAAAACACGGCAGGCTGGGTGTATTCCAGCATCGCGTCGCCAACCGGTGCGTCTGCACTGACTTCTGCCTCCGGCAAGCTGTACACGCGCCCATCCGTCACAGGAATGCCTGTATCCACGCAGGACGAAACAGCCAGTGCAGCGCACAGCACGATGACCAATATGCCTGTTTTCAGCCGTCCTGTTTTATTCAATGTCTCCACCTCAGGTTTCCGGAATCAGCGCCGTTAAGTGCGCATACGGCAGCTTCCACACGCCGTTTTCGCGTGTCAGCTGTATAGGATAACTCAACAGCTTCTCATGTTCGGCATCGCCGATGATACGGATCAGCACCGTGACCACCGCCGTTTGCCCGTCCTGATATACGCTGCCGCCGCTGACGGAAAGAACCTCGATAGCCGGCGCGGCATCTAAAAAGCTGACCAGCGCAGTATAGGCGGGTTTGTCTGTCAGCGCCAGGTACTTATACATGCGCTCGTAATCGGTTTGCTCCCAGGCATTGAACACCGTGCGCACTGTAGCCTGCGGCGTAAGCAGCAGCGCTTCATCGCGGATAATCGGCTCGCTCAGCCCTTGTGACCCGTCTAAAAAGTATTCGTTGCTCAGCCGTAAGCTGGTTTGCACTTCGTTTTTACGGTGCACCAAAAACTGCACGCCCGTATACGGATAGCTTTCCGTAATCGATGCAACCACACTTTGTGTGATGAGTTCCCGCAAGAGCGGCGCTTCCACGCGCCAGGCTTCGGTTGTTGCCCAGTCCTCCGGCACATCATCCTGCAAAAATCCCTCATTGAAGGTCACAAACAGCACTTGTCCGTTGTTGGACACCGCTTCTATCTGTGCGTCCGCAGGAATCATCCGCCGTAGATCGGCATTACCGGCACTAGGGCCTTCCAGCAGTGCCTGGAGTATCGCCTGCTCGGGGCGCTGGTCCTGCCGCACCGGAATCAGGCGGCTTTCCGCTGCCAGCATGGGTTCGTCCAGATAGCGGAAATACAGCGTTGCTTTGATCGTATTGCGATTGTTTTCATCGGCAGTTGCATCATGCAGTTCCTGCGAAAGACCCGGCGCAGGGGTCGCTTCATTCTTTTCCAGGGGATTGAGTTGCTCATAACAGCCCGAAAGTAGCAGCGGCAATAGGATAACGAGCAGCAGCAAGGCGCGGGTCTTGTGTTTCATTAAGAGTCCTCCCCCAATCCCGCCAAGTGGCCGCCCATCGGCAGCTCAATGGTGAAGGTGGTACCGACACCCTCGGTGGAATCGACCGACACATTACCCCCGTGCATCAGAACAAACTGGTGCACAATGGAAAGGCCAAGGCCTGTACCGCCGGTATCGCGGCTTCTGGCCTTATCCACGCGGTAGAAGCGATCAAATATATGGGCCTGATCTTCCTTGGGAATACCGGGACCGTTATCGGCAATGGTCAGCACGGCGTTGCGGCCGGAGCGCACCAGACGCAAGCGGATGACACCGCCGGGCGGTGTGTACTTGATGGCGTTATCTAAGATGTTGTAGATCACCTGGGTTAGCTTGGCACGGTCGGCATGCATTTCGCAGCCGTCGGACAGATTCACGCGAATCTCCTGCTGTTTTTGCCTGGCTACGATTGACAGCCGCTGCACGACCTCGGTCACCAAATCGCCGATTTTGAAGCTCTCCAGCCGTAGACGCATGGCGTTGGTATCCATGCTGACCATGGTGAGAAGATCGGAGATAATCAGGTTCAGTCGGTCGATTTCCGAGTTGACATCGGTCAAAAACTCGGTACGCAGATTGGCCTGCATTTCAGGCTGATAAATGATGTTTTCAAGCAGTATCTTCATGGTAGACAACGGTGTTTTCAGCTCGTGGCTCGCGTTGGATACAAACTGGTTACGGCTTTTATCCAGCCGCTCCAGTTTTTCTGACATGGTATTAAAGGTCTCGGCCAGCTTGCGCAGCTCGCCACCGCCCTTCACCGGTACACGGACGGACAAATCCCCGCGCCCCATACGCTGTATGCCGCGAGTCAGCCTGTCGATCGGTTTAGTAATCAAGCGGGACAGAATCAGCGCGATCACAGCCGCTACGAATGCCGCAATCAGAAAATAGATGATCATGTTTCGTTGCAGAGAGACCAGGCTGGCCATCATATCGCCGACGGACGTGGAGTACAGCAGCACGCCTACGGTTTCGCCATTGCTGGTCAGGGCCGCCGAGCAATAGGCTACCCAATCGTCTCCGTTGCCTTCCAGCGAGGTGAAATACGAAAGTAGCGTTAGTTTCCGGTCCGGGTTAAAGCCGTGCACGCCGTAATCGACCGTGGTTTCGCCCAGCAGCACGGACGCCACTTCGGGCAGCTCCAGGCGTTTTCCGTTTAGCTCTGAAAAGCTGTCGGCCTGCACCTTGCCGCTGGTATCCAGCACCATCAGCCGCCCGCCCATCTCGCCGCTGGTCAGCTCCAATAGCGATTGCAGGCTTTGTGAATCCGCCCGTAAAAAAAGCGGCGTCACAACAACGGCCAACTTTTCGGTGGCCGCTTGATCCTGTGTGCGCCGGTCGTCAAACAAATAGTCGCCTACCAAACCAATTACCGATGCAGCCACCGCAAAGTAGCTGACTACGACGATCAGCAGGAAGGCGAGCAGGTATTTCCACCTGATTGACGAGAACGGGTTGTTAATCCTTATCCGTGAAATAGTAGCCCACTCCCCACTTGGTGAAGATGAACTCTGGCTGCGCCGGGTTACGCTCGATCTTTTCCCGCAGCCGGCGGATATGCACGTCTACCGTGCGGGCATCGCCGGGGTAATCGTACTTCCATACAATTTCCAGCATTGCTTCGCGGCTGAAAACCTTGCCGCGGTTGGTAACAAACAGTTGAAGCAGATCAAATTCCTTGGCAGTCAGGCGAACTTCCTTGCCGCCCAGGGTGACAGCGCGGTTTACGGCGTTGATTTCCATATCGTGCACGCGGATGGTTTTTTTGGCATCTGCGGGCTGGGTGGCGTTGGTGCGCCGCATAATGGTTTTAATGCGCGCCTTAACCTCCAGAATGTTGAACGGCTTGGTCATATAATCGTCCGCGCCGTACTCCAGCCCTAAAATCTTATCAATATGCTCGCCTTTGGCCGTCAGCATGATAATCGGTACATTGGAATGCTCGCGAATGCGCTGGCACACGGTAATACCGTCCAGCTTGGGTAACATGACATCTAAAAGGATGAAATCATACTTCCCGGCAAAAAACTTCGCCAGCGCTTCCTCGCCGTCGGCGGCGGAATCGGTCTCGAACCCCTCTTGCTCAAGGGAGTACTGTAATCCTTTAACAATCAAAGGCTCATCATCAACGAGCAATATCTTTTTTGCCATTGGATTCATCCTCTCGTTTATTTGCGATTTCGCAGACATGATTAGTATTATTGTAAAACGATCGCACGAAAAAATCAAGCAAAATGTAACATTCTTTTTGCTATTACTTTACAAGATACTATATATCTTATTATTTAGTCTTATATCCACAATATAATGTTCATTTGGATTTGATACTACAAAAAACCACAAGGGACAATAGCGGAAACCGGTGGTAATAGCGCCGATAGTCCCCGGCGTTTGCGTATTCCCACCCGATAGGCTACCCTTATAGTACGAAGATTGCGTGAGTCCGCATCTATAGCAGTTTTACATCGATGCTTGGCATCGGCGGATTTTGTGTTTATCTTTCAATAGAAACGGAGGAAGACCATGAAAATCACCATTGTAGGAACAGGAAACGGCGGAACGACGATTGGTGCGGATTTGGCGCTGAAAGGGCACCAGGTTACGCTTTTAAAGACATCCAATAAACTGCACAACGAAAACTTTGCTTACTTGCAAAAGAACAAACAGGTGGAATTCAAGGATACCGACAAAACCAAAACCGCGCATTTCCACAATGTGACCACCGATTTTGCGGCGGCGATCCCCGGCGCGGAGTTGATTATTGTGTATCTCTGGACGACTTTTCATAAGGCGATCATCCAAAGAATGCTGCCCTACATACAGGACGGACAGGTGTTTCTGCTGGAGCCGGGGTACCTGTCCACCTGCTACTTCATGCAGGCGACCAATAAAGATGTTACGGTCATCGAAGCGGAAAGTTCCCCCATTGACTGCCGCATTGATAAGCCCGGCAAAGTGCGCGCCCTCTTTCGCAACGTAATGAACCCGTTCGGCGTGTACCCCCATGCCAAGCGCGAAACCGCCACCAAGGTGCTGGACGCCCTCGGCTATCCCTATATGCTGACCGATAGTGTGATCGAAGCGGCGCTGCACAACCCCAACCTGATTGTTCACACCATCGGGGCGATCTTCTCCATTCCCCGTATTGAGCACACCAACGGCCAGTACTGGATGTACAAGGAAGTCTTCACCCCGCATGTGTGGAACATCGTCGAAAGCCTCGATACCGAAAAGATGAACGTGCTGGAACGCCTCGGCAGCAAACGCCTGCCCTATGTGGAGGCCTGCAAGCTGCGTAATTCCGAGGATAAAAAGGGAAAAGCGAAAGCCGCATTTTTCCTGTATGCCAAAAACTCCTCCCCCGAAGGTCCGCATCAGCCCGACTCGCGCTATATCACAGAGGATGTACCCGAGGGACTTGTCATGCTGGAATCCCTTGGACAGACACTGGGGATTTCTACCCCTACCTGCTCAGGGTTGATTGACGTTGCCTCCGCCGCGATGAAGATTGACTTCCGCAAGGACGGCCGCACCGTGGAACGGCTTGGATATGAGAATATTCAAAAGATCCTCAGCGATAGTAAGATTGCTATTTAAGCTATAAATCAAGAGTTGAGCACAGCAACAAAATCCTCCCCTAAACGGGAGGATTTTTCTTGCGTTATTTCTTTTAACCGAGCAACGCTGCTTGCCGTGCCTGTCTACGATATGCTATGATAAGGTATCAAATCATTCATCTATAGAAGCCACATGCAACCCTTCCATTCATGCAGAGCCATGCAATACATAGTAATAAAAGGAGACCCCCCCTATGAAATCACTGCTCCCCTTATGGAAACGCGGCATCAACCTGGGCAACAGCCTGGATGCCATCGGCGGCGAAACCGCCTGGAAAAACCCCGTTACCACGCAGCCGATGATACAAATGTATGCCGATGCGGGCTTTGACATTCTGCGGCTTCCTGTCACCTGGAGCCAGCACATCGGCCCTGCGCCGGAGTATCGCGTCGACCCTGCCTGGATGGACCGCGTGCTGGAAGTTGCCGGCTGGGGTGTGGATGCAGGGATGACAGTGATCCTCAACACCCACCACGATTACGACTGGATACGCCCGCAGCTGAGCACGCTTGCAGACCTTCTGCCTAAGTTTATCGCCCTTTGGACGCAGATTGCAGCGGCCGTTGCCGTGTACGGTGACGAGATTATCCTACAGGGTCTGAACGAGCCGCGCGTTGGCGATGGCATCGCTGACCAAACCATTGGCACACGGGATGTGCGCTGCGCCATCAATGCGCTCAACTATGCCTTTGTCCACACCGTGCGCCAGAGCGGAGGCAACAATGCAACGCGCTGGCTGTGCGTGCCGCCCTTTGGCGCGCGTACGCTTCCGGAGTGCATCGCCGATATGATCATCCCGGAGGACGATAAGGTAATCCTCACCATTCATTCCTACTATCCGGAGCGCTTCTGCTTTGACCACCCCGGCAAGGAAAGCACGCCTGTGTTTGACCCAAGCTGCGAGCAGGAGCTTGCGCAGGTGTTTCAGACCATAGAAGATTATGCCGTTCCCCACAACGTACCCATTATGATGACCGAGTTTGGCGCGGTAACCAAGCAAATGCCGGATAGTAAACCCCGCAACGACGCAGAGCGTGTGAAGTTCGTCAAAGCGCATCTCGCTCATGCAGACCGCTTGGGCATCCCCTGCGTTTGGTGGGACAATAATTATTACGATGACGGAGATGAGTGGTTCGGCCTGTATGACCGCGAGACGCTCACCTGCAACAGCCCGGCTGTCGCGGATGCACTGCTGGATTCGGCGGCGAAGGAATAAAAGCCCGTCACGAAAGCCACAAAAAAAGCCCCCATGATGGGGGCTTTTTTGATTGTTATTGCTTACAGAGTCAGCAATTCCCCGGTCATTTCCTTGGGTACGGGGATGCCCATACTGGTTAGCAGCGTCGGGGCGATATCGCAGAGCTTGCCACCCTCCCGCAGCGTTTTGCCCTCCATGTCCTCGCCTACGGCGATGAACGGCACGGGGTTGGTGGTGTGCGCGGTGAAGGGGCCGCCCGTTTCGGGGTCAACCATCATATCGGCATTGCCGTGATCCGCCGTGATAAACACGCGGCCACCGTTTTGCAAAATGGCGCGGGTTACGCCCCATACGCAGTCATCCACAGCCTTAACGGCCTTGACCGCTGCGCCCATGATGCCGGTGTGCCCCACCATATCGCAGTTAGCGAAATTCAGGATCATCACATCGTACTTTTTCATGTTGATTTCATGGATGGCCTTGCCGGCGACCTCGTACGCACTCATCTCCGGGTCCATGTCGAAGGTTGCCACCTTGGACGAGGGCACGAGAATACGGTCTTCGCCGGGGTTGGGGTCTTCCACGCCGCCGTTGAAAAAGAACGTGACATGGGCATATTTCTGGGTCTCGGCAATCCGAAGCTGCGTCAGCCCCAGACCGGACAGGTATTCGCCCAGCGTGTTGGTCATGGTTTCAGGCGGGTTGACGATTGCGATATCGGTAAAGGTCGCATCGTACTGGGTCATCGACACGAAATGCACGTGGAAATACCCGTTCTTGCGCTCAAAGCCTTTGAAATCCTTCTGGATGAAGGTGCGGGTCAGCTGGCGGGCGCGGTCGGGGCGGAAGTTGAAGAAAATCACGCCGTCCTCCGGCTGAATGGTAGCTGTCGGCTGACCGTTCTCCATGACGACGGTGGGCAGTACGAACTCATCGTTCCCCTTTTCGCCCAGGGCATAGCTCTGCTCAACGGCCTTTTCTGCGCTATCGGCAACCTCGCCCTGGCCAAGCACCATAGCATCGTAAGCCTTTTCCACGCGGTCCCACAGGTTATCGCGGTCCATGGCCCAGTAGCGGCCCATCACGGTGGCAATTTTGCCAACGCCGATGTCCTGCATTTTCGCTTCCAGTTCTTTCACATACTGAAGGCCGCTTGTCGGCGGCACATCGCGGCCATCCAAAAAGCTGTGTACAAACACCTTTTCAATGCCGTGCTGCTTGCACATTTCCAGCAGTGCATACAGGTGGGTATTGTGGCTGTGCACGCCGCCGTCGGACACCAGGCCCATCAGGTGGATGGCTTTGCCGCTTGCTTTGGCTTGCTCCATGACATCGACCAGCGCTTTCTTTTGAAAGAAATCGCCGTCTTTGATGTCTTTGGTAATACGCGTGAACTCCTGATACACGATACGGCCCGCACCTATGTTCAGGTGGCCGACTTCGCTGTTGCCCATCTGTCCGTCGGGCAGGCCCACATCCATGCCGCTGGCGCCGATGTGGGTATGCGGGTATTTGGCCTTGAGCATATCCAGCCGCGGCGTTCCCGCCTGGCAGATCGCATTACCGTCACAGCTTGGGTTCAGCCCGAAGCCGTCCATAATAATGACTGCCGTCATTTTCTTATCCATACTCTATCTCCTTACCGGTCGAACAAAACAACTTTGGAAAAGTCAGGTGCATTCAGCGACGCGCCGCCGATCAGGCCACCGTCAATCTCCGGCTGGGCCATCAGGCCTTTCACATTGCCGGGTTTCATGCTGCCGCCGTATTGAATGCGTACCGCATCGGCTGTTTGCTGGCCGAATTGCCGGGCAACCGCCTTACGGATGACAGCGATTGTCTCGTTGGCCTGCTCATCGGTCGCGGTCAGGCCGGTGCCGATGGCCCATACGGGTTCATACGCGATGACAAGGTTTTGCACCTCATCGGCAGTCAGGCCCGTAAGCGCCATACGTGTCTGATATTCCACAATGGCATCGGTATAACCGGCTTCGCGCTCGTCTTTCAGCTCACCAACGCAGACGATAGGCACCAGGCCGCCCGCAACTGCCGCGCGCACGCGCTTGTTCACGGTAATATCCGTTTCGCCGAAGTATTGCCGCCGCTCGCTGTGGCCGATGACAACATACTCCACGCCTGCGGCTTTGAGCATGTCCGCACTCAGCTCACCGGTATAGGCGCCGCTCTGTGCAAAGTGCACATTCTGCGCGCCCAGGTGAATGTTAGTGCCTTCTATGGCTGCCTGCACGTCCTGGTAGCATACGGCAGGGACACAAACCACCACATCACAGGCTGCGTCCTTCACCAGGGGGATTAATTCAGTTACGAGCGCTTTGGCTTCGCTCGGTGTTTTGTTCATTTTCCAGTTTCCGGCAATGATCGGTTTGCGCATCGGTTTCGCTCCTTCAAACTTTTTTCATCCCTTATTGTATCACATTCCGGCAAGCTTCAAAACCAGAAAGACTTGAAAACACAAAAAAACAGGCGGCTTAATGCCGCCTGTTTTTGATGGTCACTTCTTATTTGTCGTCCAGCGCTTCTACGCCGGGCAATTTCTTGCCTTCGAGGAACTCAAGGCTCGCCCCGCCGCCGGTGGATACGTGGGTCACCTTGTCAGCATAGCCCATCTGCTCAATGGCCGCTGCGCTGTCGCCGCCACCAACGATGGTTACGCCCTTACAGGCGGCCATGGCCTTGGCCACTTCGCGGGTACCCTCGGCATAGTTGGAAAATTCGAACACGCCCATGGGGCCGTTCCACACCACCGTACCGGCCGTGGAGATCTCATTATAGAACACCGCCATGGCAATGGGACCGATGTCCATGCCCTCAAAGCCATCGGGAATCTCGCGGGTGTGGGCGGTAATGCGCATGGCATCGTTGCTAAAGCTATCACCGCAAACATTGTCAATGGGCAGCAGCAGGCGAACTTTCTTCTCCCTTGCTTTTTCAAGCAGTTCGTTTGCCAGGTCTACCTTATCGGGTTCGGTCAGGCTTTTGCCGACACGCAGGCCCTTGGCTAGCTTGAAGGTATAGGCCATCGCGCCGCCGATGATAAGGGAATCCACCTTGTCCAGCAGATTGTTGATCACGTTGATCTTATCGGACACTTTCGCGCCGCCCAGCACCGCCACAAAGGGGCGTTCCGGGTTTTCCAGCGCCTTGCCCATAATATCGAGCTCTTTGCCGATCAGGAAGCCGGACACCGCCGGGGACAGGAAGTGCGCCACGCCCTCGGTAGAGCACTGCGCGCGGTGCGCGGTGCCAAATGCATCGTTGACGTACACTTCGGCCAGCGAGGCCAGTGCCTTGGAAAATTCGGGATCGTTCTTGGTTTCGGCTTTGTGGAAGCGAACGTTTTCGATTATCATCACGTCGCCGTCTTTCAGCTCGGACGCCAGTTTCTGCGCGTCTTCACCGATAACATCCTTAGCCAGGGGCACATCCTTGCCCAGCAGCTGGCCCAAACGAGCGGCCACGGGTGCCAAGGAAAACTTCTCTTCAAAGCCATCTCCCTTGGGGCGACCCAGGTGTGAACAGAGTATAATTTTTGCGCCGTGGTCTATCAGGTATTGTATCGTCGGCAGCGCACCGCGGATGCGGTTTTCATCACTGATTACGTTGTTTTCATCTAGCGGCACGTTAAAATCGCAACGTACGAGTACTTTTTTGCCCTGTACCTGAATGTCTTCGACGGTTTTCTTAGCCATAGTATTCTCTCCTTGCATTTGTTCGACGGTATATTGTAACACATACAGTCAAATTGTTCCTGTTTTGGCCGTACGTGCGTTTCCCTATTGCTTTAGCATCGCCCGCGCCGCGCCCTCGTCCGTAACCAGCATGGTCTGGGGCCGGGCGTACATCACCGCGCGAATGGCCTCGGCCTTACGTGCACCGGCCGCTACGGCGATCATTGCGCAGTCAGGCTTGAGCTTGCCCAGATCGCGCGAGACAGATGAAGCCGAGTAGACCACATCGCCATCAGCATTAAAGTAACAGCCGTAGGCTTCCGCCTTTGCGCCGCGCTGGAGCACGGTTTTGAGCAACTCAGCCGGCAGTTGGCGTTTCAGGCCCATATCATCGGCACGGCCGATACCATAGAGCACAACGTCTGCCCGCTGCAATAGTTCCAGCGTTTCGGTCACATCCGACAGCTTCTTCATTTCGGCCATGGCAGCCTCGTCGATATCGTCGGGCAGGTGCATCAGCCGGTGATGACCGCCTAAGCGCCTGGCGACTTCCGATGCCACGGTATTGGCCTGGGTTTCCAGCGCACGGCCGATTCCGCCGCGTGCAGGTACGACCATCACGTTCATGGGCGTACCGCTTGGCAGGGTGTGGGCCAGTTCCAGCATGGTCTGCCCGCCGGTGACTGCCAGTGTAGACCCGCTTTTCAAAAACGAACGCAGTTTACCAGCCGCTAACCGACCCACCTCGTGGAGTACATGGGGGTCTTCATCGGCATTGCCCGCCGCCACATACACGCGCGGCACATGCAAAAGCTTAGCCAGTGCGGTTTCCATTTTGGTCAACCCGCGCAGCTCACGGCTGAAACGCCGTGCAGCCGACAGTATGCTTTCCGCATCCGGGGTCAACGCCATGCCAGCCGCCGTCAGCTCTATCAGGCCGTTATCCTTCAAGGTCGCGGCGATGGAACGCACCTCGCGCTCCGGCAGGTTCAGCCGCCCGGCCAAAAGCCGCCGCCCCACGGGCTGCAGGGCATCAATCCGCTCCAGCACCAGCGCGCGGCGCTCAATCTGCTCGGCCAAATCCGGAGCGATGGTTTTCATCAGCATAAACAGCTCTTCCGGCATGTGTTCCTCCCACGGGACACTTCCTGCCCCGCCTGGACAGTTTCCATCCCACACGAGAGTATACAACACTCCAAAGCTTTTCGCAAGATGATGTTCGTGAATTTTATGCTAAACGTGTATAATTTCTGTGTTAAGAATAGCTGCTTCGATCAGCGCGTCCGAATCCAGCTTGGCCTCGCCATCCAGAATGATGTCCATCTTCGGCTTGGTCGCGGGGTGGCGCGGGGTAAACACCGTGCAGCAGTCCTCATACGGCAGGGAGGATGTTTCAAAGGTGTCGATTTTCACAGCGATGTCAACGATCTCCTGCTTGTCAAACCCGATCAGCGGTCGGAACACGGGAAGATCGGTCACACTATCGGTGCATTGCAGGGCATGCATGGTCTGGCTGGCGACCTGTCCGATGCTCTCGCCCGTAACCAGCGCTTGTGCGCGCTCTTTTTTGGCGATCTGGGTAGCGATCTTCATCATATACCGGCGCATAATCACCGTGGTATAATCCTGATGGCACTTTTCATGAATTTGCATTTGAATATCGGTAAACGGCACCAGATGCACGTTCCACCCGCATAAACTTTCGGACAGATTTTTGGCCAGCGACAGAACCTTGTCCTTGGCGCGTTCGCTGGTGTAGGGTGGCGACAAAAAGTGCACCGCGCTCATCTGCACGCCGCGTTTGGCGATCATCCAGGCGGCAACAGGGCTGTCGATTCCACCGGATAGCAGCACCATTGCCCGGCCGCCTGTACCCACGGGCATACCGCCCACTGCCGGCAGCGCTTCAGAATACAAGTAGGCATGATCGCGGATTTCCACATACACGCGGTGATTGGGCGTATGCACATCCACGGTCAGATGGGGGTGCTGCTGCAGTATGTAGTGCCCGATCTCACGGTTTAGATCCATGGAGTCCAGCGGATAGCGCTTATCACTGCGGCGGGCCTCCACCTTGAACGAGCCTTTTTTATCGACCATCAGGGCTGCGGTCTGCTCACAAACGGCGGTAAAATCCCCTTTGTCCATTTCCACGGCACGGCTAACGCTATGCACGCCAAACACCTTGCGGGTGCGGCGTAAGGCCTCGTCCATATCATCGGCATCGGATACATAAACGCGGCTGTCCGACAGCCACACATGGCCGTGTACGTCGCGAACGGCCTCCTTAATGCGCTCTACCAGCATGCGCATAAAATACGGGCGATTCAGCCCTTTTAAATGAATCTCGGAAAAACGCATCATCAGTACTTCGCGCACCGGATATCGACTCCTTACTTAACGGCGGGTAAATTTGGATAAAATGTCATATTGGGTCTGGATCGCTTTGGCCGCGATGGCAAGCTCCTCCGGGGTGTTCTGCACGGAAAAGCTCAAGCGGATAGCGCTGTTCATCAGCGTTTCGGATACGCCCATGGATGTGAGCGGGATGGAGCGTTTGCGCGACTTGCTGGAACAGGCCGAACCGGTGCCCACAATCACGCCCTGCGCTTCCAGCGCGTGAACCATGGTTTCGGCATTTACAGGCGGCAGGGACAGGCTGAGTATATGCGGCGCACTATCGGCATCCTCCGGCAGAGGCCCGATGATTTGCATATTCGGAACTGCACTTCGCAGCAGGCGTACCATATCCGTTTTTAACGCATGCAGGATTTGTGCTGCGGACGCGGGATAGGCCTTGACAGCAGCGGCAAAGCCTGCCGCCCCCACGGTGTTGTCCGTACCCGCACGCAGACCTCGCTGGTGACCGCCGCCAAAGATCAGTGGGGCGATTTTATGCTTATCCTGCACAATGAGCGCACCGACACCCTTGGGGCCATGCACCTTGTGCGCACTAACCGCATAGGATTGGATGCCCAGTTTCTTCATGTCAACCGGCAGGCGAAGGTAGCCCTGTACCCCGTCCACATGGATTGCCGCGCGAGGTGTCAGCCGATCGCGCAGCGAGGCAAGCTGTGGAAGCGGCATAATCATCCCGGTTTCGTTGCACACATGCATGACGGAGATCAGCCTAACGCTCTCGTCTATCATGGTCTCAAGCGCGGCTAAATCCAGCGATCCGCGGGTATCCAGCGGGATGCGCTTTACCATAAAGCCAAGGTTTTCGGCCTCAATAGCGGCATTGCGCACGGCGGCGTGCTCGGCAGCGGAATACAGCACCGTGCCCCCACCCCTGCATGTTTTCAGGTGGCCGAGGATGCCCAGATTGTCGCTTTCCGTGCCGCCGGAGGTGAAAATCACCTGCTCCTGCTTCATACGCAGCGGCGCGGCGATTGCAGCGCGGGCTGCCTCCAGTGCGCGCTCGGCCTCCACGGCGCCTTTATAAAGCGCGGCCGGATTATAATACCCTAAACGCATGGACGAGGTCATCGCATCGATGACCTCGGCGCTGGGCTTGGTGGTAGCCGCGTTGTCCAGATAGATTTCCGTCATTCGTTGTACACTCCGCGAGCCAAATATTTTTTAACATAGTCGACCAGCTCCTCACTGGGCTCAAAGACGATCATTTTCTTGCCGGATTCCTTTACATAGTAAAAGTAATACAGCTTGGCGCCGCGGTTTAAGAACCAGTTCTTGGCCTTTACACCCGGCGAGCTGATCAGCCTGCGGAAATGATCGCTTTCCACGGGCCCGAACGATTCCACATTCTTCACCCGCATGGTGCCCAGATTTTTGCGCTTTTTGTTGTTAAACACCTGCGCAAAATCCAGCTCGCCGTTGGTGAAGGTATATTCGTATTCCGTGCGCAGCCTGTCCTTATACAAAAACAGCAAAAGCGCCGAACCGATCAAGAGCACCATCACAACTAAACGCTCGATGGAAAACCCTGCAAAGATGGTTTGCACCAGCATAAACCCAAGCACCGCAAATATGACCATAAACACATTGGCAGCGAAATACAACAGTTCCTGCACAACCCGGTTTTTCCGGATTACGACTTCTTCCATAAAATGATCCATGAAAGTCCCCCCAAACGGTTTCAATATCGCTATAATATAACGTACAGATAAATCACAGTGGTGACGATGCCCACCAGAATGCCGCCAACGACCTCAAAGGGCGTATGTCCGACCAGCTCTTTGAGCTCATCGTCGGAGATGCGGTGGCCGTTGATGAGCACATCTTTTAGAATTTGGTTGATGACCGTCGCCTGCGTACCCGTTTCCCGGCGTACGCCGATGGCATCGTACATCACGATCAGGCTTAATACAATACATACGCCAAACAGCGCTGTGTTAAAGCCTTCCAGCAGGCCTACAGCAAGTGTAAGTGCCACCACCAACGCCGAATGAGACGAGGGCATTCCCCCCGCGCCGATCAGGCGTTTCCAGTCCAGCTTATGTTCTACGCGGTAGTACAGCGGCACTTTTAAAAGCTGTGCCGTAACCCACGCAAAGAGCGAACACAGCACGATGGGATTGGAAAACACGTCCATAAAATCGTGCATTCGTCCTGTCCCCTTCCAATATCAGGATACGCGGGTCACCATGGTGTCCGCCAGTATCCGTAAAAACTCCGCGCGCTGGCCAAACGGCGCAAGCGCATCCTTGGCTTCGGTAACCAAACGGTCGGCTTCGCGGCGTGAGACTTCCTGGCCGTATACGGCGGGCCAGGTCATTTTACCGCGCTGCAGATCCATGCCGGTCTGCTTGCCGAGTATTGTAGCATCCCCCTGTAAATCCAGCAAGTCATCCACGATTTGGAACGCATTTCCAAGCGCCTTGCCGTAGCTGCGGCCGGCTGCAAGCATTGCCTCGTCCGCTCCGGCAAGCATCAGCCCGGCGGTTAGCGGCGCAGTGAGCAAATCGCCGGTCTTATGCCGCTGGATATAGTGTACCATATCCTTTCTGGGCTGTGTACCCTCCAGCTTCACATCCAGTGTCTGCCCGGCGATCATGCCGCGCACGCCCGCGCAGACGGCAATCTCCGCTATCGCCTGCAGCGCATGGGGATGGCCGGACTGCAAAGCCGCTTCCAGCATGGTTTCCATGGCCAGAGAGTAGAGCCCATCCCCTGCCAGAATGGCGATATTCTCACCAAACACCAGGTGGTTGGTCGGTTTGCCGCGGCGCAGATGATCGTCATCCATGGCGGGTAGATCATCATGAATCAGTGAATAGGTATGAATCATTTCCAGCGCGATGGCATAGGGAAGCGCCGCAGTAAAATCCTCTGCCAGCAGGTGATATGCCGCCAGTAGTAGCATCGGGCGCAGGCGTTTACCGGGCAGCAGCAGGCTGTAGCGCATGGCAGAGCAAAGCGGCTCGGGAATCACGCCATCCGCAGGCGTTTGCGATAGCACCTCGGCATGCTGCGTTTCGCCTTTGAGCAGCGGATGCGCTGCCAGCGCGGTATTGACCGCTTGCAGGTACCCGTCATACGTCGCACGGTAGTCCACTTTCTTACTCCTGTGCCGGGTCGAGCAGAGATTCCTGCTGGGCAACAGCACTGGCAGCCTTGGCAAGCGCACCATCGCTCTGTTTGCTGACCTCGTACAGCTTGGCGGCCGCCGTTTTTAGGCGTGCATCCAGGCTTTTAGCCAGCTTGGCACCTTGTTCGTAGGCATCCATCAGCTGTTCCAGGGGCAGCTCTCCCAGCTCCATCTTGTCTGCCAGCGCTTCCAGTGTCTGGAGATCTTCCTCAAAGCTCGGTTTTTGATTCGCCATTTATTGTTCCTCCTGATGTATCCGCAGGGTTTTGGCCTCTGCGCTGCCGTCTGCAAGGGTAATGGTGAGCAGGTCATCGGGCTTGAGTGTCGCTACGCTTTGCACAGGGTGCTTCCCCCGCCGTACGATTGCATAGCCGCGCTTGAGCGTTGCTTTGGGGCTGGCAGCCGTGATGCGCACCGTCAGTTCTGACAAGGCCCGTGCTTTTTGCTCCAGTGCTTGTTTGTACAGCAAAGCCATACGCTGCGCCAATCCCTGTAAGCGTTCGGTAATCACGCCGAGCTGCTTTTCCGGCGTTTGCCGGGCAATGCGGGCTGATAGCTCCGACAGCTCGGCAGCATAGCCCGACAGCGTCATCTCGCAGGCGCGGCACATACGGGTTTGCAGCTTGTCGGTGGTTTGCAGCAGATGATCGCGCAGCGGCACTACCAGCTCGGCTGCAGCCGAGGGTGTCGGCGCGCGCAGATCGGCCACAAAATCGGAAATCGAAAAATCCGTCTCGTGTCCCACGGCGCTGACCACGGGTTTTTTGCACTTTGCAATCGCCCGTGCCAAGACCTCCTCGTTAAACTCCCAGAGATCCTCCAGGCTGCCACCGCCGCGTGCGACGATGATCACATCCACCTCCGGAAGCGTATCCAGCGCTTCTACGGCAGCTGCAATCTCCTTGGCTGCGCCCTTTCCCTGCACCGAAACGGGATACAGGTAGAACGAGATTCCCGGATGACGCCGCCAGCCTACGCGGGTCATATCGTGGATGACCGCACCGGTTTTACTGGTGGCGATACCTACGCCCTTAGGCAGCAGCGGCAGGGGTTTTTTGAGGGCCGCATCAAACAGGCCCTCGGCCTGCAGCTTCTTTTTCAGCGCTTCCATGCGCAGGTGAATGTCGCCAAGCCCCTCCTCCTCCATGCCATCGACATAGAATTGGTAGGAGCCGGACTTTACATATAAGCCTACGTTGCCGCGCAGGACCACTTTCATCCCATCCGATGGCCGAAACTGCAGCCCGATGGCCGCTGTACGGAACATAGCGCACTGAATGGCACTGTTCTCATCCTTGAGGGTAAAGTAAATATGCCCCGACACATGGCGTTTGAAGTTGGAAATCTCACCGCGCAGTGAAAGATTGCGCAGCATCGGGTCGCCCGCAAGCGACTTGCGGACGTACTCATTCAGTTCTCCAACCGTCAAGGTCAGGCGTGTACTCATGAAAAGGCCTTTTCCGCAGCATCCAAGGTATTGGACATCAGCATGGCAATGGTCATACGGCCAACGCCGCCGGGCACAGGGGAAATCCAGCTGCATTTGTCCTTCACGGCTTCAAAGTCTACATCGCCGCAGAACTTGCCGTCCACCCGGTTCATGCCCACATCCACCACGACTGCGCCGTCCTTGACCATGTCAGCGGTGATGAATTTCGGCTTGCCGATGGCTGCAACCAGTACATCTGCGCGGCGGGTATGCGCCGCCAAATCCTTGGTTCTGGAATGGCAGATGGTCACAGTCGCGTTTGCGTGCATCAATAACACTGCCATAGGTTTGCCCACAATGTTAGAGCGCCCGACGACCACGGCATCCTTGCCCGTCAGATCAATCCCGGCGGACTTCAGCATCACCATCACGCCTTTAGGCGTGCAGGCAACAGGCCCTTTTTCGCCGCGCAGCAGCTTGCCCATGCTCACATTGTGAAAACCGTCGGCATCCTTATGAGGCACAATCATCGCCAGCGCACGTTCGGAGTCCAAATGTCCCGGCAGCGGCATCTGCACCAGAATGCCGTGAATTTTCGGGTTATCATTGGCCTCCTGTATGGCCTGCTCCAGCGCTTCCTGGGTGGTATCCTCCGGCAAACGCACGGTTTTGCTGTACAGGCCCAGCCTGGCACAGGCTTTTTCTTTATTGCCGACATACAGGTGACTGGCTGGGTCATCCCCCACCAGTATGACTTCCAATCCGGGCACCTGTCCCTTTGCAAGCATTGCGTCCACGCGTTGTTTAAGCTCCGCTTCCACCTGGGCGGACATGGCTTTGCCGTCTAAAATTTGCATGGCAATCCCTCCATTTCTAATCGTTTACGCATCCCGTAGCGGGCGACACCCGCCGCGTTATCGGACGCATAGTCGCGCTTGCCAAACACCACATTGGCGTGGCAGCCGCGTTTCTTGAGTCTCGTTGGAATCCAGTCCCGCAGCAATGTGGACGAGGCCACACCGCCGACGATGAGCACGGTCTTCGCCTGCGTTTCCAAGCATGCGGCGTCGATCATCCGTGCCGTAGTACGGGCAAGCAGATCAAACACTTCCGCCGCAACGGTCTCCGGTGTAAACGCCTTTGCCTCCAGCCAGCGCTTGACCTGGGTCTCCGCGCCGGACAGGTGACAATCCCTGTCCCTTCGCGCCATGCTCACCGGCAGTCTTGCCTCGGCATGCCCCTGCATAGCCAGCTGCTCCAGCGGTGCGCCTGCGGGGAATGTCATCCCCAGCTGTACTCCAATGCGGTCAATCAGCTGCCCGGCATGGATATCTTGCGATTGCCCAAGGGGCGTGACTGTTTCATGGTCGCAGTGCAGGGTCTCGGTCGTGCCTCCGGAGATATGCAAGGCCACAAACGGCCCATCA
Source organism: Candidatus Limiplasma sp. (assembly GCA_963675925.2). Taxonomy (GTDB): domain Bacteria; phylum Bacillota; class Clostridia; order Christensenellales; family Aristaeellaceae; genus CAXXOK01. The sequence continues at coordinate 34,586 of CAXXIB010000001.1, forward strand.
ATCGGCGGATTACCGATCATCCCCGCCAGAATATGCCCCATCTGGTGCGTGGTTTCATACAGCGGTACCTGTAAAATGCTGGCAAGCGTTTGGCCAATCGTACGTCCCACAGTGAACACGGGCATGTAGCTGTCTTCCCGGTCTCTGGGCGCTGCCGACACCGCAACCGCCGTAATATCGGCATCCCCGGCCTCTGCCATCAGCTGCTGCGTGAGCGCCGGCAGTTGCTTTAAGTGTGCAAAAACGGCCTCGCTTTGGCGCAGGCCGCAGGTTCCCGGTTGCACTGGGAGCAGCTTTCGTTGAAAGCCGATGATATTGCCGTTTTCGTCTGCGATGGCCGCAGACGTGGTGTAACAGCTGGTATCAAGCCCGATCGCTGCCCTCATGCTCAACACCCTTTCGCTTGCCGCGCTGAATTGCGCCCAGAACGCCGTTGATATAGCGGCCGCTCTTGGGTTCGGAGTAGCGCTCGGCCATCTCCATCGCTTCACTGATGGAAACGTTGTCGGGTACATCTGCGCGGTATAAAAGTTCGTACACCGCCAACCGCAAAATACTTAAGTCCACACGCGGCACACGCTCAAGTGTCCACTCGCCGCTGGAATGCTCGGCAATCAGGCCGTCAATCTCCTGCTGATGTTCCAGCATACCGGATAAAACATCGTCGATGAACACCTGATCATCGCCGGAAGGCATCCCTTTTCCTCTTAGCTGTTCGTATACCAGGGCCACGGCGCTTTCGCCGGTGTCTCCCCCGCATGAACGCTGATAGGCAAGCTGCATCGCAGCCTGCCTGGCTACCGAACGCGCCATGCGCTACACTCCGTTTCCAACATCATTCGCCCTTAGGCGGAAAGATTTTATTGATAAATTTCTTGATTCCCACAATTTTTTGGTTGTTGGAGCCAAACAGATACCCTACCGCAAAAAACAGGGAAATAACCAGCGTTCTCCAAAACCCCAGGAATAAAAGCATCAGTGCAAGCGCTACGCCGCAAAGACCGATCAGCCAGCCACAGTGCTTGGTGCCTATCGTCAGCCATTTGGATTGCTCTTCGTTTGCCATTTACACGTCCTCCTTCTCGTGCGGGTCGCCGGTTTTAGGCGCCGCAGCCTTTTTCTTCGTCGTCTTAGGCTGTTTTTCCTTTTCAGGTTCAGCCTGATCTGTATTTTCGTCTGTCACCGTAGCCGCCGCTTCGGCCGTTTCCTCTTCATGCGCTTCCCCTTTTTTGCGGAAAATGCGCTGGTGAAGAGCTTCCTTTTCATCCTCGGGCAGCTTGGGGGCTGCGTCAGACTTGATGGCTTTCTGCACGGCATCGTTAAGGCGGTCTACCATGCGGCCCGCTTTTTCCACCGCGTCCACATCGGCTACGAGTTCATTGCCCTTTTCCGTGTGCAGTTTGGGGCCGGAGCCGGCCGTCGTATCGACAAACACGCGCACTTCTTTGACTTCCACGCCGGAGCACGAGGTAATGTACTGCCGGGTTTGCCGTTGCAGCGCGCTGACAATCATGGGGATGTTCACACCATTTTCCAAAAGAACACGAACGGAGACAATCACGCCGTCCTTGGTGTGCGAAATCTTGGTGCTGGTGACTTTCAGCTCGTCGTTCATATCGACAACTTTTTTCACCATATTCTCCATGGCGTTCATGGAGATGTTCAAATCACCATACTCCGTATGCTGGAGAATAAAGCCTTTCTCCTTATTGGAGCGGAACATCGCCGCCACACCGCGCAGGCCCAATAGCAAAAGCACCAAGGCGATCGCCGCTAGCAACACATGCTGCCAGAACGTGAACGGGCCTTCCAGAAAGGTCGTATCCAGCTCAAAGGGAAAGATGCCAACGCCGTATACAAACAGGCCAATCCCAAGAAGCGTCAGTATAAGCCCCGCAAGCCCGGTGAGCACACGGTCGAAAAACGTTCGTTTCATATAGTAGTCCTCCATGCCTGTAAACAGGCAAAACGCAAACCCAAAAGGATAGGAAGTCCCTTTGGGTTCATCGTTATTGTTGTGCTTCCTCGCCCGCGTCCTGTTTAGGCGCGGCGGGTTTTTTAGCTGCCCTGGGTTTGGCTGCGGCCCGGGTCCGCTTCTTTTTGGGTGCGGGTGCCGGTTTTTTGTCCTCAGCTGCAGGTTCCGCTTTCACGGTTTCTTCCGCTTTGGCGGGGGTTTTTTCTGCAGCGGGTTTCTTGACTTCAGCAGGCTTCTTCGTTTCGGCCGCCTTGTCTTCTTTCGCCGGTTTCCCCGCTTTTTCCGGCTGTATGTCCTCAGGCTTATCGTCCGGCTTCGCGTCAGGCGCAGGGGCTGGGATATCGGCAAGCCTTGCGTTTTCCAGATAAGTTTCCTCTTCCAGTTTTTCCTTTTCAAAGCTCACGCCGTTAACATGCACATCCACCCGGACAACATGCAAACCGGTCATGGTTTCAATGGCTTTGCGTACGCTGTCTTGTACGTCTTTGGCGGCAACCTGAATCGGCGTGCCGTATTCCACGATCACATACAAATCCACCGACGCTTCCTCCGCGCCGATTTCAACCTTTACGCCTTTGCGGATGTTTCTGGAACGAATAAAAACGTCCGAAAACCCTCCGCCGGAGCACATGCCTGCAATGCCTTCCACCTCATTGGCGGCGACGCCGGCAATTATGGCGATGACTTCGTTAGCATATGTTATGGTGCCTGTGGAATCAGCCTCCGTGGTAATGCTGACGGGCAGCGAGTCTTTTTTCGAGGCCATGCCTACACCTCCTTGGGTAGTGGGGTACCATGCGTTATTATAGCAGAAGCCGCGCCGTTTGACAATTGATTTGCCCCAGTCGCAGCGCGCCGCCGCGTTGACAGGCCTGCCGCCTTTCCGTATAATCAAGCCACAGATACAAAGCCAAACCAAGCAAGCAGCATAGTTACACCAAAAAGCCTGCGCAGGGCAGCCCGCAACATTCGATATCTATTGATTTTCCGGCGCAACAAGGCTATGATAAAGCATAGAGAGTTGATAGTAAGCCGTATAAGGAGGCTAGGGTCGATATGAAGAAAAGTTTTGCGTTCATCTTCGCCGTGCTGATACTTATCAGCATCGCCACGGTATCCTTGGCATATACGACGATGTACGTGTACACCTCCAATGGAAAACCGCTGAACATGCGCAACGCGCCCAGCATTATCGGGTCGATTATGACACAGATTCCAAACGGCGCGGCTGTACGCATCAACGATGCCTACGACGACACCTGGTATTCCGTGTCCTATAACGGCTACACCGGCTATTCCATGGCACGGTACTTTACCTCCGGCTGGTCGACACCGACTCCCGTTCCTACGCTGTGCCCGGCCCCGACGATAACCCCAACCCCTACGCCCACAGGCGCATTCCCCAATGATATCTTTTTCGGGTTCCAGCCCGTGTATTACAAAGCGCTGGTGCGGCCCAGCAACCCCGCAGGGT
>CAXXIB010000002.1:0-207506 GCA_963675925.2 Candidatus Limiplasma sp.
GAGCGCGAAATCACCCAGAGCATCGCCGACCAGGATGAAAAAAACGCGCTGACCGTGCTGGGCACCATCAACCGCCTGCACCGCGCAAACCTGGCCGACGATCCGCTGCGGTCGCTGAAAAACTCACTGATTTGCAGCTGTTCCCTGTTTGCCAGGGCCGCCATCGCCGGGGGCGCGATGCCCGATGCCGCGTTTTCCCACAGCGATGCATGCATACGCGCGATCGAAGAAATGCATGATATGAAACGCCTGGCCGATTACGAGTATGCTATGGTCCGCGAGTTTATTCATCTGGTACGCCAGCGCCGGGAAGGCGGCGTATCAGCGCTGGTCCGATCGGCCATTATTTTCGCCAGTGAACATTTGCTCGAACCCATTACCGTGCAAAGCATTGCCGCCCGTATTTATGTCAACCCCTCCTATCTGTCTTCGGAGTTTAAGCAGGAGATTGGCGAATCGCTGTCGCATTATATACGGCGCAAACGAATACGGTATGCAGAAAGATTGCTACGGGAAGGCAACGCCAAAACAGCCGATATCGCCGCCATTTGCCAGTTCTGCTCGCAAAGCCATTTCATTCAGGTTTTTAAGAAGATGAAGGGGCTAACACCGGAGCAGTTCCGCCGTATGGAGGGTACGCAGTTCCGACCGGAACGTTTGGAAGACCCCATAGAAATGAATACGGAGGAAACTGATGAAACTTACGCGCACGGGATATAAACCAGACGAAACCGCCTTACGGGAAACGCTATTCCATGTAGCCAACGGCTACCTGGGAGTACGCGGATGCCAGGAAGAAGGCGTGCCCGCTGCCGTACGCAGTATCCGTGGTGCCTATCTGAATGCATTTTATGATACCCTATCCCATGCAATATACCGAAAAACTACACGGTTTCCCCGACCAGAGTGAGACCATTGTCAATCTACCGGATATGCAGGGCGTTGCGCTGCAACTGGCCGGAGAGCTTTTCGACCCCGAATACGGATCGCTGCTAAGCTATGAGCAAACGCTGGATATGGAAGCCGGTCTGTATATCCGTCATCTTGTCTGGCGCTCGCCACAAGGCCGGGAGACGGAAATTACATTCCGCCGCATGGTCTCGTTCACGGCATGGGAACTGCTGACCATCCACATCACGGTGCTACCACTCAATTGGGATGGCGACATTAAAATCGTGTCCGGACAGAAGGGCGATGTCAGCAACGACGGCGATCCCAACGACCCGCGCAAGGCATCCGAAGTCAAGCGGATGCTGCACATTAGCGAAAGCGGCGTGCGGGACAATTACCTGTATATGCAGTGCGAAACCATGAGCTCCGCCCAAACAGTTGCCTGCGCGGCCATTCACACCTCAGCCAATGTGCTGTCCTTGCAGCTTCACCACAACCCAGTTGAAAACTCCGCCACGATGGAAAGCCTTGTAAAACAAGGACAACCTTTTTCTCTGGTCAAGTGGTGCGTGTATACCGATAACCGCAGGCATACCTCTACTCTGTCCACCGCGGTGCAGCTTGTTAATGAGTTCGCTCAAACGCCGATTGAAACCTGGTATGAATGGCAGCGCGCGTTCCTGTCCGGCTTTTGGAAAGCCTCACGCATCCTGCTGCAAGGGGGAAGCATCCATGCAGTTTGGCTTGGATTTCGCAGTCTACAGCCTGTTGCAGTCAGCCGGGCAGGATGGTCTGTCTTCCATCGCCTCCAAAGGCCTGAGCGGTGAAGGCTACGAAGGCCACTACTTTTGGGATACAGAGATTTACATGTTTCCGTTCTTCCTGTTCACCCAGCCGCACATCGCCAAGGCGCTATTGTCGTTTCGCTACGCCACACTGGACGGTGCCAGAGCGCATGCACGGACCCTCGGCCATCCATCCGGCGCACTGTACCCCTGGCGGACGATTACAGGCAAAGAGTGTTCCTCCTATTTCCCGTCCGGCTCGGCGCAGTACCACATCAACAGCGATATCGCCCACGCGGTGTATACCTACTATTTTGTCACAGGCGATTCTGGAGTTTATACGCGATCAGGGGGCGGAGATTCTGCTGGAAACCGCGCGCCTGTGGCTGGATATCGGGCACTGGTACGAGGATTCCTTCCGTTATCGACGGCGTGACTGGCCCGGACGAATACAGTTGCCTGGTGAACAACAACTATTACACCAACCTGTCCGTGAAATACCATTTACAGCACACCATCACACTGTGCAATTTGCTTAAGGACAGCTACCCCGACATGAACCTCCAGGAGCGCTTCGGTCTGACCGATACGGAACTGACCTCGTTTGAGGCCGCATCCAAGGCCATGTACCTGCCCTATGACAAGACACTCGGCATTTATGCCCAGGATGATTCTTTTCTCAAGCAGGAATGGGTTGATCTACCCGCCCTGGGCAAAGATGCACTGCCAATGCTGTTGCACTAGTCATCCGCTCTATCTGTACCGCAAGCAGGTTTGCAAGCAGGCCGATGCGGTGCTGGCGCATTTTCCTCTACGAGGACGGCATTGCCGACGATGTCATCCAGCGCACCTATGCATATTATGAAGCGATTACCACGCACGATTCCTCGCTGTCGCCCTGTGTATTCTCCATGATGGCTGCACGGGTCGGCGACGCTGAGAAAGCCATAGACTATTTCCTGCATACCCTGCGCCTGGATTTGGACGACAAACAGGCAAACACCAAGGACGGCATTCATGCTGCCAATATGGGCGGCAGCTATATGGGGATTGTGTTTGGGTTTGCGGGACTGCGCATTCACCCGGATATCCTCTCACTGCGCCCCACCATCCCCGGCGCAATCGAGGCCTACGAGTTCCCGCTTTTATGGCGCGGAATACGGATTTATATCAAGGTAACACAGACCTCGATTATGGTGAAAAAAGACGGCAACGAGCCCGTCAGCATGCAGGTGTATGATACGGTATACCCTATCACCGGCAAGCCCACCGAGATTGCACTCCGGCTGTAACCCGGCCAGCACAGCAGCATACACAAACGGACATGAACGCGCTCATGTCCGTTTGTGTATCGGCCCAATTATAATTCCTTTGTTTTCACCTGAGAACACAATGTTTCAAAGCGCTCTGCGGAAAACGCGGGTATGCTTCCGCCCTCCACGCAGGCCGCACCGGCAGCGATGCCGTAGCGCAAGCTCATGAAGATATCCTCTCCCCTGTCCAGTCCGTACAGAAGTCCTGCTAAAAACGAATCCCCCGCGCCGACAGTAAAGGAGGCTTTCACGGGCAAAGCCTTAGCAAACAATGTCCGTTTTCCATCGGTAATCAGCGCTCCCTGTTCACCCAGCGAGACCGCCACATTGCCTGCGCCGCTTTGGCATAGCGCGGCCGCTGCGCTTTGAATCTCCTCCATCGTATGAAGCGCTCTTCCGACAATCTCTTCCAGCTCCACCTTGTTGGGTTTGATGAGAAACGGGTTGGCCCTTAGCGCATGCTGCATGGCCGCACCCGATGCATCAACAATCCATCGCTTGCCTGGCAGCTCTAGCATCATGGTTTGATAGTGATCCTCCGGGCAACCTGGCGGCAGGCTGCCGCATAGAGCGAAATAGTCGTTTTCGCCACCCTGTTGCGCCAGCATGGACGTAATCGTTTCCAGGGCAGCAGTGCTGGTTTGCATACCTTGCTGGTTCAACTCCGTGACTGCATGACTGCCTGTCTCCAGTAGTTTCAGGTTGCGGCGTACACTGCCGGAGATAATAACGGGCTCAAACCAAACGCCTTCCTGCTGCATGCTGTGCTTGAAATACCACTCGTCCGCATCGCCGACAACGCTCACACTCTGCGCCTGCACCCCTAGCCTTGCAAGCACGATTGCTACATTGATACCCTTACCGGCTGCAAACACCTGTAGGTTTTGCAGGCGGTTCATACCGCCAATCTGCAGCCGCTCCACCTCGGCATTCTGGTCGATTGCCGGGTTCAAGCACACGGTTGTAATCATCGCTGTCTCCTTCACATGAAAGACCCTTCCCTGAATCGGGAAGGGTCAGGGTATTTCGTTCATTGCCCGTCAATGTGCAAAACACTGTAGCGCTCATGCAGCATCGGCTGGCGTTGGATTAATCTTCGTCTTCCTCGTCCTTGGCCGCGTTTTCAATAATCTTCTGGGCAACGTTGGCGGGTACTTCCTCGTACCGTACAAACTTCATGGAGAAGTTACCGCGTGCCTGGGTCATGGAGCGAAGGTCCGTGGCATACTTGAACATTTCGGCCAGCGGCGCTTCGGCTTCCAGCTTCTGCATGCCGTCTACCTGGTTCATGCCCATGATGCGGCCGCGGCGCTTGTTCATATCACCCATGATATCGCCCATGAATTCGTCGGGCACAAACACGTCCACATGCATGATGGGCTCCAGCAGCGCGGGGCTGGCATCCATACAGCCCTTTTTATAAGCAATACGGGCCGCTGTTTTAAACGCCATTTCGGAGGAGTCTACCGCGTGGTAAGAGCCATCGTACAGCTTTGCATGCAGGCCAACCATGGGGTAGCCCGCCAGTACACCTTTGACGATGTTCTCGCGCAGGCCTTTTTCCACCGAGGGAATAAAGTTGCGGGGCACAACACCGCCGACGACGGCATCTTCAAACTCGAAATCAATATTCGCGTCGCCGATGGGTGAGAACTCAATCCACACATCACCGAACTGGCCGTGCCCACCAGACTGTTTTTTGTGGCGGCCCTGCGCCTTAACGGTCTTTTTAATGGTTTCACGGTAGGGAATGCGCGGGTCATGCATTTCGGCATTGGCACCGAACTTAGAGGCAAGCTTGTTCTTGACCACATCCAGGTGCAAATCGCCCTGCGCAGACACCAGCGTTTCGCCGGTCTCGGTGTTCTTTTCCACGCTGATGGAGGATCTTCTTCCAGCAGCTTGGCAAGACCTGAGAATACTTTATCTTCTTCACCCTGCTTGGTGGCAAATATTGCCTTGGAAATACAGGGTTCCGGGAATTCAATTTTGGGATAGACCACCGGGTTTGCCTGATCGCACAGCGTGTCGCCGGTGTTGGTCACCTGAAGCTTCGCAATAGCACCCAGATCGCCAGCGTTCAGCTGATCGACGGGGATGAGCTTTTTGCCGCGCAGAATGTTGACGCTTGCAACCTTTTCGGTTTTCCCGGCCTGGGCATTGTATACCGCAGTGCTGGCGGTAAATGTGCCGCTCATCACCTTGAACAGCGACAGCTTACCGACAAACGGGTCAGCAATGGTCTTATAGATGAGGGCCGAGAACGGTTCGTCGTTTTTGCACTTGCGCGTAATATCGGCATCCGTTTTGGGGTCTTTCCCCTCGTATACATTGCCTTCCGGCGAGGGAAGAAAATCAGCAATAACATCCAGCAGCATCGTCACGCCAACCGTGGTCACTGCCGAGCACGGCACCACCGGGGTGATCTCGCCCCTGGCCATGCCCGCAGAAAAGCCCGTCAGCAATTCTTCGGATGTCAGTTCTTCCCCTTCGAGGTACTTCATCATCAGCTCGTCGTCAGCAGCCGCGGCCGCTTCGGTGATTTCTTCCAGCGCAGACGAAATCCTGTCTTTCATATCGTCGGGAACGGGGATCTCCGTAGGCACTTTGGTTGTGCAATCGTACGCTTTGTTTTCCAGCACGTTGACAAGGCCCTTAAAGTCGTCGCCCTTGCCGATGGGCAGCAAAATCGGCACAACACTGGAGCCGAACATCTCGCGCAGCTGCGCAAATACCTTGTTATAGTCCGCATGCTCGCGGTCCATCTGGTTTACAATCAGCAGCTTGCCGACATTGTACTTGGTGGCATACTGCCAGGCTTTTTCCGTACCAACGGCTACGCCGCCGCTGGCATTTACCAGTATGCCTACGGTCTCTGAAACCCGCAGCGGGCCGATCATCTCGCCGATAAAGTCAAAATAACCGGGAACATCGATGATGTTCAACCGTTTTTTCTTCCATTCAATCGGCGCGACTGCCGCACTGATGGAAATGTTACGTTTCGTTTCTTCCGGGTCGAAGTCCGTCACCGTGGCGCCGTCCTCTACCCTGCCCTGCCGGTCGGTAACTCCCGCAGCAAAGAGCAGGCCTTCCACAAGCGTTGTTTTGCCCTCGCTGCCATGCCCCAGGATGGCAATGTTCCGGATGTCCTTGGTTTCAAAACCAGCCATGATGATCCCCCTTCAATATGATGAACATTAACATCATACAACAATCAATGCTTTTGCAGCAGATTGCGTAATGATGCCTTCGATTTGATATCAGCCTTCAAATTATAGCAGAACCACGCAGAAAAATAAAGCGGAAGTTCCGCTCTACCTCGTATCTGTATGATTTTGGTTTCTCACAGCAGAAATCCATATTCGATCAGTCCCGTTTTATACGTTTATCCCGTTTATTTCAGGGCCGAAGCGGCTACTGCACAACACACAAACGCATTCTTTCACTGCAATCTTGCCCGCGATAAAGCCGCAGTTTTATTCACCTGTTACATCATTTGAAAAGTTTACGATTCCGGTATCGACAAACGAGTCCGGCAGATTTGTAAAGCCCCGGGCTTCCTTGCGGCTGACCAGTTTTTTCAGCATCGCGCTGCGTTCTTTTGCGTCCGTCAGTATATAGGGTCTATAGTCACCCGCCCCCTGCGTGCGGCAAGGCACGACTGAAAATGAGCTGAGCGAAGGGCCGTCCTCGCCAATCTGATATTCCAGCTGAAAGATGCCGGTATCGGGATCAACTTTGCTCATGGTGCCAAAGGTGAAATTGCCGGTGGAGTACATCACCGGTTTATCGCCGTAAAACTGCACGGGCTGCAAAACATGGGGATGGTGTCCCCAGATTACATCCGCACCGGCTTCCATGATCGCACGAGCGTACTTGGTCTGGTAAGACGCATGCTTCAGGTTGGTTTCTCTGCCCCAGTGCATGCTGACGATAACCAGATCGCAGCCCTGATCGCGCAGGCTTTGAATGCGGCTTGCGATCTTGGTCATATCGCTATCCTGTGGATAGCTGAATCCGGTCGCACCAATGGTTACACCTTTCACCGTCGTAACAAACAGTAAATCCTGCGCCAACCTTGTATTCAGGTTAAAGCTTCCAAAATGCGGAACCTGGAGATCATCCAGGGTCTGCATGGAATCGTTATACCCGTCCACAAAATAATCGTAGGCATGGTTGTTGGCGGTGTTTAGAACATCGATACCGGAATGCTGTAGCGTCTGTGCATACATCGGCAGCGCACGCAGCGGAAAGCGCTTGTCCTGATGGTCGTCTCTTTCGGTGAATACCACTTCCAGGTTGGCAAATGTCAGGTCGTCTGTAGATAGAATGGGATACACCAGCGAAAATGGCCAGTCGAAGCCCTTGTCATCCAGAACATTGGTGTAGGCGGTTTCGGAGGCATCAAACTGAATGGCCTGCCCGATACTGCAATCGCCCACAAACGAAAGCGTCAAAGTTTCCGCCATGGCCCCTGGCAGCCAAAACAGCAGAACCATCAGTACTATCGCGCCCGCTTTTTTACCCAATGTTACACACCCCTGTACATCTTTTTTGCGTTTCCATATTTTGTAGAATACCATAGCCATCAGATGATGGGAAGAGGTTTGCTATATTTTTACAGATGATTGACGAGACTGCTGAAATACGGTATCGTTTGGATGAACATCACAGTTGCGACATGCAAAGGAAGATAGTATGAAGCGTAGTCACCTGTTTGTAAGCCTGCTGGCAGCCTTGCTGCTGTGCCTGTGCCTGGGAGTAGCAAGCGGCGAAGATGTGGACAGCTTGACCCTGACCGGCGATGAAGTACAGAGCCTGGAGGGTGTATCCGCCTATCCCGCCCTGAAATCGCTAACCCTGATCGATTGTCCGGCATTGGATCTGACGCCGCTTGCAGACTGCGGCAAACTTAGCTCGCTTACCCTGCTATGGAGTGACGATTATGCAGGCGAGGGCGTGTATGATCTTACACCGCTGCAAAAGTGCACGCGTCTAAACACGCTGTCGCTTGGAGGCAACGGCATAGCCGATTTGTCCATACTTCCCAAACTGAAAAAACTAAAAACCTTGTCGCTTACATCCATCGCAGCGACGGATTATTCCCCTTTGGAGACCTTAAGTCTCAAGCATCTGAGCCTGTACGGCGCGGACGCGGATAGCGTTACCGCTGTCTTTTCGGCTATCGGGCGCGGCTTGACGAGCGCGGCCATCGGCGGCTGTACACTAACAGCCGATGCCAGCGATGCCATCCTGGCGTGCACGCGGCTTGTTTCACTCCGCTTCACAGATGCCGAAAACATCGACGGCCAATCTGCGCGCTGGGCAAAGCTGAAAAAACTCACCAGCCTGACGGTCACGGGTGGCTCTGTGAGCAGTCTTTCCTTTACAGACTCCTATGTCTCCACAGTCGGGGTCAAACTGACCGACGTATTTGTCGGCGGCGCGATAGGTTCCCTCGATTTTGACAAGTACTACCTCCATACCACTGACGTGCCCGAAGCCGAGCTGCTCAACCTGCTGCAAGGCGAGGATCGCAGCTGGCAGTATGTGACCATCCGCAACCAAAACGCGCTGTATTCCCCCACCGTTATCCAAGCAATCGGGACTATATCGGGGCTTATTTCCCTGGATATACAAGCGCTGGCCACCGATGCATTTGGCTCAGAGATATGGAACGGATTTCAAAATCTGGAACAGCTGAAACTCTCCGACTGCCCGGCTACATCCCTACTTATGTTGCAGCGCACACCCGGTCTGAAGCGACTGTTTATACAAAACGCATCCATCAGCGCTTCGGAGCAGATCGTAGCCCTGTCCAAACTGGAGCAACTATCGCTGCTCCGCTGCACGGTGGACGACTGGGCTTACCTCACCTCCCTGCTGGCCGCCAAAATGACGCACATCAGCCTTGCCCACTGCAACGGACCCGAAACGCTGGCATTTGTAAAGGACCTTGCAAAACTCAAGGTCCTTGTGCTGGAAGATGCGCCGATCACGGATATCACACCTCTGTCCGGGGCAAACCTCGAAACGCTCTCCCTGTATGGTTGTAAAGTCTCTGATTATTCGGATCTTCAAACGCTTGCAACACTGAAACGCCTGTATTGCAATGCGGATGCCGAATTGCCCGCACTTTCCTGCCGGGTTATACCAAGGCCCGTTACTCCTGTGGAGTGATGGATATCCACGCATAGTCCCGGTATTGATCCGTTTCCGTGTCCAGCGCGGGAGCGGTTTTTGGTTTGCTGTCGCGGTCAAGCAAGTAGTATACATCCTTCGCCTGCGCACCCTCGACCAGTACCGGCTGATAGTTATTGTCATATACACTCTCTGCATTATCCCCCGCAACGTGTGCAGGATAGATGCGCAGTTGCATTCCCAGCAGATCCTTGTCGTCAGAAAATTGCAGGGAGATGCGCGGAATGATGGTTTCCAGCGCACGGACTTTGGCGTTTCCACCAAATACAAAATTGCCAAGACTATACAGGATGAGCCGTTCTTTGTACACTTCCATGCCCTGCACCACATGCGGATGCGTGCCGATAATCAAATCCGCACCCGCGTCAATCAGGCGGTAGGCTTTTTTCGCCTGTGCCTCACTGTGAAACCCGCCGTACTCATCACCGGCGTGCAGGGTCGCGATCACCATATGGATGGTTTCGTCCGCCTTCAGGCTTCGGATTGTCTCGACAACCGCCCCTCCACTTAATTTATAATCGTCCCAGGACACACCATCCAGCCCGACAAACGCAATGCGAATGCCGTCTTTTTCAAAAATATAAACGTCGTCTCGATCAAAGTAGCCGATTCCGGCATCACCAAGGGCCTGTTTGGTATCTGCAAGACCCTCTTTGCCGAAATCCATCGTGTGGTTGTTTTCCAGACCTACTACCTCAACACTACCCAGTTGCAGGATTTTCGTATTTTCCGTATCACCGCGAAAATTATACACACTGTTGCGTTTCTGCACGGCTCCGGAGTGCTCATCGCGCAGTACACCTTCAAGGTTTGCAACCGTGATATCATCCTGGGCCAGCAGTGCTTCAACATGCCTGAAGTAATAGCCGTATCCTTCCTCACCCCTGACAGCATTAAAGGAATACGGCTTATCCAGAAATTGATCTTCTCCCCCCAGGGTACAATCACCCAGAAAGCTTATCACAATCTGATGATCGGCCAGTGCATGTCCCACAAGTAAAGCTATCATCAGCAGACAGAGGCTCATGATCGTACGATATTTCAAACGCAATACAGTGTTACTCCTCAAGCGGTGGTACGGAAATCGATGTCCCGACACCCAATAGTTCTGTGGCATGGCGTGCGCTGGTTTTGCCATCATACGCGCCGATTTCATTGAGTTGTCTTCCCATAAACATCATGACGGCCGTTTGTCCGCCATCCATATTGAAGGCAACCTGACAGCCTTTCTGCTCCATAAGCAGGGCCAGGTGACGCATGGATACACCTTCGCTTTCCGCAATGCGGCCTTCTGCGATGATTGCAGCGTAGTGCCCCGGTTCGATCATCCCAATCGCCAGACGCGGGTTTTTCGACGTCCGCCAGTTCTCGGCCGCGGGGTTGATCTCGCCATCCTGAATCAGCCAGGGGCCAAAGGAGAAGACATCGCTTGCGCCCATATCAATATAATCCTGCGCACCAAGCTCCCAGGACCCGTGCACCTGCATGCTGCCGTCTGGCAGCAGCGCAAGGGTATCCAACGGCGGGAAATAGTTGTTAGGCTCGCTATAGGGATCGTCGATGAGTATTTCACCGTCGCGCACTTCAATGCCTTCGGCACGCGGGCCGGAAATTCTATAAGTATAGTAGTCAGCGCTGGTTGCAAACACAGTGCTGTGCTTTTGGGCGATAACAGCGGGGTTTTCCCCGCTGTTTATGCTCATGCTCGGTTTATCCAGCACCTGCAACGTGTGCAGCTGCTCACCCGCCTCAATATCGCACCAGATCTCTGCCTCAAACCAGCGCATGGGGGTTGCTGCATCGAACTTGCGCTCGATCACCACTTTCAACGTGGGCGAAATATACACCCATTGGCCGCTGTTGTCGTTTTCATAGATGAACTCACCGATGTCGATATACCCCTTGTCGTTGAGCTCGGGGTATACATCCGCCAGCTTGTCCACTGGAGAGGGAATGGGATCGGGCTGCACCAGCTCCGGTGCTGGAACATAGTCCACAGGGTCGAGTACGTTCTCCAGAAAATCGTTCTTTAATAAGTCCTCGCCGACCTGCGAATGCACGAGCCCGAATACACGGTTGTCGTACTCAGCGCCGGTTTCCTCCACGCTGAAATTATTGCCCTGCTGGGTCACATGCAGCTCATAGGCATCTACAGCCAGTTCCAGCCCTGTCTTACCGCCCATGTTCCTTAGCGGCTTGGACCAATCCAGTACAATTTGGTTTTCAGGGTACAAATGTGAGTAGAGCTTCAGCGGCTGCCATACACCATACTCTTTGGCGGATGATGTATAGTACTCCGCATCACCGGCGTAATTATACGCCCGCTCGGCCACATTGGCCGTCACCATATGGGCACCATGGCCGTATTCGCCTTTATAGTCATGGGTGACAATCACCTTGGGTTTATACTTGCGGACGACCTCCACCCCAAAGGAGTTGGCCTTCTTGATACCCCAGGCATCTGCCACCGTTTTTTCTTTTTTACTGTACTTATCCCAGAACGTCCCCATCACCGGATACTGCCGCAGGCCCATCGCCCACAGCCCGTTAAGCAATTCCGAGCTTCTGGTAGTGTTGGAGTATGTCATGTACACCACCACGACCTTGCGCTGCTGCTCCACGGCGTAGGTCGGTATGGCACCGCCCATGAAAATCAGCTCGTCGTCCGGATGGGCGACCAGAAACATCAAATCGGCGTTCTCAGGCGTCGGCTCCCAGCGCTGTACCCAATCCGGGATATCGCCATCGGTGAACACGAAAATCTCGTTGATTGAAATCTCCTGCCGCTTCCCGTTTTCTACAGCGATAATACGGAACATTTTTGTACCGTATAGCGGGATGTACACATGCATATACTCGTTTTCCATCTCGGCGACGGTGTACCATTCTCCCTTGACCATCGTCTGCAAAAGCCAATTATCCGGCTGCACTGCAAAGCAAATATAGACCCCGTACGCATCAATGCCTGCGGGGGTGTTTACGGTGACATAGGGCTGGCGTACCCCTTCGGTCTGGAAAAAGGTCGTATACTGTCCGTCGGTCATCTGATTCACGCTGCGCGTGGTTTTGGATGCTTCAAATGTGCATTCACTCGCCATATCCCTGGCTTCCCCGGCCAGTGCGCAGCCAGTCGCTAACACAAATGCCGCAAGCACGCAGATAAATACCGCTTTTTTCATTGCTTTTATCATGG
Source organism: Candidatus Limiplasma sp. (assembly GCA_963675925.2). Classification (GTDB taxonomy): domain Bacteria; phylum Bacillota; class Clostridia; order Christensenellales; family Aristaeellaceae; genus CAXXOK01. The sequence continues at coordinate 12,384 of CAXXIB010000002.1, forward strand.
GTTTCCGGAGCCTCCCAACAATCCGATTTGATATGGGTCCTGCAGTGTGCCGCTGCCACCGGTGATCATAATGCTGTCCAACTTGAGGTAGCAGGCAGGTCTGCATCCCTCATTTTGAACAACCACACGGATATAGCCGAGATTCCCCTCGGCCTTGGTGCAAATCGCCGCATACGCATGCGACGCGCTTTGCGAGCGCGTCCAATACGGACTGGAGCCGTTGCGGTACTGAAACAGCCCATTTTGCAATGCCTGCGGCGTAGCATAGCCCTGCCGTTCCCGGTCGCCGGTAAAACCGTACGATTTGTTCTTTAAATCCCCTGATGATAGCAGGGTGAACAACCCGCCGTCCACCGGTTGCAGCATGCTGATCTCCGCAGCGGTAAAGTGCGACAGGAACTCGCCGTTTAGGTAGGCATATAGCTCTGTCGATGAAAAAGCACCGCCAGCCAGCTCGTAGGCGACATCATCGTGATGCAAACGCGCATTGTGCAGCACGTATTCGCTGAGCAGGTATGCATTGCCATCCTCTACAGACAGCACACGCCACACGATGCCCTCTTGCCCCGCTTCAATCGTTTGGGGAAAGCTGCCAAGCTCCACATAGTGATAGCCGCTTTTCGCCGAATACCCGGTGAGTTCCGCTGCCGATGCGGATGCCCAGCACCCAAAAATAGACACCGCAGCCGCCAGCAAACACGCGATCCTACGCTTGATCCCGGGTGCATGCGCAACCATAGTGTCTCCCCCGTTTTGTCCACTTCACAGTCTTGAAAAGTATACAGGAGCGGAAAATCGTTGTCAACGAACCGAAAAAATGTTACATCGCAGCCATATCATCCTATTGCTGAAACGATGGGCAATCATCAAATATTCAATTTTATGGAAAATAAGCCTGTATCAAGCGACAGGCCTTCACACAGCGTACTCTACTAGCGCGGGGTGTCAGCACGATACCTTCTTGATGTAGAGCTCGCCGAATTTCTGTACAGCATCCAACACCACGCCGAACTCCTTGCCAAGCTCGGTCAGTTTATACTCCACTTTGGGCGGAATCTGGGCGTACACTATCCGTTCCACCATTTGGGATTGTTCCAGTTGGCGCAGCTGCGCGGTCAATGTCGCCTGTGAAATGCCGCTCATTTTCCGGTTCAGTTCTCCAAAGCGATGCGTACCGTGACTCAGGAAGAACAGAATCATCATGGTCCATTTCCCGGAGAGCAGTTTTTGCGTGGTGACATACGGGCATTTCCCAACCAGAGATGCCAACGGTTTTTCTTGCTTTTCCAATGACTTTGCCCCCTTTGTCCAATTATACCATAGTATCTATACCCTAGTAAACTGTACTAACTATGGAATTTGTTATATATTGACGAATTGCTATTATATGCTATAGTTATACCACTAAAGGACACTCTGAAAGGGGAAAACCAATGAATAAGGCAGTAGACTATCTGAAAAAATGCGGTACGTTCTACTTAGCAACAGTAGAGGGCGATCAGCCCAGAGTCCGTGCGTTTGGGGCCGTTGCCGAAATCGACGGCAAGCTATACATGGCCACCAACAACAAAAAGGCCGTGTACCACCAGATGATGAAAAACCCGAAGGTGGAAATTTGCGCCATGACACCCGATAATCACTGGATTCGCATGCAGGCTGAAGCCATTGCAGACGACAGCAAAGATTCCAAGGCCAAAATGCTGGCAGCCAATCCGGTGCTGACCAGTATGTACAATCTGGACGACGGGATATTTGCGGTGGTGTACCTGAAAAACATCAAAGCCAAAGTCGAATCCTTCGTTGGCGAGATCGAAAGCTTCGAAGCATAAGAAAAGCCTCGTGGCCCTGTAAAAGAGCGGAGCATTCCGCTCTTTTTTTGCTGAAAACGCCATTTTGCCGTGTTCTGCCGCACGTTACCGGGGTTTGATGTTGAATCTGGGTGTAATTAGTCAGGATTCCACATGACAAGATATCAATGTAAATCGCAGTTATTTCGAGAAACGCATACAGCGATTTTTTATATAATATGGGTACGAGCAGAACTGCATAGGAATATGGGGAGGAATGAACTTGACAGTCAGTACCCATCAAGCTGTACGGATCGGCAAGAACAGGCGCTTGCAGCATGCATGGAATAACCGGTATCTCTATCTCATGCTTATCCCGGCCGTACTATACGTGTTAATCTTTATGTACCTGCCGATGGGCGGCATCGTAATCGCGTTTAAGCGCTTTAACTACATCCAAGGTATATTCGGCAGCGACTGGGTGGGCTTGAAGAACTTCAAGTTCCTGTTCATGTCCAACAAACTGTGGTTTTTGACCCGCAATACCCTGCTGTACAACCTGGCGTTTATCGCGTTTGGCATGATTTGTGAAGTATCGCTGGCGATTTTCATCAACGAAATCACCCGCAGGCGCTACAAGCGCTTGTTCCAGTCCTTCATTTTCCTGCCGTACTTCATCTCCTGGGTTGTGGTCGCGGGTATTGTGCAGGCAATGCTGGGCTACGAATACGGCATGGTGAACAACCTGCTGGAAACCTTTGGCGTGTCCAGGCTGAACATTTACGCCAATGCCAGCCTATGGCCTGCGCTGCTGGTGATGATTCGTATCTGGAAAATGACCGGTTACGGTTCCATCGTATACATGGCAGCCATCACCGGCATCGATCAGGAGCTTTATGAGGCCGCGTCCATTGACGGCGCAAACCTTTGGCAGCGTATCCGCCATATTACACTGCCCAGCTTATTGCCGACGATGATTATTATGTTCCTGTTGGCACTGGGGCAGGTTTTCCGTGGCGATTTCGGACTGTTCTATCAAATGGTGGGCAACAACGCAGCCCTATTGCCAAAAACCGATATTCTCGACCTGTTTATCTACCGTGCACTGGCATCCACCAGCGATATCGGGATGGCAAGCGCAGCCGGCGTGTTCCAGTCTGTGCTCTGCTTTATCACCATCATGACGGTCAACGGTGTCATTAAAAAACTGCAGCCGGATTATTCGCTGTTTTAGGAGGGGAGAAAGCTATGAATTTACAAGTGAAAGTTGCCCCGAAACGGATGAAAATCCGTCAGCCGGACCGCCTGGTGTTCAACGCCATCAGCTATACGATCATTACGATTTTCGGTCTTTTGTGCCTGCTGCCGTTTGTGCTGGTGTTCATCACCTCGTTTACCTCCGAATCCTCGCTGATGCGCAACGGGTACAGCTTCTTTATTAAAGAGTTTTCAGTGGAATCTTACTCGCTGGCGTTTCGCAATCCCCAGCGCATTCTCTGGGCGTATCGCAATACCTTGTTGGTCACAGTGATCGGCACATCTTGCTCGGTGCTGCTTTCGACCATGACCGGGTATGTACTCTCCCGGCCGGATTTTGCCCCGCGCAATAAGTTTTCCCTGTTTTTCTTCTTTACCATGCTCTTCAACGGCGGTCTGGTTCCCTGGTACATTCTGTGCGTACGCTACCTCGGATTTAAAAACACCTATGCCGCGTTGATTTTGCCGCTTATGTTCTCGGTCTGGTATATGATTATCGCAAAAAACTTTATGCGATCCATTCCCTATGCCATAACAGAATCCGCTAAAATTGACGGTGCGAACGATATCCGCATCTTCTTCCAGCTGATCCTGCCGCTGTCTACGCCGCTGCTGGCAACACTGGGCCTGTTTGCAGCCTTAGCCTACTGGAACGATTGGTATAACTCCATGCTGTTTAACTCCAAAGATCAAATGAAAAGCCTGCAATACTTTCTCCAGGAAATGCTTAATAGTATGCAGGCACTGAAAAACATGGTCAGCGCCGGTATGGATGTCAGCCAGCTCTCAAAGACATTGCCGCAGGAAACGCTGAAAATGGCCATGACTGTCATTACGACCGGCCCGATCATCCTGTTGTACCCGTTTGTCCAGCGGTACTTCGTGAAAGGCTTGACTATCGGCGCCGTAAAAGGGTAACACAAGGCTGGATGCCTTGAAAAATAAGGAGGTTTTCCCATGAAACGATTGCTGACTCTTGGACTGGTGATCCTGATGATGGTCAGCTTGCTGCCCGCCGCGATGGCACAGGAAGCGACCGACGACAATCCTTGGACGGGTTTTGATACGTCCAAAGAAGTGCACCTCGTATTCTACGTTGTAGGTACGAAGGGCGTGGATCACGATCGTGTGGTTTCTTTGGCGAGCGACCGCATGAAGGAACTCATCAACACGACCTTTGAGGTTCAGGTGATTCCGCTGTCCGACTTCCAAACCAAGTATCCCCTGGTTCTGGCTGGCGGCGATGATGTGGACATCATCATGACCCACCCCTACATCGGACCCTTTAATACCCAGGCCGATAACGGCGCGTTCTTTGAACTCACCGATGAGTTCCTCAACACCTGGATGCCCGAGACCATGAAATCTCAGGTCCCCTCCAGCTGGGAACAGGCCAAGTACAAGGGCGTGCTCTACCAGATCCCGCGTAACGAATCCGACTACGAACAAGCCTACGGCGTTGTCGTGCGCAAGGATTTCCGCGAGAAGTACAATCTGCCCGAAATCAGCAGCCTGGACGACTTTGAAGACTATCTGTTCGCCGTCGCCGACAACGAAAAGGACACCGGCATCTTTGCGCTGTATGCACAGCCCACCCTGCCCATGACCCTGACCTTCTTAAACGGCCCCAACAACTGGCAGACCGTCGGTTCCGCCATGTGGGATGCCGATAATGATCAGCTGGATCCCGACGAACTGTTCCTGTCGGTCTTCACCGACGAATACCGCGCCTATGTCTTGCGTATGGCCGAGTGGGCCAAGCGTGGTGTGTGGCCGTCCAACGCGATGACCAACGTCACCCACATTTCAGATCTCTTCAAGGAAGGCAAGAGCGCAACCAACATCTCCATGTACAAAGCCGCCAACGACTCCATCCTGTCCTTGGAGCGCAAAGGGCTTGAGGCCGAATACTTCAACATTCTGCCCGAGACCGCCAATACCCGCATCTCCCCCTATAACTACGATGCACTGGCCATTACGTCGTTCTGTAAGAATCCTGAGCGCGCAGCGCTGGCCATTGACGTGATGAAGAACGACTACACCGTCAACAATCTGCTTCAGGGCGGTATTGAAGGCGAACACTACATCCTCAACGACGACAACACTCACTCCGACGGCCCTGCATCCGATGCCTATCCGTGGAGCGGTTGGGCCTGGTGCCTGCGCAGCCACCTGAACCCCGGCGTGGGTGGCATTCTCCCCGAAGTTGCCGCAGTCCGTGCAGAATTTGACGCTGCCAACATCGATCCCGAACGCTTCCCCGTGGACGGCTTCACGTTTGACAACACCGGATACGAATCGGAAATGGCGCTGATCAACTCCCTCAACCAGGAATGGGCAGCATCCTTCGATCTGGGCGTATTCGGCGATGATACCGAAGCCAAACTAGACGAATACTTAGGCCTATTGGAAATGGCGGGCTTCAAGACCATTCTTGAGCTCCACAAAGAGCAGCTTGCCGCGTTCCTGGCCAGCAAGTAGAATCCCTCCATATTTTGCCTCTCATACGGTATGAGAAAAGCAAGGCCCGCTTCAGCAATGAAGCGGGCCTGACCTTTGTGTATATGTACCTAACTGTGTATCAGTTTTCCTGAATCAGCGGAAGCACCAGAGTAATCGTACTACCAACGTTCAGCGTGCTTTCAAAGCGCAGGCCATAAGCTTCCCCGTACAGGTTTTTCAGCCGTTTGTCTATGTTGCGCATCCCGTAGTGGCTGCCCTCCTCGGCCATGCCGTAGGCAAACTCCATTCCTTTGGCCAGCATCATCAGCTTTTCCGCGGGTATGCCGGCCCCATCGTCGTTTACGCTGATCAGCAGCGTATCCCCGTCCTGCTGGCCGCTGATTGTAATCGTGCCCTCCTGCTCCGGGGTGTTCATAATTCCGTGATGGATGGCGTTTTCAACAATCGGCTGCAATACAATGTGAGGCACCTGGCAGGTCAGCAGTATATCTGGAATCTGCTTCTCAAGACGGATTTTACCGCGATAGCGTATCTCCTGAATACTGAAATAGGTCTGTGTTAAGTCCAGCTCCTGCGAAAGGGTGGTATACTCTGCCCCGTGGTTGAGGCAGCGCTTATAAAAGTGCGAAAGCAATAGAACAATCCGCTCCACCTGCTTAGCATCGCCGATCATGGCAAAATAGTTGATCATCTCCAGCGTATTGTACAGGAAATGCGGGTTGATCTGCGCTTGCAGGGCAATAAACTCTGCGCGCTTTTGGTTGGCGGCCGCCATGTCGCGGCCCGCGTTAAGCATTTTCAGTTCCCCGGTCAGGTAGTTATAGCTTTCGATCAGCAGACCGATTTCATCCATCGATTTGGGTTCCGGCAGGCGTTCCAGTTCGCCATCCTTCAAGTTACTCATCCCGATAGACACCATCGTAATGCGCTTGACGATATGCCGGGTAAACAGGAAGGACAGTGTAAACACAATCAAACCGCACAGCAGCGTAACGACCAGCAGCGTGCTCCAGCGTGCGTTATCCAGCAGCAGCTCAATGCCCGATGCCTGGGGAACCACCATAACCAGATTCCACGGGTGATACTTAAAGCTTTGCTCCAGTACGATGTACCGACGCTGATTTACCGTATATTCTCTGGTTTGGGTCGCCGAGTAGGATAGCCCCTTCGACAGGGTGATATCGGGAGGGCGGCGGGTTCCTACGGTAGCCTTTATGATTACGGTTCCGTCCTCAGACAGCAGATAGGTTGCCGCGCCATCAATCAGGGGCAGCGATTGCCGCATGGTTTGGCGCACCTCGTCCATCGAAAAATCCAAGCGGACAAGGGAGGTCGTTTCTTGGTAATTGGTCGGTTCAAACACGCGGACGAGATAGGTAAACGCCGTTTTGCGATTTAAATTTTGTTCAAATATCCATTGGTTTTTATAGGGCGCGTTGACCATGGCTTTGTACCAGCCTTCGTTTGCGATCGGCTCGGACGCAAAAAAGCGGGTGTTATCCACCAGGATATCCCGATTTTCCGGCACAAATACGCGCAAATGAATATCCCAGATCTTCTTGTTCTCGATATAATCCAGGGTCGTGTTCATCTGTGCTTTTTTCTGGGCAACAGCCAGGATGTTTTCGCGGGTCATCGGTTCCTGTAAAAGATCACGGATATTGGTATCAATCTGCAGCAGCATCATATCCTGCCGCACGGTATCCAGACGGCTGGCAAAAATATCATACAGCTGTGAAAATGCGTTATCGACATTCCCCTCCTGTTGCTGCACCACCGTATAGCTGGTATAGGCGTTAAACAGCACCAGCGAGATAATCAGCGGAATAAACACGGAAACAACCACCAACAGGCTTGCCTTGGTGCTGAAATGCGCCAGATGAAGGCGTTCCTTCACGGCATGGGTGATGTGCCGAAGCAGATGCCGCCCCGAGGTCACTTGGCGTTCTCACTGGGGGAATACCCCATGATCTTTTTAAAGCGATACGAAAAATAGTTGCCGTTCCGGTAGCCGATTTTGTGGGCGATTTCCTTGATTTTGTAGTTTTTGGTTTGCATCATTTCGACGGCCTTTTCAATGCGCAGCTGTGTCAGGTAATCCCCAATCGTCGTGCTCAGCGTACTTTTAAACAGGTGGCAGACATAGGTGGATGAAAGGTTTACATACTCCGAGACCATTGTGACGCTTAAATCCGGATTGTGATAGTTTTGGTTAAGGTAGCGGATAATCTGATTCACAATGGCATTGCCCGTTAAATTGTTGTGCACCTTTTCGTAGTACAGGTGAATGGTCTCTGCCGTAAATTCGTGCAGATCGTCGAAAAAGTCCAGATGATTGATATAGTTAAGCAAGGCGTATTCATCGGCAAAGCTATCGTGCAGTTGAATATTCTCCTTTTGCGCGGCGCGCAGCATCAGCATAATGATGGCATAATAAAACCGTTTGACCTCATAGGGAGAGGTGGCGTTGAACTGCTTGAGCTGCGTAGTTAAGCTGTTGACCAAAAACAGCAGCGCTTGTTCGCTGTCCTTTTTGAGCGCATGGGAGAACTCCGCAATGGACAGCTGACTTAAGTCAAACGGCTTACCGCTGAACTGCTGATAGAAGCCCAGGTAGCCGTGATATTTATAAAAGCATTTGGACTGGGTCTGCATGGCCGTATCGTAGGACAAGGGCAGCTCTCCGGGGTTTTTTACAAACCGCCCGATCACCGATACGCAGCGCAGGCCTTCCTGTTCAATCAGGTTGGCAAGCACCGCAAAATACAGTGAAAGCACATCCTTGCGTTTGCTCTCGGATGATTCACAAAACAGTTGCAGTATGATTTTATCATTCCGCAAAAACCCGATGGCACGCACCTGCGTATCGGAAAAGCTTTTTTTCACAAAATCCAGCGCTGTTTCTTCGCTTAATGACTGGTCTTCGGACAAACCGAGGATCTGCACAATCGCGGTCGCAAAATAGCCGTATGCATCCGGGTTTTCAACCTCGGAAAGCAGCGTAGCCGCTTTTTTAGCGGTCTCTTCCTGGGTAAGTCCCTTAGCAATAGAGGCATTGCGCTCGCTCTCGTCCTTTTGCTGAATCATTTGCAGCCCGTTCTGGGCGATATGGTCGGTTTGAATGTCTTTGACCGCATTGCGGATGGACTGGGCAAGCTCCTCCATATCAATGGGTTTTTCCACATAGTTAATGGCCTTGAGCCGGATGGCACTGCGAAGATACGGGACATCAGAAAAACCGCTGATGAAGATGATCTTGCAGTCCGAAGACAAGCGTTTGACCTCTTCCACCAGCTTAATGCCATCCATCTGCGGCATGCGCACATCCGATATGAGAATATCCGGCTTGCACTCCGCCATCATGCGTAGTGCGTCTACGCCATTTTCAGCTGTTTTAACCTCCTGGATGCCCAGATTTTTCCAGTCGATTTGCCGTATGATACGCTCACGAACAAAAATCTCATCGTCTACCAGTAATAACCGCATACAGTGCCTCTCCGGTTAAAAATCACCGCTGCAAGAAAACTTCAGCTGCAATATTTTACCAATCGGAAGAAACTACACATTCTATACTTAGTATTATATTAGAACTGTCCTGCATCGTCAAGGTACGCTCTACCCCGCAGTACTCCCCTATCTGCCGTAAAACCGTTGCCCTCTGGGCGCTTGCCCAAAAGTAAAAATAAATGCGAGCGCAAAATAATGATGAAATAACCTGATTTTGAAGCTTTTCATGGATGAACTGGCCGAATATTTTCCGTATACTGTGACTATATCGACAAAGTGAATGTAACGGAGGACGCTCATGCATGCCTAGCAAGCTGGACATAATGGAAAAAGGCCCGGTGACGAAAAGCATCTTAAAACTTGCCCTTCCCACCATGATGGGGATGGCCGTTCAAATGGTTTATAACACCACGGACACCTACTTTATCGGACAAACACACGACCCGCTCCTGGTCGCCGGCATATCGCTGGTGATGCCGCTGTTTTTTTTTGATACAGGGACTTGGCAACATTTTTGCCATTGGCTCGGCCAGCCTCATTTCCAGGCTGCTGGGTGCAAAGCGCTTTGATGAAGCCAAGAGCGCAAGCTCCGTTTCCTTTTACACCACCATACTGCTGGGGATACTCATTTCCATCGGACTTCTTTTATTCAAAGACCCGCTAATCCGGGCTATCGGCTCCAGCCCATCCACCTTTGAACCTGCCAACAGCTATTTTTCTATCATTGCACTGTTTGCCGTTCCCATGGTGCTCAATGTCGCCATGGGCGGGCAGATACGCGCAGAGGGCGCGGCCACCCACGCCATGATCGGTATGATCATCGGCCTGGGACTGAACATCATCTTAGACCCGATACTGATTTTGTGGCTGGACATGAAGGCTGCCGGTGCGGCCTGGGCTACGGTCATCGGTGCGATGTGCTCGGTTGCTTACTTTATCAGCTACTTCCTTGGCAAGAAATCCACGCTGTCCATCTCTCCCACTCATTTCAAACCATCCAGAGCGATTTATGGGGAAATTCTCAAAATCGGTGGTCCAGCGGCCCTGTCGCAGGTAGTTATGAGTGGGTCGGCGATGCTCAACAACATTGTTGCGGCAAGCTTTGGAGACTATGTTGTGGCGGGTGTCGGCGTATACATGCGGGTTGGCAGTTTGTGTTTAATTCTGCTGATGGGTCCTCTCCCAGGGATACATGCCGTTTGCGGGCTATAATTTCGGGGCCAAGAACTACGGCCGCTTAATTAGCGGCATCAAGGTAACGGCCATACTATCCACGGCGCTGGCCTGCGTATTCGGTGCGCTGTTCCTATTGTTCGGCTCTGATATGATTCGCTTTTTTATCGACGATCCCGCTACCGTAGAAGCCGGAACCAGGCTGCTGCACGCACTGGTGATGGCGATGCCCTTTGTCGGGATTCAGCTGACGCTGATGGTCACCTTTCAAGCGCTGGGCAAGTCGGTCAACGCCATGATTATTACACTGGGTCGCCAGTGCCTGTTCTATATTCCACTGCTGTTTACACTGCCCAGGATGTTTGGCATGACCGGCTTTGTCATCGCGCAGCCGGTTGCCGATATCCTGACCACAGCCATCGCAGTCATACTCTCCATCTCTCTGCTCAAGCACATTCGAAAGCTCAACCACGACCACGAGACGAATATCAAACTGCGTGTCGTGGCAGAGGAACGAGCATAGTTCAGCTCTTACAGCTTACTCATGCTATACACTTTATTAGGCTGTCGCCTGCATGCTTTACTTATCCCAGCGGCAACAGGCAGAGCATCGGCCAAAACTCCCTTTGAATCAATGGACACAAGTCCACTGAACAATACATCTCATTGATAGGAGGTCAATGTATGAGAATTGGTATAATCGGCGCATCTGGAAAGGCGGGGAGCCATATCGCTCAGGAAGCGAAATGGCGCCGTCATGATGTGACTGCCATCGTCCGCAATGCAAAGAAGCTGAAAGACAAGGACCTTACAATCCTTGAAAAAGACCTGTTTGACCTCACCGTCGACGACCTGAAAGAGTTTGACGCGGTGGTGGATGCCTTTGGCACCGCCTTTGACCCCGAAAGTGCAAAGGCACATCAAACATCCCTGCAACATCTTACCGACATCATGGAATCGCTTCCGGATGTACGGTTACTGGTCGTGGGTGGTGCAGCCAGCCTGTATGCCGACCGCTCCCGCACCGAATTGGTGCTGGAATCTATCCCGGAGCAGTTTCGCGCTGTACCGGCGAACATGAAGAAAGCCTTTGAAGCGCTGCAAGAGAGCAGCTGCAAATGGACCTATTTTTCGCCCGCACCCAACTTCGACCCCAAAGGCCCCCGCACTGGGAAATACCGTGTCGGCTCAATGAATATGGTATCGAAAAACAGCAAAGATGAACCATATCTCAGCTATGCCGATTACGCTGTGGCCATGCTGGACGAGATTGAAGACGGCAAGTTCATCGGCAAGCGCTTCACCGCATCGTCCGAGAAGCAGCCGGATGAAAGTTACTTTGGCACGCAGCCCAAGGAGCCGTCCTTTGAAGGCATCAGCCGCTATTGCCCACCGCTTAACTACGAGCTGGTTGGCAAGCGCTTTAACCTGGTGATGGGCCGCTATGGTGACATTCTGGTCAACTTCATTACCGGCAAAACACTGGAATTCACGCAAAATGGCACAAGCTACCGCGAGCCCTACCAGTGCGTTAAGGGGTCAGAGCTTGCCTACTTTGTCAACTTCGAGCTGTCAGGCGTGCACCACCGCACGAATATGACCCTGATTCTGGACCTGCAAACGCGTCTGGTCACAGTTGTTAAAACCTTTGTCGGGCACGACAAACGCTACCCGACGCTCTGCGATCATGATTTTGATTTCGGCGCTATCGATTTACCCGGTTTTGAACTGCCCAAGAAACGCCACGGCTACACCACCGATTTGGTTGGCAAGCGCATTCAGTGGCACTATAACCCCGGGTTTGCCATTGTCCATGTGTACTATCACCCGCGCTATGTGCGCGGCACCTTCACGCGGGAAGCCGCCAAACTGCTGAAGCCCTCAACCCCAGAGCAGCAGGAAGCCTGGCTGAACAATCCCTACGACGAACCCGCTGTCTATGTCAAAATCCGTCACAACATGTATGTGGTGGCCTTTATTGAGCAAAGCATGGCGCGGCGCGGCGGCATCGGCAACAGCCTGCTGTTTTTGATGAATACCGATCGCCTGCACGATGTGGGCCGCTCATTTGGGCATTCCGGTCAGTTCGGCGGCACGGAATACCAGCCGGAGAATTATCTTTTTGGCGCATATGGCGAATGGATGACAGCCGACGGCGACGAGCAGTATGATAACGATCCGCCGTTCTACAATGTATAAAGGAGGCAAAACGATGAAAATCGGTGTAATCGGCGCAAACGGCAAAGCTGGCAGGCTTATGGTCAGCGAAGCGCAAAATAGAGGGCACGAGGTAACCGCGTTTCTGCGCGATGCCGAAAAGCTGCCCGGTGCAACCTGCAAGGTTGTCGAAAAAGATCTCTTCAAACTGACTGCGAAAGACTTCAAAGGGCTGGATGCCGTTATCAGCGCGTTTGGCCTGCCTTTTGGCGGCGATCATCCGGCGGACGCGTATCAGACAGCCTATGCGCATCTGATTAAAGTGTTTGAAAAGTTACCGGATACCCGCCTGCTGGTGGTTGGCGGCGCATCCAGCCTGTACCAGGATGAGAGCAAGAAAACAAGGGTCATCGAGAAATTCCCCGAAGCCATGCGCAAGGACCCGCAGGATATGACAAACGCCTATGAAGACCTGAAGAAAAGCAAGGTACAGTACACCTACTTCTCCCCTGCCATCTTCTTTGACGCGCGGGGCATCCGCACCGGCAAGTACAAACTCAACGACGACGTGGTGATTCAAAACGAATCGGGCGAAAGCTTTATCAGCTACGCAGACTATGCCGTTGCCATGATTGATGAAGTGGAGCAGGGCAACTATGTCCGCAAGCGCTTCACCGCCGTCAGCGATTCCCGCCGCCCTGTCATCACCATTCCATACCACGGCATCAAGCCGGAACGGCCTGAGTTTGAAGGCATGAGTCAGTACCGTGACCCGTTTAATTACGAGCTGGTCGGCCAAACCCTGCGCCTCGTGATGGACGACGGGAAAAAGTATGCTGTCGAGTTTCTGGACGGTCACACCCTGCGCTGGGCGGAGCTTGGCACCCCCGGTTCGGTGGAGCACTATGACTGTGCCAAAGGCGCAGAGGATGTATACTTTATCAACTTTGAGTTTGCGGACCTGAAACCCCGCACCAACCTCACCTTGATTGCCGATATCAGCGAACGGCTTGTTACGCTGGCAACGGCAAAGACCAACTATCGTCCCAAGTTCCCCTACATGACCGAGACCACCTTCTGCTTTGGCGCGCTGGACGAACCCGGCCTTCCGCTGCCAACCAAGCGCCACAAATATACCGCCGATCTGATGGGCAAGCGCATCCACTGGCATTACTCGCCCAATATCGAAATCGTACATGTGTATTATGCAACCGACTATATTCGTACCGATATGCCGCCGGGAGGCACCTGGGGCGGGTACACCCGGGCAGAATGGAACCGCCTGATTCAGCGTGAGCCGTACGACGAACCGGCCAGCTATATCAAAGTGAAAGATGGCCTGTACATTGTAGCCTGTGATGAGCAGAACATGGCACGCCGCGGATGGACCGGCAACGCGCTGCTGTTCCTGATCGATACCAAACGGGTGCACGACGTGGGCCGTTCCTTCGGCCATGCCGGACTGAATGTGGGCAAGGTGCACACGGAGAACTATCTGTTCGCCGCCTTCGGTGAGTTCATCTACTCCGACGGTGTGCTGGAAGCCGTGCCCAACCGCTATAAGAAATAACCGTCTAAAGGAGGATGTCTTCGTGGCAAAATACAAGTATCCCCAGTTCACTCATGAAGAGCTGGATACGATGATTAAAGAATCAACAACCTATTATCAGGGAGGCCTGTCTATGAACAGGCCCCCCGACTACACGCAGCTGACCGGCAAATCGTTCACCCTGCGGTTTGATAACGGCACAACGCTGTACTATAGCTTTCAGGATACTCATAACCTGACCTGGAAGGACAACGAGTTCGGCCAGCCTAAGTCCGAACGTTATGACGCACTGACTGTAGACGAAAGCACCATCTTCTTTGAGCATATCATTGAAGGGTCTAGGCCGCAGCAGGCGCACATCATTGTGATGGACACCGCGACCAAGCTGGTTACCATCTTCTTCACCCAGCTCGGCAACCAGTATTCCACCCGTGAGGTGGACCGGGATATCGTGTTTGGGTATATCGATGACGGCGGTGAAGCCCCCACAGCGCGCCACAGCATGACCAAGGATTTGATCGGCAAATCCATCATCTGGAACTACGGGCCGAACTTCACCATTCAGCACATCTACGCGTCGCAATGGTATTCGTGCTTTGCGGATTTCCAAACCTTCTATGGCGGGCAGCTGCTGGATTCACCCAGCAATTACGTTAAAATCAACGACCATATCTACATTTACTCCTGGATGGAAGCCGAAGGCGCGGGCATCCAGGGCTTTGTGCTGATGAACCTGCACACCATGCACGATGTGGGCTGTTTCTTCGGCATTAACGGGGACAGCAAGTTTGAATGCTATACCTTTGGCGCTGTGGGCACCTATGTGGGGCAGCTTGCAAACCTCACCTTCCCCACCGACAGTTTGAACGAACTACCCTGGCCGCCTGTCAGGCCGCAGGAGCAGCAAAAGGAGGGACAGGACGCATGAACAGCCAACTGAGAATTTACCGCTCCGGCATGCTCACCCAGGCGATGACCGAGCCGGAGGTCGCCAATCTGGTTGCCACAAGTGATGATTACTACGTGGGCGATCTGGTCGGCAGGCGTCCGGATTTCAGCGACAAGCTGGCCGGCAAAACGCTGACCCTGCGCTGTGATAACAACGGGTCGAGCTTTACACACACCTTTGTGGACGATCACAAGCTCACCTGGTCACAGGACGGCGGAGAAACTCACGAAGAGTATTATGAAGCCTTCGAAATCGATGAACAGGTGTTCATGGTCGCCTATCTGCGCAAGGGCAGCCGCCCGGCGGTCTCCATCACCTGCGCTATCGACATGAAGATGAGCCTGTTTACCATCATCCACTCGGCAATGGGCGACCAACACTCCCCGCGCAACGTTAACCAGACCTTCTGGCACGGCGTCGTGGAGCATGACGGCGTTCCCGTTCCCTTTGTGTGGCGGCATCACCCGACGCGCGATTTGGTCGGCCGCTCGTTTGGCTGGTCCTACCGCGACGATATGGCAAGCCAGCACATTATCGGCACGCCGCATTCCATTTCGTGGGTAATCCTTACAGGCCCCGGCAACGGGCTGGTCGGCTCGGCGCCCTGTAAATATTTCAAAGTGACCGATCATGTGTACCTGTATACGTGGGTTGAGTCCAGAGGGTCCGGCCAGCAAGGCGTGGTGCTTGTGAACCTGAAAACCATGCACGACTGCGGAACATTCTACGGCATCAACCACAACCAGCGCTTTGAGTTTTACACCTATGGCGCACGCGGATACGATTTAGGCCGCTACGATTCGGCCGACCGCTTCATCTGGTAAACACTCTCCTCCCGGCAATACGCCGGGAGGGTTTTTTGTCGTATTGCTATACGTGTTGTGGCTACCAATAGCCTTAAACCTGATACACTATTGCAGTCTTTTGACAGAACAAGAAAAAAACCGTTGAAACTTCATAGTTTCAACGGTTTTTCTGTGGCAGGGGCAGAAGGACTCGAACCCTCAACAAAGGTTTTGGAGACCCACGTGTTACCATTACACCATGCCCCTAAGTGCTTGAACAGTATAATAGAATTACCATTTGATGTCAACCACAAAACGCGATTTTTGTGTTGGTTTCAACGCGTTTCTATACATGCCGTATCAAGCTTTGCGGAATTTGCGAGTACGAAGCTGCATTTACTTTCTCGTCCGGCACTACAAACACCTCAAGCCGCTCTTTTGCTTGATTAGATCGGGGCGATATTCTTTTCCATCAGATAAAACAATCCCTTGCGCCAATGCGCCGTGCCGGTGATACGGTACCCAAGATTTTGATAGAGCTTCAGGGCCTGCGGGTTTTGTGAGAACGCATCCAGCCGCAGGCTTTTTACGCCGCTGACTTTCAGCATTGCCTCCGCCAACTGCATCATCTGCCTGCCGATGCCCTGCCCCTGCAAAGCAGGCGATACACACAGCCTGTGGACTACGCGGTAGTCCGGGCCGTTATATTGCCAATCTGCCGTCGCATACTCCGGATCGCTATCCCGGTTCAGGGTGATGATCCCGGCAAGCGTCCCCCCGGCTTTGGCAAGGTAGAGTTGCCTGTTTTGCAAATCCTCATCCACATGGCTTTCGTTTGGGTAGACTTCGTCCCATTGCGCAATATCATTCTGATTCAGATGGTCCACCACCGCATGCACCAATGCAACGATCGCATCCCGATCGTCTGCCGTTGCCTGTTGTAATGCCGTAATCTTCATGGTGGCCCTCCGCATATCCGTATCTCATTGCTTTTCATGCTACCAGAGATGCCCAGGCCAGTAAAGCCGCAAACAGTATCTTTACACGGCACATTCACCGTGCTACACTGCTATTACCAACTGCGAATAAGGAGCATTTTGATGAAAACAAGGCTGAGCGTCCGGCGGCATGAACGCGTTTTCGCCTATGTACAAATCGTTTTGGGGTGCGCCATCGGTGCACTGGCCTTTCCCATGTTTTTAGTGCAGCACGATATTGCCCCCGGTGGTTTGACCGGTGTTTCTACCATCCTGCACTATCTGTTCTCGCTGCCCATCGGCTTAACATCGCTGGCACTGAACGTACCGCTATTCATTATGGGCTATCGCTTGCTGGGGTGCGTATTTGCCTTCCGCACGCTGATTGCGACCATTCTGTTTTCGCTGTTTATCGACTGGCTGCCTGTGCAGCCTTTTCCGGCGGATATCCTGCTGAGCTCGGTTTTCGGCGGTGTGTTGATGGGCGTAGGCATCGGGCTCATCCTGCGCGGCAGTGCCACCACGGGCGGCAGCGACCTGATTGCTAAGATGATTCACGCGCACTTTCAGCATATCTCGGTCGGGGTGATTCTGTTTGCCATTGATTTCTGCGTGGTGGTTTCGGCGGCGTTCCTCATTACCCCCAAAGCGGCACTGTACGCGCTGATTTCCATCTTCATCACCGCGCGCGTGATTGATATGGTCGTACAGGGTTTTGAACGCCATAAGGCCTGTTATATTATTACGGAATACCATGAGACCATCAAGCAAAAACTGTTTGAAGGTCTGGACCGCGGCTTGACCATCTTAAACGCCAAAGGCGGGTTCTCCAACGCCGATCGCCCAGTACTGCTGTGCATTATCTCGGCGCAGGAACTGGCGCGGCTGAAGTTGATTGTCCGCATGGAAGATGAAAAGGCATTTATTTTCATTACAGCCGCGCATGAAGTGCTCGGCGAAGGATTTGACCAACTGGGAGAGACCTGATAGTAGGCCTATCGCTCGTCCACTATCTGCCCGCACTCGTTGAACTTTGCGAACTTTTTAAGGCGCATATCAACGGTGTGGGCTATTTTTTTGGTCTGACGGACGCCGTCTTCATACCAGAAATGCTTCACCTGCAGTGTGCTGGTTTTGGTATGTGCGACCGTCTCGATACGGCCAATGAAGCGCTCACCATACAGTACCGGCAACACATAATAGCCGTATTTCCGCTTGGCTGCGGGTGTGTAGATTTCCCAGGTATACGCAAACCCAAACAGCGCGTGTATCAGCTTACGATCCCACAGCATGCAGTCCAGCGGGGCGATAAACTCACACCGGGGTTTCAGGGTTTCCTCAGAGCAGGCTATATCCAGCAAAGGCGTATTCTCCGCATGGCAGTAAAGCGGCTCCTTGATGCCTTCCACTTGGAGTTCCATGATTTTCTTTTCTGCTATCAGGTCTTGAAATACCTGTTCCCGCTCACCCGCCTTCAAACCGCGAATGAACAGATAGGCATCGGAGTTTTTATTCCACATCATGCCCACCGCACTAATGCGCCGCAGCACACGCCATTTGCGATGTTCGTGCTCGTCCGGTAGCGGGTCAGGGGCAAAAAGAATACGCTCCGGAATGTGCTTATCTGCCAGATCATAATACTTGCGCGTGCCCTTTTTATGGTGAATCACCAGTTCGCCGGTGGCATACAGGTGCTCCAGCACCGCGCGCGCCGCGTTGGTATCCCCTGCCCAGTTACCGCTCCAGTGAATGTGGGAGTGCCAGTGAATATTGCCGTCTATGGGCAGGGTATTGCTGGTCACAGCGCCGTGCTTGCGGATATATGCTTTGGCCTGGGCTTCCAGCGCCGCAAGCCCGTCGAATTTCTCACCACCGCGCACCGATACATCCCGAAAGCGCTGAAAATACGGCCAGTCCTCCACAGGAAGGATGGACAGCTGCTTATCCGGATAATCAACCAACGCACGGTCGCGGTACAGCAGATCGGACAGCATTTTCTTTTTAAATTTTTTTACGCGCGATTGCAGTGTAAGCTCTGCGTTCTTGCCGCAGGTGTCCACCGGGTCGAACTGAAGGCAGCCTGCCTGCCGCACATAGGAAAGTGCACCGGGCTTGCCGATAAACCGATACTCGCCAAGCAACCCCTGCTTGAGGAGGATGAACCTGCGGGCTTGCCGGTTGCTTAGTTGTTTCATCTTAGGTTAATTCTTAAGGGCCTGAATGGGCGCGGGAATTCGACCTCCGCGCTTAATAAATTCCGCAGGGCTGACCCTATTGATCGGCATGACCGGGCCTTCACCCAGCAACCCGCCAAAGGACAGGTGATCGCCCGCCTGTTTGCCGATAGCGGGAATCACGCGCACGGCGGTGGTTTTGGTATTGATCATACCAATGGCCGCTTCATCGGCAATCATAGCGGATAGGACTGCCGCCGGCGTATCGCCGGGGACGATGACCATATCCAGCCCCACACTGCAAACGGCGGTCATGGCTTCGAGTTTTTCAAGGGTGAGTATCCCCTGCTCGGCAGCCTTGATCATGCCCGCGTCTTCGCTGACCGGGATGAACGCACCGGACAGCCCGCCGACAGAGCCGCTGGCCATCACGCCGCCTTTTTTCACCGCGTCATTTAAAAGTGCCAGCGCTGCCGTGGTGCCGTACGCACCGACGGTTTCCAGGCCCATGGCTTCCAGCACATCGGCGATGCTATCGCCAACGGCAGGGGTAGGTGCCAGCGACAAGTCCACAATGCCAAACGGTACACCCAGCGCCTTGCCCGCCACCTCGCCCACGAGTTGCCCCATGCGCGTGATTTTAAACGCAGTGCGCTTAACGATCTCAGCTACACCGGTTAAGTCCAGTCCTTTGGCATCGTTTTGTAATGCGCTGCGTACTGCGCCGGGGCCGGAAACACCGATGTTGATAACCACATCCGGTTCGCCAACGCCGTGGAACGCACCCGCCATAAAGGGGTTGTCCTCCGGTGCATTGCAAAACACCACCAGCTTCGCCGCGCCGATGCAGCTTTGGTCGGCAGTGCGCCTGGCCAAATCCAGAATAATATCGCCCATCATGGCAACGGCATCCATATTAATGCCAGATTTTGTCGTACCGATGTTCACGCTGGAACAAACTTTCTCCGTCTCGCTCAAGGCCTGTGGAATGGATTGCAACAGTCGTAAATCCCCCGCCGCAAAGCCCTTGTGAACCAGCGCTGAATAGCCGCCAATGAAGTTGATGCCCACCGTGTCCGCCGCTCTGTCCAGCGCTTTGGCATATTGCACAGGGTCGCCCTGCGGCGCGCAGCCAAGCAGCATGGCGATGGGCGTTACCGACACGCGTTTGTTCACGATCGGTATGCCGTATTCTCTTGAAATGCGGTCACACACCGGCACCAGGTTTTCTGCGTGGCGCACGATTTTTTCGTAAATCTTATCACAGGCTTTGTCTGCGTTGGGATCGGCGCAGTCCAGCAGGCTGATTCCCATAGTCACGGTGCGCACATCCAGATTTTCATCGTTAATCATGCGCAGGGTTTCCAGAATGTCCTCGGCATTGATATTGGTAAAGCGTCTCATGCGTTTAACCCCTTATATTTTATGGGTCACGTCGTAAATCTCTTGCCGGGTAATGGTTATATTCACGCCAAGCGCTTTGCCGGCTTCGGTCAGCTTATCAGACAGCGCATCAATGGTGATCGCTTCGGGCAGGGTTACCAGCATAATCATGGCAAACATGCCCCGCAAAATGGTCTGCGTCACCTCTTCAATGTTGACATGGTTATCCGCGCAAATGGTGGAAACTTTCGCCAGGATGCCGACTTTATCGGCTCCGATAACTGTGATCACAGCATTCATATTGCTTACAATCTCCTTTTGTTCTGTTCCAGAAAATTATAGCATAGCCAAGGAATGATTGTACAGCAATGCTTTGTGCGCTATACAGCGTACTGCTTTACTGCACCCTGCCATCTTTCTATAAATTTTCTGAAATTAGTTATTGACATATGCCATTAATGGTGTATACTGATGGAGTAATCGACATATGTCAATAACGAAAGGAGGGAAACACTATGCCGAATATGGACGGAACCGGACCCCGCCAAGTGGGACAACGCATGCATAACGCAAGCGGAATGCACCGCGCTGCGGGCCACGGACATCATCACGGACAAGGTCATGGCTGCTGCGATGGTCAAGGCCGGGGTATGCACGCTGGCAACTACGCAAGGCACAGCGGCTGCCGCTGTGGGCTTGGCCCCTGTGCAACGGAAAACAAGGCGATCCTGGAAACGCGCAGAGACGCGCTGAAACAAAGCCTTGATACTGTAGAAAAGCGCTTGCAAGCGCTGTAATCCTTACGATAGCCGGGGGACGCTTCGGCTATCGCAGTAAAGGAGTGATCGTATGCCCAGACCGCGTAAACAGCGCCATGTGTGCTGCATGCCGGGCATCAATGAGTTTATGCCAGTCGGCGGGCGCCGCAACGCGCACGATGTTGTACTGCTCACCGTTGACGAATACGAAGCCATTCGCCTGATCGACCATGAAGGTCTTTCGCAGGAAGAGTGCAGTGAACATTTGAACGTTGCGCGAACCACCGCCCAGCAAATCTATGCCACAGCCCGCAAGAAAATCGCCCGCGCGCTGGTGGAGGGCCTTATCATTCGCATAGGCGGCGGCGATTACCACCTCTGCGGCGGAAATCATCAATCCTGCGGTCACACAGGCTGCAGGCGGCAAAAAGGCGGGCGTATGCGCGCCTTGGAACAGGAGGAATCCAATTGAAAATTGCAATCCCGATGGATGAAAACAAAAAGGATGTGTGCGTCTCGTTTGGCAGAGCACCGTACTTTCTCATCCTTCATACCGATACATCAACCGTGGACATTCTGGAAAACCCGGCGGCGAGCGCATCAGGCGGTGCAGGCATACAGGCCGCACAGTTCGTTATCGATAGCGGTGCAAACACGCTGATCACCGTACGCCTTGGGCAAAACGCGGCGGATGTACTGCTTGCCGCTGATATCAAGGTATACAAAGCAATGCAGGGCAATGCTGACGACAACTTAGCTGCGTTTGCCGCAGGCAACTTGCAAGCGCTTGAAAGCTTTCACCCGGGCTTTCACGGTCACGCATGAAAATCGCGGTTTTATCCGGCAAGGGCGGCACAGGCAAGACCTTCGTGTCCGTCAACCTGGCGGCAGTTGCCAAGCACACCGACTATATTGACTGCGATGCCGAAGAACCCAACGGCCGCCTGTTCTTAACCCCCGAGGAAGAGCAGGTGGAGCCCGTGTATACATCGGTGCCGACATTTGACGAAGCTAAGTGTGACGGCTGCCGAAAATGCGTGGAGTTTTGCCGTTTCAACGCGCTAGCGTTCGTCAAAGGCAAGCCCAAGCTATTTTCCGATGTCTGCCACGCCTGCGGCGGTTGCACACTGGTGTGCCCGCAGGGCGCAGTTACGGAGCAACCACGCGCAATCGGCACGGTATCGCAGGGAATCGCCCATGGCGTTTCCGTTGTGACCGCCGCGCTGAACCTGGGCGAAGCCTCCGCCGTGCCTGTGATCCAGGCGGCTTTGCGCAAAGCAGGTGACAGCGCTATAATCGACAGTCCTCCCGGCAGCGGCTGCCCGGTGGCGGAAACCGTGTCCAGCGCGGATTACTGCCTGCTGGTGGCCGAGCCCACCGCCTTTGGCCTGCACAATCTACGCATGGTGCACGAGCTGGTCACCCTGCTCCATAAGCCCTTTGGCGTGATTGTCAACAAGTCCGGCAGCATCTATCAGCCGCTGGAAGACTACTGCGCAAAGAACCATATGCCCATCCTGGCTCACATTCTGTACAGCCGCAAGCTTGCCCAACTTAGTGCAGGCGGCGCGCTGGCCGTAGAGCACAGTGCGGAGTTACGGCTTTTGTTCGAAACGCTTTGGGAAACCGCCAGTCAGGAGGCTACGCGATGAAAAAACTTCTGATTTTAAGCGGCAAGGGCGGCACGGGGAAAACCACAGCCGCTGCCGCGTTTATCCGCTTTGCCGACGCCCGCGCCTACGCCGACTGCGATGTGGACGCCCCCAACCTGCACCTTGTCACCGGGCAGACAGGCAAGCCGGAGACAAGCGACTATTACGGCTCGCAGAAAGCCTCTATTGACCCGCAAGCTTGCATCGGCTGCGGCCTGTGCGCCACATCCTGCCGGTTTGATGCCATACACAAGGAAGGCACTGTCTATGCCGTGAACGAATACAGCTGCGAAGGCTGCGGCGTATGCGCCTATGTATGCCCAAGCGATGCCGCCAAACTGCAAGACGATATCGCCGGACAGCTGACCCTCTACCCCGGTGAGCACGTTTTTGCCACGGCGGAGCTGAAGATGGGGCGCGGTAACTCCGGCAAGCTGGTGTCCGCGGTCAAATCCACATTATACAGTCACGCGCCGACAACCGACCTGGCCGTGATTGACGGGTCGCCCGGCATCGGATGCCCGGTGATTGCATCCATGAGCGGTGTCGATCTGGCACTGATCGTGACCGAGCCCTCGGTATCGGGCCTCAGCGATCTGCAGCGCATTTTGCAAACCGCCGCCGTGTTTGAGACCCAGACCGCCGTTTGCGTCAACAAGGCAGACCAAAGCCCGGAGCATACGGAGGCTATCCGCACGTATTGCAAGCAAAACGGTATTGCGTTTCTGGGGACCATCCCCTATGATCCCCAGGCTGCCATCGCCATCAACGCGGGAATGACGCTTGCTGATTTCGACTGCCCCGCCTCTCGCGCGCTGCGCAGTGTATATGAACAAACCATCAAATTACTGGAAGGGGTGACCGTATGATCGTCAAAGCGCTGATGGAAGATACCTGTCCGAGCAATGCGTTCATTTCCGAGCACGGACTGAGCCTGTACATCGAAACAGGCGGACATAAAATTCTGTTTGACACGGGCCAGTCATCCGGGTTTGCAACAAACGCCAAGGCGATGGGTGTGGATCTGTCCCAGGTGGATTTCGCCGTGCTCTCCCACGCGCATTACGACCACAGCGGCGGCATAAAAACCTTTCTGTCGCTCAACAGCCACGCCCCGGTCTATGTCAGCCCGCACAGTTTTGACGATGTCCGTCATGGCCCGGAGAGATACATCGGGCCGGATAAAAAACTCAAAAATCACCCCAGGCTAAAGCCCGTACACGCCATAACCCAGCTGGCTGACGGGATCACCGTGCATCCATCGGAGGGAAAAATGCCCGTGCTGCCCGTTCGTTCCTTTGGCCTGACTGTGCAGCGAGGCGGGACTATCCAGCCCGATGATTTCCGCCACGAACAGTATTTAGAAATCATAGAAGACGGCAGGCGTATCCTTATCAGCGGCTGCTCGCACAAAGGGATTCAAAATATCGTGCACTGGTTTACCCCCGATGTGCTGGTAGGCGGCCTGCATTTGCACAATCTCGATCCCGCGACCGAAGCACGCAAAGAGCTGGATGCCATCGCGCAGGCGCTGCTAGACACAGGCGCTACCTATTACACCTGCCACTGCACGGGCGTGCCGCAGTACGAAGCCCTGAAACGCATCATGCAGGACAAGCTTTTTTACATCTCCGCCGGACAGGAAATTACGGTATAACCCTTGAAGAATGAAAGGGTAAGACTTTGTTATTCCATCAACAGGAGGAACCTATATGAGTGAGAACTGTAACCACAACTGCGAAAGCTGCAGCACGGACTGCAACGAACGGACCCAGCAGAGCATGCTGGTCAAACCCCATGATATGAGCCACATCAAAAAGGTGTTCGGCGTAGTCAGTGGCAAGGGGGGCGTTGGCAAAAGCATGATTACCTCGCTTCTGGCCGTACAGGCGCGCAGAAAAGGCCTGAAAACCGCCATTCTGGATGCCGATATCACCGGCCCGTCCATCCCCCGTGCGTTCGGCCTGCACGCACGCGCCGAAGGCACCAACGAGGGTTTCTACCCTGTACGCACCGAAACCGGCATTGATGTCATGTCCCTGAACCTGCTGACCGAAAACGAGACCGACCCTGTCGTCTGGCGCGGGCCGATTATCGCAAACAGCGTCAAGCAGTTCTGGTCGGATGTCATCTGGGGTGATGTGGATTGCATGTTTATCGATATGCCGCCGGGCACCGGCGATGTCCCCCTGACCGTGTTCCAGTCCATTCCCGTGGACGGCATCGTGATCGTGACCTCGCCGCAGGAACTGGTCGGGATGATCGTGGAAAAGGCGGTCAACATGGCCGCACTGATGCATATTCCCGTGCTGGGTCTGGTAGAAAATATGAGCTATGCCACCTGCCCGGACTGCGATAAGAAAATTCATGTGTTTGGCGAAAGCCATGTGGACGCGATTGCCAAAAAACACGGGATTGATACCATTGCACAGCTGCCGATCGCCCCGGCGCTGGCTAGCGCGTGCGATAATGGCACCATTGAGCAGTTTGAGGGTGACTGGCTTGATGACCTTCTACAAACACTTCTCAAATAAAGGAGATAGAAACATGAAATTAGCAGCAGCTTGCACCGGAACCCAGATGTGCCCGCACTTTGGGCATTGCGAAAACTTTATGCTCTTTGAAACCGAAAACGGTGCGATCGTCTCCCAGCAAAGCATTCCCAATCCCGGTCACAAGCCGGGCTTCCTGCCCAACTTCCTGGCCGACCAGGGCGTGACCGTGATGATCGCGGGCGGCATCGGCGGCGGCGCGATTGAAATCTTTGGCGAACGCGGCGTGACCGTTGTCACCGGCGCGCAGGGCGATGCCAAAGCCGCAGCGCAGGCCTACCTGGACGGAACCCTGGTCTCTACCGGCACGCAGTGCCAAGAGCACGCACATCATGACAGCTGCGGCGGTCACAGTCACAGCTGAGTCTCGCAGTATCATCCGTTATCCCGGTTTCCTTTCCCCCAAGACCCGTTCATGGAGGTGAACGTATTGAGAGAGTTTGTATGCTCCGTCTGTGGTTTTGTCTACGATGAAGCCAAGGGCATTCCAGAGTCCGGCATCGCCCCCGGCACACGCTGGGAAGAACTTCCTGATGACTGGGTTTGCCCGCTGTGCGGCGCAACCAAGGCCGAATTCTCAGAGCGTAGTGCACAGGATGAAGCGCCTGCGTCTGTCGCACCCGCAGCGGAAACGCCCGACGATATGCAGGAGCTAAACGCCCTGCAGCTGAGCGCTCTGTGCTCTAACCTCGCCCGTGGCTGCGAAAAGCAGTACAAGGCAGAAGAAGCAGCGGCATTCCAAACACTTTCTGCATACTTCAAATCCGCCGCTGCGCCGGAAGCGGATGCCAGCACAGGCAAGCTCCTTGAACTGATCTTAAGCGACCTGAGCACCGGCCTCCCCGCGGCGAAAGCCCAGGCCTCACAGGCAAACGACCGGGGCGCACTGCGCGCGCTGGTGTGGAACGAGAAGGTAACCAAAATCCTTAAATCCCTGCTGACGCGCTATGAGCGCGAAGGGGATGCCATGCTTGCAAACTCAGGCGTATACGTATGCACCATCTGCGGCTTCGTGTTCATCGGCGATGCTCCGCCCGCGCTGTGCCCAGTGTGCAAAGCACCCGACTGGAAGTTTGAAAAAGCAGAAGGGAGGGCATCGTAATGACGGGCAAATATGCGGTAAGAACCATTCGCCTGTGTACCAAGGATTGTCTGTGCCTTTATGTATGCCCCACCGGCGCGACCGATACCGAGAATTCGGTTATCGATATCAGTACATGCATCGGCTGTGGCGACTGCGCAGCCGCCTGCCCCTCCGGTGCGATCTCGATGGTTCCCTTTGCCTATCCACCCCAGCAGAAACACAGGGAAACGGTGCAGGCTGCACTTCAATCGCTGATGCGGTCCAAAGCCCAGCAGGAAGCAGTCGCCGCGTCCCTGCCCGGCGCGTTAGCCTCCGCTGTGGAGATATCCAACCACATCATGGCCGAAGATTTGATCCGCGAAGCCGGGTACATGTTACCTCAGAGCGCCGCGGTACGCACACTGCTTGAAAATTTACTGCAAGACCATACGCAAAGCGGCTTCCCGCGCGATGCCGTAGAGCTCCTTTTGCAAAAGCTGACAGTCAATGAAGGAACGGAGGAAACTAAGATGGAACAATGGAAATGCACCGTTTGCGGCTATGTTCACGAAGGCCCGATGCCCGCTGATTTCACCTGCCCCAAATGCAAAGCTCCCGCCAGTGCGTTTACAAAGATCAGCGAGGAAGCCGCTGCCAAAAGCCCCTATGCCGGCACCAAAACAGAGCAGAACCTGCAAGCAGCATTCGCCGGTGAAAGCCAAGCACGCAACAAATACACCTATTTTGCACAGGTCGCTGCCAAGGAAGGCTACGAGCAGCTTTCCGAAATCTTTTTAAAGACCGCGCAAAATGAGATGGAACACGCCCGTATTTGGTTTAACGAGCTTGGCCACCTGGGCAAGACTGCCGCAAACCTGCTGGCCGCCGCCGAAGGCGAGAACTACGAATGGACCGATATGTACCAGGGCTTTGCTAACGATGCCGAGGCTGAAGGTTTCCCGGCACTGGCTGCCCGCTTCCGCCGCGTAGCCGAGGTGGAAAAATCTCACGAAGCCCGCTACCGCGCATTGCTCAACAACGTGGAAATGCAGCAGGTGTTTGAAAAAGGCGAGGAGACCATGTGGGAATGCCGCGTTTGCGGTCACCTGGTGATCGGCAAGAAAGCCCCCGGCGCGTGTGCCATCTGTGGTGCCAGCCAGAGCTACTTTGAAGTCCGCAAGGAAAATTATTAGTCTATCGAACCGCGCATATAGAAAAAAGCCGTCCCGGTCGGGACGGCTTTTTTGCAGCTGTGATACAGAAACCTTAGAATCCCAGCAGTCCGGGCAGCCAAGTGGTAAACGGTTCCCACAAACTGATGAGGATGAGCACCAGCACATTGCATACGATGAACGGCGATGCTGCGCGGAAGATATCCATCACCGGCATACGGTTAATCTTGTTGCAGGCGTTCAGACACATGCCAACCGGCGGTGTCACCAGCCCGATGGCCATCCCAGCAATCACCATCGCGCCAAATTGCAGCACCGATACGCCGTAGCTTTGCATCACCGGCAGCAGAATGGGCGTGAGCAGCAATATCCCCGGGCTAACATCGATAAAAGCACCGATAATTAAAATGAGAGCATCGAACACCAGCATGACAGCCCATTTGGGCATATCCAGGTTGAAGAAAAATGTTTGAATCATCTGGGGCACTTTTTGTATGGTGATGATATAGGTAAACACATACGAAAACCCGATAATCAGCATCACGGCGGAAGACGCGATCAGCGTCTTTTTCAGCGCTTGCCATACAAACTTCCATGTGAGTTTTCGGTAGACCAGAAAGCCGACAGCCAGCGCATAGAACACCGCAACACCCGCGCTTTCC
The DNA here is from genome assembly GCA_963675925.2 of Candidatus Limiplasma sp. GTDB lineage: Bacteria > Bacillota > Clostridia > Christensenellales > Aristaeellaceae > CAXXOK01. The sequence continues at coordinate 40,404 of CAXXIB010000002.1, forward strand.
GATGCCGTAGCCACGCCAAAGGAAATGGTCAGTACGATGGCGACCGGCATAAGCAGTGCCGGAATACCAAACAGCATATCCCGCCAAAACTCTTTCCATACAAAGGGCGTTTTTTTAGGGTGCCAGCCGTGGCGCACGCTCATGGTGTAAATCAGCACCAGCTGTGTAATGCCGATCATCAGTCCGGGAATGGCCCCTGCCAGGAATAAACCGCCAACAGAGCCGCTGGAGATCATCGCAAATACGATCATCGGCGTGGAGGGCGGAATGATCATCCCCATGGTCGAGGTCGCTACCGTAAGCCCGGCTGCGATGCCGGAAGGATACCCTTCTTTTTCCATGGCCGGGATCTCAATGGAGCCAAGGGCCGAGGTATCGGCTACCGAGGAGCCGGAAATACCGCCAAACAGCATGGAGGCCATCACGTTGACCTCCCCCATGCCTCCGTTAACAGGCCGTAAGATCTGGCGGCAGAAACGAACGATCCAATGGGTAATTCCCCCGCCGTTCATCAGTTCGCCTGCCAGTATAAACAGCGGCAACGCGATCATCAGCTCGCTGAACACCCCGCCCCATACCTTTTGCGGCAGGATGATCAACATATTCGGCATTTCCGCCAGCATGAAGGAGATACTGGATGCGCCGATGGAAAACGCCAGGGGAACGCCCACAAGCGCAAACACAAGCAGGCCGCCGAGTAAATACAGCATTACCATTTACGCTTTGCCCCCCTTCTCTTTGGTCAGCGGTATATTCTTGCGGCCGAATGTTTCGACCGGAGCGGTGATAAACCCGATAATTTTAATCACGATACAAAATGCACAGATCACCCCTGCAACCGGCATGATGCCATACAGGAATTTCATGGGTATCCCCAGCCCGGGGCTGAGTGCCTTGCCAGTTTTCTGTGTATAGAGTATTGCGTACCAAACCAAAAACAGATCAACGGCCAGCACGATCAAATAATTAAACACGGCGACCCATCGCTTCACAGCCGGTTTGATGCTGTCAAACAAAATGTCGATTACAACGTGCTCGTCTTTCAGTACATTGATGCCCATACCCCAAAAGGTTGTAAAGGCAAACAGCAGAATATTGAACTCCGAAACTTCCTTCCAGCTTAACCCGAAAAAATACCGCATGATAACCGAAAACATGACACTGATCGCCAAAATGCCCATGGCAACCATGCCAATACCCATATAAATGTCAAATACGATTTTTGACAGCCTTTTCATATGCTATCCCTGCCTTTTCTATAAAAGGTAGCTGATATAAGCAAAGCGGGAGAACGCTCTCCCGCTTTGCCACAAGTCGGTTGTTTATTCGCCGCGTACACCGGCAACGATTGCAAACATCGTGTCGATTTGCTCCTGCGTGCAGATTCCCGCTTCAACCATCTGCTGGTACACAGGCTGAGCAGCTTCCACGAACAGGGCAAGCTCATCAGCTGTCGGCACATACACTTCACTGCCTTCATAGTCGATCACAACCTGTTTGGCTGCACCCTGCAGTTCATCAACCAGCTGATCGTTGTAGTCGCCCATCGCGGTCGCGGCGGTCTGCACGATAACCTGGAATTCTTCAGGCAGGGCGTTCCACCAATCCAGATTCACGATGAACGGATCGGGATGGAACTGATAGTTGACTTCAGAGAAGTACTTCTGCACTTCATAGAACGCCATGGCAACGATATTCACCCAGGGATTTTCCTGACCATCGGCAACGCCTGTATTCAGGGACATGTACAGATCGCCATAGGGAATGCTTACGGTGTTAGCGCCCATCGCTTTGAAGGTATAATCGATGGTATCCATACCCGGGGCAATGCGCATTTTCAGGCCGACCATATCCGCCGGGGTTTTGATTGTGCGTACGTTGTTAGAGAACTGACGGAACCCGCCGGCATCGCAAACGTCGAGGATGACGCCGTTGACTTTCGCGCCAGCCGATGCGCAGATTTCCTTGGCCAGGTCGCTGTCCAGCAGCGCAGACACTTCCGCGCGGTTGTTTGCGATGAACGGTGCGGTGAAGGTAATCAGCTCAGGCATTAAGGCAAAGTGCCCGCCGCGCATGGCTTCCACCGTGCCCACGAGAATCTGCTCGGGCAGTGCGTCATCATTACCCAGGCCGCTGTTGGCATAGATTTCAACGGTAATATGCCCATGGGTTGCCGCTTCGACTTCCTCTTTGAATTGGAGCAGCGACAGATGGCGGACATTGGATTCCGGCTGTGCGTGCCCGATTTTCATCACATAGTTGTCCATGTCCGCAAAGGGATCCGCTTCTTCTGCAAACGCTGCGCTTAACCCAAGCACCATCACAAACGCTAACAGAACTGCCAGTAATTGTTTCATCTTCATTTCAAAGAAACCTCCCGATTTTTTATTTTGGTTTGGCTCGGCAGCCAGCCGTAGAGATCCGGCCTGCCCCAAACATGTATCCACACTATATCATATTCGTATACATGTTTGCAATACCAAATCCCTATATATCGCAATCTTTATACATATAAGCATTCTTGTTCCATATTCACCTTGTATACAAGATATCGATTTATTGCAATTATTCCTTGACTTTCAAGGCTTTCAGCCCTATGATAGACATATCCTATATCAAAGGGGACCGACATGGAAAGCACACGCAGTACGGATGAAATCTATAAAATCGTCAAAAACGAGATCATCGACTTAACGATTCATCCGGGAGATGATTTAAGCGAGAACAGCCTTTGCAAGCGGTTCGGCGTATCCAGAACGCCCATCCGTACTGTGCTGCAACGGCTGAAAAACAAGGGTTTCGTCACCATCGAACCCTATAAAGGCAGCAGCGTAACACTGCTTGACTATCAGGAGATTGAGCAGGACATCTACGCCCGCGTTGCCATCGAAACCATGGTGCTGCGGGATTTTATCCTCACCTTTACCCCGGCGGATCGCAGTGCTTTGCAATTTGCACAGACACAGCTTGAAGAAGAAGGCAAAAAATACTTTGAAGATCGAGACAACTTTGATGTCTACCGCTTTTTGGACAATGACCTTGCCATGCATAAGGTGTATTACCGCGCCATCAGCCGCGAAAGCCTTGGCGCATCGCTGGAACGGATGGATGCCAGCTACTCCCGCTTTATGACGCTAGATATCCATGCCGGTGAAAACGTAAACGATGTGCTGACCGATCACCGTGAAATGCTCGAAATTATCGACGCCGCCGCAATGGAGCGTATCGAACCGCTTATGCGCCGCCATCTCTATGGCAATATCCGCAGGCTTGGCCCGCGCCTGTTTTCGGAATTTAGGCACTATTTCAAGGAAAACACCTTGCCGGTGTAGCCTGTTCCCCCTCATGACTTACGCATTCGAAAACAAAACCACTCAGCATTGCATCCGCCGGAAGTACCGGCGGATTCTTTAATTTCATACAGCGGCGAGTTTTCTCGTAAAATTCTATGCATTTCATCGGTAATTTGTACCATATTTCTAAATTCCACCATCCATAATTAACACAATTGAATAAAATATTGACGATACTTGCGAAAATCGTTTATTGTTCCATCCCCCTTGTTCTCCTATACTTTTGTATAAAGAATGGTTTTTCAGAAATACAATGCCATACACGTGCAAAGCGGTGAACCTCACCGGATTTCCATATGTACAAGGCAAAAAGGGACAAAGGAGGCGATACAATATCGTTTATCGCACACTGGCAGCGCATGAGAAGATGGATGCGTCGTCAAAACCCTGTACGCCTGCCGCAGCCATGCGAAATATTGATATTCGATATCCCTGATCCGGAAAACCCGATGATCCGCACAATGATAACAGTTGATACATTGCCGGCACACCACGCACGCGTTATCAAATGCCCTGCTTGACGACTACTGACAGCACAACGAATACGAAGTAAAGGAGATTTCTATGAAGAAAGTATTCTGCCTGGTCTTGATTCTCTGTATGGCAATCAGCTCAAACGCTTTTGCGCTGAACTATCACCAGCAATTCGACAATGAAGCAACCTTCGAAACGCTGGAAGAAGCCCATGTGAACGGCGCTGTATATATGGCCGAAGCCACCGGACGCATTTATGTTCCCGATCCCGCACTGGATGATTATCCCTCGGGTACAACATATGTCTATCGTTCCGCCAATCAATATACTTCGCTGAGTGCGGCCAACCGCATGAACACCAACATCCTGGTATATGCGGACAATGCCTTCGAAAGCAAGGAGCAAGCACTTACCTATTTGAAAGATATTGGCGCGATCGACATCATCGATCAGGCCTGCGGCAGCGTAGTGCTTGTAACCCCTATTGATGTCGAAAAAGGCTTTGGTATTGCTGACCAGTATGCCTACTTCCAGCTGCAGTCCGCGATGTTCAACCTTGGCTATTCCAAGCGGATTGATGGCGTGGCAAACTACTATGCTGATAATGCCTACTTCGGCGGGCTTACGTATCGTTACCTGATCGGCGTCGACGGCGGTGCCACCTTCCTCAATAACTACATTTCCACGAATGTCGATTACATCTCCCGTGTTGCGGCCATGCTGCTTGTAAACGGCTCCATGGACAAGATCTATACCGTTGCCTCCCCTGTTCCCGTGTATCTGGCAGGCGCCCCTGATGCCGTTTCCGACAAATACAAGGCTGCCAACCAAACGGACGCCAGCGGCTATGACGAGAAAAACATCCCGTACTACTTTAGCCAGGCGCTGCCTCTCCAAAAGGTTATTGTAGATCAGAATGCGGAGCTAAGCGCTTCTCTGGTCAGCGATGTGTATTACAACTTCATGATCAAATCAATGCGCGAGCCTGTGGTGAAAGCAAACCTGTATTCCGCTTCCGCACTGTACAGCGAATACAGCTGGAACAAGGCTCCTTACTCACTTGGCGAGCGCAATGCCATCATCGACGGCAGGACAGCCGACGGCATCTATGTGGTTGAGCACCGGGAAGACCGCTTCAAGGATATCGCTACGGAAACCGGCGAATATCTGGATGTCTGGTTTGAATTCCTGCCCGAAGAAGTGCTCAACAATACCGCTCCCGCAGGCAGCGTACCGCTGTTCCTGGGCAACCACGGTGGCGGCGACGATCCCGTACAATATGCCGACGATATCGGCCTTCTTACCTTAGCTGGCAAAGAACGATTCGCCATGGTCGTGCCTGAACAGCAGTCCATCGGCGAGATTCGCGGCAAGGCGCTGCCCGCGATTGTAGAGTATATGCTTGATACCTATCCGGCTTTGGATGCATCCCGCGTATACACCACCGGGTATTCCATGGGCGGCGGAGCCACCTTCAATGCAGTCGATGGCAATGCCCGCCTGTTTGCTGCCGCTGTGGCACAGGCTGCCGTGACCTATGTGGCAACCGAGGAAGAAGCCGCGCAGTTCAAAGATGTGGATATTCCCATCATGCTGACGACTTCCACCTACGACTATTTCTACGACACCGCAACCCTGATCTACAGAACCAGCTCCATGTGCGACTATCCGACCATGCTCAATCTGTACCTCAGATTCAACGAGATGGAACCCATTGCGTTTGATTGCATCAAGTACCCGCTCAGCGGATTCCAGGCGGATACATACCAGCAGATAACACTCAATGACGAGTATGTCAACCACACCTGGATGCTTCACAAGGACGGGATTCCGATGCTCGGTTACAATGTAACGGAATTCCTTCCCCATGGCCTGTACCAGGAATACGCGCAGGTTGTTTGGGACTTCGTTAAGCATTATTCCCGCAATCTCGAAACCGGCGATGTCATCTACAACGCCTATGTAGACTAACCCTCCTTTTTTCACCGTTTCCACCCGGCAGCGAAGTCCATCGCTGCTGGGTGGAACACCGCCGGGTTTAGCGGCGTTCTTTTGTTTATCATTCCCTCTTATCTAAAGTTAAGGCTCTAATTATCATCACCAACCGTGTTTTTACCGGTTTATTTAAACAGACTACCCAAAAAATGCGCTCTGATTTGTACGAAATGCTGTATGGAATTGTATTAGTTTTTGCTTTATGATGAATTCATAAGCAACGGCGCGGCCCGAAAGGGCACGCGCTGTTTTGCGTTACTGAACATCCCGGCGGGAAGAACGGAGGAAACAGCTATGAGGCAGGTAGCCATTTACGGAAAAGGTGGCATCGGAAAATCCACCACCACGCAGAACCTTACAGCGGGGCTGGCCGAAATGGGTAAGAAGGTCATGATCGTAGGCTGCGATCCCAAAGCAGACTCGACACGGTTGGTGCTGGGCGGTCTGGCACAGAAAACCGTTCTGGACACGCTTCGGGAAGAGGGCGACGATATTGAACTGGACGCCGTATTGAAAGAAGGCTACGGCGGCATCAAAGGTGTGGAGTCCGGCGGCCCGGAACCGGGTGTGGGCTGCGCAGGCCGCGGCATTATTACGTCCATCAACCTGCTGGAGCAGCTGGGCGCGTATGAAGAGGATTTGGATTATGTTTTTTACGACGTGCTGGGCGACGTGGTGTGCGGTGGCTTTGCCATGCCGATTCGCGAAGGCAAGGCCCAGGAAATCTACATCGTTTGTTCCGGCGAAATGATGGCGCTGTATGCGGCCAACAACATTGCCAAGGGGATAGCCAAGTACGCCAACACCGGCGGCGTACGCCTGGGCGGGCTGATCTGCAACTCCCGCAAGGTGGACGGCGAAGCGGCGCTTGTGGAAAGTGTTGCAAAAGAAATCGGTACGCAGATGATTCACTTTGTACCGCGCGATAACGCTGTGCAGCGTGCTGAAATCAACAAAAAAACCGTTATCGACTTCTCCCCGGACGAGGCCCAGGCTAGCGAGTACCGCGAGCTGGCCCGCAAAGTGGACGAAAACGAGATGTTCGTCATTCCCAAGCCCATGTCCATCGACAGGCTGGAAGAGATCCTCATGGAGCACGGAATCCTTGACTAAATAAGGAGAAAGAGTATGCAACTGATCAGAGCTATCATCCGTCCGCAGAAAACCAACGAGGTCATCACCGAGCTTCTGGCCGCAGGCTTCCCTGCCATCACCAAAATGGAAGTGTATGGCCGCGGCAAGCAAAAGGGCATCATTGTGGGCAACGTGCAATACGATGAAATCCCCAAAGAACTGCTCATGGTCGTCTGCGAGGACGAGAATAAGGACGATATTATCAAAATCATCATCCGTACAGCGCGCACCGGTGCAGGCAACTTCGGCGACGGTAAAATCTTCGTATCCTCCGTCACGGAATCCTATACCGTGTCTTCCGGCAAGGCCGGTCTGTAAGGAGGGCGCTATGAAAGAAATTATAGCGATCATCCGGCCCAATAAAATTAACGCGACCAAGCGCATTTTAATGGAAAACCACTTCCCTGCATTCACCTGCCGTTCGTGTCTGGGCCGCGGCAAAAAGAATGCCGATACCGAGCTGGTCGCCGCCCTGATGCAAGCAGGCAAACTGCCCCAGGATGTCATCGGCGAGCACTTCACCGAGGCAACCCGCTTGATTGCCAAACGCTGGTTTACCCTGGTCACCAGCGATGAGCTGGCCGAAAAGGCCGTGCAGCTGATTATTGAAGCCAACCAGACAGGGAATCCCGGAGACGGAAAAATCTTTGTCTGCCCCATTGACGAAAGCTACCGCGTACGCGATGGCGAGGCTGCCGACGAAGTATTCTAGGACATCGAGGAGGGAACGGCGTGAGTACACAACGAGAACGGCTGTTGGACAAATACTCCGCGCGCGTTTATAAAAACCGCAAGGAACATATCACCCAAATGGAACTGAGCGATACGCCCGACACCATTAACGCAAACACCCGCACGGTTCCCGGTATTATGTCGGCACGCGGCTGCTGCTATGCCGGCTGCAAAGGCGTGGTTGTCGGGCCGCTAAAGGACGTGTGCATCATCACCCACGGTCCCATCGGCTGCGCTTACTACAGCTGGGGAACGCGCCGCAACCGCGCCAAGGCCGGGGATGACGGCAAAAACTTTATTCCCTACAGCGTTTGCACCGATATGCGCCCTACAGATATTGTATTCGGCGGGGAGAAAAAGCTGACACTGGCCATTAATGAATGCATGGAGATTTTTGATCCCAAATGCATCATGATCTGCTCCACCTGCCCCATCGGCCTGATCGGTGACGATGTACAGGCCATTGCCAAGCAGGCCGAGCAGCAATACGGCATCACAGTGATCGCCTACTCCTGCGAAGGCTATAAGGGCGTTTCGCAGTCCTCCGGACACCACATCGCCAACAACGGCCTGATGAAATACATCATCGGTACAGGCGACCAGAAGCCGGAAACCCAGTTTTCCGTCAACATTCTGGGCGAGTACAACATCGGTTCGGACGCGTGGGAAGAAGAACGCATTCTAAAGCGCTGCGGCATCGAGGTTGTCAACGTCTTCACCGGGGACGGTTCCTACGAAACAATGAAATCAGCACACTTGGCAGACCTGAATTTAGTGATGTGCCACCGCTCGATCAATTACATCGCTGAGATGATGAAAACGAAGTACGGCATGGACTGGATAAAGATCAACTTCATCGGCGTAGCCGCAACCTGCGAAAGTCTGCGCATGATTGGCAAGTACTTTGGCGATCCCAAGCTGATAGAACGCATTGAGGAAGTCATCGCTGACGAGCTGGAGACCATCCGCGACGATATGGAGCACTATCGCTTAAAGCTGAAGGGCAAAACGGCGGGCATCTTCTCGGGCGGATCGCGTAGCCATCATTACCAGAAGCTGCTGGAAGACTTCGGCGTGGAAACGGTCATCGCAGGCTACGAATTTGCCCACCGGGACGACTACGAAGGCCGCGAAGTGATACCCACCATCAAAGCCGATGCCGACTCCAAAAACATTGAAGAGATTACCGTACAGCCCGACCCCGATCACTTCCGCCAGCGCTATTCCCCCGAAGAAATCGAAGAACTGCGCCGCCAAGGCGTGGAGATTGACAGCTACGACGGCATGATGCGGGAGATGCAAAAAGGACACCTTGTGGTGGATGACTATAACTATTTTGAAACCGACGAGTTCATCAAAAAAGTGCGTCCCGACATCTTCCTCTCCGGCCTCAAGGACAAATACTCCGTCCTCAAAGACGGCTGCGCATCCCGCCAAATCCACAGCTACGACTATTCCGGCCCCTATGCAGGCTTTGCCGGCGCAGTCAACTTCGGCCGGGATATCACAATGGCGCTGTATTCAGCGGCCTGGCAGTTTGTCAAAGCCCCATGGGAGATGACCCCCAACCTTGCCGGATCTTTAGGAGGTGAAGCCTGATGCTTGATATGACGCCAAGTAAAGTGATCGAGCGCAAAGGCGCGACCATTAACCCCTGTAAAACCTGCGAACCCGTCGGCGCGATGTACTGCGCGCTGGGCATTCACAAATGCATGCCACACAGCCACGGCAGCCAGGGCTGCTGCTCCTATCACCGCACGGTGCTGGGCCGCCACTTCAAAGAACCCGCCGTCGCCACCTCCTCGTCCTTCACTGAAGGCGCGTCGGTGTTTGGCGGACGCAGCAACTTGAACACCTCGGTCAAGAATATCTTTGATATCTACAATCCCGATATCATCGCCGTGCACACCACTTGCCTGTCCGAAACCATCGGTGACGATGTGCAGAGCTATCTGATGGATTTGAAAATTCCCGACGGCAAAACCGTGATCTATGCCAGCACCCCCAGCTACGAGGGTTCACACATTCAGGGCTTTTCCAATATGCTCCGTGCCACGATTGATCAGCTGGCGCAGGCTGAGGTAAGCGCTAACTCCCGCGTGGCTATCTTCCCCGGTTGGGTCGAACCCGGCGACTGCCGCGAGCTGAAACGGCTGGCAGCGCTGCTAAATGTAAACCCCATGCTGCTGCCCGACCACGACAACACCATGGACACACCCATGACCGGGCGCTACGAATACTATGGCGATGGCGGCACGCGCCTAGATGACATCCGGCAGATTGGTGGCAGCCGCGCTCTGCTGGCACTGGGGCATCTGGCATCCGCCGATGCAGCCAGCCTGATGATGAAAAAGTTTGAGCTGCCAACCCAGCTTTTGCCCATGCCTGTGGGTATTGCGTTCACCGATCAGTATGTGATGGCCCTCAAAGCCGCTTCCGATGCTGATGTCCCCGTGGAACTGGAAAACGAGCGTGGCCGCCTGGTTGATCTGCTGCTCGACTCCAGCCCCTATACCGCCGGGAAAAAGGTTGCCATCTACGGCGATCCGGATGTCGTTTACGCCATGACCAGCCTGTGCCTGGAGATGGGTATGATTCCAAAATACGTCATCACCGGCACACCCAAAAAAGAGTTTGTCGCCCTTACGCAAGACCTGCTGGGCAAGTATGGATTGCAGGAAGAATGCGTAGTCAAAGCAGACACCGACCTGTTTTACATGCACCAACTCATCAAGAACGAGCCGGTCGATCTGCTGCTTGGCAACTCCTACGGCAAGTACATTGCCAAAGCCGAGGATATTCCCATCGTGCGTATGGGCTTCCCGGTTCTGGACCGCTACGCGGGGCCCCTGCAGCCGGTTGTCGGCTATCGCGGCGGCATTCGCATGGTTGAAAGAATGCTCGAAGCGCTGATGGCACGGCAGGACCGCGACTCCAGCGATGAAGACTTTGAAGCCGTCATGTAAAGGGGGACACACACAATGGTAACACCGAAATATCATGTTATGATTTGCACCAGCTGCCGCCTGGGCGGCACGCAGAACGGCGTTTGCGCTAAAAAAGGCAGCCCCGATCTGCTCATGACCCTGATGCAGGAAGTGGAAGACCGCGACCTGACCGCGGACGTGATGATCAACAACACCGGGTGCTTTGGTATATGCCAAAAAGGCCCCGTAATGGTGGTCTACCCCCAGGGCGTATGGTATGGCAACCTTGACGAGGATGCCATCATCAAAATCGCCGAGCAGCACCTGGAAGAAGGTAAACCCGTGGAGGAGTATATGATCTAATTCCAACCCCGACCGACATTCGCGGAGGCGCTCATGATCCGTATTATTGACAGAACGCTTGTGCAACTGGCCGCATTCGATCTCAGCGATACAGCGCTAAACGAGATCGCTCTGCTGCTGTGCCAAAGCGGTGCCAATTTTCTGGAGCTCAGCCCCGCAATGTACGGCCGGGTACGCGAAATTGAAGGGGCACAGTTCATCCTGCGTATCGAAAATCCGCAGGATGCCAGGCCCTATCTGGATCATAACAACATTAAGCGCTTTGTTTGTAAAAACCGCTTTGAAACCGCGCTGCGCGTATATCCGGAGATCACCGTAAACGATATGCGCGATTTTTTCACCGTTGAGCGCTTCCGCCAATGCGACCGGGTACGCGTATGCGGCTTGGCCGACAGCGTACTCTATCCCCTGAGCAAAGTATTTCAAAACCTGCGAAACGCCTTTGAAGGCTCCATTGAATTTTGTGCCGATAACGACTGCTACTGCGCCACCAGCCTCACCCTGCAATGGGTGCAGCAAGGCGGAGGGGACGTCGTCACTTCGTTTTTCGGCATGGGTAACATGGCGGCGTTTGAAAGCGTAACCCGCTTGCTGCATCACCTGAAGGGTCGCCGCACACCAAGCGCGCTGGCTGCGCTCAAGCGGCTGGAAACGCTGATGCGCAAACTGCTCACGGAGTGTGTGTGCGTATGAAAGACAAGCGTTATATTACCGATACCATGCTGGCGCAGTTTGGAAGGCGGATGACAGCTCAAGAGCGCACCACGTGGATCCAAGCGCTGGACACTGCGGGCGTATACGAATTGGTTTGTAAAATCAGCTCCAGAAAGGAGCTGGATGCCTATACCCAGGCTACCCAAACAGCCAAATGCGCCGTGTATGTGCGTATGGACCCAGGCAAGCTGCAAAAAACGCTGCGGATGGGTGCACAGACGATTCACCTGGAAGTTCCCGCATCCTACCCGATGATCTATACCGCATACCACAAAAACAAGGACTGGGCGAAAAAAGCTTTTCTCCAGTGCAAAGAACTGCTCATGCATGCCGGTGTGGATACGACACTGGTACTGGCCGATGCATCCCGCGCCGAACCCACGTTTCTAGAAACACTGGCGCAGATGGCCGCCGATATGCCAGTTGAAAAGCTGATTCTAAAAGATCTGATGGGTATCCAGTCGCTGTCAGCCTGCGCGGAGCTGACTGTGAACACCCTGGCGTTCGGCTACCCGGTCGGGTATGAGGGCAGTGACCAGTTCGGGCTATCGGTCGCCAACACCATTCAAGCGTTGCGTGTCGGCGCAAGCTATGCCAGCTGCTGCCTGGGCGGACTTGGGCACGGGTGTGACCTGCGCAGGCTGCTGCAAACCACCAACCGCATTTTCGACTATGGCGTTGACAGGAAAGGAGCTGAGCAACTTGACCGCACATTCAAGCAAGCTTACCGGGGCGAACGCATGCTCCAGCGGGAAAATAACCGGTTTGACAATTGCCGTCTTCGTTAATCCTGTCGGCCAGCCCTGTATGCCACACGAAGCTCATCGCGTCGCCTTGTTTCAAAAACAAGATGGTACATGGACGGAAACAAAGAGCACAGCCATCAAACCTATTGAGGACCAATCTCCAAAGTCCATGACAGCCTTCCTGCATTACCTGACAACACTGACCGATGGCGCGCAGGCCGTTGCCGGTACATCCATCACCGGTTTGTTGTATACCTTGCTCAATCAGCAGGGCAAGCACATTTTTGAAATCCGTGACACAAACCCGGAGACCCTTTCCGGCATCGCCGGGGACATTGCCATGGCACAAGCTAAACAAGCGCTGGCCGAAGACGCATTCAACGCTGCACAGCTCACCGAAACAGACAAACCGGGTGTATATACGCTGGATCTGATAAAAGTACTGCAAACATACCCGGCGTTATCCTCGAAAATGATCCTGAAACCATTTTTACAGTCCACACCCTTTACCGAGCTTACGGTTATCTGCCACCACAGCCCTTGCTGGCTGGAAAACGAGCAAGGCATTACACTGCAGACCCGGCGGCACGGCGACACCCTGACCCTGACCATCCAGAAAGCATGCTGCGGAGAGGCTATCGTATGAACAATTATATTGATCTGGGAAGCGGAAACATTCAAATGCCCTTTGGTATCCTGGGCGGCGTAAGTTCCGTGCAAAAACGCCCCAATGGCGCGCTGGAATCCGTCATCCTGACGGAAAACAACGTGATTGTCACCCATGCAGGTGATCTGTATGCCGCCTATACCCAAACACCGCGCCGCAAGCACAAGCCCTCTGTAGAATTTTACGAAAATGGACTGGTAAAAGCCGTAGCGCTTGAGGAGCAGCAGGATGTACTCACCCCCATCGGCGAGCTACCGGCAGAACGCGTAACCTTTTATCCAGATGGCGAGCTGCACCGCGTGTTTCCCGTGGATGGGCAGCTGTCCGGTTTCTGGTCGGAAGAGGAAGAAAAAGAGATGAACATCCCTCTCTCGTTTGATTTTGTGTTTACAGTGTTCACCGCCATGCTAACCTCCCTGTGCTTTTACAAAAGCGGCGCGATCAAAAGCGTAACCCTGTACCCGGGCGAAGTGATCGACGTGAATACACCCCTTGGGTCGTTTTCGGTCCGGCATGGGTTTTCGCTGTATGAGAGCGGCGAGCTGCAATCGTTCGAACCGGCAGTCCCCGTTCACATCCAAACCCCCGTGGGTAAGCTGACCGCGTTTGACACCATGAGCGTTGGTGTAAGCGCTGATGAAAACTCCGTGACCCTGTCCCCGGACGGGCAGGTGATCGGGCTGAAAGCCGGTTCCAATCGCATTATGGCGCAGCGGGATGGCGGTCCCACGTGCTGGCACACACCTGTGCCCAAGCCCCATCCCTGCTCAGATGAACTTCCCTACTTTCAGCCGCTGGACCTTGCCTTTGGCCCAGACAGCGTCACCATTACGGACGACACTGCGCATATCTATCCCCTCGCGACTAGCCATTTCATCGTATCCGCTTTCAAGGATGGATCGATTGGCTGCTCGCCTGCGGACTGTGCCAACTGCAGCCTTTGCGGCCATTGAGGTGATTTGATGGACAAGACCATGCACATGCGCCTACAGCCCAAGAAGCGCAATCCACGGCTTGTGTTTTGGCTGCTTTTGCTGGCCTTACCCACATTGATGCTCCTCTCCATGCTCATGGGGCGCTATCCCGTGAGCTTACAGGAATTGTTTCATTGGGTCACATCACTTTTCAGCAAAACGGCGGACAGCACCGTATCCCATGTGCTGTCAGGCATTCGCTTGCCGCGCATTGCGGCTGCTGTTGTGGTAGGCGTGGGGCTTGCCTCCGCCGGGTCGGCCTATCAGGGCGTATTTCGCAATCCCATGGTTTCGCCGGATATTCTGGGTGCGTCAGCCGGAGCAGGCTTTGGTGCAAGCCTTGGCATACTGCTTGGGCTCTCCCCGTTTTGGGTGCAGCAGCTTTCGTTTGTATTCGGGCTAATTGCCGTCATCGTGACCAGCGCACTCAGTGCGATGGCTTCGGCACGCGGCTCGAAAACGCTGGTGCTTATCCTGTCGGGCATGGTGGTTGCGGCGATGTTTTCGTCGATGATCGCCATTGCCAAATATACGGCCGATCCGTACAGCCAGTTGCCGGAGATCACCTTCTGGCTGATGGGTGGTCTATCCGGCATGACGGGCACGCGGCTTGTTTCCACGCTGCTGCCCTTTGGCATCAGCCTGGCAGCACTGCTCCTCATCCGCTGGCGTATCAATGTGCTGTCGCTGGGCGAGGAAGAAGCGCTGGCCTTGGGCGTGAACGTACGCCTGATTCGCGGCTTTGTTGTAATCTGCGCTACGATGCTGACCTCGCTTGCCATCAGTTTGTGCGGGCAGGTCGGCTGGGTCGGGCTGGTAGTGCCCCACATCGCGCGGATGATGGTCGGGGCCAATTATAAACGCTTGCTACCCGTTACAGCGCTGCTGGGTGGCGTTTTTCTATTGCTGGTGGATAATATCTCCCGCAATTTACTGGCGGTAGAAATTCCGCTTGGCATCCTCACCGCGCTGATCGGTGCGCCGCTATTTGTGTTCCTCCTGCTCCGGGGTAAACGGGGGTGGCTGTAATGCTGAAGGTTCAAAACCTAAGCTGTGGCTATCAAGGTCAGGCCATGCTATCCGGCATCAGTTTCTCCGCGCAGCCGGGTGATGTTGTATGTATCCTCGGCGCAAACGGCGTTGGTAAAACCACGCTGTACCGCACCCTCCTAGGCATACTTCCGGCCATCAGCGGGCAGGTGACCATCGGCGGGCAGGCTATACACACCCTGCCCAGAGATGCACTGGCCAGGCGCATTGCCTATGTTCCCCAGTCGCACAAAACCGTGCATCCCTATTCGGTGCTGGATGTGATCACCATGGGCCGCACAGCGCACCTGTCGCTGTTTCGCTCGCCACGCAAAGCGGAGGAGCAAAAAGCACTGCAAGCGATGTGCGACCTGCAAATCCGTCATCTGGCAGAGGCGCCCTTTTCTGAAATCTCCGGGGGCGAACGCCAGCTGTGCTACATCGCGCGCGCACTAACGCAGAATGCCGATATCCTCGTGATGGATGAGCCAACCGCAAATTTGGATTTGGGTCGGCAAGCGTTAATCCTCAGCCGCATTCAAGACTTAAGCCGGATGGGAAAAACTGTCCTCTACTCCACCCACGCTCCGGGTGATGCCTTTCAATGCGGGCACACGGTTGTCACGCTGCTGGGTGGCAGCCGCTACCGCAGCGGCCACCCTAGAGATGTGCTCACCGAAGCGCTGCTTGGAGAGATGTACGGCGTGGATGTGGATATTCATACTGTTGCAACGCGGCATGGCAGCAAAGAGGTTTGTCTGCCGCATGCAGGATAGAAACGGAGGGATTTTCATGAGGAAATTCAGCACTTGGGTTCTACTGGTTTTGCTTGTCGCTTTGGTAGCCGGGCTGGCCACAGCACAGGAAGGCTCCACCATGACGGTCACCGATATGGCTGGTCGCACAGTAACCTTACCGCAAGCAATACATACCGTCGTTGCCACCGGGCAGCCGGGTGCTTTGATGCTGTATACCCTTTGCCCCGATAAACTCGCCGCCTGGAACTCCGTACTGGTCGACGAAAGCCTGGCCTATATCCCCGCGCCCTATGCGGGATTGCCGGTGCTCGGCTCCCTGCAAGGTGGGCAGAAAACTGCCAATCCGGAGGAAGTTGTAGCGCTAGGCCCGGATGTCTTAATCTACATGACGACACTGACCAAACAAACAGCCGCCAAAGCGGATGCAATTCAGGCGCAGATGGGCGTGCCCGTGCTGGTCGTACGTTTCGATTTACTGCACATCGGCGAAAGCTATCGCTTTGTGGGTGATGTGCTGGATTGCGCTGAAAAAGCCGACTTACTGGCCGCATTTTGCGATACGCTGATTGCAAGTGTCGAAGAGACGGCCGCCACGATTGCCGAGGATGATCGCGTGACCTTCTACTACACCGCCGGTGGCGCGGGACTGCAAACATCACCGGCCGGCTCCAACCATACCGAGCTGATTGAGTTTGCAGGCGGCATCAACGTAGTGGATCTCCCTGCCGAAAACAACGGCAGACTGAAGGTGGATATGGAGCGCATACTTTCCTGGCAGCCGGATGTTATCATCGCCTCCACACCCGCTATCCTAAAACCTGTGTTGCAGTGGGAGCAGGTAAACGCCGTCGCTGACGCCAAAGCGTACACCGCGCCGACTGCGCCCTTCCCCTGGCTGGATGCACCGGTATCCATCAACCGTATGATCGGCCTCTGCTGGGCAGCCGAGACGCTGTACCCGGATGTCTACGACTTCGACCTTAGCGAATATACCAAAGAGTTTTACAACCTTTTCTATGGCACCGATCTAACGGACGAGGCGCTAAACGCCTTGCTCCCCTAACGCCCCTGCGCTTGCGACAATAGGCCGCACAGCCCTAACATTTGCGTGTCCTCCTTACTCCGGCCGCCGTGTACGAGCAACACGGCGGCTCCTTTTTTGTGTTAATATTGTGTAAAGCACGTTACACGGCGTTGACTATCGTTTATACTAAGGAAAAGCATACGACCTCTGTCACCAAGGCAGAAAGGAGCCTCTACCATGCGCATACTGATTATCGGCGCGGTCGCCGCAGGCACCTCCGCCGCCGCCAAAGCACGCCGCAACGACGAAGACGCGGACATCGTCCTCTATGAAAAGGATTCCGATATCTCCTATTCCGGCTGCGGTATGCCCTATTACCTCAGCGGACATATGGAAAGTGTTGACGATCTCACCCCACGCGACCCGGCCTTTTTCAAAAGCAAATACAATGTCGATGTCATGATTCGCCACGAGGTGCTTGCCATCGACCCCACGCAAAAGCAGCTCACCGTGAAGAATTTGGAAAGCGATGCTGTGTTCACCGACACGTATGACAAGCTGGTGATCTCCACCGGAGCCAGCGCGGTCATCCCGCCCATAACCGGCGTTGATCAGGCTCATGTGTTCAGCCTGCGCAACGTAGGCAACACCCGCAAGCTGAAAGCCTTTATGGATAATAACCATCTGCAAACGGCCGCAGTGGTCGGCAGCGGGTTCATCGGGCTGGAAATGAGCGAAACGCTTTCAGCACTCGGCTTGCAAGTGACCGTGGTTGAAAAGCTGCCGCAGGTATCCCCGGCGCTGGATGCCGATATGGCTGTTCACGTGGAGGAATATTTAAAACAGCAAAACATTTCCGTGATAACCGGCGCAGAGATTCAGGCCATCACCGATCATGCAGTAATCCTGCATGACGATATGCAAATACCGGCCGATCTGGTGTTGATAGCAACGGGCGTACGGCCCCAAACAACGCTTGTAAAAGCTGCCGGTATAGCGCTTGGCGTAGCGGGGGCCATCCGTGTAAATTCCCGCATGCAAACCAACCTACCCGATATCTATGCCTGCGGCGATTGTATTGAGCTGACTGATCTGGTATCCGGCAAACCGTTCTACCGCCCGCTGGGCTCTACTGCCAATAAAACCGGGCGCATCGCGGGCGACAGCATTACAGGCGGCGATCTTACCTTCCGGGGCGTGCTCGGAACGGGTATTTTCCGCGTGTTTGATCTGGCCGTTGCGCATACGGGGCTTACCGAGCGCGATGCCAAAGCCTATGGCTATGATACGGTTGTCTGCCACAACACCAAGGTGGACAGGCCGGATTACATGGGTGGACGCGAGATGATAATCAAAGCCATTGCCGACCGGGCTACCGGGCGGCTGCTGGGCGCACAGATTGTGGGCTACGGCGGCGTGGATAAGCGTATCGATGTATTCGTATTAGCGATTACCGCCAAGATGAAGGCCGAAGACCTGTTCCATTTAGACCTTGCGTACTCTCCGCCGTTTTCCACCACCAAAGACCCGGTGATGTACACCGGGATGATTCTGGAAAACGCCCTAAGCCGGGGGCGCAGGCAGGTCACCGCGCAAGAGCTGGACCGCATCATACATTCCGGCGAACCCTATACCCTGATTGATACCCGTGTGAAAGCGCAGTACGATGCCGGGCATATCGATACCGCACTCAGCATCCCCCACGCTCAGCTGCGCACCGCAGTGGATGCGCTGGATAAAAACGCCACCATCATTACGTACTGCAATAAAGGCGTGACCGGCAACGCGACGCAAAACATCCTTTTGGCGAAAGGATTTCAAAAAGTGTACAGCCTTTCCGGCGGGTACAAGCAATACAAAAACACGCACTGAATGCCAAAGCAAAGCCGCTCCAGCGAGCGGCTTTGCTTGTTATTCCGTTATGACCCTGTCAATACGCCGGTCAAAGTGATCGTGCGGCAGGTTATCCTGCAATAGCTGTTTCCTGCACAAGCATACCGTGCTGCTTTCGGTGTTTTCGAGATAACGGTCGTAATATCCTCCGCCGTATCCCAGGCGGTACCCCTGCCTGTCGGCAGCGATGCATGGCACGATGATCAGGTCGATCTCTTCCGGCGGCAGAACCGGCGCGCTTTGGTTCGGTTCCGGGATATTCATGCGCCCCGGCTTTAGCTCGGCCAGCGATTGAATCACACGCGCGTCCATCTTGCCTCCAGGAAATGTCAGCGGTACGGCCAGGGTTTTCCCCTGCTTGAGCGCAGAGGCCAGCAATCCGCGCGTGTCTACCTCCCGGCCGATGCTGATGTACAGAAACACAGATTTTGCCTGTTTCCACGCGTCCAGCGCCAGCACTTTTGCCTCAATCGCGCGATCGGATGCCCGCAGATAGGCATCCGAAAAGCCTGCCATGCGCTGCCGCAAGGCAGTACGAAGCTGTTGTTTTTCCATATCTATCCGCTCGTCCATCTGCTGCTTTCCCCTCTGGCTTGTTTTGTCTTATAGTAACACATTTTATCAATTTTCGGCATGCGTCTTGCGCCAAAGCATGCTTTGTACTATATTGCTTACTACAGGGAGGTACCTATGCCTGATCTATTTGATATTATCGGTCCGGTAATGATCGGACCCAGCTCATCCCACACGGCCGGAGCGGCACGAATCGGCAAGGCGGCGCGTATGCTGCTGGGCTCTACGCCCGTTAGCGCACGCATCGAGCTTTGTGGATCCTTTCAAAAAACCTACAAGGGACACGGCACCGACAAAGCATTGATCGGCGGCCTGCTGGGTATGGCGATTGACGATCCCCGCCTGCGCGACAGCCAATCGTTCGCCGAGCAGGAAGGCCTGACGGTCGATTTTTACAGCGCTGCTGTGAAAGGTGCACACCCCAACACCGTGCTGATTGACCTGAGCGACACGGAAGGCCGCAGCGTAAATCTGCGTGCCGCATCCATCGGCGGCGGCGAAATCCGCATTCAGGCGGTGGACGGACATGAAACACGAATCACCGGGCATGCCAATACCTTTGTTATCCACTATCTGGATAAGTATGGCATGATCGCAACCATCACACAGCAGATTGCTTCGGCGCAGATTAACATTGCCGCCATGCTGGTTTCCCGCACGGCTGCAGGCGGCGACGCGATGGTTGCTCTGGAAATTGACGGCGATGCGGAAGAGACCCTGGCCGAAACACTGAAAACACTGGACAACGTGTTCAGCGTGTCCTACCTGAGGTTCACGCAGGATAGCGAGTAAGGATGAAACACATGGACACCATTGTATCACTGATAAAAGCAGCCAAACCTTACGGTTCCATTGCGGCTGCGGCTGTTGCCTGGCAGGCAAAGGAAGCGCAAGTCACCCCGGAAGCCATTCGCTCTATCATGGCGGACAGGCTTGCCGTGATGAAGGAAAGCCTGCGCGAGGGACTGAACCCCGATCTACGCTCGGTATCCGGCCGGGTGGGCGGCAACGCCGCCAAGCTGCATGATGCTGCCAGTCCCGCAGTGTATGGCATCGCTGCCAAGGCCAGCGCATACGCGCTGGCAATTGCTGAAAACAACGCCTGTATGGGCAAAATTGTCGCTGCGCCCACAGCCGGCAGCTGCGGTATACTACCAGGCGTGCTCATCGCCGCCCAGGAGGCCTTCAACCTAACCGATGATCAGCTGATTGACGCGCTGTTTGTATCGGCGGCTATCGGGCGCGTGATCGCCATGCAGGCAACCGTGAGCGGTGCAGAGGGCGGTTGCCAGGCCGAGTGCGGCTCTGCCGCAGCTATGGCCGCCGCTGCCTATGTACAGTTACTGCAAGGCACGGACGAGCAAGCCGTAAGCGCTTGCGGCTTTGTGCTGATGAATACCATGGGCCTCGTCTGCGATCCTGTAGACGGTCTGGTCGAAATCCCTTGTGTATATCGCAACGCGTCCGGCGCCGCCCAGGCGCTGACCGCCGCGCAGATGGCACTGGCCGGCATTCCCTGCCCGCTTGATACAGATTGCCTGATTACCACCATGAAGGATGTTGGCTGCGCAATGCCTGCTTCCCTGCGCGAAACGGGTGAAGGCGGCTGCGCGGTATGCGGTATTTGCAAGTCCTGAATCAGCAAACAAAAAAGAGAGGCGATGCCTCTCTTTTTTTGATGTCACTGTGCAAACTAGATCAAGGTGCCAAGCTTACTTCACCTGTTGCCTTATTGCCTTTCAGGGTCACCGTGTATGTATCCGTTTCCTCTACGGTCACGGTGAATGCCATTTCCGAAAGCGCTTTGCCGCTGTAGGGTGCGCTTCCCTTCTTGCCTGTCATTTCCATGGCAATGTCGCCGGATTCACATTGGATATCCACTTGTACTGTGTCACCGGCATTCAGCAATAGCGTTACGACCTCTTCCCCATTCCAGGCTTTCATGCTGATATCAAAGGCACGGCTTAGTGTTGTCTCTTTGATGGCTACAGTCCCCTTGCCAGCACAAGACGACAACATGAGCACAAGAGCCAAAATAAGCACTGAAACGAGCACCCGATTTCTTTTTTTCATGATTCTCTACTCCTTATGACTATCTTCTGCAAATGCCCGCAGAACTTCCTGTACAAACAGATCGCGCTGATTAATCCACGGGCTGTGTGCGGATGCTTCAAACCAGACAATTTCCTTGGCCGGTGCATCCAGTATCTCTACATACGCTTCCACCAAGGCCGTCGGGGCATTGATATCGTGGCGGCCCAGGAAGAAATGCACCGAAATCGCCAGCGAGGCATAATCCGTGCGCAGGTCTGTTTCGTACAGCTGTTGATATACATGGTTAAACGTGGTTACCACGCCCTGCACATAGTGCAGTTGATCGACCAGGCCATATTCCTGCGAAAATAAATCGCGGAAAGTGTTATAGCCGGGGTTTTCTACCGCAGTGTTTGCCGCCATCGCATTGCTTAAGTAGTTCAGGTACACCGCGCTTTTCCATATCATATCATCGCCGTAGTACGGCGGCTCGCCATTGGCGGTCAGTTGCTGCACGATGGCGCTGTCGCCTTGCTCCTGTGCAATCTGCATGGCCGTGGCATAGTTCAGGCGTTCCGTCTGGGCAAAATCAACCATCTGCCCCGTGCCAATCAACCCATAGTACCCTTCTGGATACCGGTCCGCCAGGAAAACACCAAGTGCACTTCCCCAGGATTCCCCGATCAGGTAAATCTTATCCTGTGCAAAGCGCTCCTGCAGGTATTTTGTCAGGGCGATTCCATCTTCTATATACATGTCAACCGTCAGTGCATCGCCTTTGACCGCAGCATAGGATTTGCCCGCGCCGGGCTGATCCCAACTGACGACGACAAAGTGTTTTTCAAGCTCCGCCAGTTCATAGCGCGTTGCGGCCATCTGTGATCCACCCGGGCCGCCTGCTAAAAACAGCAACACGGGGTTTTCAGTGTCCCAGCTGCGAATGCTGATCCACTCCTGCCTGCCGTTAAGGTTTACTTTGATTAACTCAGCAATAGCCGTATCCGGTGTGATCCCGTTTTCATCCACGATCGGCGGGATGGATGCTGTCAGCTGCGATACAATGACCATCGCAGCGCAGCCTAGCACCAAAACCAGTACCACAATACCAAAACGCCGGAAGCGTTTGGTCGGCCTGACTTCATCCTTGCGCAATACCCGCATCAGCAAAAGCACAATCGCCATGATGACTAAAATCAGCAATAGAATCCCGGTAATCAGCGCCAGGATCAAAAATCCGGCTGTCAGCAACATATTTCTACCTCCCCTGTTCATATACACTACACGCGGCACACCCGCAGTGATATACAAAGTAAACAATAGCTGCCGCGTACGTAAGCCGATACGCGGCAGCTAATTGGTGCGGGCAGCGGGACTTGAACCCGCATGCTTATTCAGCGAAGGATTTTAAGTCCTTTGTGTCTGCCATTCCACCATGCCCACATGCATGGAAATCATACCACGGAACCCTTTCAGCGTCAATCATTTCCAGACGCTGAATTTACGGCTGCTCCCTGCTATCAGCTTGAATATAGACGGTGTTCATGGTATCATGGAGACTGGGTGCAAATGGCGTGACATACCATAAGAAAGCCAATGCCTGCCGCACCTAATACCCCCAAGGAGAACTGTCGTGCCACAAGTTTCGCAAAGGGTTGAACTGGTTCGCCACACCGTAGACGGCGCTGCGCTGATGGCGCTGGCCGCCAAGCTTTGCTACGCGGGTGGGGATTTGAATACGCTGCTGACACGCATCCAGGAAAATGACCAGCGCACATTTATAAAAAAAGTGCTGCAGATGGGTCATGATAGTGTGCTGGAGCATATCTCCTTCAGTTTTTTGATCGAAGGGGTCAGCCGCGCACTGCTGGCGCAACTTACACGCCACCGTATCGCCAGTTTCAGCGTACAAAGCCAGCGCTACGTCAGCTATGAAAAAGGCTTCGGCTATATCGTTCCGCCCGCCGTAGAAGCGTTGGGCGAAACGGCCGTTTCCGAATATACCGCACAGATGAACCAGATGCTTCTCTGGTATCAGGACTGGCAAACCAAACTCGGCACCAATGAAGACGCCCGCTTCGTACTCCCCAACGCTTGTGAAACGCGCTTGTTAATGACCATGAACGCGCGCGAACTCAAGCATTTCTTTGCGCTTCGCATGTGCAGACGCGCCCAGTGGGAGATTCGGCAAATGGCCGAAACCATGTTCGCCCTCTGCTACACAGAAATCCCTGAACTTTTTCAGGATGCAGGCCCTGGATGCCTGCGCGGCGCCTGCCCCGAAGGGGCAAAGTCCTGCGGGCAGATGAACGCCGTACGGATGGAACGGGAAGAGTTCATCACGGCGCACGAACAATCCAATTTGTAGATAAGGAAGGAACCCTATGGCATATTATTCCAAGGTCAGCGAGACTAAGTCCCGCGACCAAAAACGCCGCAGCGCAGAGCAGCGAGGCGGATTTGATGACGAAGGTACCCAGTATTCAGGCGCACGCAAAACAAGAAGCGGCGCGCCGGCAAAGCGCACTTACAATAAACCTGCCGATGGCAGTGCCCCTGCCAAACGCAGTTATGGCAAACCCGCTGGTGGCCCAGCCCCTGCAAAGCGCAGTTTTGGCAAGCCGGCCAGCGGTGAAGGCCGCCCCTATACCCGTAAACCCGCCGATGGCGCGGGTCCCGCAAAACGCAGCTATGGCAAACCCGCCGGTGGTGAAGGCCGCCCCTATGCCCGTCAATCGGCAGATGGTACCCCGCCCGCTAAGCGCAGCTATGGCAAACCCGCCAGTGGCGAAGGTCGCCCCTATGCCCGGCCATCGGCAAATGGTGCTCCGCCCGCTAAGCGCAGCTTTGGCAAGCCTGCCGGTGGCGAAGGTCGCCCCTATGCCCGGCCATCGGCAGATGGTGCTCCGCCCGCTAAGCGCAGCTTTGGCAAGCCTGCCAGCGGTGAAAGCCGTCCCTATACCCGCAGTGCAGTACCTGGGCAGCGCAGCTACGGTAAGCCCCGCACCACCAGCGAGCCGCGCTTTATGACCAACTCCGACCAGCCCAGCCGCACACGCGGTGATCATATCACCCCCAAGCCGTACGCCGTGCAGCGGCGCGAGCAAAGAAGCACAGAAGCAACGCCTGTTTTCCGTCCGCAGCCGATTGCCGATGATGCTGTAAATGAAAATCTCTTAAGCGGCCGCAACCCCATTCGGGAAGCATTGAAAAGCGGACGCGATATTGAAAAGCTGATGATTTCCAAAGGCGAGCTAAGCGGCTCGGCCAAGGAGATTGTCGCCATGGCCCGTGAACAGCACGTGCCCGTGCAGGAAGTGGACCGCGTCCGCCTGGATGCCATCACCCCCAACCACCAGGGCATGCTGGCATTTGCCTCTGCCTATCAATACCATAGCGTCGGCGAGATGCTGGCCCTGGCCAAGTCCAAAGGCGAACAGCCTTTCCTGGTCGTGCTGGACGGGATTACCGACCCCCACAACCTGGGCGCGGTGATTCGTACCGCTGAATGTGCCGGTGCACACGGCGTGATCGTACAGGAGCGCCGGGCCGTTGGCCTGACCCCTGCCGCTGTAAAGGCCAGTGCCGGCGCTATTGAGCATATTATGGTCGCCCGGGTTGTTAACCTTTCCACCACGCTTGAAATGCTGAAAAAGCAAGGCGTATGGGCCTATGCCGCTGATCTGGAAGGTGAAGACTACCTGTCGGTTGATTTTTCCGGCGGTGCAGCCATCGTTATCGGAGCAGAAGGCGAAGGCGTCAGCCGCTTGGTGCTAGAAAAGTGCGACAAGTCCGTTGCCCTTCCCATTCGCGGCCAGATCGGCAGCCTGAATGCATCCGTTGCGGCGGGTATCCTGCTGTATGCGGTACTGCGTTCCCGCTAATGCATGCAGCCGCTGCTCTTTGTAGACGGGTATAATGTCATCGGGGCATGGGGCGAACTTGCAAAAAACCCCATGCCCATCGATCAGGCACGCGACAGGCTTTCTGATCTGCTGGAAGACTACGCGGGCTTTACCGCCCAGGAAGTGATTCTGGTATTCGACGGCCACCAGGGCAACCGCCCCACCGCCAGCATTGAGCAACGGCCTATGCTAACTGTGATTTACACCAAACACGGCCAAACCGCAGACCAGTACATTGAAAAAGCCTGCGGCAAGACACCGGCATGGCGCGAAGTGCGCGTAGCCACCAGCGATCACCTGGAACAGACGATGATCCTGGCCCGCGGTGCCACGCGCCTGTCCTCCAGAGAGCTATGGCTGGAGCTGGCAACCCAGAAGCACAGCCAGCGATCCCAACATGTTACCCATCAACCGTCCGACCGCACGCCCCTATCCAGCGCATTAAGCGAAAACCTACGGCAGGCGCTGGAAGCCATTCGAAGGCAGAAGTAACACACAAGGCAGGAAGCAAGCCATGACCATGAACCCCCGGGACAACAAACCAATCGCCGAAACCGTCGATCCCACGCAGCCGGAGGAGCGCGCTGATCTCAGCTGGGATGAGACGCTTCGCCTGCGCTTTGGGAACAAGACCGACGAGGAAATCGTCGATATGGCACAAAACGGGGACCGTGTCGCGCTTGAATATTTGCTCAGTAAGTATAAAAACTTTGTTCGTTCCAAGGCCCGCAGCTACTTCCTGATCGGTGCCGATCACGAGGATATCGTGCAGGAGGGCATGATCGGGCTATTTAAATCCATCCGCGATTATCAGCTGGAACGTTTGTCCAGCTTCCGCGCCTTTGCGGAGCTATGCATTACGCGCCAGATTATCACGGCCATTAAAACCGCCACACGGCAAAAGCACCTGCCTCTTAACAGCTATGTCAGCCTGAACAAACCCATCTATGACGAGGAAAGCGATCGCACGTTGATGGATGTCATTGTAGAAGGCCACGCACAAAACCCCGAAGAGCTGATTATCGGCCGGGAGGATATCCTCTCTATCCGCGATCAGGTGGGAACGGTGCTCAGCTCACTGGAGCAGGATGTGCTATCGTCCTATCTGGATGGCAAAAGCTACCAGGAAATTGCCGATAAGCTAGGCCGGCATGTGAAATCCATCGACAATGCCTTGCAGCGCGTGAAACGCAAGCTGGAAAAGTATTTGCAGGAAATGCGCCTGCACGATGATGACTAACGAAAATCCCATGTTTCACAAGGAGGTGCGTCGTTTTGCCTGATGATATTTATGAAGTCATTGCGCTGGCGGCGCGCTATTGGTTTTTGTTGCTGATGGTGCTAATCGCCTGGCGCAGCTATCGCTGGTACAGCAAAGACCGTAAAAAGTTCAAACGCCGCTTAAAACTCCTGCCGGATGCCGGGTACGTGGGAGAGCTGGTTGTTGTGCAGGGCGACGATATTCTAAAACGAGGCACCTGCCTGCCGGTCAGCCGCGAAGGGGTGCTGGGCTACCTGCGCAGCAACGACATTTCCCTCCCCGCAGGCGGCGTTGCCAACCGCCATCTCTGGTATTCGTTTGACGATGTTGATGGCTTATTGGTCGAGCCGCTGCGCGGCCGCATGATAGTTGCCGACGGCAAGGAGCTGATCGGCCGCCGGACACGCGCTTACCTGGCCCACGGTTCCACACTGGAAGTTGGGCAGGCCGTAATGCGGCTTCGGATGTTTGCCGGGTTTGAGTTTGCCGGCGAAACAACAGCCTCGCGCCTGCCGCTGGACGAGGATGACATGCTGGCAGAGGATATCAACGATAAACCACCGCAGGACCGTGTGCGCCGTATGCACGAAATCGCTGCCTGGCAAACCATGGATGAAGACCCGGCAGAGGATGAAGACTTCTTCCTTCCCGATATGAGCGATGACGATATCGAGGACGAGGAGTACCTCCCGCCGGACGATGATTCCGGTCCGGATGCATACATTACGCAGGACGGAGCCAATGGGTTCTATCCCCCCGTCAGCGATGAGGGCGACGAAGCGTTAGTACGGGAAGATTTCATCGGTGAGGACGACGCGGAAACCGCCAAGCGCTTCGTGTGGGACAAACTGTTTCGGGGAGGGAAAAAGCCATGAGTCAGGCCTCCCGTTACCGCCGTCAGCTGCGCGGTCGGCCAGACCGCAAACTGGTGTCGGCGATCATGCTGTTTTTCTTCAGCGCATTTTTTCTGCTTGCGTTCAAAGGCGAGCTGCACTGGCAGGGTTTCATGCTGGCGGCTGTCGTGCCGCTGCTGATTTACATTGCAACCATATGGCTGCCGCGCTTTTTCCCGGCAGATAAACTGCTATTGTCCATCGCCAACTTTTTGTGTGCGCTGGGCGTGCTGGTGCTATACTCCACCGACCTTGTCAAAGGCACCAACTACGGCATGCAGCAGGCCGTGTACTACGGTGTAGGCATCGTGGCGATGCTGTTTTGCATTCTCCTGGTACGCTATATCCGCTATTGGCGGGTGTTTATCTATATCATCGCGGTGTGTTCCCTGGGGCTGATTGCTTTGCCCCTGGCCTTTGGCACGGAAGTATTTGGCGCTACCAACTGGATCGTCATTTCCGGCATCAGCCTGCAACCCAGTGAAATTGTCAAAATCGCATTGCTATTGGTGCTGAGCTACTATATGAGTCGTCGCAAATTCTGGCCCTGGCTGATCTTTGCGGTCATTTGCATGGGTGTTCTCATGTTCCAGGCCGATTTAGGTACTGCGCTGATCTACTACATGACCACGCTGTTTTTATACTACGCTTCCACCGGCAACCTGTGGATGACCGGGGCGGGGCTTATTGGCGGGGCCGCTTCGGCTGTGTTTGGCTATACCCAGTTTGCCCACGTTAAGCGCCGTATTGCCGTAT
The DNA here is from genome assembly GCA_963675925.2 of Candidatus Limiplasma sp. GTDB lineage: Bacteria > Bacillota > Clostridia > Christensenellales > Aristaeellaceae > CAXXOK01. The sequence goes on from CAXXIB010000002.1 coordinate 68,606, forward strand.
GGCGAAACCCGTGGATGGACTTTGAAAACACCGGCTACCAAATCGTGCAAATCCTGATGGCTATCGCATCCGGTGGCCTGTTTGGTATGGGGCTTGGGCTTGGGTTCCCCACCATCATCCCGGTGTACCACACCGATGCTATTTTTGCCGTCATCTGCGAACAGTTCGGCATTATATTCGGTGTACTGGTGCTATTAATGTACGCCATCCTCATCCTGCGCGGTGCGTTCATCGCCCGCAGTGCCCGGCGCAGTTTCCACGGCCTTTTGGCCATGGGCGCGACGATTATGCTGGCGCTGCAAACCTTTGTCATTATCGGCGGCGTTTTGAAGCTGATTCCCCTGACCGGTGTTACCATGCCATTTGTAAGCTCCGGCGGCACCTCCATGGTCAGCTGTATGGGCTTAATCGGCCTTTTGCAGGGCGTAGCCACCGTAACCCAGGATGACCTGACCTACGATTACGAAGTCAGCCATAACCGCATGGATGAGCAAACCCTTCCCTTCGCCAATCCCCAGTAAGCAAGGAGACCGCCATGAAACCGCTGCACAACCGTTTCCGCCTGGTTACACTCGTTCTGATCGGCCTGATCCTGCTGGCTGGTCTATATGGTGTGTACTCCATTACGGTATACGGAAACCGCTGGTTTGCGTCCTCGCGAAATCTGCGCTACCGGGAAGCCAAGAGCGCGGTCACCGCCGGAGATATCATCGACCGCAACGGCGTTGTGCTGGCAACCACCGATCAGGATGGTGAGCGCGTATACCAGTCGAACCTGGAATCACGCAAGGCGGTCGTCCATCTGATCGGCGACCGGGACGGCAACGTGGCCAACGGGGTAGATTCCTTTGAAGCCAGCTACCTGCTGGGCTTTGAAACCACGCTGCCGGAGCGGGTATTGACCCTGATCAAAGGGGAAAAACGACGCGGAGACAATGTAACCCTGACCGTGGATTCTGCGCTTAATACTATCATCGTGCGCGCCTTTAATACCCATGTCCGCACCAAGGATAAAAGCGGCGCGGCCGTGGTAATGAACTACAAAACCGGCGAGATTGTATCCCTGGTCAGTCTTCCGGTGTATGATCCGGCTAACATTACCGATGCCGTCAAGAACGACGACCGGCACCCGTTCTGGAACCGCGCCGTGCAGTCCACCCTGGCCCCCGGTTCAACATTTAAGATCATTACAGCCTCGTCTGCGCTGGAAAATATTGAAGGTATTACCGATCAAATCTTCACCTGCACAGGCGCAACCATCGTACAAGGGACCACGATCACCGATTTTGGCAATGCACAGCACGGGAAACTGAAACTGTCCAAAGCGTTTCGCGTCAGCTGCAACAACACCTTTGCTCAAATCGCCCTGCTGCTGGGGGATACCGCCCTGCGAAAAACCGCCGAAAGCTTCGGCTTTAACGATAACTTTTTATTCCGCGATATTGTGGTGGAAAACTCCACCTACCCGACCGAAAACCGAACGCTGGTTGAACTGGCGTGGAGCGGCGACGGGCAAAGCCAAATTGCCGCAACCCCAATGCATATGTGCATGGTGGCGGCCGCTATTGCCAACAAGGGCGTTATGATGGAACCCCGGCTGCTCTCCCGCGTTGCCAGCCCGGAAGGCTTGGTACGCCTGCGCATGACCCCCAAGGTGTACCGTACCGCCGTAGACGAAACTGTTGCCGCGACGATTAAAAGCTATATGCTGGATACCGTAGCCCGCGGCACCGCCACTGCCGCGCAGGTGGACGGGCTGACCATCGCCGGGAAAACAGGAAGCGCTGAAAGCTCGCTGGACGGGCGGGATGTAACACACGCCTGGTTTGTAGGCTTTATCGACGACGCTCGTTACCCCTACGCGGTATGCGTATTTGTGGAAGAAGGCTCCAGCGGCGGCGGCGCGGCCGCCCCCATTGGTCAGGCCATTTTCCGCTATATTCAGGCCAATTTCCCATTCCAGTAAGAAGGAGCGTACCATGTGGACTGACCTGATGTTCTCCGTCAATACCATCGTCCCGATCGTTTTAATCATTGCGGTAGGGTACCTTGCCCGCCTCCTGGGTCTGATTGGGCAGGAAGGCATTAAGCAGGGCAACCGCCTTGTGTTTTTCATCTTTTTACCGCTGCTATTGTTTGACAATACCAAGGATTCGCAAATCGATCTGTCGGTCGACCTGCTCCCCATCCTGTATGCGGTAGCGACGGTCATCCTGTGCTTTGTGATCCTGTTTCTGCTTGTCCCCCGCCTGGTGAAGGACCGCAATTTCATCGGCGTGGTCATTCAGGGTATCGGGCGTGCCAACTATGCCATTTATGGGATTCCGCTGGTGATGCTGATATATCCGGAAAGCGATATTTCCATCGCGACGGTGATTGTCATCTGCGTCATCCCTATTTTCAACATCCTCTCCACCATCGCATTAATCCAGTTCGGTGAAGGGCAAACCACCGCGTGGAAGATTATCAGAGGCATTCTGACCAATCCGCTGATCATCGGCACGCTGCTGGGGCTTGCGTTCCTGCTGCTGAAACTACAGCTTCCGACTATCCTTGCGATTCCCGTACAAAAACTGGGCAGCATCGCAACGCCGTTTGCGCTGTTCTTACTGGGAACCAATATTGATTTCAGCAAGGCGAAAACCAACCTGAAGCTTTTATCATGGACGGTTTTGCTGCGGCTGGTACTATTCCCGATTTTGTTTCTGTCCGGTGCCATTGCCCTTGGCATCCGGGATGTAAGCCTTGCCGCGCTAATTGCCCTGTACTGCTCCCCTACCGCCGTATCCAGTTTCCCAATGGCACAGCAGCTTGGCGGCGATGTGGATTTTGCAGCCCAGCAGGTCATTTTCACCACGGCATTTTCCGGCATTACCATCTTTGTTTTCTTGTTCATACTAAAGTCTATGGGCTTTTTAGCATAGCCCTGGGAAAGGCGGCACAATTATGAATCCACTCAAAACACAGATCGGCGAAGAGCTGATAGCATTGTACGGTAGCGATCCCGAAACGCTCACCCGGCAGCTTGCGCGGTACACCGCTTTACAAGCGCAACACCGGGAGATGACAGGCAAGGAAACGAACTCCTTCTTTGTCAGTGCGCCGGGCCGCATTGAAATCTGCGGCAATCATACCGACCACAACCACGGCAAGGTTTTGGCCGCCGCTGTGAGTTTGGATACACTTGCCTGCGTCAGCCCGCGAGGCGACCAGCAGATTACCGTCGCCAGCGAAGGACACGCGCCCGTTCGGCTGGAGCTAAGCACGCTTGAGCCGCAAGCCCAGGAAAAAGGCACGGCCACGGCGCTGGTACGCGGCATAGCCCGCTGGCTAGCAGATCACGGATATACAATCGGGGGCTTTGACGCTGTAACAACCTCCACCGTGCTACCCGGCAGCGGTTTAAGCTCTTCGGCAGCATTTGAGGTGCTGATTGGCGCTATCTTCAGCGCGTTATACAATCATAACGCCATTGATGCCGTCCAGCGTGCGCAGTGCGCCCAGTATGCCGAAAACGTGTATTTCGGCAAGCCCAGCGGCCTGATGGACCAGATGGCGTCCAGCAAGGGCGATATGATCACGATTGATTTTGAAACTGATACGCCTAAGATTGAAGGCATCTCGTACGACTTTACCGCCAAGGGCTACGCCATCGTGGTCGTAAACTCCGGCGGCAGCCACGACGACCTCACCCCAAGCTACGCCGCAATCCCCCGTGAAATGCACATGGTGGCAGAGTATTTTGGAAAATCCGTACTTCGGGACGTGCCTGCAAAACAGTTCTTTGCAGCCATTCCCGCTTTGCGCAAAACGCTTCCTGCGGATATCTGCGACCGTGCTATTTTGCGTGCCCAACATTTTTATGAGGAGAACGAGCGCGTGACCCGCATCGCGGATTGCCTGCGTCGGGATGACCTGGCCGGATTTTTGGATGGCATTATCGCCTCCGGCCGCAGCAGTGCGCTGTACCTGCAAAACCTATACGCATCGCCTGACCGGCAGGAGATGATGATTGCGCTAATGGCTGCCGAAACGCTACTCAAAGGCAAAGGTGCATGGCGTGTGCACGGCGGCGGCTTTGCCGGCACCACACTGAACTTTGTCCCGCTGGATATGCTTGCAGCTTTCGTATCGGAAATGGAAGCGCTGTTTGGAACCGGCGCAGCGACCGTCATGTCCGTGCGTCCGCAAGGCCCTGTGGTCATCGGCGCACTATAGCAAAAACCAAAGCAACGGAAAGCGGCCTCCATCGTGGAGGCCGCTTTGTTGAGACCCTAAAGGGGCGAGAGGAATAACCCCTATAGATCGGTTGATTGCTGGCACAGCCACAGCATCGGGTCGGTTCCTTGCAGCTTTGCCAGGGCTTCTGCATAGAAGTAATCCCCATATACGATATTGATGTGCGTGCCTGCCCCATCGTCGCGGTAGGCTGCAGTACATTTCTGCAAAACACCGGGCGTTTCATCCGTATAGTCGGCACAAAGGGTATCCAGTGCGTGCAGCATGCGCTCGGCCGCGTGCAGGTACTCCTGCCCGCACTGCACCTGCGGTAAACGGCTTAATTCAATCAGCGCGCAGGATGCACAGGCGGCGGCGATATTATCAATACGCTCCTCGCCCTTGGGCTGGCGGAAATCACAATCCGTTAGCCCGTCTGGACGAATATTTTGCAGAAAATAATCGGCAATTCGGCACGCTGCGTCCAAGTAACGATCAAGCTTTGTGCTCAAATAGCTAAGCGTATAGCCATACAGTGCCCACGCCTGCCCGCGGCTCCAGCTAGACCCTTCGGCATAGCCCTGCCCTGCCGGTTTTTGCAATGCTTTACCGGTGTTGGGGTCGAAAATCACAATGTGATTACAGCTGCCGTCATCGCGTACAAACTCCGTCAGCGAGGTATCGGCATGCCGGACAGCAATCTGATAATAGCGCGGGTCGCCGGTTTCGCGGCTAGCCCAGAATAGCAGGCTAAGGTTCATCATGCTGTCCACAATCGCCCAGCCAGCCTTGTCCTCGTTCCAGGCGCGGATATATCCGCCCGCCAGATTAAAGCGACCGGCCAGGATGGTGGCGGCATGCAGCAGGTTTCGCTTGGAATTGCGGTCAGCGTTCAGCATCCAATTCGCACCGCTGGATAACAGGTACATAAAGCCCACATCGTGGTACAGGCGTTTAAAATAGCAAAGTTCGTTCACCAGCCGCGCCTCAACTCGCAGCGCTTCATCGCGGAAGACATCCGTTTTCGTGGCGGTATACAGCTGCCACATCAGCCCCGGCCAGAAACCGCCTGTCCACCAGGCATCGCCACCAAACGGCGATCCAGCCCAAAGTTCACCCTCACTTTTATAGGGTATTATCTCCTGCCGGGCTGCCAGCGAGGCAGACCGTTCATATTTCTGTGCAAATTTGGCAAAGGTCGTCTGTGCCCAGTTACGCAAGTTGAATAACCTCCTCGGGTATCGAATGCCAAAGACCGGGGTCGCTTGCGACCGTACCAAGCACGGCGCAGGAGATACTATGCTCTCCCGGGGTTAAAACAGCTGTAAGCGTCGGAAGCAGCGTGCGCGGAGACATCAGGTTGGTGTTGGGCTCAGGCTTAACGATCATCACCGAGCCGTACCCCGTTACCCCTTGTATTCCGCTAATTCCCCATGGTGCGATCACGACCGCGCTCTTGCTTTGCTCCTGCGTAGTCAGGGTGCCTGCACCGTCCATCGCAATGGCGAAACCGCCCTCGGCAACCGTAATTTCCACCGCTGTTTGAATGCGGTGCCTGCGCACATGCCATGGTCCCAGAGGAATCAGCTCTGTTTCCACGGTTACCTGCGGGAGGGGTTTCCATGTGGCCGTAACGCTGCCACCCTTGATCTGAAACGCCTCGCAGCCGTAGCGCGGATAATAATAAACGCCATCCAGACTGACCGCCAGCATGCTGTCAAACGCTCCGGTTTCCAGTTTCAGCCGGGATTTGGATACGCTGAACCCAAACGCCGTGGAATACGCAAACTTCTCATACTTAGCCTCGGCATGCGTGTGCTCCGCGCAATGACCTCCGGCCTGATATGCAATCACTTGCTTTCCCCCGTCTGTTCGCACCAGCAACTGCCCGGCGTGCGGCTGACAGCTGACTGCCGGAAGCACCGGCGCTGTTTCCTCCGCCTGCCAAAAGGGGTGATTGTCCGGCATCGCCAGACATAAAAACCATTTCATACTCCAATACGGCGAGCCCGGCGCGTTGTATCCTTCTGCCATATGGAGGTTTGGGTAATGATATCCGATGGATAAAACGCCGTCGCGTGTGAAGATGGGATGATGCAGCCAGCTGCGCAGGTTTTGCAATAGCAGGTGCTTCATTTCCCCGTAGCCTATGACATTGCTTTTCACACCGGCATAGGCCTGTGCGGCAAAAAACGCACTTTGGGCAAAGCGGTAGGTTAAGCTCCGGCCATAGGGTACCGCTTCCCCGGTTTGGTCAAACCAGCAGGCAAACGCCGGAGCAAACTGCCTGCCGCGGCGAAGTAACTCAGCAGCATTGGGACTTTGCGGGCGCAATGCTGCATAAAGCAGGCCATAGTAGTGGAATGCCCAGGGCACATAGTAGTCCCGCTGGGTTTGATAATCGTAGTACCAGCCGTCGCCCTCGTAGTGCTCGTCAATCAGGGCAAAGTCCTTGTCCATCTGCTCGCTGTCAAAGGGCAAATCGCAAGCCTCAAACCCCAGGTTGACGAGTATACGGAAGAATACCCAGTTGTTTTTGGGCAGCACACGATGGTTGATCTGATTCAGCCATTGATACAGATGTTCCCGCACCGTCTCCGGCAGGCCAAAGAAAAAGGTTCGGGGAATCATCGCCATGCCCATCCCAAAGACCGCCATCTCCACCAGGCGCTGGTCGTAATCCTGTACTTCGCCCCAGTATTCCGGATGGTTAGGATCAACCCCGGCTATAATGCCCTGTTTCCAGAGTTCCCAAAACGAAAGCACGGCGGTGCTGCCACCGGCAAGCATCGGGATGATGGACCAAAGGGGACGCGCAAACGCTTCCATCTCCGCAATCGAAGGTGGATACACCGCGCCGGTTTCCCCGGCATGAATGCGGGCGCAGCCGGGCGATAATAGCGGCAGCAGTGGCCTGAGCAAATCCAGTGCCACCTGTTCCACATCCGCCCGCGTTTGCAGCGGGTTGTTGTTACCGGGCAAGATCATCAGGCGAACCCTCCCTGATCAATTTCATCATTATCCTTTAATTCCCGTTGTGGAAATTCCTTCAATGAAATAGCGCTGCATGAACAAAAAAACAATGGCGACCGGCACCAGCGAGCAAAGCGATGCCGCCATAATCAGGTGATAGTCGCTGGTATACTCCTGTATAAAGCGCCGAAGCCCGACCTGAATGGTTTTCACTGCATCGCTGCGCAGGTAGATCAGCGGGCCCATAAAGTCGTTCCAGGTCGATACGAATGTGAAAATCGTTAGGGTCGCGATAGCGGGGCGAGACAGCGGCAGCATGATTCTAGCCCAGATGCCATACTCGCTCAGGCCGTCGATGCGTGCTGCTTCGCAAAGCTCGGAGGGAATGCTTAGGAAGAATTGGCGCATCAAAAATACACCAAAGGCGGAAAAGCTTTGCAGTACCAGCAAGGCCCAGAGCGTATCATACAGCCCCATATACCGCATCATAATGAACTGCGGCAGCATATACATTTGCCAGGGAATGGCAATGGTGCCGATATAGCAAAGGAACAGCAGATCGCGCCCCCGGAAATGCATCTTGGCAAACGCATAGGCGGCAAAGCTGGATGTAAGCAACTGCATAATTGTCACGCCGATGGATAGCAGCGCCGTGTTTTTGAAATACACGACCAGCGGGACACGCTCCCAAATCTGCACATAGTTTTCCCAGTGCATGACGGAGGGTATCCATTCAATCGGGTAGCGGAATACATCTTTATCCAGTTTCAGGGAGGAAGAAAGCATCCACAAAAACGGCAGCAGGGCCAGCACGGTAAACAGCAGCAGAAAAATGACGAGCAGACCTTTGAATATGCTTTTACGAATTTCCTTGGCCCGGGACTGGGGTTTGTATGCCAGGGTTGTCATATGGCTTTCCTCCTTTCTAGAAGTAGTTGACCCATTTCTTTTCTACGCGGAACTGGAGCACGGTCACAATCAGCACAACCACAAACAAAACCATGGCCACAGCGCTTGCCACGCCGTACTTAATTTGGTTAAAGCTTAAATCAAATATATAATTGACCAGCATTTTGGTTGCGCGCCCCGGCCCGCTGTCCGTCATCAAAATGACGGTATCAAATACCTTAAAGCAAGTGATAGTCGTCATGATAGAGACAAAGAACGTCGTCGGGGTGAGCATCGGCAATGTAATCTTGCGAAACTTTTGCCACGCGTTTGCGCCGTCTACCGTTGCAGCCTCGTACAGTTCACTCGGTATATTTTGTAACCCGGCAATGTAAAGCACCATGTAGTACCCGGCATAGCGCCAGACAGCTACAATAATCAGCGCCCACATCGCCAGCGATTTACTCTGCGTCCATGATTTGGTCATGTTAAAACCAATGGTGTTTAAAAAGCTGTTAACCACGCCGTATTTCATCAGCAAATAATTCCAGCAGGTACACACCGCCACGATGCTGGCGACGTACGGAAAGAAGAAGATGAAGCGAAATACGCTGGCGGCTTTGACAGCTTTGTTTAGTAAAAGTGCAAATACAAGCGAGAATACTATGGTCAACGGCACGGTTGCCAGGGTGTAGAACACGGTATTTTTCAGCGTAATCCCAAGATCGGAGCGCTGAAAGCTGAAGCGTTTAAAGATCTCGGCAAAGTTATCCAACCCCACCCATTGCATGTTCTCCAGCACGCCGCCGTTCCAATTGAGCAAAGATAATACCACCGTAAACAAAATCGGCAGCATGGTGATGATGAGAAACCCTAGGAAGTTCGGCGCAAGAAACGAATAGGCAATGAGCGTATTCTTGCGCTGCAGCTTGCTTCGTTTCCGGGGTGCAAGCTTTGGAGTGTCCTGAGCCATGGTATCAAGACCCCTTTGTTTTGATGGAAAACGGGGAGGAGACAGTCCCCTCCCCGTTCAGTTGAAAGTTACGTGTCGTTTAGTCTGCCAGCACTTCGGCAGCGCGTTCGTTCATCATTGCGATGCCTTCGTCGATGGGTGTTTCACGGCTCATGATGCCGGTGTGCTCTTCATTGACGATGGTTTGCAGCTGCGGTACCAATGCTCCAGGAGGCCATTCAAGGCTCACGCTGCTGGGCACGAGTGCATCCAGTGCGCCTTCATCGGACGGGAAGCCTTCAACAGACGAGAACGCGGCGGCAACGGCGTCAGACACATACGCGGGGCGGGTGCCGACGGCTGCGATGGCCTTAGCGCCTTCTTCGCCGCAGACCCACTTGATGAAGCTCCAGGCATCATCAGCGTTGGCAGCGTTTTTGGACAATGCCATGGCGGTCATGTTACCAAAGGAAGATTTCGCGGCAACACCGTCCATATGCGGTACGGAGGTGAAGCTGAAGTCAAAATCAAAGGTTCCGGCAGCCTTTTCCTTGATCAGGGTGCCGATCAGCCACGAGCCCATAGGCAGCATAGCGATATTGCCCTGATAGAACGCTGCGGAGTAGTGCAGGCCGGCAGCCTTCAGTTCGCCGTATTCCATGCAGACGCCTTCGTCTTCCAGCGCCTGGTTGAGCTCATAGAAGTACTTGAGCTCATCGTAGCTGCCGTCAGCCAGGGTGTAATCCACACCACAGACTGCCCAGTTAACCACGGCGCTCAGCCACGTGTGGTAGTGCGTGCCGTAAATTTTGTCAATGCCTTCGCCGCTGGCTACTTTGCGGGCCAGTTCTGCATACTCATCCCAGGTCATGTCGCCCGTGGGATACGGAAGACCGGCATTATCAAACAGTGTTTTGTTGTAGTACAGTACCCAGAAGTCCGACCGGAAGGGAAGCGCGTTCAGGGATCCGTCTTCCACGCGGCAAACTTCATCCATGCCGGCAAAGCCGGTCAGGTCGTACGAATCGGCGGCAACCTTATCGTCCAGCGATACCAGGAAGCCCTGCTGCGTCCAGTTTTGGAGATCTTTAATCTCTTTGACGATGAACACATCCGTCTGGTCGCCAGCGGCCAACATGGACCCGGCCAGCGTCGCATACTCCTGCGATGCCAGGTCGACCCATTCGATTTCGACATCGGGGTTGGCGGCTTCATAGCCGGCTTTGATGGCTTCGTGGTAGTTGGCGGCAGAGCCGTACACGTCCCAGGAAGCGGACCTTGACAACACGCTTGTCCGCCGCAACCTGCCGCAACTGAGGGCAGAAGCGCGACCAGCAGCATCATGGACAGTACCAGTGCAACGATATTTTTCATTTGTCAGAATCCTCCTTCATTTTGGCGAAATCATGGAACTTGTTCCAATATTGCATTACATCTCATCAAGTTTCCCATATCGCGCCTTGTTTAATGTCAATATAGCACATCAACCAACCAGTGTCAACAAATTCACTGCTTATCAGCCACAATTATTGTCAATATTATGGAACTTGTTCCAATTTCCTCTTGCGTTCCATAAACACTTCCATGTATAATAGGAAAAAGCCTATACACTACCCGTACGAAAGGGAATGCCCAATGCCTAAGAAGATGACCATCTACGATATAGCAGCCGAAGCCAACGTTGCGCCGTCCACCGTTTCGCGCGTTTTGTCCGGCCATAAAAACGTAAGCGCGAAGACCCGTGCTAAGGTGGAAACCATTGCCCGCAGCAATAATTTCTCCACCCTGCACAACCTGCGCCAGCAGGTATCCCTGGCACAGCAAACCTTTGCCGTGATTATCCCCGAAACACGTGACCAGTACTGGGGGCGCATTTTGTCTGCCGCCAACCGGGAAGCCAAGCGCCTTGGGTACCAGACAATGCTGTTTCAACTGCTAGACGGCGAGGATTATGACATGCGCGAGATTGCCAAGCGTATTGTCGACTGGCATCTGCGCGGCACACTGTATATAGGAAGTGTCCAGGAAACCGGACGCAGCGATTTGCCCATCGCGCTCAACCAACTGCTGGAGCATATGCCGCTGGTTGCCATTTCGCCGCCTGTCAACAATGTGAACTGCACCTTCCTGCATAACGATCTGGAAACCGCCATGTTCCAGGCCGTGCAGCACCTGTATATGCTTGGGCATCGCCGCATCGCGTTTATTGGCGGCAATCAAACGCTGGAGACCTCCGGCGCGCGTGCCCGGGGATACCTGCGTGCCATCGACGAGCTGGGGCTTACGAAGGATGATGCCTACCACGGCGCGGCCGGGGTTTACTGCCGAAACGGGCGAGATCGCCGTACTCCGTATGCTGACGACCATCCCCCGCCGCCGCTGGCCGACAGCGATTGTTGCTTTCAGCGATATGGTCGCCGTCGGGGCCATCCATCAGCTGCATTCCATGAACCTGAAGCTGCCCGATGATATGGCGCTGGTGGGCTGTGACAATACCTTTTTTAGCCCGCATACACTGCCACCACTGACCACAATCGACCTGTTTTCCGAGGAACGTGCCCGCACGGCAATCGCGGAACTGGCATCCAGCTCTACCAACGTAAAAGCGCCGGTTACGCTTGTACGCGCACCGGCACTGATTATCCGTGAAAGCTGCGGGGCGAAGCTTGGGTACCGCAACCTGGGGTAAGTAAGGCTGCCTTTAACTTTCCTTTTGCACAACTTCGTCTTTAGAAGTGGATACTTTGCGTTTATAGAACTCAATAATGCGGTCCTTATAGATAATCCCGACAATGCCCAGCAGCGCTGTGCCCGCAAAAATCAAAATCGTAACAGGCCAGTTGTTACTCAGCAGCGACGACCCCGATAAACGTAGACGACACAATGGACGGGATACGCGCAAAAGTCGAGATCAGTAAAAACTGCACCAATTTCATCGGCGTTGTACCCGCAACATAGGTCAGCATGTCCTTGGGGGTGCCGGGCAGCAGGAAGAGGACGAACACAACAATCTCCATACGGCGGGAATCCCGCAAGTAACTATACTTGTCCAGATTGTCCTTGGTAAAAAACCGCTGCGTAAACCGTGCGCCCAGTTTTTTTGACAACAGAAAAATACCGCTGGAGGCAATCACGCAGCCGATAAGACATACCAGCAACCCACCAAAGCCGCCGTACATCACGCCCGCGAGGATTTCCACAATCTCGCCGGGGATAAACGCGACAATAATCTGGATCATCTGAATTGCGATCATGACCAGATATCCCAATGCACCCAGCGAGGTAACCCACGCTTTAAACTGCGCGCGCACAGCCGGGTCTGCCAGTTTGCGAATATACGGCATCAGCAAGATGGTTGCCGTAATCATCAGCGCAAGCAACACTGCAACGATCAACGCAAGGCGTATCTTTTGTTTTTTTGGCATACGTTTTTCCATGTCAGCGGTTCACCGATCTCCCTCTATGCTTTCGAAGCAAAACCCTTTCACCAGACGGTGAAAGGGTTTTGGGTATTGGCTTGTTATTCCTGTTCTTCGTCTTCTTCCAGAAGGTTCTTGCCGCAGGCCGGGCAAAGCACATCACCGTCAGCGCTGATGTCTCCGGCACGGATGATAAAGGTATGATCGCAATGCGGACAGTTGACCTCGATTTCGTCATCGTCGTCGAGCTCTTCCAGATCTTCATCATACTCGTCTTCATCATCAAACAGCAGATCTTCCACTTCGGACAGATCTTCGTCCATCGTAGCCATGTATTCGTCCAGCTCGTCAACGTCCTGGTCCAGCTCCTGGAGCTTTGCGGCCATTTCTTCCATGACAGACAGCATTTGCAGAATCAGCTTATTTTCAGCTTTTTTGGTGTCCAGTTCCATCCCATCGGCCAAACCACGGAGGTAAGATGTACGATTGGTAATTGATTCCATAGGCTCTCCTTCCCCGCCAGAAGATGCGGGTGTACAGGTTTGTTTTTTAGCAGCGTTCCATGTATTCGCCCACGCGGGTATCCACGCGGATGCGGTCACCGGTGTTAATGAACAGCGGCACCTGCAGGGTAATGCCGGTTTCCAGCGTTGCAGGTTTATAGGTGTTGCTGGCGGTATCGCCCTTAAAGCCGGGTTCGGTATCGACAACTTCCAGCTCTAACAAAGTTTGGCGGTAGCACGCTGAAAGCCGACCCTTTGAAAAAGCGCACCGATACGTTGCTGCCTTCTTTCACATAGGGAATGGCATCTTCCACCTGGTCGCGGTTCAAAGGCATTTGCTCGTAGGTTTCCAAATCCATAAAGTAGTACAGGTCGCCGTCGTTGTACACATACTGCATGTCCTTGGTTTCCACGATTGCACGGGGCATTTTGTCCGTGGGGTTGAAGCTGCGCTCCACTACGGCCCCGGTCATCACGTTTTTAATCTTGGTGCGGACAAACGCCGCGCCTTTACCGGGCTTCACATGCTGGAAATCAACAATAGTCCACACACCGCCATCCCACTCAATGGTGATGCCTTTTCTGAATTCTCCCGCTGTCATCATAGTGTTTTCCTCCGATTCAATTTGTGTTTTTATAAAATGATCAGTTCTCGGGTCGGTGTCACCAGCGAGCGGCAGCCGTTTTGCTCTACAACAACTGTGTTTTCAATCCGCACGCCGCCGATATCGGGCAGATACACGCCCGGTTCCACCGTAATTAACTGGTTCACTTCCAAAACATCCTTGGACTGGAAGCTTAAGCGCGGTTCTTCGTGCACGTCGATACCCAGGCTGTGCCCAAGCCCGTGCCCGAAATGCCCTTCATAGCCCTGCGCGTAGATGTAATCCCGCGCGATTGCGTCCACAGCGGCGCAGCTAGCACCGGCTTTCACGGCATCCTGCGCCATGACCTGGGCCTTGAGCACCACCTCGTATACCTTGCGCATCGTATCGCTCGGCTGTCCCAGCGACACCGTGCGGGTCATGTCCGCAGTATAGCCCTGCACCTTCGCGCCGAAATCCAGCGTAATCATATCCCCCTGCTGTATACGGTAGTCCGATGGCACGGCATGCGGCTTGGAGCCATTGGCACCCGCTGCGGCAATGATGGCAAAGCCCATCGCCTCGGCACCTAAGCCGTACATTTCAAACTCCAGCATACGGGCGAGTTCCCGCTCGGTGATCCCGGCTTTGATGCTGGGCAGTATACGCTCAAACGCCGCTGATGAAATAGCGCAGGCATGTTCGATTCTGCGAAGCTCTTCTTCATCCTTAATCCTGCGCAGCGCTTCAATCTCTCCGGCAAGGGGTGTAAGGTCCATCCCTGCAAAGATCTCCACCGCTTTGTTATAGCTGCGCACGGTCAGTTCATCGTCTTCGTAGAAGATCGTTTTCACGCCGTTATTCTTGCAGGCTTCGTACGCCTTGCCCAGATGGCTTTCCTTGCCTTGCAAGGCCAGCGTTTCAAACATGGGGGCTTCCTGGGCTGCCTGCTCCACATACCGAAAGTCTGTAATGATCGCGCTGCGTTCCTTTAGAACCAGCACAAGACCCTCGCCCGTGTAGCCGGACAAATAAAACATATTGGATGGTTTGGAGACGAGAATTGCCTCATCGGCTTTCAGTCCCCTGCGATCCACTAAACGTTGTACACGTGTCACCGGTCGTATCGCCCTTTCTGTTGCGGCTAAAGCATTTCCTGCCGCGTTCCCCTTATTGTAGCACATACCATGCTCAATAGCCAAGATTCTCCTTGACAAAAACCATTGTCATTTTCCGGTTTCGCGGTGCGCGGTTCACCGAAAGCGTCATGCGGCACATGCTATCGCTAGTGCAGGCATCCGGGTCGCACTCATTGTTGATGGCACAGGGCAGCTCCTTGTCCTGTCTGCGGGCATTGGGCGGGCACGCAATGCGCTTAATGCGCGCAATGGCCGTGCCATAGCCGCCATCCACCCATTTGGAGTGGCTGACGATAAAATACACCTGTTTGGGACCGTAGGCCACCGCCGATACGCGGTTGCCGGCACCGTCGATCAAAATCAACTCGCCCTGTTTGGTTAAGGCGTTTGCAGAGGTCAGGTACACATCCGCCGCGCAGGCTTTCTCGCGCAGCGGTTCTACATCCTCGGGCTTAACGCCCCAGTGAGAATAGACGATTTGGCCGCGCTGCTCCAGCACTTCCATCACACCGGTTTCGCGCACCGAGACCGAGCCGCTGACCCCAACGGTAGCATTGGCCGGGATCGCATCCATCAGATAGTCCCTGGCCTGTTCTCCGGTGTCCACCTCGACGACCTCAAATCCCATCGCCCGCATGCGTTCCAGTGTTTTCTGCATCCTGTTTCCTCCTTATTCGTATCCCAAAGGGTGTTTGGATGGCGTTCCCTCTTTGCGCGGATAGCGCTTGGGGGTGGGTTTCTGTTTCGCGGTTACCGCTAAAATGTGGGTACGCTCCGGTGCAAACGGCACGGAAACCGTTTGCATATCCGGCGTGCCACCGCCAAGCAGCTTTGCCGCCGCCGCGCCAGCCGCACGCTCGTCCTCCGCCGCCGGACCTTTAAAGCACACGCATTTCCCGCCAACGGATACAAACGGAAGCAACAGTTCCTGCAAAACCGGCAGGGCAGCCACAGCGCGCGCCGTAGCGATTGAAAACTGTTCCCGGCAATCGGCCCGGTGCGCCGCAACTTCTGCCCGGGCATGAAGGATTGTCACGTTGGAAAGCTTCAGTGTTTCTACAACAGTGTGCAGAAACTTGATGCGTTTTTGCATGGAATCCAGCAGCGTGACCTGCAAATCGGGCCGGGCAATCGCCAGCGGAATCCCCGGCAGCCCTGCGCCGGTTCCCACATCAATCAGCGTTGCGCCGCCCGGAAGCAGGCCCTGCACGGTCAGCGGCGTGAGCGAATCCATGAAATGCCGGTCCAGCATCGCGTCAAACCCCGCATCACCGGTCAGGTTGATGCGCTCATTCCATTCTTCCACAAGCTGCTGATAGCGCAGAAGCTGCTCTGCTGTGCCGTCTGCGCAGTCTATACCCAGGGCAGCGATTCGCGCTCCGATCAGCGCTGCCTGCTCTGCTGCCGTCATATTTTCAGCCCCACATAACGGATTAGGAAGAACTTCACCCAGGCCAGCGCTTCGCGCCCGTGGTTTTTCAACCAGTAATTAAGCTCCTGGCGGGTCGGGCTGGGCACGCCTTGGGGTACAAAGCCTTCGGCCTTGGCAATGTCCATGGCTCTGGGCAAATGATAGTCGCTGGTAATGATCAGCGGTTTGGAAAGATTCAGCCGCTGAATGATTACCTTGGCGTTGCGAATGTTCTGGTATGTGTCAAAACTGACGGAATCGGTATAAATGCTGTCTGCCGGTACGCCGCGTTCAATCAGCTCATCGCGCATCACTTCGGCTTCCGGGCGCGGTTCATCCGCGCCTTGTGCGCCGCAGACGATCACCGGACAGGGCGCGGCAAAGTACATCTCCGCTGTTTTGTTCAGCCGCCAGTCCAGTTGCACCGATGGTTCGCCGCTTGGCTGCACCTGTGCGCCGAGTGTGACAATGACATCGTAATCCGATGGTGCCGGTACGGTTTTTTCCCGGTAGTAAGAATAGCCAATTAACCCCAGATAAACGATAATACCCAGGATAACAAGAATCCATAACACTTTCAGTATCCCCCGCAGTATTCGATTCAAAGAAGTTCCTCCGCATCCGACCGCTTGTCGATCTTAAGTTGCGCGGCGTTTATCTGCATGCCGGCATCCGCCGTTTTCACGGTGATGCCGCCCGATGCTGCCGACTGCCGGATAAACCCGTTGCGCACCATGCTGACGGCGCGGCTGTCCGCCACGATGAGATGGTCAATCAGTACCACCTCGATCTCCGACAGCAATCCCGACAACGTTCGGGTCGCGTCCAGATCCTGCGCCGAAGGCATGACCGAACCACTGGGATGATTATGGCAAAACAACACCGCGTGGGCGTTGTGGGTCAGTACGGCATCCAGCACAATGCGCGGATAGGCGGGCACATCGCTGAGCGAGCCCTTGGCGATCAATACATCGCTGAGGGTTTCCATCTGTCCGTCCAGGCAAATCGCGTAAAACAGCTCACGTTTTTCACCATGCAGAAGCTGGATACAATAATCCACGGCAGCCTGCCGCGTGGACAAGCGTACCTTATCGGCCCCGCGCGTGCGCGTGGCCTGCCGGGCCGCGTCCTGAATCAGGGTTAAAAACGTCGCGGCATACTCCCCGATGCCGTCCACCTGCTGCAGTTGCTTGGGTGAGGCGTTGAGCACCCCATACACCGAACCGAAGCGATCGATCAACCTATGGGCCAGCGGGTTCACGTTCTTCTGCGGAATGGCATAGAACAATAGCAGCTCCAGCACCTCGTGAGGCGCAAAGCCGTCCAAACCCTGTTTTGCATAGCGTTCCCGCATCCGCTGCCTGTGTCCGCCGTGTTCCATGCCATCCCTCCCAAACCGGGCTTGCCTACTGGGTTGATTATAGCATGAATTCATACCCGAAATAAAGCAGCCCTACCCTAAACTGCCGCAGGATGTTACAAATTCTTGTACGATTTTCCTTGTTCGCACTTTATCTATGCCCCTGTTTGTAGTATACTAAACAAAGGAAATATACACCGGAGGGGTTGAGGCGCTATGCAGACGTTGTGGACGCAAATTCGCGACGTTCTGTGGAATGTCTTCAATCGTCCAACGCTGACGGATGCGCTGGATATTTTGATCGTTGCAGTGCTGCTGTACGGTCTGTTAATGCTGGCCCGTCAGACCCGCGCAAGCGCTGTTCTCAAAGGGCTTGTAATCTTAATTTTAGCCAGTTGGGTCAGCGATTTGTTTGGCTTAACTGCCATCAACTGGATTTTACTCAACATTGTCAATAATGGTGCGGTGGTCATTGTCATCCTGTTCCAGCCGGAAATCCGCAAAGCGCTGGAACAGCTGGGCCGTGGTACCCTGCGGGATAGCTCCCGCCTCAGCGGTCATCATGAAAATGAATATATCGTACGCGAGATTACCAACTGTCTGCTGAACTTAAGCCGCCGTCGCGTCGGCGCTTTGATCGTCTTCGAGCAGAAAGTCGGCCTCAAAGACATTATCGAAACCGGCACCCCGCTGGACAGCCATATCTCCGGCGCACTGCTGGAGAACATTTTTGAACCCAACACCCCCCTGCACGACGGGGCTGTGGTCATCCGGGGTTCGCGCATTATGTCGGCCGGTTGTATTTTAAACCTGGCCGAAGGCGTGGGTATCAGCCGCGAGCTGGGCACCCGCCATCGCGCTGCCATTGGCGTGACCGAAGCCACCGATGCCATCACCCTGATCGTATCAGAAGAGACGGGCATCATTTCCGTTGCCCGTGCCGGTCGGTTGACACGCCACCTGGACAGGGCGCTGCTGGAGCAGGTGCTGATCAAAATGTACCACCAGCGCGAAGATGGCCTGTGGTCCATGCTGTTTAGCCGCACAAAGCGCCGGAAAGGAGGCGCAGCATGAACACACAAACCGAAGAGAACAAACCCGCAGGCATGGAACCTAGGTTTCTGCGGCTTCTGTCTACCACCTTCCCCAAGCGCTTGTGGACGGCGATTACGCATAACATGCAATGGAAGCTGCTTGCGCTGTTTTTAGCGGTGCTGCTATGGGTGGGCCTGATTTTACAAGATCCGTCGCTGACACGTGAGCGCGTGTTTACCGATGTACCTCTATCCATTACCGGTTCGGACGTCCTGCGCCGCAACGGCTTTATTGTCACTCAGGGGCTGGAGGAGTCAAGCGCTATCGTAAAGCTCAGGGCCGATGTGCCCCAGCAGGAATTTAACGATGTCACCGCGCAGAATTACAACCCGCGTGTTGACCTGTCGCGGGTGACCGAGGCAGGCGAGCAATTCGTGAAGGTTGCTACCACGTCCTCCTCGCTTTATGGGAATGTGACCGATATTACGCCAGCAGAAATCCCCATCGTGGTAGACCAGTACATTACCAACTACCGTATTCCCGTACAGGTTTCCGTTTCGGGCGATTACCCCGATGGTTTCTACGGCACGCTTCCGGTTACGGATGTATCCACCGCTACGGTCAGCGGGCCGGAAAGCATCGTATCCAAGATTGCCAAAATTGTTTTATATTACGATATTTCCGCACTCCAGCCGCAAGCGGCCACCCTGCAAACCGCGCTTGCGCTGCACTACATGGATATCGACAACAACGAACTGGACGCCAGACTATTGGAGCCGACCAGCGGCGGCGTACTGCTGCGGTCTATTGTGGTCGAGCAGAAACTATACCCAGAAAAGACCCTGACCCTCAACCAAACCGCGCTGACAACCGGCACCCCAAAAGCTGGCTATGAGGTGAAAAACGTAACCTTATCGCCGGATACGATTATCGCCGCGGGTGACGCAGCCACCTTAAGCACGCTGGATACGCTGTTTTTGGATCAGGCCGTTGATGTGGATAAGCTGGACGCCTCCTTCACTGCCGAAATCCGAGTCTCACAGCCCGACAACATCGTGTACATGAACACCCAAACGGTCAATCTGATTGTGGATATCGGCCCGGTTTTGACAACCAAGACCTTTGACAAGATTCCGCTGTCGGTCACAGGACTGTCCGATGGTATGTCTGCCGTGCTGGAAACCACAAAAGTCAGCGTTACGCTGACAGGGCCGGAACTTTTACTCTCCGGCATCAAGTCCTCCCGCCTGACTGCCACAGTCGCTGCGGATACGCTTTCCTCGGGAACCTTTGATCTTCCGGTGACTGTCACGCTCAAGCATGATGATGCCGACCAGTTCACCTACAGCGTCGATCCCGTGCGCGTAACCGTATCCCTGTCCGATCAATAGGCCGGTTCTCCGAAAGGAACGCTGATGAACAGCTTCACCGATACAGTTTTAACGCTTTTGCTTGGCTGGCTACGCACGCTGCTAAACGCAGCCCGTGATTTTGTATCCAGCGATTCAAGCACGTCGTTTTTTGCGTTCTTCCAAGAGCATTGGAAGTTGCTATTTTTAGTGCTGTGCCTTGTGGGGTTTGCCTTGGATATCATCGTATATTTGGTACGCTGGCGGCCGCGCCCGGTGTGGAGCAAGCGCCGCAAGCGCGCCAGGCATCAGCCAGTGCCGCTGAACGAAAGCTACGATGGCGGCCCCTTTGACCCCGATGAATACCCGACGGGTGAATACGTTCGCGGCACTGAAACGACCTACGGCGATTATGCTGCCGAGCCCACAATGCAATACCAGATTCAGTCCAAGCAGCCCATGCAAACAGCACCGGTGACCATCCCCTATACCACACCGTACTTTGCCCCTGAAGCCAATGCCTATCAGGAAGAAATCCCACAACTCTATACCGATGATCCTACGCTGGACTTGAACTTGCAGTCAAGCGATGCCCGCCAGCAGCAGCAGTTTGCCTTTGGCATGGAACCGTCGTTTGGCTCGGCACAATCTGAGCCCAGCTATCAGTATCCGCGGGAACATGCATCGCCTTATGCGCCCCCGCAATATGCGCCCGGCGTGCCGCCAGAGGAAAGCTTTGCACCCCGGCAGCCCGGCTTGACCCCCGATGAATTCGGTCCCCAGGGGACGCAGTCGTTTGCGCAGCCCAGCCCGTACTTCCGCCCGTTTTCCGAGCGTGGCAACGCCGACTTTGCCCCACCCAGAAGCAAGGGCTTTGGTGCTGTTGCAAAACGGGCGCGTAATCTTTTGAATACCGACGAAGAATCCGAAGCCGTTTCCTACAGAGATTTTCAGCCGACGGTTGATGTATCCAAAGCATTCCATTCGCCGGTGTACCCCGAAAAGAAGTCCGAAGGAGACGCATGATTTGCTAAGCGAGTTTAAATATATCGTACTGATTGGTCATTTTGGCAGCGGGAAAACAGAACTTTCGTTAGCAATCGCCAGAAAGCTTACGCAAACAGACGGCCGCACGGCGCTGGTGGATTTGGATATCGTCAATCCGTATTTCCGCAGTTCAGACCATGATACACTGCTTGCCAGCGAAGGCATTGATGTGATTGCGCCGTCCTTTGCCCATTCCACCGTGGATGTACCGGCGCTGTCTGCCAATATACACAAGGTGTTTGATGCGAATCGCTACGCCCATGTCGTGTTCGATGTTGGCGGCGATCCGGCCGGTGCGACCGCGCTTGGGCGCTATCATCCCTATTTTGAAGCCGTCCGCGATCAGATGTGCGTTTTGTATGTGGTCAATCCCCTGCGCCCGATGACCGATACCACGGACGATATCTGTTCGCTGCTATCGAACATGGAAGCCCGCGCCCGCTTGCAGGCTGATATGCTGGTCAATAACGCCAATCTTCAACGCCAGACCACGGCGCAGCATCTGATAGAGACACAAACGCTATTAGAGCAGGCCTCTAAACATATCGGCATTCCTATCGGCATGGTCGCTGGGTACAGTCATTTGCAATCCGAGCTGCCCCCCGCGATGCAGGACATCTACTTCCCCATCGAACCCATGATGCTTCCGGACTGGCTGGAGGACGATACTGTATGATTCCGCTCCCTCCTGCGTTCGCCCAAAAGATGCAAGCTGAGCTGGGCGCGGACGCGGATACTTACTTTGCTTCTTTAGAAAAGCTCTATGTTCGTGGTCTGCGCATCAATCCCCTGAAAACGCCGGATGTACCCATCAATACGCTAATCCAGGATCTGGCAACGCCAATCCCCTGGGCGGACGATGCCTACGAACTGGAGATTAACAGCCCGGCAGGCAGCCACCTGCTGCACGCCTGCGGGGCTTATTATTTGCAGGAACCCAGCGCCATGCTGCCGGCAAGCCTGCTTAAGGCACAGCCCAGTGAGACTGTGCTGGACCTTTGCGCCGCACCGGGCGGGAAAAGCACGCAACTGGCCGCGCAAATGCGCGGGCAGGGAACGCTGGTGTGCAACGAGATCGTTCGCTCTCGCGCCGCTGTGCTCAGCGGCAACCTGGAGCGCATGGGCGTTTGCAATGCGCTGGTGGTCTCCCAAAACCCCGAAACGCTTGCCCATCGGTGGCCCGGATTGTTTGACGCGATTCTTGTTGACGCGCCTTGCAGCGGCGAGGGAATGTTCCGGCGGCATCCCGAAGCACGCCTGGAATGGGATGCACAATCCCCGCAGCGCTGCGCAATCCGCCAGCGATTGATCTTGAACAGTGCCGCCAGCATGCTGAAACCCGGCGGACGGCTGTGCTACTCGACCTGTACCTTTAACCGGGAAGAAAACGAGGATACAATCCACGCCTTTTTAGCAGCGCATCCGGAGTTTAAACCGCTTGTGTTTTCCGTGCCCCTTGCAAACGGAAAAACGCTGTCGTCACAAAGCGGCTGCGTGCGGCTATATCCACACACCGTGGATGGCGAAGGGCATTTTGCCGCGTTGCTGCAAAAAACCGGCACGCATGAAAACGAGGCTTCCCCTGTCACTTTACAAGCCGCCCAGCAGCTGTTTGAAAAACCAAGCGCCAAGGACATCGCACTATATACAGGCATTTGCCAGCGATGTTTCCCTCGCTGACCCACCCAAGGCAAACGCCCTGCTTGGCAACCTGCTTATTTCCGCACCGGAACTGCCGCCCTTACAGGGGCTCAAGGTCTATCGTGCAGGGTTATCATTAGGCCGGGTGAAGGGTACCGTATTCTTGCCCGATCACGCACTGGCACTGGCCGCGCCGCCGCTTCCTATACGTTCTCTTGCGCTTGACGATGCACAAACTGCGCAATACCTGCGCGGCGAAGTGCTTACTGCCAGCGATATGGAGCGCGGCTTTTGGGCCGTGACAACAGGCGGCCTACCACTGGGCTTTGTCAAGCACAGCGATGGACAGCTAAAAAACCATTATCCCAAAGGATTGCGAAAGCGGTAACCGATAGCGGTTACCGCTTCTTTAGTATTCACTATTTCGCCTATTCGAGCAGCGCTTTCATCTGTAGCAGCGCAGCTTCTGCGCTGCCATCCTGCGGCAGCCTGCCGGATTTCAAGCGAAACTCAAAATCCAACAAATAATCATACACCGCTTTCAGCTTTTCCTTGCTGTAGCGCATGGCCTGGCTTTGCATACGGCGCACCGCAAACGGCGGAATTTTAAGCAGCGAGGCCAGTTCCCCCTGCGGCGTTCGTTCCTCCAGCAGACAGCGCATCTGGTACAGGAGCCGGTATTGCCTAAGCAGCATTGCCAGAATCATCATTCTGTCTTCACCACCGGAAAGTACCCGATGCATGAGCTGAAATGCCTGCCCGTAATCGCCCGCCACTTGCGCATCCACCATTTCAAACACGGTTGATTCCAGCGACTGCACGGTAATCACAGCAATGTCTTTTGCGGTCACCGTATCGCGGTCACCCGCATAATCGGCAAGCTTTTCCAGTTCCTGTTTCAGCAGCGATGCATCGTTGCCTACGGTGAATAAAAAGCGCTCCGCTACAGCTGCCGACATGGTTTTACCGAGTGCGCGCATGGTGCGGATAATCCAGTCAATCGCCTGCGGCTCGTTCATGGCCGAAAATTCGACGATCGCTTTTTCACCCTTCAAAAACGTATACAGCTTCTTCCGCTTGTCCGCCTTGCCTTTGACCACAAAAACCAGACAGGTGCTCTCCGAAGGTGTACGTAGGTACTCCATCACCCTGTCAACATCCTCATCCCCGCCGCTCTTCCCCGAAGCAAGCGGCGCAAATCCGCGCACCAACACCACACGCCTGTCGGCCATTACCGGCAGCGTTTCTGCTGCGGCAATCAGCTCATCGGCTGCGGGCGCTACCAGTTCGGTCAGGTTCATGGCTTCCAACCCGGCGGGCAGAGCGCGGCTGCACAGGGTTTTAATCGCCTGCGCTTTAATATATTCCTCTTCCCCCTCAAACACATACACGGGCTTAAGCTCGCTTTTCTTCAGGGCATCAAAAAAACTTAGATAGTTCACTGTGTTCCCTCCGGGATATAGCGATAGGCGCGGTAGCCGCCGGGTGTTGGGACGATGGTAATCTCTCCGGCCTCATCGGTAGACCAAACGGATGTATTATACGTGGATAACCTCTCCAGCGTTGCTGCCGCCGGTAAATTGTCCGTCCGTTCACTGACAATCGCCAACGAAGGCGTAACAAGTGCTAAAAAGGGTTCCCCCGTTCCGCTCTTGCTACCATGATGGCCGACCTTGAGGATATCCGCCGGTACAGCAGCATAGCGTTCATACAGAAAGCCGTTGTCTCCCATCCCCAGTATGCGCAGATCTTTCAGCGTAATCAACATGGCGATGGAGCGATCATTGGGCTCAACGCCTCTGCGGGTATACCCCGGCTCAGGCCAGCGTATCTCTATGCTAGTTTCGTGAAACCGTAGGGTATCTCCTGCCCCAAGCGTGGTCACCGGAATGCCCTGCTCGGCCAGCGTTTTCAGAACCGACAGGGTTTCGCTGCTATAGCCATGCAAACTATAGTCTACAGGCACATACACATGCCCAATCGCGATGCCGTTTGCAAGTATCGTCTCCACGCCCCCGGCATGGTCAGCGTGCAGGTGTGTTAAAATCAGCGCGTCCAAATCCCGCCCCTCCGCTAGCAGCCGGTTGACCATCTCATTGCCGGTTTTGCCTGTGTCAATCCCGATGGTCTTGTTTCCATCAATAATCAGCGCCGCATCAGCCCAGCCCACGGATAACTGATGGTAACGTACAGGCGGCGGCGCGTTGAGCACAGACCCTGTAACGGCTATTACGATCACGATCCCAGCGGCAAGCAGCCGTTTTCGTACCGACGTGCGGATCAAATGCGAGCCCAGCACAGCGATACACAGTGCTGCAATACACACCCAGCCATTCGGCATGGCCATGCGAACGCTGGACAATGGCATGGTTTGCGGCGTTCGGACCATCCATAACAGTGCTTCCCCGCCAAGCCGCACAGCCTCGCCAAGAATCGGCCCCAACCAGCCGCCCAGCCACGGAATCCACACAACAATCGCCGTCAATGCATACAGCGGCACCAAAATCCCGACCAATGGTACGATGAACAGGTTAAATGACAAGCTGTAGGGATACAGCGCATGGTAATACGCTGCGATTGGCAGCAGTACGCCAAGCTGCGCCGAAAGCGATACCGCCAGCAGTTGTTTGAAGCGCCGCATGATGCGCTGTGCAATCATTTTACGTTTCTGTTCTTTTTTCACCTTCACGGGTTTCCAAACACGATCCAGCCCCTGCATCAGGCGCGGGTACAGCAGCGTAATCCCTCCGATAGCGGAAAACGATAGCACAAACCCTGCTGAAAACAATTGCAGAGGGTTGATGATCAGCACGATCAGCATAGCGGTAGAAATCACCGTGACCGGATTGGGCTTGCGACCGAACGCACCACCGATCACCCACAGCAGTATCATCACCGCTGCCCTAAGCGACGATACAGCAAACCCCGTTACACCGCAGTACAAAAGCAGAAATATGGCCAGTACTGGAATTTGCCGAGTTTTACGAAGGCGCAAACGTCGAAGTATCCACAGCAGTACCGCAGATAAAATCCCAACATGCAAGCCCGATACCGCCATTACATGTGCAACCCCTGCCTGCTGAAACGCGGCGTAATCTTCCTCCGCCAGTGCTGACCGCTCCCCAAGCAGCATTGCCACCGCTAAGTCCGCCCGTTCCCCTGCTACAGGGGCGAGCTTTGCATAGCAGGCATCCGCAATGCGCTGTGCATAGTCCGCCCAGCGGTTTGGCCCCGGAAGAATCTCGATATCCTTGATCCCGCTGATGCCATAGTGCATGCCGTTTGTGAGCATCCACAGCCGGAAATCGAAATCATACCGGTTATCTTTGGGATAGGGTGTATACACCTTTCCCGAAAAACGGATCGTCTGTCCGTCAAATAGCTGCACAGGAATATCACCTGTATTGACATACACAGTACCATAGGCCATGCCGGACTGTGCCGCGCCCTCCAGCGCAATATCCGTGAGCCGAACCGATACATTGCCGGCACTGCTGAGTTTAGAATCCCCGTAGACCGTCGCGGTAATGGTCTCATACTTTCCTTCTGGCGGCGCTACCGGGTGCAGCCACAGCATCGTCCAGAGCATGGCAAGCAGCAGCGCTAGCGGCAGTAATACCAAACGGTATGGGAGACGCAGCAAGCGCAGCGGAAACAGCAGCAGCGCCACGCCCGGCAGCAACCATAACGGCCACAGCCCCGGCGTTACCCGCGTAGCCAGCCAGATGCCCGCAATAAAAAAGCCCGCAAGCGCAGGCAAAAACAAGTTACGTTCGGTGGAAAAAGCAAAACGCTTCCTCATGCCATAGTTTCCAGCAAGCAGACTGCGTATGCTGTAATTCCCTTCTCCTCGCCTTCAAACCCCAGATGCTCGGTTGTCGTTGCTTTGACACTGACCCCATCCACAGGGATATGCATGCAGCTTGCCAGGGTTTCACGCATCACAGGGATATACGCTGCCAGCTTGGGGCGCTGGGCGGCGATGGTGATATCGACATTCACAGGCGTATAGCGCTTTTCAGTGATCTGGTGCATGACCTCTTCCAACAGTTTTAAAGAAGATATGCCCCGATATTGACCATCGGTATCGGGAAACAGCTTGCCGATGTCACCCAGCGCCAGTGCGCCAAGCAACGCGTCCATCAGGGCGTGCACGGCGACGTCCGCGTCCGAATGACCGGCCAGACCCTTTTCATGCGGAACATCGACACCGCAGAGGATGAGCTTGCGCCCCGCCTCCAGTGCGTGAACATCCATACCGAATCCGATCCGCGTCATGCGCTCTCATCCTCCAGTATTGTAAGGGCCAATTGCAGGTCAAACGCCGTTGTCAGTTTAATGTTGCGGCGGCTGCCCTCGGTGACAAACACCGGCAGCCCAGCATGTTCCAGCAGTGCAGCATCGTCGGTACCCAGATAACCGTCCGCCTGTGCGACCGCGTGTGCTTTTTGAATTAATGCTAGCTGGAACGCCTGCGGTGTTTGCATGGCGCGCAGATTGCTGCGGTTTAGGGTTTCAACAACCACGCCTGTATCATCCACACGTTTAACCGTATCGTGCACCGCGACCGAGGCAATGCCGGAGCCGTGTTCCTGCGCAGATTGCAGCGCGCGGGTGATGATATCCTCCGTCACTAGGGCGCGTGCGCCATCGTGAATGAGCACAATGTCCGTGTCCTCCGGCAGGGCTTGCAGGCCGTTATAGACCGAAGCCTGGCGCGTATCACTGCCCTCGACGATGTTTGTCACAAACCGCGAAAGCCCGTACTTTCGTACCACGGCTTCCATCGCGGAAACCTCGCCCGGTCTGGCGACGATCACCGCACCGGCGCAGATGCCGGTAAACGGTACGGCGGCGCGTACAATGGCCGGGATGCCGCGGATGGGCAGGAGGACTTTGTTTTCCTCCCCGCCCATACGGCTTCCACTGCCAGCGCCCAGTAGTAACGCGTATGCTTTCATCAGCCGCGCTCCGCCCGAACCGCGTCGTCTTCTTCCACAACCTCATACAGGTCGGCCGCACCTTCCTTGCGTACGGTTTCTTTCACATCCAGAATGCGGTACTTCCCGACCCGGTTACCAAAGCGTATCTCCATCACATCGCCGGGCTTTACATCCGCCCCGGGCTTGGCCGTGCGGCCGTTCAGGCTCACGCGGCCACCGGAACAGGCATCGTTAGCCACTGTGCGGCGCTTGATGATGCGCGATACTTTCAGGAATTTATCCAGTCGCATATTATTTCGTTTCCTCCTCCCCTGCCAGCAGCAAAATAGCACGAGCAAATATTTTTGCATTGAGCAGCAGGGTTTCGATTTTGATATACTCATCCGCCTGGTGGGCGGTTTCCGGCTCGCCCGGGAACAGTGCGCCAAATGCTACACCCTCCTCCAGGCAACGGGCATAGGTGCCACCGCCGATTGCAACGCACTCTCGTGCACGGCCGGTTTGTACATAGTAGGCTTCCAGCAGCGCTGTGACCAGCTTGCTTTTGGGCGATACATGGTGCGGCTCCTTGAAATGCAGGGTTTCCACTGTGAACGCTTCACCCAGTGTGGCTTCAATGGTTTCGATAATGCGCTTGCCATTGCAAAGCAGCGGATAGCGCATATCAATTTCGGCATACAGGCCCTGCTCGTCGTAGTGCAGCACCCCAAGGTTCAGTGTCAGCTCGCCGCTGGTCTCATCCTTGCACTTGATGCCAAGACTTTCGCCATCAAACTCCGGGCCGATACTGTCGGCCAGAGTTTTCAGTGGGCCCTGCACGCCGATGGCACGCAGCATGAGCAATAGCTCGCCCAGCGCGTTTTTCGCACTTTCCGGCATGGACGCATGCCCCGCGATGCCTTTAGCCGACAGCAAAATCCCGTTATCGGTTTCCTCAGCTTCCACGGAAACCGTCATCTGCTTGGCCAGGTTGTTGATCTCTGCGCAAAGCGCCGCATCGCCCTTGATCATCGCTGCTGCTTTACCGGGGATTACGTTATGCCGCTCACCCACGGCAATGGACTGCACCATCAGCCCCTCCGTGGCGGGCTTTGCACGCAGTGCTAGGGCAATCAAGCCTTTTTCCGTGTTGATGACGGGGTACATCGCATCCGGGCTGAAGCCCTCTTTGGGCATCTCAGCATGTTCCTGATAATAGGCCATGTCCTCCATGCCGCTTTCTTCATCGCAGCCTAAAATCAGGCGGACTTCACGGCGCAGCGGTTTACCGGACTCCAACACCGCTTTCATAGCATACAGGGCAGCCACAGCCGGGCCCTTATCATCAATCGCGCCACGGCCGATGATTTTTTCATCGTCTGTCACGCCTGCAAACGAGTCCACTGTCCAGCCATCGCCCACCGGGACGATATCCAGATGGGTCAAAATGCCCAGCGGATTTACACCAGCCGGGCCCATGCTGATGTCTCCGGCATACCCGTCCAAATCACGGACCTGAAAGCCCATGGTCTGTCCGTCGGCCAGCGCCGTATTCAGGGCTTTTCGCACCTCTTGCCCAAAGGGTGCGTTCGGCGCGGCATCGCTTTTCAGGCTGGGGTGTGACAGCCACTTTTGCAGGGTTTGTATCATGTCGCCTTTGTGTTCGTCAATCCATTGGTTGATGTTTTCCATCGTGTCCTCCGTTATGTGCGGGCGTGCTTTTTCACGGCACGCTCCAAAAGTTTAAGTGCTTCCAGGGTCTGGCTGTGCGGACATGCGAAGTTAATCCGCAGGAACCCGTCGCCATGTTCCCGGTCAAAGAATGTACCTTCCATCAGAGCTACGCCCTCTTCATAGGTCGCGTCCATCAGTTCCTTGCCGGACAGGCCATAGGCACGTAAGTCAATCCAGCCCATGTAGGTGGCCTCAATCGGCGAAAGTATGGCCTTGGGTAAGCGCTCGGCCAGTTCCCGCTGTAACAGCGCGCGGGCTTCGTGCAGGTATTTCATCAGCCCGGTCAGCCAGGCATCCCCGTGGGTGTATGCAGCCTGGGTTGCCTCCAGCGCAAAGATATTCTCGCCGGATGCGCCCACATGGTCCATGAACTTGGTAATCGCCGTTTTAATCGCCTGGTTGCGGGTGAGCAGCACCGCCTGCCGCAGCCCCGCGATGTTAAAGGTCTTGGTGGCACTTGTCAGCACCGCAATCTTAGCATCTTTGGCCTCATCCAGCAACAGCATGGAGGTAAACGCGGCGTTATCATACACAAAGCCGGCGTGAATTTCATCGGAAAGCAGAATGGTGCCGTAACGCTTGCAAAGCGCGTAGATATGCTCCAGTTCCTCGCGTGTCCACACACGCCCGATGGGGTTGTGCGGGCTGCAAATCATCATCAGCTTCACGCCCGTGCCAAGCTGCGCTTCCAGCTGCGCAAAGTTGATGCTGTAGCGCCCTTCCTGATCCCGAATCAGCGTGTTGGGGATAATCTTGCGCCCGTTGGCAATGGCAGAGGAGAAAAACGGCCCGTACACAGGCGGCTGAATCAGAATAGAATCCCCGGGCTCGGTCAGCGAAAGGATGGCGGCTTTCATACCGGTAACCACGCAGGGAATGGTCGCCTGCTCGTCGCTTGTCAGCTGCAGCCCCTGATGGCGCTTGTAATAGGCCAGCATCGCTTCTACTGCTTCATCACGCTGGAATGTATAGCCGTATATGGGGTGCTCGGCGCGGGCTTTCATCGCGTCGACTATCTCCTGCGCGCAGCGGATATCCATGTCCGCCACCCACATGGGCAGCAGGCCATCCTTTTCCCGTTCCCATAATTTGTCCCACTTTTCGCACGATGTACAGCAGCGGTCAATGGGGCCATCAAAAAACGCGGTATTGTATTTCATTGCTCTGCTCTTTTCTGCTCTGCGTCAGACAGGGCGTGCTCACAGCGGATTACCCAGAATCCGCCTTTTTTTGCTACGGTTTCCACGGTTGCAAACAGGGTTTTGAGATAATTCAGTGCAGACGGCGCCCCTTGCTGCTTGCGGATGACGAGTATAAACTGCCCCCCGGCCCTAAGCGCTTTGGCGGCGTCTGCAAACATGCGATAGATAACCTGCTTCCCGGCACGGATTGGCGGGTTGGTCACAATCAAGTCAAAGCTTTGGTCTTTCACGGCGGCAAACCCGTCGCCCTGTAGTACGGTGGCGGATACGCCGTTTTCCTTTGCGTTTGTCTGTGCCAGCGCTACGGCGCGGTCGTTGATATCGACCATCGTTAGGGTTGTTCCGGGGTTTGCTTTCTGAAGGCTCACACCAATGGCTCCATAGCCGCAGCCCATATCCAGCACATCGCCGGTTATCGTCTGGGGCAGCATATGAAGCAGCACCGCCGATCCCTTATCGATCTCCGTGCGGGAAAACACACCGCTGTCGGTGTGGAAGGTCAAGCTATGCCCGCGGTAGAGGGTATCTACCGTTCGTGGTTTATGTTCGCTTTCCGGTGTTTGGGTAAAATAATGGTCAGCCATGGTTTTCATCCTTATCCATCCAGGCCGCACTGTGCAGCGCGGCGACCTCGTCCTCCCGCAGCGCTCGGTACTGGCCGCAGGGGATATCCAGTGCAATCGGACCAAACGCCTGCCTGTGCAGCGCGGCAACCTGCAGCCCAAGCTTGGAAACCATACGCTTGATTTGGTGATACTTTCCTTCACGGATACGCACCACAGCGCGGCTCATGACGGGAGAGGCTTCTTCAATCAACAATTCAGCCGAAAGTGCTGTAAAATCCTTCAGCGCTATGCCTTCCCGAAACAAGGCGCAGTGCTCGACCGTGAGTTCTCCGTCCACCGTAACAAGGTACTCTTTCCATACATGGGTTTTTGGCGCAAGTAGGCGGTGGTTTAGCTGCCCGTCGTTGGTGAAAAGCAACAGCCCCGTGGTGTCCTTATCCAGACGGCCAACGGGCATTACGCCACGTATAAGAGCAGCAGGCGGCAGTAATTCCATCACGGTTTGGGCCTTGCGGTCGCGTGCTGCGGTTAGCAGGCCCGCCGGTTTATGCAGCATCAGGTACTGAAACGGCGTATCCGTAAGCCTTTGCCCATCCAGGCACACCGCCGCTGCTTCGGTATCGGCTTTGAACGCGGGATTGCGCTGCACCGCGCCATCGACCGTAACATGGCCCGCACGGATCAGCTT
This sequence comes from Candidatus Limiplasma sp., assembly GCA_963675925.2. Lineage (GTDB taxonomy): Bacteria > Bacillota > Clostridia > Christensenellales > Aristaeellaceae > CAXXOK01. The sequence continues at coordinate 100,237 of CAXXIB010000002.1, forward strand.
GCCCGCATCGCTGCGGGAGCGTTCGCCGGTTTGGGCCAGCAGTTTATCCAGTCTCGTTGCTGCCATACGTTAACGCGGGTATCGCTCGCCCTGTACCGGCGTGTCCTGATACAGCGGCGGGTTTGCGTCCTGTGTGCTCGGCGTTCCGTTTTGCATCTGCCCGTTTTGGCTGCGCAGTCGCGCGGTCGCAAAGCGCGATGTAAGTATGCGGCGTACAGGCGCAAGCGGCAGCCAGCAGGCCAGCAAGAGCAGCGATAGCGTGGCAAAGGGCACCGTAAGCTCCGGCAAGGAACCTTCACCGGTGATGAGATCAAGCATGCGCAGGAGGAAATCGGTCGTAGTATCCCTGGGCGCAAAATGTTGATACAGCACAATCAGTACGGGGCTTAATAGCAGTAAGTTGACTAGCGCAACCAGCAGTTGCTGCCAGCGCCTGCGCCGCAGAGAACGCGATATTTCCCGCTTCGGATTTTTATCCAGCAGTGTAGCCTCCGCCCAGATATAGCGGTACGCGCTATTGCGCACCATACCAAGCAAGAACAGCGCTGCACATATCCCTGCAATGATCAAAAGGAAGACAACACCTTCGCCAAGCCCGCCCGGCATATTGCTTTGCGTGCCGCCAAACAGACCTTTGATGAAATTTGTAATTCCCTGCCAAACCGCCGTGACCGATCGGCCAAACGAGTCGAGGGCCGCAACCGGTTTGGTAAACGCATCATCACCAGCGCCCATAACGTACAGCACTGCACCAAAGGCCAGCATTGGGATGGCCCATTTTAGCATATGGAGCAGATACACTACCCCTTCGGCTAGTTTTTCCCCATACAGAGAAAACCCAAACGCCCTCTGCAAGGAAAACGGAATGCCCCGGCTGTGATCGGATAGCGCTTGCGCAAAGCTGAAACGCAGCGGCATTACTATGAAAATAAACAATACAGGGCTTAGCAGCGACAGCCACCGCAGGGGTGACCCTTCCGCAGACCAAACCAGCGCACCCAGCGGCAAGAGGGTCAATATAAACAGCACCCCCGCCAGCAACGCATGCAGCAGCAGGTACCCATAGAACACAATGGGGTTTTGCACTCCGGAACGCCCGGACCCGCGTCTGACAAACTGCATTGGTATTCCTCCGTATTCTCCGCCGCCTAGTGCAGCAGATTCGCGCTCATGGCAATCCAGCGTGGTGTATTGTTATACAGGTTCTTCAGCGCCTGCAGCATCGCATCGGTTGGGCGGATACAAAGCATAGAGGCCATCACCGCTTCTAGCTCTTGAAAGGATACATTCTGCTTGACCAGAAAGCGCAGGTCATCGGCGGCTTCATCCGCGCGCCATTCAGGCCGCATGTTGCCGTAGAGCTCGTTTTGCATGGCTTCGCTAATGGCCACTTCTTCGGAAAGCATTCCGTTCATGCCGCCCAGCAGTGATTCCTCCGTGAGTGTAATGGCGGCGTTCACCCTGCCCCCAAGCGTCCACAGCAGGCGGTAGGGGTCCGCCAGCGCGGGGTGCAGCAGCACCAGCTGACGGCTATCGTCGACAATATACTCAAAGCTTGCTTTGATGTAACGGTCCGCAATGACCGTTGCCCAATCGGCTTCAGATTCGAGCACATCCCGCTTGAACATCTCATGCGGCTGATGAGCGGGCAAAAACCCGGTGATATACAAAAGACCGTGAATGGTGACATCGTACCGGAAGGTGCGGGTGCGTGCGCTGGAGTGTTCCTCCTTGGAGAACGCTTTCATCAGGGGCTCGCGCAAATCCTGGGCCAATTCCAGCGTCCAGGCATCGCCGCCGGACTGGAAAAAGCACCACAGCCTGCGCTGAAGCGCTTCTGCGGCGGGGATCTCCTCCCAGTTTTTCGAGGTCAAACGACCGCCGTTGAGCAGAAGCTGTTCCAGCAGCGCATTTTCGGCTGAGGACAGGTAGTGCACTTCGTGGGGTAAAAGCTTCATCACCTCGGCGCGCAGCGATTCCACCGTCACCAGCTTGTCGCCCCGCGCTTCGGATGCGAAAAAGGATTGCTCAAACAACTGCTGGGCAAAGGTATTGCTTGCCAGCGGCGAAAAAAGGCTGAACTGTAGTGTATTGGCTAAACGGCGCTCGCACGCCTCAAACTGTTTTTCCCGCAGGATACTGAGGGTTTTGTCCGCCCAGTCCTGCTCAAGGGTCAGACCTGATTCTCTCAACATGGTATTGCCTCGTGTGCTACGTTAGTGTCTGTTACGGTACCGGTGTAATCCAATGGAAGGGATCGTCCACTTTGCCATACTGGATTCCGGTAAGGGTGTCGTATATTTTGCGGGCAATCGGGCCGATGGCGTTATCCCCAATCAGAACCTCTTCCCCTTTGTAGAATATCTTGTTCACGGGCGAGATCACCGCCGCGGTGCCGGTGCCAAACGCCTCGGTAATCTTGCCGCTCTTTGCACCTTCAATTACCTCGTCAATGGGCACAGGGCGTTCTTGGGTTTCGTAGCCCAGATGCTTGGCAAGCTTCAAGGTGGAATCCCGCGTGATCCCCGACAGGATACTGCCGTTGAGCACAGGGGTAACCAGCGTTTTTCCTTCGTAGACGAACATCATGTTCATCGCGCCGACTTCTTCCACGTAGCGCTGCTCCACACCGTCCAGCCAAAGCACCTGCGCATAACCCAGTTTTTTGGCTTTCATACCGGCCAGAATGCTGGCGGAATAGTTGCCGCCTGTTTTGGCGATGCCAACCCCGCCGCGCACCGCGCGTACGTGCTCGTCTTCCACATAAATGCCGACCGGCGCAAGGCCGCCCGCATAGTACGCGCCGCTTGGCGACAGAAGCACATAGTACAGGTAGCTGTCCGATGCCGACACGCCAAGGTATGCCTTGGTGGCAATCATCGTGGGCCGAATATACAGGGATGCACCGTCCACATGCGGTGTCCATTCCTTATCTACGGACAAAAGCGCAAGCAGGCTTTCGATATACAAATCAACAGGCATGGTCGCCATTCCCATCCGCGCGGCCGAGCGGTTCATGCGCTCAAAATTATCGCGGATACGGAACAGGTTCATCCCGCCGTCTGCCCTGCGGTAGCACTTTGCACCTTCAAAAATCTCCTGGCTGTAATGCAGTACCGAGCTTGCGGGATGCAGCGACAGGTTTTCAAGCGGTGTCACCCTGGCATCGTGCCAGCCCTTACCTTCGCTATAGTTGATCCGCAGCATATGATCGGTGAAGATCCTGCCAAACCCAAGCTTTGATTCATCCTCCGGTTTTGGTTTAAGGCTCTCCGCCCTGGTGATTTTGATGTCGTACATACTGTCCCCTCCGCTCCTTTATGTTCCGGACGCCGGCATGGTAATGATAATACTCCCGGCCGTATCGTCCACGGTAACGTTGATACCGGTAATGCGCACCATATCCTCCATCGGCAGGTAGAATACACCATCCAGAAGCAGTGCACTGCGGTTTTGAAGCGGCTGGGGCTGTGCGTTCTTTTCAAATACAAGGTCGCTTAAGCTGCCGTCATCACTGACCGTATAGGAAACCTGATAAAAGTCCGTAAACACGTTGAAAGCCAGTTCTTCCCCCGTATCGGTGTTGTTGGTGATAATTACATTGCCTGCGTTTTGCAGGATCTCCGTCAAAGGAATGTAAAGCGCTTCCTCCTGCTCCACCGGATGCAAGACGGTATCCGTATCCCCAACGGTCAGCGTCTGGGTAAAGCCGTCGAACACAAAGCTGTATTCCGTCAGCAGTACAGGCGCATTGGGGTCGGGTGTCGCTGTCGGTGTAGCTGTAGGTTCTGCGGTCGCCGGTACCGGTGTTGGCGGCTCCGTTTCCGCCACTGCGGGCGCGGGCGTTGCAGGCGGCGGTGTTAAGGTAGCATCGGGGATAAACGCCGGGGTCGCGGTGATCGCGGGTTTTACACTGTCATACTCAAACAAAATGGTTTGCGTATATTTACCGGCGATACCATCAACCGTTAACCCGTTACGCTTCTGGAACGCCTTTACGGCAAGGCTTGTTTGATTTCCGTACGCGCTATCGATATCGCCAACATCATAGCCCAAATCGAGCAGCTTTTGCTGCACCTTGCCCACCACTTCGCCCCGGTCGCCCAAGACCAATGTGCCATAGGCCGGATTGGCGGTGATGGCTGGCGTGGGTGCAGGGGTTGCAGCGGTTGCATCCACTGTAGCCGATGCGTAAATACCTGTGGGCGAGGGTGCCGGTGACGGCGTGATATTGGCCGTTGCCGGGTCAGGTGCAACCTGCACCGCGGAAACATACAGCATCGACATATACAAAAGTAAAGTTTTCAATAAATCCATCGACGCCACTCCCCTTCACACATCAGGTATACCTCCTTGATTATAGCATGTTCTACCACATCTTCGCAATGAAACACGGGGCCGGAGCTGCGTTACTATCCGGCATTTTTATCCAGTCTTCGGTGGGCGCGAGCCTGTTTGAGCGATGCATCGGTTATCACCAGTCCCAGCGCGCCACGGTCAAGCTGGTTGATGGGGTCCAGCCACTTTCGAATCTGCGCGGGGGTCCAGCGCTTGGCGCGGATCACCGGCAGGCAGCCGTGCAGGACACCACCGATGGCGAGCCCGTCGGAAAACAGGTCGGCTTCCGGCATATCAAAGAGCACGAAATCAAACTTCACATACAGTTTTTCAAGCAGCGCGGCAAACGAAGCCGACGCCATCAACTGCGCCGCCATACTCTGGGTATGGTTCTGGTCGACAAAATACAAATTGCGAGTTGAGGTCTGCATCATCACCTGTTCAATGGGGATGTTGGAGGCCAGGCAATGGATTAAATCTCTGTCGCCCTTCACCTGCAGGAGCTGCCCAAGTCTTGGCGCATACCAGTTCATATCCACCAAAAGCACACGGCTGCCCTGGCGGCATAGTTCCTGGGCGAGCATCACCAGAACCTCGCTTCTGTATTCCTCGTCCGTGCGCGACACGGCGGCGACGCTTCGAAGCTTGTCCTGTTTCAGGCGCATGCGCAGTTTGAGCGTAATCAGCCGCAGTTGCTCATGCGTGTGGTATCCGGCAAAATCGTACAGCGGCGGACAGTCCTCGGGATCGAAACGCCAATAGGCGGACAGAATGTCCTTGAGATCGGGGATCTCGGCCAGTACTGGCTGCGCAGCCGCCTCGGCAATGTCGCCGGAGCGTATCAGCCGTGTGCGCCTTATGCAGTGCAGCAACAGGAGGATGGAAAGCAGAATAAATGAACCCAGCAGTACCGCCGCAATATAGCGTTCCCGGTAAAAGCGAATCGGGCTTTCCGGGACCCCGGCGCGAACCACGGCTTTGAGAACCGGTTCGTTCATGGAGTCGTTCATGACCGTAATCAGCGTATCCGCAAGGGCGTTCGCAGCTTGGGCGGCCGCCAAATCATCCTCCGCCGAAACCTGTACAAGCAGCAGGCTGGTGTTGCGGTAGCGGGTGACATGGCTTTGCATGGTATCGTCCCACGGGGTGCCGTCCTTCAGCGCGTCATACTGAGCCCAGCGCATGCTTTCATCCGCCAAAGCGCTTAGCTCGTCGCTGCCGGTACGCAGCATAAGCACTTCCGCAACGGCTTCATACCGCAAAGGCATGTATACATACGCATACACGCCCATGCCCGCCGCCAGAACGATTGATGCCAGCAGTACCCAGACCAAGCGCCGTTTCCATAGATACAATGCGGCTTTCATGCAAACCTGGCCCCCTATCCGCGCTTTTTTCAAAGAATATCATATCCATAGTGGGTTGGCAAGCTGTGACAGCCCTCAAATATGATATAAATGTTGCGAAAATTTCATATTTGTAGTATTATTGTAACCGAAATAGAACAAATAACCGGAAAAACGTTTCAAACCACATCCATCCGTCTATTCTTGGAATAAACAGGACCGGACAATCGTTATATACTTTGCACCCAAAACGTTACGGAGGCATCCGATTATGAAACGAATGATTATTCTGGGCTTGGCCGTGTTGTTCATCGTAACACTGCTGCCGGTGTTTCAAGCCGCGGCAGCGGAGTACGGCACTGTAGTTGGCGGGCGACTTCGTCTGCGCGCCGCCCCGTCTTACGATGCGACTATTATTAAGTACTATAATACCGGTACAGTGGTCGAAATTCTCGGCACCAGCGGGGATTGGTACAGCGTGAAAGCGCCGGACAATCAAGCGGGATATATGCATTCGGACTATATCACCCTGGGCGGAACACCCGGTGCTTTAACCAAGTATGTGTACAGTTCCAACGGCTACGGCGTGCGCCTGCGCACCGGCCCCAGTAAAGGCTACCGCATCCTGGCCGTATACCCCGTCGGAACCCAGGTCAGCGTTTTGCAGACCGGCACCATCTGGAGCCGCATTCAGATTGGCGAAACCGTCGGGTTTATGATGAGCGAGTTTTTAACCTCCAGCGATCCCGGTACAACGCCGGCACCCTCCGGCGACGATCTTGCGACCGTTTGGAGTTCCAATGGCTACGGCGTGCGCCTGCGCTCCGGCCCCAGCACCAGCTATTCCATCATCGGTCTGTACTCCGTAGGCACCCGTGTGGATGTACTGGAGCGCGGCAGCGACTGGGATCGTATCAAGGTCGGCAGCCGTATTGGCTATATGATGAACGAATTTCTGATTTACGATGATCCGGACGCGACCGAAGCGACCGGCATCACCGTGACCGCCGATTACCCCACCGGTATGCAGGACGAATATGTGGACTTGGATGTGACCGTCACCGGTACGGACCTGTCCTCTCCCGCGTATACACTTTCTATTACCGACAATGCCAGCATGGCGGAAATTGTCAGCGGGCAACTGCACATTTATTCAACAGCAACCGTCGGCGCTGTCATTGAAGTGACCGCCACGACCACCGATGACGATGAAAACGGCGATCCGCTGACCGATACCTGCACCGTCACCGTGACGGCAGCCGAGCCCCGCGTGATCGCGTTCTCCTTTGACGATAGCGAAACGACCGTGTCCATCGCCGGGGGCGATGTGGAACGCCGCATCGGCTACTCCATCAGCGGTTATAACCTGACAGCGCCGCGCCTGTCTCTTGCGGTATCGGCGGAAGCGGGCGGCAATGTCGTTGCCACGGTTGACGAAGCTGCCGAAGAGATTGTTCTTAACATCAGTTCAGCCATTGCCGATGGTGTTGTGTTCACCGTAACCGGCACCACCACCGCCGACGATGCAGGCGGCAACCCCAAAACCGACACCCTGACCGTAACCATTACCAGCGATGCGCTGACCCTGACCTCCATTGAGCTGATTCCTGAGGATACCACCCTCCGTTTTGACGAAACCACCAACATCAACGCCAAATTGCATTATTCAAACGGTTCCTATACGACAGCAACATTCACCACGGAATACACGCTGGCGGTCTCGTCCGGCTCAACCTATGCGGCGCTTAGCGGCAAGGTGCTGATCCCCGACGATGCTGCGCTGGTGGGAGTTGAAAACCAAACAATTGAAATCACCGGTACATCTGTAGACGATCCTAGCTTGACCGATACTTGCGAGGTACTGCTCTATGGCCGCAACGAGCCGGACGCACCGGTGCTGACCGATGCCGATCCTGCGCACGAAACCGTCAGCCTGACCTGGACCGCACCTGCCAGTGACGGCGGGGATGACCTGACGGCATACAAGGCCTACTACAGCCTGACCGAGGGCGGCGCGAAAAACGCACTGAGCACGACCATCAACCCCGGCGACACCAGCTATGATGCCACCGGGCTGATTGACGGCACTGCCTATTACTTCTGGCTGGTGGCTACCAATGCCCAGGGTGACAGCGCGTACTCCAATTATCTGGTCGCTACCCCCAACCCCGGCCCGCCCAGCGCCGTACAGGGACTGGCGGTTGCCAGCCGCGGCGACGGGTTTGTGGAACTTTCCTGGTCCGCCCCGGCCGATACCGGTGGCACAGGCGTTGCCATCGACCACTACCGCGTATATGTGGACAGCGTGGAGTACGATGTGGCCGGCCGCTCCAGCACAACCACCAAGATGATTACAGGGCTGACAAACGCGCAGACCTATGAGTTCATGGTCATCGCCGTCAACTCCGCAGAGGTCGGCGATCCTGCAACCATTTCTTCTAACCCCGTCGGCACACCGGATGCGCCGACCATCACCCAAAACGTGGAAGGGTTTGAATCAATTTATATCTCCTGGCTGCCGGACGCTGATACAGGCGGCAATGCCATTGCAGACTACGACCTGTATATCAAAGTCGCCACCGATCCCGATCCGGGCAGCCCCACGGTCTCTGCGCTGGCGGATACGGAATATACCTTCTCCGGCCTTGCCAATGTAGAGTACGAGATCTGGCTTACGGCCAACAACGGCTACTACGACAGCGCTGAAAGCGCGCGGGAAACCAACACCCCGTATGTCGCGCCCAGCGCGCCGCAGAACCTGGCGGTGGATAACTCCGTTGCCAACACGGCGACGGTTACCTGGGAAGCACCGGCTACGACCGGTGGGCAAGCCATTACCCACTACTTGCTTGAGTATAGCCCCACCGGCGGTAGTCCCGACTCCCCCATTGAAGTCACGGCTGCTACCCTGTCCCAGCTGATTGAAAGCCTGTCCGCAGGGAATTATAGCTTCTCCGTCAAAGCCAGCAACGATGGCGGTGCGCACTACAGCACAGCTGCCACCAGCGGCGCAATTGCGATTTCGGATCCGTAATCAACCCTCACGCAAAAACCTCCGGGAAACCGGAGGTTTTTTGTTTGCAGAAACCAATGTGCGGGTATGCATTAACCATTGACGCACACTGTTTTCTATGCTATTCTGATAGCGAACACACATTCCCCCATCGATAAGGAGTTCACTGTGAATAAGTTTGTACTGCAAGCGCCCTATCAGGCCAGCGGTGATCAGCCTACGGCCATCGCCAGCCTGGCAGAGGGTATTGAAAACGGGTTGAAAGATCAGGTGCTGCTGGGGGTAACCGGCAGCGGCAAGACGTTTACCATGGCATCGGTCATCGAGCGCGTGCAAAAACCCACGCTGGTCATCGCGCACAATAAGACGCTTGCCGCCCAGCTTTGCTCGGAGTTTCGCGCGTTCTTCCCAGACAGCGCCGTGGAATACTTCGTCAGCTATTATGACTATTATCAGCCGGAGGCCTATATCCCCTCCACCGATACCTATATCGACAAGGATGCCTCCATCAACGAAGAAATCGACCGCCTGCGCCACTCGGCCACGGCCGCCGTGCGTGAACGTAAAGATGTGATTATCGTCGCCAGCGTATCGGCTATATACTCCATGGGTGATCCCAGCGAATACTCCAGCATGACCGTCAGCCTGCGGCCGGGCATACAAATCAGCCGCGACAAGGTGATTGAACGCTTGATTGATATCCAATACGTGCGCAACGATATCGACTTTACACGCGGCAGCTTCCGCGTGCGCGGCGATGTACTGGAGATTATCCCCTCTAACGAACGCGAACATGCCATACGCGTGGAGTTCTTCGGTGATGAGATCGAGCGGATTCGCGAGGTGGAAGTCGTATCTGGCAATGTGATTGCCACCCTGGAGCACGCGATGGTCTACCCCGCCACGCACTACGCCATGGAACGCGATACCATGAACGAGCACCTGGAGGAGATTGAGCGGGATATGGAGCTGCGTGTGCAGGAGCTGACCGACGAGGGGCAGCCGCTGTACGCCATGCGTCTACGCCAGCGCACCCAGTATGATATTGAAATGATACGCCAAATTGGCAGCTGTTCAGGCATTGAAAACTACAGCCGCTATTTCGATGGCCGCAAGCCCGGCGATGCACCGTTCTGCCTGCTGGATTATTTCCCTGACGATTACCTGATGATTATCGACGAAAGCCATGTAACCGTGCCCCAGATTCGCGCGATGTACAATGGCGACCGGGCCAGGAAAAAGTCGCTGGTTGACTACGGCTTCCGCCTGCCGTCGGCCTTTGATAACCGCCCGCTGTTGTTTGAAGAATTCAGGCAGCGGCAAAACCAGACCCTGTATGTCAGCGCAACACCGGCAAGCTACGAGCAAACCCTCGCCCAGAACATCGTAGAGCAGATCATCCGCCCCACGGGGCTGCTTGATCCGCTGGTGGTGCTTCGCAAAGCCACCGGCCAGGTGGACGATCTGATTGGCGAAATTCACACCACCGTAGACCGGGGTGAACGCGTGCTGGTAACGACGCTGACCAAGCGCATGGCCGAAAGCCTGACGGAGTACTTACGGGGGCTGAATATCCGCGTGCGCTACCTGCATTCCGATATCCAGACCATGGAACGCTCCGTATTGATCCGCGATCTGCGCCTTGGCGAGTTTGATGTACTGGTCGGTATAAACCTGCTGCGTGAGGGGCTGGATATGCCGGAGGTCAGCTTGGTGGCCATTTTGGATGCCGACAAGGAAGGCTTCTTACGGTCGGAAACATCGCTGGTGCAAACCATCGGGCGTGCAGCCCGCAACCTGAACGGACGGGTGATTCTCTATGGTGATCAGCTGACCGACAGCATGATGAAAGCCATCAACGAAACCAACCGCCGCCGTGCCTTGCAAGAGGCGTACAACAAGCTTCACGGCATCACACCGCAAAGCGTGCAATCCACCGTGCAGGCGCTGCTGCGCATTACCAATGCGTTTGCCGCCAATCCGGAAAGCAACATCAGCGAGGAAGAGCGCGAAGAGCTGCTCAAAACCATTGAAGATCAGATGCTCTCTGCCGCTAAAGATCTGGACTTTGAAAAGGCCGCCAAACTGCGTGATGAACTGTTTAACTTGCAGGGTCAGAAAAAGGAAGTACAGAAACCGCAGATGCGCCGCCGCAAGCCAAAGCGTGTCCTGCGCTGATACAAAGTACCGCAGCACTGGCTACAATGCCGCTAGATTTTCAAGCCTTCCGGACAGCCGGAGGGCTTGTCTCTGTCTCTCTATACCCGATGATGCAGGCAAAGCATACCCAGAATTGCCCTATCTACTTTCGCTACCCTACCGGTTCTTTTTATGGTAAAATACACGTACAACGCCAACGTTTCGACCCGACGGATTCAAAGCAAGTTGGAGATGACATATGTTTAGCATAATCAATCTTGAGTATAGCGATCTTCTTATTTTCAGTGTTTTAATCAGTCTTGTTTTATATTGGTTCCTCAGCAAGGAGGCCTCTCGCCGCAGTCATTCTACCATCTTGTTCCAGCGTTTCACGGTGTCGCTGATCATCGCGGGTGTCATGGAGGTTGCCTCCTGGTTGATTGCCATCCCCGGCAAACCCGCCCTGATCCCCATACACTATGGGGTGAACGTGCTGTTTTTTAGCGTTAATCTTTTGCCGGCATCGCTGGGGCTTTGCTATATGGACTATATCATCACGCTTTCAAAAGAAGGCAACAAAAAGCGCAGCTACCTGTACCTGCTTCCGGTGTATGTCAATATCGCGCTGATCATCGTCAACTTTTTTAGCGACGGATTCCTGTTCCGGGTCGACGCAAACAATGTGTATGTCCGGGGGATTGGCTCTCCTATTGGCAACGGGTTCACGGTCGTGTTTGCGATTATCGTCATCGCCTGGTTTTATCGCAGACGGCAAATGATTACCGGTCGCATCACCCAGGTCATCGTGGTGCTGACCCTGCTCCCGATCGCCGGCGTTACACTGCAGATGCTGTTCTTTGGACTGTCGCTGGGTATTCCGATGTATGTGCTGGCGGCGTTCATCACCTTTATGCTGATGGAGCGGCACGAACTGCAAAAAGACCCGCTGACAACCCTGCATTCCCGCGCCCAGCTGGAAAGCAGGCTGCAATACAAGCTGCGTTGCCCGGACCCTTTCACCGTTATGATGATCGATATCAACGGATTTAAGAACATCAACGATGTCTACGGTCATACAGTTGGCGATCAGGTGCTCAAGGATGTTTCCAAAGTGCTGCAGTCCCATGCCAATTACGAGGATTTTGTCTGCCGTTTCGGCGGGGATGAGTTTTTTGTGATTCTGGAATCCACACTGGATATCGGGTCGTCATACATGAAGCGTATCGACCAGACCTTGTCCAGCTATTCCAATGGTAAGCCGTTCAGTACATCGCTGAGTTTTGGCATCGTGTATGTAGACCATAGCAAGCCATATGATGTGGATGAGCTGGTGGAAATCACAGATCAGCTCATGTACAAGGATAAAATCTGCCGCAAGCAATAAGTGCGCATCAAAATGCCACCCACAGGGGTGGCTTTTTTATGTTACTGTTTTTTCACCTAAGAGCTAAAACTTACGCACTTAGCCGCGTTCTTCCAGTGCTTGGTACTCCCGCCGGGGGAAGACTGCCATATACGCCGGACGAATGATTTTGTCCATGTTGATCAGCTCTTCCATACGGTGTGCGCTCCAGCCAACGATACGCGCAATGGCGAAGATCGGCGTGAACATCTCCTCGGGGATGCCCAGCATGGAATACACCAGACCGCTGAAGAAGTCCACATTCGCGCTGACCCCTTTGTAGATGCGGCGTTCGCTGGTAATCACCTTGGGGGCAAGGCGCTCCACCATGGAATACAATGCGTACTCCTCACGGTGACACTTTTCGTTACAGAGCTCTTCCACAAACGATTTAAACACCCGCGCACGCGGATCGCTAACGGAGTATACCGCATGGCCGATACCGTAAATCAGGCCCTTCTTGTCAAACGCTTCCTTATGCAAAAGCTTGAGCAGATAGGCTTCCACGGCTTCTTCATCGGTCGTGTCGGATACGTTGTTTTTCAGGTCGTTCATCATCTGCACAACCTTGATATTCGCACCGCCGTGCTTGGGGCCTTTCAGGCTTGCCAGCGCTGCCGCGATTGCCGAATACGTATCGGTGCCCGATGACGTAACCACATGCGTAGTGAAGGAGGAGTTATTACCGCCGCCGTGCTCCATATGCAAAATCAGCGCTAAATCCAGCACCTGTGCTTCCAGCGCCGTGTACTTCATATCCGGCCGAAGCATATGCAACAGGTTCTCCGCCGCCGACAGCTTGGGGTCGGGACGGTGGATGTACATACTCTGATCCTGCTCGTAATGGTTAAACGCGTGATAGCCGTAAACAGCCAGCATCGGGAATACCGCGATCAGGCGCAGGCATTGCCGCAGTGTATTGCTGATGGAAAGGTCGGACGCATTGGAATCGTAGCTTGCCAGGGTCAGCACGCTGCGGCTTAAGGAATTCATCATATCTGCGCTGGGGGCTTTCATAATTACGTCCCGCACAAAGTTTGTCGGCAAATTCCTGTTGTCCGCAATCAGGTCGGTAAACTCCTGCAGTCTCTCCTGGGTGGGCAGTTCACCATACAACAGCAAATAGGCGATCTCTTCAAATCCAAAACGGGATTCGCGGTTCACGCCATTGACCAGGTCGTTAATATTGTAGCCTCTGTACCATAAATGGCCGTCAGCCTGTGTCAGTTTGCCGTCCACTTCGGCGCGGCCCTGAATTTCCGAAATATTCGTCAGCCCCGCAAGGACGCCTTTACCGTTTTCATCGCGCAGTCCGCGCTTGACGCCATACTTGGAGTATAACGTTTTATCAATCGTCGCGCCCCGAACCAAAGCCTGTTCGTTATCCCTGGCATACTCTTGGAGCCGGTCAAATGGTGTTTTGATTTCCATGGGCTTCACTTCCTCTCTGTTCCACTACACTATTAAAGTATAGTGGAACAGAGAGCTTTTAGTCAAGAAATGCCGCGAACGCTGTAGCCCGCATCCTCGACTGCCTGAATCAACAAAGCGTTGGACAGGGTCTGGTTTGCGGTGACTTCGGCAGCCTGTTTGTCCAGGTCTACCGTGGCACTGAGAACACCCACAACACCGCGCAGTGCTTCCTCCACGGCCTTCTTACAGTGGTTGCAGTTCATGCCGTCAATATGCATTAAGAGCGTTTTAGACTCCTGTGTTTTGTTTTCAATGTCGGTTTCAGCTTGCATTCTAACTAAGGGGGTGATGTTTCCTCTGAAATCGTTCATAGGGTTCTCCTTTCGGTTGTCGATAGTAAATCGTTTCAGCCTGAGGGCGTTGGTTACAACGGTCACGGAGCTCAGGCTCATCGCCGCGGCCGCGATCATCGGACTCAGCGTAATCCCAAAGAACGGGTACAGTAGCCCCGCGGCAATGGGAATGCCGATGACATTGTAGAAAAATGCCCAGAACAGGTTTTGCTTGATGTTGCGGATTACCGCGCGGCTCAGGCGTATGGCATCGGGCACATTGCGCAGCTGCTGGCCGCTCAAAATCACATCCGCGGTCTCCATGGCAATATCCGTTCCCGATGCCATGGCCAGACCCACATCCGCCTGTTTCAGCGCCGGTGCATCGTTAATGCCATCCCCGACCATCGCCACAGCCAACCCATTTGCTTGCAGGGTTTTGACCTGCTCGGACTTATCGGCAGGCAATACTTCGGCCATGATGTCAGCAATACCCGCCTCATGGGCGATGGCCATCGCGGCTTCCTTGCGGTCGCCGGTTAAAAGCCACGGCTTAACATGCAGGTCTTTTAGGGCCTGCACAGCCAGCGCTGCATCCGGTTTGATGGTATCGGCAATGCCCAGGAAGCCCAGCAAACGCTGACCCCTGGCAAAACAGAGCACCGATACACCCTGCGCACCGATTTCGGCAAGCTGTGCCTGATAGCCAGCCATCGGGATACCGTTTTGCGCCATCCATTCCGGTTTTCCCGCAAAGGCGGACTCGCCCGCTATGTCAGCGGAAAGGCCAAATCCGGCCGTTGCCTTGAAGTTTTGCACGGTTTCGGGCACAACGCCATGCTGCGTGCCATATTGGATCACGGCTTTCGCCAAAGGATGTTCACTGCCCGCTTCCAGCGTAACGGCTGCCTGCAAGAGTTCTTGCTCTAATATCCCATCAGCAGGTACAACGGCGTGGACCGTCATTTTTCCTTCGGTCAAGGTTCCGGTCTTGTCAAAGACAATATGCTTCACGCGATGTAAGGTTTCCAGCGCTTCGCCGTTGCGAAACAGCAATCCGTGCAGCGCGCCAACCCCTGTGCCGACCATAATCGCCACCGGCGTTGCCAGCCCCAAGGCGCAGGGGCAGGAGATAACCAGCACGGTAATTGCCATGCTGAGCGAGAAGGAAAAGCCTTCCCCCGCGATCATCCATACGGCAAAGGTGACCAGCGAGATTCCCATCACAATCGGTACAAACACGCCGGATATTTTATCCGCCAGTTTGGCAATCGGCGCTTTGCTTGCGCCCGCCTCCGATACCAGCTGGATGATTTTCTGCAAGGTCGTGTCTTCTCCTACATTCGTAGCTTCCATTAGGAAGGTAAACGCCGGGTTGAGACTGCCGGCCACCAGCGTATCGCCCTTGTGTTTATCCACAGGCAGGCTTTCGCCTGTGATGTGCGACTGGTCTACAGTGATGTCGCCTTCAATCAGCGTACCGTCAACGGGAATACGCTCGCCAGGGCGAATGCGCAGTACGTCGCCGGTGCGTACCTGCTGGGTGGCGACAACCATCTCCTGTCCATCCCGAATCACACGGACAGTATCAGGCGCAAGCGCCATCAGCTTTTTAATGGCTTCGGTGGTGCGCCCTTTGGCTCGCGCTTCCAGGCTGCGGCCCAGGGTAACCAGGGTTAGTATCATCACGGCGGACTCAAAGTATAGGTTGCCGGAAAGTTCATTCACACGCATGCCCTGCGCCATAGACATCTGCAGCAAAATGACGATGCCGTACACATACGCCGCGCCGCTGCCTACCGCAATCAGGCTGTCCATATTCGGTGCACGGCGCACAAGCAGCTTAAGTCCGTTGCTGAAATACGCACGGTTGATAAACAGCACCGGTGTTGCCAACAGCAGCTGCAACAGCGCATTGGTCATCGGGTATTGTTCCATTTGTAAAAACGCGGGCATCGGGAGCCCCAGCATCTGCCCCATGCCGATCATCATCAGTGGGACAAGGAAAATAAGCGAAGTCCAGAAACGGACGCGCATAGGCTCTTTGGGCTGTGTTTCAGGGTCTTGTGCTGTCTCTTTTGTGGGCTTGCTTGCAATCGCGTGGTACCCGGCATGGTCGACTGCGGACACAATCTCCGTTTCGTGCGCAGCCCCGTCGCTGGTTTTCACACGCATGGAGTTACCAAGCAAATCAACCTGCACGTCTTCCACGAACGGCAGTTTGCGAACCGCTTTATCAACATGTGCGCTGCAAGCAGCACAGGTCATACCTTCTACGCGGTATCGTTCCATCGTCAGCACCTCCTATATGTACAGTATACCCAAACTGTCAAATGCTAAACGGCAGGAAAATCACCCGACTTGCGAGAAACCTTTGTAGAACGCAAAGGAGAACGCGCATGAAAGAGCTTTGGACCCTGCTGAGTACATTTTTTTTGATCGGGAGCATCACCTTTGGCGGTGGCTATGCGGTGCTTCCCATCCTCATCCGTGAAATTGTGCAAAAACGGCAATGGATTACCGAGGATGTGCTGCTGGATTATTTCGCCGTCAGCCAAACGACACCCGGTGTAATCTGTGTGAATATTTCCACCTTCCTTGGCTATCGCAGAAAAGGCATCCTCGGCGCGATTGCTGCGACCGTTGGCGTAGTGCTTCCGTCGCTGATCATTATCACGGTGATCGCTGCTGTGCTGTCCAACTTCTCAGACATTGTGTGGGTGCAGCATGCCTTTGCGGGTATTCGCATTGCCGTCAGTGCGATGATCGCCTCCACCGTGTGGAATCTGGCAAAGAAAAACGTTCGTTCGTGGCTGAAAGCAGCCATCGCTATCACTGCTTTTGTTACGGTTGCCATCATTCATATCTCACCGATTTATGTATCGCTTGCCTTTGCGGTATTCGGTGCTTTCTTTTTTGGAAGGAGGCGTGAAGCATGATTTTTCTACAATTAGCGTTTGAGTTTTTCAAGGCGGGTCTGTTCGCCGTCGGCGGCGGGCTGGCCACCCTACCGTTTTTAATCCAGATGTCGCAAAACTATCCCCATTGGTTCTCCATCGATCAACTCATGCAGATGGTTGCGGTGTCGGAGTCAACCCCCGGCCCCATTGGCGTAAACATGGCCAGTTATGTTGGGTTTCATGTAGCAGGCATCCCGGGCGCGATTACGGCGACGGTTGCGTTGATACTTCCGGCATTTTTAACCATACTGATTGTTGTGCGCGTACTGGACCGCTTTGAAAAAAGCCGCCGCATTCAAGGCGGTATGGAAGCCATGCGGCCCGCCGTTACCGGCCTCATCGCTGCGGCGGGGTATGCGGTGCTCCAGTCGGTGCTTTTCACGGCGGACGGCGGGTTTTCTTCGCTTCGCTGGCTGCCGCTTGGGCTATTTATCGGGCTGTTCCTGCTGCAAAGAATCAAGCGGCTCAGCAGCATTCATCCCATTGCCTATATCGCTGTTGGCGCGGTGCTTGGCATCCTGTTCAAGGTATAGCACCGCCCTCTCATCACACCGAATATTTTTGACTGATTGTATGGTTTATGGTATACTTTTTTATGTCTAAAAGCCGATTTTCATTGAGCTACACTATTGTCCCTGCATTCTTACATAAGTGCGGGGCATCGTTTTGCACGGAGGGCAAATGAAGAAACGATCGTTTCTATCGCAGTTACTGACGGCGGTATCCCAGATGCTTCTGTACCTGTGCGTATTCCTCGCTTTCTTCCTGATGCAGTCGATCAGTAACCCGCAAATTCTGGCCTACAACCGTACAACTGCCATCACCATGGCGACGTTTGCCATCGTGCTTTTGCTGCTTGGCAATGTGTACGGTGGATTTCAGATGGGCGCGCGCAAAACACGCTCGGTGTTTTTTGCAATCCTGATCTCTGTCATCCTGACGGATTTGGTCACCTACCTCCAGTTGCAAATCATGAACGTGAACCCGGCCAAGAATCCCCGCCTGATTTTATTCGGCATGGATTTCCTGTGGTTTTGCCTGACGATGGTTCTGCAAACCGGAATCATCTACGCCATTGTCCGGCTGGGTGATCAGCTTTATTACAAACTGAACCCTCCGCAGCGATGCTGCATTATCGCCGCTACGCAGGAGCTTGCCGACCATATCGCCGAAAAGCTGAATACCTTTCCCAAGCGCTATCAGCTATGCGATGTGCTGCACTACCACTGCGATGACCTGCATGAAACCATACAGGAACATGACGTGGTATTCCTCGCCGGCATCCCCGATACCGAGGAAGCGGCCATCGAGGCATTTTGCTACAAGCACGGCAAAGCCATGTATCTGGCAGCTGAACTAGAGGATGTGATTATATCCTCTTCCACCCAGGTCGTGATTGACGACACATTGTTTTTGCACACCTTCCGTGTGGAGCTCACCCCCATGCAGCGCATCGTTAAGCGGCTGATGGATGTTGTGTTTTCCGGCATCGGCATTGTGGTGCTAAGCCCGGTCATGCTGGTTACCGCCATGCTGATCAAGTTTTACGACAAGGGCCCCGTGTTTTTCAAGCAAAAACGCGCCACCCTAAACGGTAGAATCTTCACCATTATCAAGTTTCGAACCATGTTTGATCACGACCAGTCTACCCCGCATGTATCAACCACCAAAAACGACAATCGCATCACCAAGGTGGGTCATGTGCTGCGCAGACTGCGCATTGATGAGCTTCCCCAGCTGTTCAACGTCTTTATAGGCGATATGAGCATAGTCGGTCCGCGTCCGGAGATGCTGGAAAACGTAGACCGCTACACCCGCGATGTGCCGGAATTCGTATACCGCCAGAAAATGAAGGCAGGTATGACGGGACTGGCCCAAATCGACGGCAAGTACAACACTTCCCCTAAGGACAAGATCATCCTCGACCTGATGTACATTCACCGCTTCTCACTGATGTCTGATATCCGGCTGATGTTTCGCACCGTAACTGTACTGTTTCGGCCCGATAGCGCAGAAGGCTTTCATCATCACAAGGAAGTCGTGAAACTCCCCATCCGCATCCGTTCCAAAACAACACTGACCGAACAATGAAATGGAGATCCTCGCATGGATAAAACATTATTAATCATGGCCGCCGGCATGGGCTCTCGCTACGGCGGAGACAAGCAAGTTGAAGGTATGGGCCCGCACAACGAAATACTGCTGGAGTACTCGATATACGATGCGCTGAAAGCCGGCTTTAACAAGGTCGTGTTCATTATCAAAGCAGATTTTGAGCAGCGCATCCGCGACCTGATCGGCGATAGACTCAGCCGCAAAGTAACGGTGGAGTACGCCGTACAGGATTTCTCCAGCCTGCCGGACTGGTACCAACTGCCCAAGGAACGCACCAAGCCCTTTGGCACCGTGCACGCCGTGCTTTGCGCCAAAGATATCATTCACGAACCGTTCGCTGTCATCAATGCTGACGATTATTATGGCCGCGAGCCCTACGGAAGTATCTTCACCCATCTGCAAACCCTGTCGCCGCAGCAGGAAGCTTGCATGGTTTGCTATCGGCTGAAAAACACCGTCAGCGATAACGGTACGGTTACGCGCGGTGTTTGCGAAACCGATGATCAGGGCAAGCTTGCCCGCATTACTGAAACTTACAAAATACAGTGCTTCCCGGATGGTTCCATCCGCGATACGCAGACCGACCCTGGTGGCGTTGTGCTCGATCCCGATAGCCTGGTCAGCATGAACCTGTTTGGCTTCACCCCCTGGTTTTTGGATATCGCAGAGGAGCGCTTCCACGCCTTCCTGCGCGGCCTGAAACCGGGCGAACTGCGCGCCGAATACGTGCTGCCTACATTGGCCGACGAAATGATGCACAAGGATGGCTTGACCATTGATGTGCTGACAACGCAGGCCTCCTGGTTTGGCGTAACCTACAAGGAAGACAAACCTGTTGTGCAGCAGAAGCTTAAAGAGCTGCACCAAAAGGGTTTCTATCCGGATACACTGTTTTAAACAAGATTCCTCCACAGCAAAGCCCTTTTATACGCGCCAACTGGCGCGTTTTTTTGTATGCAGTATTGACAGATTCCCAAAATCGTTCTATTATGACTATATCGTCTATTTTAGTCATACGCTATTTATGGAGGTGGCATGATGCCAAGATCCTTCTCGGAAACGGAGAAAGCCTATATCAAAGAACGGCTATTACAGGAAGCCGAAGTATGTCTCTCCCTCTACGGCGTTCGTAAAACGACCGTGGATGATCTCGTGCGCCGCGCCAAAATCCCCAAGGGTACGTTTTACCTGTTCTACACGTCCAAAGAAGCGCTGATCTTTGAAGTGATCCTGAAATACAATACAGCCATACAGCAGCAACTGGTTAAACAGGTCGCTGACATGCCGCAAACCCCCGGCCCGGAAGAATTGACGGAGCTCATCATCGGGCTTTACCAATCGCTGGATGGCTCCTTCCTTCTCAAACTTATGGAAAACGGGGAGCTCGAACTGCTGATGCGCAACGCACCGCCGGAGTTCTTGCAGGCCAACATCCTGGACGACGAACGCATGACCGCCCAGCTGATGGCACTGCTTCCCAAGGCCGATGCAAAGAAAAGCGCTGTGTTTTCCGCCGCGATACGGGGCACGTTCCTGTTTTTATTCCACAAGGATGAAATATCGCGCGACCATTTCGACGAGGTTCTTCGCATTGTCGTTCACGGCGTAGTACTGCAAATGTTTGGAGGGCAGGCATGATCAACGTTGAAAACCTGCGGTTTAGCTATTCAAGCAAACCCTTTATACAGTCCATGAGTTTTTCCGTGCAGGATGGCGAGATCTTCGGGTTTCTCGGGCCCTCCGGCGCGGGTAAAAGCACACTGCAAAAGCTGTTAATCGGTTTACTGCCCCGCTATGGCGGCACTGTGACGGTCAACGGCACAGAGGCCAGGCATGCGACCCGTGACTTTTACCAGACCATCGGGGTGGATTTCGAGTTCCCAAGCCTCTATGAAAAGCTGACAGGGCGGGAGAACCTTCTGTTTTTCTCCTCACTGTACGAAACCCACCGGGATATCGACGAACTGTTACGGACGATCGGGCTGGACCGCGACGCGGACAAGAAGGTAGCGGAGTATTCCAAGGGGATGAAGTCGCGGCTGAACTTCATCAAAGCGCTTGTACACAAACCGAATCTGCTGTTCCTGGATGAACCGACCAGCGGCCTCGACCCCTCCAACGCCCGCGTGATGAAGGATATGATCCTTGCAGAAAAAGCGGCGGGCCGAACCGTGATCCTGACCACGCATAACATGTACGATGCGGCGGAGCTCTGCGACCGCGTATCGTTCGTCGTAGACGGCGCAATCGCCGCACTGGATACGCCCAAAGCCCTGATGACGCGCCATCGCGCTGTGATGATGACCTACGCCTATCCCGCGCCGGACGGCGCGCTTCTGGAGCGCAGCGTAGCGCTGGAAAAGACCGGCGACGATCAACTCTTCCTGCAATTAGCGCAGGAGGGCAAGCTTGCCAGCGTCCACTCCGCCGAACCGACCCTCAACGATATGTTCGTCGAGATCACCGGGAGGGGGCTGCAATGAGGGCGAAAACGCTGATCCTTGCCGATATCCGCTTTCAAATCCGTTACGGATTTTATACGATCTACAGCCTGTTCACGCTTGTATACCTGGGCCTGCTCTATGCCCTGCCGGACACCTGGCGCAGCGATGCGGCCGCCGTGATGATCTTCACCGATCCCGCCGCGATGGGGCTGTTCTTTATGGGCGCGATCGTGCTGTTTGAAAAAAACGAGCGGGTGCTGGACTCCATCGCCGTCTCCCCAGTGAGTGCATGGGACTATGTGCTGTCCAAGCTTGTATCCATCGGGCTGATCTCCACGCTCGTCGCGGCAGTGATCGGCCTGGGCGCGGGGGTGATCCGCTCTCCCCTGCTGTTCCTCGTGTCGGTGTTTCTGTGCTCCTGCCTGTTTTCCTCGCTGGGGCTAATTGCCGCGTGCAAGATCAAAACCCTAAACCAGTTTTTCCTCGCCGCTGTACCGCTGGAGATACTGACCGTCGTTCCGGCCATCCTCTGGATGTTCTTCGTACCATCGAATCTTTTCGTACTGCACCCAGGAGCGGCCATGCTGATGCTTTGCACGGGCCGCGGTGCCGTGCCGCTTGCGCTGCTCTCGCTGCTGCTGTGGACGGCGGTGTTCTACGTAATCGCCGTGAGGGTCGTCCGACGTATGCTGCTGTCTGTGGGAGGGATTACACTGTGAAATCCAATCTTTTATCCATGCGGATGTTTTTCCGGCAGATTCGCGGCGACAGCATGCTCTTTTTTCTGTGTTTTCTGCCGCTGCTGGTCGCCGCATTGTTTCGCTTTGGTATCCCATTTCTGGAAACACAGCTTATGGGCGCGTTCCACACAGCGAGTGTGCTTTCGGGATATTACCTTCTGTTTGATTTGTTTCTGGCGGTGATCGCGCCCTATCTGTTAGTATTCATCTCTGCGATGGTCATGCTGTCGGAAATCGACGAGCACGTTGCCGCTTACCTGATTGTAACGCCTGTGCGCAGGGAGGGTTATATCGTCTCAAGGCTTGTCTACCCTGCGTTGCTTTCGGCGATCGTCTCCGCCGCGCTGCTCATGTGCTGCGCGCTGACGGAATGGACACTCTGGAATATTCTACTGCTGAGCCTGCTTTCGGTTCTGCTCTGCGTGCCTGTGGCGATGCTAGTGGTTGCCTACTCGCACAACCGCGTGGAAGGCATGGCGCTTTCGAAGATTTCCGGACTTCTTCTATTTGGGCTTCCGGTTCCGTTTTTTCTGACAAACGGGCTGCAATATTTGTTTGGCTGGCTTCCATCCTTTTGGATCGCAAAACTGTTTCTTTCGCAAAATTACCTTGCCCTGCTCCCTGCCGTTTTGCTTTCGGTGGTGTGGATATGGTTGCAGTACAAGCGCTTTGTGCGCAAGCTGCTTTAATCCTGCCTCCCGGCATGGTATACTATATCCAACCAATGGCAACCGCAGGCCCGACGAAAAACAATATTCCATGACGACTGACGCATAAGGAGGGTCTTTTATGTTGAAAACCGGCGATACCCCCGGCAAGGGAACCTACAAGTGCCTGAAATGCGGTAAGATCATCACCCTGGATAGTGATACCGATGCGCTTCCCGTATGCCCCAAGTGCGGCAACCAAACCTGGAAAAAGGTAGAGTAGTAAGACCCGATTACAATCAAAACGCCCCGTTGCTTGCAACGGGGCGTTTGATACTCGCTGGAACAGCATCAGACTTTACGCTCTAGTTCAAATCCATCAGCTTGGCGGTGATGCCATCCAGTATGTTTAAGTCTTTCACCAGCTGCTCAACCTCTTGCAGCGTGCCGCAGGGCTGGAGCACGATCAGGCCGTAATTGGCGCAGGTGTCATCATCCACCTCGTGCAAGCCAAGGCGGGTTTTAATCAGGCAGCCATTCTTTGTCAGCGCTTGTTGCAGCACCCCGGCGTTGGCTACCCGGTTGTCCAGTTTAATCCCGACAATATAGTTACAGTTCATGCTGTATCCTCCTTACGTCTCTCTATGAAATCAGCTTTGGTACAATGCTTTATGTATTCAAGATGTCGTTTTGAATCCCTTTCGAAACCGCCGATTCCGCCCCGATTTGTTTTTCTTTCCTGTAAGCATTCCCAAAACGGCGGTCTGCGAGTATAATAGTTAGAAATAAGCTAACGAAGATGGAGATGTTACAATGGATCTTCTCAAGGAGCGCATCGTCCGGGACGGCCGGGTGAAGGATGAACAAATCATCAAGGTGGACGGATTTTTGAACCACCAGATCGATATTCAGCTGATGGATGAGATCTCCCGGGAGTTTAAACGCCTGTTTCATGAGGAGAAAATCACCAAGGTCATCACCATTGAAGCCAGCGGCATCGCCATTGCCTGCTTCACCGCGCTACAATTTGGGGTTCCGGTGGTGTTTGCTAAAAAGTCCGAAAGCAAGAACATCGACGGCGCGGTCTACCGCACTGTGGTTACCAGCTTTACACGCGGCAGGGACTACACGGTGATCCTTGAAAAACGCTATCTCTCCTCCGATGACCGCATTTTGATCGTAGACGATATTCTGGCTACCGGCAAAGCGCAAAAAGGCCTGCTGGACATTGCCAGTCAGGCCGGAGCCGCCGTTGCGGGCATCGGAATTGTGATCGAAAAAGGTTTCCAGGGC
Source organism: Candidatus Limiplasma sp. (assembly GCA_963675925.2). Classification (GTDB taxonomy): domain Bacteria; phylum Bacillota; class Clostridia; order Christensenellales; family Aristaeellaceae; genus CAXXOK01. Next base: position 124,419 of record CAXXIB010000002.1, read on the forward strand.
GGCGGAGATGCCCTGCGCAAGAGCGGTTACAATGTACAAAGCCTTGCCATTATCGACAGTATGCAGGACGGTACAGTACACTTCCGCTAAACAGCATACAACTTATCTGTCTTCACGGAAATACGGCTGCCCCAAGTTTGCGGGTGGCTGATTTTCATGTTTATGGCGCATGGAAACAACGATCAGCACCAGTATGGTCACAATATACGGCAGCATCTTGAACAGCTCCTGCGACGAACGGGTCAAGCCGCCGATGTAGAAGTACAGCCAGAACAAAATACCAAACAGATACGAGCCCCAAATGGCCTGCAGCGGCTTCCAGCGCGCGAAGATAACCAGTGCGACCGCCAACCAGCCGAGTTTTTCAATCCCGCCATCGTTGGCCCAGGTGCCTTTGATGTAGTCCATAATGTAATACAGACCACCCATACCGGTGATTGCCGCACCCACGCAAGTGGACAGGTACTTGTACTTGGTCACGCTGATGCCTGCGGCATCTGCCGTGGCGGGGTTTTCACCCACGGCACGGAGGTTTAACCCCGTGCGGGTTTTCCGCAGGAACCAGCTGGTGAGCACCGCCAAAACAATGGCCAGATACACCATAAAGCCGAGCGAAGAAAACACCCCGACATTGGATAAGAACGGCAGTGTGGCCCTGTAAGCACCGCTGGTCGGTGCAACAGAAATCTGCCCCACACCACCAGCCAGCTTGTTCATCGCGCCGCCAAAGAAGTTGGCGACACCGGAGCCGAATATGGTCAGGGTCAGTCCGGTCACATTTTGGTTAGCTTTCAGCGTAATGGTCAGAAAACTGTAGATAAACCCTGCCAGCACCGACGCCAGTAGTGCGCAAAGCAGCGCGATCAGCAAACCGATAAACGGCACAGGCATGGCTACAGCGTTTTCATAGTAAAACGCGCCGCCAAGACCGGCAATACCGCCCAGGTACATAATGCCCGGCACACCCAGGTTCAAGTTACCGGATTTTTCCGTTAATATCTCGCCCACTGCGCCAAACAGGATCACGGTGCCAAACACGATTGCCGCCTGCATCAAAGATAATATTTGAGACATCTTACTTGCCCTCCCGTCCGCGGAAGATCAACCGGTAGCGGGTAAAAAACTCGCTGCCGAGGATAAAGAACAGGATGATGCCTGTGATCATCTGGGAGGCATAGTCGTTCAGGTTGTACTGGGACGCAATTTGTATCGCGCCTTTTTCAAGGAACACGAGCAACCCCGCCACCAATATCATTACGAAGGTGTTGAACTTGGCAAGCCATGCCACAATGATAGCCGTAAACCCGTTACCACCGGCCGTACCGGTGGATATCGTGTGCGATGCCCCGGCGACTGCAATGTAGCCCGCCAGGCCGCAGATCGCGCCGGACAGCATCATCGTCCGTATCACTACCCGCTTGACGCTGATGCCGATATAGCGTGCGGTTTTGTTGGATTCCCCCACCACCGCAATTTCATAGCCATGCTTAGAGTAGCGCAGGTAAACAAACATCGCAACCGTCAGTGCCAGTACTATGACGACGTTGAGCAGATACTTCTGCCCTAGCAGCGGCGGAAACCAACCCATCTGCGTGCGCTGATTAATGATGCCCACGGTGTTGGAGCCAAACGGATTTTCCCAGACAGCCACAAAGTAGCTCGTCAGCTGGATGGCGACATAGTTCATCATCAGCGTGAACAGGGTTTCGTTGGTGCCATAGCGTGCTTTGAACATAGCCGGGATTGCGCCCCAGGCCGCGCCTGCCAGCAAACTCGCCACCAGCGAGACAAGCAGCAGCGCCCAGGTCGGCAGGGTGTTGCCGAAATAAATCATCACGGCGGCGGTTGCAATACCGCCAATCAAAATCTGCCCTTCTGCGCCGATGTTCCAAAAGCGCATTTTAAATGCGGGTGCCAGCCCGATCCCGATGCAAAGCAGCATCGCCATATCGCGGAAACTGACCCACATACGGCGGCTGGACCCGAAGTTGCCTTCAAACATCGCCTCATACACCTTGATGGGGTTGAGGTGAACGATGGCGAAAATCACAACTGCGCTGGCCAGCAGCGCCAGCAGCAGCCCGATTAGCCGTATCAGCCAGCTGTGCCAAAACACGATGGAATCCCTTTTGGCAATACGAATCCACGGAATTTTATGCGTTGGGTTCATTGCTTGTATCCTCTCCGTATTGTGTCATCATCATGCCGACTTTGTTCTTGTCCGCACCGGGGCCGTCCACAATTCCCGATACCTTGCCGCCGCAGAGCACCAGAATTCTATCACACAGCTCCAGCAGCACATCCAAATCCTCACCAACGTAGATCACGGCAACGCCCTTTTCCTTTTGCTGGTTGATCAGATCGTAAATGGTGTAGGAGGAGTTGATGTCCAAACCGCGCACGGCGTAGGCGGTCATCAGCACGGTCGGCGAGGATGATATTTCACGCCCGACCAGCACTTTTTGCACATTCCCGCCCGACAGCATACGCACCGGTGTGGACAGATTCGGGGTGTTCACCTGCAGGTTTTTCACCACATCATGGGCCAGCTTGCGGGGGTTTTTGCGATCGGTAAACATGCCCTTGCCTTGGCGGAAGGACCGCAGCATCATGTTGTGGGTCAGGTCCATATTGCCGACCAGCCCCATACCCAGTCTATCCTCCGGTACAAAGGACAGCATAACGCCCATGGAAAATATACGGCGCGGGTCAAGCCCCGCCAGATCCGTTTTTTTCTTGGTGTCCGGTGCGATATAGGTGATTGCACCTTGTTTGAACGGGTGCAAACCGGCGATCGTCTCCAGCAATTCTTTCTGCCCGCAGCCGGATATCCCGGCGATTCCAAGCACCTCGCCAGAGTAGGCTGTAAAGGATACATCATCCAGGCGGGTGATGCCATCCTCGTCGGTAAAGGTCAGATGATCGACAACCAACCTTGCTTCGCGGTTTTTGGGCTCCGGCCGCTTGATATTCAGCGATACCGCGCGCCCAACCATCATATTGGTCATCTCCGCCGCGTTGGTATCTTTGGTGAGAATCTCACCGGCGTTCTGCCCGCGCCTAAGCACCGCAACCCGGTCGGAAATCTCTTCCACCTCATGCAGTTTGTGCGTAATGAGCACGATGGCCTTGCCGTCGCTACGCATGTTCCGCAGCACCTTGAACAGCTTTGCCGTCTCCTGCGGTGTCAACACAGCGGTGGGTTCATCCAGAATCAGTATTTTCGCACCACGGTAGAGCACCTTGACGATTTCCACGGTCTGTTTCTGCGAGACCGACATATCAAACACTTTCTGCTCCGGGTCTACATCGAACCCGTACAGGTCGCAAATCTCCCAAATCTTCTTGCCGACGGCTTTCAGGTCGAGACTGCCTTTGCCGGTCATGCCCAGAATAATGTTCTCCGCCGCTGTCAGCACATCCACCAGTTTAAAATGCTGGTGCACCATGCCGATTCCCAAATCATAAACATCCTTGGGACTGCGAATAGCCACGTCCGTGCCATTGACCGCAATCTGCCCCGAATCGGGAAAATAAATGCCGGATAAAATATTCATCAGCGTGGTTTTTCCGCTGCCGTTTTCACCCAGCAGGGCGAGTATCTCGCCGTTGTGGATGTCCAGGTTGACCTTGTCGTTTGCGGCGACCGAACCAAAATGCTTGGTAATATCGCGCATACTGACCGCCGCCGTGCTTTGCTGCATTCCTGTGTGCCTCCCTTGGACAGTGTTGTGCCGTAATGAACAACGTATATAGTTATACCCCAGAACAGGCTGAAATTCAAATTTGATCTTTGGCCCGATTCATCATTCTTCATCCATGCAATCATGCCCGAATGAAGGGAAAGGACCACGTTTTACGGTGGTCCTTTCCGGATATGTTCCTGCGAAATCCGCTTAGTTCTGTTCGGTGATGCCGTCGATACGGAGGCCGAAGTACGGAGCACTGCGGAGGGTGGATTCATGGAACACGCCGTCGGAGATGGCTTCGCCGGTGTCGCCAGCCCAGTCACCATCGGTATCGATGGCCAGGTAGGTGGTCACGGTTTCGCCTTCCACGGTGAAGGTGGAGGTATCAAACACGTTCAGGGAACCGTCTTTAATGGCGGCTTCCACTTCAAGTACTTTTTCAGCGGTGCCTTCTGCGCAGCTTTCGCCCAGTGCAGAGATCATGACAGCGCCTTCGTTGTAGCCTGCGGCCCAATCGGTGGCGATTTCTTCGCCGTTCAGGATGGACTCAAACACGTAGGTGTAGTAGACACTCCAGTCGTTCTGTGCACTGGTGAGGGCTGCAGTGGGGGCAACGGAGAGCATATCCACATTGTAGCCAACGCAGTACACGGTGGTGCCACCCTGGAGCAGCGCTTCACAGGCAGACGGTGCGCCGGTGGAGTCGGCATGCTGGCTAATGATGATCGCGCCAGCGGCAACCAGTGCATTGGCCGCTTCGGCTTCTGCAGTGGGGTTGTACCAGGAGTTGGTGTAGGTCACGTCCATCACCACATTGGGCACGATGGACTGGACACCCAGGAAGAAGCCGGTGTAACCGGACACCACTTCCGCGTACGGGAATGCGCCGATGTAGCCGATTTTGATATTGCCGTCTTCGTCCATGTTGTTATCCATCACTTTTTCGTCGGCTACGAGCTCGGCCAGTTTCATGCCGGCCACAACACCGGAAACGTAGCGGGATTCAAAGGTGTAGTTGAAAGCGTTCTTAAAGTTGTCAAGGCCAGACAGTGCAGCCGTGTCGCCCGTCATGGAGATAAAGGTGACGTCCGGGCTCTCGCTGGCAGCCTGCTGCATGTAGCTCTGGTGGGCATAGCTGTCGGAGATCACATAATTGCAGCCCTGCTCTACCAGGTCCATCGCGGTGTCGTAGCAGACTTCGTTTTCGGGAATGTTGTACTTCCAAACAATCTGGTCATCGGTAAAGCCGACTGCCGCAGCAGCGGTTTTGATGCCCTGGATGTGTGCATAGTCATAGCCCGTATTTTCATCGTGAACCAAAATAACGCCGATCTTCGCGGGTTCGGCTGCCGGTTCTTCGGTCGGTTCGGCGGTGGGTTCTGCCGTAGGTTCAGCAGTCGGCTCAGCGGTGGGTTCTGCCGTCGGTTCGGCAGTCGGCTCGGCTGTCGGTTCAGCCGTGGGTTCTACGGTCGGCTCCGCAGTGGGTTCTACGGTCGGCTCCGCAGTGGGTTCTGCCGTAGGTTCGGCAGTCGGCTCAGCCGTCGGTTCTACCGTAGGTTCCGCTGTGGGGGCCGTCGTCGGTTCGGGTGTATTCGCGTTGCATGCTGTGAACACGAATACGACCGTCAGAGCGAGCAGCAGTAAGATGATCTTCTTCATTTTCCACCCTCCATGTTGTACATAGTTTTTGCTTGCGCAAGGGAATACCGGGTACTGGTTGGAGTCCTGCAAACCTTTTAAGAACGTAAAATTCTTATAAAGTTTTTACATTCATCAAGATACTGTGTTTACTGGGGTTTGTCAATACTACATGTACTCATTCGTTTGCCTTCAAAGCATAGAAAAAGCGCCGGAAAACAGCGCTTTTTAGGTATAGAAAACACCACGATAAACGGCTCTGAAACGCTTGTGTCACAACCATTCTACGTTCCCGGAAAAAGTGCACGCTGATGCGACAGACAAAAGATGAGGCAAAGACCAAATCGCATTCCCAGCGCGATGCGTAGCGAAGCTTCGTATGACTATGTACAAAAGAAATACAAAATATGTGATGCTTTTTAACTCGCAACGCAGGTGCTGGATTGCCGCACACTAAGGATTGCGTGTTAGCTTCGCTCCTGTGATTCGCGTCTATTCCGGCGCATCTGCTGAGATCGCCCGTGCGGGACAGGCATCAGCAGCCGCCTGCATCGCCTCCGCTGATACTTTAATTGCTGCGTTTTTCAGCTGCGCTTTGCCGTTTTCCATCACGAACTGTTCCGGCCATTTTCGTGCGCACAGACCGCAACCGATGCAGGCAGAGCGATTGACCGCATATTGATTCACCCCCGGTTGTTTGTCCGGCAAATCACTGTCCTTGACCAGTTTGGCGGCGATCCAGGAAAACACAAGAATGGCCAGCACCGTCAGCACCCATCGCACTGCCATGAAACGGAGCCCAAGGAACTTCATTTCGTTTAACAGCATCGGCACCTTGATGACCGCCCAAGCGCTTATGATCACGACCAGATTTCGAAGCGATGCGCCTTTCTTGTGCAGCATCACACATAGCGGGAATGCTGCGTAGATCGGCCCGGCGGAAATGCTGCCTAGCACCAGCGACAAAAGCGTTCCCTTCCAGCCCGCGCTTGTTCCCAGAAACCGCAGAATCTGTTCCTTGGGCACCCATGCATCCAGCAAAGCCGTCAGCACAAAGATGACCGGCATAATCATCAGCATTTCCTTGATGTAATACACACTGTTTTTCAGCGATGCAACGCCCATAGAGGGCCGAAATATCAGCAGCAGCCCATACGTCGCCAGAACAGCAAGCGGGAACAGGTTGGCCTTGGCCTTTTGCAGAAGTTTCATAGTATCACCCCCATCACAATCGCGATCAGTAGTGCAAACACAAAGCTTAACCCATTTCTGACAAGCGTAAACTTTTGCCCAAACGCACGCCGTTCCAGCGGAAAGGTCGCAATCCCCACCATGGTCAGCGTCGTTAGGAATGCCACTGCCGGAACGGTGCCCACACCGGCACTGACCAGGGTTCCGACCAACGGAAAGGCGATAAACGCCGGAATCAGCGTGATCGTGCCAAACGCCGCCGAGACTACGGAAGCCGAGAGCAGGTTTTGTTTGCCGACAAACGCTGCGATGGTCTCCGGCGGTAGGATGGTGAGTATCAACCCAATGAGGAAGATCACCGACACAATACTGACCACCATGCTTTTGCCCATACCAAAGGCGACGAGCAGCGCTTTTTTCGTTTTTTGTTTATCCTTGATCCAGGAACCCACCAGGAATACGGCCGTACCGCCCCACATTGCCAGCGTTAATACATCCATACCCTACCCTCCTATGCTTTTGCCCACTATACGCGATGCAAAGCACAGGGAATAGACACCAATGTTTCTTTTTTGTATACTGATATAGAGGTGCTTACTATGATTGCAGAGAGTTGCCGCCACATCCCCATGCTACAGGAGCTTCCCGCAGAAACACTAACCCGCCACATTTCAGCGAACCATATCCGGCTCCGTAGGTACCATAAAGGCGCGACCGTACACCAGCAGAACCAGCACTGTACCACGCTGGACTTTGTTGTTGCAGGGTCGCTCGCCGCCTATGCGCTATCCGAAAACGGCTCGGCCATGGGTATGTTCACCTTTAAAAAAGGCGGGCTGATCGGCGCAAACCTTTTATTTGGCGACCGGAATGAATATCCGCTGACCATCTATAGCATATCTGCGTGCACGCTGCTGCAAGTTGACCACGATGCGATCCTTGAGTTTTTGCACGATTATCGCTTTACAATGGGTTTCGTGAGAGCGCTGTCCTTGAACTCGCAGGGCATGAACCAACGCATCGCCAGGATGACGCTAAGCACTCTGCGGGACAACCTGCTTGCCTATTTGCGCAATCAATCCCTATTGCAGGGCACACAAAGCGTTACCCTACCCATCAGCAAAAAACAGTTGGCCGACTTTCTGGGTGTGCAGCGCCCGTCATTGTTTCGCGAGCTGAAAAAGCTCAAAGACGAAGGGCTAATTGAAATCCACAATCGAGATATCACGCTGCTTGCATCAGCAGACACATTACAAAGCTAAACAGTCTTTTCGGCGTCAGCGTTCGTCATTTCGTTGATACCTGTAATCGGTACCCTGCGATAGCTTACAATCAGCAAAACGGAAAATATCGCCGCCAGATAATAGGGTACGCGAACATCCTGCCAGTGGAGCAGGGATTGAATCGCCTCAATCAGGATAGGCGAAATAAACTGCCCGAAATAGATCACCGCAGTCGTCATCGCCATCGCCGCCGTGACATATTCCTTGCTGGCATGCTTTGCAATTTGCGATTGCAGTACGGAAACGATCACACCGATACCTGCGCCAACGCCAAACAACCCAAGCGTGGATAAGACGACGCTTTTTGTAAAGCTCATCGCCAAAAAAGAAACCACAAACAGCAGCCCGGCATACAGCTGTATATAGTTTCGGGTGAAGTGCATAATCCGAGATGCTACAAGCCCTGTCAGAAAAGCCGCAAGATTCATCGTGGACATCAGCACGCCGATCACCGCCGGCGGCACCAACGAAAAATGGGTTGCGATTATAGAGAAACTTGCAGGAACAACACACAGTACCACCATCACCACAAAAATCGAAAGCAGATACGGTGTAATGTCCTTCATCATCTGTTTTGGAATCCCGTTTGTGGTACGCTTAATCTCGGCTTTGGGCAGAAACAAAACGACCAGCACAATAATGATCAAGCCAAGCAGATAGATGGCAAACGTATACCGCCAGTGAAATGAAATTAGTAGACCGGACAGCAGCGTGCCAATCACCCCACCCAGGTTGTTAAGGGCTACAGAATGGCCGATGAGTTTAGCATGCTCCTTGCCGTCGATATACAGCGCGATCAGCGCGGTAGACAGCGGCATCACCAGCCCGACACCGGCACCCAGCAGAATGCGGAAGATGAGTATGACATAGATATTATTCACAAGCCCGGCTGCGCTCCCCGCCGTAAACAGGATCAGGCCCAGCAGCGCGACCTTCTTGGATTCATATTTTTTAATGATGATATTGACCAGCAGCGACGCTGCAATGATCGAAAGACCCGGCAGCGTGACGATCAGCTTGATCAAAAGCGGATCTACGTCGCTGAAGTGCTGGGCGATCATACCCAGTGCAGGGCTGACGGCTGCCGCGGTCAATACCGGGATCAGTGACAGGGACAGTATGGTGAACTTGAGTTTGCGCATGCGTTTCTCCCATCGTTTCCGTAACTATGATCGCGCGTTCGGTTAAAATAAAGGGCAAGCAGAGCATGAATATACAGGGCTTTTTCACATGCGTCAAGCATAAACAAGCGCCGCCCGATCATCGCGGGCGGCGCTTGCTATTGTGTTGCCTGCTGCTCAGCAGTTTAAATGCTTACTGCTTATTCCCACTCAATGCTTGCCGGGGGCTTGGTGGTGATATCAAACAGTACACGATTCACGCCGTGTACATCGCCTATGATACGAGTGGCAATTTTGCCAAGTACATCGTAGGGAATCTGCGCCACATCGGCGGTCATAAAATCATCGGTCGTCACTGCGCGGATGGCGATGGCATAGGCGTAGGTGCGCTCGTCCCCCATCACGCCCACGCTGCGCGCACCGGTGAGCACCGTAAAGTACTGCGATATCCCTTTGTCCAGCCCGGCTTTGGCAATTTCGTCGCGCAGAACATAGTCCGACTGGCGAACGATTTCGACTTTTTCGGGGGTCAGATCGCCAATCACACGAATGGCCAGCCCCGGACCCGGGAACGGCTGGCGCATGACCAGGCTTTCAGGCAGCCCCAAGGCCAGACCCAGCTTGCGAACCTCGTCCTTAAACAGCATCCGCAGCGGTTCTACCAGGCTGGTAAACCCAAGTTCCTTGGGCAGCCCGCCTACGTTGTGGTGGCTTTTAATCACGGCACTGCCTTTGGTGGAACCGGACTCGATCACATCAGGGTAAATGGTGCCCTGGGCGAAATAATCCAGCTTGCCAAGCTTCCCAGCTTCCTGCTTAAAGACTTCCACAAAGCTTTTGCCGATAATCTTGCGCTTCTGTTCGGGATCGGTCACGCCTTCGAGTTCGCGGAAAAACAGCTCCGCCGCGTTGGCGTGTACCAGCTTGACGGGAAATGTATTGGAAAAGACTTCTACAACCTGCTCACTCTCGCCTTGGCGCATAAAGCCGTGGTCCACATACACGCAAGTCAGCCTGTCGCCAATGGCGCGCTGCAACAGTGCCGCCGCGACCGAGGAATCCACCCCGCCGCTCAGGCCCAGCAGCACCGTGCCGTGCTCCCCTACCTGCTCGCGAATCTGCCGTACGGCAAGTTCAGCGTAGTTTTCCATGTTCCAGTCGCCTTGTAAGTGGCAGATTTCATATAAAAAGTTTTTCAGGACTTGCATGCCTTCCTGGGTGTGGGTCACTTCCGGGTGAAACTGTACCCCGTAAATCTGACGCTCGTCGTTGGCCATGGCGGCGTTTGGGCAGCAATCGGTATGGGCCAGACTTTCAAAACCATCCGGCAGTCCTACCACCTGGAAGGTGTGGCTCATCCAGCAGCTGCTTTCATTGCTCATGCCGCCAAGCAGCCCCTCGTCGTGCTTATCCATCATGGTCTGCGTGCGCCCGTACTCGCGCTGCTGGCAAGCCGAGACTTTACCATCGAGCAGGTAGGCGGTCAGCTGCATACCATAGCAAATGCCAAGCACCGGAATCCCCAATGAAAGCACACCGCTGTCGCATTTGGGTGCATCCTCGGCCAATACGCTTGCCGGGCCGCCGGACAGAATTAACCCCTTGGGCTGTTTGTCCAAAATCTCGTCAATCGTTGCGGTATAGGGCAGCACCTCGGAAAACACACCGCACTCGCGCACGCGGCGGGCAATAAGTTGGGTATACTGGGCACCAAAATCCAAAATAACGACGCATTCCGGTTTCTGCATAAGCGCCTCCTTCGTGATCCTGAGAATACAATATATTGTGCCACAAACCCGCATAAGTGGCAAGTATACAAGCCAGCAAAGCACAGCAGAACTTTTATTGACGGATAGCAGCCATACAGGTATAATGTGCACAGTTTTGAAATGCAGAAGGGATGGAAAAGCATGAGCCGCCGCCTGTTTGCTATGATGGTTGTGCTGCTTTGCGCGCTGGGCGCGTTGCTTTTGCTGTCCGCACTGGTGGATGCACCACAGGCCGAAACTGTTACACCTGCGCAAATGCCGGTCTCTCATACCATGACCGCGTTTGTCAGCATGCCGCCCGTACCGGTTTCCGCCAGCGCATTACCTCTCATTGCGTGGCTCCGGATTGCGGCGCTGTTTATGGTGATTGCCACCCTGCTGCCCCGCTTGCATTGTACCTGCGACGCCAACGGCCGTGTGTTGCACAATGGCCGCTATGTTCGCAGTTTTTACCCCGTGTTCCGGCAGGATCTCGCCTGCGGCTGAGCAAAAGCCCCATATTGTAATCTAAGAACACGCAAGCTTTGCGTTTCTTGATTTTTTAATGCCCAAAGAAAAGAAAGGAAGAGACATTCAATATGAAAGTCAGTAATCGCCGACGGGTCAAGCTCGGCAAGCGCACATCCTCCATCATCGCGCTGGTCGTTTTACTCGTCGTCACCGTCTTTGCAGGCTATATCGGTCTCAACGGCATGAACCTGGACAGCCGCGGCCTGCACAAACTGCTTCCCTGGATTCCCCAAACCAACGTAACCAAGGATACCTGGCCCGCATCCATTGCGCTGGGCCTGGACCTGCAAGGCGGCGTGTTCGTAGAATACGAAGCAACCATGTCCGACGAACTGAAAGCGGAGAATATCAACTTCGATCAGCTTCGTAAAAACACCATGGAGATTATCTACCGCCGCTTGAGCGAAAAAGGCTATCCCGAAGCTACCGTCTCCGAACTCGGCCCGGCCGGCATCCGCGTGGAAATCCCGGATGTGACCGATCCCGCCGCTGTGCTGGATTTGATCGGCTCGCCCGCCAAGCTGGAGTTCCTGGACTATAAAGGCGATGTGTTCCTGGAAGGTAAAGAACTCAAAACAGCCACACGCACCATCGACGAAAATTCCAAGCCCGCCATCAGCTTCCAGCTGACCAACGAAGGGGCGAAGATTTTCGGCGACATGACCGCTAAATCCGTCGGTAAGAAAATTACCATTCAGCTGGATGGCAAAGAGCTGATGAGCCCGTCCGTCAGCAAGCCGATTTACGGCGGCGGCATTATGGTCACCGGTAATTTCACCGAAGACGAAGCCAACACCTACGCCCTGCAGCTGCAAAGCGGCTCGCTGCCGCTTGATCTTCGCCAGGACAGACTGGATACCGTATCCGCCACCCTGGGTGACGATGCACTGGGTTCGTCCGTCAACGCGGCGATCATCGGCATTCTGCTGGTCATGCTGGTCATGATCTGGCGCTACCGCCTCTCCGGTCTGCTGGCCGACTGGGCGCTGTGCCTGTACATTATTCTACTATTCCTGTTCATCGCAGCCGTCCCTGGCATCCAACTTACCCTGCCGGGTATCGCCGGTATTATTCTGGGTATTGGTATGGCGGTTGACGCAAACGTCGTGATCTTCGAGCGCGTCAAGGAAGAAGCGCTTGCCGGCAGGCCCATCCTGCACGCGGTGCGTATCGGCTTTAAAAACGCCATGAGCGCCGTGGTCGATGCTAACGTCACCACCATTATCGCTGCCATCGTACTATTGTTCTTTGGCACCGGCTCGGTGCAGGGCTTTGCTACCACGCTGCTGCTGAGCGTTGTCGCGTCGATGATCACCGCGATCTTCATCACGCGCTTCCTGCTGACCAACACAGCGCGCATTTTCAAAAACAGCAATTTGTACATGACTCCGAAAAAACTAAGCGCAAAAACCGCAGTTGCCAACGCAAAGGAGGCGAAGTAAGATGGTCATTAAAAATCGTTTGAAAATCTGTGCGATCATCTCCGCCGCCATCATGTTGATCGCACTGGTGATGACTTTCCTGGGTTACGGCATCAATTTCGGCATTGACTTTGCCGGTGGCTTGTCCATTGAGTACAACATGAACGAGACCTTTGAGCAAAGCGATGTGGAAACCGCGCTTGCCAACCAGGGTCTGACCGATTTCAAAGTGTCCACCAATGGTGAAAACGGCGAAATCCTCAGCATCCGTATTCCTAAGCTAAATTCCAATGAAGAAATCCAGGTGCTGCAAGCAGGCCTGGAAGCCGAACTGCTGCAAAGCTACCCCAAGATGGACGTGGATACCTCCACGGCCAGCTACGTCGGCCCCACCGCAGGCGCAACGCTGATTAAGAACGCTATCTTAAGCGTGCTGATTGCCTCGGCGCTCATGCTGATTTACATCGCGTTCCGGTTTGACCTGTACTCCGGCATGGCAGCCGTCGTCGGGCTTTTGCACGATGTGTTCATCATGCTATCGTTCATGGTCATCCTGCGCAATGTCATTCAGATGAACTCGTCGTTCATCGCCGCGATGCTGACCATCGTCGGTTACTCCATCAACAACACCATCGTCATCTTCGACCGTATCCGTGAAAACAACGAAAAACCGGCCTACCACAGTCTGCCGAGATCCGAGATTGTGAATATCTCCATCTCCGAAAGCCTGGGCCGTACGGTCAACACAACGCTGACGACGCTGATCACCATCATTTCGCTGTATGTGCTGGGTGTTGCCAGCATTCGCGAGTTCAGCCTGCCGATTATCATCGGTATCCTGTCCGGCCTCTACTCGGCCAACATGATCAACGGCTATGTATGGGCGAACCTGGTTGAGCGCGGCTCTTCCCGCAAAAAGCTTGCCAAAGCCCGCAAGTAACCTAAAACAAAAAGCTGCCGCATGAAAACATGCGGCAGTTTTTTGTTTCCAACGTGCATGAGCACTTTGAAAAAAACTCCGAACACTCGGAGCTTTGTCAGTCCTTTTGTTACTTATCCCTTGGTCAGTTCCCGTACGCACTTTTCGCATACGAGTTTTTCTTTGAAGAGCCGCACGCCCCTGGCATCGTTACAGAACACACAGGCCGGGTGATATTTCTTCATGATAATCTTATCACCCTCGGTGAATATCTCCAGTGTGTCGTTGATCGCGATACCGAATGTTTTGCGCAACTCGATGGGAATTACGACCCTTCCCAGATTGTCCAGCTTTCGTACGATCCCAGTCGATTTCATACGCATGCCTCCTTTGGTTACCTCTACTATCAAATAATGGAAGCTTACAGCCCTAATATTACCAAATTATTCATTTGCTGTCAACGAATATTCTTCAGCGGCATTTATCAAGTTCTTAACAAAGACCTTTTTATGTCAATGACTGCAACGATTATCAGCGTTTTACGCTCAAATATTTGTAATGTATAATATGGCATTACTGGTAAATATTGGGTGCATTCTTGCCCACCGGCCAAGAGCATTGACAAGCGGAGTAAAACCGCTATAATGGAACTGCAATGAACGGGAGAGTACCGAAAGCAAACCGCCAAAGAGAGCCGCAGTTGGTGAAAAGCGGTGCGGGACGCCAAGGGAACATGGCCCGGGAGCATCTCCGCTCGATATCGTAGGGCGGAGCGGCCGGCGCCGTTACATGCCGCAATCAAGCGATAAACAAGGGTGGTACCGCGGGCTGTGCTCGCCCCTTCCAAACAGGAAGCGGCGGCTTTTTTATTACCAAGAAGCCGCAACATGAAGGAGGCCTATTCATGCCCAAACAGGAGACATTTTACATCACCACGCCAATTTACTACCCCAGCGACAATCTGCACATCGGCCATGCCTATTGCAGCGTAGCTGCCGATACCATGGCACGGTATAAAAAGCAGGAAGGCCGGGATGTGTATTTCGTTACCGGCACCGACGAGCACGGACAGAAAATTGAACGCAAGGCGATGGATAAAGGCGTAACACCCCAAGCCTATGTGGACGAGATTGTCGCGGGCATCAAAAGCTTATGGAAGCTGATGAACGTGGAGTACGATGATTTTATCCGTACCACCGATCAGCGCCACGCCAAGTGCGTGCAGGATATTTTCAAGCAGCTGTACGAGCAGGGCGACATCTATAAAGGCTCATACGAGGGCTGGTATTGCACCCCGGACGAGACCTTTTTTACCGAGCTGCAGCTGGTAGATGGCAAGTGCCCGGACTGCGGTCGCCCTGTAGAGCGTACCAAGGAAGAAGCCTACTTCCTGAAATTAAGCAAATATCAGGACTGGCTGATTCAGTATATTGAGGATCATCCAGATTTTATCCAGCCCCCGTCGCGCAAAAACGAAATGCTAAATAACTTTTTAAAGCCCGGCCTCAACGACCTGTGCGTCAGCCGCACTACCGTAAAATGGGGTATCCCGGTCGACTTTGACCCGGCCCATACCGTGTATGTGTGGGTGGATGCCTTGTCCAACTACATCAGCGTGCTTGGCTACGGCACCGATGACGATAGCCTGTACCAGCGCTACTGGCCCGCCGATATTCACCTGGTCGGCAAGGAGATTATCCGCTTTCACACCATCATCTGGCCGATCATCCTGCACGCGCTTGGCCTGCCCCAGCCCAAGCAGATTTTCGGGCACGGTTGGCTGGTACTGGACGGCATGAAAATGTCCAAGTCGCTTGGCAACGTGGTCGATCCTGTGGTGCTGTCCAACCGCTATTCCTCCGATGCCATTCGCTATTTCCTCATGCGGGAAATGCCCTTTGGCGCAGATGGCCAGTTCAGCTATGAAGCGCTGCTCAAGCGTATCAACGCCGATTTGGCCAACGATTTGGGCAACCTGGTCAGCCGTACCATTGCCATGGTAGAAAAATACTTTGATGGCGTTGTGCCAAAGCCGGGTGCATATGAAGAGGTGGATTCAAACCTGATCGCGCTGGCTGAGAAAACCCCCAAGACCGTGCAGCAGGAGATGGACGGCCTACAATACTCCGCTGCGCTGTCGCACATCTGGGCGCTGATCGGTGAAGCCAACCGCTATATCGACCTGACCACGCCCTGGGTGCTCTTCAAGACCGACGAAGGCAAGCAGCGCTTGCAAACCGTACTCTATGTGCTTTGCGAAACGCTGCGCTTTATCGGCGTGCTGATTGCCCCCACCATGCCCAATACCCCGAGCAAGCTGTTTACCCAACTGGGACTACAGGACGATGCGCTGAAAACGCTTCCGTCTCTGACTGCCTTTGGCAAGCTGCAGCCCGGAACCAAGGTGGAAAAAGGCGAGGCACTGTTCCCCCGCATTGATGTGGAAAAGGAACTCAAGGATATCATCCCCACACCCAAAGCGGAGCCTGTGGTTAAAGCACCCGAAGCGAAAACCGAAATCAGCATTGATGATTTCCAGAAAATACAGCTCTGCGTGGCGCAGGTTATCGCCGCCGAAAAACTAGAAAAAAGCGACAAACTGCTCAAGCTCACCCTTTCACTTGGATCAAAAGAGCCGGAGAGAACCGTGCTCAGCGGTATCGCACAGTTTTATACAGCGGAGGACATGGTCGGGCGGCTCGTCGTACTCGTTAAAAACCTGAAACCCGTTAAGATTCGCGGCGTGCTTAGCGAGGGCATGATTCTGTGTTCTTCGGATGCAGACGACAAGGTATTGAAGCTCGTCTCGCCGGAAGCCGGTGCACAGGTCGGGGATACCGTGCGATGATTGATTCCCATTGCCATTTGGAAAATGAGCGCTTTGAAGGCGAAGTATCGCAAACACTTTCGCGGATGCACGACGCAGGCGTGGACCGCTGCATACTCGCCGGCAGTGACGAGGAAACCAGCCAGCGCATTGTGCAGCTGACGGAGGCGCATGATGGGGTTTTCGGTGTGGTCGGCGTGCACCCGCACGAAGCCCAGTACTTCACCAAAAATACCCTGGATCACCTGACCGCATGGCTGGCCTCACCGCGCATTGTCGGCATCGGGGAAATCGGGCTGGATTACTATTACGATCACTCCCCCCGTGAAAAGCAACGCGACGTGCTGGCAGCGCAGCTGGACTTTGCGTACCAACAAAGCATGCCCGCCGTATTCCACGTGCGCGATGCACACGGCGACTTTACCGATATGCTGCGCGCACGCAAAAGCAGCCTGCCAAGTGGTGTGATGCATTGCTACACCGGCAGTCTGGAAAGCGCGAAGGTCTATTTAAACTTGGGCTTATATATCTCATTTTCCGGTTCTGTGACCTTTAAAAACGCGAAGAACCTGCAGGAGGTTGCCCGCTATGTGCCGCTGGACCGGCTGCTGATCGAAACCGACAGCCCCTACCTGACCCCAGTACCGATGCGCGGTAAACGAAACGAGCCCGCCTACGTACGCTACGTTGCTGAAACCATTGCCGCGCTGAAGGGGATGGAGGTACACGCGCTTGCTGAGCAGGCCGCCCGCAACACGGAGGCCGTTTTCAGCCTTCCCTGACGATTATCAGCTTCCCAGCGCTAACGGACACACGGTACGGCAACGATTACAGCTTGTCGTACCGTTTCCTTTTGCAGTTTTGGCTCCATAGGCAAACTCTCTGCACAGTTTTTGGACAACCGTTCCATTTTGAATCGCGCCGACCGGGCAGCTATCGGTGCACTTTGTGCAGCCTTGTATGCATACCGTCTCCGCCAGCGGATCGGATGGCAGCTCCATATCGGTCAATACCACGCCGATGTTCAGCCTGTTGCCAAACGCCCGGTTGAGCAGCAGTGTATTCTTGCCCAGCGTACCCAGACCCGCTAGCACCGCTGCATGCTTCATGGACAGCAGTCCCCGGCCTTCCATGGCCTCGGCATCCCAGTACTCATAGGGATCGTCGCAAGGAATCGGCAGGGCGTGGCAGGTATACTGCTTTTCCAATGTTCTGGCCAACTCCAGCGCAATTTGGTCGATCTTACGGTGGATAACCGTTTCATGGAAATGATGATAAATCAGCCTTGGATCGATCTGAAACAGGCCTTTCGGCAACGCCACACCAAACACGATAACCGAGCGGCACCTGGCGTAAAGGTCCAGCGGTGAAAAGCCTTTCGGGGCGTCTTTGAACCGCCCGATTGCAGCAAAGCCGCACACATCAGCCCCAAGCCCCGTTGCTAATATCCGTATCGTATCTTTCATCACCGTTGCTCCCTTATCATCACATTTTTTCTATTATAGCATAAAAAAACAGCCCAACACTGTCGGACTGTTGATTGCGTTTCCACGTTGTTACGCTTCGGTCGTGACTTCCGCCGATTTGGTCGGCAGCGCACGTTGCACGTTACCGCTGCGCAAGCAGCGAGTGCAGACATTCACGCGTTTCACCTGACCGTTCATCTCCACGCGGACGCGCTGCACGTTCGGTGCCCATACGCGATGGGTCTTGCGGTTGGAATGGCTGACCAAATTGCCGCCCATCTTCCCTTTTTCGCAGACTTCACAGAACTTGCCCATTTGCTACACCTCCTAACGGGAGAGTTAAATCTTTACAGCCTGACCATTTTATCATCGTTTTTCGCGTTTGACAAGGGGGTATGCTTGAAATTCTTAATTTTCATCCTGCCCGATGGCACTAAGCAATTCGGCGGGAGAAAACGGGTACTGCAAAACCCCTTCCACTTCACCAGCGATGATGCCTGCCTGGATGAAAAATACGAAATTCCCATCGGCATCGAAGTAGAAATCATCCTGCGGAGAAAAGGCCAGGCGGAACTCGTCTTCCGTTACATCCGGGAAGTACGCCCGCTCCATCGACCCGATATCATACTGGATAATCTGCCAGACCAGCCCGTATACCAGCTCCGATGCGGGATCGTCGCCCAGCGTATCCCCTTCGCGTTCCAGGCCCATCGCCTGCGACAGCGATATCGGCTGACCGGCATAGATGCCATCAAGGGCAAACACTACAGACACCCATTGCTCAATCAGGGTGTTTCCCAGAAATTGCTGGCTTTGCAGCAGTACGCTGCACTGGTCCTGCGTTATCGACGGTATGCGATAATCCAGCCGTATGGTATAGCCCGGATCGCCGGGAAGCGGCTGTTCATCCACAGCATTCACGGTCGCCGGAATGACTGTTTCTACGATGTCCTTTGCGTAGGATGCAAAATACTCGTTCATGGCCTGCGCCTGGGGCTGCCCGGCACGAAACTGCGGCAGCCTGTACGAAAACACAAGCGATGCCGCTTCCTCCGCTGCGCCGGGTGGGTACGTAACTGTGCCCAGCAGCGCATTATCCGGCGATTCCGCCAAAACCATGCCACCGGGAAGCAGCAGCATAACCACCGCAAGCGCGCACAGAAAGCGTTTCATGACTGACTCCTTACCCTGCGAAGACTTCATCGACAGCAAAGGAGTTTTCCAGATACATGGTATACATGCTGTAGATCACCGACTGGTTGGTGGGATACGCCAGCTGCGTCATGTAGATATAATCTTCGGTGACAAAGTACACCGAAAACACGGTATTACCGGCTTCGGTTTCATAGGTTACGGTCGCATACTGGAACATGGTGTTCACATTCACCCGGGCTTCTCCGGCCGCTGTGCCCATTTCCAGTGCATAGGATTCCAGCGTTGCGTTGTTGGTGTTATCAATGCGCTTTACCATAAAGCTTGCGCTGCCGTCGGGCATGCTTGCTGATGCGCCATCGGCAGTTTCCTGCACATACTGATCATCAAACAGGCTGGGATACAGCACCGAGAACCCAAGTTTGGTGTTGATATATTCCATCAGAATGGAATTGATATACTCCTGAAACTGCACTTCCATCAAAAGCTCCGACCCCACGGAGAAGCCGGTAACCCGATAGCCGCCCAGTGCGGTATCATCGGGATGCAGGGTATAGATGGCGCGGTCTTCCCAGGTCAGAGTTTCATAATCCGCTGTGGACATTTTTTCAATCGCCATGGAGCCGCGGTACAGCTCGCCGATCAGGTAAATATCGCCGCTTTCCATCACTTCCTGCATAACCGGCAGGAAGCCGATATAGTCATCGGTGGTTTCCACGGGCTCGATCGCCGTCAGCTCCGGCAGCTGGGCCGAGAATATGCTTTGCAGCACTTGTTGCTGCTGGGCCGTATCGCTCAGCGATGCCTCGGTAATATCCAGCAGCGATGCCCGCATGCCGTTTAAGAAGAATACGGTCACAAAGTCCTGGTCCAGGGTGCTCATCTCATCGCTGACCACGGTAGGAAAATCATTGGCGCAGATTGCAGCACTCGCCACCAGATCCAACACCGGTCGGGCCGACTGAAAATCCACCCCGCTCGCGGGTTCCATTGCGTATGCGGTCGACATGCCTGCCAGCAGGCAGAGGGTCAACGTAAAACCCAGCGCGGTACGAAGTACGCGTTTCATCATGATGGTTCCTCCCATTTTTCCGGCGGTTGTCCGCCACGGCTGTTCAGCCTGATTGTCGAGTATCCTATTTTTGCTGTTGAATATATTCGGCGGCGGCAATGGCGGCAATGTTGCCTTCGCCAACCGCTTTGGCTACTTGCAGGGGTTTGCCTGTGCAGTCTCCCGCGGCGAACACACCGGGAATGTTGGTGCGCATGTTACGGTCGACCGCAATGCCGCTGTCAGGCGCTTCCAGTCCATCCAGCAGCATGTTCAGCGGCATGCCCATACGGAAGATGAAAACACCGTCGTAGGTCTTTTTACCGTCTTTGGTTTGAACCTCGATGCCCTCGGCTGTGCGCTGCATGGCCGTGGGGCGTTCTTTGACTGTGGTAAATTCAGCAGGTACATCGTGCTTACGCATTGGGTAGTAATCCATTGTCCCGACAACGCCGTGCAGGAACTTGGCTTCCTCCGCGCCCTGGTCGTTTTCCGACAGGACAGCAATCGACTTGCCCTTATAAAAGTGACCATCGCAGGTTGCACAATAGCTCACCCCGGCACCGATCAGTTCTTCTTCTCCGGGCAATAATTTGGGCTTGGCAGCGCCCGTAGCAAAGACCACGGTTTTGGCTTCCACCACATCGTTTTCCACCAGCAGCATAAAGCTGTTGCCGTTTGGCATAATCTGGCGCACCATACCGTTCATGGTTTCTACGCCCATCGCCGCCGCCTGCTCCTCAAACACCTTGAGCATATCCGCACCGGAGACCTCTGGCAGACCGGGATAATTATCCACGCGCTCGGCGCGCGCAAGCCAGCTGACGTTCACTTTGGGCGTAACAATCAGCGTATCCAGTCCGCGCATCCGCGCTGTAATTGCACAACTATACCCTGCCGGGCCTTTTCCAATAATCGCTATATCTCTCATTTTGATGCTACCGCGTACGCGGTGCTCCTTTCATCTTTCTAAATATAACAAATTTGTAATAATTTTGCAACACTCGGTCGCAAAATTATTGTAAAATGTCCGCAGTCAAACCCCCGTGTTCACGTCCGTGCCCACGTCCATTCTATACCCCCTGGCAGGCGACTTTGAAACACAGTAATCGCAGGCATATTGAATACCCTGCCACCAAGCCCAGCAAGAGGTAAACCCGCATCAAATATCGAACTTTGCAATGCAAAGGGAGGCTTTCGAAATGAAAATTTATCTATCCGCCGATATCGAGGGAACCGCCGGGATTGTTGACTGGAAGGAAGCATCTGCCGACCACCCCCAGTATGCCTATTTTCAGCGGCAAATGACCCGCGAAGTGGCCGCCGCCTGCCAGGGTGCACTGGAAGCCGGTGCGCACGATATTCTGGTCAGGGATGCTCACGATTCGGCCCGCAATATTATCCCGACCGAGCTGCCGCAGCAAACCCGGCTGTTTCGAGGCTGGTCCGATGGCACAGACCTGATGATGGCGTGCCTGGACGAAAGCTTTGACGCCGTTTTGTTTACGGGCTATCACGCCGCTGCCTACAGCGACGGCAATCCCCTCTCCCACACCATGAGCCTGAAAGTGCAGTCCCTCCGCCTCAACGGCAGGCTGGTGTCGGAGTTTGATATAAACGCTATGATCGCCGCCTCGCGCGGTGTACCGGTATACTTCCTGTCCGGCGATGCGTGGCTGTGCCATGCCGCCAAAGAAATTGTTCCGTCCATCACAACCGTTGCCACCAACGAGGGCTTTGGTGCGGCGGCCATCACAATGCACCCCGATATCGCCGTCAAGCAAATTCGGGACGGTGTAAAGAGCGCGCTGAAAAGCTCGATTCCGCACCTGTATCCAATGCCGGAGCGCTTCCAGTTTGACATCTGCTACAAAGAGCACGTACCCGCCAAAAAAGCCGCCTGCTACCCCGGTGTACAACAGCTGGACGCGAAAACCGTTGTGTACGAGACTGCGGATTTTCATCAGGCCATTACTGCGCTGTTCTGGATTCTGTAGTTAAATAAAAGTCGTTTCCACCTCTTACGCTATCATCAACTGCGAACGCTTCCCTATAGCGCAGGTGTATCAACCACGCACCGCCAATTGCGCCGGTCTGCCGCTTTGTGGTACGATTGGCACATATCAACGGGGCCGTTTTAAGTCACCCCGAACATGCCGTATTTAGCGGGAAGGGCAAAGTGTATGCGCAAGGGATATCTGGTCAAGCGAATTATTGTGTACATGGCTGTGCTGATTGTACTGCTGCTCAGCGTGCTGGCAACGTATGCCTTTTCCTCTTACTCTGTCCTCACGGACGATCTGCAACAGGAAGCCAAGAGCATTTTGCAAGTCTATGGCAGTCGCCTGAACGGCCGCCTGACACAGATGGATGGTGTGATGCAGAACCTGTTACTACAAAATTACGATAGCCTGCCGCTGCTCAAAAGCGCGAGTGAGACCAGCCGCTTTTATGCCTTGCAGGATATTCACAACTATATAACCGATGTGGTCCTCAACGATACGGGCGTCAGCACTCTGGTGGTGGCGGATGTGGACTACGACCTGTGTGTCGATGCGCAGGCTTCCTCAGTTACCTACTGGGATCGCTACGCCATGCGCCAGTACACCATTGACGCGGCCACGAGAAACGACGTTCCCAAAACATGGCATTTTGTACAGCTGAATGAAAAGACCTATCTGGCCAAACTTGCCGTGTACAATGGCCGGGCGGTGGCTGCCTACACGCCTGTGAACGTATTTTTATCCAACGTCCCCTTCGGCAGCGATTTGGAACAGTCCCTGATTTTGACTGATACACAAGGCATCATCGGCGGTCTGTACGGCAGTACACTTCCGGTGGATGTGGTCGGCAAACCGATGGATACATTACCCACCGCCGGCACTCAGACCGCCCAGTATCCGCTGGCCGCCGGCGATTTGATCTTGCATCTGCGCATACGCAGTGTGCTGGTGTGGAACCAGACCCGTATCCTGATGGTAGTTGCGCTGGCGGTTATTCTGGTCACGCTGCTTTTCGGGATGCTGATACTGCGCTATGTTTCCCGGCAGATGGTGGGCCCCCTCAACCGCATGACCGAGGACATGCGCCGCATTGACAACGGCGAACATGCCCTGCGCATCCGTGACGAATTCGGCACGCAGGAGTTTACCCAGCTACGCGATACCTTCAACCAGCTGATGGATGTGATCGTGCACCTGAAGATCGAGTCCTACGAAAAGCGCATCGCGCTGCATGAGATGGAGCTGAAAAGCATCCGCCTGCAACTCAAGCCGCATTTCTTCTTAAATGCCATTACCACCATCTCTAGCCTGTCCAGTTCGGGGCGCGATGCAGACATCCGCACCTATGTGGATGCCCTGTCCAAGAACATCCGCTATATGTTCAAATCGGGTCTGCACACCGTTACCGTGGCAGAGGAGATCCGTCACATTGAAAACTATTTTGAAATGCAGGAATGTAAGTATCCGGGCTGCCTGTTCCATTTCGTAGATCTGCCCCAGGACCTGCGCGACTGGCAAATCCCGCAGATGCTGATTCAAACCTTTGTGGAAAACGAGTTTAAGTACGCCGTTTCCATGGACAACGTATTAACCCTGCTAATTCACATTTCCAAAGAGACCTTCGATGGTCAGCCGATGCTGCAAATCCGTATTGAGGACGACGGCAAGGGCTACCCGCAGGATGTGCTGGACTACATGAACAATGCTGTACCGCGCCCGCAGGATGACGGCGAGCGCGTGGGGCTTTGGAGTGTGAAACGCATGATGGCCCTGATGTACGAGCGGCAGGATTTAATCGAACTGAGCAATATTGAACCGCACGGATGCCTGAACATCATCCGTGTACCCGGCGCGCCCGTCAACCAGTATGACGGCGACACCGCAGACACCCTGTAAACGCGAACAGGAGGGGTGATATGAGACTGTTAATTGTGGATGACGATATGCCAACCGTAGATGCGATTCTAAACGCAATCGACTGGAAAGCCATCGGGATTGATGCTGTAGACACCGCCTACAGCGCGGCCCAGGCACGCCGCATCCTCAGGCGCGGGCAGACCGATATCGTCATCAGCGATATCGAAATGCCGCAGAGCACGGGACTGAATCTTTTGTCCTGGGTGCGTACGCAGGAGCTGGATGTGGAGGTCTTGTTTTTAACCTGCCATGAAAGCTTTGACTACGCCAAAAGCGCGCTTAAGCTTGATGCCGCCGAATATATCCTAAAACCGTTCAACGCGCGGCTGATGTCGCTATCGCTGCAAAAAACAATTGCCAAGATCCAGGAAAAACGCCGCTTGCAGGAAAACAGCCGCTACGGCCAGTGGCGGCAGGAAAACCCCCTGCAGGAGGAGCTGAACTTCTGGCTTTCGCTGTTTTCGGGCGTGGCGCTGAAAAGCCGCGAGCAAATCCGAAACGAGATCGAAGCCCGCAGTTTGCCGGTCAATGCCGATGCTGCATACCGCCTGGTCGCGACCCGGGTGATTGATTATGAAACACCGGGCAAGGAACTGGGCCAGAGCCTGCTTTTCTTTGTGCTGGAAAGCGCGCATAGCCAGCACTTGTGCCAAAGCACCCAGAACAGCCGGGCTGTACACCGCCGCGGCATCAACGAGCTATGGTTCTTCACCGCCGTGGAAGACCTGCCGGACGAAGAACTGCGCAGCCGCTGCCGGCAGCTGATTGATGCCTGCGCCGAAACTGCCAAGGTGAAAGCCACCTGCTGCATCGGCGACGCGATGCCCATTGAAGCGCTGTCCGACCAGCCCACCGCGTTGCAAGCGCTGATCGAGCAGAGCGTAGCCTACTACGGCCAGGCCTTCACCCAGAGCGAGGCCGTATCCGCCCGGCAGGAAAGCCCCATTCTACTGGTTGGCGATTTGCAATCGATGCTAAATGACCGCCAAAAGGTCAAGCTTCTTAACACCTTAAAAACTGCCATGGCCGACCGCACGGCACTGAAAACCCTCAGTGAGCGTACCTTGTACCTGCTCCAGCAGGAATTTTTACAGGCCGTATACGCCCACCTCGCGGAGGCAGGCGTTCAGGCAACCCGCCTGTTTGCCGATGAAGACTCCGTGCGCCTGAGCGACCAGGCCAGCCGCTCGCCGATGGATATGCTGCGCTGGGCCAACTACCTGCTGGAGCGCACCTTCAAGTTTGAAGACGATCTGCGCAAGGCGGGATCGCTGGTCGAGCGTGTACAGGTGTATATTCGCGAGCATTATCACGAGGATATCGGCCGCAACGAGATTGCCGCCGAGTTTCACCTGTCGCCGGAATACCTGGCAAAGCTCTACAAGCGCAAAACCGATCAGGCGCTCAAGGATGCTGTATGGGATCAGCGTATCGAACAGGCCAAACGGCTGCTGCGCGACCCGGACGCCCGTATTTCCGATGTAGCCGGGGCCGTTGGGATTGATAACCTGTCCTACTTCACTACGGTGTTTAAAAAGCGTATCGGCATCACGCCGCAGGAGTACCATAAGAGTTTGGAAACACAGCCTGTTGAAGGCGAAAACACCGCTCCGGAGGCATAAACCAGTCAAATCTGGCATAATATCGCCCAAAATCGAAAATTATTCACCCAAAATTGATAGCCGCAGTCTGCGGCTATCTCTATACTATAGGTATAGAAGGAGGTCGAACTATGAAAACCAAAAAAATACTTGCCCTGATTACCATGGCTGCCCTGCTGCTTGCAGCGCTGGGCACGGTAACCCCCGCCACGGCCGCGTCCTACGACAAGGTCGTATTCTCCTACGCGACATTTAACAACATCCCCTCCGACGATGTCCTCTCTACCGTGGAAGAAGCCATCAACCAAATCACCCGCGACAAGATCGGCGTAGAAGTCGAACTGATGCCCATTATGATTTGGGACTACTCCTCCACCATCAGCCTGGCCCTGCAGGGCGGCGAACAGGTGGACATCTTTCAAACGCTGGGCGACCTGAACACCAGCATTTCCAGTGGCATGGCCATGGATATTACCGATCTGGTTCCCGAGTATGCAAAAGAAGCGGCTGAACTGATTGGTGACAAATGGCTGGCCGCGACCAGCCACGCTGGCCGCCTGTACGGCCTGCCCACCTACAAACCCATCGCCCTGACCCCGATGCTGATCTATCGCCAAGACATCGCCGATGCACTGGGCCTTGATATGTCCACTGTCAACAGAGTGAATGATATCGGCACCGTGCTGCAGACTGTGAAAGACAGCTATCCGGACATGACCCCGCTGGCGGCCGTGAACACCGGTAACATCGGCCTGGGTATGACCGTGCGGAACGTGGACTACCTGACCGACAACTATTTCTCCCCCAAAGGCGTGCTGATGAACGACGAACTGACGGTTGTCGACTATTACGCATCGCAGGAGTTTGCCGACATCTGTAACACTGCCCGTGAATGGTACCTCAACGATCTGGTCATGAAAGACGCTGCCACCACCTCCTCCACCGCAGCGGAGCTGATGTCGTCTGGCAATTACTTTGCCTATCTGGCGTCCTACAGCTACCCCGAAGAAGATACTGCGGCTTCGCTGGAAGCGCAGACCGGCGGCTATGATCTGGGTGCGAAAATCGTCTCCTCCGCGTTCCTGGACACCTCGTCCATCAACGCCCTGACCTGGTGCGTCGCCTCCACCACCAAGGTGCCTGAGGCCGCTGTGAAGTTCCTCAACCTTACCTTCACCGACCCCGACGTCGTCAACCTGATCATCTACGGCCTGGAAGGCCGCGACTATGTGATGACCGACGGCTTTATGAGCTATCCCGAAGGCCAGGAAGCCGCTACCGTGCCTTACACGGCGCAGCTGTCCTGCGGCACGATGGGTAACTTTTTCATCATGCACCCGATGCAAGGGACCGATCCGGAATCGCTTGCATGGGAACTGGAGCAAAACCAGAAAGCCAAAACCTCCGTGGCGATGGGCTTCACGTTTGACTCAAGCGCAGTCAAGACCGAATACACCGCTGTCACCAACGTGATCGAACAATACCTGCCCGGCCTGCTGTGCGGCAGTGTGGATCCCACAACGGAAATCCCGGTCTTCCTGGAGCGCCTGGAAGAAGCCGGCCTTGGCGACATCATCGCCGAGAAACAAGCCCAGCTGGATGCTTGGGTAGCCGCTAACAAGTAAACCAATTGACTCCAACACGCGGGGCGGGTCTTGCCGCCCCGCGTGCCACTTGATAACAGACGAGGTATGCGCATGGGAAAGCTCCGAAAAAATCGTCTTGCTAAAACAGGGCCCCTGTTGATGATTGCAGCGCCGGGCATCCTGTATTTGCTGATCAACAACTATTTGCCGATGTTCGGCGTTTTTCTGGCATTCAAGGATTTCAACTATTTTAAAGGCATTTTCGGCAGCGATTGGAGCGGCTTGGACAATTTCCGCTTCCTGTTTAAAACCCGCGATGCGTGGATTATGACCCGCAACACGCTTTTGTACAACGCCGCCTTTATCATCATCGGTACGATTATTGCCATCTTTATCGCTGTTTTACTATTCGAACTCGGGCAGCGCCGCCGGGTGCGGCTGTTCCAGTCCGCGCTGATGCTGCCAAACCTTTTTTCCTGGGTCGTGGTCGGCTTTGTGGTCTATGCATTCCTCAATGCCGATACCGGGTACATCAACAATACCGTGTTCCCCTGGCTGGGTATTCAGCCCTTCAGCTGGTACTCTACCCCTGGTCCATGGCCTGCTATTCTCGTCCTGGTTTACTTATGGAAGTACATGGGCGTTACCTCGATCGTCTATATCGCCAGCATTGCCGGTATCGACAAGGGTGTGTATGAAGCCGCCCAGATTGACGGCGCTACCAAAATACAGCAAATTCTGAAAATCACGGTACCGCTGCTCAGGCCTACCGTTATCATCATGGTCCTGATGGCCATCGGCCGCATATTCTATTCCGACTTCGGTCTGTTTTATCAAGTACCGCAAAACTCCGGCCGCTTGTTTGGGGTTACGCAAACCATCGATACCTATGTGTACCGCGGGCTGATGGAGCTAAACGACGTGGGTATGTCTGCCGCGGCTGCACTGTACCAGTCCGTAGTCGGGTTACTGCTTGTGCTGGGCGCAAATGCGCTGGTACGCAAGCTCGACAGCGACAACGCATTATTTTAGGAGGCGGACAGTATGCAAAAACACAGTATGAGCGACGTTGCCCGTTTCCGGGTGTTTTCCACGGTGGTGCTTTCCATTATCGCGGTGGTTACGCTGCTGCCGATTCTGCTGATTACCATCGCGTCCGTCACCAACGAGGATGTGCTGGTCGCTAGCGGCTACACCTTCTTTCCCGCCAAGCTGAGCCTGGATTCCTATTACTATATGGTCAAGCAATCCGCACTGATTCTGCAATCGTACGGAATCACCATACTGGTTACGGTGCTTGGCACGGTGACCAGCGTGATCCTCACCACAACGCTGGCCTACCCCATGTCACGCAAGGATTTCAAGTATAAAAATCTGCTGGCGTTCTTTGTGTTCTTCACCATGCTGTTCAACGGCGGCGTGGTATCCAGCTACATTATGTGGTCGCGCGTCTTCCACATTAAAAACACGCTGTTTGCGCTGATTGTGCCCAACTTCCTCGTTACCGCGTTCAACGTGCTGCTGGTACGCAACTACTATGCCAACTCCATCCCCCACGAGATGATCGAGTCCGCGCAGATTGACGGCGCGAAGGAGTTGACCATCTTTATCAAGATCATGTTGCCGCTGGCCGTTCCCACCATCGCGACCATCAGCCTGTTTACGGGGCTGATCTACTGGAACGACTGGATTAACTGTCTGTACTATATTACCGACAGCAAGCTCTACCCGCTGCAAAACCTGCTAATCCGCATTATGAACAATATCCAGTTCCTGAAGGTTTCCACCAACGTGCAGTTGCTGGGCACCATGAACATTGAACTGCCCGGTTCCTCGGTGCGTATGGCAATGGCGGTGATCGGCATTATCCCGGTACTGGCCATATTCCCGTTTGTACAAAAATACTTCATTAAGGGCGTCGTACTGGGCGCACTGAAAGGATAAGGAGACTGACTATGAACGTTGGACAAATCATTGACGGCATTATTGCAAAAACAGGCGTACCCCGCCTGCCGGAGGACAAAACCTGCGACCGCCTGATGACCGGAAGCCTGGACAATGAGGTAACCAAAATCGTTTCCACCTTCATGGCAACAGTGGATGTTATCAAAGCCGCGGCCGATGCCGGTGCGAACTTTATCATCACCCATGAGCCCACCTGGTTTACCGGGATGGATGATACTTCCTGGCTGCAGTACGATCCGGTCTACCTGCAAAAGAAAGAGCTGATCGAAAAAACCGGCATGACCATCTGGCGTTTTCACGATCATATGCATATGGCAAAGGAAGACGGCATTTTCACCGGCTTTGATCTGGAAGCCGCATGGGAAGACTATCACATGCCCGTGGACGAAAGCTCTCCTTTCTTTCAAAGCGGCAAGACCAAGGATTTCTGCTACCAGATTCCCAAAACCACCCTGGCCGGGCTGGTGGACTACTTTAAAGAGAAGTTTGACATGCCCTTTGTGCGCATCATCGGCGATCCGCAAATGCCCGTGGAGCGCGTAGCGGTGCTTCTGGGCGGCGGCAGCCTGGGCCTTGGCAACGAGCATATGCCCATGGAACTGATGAAAAACCGCAACCTGGACTGCATCCTTTGCGGCGAGACCACCGAGTGGACCCTGCCCGCCTATGTGCGCGATGCTTCGCAAATGGGGATGAACAAATCCATCCTGATTTTGGGACATGAGCGCAGCGAAGAGCCGGGCATGAAGCACCTGGGTCCGTGGCTTACATCCATCGTCGGCGAGATTCCCGTGCTCTACATCCCCTCCAACGAGCCATTTACTACGCTGTAAAGGACTGCCTAAGCGGTATGTCGAACCCCTCATTCAACGATTTGAAAGTGCGAGGTGGAACTCTTTATGGCGTCAATGACCTGTAACTACTATTCCAATGCAAGAATCGGGCAACAAACGTTTACGGCAATCCTGCCGGTTGACCCTCCTCCGGGCCCCACAGGCCCGTCCCCGTTTGCCGAAGGCCCGTGGCCGACCATTTACCTGCTGCACGGGTATACCGGCAATCACCTGGACTGGCTTCACCACTCCGGCATTCAGTCCTGGGCCGGCCAGCGCGGCTATGCAGTGATTATGCCCGCGGGCGGCAACACCTTCTATATTGATAACGAGGACACCAACGAACGCGGCGGCGCGTTCATCGGCGAAGAGCTGATAACCGTCACCCGCAGTATGTTCAACCTATCCCACCGGCGGGAAGACACGATTATCGCCGGGCTGTCGATGGGCGGATACGGCGCGATACGCAACGGGCTTGCCTATCCGGATACCTTTGGCGTGGTGATCGCGCTGTCCTCCGCGCTGATTACCGACGAGGTTGCGCAAATGACCCCGGAAGGCGGCGGCAATGGCGTGGCCACGTACGGCTACTACCGCAATACCTTCGGCGATCCCACCCAGCTTCTTGGCAGCGATAAGGACCCCAAAGCGCTGGCCAAAGCCCGCCTTGCAGGCGGCAATAAGCCGCGCATGTTCCTTGCCTGCGGCACAGAGGATTTCGCCTTTGGCATGAACGAAAGCTATCACGAGTACCTGACAGAAATCGGCTATCCTCACGAATGGTGGACACGCCCCGGCGTGCATGATTTTGCATTCTGGAACCAGTCAATGCCAGCGGGTATGGACTGGCTGAAGCAAGACTAGGGACATCGTGATGGAAAAAGAACACATCATGACCCTGCATGTGGATGTCGCCACCCCACTGCCCGTAGGGCGTGTAGCAGAGGGTAACTTGATGATTATCCCCATCACCGGCGGCAGCTTCAGCGGGCCGAAGCTTGCAGGAAACGTACTGCCCGGCGGGGCGGACTGGAACACGCAGCTTCCCTCCGGGAAAAGCCACGCCTGTGCCCGGTACTGGATTCAAACGGATGACGGCGCGGTGATCAGTGTGCACAACGAAGGCGTGATCGGCGGTTCCGATGCACACAGCGACATGCACACAACCCCGTCTTTCCAGTGCGATGCCGATGGCCCCTATGCGTTCCTAAACGAAGGAAGCTATGAAGGCATACTCTCCAGCGCCGGAGAAGGCGCAGTCAAAGTCGACGTGTATCGCATTATCTAACCCCTCCCCGGCAGGCGACCTGCCGCAAACAACAAGGATTCGGCACTCGTGCCCTTTCCTGCGTGCGCATTTTACGGACTGATTTTTCATTCCTCCGCACGCTTTTTTTGTGTAGATTTTGGACGTTTAATGCCATGCCCATGTCAATTCTCTGTCACACGCTTGACAGGGAAAATCCCACCATGCTACTGTAGATGCATTAAACCGTGAGGTGAATGCCTGATGGCAACATTGAAGGAAGTCGCTGCGCTGGCCGGGGTCACCGTTACCACCGTGTCCCGCATGCTCAACAAGCCGGACATGGTCAGTCCCGCAACCGTACAGCGGATACGCCAGGCGATGAGTGATCTGGACTATCGGCCCAACGAACTAGCGCGTTCCCTGTCCAAAAAGACCAGTCATTTCATCGGCCTGATCGTGCCATCGGCACGCAACGCGTTTTTTGCCAAGGTGATCGAGCGCACAGAACGCCATATTACCGCCAACGGCTTTAAGCTGCTGTTATGCGTATCCAACCACGAGCGCAAAAAGGAATTTGATTACTTTTCCATGCTGAAAGCACACAAGGTGGCGGGTGTCATCATTGCCAGCCACACCCAGGACCTGGCCGAAAGCATCTCCTTTGACGCGCCGATATTGTCCATCGACCGCGTGATTTCTCCCCGTATCTCCGCCGTGTGCTCCGATAACCTAAACGGCGGCCGCATGGCAGCAGAGCATTTAATTCAAAAGGGCTGCAAGCGCATTGCCTATTTAAGCGGCGGCGTGATGCTGCGCGGGATGAACGCCTCGCTGCGCCAGCAGGGCTATGAACAGGTCATCCGGGAACACGGTATGCAGCCGCTCGTTCAACTCAACCGGGAAGACCGTTTCATCTCCATGAAATACGAAGATATTATCGCAACCTTCTTATCCGCACATCCGGATATTGATGGTGCCGTGTGCTCCAACGATATCCTGGCCGCAGAGCTCATCCGCTATGCTCTTGGCAATGGCATATCCGTACCAAAGCAGCTGAAAGTGGTCGGATACGATGATATCGATCTGGCGGCGCTGTACTCACCCTCCATCACAACCATTCATCAGCCGGTCAACGACATCTGCCGCTTTGCGGTGGAGAGCATCATCCATTTTGGCTCGCGTCCGCTGCCAAGCTCCACCGTATTCCCCGTCCGATTAGTGGAAAGAGAGAGCACTCGCTAAACACCGCGCATGATATGCGCTTAACATTTGATTATATCAATCAATATAATGATTTGTAGATACGCTTTGGTGGTATCTGCATTCTATTTATCATTTGTAATGTCAACCGCTTGACATTTGAAGCAGGCAACGGTATACTGACCCTGACATTCGTGCACGAGAATGATTACTGCAACTACATAAGGAGGATACCCATGAAACGAGCAATCTGCTTGGTTCTATTGTCTGTATTCGCGCTCAGCCTGTCCACAGCCGCCTACGCGGAGGACGCAACGAAATTCGATCAGGCCTATTTTTCTGCCGATATGGTGGGAAACACGGTCGAGCGAGTGGATGAGGTCACCCTGGAAGGCCATACCTGCTATATGTATGTGCCTGCCAGCAACCGCGTCGGCACCCTGTTGGCCTTCGCACCGATGATGATGGTCTTTGGCGACGAAGCCTACACAGCTGACAGCGTACTTGCAACCGTAAACGAAAAAGGTTTTGGTGAAATCGCCAAACGCGACGGCGCGTGCATTCTGTTCGTTAATCCCCTGGAAAGTTGGGATTCGGCAGCGGATGCCGCAAACGCAGAAGCCTTATTCCTGTCGTTTTACTCCATCTATTCCTCCAATCCCCTCTTGGTGTTTGAAAACGGTACCGCAACCAAGGTTGATGCGGAAACCGGTGAAGAATCCACCGTGTATCCCGGCTCGCTGTTTGGCGTGCAGCTGATTGGCGAAGGCAAGGGCGCGGACTTCATTGCCGCAAACTACTTAAAAGCCCTGCCGTTCCTCACCAACTACGGCCCGCAGGAAGGGCTGACAGGCGCTGGCCCGGTCTGCGGCGTGGCGCTGTTCTCCCCGACCGCTGTTCCCATGAAAGCTGAAGACGGGGTTGCGATTCCGCTGGCGATCGTCAACGGCCCGGCGGATGCGGATCAGGTCGCAGCCTCCTATTCCGATTCTACCGTTGAAGCCATGGTCGTTATCGATGCAGACGTTACAGGCTTTGACGCTGATATTTTCAAAACGGTGTACGATGCCATCGTCAGCAAGTATCACTTCGCGCTGACCATGTATTATCCGTCTCCCCAGTACACCCTGAGCGGCATCATGGAAGTGAACAACCAAACAACGCTTGCCAGCGGCAAGGTGATTGAATCCTATGCGTACCTGCCAGAAGGCATCAGCTACGATCAGGACCACTCCATCCCGCTGGTGCTGTACTTCCACGGCTGGGGCGGCGAAGGCGAAGCTATGCTGTCCTGGACGGATTGGCCTCTGGTCGGCAAGGAAAACGGCTTTGTCGTCATCGGCGTTGACCAGCACGGCGATTCCACCGCTGCCGAAACCATCGAATTGCTGGATCAGCTGCTTGTGCAATATCCCTTCATTGATCCGTCCCGCGTGTACGCCACAGGCTTTTCCATGGGCTCGTCCAAGTCCTGGAATCTCGGCCTGAAGTACGCCGACAGGTTTGCCGGCATCATGCCCACCAGCCTCGGCATATTCCCCGAAGATGAAACGACCGATATGATGTCCTTTGTGAAGGACGGCGTTATCCTGCCGGTGTTCTATATCGGCGGTGGTCTGTCGCCCCTGCCGGAGCTCCCGGCGGCGGAAGCCAACATCGTAAACGATGCCTTCAAGGTTCTCTGGCAAATGAACGATCTTGGCGAGTATGCCTTTAATGAAGCCAGCGGTTCAATCTGGGGCGTCAGCGCAGACAGCCAGCGTATTATCCCCTCCCGCGACAAAAACACCGAGCAGGTTTTGGTCGTGGACAGCTTTGTAAATCCCGACGGCAACACCTACACATGGCTGTCCGTCAACTTAAACCTTGCCCATGATTCCTGCCGCAACGACTCCGCTGTGATGTGGTCTTACATGAGCCAGTTCTCCCGCAATGCCGACGGATCGCTTTCCATCGGCGAGTAAGCCCATTTCCAGGCCATGCAACACAAGCATGGTAATCTAAGCGTGACGACTTCGATGGGGCAGCTAAACGTGGTCGGGTACGATGAGTTCAACCTGGAAGGGTCTTTATTGACCCCCATCACATTCATTCATCAGCTGGTCCATGGCATCTGCCGCTTTGCGGCGGAGAGCATCATTGATTTCAGCTCGTGGCCGCTGCCGAGCCCCACCGTATTTCCCATCCGGTTGGTGGAACTGAAAAGCACCGATTGCGCGGCTTTCCCGTAATCTTCCAGAAAACAAACACGGCCACAATTGAGCCACAGTATATCACAGCAAAACCGGCGAGTCAGCAAACGCTTTCCCGCCGGTTTTCACTTATTTTCTTCCGTTTTACTATTGGCAATGATAATCGTTATACATTTACCCATTTCCTTAATTTGTAAAGGTTTCAAACCGGATTATGCGCACATATTTGTAATATTTACCATCTATTATGTCAAGCGCTTGACATTTTCTCTATTCAACGCTATACTGCAACTACTAAAAACCCCCGAATCTGGGCGGAAAGAATAATAGGAGGACATACGCATGAAAAATTCCAGGTTTCTCGCTTCAATTCTGGCACTGCTGATGCTGGTCATGATCATCCCCGCAGGCGCTGCTGCGGACGATACCGTCAAACTGACCTATTACAGCACATCGGCAGAAGTAAACGCGATGTTTGAGGAAATGTTCGTACGCTATCACGAACTCAATCCTAACGTCACCATTGAACTGATCCCCACCGGTGTCGGACAGGGACAGCAGGAACAGCTGCAATCGCTGTATGCGTCCGGTAACGCCCCCACCTTTATGAACATAGACCCCGCCAACGTACTGGATTACCAGGACAAGCTCTACATCTTCGATCCCGCCACCGAATGGCTGGAGAACTATAACGACGGCGCACTGGAAGCCGGTAAATTCAGTGGTGAGATTTATGGCATTCCCTTCTCCACGCAGGGGTATGGCCTGTGCTACAATAAGCGCGTTGTAGAGTCCGTGATTCCCGATTTCGACCCCGCCACCATTAACACGCAGGACGCACTCAAGGCTTTCTTTGAAACACTGGATGCCGCAGGCGTTGCCCCCACGATGCTTCACGGTGCCAACTGGTCCATGGGCTCGCACTATCTCGGTTTGGTCTATGCCGTACACGGTCCGGCAACTGCCGATGGCGATGCCTTTATTGAAAGCCTGATTGACGGCTCTGTCAGCATTGCCGACGATCCCCTGTTCCAGGGCTATCTCGATACCTTTGATCTGCTGGTTAAGTACAACTACAACCAGGCAGATCCTCTGGTTGGCGACTACATGGCGGATACGCAGGCCTTCGCAGACGGCAAGGCCGCAACGTTCTTCATGGGCGACTGGATGTGGACTGTTATCAGCACCTACGAATCCAAAGATACCGAATACGGCTTCATCCCCGTACCGTGGAGCAACGATCCCGCCGTATACGGCAACACCGAGGTGGTTGTCTCCATGCCCAAAGTGATGTGCATTGACGCATCGCAGAGCACGCCAGAGCAGCAGGCTGCCGCACTGGATGCACTGGAATGGATGCTTTCGTCCCCCGAAGGACAGGAGTACTTCATCCAGGCAGGTTTCTCCATGCCGCTGAAAAACGTACGCAGCGATGCCGTGTATAACACCATGACTGAATCCATCGCGGATTACTCTGCCATGGGCAAGACCATCAACATTGGCTGCTTTACTTACCTCACCGGCGATGCCTGGGCGCAGACTGGCGACCTCATGCTGCGCTATATCGTCGGCAATATTGATCGTGCCGAACTGGCTGAGGGCATCGACGCTTTCTGGCTGACCCAAGTCAAGCACTAATACCCCATACCCCGTAACCCAATGGCGGCGCTGGCGCGTGTGTGCCGGCGCCGCACTTTACGATTAGGGAGGAACTTCCCGATGCGAGAAAAAAGTCTTCTCAAGC
Source organism: Candidatus Limiplasma sp. (assembly GCA_963675925.2). Lineage (GTDB taxonomy): Bacteria > Bacillota > Clostridia > Christensenellales > Aristaeellaceae > CAXXOK01. The sequence goes on from CAXXIB010000002.1 coordinate 160,746, forward strand.
GAAGTGGTTTATTCCTGGCGTTCAACGGCCCTACCCTTTTTGCGTTCTCTGCCGTTCTCATCGTTCCGTTTCTCTACGGCTTATTTCTGACATTTACAGACTGGAACGCGATTTCCGACACCTTCAGTTTCGTTGGGTTTCAAAATTACGCAAAGGTCTTTTCTGATAAAGAGTTTCTGCGGCAGTTTTTAATTACATTCAAATATGTAATCATCTCAGCATTTCTGTGCAACCTTCTGGCGTTTACCATTGCCTATTTTCTCACCAGCGGGATGCGTGCCCAAAATTTCCTGCGCGGCGGCTTTTTTATCCCCAATCTGATCGGCGGAATTATCCTGGGCTATATCTGGAAATTCATCTTTGCCAATGTCCTTACCCAGGTCGGCAAGACGTTTGATATTGCATGGCTGAAAACATCTTTCCTCACCGATCCCGACCGCGCCGTATGGGCAATGATCATCGTCACTGTATGGCAGTACGCAGGCTACCTGATGATGATCTATATTGCAGGCTTTGTCGGCATCCCGCGCGATGTACAGGAGGCCGCCGATATTGATGGTGCACATGGGCTGAAAAAACTGTGGCGTGTTACCATTCCCATGATGATTCCGTCGTTTAACATTTGCATGTTCATCACAATGTCACGCGGGTTTATGGCATATGATCTGAACCTGTCGCTGACCAATGGCGGTCCCTACGGTTCCACGCGGCTTGCCGCTATGCACGTGTACCAGAAAGCCTTTCAATCCAAGCAATACGGCATCGGGCAATCAGAAGCCATCGTGCTGTTCATTGTCGTGGCGATCCTATCGGTTACACAGCTTATGCTCAACAAAAAGCGGGAGGTGGAGATATGAGCACGCGTCTGCATAACCGCTATTGGCTGCGCACAACATTAATCTTTCTTCTGTTGATCCTGTTTCTGGTGCCGTTTTACCTGATCGTCAACAACTCCTTCCGCACCACAGAGGCCTTTGTTCGCGCTCCCTTTACGCTGACCAACAACCTCGACTTAAAGAACTACGCAGACGCGTTTACCAAGATGCGGTTTATGAGCGGGTTTCTAAATTCTCTGATCGTAACTGTCATCAGCGTATCGGTGCTACTCATTACAGCGTCCATGTCGGCGCATTATCTGGTACGCAATCCGGGTAAAACCAGCAACACGATTTTCGCCATCATGGTCGCTTCCATGATCGTCCCCTTTCAGGCCGTCATGATACCGCTGGCAAAAATCTATGGTTCCTTAAACATGTACAACCATACCTGGACGCTCATCTTTTTCTATATGGGGTTTGGGCAGGCGTTTGCCGTGTTTATCTTTCACGGATTCATTAAAAGCATCCCACTGGAACTTGAGGAAGCTGCACTGATCGACGGTTGCGGAAAACTAAAAAACTTTTTCCGCATCGTGCTTCCCAACCTGAAACCCGTTATGGTCACAGTGCTTATCCTGGATGTTCTGTGGATATGGAACGACTATCTTCTGCCCAGCATGGTGCTGCTGTCGCCCAATCTGCGCACACTTCCGCTGTCCACATATGGTTTTTTCAATACATACAGCGTAGATTATGCTCCGCTGATGGCAGGACTTGTATTAACGATTCTCCCTGTAATCATTCTCTACCTCGCCTGCCAGCGGCAGATTATTGAGGGTGTTGTACAGGGTGCGATAAAATAGTAAAATGTGACAGGAGGGTAAGACATGGAGATTAATGTTTCATCGGATAGGCTTCATCCCATTGGTCGAACGCTGTACGACCAGCAGCGGCAGGCCATCTTTTTTAACTGGACAGCTTCAGGCTTTGCCCTGCGTTTTCGAGGCGACCGATTGGATATGGATGCTGAAGCGTTTGGCGATACCTTTCCGGGCGAGCCGGACAGCCTGCCCTATCTGGCGGTACTGCTGGACGGGCAAAAGGAACCCGCTCAGCTGATCCCCATGGAAAAAGGCAGAAAAACCTACACGCTCTATGCCTCGGATCAGCCGCAGGAGCATACCCTGCGCGTATACAAACGCTCCGAAAATTCCAAAGGCCGCGTATGCCTGTACGGCCTCACACTCAACGGCGAAGCGCTTTCCTATACACCGCCGGAAACCAAGTATAAGATTGAATTTGTCGGTGACAGCATCACCTGCGGCTTCGGCAACGAAATGGATCCGGACACGAAGGTTTTCTCTCCTCTTTGGGAGAATGGCCTGTGTGCCTATCCGGAAATCGCAGCACAACTTCTAGATGCATCCTATCAAAGTATTTGTATATCCGGTATTCCATTGTGCAGCGCGTCCGACCCCAAGTATAAACTGCACCTGACAGGCATGGAGGACTTTGACCTGCCGGCCCGTGCCATGGAGACGCAATATGCCTACACAGACCGCAACCACCAGGAAACCATGGGCATGGACGACGGCTTCACCCCCTGGGATTTTTCTAAGTTTCAGCCGGATGCCATTATCATCAATCTGGGTACCAACGATGCCTTTCGTTTATCCGTTGCCGGTGGCGGCAAGGGTGAGGAATTGCATTTTCAAAACCGCTATACCGCGTTTTTACATGCACTGCGCCGCCACAACGGCCCTGCTCCCGTGCTTGCCTGCACGCTTGGCCCGATGAACTATTTTTTGTTTGACACAATTGAAAAAGCTGTTGCCGCTTACCGGGCCGAGACCGGTGATCCCCGCATCTTTTGCCTGAAATACGGCGCGATCGACATTTGGGGTGAAGGCTACGGCGGACTGCTGCACCCAAACGTAAAAACACATCAGCGCATGGCGCGCGAGCTGGCACAGGCCCTCCGCCCGTGGCTTGCCAAGGAGGAATAAGATGGACACTCTCATGCAAACGCTATCCGCGCCCTGGTCCCCGCCGCAAAGTACGGCAGATATACCCCATGGCGATATGCCGGGCGACAGCATTCACATCGGCGATACGCACCGGGAAAAGGCGAACGTGATCTTTCCCGCACTGCAAGCCCTGCTGCCGGACATTGTACACAATAACCCGCATCAACGTGCGGTGATTGCAGTCTGCGGCGGATCGGGCGTTGGAAAATCCGAAACTGCATCGCTGCTGTCGCACTACTTCCGCAGTCTGGGCATCGGCAGCTATACACTGTCGGGGGATAATTACCCGCACCGCATTCCAAAGTATAACGATGCTGAGCGCCTGCGCATTTTCCGGTATGGCGGCATGCGGGGGCTTGTGGAAAGCGGAGTGTATACCCTTGCCATCGGCGAGCAAGTGCGCGCGTTTCAGCGCGATGGTCTGGACGGGGATGCCGCTTTGGAAGCGCAATACCCGTGGATGGCAACCTACAACCGTGCAGGGGCGGCAGCGCTGCAAGCCTACCTGGGGTCACCGCAGGAGATTCATTTCAGTGAGCTGAACCACATCATTTCACAGTTCAAAAACGGCGCTGACACGCTTGTTCTCAAGCGTATGGGACGCGAAGAAACAGCGCTCTGGTATGAGCGCATTGATTGCAGCCAGACCCGGATTTTGGTGATCGAGTGGACGCACGCAAACAGCGGCCACCTGCACGGTGTGGATGTACCAATCCTGCTCAACAGCACCCCGGCCGAGACCCTGGCCTACCGCAAAACACGCCACCGCGATGGCGGTGTGGACAGCCCTTTTACGACTACAGTTTTAGCACTGGAGCAGAAGATGCTGGAAGCGCAGGCCTACAAGGCCAAAATTATCGTGTCTAAAGAGGGCGACCTGCTCTCCTACAGCGCGTACAGGCGCTTGATGGCGGAGGCATGAGTATGCATGATTCAAAGAACCCCGTATCCGCCGCCCCGATGCTCAACGCCTATCCGGACAGCATGGGCGGTACCATGCAGGGCATCGTCAGCTTTTTACAGACAGACGCTGTGCGCGGCGCGTTTTCGGCGGCCTACATCCTGCCCAGCCTGTTTAATACCGATCTGGATCGCGGTTTTTCGGTGATCGATTACTCGCTGAACACACGCTACGCGTCGGCTTCTGATCTGGATGCACTCAAAGCTCTGGGCATTGATTTGAAGCTTGACTTCATCCTCAACCATGCGTCCGTACTCTCTCCGCAGTTTCAGGATTTGCTGCAAAAGGGAGACGCATCGAAATACCGGGACTTTTTCATCGACTGGAACCGCTTCTGGCAAGGCCACGGTACCATGACCCCGCAGGGCTTTGTGCAGCCAGACCCCGAATACCTCAAGCCCATGTTTTTCCGCAAGCCCGGCCTGCCGCTATTAATGGTGCGCTTCCCGGATGGCCGCAGCGTGCCATACTGGAACACCTTTTACCAGTCCGTGCGCTATCCACGTTTGGATGCGCAGGATGTTATGCGCATCACCAACCTGCAATATGCGTCTGCGGATATACTGGCGGGCATCGTCAATGCTGCGCTTGATGCCGGGCAAACGATTGATCAGATTGATTTTGGCGTATGGGAGTCTTCCCGCACTGAGATGATTGAATATTTAGAACAAAACCGTAAGTATCTGGGCCAGATGGATTTGAACATCCAGTCGCCTGCGGTCTGGGACTTCTACGAGCATACGCTGGGTATGCTGGCAGGCTATGGCGCACGCATCGTGCGGCTGGATGCGTTTGCCTATGCACCCAAAGCTCCCGGCCGGCATAACTTTTTAAACGAGCCGGAAACCTGGAATCTGCTGGCTGACATACGCAAACTGGCTGATAAACACAGTTTGACCCTGCTGCCCGAAATTCATGCCAGCTACGGCGAAAAAACCTATCAAAAGATTGCCGAGCAGGGCTACCTGACTTACGACTTTTTTCTGCCCGGTCTGATATTGGATGCACTGGAAGAGCATACTGGCGATTTGCTGGCCGCCTGGGCCAGCGAGCAGACCCAAAGTGGCATCCGAACGGTGACCATGCTGGGCTGCCACGATGGCATTCCCCTGCTGGATCTGAAAGGCCTTTTGCCCGATGCACGTATTCAGTCGCTGATCGATACCGTGGTCAGCCGTGGTGGCAAGGTAAAGGACCTGCACGGCCAAACCAATGTGTACTATCAGGTGAACGCCACCTACTTCAGCGCACTGGGCGAGGACGAGCGCAAGCTGCTGCTGGCACGGGCTTTGCAGCTGTTTATGCCGGGCAAGCCGCAGATTTGGTACCTGGATTTGTTTGCCGGTACAAACGACCATGAAGCCGTCGCCCACGGAGGCGCAGGCGGGCACAAGGAAATCAACCGCACCAACCTGTCGGCAGCGCAAATTGAGCAGGGACTGACACGGGATATCGTGCAAAACCAGCTTACACTTCTCAAAATGCGCAGCAGCTGCCAGGCCTTCGGTTTTGATGCCGAGCTGACCATGGAGCAGCCAATGCCACAGCTACTAACGCTGCAGTGGACACGCGCAGAGCACAGCGCTACGCTGTATGCAAATCTGCAAACCTATGATTTCCGTATAGAAACATCGGATGGCTTTCGCTTTAATCAACAAGCTGACTGACAAACATAACTCCATTGCCAAAAAGGAGCCATACCATGCCGAAAACCTTGATTTTGTATCGGTCTCCCCATCATGGGAACACTAAAAAGCTGCTGGACGCAATCGCTGGCGCATATCCGGATGTCGTACTCGCCAAAGCGGGAGAGGACAGCGTTGACGCTGCGCAGTTTGATATCATCGGCATAGCCTCGGGCATTTACGCAGGCAGACTGCACCGCACCGTGCGCAAAGCTCTCAGCGGTCTATCTGGCAACGGTCGCAAAGCCTTTGTCCTCTACACCTGCGGCGATGATAAAGGCGCAAAGTATAGCCAGCGCTGCCTGCAACTGTTGCGCGATCAAGGCTTTGAACCCATGGGCTCTCACTTTTGTGTCGCCTGGGACAGCTTTGGCCCGTTAAAGCTCGTCGGCGGCATCCATAAAGACAGGCCCAATCAAAACGACATGCAAAACGCCGTCGAGTTTTTTGAAACCATCGTCGCGTAGCTTACTCGCCGTCCGCTTCCTGTAAGGTTTCCTCGGCCTCTTCCAGGGCCGTATACAGCGCAGGCATTTGCTCCTGCGCTTTTTGATATTGCAACGAAAGCTCGATCAGTTTTTCCTGATCGGCACAGATCGCCGGATCGGCCATCTGCTCTTCCAGCGCTGCCATATGTTTTTCACTGGCAAGTATGGCATCTTCAGCCGCGGTCACGGCAGCTTTCAGCAGCCGCAGCTGTGCGCCCTGCCTGCGCTCTTTTTTTCTGTCCTTGATGACGGCTGTACGGGTTTGGCCTTCGTCGGTTGTCTCCGGCGGAACGGGCCGTTCCCGCGCTAGCAGATAATCATCAAAATTGCCGGGGTATACGGTAATGCCATCGTTTGACATCACCATCACATGGTCGGCAAAGCGGTTGACAAAATAGCGGTCGTGGCTGATGGCAAATATGACACCCGGGAACGCCGAAAGCGCATCTTCCAGCACCTCGCAGCTGTCCATGTCCAGGTGGTTGGTCGGTTCGTCCAGCAGCAGAAAGTTATCCTTGCGCAGCATCAGCTTGGTCAGCGCTACACGGCCGCGCTCGCCACCTGAAAGCGATGCAATTTTCGAAAACACATCATCCCCTGTGAACAGAAACTGCCCCAGGGCTGTACGTACCCGGCTCTGCTCCATCGACGGGAAGCTGCGCCAGACCTCCTCCAGCACGGTGTTTGACAGCGTCAAGTCCTGCTGGTGCTGGTCGTAGTAGCCGATATCCACATTCGTGCCAAAGCGCACGGTGCCGGTATCCGGCGTATCTTTACGGTTGAGGATTTTAAACAGCGTGGTCTTGCCAACGCCGTTGGAGCCGATCAGCGCTACACGGTCGCCCGCCCGCAGCTTGAAGCTGATATCCCGGAACACGGGCTTGCCGCTGAACTTTTTAGACAGCCCTTTTACTTCCAGTGCATCGCTGCCCATGCGGCGGCGTGCATCAAAGGAAAAGTGTACACTGCGCTCTTCTTCCGGCTTTTCCAGTCTTTCCACCTTATCCAGCCGCTTTTGCCGGGATTCGGCGGCGCGGATAGACTTTTCACGGTTGAAGCTGCGGTAGCGGGCGATAATCGCCTGCTCGCGCTCGATCTCCTTTTGCTGCAAATGAAATGCTTTGATTCGCGCATCAAATTCCGCAGTGCGTTTTTCCATATACTGCGTATAGTTGCCTGTGTATTTGTACATCCGCCCGCCCAGAATCTCCCCCATGGTATCGCAAACATGGTCGAGGAAATAGCGGTCATGGCTGATGAGCAGCAGCGTGCCCTTGTATTCCGTTAAATAATTTTGCAGCCATTCAATGGCGTTTAAGTCCAGGTGATTGGTCGGTTCATCCATCAGCAGCACATCAGGCTTTTGCAACAGCAGCTTGGCCAGTGACAGGCGCGTACGCTCGCCGCCCGACAGGGTTTTTACCTTGCGGTGATACATCAGCCTATCGATACCCAACCCGCTTAACTTGCCGGTAATCTCGCCCTCGTAGGCGTAGCCTTCCAGCCTGTTAAATTCTTCGGTTAGTTTATAATACTCATCCGACAGGCGCAAAGCAACCTGCTCGTCTTTGTTTTCGGCCATCGTATGTTCCAAATCGCGCATGCGCTTTTCAAGCGTAGTCACGCGCTCAAACACACGCAGCATGGCATCCCAAACGGTGTCCTCCGGCGCAATGTCATCAATCTGCGCCAGGTAGCCCAGCTTCAGGCCCCGGTTCATGTGAACGGCACCCTCATCGGGTGTTTGTTCGCCGGTCAGTATGCGCATCAGCGTGGTTTTTCCGCTGCCGTTGGCACCGATCAAGCCCATTTTTTCGCCTTTTTGAACGGAAAACGTTACTTCGCGCAGTATCTGGTCAATGCCGAAGCTTTTCTTTACGTTTTCCACAGATATCAGGATCATGATCGTGCACCCTTTCGCTATTTGGCTTTCAGAGTATATCACAAAAGACAGCCGGGTGCATATGGCACTATACAGAATAGGGTTGCTGGTGTAAAATAGAAAGCGAATGTTCATGTTTTCCATACACAATCTTACGCTTCACCGCAAAGACAACCGGGAGGAATAAGCGTGAAAATCGATCTGACTTGTCCGGTAGAGCTGTGGAAGTACACTTTGCCTGATGAGCGCACCAAGCAATGTAGCTTCGTTCTCAACAACGTTAGCCAAAAAAACGTTGTGTCTGTGCAGATTACCCTGACCAGCTACGGCAATCAGGAGTTTGTCCTGCACAAGCAAACCGACCGCCTGCCCGTGGCCGATGCGCCGCCGGGTAAGCCCTTTACTGTGTCTATGCTGCCCACCGAGTGGGGCCCTGTACAAAGCGTGGACCTAGTGATTGAAAAAGTCTGGTTTGCGGATGCCACCGTCTGGCGGCGCGGCAATGCGCTTGTTGTCGAGTACGAAACCAATGCCCTGCCGGGCGGCCGAAAGCTGGATCAGCTTCGTTTTGTCGCCGGGGAGGATGCCGTAGGCTATCCGCAGATGACCGAGCAAGTATGGCTGTGTGTTTGCGGACGGCCCAACGACATCAAATCCGACCGTTGCTGCCGCTGCAAGCGCTGGCGCGATACGGTGTTTGCTTCCTACACAACCGATAATGTAGAAAACCTGATTGCCGCACACGAGCAAAAGCTGAACGCCGTTGCCCAGTCCGCACGCGAAGAAGCCAACCGCGTTGCCCAGCATCAGGATGTACTGCGCCACAGATCCGTACGCAGGCGGCGGGCGATGTTCATCACACTGGTTGCGGTGCTGCTTTTAGCCGGCATTGCCTCTGCCACCATATTCTGGGCATTGCCCACGTACCATTACAACCAGGCAACTTCCTTGCTAACTGAAGGTAAGTACGACGAGGCCCGTGCCGCGTTTCAGGACATTGGCGATTATCGCGATGCCGCCACCATGGTACTGGAAAGCGATTACAGGAAAGCACAATCCCTGCTGGATCAGGGTGAATATGCCGATGCCGCAACCCTGTACGCTGCCCTTGCCGACTACAAGGACAGCAGCGATCAGGCACAGTTTGCGCAGTACAGCATTGCTCAAAACAGTTTCGCAGATGAAGACTATACACTGGCCGCCAGCCAGTTCCAGGCGCTGTCCGGCTATCAGGACAGCGACACAATGGCACAGGAAAGCCTGTACCAGCAAGCAACGACATTGTTTGAAGGCGGAGATACGCAAGAGGCACGCACGCTGTTTGCCGGTTTGGACGACTACAAAGATGCGCAAGCCCAAGTCGCCGCGTGCGATTACATTCTTGCGCAGGCCGCCTTTACCGCAGGCGAGTATGCACAGGCCGCCGAGATATTTGAGTCCATTCAGGACAGCATAGACATCGGTACCCAGCTACAGGAAACGTACTACCTCTTAGGCAAGCAAAAACAGGAGGAAGGCAGTTTCGAAGAGGCCGGAAAACTGTTTTTAAAAGCCGGTGAGTATGAAGATGCCCGCATCCTGGCCAATGCCAGCCTGTATTTTCTAGCGGTAGAGCATTTCGACAATCAGGAATTTGCCAAAGCCGCCGAGCTGTTCCAGAGCGTTATCCCGTATCTGGACTCGGAAACCCGCTACTGGGAAAGCGTATACCAGCAGGGGTTGGTGTATGAGTTGTCCGGTAACTCTGCAGACGCCATCGCCCTGTACGAGACGATTCCTCTGCATGCTGAGGCCGCCGCCAAGGTCAACGCTTATCACTACGGACTGGCAGAAGCCGCCCTGGCACAAGGCGACACCGAGACGGCCACTGCGGAGTTCACCCTAGCAGGTGACTATCAGGACGCGAAAGAACAGATTACAGCCATCCGCTACAAGAAAGCCGAAAGCGCATTGGCCGATGAGGATTATGAAACGGCCGCCAAGCTGTATGAAGAACTGGGCCCATACCAGGACAGCGAGGACAAGAAAAACCAGGCCGAGTATCGCCTGGCCGAAGCCACGCTGGCTGCTGGCGACTATACACAGGCTGCTGCGTTGTTCCAGTCGCTGGGCACATACAGCGACAGTGACGATAAAGCCAAGCAGGCACAGTATACACAGGCAAAAACTGTGCTGGACGCGCAGGACTATGCCCAAGCCGCGCCCCTGTTTGAAGCACTGGGCGACTATGAAGACAGTGCTAACTTAGCCCTGCAAGCGCGTTACAGCCTTGCCGAAGCCGCACTAGAAACAAAGGACTATGATAGCGCGATCGCGCTGTTTACCGCGCTGGACCCTTATTCCGACAGCGCAGACAAGGCCAACCAGGCGCGCTACGAGCAGGCGCAAGCAGCACTGACCACTGAAGCGTACGAAACGGCGATCACGCTGTTTTCGGCGATAGAATCCTATCAGGACAGCGCAGATAAAATCCTGCAGGCGCGTTATGCACTAGCACAGGCAGCGCTGGCAGCCGGGAGCACAGACGAAGCCATTGCGCTGTTTTCGCAGTTGGGCGACTATCAGGACAGCCAGGAAACCCTACAGCAACTGCAATATACGGCCGGCAGCGAGGCGATGACTACCCAGGCATACGACAAGGCGATTGTCGCCTTTGCCGCGCTGGGAGACTATCGGGACAGCCAGACACAGCTGGAACAGGCCATCTACCAGTGGGGGCTGAGCCTGAAAACATCCGGTGATACCGAAACGGCCATCGCACTGCTAGACGATTTACCCAAGGAAACGGCGGCAAGGCAGCTGGTTGCCGACTTTACCCTATCCGAAGCCCTGCGGCTAAAACAAGCAGGCGACCTCGAAACCGCCGCTATGCTGCTGCAAGCCCTGTCAGATCGCGCAGACGCGCACGATGCACTCAGCGCAACCAACTATGAGCTGCTGCTGGGCAGCTGGAAGGCCGAGCGTGGTATCGCTGAATTTGCCCAAGACAACAGCTATAGTATTCTGAGCGAGTCCGGCTTCTTCAATACCGATGGCATGACCCTGTCCACCGGGGACACGCCCGGCTCCGTTTCCCCCGCCTATACCATTAACACCCTCACCAATACCGCGCTTTCGCTCTCACCCGTCGACGATGCTGCAACCGTTTACAGCTTCGAGCGGATGACCCCGGAGGATGTACAGGATGATCCGGCAGGCGAATGAACAAAACAAACTGACCATCGGTGTTTTGTATGGGTTTCGCGCACTGATGGTTTTGTTTGTGTGCAATTACCATTTCTGGCAGCAGAGTTGGCTTGCCCAACAGGTAACTATCGCAGGAACCCCGTTCAGTTTTGATTTTTTCACGCGCTCCAGCTACCTGTTTGTGGAAGTGATGATTTTGCTTAGCGGGTTTCTGCTTTATCTGCCCCATGCGCAGGCAGCGGACGAGGGCACCCTGCCGCCCACAACACGGGTCTTTTATCAAAAGCGCTTCATGCGCATTGTCCCCTCGTACCTCGTGTCCGTTTTGCTTATCTTCCTGCTGGTTATGCTAAACGGCGGGTATACTAGCACCGGCACGGCCGCACTGGACCTTGCAACGCACCTGACCTTCACCTTCACCTTCTTTCAAAGCACCTATCTGTTCACCCCGCTTAACGGTGTGCTATGGACCCTTGCCATCGAGGTGCAGTTCTATCTACTGTTTCCCCTCATTGTCCGCTGGATGCGGCATCGACCCGCCACCACGCTGCTGCTCATGTCCGGCACAGGGCTCTTGTTCCGGGCGGCGTTCGGCCTTACGCAAACCAACCTGACCATGCTGGTCAATCAGCTTCCGTCATTTATGGATGTCTATGCGCTGGGCATGCTCGGCGCGATCCTCTACGTCCGCTTGTGCCGCCTGGCAAAGCACCGCAGCTTCAAGCTGTGGGCTGCCGGGCTTTCGGTTCCCCTGTTCCTGCTTTGTCTGTTTATGCTGACCCGTATTCTTCGGCTTCAGTCTTTCTACAGCACTAGGGACCTGCTCTCGCTGCACCTGTCGCAGTGGATGATGCGGCTTCCGCTTGCCTTGACCATGCTCACGGCGATGCTTTCGGCCGCATTCCTGCCGCACATACTGCAAAAACTGCTGGATAACAGGCTGATGCGGTTTTTATCGGTCATCTCCCTCAACCTGTACATCTGGCATCAGGTGCTGGCGGCTAATGTCATCCGCCCGCTGTTTCCCGCCAGCCTTCAACAAGAACCCACCCTGCAAATACCCTATACGCTCACCTGTTATTCGCTTGCCATCCTAACGGCCATGGTGTTCACCTATGGGGTTGAAAAACCGGCAGCGAAATGGCTACAAAAACGATTCTACAAAAAAGGAGAGTCCCTACATGAAAGACCCCCGATTACAACAACTTAGCCAACAGCTGATCCGGTACTCCTGCGAGCTTAAACCCGGTGAAAACATTTTAATCGAGCTATTCGGCGATATGCCAGAGTTTGCTCTTGCCCTGCTGGACGCTGTGTACGAAGCGGGCGGTGTGCCCTTTGTGTGTCACCGCGATATGCAGGTACGCCGCCGCATGATGCAGGGCGCAACCGCTGCGCAGTATGCCATCGAGGCCAAAAACGATTCGGATTTGATGCAGCAAATGCAGGCATACCTGGGCATCCGCGCGGCTGACAACGGGTATGAGTTATCCGCCGTCAGTGCCGAGCAAATGGCCCTGTACAATAAAGAATACTCCCACCCTGTGCACGGACAGATTCGCATACCGGACACGCGCTGGTGTGTGCTGCGCTACCCCAACAATGCCATGGCACAGAGCGCGCAGATGAGCACAGAAGCGTTTGAAGACTACTATTTCAGCGTCTGCAATCTGGACTATTCCAAGCTTTCCAAGGCCATGGAAGCACTCAAGGCGCGCATGGACAAAGCAGACAAGGTACACATCATCGGCCCGGATACCGACCTGAGCTTCTCCATCAAAGACATCCCCACCATCATCTGCGATGGCAAGCTGAACATTCCCGACGGCGAAGTGTACACCGCCCCGGTGAAAAATTCCATCAACGGCACCTTGCGCTACAATACCGAGAGCCTGTACCTGGGCAAGGTATATACAGACATTCGCTTTACCTTCAAAGATGGTAAAATTGTGGACGCCAGCTGTAACGATACCGAGGGCTTGAACAAAATCCTTGATACGGATGAAGGCGCACGCTACATTGGTGAGTTCGCCTTTGGTGTCAACCCGTTTGTGCTCACGCCCATCCGCGATACGCTGTTTGATGAGAAGATTGCCGGGTCCTTCCACTTTACCCCCGGTTCCAGCTACGACGATGCCTTCAACGGCAATAAGTCCGCCATTCACTGGGATATCGTTGCTATCCAGCGTCCGGAGTACGGCGGTGGCGAGATCTATTTAGACGGCGAGCTCATCCGCAAGGACGGCCTGTTCGTCACCCCTGATTTGCTCCCGTTGAACCCCGACGCGTTCCGGTAATCCGTGAGCGATTATCAAGTCACGCTGCACGCATTCGTCTCCCTGCGGCGCGAACTACAAGGCAAAATACTGGATATCGGCGGTGGCGGCGAGGGTATTATCGGTCGTATATATCAAAAGCAGGTGCTGGCGATCGATAACCGGCAGGATGAGCTGGACGAAGCCCCGGACGGGTTTGAAAAGCAGCGCATGGATGCAGCCGACCTTCGCTTTGCAGAGGCAAGCTTTGATGCTGTAACGGCCTTTTTCAGTGTGATGTACTTTCCGGAAGCCACACTGAAAAAAGCACTCTCCGAAGCCTTTCGTGTGCTCAAGCCCGGCGGCACCCTTTGCCTATGGGACGCTCGCATCGAAAAAGCCGATCCCTTTATCATTGAACTGGATATTGACGCAAACGGCACTGACATTCACACCACCTACGGCGTGTATCTGGATCACAAACATCAATCCGCCGCTTCTATCCAAGCCCTGTGCCTAAGCTGCGGATTTCAGCTAATCGAGTCCCATCCCGGGGATACATTTTACCTTCAATTTCAAAAGCCCTGACAAAAAAGACCGCTACGGCGGTCTTTTTTATTGTATTGCACGCAGCAAAGTCCGCGCCCGTACCTCGTCCATGCGCCGAGAAACCCGTTTCGAGGCGAGAGGAGGAGCGACGGAGCGGGGTGAGAGATGGCGTTTCTTTGCATAAAGAAACGTCGTCGCGAACTTAGCGAAGTCCGCGCCCGTATCCCGTCCATGCGCCGAGAAACCTGTTTCGAGGCGAGAGGAGGAGCGACGGAGCGGGGTGAGAGATGACGTTTCTTTACAAAAGAAACGTCGTCGCGAACTTAGCGAAGTCCGCGCTCGTACCCCGTCCATGCGCCGAGAAACCCGTTTCGAGGCGAGAGGAGGAGCGACGGAATGAGTGAGAGGTGATTTTTATTACAAAATAAAAAGCCGCCGCGAACGATATGTAGTCCGCGACGACGATTGGAGCGGGTGATGGGAATCGAACCCACGTGGCCAGCTTGGAAGGCTGGAGCTCTACCATTGAGCTACACCCGCATAGTAGAACTCCGGCTGCAGCATGCCGACAGAAAGAAAAAAAGTGGAGCGGTAGACGAGATTCGGACTCGCGACATCCACCTTGGCAAGGTGGCACTCTACCACTGAGCTACTACCGCATGCTCCACATAAACCGGGTTTGGTGCGGACGAAGAGATTTGAACTCTTACGCCTTTTGGGCACTGGAACCTAAATCCAGCGCGTCTGCCATTCCGCCACGCCCGCAGCACATTCGCCCGATTCAATCGACGCCTGTTTGCGATACGAACGCTCAAGCGAAGGACGCTATTGTTGCCTTAGCAACGAAGGATATTATACAATAGCGCCTTTCAACTGTCAACGCTTTCCACCCCGGTTGCGCTGTAATTTTTGAAAATTCCTGTGCTGCCGCGCAAGAAGGCCCGCCCAATTTTGTTTGGGCGGGCCGGCAAGCATTTTAGTTCAAGGTTGGTCCCATAATCTGCTCTTGCGCTTCGTTCCATTCATCCATTAGCGTGAGGAACGCTTGTTCACTGTCTTCATCGCTAAATCGCAGGAACACGGTTGACACGTTGTTTTCCTTGTTATCAACCTCAGGATTCCCACTTCGGTATCTCCAGTTCAGTCCGATAAACACCCCGGTCGGATCATCGGTAACCTCTGTGTTCACCAGCGCATCGGCAAACAGCTGCATGTACTCCTGTTGCAGCGCGTCAAACGCATACACGCTATCCATGGTATGCCGATTTTTATAAAAGGAAACGCTGTTTTGGACAACATGCCCGTTCGCATCCCGATAGTTATACACACTCAGGTCGAGGTTGAGGCTTTCATCGTCGTTTTTAGCAGACTCGTCAAATTGCTGGAGCCTCTCCCGCAGTTTGGCAACAGAGTCGTCCAGAGCATTCGTGTTGAAAATTTGCATCACCAGGCCTGCTGTTTTGGGTGTTTCAAGCCGGATACTGTAGGAATCGTTATACCGCTGGTTGCCGACATGCCCTGCCGTATACATACCACCGATCACCTGCTGTGATCCCTGTACCAGATAATCACCGGTATTGAACATATCGACCTTGCGTGTGCGGTAATAGTAGCCGCCAATGATCCCTTTCTCCTTAGACTCTGCTATGTAGGATTCCAGTATGGCCCGGGTTTCTTGCGGTGTAAAGTCTGCGGCCGCCCACAGGTATTGCACACTGTCCAGCGGCGGAAAGTCTTGCACTGCCTGACTGAAAGCGCTGTTTTTTGAGCGCAGTCTGTTCAGCTCGTTGATATCCTCAAACTTTATGGTACGGCGAAGGGTGCCGCCGCCAGCCAAATGAATGATGACCGGTTCTACGACCTCTAAGTTGTTGTAGCTGTAGTAATCAAACACAGCATCCGGTTGCAGCTGTGCCACAGCTTCGGCCAGATTTTCGGAAACGTACGCCTTGGTTTCTTCATCAGTGTAGGAAATGTCCTGCGTTAGCAGGGTGGTATAGGTTGGTGCGCCCGACACACGATCATAGCCCGGAAATTCCACAGAGGCAATTTCACTTGCGACCGGTACCGTATCGCGCATGGTATCAGCGCTGGAATCCACCAACGTTGTAAACCCGATAATCGCGACAACCGCGATTGCAAAATACGGAAGCGTCGTCACTGCTTTCTTCAGCGTGTTGGAGGCCAAAAGCTGATAGACCACATACACACCCAGCGCGCCGGCCAGCAGCAATGCGCCGTATACGGAGAGTAGCTTTTGGTTATTCATCGTTATCGGCAGCAGCACCGTAAAGGCTAGCATAACACCAATAGCAATGCTCCAGCCGCGGTATCCACCGTTTCTATGGGCGAACTCGCTGGGTCTGCGAGCATGCAGGAAGTACCCCGCGCCAAGCATAAGCAGCATGGGAATCAGCGAGTACAGGATGTGCGGCAAGGTGATCAGGCGACCGTTGAAAACGTTGCGAAGCATCATCGCCAGAATCCCGGTAGCAGCATTGGTGCTGGGGTCCAGCCAGGGTCCAAAATCCAGCCAGCCGATGATGGGTACCCGCTCCACAATGCCCCTGGCAAAGAAGAACTGCACAAGTCTTGGCAGCAGCAAGATAATTCCGGTCGATGCTACGGCCGTGATCAAGGTGCCTGATAGTGCGCAGCCCAGGGCCGTCGCCGCGAACACGATCATGGAGGCAACAAAGTAGTAGAGGATTGACAGCGGAATGTACACCGGTACAAACGGACAGCCGCTGACAAGATAGATCAATAGCATTTCCAGCTCGCTGAGCACGATGGTTGCGCCCATCCATGTCATCGTCGCCAGTAGTATCGCCATGAACATTTCCGTGCGTTTCACCGGCAGGCTGTGGTATACATCGCTGCCCGCGCGCGAGAACTGGAACGAGAATCCATACAGCGCAAACAGCGCACCGGAGAATACGTAAAATCGCAGTGCGATAATCTGAGAAACTGCGGAGGTGGGCTCCAGAATGTAATACTGACCAAAGCAGTCTGAGCCGCCCCTGATGAGCGTGTAAAGGATCACTACAGCCATCAGCGGCAGGCCGATAACGCCGAGTTTTCTCAGCATTTCCTTATAGAGCTTCATTTTCATTCTCCCCCTTATCAAACACATATCCGAGGGCTTCCATCTCATAGACGAAAATCTCCTCCAGTGTGATGGGTACCATTTCCAGCAGCAGCGGGTCCATGGCTTCAATCGTTGCCTTGCAATGTGGCCTGTCACCGCGGACAATGAGGGTGGAAACGCTGCCGACTTTGTTAAACGATACGATATCCAAGCCCCGGAACAGGGATTTATCATAGTCCTGGGCAAAGGCTACCTGCAGCTTGACAATGGAGGTCTTTAGCTCGTTAACATCGCTTTCCAGCACGATGCCGCCCTTGTACAGCAGCGCCAGCTGATCGCAGGTGTCCTCCAGTTCCCGCAGGGAGTGGCTGGTTACAATGACGGTTGCACCCCTGTCAAATACTTCGTCATACAGCTTTTTCTTGACCAGGCTGCGCATCACGGGGTCGAGCCCGTCAAAGGTTTCATCAAACAGGTACACATCCGCGCCGGTCGACAACGCCTGAATGATAGCCGCCTGGCGGCGCATACCCTTGGAAAAGGTGTTTAGGGGTCTGTCCACCGGGAGACCGAACTCGGCCGCCATCGCGTGGAACTTTTTCATATCGTAGGTTTCATAGGCCGCAGCGTACAGCTCCGCCATGCGTTTCATGTCAGCACGGGGCAGGGCCCACAGCTCATCGGCAACGAACACGCTGCGTTTTTTCATGGTGTTGTTTTCAAACACCGGCTGCCCATTCATGAGCAGGCTTCCCTCATCGGGTTTGTAGATACCGCTTAAAAGGCGCATAAAGGTGGACTTGCCTGCGCCGTTTGCACCGACCAGCCCGTATACGCTGCTATCGGGAATCTGGCAGCTTACGTGATCCAGCGCTACGATATCGGAAAAGCGTTTGCTCACATTGTTTGCAATAATCATGTGGTGAGTCCTTTCTTGCTTTGTGCAGTCCGCGGCAAACTCCGGGCATAGCCCTTGTCCACCGCCGCCATTACCAGCGATTTTTCAATATCTGCTGCATGCAGTTTCGCCGATAAGTGCTCAATGTCTGCCAGCAAATTCATCATCCGGTTTTGAATCCGGGCTTTGGCATCTTTGCCGATGAACCGGCCATTTCCCGGTGCGCTGGTTGTGATGCCATCCCGTTCCAGATCAGCATATGCTTTTTGCAGCGTGTTGGGGTTTGCCGAAAGCATCTGCGCCAGGGCACGCACACTGGGGAGCTGGTCTCCGGGTTTGAGCGCACCGGAGACGATCATCATCTCGGTTTGTTCGATGATCTGCTCGTAGATCGGCTTTCTACCCATTCGGTCAATTTGAAACATGGCGTATTCCTTTCTGAAGGAGTGTATTAATCGTCCTAGTACACCTGCATCATATAGTACACTTGGCAAGTTGTCAAGTATGAAATTGTAAACAAAAGCCGTATACTCTCGTATACGGCTGAAAGGCTTACTATGCTTCGTTTTTTACTGCGATACAGCATCCTCAAATGCTTCAAAGAACTCCGGGCAGCTCCAGCTGCCGCACGCACTTACGGTGCCGTTTCCGGCGTGCAGCTGCACGGTCAGACCATTGCTGAGCTGCAACAGCAGGCTGTCCGAAGCACTGCGGCTATCGGAAGCACCCTGAAACTGGGCGTAACGGAACAAGGTATCCATCAGCATGCGCACCTGCTCAGCATCGCTTACGCGGCCCATGCCAGATAGCTCAATCGACACCACTCCGGCGCTGCCGGTGGTGACATCTTTCAGGCTTTCGCCGCCGGTGATGGCAGTGCCCGCAAAGCCCACGCGCTGAAACACGCGCAGCTTGCCCTGCACTTCCGCAGCAACCATGGCAGACGACATCCCTTGCACCGCGTACACCGTTTGGCCTGCTCCTACCGTATTGCTTACAATACCGCCGGAGCTTACGGCCGGTTCCGCAGTAAAATCGGTCACGATGCCTAAGGTCTCGCCCAGTTGGCCGGATGAGGCCGTGACTGCACTGGTCAGCATGTGATAGGTTTTCTCCCCGACTTTGATCAGCGGGAAGTTTGCGCTCTGGCTAGAGGCGAACAGGTTATGGTAACCCGGCACATCCCCGGCCGATTCCGTGATATTTACGCTGCCTGCCGGTACATTGGCCGTCAGGGTCATCGTTTGGGACGCATTGCCGCCTGCGGAATGAGACACAACGCCTAAATCGCTATCTTGCTGCAATAGTTGCGGCAACCCGAGTGCCCCGGCAACCAGCAGCACAACTGCCGCCGCTCCGGCGACCAGCGCAGACTGCCAGCGGAACCGGCGCACACGCGGTGCCGCGGTCCCGTTAAGTATTTCATGGAGCATGCGCGTATCGGCCTTCAACCCGCCAAGGTTGCGGTCAGCGATCTCTTTCAAATTCTCCAACTGGCTCATTACGCTTCATCTCCTTCCAAGAATTCTTTCAGTTTAGCGCGCGCGCGCGATAATCGGCTGGATATGGTTCCCTCCGGCAGAGATAAAATCTCTGCGATTTCGCTGATGCCGAAGTTTTGATAGTAAAACAGCATGATGACCTCACGAAACGGCGGTGACAGGCGGTGAACGGCGGTCATCATAGCCTCTTCATCATCCCGCTTGTCCTGCGTGTCTTCCGCTGGGATTGTTTCAAACAGCGGACTGCCCAGCACCACACGCTTCACCCACCCGCTGCGCCATAGATCGCGGCAGCGATTGAGCGCGACCTTGAGCAGCCATGCTTTCTCGCGACCCTGTGTCAGCTGCGTGCCGCTGGTCATCAGCCGTATAAAGGTATCCTGGCAGACTTCCTCCGCCTGGTAGCGGTCGCCCAGGTAGAAATAGCAAACGCGAAGTACATCATCGGCATATTGCTGGTACAGGGTTTCTATGCTTGCCGCTTGGGCCTGTGCCTCCGCGCCCTGCAAACCCTGAGAACGCTCCATCATATAAACGGTTCACCTTCCCCGTTTCTTGCATTCCGTGAATATTTACCGGATTATTGTAACATCTGCGGCCTGCAGGCGCAACGCTATACTAAAAAAGGCCTTCAACTCTTTTCTATAGCACGGTTTCATGCTATGATGGGGTACAGATTGTATACAGTTTTTAGAGGAGGCTATCCCATGCAAAGCAAGCCGACCCGGCCGGAAGCGATGGCACTACTTCGCAAGTACAACAAAGAACCATTCCACCTCTACCACGCGCTGACTGTGGAAGGCGTTATGCGCTGGTATGCCAATGACCTTGGCTTTGGCAGCGATGCCGATTTCTGGGCGACTGTGGGGCTGTTGCATGATATCGACTTTGAACTATATCCAGAGCAGCACTGCCAAAAAGCGCCGGAGCTATTGCGGGAAGCCGGTGTCGGTGAAGATATGATTCGCTCCATCTGTTCCCACGGCTACGGCATCTGCGCCGATATTCCGCCGGAGCATATGATGGACAAGGTTTTGTTTGCAACCGACGAGCTGACCGGGCTGATCGGCGCGGCGGCACGCATGCGTCCGTCCAAAAGCGTATCGGACATGGAGGTTTCCAGCGTCCGTAAAAAGTTCAAGGACCTGCGCTTTGCTGCGGGCTGCTCGCGCGATATTATCAGCCGCGGCGCAGAGATGCTCGGCTGGGACATGCCCACGCTGTTTGAAAAAACCATTTTGGCCATGCGCTCCTGCGAGCAAAGCGTTGCCGAGGAAATGAAAGCGCTGGAAGGCTGACAGGATTTACGTTTGTTGAGCACTTGTTCACAAACCATTCATATTCTTACACGCTTTGTCTGCTATAATTGAAAAGAAATCAAGTTCGCGGGAGGGACGGCATTTTGCTGGAAGTTCTGAACGTCTTTAAGCGTTACGGTCGCGTCGATGCGCTGCGATCCGTGAATCTCACGGTGCAAAAAGGACGCGTGTTAGGCTTGCTCGGCCAAAACGGCGCGGGGAAGACCACGCTTTTGAATATCATCACGGGCTGCCTTGCCCCTACAGCCGGCAGCGTAAAGCTGGATGGGAAAGATCCGCTGCTGACCCCCGCCCAGGCCAAACGCAAGCTGGGCTACATGCCAGAGCACCCACCGCTGTATGATGAGATGACCGTGGAGGAATATCTGCGGTTTGCTGCGGCGCTCAAAAAAGTTCAAAAAGCAGAAATCCCCGACCATGTTGCCGGCATTATGCATGCAACAGGGCTTTGGGATATGCGCTATCGTCTGCTGTCGCACCTGAGCAAAGGGTACCGCCAGCGGGCCGGGCTTGCCCAAGCATTATGCGGCAATCCCGAAGTGCTGGTGCTGGATGAGCCGACCGTTGGCCTTGACCCGAAACAGATTACCGAGATCCGCGCGCTGATACAGAGCTTGAGTCACGATCACACCATCCTGTTTTCATCGCATATTCTGCCGGAAGTGCGCCAGCTGTGCGACAGTGTGGTGATTTTGCACAAAGGTGAAGTGAAGCTCAACACCGATATGAACTCTATCGGCGGCGGCAGCGCAACCGTGCATTGCCGTATCCAGGGAGAATCGAAGAAACTAACTCCAGCGCTGCAGCATTTAAACGACCTGCAATCCATGCAAACGCTACCCTCGTCCGAGCCGGGAGTCATTGCCGTGTCGCTGACCTTTGGGAAAACCGCCATGCCGGAAAAACAAGTATTCACGCTGTGCAGCGCGCTGGGCACGCCCATCCTGCGCATGACCCGCCACGAGGATGATCTGGAACAGATCTTCCTTCAGGCCATCGCCGAATAGGAGGCTTCAGGTTGAAAACCGTTTTCAGGCGAGAATTTACAAGCTATTTTCACACACCGACAGGCTATGTGTTTTTGGGCGTATTTGCCACCCTGTCGGGCGTGATCTTTTACCTTAACAACATTACAACCCTGTCGGGCGATCTGCTGTATTTTCTATCGCAGCTTTCGCTGCTGACCATGTTGCTGGCACCGCTGCTCACCATGCGGCTGCTCAGTGAAGAATCGCGCAGGCATTCCGAAAAGCTATTGCTGTCCAGCCCCGTTCCCCTGCCGTCCATCGTGCTGGGCAAGTTTCTGGCCGCCGCCGCTGTGATGGGCATCGCCATTTTGCTAACCAACGCCTGCACGCTAGTGATGATGATCTACGGCAAAGTGTACGCAGGTGAATGGTTTGTCGGTTATCTGGGCTTTACACTGCAAGCGCTCAGTTTTCTGGCGATCGACATGTTCTTAACCTGCTTTGCGATGAGCCAAGCCTCGGCTGCCTTCCTGGCATTTGCAGGCAATCTGGTCCTATGGATGATGGATTTAATCGCCGAGGCTATCCCCGTACCGGCGATTGAACACACGCTGCGCTTTGTAAGCCTGTACGACCGGTATAAGCCGTTTCTTTTGGGGCAGCTGAGCTTTTCCAGCGTCACCTTTTTTGTAAGCTTTATCGTGCTGTTTGTCATCGCCACCATGCGGTTGCTGGATGCGCGGCGCTTCTCCCAGGGAGGTGCAGCGTAATGCAGAAGTTGATTCGTTTCCTGCGCAAACCCAAGTGGCGCTTTGGCGCATACAGCGCGCTGGTAATGGCTATTTTGATCGCCATCGGCATTCTGGTCAACATCGCCATTGAAAGCCTGGAAAGCCACTACGGCTGGCGGAAGGATTATTCCTTTAACGGCTACACCATGACCGGTGAAGAGACAAAAAAAGCGCTTGATACCCTGCAAGAGCCCATCACGCTGTACCTGGTCTATCAAAACACGATGGATTCGCAGCTGTACGAAGTGCTGACGCAGTACCGGCAACTGTCCGATAAAATTACCGTGCAGGCGATTGATTTGGCCCGAAACCCCGGCTTTGTCACGCTGTTTGAAGGGGATTTGCAATCCTCGGTAACCGCCGACAGTGTTGTGGTCAGCTGCCCGAGCACCAACCGCTACAAAATTCTAACCTATGAGGATTTCATCACCCAGGGATACGATATCGCAAGCGAATCGTTCCAGATTGCCGGGTTGGCGTTTGAGAAAAACATCACCGAAGCCATCCTGTATGTGTCACAGGGTGATGTGCCCGTAATTGGCATATCACAAGGGCACGGGGAGCTATCCACCGCGACTCTGTCCACGCTGATTGATTTTCTCAAAAGCAACAGCTACGATGTAAAAACCGTCGATCTCCTCCAAGACAACGCGCTTGACGACATCAGCCTGCTGCTGATTGCCGGTCCGTATAAGGACTTTACCGCAGGCGAAATCGACAGCTTGAAAGCCTTTGCACAGCGCGGCGGCAATTTCTTCATCATCCGCGATTATACCGATGCACTGGATTTGCAAAACTATCAGGCCCTGCTGCGCAGCTACGGCGTCGTCCCACTGCCGGGCATTGTGGTTGCATCCGAGGAGGATTCTGGCAGCTACTATGGCGAGCCCATCTACCTGATTCCAAACTTTGAAACCCTGGAAATGACAGCCCCACTGATTCAAAACGGTATGGATGTATTGCTTTTGGTTGGCGCGAGCGCGTTTGAAACACCGACGACAAGCGATGCGGCCCTGTCTGCCGCCGTGGTGCTCAAGTCCGGCCCGAACGCCTATATCCGCGATCTGACCGATAATAACGGTTCTATTGCATATCAGGCGGGCGACCCGCGCGGCGAGCAGACCCTTGCCATTCTGTCCGCCCGTATGCACACAAACGGCAACATCAGCCGCATGTTTGCCATCGGCAACTCCACGGTGTTTACCGACGAGTATATATACCAGCGCACCTTCAACCAGCAGTTCATCCTCCAGCTGATGGGCGAACTGCTTCCCCAGAAACCCATCTCGCTGGATATCATCGCCAAAGCAGCGCTACACCCGGGACTGACGGTGCAAAGCCCGGCCCCGGCCATCGCGCTTTTGGCGGCAGTGCCTGTGCTCATTCTTTTACTGGCGCTGTATGTGCTTTTGCCCCGCAGAAGCCGCTAAGTCTTGATTTTGAAGGAGGATGACGGAGTTTGAACCGATCCGATAGAAAAGGGTTCCGCCGCTTTCTGCCACTGATACTGCTCGCCGCCGTACTGATTTTGGCGGCGGCTTTTGTATGGATTTTGCCGTCTTTTTTAGAGAAACACCCGCCTAAAACCGCCAAACCCGTGCTCAATGAGCCGACCTACCGTACCATTGAAGAGCTAGACCCGGTTTCCCTTAAGACCATCACCATTACGCAGCGCAATGCTGACTCCTATACTCTGGTCAACCAGGATGGCAAGCTGTACCTCCGCTCCGATGGCGGCACGCTGGAGCCTATCAACGAAAAAACTTCAGCCGATATGATTAAATATGTAACCACCCTTTATGTTGAGGACACTATTACAGACGATGTAACCACCGTTGCAGATCAACTGCCCTCCATGGAGCTTGAACCGCCCAATATCACGGTCACGGCAACGTATTCCGACAGCAGCGACGTAACCATACAGCTTGGCACGACCATGCTGGGCAGCTCATACCACTACTACCGCTGGTCGGGCGATAGCGCCGTCTATCTGTGTCACTCCGGCGTGTATGATACGTTTGATACCCCCACCGATATGCTGCGAACATTTACACAGCTGGCCATCGTACCCTCGCTTGTTGACCATGTGAGCATACAGCACGGCGAAGGTATCCCTATTGTCTGTGCGCTGGAAACCAATGCAGAAGGCACGATCAGCGGTATGCTGCAAAGCCCCTATACCTACCCGATGAGCGCGCAGACTGCCAAAACGCTGCTGCACGCCATCAGTGCGATTCGCCTCGGCGCGCGTTTGCAGCCCCTGTCGGACATAACCCGCGCCGAGTATGGGCTGCTCCATCCACAAACAGTGCTTACTATTTCGCAGCGCGGCGGAAACTATACCACCACCGGTAACAATGGTGCGCTGCAGCGCCTGACCCTGGAGCCGTCCACGATTACGCTTTCCATCGGCGATGCCGACGGGGAATTTTACCGCTACGTAGAGTACGAAGGCACCGTCTACCGTGTGGCAGCCTTGCTGATTGATACATTTTTGGATGCAGCACCCGACAGCTACACCACCAAAAACCCCGCCGATATGGGCGGGGCTGCGGTACAGAATATCACCGTGCAGACAGGTACCGGCGTTTTGCAATTTCAAGCGTCGTACCTGGAAACCGTGCTGCCAAATAACGAGCTGTTAACCGACGAAGCCGGCAACATTGTCTACACCACCAATGCGACCTGCAACGGCGATGCTATCTCCGCTGAGGCCTTTGATGCCCTGGTAACCAGGCTGTGGCAGCTGTCGGTTACCGGCACGCTGCCACAGGTGACTGCCCCAACGGAAACACCGCTTTGGCGTATGAGTATCGAAACCGTTCAGGGCCGTAAGCGTACACTGGCCGCCTACCCGCTGGATGCGCTTAGCGATGTACTAACCGTTGACGGCGTCGCCCTGCACTACATCAGCAAAGAAGCGCTGGAAATCGCTCTTGGCGAATTCTCAGCGCTGCTCGTGCCTGCCGAAACTCCCAAGCCTTTATAGCGTTTTGTGCTCAATGAATGCGATAATCGTATCGGCAGCGGCTTGCGGCGTGAGCCCCGTGGTATTGAACATCAAATGATAGTTGGAACGGTGGCCCCAGTTGCCGTCAGCAAAAAAATTATAATATCCCTGGCGTTGCTTGTCGCGTTTGTGCACCAGTTCTTTGGCGGTGTCTCTGTCAATGTTTTGCTTTTTCATCGTCCGCTCAATACGCGCGGCCAGGTCCGCATATAGGTAGATGCTGATCATATGCGGCTGATCCTTGAGGACATAGTCCGCGCAGCGGCCCACAATCACACACGGTCCTTTGGACGCGACCTGGGTGATTGCCTTGAATTGCGCCATAAAAATCCGGTGGTTGAGCGGCATTTCCCCCGTCAGGTTCGTCTGGGCGATATCACCGATGCCTCTGGCCAGCGAATACAGGTAGCTCGGCACCGGTTTTTCATCGTGGTTTTCAAACAGCGCCTCACATATTCCGCTTTCCTGAGCAGCAAGTGACAGTATCTCCTTATCATAAAAAGGGATCCCCAGCGTTTCCGCGAGCGCTTTACCAATGTCGCTTCCGCCGCTGCCATACTCGCGCCCGATCGTAATCATCGTTTTGTCGGCATTCATGGCTACAATCCTCCGTTGGTGGATCGAAAGTATTGTGTTATTGTCTGTACAGGCATTATACAATAACAATCTTTGGAAAGCAAATACGATCTCGTTTTGCGGGCTGTCCTCTTGTGGTGATGCCAAGGTTTTGTAGCTTACTAATTTTTACAACCGTAAGCACTTCTTTGCTCTTTCCTCTTTACTTTGCACAGCGAATTCGTTATCTTTATAGAAAGCAAATCAAACTCCAATGCATCAGGAGGATACCATGTCCAACATAAAACGCGTATTCATTGCAACGCTCATCATACTCATTGCGGGCCTTGGCAGCGTGCAGGCTCAACCCATCACCCTGGACGGTTCTGTGCCACGCGACATTCCTTTCCATACCTCCTATCCGGATAATCCCATCATCGCGGGCGAAAGCTCCATCACAGGACTTCCGTTTGAACACCTGTATGTGCCTATCATGCTGGTGTTTGATAACGCACAGAATGCGCGGCCGCTGGTTGGTATCGCTCAGGCCGATATCGTATTCCAACTGCCCAACGCCGGTGCTGGCGCGACCAAACTGGTCGGTTTATTTGCCGACAACATCCCCGAGCAGGCGGGCAGCAGCCGTTCGGCACGTGTGCCGTTTATCGAGCTGCGGGAGATTTACAACGCGCCGCTGGTATATGCCGGCGGGCCGACCGATAACGTAGCCAGCGCACTGGATATCAGCCGCAGCATGTCGAGTTTCGATTTATATAAAAAAGGCCTGTCGTTTAACCTGATCGGCGCACAGAGAGCATACAAAAGCTCGGTAGACGGTAAGGGCAAGTACTTCAACACCATGGCCAACCTGCAGGATATCCGCGATCAGGTACTGGGGCTGGACACGCAGTTTATCCAGAAGCCGTACCGTTTCAGCGATACACTGCCTGTAGAGGGCGTCCCGGCGACCGATATCGAAGTCGCTCATTTTTCGAGTAAAACTGACGACACCATGGGCAATCCTGCCAGCTGGGCGCGTTACATTTACGATGCCGAACAAAACAGCTACGCGCGCATGGTGGATACCGGTGTGTTTGCAGATTACAGCGATCCGGATACGGCGGTCACCTTCAGCAACGTGATTGTGATGCGTACTCCCTACCGTTTCTACGGGAACTATGTACTGCTGCCGGAGATGGTCGGAAGCGGCCCGGCAGAGCTGTTCATCGGCGGCCGCTACATCGAAGGCGGCTGGAGCCGCGAATCCTTGCAGAGTCGTATTGTGTTTGTGGATCAAAACGGCGACGAAATCTCGCTGCAGCGCGGCCACACCTTTATTGTCGTCGGCAACCAGGCCACGCGGGTTACCTTCTCGGCGGGCGAATAACAATACGCACGGATGTGCGCTTTCCCGTTGGCTAAATCCAAACAATTTGATATAATTACGGTATGCCCACTTTATCAGGGCATACCGTAGTACTGAATAGACGAAAAGAGGTTCTTTGCGCTTGCAATTACAATTCGGCGATATTACAATGGACGACAAACAATGGATCGACCCGCTGCTGAAGCTGGGTTCAAGAGATTGTCTTGAATATAACTTTACGACCGCTTTTGTATGGCGTAACAGCTATCACCACCATATCGCACGCATGGATGATTATTTTCTGCTGCGCGCCAACCCCGTAAACCCCCTGTACATGTTCCCTGCCGGGCAGGGCCCGCTGGAACCCGTCATCCACGCACTGGCGGACGATGCCAAAGCGCTCGGATTCCCCCTCGTGTTTAACACCGTGCTGCCTGAGGCCAAAGAAACGCTGGAAACCCTGTTCCCCGGCAAGTTTGCCTTTGCAAACGACCGCGATGGTGCTGACTATATTTACGAAACCCACGCGCTGGCTTCACTCACCGGTAAAAAGTACAGCGCAAAGCGCAATCATATCAACCGGTTTTTAGAGAACAACCCCGGCTGGCAGTATGAACCGATGGGCCCGGATAATTTTGACGATGTACGCAAGATGAACACCATTTGGTGTATGCAGAACGGCTGCGTGGGTGATATGGCGATCAGCGACGAGTACTGCGCGGTTGAATCGGCCATCCGTCATTTTGACGAGCTGGGGCTGACCGGCGGGCTGATCCGCACGCAGGCTGGCGTGGTTGCCTTTTCCATCGGCGATCCGCTGAACGAAGATACCTTTTTAGTACATTTTGAAAAAGCCTTCTCCGATGTGCAGGGCGCGTACCAGATG
The DNA here is from genome assembly GCA_963675925.2 of Candidatus Limiplasma sp. GTDB lineage: Bacteria > Bacillota > Clostridia > Christensenellales > Aristaeellaceae > CAXXOK01. Next base: position 188,980 of record CAXXIB010000002.1, read on the forward strand.
ATCAACCAGCAGTTTGTACAGCACAACTGCATGCAGTACAGTTTCATCAACCGGGAAGAAGATGCCGGGGTGACGGGCTTACGGCGTGCCAAGCTATCCTATAATCCGGTACGGCTGGTGGATAAGTATCTGGCCACTTTAAAGGAGCCGCTGTAACACATGATTCGCTTTGCAAAACCGTCCGACCAACCCCAGCTGACCACCCTATGGATGGAAGCTTTCGGCGACCCTATGACAGCGGTCGAAACGTATTTTGATCAAAGACATGACCACAACAATATGCTGGTGGACATACGGAACGGGAGTATCGCCGGTATGCTGAGCATGCTTCCGGTTTCGCTGCTAACAAATGGCGGGCAGACTTTTTCTGCCCGCTATATTTATGCCATAGCAACCCGCAAGCTGTACCGCAATCTCGGTATTTCCACCGCACTGATGCAGGCCGCTCATGAGCATGTGCAGAGGCTTGGCGAAGCTGCGTGCATTCTAGTCCCCGGTGGTGCTGCGCTGTTTGCCTTCTACCAAGCACGCGACTACCACACCGAGTTCATGCTTGACGAACTGACGATACGCGGTGATGCACTGCCCCCACTGCCCGGCAATCCCCAGCACGGTGATTGCTCCCCGGTGGAATATAGCTGCCTGCGGGATCTGGCCTTTGCCGGAAGCCGCCTGTATGTGCGTTGGTCTGCACGCGCAGTCGCCTACGCCACGCAGACCTTTGCTAAACCCGGCGGTGTGATGCGCCTGCGCTGGGATGGCGGCTATGGCTGCGCCGCGTGGGAGCAGACGGATACCGGCGTGCTGGTGCGTGAGCTTGCCCTGCCTACCGGAAGCGTGCTGGATGCTTTATCGGTCCTTCATCATGCGCTCAAGCAAACCCAATACCTTGTACGGCTTCCCCAAGGAAGCGCTGCCGGTGCCAGCCTTCGCCCCTTTGGGATGATTCACTGGCTAATCCCCGAGCCTATACTGAGCGGCAGTGCCCCTTACCTGTCGCTGGCGATGGACTAAGCGATACAAAACGCAAACAAACCCTGTCCGCAACCCTTACAAAGGAAGCAATTAACCCAATATAACCAGGAGGTGGTGCCTATGAACTTCCCAACCAACATGAATCAGCAGGTTTCCAAACCCCGACACCCATGGCCCAAACAAGGAAAGCTATATCTCGGATTCTGGATCGTCATCGTATGGATACTTGCTATGGTCTCCGTCGCTTTTGCTGACAGTGCGATGCTGTTTACCCTCCGAAACACAAACGCGCCCTTCGAACCGGTGCCTTCGGCGCAGGATTTTTCTTTTGCTGAGGATGCCAAACTCTTGACTGTGGATTTTATCGATCGTGGTGCATCCGATAGCATTTTGCTTCGCTTTGGCACCCATACCCTGCTGGTAGACGGCGCGATCAACTGGCAGTTTCCGCATATCGAAAGCGTGCTGCACAAATTGGATGTGCAGCACTTTGATTATTTACTCAATACCCACGCCCACGATGATCACATTCAAGGCCTAATCAAAATCCTAGCGCGCGATGAATATACCGTTGATGCCTACCTCTCCTGCTACACGGACGACTACACCGCCAGCAAGTATCAACTGAAGGTGCGGGAGCTGCTTACACGCCGCAGCATTCCCTATCACCGCATTGGTGACGGCGATTACTTTACCTTGGGCGATGCCGCAATCACCGTCTATCGCGATGAAACGCCCGGAATTGATAAAAACCGTCACAGCCTGGTACTGAAAGTCGTCTACGGCCAGCGCAGCGTGCTGTTGATGGCCGATGCCAGCAGCGATACGCAAAAGCATTTCCTGAGCATTTACCCCGCCAGCGAGTTTAAGGCGGATGTGCTCAAGGTTGCCCATCACGGGTATATCAACATGAATCAAACCTTTTTGGACGCGGTTGACCCCATGCTTTGCGTGGTGACAAACTCCAAAGCAGCGGCTGAACGCACAGAACGGCAGCTTTCCATGCGCCATACCCCGCGCTACTATACCAATAGCGGCGTTGTACGCCTGCAAACCGACGGAGAGACATGGCTAGTAGAGCAAATGCCTTTTGCCTGGCCCCGCGAAGGCAACTAATTCTGATTCACGCAGTCCACAGCACCCAAAATCACCCGGCAGCGCGGCATTTTCGCAGCGCTGTATTCCTTGCAATGTAATTGCCTTTTTACAGGCAGGATTTGACAGAATCGGCTATAGCACGGATAATTATAGTATCATGTCACGCATTGTACCCCACGCTGAAAGGAGCGAATTATGGGAAAAATTATCTTTATTTCCAATCGTTTGCCTGTTACCATCTCTCGCGGAAAAAGCAGGTTTACATATCAAAAAAGCATCGGCGGGTTGGCAACAGGACTGAAAAGCTATCACGAGCAAGCCAACAGCATTTGGGTCGGCTGGCCGGGCATGCTGGATGAGGATGCCACCGCGCACGAAAAGCGCAATATTTCCAAAACCCTGCGCAGCAGCTACCACTGCCTGCCCGTGTTTCTCTCACGGGAGGAATACCAGCTCTACTATCATAGTTTCTGCAACGAAACCATCTGGCCTTTGTTTCATTATTTCAGCGAAAAAGCCCTGTACGACACTGACGCTTGGGAAGCTTATCAAGCCGTCAATCAAAAGTTTTTCGAGGCCGTCGAGCCGATCATTGAGCCGGGCGATGTGGTTTGGATTCACGACTATCAGCTGATGCTGCTGCCGCAGTTGATCAAGGACGCACATCCGGACACGCAGGTGGGATTCTTTCTGCACATTCCCTTCCCGTCCTACGAAATCTTCCGTCAGCTGGTCTGGCGCGAGGACATCTTACACGGCTTGCTGGGCGCAGATCTGATTGGGTTTCACACCTATGGCTATGTGCGTCATTTTATCAGTAGTGTGCAGCGCATACTGGGCTACAGCCATAACCTGAACCTGATCCAAACCGAAGACCGGTTTGTACAGGTGGATACCTTCCCCATGGGCATCAATTACGATTACTTCCGTTCCATTGCGATCAAGGAACTGCCAAAATCAAAAAATCGCCTGAGCACCCCGGCGGGGCTCAAGACCATCCTGTCCATTGACAGGCTGGACTATACCAAGGGTATCCCGGAGCGTATTATGGCGATTGACCGCTTTTTGGAAGCCTATCCCCAGTACCGCGAAAAGGTGCAGCTGCACCTGATTGTCGCTCCCTCACGGGAGGCGGTTGACAGCTACGATGAGCTGCGGCGCGAGGTCAACGAACTGGTCGGACATATCAACGGCAAATACAGCACCGCCGACTGGATGCCGATCTGGTTCTACTACCGTCAGTTCACCCAGGAACAGCTGATCGGGTTTTATCGGGAGTCGGATGTGCTGCTGGTTACACCGCTTCGCGACGGCATGAACCTGGTCGCCAAGGAGTATATTGCCTCCCGCAGTGACAACGAGGGTATGGTCGTAATCAGCGAAACGGCGGGCGCAGCAGGTGAACTGGGCGAGGCTGTTATCGTGAATGCAACGGACAACAACGGCATTGCCCGGGGACTGCTGACCGCGCTTGAAATGCCCCTGAAAGAAAAGCTTGCCCGCAACAAAATTATGCATCACCGCTTGCGCCGCTACAATGTAGACTTCTGGGCGAGTGAATTCTTAAACTCCCTGGCACATACCGTGCGGATTTCCCGCGAAAAAACCCCGTACCGGAAAATTGACAAAGAGCCGCAGGTCATCCTGACCCCTTACAAAAAGGCTGACAACCGAATTCTGTTTCTGGATTACGATGGCACGCTGGTTGGATTTACCCCCACGCCCGACCGTGCCAAGCCCACAGCGGAAGTCAAGCAGCTGCTTAGCAATCTGGCAGCTGACCCTAAAAACACGGTTGTCATCATCTCCGGCAGAGACAGGCTGACGATGGAAGAGTGGTTCGGCGACCTGAACGTAAACCTGATTGCCTCGCACGGACTATGGACCAAGGATTGTACCCAGTGCAATTGGAATATGACCATCACACTGAATAACGACTGGCTCGATTCCATTCGCCATGTGCTGGATGTATTCTCCGATCGCATTCCGGGTTCGTTTATCGAGGAGAAGGAATACTCCCTTGCCTGGCACTACCGCCAGAGCGACCCGGAACTGGTTGCCTCCAAAATCAACAGCCTGAAGGAAACCCTGTCGGGTTTGATCGGGTCGATGAACCTGGAAATCCAGAGCGGTAAAAAAGTGCTGGAGATCAAGGATAACCGGGTCAGCAAAGGCTTTGCCGCCTCCATGTTCCTGAAAAACCGTGAGTTTGATTTTCTGCTGGCCGCCGGCGACGATGTGACCGACGAAAACCTGTTTGATACGCTCCCCGACAGCGTCTACTCCATCAAAATCGGCTCCGGCAGCTCCGCCGCCAAGTACAACCTGAACTCCTTCCGTTCCATGCGCTCACTGCTGAAAAAACTGACGGAAGGCTAAGCAAGACCATAGTAAACTCCCCGACACATCAAAAAGCGGCGCAATCATGCGCCGTTTTTTCTGTACAGCAGCGCAAGCAGTCCAGTTTCCGCATATTCTATCCGGACACCGATAGGCATGTCTCCCCCTGGTGAATGACAACAGTTGCAATTTCCCTTTTCGCATGCTATTATATCAACTAGATATATATCAATTAGATACATAGGAGGTTCTATGATCAGCACCAACGGATATGCGCTCTTATGTTTATTATCCATCGAGCCTATGAACGGATACCTGATGAAACAATGGGTTGATAAACTACTGTCCCACTATTGGAAAACCAGCTACGGCCAGATATACCCCACCATGAAAGCCTTCATTGGGGATCAACTGGTTACCGTAGAGGATATCCAAAATGAAAACGGACAGCAAAGCAAATATTATCACATAACAGACAAAGGGCTAAACGCTTTAAAAGCATGGCTATCGGAGGATACGCCGGACTTCAATCAACGAGATGAATCGTTGCTCAAATACAAGTTCAGCTTCCTTTTGCCGATCGATGAAGTCATTTCAAAGGCAGAAAGAAGCCTGCAGCAGCTGGAGCAGGTTCATGAGAGATACTGCAATGACGCTATTCGTATGCAGCAGCGCGCCAATCCCAGCAGAGATCAATTAATGACCTATCTGGCTACGAAAAAAGGTGTGTACCTCCATGAAGCACGTATTCAGTGGACAAAGGAATGCATAGAAACATTGAAAAACTTTGATAAAGGAAGTAACTAAACCATGAACATGACAAAGAAACTGCTGTGTGTTCTGTCTGCCTGTATTTTCGTTCTCCTGCCCACCTATTACGCAAGTGCTACTTTGGAAACCGAAATAGTCACAATACTGGATGACAGACAAACAGCCATTGAAACCAAAGACTATGATCTGTACATGAGCGCAATCGGCACCAACAACCAGTTTCTCTATAACGAGCAGGAGCGCTGGTTTATGAACATGATAGACGCAAGTATCAGCGATGTATCCTTTGAAGTTGAATCGGTTGCGATGTTGGATGCAAATCATGGCATTGTCACCATTCGTCAAAAACACAAAATGAACATGCGCTTTGATTTCACCTATCCTCTGGAGTTTAGATATGAAGACGGCCATTGGAAGGATTATGGCTACTATTTCAATGTTTTTGAAACCGACAGATTTCTTGTGAAATACACAGAAGACGAAACCAAATTAGACGACTTTGTCCAAATGCTTGGCGATGCCTTTGACCATCTGGATACACTGTACGCACTAAAACCGCTTGATGATTATGAAATGAAACTGTTCACCAGTCAGAAAATGCTCTGGCAGCGATGCATACCCGCCAACCCATGGCTTTTTACCGGGTGGTCGGAACCGGATGAATCGATCAAGCTATACACGGGGCACGATATGGACTATGCTTCGTACGCGGGTGTTGTGCAGCATGAATTGGTTCATCACATAACCATCCGCATCTGCAATAACAACCTTCCACTTTGGCTACTGGAAGGAATCGCCATGTATGATGGTTCCGCCTATTATGGGATTGATGCATCCACCATACTGATGAATCTATCGAAAGAGCATACAGCGCTTACGATAGACCAGCTGGAGAGCAATGACCTAAACAACGATTTATCCAGACAAGAGATTTTCGATTTTTACAACACTAGCTACCTGTATGTCCGCTATCTTATCGAAACCTATGGCCGGGATACCTTCATGGAACTGTTCTATGAAGCCGGTAAAAAACCATTCCACGACAGCACACTCAACCCCACCTTTGAACAAGAAAACAGAAATACAGCCGCAACTGTACTGGCAGCGGTGTTAGGCATCACCAAGGAGGAACTTAGCAGTGATTATTTGCAATGGCTTGATGGGATATCCGATGACGAAATCAGAGATATCCCAGACAGACGCGATCAACAGCCCAACTTGACAGCAATGATCATCATCGGTAACGAGTTCGGCAATACTTACTTCGATATGAAAACAGCGCTGGAAGCCCTTGGTTTTCACGTTGTGACCGTCGGCGTCGGCGCGAAGGAGCTTTATAGTTCATGCCCCAACCACGAAAGGCAGCGCATTGCGGCTGATATTGATATAGGCGAAATCGCAGAAGAAACCATCGACGACTACGCATTGGTATTCATCCCCGCCGGCAAACATTTCAGAACCCTGCAATATTCAAAGGATGTAGCCCGCGTATTAACCCTGTGTAAGGAAAACCAGCTGTATATCTCATCTGTCTGCGCAGGCAATATTGTCCTTTCAAGTGTAGATGGTTTAATTGAAGGGCACAGCATAGCCACCAGCGCAGCAACACGGGATGCCATCAAAAAGGCAGGCGGCGACTGTGCGTACTCCATGGTTTCGGTTGACGGATACTTTGTCACCGGCGCTCAGGGCGGTGGCAAAAGCGGCAGCTCCCATACCGGTGCTCCGATTGAAGAATTGGCTGAAAAACTGCTGATGCTCATCACCACCGACTAGACGATCGGCCGATGAGCAAAATCCGCAAGTTCAAATTGCGACGGAAAGGAAACAAAACGATGCGTACATCCCTACGAATACTAGTACTGCTGTGTTGTTTGGCTTTGCTTGGGTTTCAACCGCAAAGCGCCGACACGCTAACCCCTGCACAAGCAAGCATGCTGACCGAAGAGGATTTGCAGCAAATCGATACCATACTCGATTCGCTTGCTAATGTTGACAATATTCTGAGTTTCTCCCTGTCGGAAAACGATCAAGTAATCAAATCTCGTTATTACAATGGAGCAAAGGCTGATGATAAAAACAATGTGTTTTCCGTCACAAAAAGCATCACTTCCCTATTGGTCGGTATGGCGATTGAGGACGGCTATTTCACGGGCGTTGATCAGCGCATCGATACACTCATTGATGCTGATGATTATCCCCTATCGGAAGAACAGGCCGCAATCTGTATTGAAGATATCTTAACGATGACTATGGGGCTCTACTGGAAAAGCGATTTGACCTTAGAATATCACAGCTTAAAAAGCTCCGATGACCCGCTGCGCTTCATCCTTGACCGAAAACTGGTATCCACCCCCGGCACCAGGTTTAACTACAGCGATGGCGCAGCACATTTGATGTCTATCCTGTTTACGAAGGCTACCGGTCAATCGTTACACGACTATGCCAAAGAGAAACTGTTTAAGCCGCTGGGAATTGAAAACACGCAATGGAATGCAGACCGCAATGGCAATAACTACGGCGGGGTTGATCTATATCTAAGCAATGAAGATATGATGAAAATCGGTCAGCTGATGGCAAACAACGGCCTGTATGCCGGGCAGAACATTGTTTCGCCAGCATGGATTGCGGCTTCTACAAGACCGCTGGTCAAAACCGGCTCCAGCGCATCCCACAACAAGCACTATGGGTATTACTGGTGGATTGGTGATACTTTGGATATCGGCCTTTACGCCGCCATTGGCCATGGCGGTCAGTTTATCTATATCGTGCCGGAGCTAAACCTGGTTATTACCGCAGCCAGTTATGGGGTCGTTGCCGACAGCGCAGCGAACCGGACATTTAAGGCACTGCGAAACGCAATCGTGAATAAAATACTCCCTCTGTATGCAAAATCCCTGGTCAATGAACCCGTCTGATCCATTGCAGCAGTGCACTACCCTATAACACTTTTAGGAATCACGATCATGATTCCCCAAAAGAAAGCTTGGGATTGCATCTCTCCCCCTTCGATTGTTGAAATCAAAAGAACGGTCCCTTGTACACCACCGTGTACAAGGGACCGTTTGTTATGGTTGGTTTTCGTCCGCCCAGCCGCAGAGCAGCATGCGGACGTGTGGTTCCACCCTATTGCATGGGTATCCGGATTTTTATTTTACAGAAGCGTCGTACGTAACAAGCCCGGTTTCGGGGTTGCGGGAGAAATGCTTCATGTAATCCCATGCAATCACACTATAGTTGGGGTACAGTGCATGCGTTAGGTTTTCCGTACAGGATAATTCCACTACGGGAACGCCATCGGCATTTTTCTTCGCCCACAGGAAGGAGCGCCATTCGCCGTTGATGGTAGTCAGCTTGAACGTGTTCATCGCATACCCGATCATGGGATAGGTTTCGAAGTCACGCGCATCTCCCATACTCAGGCTGTTGGCTTCGGCAAAGATATCCAGAAGCATCAGCGTGTTGTCCGTCAGGCGGCCGCCGCGCTGGTCATAACCCAAATCAAAAGTCGATGTCAGGATCATCATCGGCATGCCGATTTCTTTGAGCTGCGCATCCTGCTCCGGTGTGCTGGCATAGATCATATCGTCGTGCATGCCTGCCATAGAGGTCGCCGCAGCAATCATGCTCATGCCGCCATATACGGCGCGATACACCGAGCCGCCGCCCAGCGAGTAGCCCGTTGCATAGACACGCGTGGCATCCAGCGCTGGATATTTGTCCAGAATGTAGTTGAGGAAAACCGGGAACGCTTGGTCAAGAATGCCTTCGTAGATCGGGACGCCCATCGCTACTTTACCGCCTTCATGGGCAATGATCAGTTCCTCCTCGAACGGTGCAACGATGGCGAAGTTTTCGTTGCCAGCAACATCCAGCCAGCCGATCTCGTCGATGAACATCAGCGGATCATCGCCGGTGCCGTGCAGTGCCAGAATCAGCGGCACGCTGCCTTCGGGGGCGGTACCGTCAAGCACGGATTCCGGCAGAACTTCGTACCAGGTTTGCAGATATTGGTCATACATGGTTTTCATGTCGCTGAAGATTTCTTCCTGATGGAAGCTTACGTGCAAGTTACCCTTCACGGTTACGCCATCTACAATGGCATTGCGGTTGCACAGTGCGTAGCGGCTGATTGCGGGAGCGGATACATACTCCTGGTAAAGCGGGGTCAGGCTGCTTTCCTGCGTCATCGAACGGATAACAGACACGCGCTGGCTGACGGCAAACACGCGGTTGAAAGCGTCCTGGATGGAGTCAGCGAGGTTTGCGTCGCTGCCGTTTGCGACAAGCACTTTGTGCAGGGGGATAGATTCGTCATAGAAGATTTCTACGCCGTCTTCCATGCTGTAGGCATTGGTCTGGTTTACATCACGGTAGCGCTGCACCATGGTGTCGGTTCCGTTGAGAATGTAAGTCGGGACATACTTGGATACGATGTTGGCGGGATCCATTTCGCCGCCGATGAGCATAAGGCCAGCTGCCTGGCCGATGAATTCAGGATCGCCGGGGGCGATATAGTTATTGATGAACGTTGAGCCGCCATCAATACCGATGAAATACACCTTCCCGTACGAGCCGTAATATTCCGCATCTACGTCATATACGACGCCGTCATCGGTTTTTGTATAGGTTCTCTGGGTGTACATGGCGGTATGCAGATTGTAGTAGTTGGCCAGATCGCTTTGGGTGAATCCCTTTTGCGGATCGGAAGGCGTATACAGCGTCACGCTGCCAATCACCGAGTCAATCAAATCCACCAGCCCTAGCGATTCCAGATAGGCTAGCGCTTCGCTTTTATTGGCGAAGGAACGCTCCGAAAATACGAGGAACGAAGTATTGTTCCGCGCAGATACCTGGCCGCCGTAGATGTTGGCCGAGCGGTAGATATAGACCGTGTTTTCCGGGAATGTATCCAGCAGCGGGTTGGCTTGATAGGTTTTTTCTGCATTCCCGTACAGGGTTTTCACGGCGGCAGGCGCATTGGCGCGCGCCTCAGCCAGGGTTTCGATCATCGCCTCATTACCCATACGGTTACGGTAATTCATGTAGGTGTATTCGCTTGTTTCAGCGATTGCCAGTGTACCCGGGAGCAGTACAAGTGCTAGTAAGGTACCGAGTATCTTTTTCAACATGGTTGTTTTCACTTTCCTTTCATTCTTTACGTCTGTATAGTCCGTCGTTGCCTGCATCAATATCCCTATCACGCCAGTTTCAGCGGATTCAGCCCCGTCAATATTTTAATATTTAGAATCATACGCATACCAAAGTCATCCGACCGGCAGACGATGTCCGTCGAAATTGTGTCGGCTTTATGCAAGTACTTGTTTTTAATTCCTGTTTTCATAGTCTCCTTAAGCATCAAGCCTTGGCATGTTGTTTTCCAAAATACAGCACTGACTACCACCTTATACTTAGCGTGATAAGCGTAGAACCTGCTCTCAGGCTCTTAGGCAGACAACCCTATCATTTATTATAGAACATGGATTTGATTTTGAAATACAGCGAGTTCGCAATTATGTTCATTATATTCCGAACATGACAAGCAGCCCTGCATGCACGCTGTGAAACGTAGAATATATTCAGCCGAACCGCTGGAATACTTGGATTTGTGCCCGTGTGTCCCAACGATTTGATTCCACCCAGCGTTCTTTTTCATTTCGCTCTCGATGATACGGACACATAGCGATACTCCATTGCCGATTTTGGTTTGCCATGGCTGCCAACACCTGCTTTGCCTTTTGTGGAGTCACGATACATTGAGACATGCGGATATATCACCTACTTTTTCCACTACAGAAAGTGTTGTACGTAGATCTATGGAGTTTAGTATATCTCCTCGTCAAGACAAAGCGACGGTTTCACCAACTAATCCGGCTTGTTTTGTCCGTACTTCTGAACGCAACTCTCATATGCAAAAAAATAACACTAGACGTGTTGCTTGATAAGAGATAACCCTTTGGTGGTCTGTACTGGGCTCGAACCAGTGACCCATCGATGTGAACGATATGCTCTACCATACTGGGTGGTGTATATTAAAATATCTCCTTCTTTTTTTTCGTTTTTTACTGCACTGGAGTTCCACCTAGTATCGATTATTGAAAAAGTTCCAAAAGGTATTTAGATTATAATTTTTTTGTAATAGCCAATAAAAAATCCGTCCTAAAGGCGAATTTAAAGAGGTTTTATACATGGTTGAAGTAATCTGCAATTTCATGAACTCCTTTTATTGCTTCTTTATCTTCATTTATTGGCACATCATCGGTGTGTAGTGAAAAAACCGAATGCTCCTCAAAACCATATGCATTCATCTTCTTAAACATCCATTTTGCCAGCCTTTTTGCATCCTCTGGACTGCCGTCCCCACCTCCTACTATGATAAGTGCGGCTTTCTTTTTTTTAATTTTAATTTCGTTTTTCAAAAAGCGTTTTGCGCAATAATATGCTTGAAATCTACTCGCTAATCCTATAAGAGGTGCAGTGAGATTTGACATATATATGGGAGAAGCAATAACGACATTGTCGAAATCATCGCTGTATACTTTGTGCATATCATCATTAATTGTGCAGCCTTTTTTCTTTTGACATGCTCTACAATCAATACAAGGCTTAATATTGCTGAAATAGACATCGATTTCAAGTATTTCGCCAATAAGTTTCTTCTTCAACTCTTTCAGTAAAGATATTGTATCACCATTCTTTCTTGGAGATCCATTTAGGATTAAAGTTTTCATACATCAAGCTCCTTTAGAAATATAACAACAATTCACCTTAGTATTACATAAGGAGAAAAATGTCGCCAATTTAAGTATTTCGCTTCTTGGGCATAGATAAGGTAAAAAAACCCGCCTTAAAGGCGGGTGGTGGTCTGTACTGGACTCGAACCAGTGACCCCATCGATGTGAACGATGTGCTCTACCAACTGAGCCAACAGACCATACACTTAAAAAGTGCCTTATTATTAAACCATACGGATATGAGGATGTCAAGATGGTGACGGTCATGTTTGCCGAAAAAATGGAAATCCTAGCGCATTTTTTTGGTGTGAAAAAACCGCTCCCAGTTTACAGGGCAGCGGCTTGCTTTTTTGTTTGTAAGGGGGGTATTACCCCAGCAGAATATCCAGAATGTTCATACCAGAGGATGTCTGCGACTTGTAAAGCTCTGTGTAGCCGCACTGGGTGCAGGATACGGTAATAAACTTCTTATTCTGGAAATCCAATAACCTGGCGAGGTTCCCTCCCGTCGCCTGAAACTGATCGGATTCGTAGCTTCTGTTGCCACATTTGGGGCATTCATACTGGCGTTGGTTCTGTTCCATCGTAAACTCCTTTCGGCTGATATCATCAGCATAGCAAAGCTTATGTTTGCTGGCAATGAAAGTTGTTTATCCTGTCGGATTTCGTGCTCATTTGATACGAATTGCCATCCGTATCAGTAGCTGCCGCCCTCTTCAAAGCTCAGCTCATCCAAGGTCGGCTCCACCAGCTCGCCGCGCTCATAGCGGGCTTCGGCTTCGGTCATAATCTTCTCGGTGGCCGATACGCCGCAGCGTGTTACCCCAACAACCCGCAAGGCCAGCACCGTATCCAGATCGCGAATGCCGCCGGACCCCTTGACCTGGCAGTCCGCCGGTACGCTTTTACGCATTAGAATGACATCTTCAATTTTGCAGCCTGCGCTGCCATAGCCGGTCGAAGTTTTCACCCAGTCCGCACCTGCGGCGGCGGCCAGCTTACATACGCGTTCTTTCTGCTCGTCGCTTAAATAGCAGGTTTCGATAATTACCTTGACTCTGGCGTTGCGGCTGTGCGCCAAGGCACAGATAGAGGCAATTTCATCCTGCACATACTGGTCGTCGCCGGCCAGCAATCTGCCGATGTTGATCACCATATCAAGCTCGTCGCAGCCATCAGCCAGGGCGGCTTCGGCCTCGGCAAGTTTGATCTCAGACTTGTGGTTACCGTGCGGGAAGCCGATAACGGTGCATACCTTGACATCGCTGCCCGTTAAAAGCTCTTTCACCAGCGGCATATCCGCCGGGCGGGCGCATACGCTTGCGGTATTGTATTGCAGTGCAAGCTCGCAGCCCTTTCGGACATCCTCCTGGGTCAGGAAAGGCTGGAGGGTGGAATGATCGAGCATTTTCGCAATATCTTTGGGTGTGAGTTTCATGGGTCTGTCTCCTTTCGTGTGACGGGGTTCTATGGTATCCGTTGTTACTTTGTTTAGATCGTCCGGTGGATCGTCGGGCGCGGGTCCCGGTGCGCTTTGCCAGGCATTGCGCATGGCATACCCGCATTCTACGCTCGCTTCCCGCAGTTCATCTGTATAGGTTGTATCTACAAGCTTCAGTTCTAAATACGCGATATCCAGATCATATCCGCTGTCCCCGCCAGGCAGGCTTTTCACCGCTGCGCGCAAACGCTCCACACGCGCGGTCAGGCTCGAAAGCGTATCTTCATCCTTATCGCTGCCGGACTTTGCCACGGTCAGGCGATAAAGCGCATCAATCAGCCTGCCCTTTAGCTCCTGTGCTTTGGCCTTTTCTCGGCGAACAAAATACTCGTCCGGTGTTAGGGTCAGGCTTTCGCAGCGGAAGGTAAGTTTTTCCATATCAATGCGGCGGGTGCGAATTTTTTCTGCGCTATTGTCTATCCATACATGCTGGCTGGTTTTACCATCCAGATTGATGCCGCTGCCATAGGCAGGGTTGTTGCTTGCGTCGGCGACCATTACTGGCATATCCCGGTCGCGGACCACCGCAATGCGGATGTTGTCGGGGTAGCGCCCTCCGCCCGTCTCCGGGTCATACACCGGCGCAATCTGATAGCTTTCGCACAGCGCACGCATGTGCAGCGCCGTGCCTGTTGCGTTCAGGTATGGCCGAAGCCCGGCAAAGGGAATCCACAAATCCGACAGAAATTCCCTGCCTGAAAAATACGGTTGAGCAATTCTTGCGTAGGTATGGTTCATGCTTTGTTCCACAAAGGTATCGCAGGCATAGCGCATCGGCACATATTGATGGATCTGTGCCGCCTTGCGCGCCCTGTGCAGGTAAAACGTCTCGCTGCCGCTTTCGTGCTTTGCTGCGGTCATCTGCTGGCGCTGCAAGTACAGTTCCAGATCATGCTGGGTAAAGGCAAGCGCTTGCTTGTCGGTTGCCCGCAGGTATTCTGCGGCGAACTCATCCATGTTATAGGGCTCACCGGAGCGAATGATGGCAACGGCAAACCGGGCAAAAGCCTGCGCGTTTTCTGTAATCTGGAGCGCTTCTTCCACCTTGTCCAGCAGTCTGGCACGTTGCTTCAGGGTTTGGGGCACAGCCACGGCCTGGCATCCGCCGCCTATCAGGTGCAGCACCAGCCTATCGCCCAAAAACGGCGCATATTGCGGAAACAGCTCCGCCCAGGCGGCATCCACCGTGAAAACGCCCGTACCCTGATAATGTCCTTCGTAATCAAAGTTTCGGACCCGGTTATCCCCCACATACAGCGCAGGCAACTCCTGCATGAGCTTAAAGTGGTATTCGGCCGGGCTAATACTAAACCCGCTTGGTGCTACGAAACGATTCTGCACAGACGCCTGTCCGGCAAACTCCATATACTGCATCAATTCAGCGGGAAACAAGGGTACCCAATTGCGGTACCGCTGCGGTGCCTGTTCGAGCCGTAAAAAGGTCGCGGCATCGGAGAGCAGCGCATCCAGTTGAAGCCCTGCATAGCTTACAATGCCGTGAGGTGAGGGTTGCATGGCTGCCTCCTTTCCGGAATGTTAAAATTCATACACGAACCGCAGCTTGGGCAGCAGGCGGTCGATCGAGATTTTGCAATACACCGGCTGGTCGGGTTCATCAGCGCGCAGAACAAACATCTGGCCGTTGGCGGCATCCAGCATCATCCGCAGCGGTTCCAGATCGTCGCAGGTGGTGGCCATGCAGTACGCAAGCGGCGTGGCGGCATCCACATCGTGGGCATACACGCCTTCGGCAAACGCACGGGCAGGCGGCGCGGATACGGTACTTGCATAGGTTTCAAATACGCGATTGTATAAAAAGCTTAAGGGGCTTTTGGCCGGGGTCACAGGCAGCTTAAACCGGATTTCGAGCATCTGGCATACCGACAGATACTCCACAATATCCGTATGAAAGCTTGGTGCGTGTTTGCCCAGCGGCACCTGCCCGTCCGGCCAGGCTATGGGTTGCCAAAACACAAATCCGGGTCGCTGGCAACCGGGTACAATCAATCCGGTTTCTATCGACTCCCGTTGATAGGTCAGTGGTCTGCGACCGGTTTCCTTGATTGCGCCCTGTTGAAAGCGCACCAGAAAATCATTCACGATCGGGGTGATCTTGCCGGGCATTGTCGTCACTCCTTGGCAGTATACGTCACGCGCAGCGATACATCGCCCACGCGGGGATCTGCAATAATCCAAACGGTACCAAACCCGTAGCGCAGGCGCACGGACTGTCCATCCGTGGCATCGGCATCCTGCCGCCCGATGCATTCAAGCAGCTGTCTGCGCTGCGTCTCTGCCGTACCGCCGCAGGGAAACAGCTCCACTGTGCGCAGTCTGCCACGGCTGAAATGGCAAACGCAAGCGGCCTGACCATCCATGAACGGAAATGCAGCCGATGATGCCATTGTGGCATGCAGCGGATCATCCGTTTCCATCGGTTTACCGGTCAGGGTTTCCATGCTGTCCAGCACTCGTTTGCGCGCCATACCAGCACGAAGGGATACGGTGTCCGACAGTTTCATTCTGCCGCTTTGAGCATCCCAAACGCACACTGTAAAACACGCCCCTTTCCCGCCATGGAACCTGTATAAACCTTTTTGAATTCCCTACCAAGAGTGTATCATTCGCCGATATGACTGTCAATAAAATACATGCGTGCACGGTCCAGCAACGCGTCCGTTTGATTGGGCACAAACCCGTTGACCGTGTCCCGCCAAAGCGCTGTCAGCACAGTACCGATACGCTTGCTTGGGATGTGCAGTTCTTTGCTGAGCGCAAGCAGCGTGTCTCCGCGTACCGCCAACTCTTTCAGGTTTGCCGGCAAGTGCCTTGCTTGTATCAGCTCGACCAGCGATTCCGCCCTCTGCAACGCGGCGAGGTCTTCTCCCTGGGCAATCAGCATAGCCTTAGCGGTAAGTAGAGCATCTAGCCCAAAGCGCAGAATATCCGCAGGTTCGCTTTGTGCGCAGCGCAGTGCCTGGTACACGGTCAACGCGTTTGCCGCAGCTGTAGTCTTGCGCTTGGAGAAGCGCAGCGCATCAAGCGCGTTTATGAACGTTTCCGGCGTTTCCTGCCTGTACAGTAGCGCCAGCTTCTCGCTTGCTGTTAGCTTGTTTGCCCCATCGAGCACGGTCAGGTGCTTCGTAGTCAAACTGCCGAACAACTTCTCCCATGCCCCGACGCGCACCAGTGTCTGCAAGCCGGATGAGACCGGCGGCAAGCTGCGGGTGAGCGTGGGATATTTTGTATCCGCTTCCAGCAGCTTGGTCAGCTCGTCACGCTTGCGCTCGGCCACGATGCCATCCAGCAATCCCACATGGCTTCGTGCAGACTGCAATACGGCCTCTGTGGGCGTTAGCCCCAGCTCCGCCTGGAAGCGCGCTGCACGCAGAATGCGCAGGCCATCGTCCTTCATCACATGATCGGGATCTTGCGTTACAGTGTGCAGCATGCGCTGTTTCAGGTGCTCCAACCCACCGACCAGGTCGATCACCAACGTCGGGTCATGCAGCGGCGTATACAGCGCGTTCACGGAGAAATCACGGCGCAGGGCATCCTCCTCCACGGTATCGGCAAACTGTACCTGGGTGGGTTGATGCCCGCCACGGTAGCTGTCACGCCGAAAGGTGGTGTACTCGGCCATGTGTCCGTCCATATGCAGCTCTACCGTGCCGAAATGCGCGGCCCGGAACCGCACTTCGATCGCCGTCCCCTCGCACTGCCTGCGCACGTCCTCGGGCCGTAATTTGCCGCACAAATCCACGTCGCTGACGGGTAAATCCATCAGCGCGTTACGCACCGCGCCGCCAACGGCGTATACGGTGTTATCAGCAAATGCGCGCGCAATGGCCTGCAGCCAAGGCGCGCGCAAAAGGGTCTGATCCATGGTCAGCTCCTTTGATCCACCAGTTTCTCAAAGGTATCAACTTCATGCCGCACCACATCCAGCGCACTGCGCCAAGCGTCCACGCTGTGGATGTCGATGCCGACGGTCTTAGCAACATTGTAAACGGTATCGCTGCCGCAGTAGCCCAGGAACTGGTCGTACTTGGGCAGGAAGGCTGCGCCTTCATCCTCATACTTTTTGTACACCATCAGGCCGAACAACAGGCCAAACGCATACGGGAAATTGTAGAAGTGCAGGCTGACGTTGTAGTAATGGCTCTTGTTAATCCACATATCGCCATGCATGACATCGGGGTCCAGTCCGTCGCCATAGGCTTCTTTCTGCGCATCGAGCATCATGGTGTGCAGCTCATCCACCGACGGAGTATGCGTTTTGCGGGCTTCAAAGACATTGCTTTCAAACAGGAAACGGCTGTAGATATCCATAATGCACTGGGTTGCCTCCATCAGGCTGCCTTCCAGGATGGAAAATGCCAGATCTTCGTCCGCAGTTTTCAGCACAGTCTGTGCCAGCAGGGTTTCGTTAAAGGTGGATGCGGTTTCTGCCAGCGGCATGGGGTATTCCGTCATCATGACAGGATAGTCCTGGATGCATTCATTATGCCAGGCATGTCCCAGCTCGTGTGCCAGGGTGCTGACATCGGAAAAGCTGCCAATGAAGTTGGTGAGGATGCGGCTTAACTTCAGTTCCGTATTGGGCGCGCAAAATGCACCGGAGGTCTTACCCTTTTTGGGGTACATGTCAATCCACCGGTTGTCAAAACGCGTGAGCAAGGAAGGTCGCCATCTTGGGGTGGGCTTTCTCAAACGTGCTGACCACCAGGTCGCGTGCTTCTTCCACGGTATATTTTTTCGTGGATTTGGCCCACCGGGGCGAACAAATCATAAAAACGGCAAGCCGTTTTTGTGTCCCAGCAGCTTGGCTTTGGCTTTCAGATACCGGCGCAGCGCGGGAAAGGCTTCGCGGCAGGCGGTCCACATGGCATCGAGCGTTTCGTGATCCATGCCGCGCTTCCATTAATTGCTGGGTCAGTATATCAGGGTAATTCTTGGCTTCGCACATAGTCAGCGCTTCGCCCTTAATGCCGCCCAGGCAGAACGCCATCGGCAGTGCCACTTGTTTATTAGGATGCCAGTTCGGCTTCGTACGCTTTTTTACGCACAGCGGGATCGGGATCATACGCCATACCACGCACGGCCGG
>CAXXIB010000003.1:0-540244 GCA_963675925.2 Candidatus Limiplasma sp.
AAGAAACTGTTGTCTATCCTAATTGTCGCGTTTATGTTGATTGGCGTTGTAAGCGCTGCTTCGGCTGAAGTCGCAATCGATGTATTCCAACTCAAAGTCGAAATCGATCCCATGCTGCAGGACTTCGTTGCGCTCTACTCCGGTATGACCGATGGCGTAACGGTTACAGCGGAAACGCTGGGCGGCGGCGCGGATTACGGCGGCGCGATTAAAGCCAAGCTCGCGGCCGACCAAATGCCTGTCATCTTTATGATCGAAGGTGCTGGCGGTTACGAACTGTGGAAAGACTATATTGCTGATATGTCTTCCTGCGCATGGGTAGCGGACACGGATCTGGCCTATTATTCGCCGGAAGGCGTACCGGTCGGATTCCCGATTGCCATGGAAGGCTTCGGTTTAGCCTACAATGCCGATATCCTCGCGGCAGCCGGCATTGACCCCGTAACCTTAACCACCTTCTCTGCAGTCAAAGCGGCCTTTGAAACCCTGGATGGCATGAAGGCGGATCTGGGATTGGATTCCGTAGTTTCCTGCGGAACCTCAACCTCTGGCGGGTTATGGTGGGTCACCTCACAGCACGTGTTTAACGCGTACTATGCAGGATACCTGGGCTATAACGATTCCTCCGTGTACGACATGGCACGTGCTGGCAAGATGGACACCGAGCGCCTTGGAGCATTCGCCGATTATCTTGCCATGCTGTACCAGTATTCCGACCCGGAAATCCTGGCAAACGGCAATTACGACTCTCAGGTTGCAGCGTTTGCATCCGGCAAAGCAGCGTTCATCACGCAGGGCAACTGGATTGATCCTAACCTTGCCCAGCTGGAAGCAACCTTCCCCATGGGCTATATCTCGCACTGCTACCTTGAAGAGCCGACCCAGGGCCTGTTCATGGCTGCCCCGTCCTGGTTTGTAGTCAACAGCCAGGCAACGCCGGAGCAGCAGGCCGCAGCGTTTGCGTTCCTGGACTTCATGGCGACAAGCGCTGAAGGTGCCAACTACATGGTCAAAGAAGCTGGCATGGTACCGGCGTTCAAATCGGTATCGATGCTGCCTTCCGGCCCGCTGTCCAGAGCTTTGGTGGAAGCCAGCGCCCGCGGCGGCAACTATAACTGGTATTTCGGGATGAACCCGGACGGATTTAACCAGTATACCCTGGCCCCGATCTTTGAACTGCTGGCTGTGGATGCCGATAAAGATGCGTTTATCGCGGATGTAACAGCAGCGTTTGAATCCATCGCAGAATAACCATAGCATTGCAAGGGGAGAGCCGAAACGGTTCTCCCCTTGGCTCTTACAGGCATCCGCTGGGTTGCCTGTGCATAGCCGGGCGCGGCGAATAGGGGAGACACATTGAAATCTCCCCTGTTTTTACTACAACGAGGATGGAGGCTGATGCAGCTTGAAAAGACGGGGATGGATTGATGCTCTATTTATTTTCCCCTGCGCGCTGGCGTTTGTAATGGTCATCGTATGTCCGTTTTTTATTGGCATATACTATTCCATGACGGACTGGAACGGGGTAAACCCTGTAATTTCCTGGGTGGGCTTTATCAATTTTCAAGGCATGTTCAGCCAACCGCAGTTTATTTACTCGTTCCTGATGACGCTGATGTTTACGGCAATCAACATTGTTTTCGTCAATCTGGTGGGTTTTTTGCTGTCGCTGCTGGCGACCAGCAAAGTACGCTTGCGCAACTTGTACCGTGCCGGGTTTTTCGTGCCGAATTTGATCGGCGGCATTGTGCTGGGCTATATCTGGCAGTTTCTGTTTAACAATGCCATTTATTGGCTGGGAAACAATCTGGGAATCGGGTTTTTATCAAGCTCGCTCATCTCAAAACCTTCCACCGTGATCTGGGCCATGTCCTTAGTCAACACATGGCAGTACGCCGGTTATATCATGATGATCTATGTAGCGGCCATTCAGTCGATTTCTGAAAGTATCATGGAAGCAGCCAGCGTCGACGGCGCGAACTACTTCACACGAATCCGGAAAATATTGATGCCGATGATGGCCAACGCGTTTACCATTACGATTTTCCTAACGCTTACAACGTCATTTAAGCAATTTGATCTAAACTTCTCCCTGACCAACGGAGGACCGGCGCTGCGCTTTATGGGTAAGGCGATTCGTTCCAGCCAGCTGCTGGCGATGGATATCTACTCCACCGCCAATGGACAAAACAGGATGGCGGAGGCGCAGGCGAAAGCTGTGGTATTCTTCATCGTCCTTGTGGTGTTTTCGCTTTTACAGGTCTATATCAATAAGCGCAGGGAGGTGGAAGCATGAACCTGCAGCATACAAAATCCATTCATCCCGCAGGGCTGGTGGGCAAAAGAAAAAGCCATGCCTGGCCGGTCGTGCTGGAAATTGCGAGTTTTCTTTTATTTCTGCTCTTCATGGTTCCCTTCCTCATGGTGTTGCTTAGCTCTGCCAGAACTGCCAAGGAAATCATCGAATATCCCATTGGCTTACCGCAGAACTGGGGGCAGCTATTTCTAAACATCAAGCTGATTTTTGAAAACCCCACGACAGATTACATCGGAGCGTTTTTCGACTCCATGATCATCACTACACTCTCGCTTGCGGTGATTTCCATCTTTTCGGCGATGTGTGCCTGGGCGCTGGTACGCAACAAAAAGAAGTGGTCAACGGTTATCTTTTTGATGTTTGTCGCCGCCATGGTCATTCCCTTTCAGGTGGTGATGTTCCCGCTGGTTCGCTGGTTTAAAATTGTTGGCGATTTTCTGCACATTCCACTGCTGGGAACCTATCATGGGATTGTATTTGCGTATCTGGGGTTTGGCTGTTCCATGTCCATATTCATCTTGCATGGCTTTATCAAAAACGTTCCCCTGGAACTGGAAGAAGCCGCCACTATCGACGGCTGCAGTCAGGCGCGTACGTTTTTCAGCGTGGTACTTCCGCTTTTACAGCCTGCGTTCATCACGGTGCTGATCCTAAACGGCATCTGGATATGGAACGACTTCCTGCTGCCGCTATTGGTGCTGGGGTCTAACGGAAAAGTGCAAACGATTCCGCTGGCGGTTACGTCGTTTGCGGGCTCGTATCTCAAGCAATGGGACTTGATCCTGACCTCGACCCTGCTTGCGATGCTGCCAATTATCGTGCTGTTCATCTTTGCACAGCGTTACATTATCAAAGGTATGGTGGAAGGCTCCATTAAATAGTGAAAGAACAATGAGGGATTGTCCATGGAAAATTGGTGGAAACGATCGGTTGTCTATCAGGTATACCCTCGCAGCTTTATGGACTCAAACGGAGACGGGATAGGCGATTTGCAGGGCATCACGCAGCGCTTGCCCCATATTCGGGATCTTGGCGCGGATGTGGTGTGGCTAAGCCCGATTTACCAATCCGGCGGGCAGGACAACGGCTACGACATCAGCGACTATTACAAAATTGAACCGGCGTTTGGTACGATGGAGGATTTTGACGCACTGCTGAACACAGCGCACAAACTGGGCCTCAAAGTCGTGATGGACTTGGTCGTCAATCACACATCGGACAAGCATCCCTGGTTTATCCAGTCGCGCAGCTCCCGTGACAATGATAAGCGGGATTACTATATCTGGCGCGACGGAGTAAACGGCGGGCCGCCTAACCGCCTGATGGGCTATTTCAGCGAACCTGCCTGGGAGCTTGACGAGACTACCCGGCAGTACTATATGCACCTGTTTACAACCGGACAGGTGGATTTGAACTGGGACAATGTAAGCGTACGCCGGGATATCTATACGATGATGAACTGGTGGCTGCAAAAGGGAATCGACGGCTTTCGGATGGATGTCATCAACTGCATTTCAAAGCCCGAGCAGGCGATAGCGCGGGATGGCGGCGCGGGGGCCAGCTGTGAAAACGGCCCGAAAGTCCACGAGTATCTTCAGGAAATGCAGCGGGAAACCTTTTCCCACTTCAACTGCATGACTGTCGGGGAAACACCGGGCGTATCGGTAGAGGAAGCGGTTCGCTATGCAGGCCTTAATCAAAAGGAACTCAATATGGTCTTTCATTTTGAGCTCATGGACGTGGATAACGGCACATATGGCAAATGGACGGACAAGCGCTTTGACTTGCTGGATGTAAAGCGTGTTGTAAGCCGCTGGCAGGAGGGGCTGTACGGCAAAGCCTGGAACAGCCAATATCTCGGCAATCACGATCAGGCCCGCTGCGTCAGCCGTTTTGGGGATACCTCCACGCCGCTTTTCTGGGAAAAGAGCGCTAAAATGATCGCGACCTTCCTGCACATGCTGCAGGGTACACCCTATGTATATCAGGGTGACGAAATCGGCATGACGAACACGCATTTTATCGATATGACGGATGTACGGGATGTGGAATCGTTCAACGCATACCAGCTGTATGTTGAGCAGCTGAAAGTGATCTCTCATGAGGACATGATGCGCTACATCAACCGGCGCGGTCGAGATAACGCGCGCACGCCTATGCAGTGGTCCGGCCGGAAAGGGGCGGGCTTTACCAAGGGGGAACCCTGGATAGGGATTAATACGAACTATACGCAGATCAACGCCGAGACGCAGGTTCACGATCCCGATTCCATTTTCAACTATTATCGCCAGCTGATTGCACTTCGCAAGGAGTACGATTGCATTACAAGCGGCGAGTACCAGCTGCTGGATGGTGCCAACCCGCAGGTATACACCTATCAGCGCAAGACGGAGGGAGAGACGCTGCTGGTACTGTGCAATTTCAGTAGTACTGTGCAATCCGCCGCGCATGTCAAATCGCTTTGTGCGCAGCGAAACTGCAGGCGGCTGCTGGGCAACTATGAGCAGGAACAGAGCGCTGCTGCCGATCTGCGCCCCTATGAAGCGAGGGTCTATTTGCTTTCGTAAAATAAGAATCACTTGACAAAACAACCCATCCTACTTACGATTGTAGGTAGGATGGGTTTCTTCGTTGCCCTGAAAGAATAATAGTAAGAGATACTTTCGCTTCCGGTATGCAATGGAGGCGAAACAGGAGTAGGCTGTAATGAGTCAAAACCATCTGACCAAGACGAGAACAATTGGCGTGATGATCGGCGATGTAAGCTACGACTTCGCTTTGGAGTTGATGCGCGGACTCAACGATGCCGCGACGCAACACGGCATACAGCTTTTATATATGACGGGCATGCAGCGCCATATTGCGCCGGATGATGCCAGCCATGAGCAGGAGATTGTCTCCCGCTATAATAGTATCTATGATTATACAAGCCTTGTCGGCGCTGATGCCTATATTATCTCCTCCGGATCGGTATCGGTGCTGGAGAGCGAAGAAGAGTACAAGCGTTTTTTGGAACGGTTTGAAGATATGCCGTGTGTATTGCTGCAACAGGAGCTTCCGGACGATAAAGACGGGAAATGTTCCATTACCATTGACAACTACAGAATTTTCATGCAGTGCATGGAACACCTGATTGTGCACCATGGATACCAGACAATAGCCTATATTGCCGGGCCCAAACAACACCCGGAGGCCAGGGAGCGCGAGCGGGCTTACCGCGATGCGATGACCAAGCACGGCCTGCCTTTGGATGAGAGCATGATCGCCTATGGAGATTTATCCGGGTTTGTGGAAGAACAGGTTACGGAGATCGTAAGCAAGCACCCGGAGCTGGAAGCGATCGCCTGCTGCAACGATGAAATGGCGAAAACCGCTTACAAGGTATGCGAAGCCCGTGGTTTGCGCGTCGGGATTGATGTAGCGATCACCGGGTTTGATGATTTTGTCACAGGCCAAACCATGACGCCGCCGCTGACGACCGTGTCGCAGGATGCCTACAGAACAGGTGAAACGGCGATCCGGCAGGTGCTTTCTCTGCTGGAGGGAAACGAAACCTGCTCAATCAAACTAAGCACAAGCCTGATGATCCGCAACTCCTGTGGCTGCCACGATGGTGCAGCGGCATACGAATATGAACATGCATCGGGGCAGACCTATCAAGCGTATATCGACGAAGTGCTGCAAAGCATTCGGGAGAAGCTGATGGCGTTGTTTGCCCAGCCTGGGCAGGAGGCGCAGGCAGCCGCCATTGCAAAGCTGTTGGATCATGTGAAGTTGCTTGCGCTTTCGGAGGATAAGGAGCTACTGGATGTACGCGCGCTGGATGCCTGGCTGGTGGAAATCGTTGCCCAGCTGCAATCGGCTAGTGGCGTTGTAGCGGAACGGATTTACGATTGCCTGATACTGCTGGCAAGCGGGACGATCGACCCGGTACTCAAACAGTTTTATACGATCCTGCTGCGGGTGCAGGGATTCCTGTTTAAATATGCCATGCGGGAAAACGTACGCCTTGTGGAACGCATCCGCACGCAGACGTGGTTTGTTCCGGAGTTCATCCGCGATATGGTCGTGATTGTCGATGAGGACGAGCGCGTATATTACAACGTCGTCAGCAAGCTGCGCAGCATAGGGCTGAAATCGCTGTATATTTGCCTGCTGCCGGAGCCGCAAATTCGCCGGTCCGAGCAGGGGGAATTCAACGCCGATAAGCTGCTGCTGGCAGCCTACCTGAGCGGGACAAGCGTCAAGGCGTTCCCGCGCCAACGCATGCCGGTAATCGACCGCGATCACCCGCTGTGCAGCCTGCAGGATTTGGACAGCGCGGCCCATATGATCAGCTTTAGTATATTCTCTGGCGATCTGCAATTTGGCATCTGCCTGTGTGAAACGGACCGGAATACAAACCCGCTGATGCACATTGTCGGCTTGCAGCTTGGCATCCTGTTCAATTTTCTGAATCTGAAGCGCAAGGAAAGAATCGTAGCCCAGGAAATTGAACATATACAAAAGAAAAACGAAGAACTGAACTATCTGTCGGAGTTCGATTCGCTATGCAACATTTATAACCGCAGGGGGTTCATTCAACAAGCACTTCGCCTCAACCGGAGAAATGCCGGTCGAAAGGCGTTTCTTGTGTTTGCTGATCTGGACTACTTGAAGAAAATCAACGACAACTTCGGCCATGCTGCCGGGGATGATGCCATCCTCACTGTGAGTAATATCTTCAAAAGCGTGATTCGCAGCGGCGACCTGATCGCCCGCATTAGCGGGGATGAGTTTGTGGGCATGTTTATTATTGATGATACCGGATTTCGTACCAACTTTGAAAGGCGGCTTAAGCAAGCCAGCGACCTGTATAATGAGACCTCCGGTAAGCCGTATTATGTGGATATTTCCGTGGGCATTACCGATTTTGAGTGCGAGGAAAATCTGGAGATTAGAGCCATTATCAACCAGGCTGACCAGTACCTGTACCAGGCCAAGCAGCATAAACGCCCCAGCGTGATTAAATAACCCGGAAGCCACGATCAGAAAGCAACCCACGCGCCATGTCCATAAAATGATATTTGGAAGCAAGCAAACGCGGCATACGCTTACGAAAGCGCGAGTGCCGCTTTCTTTCTGCGTGGATGTATGTTATACATAGTAGTAAGCAAAACAATCCTAAAGGAGGCTGCCTATGTTCAGTCCCAACGATTCGTTTCTATACATCCTGACGGCTGTTGTACTTGTGATCATCACAGGCCAGTCTGTGTTTTTTCTCGTGCGGGCTATGCGGCATGCCAAGGCCATTGGCATTCCCATGGCGACGCTGAAAAAAACCATACTATCCAGCGCGGTCTATACCATCGCACCAGCCGTTGCCATCTTGCTGGGCGTGATTACCCTGTCTAAATCACTCGGGTTTCCGCTGCCGTGGCTGCGGTTGTCGGTCATCGGTGCCATCACGTACGAAACAGCGGCAGCCGGGGCGGCGACCAATGCGCTGGGCTTGTCGCTGGGCACTTTGATTACGGATTCGTCCGCGTTTCTTACGGTGGTTTGGGTGATGACAATCGGTATCCTGTTCAGCCTGGTGATGGTGGTGTTTCTGGCCAAGCGCATTGAAAGCGGTATGACCAAGATACGCACGCGGGATGAGAAATGGAGCGGCATTCTGGTCAACGGCCTGTTTTTGGGCATGATATCCGCTTTTCTGGGATTGGTGTTTGCCGATGTGGGCAAAGGGCTTACAGGCTGGATCCCCGTGCTGGTCATGCTCTCGGCCATGTTGCTGATGCTGATTCTCGGCGCGCTGATGAAACTGCTTAAGTGGAAATGGCTGCAGGATTATGCCCTGCCGATTTCTATGCTCGGCGGTATGGCGCTTGCGATACCGATTACCAATATCGTTACGATGCTGGCGCAGTAAGGAGGCGGAAGTATGGATTATAAAAATAACACACACCGGTATGGACGCTTCTGGGTGACAACGGTCATCGTACTGCTTTTGCTGGTGCCGGTCGCCATCGGAGTATACTACGGCACACTTCCCGACATGAACGGGCTTTGGCGCGGGCTGCTGGGGGTTGTGCCGATATTCTGGACGGTCGGCGCAATTGAAGTGTTTACCTATACGCCCATGCTTGGTGTGGGTGGAACCTATTTAGCGTTTATCACAGGAAACCTGACCAATCTCAAGGTGCCTTGCGTAATCAATGCCCTGCAAGCCGCCGATGTGAAACAGGGAACCGAAGAAGCTGAGGTACTTTCCACAATCGCGGTGGCCGTATCCTCCTTTGTGACAATGGCGATTATTGCCTTGGGCGTGCTGCTGCTGACCCAAATCGAGCCGCTGATTGAATCGCCCACGCTGCAACCGGCGTTTGAAAACATCCTGCCGGCGTTGTTTGGCGGACTTGGCGTGGTGTTTATCTCCAAGAACTGGAAAATCGCCATTGCGCCGCTGGTTTTCATGATCGTCCTGTTTGTGCTGGTACCATCGCTGGCGGGCTCTGTGGGCATTCTGGTGCCTGTCGGAGCACTCATTGCAATCGGTACCGCCCGTATTCTATATAACAAGAATCTTCTGTAAGGAGACCCGTATGCTGTATGTATTGATCGCCCTGGCGGCTTTTATCCTGATCCTGATTGTGAAAACCCTGTTGTTCAATCCCCGGAAAGAGCAAGCGGTGTCTGCGCTGGATGTTGCTGTAGACAGCGACCGTGCGGTTGATAATTTCCAGGCGATGATCCGCTGCCGGACTATTAGCTATGAAGATGAAGCCATGAAGGATGCAAGCGCATTTGAAGCGTTTCGTGCGCTGCTGGACGCGCGCTACCCAAGCGTTGCCGGGCAGTGTACCAAGCATACCATTGCGCCTGCGGGCGTAATCTACCACTGGAAGGGGCAGAGCAGCGAAACACCCTGGGTGCTGATGTCCCATTACGACGTGGTCCCGGTCGAGGAAACGATGTGGGACGAGGAACCGTTTTCCGCAGTGCTCAAGGACGGGGAAATCTGGGGCCGGGGGACGGTTGATACCAAATCTACGCTGCTGGGCGTGATGGAAGCCGCAGAAACGCTGATTGCGGATGGCTTCACCCCGAAAAACGATATCTATCTCTGCTTTGGCGGCGATGAGGAACTCTCCGGCGCGTCTGCGATTGCGATGGTCAAGTGGTTTGAAGACCAGGGCATCAGCCCGACCGTGATTGACGAAGGTGGCGCGATTGTCGAAGGGGTATTTCCCGGTGTCGGCGGTTCCACCGCGGTCATCGGTACGGGCGAGAAAGGCATCACCAACATCGGTTTTGCACTGGAAGGGAAAGGCGGTCATGCATCCACACCAGCGCCGCATACGCCGGTCGGCGTTATGGCGCGGGCCATATCCGCTATTGAAAACAAGCCCTTTAAGGCCACCATGGTGCCGCCTGTTAAGGATTTATTCGATACCCTAGGCCGCCATGCCTCGTTTGGCATGAAGCTGATCTTTGCCAATCTATGGTGCTTCAAACCGCTGCTGTTTGCCTTAGCCAGACGCAGAGGCGGAGAACTCAATGCAATGTTCCGCACCACGGTTGCCTTTACCAAAATCGAAGGAAGCAAGGCGTGGAACGTGATTCCGCCAAAGGTGGAGGCCGGGGCCAACCTGCGCCTGCTCAACCAGACCCCGGTTGTGGCGGTGCAGGAACTGAAACGCAAGATCAATAACGATCAGGTGCAGGTGAACTTGGTGCTTGGCACTTCGCCGTCACGCTATTCCCGCTCGGAAGGGGAAGGCTGGGAAACGCTGAAGGAAGCTATCTGGCAGACCTGGCCGGGTGTGATTGTTTCGCCGTATTTGATGATGGCCGCCTCCGACTCCCGGCACTATGCCAGGATCTCTGATAGGGTGTACCGCTTCTCTCCCATGGAGATGCCACCGGCGATGCGCAAGACGATTCACGGCCATAATGAAAGAATTTCTGTGGAAACGCTCATCAAGATTGTAGCGTTCTATCAGCGCCTGATTCAGAAAATTTAGAATTACGGTGCCAATGCGGTGAACAGCAAACCCTTGCGGGGCTTAACATTTCAACGCATAGCGAAACATATTTGTAATACTTTCTTAAGAAAGAATAGTTTGTAAATTTGGAGAAGAATCAGCCGAAGGGATACGTATCCCTTATAAAATAATAAAAATTTCAATTTTGCTATTGCAATTTGTTGAATAATATTTTATAATAAATTGCAACGAGTTGTTAACAGAGTTGAGTGCCACAAGGAGATTAGCATATGGAAGAGTCTCGCGGAAAGATCGATAGCATAAAAGACCGCTATCGCGAACTACTATCCAACCTGACTGGTGTTTTCGCATCCAACGTTGATATTGCTGAGGATGGAAGCATCAGAGAAATCCATATCCTGGGAAGTCAGAGCCGCAACCCCAAGCAGATTGCACGCGATGTACAGTCCGCCTTGGCTAGCGCTTTTGACGTGCGGATCGACCATCGGATTATCAGCATTGCGCAAATACCGTCCGATCCGATTTTTAAACAGGAACAGGATGAATTGGCGAGCAGCAAGGACCCGGCGATGCGCTTTCTTGTCAACGGTGTTTGGCAGAGCGTGCAAAACCGGCAGTATACCATCAAAGTCTCCCTTCGTTTTGGCGATCAGGAGTATGAAGGTACGTCCACCAGCGGCAATACCTTTGCCCAGCGCATGCGTGCGGCATCTATTGCAACGCTGGAAGCGGTACATAGCTTTTTTGGAACGCACAACGTGTTTATTCTGCTGTCTGTTGAACAGATGCAAATTGCCGGCACCCGTGTAGCACTGACCGCGATCGAGTGTTCCGGACCGGATGCATCCACCATGCTGGTGGGCAGCGCACTGTACAACCACGATGAAACGCACACCGTTATCCGTTCGACTCTGTCCGCCATCAACAGGAAGTTAACCTTTATGGCACCAGAAAACAGTTGAAAATAGGTTTGCCGTGCCTGATAGCATAGCGAAGCGGAATAGCCTGGTCTGTTTAGAGAATGGCCGGAGCCATATCGAAGGAGGCTATATCCGTGAAAAAGATCATCATGGCCGTTAGCGCAATGGTAGCCCTGGTTCTGTCTAGTGGCGCTTACATCATCTGGCTGTAAGAGTAAATCTTATTTGCCCGGTGACATCCAGGTAGGTAAGACCCCAGGCGCGGCAAACCTGTTTTCAACAGTACTTTTCGATTGAAGATCCGAGGTGTTAGGAATGACTAAAGGGGTGAAAGCATATCTGGGCTTTATCACACTGTGTGGTATGGCTTTGTTAGGGTATGCTGGCTATCGTTATGCCATGTCGATTGATATGGCTAATATCGCCCTGGAAGTGCAGCAGATGATCTGCCTGATCATTCTGTGTGTCTGTTGTGGTTCGCTGCCGATTGTGATATCCAGAAAGCAACAGGGGTTGGATATTACCATTATCAGTATTCTGGCTGCCGTCATCATAAAAGGCACCTACGCTGCCATGGTGGTATACTTCATCTCCTCGCTTTTCGTAGTTCGGAAAGTGCAGAACAATCATCAGCACATCCTGAATACACCGTTTTATAAAACAGCATTTAATACCTCAAATCTCATGATTGCGATATTCGTTCCCGGCGTTTTGCTGTTTGGCGACACCGGGTATGTTGGTGAATTACTACCCAACGCCGCTTTGCCGGCCGCAATCTTCACCACGGTCACGTTTCTACTCAATAGCACGATTATTATGGTGTTTTTCATCGCAAACAAGCGTATGAAGCTTGCAGATGCATCCAATACCATTAAGGGTATTTTACCGAACGTACTGTTCACCATGCCGCTTGGTCTGTTAATGGCGTGGCTGTTTGCCATGGATGGCGGCCATTGGATTGCCATGGTTATGCTGTTTCCGTTGCTGCTGGCCCGCTATGCATGGTCGTTGTACATTGAAAGCCAAGTGCAGCATATGCGCTTGATTGAGGCGTTCGTATCCTCGATGGAAGCCAAGGACCACTACACCGAAGGCCATTCCCGCCGTGTGGGCGCACTGGCAGTGCAAATTGCGCGTCAGCTCCGGTTCTCCAGCGCGAAGATAAAACAGATTGAAATTGCAGCACTGCTGCACGATATCGGCAAGATCGGTATTGAAGAAACCATCCTGCAAAAACCCAATCGCCTGAACCTGGAAGAGCAGAAACGCATTCAGGCCCATCCGCTGATTGGTGTGGAAACGGTGCAGCGCGTCGGGATTTCCGACGAGATCACCGAAATGATCCGCCACCATCACGAGCGGTACGAAGGTGGCGGCTATCCCGATGGACTGGACCATACCAAGGTATCGTTTGAAGCGTATATCCTGGGCGTTGCCGATGCGTTTGACGCCATGACCAGCGATCGCCCATACCGTACTGCCATGTCAACGCATGTGGCGATGACGATTCTGGAAAAGGAAAGCGGCAAGCAGTTCCACCCCGAGGTTGTCCGCGCAATGAAGGACTATCTCTACGCGCAGGAAACACCCCGCCTGCACCAAAGCCAAGAAACAACCGCATGATCATCGCAGTATTCATTGTCCTGTCCATCCCGGTTGGATACCTGATGGGCGGCAAACTGAAGCATATTAAAAACTATCAAACACGTGCATTGGGATTGCCGATTGCAGCATTTATGCTGGAAGCGGCGGCCCCTTTTTTACGCAAACTGATTGCCGCGCCGATCTCTCAATGGCACTGGATCATCGTTGTGGTGGAGTACCTGCTTTTGTTCATATTCTGCATGCTCAACATACGGTCCAAACCCGTTTGGGTCGTGTTTGCGGCATGTGCACTGAACTTCTTTGTAATCGCGCTGTTTAACTTTCAGATGCCGGTGGCACCATATGCCGTGAACTATCCGGAAATGACGGCTGTGATTGCAAAAATTGAGTCCGGCGAGTATTTCCGTTATACCATGGCCACCACGGACGACCCGTTTTGGTGGCTTGGCGATGTGATTGTCGTGCCGCTCAAACGCATCGGCGGGTTTGCCAGCATTGGCGATATACTGCTGGGTCTTGGCAGCGGTGCGCTGTTTATCAGCTGGATGCGCACGGGTAATCCAGAGAGTGCGAAGGGCTAAAAGCGCTGAATTGTCGGAAATCGTGAATAAAAACCATTGTTACATGCTTGCGGCACAACACCGCAAGCATGTATGATATACTGGAACGTACATTGTAAGGGAAAGGGGAGCGTGATTCATGTTTGGATATGTGACAGCCAATTATAAAGCGCTGTCCGAAGATGACCGTGCCGAGTATCGCAAGTACTACTGCGGTCTTTGCCGCGCGCTGCAAACGCGCTATGGCAACCTGAGCCGGTTAACCCTGAACAACGACATGACCTTTTTGTACATCCTCCTAAGCTCGCTGTACGAGCCGGAGGAGCAGACCGCAGCCAAGAGCTGCCTTTTGCATCCCGTAAAACGGATGGTATATGTGATCAGCGAACCGGCGGCATACTGCGCCGATATGACCGTGCTGCTGGCCTACCTGAAAGCCTTAGACGACC
Organism: Candidatus Limiplasma sp.; assembly: GCA_963675925.2. Classification (GTDB taxonomy): domain Bacteria; phylum Bacillota; class Clostridia; order Christensenellales; family Aristaeellaceae; genus CAXXOK01. The sequence goes on from CAXXIB010000003.1 coordinate 13,840, forward strand.
GTGCTGATGACGGTGGTCTGCGTGCCAAAGCGGGCGCGGCAGTGCTGAAGAAGTCCTATCAGAAGGTCAAAGCGTTGTATCCGGAAAAGACGGAAGCCATCACCTCGCTGATAGGCCAAATCAACGACTACGAAGCCCAGGGCGGCGACAATATTGATGTTCCCGTCAATCTATCGGGACAATTTCTGGGTGAAGTGTTTCGCTACCGGGACGATGCCTGGGGAGAAGACCTGCAAAAACTGGGCGAAGCGCTGGGCCGGTTCATCTACCTGATGGACGCGTACGACGACCTGACCACGGATGTGAAAAAATGCCGCTACAATCCGCTGAAATCCTTCAGCGATCAGGAGCATTTTGAGTCCTTCTGTGAGGACGGCCTGCTGATGATGATCGCCGAGTCTGCCCAGGTGTTTGAAACCATGCCACTGGAAAAGCACCTGTCCATTTTGCGCAATGTGTTATACTCCGGCGTTTGGGTGCGCTACTGGCAGAAGAACGGCACATGTGAGCAAAAAGAAGAAGAGCAACAAGGAGAACAAGAATGAACAGAAGTCCGTATGAGGTGCTTGGTGTGCCTGCGACCGCTACCGATGATGAAATCAAGGTGGCGTACCGCAAGCTGGCCAAACAATATCACCCGGACCTCAATGGCGGCAGTATTGCATCCGAGAACAAGATGAAGGAAATCAACGAAGCGTATAACCTTCTCATCAAACACAAAGGCCAGGCACAACCGGGCGGAAGCTACGGCCAATCAAGCCCGTTTGGCGGCTACGGCGGACAGCGTTATACCTATACCGGCGGGGGGCAGGCCAATCCCTTTGCGGGATTTGAGGAGTTTTTCCGCCGCGCACAGCAATCCAGCCAATATTCCTCGTATGCAACCTACAATGAAACAGACCCGCGCCTGCGCCAGGTAGAAGCCGCCTATATACAAAAGAACTTTGCCCTGGCCAGACAACTGCTACTGGGCATTTCCGACCGGCAAGCCGGATGGCACTATTGGAGCGCGATGGTTGACCTGGCACAGGGGAACCGTATGTCAGCGCTGAATCATGCACGCATGGCCGTGCAGATGAATCCCGGGCAGCCCGTGTTTCGCGCATTGTATAACCAGCTGCAGTCCGGGGGACAGGCCTACCGCCAGTCTAGCATGCGGCAGGGCTTCATGGGCGGCATATGCAGCAACCCGTGTCTGACCTGTATTGCCGTTAACTGTGCGTGCAGCTTTTGCTGCCGCGGCGGCTGCCTATAATATTCGGGGGTAAGATGGAATGAACCTGATGGAACGATTGAAATATAAACTGCGTACATTCATGGCCGGCCGCTACGGGGTGGACAAGCTGTCGATACACATGCTATGGCTGGGTATTGCGCTTTTGTTCCTTTCGATGATCGTCACCAGCGCGCTGCTGAACATCCTCTCGATGCTCATCTATGTGCTGGCGATTGCGCGTATCCTGTCCAAGAATACCATCAAACGCAGCAAAGAAAACCTGCGCTATGTAAGCCAGGCGACGAAATTAAAAAAAGCGATCGCACATAAGCGTAATCGCCTTAAAAACCGCAAACAGTACCACTATTTCAAGTGTCCAAACTGCAAGTCCTGGCTGCGCGTGCCGCGCAAGGCCGGGCAGGTCAAGGTCACCTGTGGCAACTGCAAACACCAATTCTCGTACATTGCCAGATAAAAAAGTGGAGCTTAGTGCTCCACTTTTTTTGTGATAGCAGTCAGCAGCACATCCAGCGCTTCTACATAGCCATCAAAGCCCTTACCCGCAATGGTGCGGATGCACGCGGGCGATATGTAGGAATGCCTGCGAAACGCTTCCCGCGATTGAATATCGGACAGATGCACCTCAACCGTGGGGATTCCCACGGCTTTCAGTGCGTCCAGAATGGCGACACTGGTATGGGTATAGGCGGCCGGGTTGATGATAATGCAGTCGAAATCCTTGTACGCGGACTGAATTGTATCCACAATCACACCTTCGTGGTTGCTTTGCACGATTTCGATTGCAATATGCCGGGCATCGGCTGCCTGCTGCAGGGTCTGCACCAGACTGGCATAGCTTTGCTTGCCGTAGATATCCGGCTCGCGTACGCCCAGCATATTCAGGTTGGGGCCATTGATGACCAGACATTTCATAACTGCAAAGCCTCCTTGATGGTTTCTGCAATGGCTTGAATGCTCTCGTTGGCTTCGATTTCAAACTCACAAAATTCCCGGTATAGGGGCAGGCGTGCGGCATACAATGCTTCCACGCCGTATTGTTTGGATAGCGGTCTGCCTTTGCTGCTTAAGCTTTGCACATCGCGGTGGAGAAACACGCATACACTGTTCTGGCGAATCAGCGGCAGGTTATCCGGGATTGTTACAATGCCGCCGCCGGTCGCAATCACCTTGCCGCTTTGTTTAGCAAGCTCAGCCAGCGCGGCGGTTTCCAGCGCTCGAAAGGCAGCCTCGCCGCGCGTTTCGATAATTTGTGGAATCGGCTTTCCTGTGCTCTGCTCAATCCACGTATCCGTATCCAAAAACGCTCGGTTTGTCAGCTTGGCAAGCGCTTTGCCGACGGTGGATTTTCCGCAGGAGGGCATACCGATCAGTACAATGTTCATCGTTTGTCTTGCGATGCTCTGGGTGATCTCGCCGATCAGCGCGTCATCAATCGCCTGGCGTGTAAACAGCGCGGCGGCATACTTGGCTTGCGCCACCAGCATGGTCAGACCGTTGCGATGGGGAAGACCCTTAGCCTCAGCGGCCAATAAAAGTGCTGTTTTCGCCGGGTTATAGATGATGTCGATCACGGCCTGGCAAGCCGGGAAAGCATCAAGCGAGACCGGAGAAACGCCGGTATTGGGGTACATGCCAACCGGTGTGGTGTTAACCAGCAGAGCGGCATCGGCATGCAAATGCAGGTTTTGGTAGTTGTTTTCCCCTGTGCGGGAGATAACGATGATTTCGCCGGCACCTCGGTCTTCCAGCACAGCTTGCACTGTGAGCGCAGACCCGCCACTGCCTAAAATTACGGCTTTTTTTTCGGCAGGATCGAAGCCTGTTTCATCTAAAAGCGCGGCAAAGCCGAAATAATCGGTGTTATCACCATATAGCGTGCCGTTCGCTCGTTTCAGGATGGTGTTTACGCTGCCGATGCGCTTGGCGCGGTCAGAAAGCTCTGCGCAGAAAGGAATTACGGTCTTTTTATAGGGGATGGTTACGTTGATTCCATCAAAATCCCGCGCGTCCATAAAGGCGTTCACATCGTCCGGCTTAACTTCAAACAGCCGGTATGCATAGCGGCCAAGACGGGCGTGGATTTGTGGTGAAAAGCTATGCTTCAGCGTTTCGCCCAGCAGACCGTACATGCTCAGATCACTTCCAGATAACTGCCGAGGTATTCAAATTGCTCGCAGGTCAAATCCAGCGAGTTGATCATCTCCAAAAATTCCTCGGAATAGATGGGCGTATCCAAATCGAAATACAGCCATAAACTCAAAGTCGCGATCCGGGATGGGACGGCTTTCCAGCTTATTGATGTTGATGCCCAGTGCATTGAACAGCGATAAAAATGCGGTACAGTGAGCCGGGTTTGTGCGATACGACAAGCTTCACGCTGGATTTATCCGACCCGGGATAGATTTCCATTTTCTTGGAGATAGTGATAAAGCGTGTGAAGTTACTGCCGGTATCCTGCACGGATTCCTTCAGGCAATCCAGCCCATACAGCGCAGCGCAGGGGCGCGAGGACAGGGCCGCTACATCATTGCGGTCGGACTCGGCTACCTTTTGGGCGGCCATGGCGGTGTTGGCAACGGCGGTGACTTTTACGTTGTTTAGCGTTTTCAGCAGCCCGGAGCTCTGGTAATGGCCTGCTCATGGGAGAAGATTTCCTTGATATCTTCCATCTTAGTGCCCGGTTTGGCCAGCAGGTTATGGTTCACCTTCAGGCGTGTAGAGCGTACAACATAAAAGTGATAATGCATCATCAGATCATAGATCAGGTTGATGGAACCGGCTGTGGAGTTTTCAATGGGAAGTACGCCATAGCGGCACAGGCCGGAATCCACGGCGGCAAATACGCTTTCCCAGGTGGAACAGTACATAATGTTAGGCATAGCAAACAGCTTTTCGCAGGCCAACTGGCTGTACGCACCTTCGATGCCCTGGCAGGCGACCGGCGGGTTTTTGGGAAAGCTCTTGTCGGTATTGTCAATCGCATCCCGGATGGTCTCCACAAGAGGAGAAACGGGTCGTAGGGTCTGCTCCTGATAGTTGCGGGACAGATCAAACAGCTGGTGATACAGCGCTGAGGCGTAAGATTTCAGCTCCTGGGGCGTCTGCTCCAGAATGCTTGCAATTTTGTGCCGTTCACGCGCCGAATCAAAGATCGGAATTTTGTTCTCGTGCTTGTAGCGGGCAATATCGGCGGATGTCTGCATCCTATCGATAAAGGAATGAATCAGCCTGTCGTCCGCCTTGTCGATTTTCTCCCGGAAATCTTTCATGTCCATGCTTATTCTCCTAACGCTCTGGATTGCCCAGTAGTATATCGCAAACCGCGATCGCAGCAGCGGCTTCCACCACCGGTACGGCACGGGGGACGATGCACGGGTCGTGTCTGCCTTCGATGGTCAGTTTCACGTTTTCACGCTTGGACAGGCTTACGCTGTCCTGCTCCATGCCGATGGATGAGGTCGGCTTAAACGCCGCTTTGAACAGCAGCGGCATGCCGGTGGTGATGCCGCCTAGAATACCGCCATGGTTGTTGGTTTTGGTGTGCACGTCATCGCCGTCCATCACATACGGGTCGTTGTTTTGGGACCCCCGCAGGCGTGAGCCGTCAAACCCGCTGCCAAAGGACAAGCCCTTTACGGCGGGAATACCGAACACCATTTGGGCGATGCGGTTTTCAATCCCGTCAAACATCGGGCTGCCATACCCGGCGGGAAGGCCCGTGACGGCGCATTCGATCACACCGCCAACCGAATCTTCCTCCGCTTTGGCGGCTTCAATGGTCTTAAGCATAGCCTCCCATGCTTTGGGACTCAGTACATGCGGGGTGTCAGCGGTAAAACCGCTGAAATCGGGATGGACGGGATCAAACGCAGCATCATCCACGTTACCGATGGACAGGATATGCGCGCCGACTGCAATGCCGCGGCTTTGAAGCAACTGCAGGCAGATGCCGCCTGCGATGCACAGCGGCGCGGTTAGCCTGCCGGAAAACTGCCCGCTGCCGGCGATATCATTCTGGCCTTGGAATTTCATAAACGCGGCAAAGTCGGCTTGCGAGGGGCGGGGTACATCGCGCAGTGCGCTGTAATCAAAGGAGCGCGTATCGGTATTGCGGATGATGGCCGTAAGCGGCGCGCCGCAGGTTTTGCCGTCGGCCAGGCCTGCGATAAACTCGGGCTGATCGGCTTCCTTGCGCGGCGTGGCGTAGCTGGCACCGCCGGGCGCACGCCGGGTTAAAAAGCGCTGGAGTGCGTCCATATCAATCGTTACACCGGCGGGGAACCCGTCGATCACCACACCGATGGCCGGGCCGTGCGATTGCCCGAAAATGGTTACTTTCAGCGTTTCACCGTATGTGTTCATTCCTGTTCCTCCGTAACCACGCCGCCAAGTGCGCGTAAATCATCAAAGAAGCGGGGATAGGATTTGTTCACAGCCTCGGCATGCGCGATCTCCACCGGGCCGCTGCACAGCGCGGATGCGACAGCAGCCATCATGGCAATGCGGTGATCGTTGTGCGAGTCCACTTTGCCACCGTGCAGCTGCTGCACGCCTTGAATCAGCAGGGAATCATGCGTTTCGGTAATCTTAGCGCCAAAGGCGCGCAGCGTTTCGCTGGTTGTGCTCAGCCGGTCGCTTTCCTTAAGCCGCAGGCGTGCCGCGCTTAATATACGCGTTTCACCCTGGGCAGCCAGCGCGGCGATGGTAATCATCGGCACCAGATCCGGAATATCGCGTACGCCCATATCAATGCCCTTCAAAGTGCCGCCGCTTACGGTGACACTGGACGCATCGGCATGTACGTCTGCACCAAAGCGCTGCAATACATTCATAAAGGTTTTATCACCCTGCATGCTTTGCATAGAAAGGCCTGTAATGGTGACAGGTGTATCGGACACGGCGCCCAGTACCAGCCAGGGGGCAGCGTTGCTCCAGTCGCCCTCTACGGTCTGCGTGCCCGGCGAGCGATACTGCTGCCCGCTGCGTATGAAAAAGCTTCCGGCGCGATCTTCGATTTCGATACCGAAACTCTTAAGCACGTTCAGGGTCAAATCGACATACGGGCGGGACTCCAGCTTGCCTACGATGTCGATCTGACTATCGGTTTGCAAAAGAGGCAGGGCAAACAGCAAACCTGTAATATACTGCGAGGATACATTGCCCATAATTCTATACGTGCCGCCTGTCAGCTCGCCTGAAGTTATGAGCGGAGACACACCCTGTGCCGATAGCTTGCACTGGTGGGCGATCAGTTCTTCATATAAGGGGGATAGGGGGCGCAGCGGCAGCCTGCCATGCATGGTAAACGCTGCGTTTGCACCCAGTGCACAGGCAATAGGCAGCATAAACCGCAGCGTTGAACCGCTCTCTCCGCAGGGAAGCGTTCGCAAACTTGCATCAACTGGACGTGCTATGGGGATGACGGTGAACGCACTATCGGTATAGCGGATGGATGCACCAAGCGCTTCCAAGCACTGTACCGTTGCGCGGATATCGTCGTTTTGATCACTGCATAGGATACGCGTTTGCTGATCGGCAAGCGCAGCGGCAATCAACATGCGGTGTGCGTGCGATTTGGAGGACACGGCTTTCACGGTACCGCCGCGTGGCGGGCTTTGGATGCTTACTTTCATACAGTTACCCTCAATGGTCCGTGGAGAGTCCGAGGCTGACAAGTGACTCAAAATCGTTCATGGGGATATCTTTGAGAATACAACGGCCGAAATCTTCAATCCATACCCAGGTGATGGTATCGGTCTGACGCTTTTTATCCATGCGCGCGGTTTCGGCAATCTGTTTGGCGGTGAATTCGGTTTCGGTCGGCAGTCCGTGAAACCGGAATAGGCGGATGACATCGCTGGCGACAGCCTGGCTGCATATGCCTTGTGCTGCGCAAATGCGGGCTGTCATGCTGGTTCCAATGGCAACGCTCTGCCCGTGGGAGAGGGTATAGCGGCTTAGCGTTTCCACCGCATGGCCAATGGTATGGCCAAGGTTTAGCAGCTTTCGTGTGCCTGCTTCCCGTTCGTCGGCCTGCACCACATCACGCTTGATTTGCACATTCAGCTTCACGATTTGCGCAAGATTCTCTCGGATGGGTGAGTCAAGCAAGGCTTTCAGCTCTCCGCCGGAAAGCACCGCGTGCTTGATAACCTCGCCCATACCGCTGGCAAACACGGCTGGTTCCAGCGTGTCGAACAAACGGTAATCGCATAGCACCAGGCTGGGCTGATAGAACGCACCGGCCAGGTTCTTGCCTGCCTGCAAATCAATACCCGTTTTGCCGCCGACGGAGGAATCCACCGCGGATAAAAGTGTGGTGGGCATTTGCACGACCCGGATACCCCGCATATAGGTTGCGGCTGCAAAGCCGGCTAAATCGCCGACAACGCCGCCGCCAAGGGCCACAATGGTATCAGCGCGGCTCATGCCGTGGCTGGCCAGAAAGTTTAAAAGCCTGATATAGGTACCTGAATTTTTAGAGGCTTCGCCGCTTGGAAACACAAAGGAATGCACCGTGTTTCCGTTTATGGTCAGCTGCCTTTTGAGCGTATCACCATAGAGCGCATAGACGGTATTGTCGGACACGATGGTCACCGGGCCGCTTTTCACAACGGGAGACAGGATGGAAGCGGCTGATTGCAGCAGACCGTCGCCGATCAAAACGTCGTAAGCTGTGGACGCCCGTACGGTTACGGTTTCCATCAACCGTCCACCTCCTCTTTGATTCTTACGCCTTCGGATAACAGGGCAAGCATCGCGTCGGTATCGTTATCGACCAACGCTTGCTTGTATTTTGTCAGGGAATTGATGAATATATCGAGTTCTTCCACCAGCATATCGCGGTTTAAGAAAAACAACTCCATCCACATAGACGGATCCAGCCAGGCGACCCTGGTCAGGTCGCGGTAGCTGCCGGCGGAAAACCCGTCGTGAGCGCGTGCGGTGGGGCTTTTGATATACGCGTTGGACACGATATGCGCCAGCTGCGAGGTGAAAGCAATCATCTTATCGTGCATAGCCGGGGTGGTTACGGTCAGGCGGCCAAAACCAACAGGCTTTAGCGCGGTTTCCATATGGTCAAACAGGCGGATGTCGTCGGTCACTTCCGGGACAAGCACCATCGAGGCATCGTCGAACAAATCGGCCGAGCTGCTTTTAAACCCGGAGGTATGTTTACCCGCCATGGGGTGGCCACCCACAAAGGTAAATCCGTGTTTGTGTGCAATTGCAAAGCATTGCTCGCACACTGCGCGTTTAACACCGCAGCAATCAAACACGATCGTTGTACTGTTGATGTACGGGGCAATGCTTTCCAGGTAGGCGATCGCGCCGGCCGGGTATACTGCAATGAGAATCGCATCGCATTGCGCAATGGTTTCTTCATTGAGTTCGCCGTCGATGGCGCCATGCAGCTGTGCAGTATCCTGAACGGATTTGTTATGGTCATACCCATACACGGCATTCACCTGCGCCCGTTTATAGGCTTTGGCCAGCGAGCCGCCGATCAGCCCCAGGCCTGCAATGCCAATGGTCAGGTCGCTATGCTTGGGTGCCACTTTGCAGCACCTCGCGAATCTTCATCATCTGCTGCGCAATTTCGCTGAATTCCGCAGGGGTCACGGACTGGGGTCCATCAGACATGGCATTTTGCGGGTCGTTATGTACTTCAATCATCACCGCGTCCGCCCCGGCGGCCACAGCGGCCATTGCCATGGGCCTGACCAGCTTGGCAATCCCGGTGGCATGGCTGGGGTCAATGACCACCGGCAAGTGAGTCAGATCCTTGAGCATCGGGACAGCCGATAGATCAAGCGTGTTGCGGGTATAGGTTTCAAAGGTACGGATGCCGCGCTCACACAGCATAATGTTGGGGTTGCCTTCGCTCATAATATATTCGGCACTCATCAACAGCTCCTTGAGCGTGTTGGCAAGGCCCCGCTTTAATAGAATTGGTTTCTTTGTCTTGCCGAGTTCCTTCAGCAATTCAAAATTCTGCATATTCCGTGCGCCGACCTGAATCACATCCACGTCTTCAAACAGCGGAATATGATTGGCATTCATGATCTCGGTTACGATCGGCATACCGGTCAGCTTGCGTGCTTCAAACAGCAATTCAAGCCCCTCGGCTTTCAGCCCCTGAAAATCATAGGGGGAGGTTCTGGGCTTGAATGCACCACCGCGCAGCAGCCCTGCGCCGGAGGCTTTAATGCTCTGGGCAATGCCGATTATTTGTTCTTTGTTTTCCACCGAACACGGGCCAGCAATGATCTGGAAATGGCCACCGCCGATTTTCAGATTGCCGATTTCCACCACCGAGGGGTCCGGATGGAATTTGCGGTTTGCGCTTTTGAAAGGTTCGGTAATCCGCATCACTGATTCGATGATGTCCAGACTTCTGAGCAAATCAATATCAATGGATGTGGTATCGCCAATCAAGCCCAATATCGTGTGATATTCGCCCTGAGAGACATGCACATCCAAATTGCGGCTGCGGAACCATTCGATGAGGTTGTCGATTTTTTCCTGGGGGACACCTGTTTTCAACACTGCTACCATACTACTGCACCTACTTTGTAATAATGAGGGCATGCAAGGCTTGCCTCACATGTCCCAAGACTCCCGACGGAGTGTGTGTGCCTGCCGGATTCAGGCGGGAGTTGCGTCGTCCGGATACCGTACTACTGCGATGGGTTACTGGATTGTACCGGGTCATGCTTTGGATACAATCTCTTACCCTTAAATTTATCATAGGTAGAGAACCTGTGTCAATACGCGCAGGCATTGCAGGAAACCGGCTTAGCGCTATTTAGGCGTATTTAGATGCCAATGGCGTTGATTCTCCGGCTGAATGGCAGCTTTTTGAGCACGGGGGATACTCCGAGCGACGCAAAAACACCGGCAGAACGATCTGCCGGTGCCTAAAGGTTCATTTGGTTTTGGGTTTGGCCTGAGAATTATTGATAGTATAAGTCCAGCACTTTATCCATCATCACCTGCATTCGCAAGGTCAGGTCGTGTTTGCCTTCGCGCAGGCACCAGTCATTCACAATGCCGCGGGCGATAATAAACAGGAATTCTTCCAGTTCGTTGGTTCGCATTTGGACGCTTAGTATACCTTCGTCAATTTGCTGCTGCAAAATGATGGACAGCAGCGTGTGCATATAGCGGCGCTGGTCGATAAAGGCTTTATTGTCGCTGTTGAAGAACAAATGCTTAGCAAAGTCCAACCCACGGCTGGATACATAGTGACCATAGTGCCAGAAATAACGGCTGAGCTGCTCTTTTCCTGACAGCTTATAGATATCCGGTACAACAACATCCGCAAAATAACGATCGGCGGATTCAAAGATAGAATATAATATATCATCCTTAGATTTAAAATAATTATAAAAAGAGCCGACTGATACTTTCGCTTTTTTACAGATGCCTTCAATCGTAGTCTGCTTCACGCCGTTGGTTTGCATCAGCAAAATAGCGGCGTCATAGATTCGGTTTTTAGTTTGTTGCGCTTGATAATCGCGTGAGGTCATCATGGACAGGATCTCCTTCTAACGAGGCGAATTATTCTTCCTATTCTATCATACCCAGATTACAGAATAAGTCAATATGCGGATGCGCTGTAAGCCTATTGCCTATTGGCTTTCATGACAGCATGGTGAATGAACTCAATGAAATTTGTTGCCAATTCGAGGTATTTTTGCTACTATGCTAAGGGTTAGAAATAAATAATAAGGTGATTGTATTGCAAACCAGAGATTTGACCAGCAGGCAGTTCCAGGCAGAGGAGACGCACAAGCGGATCTACAATACAGCCTTTGGCTTGATGACAAAAAAGGGCTTTGATAAGATCACCATCAAGGATATCGCCAAAAAGGCCGGGGTATCCATCGGTACGTTTTATCATTACTACAAATCCAAGGACGATATTCTTTACGAAATATACTACAAGGCCGACGAATATTTCAGGCAAATGATGGCGGGAATGGAGGCCGAAACCGCGCCGGAGCGCATTATCGAGTACTTCCGCTACTATGCCAAATACTCCGAGCGCAACACCGTGGGGTTCACAACGCATCTGTATAATATCGAAAACAAATACTTCCTCAAAAAAGGCCGCCTGATGCAAACGGTGCTGGCTGATATTATCCGCCAGGGGCAGGAGAATAAAGAACTGATTCAAACTAAAACGCCGGACGAGCTGGTGGATTTTCTATTCCTGATTGCCAGGGGTATTATATTTGACTGGGGCCTGCGGGACGGCCAGTATGATGTCGAAGCGAAAACCATCGAAATTATGACCATGCAGGTGTCGCTGCTTCAACCCAAATAAACAAAGCTGTAGTGAAAAACCGGATGGAAGGCGAAACCCTTCCATCCGGTTTTTCAGTGACATTGATTACGCTTTTTCCAGCGTGTCGGGATCCAGCGTTCTGACATAGGTACCGCAGAGGTTGTTGGGGTTGATCGCTTCACGAATTTTGTACTGATAGGCGAATACCCAGGGCTGCGGCGCTTTGGAGAACATTTCGTTGTGTTCTTCCTGCGTATAGTAGTAGCCGTCCATATGACGCACGTCGGAGTTCCAACGGCAGAAGTCCGGACCAAAGGCATACTTGTTGTGGAACAACTGGTTGCCATCCACAAACTTGGCGGTACCGTGGACAGAGTCTTTGTCGTAGGAGTCGAAGTTGGTGAAGAATTCCCAACCGGTCGATCCGCCGCCGCCGATGCTGGACACACCACCCATGGAGGAGTCGCCGCCGGTGGCTGCGATATGGGTGTATTTCTGTTCCCAGTCCTTTTTGATGGCTGCTGCTTCTTCTGCGACTTCGACGGCCTTCCATACGTTGCCGGTCAGGCCGAAGGTGCCTTCGTACGCGCCGCACATGACGTAGTTGAGGTTCTTATGGCCAAGACGCGTCAGGTACAGAAGTGCGAAATCGTGCATGTCTTTTTCAAGCATCATTTCGTTCTTCCAGCCACCGGTCTGTTCCAGAATGTAGTTCACGGCCGCTTCTTTGTATTCCATATCGCGCTTGGTGATGCCCGCGATGATGACCTGATACTCAAGCTTCATGCTCTTGTTCTGCTCCTGCAGATACGGATCATCCAGCATACCGGGGAGGTCGGCCAGCTGTGCGTCCGGATTGGTGATGATCTTGAGCATGAAGGCTTTTAGATCGCGGCCGAACATGTTGAACTGGCGGTGACCGGTGTAGAGCACATCGCACTCATAGAAATACTGCGTGGAGCGCGCCCAGGCTTGCCAATCAGGGAAGCACAGGGTGTAGCAGCGGAAGTTATCGCCCAGATCCGCTTTGTAGGCGGGAATGGTGCCATAGGTGGGCAGGACTTTGGGGCCCGGCCACGGATGCAGCCTGACAGCCATCTTCGTGCAGACACCGAACGTGCCGGCGGCACCGAAGATACCTCTGAGCATACCCCTTTGGCTGGGGCCGGGGCCTTCGCCGCAGAACCAGCCATCGCCGGATCCCCAGGAGCCTGTACGCATGACTTCGCCGGAGGGCAGAACCCATTCCACGCCGAGCATGTTTTCAGAACCCGCGCCCATGGAGATGGAGTTGGGGCCGAAAGCCGCCCAGGAGGAGAAGTTGGCCAGGGTGGAGGAGCTGCAGCCTACGCCGGGGATGTTCAGGTTCAGGCCATACTTCAGGGCTTCCGCCTGTACCGTAGCGCCGATGGCGAAGGGCTCGATGACTGCGGTCATGTTTTTCTGGTCGATTTCAACGCTCTTCATGCGCCGGGTGTCCAACTGGATGGCGTAATCGCCGCCGATGTACCCCATGGTGGACCAGAAGGTGGTGGATGCTTTGAACTCGATGCCGTATTTGTTGCAAAGACGGATTACGCCCTGCACTTCTTCGGTGTTGCCGGGCAGAACCACGGCCTGGGGCAGGGGAGTCCAGTGCTCAGACGGGCCATAGTGAGCCGAAGACTGAGAAGGAACGTTCCGGTAGGATTCACGGACACCCAAGTTCCTGGAGATATTGCGTTTACCAACGACAGCTTCCAGTGCTTGATAAATCTCATTCGATAAAGTCATACTCTGCCTCCTCTCACAGTGCTTGCTGTACGAGAGCAATAATGTCAACAACGTTAATCTTGTTGCCATTCTCGTCTACAGCATTGTCAAAATTGTCTTGGCACCAGGGGCAAGCGGTAACCAGGGCGTCTGCTCCGGTTGCGTTTGCTTCGGTCACGCGCTCACCGGCAGTCCAGGCGGAGAATTCCGGGTTGGACTCTTGGCAGTTGGCGCCGGCGCCGCAGCACCAGGAGTATTCACGAATTCTTTCCATTTCCACGAGCTTGACGCCGGGAATGGCTTTGAGGATGTTGCGGGGGGCATCGTAGATGCCGTACGCGCCGTTGTATCTGGGTTTGCGGGGTTCCCAGGTGTGGATCTGGTTGAAGATTTTCTTTTCTTTACCTTCCCACGGCACATAAGCTTCGCCCAGGCGGCCCAGGTGGCAGGGATCGTGATAGGTCACTGTCATGGGCACTTCCTTGGTGAAGGTCAATTTGCCTTCCTGGATCAGCTGGTCGATGTATTCAACAACGTGGAGAACCTTGACATCCAGGCCGAGCTTGGCGTACTGGCGTTTGAAGGAATGGTAGCAGTCCGAGCAGGGGGTGACGATGGTTTTCACACCGGCAGTCTGGAATGCTTTGATGTTATTGGTAGCGCCTTTTTCAAACTCTTTGAAAAAGCCCATTTGCTTGGCGCGGCCGGTGCAGCAGTTGTCCGCTGCGCCCAGGGTGCCCACATCCACGCCCGCATTTTGCAGCAATTTCACAGCGGCACGCGCTGTATCCTGCAGTTTGGGGGTGTAGCTGTACTTACAGCCGGCAAAGAACGCGACTTCGCCCTGTTCCTTCATTAAATCCTTCATGTTCAGGCCTTCGGCCCAATCCATGCGGTTTTGCTTCTTGGTGCCGGGGATCATGCTGTTTTCTTTGGCGAGGGTATCCATAATGGGCTGTTGACCGGGCAGAATTTTGCCGTTTTCTACGGCGTAGGCTTTCTGCTCAATGTTATGGTCCAGCACGTCCAGGTTATAGCGGGTGACTTTGCAGCCGATATCGCAGTAACCACAGGATGTGCAGGAGTGGATCAGGTCGGTGACGGTCTCATCCAATTCGGCCCTGCCATCCAGCAGGCTTTGGCTGAGTTGAAAGCGGCCGCGGGCCGAATAGGTCATAAAATTGTAGTAACCGATGCTGGGGCAGTTCTCAGCGAATCTGAGGCTCTGCACTTTATCAAACGGGATAAATTTACAGCTTGCGCAGTTGCTGCAACGCTCCATCATGGGTCTGTAATCCTTTAAAGCCATCTCTGTATCCTCCTTTTCAACCGATTAATGCAGGGTGAGTTTGCCGGTGTTCATGATATTGTTCGGATCAAAGATATTCTTCATCCGCTGCAGCAGCACATAGGACTGTGCATCTTTATTGAGTTGAATATTGTTCCAAATGCCATAGGGCCGTGCGTAGTAAGCGCCGAGTTTGGACATTTCGCGGCTGGCCTTTTCGTACAATGCTTTGGTCTTTTTCACTTCGCTGACACTGGAAGGATCGTAGGGCAGTACGAACTCCAGGTGCACAGATGTACCCATGTGCTGGGGCTGGATGTACACGCCGATATCCTCGGAAGGATAGCCCGCTTCCACGGCCAGTTCGTACATCAGGGCGATGAACTTGGACGTTTTATCAAGCGTAGTGACAAAGAAAATCTCCTGGAAAGCGCCCTTTTGGGTCTGCTTCCAGTACGTTTCGCCGGATACGCTGGTGACCTTTTCGTTCAGGTCATCGCCGACGAGACCGGGTACGGAGGAATCAAGATTGGCACCGGTCAGCTGGGAAATGTCTTCCAAATCCTTCATCTGACCGTCTACTTTCATTTCCGGCAAAATGATATCGCCGGATACGCCGACTGCCGCGACCCAGTTGGGCAGTTTGGTTTTCAAATCGGCAATCTGCTCGCAGCTTTCAGCAACCAGCGAGGCAAGATAAGCGCGGTTCATCATGAAAATCTTATCGCCAAAGCGCGACCAGATGACCTTATACATGAACGCTTCCAAATCGGTGGACTTGGTGGCGGATGCAAGAACCATCTTTTTAATAGTAGGAACGAGTTCGCACTTGAACGATGCCCAGGTGACGATACCCATGCTGCCCTGTGCCTGCATGACCATGCGGAGCATGTCGGTCATCTGCGGGCCGTTGGGGTGTACCTGCCACTTGGCAAGGTCCCACTGCTTTCCCAGATCTTTGGGTGCGTTGCCGGCTTCACCGGTGTAAATCTGGTTGCCGTCGCCGTAGGTGACTTCGGTGCAGCGCAGGGGCTCGGTATAGTTGAACTGATGCAGCACGTTGAGCCGGGGTTCGACTTCCAGCATGCTGGTCAATACGGATTTGCCTGCTTTGGGGGTCAGGGGCATTGCGATGGTCATGCCTTCCTTGGCCAGAGCGGGTAAAAGCTGTTCGTAGGTGACGCCGGGCTCGATAATGGCCATCCTCTGCTGGCGGTTGATGCTGAGGATCTTGTTCATGCCACTGAGGTCTACGATGACCGATTCCGGCACGCTGGGCACCGTGTCTCCTTTGAAATGGGGCCCTGCCGAGCTGACCGGGACAAGCGGTGTTTTGGTAGTGTTCGCCCATTTGACCAATTCCTGGACCTGTGCGGCGTTTTCAGGTTTTACAACCATCAACGGCATCATAGGCGTGGCAAAACTCAGGTCACTGGAAAACGACTCCAGAACTTCCGGGCTATCGATCACATTCTGTTCCCCGACAATGCCAACGAGTTCTTTTTTGATGCTTGCCAAAGCTGCTTCCTCCTTTTTCTCCTTAAGGTATTAAATTATAGCATGATGAACGCGTTCATCGAACTATGTTCATTGTGTTATGCAATAATTATATAATACTCTTTTAGGTTTGTAAAGTGTTTGAAGAAAAAATGCTTGACAAACGCAAACCTTTCGAATAATCTGTACTTAGAATGAATGGTTTCGGTGAATGATATCAACGCAAACCACAGTCGCAGGATTAGAATAGTATAGTTGTACGGGGGGTGAACAAGTTCTGTGGTGGTATCATGACCGAAAGATCGGAATGATCATCAACATTCGCTAAGTGAATCCGTTTACACAAAAAATAAGGAGGATACCAGAATGAACAAAACTCTCAAAAGGAACGTTACCATTTTGCTGTCAGTCGTACTGACTTTTGCATTGATGGCAAGCGCAGGTGCATTGACCCTGAACCTCAGCCATTTTATGTCTAACATGCACCCCCTGCATGTGCACATTCTCCAGCCTTTCGCTGACGAAGTGAAAGAAAAGACTGACGGCCGCGTAGAAATCGTCATCCATGGCGGTAACTCGCTCGTAGCGGCCACCGATGCCATCGACGCCGCTGAAGCCGGCATCGTCGACATCTCCTTCATTCTGCCCGCATATACCCCCGGCAGATTTCTGCTGTCTATGATCGAAGAATTCCCCTTCATGTTCGATACCTCGTATCAGGCGAACATGGCGGCAGCCCAGATTCAGGATGTGTTGCAGGAGTACGACTACACCACCCTGAAGCTCCTGTGGTTCGGCAGCACCGATGTTGGCCAGATCTTCTCCAAGATGGAGCTGGACTCTGCGGCTGACCTGGTCGGGAAAAAACTCAGATCTCCGGGTACGTTCTACAACGACGTTGTCAAAGGCCTTGGCGCCACCGAAGTCTCGCTGCCCGTCAGCGACCTGTATGATGCCCTTGACCGCAGCATCGTGGATGGCACCTTCATGGCGATCTCCGCGCTGAAATCCTTCAAACTTGGCGAAGTTGTATCGCACGTTTACATGTGCAATATGTATGTCACCCCGCTGGTCATGGTTATGAACTGGGACAGCTGGGACAAGATGTCCGCAGAAGACCAGGCTGTGATCGAAGAATTGCTGGCCGAGTTCCCCGAAAAGATCGGTCATCTGTATGACGAAGAAGTGCAGCCCGCTATTGATTTCGCAACTGAAAAAGGCGTGATCTTCTCCGACTTCACCGACGAAGAAATGGCTGAGTTCCATGCCGTCGTCGAACCGATCGTTGCCAACTGGCTGTCTGTGATGGACGAACAGGGCCTGCCGGGCACCGAAACCTATGAGACGCTGAAAGAAGCGGCTGAAATGTACAAGTAAACCCGTTTCCTCCCGCATGTCCAGGGCGGCGTGCCGCCTTGGACATGCGGATATTTCTATAGTTTACAGATAGGTGGGATTACTGATGCAAACATTCCTTGGAATAGGCAAAAAATTGTCTAAGGCAGTTGCCTATATCGGCGCAGTTATCACCGCCGTGATGATGCTCATCACGGTAGCAGACGTTTTCGGACGGCGCTTTTTTAACGCTCCGGTTACCGGTGCATTCGAGCTTGTAAAGTTCTCACTGGTTATGTTGGTTTCGTTCGGTCTGGCTCACGCCCAGTCTGAAGGAGAAAACATCGGCATCAACATTCTTTTTGATAAATTCAATAAAGCGGTTCAACTGATTCTCGAAGTCATTATCAATATGATGAGCATCGGGCTGTTCACGGTTGTGTTCCTCAACGTGTTCAAATACGCCGAGCGTGTTTCAAGATCCAACCAGATTACCAGCGTGCTGAGAATTCCGCTTTCTCCCTGGATTTATGTCAGCGCGATAGGCGTTGGATTCCTGATTATCGCACTGTGCTTTGACTTAATCCGAAATTCTTATAACGCAGTCCAGTATTTTAAAGATAAGGCCAGCGGCAAAACCTTGGCAGCGGCTGATGAGAAAGGTGTGATAGACCAATGAGCCCAGAGTTGATTGGTTTAATCGGAATTATTGCGCTGTTCGTACTGATGTTCCTGAAGGTTCCCATCGGTTTTTCGATGCTGATCGTCGGCGCAGTCGGATATGCGGCAGTCATCAACCCCACGGCGGCGGCCGCCAAACTTGGTACCGACCTGTTCAACAACACACATAACTACGGGTTAACCGTTATACCGATGTTTACACTCATGGGTATGATTCTGGGGCATACAGGCCTCGGCAGCGACTTGTTTAAAGGCTTTAATGCCTGGCTGGGCTTTATCCGCGGCGGTCTGGCCATTGCCACCATCGCAACCTGCGCAGCCTTTGCGGCTGTGTCCGGTTCCGTTATCGCCACCACTGCCACCATCGCAAACGTGGCCGTACCTGAAATGCGTAAAAAGCACTATCACGATTCACTCAATGCGGGCTGCGTGGCTTCCGGCAGTACCCTGGGTATTTTGATCCCGCCAAGTTCCGTATTGATCATTTACGGCTTGTTGACTGAGGAATCAATCGGCCAGCTTCTGATCGGCGGCGTCATTCCCGGTTTGATCACTGCCACATTGCTGGCGTTAACCGCATATATCGTTGTTCGACTCAAGCCTGAACTGGCTCCCGAGACCTACAAAGCGACGATGAAGGAAAGATTCCAGTCCATCAAGCTGATCTGGCCGGTACCGGTTATCTTCCTGATCAGTATGGGCGGTATTTACCTTGGCTTCTTCACCCCGACCGAGGGCGGTGCCATCGGCGCGTTCGTTGCGTTGATTGTTAGCATTATCGGCAAGCGCTTCACCTGGAAAGGCTTTGGCGATGCCTTGCTTGGCACGGTTCGTATCGTTGCTATGCTCATGGTTTTGCTCATCGGCGGCGTTGTGTTTGGTAACTTCCTGTCTGTTACCAAAATCCCGCAATGGCTTGGCACCTACTTCATCGAGCTGCCTCCCTTCGTGCTGATGCTGGCGATCTTTGCCTGCTACTTTGTTGCCGGTTTCTTCATGGATGCCATGGCAATTCTGATTATCTTCACCGGACTGTTCTACCCGTTGATTATCCAGGCTGGCTACAGCGGCATCTGGTACGGTGTTGTCACGATTCTTATGCTCCTCATCGGCTTCCTTACGCCTCCTGTCGGTGTGGTTGCAATCGTTACATCCGGTATCACAAAGATCAAACTGGAGACTGTATTCAAAGGCGTTATTCCGTTCTGGATTGCGCTGGTCGTGTCTACCTTGCTGATGATCGTGCTCCCGGATCTGGTTACCTTCCTTCCCAATTTGATGGCAAAATAGTATCAAAATAGGCCAAGGTCTAGTTTGTGCTGCAAAAAAACACAGTTGAGAACGCTACCCGAGAGGAGAAACATTATGGATGGATTACAAGCGGCAGAATACGTCAGCGGTTTGATGGCACGTGCCAGAGCTGCCCAACAGGTAATTGAAAACTATACCCAGGAACAGATTGACGAGCTCGTCACCGCGCTTGCGTGGGCCGGTGTTGAACCCGGTAATGCCGAGAAAATCAGCACCAAAGCTGTGGAGGAAACCCGCCTGGGCTATTACGATGCCAAATACAGCAAGCTCCAAAAGAAAATCCGGGGCGCGCTCCGGGACATTAAAGACAAGAAAACCGTCGGCGTGATCGAAGAAGACAAAGAACGCGGCCTGCTCAAGATTGCCAAGCCCGTTGGTGTTATCGGCGCGATTGTGCCCTGCACCAACCCGGAAGCAACGCCCTTCATCAAGGCGATGTTTGCAATCAAAGCCCGTAACGCCGTCGTGTTCTCTCCGCATCCCCGGTCCAAGGAAACCAACATGCTGATCGTGGATATTATGCATGAAGTGTTCCGTAAATACGGTGCGCCGGAAGACCTGGTACTCACGGTGGAACAGGTAAGCCTGGACATCAGCCGCGAAGTGATGCAGCAGTGTGACCTGGTTGTCGCTACCGGAGGCAAACCGATGGTCAAGGCTGCTTACAGCTCCGGCAAACCCGCATACGGCGTGGGCGTTGGTAATGCTGTTGTTGTCGTGGATGACACCGCAGATATTGCCGATGCAGCGCACAAAATTAAGCTCTCCAAAACCTTTGACTATGCCACCAGCTGCAGCGCAGAAAACTCGCTGGTTGTGCACGAATCCGTGTATGATGAACTGGTCAAAGCATTGCAGGGTGAAGGCGGCTATCTGCTCAACGCAGACGAAAAAGCCCAGCTGCAGGAGGCCATGTTCCCCGAAGGCCACCTCAACACCAAAGTGGTTGCCCAGCCTGCAAGTAGCATTGCACAGCTTGCCGGCCTGAAAATGGACAGCGACAAGAGCTTCCTGATGGTCGAAGAGACCGGCGTTGGCAGAGAATATCCGTTCTCTGGCGAAAAAATGTCTGTTGTGGTAACATTGTTCAAGTACAAGGAATTCAGCGAAGCCGTTGCCAAGGTGAATGAGATCACCGGGTATATGGGCGCTGGCCACTCCTGTGGTATCCATTCTACTAGCGACGCGAACATCCTGGAGCTGAGTACCGGAACCAAAACCAGCCGTGTTATGGTTCGTCAGCCGCAGTGTTATGCCAACAGCGGTGACTGGATCAACGGTATGCCGTTCACGCTGACACTAGGCTGCGGCACCTGGGGCGGAAACATCTCTTCGGAGAATATTTCGCTCAAACACTTTTACAACACGACATGGGTTGCCTATCCCATTCCGGAGCAAATCCCCAGTGATGAAGAGCTATTTGGAGATTTAGCAAAGTGAATTACGATTTAGAAAAGCAGCACAAGAAGGGTAAACTGCACGCAATCGAGCGGATTAATCTTCTTGTGGATGCCGGCTCCTTCATGGAAATCGGACAGAGTATCACGCACAAGTGTCACGATTTTGGTATGGACAAGGTGACCACGCCGTACGACGGCGTGATCACCGGTCTGGGCCTTGTGGAAGGCCGCCAGGTCGGCATCTATGCGCAGGATTTCACGATCATGGGCGGTTCCCTTGGCTGTGAACATGGTAAGAAGATCGCACGGTTGATTGAGCTGTGCATCAAATCGCGCTGCCCCGTAATCGGCATTAACGATTCCGGCGGAGCCCGTATTCAGGAGGGTGTAGACTCTCTGGCGAGCTACGGCGACATCTTCTACCAAAACACACGCGCATCCGGCTACATTCCCCAGATTTCCGTTATCGCAGGCCCCTGTGCCGGCGGTGCGGTGTATTCCCCGGGCCTGACGGATTTCGTGTTCGTGATCGATTCCGTCTCCAAGATGTTTGTGACCGGCCCAAAAGTGGTCAAACGCGTCATGAACGAAGACGTGACGGACGAACAGCTGGGCGGTGCAACCATGCACTCCGGTACCAGCGGCGTGGCACATTTCATCTCCAAGGATGAACAAGAATGCTTTGTGCAGATTAAAAAGCTACTCAAAAGCATACCGCATAGCCGCTTTGAAAGCTCCTGGACCGAGCGGGATACCAAGGCCCAGAAAAAGATTTGTAAAATCGCGAATATTCTACCCAAGGAAGATGCCAAGGGCTACGATGTGCGCGATATCATCGCTGAAGTGTTCGATAGCGAAAGCTTCCTTGAAGTTCACGAAAACTTTGCACGCAACGCGGTTGTCGGCTTGGCGATGCTGGCCGGTGTGAAGGTGGGTATCGTAGCCAATCAGCCCAAGGTGATGGGCGGTGTGCTGGATACCAATGCATCCGACAAGGTTGCACGCTTCATCCGTTATTGCGACGCGTATGAGATTCCGCTGGTGACACTGGTGGATGTCCCCGGCTACCTGCCCGGCACGGGAGAGGAAACCAAGGGCATCATCCGCCATGGCGCTAAGGTGCTGTATGCCTATTCCGAAGCGAATGTACCCAAGCTGACACTGGTCATGCGCAAAGCCTATGGCGGCGCGTACATCGCCATGTGCTCCAAGCATCTGGGTGCGGATTTTGTATTCGCATGGCCCAGTGCCGAGATCGCCGTGATGGGCGGCCCCGGTGCGGTGGACATTCTATACTCCAAGGATATGGCGAAATCGGCCGATCCTGCGGCGCTCCGCCAGCAGAAGCTGGATGAGTACAATGCCAAGTTCCTCTCGCCCGATGTGGCAGCCAGGAACGGCTATGTAGACGAGGTCATCGAGATGGATCAGACCCGCGACACGCTGTTTATGGCGCTGTGGTCGCTCCGCAACAAAAAGAGCACCGATGTAATCGTCAAAAAACACGGGAATATTCCGCTGTAATCCATCGCTGTTGTGGTGGCATAACCCGGAACGAAAAGCCCCCATTGCATGATGCAATTAAAAAGAACCGGAGAGATCTCCGGTTCTTTTTTTATTATCGATTGCAGCCCATGCAGCATGGAGTTTGAGAACGGCCGCAGAAAATCAGTACGTTTCGCGCAGGCCGAACTCCGCATCTTCCACCCATTCGTTGGGGCGATTAACAAAGCGGAACAGCTCTTCCAGTATCTCGTAATGCTGGGTTTCTTCCTTGACAAGGAAATCCAGCAATGCCTTGGTTTCGGCATCGTCGGTCTTCCCAAGCAGATCAGAATACAGGTCAATGCTTTTTTGCTCCAGCTCGCGGGCCTCACGGTACAGCTCGGCCTGTGCCGGATTGGCTTCAACTTTCGGCTTGTAATCTTTCATGCCGCTGAACAGGTTCTCCCGATTGGCAAATTCGTCGCTCTCTTTGAGCTCATAGGGAGTTCCTTCCATCTTGCTGCGAAGAAGGTCAGCGTGTTTGTGCTCCTGTTTGGCCAGGGTCTCAAACACTGGTTTCAGCGGGGTGTCTGCAAACGTTTGGGCTTGGTTGTTGTAGTACGCCTCGCCGTCCTGTTCCATTTCAAGTGCATATTGCAATACAGTCATTGGCTATGTGCTCCCTTCATTCAATGCGCTAGGAGAAATGATTTCTGCGCCTACTTAACCTCGGCAGAAAGGTTCACTTTGATATTGCCCATCGTTGCCTTGGAATAGGGGCACACGGTATGGGCTTCCCGTACCAGCGCTTCTGCCACGGACTGTTCAACATCCTTTACAATGCCTACGATGTCGGCACTGAGGAAAAATCCGCCGTTTTCGTCTTTATCAATACCCACGGTCAGGCGCACATCCGGCGCGGGAATGGGCAGTTTACGCACCCGAACTACATGCTGCAGCGCACTGCCAAAGCATGCGGCATACCCGGCTGCAAACAGCTGCTCGGGGTTGAAGCCCGGTTTGTTGCCGCCCATTTCAGCAGGCGGGGACATATCAAACTCCAGGGTTGTACCGTTGACGGCAACATGGCCGGCGCGTCCGCCAGTGGAAAGGGCTGTGGTGGTGTATAGTGCTTTCATGAAAAAATCCTCCTTCGTTTGCCTGCCGTTTCCTAGGGTGACAGCTACAAGAACTGGTTTGCGTCTGAGCTGGGAAATACAGCGGGCATATACTTAGTATTTGGACAAAAATCGTCGATTTGAAACTGGTTTGTGAAATGATTGACATGCTGATTGCTTTTTCTCAGACGGAAAAACCCGTTGCAGGGCAGTCACTTGCGGCCTGTATGCAAGCAGGGAACAACCTCCATCGTCTTGCCTTTGAGAGATAAAAACGTAGCTGGCTTGCGCCAATGAAAAGCCGATGACAGGGGCCAGATTTACAAATCAGATATCATGTTTTTAGATTCAGTCATTTAAGCCAAGCGGACAAAAATGTAAAATATGGTTATAAAATAGTCGTTTCGTAAAGGCTAAAACAATAGTACTACACAATATTTTGAAATGCGAGCAGAACACATGAATCAATTTCTGTTGGAAATGAAGAATATTACCAAAACCTTCCCGGGTGTGAAGGCGCTTGATAATGTCCATTTTACCCTGTATCCGGGGGAAATCCACGCCTTGATGGGGGAGAACGGTGCCGGTAAATCCACCTTTATTCAGGTGCTGACAGGCGTCCATCAACCGGATGGCGGTAAGATCATTCTGGAAGGCAAAACCATACAGATGAGCAATCCTTTGGTCGCTGCGCGGCACGGGATTGCCGCGATCTATCAGCATTTGGCGATCTACCCCGACCTTAGCGTGGCTGAAAACATCTTTATGGGGCATGAAAAGCTGGTCAAAGGCATTAAAGGCATCAACTGGAAGAAGACCAATCAGGCGGCGCAGGCGTTGCTGGATAAAATGGGAGCGACCATTAAGCCGACCGATATTATGGGTACGCTCAGCATCGCCCAGCAGCAAATGGTGGAGATTGCCAAAGCGCTGTCGCAGAACATGACAATACTTATCATGGATGAACCGACGGCCGCCCTGACACGCCAGGAATCCGAGGAACTCTATGAAATAGCGCTCTCTTTGCGCAAGCAAGGCGTTTCCATTATCCTCATTTCTCACCGTCTGGAGGATACCTTCAAGCTGGCTGACCGCGTCAGCATACTCCGCGACGGGCAGTATATCGGCACATGGGATATTGGCGATGTCACGGACACGGAGCTGGTAAAACACATGGTCGGCCGCTCCATCGACCAGTTCTATCCCGTGAAGAACAACCCAATCGGTGAGGAGCTGCTTCGTGTGGAAGGGCTGTCGCAAATGGGCCGCTTCGCCGATATCAGCTTTACGCTACACGAAGGGGAGATTCTGGGCTTGACTGGACTGGTCGGCGCAGGACGCACCGAAGTCGTGCAGGCGATTTGCGGCGTGACCAAAGCAAGCGGCGATGTCTATATTCGCGGCGAAAAGACAATGATACGCGACCCGCACGATGCGATGACCCATTCCATCGGCATGCTCCCGGAGGATAGACAAAAGCAGGGGCTGCTCCTGCCGTGGTCCATCAACCATAATATCACCCTGCCGACGATCCATCGCTATACGCGCAAGAAGATGCTCCAGTCAAAGCTGGAGCATGAGGAAAGTCAGCGGTTCTTTGAGCTGTTAAAGGTGCGCGCGGTATCGGTAGAAACATCTGCGGAGTCGTTATCCGGTGGCAACCAGCAAAAAGTGGTTATCGGAAAGCTTCTCAGCGGGGAGTCGCGCATACTCATTATGGATGAGCCGACTAAGGGTGTGGATGTCGGCAGTAAAGCGCAGATTTATGAAGTGATGTGCGAGCTGACGGCGCAGGGGTTCGGCATCCTCATGGTCTCGTCGGAATTGCCGGAAGTCATCAACATGTGCGACCGCATTGTCGTGATGCGGGAAGGCCGCGTGGCAGCGACCCTGTCCAAACAGGAAGCGACACAGGAAGCCGTGCTGGCGGCGGCCCTGCCCGCGGAAAAAACAGAGTGAGGAGAGACAGCATGAGAAAAGATAAGGGTCTGCAGAATTATCTCATCGCAATGTTTTCCAAACATCGCGAAATTGGTCTGCTGTTGATTCTCGCGACGCTGGTCGCGCTGATCGGACTGCGCAATCCGTTGTTTTTAACAGGTGATAAGCTACTGTTTATCCTTAAGGATACGACGCCGCTGTTCATCCTGGCGGCGGGCATGATGTGCGTGCTGCTGGTGGGCTCCATCGATATTTCCATCACAGGCATTATGGCACTCTCGGCGATGGTTGCTACCATGCTGATGCGCCAGGCGCTGGTCGTGACCGATACGACCGTTGTGATCGACGGCGTGGAAACCGCAGTACGAACCAAAACCGGGATGTCGCTGCTTTTGGTCGTCGTAGTCGCGATGGGGGTTGGCGGCCTCTGTGGCGCGGCCAACGGGGCGATCATCGCGTATGGCAAGGTGCTGCCGGTTGTGGCGACGCTGGGCATGCAATATATCCTCTACGGCCTGACGCATGTTGTGAGCAATGGACAGGCTGTATATAAAAAAGACATGACGGACGCGTTTGTGGATTTCACGCGTGTGGATATTCTGGGAATCAATTCCCAGATATGGATTATGCTCCTTTGCCTTTTGGTGATGTTTGTCTTTGTGACGTATTTTCGCTCCGGGCGGCATATGTATGCCGTAGGCTCCAACCGCGAAGCGGCCCAGATGCGCGGCGTTAATGCAGAGCGTTCCATGCTGACAGCGCATATCATTATGGGCGTGCTTGCAGGGCTGGCCGGTGTGATGTTCGGCTCTCACGATACCAAGGTGACTCAGGACCTGAAAATGGGCTACGAGATGTATGTCATCGCTGCCTGCGTGATCGGCGGCGTATCGGTTACGGGCGGCGTGGGTAAAATCACTGCTGTGCTGCTTGGGGCCTTGATGATTGGTGTAATCAACAACGGGCTGCCGATGATGCGGCTGACCGGCAACGCGGAATTTTGGAAAAAGCTCATTCAGGGGCTGTTAATCCTGATCGCCGTCATATCCAACGTCGTTCTTAGACGCCTTACCATACGCCGCGAATTGCAAAGGAGGAAGATCTAGCATGAAAGCGTTGCGCAAGGTATTCTTCCGCTGGGAGTGGCTGGTCGTCGGCCTTACGGTACTTGTGTATTTGTTCTTCCAGGCTCGGCTTGGCAGCAGTTACACCGTGATGAAACTGGTCGACCAAACCCGTGTGTATGTCGTAGATATCGGCTTCATGGCCATCGGTACGATGATGGTGCTGATTCTGGGCGATATTGATATATCCGTTGGCTCAACTGCGGCGCTATCGGTCACGGTGATGGGGGTTGCCTACAACGCAGGCAACGGTCTTCCCTTCTGGGTGTCGGTAGGTCTCGCCATTCTTACCGGTGCATTGTGCGGGCTGATCAATGGCCTGCTCGTAGTCAAGTTCAAAGAACTGTTTGCGATGATCATTACACTATCAACCCTGACCATTTACCGCGGCATTGCCTACATTATTTTGAAGGATAGTGCGGCAGGCGGCTTTCCAAGCTGGTTTACCAAGACGCTAGGCTACGGGCGTGTTCTGGGCGGTGTTCCGGTCATGCTATTATGCCTGCTGGCTGCCTTTCCGGTGTTTTACTTCCTCTTGCATCACACGGTATTTGGCCGCCGTTTGTTTGCCACGGGCACCAATATCACCGCCGCGCGGTATTCCGGGATACATACCGATAGGATTAAGGTGGCCGTCTTTACGATGAACGGTATTTTAGCGGCGGTCGGCGGCATTATGCTGCTTAGCCGCACCGGGTCGGTGAAATACAACATTGCCGCCGGGTACGAAATGCAAGCCATCGCTGTTGCAGTGCTTTCGGGGGCATCCACCTCCGGGGGGAAAGGTTCCGTCGTTGGTGTGCTCTTATCGCTCATCCTTTTGACCTGCTTGAAAAACGGGCTGATGATTGCCTTTAACGATTCGTTTATTCTAAACCTTGCCATCGGCGTGCTGCTCATTGGCATGGTGCTGCTCCCAAACATCTACCAGATGCTCAAGCAAAGAAGGCGCATCCGGCAGCAGCAGCTGCTGTCGCTTCATTCCTGAGAACCCAGCAGGGAGGAACCCCTGTTGAGAAATAAAACAATCGAACAAGGAGGAACCCATCATGCGTAAACTACTCTCTCTGGCACTGGCCGCGATGATGCTTCTGATGCTCATTCCCGCCGTCGCCGGCGCAATGACTATCGGCGTTGTGTACAAGCAGACCGGTAACCCTTTCTTTGAAGCAGCCGTCAAGGGCTTCCAGGAAGCCGCAGACGACCTGGGCTATACCCTGGTGCATAACGGCCCCGCCGACAGCTCCAACGAAGGACAGATTCAGATCATCGAAGGCTTCATCCAACAGGGTGTGGATGCGATTGCGATCTCATCCAACGATGCTGCTGGCGTAGTGCCCGTGCTGCAGTCCGCCATGGAACAGGGCATTCATGTGCTGTCCTGGGACTCCGCGGTGCTGCCCGAAGGGCGCGAACTGAACATCGACCCGTCCGTTGCCGAGAACATCGGCCGTGTTGAAGTCAAGGAAATCGCAGAGCAGATCGGCTACGAAGGCCAGATCGCCATCCTGTCTTCCGCTTCCACACATGACAACCAAAATACCTGGATTGGCTGGATGAAAGAAGAGCTCAAAGATCCCAAGTACGAAAACATGGAATTGGTCACCATCGCCTATGGCGACGACCTGACCGACAAATCTTATCAGGAAATGCAAGGCCTCATCGACAGCTATCCCGACCTGAAGGGCGTTATCTCGCCCACGACAGTTGGCATTGCTGCGGCTGCCAACTGCATTCAGGATAACGACCTTACAGGCGTTATCAAGCTGACAGGCCTCGGCCTCCCCAGCGAAATGGCTGATTACATCACAGCAGGTGTTTGCGAAGGCATGTACCTGTGGAATCCCATCGATTTGGGCCTGTGCGCTGGTTATGCCGCCTACAATCTGGTAGAAGGCTTTGTCCCCGTGGAAAACGAAACGTTTGAAGCCGGACGCCTTGGCACCATCACCATCATGGTGGATGCCGATGGCAATCCCTTCACCATCGTTGGCGATCCCTATCGCTTCGATGCCTCCAACATCGACCAGTGGAAAGACGTGTATTAAACCGTCACACTTCACATGATCGGTTACAGTAATCGACGGGCCTGGTTGCTTTGCGGCCAGGCCCGCATTATAATGGTTGCATATCCATGAAAGGACTTCATATCGTGCGGCTTACCGGCGAGCAGGCAATGCACTGCAAGCGTACTCGCGCCGGGCGGTGTGGTGGAGCGGGCGATAACGCCTGCCAAAGCACGACAGATGAAACGATTCTTCACCGTCAAACCGTTCAAGAATAGGTTGTTTTTGTCCTACGCAATCGTGGGGTTCTGCGTAGTGCTGATTTTTGGCGCGTTTCTGATCGGCACCACATCCCGGCTGAACCGGGAAAGAGAAATTTATCACCAGCAGCAGCTGCATAGTGCCAACGTTTCGGAACTCAAGCAAATGCTAAGCCGCGTGGACCAGCTGGCGTCGCAGGTGATTTCCAATAACGAACTGCTCAACTATTTTGTGCTCCTATCCTCGGATGCGGACAATAGCAATTACTTTACCGATAACCTGCTGGATGGTATTCGCGTGGAATCCATCCTCGCCAGCATTAACGGAACGGATGCGTTTGCTGCGCGAATTTGCATATACAACCAGGCGGGGGATTTTGTTGCTTCCGGCCCGCTATACGAAACAAAGGAAAACGTTGAAGCGATACTCAGCGACAAACAGACCATCCTAAGTACAATGGAGCGTTTAGCGGAAAATAAACAGCGGCAGCTGATATTGAATCCGCAGCCTGACCGCTGGTCTAATAACCCCAAAACGACGACATTCACGGTGTTGTACGCATTCTCGCCGCCCTATTCATCCAAGGTGTTTGCCATACTGTCCATCGAGATGGATATCCATAGCTTTTCTTCCTACAGTTTCTTTTCCGCCGACGCGTCCCAGCCTGAATACCTGCTCATCGGTTCAAACGGAGCCATTATTTATTCGGCGAACGCGATGCGCGATATCACAGAGATCAATCCGCAGCTACTCGCGTTGCCGTCCTCAGAGGCTGAGAATACGACTAATACAACGGGATATCTGAGAGAAAATGGCAGGCAAAAACTGGCGATCGGTTCCAGAGTAGATCCTACAGATTGGTACCTGTATTGCCTGATTCCCACGGCGCAGCTGAATCAACCATATATGGGCAGCTATTACCTGATGATCGGTATCAGTGCCGGGTTGCTTTTACTGATGCTGCTGGCGATTAACCTGACGGCGGATAGGATTGCCAAGCCCTTATCCACGCTGTCGGCAGATATCGGCAACATCAGCCTGCACAACATCAGTCATGTGCTCACCTCGCCGGAACGCAGTTATTCCGTGGCGGAGCTAAAGCAGCTGGATGCCGCCTACCGGCAGATGCTGCTTAGGATTAATACCTCCATTTCCATTGAGATGCGTGCCTATCTTCGGGCTTTGCAGTCGCAAATGAACCCGCATTTCCTGTACAATATGCTGTCGGCCATCATTGAATCGGGCGAGGAGGAAAACAGTCCACGGACGGTGGCCATGTGCATGAAGCTGACCGATATGATGCGCTATATCGCCGATTATAACAGTGACCGCGTCAGCTTTGAGCAGGAATTGCAGCATACGCGCAATTATCTGGATTTGATGAAGGAGCGCTACGAAAGCCGTTTTACCTACCAAATTACCGCAGACGACGGTGCACTTTCGATTTTGGTGCCCAAGCTCATCGTGCAACCGCTGGCAGAAAACTGCTTCAAGCATGGCTTTGCGGGCTGCCGCCCGCCGTGGCATATCGACATCCGCCTCCATCGCACAGAAGGGGGATGGGAACTGACTGTGCAGGATAACGGCGCGGGCATGACCAAAAGCAAGATCACAGAAATACACCAGCGTGTGGTAGACTTTACCAGAGACATGTCCGGGAATTTTGATAACCTCAAAGCCGAGGGCATGGGGCTGATCAACAGCATTCTCCGCCTGACGCTTTTACAAAAAACGCCGCCGGATTACGAGATCCGCAATGTACCTGACGGCGGGACGATCATTAGAATTGGGGGTGAAGTGGATGATACGGGTTCTGATCGTTGAAGACGAACCACCCATCCAGCGCCGCACAAAGCGGATGATTGAGCATATTGATGAAGATTTCTGCGTTGCCGCTATCGCCGGAGACGGAGAAGAAGCGCTGGAGAAGATGCGCGCAGAACATTTCGATGTGCTGTTTACGGATATCCGTATGCCGGTTATGAACGGCATGAAGCTGATGACACAGGTGCGTCAGCACTATCCAGATTGTTCGATCGTGGTACTATCCGGCTACCAGGACTTTGACTATGTTTCTGCGGCTGTTCGCGCCCAGGCGGTGGATTATCTGCTCAAACCCATTGCCGAGGAAACACTGGAAAAGCTGCTGTTCAAGCTAAAAGAGCGATTTATCGCACAAAAACAAGAGCATATCCAGTTAAGTGTTGCGGCCAGGCTGCATCATACGCTGCCCGATTCTGCGCCGGACGGCTTACAGGCAGTCAACCTGGGAATATGCCTGTTTTGTGCGGGTGCGCTGCCGCAAAGCGCTGATGCGGCCCTGTTTGATGAGGTGCCGGATATCTGGCAGGCGGTATCGCTAACCGCCATGGCCAAATCGCTATGCCGCGAAAGTCTTTTGTTCCTGCAAGAGTTTACTGGCGAGTCTCCGGCAGAGCGGGTCATCGTATATCAGCAGTCGGATACAATCGATCCTCATTGGACGCAGCAGCTCTACCACAATGTGCTAAAGCAGCGTAAGCTGTTCATCAACTGCGTTTGTTTACAGGACAGCGTGCCGGTCTCGGAGATTGCAAGTGCATACAAGCGGCTTCGCCGCTTGCTGGCAGACCGTATTGTAATCGGGGAGGATGGCTTTTCTGCCGTCGAATATCAAACACTGGAGACAAGGAAGCCCGAGAGCGGAGATTTTGTCGAGGATGCAAGCGCTGCGCTGCAATATGCCGATACGATAGCTGGCGGCAATCCGCAGCTTACCGCTGCCTTCCGGCGTACAATGTTTGAGCGCTTTACGCAGGAGCGATGGACGCATCGGCGGATTCTGTCCTTTTATCAGCGGGTGGGGACCCTGCTCGATGCCAAGTTGCCGGACCCGGGCAAAGCGCCGATCAGCCGTGAATGGTTCTATAACGCCGTTAGCATGGCATCGTCCTATGAGGAACTTGCGGAAATCGTCCGTTCGCTGGAGCACACATCGCCCGTGATTGACGAGAAAAACGATACGACAGCCAAGGTACTTTCGTACCTGAACGCGTCGTATCGGGAGCATATCACAGGGCAGACGCTTGCCCGCAAGTTCGGCTATGTGCCCAGCTATATTTCCTTTCTATTCCGTCAGGCGTACGGACAATCTCCGGCCGATTACCTGACAACACTGCGTATCAGCAAGGCCAAGGAGCTGATGAGCAGCCAGCCGACGCTTTTAATCCGTGAAGTAGCAGAACAGGTCGGCTTTAAAAACCCATACCATTTTTCCCGCGTATTTAAGAAAAACGAAGGGCAATGGCCCACGGAATATAAAGGATAGGGAGTGTTGTTGGTGAAACGCATGGTTCTTGCCTTGGCCCTGTGCCTGATGATAGCCCTAACAGGCTGCCAGCCCGCCGCTGTGCAGCAAGCGGATGTCACGCTGGCGGCAACCCCTGCACCTGTATTTGCCTTGGTGGTGAAAGATACGGTGAACCCGTACATGCAGGTGATGTTCGGTGGCTTTTCCAAAGCCTGTGAAGAGCTTGGCGTGTCGCCGCGTCTGGCGGGCCCGGATGAAAACGGCCTGCCCAAGCAAGAGGACATCATCCTGCAATTGATTGAAGATGGGGTCGATGCAATCTGTGTGGCGGCCAACAACCGCGATGAAATCTCCGGTGTGTTGCAACGCGCGTTAATACAGGGTGTGGTTGTTGTCTCGCTAGATTCAGCGGTGTATCCAGAGGACAGAATGCTGCACATTGAACAGGCTCCGGCCGATGTGATCGGACGCGTTTTAATACAGGCTGGCGATTCAATTTTAAAGGGGAAAGGGGAGTTCGTCATCCTGACGACAACCCCGGATGCACCCAACCAAAGCAGTTGGCTACACTGGATGGAAAAAGAACTTGCAGATCAACCGGGAGACTATGCAGAGCTGCAACTGCAGCAGATTGCGTACGGCGAAGATGACTATTTAGCATCCTACCAAGTCACGCATGAGCTGATGCAGACCTACCCGGAGCTAGACCTGATCATCGCGATCACTACCGTAGGGTTATTAGCTGCAGCCGATGCTATCGAGGATGCCGGGTCCGATGTTATGGTGACGGGCCTTGGACTGCCGTCGGATATGCAAGCGCATATCATCTCTGGCACATGCCCGTGGATGTATCTGTGGAACCCTTCGGATTTGGGGTATCTGGCCGTGTACGCCGCTGATTTGTCGAACACCGGAGAACTGACAGCCGAGGAGGGGGAGATATTCACAGCCGGGTCGTTAGGCGAGCGTGTGATTACGCCCAGCCCCGGAGGGGGTCTGGAAGTCGTGCTGGATAATCCCATTATGTTCGATATTACCAATGTCGCTGTGTGGGCAGAATTGTTTTAGTACAAAAGATACATCGACAGCGCCGATGATTAAAAGGGATGGGAAAAGCACAAATAAGAAACCGTGTATCGCTTAGGATACACGGTTTATCTTTGTATTCGTCCCCGTTCCAATCGGCAGGCCTTACTGACCCGCGTTAACCACAGTGACCCACTTCACAAGCGCATCTTGATATTGCTTGAGGAAGCCTTTGAGGCTGTCATCAGCCACGATACCATCTGTATCCAGCGAAGCCATGATGTTGCCAATATAGGCTTCTGGCTGTTGCATGATGGGAATGTTCAGAAATGAGAGTACCTGTCGCAGTTGGTGATTGGCACCAAAGCCGCCCAGCGCACCGGGGGATACGCTGATCACGCCACCGGGCTTTCCATTCCATACACTGGCACCATAGGGGCGGGATGCTATATCCAGCGCGTTTTTGAGCGCGGCGGGGAAAGAGCGGTTATGCTCCGGCGTTACAAACAACAGGCCGTCTAGCGCACTTACCTGCTCACGGAACTTGACCCATTCCGCAGGCGGGGTGCCATCCAGATCCTGATTGTACATCGATAGTTGATTGATCTCAACAATTTTGAACTGCACATCATGGGGTGCATTGGAAACAAAATAGTTAGCCACGGAGTGAGTGAAAGCGTCTTTCCGCAGGCTGCCGATAAAAATACCAACGGTATATTTACTCATAAAAAAACCTCCAAGTGATTTAAAAAAGTATCATTCCTATTGTGTTACACTTCGCGCAAACTGAAGCCATAAAATGGTAACAGATTATTGGGATGATTGAAATTATGAAACACTTGGCGGCGAAGGCGGTGTTGGCCACTCCGTATCTAGGCATTTTTGCAGATAAAAACATCACCTGTGAATTGTATTACTTCACAGGTGATGCTATGGTGCGGTCGATGGGACTTGAACCCATACTCGGTTAAGAACACGCCCCTCAAACGTGCGCGTATGCCAATTCCGCCACGACCGCAGGCAACGGCTATTATATGGGTTTTTAGCTTGTTTGTCAATAACGGATTTGCGGTTTCGTTACGATTTTGCTCAGTTAATTAAAATGGAAGAAAACCAGAAAGTGCTTGACAAACAATAGGTTCCTTTGGTATTATTTTCGTTGGCATCAATAGACTCCATTTGCCCCGGATGTTTATTGAACGGTGTGCGTTTGCTGACCATCAGACGCGGCCAAAAACCTTGATTGTTTCCTTATGAAGGAGGATATCAACTTTGAACACCTATATGGAAAAACCCGCGAATGTACAGCGCAAATGGTACATTGTGGATGCGCAGGACGTTGTCCTGGGCCGGTTAGCCACGCGCGTTGCTACTGTGCTGCGCGGAAAACATAAGCCCACCTATACCCCGCATGTTGATACGGGCGACTATGTTATTATTATCAACGCCGACAAGGCGGTGCTGACCGGTAAAAAGCTGGATCAGAAAATTTATTATCACCACTCGGGTTATCCGGGCGGCCTGAAAGAAACGCCGTACCGCCGTCTGATGACTGAAAAGCCTGAGTTTGCCGTGAAAAAGGCAATCGTTGGCATGCTTCCCAAAGGCCCGCTCGGCCGCAGCATGGCAAAGAAACTGCGTGTGTATGCCGGCACTGAGCATGAGTATGCGGCGCAGAAACCTGAAACGCTCGAACTCAAGTAAGGAGATAGATAAGCATGGCTAAGATTGAATACAGCGCCGTCGGCCGCCGCAAGAGTGCAATTGCTCGTGTTCGCCTCGTGGCTGGTGATGGTAAAATCATCGTAAACAAGCGCGATCTGGACGAGTATTTCGGCCTGGAAACGCTGAAAATGAATGTGCGTCAACCCTTAGAGCTGACCAAAGCTGCTGGCGACATGGATATCCTTGTCACCGTGACCGGTGGCGGCCTTACTGGCCAGGCGGGTGCTATCCGCCACGCCATCAGCCGCGCGTTGCTCAAGGTGAATCCTGAACTTCGCGATAGCCTGAAGAAAGCCGGTTTCCTCACACGCGATCCGCGTATGAAGGAGCGTAAGAAGTACGGCCTGAAAGCCGCACGCCGCGCACCGCAGTTTTCCAAGCGCTAATCAAATGTTACTTCGGATGGGAGTTGCCTTGCAAAGGCAGCTCCCATCCTGTATTTGGGAGGTGTGATGATGCCTGTATGTTATTTAGTCGGCGCAGGTTCGTTTACGCTGCGCGATCTGCACCGGCAAGATGGTGATTTCATTATCGCTGCCGACGGCGGATTTACAGCTCTTAGCACAGCGGGAATCACACCCGACCTTCTGGTGGGGGACTTTGATTCGCTTGCGACAGTCCCCTCAGACATTCCTGTGAAAACCTTTCCTCCGGAAAAGGACTTGACCGATATGGCCATCGCTCTGGACGAGGGGATAGCGCGCGGGTACCGCATATTTCACTTCTATGGTGCCAGCGGTGGGCGGCAGGACCATAGCTATGCCAACTTGCAGCTGTTAGGTGGCGCGAGCCGTAAAGGCTTTACCTGCAAAATGGTCTGCCCGACCTTCAACGTGTATGCCGTGACAAACGACACGCTGCAACTTCCTAAGCTGCAGCCCGGCAAAACGGTGTCCGTATTCTGCCATGGAGGTTCGGCAACGGGGGTCGCGCTGGAAGGGCTGAAATACCCCCTACATGACGCGACACTCACAGCGGACTCTCCCCTGGGGATCAGCAACGAAACCACCGGAGACACGCCTGTGATCACTGTCAGGCAGGGTACGCTGCTGGTGTATGAAATACTGTAAGCTGAAAAGAACAAAACCCCCGCATAGGCGGGGGTTTTGTTATATCCCTAGGGTATTGTGGAAACTGATAGCTTGGTGGGAAAAATCAAGAGACTATTAGCTGTATTATCAATATCTACAACTCATATTGTTCAGCATTAGCTTTTAAATCCTCTCAATTCTTGTAATGTTTTTAAAAGTTTCATTGTCGCACTATAGTCAAGCTGCGAGTCATCATATTGACATAGATACAATCCTTGAAGATTAGATGGAAGTACTGTACCTTTCCTGCATAGTAAAACAACACGTTTTTTATAAAGAGCCATAGCAGCGCCAATTTCGATAAGGACATTTTCATTTAGACAGTTGAAAGTTTCTCCATTATCGCAGACTTTTTCCTCCAGATCAACATGAATGATTCCAGCATCACAGGCACGCATATCATCAAAAACTTTGTCTGGAACAGGAATTGCAGTTGTTTCGCGATCAACTGATACTACAGGTTCCATTTGACCATATGTAATTAATTCTTTCAGTTGCCCAACAATTGTCTGGTTGTTTTTACCATGAGATATAAAGACGCGAGGTTTTTGGTCTACAACACTGCTGTTTAAATTCGATACTTCGTTTTCACTTGGGTCTTGAACATTAATTTTCTCTAGCAAAGATTTTGGAACCGCTTGTAAACTAATATCCTGATCGCTTTCCTCATTAACAATAGTTGTTGATGTTTGGGATGCTTGATTTGCATATGAAGTTGGCGGGTTTAAATGGATAAACTCGTTTCCACTTGTTGTTAAAAGAATATTTGCAAATGAAGCGTTGTTCATAAAAATACTAACAGAAATATCAAGTCGCTCAACGGGGACACCTTCTTTTTGAATAACGTTTCTTAAGATGTCCGGCCTCGGGATTTTGTTCCCATCATATTGATTATATAGTTTGCCTAGTGCAACTGGCGACATTATGGCTTCGATTATAGCAATTGCATCATCTCCTTCTTGCAGTGGAGATACGATCTGTTCACCCAATGGTGTTAAAGATATAACCTTCGAGTTATATACCCCTTGTGTTAATCCATAAGCTACTGATGCTCCAGTAAGATATCGCCAATGACTACTTGTAGGCGATATCTCACATGCGTCAGCTACCAACAAAGACGGTGTTGGCTTTCCTGCAAAATTGTCTTTAATTGCTTTTGCTATTTTCAACGCACTTTCAATATCATATAAGGGGAAGATCTTTTGGGTAACTCTACTTTTTTTAGGTTTTCTCTCTGTGCTTTCAATGCTTGCTTTATTACTCATAGAAAACTCCAATCATAGTAAGGGAAAGGTCTATAAGTACAATACAATACATGGTAATGATTGTCAAGTATTCAACGGACATGAGACGATATCACAATTGCATATCTTGATTGAGAAAACATTTATCTTGTTAAGACAATGCACTCAACTACAAAATACACTTATACTGTTGATTAAATATAAAGTGATAGCTCAGATGAACTTATAATAACAGTCTGAAGTATTGTGAAAAGAAACTAGCGTATGCTTTACCAAAGCAGGCGTTTGTCGTCGTCTCCCTGCGTGCCTACAGAGGTCGCCAGGTTTTCTGCATGATCGCCGATACGCTCCAAGTTGTTGAGCATATCCAGGAACAGCATACCGTTGGTCGGCGAGCACTTCTTATCCTTCACGCGCGACATATGGTGGTTGGTCATGTCATCGCACATACGATCGATTTCCGCTTCGAGTTCCGAAACTTTCTTGATGATGGCCGTGTCGATAATCTGCTGGTTGACAATATCCAGAGACTGTTCCAGCGATTGCGAAACCGTCTGGTACAGCGTTTCCAGCTCCAGAAGTGCTTTGGATGTAAAGGCCTTCTTGGCTTTGCGGCGTGCGGTGGCAATCTCGGTGATGTTCACGGCATGGTCGCCGATGCGTTCCAAATCGTTGACCACATGGAACAGCGAACCCATCAGGTGCACATCGCGTGCGGTTAGTGTCATGCCGCGCAGCTCTATCAGCTTGGCCGTTACTTCGGTGTTTAAGTAGTCAATTACGTTTTCACGGTTGTTAAACTCATCCAATGGAATATCTTTTTGGGCAAAGAAGTACTCCATCGCTGCGGCGAAATTTTGCTTGACCAGTTCGCCCATACGCATGACTTCCTGGAAGAGCTGCTTGGCGGCGATCGGCGGTGTTGAGAACAGGCGATCGTCGAAGTACGTCAGGCGCATCGGCTCTTCTTCCGGGTCCTGCCCACGCACCACGAAGTACGCCGCTTTTTCCAGAAGCTTGGACATCGGCAGCAGGATGAGTGTTGTTGCTACATTGAAAACAATGTGTGCTAGGGCGATTTGCAGGCGCAGATTATCGCCGGCCAGCTGCTCGATCCAGCTGGCAAAGGGCAGGGTCAACGCGATGATGATAAACAAACCCGACCCGATGACATTAAACAGCAAATGCACAATTGCTGTCCGGCGCGCTGTTTTGTTTGTGCCGATAGATGCCAGCAGCGCTGTGATGCACGTACCGATGTTTTGCCCGAACAGGATGAAGATTGACGATTGCAACCCAATCAGGTTAGCACTGGCCAGCGCTTGCAAAATACCGATGGATGCCGACGAGGATTGCAGCAGCGCCGTAATCAGCGCGCCGACAATAACGCCCACAAGTGGATTGGATACTCCCGTAATCATCGTACGGAAGCCTTCCCAATCGCGCATAGGCTGCATGGCACCGGTCATGGTCTGCATACCCACAAACAGTATGCCTAGGCCGATGAAAATCTGCCCGAGCATTTTGAAGCTCGAACGGCTTGACAACAAAAGAAAAATCAAACCGATTACAGCGAAGATTACGCCGAAGTCAAGTTTGACCGAAAGCATCAGGGAGGTCACGGTTGTACCAATGTTGGCACCCATGATCACGCCGATGGCATTGCGCAGGGGCAGAAGCCCTGCATTTACGAAACCGACCACCATAACGGTGGTTGCACTGGACGATTGGATTACACCTGTGACCAGCGCGCCGACCAGGACGGCTGAAAATTTGTTCTTTGTCAGCACTTCCAGCAAGCGCTGCATACGGTGGCCTGCTGCTTTTTCCAGACCTTCGCCCATTTCCTTAATTCCGTAGAGGAACAAAGCGAGACCTGCAAACAGCTTAAGCACATCCATGAATTGCATGAAAACCCTCCAACGACAGAATGCTTAAGAAACATCCGAGATTTTACATGACCCTCATGTCGATTTAACTGTAAGTTTACATTAAGGCCTGTCCTAGCGTAACACAGCAACCCTATAAAGTAAAGGTAAAAGCGTGCGCTTTTCAAGATGAAATATACGGATTTTTATTAGAGGAATATTAAATTGAGGGAAGGGCTTGTACGGGTGATATTGCAAGGAAGAAAGGCGGCATGACCTAGCGTAAAGGCCGCCTATACGTGCTAGTCTATCAGACATCTACACCCAGCAGCGCTTTAGCCAGCAGGCCGATCAGGAACGCGATCACAGCCACGCCCAGGCTGATGGAGACCATTTCCGTAAATCGCCTGCGAAACGGCAGTGTTTTGGCAACGCTAATGTAATAGTTAAACGCTAAAATCACCAGCACCACGATGCCAATCATGGCCACCAGCGCGACCATCCAAAGCGTATCGGGTAACAGCAGATAGGGCAGCACCAGAAGTGCCACGGTGATCAGATACGCTACGCCTGTATAGACGCTTGATTTTAAGGCGTTTTCGTTGCCATCCGCCCGCTCGGCCAGGTAATTGCTCGCCGCCATGGACAGCGTTGCGCTGATGCCGGTGATAATTCCGCTCAGGGCAACGATGCGCGTATTTTGCAGCGCAAAGCTAAGCCCTGCAATGGTTCCCGTGAGTTCCACCAACGCGTCGTTTAGGCCCAGTACCATTGCCCCGACATACTGTAAGCGTTCCTCATCCAGCGTTTCGGCCAGCTCATGTTCATGGCGCATTTCATCGGCCTGGACCGCGGCTGCGTCCGGAATCTCCTGTTTTAAATCCTCATACACATCCACGGCACCGGATTCAGCATTGATGAGACTCTTGATAACAAAGGTATACCCCAGCAAAACCGTTAGCAGCTTAAGCCAGAACAGCTTCAGACGATCAGGGCGTACTTTTTGATGGCTGATGGATTGCCAATAGGCTGCGTGAGAGCGTTCGTCTTCGCTCATTTTAGTCAGCAATGCGGCATTTTCCGGGCGTTTCTCCTTTTTAGCAATGAACGCATAAATCAGTGCGCCGGTTTCCTCGTCTTTCTGGCTTTGTAAAACGGTCGCCTGAGCCTTGGCGCTTAAGGAGCTGAAATCCGGTCGGGTCTGTTCCACCTGTTATACCTCCTCTGTTTCAATCATCGGTCACTGTTTCTGTGTAAAAACACAGCAGGGGAATGCCCTGCTGTGCTGTGTATTTGTTATATCACTGTACCCATAGCCGTTATGCTATTTCTTGGTCGGGCGGCGCAGGAAGGCCGGGATGCCCAGATCATCGCGCTCAGATGCTTTGTTATCCGGTTGCTGGGCAGATTGGCGGCCCGAACGGGAGGGCTGCTCGGCGGCAGGCTCCTGTTGCGTGAAATCAGGTTGCTGCTTTGCCCCGTAGGACTGACCGTATTCCATCTGCGGTACATTCTGATACGGCGTGCCATTGAGTTGCGGCCCCGGTGCGCCGCCATAGGGGGCTTGTCCGGGCATGCCTTGCATCATCTGCGGCATGGCGGCGGGGGTCTGAGCATTGCCGTAGCCGCCGTAGTATCCGGCAGGCGGGGTTTCCGGAATGCCGTCGGGTACATCGTCATAGCCGGTGGCCGGATAATTCTGCTGCACATAGGGGGTCGCGCCGTAGCTGCCGGAATAGCCTGCGTTCAAATCGCTGCCAAAGGAGTGGGTCCAGTCACTGCCGCTATCCATAGCTCTTGAGGATTCCTGTTTTTGCGGGAAGGGCACTTTTTCAAACCCGGTGGCGATGACCGTAATACGGACTTCGTCGTCCATGTCCTCGCTCACGCCGGCACCGAAGATAATGTTGGCATCGTCGTCGGCTTCTTCCATCACAAGGCTGGCGGCTTCATTGATATCGATAATGCTCATATCGTTGCCGCCGGTCACGTTGATCAAGATGGCGCGTGCACCTTCAATGTTGGTTTCCAGCAGCGGGCTTAAAATAGCGTTTCTGGCGGCTTCAACGAGTTTGTTCTCGCCTTTGCCAACGCCGATGCCCATGTGCGCCAGACCGCCGGATTCCATAATGGTCTTCACATCAGCAAAGTCCAGATTAATCAGCGCAGGTACGGCAATGAGGTCCGATATGCCCTGAATACCCTGGCGGAGTACATCGTCGGCGATGCGGAAAGCATCAAGCATGGTGGTGCCTTTGGAAACAACCTGTAAAAGCCTGTCGTTAGGAACGACAACCAGAGTATCCACGCGCTGTTTCAGCTCGATCACGCCGACTTCGGCGTTCTTCATGCGTTGTTTGCCTTCAAATTGGAACGGCTTGGTGACCACCGCGATGGTCAGGCAGTTCAAATCCCTGGCGATTTCGGCAATCACGGGCGATGCGCCTGTGCCGGTGCCACCGCCCATACCGGCGGTTACAAATACCAGGTCTGCGCCGCGGATGGCCTGGGCAATTTCTTCCCGGCTTTCCTCGGCGGCTCTGCGGCCGATATCGGGAACCGCACCAGCGCCCAGACCTTTGGTCAGTTTTTCGCCGATCTGGATGGTCGTCCCCGCTTTGCTCAACGCTAAGGTTTGACGGTCAGTGTTCACAGCGATGAAATCCACGCCTTTGAGGCCGGATTCCACCATACGGTTGATGGCATTGTTGCCGGCACCGCCGCAGCCGATCACTTTGATATTGGCAAAGTTTTGCTGATCCTCAATCTGAAACTCTAGCACAGTGTTTCCTCCTATACAACATGCGGTAGCATATCGGAAATGGTTTGGTTTGGATGGTTAGTTGCCCAGCAGACTTTTAAAGAAGCCCTTGACACCATTGCCGGATGCGCTGGGAGCGGTGCGGGCTTCCACGGTGTCGATAATTAAATCCATCAGCCCCATGGCGCTTGCATAAATGGGGGAGGATAGCTTGATTGTGCGCTTAACGGTTTCCCGAACCGGCTTGCCAAGCCTGCCGGAGAGGTAGTCGCGTCCGCCGCGGTTGAGGGCCAGTCCGCCACCGGTTAAAAAGATGGTAGACCAGTTGCCGGGCTTGATGCCGCTTTCCTCCAGCGCGGTTTTCACCATATCGGAAATCTCATCTACGCGGGGTTCCAGCACGGCCGCAACGGCGTCCTGGGTGAAGCTTTCCTGTTTTACGCCCTCGCCCAGGGATACATCGTAAGACTGGCCTTTGCCCGAAACGCCGTACACATACTCGCGTTTAATCTGCTCGGCCGAGGTCATGGGAATGCTTAATCCTTCGGCAATATCAGCCGCGATATGGCCGCCGCCTACCGGCATCGATTTCTGATAAATAACAGCGTCCCCTTCAACGACCATAACGTCGGTGGAGGTGTAGCCGATATCAATTAAAATTGCGGTGCGGTCGCGGTCCTCTTCCAGCAGGTACAGCATGGCTTCGCCGGTGCAGCTGGAGAAAAAGCCGCTGACTGCGATGTTCAAATCGCGCAGCCTGGCCATCACATCATCAAGGAAGAAGGTATCGGCCACGACAAAGGAGACCAAAGCTTTCAGCTCCGATCCTTTCATGCCGACAGGCTCCAGGGTCTTTTTCCCGCCGTCCACCATAAACCAGGCGGGACTTCTGTGCACGACTACGCCGCGCACGGGGGAGAGCTGTTTGTCGGCCTCGTTGAAGATTTTCTCCACATGCTTGGGTGACACGCGCGGGTCTGCGCCCTGAATGGTGACGGAAGCCTCCACTACATATACGCGGGTAAACTCGCCGGGAACCCCGACGTTAATCTCCCGCAGCTTCCGCCGGGCCTGGGACTCCGCCTCGGAGATCGACTGCAAAATCGCGTCGTTGAGCACGACCGGATTGTTCCATTCGCCGTCGATATAGCCCTCGTAAGCGGCTATGCCGGCGCCGACGATATCGCACCGTTGGTTTCCGCTGGTCTCGGAGATCAGCGTAACGATTTTGCTTGTGCCAAAGTCAATCGCAGCGATTGTCGATTTCATTGCTAAACATTCCCCTGTTCCTTTATGGTCTATGGTTCATATTGCAAGCAACATTGCTCATTCAAGTGTCCGTATGCTCCCATACAGGCTTTCGCTTGTATAAAATCCATGAATATCATGAATATTTAGAGAGCGCCATATTTTATTGTATCCTTTTTATAAGGATTTCGCAATAGGAAGCGCTTCTTTTTTTCATTTGTTTGCCTTGTTTCCGGCCGTTTTTTCGCTGTTTCGGCACGGTGGTGCAGGAGACGGCACCATATCGGCGGCCAAGGCATACGCTATCGTGCTTTCTCCTTCCCGCGTAGTATAGCATGGGTTACGCTGCATCGGCAACTTGCAGGCCAGGTTGTTACAGGTTGCCGGTGGTGGTTTTGGCTTGAAAATCATATGGTTACATGGTACATTGAAAGCTGGAAAATACACAGGCGGAGGAACTGGATGACTGATCGGATTGAACAGATACTGGAGCGGGTGGAAAAACCCGTACGCTATATAGGCGGAGAACTGAATGCCGAGGTGATACCGTTTGCCGAGGCGGAGGTTTCCTTTGCGTTTTGCTTCCCGGATACCTACGAAGTGGCCATGTCTCATCTTGGGATGAAGATACTCTATGGCATTTTAAACGCCATGCCGGGTGTGGTATGCGAGCGCGTTTGCATGCCCTGGGTGGATATGATTGCCGAACTGAAGGCAGAGAGCATTCCGCTGTTTTCACTGGAAAGCCGTACGCCGCTGCACCAGTTTGATATCGTCGGCTTTACCCTGCAATACGAAATGAGCTATTCCAACATCCTGCATATGCTTCAGATGGGCGGCGTCCCTG
This sequence comes from Candidatus Limiplasma sp., assembly GCA_963675925.2. GTDB lineage: Bacteria > Bacillota > Clostridia > Christensenellales > Aristaeellaceae > CAXXOK01. The sequence continues at coordinate 57,669 of CAXXIB010000003.1, forward strand.
TAAAATCAGCGGACAGGGGAGAGGATGACGCGATCGTCGTAGCCGGCGGGCCCTGCGCGGCCAATCCCGAGCCGCTGCACGCGTTTATCGACGCGTTCATGATCGGCGATGGCGAGGATGTAATCGCCGAGGTGACCACCCTGCTGCGGGAGATGAAACAAGCAGGTGTATCGCGGGGTGACAAGCTTCGCAGGCTTGCACAGGTGGAAGGCGTGTATGTGCCGTCGCTCTATACTGTAACGTATCACGAAGACGGAACCATCCAAAGTTTTACGCCGGTGGATGAAACAGTCCCTGCTACGGTCCGCAAACGCTTTGTGACCGATTTGGAGAATGCCTTTTATCCGACAGCCCCGCCTGTGCCCTATACACAGGTCGTGCACGATAGAATTGTGCTGGAGATTATGCGCGGCTGCACCCAGGGCTGCCGCTTTTGCCATGCGGGGATGTTCTACCGCCCTGTGCGCGAGCGCAGCGTGGACAAGCTTGTACAGCTGGCCCAGGAGCTGGTGGATAACACCGGCTATGAAGAAATATCGCTTTCATCGCTTTCGACAGGGGATTATTCCCATTTGCCGGAGCTTTGCAAGCGGCTGCAGGAGCAGTTTGAAGGCCAGCATGTAAACTTATCGCTGCCGTCACTTCGCATTGACAGCGTGCTCAAGGACACCCTGGTCGATTCCCAGAATGTTCGAAAATCCAGCCTCACATTCGCCCCGGAAGCGGGAACGCAGCGGCTGCGCGATGTTATCAACAAAGGCGTCAACCAGGACGACCTGACCGATAAGTTAAAGGATTCGTTTGAAAACGGCTGGAACAGCGTGAAACTGTATTTTATGACAGGGCTGCCCACCGAAACCATGGAAGACATCGAAGGGATATTCAAGCTGTCGAAAACGGCGATGGATACCTACTACGCTGTTCCAAAGCCACAACGTGCCAAGGGCCTGCGCATCACGGTCAGTACATCGGTGTTCGTACCCAAGCCCTTTACACCGTTTCAGTGGTGTGCGCAGGATACGCCCGAAGCCATGCGGGAAAAACAAATTGCGTTAAAAAACATGCTGGGTGCACTTCGTGCCGTGCACTATAACTGGCACGATTCGCTGACCAGCCGTATGGAAGCCTGCTTTGCGCTGGGTGACCGCCGTATGGCTGATGTGCTGTATCGGGCCTTTGAGCTGGGCTGCAAGCTGGACGGCTGGAGCGAACAATACCGCAACGACCTGTGGCTGCAGGCCTTTGCGGATACGGGGGTTAATCTGGCATTCTACGCCAACCGCGCCCGTAGCGAAGACGAAATTCTGCCCTGGGACTTCGTTGATATCGGCGTGTCCAAGGAATTTCTCCTCAGGGAATGGCAGCGCGCACAGCGTGCGGAAGTAACGCCGGACTGTCGGCAGCATTGCAACGCCTGCGGTTTGCAGCGCGTGAAAGGATTGTGTGCCGCATGCGAATGATGGTTGTGTTTGAAAAACCCTATGCACTGCGGCATATCGGCCATCTGGACTTGATGCGTACCATACAGCGTGCCCTGCGCCGCAGCGGCTTGCCGGTTCGCTACAGCCAGGGGTTTAACCCGCATATCAAGTTGAGTTTTGCTTCGCCGCTGAGTGTTGGCATCGCCGGAGAGCGCGAGATTATGGATGTTTCCATGGACGGCGAAGTCACGGAAGATGAGTTTGCTGCGGCGCTGGACCGCGTAATGCCCCCCGGTATGCGGGTGAAGATGGCGCGGGTGATAGACGACAAGTTCCCAACGCTGATGCGGCTTGCGGCGGGCAGCCGGTTCCGTATCGAACCGGATATGCCGGTTGAAGCGCTTGGCGAGGCAATTAAGTCGTTGCTGGCGATGGACGAATACATGGCGATCCGCAAAACCAAGAGCGGTAAAAATATGGCGAATATCCGCCTGTTTATCAAGACCCTGGAGGTCAAGGAAAACGCACTGGCGTTTACCGCGCTCAACCTGCAAAACGGATCGCTGAAACCCGCTGTCCTGCTGGGCGCATTGTTTGCGATTGCCGGTAGTGAACCCTGCTATGCCAAAGTCATTCGTGAAGCGATACTGGCAAAAGACAAGGACGACCACCTGATCCCTCTGGAGGTGCTTTCGATTGAAGGATAAGCTGCATATCCTAGTGCAGGCCGATGCAAAGGGTCGCGGTATTGCTGTGGAAGAAAACGACCGCCTGGTGGAGTACTATCAGGAAAGCGGGTCGGAGGATTCCCTCGTCAACTCCATATTTCTGGGTAAGGTCGACCGGATTATGAAGGGGCTTGACGCTGCCTTTGTGAAATTTGGCCAGCCCAAAGCAGGCTTCCTGCCTCTGAAAGAGATGGAGAGTTTTACTAAAACATCCGGCAATACGGCGCTTTCAGCAGGAGCGCAGGTGATTGTGCAGGTGAAAAAGGACGCCAAGGGGGATAAGGGCGCGTTCCTTACCCGCGACATCGCTTTGCCGGGGCAGTATGTGATTCTGATGCCGCTCAATCGCCACATTGGTGTATCCGAGCGGGTGACGGACGAAGCACAGCGAAAAACCTTGGTGGAGATCGGGAAAAAGCTTGCAAACAATGCGTTTGGGATCATCCTGCGCAACGCGGCCGTAGACCAGAGCGAAAAGGCCCTGCGCCTGGAGCTGGAGTCTCTGCAATCGCGCTGGACGCTCATTCAGGAAAAAGCCGAGCATTTCAAAGCACCGGAGCTGCTCTATCAAGAGGATTCACTCTTGTCCGTGCTGGCGCGCGATTATGCGGCCCGCTATAACCTGATAATCACCTGCAACGATCAGGTAAACCGCATGCCTGCCGCGCCACTTGGTATCCTCTGGGAGCAAATCGGCGACGAGGAACTGGACACCCTGTGGGCCAAGCACGCGATTGACCAGCAGGTGCGAACGGCGCTATCCCGCCGGGTACCCCTTGCAAACGGCGGCACCTTAACCATAGACGAGCGGGAAGCGCTTACGACCATTGATGTCAACTCCGGCTCATTCACCGCCAATGAAGATGCCGCGTATCAGCTGAACATGTCTGCCTGCGGGGAGATTGCCGCGCAGATTCGGCTGCGCAACCTATCGGGCATTATTATCATCGACTTTGTGGATATGGATACCGACGAGCAGCGATCGCAGGTATCGGCCGCATTGCAGAATTACCTCTCGCGGGACCGGCAAAAAACCGTTATCCACGGCTTTACCAGCCTGGGACTTTTAGAAATAACGCGCAAACGCATGGGCTTGACCCTGCGTGACCAGCTTAAGGAACCCTGCGATGTTTGCGGGGGCACAGGCTACAAACGGAAAGGGAAGCACACAGTTGCATAAGGAACCAGTACAGATCTCCAAAGAGGAGATGGATTCGCAGGCGATGGCGATGGATGCGTTTCGCACCCTGGACGCTTGTCCAAGAAGCTACCATATCGTAACCTTCGGCTGCCAGATGAACGCCCATGATTCGGAAACTATTTCCGGAATGATGGAGCGCATGGGCATGGAGGAAGCACAGGACCGGCGGGACGCAGATCTGGTGATTTTTAACACCTGCTGCGTGCGTGAAAACGCCGAGCGCCGCGCCCTTGGCAATGTCATATGGCTGAAACAGCTGAAAAAGAATAAGCCCGATTTGCTGATCGCCGTTTGCGGCTGCATGATTCAGCAAGCGCACATGGCAGAGAGAGTACTCAAGCAATACCCGTTTATCGACCTGGCTTTCGGCACGCACAACCTGTACCAACTGCCATCGCTGCTGACAGCCTTGGTGGAAAAACGGCAGCGGGTGATTTCGATCAGCCGGGAGGAATCCCTGATCGCCGAAGGCATGCCGGTGAAGCGGCTGAACAATTACAAAGCCTTTATCAACATCATGTACGGCTGTGATAACTTTTGTACCTATTGCGTCGTACCCTTTGTGCGCGGGCGGGAGCGCAGCCGTCGTATGGACGATATTTTGCGCGAGGCTGAAACCCTGCAAAAAGCGGGCGTGCAGGAGATTATGCTGCTGGGCCAAAACGTAAACAGCTATGGCGACGGGCGCGAATTTCCAAAGCTTTTGCAAGCGCTGGATCAAATCGGCATTCCCCGCATCCGCTTTATGACCTCGCACCCCAAGGACCTGTCCGATGAACTGATTGCGGTCATGGCCGGTGGCAAGCATATCTGCAATCATTTGCACCTGCCCGTGCAGAGCGGGTCCAACGCAATCCTCAAAGCCATGAACCGCGGCTACACGCGCGAGCAGTACATCCAGCGCGTGCAGGATTTACGAAGCGCGGTGCCGGACATCGGCATTACCACCGATTTTATTGTCGGATTTCCGGGTGAAACACAGCAGCAATTTATGGATAGTGTTTCACTGGTCGACGAAATCGGGTATGATTCTGCTTTCACCTTTATCTATAGCCCGCGCATTGGAACTGCCGCTGCGAAGATGAAGGATCAAGTGCCGGCGGATGTATCCGCCGAGCGCATCCAAACCCTGATCAAGGTTATGGAACAGAGCACGCAGCGCGTGAACCAGTCGCTGGTTGGAACCACCGAGCAGGTACTGGTAGAAGGCGTGTCGAAACGCTCTAAGTCCATGGTGTCAGGCAAGGGACGGCGAAATATCACCGTAACCTTAGCAGGAGATCAGCGGGATATCGGTAAACTATTACAGGTGAAGATCATCTCGGCAGCGACTAATACGCTCCGGGGAGAAAAGGAGACTATGGAATGAATAAGGTACTTGTACAGGCAGAACTACTGGGGGAGGCTATCCTCGAAAGCGAAGAATACGTTTCTATGCGCCTGGCAGAACAGGCGGTTCTCGATAACAAAGAAGCGCAACAGCTGATCCAGGAATACTCTGAGCTCAAGGATGCATTTCAGGAAGAAATGACCAAAAAGCCGCTGGATAATGAAGCCATTACCAAAGCTGGCGAAGCCGTGAAAGCCACGGAAGAAAAGCTTGCAGGCAACGAACTGATCAATACCATGCGCGAAAAAAGCGGTGCGTATTCCGATCTGATGCAGGAACTCAACGCCGTCATCGGCCGCGTAGTCAATGGCGAACCGGAAGAGGCCAGCTGTTCCGGCGGGTGCGAAGGTTGCGGAGGGTCTTGCAGCCACTAAATCAATCGTATAGTCAGAGGTACACATGCCGATTTCACCCATGATGCAACAATACCTGAACATCAAGCAGAAGTATGAGCACTGTTTGTTATTTTACCGTGTCGGAGATTTCTATGAAATGTTCTTTGAGGACGCGAAAATCGCCTCCAAAGAACTGGAACTCGTTTTAACCGGCAAGGATTGCGGACTTTCGGAACGCGCGCCGATGTGCGGCGTTCCGCATCATGCGGTGAATACGTATGTACAGCGTCTGATTGAAAAAGGCTATAAAGTCGCCATTTGCGAGCAGCTGACCGAGCCCACCAAGGGCAAGCAGCCGGTGGAACGCGACGTGGTACGCATTATCACGCCCGGCACCGTGGCCGACAGTGCCATGCTCGACGAAAAAGCAAACGCCTATATCCTCTGTTTGTATTTCAGGGGAAAGGGCGTTGCTTTGGCGTATACGGATGTATCGACCGGCGAGTTCACCGTGGGTCTACTTGAAAACACCGGCAAGCGCCTGCGCGATGAACTGGCCCGCATTGCTCCGCGCGAGATGCTGGTTAGCGACGAGCAGGCCTTGCTGGACGCAATAAAAGAGGAGCTTCCGGTTTCGGACATTCCCTCGGTCGCGTTTGATAAAAAGAACGCCGAAAGAGAACTGAAAGAGCACTTTCAAGTTGCGTTTCTAAACGCGCTCGGTTTTGAGGACAGGGATATCCGTGTCAATGCGGCAGGAGCGCTGCTTAAATACCTAAACGATACGCAAAAGAACGCACTATCGCACATTACCCAGGTATCGTTCCATCAGGGACAAAGCACCATGCTGCTGGACAGCGCTACGCGCCGCAACCTGGAACTGACCCAGACCATGCGTGCAGGTGAGCGTAAAGGCTCGCTGCTTTGGCTGCTGGACAGAACCAAAACGGCCATGGGGGCCAGGCTTTTAAAAACCTGGGTGGAGGAACCGCTCATCAGCAAAGAGCGCATTGACATGCGGCTTGATGCTGTGGAAGCGCTCAAAAACGATGTACTGGCCGCTGATGATTTGACGCAGGAGCTGGCAAACGTATCCGATCTGGAGCGACTATTGTCCAAACTTAGCTACCAAAGCTTTAATGCGCGCGATAGTTTAGCACTGCGCCGCTCGCTGCTGTGCGTAAAGCCTGTCAAGGACAAGCTGAAACCCTTCACGGTGTCCGGTATTGAAGTGCTGTGGCATTCACTGGCTCCCTTGCAGAGCCTGTGCGATTTAATCGGCAGGGCCATTCATCCGGATGCGCCGCCTGCGATTACCGAGGGCGGCATTATTGCAGATGGATACAATGAAGAGCTGGATGAGTATCGCAATGCGGCCCTCCATGGCAAGCAATGGCTGATGGAACTGGAAGCCAAAGAACGGGAAGAAACAGGCATCAAGAACCTGAAAATCCAGTATAACCGGGTCTTCGGGTACTATATCGAGGTGACGAAGTCCAACCTCGCATTGGTACCGGATCGCTATACCCGCAGGCAGACGCTGGCCAATGCCGAGCGCTACATCACCCAGGAATTAAACGAGATCGAGCGCAAAATTACCGGCGCGCAACAAGCGGCGATCGCGCTGGAAACGAAGCTGTTTGCCGAAGTTCGCAAACTCATTGAGCGCGAGATTCCCGCCATTCAGAAAAACGCCCTTGCGCTGAAAACGTTGGACGCCCTTTTGTCCCTGTCCAAGGTGGCACGGGAGTACGGGTATGTAAAGCCGGATATGCTGCAAAACGGGGTACTGGAAATTAAAAACGGCAGGCACCCGATTGTAGAGCGCATGCTCACGCAGGAGCCGTTTGTGCCAAACGATACCCTGATGGACACGGCGGATCACCGCATGTTGATTGTAACCGGCCCCAACATGGCCGGGAAGAGCACGTATATGCGGCAAGTGGCGCAGATTGTAGCCATGGCGCAGATCGGCAGCTTTGTTCCGGCAGACAATGCCAGAATCGGCATTGTTGACCGCATTTTCACCCGGATTGGCGCATCGGACGATTTGGCAGGCGGGCAGAGTACCTTTATGGTGGAAATGAGCGAAACGGCGAGCATACTTAGAAACGCCACAGCCGATTCGCTGATTATTCTGGACGAGATCGGCCGGGGAACCAGCACCTTTGACGGGCTAAGCATTGCCTGGGCGGTGGTGGAATATATTCTCGATCCAAAAAAGCTTGGTGCCAAAACGTTGTTTGCTACGCATTATCACGAACTCAGCGAGCTGGAAGGCCGCTATGAGGGCGTGAAGAATTACTGCATTACCGTAAAGGAACACGGCGAAGATGTGATTTTCCTGCGCAAGATTATGCCTGGCGGCGCGGACAAGAGCTACGGCGTGCATGTGGCGCGCATTGCGGGCATCCCGCCAAAAGTCGTGTCTCGCGCACATGAAATTCAGGCGCGACTGGAAGTCAGCGATATCAACCAGGAAACCATCAGCCAAAACATTCTGGAGACGAAAAAGAAGAAGGACAGGCAGGTGGACCTGTTTCACTTGGAACATGACGAACTGGTGGAAGAACTGCAAGCGCTTGATGTAAACGCCTTGACCCCTATGGATGCACTCAACCACCTCTACCGTCTGCGCGAGAAAGCCAGGAAACTTTGATGAATACCGAATTCAACAGACCCATACATAAACTATCCCCGGACATCATAGGCAAAATTGCCGCCGGCGAGGTGGTGGAGCGTCCGGCTGCGGCCGTGAAGGAGCTCGTAGAAAACGCCATCGATGCGGGGGCGACTGCCGTAACCGTGGAACTGACCGATGGGGGCATTCGTTCCCTTCGCGTGTCGGACAACGGCTCCGGGATACCCGCCCAGCAAATGAAAATGGCCTTTGAGCGACACGCGACCAGCAAGCTGGATACGGCCGAGGAACTGTTCCGTGTCCATACGCTGGGCTTTCGCGGTGAAGCGCTTGCGTCCATTGCTGCAGTGTCCAAGGTCAGCTGTGTTTCCAAAACCGCTGAGGCCGAGTATGGCATGAAAGCGCAGCTAGAGGCCGGGCAGTTTGTGGACTTTCGCGAAGCGGCCAGCCCTGTAGGCACCGCCATTACAGTAAGCGAGTTGTTTTTCAATGCGCCTGTGCGCTTGAAATTCCTGAAAAAACCGGCTGCCGAGGCCGCACTGGTATCGGACTATCTGGTTCGGCTGATATTAAGCCGCCCGGATATCGCCTTCCGCTTTGTCAGCCAGGGGAAAACCATCTATCGCTCCATAGGCGATGGCAAGCTGCTTTCCGCCATTTATGCCGTGTACGGCAAGGATGCCGCCCAGACCATGAAGCCCGTGTCGGGAAATGCAGCCGGCGTATTGATTGACGGCTATGTCGGCGTGCAGGAACTGTCGCGCGGCAACCGCCAGCAGCAGAGCTTTTTTGTCAACGGTCGCTATTTCCGCGATGATTTGCTCTCCAGAGCGCTGGAAGCAGGCGTGGAGGGCTATGTAATGATCGGGCGCTATCCGATCTGCGCGCTGAACCTGACCATGGCGTACGAGCTGGTGGATGTAAATGTCCACCCCAACAAGCTGGAAGTGCGTTTCCAAAATCCGCAGGCAGTGGCCGAAGCGATTGAAACAGTAGTGCGTGAAGCCATGCAGGAAGAAACCATCGCCGCCAAGCTGACCCCAGCGCCCGATCCGCCCAAGGCCGCACCGCCGCCCATTGAGGTGGTACACCTGACAGACGATAATGAGACACCGTTTGTTTCCCAAGTGATTCAAAGCAGCCGTCCGGTGCTGCGCGATGAAGCACGAGTGCAGCTGCAAGATGAAATCGACGAACACGAGCCAGCGCCTGTTCCGCCTGAACCGGAGGATGTCGTGCAGGAGAGCATTCCCGGCACGGAAGCGGCCGTCAATGTCCGCTATATCGGGCAGGTATTCAACACGTTTTTGTTGTTTGAAGCGGGGGAGAGCATGCTGCTGATCGACCAGCATGCTGCTCACGAGCGGGTACTGTTTGACAGGCTGATGAAACGCTATCAGGGGCAGTTGCAGTCCCAGCGATTGTTGACCCCGATGCTGATCCCCCTGACAGCCAAGGATATTGAAAAGGTTGCCGAGATATCGCAGGAGCTGCAGTCCATCGGCTTTGAGCTGGATATATTTGATGCAAACTCCGTTGCCGTGCGCGCTACCCCGGTTATTTTGGGAGAAGCCGACCCGGTACGGGAGCTGCTGATCGATATTCTGGACGCTAGTTACGGGAAAGCCAAAGGCATTCCGGAGGAGCGCCTGAAACAGCGGGTTGCGCAAATGGCTTGCAAGCATGCGATCAAAGGCGGCGATATTTTATCGCACAGCGATGTAGCGATGCTGATTCGCCAAATGCTGGATACCGGTGTACAGCCCACCTGCCCGCATGGCAGACCCATCGTGCAGCAAATGACCAAGCGCGAGCTGGAAAAGCGCTTTAAGCGCATCCCATGAGCAAACCGCAAGTGCTGGTTGTGGCCGGGCCTACGGCCAGCGGTAAATCCGCGCTGGGTATGGCGCTGGCAAAGCAACTTGGCGGCGAGATCGTCTGTATGGACTCCATGCAGGTGTATCGGCACATGGATATCGGCACCGCGAAACCCACGGCGGAGGAACGCAAGCAGATTCCACACCATCTGGTGGATATCCGGCAGCCAGATGCAGCCTACTCCGTAGCGCAGTATGATGCCGATGCTACGCAGGCCATTGAAAACATTCTGTCGCGCGGGCATGTGCCCATGCTGGTTGGCGGCACTGGCTTTTACCTGCGTGCGCTGACCCACGGGCTGCACCTTGGCGGTGTGCCCAGCGACCCGGATTTGCGCGAAAAGCTCAAAGCCGAAGCAAGCGATGAAGCGGGTCGAAAACGCCTGCACGACAGGCTGCAAGTCGTTGACCCTGTATCGGCGGCTCGCCTGCATGAAAACGATGTGACACGGGTGTCCCGCGCGCTGGAAGTGTTCGAGCTGACGGGTAAGCCCATTTCAACGCTTGAGCAGCCGCCCTATGACAGCCCCTTTGCCTTTTGCATTCTGGGAACGGACTTTGAGCGGGCGGCATTGTACTGCCGCATTGATACCCGTGTTGACCAAATGATGGCGGCAGGGCTGCTGGACGAGGTTAAGGCGCTGCTAAGCAGCGGCATACCCAAAGAAGCGCAGGCCATGCAGGGGATTGGTTATAAAGAGCTGGTTCCGGTTATTACGCAGAGCGCATCGCTGCAAGGCGCGGTCGCACAGATCAAGCAAAACTCGCGCCGCTATGCCAAGCGGCAGTGGACCTGGTTTCGCCGTGAAGATAGCATACACTGGCTGGACATGGCGGACCCGGCTGTTTATGATAAGGCCTTGGCAACGATACAAGCCTTTGTAGAAGGGACGAACGTATGAACATACGGGAGACAATAGCGCAGGCTGAGCACATATGTGCCAGCGCATTTGAGCGCATAGAAGCAATTGAACTGGATAACACGCAGCGCGTGCTGGGTGTATTTCGTACCCATCAGGTTGCTGCACGCCATTTCAGCCAAACCACAGGTTACGGCTACGATGATATTGGGCGGGACACGCTGGAAGCGATGTACGCGGATATCTTTGAAGCCGAGGCGGCCATCGTAAGGTCGCAGATCGCTTCGGGTACGCATGCGCTGTCGCTGGCTTTGTTTGGACTGCTGTTGCCCGGCGATGAGCTGCTAAGCGTGACCGGAAAACCGTACGACACGCTGGACGGCGTGATCGGCATCAGCGAAAGCAACATGGGATCGCTGCGGGAGATGGGCGTTACCTACGCCCAGGTTGACATGAATGACGCCGGTCTGGACCTTGATGCGATTGCAAACGCGATCACCCCCAAAACCAAGGTGGTCTATGTCCAGCGCAGCCGGGGGTATGCCGCGCGTACACCTTTGATGCCCAAGGACTTTGCACCGCTAAAAGCGCTGCTGCAAAGTTTGCATTCCAAAGCGCTATTGGTGGTGGACAACTGCTATGGCGAGTTCACCCAGACGAAGGAACCGACACACTACGGCGCGGATGTATGCATCGGCAGTCTGATCAAAAACCCCGGCGGGGGACTGGCACAAACAGGCGGCTATATTGCAGGATCGCAGTCGGCTATCGACCGCATTGCCTGTCGCCTGACAGCACCATCGGTTGGCCTGGAGGTTGGCAGCTACGCCGCCGGCTATCAGGCATTGTATCAGGGCTTGTTTTTAGCGCCGCATGTAGTGGCACAGGCGCTTAAGGTGGCAATACTTGCGGCCGCAGTGTTTTCCAGTTTGGACATGAAAACAACGCCCGGAATTGATGACAAACGAAGCGATATTATTCAGGCGCTGGAGCTGGGAACACCGGAGCGGCTGATAGCGTTTTGCCAAGGCATTCAGGCTGCGTCGCCTGTGGACAGTATGGCCATGCCGGAGCCTTGGGATATGCCGGGATATCAGGAGCAGGTCATTATGGCGGCGGGCACCTTTGTATCCGGTGCGAGCATTGAGCTATCCGCCGATGCACCCCTGAGGGAGCCCTATACCGTGTATTTACAGGGCGGGCTTAGCTACAGCCACGGCAAAATTGCACTGATTCAAACACTGGAATCCATGGAAGAGCAGGGATTATTATGATGCGACTACAGAAATACATGGCGTTATGCGGTGTGGCTTCGCGCCGTGCCAGCGAAGAGATGATCGCCGCAGGGCGCGTAACCGTGGACGGGAAAACAGTCACCGCCATGGGCGTGCAGGTAGAAGAGGGACAGCGTGTTTGCGTGGACGGCAAGCAGATTGCACCCGAAGAGCACAAGTACTACATCCTCTACCATAAGCCTGCCGGTGAAATGAGCACAGCCAGTGACCCGGAAGGCCGCGCAACAGTGCTGGATAAGTTTACCGACTTTCCCGCCAGGCTGTACCCGGTGGGACGACTGGATTATGATTCGGAAGGGCTGCTGCTCTTAACCAACGACGGCGATCTGACCGAGCAAATGCTCCACCCGTCCAAAGAGGTGGAAAAGACCTATCTGGCACGTATCACCGGTCGCCTGAGCGACGAGGAAACGGCACAGCTCATTCGCGGGGTGAATATCGACGGCCGCCGCACCAGCCGCGCCAGAGTTCGCGAACTGCGTGTGGATGGAGGCGTGTCCGATATCCTCATCACCATTCACGAAGGGCGCAACCGCCAGGTGCGTAAAATGGTGCAGTCTGTCGGCCATGATGTGCTTATGCTTCGGCGCGTACGCTTCGGCCCGCTAACGCTTGGCGAACTCAAGCGCGGTCAATGGCGCGAGCTGACGGAGGCGGAAATCCAAACGCTGAAATCACTCTGATGCCCTGTTCTTTTACTGTATGAGCCTTGAAAACACACACCGCTGCCTATACAATGGATAGGCAGTTTTTGTATGGATTGCAAGCAAAAAGGAAAGAGGAATTCGATGCAAAAGATACCCATGACCACCCCGCTTGTCGAGATGGACGGCGATGAGATGACTCGCATTCTCTGGCAGATGATTAAAGATAAGCTCATTTTGCCGTATGTGGATTTGAAGACCGAGTACTATGACCTTGGCCTTGAAAAGCGCGACGAGACCGATGACCAGATCACTGTGGATTCTGCCAACGCGGCCATGAAGTACGGTGTGGCGGTCAAGTGTGCAACCATTACCCCCAACGCCCAGCGCGTGGAGGAGTTCGGCCTCAAGCAGATGTGGAAAAGCCCCAACGGCACCATCCGCGCCATTATGGATGGCACGGTGTTCCGCGAGCCGATTTTCGTCAAGGGAATCAGCCCCACGGTACGGACCTGGTGCAAGCCTATCACCGTTGCGCGTCATGCCTATGGCGATATTTATAAAGATGTGGAATTCCAGGTACCCGGCACAGGCAAGGCGGAGCTTAGCTTTACCGATGCGGAGGGGAACCGCTCGTCTCAAACTATTCACGATTTTGATGGCCCGGGCATCATCCAGGGGCTGTTCAATACCGATAAAAGCATTGTAGGCTTTGCCAACGCTTGCTTCCGGTATGCGCTGGAAAAGAAACGCGATCTGTGGTTTTCCACCAAGGATACGATTTCCAAAGTCTATGACCATCACTTCAAGGATATCTTTGCCGAGCTTTATGAAAGCAAATACAAGCAGGCGTTTGAGGATGCCGGGATTGAGTATTTCTATACCCTGATCGACGATGCCGTCGCCCGTGTTATGCGCAGTGAAGGCGGCTTTGTATGGGCGCTGAAAAACTACGATGGCGATGTGCTCAGCGATATGGTTGCCATGGCCTTTGGCAGCCTGGCCATGATGACCAGCGTGCTGGTATCGCCTACGGGTCAGTTTGAATACGAAGCGGCGCACGGCACCGTGACCCGGCACTACTATCGCCACCGCGATGGCAAAGAAACCAGCACCAACCCGGTCGCAACCATCTTTGCATGGACCGGCGCACTGCATAAGCGCGGCGAGCTGGACGGCATTGAGGCACTGTGTACGTTTGCCAAATCGCTTGAAAAAGCCACCCTGCAAACCATTGAGGGCGGCGAAATGACCAAAGATCTTGCGCTATTGTATGAAGGCGAAGCGAAAACCCTGAATACCGAAGCGTTTATGGATGCGATCGCAGCAACGCTTAAGACCCTGCAAGCAAGCTGATGTAGTGCGAAAGCGGTATGCCAAGCAGCAAACCGACCAGCACAATCGCAAATAAATGGATGGGATACAAACCGTATCCCATCCATTTTGGTATACGGAGTTCGGATTTGGTTTGAATCAGAATCAGCGGCAGCGCCATCCACATAAACGCCTGCATTTGGAAGAACAGCTCTTTAATTGTGCCCAGTAGTCCCTGATTCATAAATGAAAGCGAAACGCCGAACAGAGACGATACGGGGAAGCTGATAGACCCCCAGTAGGCGGCAAACGCAAGGAAGGTAGCCGCAAGCGCCGGACGCGAACGTCTGGCTGCGTATAAGACCAATATGAACAGAAAGCCATTCAGGCCGTAATCGACATGGATATACTGCAAAAGCACAATGCACAGCGCCGGTGCCCAATACTGGCTGCCGTGCACCATGGCTTTGATGCCTGCAATCGCCAGTACCGCAATGCTAAACAGGAACAGGATGTTAAAATCCGTCCAGCTATGGCCCAGTGCCATCACGTAAACCGGCTGGGAGATTACCCCAAGGAGAAACAGCCGAAGTGCATACCGCAGCGCACTGCGCGTGAATTCGCTGCCCACAACCAGGCACCAGGCGTACAGCGGCATGGCGATGCGGCCAAAAACCCGGAATTCCATCACCTGGGGGAAAAACACCAGCCCGACATGATCGATGATCATGAAGAAAAGTGCAATCAGCTTCAGCAGCGAGGTGTCGGTATTTCCCGCAATGCGCGGCCTTGTATCGGCGGTGCTGGTTTGAAGGTCAGACATCAGCGCTTACCAGTTGGATAGCAGCGTTGCCAGTAATATGCCACCAACCATAACAACCGCGATGATAATCGTTGCAATCCGGTACAGGAGTTTCTTGCGCTTCTGCCTGGATTTTGCGCTGGTCTTTTTAGCCATGAAGTACCCTCCGTAACGTTGAAGTATAGCGGCATTATAGCACATGCGCATAAGGGGAACAAGACACCGCAACGTGCTGATGAACCACCGGTTTTGGAATGTAAAAAGCGCAAAACCGGCACGGGAAAGCGTTGCATTTTTCAAAATCCATGCTATACTATAATGGTCAAAGATAGTCAACACTTTGGCGAGGAGGAGTCAAGTATGCGCCTGAGCGATACGATCGAACAGTTTATCAAAACCATGCTGACGCATGATGAAAACGAAATCGAGCTAAAGCGCAACGAGCTGGCTGAGTATTTTAACTGCGCACCTTCGCAGATTAACTACGTGCTTGCAACGCGGTTCACACCCGACCATGGGTATTTAATCCAAAGCCGCCGCGGCGGGGGAGGGTACATCCGCATTTTCCGCATGCACCAGGACACCAGCGAGCAGCTCGTATACCTATTGGAGGAGCGCGTCGGAGATCAGATTTCAGCCTTAAAGGCCGATCACCTGATTACCCAGCTCAAGGAGCGTGAAGTGCTCTCACCCATGGAAGCGGGCGTGATGAAAGCAGCGGTTGAAGAATCCAGCTACACACTTCCCATCCATGCCGCGGTGAAGGATGCACTGCGCGCAAAGATACTCAAAGCGATGCTTTTACAGATTGCCAGGAAGAGCGAAACTTCTTTAGGAGGATAACATGGCGATATTCGGAAGGTTTACCCAGCGGGCGCAGCAAACCATAGCCTATGCACAACAGGCGTCTGTCGCCCTGAAACAACAATACGTGGGCACGGAGCATATTTTGCTCGGTTTGCTCAAAGACCCTGACCATACAATGACCCGGCTGCTGCCTGAGCAGGTGACTTATGCAAGCGTCATGGAACGCGTGCGCGACCTGGGCGAGGGCACATCTACCGTGCGCGGTATTTTAGAGCTGACCCCCCGGTCTAAAAAGCTGCTTGAAGCAAGCATTATTCAATCCAAGCGCTTCAACCATGCTTATGTCGGCACGGAGCACTTCTGGCTGGCCATGCTGCGGGAAGAGGAAAGCGTTGCTGTGACCATCCTGCGTGATTTGGATGTCGATACCGAAGCCCTGTCCCAGGCACTAACCAAGGTTTTGCAGTCGGATAAGGTAAACCCCGATCTGATTCCGGCCAAGGTCAAAGAAAAAGAAGACGGCGAATCCTCGCTGGAGAAGTACTGCCGTGATTTGACCAAAGCTGCCCAAAGCGGCGAGCTGGACCCTGTGGTCGGCCGGACCAAGGAAATGGAACGCATTATCCAAATTCTAAGCCGCCGCACCAAAAACAACCCCGTTCTGGTCGGTGAACCCGGCGTTGGTAAAAGCGCTGTGGTTGAAGGCCTGACCATGATGATCGCCGCCGGTAAAGCGCCGGAAACCGTTGCCAATAAGCGCATCCTGTCGCTGGATTTGGGCAGCATGATTGCCGGCAGCAAGTATCGTGGCGAGTTTGAAGAACGCCTCAAGGATACGCTCAAAGAAATTAAAAAAGAAGGAAACATCATTATCTTTATTGATGAGTTCCATACGCTGGTCGGTGCGGGCAAAGCTGAGGGCAGCATTGACGCCGCTAACATACTGAAACCCGCCCTGGCGCGTGGCGAGCTGCAATGCATCGGCGCGACGACCATCGAGGAATACCGCAAGCATATCGAAAAAGACCCGGCACTGGAACGCCGCTTCCAGCCGGTTAAGGTGTTTGAGCCGTCAGTGGACGAAACCCTGGCGATACTTGAAGGCCTGCGCGAAAGCTATGAAAAGCACCATCAGGTGAAAATCACCGATGATGCCCTGCGCGCATCCGTAACGCTGTCAGACCGCTATATTTCCGATCGTCGTTTGCCTGACAAGGCCATCGACCTGATGGATGAAGCTGGTTCGCATGTGCGCTTGCGCCGCTATAAGAAGACCCCCAAGGTTCGCGAGCTGGAAGAACAGCTGCATTGCCTGAAAAACGACTTGAAGGACGCTATACAGGCGGACGATGACAAGCGTATTTTAGAACTCAAGGATATCATCAAGCAGCTGGAAGAGACCATTGAAAAGAAGAAAGCGGAATGGCAGGCGCGCCGCGCCAAAATCCATTCCTCGGTCAAGGAAGAGGACATTGCCCAAATCGTGTCCAGCTGGACGGGGATTCCCCTTAAGCGCATGACACTGAATGAGGGCAAACGCCTGCTGCAGATGGAAGACACGTTGCATAAGCGTGTCATCGGGCAGGAAGAGGCCATATCGGCAGTCAGCCGTGCGCTGCGCAGAGCACGCGCCGGATTGCAAGACCCCAAACGGCCTATCGGTTCGTTTATTTTCCTGGGGCCCACGGGCGTTGGTAAAACGGAACTGTGCCGCGCACTTGGCGAGGCGATATTCGGCGATGAAAAAGCCGTCATTCGCATCGACATGAGCGAATACATGGAAAAACACAGCGTATCCCGCCTGGTTGGCTCACCTCCCGGATATGTCGGCTTTGAAGAAGGCGGTCAGCTCACCAAGCAGGTGCGCCAGCAGCCGTACAGTGTCGTGCTGTTTGATGAAGTCGAAAAAGCCCATCCCGATGTGTTTAATATCCTATTGCAGATTATGGATGACGGCCGCCTGACCGATAGCGACGGGCGTGTGGTGAACTTCAAAAACACCATCGTTGTTATGACCAGTAACGCTGGTGCCCATTCCATTATCGGCAAGCAAAGCCTGGGCTTTGGCGGCATGATTGAAACCGTGCGCGATTACGAAAAGATGAAAGAACGCATCATGGCGGAGGTCAAGGATGTGTTCCGGCCGGAGTTTATCAACCGCGTGGACGAATTGATCGTATTCCATGCACTGGAAGCAGACGATATGGTCAAGATTGCCGGTCTGATGCTGCGCAACGTAACCAAGCGCCTGGAAGAGCAGAACATCAGCCTGGAATACGACCAGGATGTGGTCAACCTGCTGGCGACTGAGGGTTACGATGTGAACTACGGTGCGCGTCCGCTGCGGCGTACTATCCAGCGTGTCGTGGAGGATTCCTTAAGCGAAGAAATTATCGCGGGCCGCATTGCCCTGGGTGATATGGTGCATCTGTTTGTTAAGGACGGGAAACTGGAGTTTGAACGCTCCTGCCGCATTACCGATCTGATCAGTCAACCAGCCAAGGCATAAGTAAACGAAAATCCAACAAAAACCGCGCAAGCGGTTTTTGTTTTCCTGAAAAAAGCTTTTGCGATGGCAACGGAAGGTATGCTATAATAGGTAAGCAAACACATGTTCTTTTCTGCCGAATGCCCTCAATCCGCCGGTAGAACATAAGAGCAGCGAACGATTCATTCGCGGAGGACAGCATGAATATCGATCAATTGACGGCTAAGCTCAAACAGGATCCCGCCTTCATGGACAATGTAACGACCTGGGAAACCATACCGGCCCGCGAAGGGCAGATGGTGGACTTTCCCGCGTCCATGGATACGCGGCTGACAGCCGTTTTGCAAAAGCGCGGCATCAAGAAGCTGTATACCCATCAGGCTTCGGCCTGGGATGCAGCGGCGCAGGGGAAGGATTATGTGGTTGTCACACCTACAGCCAGCGGTAAAACCCTGTGCTACAACCTGCCGGTGCTGTCCGCCATTTTGCATGACCGGGATTCGCGCGCACTGTTCCTGTTTCCCACCAAAGCGCTGGCGCTGGATCAGGCCGGGTCGCTGTATGATCTGATCGAGGCCATGGACGTGGATGTGAAAGCTTACACCTACGACGGCGACACCCAGGTGTCGGCCCGCAAAGCCATCCGCCAGGCGGGGCATATCGTGGTCACCAATCCGGATATGATGCATTCTAACATTCTGCCGCACCACACCAAATGGGTGAAGCTGTTTGAAAACCTGAAATACATTGTCATCGACGAAATTCATATGTACAGGGGCGTGTTCGGCAGCCACCTGGCTAACGTATTGCGCCGCCTGATGCGTCTGTGCGATTTCTACGGCAGCAAACCCAAGTTTATTTTGTGCTCTGCCACCATTGCCAACCCGGCAGAGCTTGGGGAAACGCTTACGGGCCGCCACATTGATATGATTGACAACAACGGCGCGCCGGTAGGGGAAAAGCATTTTGTGTTTTACAATCCGCCGGTGGTTAACAAGCAGCTGGGTATCCGCAAAGGTGCGCTGAATGAAACCCGCGCACTGGCACAAACGCTGCTGCATAACGATATCCCGACCATCGTATTTGCCAAAAGCCGTGTACAGGTCGAAGTGCTGACCCGTGCGCTAAAGACCAGCGGTAAAAACGGCGATGTCGTGCGCGGATATCGCGGCGGCTATCTGCCCAGCGAACGGCAGAAAATTCAGCGACAGCTGCGCGCCGGAGACATCAAACTTGTGGTCTCCACCAATGCGCTGGAGCTGGGCGTGGATATCGGCTCACTGACGGCCTGTGTGCTGTGCGGCTATCCCGGAACCATCGCCAGCACCTGGCAGCAGGCCGGGCGTGCAGGCAGGCGCAACGAAACGGCGCTTACCATCATGGTTGCGTCCTCTGCACCGATCGACCAGTACATTGTGGGGCACCCGGAATACTTTTTAAACCAGTCGCCGGAGCATGCGCTGCTGCATCCGGATAACCTATATATCCTCTTATCGCACGTGAAATGTGCCGCGTTTGAGCTGCCCTTTGAAGACGGAGAGCAGTTTGGCAATGTAAGCGACACGCAGCAGTTTTTGGAGTTCCTGACTGAGGGCGGTATTCTTAGGCATGTGGGTACCCGCTACCACTGGTCGGCGGAAGAATTCCCTGCCAGTGAAATCAACCTGCGTTCGGCCACGACCGAGAACTTTGTCATCATTGATATCTCCGATTCGGCTCATCACCGTGTGATCGGCGAAATGGATCGCTTTACCGTGCCCATGCTCTTGCACGAAAACGCCATCTACCTGCACGGCGGAAACCAGTATCAGGTTGAGACCCTAGACTTTGATGCCTGCAAGGCTTATATCCGCGCCGTGGATGTGGATTATTATACCGATGCGGATATGAATGTTGCCATCGGTGTGCTGGACGAAATGAAGGAAAAAGCGCTGGATTGCGGTGCGCAGTTGACCCTTGGGGAGCTAAAGGTGACCACGATTGTGAAAATCTTCAAGAAAATGAAGCTTGACACCCATGAAAATCTGGGCTTTGGCGAGGTCATGCTGCCCGAGAGCAACATGCATACGACCGGCATGTGGTGGACGCTGCCGGACAGCATTTCCGCGCATTACCGCAACGATGAACTGCAAAACGCCATGATGGGGATTTCCAATCTGCTGGCGATTGTTGCGCCCATCTACCTGATGTGTGCGCCGCGCGATATCAAGATTGTGTATCAGGTCAAAGCGCCGCACACCGACAAACCGACAATCTTTTTGTACGATCAGTACCCCGGCGGCATCGGCCTGAGCGAAAAAGCCTATGAAATGCAGGATATGCTGCTGGAACATGCCTTGAGTGTAGTAGAAAGCTGCGATTGCCGGGACGGCTGCCCAAGCTGTGTCGGGCCCATGAACGATGAGGACGCGCGCGGTAAAAACGCAGCGATTCAGATTCTGCGGGAGCTTCTCAAATGCCGAGCCTAAAGGACAAACTGCGCATGATCGGCGCGCAGGCCAAAACACAAAAGCAGTCTCCTGCAAACCCTGCCGCGCACGAATGCTACCGGGTTTCGGAGCGCTACCCGCTGGCATCATTTCCCGATGCCAAACATATGAACGCCGCGATTCTGCAAGAGATTTACGGCACGGCGTTTCCCGCGTCGGTTCGTATGCAGGATATACTATTTTTGGATACGGAAACCACGGGGCTTTCGCGCGGGGCGGGCACGGTGGCGTTTCTGGTCGGTGTCGGGTATTTTACGCAGGAGCATTTTGTAGTCGAGCAGTATCTGATGCGCGATTACGATGAAGAACCGTTTCTACTCAAAGATATTCACCGCTTGCTGCAAGCCTTTCCGGTGCTGGCCACCTTTAACGGCCGCACCTTTGATATGCCTGTGCTGCAAAACCGCTTTTTGCTCAATCGCTACCGCGATTCCGTTGAAAGTGTGCATGCCGATGTGCTCTATCCCTCCCGCAGGGTGTGGAAACTAAGGCTTGGCAGCTGCACGCTGCAAACGCTGGAGGAAAGCGTACTGGGCGTTACCCGTGAGGACGATATCCCCGGCGCGATGATTCCGCAGACCTATTTTAAGTATCTGGACAATCGGGATTTTGAACCGATTCGCAGCATTATGGTGCACAACCGGCAGGATATTGTCAGCCTTGCACAGTTGTTTTTCTTCTTATGCAGACTGCACGAAAAGCCGGAGACCGCTAGCGAAGCGCAGGATCTGTTTTCGCTGGCCCGTGCCATGCACAAGTGTGGCGAAAAGCAAAAAGCCAAAAAGTGCTTCCGCCTGTCAGCGCGGGATGGGTTGCGCAGTCCTGCCTTCCATGCCATGGCCGAGCAGGAAAAACGGGAAGGGCATGCAGACCGCGCCATCAAGCTATACCGGGCCATGCTTTCGCGAAGAGAGGATACCGTAGCGGTATGCGAGGCCCTTGCCAAACTGTATGAACACCAGATCAAAGATATTCCGCAGGCGCTGCTCTATACCCGGCAAGCGCTGCTGATCTTATCAGAGCCGGGTCTGCAGCCTGGTGAGGCTGTACAATCCAGGCGAAATGCGTTACAATACCGTTACGCGCGTTTGCGCCGCAAAATCGCAGGAGGTTCTCTCGGATGAATAGTTTCATGGCGAATTTCAAAGCCCAATCGGCCGGACGGAAATATCAGAGCGGAGATATCGAAGCCGCAGGAAAACTATATGAAGAAGCACTGCAGTCGGGGCTCAAAGACCCCCGTTATATTTTAAGTTATTCTGTACTGCTGCTGCGCAGCGGCGAGTACCAAAAAGCAAGAGAGCTGCTGGTGCAGCACCAAAAAAACCCGATGCTTAACGCCGAAACCAAAAAACAGCTGTTTGTCAACTATGCCGTATGCATGTATAAGATCGGTGACAATGACAAGGCAATCAGCGTGCTGGAGAGCCAGCATCAAAAAGACCCCTCCGGCTTGGTGTACCAGACGCTGGGGTACCTGTATGTGGCCACCGGCAACAAGGAAAAAGCGGTATCCTTTAACCTGGAAGCCATGGAGTATGATGATGAAGACCCCATCACCTTGGATAACCTGGCCCAGGCCTACTATATTATCGAAGGCGATAAAAAAACCGCCAAGAAATACTTTGAAAAAGCACTGGCTATTAAACCCGGGCAGATTGATACGCTGTACTTTTTGGCCGAGTATGATATAGAAGACGGGAAGAAAGAAGAAGCAGCAGAAAAGCTGAAAACCGCGCTCAAGGGCCGTTTCTCGCCGCTGAATCATGCGACAAAGGAAATGGTTCAGGAGAAGTTATCCACCTTGGGAATCGCCGAGTAAGCAACAATACCCCCTATCGGGGGTAAACCATGGCTATTGTTTCATCGGGTTTTTATTGGAAGACTGGGTTACGTTACGAATACATACTCTTGGTCAACAATTTAAAAATACTTAATACAAATTTTACATAATAGACCAGATATTGGATTGACAATATCTGGTTATATTGTAATATAAACATATATATAGTGTCTGAGTGGGCCATCAGGTCTATATCATGTTATGAATTGTTGGGCTGTTCTGAGTAGTATATGTATATATTCAAGGAGCAATTCTAACGTGAATAGAATAATATCCAAATGGAAGGTCATTCTGTCCGCTATTTTTTTTGTTGTATTGGGATTCGGGTTTCCTGCAATCGCTGGAGAGTCTATCACCTTTGTACTCGATCATAACACAATATCCGAGGATGCTGCGACCGGAACGCTGGTCGGAGGGTTCCAGGTATCCTCTGAAATTCAGAATCTCGTGTATTCTCTGCCGTCCGGCCAGGGAGATAACGCGGCATTCTCTGTGTCGGGTACTTCGCTGTATTCCGCAGCGGCATTTGACTATGAAATCAAAGACAGCTATACCGTTGTGGTTGAGGCTGCCGGCGATGAAGACAGCAGCGGGCAGGAAACATTCACGGTCTATATCGATGATGTTTCACCGATCGCGCAAAACGATAACATTACCGTTACGGAGGACGGCAAAGCCAGCGGCGTACTTCCGATAGCTGGCGATACCACACCCGTAACCTTTTCCGTGTCCCAAGAACCTGTTTTGGGGTCTGTCGTTATAGACTCGGCAACAGGTGCATATACCTATACGCCCGATGCCAATCAGTATGGGGAAGATAGCTTTGCGTTTGATGTAACAGACGGCGCAAATAGCTCTACGGGCACGGTCAGTGTAACGATCACCGCTGAAAACGATGTACCAGTCATCCGGCAAGGGGAAATAGCATACTTTGTGTGTGAAGAAGATGGAAGCACGCAGCAGCTTTCGCTCATCGCCGATGATGCGGATGAAGACGCGCTCAGCTGGAGCATTGACACCCAGAGCAGTCATGGCCTGGCTGCGGTGAATGCTGCCACGGGCCTCACGAGCTATACACCCACAGAAGCGGATTATTTTGGTGCAGACAGTTTTGTAGTGGCGGTTTCGGATGGCAACGGCGGGGTGGATACGATTGCCATCGATGTCACGGTCTCAGCAGTAAATGACCCACCCTCCTTTACCAAAGGCTTGGATCAGTTTGTTACGGAAGACTGTGGTGCGCAGTCGGTTGAAGGCTGGGCCACTGATATATCTGCCGGTGCGGATAATGAAAGCGATCAAACACTTACATTCAAAATCAACAATAACACCAACGCGGCGTTGTTTTCCGCTGGTCCCGCAGTGAGCAACGCCGGTGTTTTAAGCTATACACCTGCGGACAATGCAAACGGAACGGCGACCTTGGATATTTTCCTTTCCGACAGCGGTGGCGAAAGCTCCGGTTTGTATACTGTCACAATCACTGTGGAGCCGGTTAACGATCCACCGGTGAACACGGCTGTGCCTTTGATTACCGGCATTGCCCGCATTGGAGAAATTTTAAAGGCAAGTTCTGGCGGTTGGAATGATGATGCGGACGGTGCGAATGCGGCGTTGCTCACGTACAGCTATCAGTGGCAATCCGCTGAAATCGTTGATGGTGAGTGGAAAAACATCGAATCAGGCGATGAGTTTGAGTTGACCACTGCGCAAAACGGTCTATACATTCGCGTGAAGGTCACTTGTGCAGAAGCCGACGGAACTCCTTTATCTGTCGTGGCGTATTCGGACCCGATAGAGGTTGAAAACCGAAACCCGCTGATTGACCGCAGCGGGAACTTGAGTATGACATTCACCGAGGATGACACCCAAGATCTCATTCAGTTGATAGCCAACGATGAGGATGGCGACACGTTGTCGTGGGCGATTACAAACGGGGGAACGAAAGGCAATGCGGTCATCTCGGTAGACAACGGAACCGATTGCCAAATCTTGTATACGCCCAATGCTGACGAAAACGGAGAAGACAGCTTTGTAGTTACAGTAGCAGACGGTAACGGCGGTACAGATGCAATCACCATCGATGTAACCATCACCGCAGTAAACGATATACCCTCGTTTACCATCGGCGCAGATCAAGCGGTATCGGAGGATTGCGGCGGGCAAAGCGTGAGCGGATGGATAGCTGCTATGGCTGCCGGACCGGCCAACGAAAGCCAGCAAACGCTGCAATTCAACATCGAAAGCAATACCAATGCAGCATTGTTTTCCGCTGAACCGGCTGTAAGCAGCGATGGCATCCTTACGTATACCCCTGCGCAAAACGCGTACGGGTCGGCAACAATATCGCTTTCCGCTACAGATAGCGGCGGCGCTAGCAGCCAGCCGCAGACCTTTATCATCACCGTCGATCCGGTGAATGATGTACCGGTGAACACGAGTGTGCCAACGATCTCCGGCACGCCGCACAACGGGAAAACCCTGTCTGTTTTGGCAGGGACCTGGAATGACACGGCAGACGGCGGGCTTGCTGCATCGCTTAGCTATAGCTATCAATGGCAGTCGGCCAGCAGTGAAGCGGGGCCTTGGAACAATATCAGCGGCGCGCAAGGCGAAAGCTTTACGCTGACTGAAGCGCAGAATGATTTGTATATTCGTGTGATGGAAACATGCACGGAAACCAAAGCGGAAAAAGCATCGGCTGCGGTGTATTCAAATCCGGTTCGTGTCACCAACAACGCACCTGTGATCAGTCAGGGAGAAAGCGTTACGATCAATATCCAGGAAGATGCCGAGCCGGTCACCATGCAGCTTTTGGCAAGCGATGCGGATGGTGATGATCTTGTGTGGTCCATTACAACGCAAGGCAGCAAAGGAACGGCGTCGTTTAACGAGCATCTGGGAACGCAATGCGAAATCGTATACACTCCGAATTTGAATGAAAACGGGGAAGACAGTTTTATTGTCACAGTTGACGATGGAAACGCAGGCGTGGAAACAATCACTGTGATTGTTAGCATGACCCCGGTTAACGATACGCCCTCGTTTACCATCGGTGCGAACCAAACAGTTGACGAGGATTGCGGAGAGCAGGTTGTTGAAAACTGGATCACAGAAATAAGCGCAGGCGCGTTGAATGAGAGCGATCAAACGCTGACCTTTAACGTGCTTAGTACGAATAATGAAGCGCTGCTTGCTTCCGGACCGACAGTCAGTAGTACGGGTGAACTGCGCTATACACCAGCAACCAATGCAAACGGGCAGGCAACCATTGCGCTGTATGTATCCGATAGCGAAGGTGCAACCAGTGAGCCGCAGAATTTCATCATCACTGTTAATCGGGTCAATGATAAGCCGGTGAATACGGTGCTGCCTTCCATCAGCGGTGTGTTCGCAACGGGCGGAACTATATCGGCAGATGCCGGTACCTGGGACGATTCTGCTGATCATAATGTACTGGACGAAGAATATTTCACAGTCATATGGTATACGGCTGCCAATGGGGATGGCGGAGGGCTATCGCAGGCAGGCACAGGTTGGGATTACAGCCTGAAGGCCTCCGATGCACATCGGTTTATCCGCGTGATGGTCATGGTCAACGATACGGATATAAGCGGAACGGTGACCGAAAATGCTTATTCCGCTTGGTATGCAGTGGAGAATACAGCTCCTGCAATCCAAAATGTCTCACCGGCAATCGCAACAAATGAAGATACAGATGGAAGTGTGGTATGCAGCGCGCTTGATGCAGATGATGATACGCTGACATGGAGCATTGGGTCACAAGCAAGCCATGGTACAGCGTCTGTGGATGCACAGACCGGCAATGTTACCTATTCGCCGGATGCAAACTATAACGGGACGGACAACTTCACCGTCAGCGTTTCGGACGGGCATGAGGGCAGCGACAGCGCTGAAGTCAGCGTCACAGTGGAATCCGTCAACGATATCCCAACGTTCACCATCGGCGCGGATCAAGCGGTGGATGAGGACAGCCTGGCGCAAACAGTAGATCCACTTATCCAGGCCATGTCTGCCGGTCCGGCGAATGAAGGGGAACAAACGCTTACATTCCAAGTGACGGAAAACTCCAACCCGTCCTTGTTTGCCGCAGCGCCAGAGATTAACAGCAATGGTGTACTGACATATACTCCGGCGACGGATGCATTTGGCAGCGCGCTGATTACTGTATCAGTGTCCGACAGCGCAGGCGCAACAAATAGCGCTACGCAAAGCTTTACCATAACGATAAACAGCGTGAATGACGCACCGCGCAATTCACAAGCGCCTGTGATTAGCGGTACGGCACACAACGGGCAAATTCTTAGCGTTTCCACAGGCACATGGAGCGATGCTGCCGATAGTGAAAACGCAACCGTTTTGCGTTACAGCTATCAGTGGCAATCGGCCGATAGCGAAACCGGGCCCTGGAGCAACCTGGCGGGAGCAACCCAAGCCCAGTATACACTGACCCCAGATGAAAACGACCTGTACATCCGCGCAGTCGTCACTTGTTCCGACAGCGATGCCCAGCCTGCCTCGGCAAGCACGGTCTCGCAAGCTGTTCTGGTTACCAATGAAGCGCCAGTGATGACTTCGCAGCAAAGTCCGATTATGGAATTTTATGAGGATGGCGCTGTGCAAAGCATCATCACGGAAGCGACGGATGCGGATGGCGATACCCTAACCTGGGCGGTTACAGCAGCATCCATAGGTACGGCATCTGTCGATGATGGCGTTGTTCGTTACCAGCCAAATGCGGATGCAAACGGGGAAGACGAATTCACGGTCACCGTTTCAGACGGCAACGGCGGCCAGAGCAGCATGGTATTCACGATTATCATTCATGCTGTCAACGATATCCCGACCTTTACCATCGGTGCAGATCAGGTGGATACCGAAGATGACGGTGGACAGTATATAAGCGGTTGGATACAGACGATGTCTCCCGGGCCTGCGGATGAAAGCGGCCAGACATTAACCTTTACGGTTTCTGATATTACCAATACAGCGCTCTTTACACAGGTCCCTCATGTGACGCCAAGCGGAACGTTGTATTATGTGCTGGCAGCCAACCAAAACGGCAGTACAGAGGTATCCGTCAGCGTGTCGGACAGCGATGGCGGCGTGAATACTGTTAAACAAACCTTCACGATTACCGTTAACGCTGTCAACGATACCCCGGAGTTGGTTAGCGATCCGGCAATCACCGGCACGTTTACAGCCGGGAATACCATTACCGCCGGCAGCGGCGTATGGAGCGACGAGGTCGACGAGGATGCCGGCACGATCGTTTACGACTATACCTGGTATTTTGCGGATGACGATCAGGGGACAAACGCCGTTTCGCAAGCAGGCACAAACGAGTATGCGCTTACGAGCACACAAAGCCATACCTATGTGCGTGTGCTGGTCGGCGTTACCAATACCGATGAGACCGGCACTACGCAGACACAGGCCTATACGCCTTGGTATTTCGTTGAAAACACGGCGCCTGTGATTACGGAAACTGATCCGTCCTTTGCAACGGAAGAGGACACCGAGCATACCTTTACCCTGCATGCAACAGATGCCGATGCCGATACCTTAACCTGGAGTCTATCTTCGCCGGCGCAGCATGGTATTGCTCAAGTCAATGCTACAACGGGCGCGGTAACCTACTCGCCGGCGCTCAACTACCGCGGTAATGATTCTTTCACCGTTCAAGTTGCCGATGCCTATAGCGGTACAGACGAGCTCGTGATCCCGGTTACGGTGAATGCTGTCAACGACGTTCCCATCAATACCGAGCTGCCGACGGTTAGTGGAACCCATATGTTTGGCAACACGCTGACTGCTTCACCCGGCACCTGGACCGATGATGCCGACGATAATCTGGTCACGCTCGTTTACAGCTACCAGTGGCAGCGGGCTTCGGATGATCAGGGCGCTGATATTGCCAATATTGGTACAGGAGCAACGTATGTGCTGACTGACGCGGAAAGCCATCAGTATGTTCGTGTCTTGGTCACGGTTACAGATACCGACGCTTCCGGCACGCTGGAGCCGCAGGCAAGCTCGGCATGGACCTATGTAAACAATACAAACCCTGTTATCACGGAACTCACCCCGACGATCACAACGCAGGAAGATACCACGCAGACGCTGACCCTGCATGCAACGGATGTCGATACCGATACCCTTACCTGGTCTGTAACGGAGCAGGGCACGCGCGGCACAGCCGTCATTGATGAAACGACGGGGCAGATAACCTATACGCCAAATGCCGATGATAATGGCAGCGACAGCTTCGAGATCACCGTCAACGATGGACATGCAGGATATAACAGTGTCATCGTTTTGGTTACGATCAACGCGGTGAATGACCTGCCGTCCTTTACCGCTGGCAGCGACCAAAGCGTATCGGAAGACTGCGGCGCACAATCCGTCGCCAATTGGATATCGACCATGTCCAAAGGCCCGGCAAACGAGAACGCGCAAACACTGGCATATACGGTTGCCATTACCCAGGAAACCGTAACAGACAGTCTGTCGTTGTTTGCGACAGATCCGGCAGTGAGCCCCGATGGAACGCTGACGTATACGCCTGCGGATAATGCATACGGCTCGGCAACGCTTTCCATCTTTGTGCAGGATAGCGGCGGCGGGGATAACGATACATCTGCGGCGCAAACGTTCACCATCAACATTACCCCGGTGAATGATCATCCGGTGATTACCGGCCTGTCGGTTGTGCAAACACCGGAAGATATCCCATATGTTTATGACTTTACACTGCAAGATGTGGAAGGCGATTTGGATTCGCTGACCGTGGCATTCAAAAGCAATAATACGGCCCTTTTGGAAAACGGAAGCATGCAGCTTGGCGGCAGCGGTGCAAGCCGCACCCTGACCCTGTCTCCCGAGGAGAACCGCAGCGGAACGGTGGATATATCGTTCACCGTGACCGATACACAGGGCGGCAAGGCAACCAAAACGCTTACACTCAATGTTACTGCGGTCAATGATGCGCCAACGATCAGCGTGATTGCCGATCGGACAACCTATGAAGATACTTCCACCGGCGCAATCGGATTTACCATAGCCGATGTAGATACTGCGATGGCAAACTGCACGGTAACGGCAGTTTCGCAAAACACCACACTGATACCTAACGATGAAGACCACATTACCGTTAGCGGCACAACTGCCAACCGCACCGTTATGCTGCTGCCTGCCAAGGATGCGTACGGAACTGCCGATATTACCCTGACCGTCAGCGACGGCAGCCTGACAGCGGAAACCACATTTACCCTGACTGTCGACGCGGTCAACGATAAACCGACCATTTCGCAGGTGGCTGATGTAACAATTGACGAAGACACCAACACCGGAGCCATTGCATTTTATGTCGCTGATATCGATCATGCGTTTTCGCAGCTTACGGTATCGGCAGCCGCCAACAATACGGCGATGGTACCCAAAAGCAATATCGTAGTTTCGGATATCGATCAAGATGGCAAAGCAACAGTAACCGTAACGCCTGTTGCCAACTACAACGGGACCTCTACCATCACATTAACGGTCAAAGACCAAAGTGGAGCACTCAGCACGGAATCATTCCTGCTGACAGCGTCCCCGGTAAACGATCCGCCGACGATGTCGAGCATTTCAAACCAGAGCGCCAATGAGGATAATGTCAGGTCTTTCAGCGTTTACATCGCCGATATTGATACCAGCACATCCGCCTTGACGGTGACCGCGATTGAATCAAGCAATGAGGCGCTTCTGCCGCTGGATGATCAGCATATTACCCTCACTGGTACAACAGGAACGCGCACAGTGCGCTTGACGCCGCTAGCCAATCAAAATGGATCGACCTATATCACATTACAGGTGTCCGATGGCGGCACTACGGTTGCAACGCGCCGGTTCCTGTTCACCGTGTATGCGGTGAACGATGCGCCATACTTTACACCGGGTGCAGACATTACAGTGCAGGAAGACTGCGGCGCACAAACCTTTGCAAACTGGGCCAGCGGAATCTCTGCCGGGGCAGTGAATGAGACCGAGGAACTGACCTTCCACGTGCAGGCTGATATGGCTGCAATGTTTGCAGTGCAGCCCGCCATTGATGCAAACGGCACGCTCACCTTTACACCCGCAAGCAATGCCAACGGCACAGGGACTATCACCGCATACCTGTCAGACGCAGGCGGAGCAACTTCAGGGTCTATTACGTTCTCAATTATTCTATCTTCTGTAAACGATGTTCCGGTCGCGTATGATAAAACGACCGGCTTGGATACCGACGAGGATCAGCAATTAAAGGGTAGCCTGGTGATTTACGATCCGGATACCAACCCGATCACCTATGAGCTGGTATCGGGTGAAGATCACGGTGTAACCTCGCTGACCACGGCGTCCGGCGGCATCGTTACGCTGAATGCATCAACCGGAACGTTTGTTTACGTACCCTATCAGGATTACTTTGAAGGGCCGGACAGCTTTTCCTTCCGTGTGTTTGACGGAACCGTATACAGCAACGATGCACAGGTCACCATCGAGATGACGGGGATCAACGATCCTCCCGTAGCAGAGGATGGCGTGCTCACAGTAGACGAAGATGCGGTTACTAGCGCGGGTTCACTGGCTGGATTGGTCACGGATGTTGACAATGTGACCCTGGAATATTCCATCGTCAACGCGCCCAATGAAGGCGGTACGGTAACCCTGAACAGTGAAACAGGGGCGTATACCTATACACCTCCCGCCAATTATTTCGGCACTGAACGCTTTACCTTCCGGGCGTATGATGCAGCCACCTATTCGAATACTGCTACCGTTACCGTGACTGTAAACGCAGTAAACGATGCGCCGGTTGCTCAGGATGAAACGATCAACCTGGACGAGGGGAAAACGATCAGCAGCGCTTTCAAAGCTACCGATATCGAGTCGGACACCATTACATATTCTATCGTGACTCCGCCTGCATCCGGCACGTTGACGCTGCTTAACGCAGCCACAGGGGCGTATACCTACACACCGCCTGTTATGGGCGCGGAAGAAAGCCTAACCGTAACGGCAGAGTTTCAGGCTGAAGACCCCAGTGGGAATTTCACAACAGGAACGCTCACCATAATCATTCGCAATATCAACGATGCACCCTATCTGGACCCTTCGACGTCTTTGGATATGACGACAGCTGAAGATACCCCGCTCAGTGGCAGTGTAGCTGCCGTAGATCCAGATGGCGATACGCTGCTCTATACAGTATTGAATAGCCCCAACCACGGTACACTGTCCAGCTTTGATACAGCAACAGGCAGCTTTACCTATACACCGTATGGAAACTATAACGGTACGGACTATTTTACATTCATCGCAACGGAAGACAGAGAGGAAAATGCCCTGAGTACAGGGATTTACCGCGTGTCCATCCACGTTACATTTGTCAACGATAATCCCACGGCGTATACGTTGCATTATTACACGAACGAAGAGACGCCCATTACGCTATCGCCCGTCGGATACGACCCGGATGGCAACTCGATGACCTACAATATTGTATCCACGCCTGAATTTGGCTTGATTTCGACGACCGACAACATCACCTTTACGTATACGCCAAACATAACGATGGCCGGTGAAACAGATGCAATCCTATATCAGGCGGTGGATAGCCAGGGCGGCGAATCCAACATCGCTGTGATGTATGTACACATTTACGGGGATGGAGATGGCGGCGGACTGCATGGATTTAGCGATGTAACCATACCGCAGAATACATCCACTGATTCCATTCCGATCGTCGTTACCGATATCGATATCGAGCAGGTATCTGTAACGTCCTCCAATACCTGGCTGCAAAACAATGCATATATCGTAGTTACAAACAGTAATGGCAACTACTCATTTACGCTGACACCCACTGCCTATCGCCGCGGCCGCTCGGTTATCACCGTGCAGGTAATGGACACCAATGAAATCTGGCACACCCGCACCTTTATATTGACCGTGACCCATGTATATTTCCAACCAACGGCGCACGATTTGGAGCGCACCATCGATGAAAACACGGAAATGTATGAGTACGTAAGCGGATCCGATCTCAATGGCGATTGGATTAACTTTGCGGCCGCAAGCCAGCCCAGCCATGGTACGCTGGAGTTTTCGTCCAACGGCACGTTCTATTATAAGCCGGATACGGGTTTCAGCGGGGATGACAGCTTCACCTTTACCGCTTCCAATGCAGAACTGACATCCGAACCTGCGACAGTTACCATCCATGTTACCGGGATACCCAGTGCGCCATCTGCCGATAATGCAGAGTTTACAACGCCCGAGGATACGGCGATTATCGACGGACAGCTGACTGGCAACTCGCCGCAAGGCGCGCAGATGGAATTCCATTTGGTTTCCAAC
This sequence comes from Candidatus Limiplasma sp., assembly GCA_963675925.2. Taxonomy (GTDB): domain Bacteria; phylum Bacillota; class Clostridia; order Christensenellales; family Aristaeellaceae; genus CAXXOK01. The sequence continues at coordinate 90,208 of CAXXIB010000003.1, forward strand.
GGTACCCTGGGTACCGCGGTGATCGCCGATGATGGTTCCTTTACCTACACACCCAATGAAAATGTGAACGGCACCGATGTATTCACATTTAAAACAGAAGGACCGACCACACTGTATTCCTCTATCGCAACGGTTACGGTAAACATCACCGCAGTGAATGATCAGCCGGTTGCTGCCGCCAAAACTGTTACGACATATGAAGATTTGCCATTGCAGGGATACCTGATCGCTTCGGATGCAGATGAAAATGAAACACTGACCTACAGCATCGTAGAAACAGATGGGACGCTGCTGAAAGGCGATATTGTACTGGATTCACAAACAGGCCAATATACCTATACGCCTGCGCTCAATGCCAATGGTACCGATTCGTTCTACTTTATCGCAAACGATGGCACCGCAGATTCAGAACCCGCTCTGATGACAGTCGTTATTGAGCCGCAAAACGATGCGCCGACTGTGGAAGACAGCACGATTACAGTGGGTGAAGATGCAAGCATAGAAGGCGCGTTGGCCTCGCTGTATGATGATGTGGACGGCGACGCACAAACCTTCAGCACCCTACAGGAGCCTGAAAAAGGTACGATTGAGTTTAATACGGACGGAACGTTTACCTATACGCCGGATGAAAATAAAAACGGCACAGATTACTTCAGCTACCGCACAACGGACACGGCGGGGCTGAAATCCAACGTCGCCTTGGTCACAGTGACGATTACACCGGAAAATGACGTGCCGACGATTGTTGCTGCCGATGCCTGGACCATCAATGAGGACAGCAAGGACCAGATGTTCTACTTCACGGTCGATGACATTGAAGATAACCCCGATGTACTCACCCTAAGCGCCGTGTGGGATGAAACGGAAATCGAAAGCCTGACATTCGGTGGCAGCGGCAATAACCGCTGGATGAAAGTAACACCGGTGGACAGCTATCAATCCGACACCACCATTACTATCAAGGTAACCGATACCGGGGTGGATAATACACTGACCGGGGATGTAAAATCGGCAACGACCGATGTACTTGTTACCGTTTCACCTGTCAACGATACACCTACGATCAATGATCATGCAACGAACTGGGTCAAGATCGTTTCTTCGAACGTCGTCATTGACGAGGATACCTCAACCGATGCGATAGCATTCACGGTTGATGACGAAGAAACATATGGAGCGGGTGTTACGGTCACCGCATCGGCGTCCGACGCAACGCTGGTGCCGAGTTCCGGAATCGAACTTTCCGGCGAGGGTGAAGCGCGTACGATAAAAATTACACCAGCTGCCGATCGGTACGGATCTACAACCATACGCATCTATGCATCAGACGGCAACACAACAAGAACGGCGTACTTTACCTTAGTCGTCAATCCGATCAACGATGCGCCTATCATTACACCGCCGGATGATCAAACCATTGCTGAGGACGGCAACACAGGCGATCTGTATTACTCGATTACGGATATCGACAGTACGATTACGAATATCACCGTCGAAGCGGTTTCGGATAATGAATCGCTGTTGTTGCCGGTTGACATCGTTTGCAGCGGTAACGCTAACGACCGTGTGGTCAATATTACACCACTGGCAAACATGAACGGCGATGTGACCATTACCCTAACCGCGGATGACCAAGGTGATGTGAACAACACTGGCAGCGCAAGCTTTGTGCTGCATGTACTCGCCGTCAACGATACGCCGACGATTGAAGATATTGCTGATGTAACGATATTGGAAGACAGCGCTACTGCTGCGATTCCCGTTCATATTGCCGATATCGACGATGCGCTTTCCGCACTCACACTTTCGGCAATCTCCAGCAATCCATCATTGGTGGACGATAGCTGTATCGTGTTTTCCAAGAACGAAGAAACCGGGCAGAACTATATCACGCTCACGCCGAAGCCTGATGCCAACGGTGCAGCTTTGATTACCGTGAAGGTGGTCGATGAGAGCGGAAAATATAAGACCACCAGCTTCACCCTGAACGTAACCCCGGTTAACGATGCGCCAACCATAACCGCGATTGCCGATCAAACCATTCTGGAAGATGGCCGTACGGCTGCGATCACCTTCAATATCGCCGACGTGGATAACGATGTGCTGGAATTGGATGTGGTGGGAAGCTCCGCAGATACAAGCATCATTTCTCAGCAAAGCTTTGTGTTTACGGGTAACGGCGGCGAGCGTACCGTGACGATAACGCCGCTTGCCAATCAGAATGGCAGTGTTGCTGTAGCGCTGACCGTGGAAGATCCCGGCGGGTTGACGGCTTCCTCGCCGTTTACGGTGAACATCACACCGGTGAACGATGAACCTTCTTTTACCGGTGGCGATGACCAAACGGTGCTTGAAGATTGTCATCTGCAAACAGTCGCTGCTTGGGCGACGAATATATCCAAAGGCCCTGATAATGAGGATTATCAAACGCTGTCCTTCCATCTGGAAAATGACAACAACGATCTGTTTACTGCGCAAGGGCAGCCAGCGCTGGATGCTTTTGGACAACTGACATATACCCCTGCGGATGACATGTACGGAACAGCTACGGTTACCGTATACCTTACAGATGATGGCGGAACGGCAAACGGCGGGGATGATACCAGCGATAACGATCCCAGCGCTGAAAGCATTGTAGATACCTTTGTTATTACGGTTCTCTCTGTCAATGACCGCCCTGTGTTCTCGGCACTCAATTCGCAGGAAGATATCACCGTAAACGAGGACAGCGGTGCGTATGAAAGCGCTTGGGCAGATACAAGTACATTGTTTATCGGACCGGATAACAACGAGACCCAAACCTACAATTTCCTCTTGACGCTTGGAGCCGTGGATGTATACGGTAACACAGAGCTGTTCAGCGAAGCTCCGGCGATTGATTCCCAAACCGGTGTTATCAGCTTTACACCTGCCAAAAACGCCAACGGCACTGCGGAGGTTACCGTTGTGCTGAAAGATGATGATGGCACTGCAAACGGCGGGGTGGATACTTCGGTCGCGCATACGTTTACGATTACCGTAACCAGCGTGAACGACGATCCCACGTACACCCTGGGAGCCGATTTTGCTGTCAATGAAGACAGCGGCGCGTACTCCGCAGCTTTTGCTACAGGCATCACAACGGGCGGCGGAACCGATGAAGAGATTCAAACATTGACCTTTACCCTGAACGCTGATAATACATCGCTGTTCTCGGTACAGCCTACCATGACGGCGGATGGTGTGCTGCGCTTTACCACGGCACAAGACCAACACGGTGTCACCGAGGTTTCTGTTGTATTGGACGATGAAACGAATGAAGTGACCAAAGGCTTCACGATCACGGTCAATTCAGTGAACGATGCGCCGACCTTTACCTACGGCGATCCACTGGTTGTTTGGGAAGACTGCGGCCTGCAGACTGTGGCCGGATGGGGCAGTGATCTGTACACTGGCGCAGACAACGAAAGCAGCCAAACTTTATCCTTTGCCGTTACCGCGCTAAGCAGTACGCTGTTTACATCAGGCGGGCAACCGGCCATGGATCCATCGGGCACGCTGACCTTCACGCCGGATACAGATGCCAATGGGGAATCCGGTGTTACGCTGTACTTGATTGATAACGGCGGGACGGAGTTCGAAGGGGTAGACAGAACGTACTACGAGGTGAACTCGATCACCGTATTGCCGGTTAACGATCAACCGAGCTTTACGGATTTGGGAGATATTACAGTCCAAGAGGATGCCCAGGCGTATGATGAAGCTTGGGTGCAAGACGGCAGCATTTCCGTTGGCCCTGCTAACGAAGCGGCGCAGACTTATACCTTTTATATGGTTGAGGATGAAGCGCAGCGTGAAACCTATGGCAACACGAACCTGTTTAGTGTACAACCAGCCATCGATCCGGAGACTGGCGATATCAGTTTCACAGCGGCGGAAAACGCAAACGGATCGGCAAGTTATACCGTGTATATGCAGGACAGTGGTGGCACGGATCGTGAAGGCATCGATACGTCTATCGGGCATTCGCTGACAATTACCGTCCAAGCTGTAAACGACGATCCCACCTACACGCTGGGCGGCACCGTAAGCGTGAACGAAGACAGCGGCGCTTACCAAAACCCGACATATGTCACCGGCATCACCACAGGCGGTGGTACGGATGAGGCCGGACAAACACTTTCATTCGCACTGACTGCAGCAGAACAATCCCTGTTTGCTGTCCAGCCCGCAATCACCAGTGCAGGCGCGTTGACATTCACACCGGCGGATGATGCCAACGGCACAACCCTCGTGACCGTCGTACTAAGCGACGGCGATAGGACGGTTGAGAAAACATTGACCATCGTTGTGGAACCGGTTAATGATCAGCCGTCGTTTACTGATATCGGGGACATCGTCTTCTATGAAGACTGCGGCCCGAAAACAGTGGATTGGGTCAGCGACTACACGCTGGGACCGAATAATGAAATCCAGACGCCACTGTTTACGATGACGGAAGAATCCAGAACGACCTACGGCAATACAGCGTTGTTCAGCAGTGGTCCTTCGATCAATGCAACTACCGGTGCTGTGAGCTTTACACCGGCGGCAAACGCCAACGGAACGATTACCTTCACCGTAACCCTTCAGGACAATGGCGGCACAGAGCGTGATGGCGTGGATTTATCGCAGTCGCACTCGCTGACGATTATCATCAATGCGGTAAATGATGAGCCGACTTATACCATTCCTGATGATGTCAATGTGTATGAAGACAGCGGTGAATATAGAGACGAAACATTTGCAACGGGCATCACCACTGGCGGAGGAACGGATGAAGCCGGACAAACACTGGCATTTAGCCTCTCGGGGTATGATGCTGCCTTGTTTGACGGGGCTGTCACGATTTCCAATGACGGTGAGCTGTTATTCACCCCGGCGGCGAATATGCATGGCAGTACGACGGTTAATGTATCCCTGAGCGACGGCACCAATGCTGTGGAGGATAGCTTCATAATCATCATTGCATCCGTCAATGATGAACCAACCTTTACACCAGGATCAAACCAAACCGTGTGGGAGGATTGTGGTGCGCAAACCGTAACAGCCTGGGCAACCAATCTGCACAAGGGAACAGAAAATGAAAGCGGACAATCGCTGACATTCCATGTTGAAAATGACAATCATCAGCTCTTTACCGATGCGGGTCAGCCCGCAATAGACAGTGATGGCACACTGCGCTACACGCCTTCTGACAATCAGTTTGGCGAAGCGGAGGTCAGTGTGTATTTGATGGATGACGGCGGTACTGCAAACAGCGGTGACGATACCAGTGCGACTATAACGTTTACCATCACCGTCGAACCAGTTAACGACCAACCAAGCTTTACGGATACTGGCGATATAACCGTAGGGGAGGATTCGGGTGCGTATTCCGCGCTTTGGGTGAATGCGACAAGCATCAATCCAGGCCCGGCGAATGAAACGCAAACCTATGCATTCTCTATGGTGGAAAACGCCGAAGCACGGGTAACCAATGGCAATACAGACCTGTTTGCCGATGAACCCGCAATTGACCCGGATACGGGCAGAATTAGTTTTACGCCTGCTCAAAACGCAAACGGTTCGGCGACCTATACCGTTTACATGAAGGATGAAGACGGTACGCTGCGAGAGGGCGTGGATACGTCCCAGGGACATACGCTGGTCATCACAGTAAACGCCGTCAACGATCTGCCGGCCTACACGCTCTTAGGCGATGTGGCGGTGGATGAAGACAGCGGAGACTACAGCAACGCGACCTTCGCCACGGGCATTACGCCCGGCGGCGGTACGGATGAAGACAGCCAAACGCTGACCTTTACGCTGTCAAATTACGACCAATCGCTGTTCAGTGAGCAGCCTGTGCTTACAAACACGGGTGAGCTTACCTTCACACCGGCTGCGAATGTGTTTGGCACGACGCAGATTAAAGTAACACTGTCAGATGGCATTGACGAAGCTCAGAAGACCTTTGAGATTACGGTGAACTCGGTCAATGATGCGCCAACGTTTACCGCGGGCGGTGATGTGAGCGTATTGGAAGATTGCGGTCCGCAAACGATGTATAAATGGGCGACCGATATTTCCATCGGACCGTGGAACGAAAACGCGCAGACCTTATCTGTGAAAACCATTTGCAACGATACGGAACTGTTCGACGGCGAAACGGGTCTGCCGGATGTTTCGCTAACAGGCGTGTTGCGATTTACACCCAAGGCAGATGCATACGGCGTGGCAACTGTGACCGTACAATACACAGATGACGGCGGCACGGCCAATAGCGGCGACGACAGCAGCAAAATCGAAGAATTTACCATTACGATACGCCCGGTGAATGATCGGCCATCGTTTGACGATACTGGCGATATCACGGTTTCAGAAGATTCGGCTGCGTATACAGGCGCTTGGGTAGATGCTGACAGTATTGATATCGGACCGGACAACGAAACGCAAACATACGCGTTTTCCATGCAGGAAAACGAGGATCAGCGCGTCGTTAACGGAAACACGCAGCTATTCAGCGTGCAGCCTTCAATCCATCCGGATACTGGTGTGATCAGCTTCACACCGGCAGCCAACGCCAACGGATCGGCAGTATTCACCGTGATACTATCGGATACGGATGGTACGGATAACGGCGGAAACGATACATCACTGCAGCACCAGCTCACGATCACCGTTACCGCTGTGGATGATCAGCCTGCCTTTACCCTTGACGGCGATGTGACAGTGAATGAAGACGGCGGGGAGTACAGCGACGCGACCTTTGCAACGGGTATCACAGCTGGCGGCGGTACGGATGAATCCGGACAAACGCTGACCTTTGCACTGACTAATACCAACTCGCTGCTGTTTAGCCAGCAGCCTGCTATGACAAGCGATGGGATGCTTCGCTTTACACCGGCCAACAATGCGTTTGGTACGGCGACCGTCACCGTGAAACTGAACGATGGGGTAAACTCCGTCAGCGATTCCTTCACCATCACCGTAGAATCGGTTAATGACCAACCAAGCTTTACGGATACTGGCGATATCACCGTAGGGGAGGATTCGGGCGCGTATTCCGCGCTTTGGGTGAATGCGACAAGCATCAATCCAGGCCCGGCGAATGAAACGCAAGCCTATGCATTCTCTATGGTGGAAAACGCCGAAGCACGGGTAACCGATGGCAATACAAACCTATTTACCGATGAACCCGCGATGGATCCGGATACGGGCAGGATTAGCTTTACGCCTGCTCAAAACGCAAACGGTTCGGCGACCTACACCGTTTACATGAAGGATGAAGACGGTACGCTGCGAGATGGCGTGGATACATCCCAGGGACATACGCTGGTCATCACAGTAACCGCAGTCAACGATCTGCCGGCCTACACACTCTCAGGCGATGTGACGGTGGATGAAGACAGCGGAGCATACAACAACGCGACCTTCGCCACGGGCATTACGCCCGGCGGCGGCATGGATGAAGACAGCCAAACGCTGACCTTTACGCTGTCAAATTACGACCAATCGCTGTTTAGCAAGCAGCCTGTGCTCACAAACACGGGCCAGCTCAGCTTCACACCGGCTGCGAATGTGTTTGGCACTACGCTAATTGACGTAACACTGTCCGATGGAGATACCAGCAGTGACGGCACATTCACTATTACGATCAATTCCGTAAACGATCAACCCAGTTTCTCTGATTTCGGAAATATTACCGTTTCGGAGGATAGCGGCCGATACAGCGCTGCATGGGCAGACGATGCTACGCGCTACGTGGGTCCGGATAATGAACTGCAAACGTATCAGTATTTGATCACCGATACTGTGGTCGCTGACGGTGTAACGCTATTTAGCGAAGCCCCGGTTATCGATGCACAGACCGGCGTGATCAGCTTCACACCGGCAGCAGATGCATTTGGCAGCGCTGAGGTTACCGTCGTACTCAAAGATGGCGACGGTACGGATAACGAGGGTTTGGATACGTCTGTGGAACACACAGTCACGATCACGATACTCTCTGTTAACGATGCCCCGGTGTTTACGGATACCGGAGACTTGACCGTCAACGAAGACAGCGGTGCATATTCTACGGCGTGGATTACGACTGGAACCGTGTCCGCAGGGCCTGCCAATGAGGCGCAGGAAGCGGTATTCTCTCTTGAACTTGACGAATCCACTTTGACCGTATTTGGCAACTCGAAGTTGTTTGCAGCCGGCCCGGTGATTGATCCAAACACGGGTGAAATCACATTGACACCAGCGGAGAACGCCTATGGCTTTGTGACTGCTACCGTTTGGCTTACCGATACGGATGGCACCGACAATGGTGGGGAAGATACATCGGAGGCGCACACATTCCTGATCACTGTCAATACAGTCAACGATGCGCCTGTCTTTACAGCCGGGAAGGATATTACAGTCGGCAGCGGCACAGGGGCATATACACAGGATGCCTGGGCTACGGATATCTCTGCAGGACCAGTAGACGAAGCATTGCAGGCACTCAGCTTTACCGTAACGGTTGATAAGCCCGCGTTGTTTGAAGTGCAGCCTACTATCTCCCCGGAAGGAACACTCAGCTTCACGCCAAGTGCCACAGCAAGCGGAACGGCGCAAATAACTGTAACGCTGCAAGATGATGGCGGCACAGACAATGGCGGCGTTGACACCAGCCAGCAGCAGCAGCAGTTGAGCATTCAGGTTGTTGGCAATAGTGAACTGGTGCTGACCGGCACCGTGTACGATGTTAGAACGCTGATGCCAATCAATGGCGCTATGGTGCAATTGCTTGATGCAAGCGGAGATGAAATCGCATCCGAAGTCGTCGGCAATGACGGTGTATATCGGTTTACCGGGCTCACAAGCAGCAATGATACGCTTACACTTGTCGTTTCGGCCGATGGCTATCAGCAAAATAGTGTTGTAACCGAGGTTTCCTTCGATCGGGAAGTAAGCGGTACGGTTACAAGGAATATTATGCTCTCTAAATTTAACCTCACGATCACAGCCGATCCGTCAGCCATTCTGGGAGACGGAAAGGCGGAAGCGGTGATTACTGCCACCGTGCAAAATGATGATGGGCAACCGATCAGCGGCGTGGAAGTGGTATTTGACTGTCCTTCTGGTACATTCGAAGGCGGTGTTAATACCGCTGTAACCGGCCAAGACGGGACCTGCCATATCACCTTTATTTCTGATAAGCTATCCGGTACGCAAGAGCTGAAGATTCCCATCACGGTCACAGTGCATGATGATACGCTGCTTTTATATGGTACGGCAGTGATTTACGAACGCTTTGTACCCGGATTTGTGGAAGGCATTATAACCACGCGTACAGGGAATCATCCACTGGAGGGTGCAATTGTTACCGTCTACAAGGACTTTGACGGAGATGGAACGGTTGATTTCTCAGAAACGGTCATTACAAAGGCAGACGGCAAATACAAAGTTGCAGTGCCGAAAGGGAATGTGGATTACTCTATCTCGATTACCCGGCCTGCGATTGGCAGTGCTAGTAGCGTAACCTTTCACCAAACCGTTCAGGTTGGCGATATCAACGGTGGCGGGGGAGAAACCACTAACCCGAACAAATGCGCCGTTGGCATCGTTACTTTGCAAAACGGCTCCAGTTCTGGATGCGGCCAATTGCTTAAGAATGGCATGTTAATGGAAATTGTCGGCAACGGCAAAAAGGAGAAAGTTGACCTGGATACGGGCAACGGCACGTTCAGCGCGAATAACCTGGGAGAAGGCAGCTATACACTGAATGTCTACTATCAACACGAGGATGGCAGAAAGATTATTGTCGGCAGCCAGAAAATAACGATATCCAACAACGGGGAAACCAACATCAGCGAGGTTCTGATCGATCCCTATGGAATCATTACAGACAGCAAAACGGGCAAAGTGATCAGCGGTGCAGATGTGAAGTTGTATTATGCAGGAACGAATACATTGGTCTTACTGCCGTCGGTGCAAGGCTTCCCGCCGGCAAACAACGCAAACCCGCAGCTGTCTGATGGAGCAGGGGAATACGCGTTTATGGTCTATCCACATACATCCTATTACATTGTAGCAACCAAAGACGGATACGAAACCTTCTCCAATAAGGACCATCCGATCGCTGTGGGTGAAGCCATTGTGAATTACAACTTCCAAATGACTCCGGTTGAAGAGGAAGTTGTCGCAAGCACTGCATATGATCCCGCTATATTCATCAGTACCGATAAGAGCCGCGTTTTGGAAGATGGGACAATCAGCTGCACGGTGACCTACGGCAACAAAACAGATCAGGTTCTGCCTACAGCTGTTATTCGCTTAAACCTCCCAGCAGGGATTATGGTGGTAGATGAAGACGGCGGCGCACTGTACTCGAAAACCGAGCACTGGTATCGTACCGCGCTGCTGCGTGATACGGATGGATTTGTTGAAAGTGCACACGACCAAATGGTGATCTGGTATGCCAAAGACCTACAGCTCGATGAGGTTCGGACACATACCGTGCTGCTGAAAGTAGCGGATATCGATCCTGTACTGGCACAGACACCGGCCACTATCACTGCGAATATATCCAGCCAGCATCCTGTTATCGTGCCGGAGGATGATACATCGTTTAAAACGATCGTAATCGCCTCCAGATACAATGCCAGCGCGCATCAGGCCTATATGCACACCCAACATGGGAGCGACTTCCCGGTTGCCGATGGATTGACGAGGGGTGAGGCGGCAGAGATATTTGCTTCAATATTGAATCTGTCCGCTGAGGGTAACAATACAACATTTGCAGATGTGCAGAGGGGCGACCCACGGCTGGATGCAATCCGGGCAGCTGTGCAAGTCGGTTACCTTGAAAGCGACGAAAACGGAAAGGTGTATCCGGATCGCGAACTGAGCAGGGCAGAGTTTATTGCAATGGTCGCAAAATATATCGGGATTGAGCGCGACTTCGAAATTGAGCCGCTTCTATACCATTATACGGATATTCAGGCGCATACACAGCGCAGTACCATTGAAGAAGCGTACCGATACGGCTTGCTTACAGCCTTTAGCGATCAGGCACTTCAACCGGATGCTGTAATCACCAAGGGCGAGGCCGTGGTCGTGCTCAACCGGATGCTGTGCAGAGGCACGCTGACCAATCCGTTACTGGTCTTCAAGAATATTGATCAGGATGATCCATTGCTTGGAGAGCTTGTGGCAGCAGCGACAGATTATCTGGCCAAAACCAATGAGGATGGCAGCCAAACGATGCTCTTGGATGATGATGATCGGCTGACAAAGAGATAACATCGAAACGGTGTATTCTCAGAATCATGCATGATTATGCTAAAATTCGGTTAATTGTATGCAATCTGCTTGACAACAAAGTGTGTATGTGCTATTGTATACAACAAATCATACGAAGGAGATTTTTCGATGATTGTCCAGCCCATGAACCTCAGCCTGATTATTCTTAGCCTTGCTGTACTGCTCCTTCTGGTAGTAGTAGGCAACATTCTTACGCGTAAGTTTAGGCAGGCGTGCGAGGTTAAGGCATAAGGCAAACCAAACTCACAGCACACTCCCTAAACTGCGCAAAGCGGTTTAGGGAGTTTTTTTAAGAAGGAGGGGGACTATGCTAAACGGCGCACAAATTTTATTGCAAGTGCTGAAAGAGCAACAAGTGGATACGATCTTCGGCTACCCCGGCGGATTTGTATTGAACATCTACGACGAGATTTACGGTGCGGCGGACTGGCTGAACCACATCATCACCTGCCACGAGCAGGGCGCGGCGCACGCTGCGGACGGCTATGCCCGCGCGACTGGCAAAACCGGCGTTGTGATTGCCACATCCGGCCCCGGCGCAACCAACCTTGTCACCGGTATTGCCAATGCGTATCTGGACTCCATTCCCTTGGTTGCCATCACCGGCAACGTGCCGCAGAATTTTATCGGCAGGGATAGTTTTCAGGAAGTCGATATCAAAGGCATTACCATGCCGATTACCAAACATAACTACATGGTCAAGGACGTGGAAAAGCTGGCTGATATCGTGCGGGAAGCCTTCTTCCTGGCGTCCACCGGCCGCAAAGGCCCGGTTTTGATTGACATTCCCAAGGATGTACAGCTGGCCACATGCGAGTATACCCCTGCGGCGCAGCCGATGGCATTCCACCCCAAAAAACCTAGCGCCGATATGCTGCGTGAAGCGGCGGAGCTGATTGCAGCGTCCAAGCGTCCCTTCATCTATGCAGGTGGCGGCGTAATTGCTACCGATGCCAGCAAGGATTTGCTTGAGTTTGCCGAAAAACTCGGTGCACCCATCGGCACCAGCATGATGGGCTTGTCGGCAGTGCCGCGCTCGCATCCGTTGATGCTGGGGATGTCCGGCATGCACGGCAATTTTGCCTCGACCAAGGCCATGGGCCGTTCCGATTTGATTATCGGCATCGGCGCGAGGTTTTCCGACCGTGCAACGGGTAAAAAATCGGAGTTTTCCAAAAATCGCAAAGTGCTGCACATCGATATCGACCCGGCGGAGATCGGCAAAAACATCCCCGCTTATGTGGCCATGCATGCCGATGTGAAGGAAGCGCTGCAAGCGTTGAACCAGATGGATTTGCAAAAGAGCGATCCCGAATGGTTGAAGGAAGTCAACGAGTTTAAACACTCAAACGACAACCAGTCCGTGATGGACCACGACGTGCTAAACCCCTATTTAGTGTTAAAGAGCGTATCCAAACGGATGTCGGATGATACCCGCATTGCAACCGATGTGGGCCAGCACCAAATGTGGACGGCGCAGTTCTATCCCTTCCAAAAACCGCGCACGTTCATCACGTCCGGTGGATTGGGCACAATGGGCTTTGGTATGGGCGCGGCTATCGGCGCGTGCATCGGCTCCGGCCAAAAAACTGTGTTGATCACCAGTGATGGTAGCTTCCATATGAATATGAATGAATTGGCGACTGCCGTTTCTACTCGTCTGCCTCTGGTTGTGCTCGTACTCAACAACGCTGTGTTGGGCATGGTGCGTCAGTGGCAGACGATGTTTTTTGACAAACGCTATTCATCAACAACGCTGGAGCGTCAAACCGATTATGTGAAGTTTGCCGAGGCGTTTGGTGCCAAAGGCTACCGCATTGAAAAGCTTGACGAGATGGACGCGGTGCTGGACGAGGCGCTGAATCAGGATGGACCGGTCGTGGTGGATATCGTTATCGATCGTGATGAAATGGTGTTCCCCATGATTCCGCCCAACGGCACTATCAACCAAATGATTATCAGGGGGTGAGGACATGAGAAAACTGATACTGTCATTGCTGGTCAACAACGAAGCCGGTGTGCTCACGCGGGTATCCGGGCTGTTTGCCCGCAGAGGATTTAATATTTCCTCGCTGTCTGTCGGGGAAACGCAGGACCCGCAATACTCGCGCATTACCATTCAGGCCGTGGGGGACGAGTATGTACGCATGCAGCTGGTCCATCAGCTTCGTAAGCTTCACGATGTAAAGGTTGTCGAAAGCATGGAGCTGGAGCAAACCGTGTGTCGCGAGCTGTTGCTCATCAAGGTCTGCGCGGGCAGCGCGACACGCAGCCAGGTGCTGGAGGGTGCTAACGTGTTTCGTGCCAAGGTGTGCGACCTGACCCCGACTACTGTTACCATGGAACTGACAGGCGATACCGACAAGATTGACGCGTTTGTCACCTTCCTGGAACCATTTCAAATTCTGGAAACCTGCCGCACGGGTATCACGGCCATCGGCCGCGGAGAATATACGCTGAAGAAGAATGAGGAGGATATTTAAAATGGCTAAAATGTATTATCAAGAGGATTGCAACCCCGCCGTACTCAATGGCAAGAAAATCGCGGTGATCGGCTATGGTAGCCAGGGTCACGCTCATGCACAGAATCTCCACGATAGCGGTCACGATGTTGTTGTCGGCCTGTATGAAGGGTCTAAATCCGCGGCGAAAGCCAAGGCAGACGGCCTTACGGTCATGCTCACCGCCGATGCCGTGGCAGCTTCCGATGTAATTATGATTCTTGTCAACGACGAGAAACAGGCAGCCCTCTATGAAAAGGATATTGCGCCCAACCTGAAGGCCGGTAAAACGCTGGCGTTTGCCCACGGCTTTAACATTCACTTCGGGCAAATCGTTGTGCCGGAGGATGTATCCGTCATCATGATCGCACCTAAAGGCCCCGGCCACACCGTGCGCTCGCAGTTCCAGGAAGGCAAAGGCGTACCCTGCCTGATAGCCGTCCAGCAGGATGCAAGCGGCAATGCCAAGGAAGTTGCCCTGGCGTATGCGGCAGGCGTTGGCGGCGCGCGTGCAGGCATTTTGGAGACCACCTTCCGCGAAGAAACCGAAACCGATCTCTTCGGCGAGCAGGCTGTGCTTTGCGGCGGTGTCACCGCGCTGATGAAAGCAGGCTTTGATACGCTGGTGGAAGCGGGCTATCAGCCCGAGAACGCATACTTTGAGTGCGTACACGAGATGAAACTCATCATCGACCTGGTGATCCAGGGCGGCCTGAGCTATATGCGCTATTCCATCTCCGATACCGCTGAGTACGGCGACTATGTCACCGGGCAGCGCATCATCACCGATGAGACCAAAAAAGAAATGAAAAAGGTGCTCGAAGAGATTCAAAACGGTACCTTTGCCCGCAACTGGATTTTGGAAAACCAGGTCAAGCGCCCCGGTTTCAATGCCATGCGCAAAGCGGCACAAACCTCTTTGGTTGAGAAAACCGGTGCGGAACTCCGTGCCAAGATGAGCTGGAAAAAGGAAAGCGGGGAAGAGAAATGAGCCACTCTGACACCGTAAAGGTCGGCGCCGAACGCGCGCCGCACCGCGCGCTGCTCAAAGCCTGCGGCTATACGGACGACCAGATCAGCCGTCCGTTCATCGGCATCGTCAATTCGTTTAACGAGATTGTGCCGGGGCATGTGCACCTCAATCAAATTGCACGCGCCGTCAAGGACGGGGTACTCGCTGCCGGCGGCACACCGTTTGAGTTTAATACCATCGGCGTGTGCGACGGGATTGCTATGGGGCACGAGGGGATGCACTATTCGCTTTGCACCCGCGAGCTGATTGCCGATACCGTGGAAAGCATGGTGCGTGCCCACGCGTTTGACGCGCTGGTGTTCATCCCCAACTGCGATAAAGTAGTGCCCGGTATGCTGATGGCGGCTGCCAGACTGAACCTGCCCAGCATCTTTGTGTCCGGCGGGCCGATGCTATCACTTGGAGGCAAAGACCTGAACACGGCGTTCGAGGCAGTCGGTGCCTACATGGCCGGTAATATTGATGAGTGCGAACTGTGCGCCATTGAAAACGAGGTCTGCCCGACCTGCGGGTCGTGTTCCGGCATGTTCACCGCCAATTCCATGAACTGCTTAACGGAGGTTGTGGGCCTTGGCCTGCCCGGTAACGGCACCCTGCCCGCGCCGTATGCCGCGCGTATCCGCCTGGCCAAACAGGCCGGTATGCAGGTCATGAAGCTGTATGAGCAAAACATCTGCGCGCGCGATATCTTAACGCCGCAAGCGCTGGAAAACGCTCTGACGGTCGATATGGCGCTTGGCTGTTCCACCAACACCATCTTGCACCTTCCGGCCATCGCCAAGGAAGCGGGATTGGCGTTTTCGCTGCAAACGGTGAACGAGGTCAGCGAGAAAACCCCCAACCTGTGCAAACTGGCCCCTGCTGGTAAGCATCATATGCAGGATCTGCACGAAGCCGGCGGCATCCCTGCTGTGATGGCAGAACTGAATAAGAATGATTTCATCAATACGGACTGCATCACAGTCACTGGTAAAACGGTTGGCGAGAACATTGAAAAGGCCATGGTTTTGAACCAGACCGTTATCCGGCCGTTGTCCGACCCGTATTCAAGCTTCGGCGGACTGGCGATTCTGTTTGGTAACATCTGCCCCAACGGTGCGGTGGTAAAACAGAGCGCTGTCGGCAAGGATATGCTGACCAGCGAATGCCGCGCCAGAGTGTTTGATGGCGAGGAAGCGGCGGTCAAGGCCATCTACGCCAAGGAAATTGTCCCGGGCGATGTGGTGGTAATCCGTTACGAAGGCCCCGCAGGCGGCCCCGGTATGCGTGAAATGCTTACGCCGACCTCCGCTATTGCCGGCATGCAGCTTGACCAGCAGGTCGCGCTGATTACCGACGGGCGCTTCTCCGGCGCCACGCGCGGCGCGGCCATCGGGCATATATCACCCGAAGCAGCGTCCGGCGGCACCATCGCGCTGGTGGAAGAGGGCGATCTCATCCAGATCGATATCCCCAATAAATCCATGACCCTGAAAGTGTCGGACGAAGAGCTAAAACGCAGAAAAGAAAAGTTTGTTGCCCCCAAACGCAAAGAACTGACCGGATACCTGAAGCGCTATGCCGCACTGGTATCCTCCGCCGATCAAGGCGCAGTATGGAAGGATGGTATGTAATGCCAGATCCAGTAAAGTTTTTTGATACCACGCTTCGCGATGGCGAGCAGGCACCCGGCTGCAGTATGGACTTGTCCGAAAAGCTGGAAGTTGCCTATGCGCTGGAGCGTATGAAGGTGGATGTAATTGAAGCGGGTTTTGCCATTGCCTCCAAGGGCGATTTCGAGTCCGTGGAAGCGATCTCAAAAGCCATCAAGAACTGCACCATCGCAAGCTTATCCCGTGCCACGAAAAAGGATATCGACGCGGCCTGGCAAGCGGTGCGGCAAGCAAAATCGCCGCTGATTCACACCTTCCTTGCGACCTCGCCAACCCATATGCAGTATAAGCTGCGCATGTCGGAGGACGATGTACTCGCCACGATTAAAGAGATGGTCTCTTACGCGCGCAACCTCTGCCCGCAGGTGGAGTTTTCCGCTGAGGACGCCCTGCGCTCCGAACCGGCGTTCCTCGCCAAAGCGGTGGATGCTGCCATTCGAGCAGGCGCGACGGTGGTCAATATTCCCGATACCGTCGGCTATGCTACGCCCAGCGAGATGGCCTCGATTATCCACTACCTGAAACAAAACGTGGACCATGTTGACGATATTACGCTGTCTGTGCATTGCCATAACGATTTGGGTATGGCGGTGGCCAACTCTCTGGCGGCTGTCTCTGCCGGGGCACGGCAGATGGAATGCACCATCAACGGCATCGGCGAGCGGGCTGGTAACGCGGCACTGGAAGAGCTGGTTATGTCCATGCATACACGCCCGGATCTTTATACGCAGGAATGCAATATCGATACCAAGCGCATCGCACCGACCAGCCGCCTGGTGTACAGCATACTAGGCGTGAATGCGCCGATCAACAAAGCTATCGTCGGCCAGAATGCCTTTGCCCATGAAGCGGGCATCCACCAGCACGGCGTGATGGCCAACCGCACCACCTATGAAATTATGACACCGGAGTCCATCGGCCTGCGCCAAAACCAAATGGTGCTGGGCAAGCACTCCGGCCATCACGCGATTGAAGAACGGCTCAACACCCTTGGCTATTCGCTGTCCAAGGATGAGTTTACCAAGCTGTATGAGCAGTTCAAAGCGCTGTGCGACCGAAAAAAGCTGATTACCGATAAGGATTTGGAAGCGCTGGCGCTTCACCGGCATACGCAGTCCTCCATGCCCAACAACTACCAGTTGGAACGCTTTACGGTGAACTCCGGCAACTTCTCCACGTCCAACGCCGTGGTATCGGTCACCCATAACGGGGAGAGCAGCGAAGAAGTCGCCCTGGGCGATGGCCCGATCGACGCCGCCTTTAACGCTGTGGACAAGCTGATTACCGCTCCGGAGCACTCGCTGGAGGACTATGCGATTCAGACCATATCCGAGGGCAACGATGCCCAGGGTGAAGCCATCGTGAAAATCCGCTGCGGCGATCAGGTGGTTACGGGACGCGGGCTTTCCACCGATATACTGGAGGCCAGTATTCTCGCCTATATCAATGGCATGAACAAGCTGTAAGGGGGCCGCCATGAAACGGATCGAAATCTTCGACAGCATGCTTCGTGATGGCGCGCAGGGGGAAGGCGTAGCCTTTTCCGTGGTCGATAAACTCAACATCGTAAAAACGCTGGATGCGTTCGGTGTCGATTATATCGAAGCGGGGAACCCCGGCTCCAATCCCAAAGATATTGAGTTTTTTGCGCAGGTTCACACCCTGAAGTTAAGGCATGCCAAGCTATGCGCCTTTGGGTCCACCTGCCGCAAAGGCAGCAGCCCGGAGGAGGACGCTAACGTCCAATCCCTGATGGATGCCAAGACCGACGTTGTGGTGATTTTCGGCAAGTCTTGGGACTTGCATGTGCTGCAGGTGCTGGGTACGACCCTGGAAGAGAACCTGCGACTGGTGAAAGACACCATAGCGTACTTTAAAGCCAAGGGCAAGGAAATGATATTTGACGCAGAGCACTTCTTTGACGGCTACAAGGAAAATGAACAGTTCGCCATGCAGGTGCTGGCCGCCGCCGATGAAGCCGGTGCCGACAGCCTGGTGCTGTGCGATACCAATGGCGGCACAACGCCCCAGCGCATCGGCGAGGTTGTGAAAACTGTATGCGATGCCTTCCCCAAGCAACGGATCGGTATCCACTGCCATAACGATATCGGCTGCGCGGTGGCATCGAGTATGAGCGCGATAGCAAACGGCGCAGTGCAGGTGCAGGGCACGTTCATCGGCATCGGCGAACGCTGCGGCAACACCGATTTATCCACAATCATTGGCAACATTCGCCTGAAAATGGGCTTGGATTGTTCCGGTGATTTGGAAATGCTCAGGGATACGGCCGCAAAGCTTTCAGAGCTTTGCAACATGCGCCTGAGCCGTAACGAACCCTACGTTGGCGACAGTGCGTTTGCCCATAAAGGCGGCATGCATATCGACGGTGTATCGAAGGTAAGCCGTTCGTTTGAGCATGTTACGCCCGAGAGCGTTGGCAATGTACGCCGTTTTCTGATGAGCGAGGTATCCGGCCGCACCACAGTGCTTGCCAAAATTGCGGCACTAGCACCCAAGCTCAAAAAGAACTCGCCGGAAGTGACCCGGATTGTTGAAAAAACCAAGGAAATGGAACACGAAGGCTACCAGTTTGAAAGTGCGGACGCAAGCTTTGAACTGATGGCACTGAAGATTCTGGATTGCTTCCACCCGCATTTCAGCCTGGGTATGTACCGTACCAGCGGCGAGTTTCCGCATCCGGATGAAAACCAGAGCGCGTCCGCCATGCTGTCGGTGCAGGTTGAAGACGTGCACGAGATGACCGCAGCCATGGGAAATGGCCCCGTGCACGCACTGGATACGGCATTGCGCAAAGCGCTCAGCGTGTTCTACCCGCAGCTCAACAACGTGCGCCTGGTAGATTACAAGGTGCGTGTGCTAACCGGGAAAGATGCCACGGCATCCCGTGTCCGCGTGCTGATTGAGAGCACGGACGGAGACATGGACTGGACAACCATCGGCGTAAATGCCGATATTATCGCCGCCAGCTGGGAAGCGTTGGCGGATTCAATTGAGTATTATCTGCATCATAAGGAGGGGACTGCCAAATGTCTATGACAATGACCCAGAAAGTTCTGGCCGCGCATTGCGGCAAGGATACCGTGCAAGCGGGGGATATGATTGTAGCCAACTGCGACCTGGTATTGGGTAACGATATCACCGCGCCGGTCGCGGTAAACGAGTTCAACAAATGCGGTTGCAACTGTGTGTTCGATGGCGAAAAGATTGCCCTGGTAATGGATCACTTCACCCCCAACAAAGATATTAAAGCTGCCGAACAGGTGAAAAAGGTTCGCGAATTTGCTGGCAGCATGAAGGTGAAAAACTTCTTTGACGTCGGCGAGGTCGGCGTAGAGCATGCGCTGCTGCCGGAACGCGGTATGGTAACCGCCGGTGATCTGGTCATCGGTGCGGACAGCCACACCTGCACCTACGGCGCACTGGGCGCATTTTCCACGGGCGTGGGTTCCACCGATATGGCCGCGGCCATGTCATCGGGCAAGGTATGGTTGCGCGTGCCGGAGGCTATCTCCGTGGTGCTCAAAGGCAAACCCAGCCCCGATGTGTCCGGTAAAGACGTGATCCTCCACCTGATCAAGATGATTGGTGTGGACGGTGCGCTGTACCAATCGCTGGAGTTTTCCGGCGAGGGCGTGAAGGAAATGACCATGGACGACCGCCTGTGCATCTGCAATATGGCGATTGAAGCTGGCGGCAAGAACGGCATCTTCCCGGTAGATGAGCAGACACTTACCTACTTAAAGGATCATGGCGCGAAAGCGCCCAAGGTCTTTGCTGCGGATGAAGATGCGGTGTATGCCCGCACCATCGAGATGGATTTGTCCAAACTGACACCCATCGTCGCCTTCCCGCATTTGCCTGAAAACGGCAAAACCTTTGATGAGATCGGCGATGTGAAAATCGACCAGGTTGTGATCGGGTCCTGCACCAACGGTAGGCTGTCCGACCTGCAAGCTGCAGCCAAAGTGCTCAAAGGCCGCAAGGTCGCTCCCGGCGTGCGCGTGATTGTCATCCCCGCCACCCAGAAAATCTGGATGGACTCGATGCATGAAGGCCTGTTCGATATCTTCGTCAACGCGGGCTGCGCCGTATCCACACCCACCTGTGGGCCGTGTCTGGGCGGGCATATGGGGATACTTGCCAAGGGTGAGCGCTGCGTTGCCACCACCAACCGCAACTTTGTAGGCCGCATGGGCGATACCGAAAGCGAAGTCTACCTGTCCAGCGCGGCTGTTGCCGCGGCGTCCGCCGTGATGGGGAAACTCGCCACGCCGGATATGCTGGCGTAAGGGAGGAAGAAGATATGAAACTCAACGGAAAAGCAATTTGCTACGGAGATAACATCGATACCGACGTCATCATCCCTGCCCGGTATCTGACAACCTCGGACCCGGTAGAACTGGCCAAGCACTGCATGGAAGATATCGACAAAGAGTTCCTGTCGAAAATCGAGCTGGGCGACATCCTCGCCGCCGGATCGAACTTCGGCTGCGGTTCCTCGCGTGAGCATGCACCCATCGCTATCAAGGCGGCGGGGATCAGCTGCGTGGTTGCCAAAAGCTTTGCGCGTATCTTCTACCGCAATGCCATCAACATCGGGCTACCCATCATCGTATGCGATGCAGACATCCACACAGGCGACAAGCTGAGCGTGGATCTGTCCGGCGGTGTGCTGAAGAATGAAACCACGGGCGAAACGGCCGAGTTCCCGTCCTTCCTGCCGTTTTTGCAGGGCATCATCGAAGCGGGCGGTCTGATGCAGGCGATGAAGGAGGGCGTATTCGAATGAATTACAATCTCGTCCTCATCCCCGGCGACGGCATCGGCCCGGAAATCACGGACAGCGCTGCCAAGGTGCTCAATGTCGTCGGCGAAAAGTTCGGCCACAGCTTTACCATGACTGAGATGGATGCCGGTGGCTGTGCGATTGATAAATGCGGCGAGCCCTTGCCCGCAGACACTCTGAAAGCCGCTTTGGAAAGCGACAGCGTTCTGCTGGGCGCGGTCGGCGGCGCGAAGTGGGAAACCCTGCCCGGCCACCTGCGCCCGGAGCGGGCGTTGCTTGGCCTGCGTAAGGAAATGGGCCTGTTTGCTAACCTGCGTCCGGTGAAATTACAGCAGGTGCTGGCGGCGGCTTCACCGCTGCGGCAGGATATTACCGCCCGCGGGGTTGATGTGCTGATCGTGCGTGAGCTGACCGGCGGCCTGTACTTTGGCGAACGCGGCAGGGGAGAGGGCGACATGGGCCCCTTCGCCTACGATACCGAAAAGTACGCTGTAGAAGAAATCCACCGCATCGGCGTGGTGGCCTTTGAAGCCGCTAAAAAGCGCAGCAACAAGATTTGCAGCGTGGACAAGGCAAACGTGCTTGAATCCTCCCGCCTTTGGCGTGAGGTGATGCATGAACTGGCCAAGGAGTACCCGGAAGTCGAATATTCCGATATGCTCGTGGATAATGCCGCCATGCAGCTGATCAAGGACCCGTCGCAGTTTGATGTGATGGTGACCTCGAATCTGTTTGGGGATATTCTGTCGGATGAAGCCTCCCAGCTGACCGGTTCCATCGGCCTGCTGGCCTCGGCATCGCTGGGGAAAAGCACCTGCGGCATGTACGAGCCCATCCACGGCTCTGCACCGGATATCGCAGGCAAGGGCATTGCCAATCCCATTGCAACCATACTCTCGGCAGCAATGATGCTGCGGATGTCCTTTGACCTGGACAAGGAAGCCGATGCTGTGGAAGCCGCGATTGAGACGGTGCTTGGTCAGGGGTATCGCACCAGCGATATCGTTGCCGGTAAGCCCGCTATCGGCACTAAAGAAATGACCGACAAAATCATCCAGGCGCTGCAGGCATAAGCAGCTCGCAATTCTTTCGTGTAGGGGTTTTACATTTTCTCTATCAGTGTTACAATAGAATCATGAAAGATTAGAAACATGGGATGCTTAGTAAGCATCTCATGTTTCTGTATTGAATTGCGTTACGGAGGGTATACTATGACCGATCAAACCCCGCCAAAGAAACCCATCATCTATTCCGGTATTCAGCCGTCCGGTGTGCTGACGATCGGCAACTATATTGGCGCGATTAAAAACTTCAAGCTGCTGGAAAATGAGTATGAATGTTTTTATGCAATCGTCGATATGCACGCCATTACGCTGCGCCAAAACGCGGCTGATCTGCGCCGGCGCACGCTGGAGCTTGCGGCGCTGTATATCGCCTCCGGGCTTGACCCCGATAAGAATATGATTTATTGCCAGAGCCATGTTCCGGCACATGCGGAACTGGCATGGATATTAAACTGCTTTACCTATATGGGCGAATTGCAGCGCATGACGCAGTTCAAAGAGAAGTCCGCCAAAAACGAGGCCAATATTAACGCGGGACTGTTTACCTACCCGGTGTTAATGGCAGCGGATATTCTTTTGTATCAATCCAATCTCGTACCCGTCGGCTCGGATCAGAAACAGCATCTGGAACTGACGCGTGATATCGCCATTCGTTTTAACAACATATACGGCAATGTTTTCACCGTGCCGGAGGCCTATATCGGCAAGGTTGGCAGCCGCATCATGAGCTTGCAGGAGCCTACCAGCAAGATGAGCAAGTCCGATACCGAGGATACCTACATCAGCATGCTGGACCGGCCCGATGATATTCGCCGCAAGATTAAGCGCGCCGTAACCGATTCCGAGGCTGACATCCGCTATGATATGCAAAACAAACCCGGCGTCAGCAATTTGCTGTCCATTGCGGCGGCGCTGTCCGGACAAAGCATTGAAGCCGTGGTGGAAAGCCTGTCCGGCAAAGGATACGGCGATCTGAAAAGCGTCGTGACCGAGATTGTGATCGAAGCGCTGCGACCCATCCAAAGCGAGTTTGAGCGCTTGATGGCTGATAAAGCGTATGTGCAGGGTGTGTTGAGCCGTAATGCTGAAACGGTTGCCCGCCGGGCGGTGCGCACGCTGAGCAAAGTGAAAAAGAAGGTAGGCTACACCCAGCCTGACAGGAAATGAGGACGAAAATCTGTGATTAACGGATTGATTTTTGATCTGGATGGTGTCATTGTCGACACAGCGAAATATCACTTTGCTGCATGGAAAGAACTGGCGGAGTCCCTGCATATTCCGTTCACGCTGAAAGATAACGAACGCCTGAAAGGCGTTAGCCGTGTTCGCTCGCTGGAAATTATTTTAGAGATCGGCGGCGTAACACTTTCGGACGAGGAAAAAACTAAATACGCGACATGGAAAAACGACCGGTACCTGGAGTATATCCATAAACTTCGGGAGGATGAAATTCTGCCCGGTGTGAAGGCGTTTTTAACGGACGCACGCCATGCCGGATACCGCGTGGGGCTTGGTAGCGCCAGCAAGAACACGGATTTAGTGCTGGAAAAACTCAAGATTACACAGCTGTTTGATGCCGTGATCGACGGCAACAAGGTGCAAAAAGCAAAGCCCGATCCCGAAGTCTTTGCCCGCTGTGCCAGCGACCTGGACGTACCGGCAAAAAACTGCCTGGTGTTTGAGGATGCCGAGGCGGGGGTGATGGCGGCACACAACGCGGGCATGCTGGCCGTTGGCATCGGCAGCAAAGAAGCATTGCCGATGGCAGACTACAACATGCCCGGGTTTGCGGGGGTAACACCGGCCGAATTGTTGAAACAGTTCGAGGGATAAGCCCTACGTCATCTGAATGATCTTCGTGGATACCCGGTCTAAAAACGCGCGGTCGTGCTCCACCAGTAAAAGCGTGGGCTTAAAGGTCAGCAGAAGTTCTTCCATCTGCATTCGACTGTAGACATCGATATAGTTCAGGGGTTCGTCCCATATAAAAAGATGTGCTTCCTCGCACAAACTGCCGGCCAGAAGCAGCTTCTTTTTTTGTCCCTCGGAATACTGGGCGATATCCTTATCAAACTGCTGACGGCCAAAATCCATATTGCGGAGTATAGCCTTGAACAGGGTTTCGTCAGTGCCGGTTTCGGCGATGAAGGCATCAAGTTCGCCGCGTAGGTGCTCGGTGGACTGGGGAACATAGCTGATTTGCAGGCCGCTTGCGATGTTTACCTTCCCTTGCAGTGCAGTTGATAATCCATACAGGGTTTTGAGCACGCTGGACTTGCCACAGCCATTGGCTCCGGCCAGTGCGACACATTCACCGCGTTCAACCGAGAAGTTCAGTTCGCTGCATACCGTGTGGTCGCCATAGCCGACTACGCCATCCCGCACTTCGATCAAGCGCTGCTTGGGGTGCTTGAGCAGTTTAAGCTTCAAGTTGCCGGTGCGTTCTGCATCCTTGAGAAGACTTTCGCGCTCCTGGATGTCGCGTTCGATTTTGGCCCGTGTCACCAAAGACCGTTTCATCATGGCGGCTGCCCTTGCGCCGACATATCCGCGGTCGACTGATCCGGACCCGATTTTTGTTTTTTCTACCTTGTCGCTCCAGTCCGCCTGCCTGCGTGCGGTTGATTTCAGCGTGGTGATCTCCTTTTTCAGTTGCATGTTACGGGTGGCCTCGGCTGCGTTTTTGCGATTGAAATCCAGTTCCCAGCTATCGTAATCGCCGCGCTGAACGGTAACGGTCGAGCGGTTTAGCGATAGGGTATGGGTGATACAGCGGTTTAAAAAATGGCGGTCATGGCTGACCAGCAGAAAGCCTTGCTTCCTAGCCAGGTAATCAGCGACCATTTCGCGTCCGGCCAGGTCCAGGTGATTGGTGGGTTCGTCAATCAGGGGGTAGCTGTCCTCGCGGGCAAACAGCGCTGCCAGTTGCAGTTTGGTTTGCTCGCCTCGGCTTAAAGTCGTATACGGGCGTGAAAGCAGTTCATCCGAAAGCCGCAGCGGATAGGCCTCGGCCATCACACGCCATTCCGGTTCATCGGGCGCAAAGGAAAGCATCACCTCTTTGGCTGTATATGCCGAATCGGTAATGGCAAAGGGAAACAGTACGGGTTTCAGGGGTAGGGTAATCACGCCCTGCGCTGAAAGCTGCCCGGCGAGTATGCACAGCAGTGTGGTTTTGCCACGGCCATTGCGGCCGAGCAGCCCCAGGTGCCAGGCGGTATCTGCCTGAAAGGAAAGCTTGTCAAATACAGGGTCATAGCTGCCTTCGTAGGTAAAGCTCAGGGTATTCACTTGTAGTAGTGCCATCGAAATTACCTCGGTGATAAAGCACGGGACGGCAAAGAAAAACAGAGCCTAACGGCTGCGCAATCCCGCCAAACGCAAACAGGCCAAAATATTTGGCTGACTGGTGCGTGTCCCTAATGGTTTAGGGTGGCAGGCTTATTTACGCATCGTTTCAACTCCGTTTCTTTCAGTGGTATTCAAATCTTAGCACGCAGTGTGGTTATTTGTCAATTCTTAACGTGCTGAAAAGCGATAGGTCGTCTCAGTGGTATACTCCTGACCGGGGCGTAGGACAACGCTTGGGAAGTTATCGTGGTGGATGGCATCGGGATAGCCTTGGGTTTCCAGGCAAATGCCGTTGTAGGGCTTAAACAGCACGCCACACTTGCCGGGCTGATTAAGGCCCTGCCCCGTATACACCTGTACGCCGGGCAAATCGGTGAAGGTTTCCATATACCGGCCGGTTTTGGGGGAGTAGAGCGTTGCGATGAGCTTGCGCTGGCCCACTTGCCCCGCGCAGTAATTAAAGTCCACACCACCGGCGTTTTCCATGGCATTGTCCGGGTTATTCAGCACATCGCCAAGGCGTGTCGGTGCCTGGAATCCATAGACCAGGTCTTTGGCCTGAAGGAACTTTCCGGTGGGGATCAAATCATTGTCCACTTCGGTCACGGTATCGGCAAACACTTGCAGAACAAGGTTTTTAACATCGCCAGAACCATGTCCGTTCAGGTTGAAATAACTGTGGTTGGTCAGGTTTACAATCGTCGGCTGATCCGTTGTCGCATGATAGCGTATGGTCAGCGCGTTATCGTCGCTAAACAGATAGTCCGCCGTTACTTGCAGGGTTCCGGGGAAGCCCTGGTCGCCGTCCGGGCTTGTCAGCGACAGGCGCAGACCGCCTTCAATTTCTTCAACGGCAAACATCCGCTGGTCAAAGCCATCCGGCCCGCCGTGCAGGTTATTGGGCCCGTTATTAGCTTGCAGGGGATAGGTTTTTCCGTCCAACTCAAACGACGCACCGCCGATGCGGTTTCCGACCCGTCCGATGAGCGCGCCTAAGTACCCGCCGTTTTCAATATATCCCTGGGCATCGTCATACCCCAGTACCACATCACCGAGGATGCCGAATTTATCCGGCATCAGCATGCGGGTTATCGTTCCGCCCAGATCCAGTATCGATACAGATGCGCCGACCGCATTAGTGAGGGTGTATTCCGTTACAGGTTGATTATTCTTGTTTTTTCCGTAAGCCTTTTTTACAATTTGCATGATATTCCTCCGACAGAAATTTCCTCCAGTATAGCGCAGGGCGGCTGGTGGGTCAAGGTTGCCTTGACGAATGAAATACAAAACGATACAATGATTAAGTTTTATACTGACTAATGAGAGGAAGAAACATTTTGTTTGGACGTCGGCATGATGGTCGCCGCGTACGCCATTTGGACCCCATTATTGAGGCTACGCCTTATGTAATGCCAATGCGCTGCGATGCGATGGTATATTTAAACCATGATTTGGACTATGAACCGATGATGCGTTATATCGCCAAGAAGGCTAGAGATGAGAATATTAAGATCACGTTCTTGCAGCTTCTCATCGCTGCTTATGTGCGGGCGATATCGCAGGTTCCGGAGATCAACCGTTTCATCATCAATAAGCAGTACTATAACCGTACGGAACTGACCTGCGCTCTCGTTGTGCTGATGGACACCGAGGACGGAAGCATCAAGGAAAACACGATCAAAGTCCGCTTTGACCCCAGCGACACCATTTACGATGTGCAGGCGCGCGTGCATAAGAAGGTTCTGGAAAACCGGAAAAACGAGATGCCCGGCGGCGCGATTAAGATTGCGCGCTTTGTGCTGAAAGTACCGGGGCTGACCTCGTGCCTGGTATGGGTACTGCGCTTTTTGGATCGCTACGGAATTATGCCTGGCGTGTTGATTGATGAGCTTCCCTTCCATGTTGGGCTGTGGCTGACGAACAATGCATCCATCGGGCTGAAAAGCGTGTACCATCATATTTATAATTTCGGCAACACCAGCATGTTTTTTGGTCTGGGCACGCCGAACCGCGGGTATACGGTCAATGCCAAGGGCGAGCCCGTACGCTATGCCAAAATCCCGGTTGGGGTTACGGTGGACGAGCGCGTATGCGCCGGGGCGACCTTTGCCAAGATGTTCACCATTATGAACCAATGCCTGAAAAACCCGGAGATCTTAGAAACGCCTCCGGAAAAGGTGTATTACAATGAAGGCGCGGAGTATCACGAGCCGAAGCTACAGCTGGACACCGAGGCCAAGGCCAGCGGGCAATGATAGAATAATACCACCCGGAAACTTCTAAATTGTTACAACCGGTGAAGGAAATTAATAATTTACATCATCTTGTTTACAAAAAAGAAATATATGATATAATGTAAGTCTTCCAAAATCAACTGGTTGAGACGCTCTAAGGAGACTATGCATGAACTCAGGCCGTACGAAGTATACCTCTACGCCAACTTATGGTATGCAAAGACGAGGATTCAATAAACGACAGGCAGAACCCAATCCGGATTTGGATTTCACGCAGAAACCCAAACCGGAATTTAGCGCGCCTCCAGCTGGTTCGGCCGATCCGCTTACAATGCCACAGAGCATTTATGCAAACCCCTTGCCCCAGCAAAATACGATGCCGTTTGCGGCCTATCCGCCGCAAAATCCCGGTGCAGGCAATATGCCGTATCCGCAGCAAAACGCAGGTATGCAGGGTGGGTTCCCAGGCAGTACTCCCGGCTATTCGGTTCCGTATACCGGTGCACCCATGCCGCCGCTGGCCAATGCCGCAGCCCGGGGCCAGCAGCCTATGGCAGCCGGTGTCAGAGCGCAGGGATATGTACCGCCCGCTGTGATGCAGGCGGAACCTGCAATGCCTGTGATGCAGCAAATGCCGCAGCCACAGCAAAGCCTGCCGCCGCAGGGTATGGCCTATCCACAGTATGGGCAGCCACTGTTTAACAGGCAACAGGCTCCCATGATGCCAAACGAACCCATGGGGGGGTATTCCGCCTACGGAAACGGTGGCGGGGGTATTCCGCCGGAGCAACCGCCTGTACGGCAACCAAAACAACCGTTTAATATTGAAAACTGGCTGAAAATGCTGCTATATATCATTTTGCCGCTGGCATTTATTGTCTGCATCGCGCTGCGGGACGAAGGATTTGACTTGCTTCGCTATCTGTTTATGACAGCCAGTGCAGCGTCGGTCGGTATGCTTTGGTATCGGCAGGCGTTCACCTCGTCGCTGCGTACTGGCATCACCATCGGGTATGGACTGATGTGCATTATCCTGCTTGTCATCATGCTGTCAGGTGCCAGCGGCGATCCTGTGAACAATAACTTGAACATCACGCCCCAGCCAACACCGTCCATCACGGAAGAACCCTCCGTAGAAGCCATGGGATATCTATTGGACCAGGCACCGACCGAAAAACCTGTCGAGGTGCCTCCTGCGGAAACCGATACGGGTCTCAGGCTGGCTGCCTTTATGGATTACTGGGCCAACAACGACATTGAATCAATGCTCAATTACGTCATGCCTACATGGCGAGCGGCACAGACGGATGCAGCGGTATCGCTGTTTAACGTGGTAGCGAACCGGACGCCGATTGACTATACAATCGAGTCCATATCCGGCTCCGCCACCGATACATCCAGAGCCGTGACCATGAGTGCGACGATTGATAAGAATAATGGCAACGATCCTGTACGCTATCGCTTCAATATTTTGATGGTGCAGGAATCGGGAGACTGGTTTGTAGACCCCAACACGCTGGCGACAAACGAGTCAACCGCGACCGATACACCGCTGCCGGACAATATTGCAGCGATTTATACCCCGGCTCCGCGCACAACGGTTACGCCGATTCCACCGGATAATACACCGCTGTACTATAACGCCGATGGCGGCAAGTACTATCACGCAGACCCCTCATGCAGATCGGTCAATGAAAAGTATCTGCCTATGGATGCCTTCACCTTCGGGGAGCTTGGCGAATCGCCGTACAAATCGCTCATCCCCTGTCTGGTGTGTAACGCACCGACCAAGTAACAGACTAAACAAAAACAGCCCCGCCATTTGGCGGGGCTGTTTTTGTTTAGCCAGCTATAGTGTCAGCTGATACTGGCGGTAGGTGCGGTAATGCCTTGCCCCTGCGCGTTCCAGCGAGATTGCGCTTTGCAAGTTGGTTTCATCAATAGCGGATAGTTCAAACGCAGTAATGCCGAGCTGCTTGGCACGCTTGTACATTTCTAAGATCATAGCGGCGTTGACGGCTTTGTTATGAAAGTCCGGCGCAACAAACACCATGGAACAGCGTGCGGAGCGCACCTTGTGGAAAATCCGTGTCACCCAGCCAAAGGGGAATAGACTGCCGTTGATGGCCTTGGCTAAGCGGGAGTAGTCCGAAAATGCCACCGCAACGCCAACCATACGGTCACCCGCATAGGCGATCACCGGAAGATCCGCTTTGGTGTACCGCAGCAGCGATTTCAGTTCATACAGAATATCGTCAATCGTTGGGGGCGTAACCTCGGAATCGGGTGGTAGGGCTTTGGCAATCATGTTTGCCACATCGCGTGCGAGCTCTTCCTGGTTATCAGGGCGAATGTCTGCCGGAACCACACGGAACCCAAAGCGCTTTTGTGCCATGTTCGAAAGCCGTTGGTACATGTCGGCAGGGAACTCGCTCATCTTCAGCAGATAGGCATGGTGGTCACGGAACTTTTCAAAGCCATATTCGGTAAAGAAATGGTGATAGTAGGGGGGATTGTAGGGATTGAATAGGGAGTTGAGGCTGTCAAAGCCCTCGTAAAGCAGCCCTTCGGTGTAATCGTCAAAGCCCGGTTCGTTCGGGCCGATAATCACTGTGGCACCCTGTTCCTTTAGGAAATGCACGGCAGCGTCCAGTACAGCACGGGCATACTCCATGTTGTTTTCACTTTCAAACAGCGCAATATAACCGCGCTGTTGTCCCAACCGTTCGTTTATGCGTTCGTCAACGCCGGCCAGTACTCTGGCTACGGGGCGTTCGTCATCATAGGCTAAAAACAGCTCATGCGGGCCGTTACGCCAGGGGTTATGCACCCCGATCAGGTGATGGACTTCCATGCGTTTCATCGGTGGTACCCAGTACGGGTCCTTGCGGTACAGTCGCTTGGGCAGCGCTAAAAACGGGCGTACGCCCTGCGGGGTTTTCTGAAGCGTTTCCACATGAATCATAATGATCTCTCCCTATATATAAAATGGGATGATGCGTGGATCAGGACAGGATGTCCTGGATGTGCTTAAGTAATTCTTGGCGGCCTGTACCGTCTTCAGCAGAAAAGGGAATCACTTCCCAGGGCTGTTTTTGCATAATGCGGCAAATGGGGGCAATGTGTTTCATGCGCGCGCCGCGGCTGATTTTATCCGCCTTGGTGGCAACCACCGTAAAGGGGATACCAGCACTGCGGTAGAATGCGGCCATCGCGGCATCGTCCGCCGAGGGCTCGTGCCGAATGTCCACCAGCTGCAGGGCATGTTTCAGCAAGCTGCTTTCGTGAAAATAGGTTTCCATCATTTGACCCCAGCGTTTCTTTTCGGCTTTATTCACTTTGGCAAAGCCGTAGCCGGGCAGGTCGACCAGATGAAAGGTATCGTTGATTAAAAATACGTTAATCAGCCGGGTTTTGCCCGGCGTACCGGAAATTTTGCAAAGCTTTCTTTGCCGGCACAGGGTATTGATCAGCGAGCTTTTTCCCACATTGCTGCGCCCCACCACTGCCAACTGGGGCAGGGTGATGGGCGGCTGTTCGTGGTAATCCGCCATGCTGGTTACAAAGACTGCGCTTTGAATTTCCATCGCTTAAGCCCTGGGGTAGGACGGGCGTTCACACTGTGGCAGCTGTGCAGGTATAGCGGTAAAGTCGCCTGGGTTTGGCTTGTTTTCAGGCGGAGATGTCAGTGCGTGGGGGAGTACATCGGTCATCCGCTCAACGGGGATGACGCACAGTTTATTCAGCACCACATCGGGTACGTTTTCTAAGTCCTTGATGTTGCCTTTGGGAATGAGCACAGTCTTCAGGTTGGCACGGCTTGCAGCCAGCAGCTTTTCCTTCAGACCGCCGATGGGTAATACGCGACCGCGCAGGGTAATCTCACCGGTCATGGCCACATCCTGACGGACGGGTATGGTGAGAATCGCACTGGTCAGCGCGGTGGTCATGGCCGTACCGGCGGAAGGACCATCCTTGGGCACAGCACCTTCTGGTACATGGAAGTGAATATCGTGTTCTTTGAAGTAATTCACGGGGATGCCCCAGGCTTCGGAGTTGGTACGAACCCAGGACAGGGCAGCTTTCGCGCTTTCCTGCATTACATCGCCGAGTTTACCGGTCAGCTGCAACGCACCGTTGCCTTGCATGATGGAGCATTCCACCGCTAGCGTTTCACCGCCGAAGGAGGTAACGGCCAGGCCGTTGACAATGCCGACCAGGTTTTCCGTCTCCAAATCCTCGCGTGTAAAGCGGGGTGCGCCAAGGTATGTTTTCAGCTTTGCAGCCGTCACGCTGATGGACTTCACCGAGGTGTCGAGTATTTCTACAGCAGCCTTGCGCACGATGCGTGCGACCTGCCGTTCCAGCGTACGGACGCCAGCTTCGCGGGTGTAGCCGTCAATCAGCTTGAGCATCACAGCGCTGGACATGGTTACGCTGCGGGGGCTAAGGCCGTGTTCTTTGATTTGCTTGGGCAGCAGATGCTTGGAAGCGATCTTTAACTTGTCCAGCTCGGTATAGCTGGGGACTTCGATAATCTCCAGCCTGTCCAAAAGTGCCGGGGGAATGGAATCAATCGTGTTGGCCGTGGTAATGAACATGACGCGGCTTAAATCAACAGGCAGTTCCATGTAATGATCGCGGAACGCATTGTTCTGCTCGCCATCCAGCACTTCCAGCATGGCTGCTGCGGGATTACCGCGGAAATCGCTGGACATTTTATCGATTTCGTCAAACAGGAACACAGGGTTCATGCTGCCAGCCTGTTTCAGCCCGGCGATAATACGACCGGGGATGGCACCGACATAGGTACGCCTGTGACCGCGGATTTCCGCTTCATCGCGTACGCCACCCAGCGACATTTGCACAAATTTGCGGCCAACTGCGGACGCCACAGCGCGGACAATACTGGTTTTGCCAATGCCCGGAGGGCCGACAAAGCACAGGATGGGTCCACGCATGTCTTTTTTCATACGCAGCACGGCAAGGTATTCGATAATCCGGTCTTTTACGTCCATGAGGCCGTAGTGATCGGTATCCAGAATTTTGCGTGCATGCTTTAGGTTGAGGTTGTCTTCCGTGGTCATGCCCCAGGGTAGATCTAAAATCCACTCCACATAGGTGCGGCTGATGTTGATCTCGGGGGTGCCGGGCATCATGTGCGACAGCCTGTCCAGCTCACGCTCGGCTTTTTGGCGGGCTTCATCGTTGAGCGGGGCATTTAGCAGCCGCTCGCGCAGATCTTCCACATCGGTCTGGTCTTTATCACCCAGCTCGGTTTGAATGGCTTTAATCTGCTCGCGCAGGTAAAAGTCCTTCTGGTTTTTTTCAATCTGCACTTTAATGCGCGCCTGGATATTCTTCTCCAGCTCGCTTAGCTCGGTTTCCCTAAGCAAAATCGTGCAGAGCTTCTCCAGCCGCTTTTGTACGTTGGTGACTTCCAATAGCTCCTGCCGGGCAGAAAACTGCGTAAGCGCGTTGGCGGCGATGACGTCAGCCAGCTGATTGGGTTTATTGATAGCCATCACGTTTTGCAGTGTTTCCTGCGACACACGATTGCTCTGGGAACAGTATTCCTCAAAAATCGCATGGGTCGTACGCACCAGCGCCTGCATTTCATCGGTATCCTTGGGGCGGCGGTTGGGTACAACGCTTATTTCTGCCAGAAGAAACGGGTCCTCCTGGACGATGTTTTTCAGTTTAGCGCGCTTCTCACCGGCGACCAGCACGCGAAGGCTGTCTCCCGGCAGATTGAGCACCTGTTTTACTTTGGCAATGGTGCCTACGGTGTATAAGTCATCCAGCGTAGGGTTGTCCACGTCAGCGTCACGCTGCGCGACTAAAAAGATACGCTGGTCTTCAAGCATCGCTTTTTCCAGTGCGGATACGCTTTTGGCGCGTCCCACGTCAAAATGCAGCACCATATGCGGAAAGACCATTGTTCCTCTGAGCGGCAGGACGGGGAGGCGGGTCAATGGTTTTTTACGCTTGGCCTGTTCCATATGTTCCTCCTATAGTATGTCACCCGGCGTGGCTTTGTTTTTTAGCCGGCTCCGAATGATGAACGGTTCTGGGTTTACGAACGGGTTCGTCGCTATGGACGAGTTTGGGTTTTTCTTTGCCTTCCACGCTCTTGGCGGTGATCAGGCACTGTGCCACATCATTGCGGCTGGGCAGATCGAACATCGTATCCAGCATGATCTTTTCTATGATGGAGCGCAGGCCGCGTGCACCGGATTTGCGTTCCAGCGACTGGGTTGCGATCATTTTCAAGGCGTCCGGCTCGAATAAGAGCTCCACACCGTCCAGATCCATCAAGTAAACGTACTGCTTAACCAGCGCGTTTCTGGGCTCGGTCAGAATACGGATCAGCTCTTCTTCGTCCAGCTGGCTTAGTGATACCACGATGGGCAGACGGCCGACAAATTCAGGAATCAACCCGAATTTGATCAGGTCTTCGGTACGGGCTTCCTTAAACAGGCGTCCCGTATCCTGCGCGGTCAAGGTTTTCACATCCGCGCCAAAGCCCATCGACTTTTTACCGACACGCTGCTCGATAATGGTATCCAGCCCATCGAATGCACCACCGCAAATGAAGAGTATGTTGGTGGTATCGATCTGTAGAAACTCCTGATGGGGGTGCTTGCGCCCACCCTGCGGGGGAACGTTGGCAACCGTACCTTCCAGAATTTTCAGCAGGGTCTGCTGAACGCCCTCGCCGCTGACATCGCGGGTGATGGAGGGGTTTTCAGACTTGCGGGCAACCTTATCAATTTCGTCGATGTAGATAATCCCGCGCTGGGCGGCTTTAATGTCATAGTCCGCGTTTTGAATCAGGCGGAGCAAAATGTTTTCTACATCTTCGCCTACATACCCGGCTTCGGTCAGGCTGGTTGCATCCGCAATGGCAAACGGTACTTGCAGTATCTTTGCCAGGGTCTGCGCCAGAAAAGTTTTGCCGCAGCCTGTGGGGCCGAGCATGAGGATGTTGCTCTTCTGCAAATCCAAATCGCCGGCTGGCGGGGGAGAATCAATGCGTTTATAGTGGTTGTATACCGCGACACTGAGGGTGCGCTTGGCATCCTCCTGGCCGATGACATACTGATCCAGAATCTCCTTGAGTTCTTTGGGGCGCGGCAGTTCAATCGCTTTGAGCTCATCCAGCGCTTGATAATCGTCTTGGATAATCTCGTTGCAAAGCGCGATGCATTCATCGCAAATCTGTGCGTTGGGACCGGCGACCAGGCGGTGAACCTGCTCGGAGGTTTTATTGCAGAAGCTGCAGCGCTTGAGCTTAGGGAGGCTTGGGTTCATTGTATCGGACATGCGTTACTCCTTTTTACCGCTCCGTGGTTCATAGATCTCATCAATGATGCCATATTTCAAGGCTTCTTTGGCGTCCATGAAGAAATCACGGTCGGCGTCTTTTTCCACACGGGTAAGCGGCTGCCCAGTCATATCGGCAATCAGCTTGTTCATCTTTTGTTTGGTCTTCAGCAGCCATTCCGCGCGGATTTGCACATCCGACGCCTGGCCGGAGGCACCGCCCAGGGGCTGATGAATCATCACTTCGGAGTTGGGGAGCGCAAGGCGCTTGCCTTTTTCGCCCGCCATCAGCAGGAATGCACCCATCGAGGCCGCCATGCCGATGCACACCGTGCGCACGGGGGATTTGACGTAGTTCATCGTGTCGTAAATTGCCATACCGGCTGTTACGCTGCCGCCGGGGCTGTTGATGTACAGCGAGATATC
The DNA here is from genome assembly GCA_963675925.2 of Candidatus Limiplasma sp. Classification (GTDB taxonomy): domain Bacteria; phylum Bacillota; class Clostridia; order Christensenellales; family Aristaeellaceae; genus CAXXOK01. The sequence continues at coordinate 125,900 of CAXXIB010000003.1, forward strand.
CGCATCCGGATTATCCATTTCCAAGAACAGCATCTGTGCAACGACGAGGTTTGCAACGTCGTCGTTAATCTCGCCGCCCAGGAACACGATACGGTCCTTTAAAAGGCGGGAATATATGTCAAACGAACGCTCACCGCGGTTGGTTTGCTCGATGACCATGGGGACTAAATAACTCATTTGATTCACTCCTGTATTTGAGGGGGAGAAAGGAGGAGTTTACTCCTCGGTTTTCTCTTTTTTGGCAGCAGGCTTCTTGGCTGCGGGTTTCTTGGCAGCGGGCTTTTTCGCTGCCGCTTTCTTAGGTTCGGCATCCTTGCCGTCAGCATCAGCTTTCTTGGCCGGTGCTTTTTTTTCTTTCTCGTCGGTCACCTTGGCGCTGTTCCACAGCATATCCAAAGCGGCGTTGGTCTTCACGCGGTCTTCAAAGTAGTGCAACTGGTTTTCGTTGAGCTCTTTTTTCAGGTCTTCCAGCGATTTGCCCATGGCCTCGCCGTATTCTGTGAGCATTTCGTCAACCTTTTCGGCATCCGCCTGCACATCTTCCAGCTTGATAATCTCTGCGATTACCAGCTCGGTTTTCAGGTTATTGCGCGCTTCCGAGCGGTACATATCCCGCATTTGGGCTTCGGTCTGGCCGGTGAGCTCCATGTATTTCTGCAAATCCAGCCCCTGCTGACGCAAACGCCAGTCCATTTCTTTCAGCTGGTCGTTGAGCTTGTCTTCCACCATAGGATCGGGAAGATCGATGTCCGCATTCTCGGTGATTTTCTGCACCAGCGCCTGTTTGGCCTGCGCGGTCGCCTGCTCGTCGGCGGTTTCCTGCATCTTCTTTTTCAGGTCGTCGGTGTACTCTTTCAGCGTTTCAAACTCGCTGACATCGGCGGCAAAATCGTCATCCAGCGCGGGAAGCTCGTCATTCTTAATGCCGTTGATCTTCACATGGAAGACGGCGTCCTTACCTTTGAGCTCTTCGGCGTGGTATTCTTCGGGGAAGGTGACGGTGATGTCCCGTTCCTCGCCGATGTTCATGCCAACCAGCTGATCTTCAAAGCCGGGGATAAACGACTTGGAACCAATCACAAGGCGCTGGCCTTCGGCCGTGCCGCCGTCAAACTTCACGCCATCGACAGAACCGGAGTAATCCAGGTTCACTTCATCGCCGTTTATCACAGCGCGGTCGGTGATATCCACCGAGCGGGCCATCTGCTTCTGTTCGCTTTCCAGACGGGCGTTGAGCTCGTCCTTGGAAACGGTATGCATTGTGCGGGCGACTTCCACGCCTTTGTACTCGCCAAGTTTGATCTCGGGGTACACATACACCTCGCAGGTGAATTTTACATCTTCACCGGGTTTAATCTCTTCCACGTCCACCTTGGGGCGGTCCACAGGCTGAAGGTCTTCCTTCTTGACTGCGTCCAGATAGGCATCCGGGAACAGGAGTTCCAGCGCGTCATCATAGAAAACCGATGCGCCGTACATGCGCTCAATCAGCTTGCGGGGGGCTTTTCCTTTGCGGAATCCCTGCACCTGAAAATGACCGCGATGTTGAATATAGGCTTTCTGCACCGCTTCCTCAAAAGTTGAGGCCGGCGCTGTGAACGAAATTTTGACTTTGTTCCCTGTGAGCTTCTCTACTGAATACTGCATTTTCTTCCTCCGTCTTGGGGTTATTCTTGCCACGGCAAGTTTGCATAAACCCAAACGAGCCGTACCACTCAGTATACCATCTACATGGCTGAACTGCAAGCATTCAGCGCGGTTTGGGATGTAAAACCATCACGTTATTTGCCGTAAAAAGGCAAGCAATGCTTTTCAAGTATATATTTGTGTAGTATAATGGAATTTGAAACCATTTAAGCAGTTAAACTTTTGAAAGGCGGGACACGCTTGCGCAGTATGACGGGTTTCGGCAGCGGCCACCAAAGCCGCGACGGCCGCGATATCGTTTTAGAGCTAAAATCGGTCAATCACCGGTATTTGGATGTTAACTTCCGCTTGCCCAAAGCCCTGACCTTTGCCGAAGAACCGCTGCGCCAGTGGATTCGTGAAAGCGGCATCAAGCGCGGTCATCTGGACGTATCGGTCTCGTATCGCAACAGTAGAAACGACGCCAGAGAGATTACGCTGGACCGGGACTTACTGGCCCTGACCGCTGCCCAGACACAAGCCGCCGCCAGCGACCTGCAAATGAACGCTCTTTCCTTGTATGAGCTGATTAAACTCAGCGATGCGGTAACGGTAACGCAGGCCGAGGAAAACACGGACGAAGTACTGGCACTGCTGCAGGAAGCCTTTGCGGATGCAAACAACGCCCTGCAAACCATGCGGGACCGCGAAGGAAAAGCGCTGCGTGATGATCTGCATGGCAACTTGCAGAGCGTGAAAGCCGCAGCCAAGCGCGTAGAGGAGATCGCACCCAGTGTTCCCAAGGAATACCGCGAGCGCCTGGACGCGCGCCTGCTTGAATGGAAGGTAGATGTGGCAGACCCGGCACGTATTGCGCAGGAAGTGGCGCTCTTGGCCGACAAATGCGCCATTGATGAAGAACTGTCGCGCCTGCAAAGCCATTTCCAGCAGTTTGATGCATGCCTCACGCAGCAGGGTGAAACGGGACGCAGAATGGACTTTCTCCTCCAGGAGATGAATCGCGAAATCAACACCATCGGCTCCAAAGCATCGCATGCGGAGATTACCAAGAGCGTTGTGGAGATGAAGAGCGTACTGGAGAAACTGCGTGAGCAGGTTCAAAACGTTGAGTGAGGATCAAAACGGATGCGCCTGATCAATATCGGATTTGGAAACATGATAAGCGTGGACCGTATTGCCGCGGTGGTGAATCCCGACAGTGCACCGGTCAAACGCCTGGTGCAGGAAGCGCGGGACGAAAAACGCCTGCTGGATGCCACCCAGGGCCGCCGTACACGCGCTGTGATTGTGATGAGTTCCAACCAAATCGTGTTATCGGCTATCCAGCCGGAAACCATAGCAAGCCGTGCATCCAGCAAAGATACAGACGAGAGGCAGGACTGACATGGGCATAACCATCAAACGCAAAGGTATGTTACTGATCATCTCCGGTCCATCCGGCGCGGGCAAGGGCACCCTGTGCAAACGGCTGCTGGCAAGCGACCCAAGCTTCGCCTTTTCCTGCAGTGTGACCACACGGGCTCCGCGAAACGGCGAGGTAGACGGTGTGGATTATCGCTTTATCGACGATGCGGAGTTCCAGCGCATGGTGCGAAACAATGAGCTACTGGAATATGCCACCGTACACGGGAACCACTACGGTACGCCCCGAAGCGAAATTGACACGCTGCTCAATGAGTGTCAGAATGTACTGCTGGATATTGATTCGCAGGGCGCGATGAACGTGATGCGCAATACCAAGGACTATGTCAGCGTGTTTGTCATTGCACCGAGCTTTGAAGAGCTGCGCAGCCGCCTGGAGAAGCGCAATGCCGAACGGCCTGAGGATATTGAGCGCCGTTTAAGGAATGCTTATGGCGAGTTTCAAAAGGTTACCCTATACGATTATGTAATCGTGAATGATGATGTGGACCGTGCGTTCCAGGAACTGCAATGTATAGTGAACGCCGAAAAACATAAAACAGTTCGATTTTTACCAACGATAGACGAGGATTGAGGAGGAACAGGTATGGCCATTATTAAACCGACGATTGTCGAACTTTGCGAAAAGGTGGACAGTCGTTACACTTTGGTGGTGGAAGCCAGCAAACGCGCACGCCAGCTTTTGGGTGGCGCACAGCCGCTGATTGACGACAAAGACATGAAACCCCTGCATGTTGCGGTAGACGAAATTAACCGTGGACTGCTGACCTACGTGCGGACGGACGGCGAATAAACATGCCAAAGAATGTCGTTGTGGGCGTTACAGGCGGCATCGCAGCCTATAAAGCCGTCATGCTGGTCTCCAAGCTGAAGAAACTGGGTGTGAACGTCGATGTCATCATGACGAAAAACGCCCAGGAGTTTGTCACGCCGCTAAGCTTTGAGAACATCAGCCAAAACCCCGTAACGACAGACACCTTCAAACGGGAACGCAGCTGGGAGATTGAACATATCGCCCTGGCGCGCAAGGCCGATTTGTTTGTGGTTGCGCCCGCAACGGCCAACTGTATCGCCAAAATGGCAAACGGCATCGCCGATGATATGCTGTCTACAACGCTGCTGGCCACCAAAGCGCCGGTACTGTTGGCCCCTGCAATGAACACCGTCATGTGGCAGGCAGATGCTACGCAAAAGAACATCGCCATATTGCAGCAGCGCGGTGTGATGATACTCACCCCCGACAGCGGAATGCTGGCCTGCGGCGAGGTCGGGGCAGGCCGTATGCCGGAACCCGAGTTTATTGCACAGGAAGTGGAACGGCTGCTGGGCTTGCAAAACGATCTGCAGGGCCTGCGTGTGCTGGTTACAGCCGGTGCAACGCGTGAAAAGCTGGACCCTGTTCGCTTTATCTCTAACCCTTCCACAGGGAAGATGGGGTATGCTATTGCCCAGGCAGCCAGTGAGCGTGGTGCGGAGGTTACGCTAATTTCCGGACCGACTTCACTTGCCGTGCCAAGCGGCGTTACAGTGAAATCTATCGAAACGACACAGGATTTGTACACCGAAATGACCGCCCTGTCATCGCAGTTTGATATTGTTGTGCAGGCCGCCGCGCCGTCGGACTATCGGTTTGCAGAGCAGAGCGACCAGAAAATCAAGAAAGACGGTCAAGGCATCACGCTTGCCATGGTGCCCAATCCCGATGTTGCCAAGGCCGTAGGAGAGCGCAAAACAAGCGGCCAGGTACTGGTTGGCTTTGCTGCCGAAACCGACCACTTGATTGAAAACGCCCGCAAAAAGCTTGCGTCCAAGAATCTGGATATTGTCGTAGCCAACGATGTGACAAAGCAAGGTGCCGGATTTGCCTCAGATACCAACATTGCAACGCTGGTTTCGGCAGACGATGAAGTCGCCTATGAACAGATGAGTAAACGCACGCTGGCAGACCATATTCTGACTGCCGCCGCAACGGTTTTCAAGGACCGGAACCGCGGAGAATGAATCGCCGCAAAACTTGCCCTGAAATTTGCGAAAATCGCAGATTTATTCCTTGACAAAAGCTGGGAAGCGGGTTAAGATATTATCCGTCGCCGCCATTAAATAAGCGGCACAGGAGCATCAGGTATTTATTCCTGGGAGCATAGCTCAGTTGGGAGAGCACTTGCCTTACAAGCAAGGGGTCACAGGTTCGAGCCCTGTTGTTCCCACCATCTTATGGTTCATGGCCAAGTAGTTCAGTTGGTTAGAATGCCAGCCTGTCACGCTGGAGGTCGAGGGTTCGAGCCCCTTCTTGGTCGCCATTATGCCTTGGTAGCTCAGTCGGTAGAGCAGTAGACTGAAAATCTACGTGTCGGTGGTTCGATTCCGCCCCAAGGCACCATGATACTCCTTCCAACCCATATACGATGGTTGGATCCAGTATACGGATGCGGTAGTAGCTCAGTGGTAGAGTGCCACCTTGCCAAGGTGGATGTCGCGAGTCCGAATCTCGTCTACCGCTCCATTTCCCGGTGCCATCGCCAAGTGGTAAGGCCAAGGTCTGCAAAACCTTTACCCCCAGTTCGAATCTGGGTGGCACCTCCATTGGCTGGTTCAAGGACTGGCACGCAGACGGCGCATACACGGTTATGCGCCGTTTTTGTGTATTCCGGGTTTTACATCCGCAAGCCTGCCTTTTGCTTGCTATTTATGTTGGCCTTTGCTATAATACAGTACTGATATCACATGGATTTTTGAAAGGAGCCAAATAGTAGATGAATATTGCACAACTCTTGATGGGGCTTGACGCCACCGCAGCCGGCGCCGCCGGCGATCCGACCGGAGGAAGTCTGTTGGGGCTATTGCTGCCCATGGTGCTCATGTTTGCCGTGTTCTACTTCCTGCTTATCCGGCCGCAGCGGAAAAAGGACAAGAAAGTTAAGTCCATGCTCGCAGCGCTGAAAGTAGGCGACAGGATTTCCACAATCGGCGGTATTTTCGGCACGATCACCGACATCAAGGACGAGACCATCGAGCTGACCGTCGGTAAAGACAGCGTCAAGCTCATCATGGCGCGTTGGGCCATCCGCCAGGTGGAAGATGTTCCCGTGGAGAACGACTCCGAAGTGTTGAACTAATTACCGATAAACCGCATGGAGGCAATCAAAATGAAACATTTTCAAACGGTCGCTCAGCCCTGCTTGCAGGATACGGTCAAACACGGCGGTTGCGGTGAATGCCAAAGCTCCTGCCAAAGCGCATGTAAAACCAGCTGCACGGTAGCCAACCAGAGCTGCGCGCAGAAGGAACAGGAACTCATTGCGGGACGCGACGGAAAAATCAACCGCTCGGTAAAGCGGTAAGGTTCCAAAGTTTTCAGATCAGACCGCGGCGCTTCAGTGAAAGCCGCGGTTTTTGATTGACTGGAGGATATAACTTGGTACATGTATTTAAAGCGCTGGGGCAGGCTGTTGCGCTGGATGTTGGCAGCGGCAATGTGTATGCGCTGGATGAGATTGCTTTTCAGGCACTGAACTACTATATCGCGCATCCGGATGCCACCGATGCAGATATCCTGGCAGTCCTCAAAGAGGATCACGACGCGCAGCGGTCAGCCGAGACCATCGAGGAACTCCGTGAGATGATCGACCAGGGTTATTTGTTTACCCCGGACGCAGACCCGGAGATCGACATTAACACCGATGGCATTGTAAAAGCAATGTGCATCCACGCGGCGCATGACTGCAACCTAAGGTGCTCGTACTGCTTTGCTGATGCGGGGGAGTACCACATGCGCGACAAGGCGCTGCTGCCGCCGGAAACCGGTAAGAAAGCGCTGGACTGGCTGGTAGCCCATAGCGGCAACCGCTACAATCTGGAGGTTGATTTCTTCGGTGGTGAGCCGCTGATGAACTTTCCGGCCATCAAAGAGATTGTCGCCTACGGCCGCGAACTGGAGACAAAGCACCATAAACGCTTTAAGTTCACCACAACCACCAACGGCGTGAACCTCAATGACGAGATGATCGCGTTTTTAAACCGTGAGATGGATAATGTCGTCATTTCCATCGACGGCAGAGAAGCCGTTCACGATAGAATGCGTCCCACAGCCAATGGCAAGGGCAGCTATGCGCTGATTATTGACCATGCAAAAAAGCTGGTCAACGCACGCAAGCAGCAGCAGTATTATATTCGCGGTACTTATACCCGCTACAACCTCGATTTCGCCAGCGATGTGCTGCATTTGGCCGAGGAGGGCTTTGAGCAGCTTTCGATTGAGCCTGTGGTGACCACTGCGGATAAGACATATGCGCTGCGTATGGAGGATGTACCGCGGATCGGGGAAGAGTACGAACGCTTGGGCAAGGAATATATCAAGCGCCGCAAAGACGGACGCTGGTTTAACTTCTTCCACTTCATGCTGGACTTAACCGGCGGACCCTGCCTGCAAAAACGCTTAACAGGCTGCGGCGCCGGGAATGAATACGTAGCAGTCACGCCGGCGGGCGATATCTACCCTTGCCACCAGTTTGTGGGCAGAGAGAATATGCGCATGGGTTCGGTGCTTACAAGTGAGTTCGACCGTGAAAAACAAGCGCATTTCAAAGGCAACCATGTATTGGCAAAAGAAAAGTGCCGCAGTTGCTGGGCACGTTTCTATTGCAGCGGCGGGTGTGCCGCCAATGCGCATGCATTTCATGGTGATATCGGACAGCCCTATGAGCTGGAGTGCAGTTTGGAACAAAAGCGCCTGGAATGCGCGATGGCGATTTACGCCATCGAACAAAGAGATGCGCTTACCGGAGTGTCTCCAGAAGATAATTCAGAAACTTAACCGAATTCTCGTCGTTTCCGTTGCGGTAGAGGATGCATAGCACCATATCGTCGGGAACGATCATATACTCGGTCAGGCCGGTTAATTCATCCGTCGGGATACCGTATAGATGTCTGCCGTCCTGGCCGGGTTCGGGATCATCCAACGTAGCATACCCGCTGGTCAGATCCAACCCACCTGCGGCCAGCTTTCCGGCATCAATGTAGGGTTGCAGGTCTAAGAACGCACCGGCACCGGCGAAACGGTGGAAGTAATCCGCAGAGATCAGGTACAAATCACCCTGCGCAGCGCTGATCCACACGGTGAGCTGCATGTCGCCGTAATAGTCATTGGTAATGGTCACCGGTTCGGCGGTGACCAGTTCCATATCCGGGAGAACGTCTTCGTGAATGCGGTCTGCCAGCGTTTTGAGGCTATCCTCTGAAGCGATGGACGACTGCACATAAAACTCCACCCGCATATCTTCCGGGGGCTGATAGCGTGTGGTGGTATAAATCAGATTCCAGCCAAATAAAGCAACAATGGCCAGCACAAGGTACATCCAGATGGAGTACTGCAAGTGGTGGCTTATTCTACGTTTGGTAATAGGCATATGCAAAGACATGGGTTACCCTCCGAAGCTGTGAGGCCTTATTTCATCGGTTTCATGGTGGGGAAGAGCAGTACATCGCGGATGGACGCATTATCGGTCAGCAGCATCACCATACGGTCGATGCCAAAGCCAAGACCGCCTGTGGGCGGCATACCCAGTTCGAGGGCGTTGAGGAAGTCCTCGTCCACCTCGGCGTGAATGCCTTCGGCCTTGCGCACGCGTACTTGTTCTTCAAAGCGCTTGCGCTGGTCCAGCGGATCGTTCAGCTCGGAGAAGGCATTGCCCATCTCGTGTCCGCTGATGAAAAACTCAAACCGCTCGGTCAAATCCGGGTTTTCGGGCTTGCGCTTGGCCAGCGGAGAAATATCCACAGGATAATCGGTGATGAAGGTCGGTTGAATCAGGGTAGCTTCAACATATTCGTCAAACAGCGCTGCCAGGCAGTCGCCGCGTTTCCAGTTCTTCTCGCAGTGGAGCTGTTTGGCCTGTGAAGCAGCACGCGCGTCTTCATCGCTTGTCCAGTCGGCATAGCGGATGCCGCAGGCGGCCTCCACGGCATCAGCCATGGTGATGCGCTTCCAGGGCGCTTTCAGTTCGATTTCGTCCCCCTGATAGGAAACGAGGGTTGAACCGCACACCTGCTCTGCCACATAGGCATACAGCTGTTCTACCATTTCCATCACGGTTTGGTAGTCCACATACGCCTGATAGGTCTCCACAGAGGTGAACTCCGGGTTGTGGGTCGAATCCATGCCTTCGTTGCGGAACAGGCGTCCGACCTCGTATACCTTATCAAACCCGCCTACGATGAGGCGTTTTAAGTACAGTTCCGTTTCAATGCGAAGGAACATGTCCAGATCCAGCGCGTTCAGGTGCGTTTTAAAGGTGCGGGCCGCCGCGCCGATTTCAAGGGTCTGCAGCACGGGTGTGTCCACTTCCAGAAAACCGCGTGCGTCTAAAAATGCGCGTACGGCCTTCAAAATCTGGGTACGCTTGCGGAAGGTATCGCGGACTTCCGGGTTAACGATCATGTCCATGTAACGCTGCCGGTAGCGCAGATCCGGGTCTTTCAGCCCGTGAAACTTCTCCGGCAGAACCTTCAAGCTTTTGGCAAGCAAGGTGATGCTTTGTACATGCAGGCTGATCTCGCCCTTCTGGGTACGAAACACCGTACCGGTTACGCCCACGACATCGCCAATGTCAAAGGATTTGAATGTCATGTATTCGTCTACGCCGATATCGTCGCGGCGAACATAAATCTGCAACCGGCCGTCCGCATCCAGAACATGCGCAAACGAAGCCTTGCCCATGACGCGCTTGGAAACAAGGCGCCCGGCAAGGCTGGCAGTGGTGTTTTCAAGTGAATCAAACTGATCCAGAATTTCCTGGCTGGTTTTGGTCACATCAAAGTGTGTAATGGCATACGGACTTTGGCCGGCTTCCATCAACTTCGTCAGCTTCTCGCGGCGAATGTTTTCCTGCTCACTAAGCTGCTGCTGCGAAAGCGGCTCCTTTATGGGGTTTTGGGAAACGGGGTCCATTATGGTCATCCTTTCGGAGATAGACAAAAACTATCTGGATATTTGCAAAACTTTCAGCTTTAAAACACCGCCAGGGGTAGTCACCGACACCTGCTGGCCAACCTTTTTGCCCATGAGTGCAGACCCGATGGGGCTTTCGGAGGAGATTTTCATCTCACGATGATTGGTTTCGTTCGCTCCGACAATCGTATAGCTGAACTCTTTGTTCATGCTGATGTTTTTTACTTTGACAGTCGTACCGACATTGACAGCGTTGGTCGTAATATCATTGTCGTCAACCACCACACAGTTGCGCAGAATGTTTTCCATTTCTACAATACGCGCTTCAATGCGGCTTTGCTCGTTTTTCGCTTCGTCATATTCGGCGTTTTCGCTCAGGTCGCCAAAACCGCGGGCCGTAGCAATCTGCTCGGCAACTTCGTTTCGTTTTACGCGGATATAATAGTCCAAATCAGCCTCAAGTTTCTTGTGGCCTTCTTTGGTCAGAACAATCTTCTTTTCTCTTGGTTCCGCCATGTAACAATCCCCTTTCACGGCATGAGTCTCATGCAGCTTTTGAAGAATAGAGTATACACCGCTGCACAGAATACAACGGTGTATCTAAACTCCATGAAATTATACTGTATCAAGGCGGTAAAGTCAACTGGTTTCCAGCACGGCAAATGCTTTACTGGGGTTGCTTGCAGTGCTTTGCGCACACCGACGCAAATGGCAGGGCAGCGCAATGTTTCCGTTTCATTTGACAGCAAATACCGTATCATGTTTATATAGCTTTATAAGAAGCGAACCGAATAGTAAGGAGGATTTTACATGCAATCTGTATCAGACACATATACGCTATCCAATGGGGTGAAAATACCCAGCATCGGCTTTGGCACATGGCAGGTCAGTAACGGCGAGGAAGCGATTTCGTCGGTGCAAACCGCGCTCTCGCTGGGCTATCGTCATATCGACACGGCGCAGGGCTACGGCAACGAACAAAGTGTGGGCGAGGCGGTAAAGCGCAGCGGCCTGAAACGCGAGGATGTGTTTATCACCTCAAAGCTTTGGAACAGCCAGCATGGCTACGATAAAACCATGTCTGCGTTTGACAAGAGCTTGCAGCAGCTGGGGATGGACTACTTGGATTTGTTCCTGATTCACTGGCCAAATCCCGTCATGTTCCGCGATCACTGGCAGGAAGCCAATGCCGGCACCTGGAAAGCGTTTGAGGAACTTTACAAGGCCGGGCGTATTAAAAGTATCGGCATCAGTAACTTTCACAAGCACCATATCGAGGAATTGCTCAAGACCGCGACCATCAAGCCTATGGTCAACCAGATTCGCCTCTGCCCGGGCGATACGCAGGACGCGCTGGTAGACTACAGCCGCAGCCAGGGCATGCTGCTGGAAGCATACAGCCCGCTGGGCGTGGGTAAAATCTTCAGCATACCGGAAATGCAGGACATGGCCAAGAAATACAATAAGTCCATTGCGCAAATCGCCATCCGCTGGAGCTTGCAGCGCGGGTATCTGCCGCTGCCAAAATCCACCCATGCCGACAGAATCAAGGAGAATCTCGATGTTTTCGATTTTGAAATCAGCGATAGCGATGCCGCGCTGATTGCCGGACTTACGGGTGCGGCCGGGTTTTCCGCCGATCCGGATACCACAACATTCTAAGCTGTTTTCATCATGAGGGCGGCATTGTATCCCTCCCGGTTGCTGATGCAGAAGCGGCTGGGAGGGATTGCCATATTAATTTATTTGCATCCTTTTTCAGTTTGATGAAAAAGCGCGTTGACTATCAAATCATTCCCTGCTATAATAGCTTTCGCTGGTTATTTGTTCCATGGAGAGATGGCCGAGCGGTTGAAGGCGCTGGTCTTGAAAACCAGTGATACAGCAATGTACCGGGGGTTCGAATCCCTCTCTCTCCGCCACTTTCCAAGACAATCACCTGGCCATGGAGAAGTACCCAAGTGGCCGAAGGGGCTCCCCTGCTAAGGGAGTAGGGTGCGATAAGCGCCGCGAGAGTTCGACTCTCTCCTTCTCCGCCAAAAGAAAACGTCCGCAAAAGCGGGCGTTTTTCTTTTAAGTAGGGTATGTGGCGTTACATCTTTCCTGATGCAATGTCGTCCTGAAGCATTTGCATGGTACGCATAGTCCGGGGTTTGCTGCTGTCAAAAGTCTGCCAGTGAACCGCTTCTTCCGTGTACCATGTGAGCGGTTCCCGTTCGTAGTCGGGATAACCGATTTCTACGATACACATAGGTTGAACGCCATCGGGGATATGCAAAGCATTGCAGAGAGCCTCCGAATTGAAGCCGCCGATCCATACCGAAGCCAAACCCATTTCGGTTCCGGCAAGCAGCATGTTCTCAACCGCTGCGCCGCATTCCTGCATCCAATCATCTCCACCCCATGGGATATGCTGATTGATACCGCATACCACAATAGCGAGCGGAGCATTGTACTTTCCCTGTTCAGTGGCATCCTTAACACTTGATAGTGTTTCCGGATCATTCACGACGATGAAAGCCCATGGCTGTAAATTGCAGGCCGAAGGTGCTGCCATGGCCGCCTTAAGTAGTCGCTCGATTTGAGAATGCTCTATGGGCTTGTCAAGAAAGTTTCGAATGCTTCGCCGTGCCAGAATGGCATCATACACGGGATGATTGCTCATAGTATCTCTCCTGCTTGTTTTCGTTGTACTTTCGGGAGGAATTTCTCCATATACACAAATTCCAAACCGTCATGAATGGTTTCCGTCCTGAATGTACGATAGCCCAAGCGCTCGTACAGCTTGATATTGCGTATGCTCTTGGAACTGGTGAACAATTCAAAGCGCTTACAGGCAGTCAGGCTTTCAATTTCCTGTATCAGTGCAGACCCGATTCCTTGTCCTTGCAGGTCCGGCCGTACGATCAGCTTGCCGATGTGGAATGTTCCGGCGTCCTCGTATCCGCGCACCGATCCGATGATGGTATCGGTTTCGTCAACCGCTTTGAGTATGAATCCCCGGTCAAACTCCATGGCGACTGCATCCAGCGTTTGTTTCAGCGGTGGTATATCGGGGTTGCTTAGCAGTTTTGCTTCGCTTTGGTACGCCAGGTATTGAAGGGCCAGGATGCCGGGCAAATCAGCCTTGGTTGCCTTGAGAATCATCATCGCTTGGTACCTGCTCTCGCTAGAGTTTGTTGGCCTATCAAGGAGACGGTTTCTTGAAACTATGATACAATATTTCCACACGCTTTAGCAAGGATGGTGGGTATGGAAACCGATATATATTTACAAGTGTTGACAGCAATTGCCAGACGCTTCAATGCGGCGCGTATTGTATGGGCGGTCGGCGGGTCCATGCTGCTATACTTTAAAGGGATTATTAAAGCCTTTCATGATATTGATATCCTGGTGAAAACCGAAGACAGCGAAACGGCAAAAGCAATCCTTGCAGAGCTTGGAACGCTGAAATCGTCAAAGCCGAGTGCGATGTTTAAGTCTAAAGCGTTTTATGAGCTTACAATTGATGGTGTGGATGTTGATGTTATCGCAGGGTTTACCATTGTGAAAGACGGAATAGCGCATGACTGCGCTTTGCAGGAAGACGAGATTGAAGACACCATCCAAATCGGCGGGGAAACCATACCACTGCATTCCCTGGCCGTATGGCGGCGAAACTACAGGCTGATGAATCAAACGGAAAAAGTGCGTATGCTTGATGCAGCGCTGCATACCGGGTCAATAGAAAACAGCCGCTGATGCGGCTGCTTTTTTATGGTTTGGCTTTCTTGTCTGCTTTTTGTTTATACATTCGTTCATCTGCCAGCTTCAGTACCGCTTCAGGCGTTTCGCATTCAGTACGCATGGCATAGCCATAACTGATCGAAATGGGAATTTCCAGCTGGCAGGAGGCTTTCATCTTCTCTTCAAGGCGGCGGAAGAAGTTCTCAACGCTTGCCGGGGATGCATTGGATTGAATGACCACAACCTCGTCCCCGCCAAAGCGAACGACAAAATCGGAATTCCGGGTTATTTCGCGGATACACTCTGAAATACTGCGCAGCACGATATCACCAAACACATGCCCGTGCTTGTCGTTCATTTCTTTAAACCCATCGACATCCATCATCATCATGCTGTAATCCTCATGTTGATGCTTAAACTGTGTTTCCTGAAATTCTACAATCAAGTCCAGCAGCTTGCGGTTATACAGCTGTGTCAGCTCATCCCGAAAGGAGCTGCGTAAGAATTTATCATTCAACTCGTTAAACTGGTTTTGCTTAAACAGCATATACAGCACAATGGAGATAACGCCTGTTACAAACCCGGCAATATTATACGAAAGCGTATATACATATTCTGCATTGGGCAGACCGGTGATGAGCGAATAGCTGACCAGAGCGGCAAGGACCACCCCGTACACAGATAGCAGCCATTTGAGTGTGTTATCGGAGTACAGCGTAACCATAGCAACCAAAATGATGATAGCAACGTAAGGCGCACCGCCTGCAATGCCGGTCAGAAACCAAAATGGCGGTATGAAAATAAAGCAAGAATACAGTATGGTGATAAAGCAGGCTGTACTCAGCTTGATTCGTTTCAGCTGGATTAGCAGCGAAGCGAATGTGACGAAAACGACCATCCCGCCGAAGGCAGCAATATATATCCATCGGGAAAAGTAGATGATGGACATGACCAGCGCAATCGCGCTGCCAACGCCGCTGATGATCATAAACAGCTTTTGAATTGCAGAACGGGTTTCACTGTATTGCTGCTGCTTATACAGGTTGAGTAGTATTTGCTCGTTATCCATCGCAATTCCTCCCAGTACCGGTCAAAAATGGAAAACGCGGACGGCAAGAGTGCTGTGCATTTTATATGAACTTATTGTACCACATTTGACGAAGATAGAAAAATGGGCTCGCTATTTCGTAGCTGTGGCCGGCAGAATGATGGTATAAGGAGCAATATCATCAATGTGAATGGGGGAATGGCTGCTGAGGTAGTTTAGAATCAGCTCACTGACTTCGGTTAGGATTTCCGTTTCCCGCGGGCAGGGGAGATAGCAGTCATATCCGCCGGCACCGGTCGCGCGGTAGTTGTTCATGACCAGCGTAAAACTGTCGCCGGGCAGAACAGACTTGTTTTGATATTCCAGCATAACAACGCGCGCGCCTACGGGCTTGTTCAAGTCAAAGGTATAGGATATACCACAAAAATAATCATAGTTGTAATGGGCTTGCTTAGGCTTTACAAAGAAATCGCTGATAGACAGAGAACCGTCCGGCGATACCTGGAAATACGACGCGCTTTGCTCCAGCGCGGCTTTGAGCACCTGCCCGCTGACCTGCAGCACGACCAGGGTA
Source organism: Candidatus Limiplasma sp. (assembly GCA_963675925.2). GTDB lineage: Bacteria > Bacillota > Clostridia > Christensenellales > Aristaeellaceae > CAXXOK01. The sequence goes on from CAXXIB010000003.1 coordinate 141,263, forward strand.
TTGGCAAAGGGATAGCTCGATACTACATCGCGCACCGTAACCTCAGCCTTGAATCCGCTCACATCATTGCTCAGGGCTGTGCAGGAGATTTGGGCTCCGGAGGCCTCCAGCTGTACGCGGTTGATGAAATCCGCAATCGGGGACCCGTGCAGGGCCATGTCGAGCTTGGGTTTGGGTGTCAGGGCGCGGGATAGTTGCCCGATCGGCGTATCAAGCCAGCGGCTTAGGGTATTGTATAGCGTTTTTTCCCACGGCTTGATGCGTGGGTCTGCATCCGGCAGGTGTAAACCGGAGGTGATGTTGCCGTCCTCATCGATGGTCAGGCGAACGTATGCTTTGGCGTTGCCCGGGGTTTGCGCGATGTGCGTACCGTGAATCACGCGATTGGCGGTGGGAATGTGCTGGTGTCCCGTGAGGAGGATATCGAAGGGAAGTGCCTCGCACAGTTTCCAGCCGATGTTTTCATCGGTGGTGCTGGAAAGTGCGCCGGTATCCAGGTCGCGCTCAAACCCACCATGATAGATACCGATCAATACATCGTATCGCCCCGCAAGGGCGTTGATTGCGTTTTTGGCAGCGTCCATCGGGTCCGATATGCGTATATTGTCAAGGTGTTCCGGCTTTTCCCACACGGTAATCCAGTTGGTGACTATGCCAATCAAGCCCACACGCAGGCCGTTTTGCAGCGTATGCACGGTATAGGGGAGAATAGGCATTTGGCCAGTTTTATCCTCTACGTTGGCACACAGGCACTGGGCATTGGAACGATCAAGGTAATCTTTCAGCGCTGTATATCCATAGTTAAAGTCATGGTTGCCCAGCGTAAAGTAATCATACTGCAAATCGTTCATCACATCGGCGCAGGGCAGGGGTTTATTTTTGGCATGGCAGTAATAGGTTAGCGGCGACCCTTGCAGGGTATCGCCGCCGTCGATAATCAGGGTATTGTCGTCCTTTTGAAAAGGCATGCGTAAAAGCCCCTGCTTGAGCGTGCCGGGGCTTACGAAATCGGTCGGATACACATACCCATGGGTATCCGAAGTAAAATACAGCGTTAAGCAGTTTGCCATATTACCCTCTTGCCAGCCGTTTACGTACGCGAGTGGAGAAGAAATCAATCACCAGCATCAGGATGATTAAGCCGAACAAAAACGCACCAACCATGCCCCAGCGGCGGCTGTTGATGCACTGGATCAGCGCAGCGCCGATGCCGCCCGCGCCAACGATGCCAAGCGTGGTCGCATCTTTAATATTAATATCAAAGCGGTAAATGATGGTGGAGATGAAGTTTGCATATAACTGCGGCAAAATACCGTAGCGTATTTTCTGGAAGGTGTTGCACCCGGCGGCATCCAGACTTTCCAGTATTTTGGTGTCCAGATCCTCAATGGCGTTGACGTACATTTTAGAGATCATGCCGATGGAGCAAATGCTCTGCGTGACTACGCCGCAAAACGGGCCCGGCCCGGTGACACGAATCCATACCAGCGCCCAGACAAGGCTTGGAATGGTACGGATAAGCAGGACAAATGCGCGGATGATGAATGCAATCCACTTAGGGACAACATTTTCGGCTGCCAGAAAGCTGAAGGGGATTGCTAACAGGCCGCCGATCAGCGTGCCGAGTACTGCAATGCCGACTGTTTCCAGCAGCAGGAAGGGAACGCCATCGGGAGATAAGGTCCATAGCAAATTGGTATCCGGGTGGAATATACCGTAGACAATGCCATAGGCAACTTCCGCGCCTTTGGCGGCAATGCCTTTATACTCGATCGCTGTAGATGACCAGCCGAGGATGATCGTCAGCATGAGCACAATCAGGGTGTAAATCCACCAGCGTTTGGGCCGGGTATCATACATGGCCTCAATGGGGTTGAGTGTTGTTTGCATGCCTGAATCCTCCTAACTAAGCTTTCTGCGCAGGTACTGGCTGGTGTTATCGATGATCAGTACGACCACGAACAGCGTTAGCAGTACCATGCCCAAGCCTTCGTAATCCCGGAAACCAACCCGGTCGTTGATCAGGATGCCCAGACCGCCCGCGCCGACGTAGCCCAGGATGGACGCGGCGCGAATGTTGATTTCAAACGAGTACAGGCAGTGCGACAGATAGGTAGGCAGAATCTGCGGGAACACAGCGCTCCAGAAAGCTCTAAACTTGGTCGAGCCCAAAGCTTCCATGGCTTCAAATGCGCCCATATCAACGGTTTCAATGCTTTCATACATCATCTTACTGACGATGCCGAATGTAAAGATGGAAATCGCTACGGTGCCGGCAAAGGTGCCAAGGCCGAACATCAGCGCAGAGATTGAGGCAATCACCAGCGTAGGCAGCGTGCGGACAATGTTGAGCAGCACGCGCAAGATGGCGACCACGATGCCGTTTTTCACGATATTCGCCGATGCAATGATGGAGAAAGGCAAGGCCAACACCGACCCGATAACCGAACCCATGACCGACATTTTGATGGTGTCCAGCAGCGGATCGACGACTCTAGAGAAATACTCCCATTTGGGGTGGAAAATCTTACCGAGGATGACCCATAGCTGATGGCCGCGCCTGATCAGGATGCCGACATCAAACTTCGTAATGATCACCGATGCAGCTACGACAACAAGAAGTACGGCCGAGATCAGCCAGGCACGCGACCGTGGTTTTTGTACGCTATGCTCGCCGACAACCATCGTTCGCGGCGGGAACAGGCGGTCAAACAGCGGTGGTTTCGTCTGTTTGTATTTCTGCTTGGCCATCAGGGCAGAACCTCCTTTTCCAGAGGAGCGTCTGCCGGTTTTTCGGGGTTGCTGTCTACCTCTGTAACAGGATCGGTTACTTTGGGAATCGGCGCACCGCTGTAAATGCTGTCCAGTACCGACTCGGTGACCTGCTCAACAGGGCCATCGTATACAATATGGCCGTCGCGGATACCGATAATACGATCGGCAAATTCCAGCGCCAGATCAACGTGATGGATATTAATCAGAATGGAGATGTTCATCTCCTTGTTAATGCGTTTAAAGTCGTTCATCACCTGGTTGGCGGTTACGGGGTCCAGTGCGGCAACAGGTTCGTCCGCCAGGATGATGGTCGGGTCCTGGTTCAGCGTGCGGGCCAGTGCTACGCGCTGCTGCTGCCCGCCAGACAGCTGATCGCAGCGGGTATAGGCCTTGTCGAGAATGCCGACCTTATCCAGCGCCTCCAGTGCGGCTAACTCCTGTTTTTTGGTGAAAATGCCAAACAGCGCGGCAAAGAAGTTCATATCCGGCACCATGGAGGTGAGCACATTCTTGATCACCGTTGAGCGCGTGACCAGATTAAAGCTCTGAAACACCATGCCGATGTGCCTGCGAAACCGGCGGAGAGATTTCCCGCGCAGGGTCATCACATCCACATCGTCCACAATCACATACCCTTCTGTCACATCAATCATGCGATTAATGGTACGGATCAGGGTCGACTTTCCCGCGCCGGACAGACCGATGATAGCCACAAATTCACCCTGGTCTATTTCCAGGTTGACATCGTCCAGACCCCGTACGCCGTTTGGATAGGTTTTACCGGTATGGATAAACTCGATCATGGATACGCCTCATTACTCTGTATAGTTTGATGCCGCGATGCGTGCGGCATTGTGTACGTGTTTAAAACAAAATGTAGAAAAAAAGTGCATATTCTACCGGATGCGCAGATCCCGCAGCTTGCTGCTGGATGCCTGCATACAATAGCTGATCTACGCCGCCCAGCGTAAACCCGTTTTTTTGATAGAACCTGCAAGCCGAAGGGTTGAGCGACTGCGTTTCTGCTGATAGGCCTTTCAGACCCTGCTGCCCGGCCCATTGTAAGCAGGCGTCAATCAGCGCTTTGCCAACGCCTTTTCCACGGGCGGATTCCACAACCCGGATATCCCATAGGTTGGCAAGTTTGTTCCAGTAGGATGTGACAACGGCCTGGCCCACCAATTGACCGTCCATCCAGACAAAAAAGCATTCAGCGTCCGTGCGGTTGATTAATTCCTGCGCAGTATGCACACTGTCATCTGGGTATGTACGTAAAACAGGTGACCGAAGCGGCGTAAAGGAAAGCGAAAATCCGCTATCGTCGCCGTACTGGATGCTGATGGTTTCATGGGCTGTATAGCGGTTATCAATCCGGTCATACAGCGCTTCCGTACTTGTATCGATAGGGCGAAGGTCCATCATGAAAGCACGTCCGTTCCTGGATTTCATTCTGTCTGGTCAGCATATCAAAAAGCAGCCGGAAGCACAAGCGTTGCCTGTTCCCCTGCAAATCGCATTTACCAAACAAAAAAGAGAGGCGATACGGTAGGAACCGTACCGCCTTTGGCGTGATATAAGGAACTTGTGCTTATTGTACAGCGTACAGGGCTTTGCGCGCGCCTTCGTAATCAGCATCAGTTGCAAGTGCGTAGCCGGAGTGGCTATACACCGAGAAGATGGCCTGGCCTTCTTCGGTTGCGATGATGTTGATCAGGGCGTTCTGAATGGCCGCAATAAACTCGGGGTTGTACACTTCGGGGTTAGCCTTGGTGATGGATACGGTGTCGTTATAGATGCCTTCGGTGACGCCGATAACATTCATCTCGTCCCAAATGTTCACGTCACGGCCCATGCCGGCTTTGCCGGTGGCATCCGCTTCGGTGGTGGGGAGCATCCATGCGTCTTCGTAGTCGCGACGGCCGTCAGCATAGCAAACGGTGATGTCAACTGCTTCGGCAGCAGCCTGTGCAAACGCTTCGCCATAGCCGGAGAGGGTAACCACAGTGCTGAGATCGGTCAGCTTCTTGCCATCGTAGTTGTCCATCAGCCATAGCGTGGGGTAGATGTAACCGGCAGAAGAAGATGTTCTCATCACGGCCCAGCTGGCCTTGTCGAGGTCTTCCCAGGTCAGGGTTTCGCCGGCGTTTACTTTGGCGGCCAGTTCTTTGCCGTATTCAGACGGCGTAGCGAAGATCAGCGAACGGTAGAAGGTCACCTGATCTTCAGTGGGTACTGTTTTGTTGGCTTCACCGTTCCAGGTGGTGGGGTCGGTGGAATCGTTGCTCAGGCCCGCGCGGGTGGCCGTCAGGATGACATCCACTTCGTCGGAGAACAGGGCATAGGTGCCGCCGGGCAGCCAGCCGAGATCCACAGAACCGGCAGCCATGGCTTCGCCGGTCGCTTCGTAGGAGGTGCCTACGGTAATGTCGACTTCGCCAATGTCATAGCCTTGATTGAGCATCTCGGCCTGCAGCAGTTCGGGAAGGTTTTTGGTGCCGGTAATGATAACATCGGCATCTTTCGACGGAACAAATTCAAGAGTGAGTTTGTCCATTTTGATGGCATCTGCCATCGCAAACGATACGCTGGCAACCAACAGGATTGCCAAAATTAGAGATAGAGTCCTTTTCACGTTGATTTCCTCCTTTATATTGTAGAAGAACATACTTAATGATACCCCACCTTTATGAATAATTCTATACTATATTGGTTAAGATTGTATTGTTTTACTGTAAAATTGATAACGATAATAACACAAAATAGGATAGGATGGGGATAAACCACCTACTATATCTTGTTGTTCAAGGAAAATTTAAGGATTGGAGTGGCTAAACTTTACAATAGCTGGGTGGCCTATACAACGGCTGTATAACAAAGACTGGCAAGCAAAAAGTCCTGTACCCGAAGGCACAGGACTTTTTTGAGTTACCATAGCTAGTTCAGCAGATAATAGACTGCGCTTGGGAACAGCAGGTGGATGGCGATGAAGATCACCAGCAGACCCACCATGCGCTTATGCCATACAAACGCAGCTTTCTTTTTGGTGAAAAAGAACACACTGCCAAGCATAGCAGTCAGCAATAGGAGCACACCAGTAATGGTGCCGGTATGCAGTCTGAGCGCGCCAAGGGCAAGATAGCCGTGGATGAGCATGAGCAGAAGGACGGCCGCTCCCAGCGGCTTATGCACAGTACGCAATACCTTGATGGTCTTTGCGTAGGCACCGCCTTTGAGGTGCAGGGTGTGCTTGTTGATAAAGCGCAACCAGTACGGTGCCGTCATCACGGCGATAAACCCGACATTTAACCAGCCAAGAACTGCATACATGGCGTATATCTCCTACGTTTTACTCTACATATGATCCTACGACAGTCAGGCCAGTCAGCTTCGACAGGCCGTGAGGGGACACGGTTTTAATCTCTTCGGTGAGATCGCGACCGGCAGTAAAACCGTTGTGCAAGCCTTCGCGCCACTGCGGCACATCGGTCACATCGTACACGACACCGTCAACAGCGATGTAGGCAGGGTTGCCACCCGTGCCGTCATACTTTGCCAGTTCATCGGCGGTGAAGGTTATATCGCCGCTCATGCTGGCGGGGTCCTCACTCTGGGCAGGGTCTTCGGTCGCGGCGGGGGTGTCGGTTGCAGCGGGGGCATCCGTCGCCGCCGGCGTTTCCGTAGCTGCGGGTGTTTCCGTAGCGGCTGGCGTGTTGGTTGTGGTACAGGCGGATAAGACCAAAGCTGCCAAAAGCAGCACTGCGATGCTTAAGACTCGTTTTATCATTGATGTTGTCTCCTTTTCGTTTCTCTTATGGGAAGAAGAGGCATGCATACAGCAATCCGTTTTTACGGCTGCGGTATGGTATGTAACATAAACAAAAACAACGGGGCCGAAACAAACAACGCGGGAAAAGTAACCCCTTTCCCGCGTTGTTACAAAGATTGATGAAGACTATAGCTGCTCGGTTGTTTCCTTTTGCTTAGTCATCAGCGAGACGACGATCAGTGTCAGGAAGCTGAGCGGTATGGAGATAATGGCCGGGTTATCAATCGGCATGGGGGCGGTGACATTCACAAGATGATACACATCGTTATACGTGCTCTGCGAAAGTAAAATGATGGCCATGGCGGAAACCAGCCCCACGATGATTGACGCAATAACGCCTTTGGCCGTGGTGCGTTTCCAAAACAGCACCATAATGATGGCCGGTAAATTGGCCGATGCGGCTACGGCGAACGCCCATCCGACCAGGAAACTGACGTTCATGTTCTTGAACACGATACCCAAAACGATGGCGATGCAGCCCACGACGATGGCTGCGATTTTGCCGATTTTCACCTCTGTTTTATCGGACATGGTTTTGTGCTTTGTACTGCCGACCAGATCGTGTACCACCGCGCCGGAGGAAGCCACCAACAGGCCGCTTACGGTGCCAAGCACCGTCGCAAAGGCGATGGCCGAGATAATGGCAAAGATCGCCACGCTGAAGTTTTTCGCCAGCAGCGGCGCAGCCATGTTGGAGTTGGTCAGGTCCAGCCCGCCGCTGATCATGGAGCCGAAGCCCAGGAATAGCGTCAGCAGGTAGAAAAACCCGATGGAGACAATCGCAACAATGGTGGATTTACGCGCGGCTGCCGGGTTTTTCACCGTATAGTAGCGGATGAGAATATGCGGCAGGGCAGCGGTACCAAAGAACAGTGCCAGCATCAGCGAGATGAAGTTTAGCTTATGCCGCATCGTATCCAGGGGGAATTTCTGTCCGGGCTGCATCACTTCCGCGCCGGAGGTCGGATGCTGATAATAGATGGTAATTTTATCGCCGTCGTCCATCACAATGGCCTTGTCCCAGCGGACGACAGTACTATTCTTGATCGCACCTAAAAAGGCGAACGGGCCGATGGAGCCGGTTTGCGTATTGGGAACGCCGCGGATATCGGTCAGGTTACCCACCTGGAAGAACTTGTTGTCTTCCTTGGGAGCACCGTTGAACAGCTCCGTACCGTCGGCTTTGTGGGTAATGAACAGCGTTTCTTCCAGCAGGTCTTTTTGTGCGTTGTAGGCCCATATGCTCTGCTCACCTTCGGCCGAGCGTACAGCGACGAACAGAAGATCGCCGACAGTCCATTCACTCTCCACGGTATAGTTAGGGTCGATAAGCGTCACGGTGCCGCTTGCGGCGTTATCGACTTCCAATGATTTATATTCATCGGTAAACAACCCTTTGTTGAGCACCATAAACACCAGTACGCAGGAGAAGATGATTAACAGTGCGCCCTTTAGAAATTGCACATAGGTGGTGGAGGCCATACCGGCCGTGGCAACGATGAAGATAACCACGGTACCGACCAACACCACGCCCAGCCAATGCGGCCAGCCCAGCAGCGGTGTCACCAGCGAGCCCGCACCAACCATTTGCGGTATCAGATAGAACACCGAAACGATTAGCGTGCTGACACCGGCGGCAATTTTAATGCCCTTGGACTTGAAGCGAGCGTCCAATGCATCGGCAAAGGTATACTTGCCCATACGCTTGAGCGGCTCGGCCACCACAAACAGCGCGACCATCCACCCGGCAAGATAGCCGATGGAATATAAAAAGCCATCAAAGCCATAAAATGCAATCATCCCGCAGATGCCTAGGAAGGACGCAGCGGAGAGATAATCCCCGGCAAACGCTATGCCGTTGACCATCCAGGGAACGGAGCCGCCTGCGGTGTAGTAGCCCTTGGCGCTTTGCGAGCGCTTGGCAAAGAAGCGGGAGATCAGCAATACGAAAGCCACAAAGGAGAAGAAGATGACCACGGCCCAAACAGACGGTTGATAATTCATGGTGTGCCCTCCTCTTCCGCATCAGCGTTCATGCGCTTTTCACAGCGCGTGCAAAGAAGGTTGTAAACAAGCGCCAGTACCACGGCGAACGCAATCAGGAACAAGCCGTAAAGAATGGCCAGGTTGATGTTGCCGATGTCCAGGCCCATTGTCTCAGGCGAGAACGCCGTGATAATGATGAAACCGGCGTAGACAATGGTGTAGAGCAGAAACATCCATAGCCCAAGCTTGGCCTTGTAGGGGGCGGCGTAGTCTTTTTTGTGGTCGGTCACGTTCTCGTGTTGCATGAAAAAAACCACCTTTTCAATTTAGTCAGTGCGAAAGAATTGCGTCTATGCGCTCGTTTATGCGCATAAATTTACATTATAAAAGTCAATATACTCTTTTCAGTTCCATTTTGCAAGCATGCTATGCTTTGCTCCGCAGGAGCAGTGCGCGTAAACGGTGAATGTATTGCATAAACCAATGCGCTTCCCATATGGTATAATACAAGTAGATTGCTGCGGCGGAAGCAGCCAAGCACGGACAACTTGAATGAGGGCCCTATGAAAAAAGAGCATATCCCGTCCACACAAAAGCCTGCTACGCAAAACGATGAAGCGCAGGAGCATAGAACAATCCGTATCGATTTGCACAGCCATTCTTCCTGGAGCGACGGTATGCTGCCACCGGCGGAGGTGGCCTATGCTATGTATCAAAACGGCGTGAAGATTGCCGCGTTAACCGACCATGATACGATGATCGGCCTTAAAGCATTTAGCAAAGCGCTAGCCCAGTATGATATCGGGTATATCTCCGGGGTGGAAATTACGGCAAACCATCAGGGAGACGCGGTTCATATCCTGGCCTATGGCTTTGATGAAGACGATGAAACGCTCAAGGAAATGCTTAGCGGCAGGTCCGTTACCACGAAAGATGAATTGGTACAGCCCGACCACATCGACTCGGCGGATGTCATCGCCATGATTCACAAGGCGGGCGGGATTACCGTACTGGCACACCCGCTTTCAACCCAGCCCGATCCTGCAAAGCTTGAAAAACTCGTCAGCGAGCTAAAAAACCTGGGGCTGGATGGCATAGAAGCCATATATGGCCCTTATACAAAGGAACAAAACGATATAGTACATGCCATGGCAAGGCAGTATAAACTGGCTTCGTCCATGGGTACGGACTTTCATGATTTGGCGACAGACGCACCCGGCATCTCCGTGGAGCGTGAGCAGTGGGATGCATTCCGCGACGCGCTCTTGCATACGGCTTATGCCGCGCATACAGTTGAAGAAGCGCAAACCAAACAGAAACAGAAAAAGAAGAAGAGCGACTGGTTTTCGTTTTCGCTCAACATCATTTTACCGGCGGTGCTGTCACTGGCGTTGTTTGTGGTATCGTTGTTTGTGTTCTTCCTGCCGTATTTTGAAGATACGCTCATGGACATCAAGCGGGAAACCATCCGCCAGCTTTCCCAGGCGGCGTACGGCGTATTAGCCGAAGCCGTGCAGGAGGAGCAGGCCGGCAGAATGACGCTTGCGGAGGCGCAAACGCTGGCCAAGGACCGCATTTCCGCCATGCGCTATGGCGTGGATGACAAGGACTATTTCTGGATTCAAGACCTGAGCCCAAAAATACTCATGCATCCATATCGAACAGACCTGAACAATCAGGATGTGTCGGAGTTTGTTGATACGCAAGGCAACCAAATCTTTGTGGAGTTTGCCGACCTGGCAAAAGAAGAGGGCGAGGGGTATATAAGCTACGTATTTCAATGGATGGATGATCCGGGCAGGGTAGAAGCCAAGGAATCCTACATCCGTTACTTTGAACCCTGGGGCTGGGTGATTGGCACGGGCATCTACGCGCATGATGTGCAATCCGAAATTGCGACCCTGCGCGGATATATCATTATTATTTCCGGCGGCGTGATCGGGATTGTGCTGATTTTGCTGGCCTATTTAATTCATCACGGTATATTTCTGGAACGGTCCAGGCAGGACGCAGAAAAGTTGCTGCTGGAATCCACACACCGCTATAAAGCCCTGTCGGAGGCTGCCACCGAAGGTGCGCTGTTTATTGCCGGTGGGCGGTGCCGCTATGCCAATGCCGTTGTGTATGAAATACTCGGCTGTGCATACGGCCGTATTGATTTGCTATATTTAAGCGATATATTTCCGGATGTGGAAGGCAACGCTGAATGGCTGCAGCTGCTGAGCGGTGGCGGGGACGGAAACGCGGAAAGCACGGTGGATGGTGTAATCAAGCGCTGTGACGGCACGCTGGAGCAGTGCACACTGACCGTGAAGCACGATGCAATCGACGCGGTTGACGGCCTGATGATATTGGTCAAGCGGAAAACGGAACACGCCGGGCATACCGGCTCGCAGGCGGCGCTGAACAGGCTGCTGCATATACCCAGCATGATGGCTTCGGAGCTGGCGGAGGCGATTACCAACGCAGATCAGCCCCACAGAATTGCCGCGCTGTGCAAAAAGACGCCGGAGTTTGTCGGTTCATTGCTTGAAATTGGGACATCCTCCATCGCGATTGGCAATATGGTGGCGTTGATTACCGATATCGCCACCCAAAAGCTGATTGAGCTTGCTATTCGGGACATCGGCAAACCGCCGGTACCCTTTGCGTTTCTGGCACTGGGCAGTCAGGGCAGGCAGGCCCAGTCGCTCTACAGCGATCAGGATAATGCTTTGGTGTATACGCATGGTGAAGGCGATTCCGCAGAGGATACGCAGGCGTATTTTCATCAACTGGCAACCATCGTCTGCGATAATCTGGAGCTTGCCGGTTATGTGAAATGCAAAGGCGGCATGATTGCCGCCAATCCCAAATGGTGCAAGCCTATCAACGTGTGGAAAGCGGACTTTAAAGAGCGGATTGAAACCGGAGAACCGCAGCAGATTATGGAGTTTTCCACCCTGCTGGACTTCCGCACGGTGTATGGCAATACCATGCTGGAAGAGGAAATTCGAAGTACGATCTACGCGGACGTGACCGATGACCGCCGGTTTATCAAGCTACTGGCGCAAAGTGCCGTATCCTTTAAAACACCGCTGCGGCTGTTTGGCGGTATCCTATCAGCCGGTAGTGACGGGATTGATATTAAAACCCCGGAGATTGCCATTGTCAGCTTTGCCAGGCTGTACGCCATACGACACGCGGTGAAAGAAGTCAACACCCTGCGGCAGTTGGATGCCATCAAGCGTTTGGGTGTAATCTCGGACGCGCGTCACCGCGAAATTGTGGCTTCGTACGAATTATTGCTGCGGCTGCGGCTGTGGAATCAGATTTTGTCCATTGAGAGAAATGAAAAGCTCGATAACTATATCGATTCCAGTCGCCTGGGCAAGGTGGAAAGCGCAGCCTTGAAGGAAAGTTTTAAAGAGATCGATGCGATGCAGGGTGTAATCGAGCACGATTATCTTGGTCTGGTATAATGAGCGTAGCAAGCACGGTGGAAAGGGGAGCGACCTGTTGAGCAAAGAAAGCAGTGAAACGTTATTCAACCGTATTGCGCCGGTGTATCGCCTGTTTTACCATAAACAAAAACAAGCCTTTACGCAGGTGCTTCAGGCATCCGCTGCGGAGTTAGACCTTCGGGATTACCAAACTGTGCTGGATGTTGGCTGCGGTACGGGCGCGCTATGCGCCGCCATGGCTGCGTTTGGCTTGCAGGTCACGGGCGTGGATACGGCGCAGAAAATGCTCGATTCGGCCAGGAAAAACCCCGAAAACCGTGCTGTGAATTTTCTAAAAACAAGCGCAGACCAGCCGCTTCCGTTTGCCGACAAGCAGTTTGATATAGCCATCGCATCCTATGTTGCCCATGGAATGGGAAAACCGGAGCGCAAGCGGTTGTATGAAGAGATGCAAAGGGTAGCCAAGCATAAAGTGATTATTTATGATTATAACCAGCGCCGCAGACCACTGACCTCGCTGATCGAGTGGCTTGAGCGCGGCGACTATTTTCGTTTCATTCAAACCGCCGAGACGGAGCTGCGGGATTGCCTGTCCGCCATGGGGGCGTGCTTTGACAAGGTGAAAGTCATCGATGTCGGCGAGCATGCGGCCTGGTATGTGTGCGACCCGCGCTAAAGAAACGAGGGAAGGGAGAATCGTATTGAAAAACCGCAGGCAACATAACACCATACGTTTTCAAAACCTGCATAGAAAACACTACTTCGAAGGCTGGTATTTTAAGCAGGTTGCAGCCGATGAGAAGACTGTACTGTGTTTTATCCCCGGCGTTAGCGTTTCAGCAGGTGAAAGAACGCATTTTCTTCAGGTAATACTAGCAGACAACACCGATGGCGCGTGGAAGCAGACCACGGATTTTATAGTTATCGAGAATTTTAAGGCGGAGGACGAGCCGTTTGTATTGCAAGCGGACGGCAATCGCTTCCGCAGAGACGGCATCGCTATCTCTTTGCAGGGAGAGCAACTGCAAATATCGGGCGAGCTGCAATTTACAGGCATGCTTGCACCGCAAACCTCAGCCTGGGCACCGACGATCATGGGGCCGTTCAGCTACCTGTCCGGTATGGAGTGCATTCACTCGGTAATTAGCGTCAGCCATGATTTACATGGGGTGCTGACCATCGGCGGCAAACGCGTGAATTTTAGCGGTGGAAAAGGATATATAGAAAAAGACTGGGGCAGCTCGTTTCCAAAACGCTATGTATGGCTGCAATCCAATCATTTTGCGGGGGATGCCGCGTTATTCTTTTCCTGGGCGGATATTCCCATGCTCGGCATGAGTTTTCAGGGGTATATAGCCCACCTGTTATTTGAGGGAAAGCACTATCGCTATGCCACCTATACTCGCGGTAACTGCCAGCTGCAAGCCAAGGACCGACAGGTGGATATTACCCTAACTAACCATAAAAGCGAACTGAAAATATCGGCTGAGCAGGTGGCCGGGGCGACACTAAGAGCACCCCATAAAGGGCAGATGGTTCATACGATCAAGGAAGGTCTGTATGGGAAACTGTCTTTCACCCTCAAGGAACACGGGTTAAGTCACACGGAGCAAACGGAAACAGCGGGTGTGGAAATCGTCATGGAGAAGGGCCAATAAAGAGACTACCGCGAACAGTTCTTACGTAGACGGATAAATACGAGATTCTATGGTTTCGGCATTTGGCGATACACTCCGCAGCCGATTTTCTAAATGATGCAAAGCGCTCGAAAGAGCGCTTGTTTCAACGCCACGCGGCGCATACAGGGTAAACAGTACAGAGGTTGTCGCATCGGTGATTCTGCTGCCAAAGTCCGGGCCGCGCAGGATGGAGGAGATGACTGTGTTTCCGCTTTGAACCATCAAATCACCGGGGATTGTTGCAACAACTTTCCCGGAGATGGACTGAAACTGCTCGGCTCCGCTTGTCACACCCAAAGTAAGTGGAATAGTAAGCGTGTCCAGATCGTGCCCGGCAGTTAAAATCATGCTTTCCAGTTCGCTTAAGAACATGGATGCCAATAGCCCGGAGGCATTGCTGACCTTGCGCTTGCCGGACAGTATGCTTTCCAGCTGCCCCAGTACATGGTAGCTATAGCCAAACTTGCGGTAATAATCAACATAGGCCTTGACCGGGTACAGCGCTTTAAGCTCGGCACGGCTAAACTGCCCGTAGCGGCTGCGGATTGCCTCCATGGCGCTGGCTGCAAGCTCCGGCGCAAGCGGCGTTTTGGGCTGAATGTTGCGCATGGCAAGTACACCCATCTGCGTGCCGGGGTGGTGCTTTTCAACGGCGGAATCTACTCTAAGCATAGTCACGCTCCTTAGGTTTATTTCACGGCAACGGCTTTGATTTCAACAAGGCGTTCCGGGATGCCCATATTTTCAACCTGAATGGCGGATACGGTCGGGGGAACATGCGGTTTTCCGAATACATCCAAAAACCCCTGATAGCCGAGTCGGCCGTCGTTGCCATTTTTATAGAAAATAGTCATGTCGACTACGTTGTCGATGGTGTATCCGGCATGATCCAGTATGGTTTTAACGTTGCGCAGTGTTTGTTTGACCTGCGCTGTAAAATCATTCTCTCCGACAAGATTTCCCTCTGCATCCAGGGCATTTTGGCCGCCGATGAATAATAGGGAAGATGGTGCGGTAACTTCAATCGCCTGTGAAAAGGCAGGGCTTTTGGCAAGCTGCGGAGGTTGAATGGGATTTCGTTTCATTGCGATCATCCTTTCCTTGTAATGCCTGGATTATACCGAGACGCTCGCTTATTGAAACGCAACCCAATCAATAGCATACCGGATAGCACCAGCACTCCGCCGGCAACCTGCGCAAAACCGATTGGTTCGTGGAGGACGACGACAGAAAGCAGCATGGAGGTTAAGGGCATCACGCCGGAATATGCGGCGATGGTATACGCGCTGCAGCGCTTGGCCCCGGCATAAAAGAAACCAAATGAAAGCGCTGTGATGACCAAACCGTACCAGAGAAGCACAAAGGCATCCCGCATAGATAGCGTGTGCAGTGCTGACCACGGCTGTTCCAGCAGTGCCGGAATGAGCGACAGCAGCAGCGCAAAGGTTGATACCAGCAATGTTTGTACCATGGGATGGATGGCGGATATCTGGGTCTCAACGCGTTTTTGTTTGCGGGAGATGATTCGAAATGCCGACTCGCTGGCTGCGCCAAGCAGAACCAGCAGATTGCCGAGCCAATGGCTGGTGGATAGCTTTGCGGCGAATACACCATTTCCTTGCAGCAGGACAATGCCCAAAACGGTCGCAGCAACACCGAGTATCGTGCACCGGGTGGGTCGTTCTCGTAGCACAAAGTACGCGCCAACGGCGGTCAGGGCGGGAATAGCTCCAGTCAGGATGCCAGCTTCCGCAGTGCTGGTATGCTGCACACCCAGCAGCAGAAACATACGAAACAGGAAGATGCCGAAAAAGGCCTGGGCGAATATCAGCTGCCATTGCCCCTTGGTGAGGGCTTGCATGGTTTGCAGCGTTCTTCGAAGGAGAAACGGGAGAAGTCCGGCGATCACAATCAGCATACTGATGGCTGTAATGGTGAAGGTGCCAAGTGTTTCGGTTAGCATGTAACCCATCACGACCGAAGTTCCGGCCAGTGCAAACGCGCCTGTCAGGTAGAGTTTTCCCTGTGTTGCTTGGTTGATACGCCACATCCCCTTGCATGATTTTGCTGCACAGGTATAATGATAAGTATTCAACTGGACCAGTAAAGGGCCAGATATGGTGAAGTATCATAGTACCAGTGGAGGAAGAAACCATGTGGGATATCCCGCTTGACCGTAAATCAGGCATTAGTTTGCAGCGTCAGCTGTACCAAACGCTAAAGGACGGCATAGTGTCGGGCAAAATGGCGGCAGGGGAACCTCTTCCCTCCACGAGGGATTTGGCGGCAGAGCTTGGCGTGTCGCGCAACACAGTGTGCGCTGCGTACGATATGCTATGGACGGAAGGCTTCATCATCACCCGGCAGGGCGCGCCATCAAAGGTGGCGGAAGGACTGTCCCTTGATCGGGCAGAGGAAACGGAATCACCAAAGGCTCCCGTGCCAACGGAAACGAAAGTCAGCTGGGATTTTAAAACGGGGCAGCCGGATTTGTCGGTTTTCCCCTGGAAACAGTGGAACGAGGGAATCAGGTACGCGGCGGACAGCCTGACCAAAGAACAGTTTACCTATACCGGCACGAAGGGGTATACGCCGCTGTGCGGGGAGATTGCCCTTTGGCTGAAGCGTGCCCGCAACCTGGATGTTGACAAGCGCGACATTTATATGACCTCGGGGTCCACGCAAGCGCTGTTCCTACTGATGCAGTTGCTCCGCCGTGAGGGGCATGCATTTGCTCTGGAAGATCCGTCTCACCCCGGCATACGAACTGTGATTCAAGATCAGGGATATCCGCTGCACTGGATGCCAGTCACAGCGCAGGGCGCGGAGGTCGCGGCGCTGCGTGGACAAGCGCTATCGGCGGTTTATGTTACGCCTTCGCACCAGTTTCCGCTGGGCAGTATTCTACCGGCGGATCGCCGGGCTGCGCTGATTCGCCTGGCGAAGGAGAAGGATTTCTATATCATCGAGGACGATTACGACAGCGAATTCCGCTACACAGGGGCTCCGATCAGCCCCATCCGTTCGATGAGCGCTTCTCGTGTGATTTATGTTGGTACCTTTTCCAAAACCCTGTTCCCGGCCCTGCGAATAGGCTTTGTGGTGCTCCCCAAAGCCCTGCAAAAACAGTGGCGGCACAGCCGCACCTATTTGGATGTGCAAAACCCTATGCTGGAACAGGCAGCGCTTGCATGGTTTTTACAGACACGGAAGATGGACAAGCACATTCGGCGTATGAAACGCGTGTACGGTGAAAAACGGAACGCACTGCTCGAAGCCCTTACACATGTATTTGGGGATGCGGTCATTCCGCAGGGCGATGCATCCGGCCTGCACATTGCGCTGCAATTTCCGGGGTGCATATTCGGGGATGACTTTATCGAACAATGCAAAAAAACCGGCATTCGCATCCAGCCGGTTTCTAAGTACAGCAGCAACGGCGCAGATTATCAGGATACCCTGTTGCTTGGTTACGGGCATCTATCCATTGCTCAAATCAGAGACGGTGTCAAAGCACTTGAGATGGTTATCAAAGCGGCAACGTAACCGCAAAGCAGTTGAAGCCGTCTTCGGTATAGGCGTGTACGCTGCCGCCGTGCATCTCTGCAATGCTTTTGACAATCGCCAGACCGAGACCGTTACCGCTTCGCTGGGTGTTCACCCGATAGAAGCTGTTCCAGATCAGCTTCAGTTCCTGCGTTGGAATCGGCGGGCCGGAGTTGGCCACGATTAGCCGTATATTGCCGCCCTCCTGGTGGAGTTCTAGGCGAATACTGCCGCGATCGTCCACATACTTGATCGCGTTGCCTAGCAGATTGCTCAGCACCTGATTGATACGGAGACGGTCGGCCGTCAGTTCGCACGGGCCGTCAGCCATCAGTTCAATGCGGACATCCTTTTCATCTTGGATATTGCTGAACCGCTCTATGACCTGATTGGCCAGCTCCCGCAGGCTAAAGGGTTCTTTGTGCAGCGTAAAGCTGCCTGATTCGTAGCTGGACAGGTCGAGCAGGTTTTTCACCAGGTCGCTCATGCCGCTGGCTTCGTCGACGATGACTTCGTAGTATTCCTGCGTTTCCTTCTGTGTTTTGGGCAGGCCCATCCGCAGTCCGTCAGCGTAGCCGAGGATGACGCTGATGGGGTTTTTCAGCTCATGGGATACGTCGGCAACGAAGCGGCGGCGCATGGATTCAAGGCTGCGTTCTTTGCGCAGTTCCTGTTCCAACTGTTCATTGCTTTGATGAAGCTTACCGATGGTGCCGGATAGGGCATCCGCCATTTGATTTACACTGCCGGTCAGCTCTGCAAGCTCGTCATTGCCCTTTACGGCAAGGGTTTCATCAAAGTTGAGGCTAGCCATCTTGCGGGTGACGCGGTTAAGCTCGGTCAGGGGCTTGCTTAGGCTTTGGGAGATGAGGAAGATGATGACAAGCCCGACCAGATACACCACAATGGACGACAGCATCATGAAGCTGAAAAACATCCGCGATGCTTCACCGACCAGGCCCATGGCTTTGGTGAGCATTAGCATCGTCCCGTTGCCAAAGAGCAGCGTATAGACCATGGTTTGTTCGTCCGGTATATCGCCGCCCAGCACAGTGAAATACCCTTCCGTGGCGGCGGCGTGGTCATAGAGCATCCTGATGTCATCTGTGCTGAAAAGCAGGTTGTTTTGCCAGGCTGCAGGCGTAGCGACAGGCTGGAGGTCTTTATTGAAAAGGAATACGCGTGCTCCCGTGTTTTTGCTTACGGTGTCAATCGCAGTCTCGGAATCACCGGAGCGAAAGTCCTGCACAAAACGATTGGCTTCATTGCGCATGTTGCGATGGTTGGTCGACTGGAAATAATCGACCAGAAATACACGAATCACCAGAAAAAGCACGATGAGCAATACAAAGAACGTCATCGAGAACACCAGCAGTATTTTGTTGCGGATAGTTTTAATCTTCGGCAATTTCAAAACGATAGCCCACCCCGCGAACCGTTTGAATCACGGTTTCATAGTCCTTTAGTTTTGCGCGCAGGGTTTTAATATGCGTATCCACTGTGCGCGGGTCACCATAGTAGTCAAAGCCCCAAACCCTGTCTAAAAGCTTCGACCGTTCTACCGTCAGGTTATGATTGCGGATCAGGTATTCCAAAAGCTGAAACTCCTTATGCGTCAGCCCCAGATCCTTACCGTGGATGCTTGCGGCGCGGTTTGAAAAATCCACAGTCAGAGTCCCAAAATGCCGGGCGTCCGATAGGCCTTTGCGATCCTTGCGGATGCATACCTTTACGCGGGCGATCAGCACCTGGTACTGAAAGGGTTTGGTGATATAGTCGTCCGCGCCGTATTCCAGTCCTTTGACCTCGTTGTAAGGCTCGTCCAGCGCAGTCAGGAAGATAACGGGTACGTCCGTTATCTTCCTGATCTCGCTAATGGTTTCGTAGCCGTCCATGCCGGGCATGCGGATGTCCAGCAGGATGAGGTCGATGTCCGGGGTCTCGGCGATGGTTAAAAGGCTGTCTTCGCCGCTGGCACTTTCAAGCACCTCGTAGTTTTCATTGCGCAGATAGTCGCCTACGATGCGCCGTACATTCTTTTCATCATCAATCACCAGAATTTTCATACCGTACCTCATCAGGCCTCAGGGTTCGTGTTTGCGCTTATTATACCATATTGTCAGTCAACCGGACGCACGGCACGGATGTAGTTGAATACGTACTGCACATCTCCCTGCGGTGCGTTGGTATTGGCGTAAGGGTAGTCGGCTTCATTGCCGGATTTGGGATCGCTGCGCTGCGCGCCTGCACCATGCATATCCATGATTACGCCGTTCATCTCGCCCTGCGCTTCGCCAAAGGCGATATAGACCGCGTATTCTCCGGGGTTGCGCCCGTCCAGGTGGGTGGTGGAGGTCCAGTAGAACGGATAGCCCGGAGAACCGTCCATGTTTTGTATCTCTGTAACCTGGAACAGGGGATCAATGGCGGCGGAGTTTGTGGTATCGGGAGAGCGGGTGTAATCGACAATGCTTTGCAGCTCTTTGGCATCGGGCAGCTTCCAATCGGAATAGCCTGCATACTCCAGATCCTCAGCCCAGGCAAGGGCATCTTCCCAGTCCATCGCGCCATCATCTTCCAGATAACCCGAATCATACATCATCCACATCAAGCCCGTGGACAGATCGGTGATCGTACCGTCGCCGTTATCCACGAAATTATTCAGGCCGTAGGTTGTATTGCCGCGCACCAGTAAAACGTAGAAGTCTTTATCAATCGGGTACCCTTTAATGCGTCCATCGGCAAAGTTTACGCCAAACATGGTGGTGTTGTGGGTCATGGTGTCGGATTCGTAGATCGTGCTGGTAGCATATTGTGAATCGATGGAACGTTCACCCGTTGTGTCGCCGTAGTTGAAGGTGAAATAGTCTGTGTTGATATAGGGTGTGACATTCGTCTCCCCGGTGAAATCAATCAGCGAGTACAGCTCTTTAATGGTGGGTAGCCGCCAGTCGCTATACCCGGCCAGTTCAAAGGTTTCCACCATTTCCACAGCCTCCGGCCAGGTCATTTTCTCGCCGGGGTCCTGTTGCCACATCAGCCCGGTCACGTTGTCGGTCACGGTGCCGTCTCCGTTGTCGGTATAGCTGAAGGCGCTTCCTTGATAGCTGGCATCCTGCCCGTAGTAGGGGTCGCCCTCGCCGGGCTCTTTGATGGTGCCTGAGTCGGAGTAAAAGGCCGTGATGCCTGTATCTACGATGGGGTAGTTGCCACGGAGTCCGGTGGTATCCACGCTTGGTACCAAGTCGTTTTCAATCGCGTTGGCTTCTGCAATCGTGTAGGTGGACTGCGCAGGCAAGCCGCCGTTTGGTGGGGTTTGGGATATCGTCTGCCGGTTTTCGGGCGGAGGGTTATGGTTTGCGCCGGGCCTTTGGCCCTGTGGCGGCTGGGTTCCGGCTGCATTGGTGACGGGAATCCACAGGAAGAGGAGTACCAGGGTCAGGGGCAGTGCTAGCAGTTTACGAATGTTGTGTTTTGTTTGGGTCTTCATGATATTTACCTCCTATCATGAGGGTCTGGTTGGAAAGAAATGTGTTTGCTGGTGAGTTCATCCACGCTTGCGTAGCGGTGGCCGTTGCGACCTGCACCATTTTGGGTTTGCGTGGGTTCACTCGCCTTGTCTCTATTGAACTGCGGCACGGTGAAGTTTATGTGAAGCCGGAAAATGGATTTACAAGTATGAAAACAAAGCAGGATACACGGCCCGCGGCGATTGACTTTAGTTGGCTGCATTTTTATAATGGCAATAGTATAGGGTTTGACATGGAAAATAACCCGGCATTCATTTAGCCGGGCGTTGGAGGACGGCACTGTGCAAAACAAACACGAGGAAGCGTCCCTGAAAATCGGCAAGCGCACGTTTATCGTTGCGTTCGTGATTCTGTTCCTGCTGATGATCACCGTTGGGGTTCTGACCCAGATTATCCCCACGGGAAGCTATACACGGGAGATGGTAGACGGCCGGGAGATGCTGCTGGACTATCAGCAAACTGATGTGGCGAAATTCCCCGTATACCGCTGGTTTACCGCGCCTATCGAGGTACTGTTTAGCGCGGACGGCGCGGTGGTTATTGTTATCATCTTCTTTTTGCTGGCGGTGAGCATGGCGTTTTCACTGCTGGAGAAAAGTAGCATTATGCTTTTATTTATCTCTGGCGTGGTGCGGCGTTTTGGCGGACACAAGTATGCACTGATGGCTATCATCGTGTTTGTATTCATGCTGATGGGTGCGGTGCTGGGCACGTTTGAGGAAAACATCGCGCTGGTGCCGATTATCCTCGCGCTGGCTTACTGCCTGGGCTGGGACTCGCTGGTGGGGCTGGGTATGAGCATGCTGGCATCCTGCTTTGGGTTTACAGCGGCCATTACCAATCCCTTTTCCATCGCGATTACCCAGAAGCTGGCGGGCTTGCCGCTGTACTCGGGCTCAGGCTACCGCATACTGATCTTTGCGGTGTATTTCGGTGTGCTGTTCCTGTTCTTATACCGCTATGCGCGCAAGATCGAAAAAGACCCGGCACAGTCCAAGGTTTATGGCGACGACGCAGCCCTGCGTGAAAAATACAGCGATACGGGCAGCCTGATCAAGTGCTCGCCGAAAAAACGCCGGAGGAATACGCAAGGCTCAAAAAAGCCAGCCTTGCCTTTGGCATTTTCCTTTCGTTGATGCTGCTGTTGTTTGTTCTTTCGTCCTTTGTCTCCATCCTGTCTGAGTTAATGCTGCCCATCCTCGGTGTTCTGCTGCTTGTGGGCGGCCTGACGGCCAGCGGTATCGCGGGGATTGCGAATCAACGGAAACTGAAAATCATCGGCAGCGCAGCTGCGGGCATCGCGCCCGGCATTGTGCTGATACTCATGGCGATGAGCGTAAAATTCATCATTTCCAATGGTGGGATCATGGATACTATTTTGTATCACGCTGCGGGCTTGATCGAGTCCACGTCGCCGTATGTCGCCATCCTGCTGATTTTCGTATTCATTCTGGTGCTGGAGCTGTTCGTTGGCTCGTCTTCTGCCAAGGCGTTTCTGGTTATGCCGATTGTCGCACCGCTTGCCAACATGTTCCATTTTGCGCAGACTTCTGTGCTGGCGTTCAGCTTTGGGGATGGGTTTTCCAACATGATCTATCCCACCAATCCGGTGCTGCTGATTTGCCTGGGGCTGACGGTCGTCACATACCCCAAATGGATTAAGTGGACCTTGAAATTACAGCTGATCTCGCTGGGGCTGGCTGCGGTCTTCCTGTTGATCGGCGTCGCCATTAATTACGGGCCGTTTTAATTGTTATCGGTGTTCTCATACGGATAAAGCGTTTCGAAACAAAACGCACCCATTAGCGGATGCGTTAGCGAAGGACAGAAACATGCTGGAGTATACTCCGGCATGTATTTTTATAGCACGCCTAGACTGCGGGCGGTATTGATGAGAAAATCCTGTACATTGGTGACAATACTGATGGTGGAAAGACTGCCACGGTCGCGCAGCTTGCCAACGGCAAACTCAGAAACATCGACCGTGTAGAAATACACGGGGCGCAGCTTGTCATCGCGGATTTGCCAGGAGGGCGACATGTTCCCGGTGGCAATGGTATGCAGCTGCGTGGCCAGTGCAATCACGGTAGTAGCCTGCATGGTATGCTGGCGCATGGCGTTTTGTGCTTGATACACATCGCTGATTACGCCGGGCAGGGGGCCATCATCCCGGATAGACCCAGCCAGCACCATCGGTACGTTCTTGCGTACACAGGCAGCCACAATACCATCCTGTTCCGGGTGACCATTGATATACTGCTCAATCGAGCCAGCGGAACGCACATCGTTGATGGTCTGCAAATGGTAATAGTGGCCGTTGTATTTCAGCTCTTTTGTGTAAATATCCTGTCCCAATCCGGTGTGAAACAGCCCGGCTTCCATATCGTGTGTCGCCAGGGCATTCCCGGCGAGTACGGCGTGTACATACCCGCTTTTGATTAACCCGGACAGCGATTTACGGGAATCATGGTCAAAGGCAACCGCAGGGCCGAGCACCCAGACAATGGTGCCATGATCGCGGTCGTGCCGCAGTACTTCGTACAGCTCATCATAATCTCTGGAGTACGACGTTTCCCGGGATTTCCCGGTGCGGAAGGCAAAGCTCTGTGCATCGCCCCGGCCGTTTACGCTTTGAAACGCCTTGGTATGCGTAAATACGCCGTTGCTCAGGTCTTCCTCCCGACCGACGACAATACGGTCACCCTGCATCACTTTGCGGGCTTCGGTGGCGGTCGGTTTGCCGTCTTTGATGACCACGGCGCAGTCCATACGAGCCGCGCTGATCAGCACCCAACTGCCGTCCAGCTTAAAATACTCCGGATAAATATTCGTCGCATAAAAGTTATCCGGCAAAATGCCGTCGCCGGGGGCCGGTACGGTTACAACATCCGGTGCGGATACAAAGCGCTTCTCCGAAAAATCCGGCGCGGTATACGTGGGCAGTGAAAACATGGGAATCGCCTCCAATTGAATTGAGTTATACAGAAATGGCTGGGTATGCGGCTTCGATTTCTAGAATGCGCTGATAGAGCATACGGTTGACGGGTGTGTCCAGTTGATGCTTCTTTGAAAGCGCTAAAACCGTGCCGGAAAACAAATCGACTTCGCTTTTGCGTTTGGCTTCCACATCCTGCCGCATGGATGGTTTTCCCTGTGGATTCAAGCCTGCCAGCACATTCAGCCAATAGCTGAGGTCATCTTCCGTCAGGTCAACGCCTTCAAAGGCAGAGAGTGCAATTACTTCGCGCATGGCGGCGATCATGGTATCCCACGCCGGGCCGGGGGCTTGCACAGACCCGTAATCCGGGCCGAAAACCGCGACCGTCTGGTTGACCCCTACATTGAGCATAAATTTGCCCCACATCCGTTTTCCCATGGTTTCGCTGATTTCATAGGGGAAGCCCGTACGCTGAAAAAAGCGTTCGATTGCTGCGACGACTTCCGTTGGCTGACCGCTGATGCGTGTGCCGATGCACAGCTTTCCGGCGTGGCTGTAGGTCAGGTGATTGCCTTCCTTCACCGCGTCCATGCCGTAGGCAACGCAATCGACCACCTTGTCCATGCCGAACTGCTTGCCGATGATTTCCTCGCTGCTGATGCCGTTAAGCAGGGACAGGATCAGCGTGCTTTCGCCAACATGGCCGCGCATGACCTCAAGCGCGTCGTTAAGCTGCGGGGCCTTAACGGCGACGAGAACCAAATCGGCGGCTTTGGCGGTGCCATCGGTAGATACATATTGAAAATCACAGGCCTTGCTGTTGGCAAATACACCGTCTGTCTGGTAACGGGCGATGCGTTTGGGGTCTGCCAGGATACGCAAATCGTTTTTGGGCATGGACAGGGAAAGAATATCCCCAAACAGCGTTCCCAGCGCACCAAGCCCCACAATGGTAACGGTTTTGATTTCTGATACGGTGTTTTTGCTCTGCGTTGACATGGGTCACGTCTCCTGCATTTTATTTTCTGTCCCAATCATACAGTAAGTGCATAACGCTGTAAAGGGTGCAGCGGTGCATGGCAGATCGGGTATTTTAATCAATGAATTAAAGACTTACCAATCGTTAATGCAAACCCGGCGTGCATCATGTATAATAGATACAGGCTGAACAAAGCAAGCATGTATTATACAATAGGAGAATGGGGGGATTGACTGTGAGCAGACGAAAGAAAGTTTTGATGATTGTCATTGTGATCATCGTGTTGCTGGCGGCACTGATCGGCGGAGCGGTGATCGTTGCCAATAAAAACCTGCAAAAGCTATCCGACATCCAAATTGAGGCAATCAATCTGGAAACCATACCAAACGGCACATACAGCGGGCAATATAAAGCGTTCCCAATCGCGGTGGAGGTAGCGGTAACTGTAACGGATCACAGGATTGTATCCATTGATCTGCTCCGGCACAACAACGGCCAGGGTGGAGATGCGGAAGGCATCCTGCAGATGGTTGTGGATGCGCAATCCACGCAAGTCGATATCATTGCCGGGGCTACGTATTCCAGCAAGGTTATCCTGCTGGCTATCCAAAATGCCCTGCAAAACGCTGTCAAGGAATAAGATTAAACGCCTTGGCGCACATGAAAAGAGCATCGCGGAATGTTGGTTCCGGGATGCTCTTTGATACGATCACGCGAAATCTGAAACGACGTATCGTTGTATTAGGCGTGCACACCGATACGTTTGAAAATTCTGAGAACCAAAAACGTGATCCATGGTGACGGCTGCTTTTTTTGCGCGAAATCCCAGCCCTTCCATGCCATCCAGATGGATTCTGGGGTATACAGTCCGTCGCTGTTCGCTTTATCCCGGATGATATCGATCATTTCCAGAAAGCGGGGATCGGTTTTCACCCGGTTGATCTGCGACAGCGCATCGGCAACATGGAGAATATCGTACCAGACGAACGGCGCTTTCAGTTTGCGGAAATCGGTGCCTGTTTTAAACAGGTAGGGAGCGTGTTCCCGGCTATGCTGCCATAACGTCAGCAAGCCTTCCGCTGCGGTGCCAAGTTCAGCACTATAGGCGTCCCCAACCTGCAAAAGCGCAGAGATCATCATAAGCGTTGCATACGGGCAGGGATCGCTTTGCTTGCCCGGCCCCCGGAATCGACCATTACGCGGCGAACCGGCGCAGGGAAATCCGTTGTCCCTGACCAGAGAGGATAGAACGTCCAAGCCCTGTTGTAGCGTGGCCTGTGGCACACCCATTTTCAGCAGCGAGGCATACAGCCGCGGCGTATCACAGAGTACCCACGACCATTGATCGTTGCCTGTGCCGCCGAATACAATGGGGATGTTCAGCGGCAGTTCCAGCACGCCTTGGTCAGATACATGCTCCAGTATTCTTCCGATACTATCCTGCATGCCCGGATCGTCTGCCTGAACACCGATATCGGCCAGAAATGCGAGCTTGTGATAGTGCAAAGTGGCTTTTTTATGATTCGTAATGGTGTCGCCGGGCCAAGAGTACAGATCGGCAAGCAAACTTTTCACTAGCGGCATTGCGAGCATCTCTGTCCGCGCGTGCAAAACCTCGCTATCCTCGGGGGAGCGTTCCTGCAGGTCCAGCATCGTGCGGTATCGTATGTAGGGCTCGCTGCCAAGCAGCCACGCAATAGAATCGCTCATGCCTACCTCCGTTTTACTCACTTCAGTTTTTTCGCACGCTTTTCGATCAAGCCTTTAATCCTGTCCACGGTTAGCGGCTGGCCGGTACCGGTGCGCTGATCCTCAATAAACAGTTCGTTGTATGCGCCCCATTCCAGATAATTATCTCTGTCCAGCGTATCCACAGTCTGGAACACGGCCTTCTTGCCAAAGGACTGCGTAGCGCGCTTTGCCCGTTCGCATACAATATTGCACGATGGGCAACAGCCGTTGAGGAAGTATGTTACCGTCACCTTGCCGGGGTTTGTGTTCTTGGGCGGATTTTTCGAATGCCGGAAGAACTTTGGCGGCTCGGCATCGTCGGTGAAAGGTTTGAATAGAAGCCGCATCACATTGGTCCGGTCAACGACCTTGTAGCCCTGCTTTTTATAGAACGCTGCGGGAATCCAGTAGGGCAGGGTAATGCCGTGGGCGGCTATACCTTTGGCACCCAGAGCTTTGGCATCGGCCTCGGCTGCTTTTAGAAGTGCCTTGCCATAGCCGCGTTTTTGATTGTCGCCAACGCCTTTTTTATGACCATGCACCCATATACAGTTGATATAGTAAATATCCTTGCCGTTGGCGGGTGCGTAATCAATGGGTACATATTCAATCATGCCAACGGCCTGGTTCTGGTCGTCGATGGCCAGTTTCACACGCAGGCCCTTGTCCTTCATGCGGTTATACCAAACTTCCTTGTGGTTGCCGGCTTCCTTCATTTCGGGAGACCACTCCTCAAGACATACGAAGTACAGTTTTTCGTAGTCTTTATTCAGGTCAATTATTTTCATATTGCGCACTCCTTATTCAGTCACGACAGCCGCACGCCGGATGGAAATCCGGTGCTGAAATGGACCGCCGAACGATGTTCTATGAATATAGTAATATAAATACAGGCGATTGTCGATATGAAAATGGTTTTCCCTTAGGCGACGACAATCTGCACGCTTGCATTTTGCAGTGCATGCAGCAACGCACCTTGAGGCTGTCGGTCCGTGACCAGGACATCAATACGCTTGAGATCACAGGTCTTACAGAGATAGTATCGTTCAAACTTGTCGGCATCACACAGCAGCATATGCTTGTCTCCGGCATCGAGCATGGCGCGCTTAATGGCAGCCTCCTCCGGAACACTTTCCCAAAGACCGCCTGTTGTCAGGCCGCGGCAGGACACAATGCTCCAAGTTCCGTGGTGATCGCGCAGGAAGTCGGCAGCATCCACCCCGGCCAGTGATGCGGAGTTTTCCCGCAGCATGCCGCCGGTGCACATTACATGGCGGCCCTGCTCGGCAAAGGCCTGCACGGTAACGAGCCCGGAGGAGATAATGGTCAGCGACCCCATATCCCGCAGCGCTTCGCTGATGGCAAGTACAGTGGTACTGGCATCGAGGATCAGCGTATCGCCTGGAGCGACAAAGCTTGCGGCCGCTTTAGCGATGGCCTGTTTCTCCGCTTTGTGTTCCATACGCCGGGACAGCAGCGGTATATCCTGCATGGTTTGCTGGGGCAGGGCCGCACCGCCGTGTGTGCGGCGAATACGCCCTTCCTCTTCCAGGGCTTGCAAATCTCGCCGCAGGGTAGCCCCGCTGACGAATAGTTCTTTGGAGAGCGCTTCCACGGTCACCGTTTTTCTCTCTTCCAGCAGCGCGACGATATGCTCCCTGCGTTCAAACGGAATCATAGTTATTTCCTTTCGTATCGTGCGCGAATGTTCACATATCGTGCACATATGCGCGCAGTTACGCAATATAGTAGGGGATAATGGACAAAAACGCGTAATCTCAGTATAATAATGGGGCATTGTCATGTCAAGATAGAGTGCATGACGAACGGAGGGATTGGATGGCAAATCAGGTACAACTGCCGCAGATGGGGCTATCGGAAGAAAGCGCTGTGATCGGCGAGTTTTATGTCAGCGTCGGGGATGCTGTACAGGTTGGAACCAGGCTGTTTTCCATTGAGACGGGTAAAAGCGTGTTTGATGTGGAAAGCGAGTTTGAAGGCGAAGTGCTTGTATTTTTCTGTGAAGAAGGCGACGAACTCCCCATTCAAGCGCCTGTGATGGTGATCGGTGAGGCGGGGGAGACCTACGAAGCGCCGAAAGCAGAAGAAAATAAGCCGCAAGCTGCAAAGGAAGAAAAAGCCGACAGTGCACCCAAACCGTTAGCGGCAACTGAGCCGGTCTTTACGGGCGCAGCGCAGGACGCACTTTCATCTCCCCGCGCCCGCACGCTGGCGGATAAGGCAGGGGTCAATGTATCGCAGGCACGGCCCACAGGCGCAGAAGGGCTGATTATTGAGCGCGATGTTAAGCGCATGCTGGATACCGGCGAAATGGCAGCCGTACCCGCTACCGCAGACGGTGCATATCAGGATATCCCGCTTACCATGATGCGCAAAACCATTGCCAAGGCGATGCATCAGTCCATCCAGTCCATGGCACAGCTGACCCATACGGCCAGTTTTGATGCGACACAGCTTTTGGCCTACCGGGCACAGTGCAAAGCGCAGCCGGACACAAAAGGCATCACACTGGGTGATATGGTGCTCTTTGCCGTATCCCGCACACTATTACAATTCCCGGAGATGAACGCACATTTACTGGATGATACAATCCGCAGGTTTCAGGGCGTGAACCTTGCTGTGGCGGTTGATATTCCCGCCGGGCTGGTCGTGCCGGTCATCCGCAATGCGGACAAGCTGAGCCTGCTTGAAATTTCCAATGAAATGAAACGGCTGGCAGCAGCCTGCCAGGATGGCAGCATAGCACCGGAGCTGCTGACCGGCGGATCGTTCACCGTGTCAAATCTCGGCAACCTGGGCATTGAAAGCTTCACGCCGATCATCAATCCGCCGCAGGTCGGCATACTGGGCGTGGATACCATTACCCTTAGACCCCGCAGGGCGGATAACGGCACGGTGGGCTTCTACGACTGCATGACGCTGTCGCTGACGTACGATCACCGCGCTGTGGATGGCGCACCCGCCAGCCGCTTCCTGCAAGCCCTGTGTCAAAACCTTGCAACATTTCAATCGCTGCTGGGAGGCAAAAACGCATGACGGAAAAACAATTCGATCTCATCATTATCGGCGGTGGACCGGCCGGATACCGCGCAGCGGAACGCGCTGCGGACGAGGGGCTTAGTACCCTGCTGTTTGAAAAACGTACCATCGGCGGTGTATGCCTCAATGAAGGCTGCATCCCCTCCAAAACCTTTTTGTATTCAGCCAAGATTTTCGATTACGCCAAAGGCGGCGGTGCAAAATACGGTGTGAGCTGCGAAAACGCCAAGTTAGACCAGCAGGCGGTATTGCGCCGTAAAAACAAAGTGGTTAAAAAGCTGACCATGGGCATCGCGGCCCAGCTAAAAGCTGGACAGGTAACCGTGGTAAACGAGGAAGCGGAGATTAAAGGACGCACGGACAGCGGCATCAAAGTGACGGCAGGCGGCGAGGAGTACCTGGGCACACGGCTGCTGCTGGCGACCGGGTCGACCCCCACGCTGCCCCCGATTGACGGCTTACTGGACGCATTGCAATCCGGCTTTGCACTTACCAACCGTGAGGTGCTGGACTTGACTGAGATTCCAAAAGCGCTCGTTGTGGTCGGCGGCGGGGTCATTGGTCTGGAAATGGCCAGCTACTATGCCTCGGCAGGCAGCGAAGTTACCGTGGTGGAGATGCTATCGAGCATCGGCGGCCCGATTGACGGCGAAATCGCCGCCATGCTGCAAAAAGCCTATGCAAAGAAGGGCATAACCTTTCTTTTAAACACGACGGCCAAACGCTTTGCAAACGGTCAGGTGACTGTTGAACAAGATGGACAAACACAGGAACTTGCCTGCGACAAGGTGCTGGTCAGCATCGGCCGCCGTCCCGTACTGCCTAAGGGTGTCGATACCCTGAAACTAACGATTGAACGCGGTGCGGTGGTGACCGACGAGCATATGCTAACCAGCGAGCTGAATGTGTACGCAGCGGGCGATATGAACGGCAAGAGCATGCTCGCCCACACGGCCTACCGCGAGGCGGAAGTTGCCGTCAACCACATGGCAGGCAAGAACGACACGATGGACTATACGGCGATTCCGTATGTAATCTATACCAATCCCGAAGTTGCCGGATGTGGCGATACGCTGGCATCTGCCAAAGCCAAGGGGCTGGATGCGTTTGAGAAGAAAGTACCGATGGCCTATGCAGGCCGCTTCGTAGCCGAAAACGAGGGCGGCGAAGGCATACTTAAAGTCGTCATGGAACCGTCCGGCAGGCTTCTGGGTGTATCCATGATTGGCAATCCCGCCAGCGAGATTATCTTCGGCGCGGCCATGATGATCGGCAAAGAAATGCGTGCAAAGGACTTGCAGCGCATCGTATTCCCGCATCCCACTGTCAGCGAAATCTTCAGAGAAGTCATATTTTAGGAGGGCCTTATGCCGCAAAGTCAATTTTACGATCCCAATGTCGTTCGTGCCAAAGGGGAACTGAACATTCCGTCCATCCCGCTCAACACCTACCAAAAGAGTGTGAAGGACGAGCGCGAAAACTTCACCGATGAGCAGCTGATCAACATTTTCCACGACATGCAGGCCATCCGCGAGTTGGAAACCATGATTTTCAACGTGCGCACGACCAAGCAGTACAACGGTGTGGAATATCTCTATACCGGGCCTGCGCACCTGTACACCGGGCAGGAAGCAGCGGCTGTCGGTATGGCGTATACGCTGGATTTGGATGATGCGATCTTCGGCTCGCATCGCAGCCACGGCGAGGTGCTTGCACGCGGGTACAGCGCGATCCGCCAGCTGAGTGATGAAAAGCTGATGGACATCATGCGTGGGTTTAACGGCGGCAAAACGCTAGCCGCTATCGAAAGCCGCGCCAAAGGCAATGTGAAAAAGGTGGCGCAGGACTTTCTGTTGTACGGGTTCATGGCCGAGCTGTTTGGCCGCGAAAACGGCTTTACGCGCGGCCTTGGTAACTCCATGCACGTGTTCTTTACGCCGTTTGGCATTTACCCCAACAATGCCATCGTCGGCGGCAGCGCGGGAGTCACGGTTGGCGCGGCGCTGTATAAAAAAGTGATGAAAGAAAAAGGCCTGGTCGTTTGCAACATCGGCGACGGTTCACTGGGCTGCGGCCCGGTGTGGGAAGCCATGAACTATGCCTCGATGGAGCAGTTCACCAAGCTTTGGGATGACGCACATAAGGGCGGGCTGAAACTGGTCTTCAACTTCTTTAACAACGGCTACGGCATGGGCGGCCAGACCGATGGCGAAACCATGGCCTTTGGCACACTGGCACGTGTTGGCGCAGGCATCAATGCAGATGCCATGCACGCCGAGCGCGTGGACGGCTATAATCCCCTGGCGGTGATCGATGCGTACAAGCGCAAGCGTAAGCTGCTGGAAGAAGGAAAAGGCCCGGTGCTTCTGGATGTGGTTACCTACCGCTATGTCGGCCATTCCACCACTGATGCGTCCACCTATCGCACCAAAGAGGAAATCGAAACCTGGCAGGCGCAGGATGCGATCGCCAGCTACCGTAAGCAACTGATTGAAGCAGGCGTTGCGACGGATGAGCAATTGAAAGCGATTGAGGAAAACATCAAAGCTGATGTGACCGAGATTTTGAAAATCACCATCGACGATGCCATATCGCCGCGTGCCGATCTGAAACAGAATCCCGATGCCATTCGTGGCTATAATTTCAGCAATGAGCGCATTGAAGTATGTGGCGAAGGTGAGCCGGATGTGCTCATGCCGCTGGAAGAGAATCCCCGTGTTATTAAAAACAAGAAAAAAGCCCGCTATGCGTTTGATGAAAACGGCAAGGCGATTTCGAAAATCAAACAGTTCAATGTGCGTGATGCGCTGTTTGAAGCCATCATCCACAAGTTTTATCAGGACCCGACCCTGATTGCCTTTGGCGAAGATAACCGCGATTGGGGCGGCGCGTTTGGCGTGTATGTCGGACTGACCGAATCGCTGCCGTATCACCGTTTCTTCAACGCCCCGATCAGTGAAGGGACGATCGTTTCCAGCGCTGTCGGCTATGCACTGATGGGAGGCCGGGCCATTCCCGAACTGATGTATTGCGATTTCCTGGGCCGTGCCGGCGATGATGTGTTCAACCAGCTTGCCAAGTGGCAGGCCATGAGCGCAGGCGCACTGAAAATGCCTGTGGTACTGCGTGTATCGGTTGGTAACAAGTACGGCGCGCAGCACTCGCAGGATTGGACCAGCCTTGTGACCCATATTCCCGGCCTCAAGGTGTGCTTCCCCGTCACCCCCTACGATGCCAAGGGCTTGATGAACGCGGCACTAGCCGGCAGCGACCCTGTGGTGTTCTTTGAAAGTCAGAAGCTGTACGATAAAGGCGAAGAATTCCGCAAGGAAGGCGTACCCGAGGAATACTATGAAATCCCCCTGGGTGAGCCGGATATCAAGCGTGCAGGTACGGATTTAACCATTCTGTCTGTTGGTGCGTCGCTGTACACCGCCATACAGGCTGCCAATGAACTGGAAGACTATGGCGTATCGGCAGAGGTTATCGATGCACGCAGCCTGGTACCCTTCAATTATGAGCTTGTCACTGAGAGCGTGAAAAAGACCGGACGCCTTGTGTTGATCTCAGACGCCTGTGAGCGCGGCAGCCACATGAACGATATCGCCCGCAACGTGACCGAGTTCTGCTTTGGCTATCTGGATGCGCCACCCGTCGTTGTCGGCGCAAGCAATGGCATAAGCCCCTGCCCGGAACTGGAGCACTACTACTATCCGCAGGCAAGCTGGGTGCTGTCCGCCGTACACCAGAAGATTTTGCCGTTGAAGGGCTATGTGCCGGAGTTTAACTATCAGACACTGGAAAAAATGCGCCGCGAAGGCTTGGGGATTTAGCCGGAGGTGAAACCATGACCGTTGGAATGAAACAACTGATTGAAATGTCACGGCAGTACGGCAGCGATGCGCGCTACGTACTGGCGGGCGGCGGCAATACATCGCTTAAAGCAAAAGGCGTGCTGTATGTAAAAGCATCCGGTACCAAGCTTGCTACGATTGAGGAACCGGGCTTTGTGAAAATGGATATGGCTAAGATTTCCGCCATGTTCCAAAAAGCCTATCCGCAGGAGGATGCACAGCGCGAAGCCCAGGCGCTGCAGGATATGATGGACGCACGGCATCCCGGAGAGACCATGCGCCCAAGCGTGGAATGCATGCTGCACGGGCTATTTCCCCAGGCGTTTGTACTGCATTTGCACCCTGCACTGGTCAATGGTATGACCTGTGGGGTGGAAGGTCGTAAAGCCTGCGAGACGCTATTTAGCAAGGACGCTGTATGGGTACCGCTGACCAAGCCGGGCTATACGCTGGCAAAAACCTGCTATGATCTGTTTGAAGAACAAAAACAGAAAAGCGGAACCGTGCCTGATATCCTATTTATGCAGAATCACGGCGTGATTGTAGCGGCTGAGACCATTGAAGAGATCGACGCACTGATGGAGCGTGTCATGAGTGCTATTGCCAAGCAAGCTGGCACGCTGGATGATTTCACCCCGCAAGCCGTACCGGAAAGCGCGTTGCTGACAGCACCGGTATTGCGGATGCTCTACCGCAAACAGGCTGACAAAGCCTGCGCGGTGTTCCACCGCTCTGCGGCGGTTCTCAACTTACCGATGGATTGGATACGCAAACCATTCAATCCCGATCAGATTGTGTATTGCAAAGCAGCCATACTGGAACTGGAGCCCGGCAGCGATGTACAGAAAGCTTTTGACACATTTACAGACAAACATGGATACGCCCCCAAGGTAGCTGTGCTGCACGGTGTGGGTGTGTTTGGACTGGGCAAGACCAAGGCGGAGGCTGATACGGCGCTGGCGCTGTTTTTGGATGCAGCCAAAATTGCATACTACGCCAAGGGGTTTGGCGGGCCACTGCCGCTAACCGATGAATTTACTAATTTCATTCTGGCATGGGAAGTGGAAAACTACCGGCAGAAGGTAGCGTTTTCCGCCGGCAATGCGCTGCGGATGGACGGGAAAATCTGCATAGTTACTGGCGCTGCACAGGGCTTTGGCGAAGGCATCGCCAGGGCGATTGCCGCCCAGGGTGGCTATGTGGTCGCTGCGGATATGAATGAAAACGGCGCACAATCTGTCGCAAATTCCCTGTGTGAAGAATATGGCACAGGCACCGCAACTGCTGTGCAGGTCAATGTGACGGATGAAGCATCCGTCAAACACATGGTAGAGGTCGCGGTTACTAAGTACGGCGGACTGGATGTAATGATCTCCTGTGCGGGAATATTGATCGCCGGGGATCTATCCAAGCTGACGCTTAACCAGTTTGAAAAAGTAACGAAAGTCAACTATACCGGCTATTATCTGTGCGCTAAATACGCATCCGCTGTCATGAAACAGCAGCGCGCTACGGATTCGGCCTATATGAGTGACATCATCGAAATCAACTCCAAAAGCGGGCTGGAGGGCAGCAAGGCAAACTTTGCCTATGCAGGCAGCAAGTTCGGCGGAATCGGCCTTACGCAGAGCTTCGCGCTGGAACTGGCACCGTTTGGCATCAAGGTGAACGCGGTCTGTCCCGGAAACCTGCTGGATGGCCCGCTGTGGAGCGACCCCAAGCGCGGATTGTTCAAGCAGTATTTGGATGCGGGCAAGGTGCCCGGTGCGAAAACGGTGGAAGATGTACGCCGCTTTTACGAGGCTAAGGTACCGCTGGGGCGCGGATGCACGGAAGCTGATGTTGCCAAAGCGATTGTTTATCTGGTGGAACAGCAGTACGAAACAGGGCAGGCTTTGCCGGTGACCGGCGGCCAGGTTATGCTCAGCTGATGGGAGAACAAATGACAGAGATTGCAAAACTGAACGCCGCCACCGCAACGGAACGCCTGGATAATTTAGACACCCTGCTTGCGCAACAAAGTGTCCAGCCGGAGCGGACGGCCTATGTAAATAACCACATTCACACCAGCTACTCCTTTTCGCCGTATTCTCCGACCTCCGCAGCCTACCATGCATGGCTGAACGGACTGGCGACTGCGGGCATCATGGATCACGATTCTGTGTCGGGTGCTACTGAGTTTTTAGCGGCTGGCAAGCGCATTGGCATTAGCGTGACCAATGGCTTTGAGTGCCGCTGCGGCATGCAAGGGACACCATTTGAAACGGTCAGGCTGAACAACCCGGATCAGATTGGTGTTGCGTATGTGGCGTGTCATGGCATCCCGCACCAGAGCATTGCCAAGGCGGATGCCTGGCTGACACCCTATCGCCAAAAGCGGGAACAGCGCAACCGGAAGATGGTGGAGCGGCTCAACAGCCTGTGTGATAAGGCTGCGTTACAGCTGGATTACGACAGTGACATTCGCCCGATCAGCCAGGCGCAGGACGGAGGATCGGTCACGGAACGGCACATTTTGTACGCGCTATCAAAGAAAGCGCTTGCTATAGCTGCGCCG
The DNA here is from genome assembly GCA_963675925.2 of Candidatus Limiplasma sp. Taxonomy (GTDB): domain Bacteria; phylum Bacillota; class Clostridia; order Christensenellales; family Aristaeellaceae; genus CAXXOK01. The sequence goes on from CAXXIB010000003.1 coordinate 177,167, forward strand.
GGTGAGGCGATCCATACACTGCTGAACGGTGCCTATGGGATTGAACTTCAGGGCAGCATACGCGAGATACTGTTAAACGCAGGTGATCCCTATTACGATTATCGCCTGCTGGGCGTGTTCAAGAGCCATTTGGTTCAGAAGTTTTATATCGACGCGATGGATGAATGCCCGCCTATCCGAGACTTTATCGCGTTTGTTCGTTCCATCGGCGCGGTCGCCGCGTATGCCTATCTGGGCGATGTCGGCCAAAGCGTGACGGGGGATAAAAAGGCGCAAACGTTTGAGGACGCATTCTTGGATGATTTACTTGTGTGGCTGAAACAGGCGGGCTTCCATGCCGTCACATTCATGCCTACACGCAATAGTTCGCAGCAGCTGACACGCATCATGCGCCTGTGCCGTGAGCAGGATTTGTTTCAAATCTCCGGCGAGGACATCAACACGCCGTTCCAGTCCTTTATTTGCAAGCAACTGGCACAGACGGAGTTTACCCACCTGGCCGACGCAGCCTGGGCGCTGATCGGCCATGAACAATTAGCCAGCCAAGACCTGAACGACGGACTGTTTTCAGAAAAAACAATACGAAAGTATCCGGTATTAACGGACCGCATCGCACATTTTGCCAAGGCTGCGAAAGGATGAATAGTATGCTGACAACGGCGCTGAGACTGTACGGAAAAAATGATCTGCGGCTGGAAAGCTTTGAACTCCCGCAAATACAAGAGGATGAAATTCTCATCAAGATTATATCCGACTCCATCTGCATGTCTACGTACAAGGCTGCTATGCAGGGCAGTGACCACAAACGGGTGCCAAATGATGTCGACCAGAATCCTGTCATCGTCGGCCATGAGTTTTCTGCGGAAATCGTGGAAGTCGGCGCAAAATACGCCGGGCAATACAAAGCGAGTCAGCGTGTTTCGCTCCAGCCTGCGCTCAAAGGCACGTACGATGCGGCGGGGTACACCTTCCAGCACATCGGCGGCGATGCAACCTATGCCATCATTCCGTCGATATACATCGAGCAGGGGAATGTGCTGCCCTTTACAGGGGATGCGTTTTACGGCGCATCACTGTCCGAGCCGCTGTCCTGTGTAATCGGCGCTGTACATGCCTGCTACCACACCACACAGGGCGAGTATACCCACGCTATGGATATCAAGCCGGGCGGCGTTACGGCGATTCTGGCCGGTGCAGGACCGATGGGCCTTGCCATGATCGACTATCTGGTTCACCGCGACCGGCATCCCGGTAAAATTGTGGTGACCGATATCGATGAAAAGCGGCTGGCACATGCCAAAACCATTCTTTCGCCGGAAGAAGCGAAGAAGCAGGGTATCGAGCTGATTTACCTGAACACAAAGGAACTGGCAGACCCTGTGGCAGAGCTGAAAACAATATCGGGAAACGATGGCTACGACGAGGTATTTGTCTTTGCGCCTGTGCCTGCGGTCATTGCCCAGGGAGACGCGATTCTTGCCCATGATGGCTGCCTGAACTTCTTTGCCGGGCCGACCGATACCGGGTTTTCCGCGTCATTCAACTTTTATAACGTGCACTATAACGCGACCCACATCGTGGGTACCTCCGGTGGGAATACCGATGATATGCGTGAAGCCCTGCAGCTGGCAGGAGAAGGACGCATCACGCCTGCCATTTTGGTTACGCATATCGGCGGTATCGATGCGGCCAAGGACACCATACTCGACCTGCCCCATGTGCCCGGCGGCAAAAAGCTGTTGTACACACACATCAGCCTACCGCTGACGGCGATTGATGATTTTGCTGAAAAAGGGGAAACGGATCCACTGTTTGCAATGCTTGCAGAACTATGTCAAACAACCGGCGGTTTGTGGAATGCAGCGGCGGAACAGTACCTGTTGCAGCATGCGCCGAAGCTGGATGCCAATCAGTATAAAATCTAATCCCAATCTTGTCATGATTCATAAAAAACGCTATACTGAAGTCCACTGACAGCCGAAGGGAGACCCTACTATGTATAAAATCGGCGTGTATTTCGGGCGCTTCTGCCCACCGCACAGAGGGCATCTATATCAAATTATTGAAGCGTCTGTGCGCTGCGAAAAACTGATCGTGGTCATATCCGATAACGAGCAGGAGACGATCGACATCTGCCGCCAGGCCGGACTGCCGATTATCACCTACCAGCTGCGAAAACAGTGGATTTCCCAGCAGGTGCAGGATGTGGAGCACATCTCGGTACGTGTCTTGAATGAAGACAGCATACCGCGCTATCCCTCCGGTTGGGATGAGTGGTGCAAGGAAATGCGCAACGTAGTGCCCGAACCGATAGACGCGTTTTTTGCTGGCGATGTGAAGTTTGAAGCAATGCTCAAGCAGCATTTCCCGGAATCCGCCGTGGAGATCTTCGATCCCAAACGTACGCGCTACCCGATATCGGCTACGGCCATTCGCAACGATATTTTAGGGAACTGGGACTACATTCTGGGGTCCGCCAGGCCGTTTTTTGCAAAGAAAGTGCTCATTGCCGGCACGGAGAGCTGCGGTAAAACAACGCTGACCAAATGCCTGGCCAAGCTGTATAATACATCCTGGTCAGAAGAGGTTGGTCGCTACTACGCGCGAGACTACCTAGGTAACGACGAGAGCATTTTCACCGATACGGACTTTTCTCGCATTGCCCATCTGCAATACGAGCAGGATTACCACGCCCTGCGTTCGGCCAACCGCGTCTGTTTTTTCGATACGGATGCGACCTACACGGATTACTTTTCGGAATTATTTCTGGGTCACCGCAACGAGCTGGTGGAAGCGTATATCGATCCCGATAAGTATGATATGGTTTTATTTCTACTCCCGGATGTCCGCTGGGTGGCCGATGGCCAGCGTTTAAACGGCGATCAGGAACGCCGCAAAATGCTCAGCGATCGTTTGCTTGGGATGTACCGGGAGTTTGGCTTCGGTGATAAGATCGTCATCCTGTCGGGTAACTACGAACAGCGTTTAACCAGAGCGATCAAGCTGGTGGACGCACTGATGCTCGGAAACACAATATAGCAATGAAAAAGAACGCTCCAAACGGAGCGTTCTTTTTTGTTTACTGTCTTATTGAGGAGACGGGAGTTTGATATCCGCGTCCTTGGCGATTGCCAGCAGGGTATCCAGCGCTTTTACAATCTGCTCGGGCTTATGTTCGCTAATCACGCAGAAACGTAGGCGCGCTTTGTTTTTAGGAACGGCAGGGTAAACCGCGGGAGGGACGAACACACCGTTTTCGCGCATAGCGTTGGACAGGTAGAAGGCATGCTCATCCTGACCAACCATGACCGGAATGATGGCCGAGTGCCCAGCCAGGCAAATATCCAGATTTCGCTTTTTCGCTTCGGCAACGAAGACATCAATATTGCGCTTCATATCCTTCATAATCTGCGGATTCTTGCGCAGCTGGCGGATACTTTCAAGCGTCGCGCCTGCAAGCGCTGGTGAGATACCCACGCTGAACACAAAGCCGGGCAGGCTATAGCGCAGATAGGTAATCAGTGCGCTTGATCCGGCCAGATAGCCGCCGCAAGTGCCAAGACCCTTGGACAGCGTACCCATTTTGATATCAACATCATCGGGTTCCAGTCCGAAGTACTCATCCACGCCGCCACCAGTTTTCCCGATGACACAGGCAGAGTGCGCTTCGTCCACCAGCAGGAAGCAGCCATACTTCTTTTTGATCTCCACAAAGGCCGGTACATCGGCGATATCGCCGTCCATGGAGTACGCGCCCTCAATAATAATCAGCACCTTGGCAAAGCGCTCACGCTGCACACGCAAAATGCGTTCTAGTGCTTCGGAATCATTATGGGGGAAGGGTTTGGTGGTTGCGCGGCTCAGGCGGCACCCCTGCTCGATGGAGTTATGTGCCAGTACATCGTAGAGAATCAGATCGTTCTGGTCGCAGAAATTGCCCACAAACGTGACATTGGTTGAATGCCCGCCGACGAGCACCAGCGCGTCCTCCGTGTGTTTCCAGGCGGCAATCTCTTTTTCCAGTTCAATGTTTAATTCTTTTTCACCGGCCAGCAGGCGGCTGCCGCTGTCGCTGGTGCCGTATTTATCAATGGCGTCTTTAGCGGCCTGCACAACCTCCGGTCGTCCACTCATGCCGGCATAGTTGTAGGACCCAAAGTTCAGCGCTTCCTGGCCATCCATGATGCTGGTATCGCGCAGCGGAGATTCGTGACAGACAAAGTACGGATTCATACCGCCGAGTTCCAGCAGCCCGTCCATGCGTTTTTTAAAGGCGATGTATTCGGGGGTATCTTCAAAGCGTTCGATGGGCTGAATCGCCTCGTCCGGCTGGGTTTGTTTTTCATAGGCGGTACGGCCGTTCAGCTTGGCGTAAATCAGCGCGGACATATCGCTAACGGTAGTGCACTGGCCGTATTCTTCCACCGGAATGGTGATGGAGAACTGTTCTTCGGTTTTCAGTGCCGCAGATAGTACCTGCAGGCTGTCGCCGTCCAGATCATCGATAAAGTGTTCGTCATCGCCAATTGACCCGGCATCAATATCCAGCGCCTCTGCATACAGCGCGCGTACCTTTTGCTTGATTTCCTCTACCTGTAAATCGCTGGGCTGTACCTCGCGGGCAACAACTTCCTTCGGCGCTTCGGTGATGACAACTTTCGAGGCATTCATGCGCAGGTCGCGATAGGCGAGTTTGTTATCCTCAATCAGCGCTTTGAGCGCAACTCGTTTTACCTTGATGCCATTGACCAGCGGCAGCGGTTCCGGCGTGACAATGACGCGGGACAAGCGTTTCAATGTGGGCAGCTTGGCGTTGCGGGCATTGATTTCCTGCATCAGGGTTTCCAGATACTCATCGTCTTTGTAGGCCGCGCCTACGTTCATCACCAGAACGATATCCTCGTACTTCTGCTTTTTGCCGGGTTTCACCACGCCAAGTACCGTGGATTGTTCCACTCCCGTCATGGCGGAGAAAAAATTATCCAGTTCATCGGGATACACGTTTTCGCCCGATTCGTTGATGATAACGTCCTTGACGCGGCCTTCCACAAACATGCGGTCGCCGCGTTCCAGCCGAACCACATCGCCGGTGGGGTACCAGCCGCCGTCAATGGTATCTGGCGGCATAAGCTTGCCATCCACCAGGCGGCCTGTGTGCAGGCTCTTGCCGCGGATAAACATTTCTCGCCCGGCGGCCATGGCCGTCGCTGGGATTGACGCGGTATTCCACATTGCTCAGCGGTTTGCCGACAGAACCGGAAATACGCTTATGCAGGTTCAAGCTGGTTTCCACGCTGGTAATCGCGGTTTCCGTCATGCCAAAGCCGCAAATGGTATAGTAGCCGATGGCGTTAAGAAGCTTTAAGTGCTCCATGGGGGTATACGCCCCACCCAGAATAATGCAGGAGATATTAGAGCCCAACAGCTTGGAAGTTAAACTGCCGAAAAACAACTTTTCAGCAATTTTCAGCCCGAAATCCGGTGCAATGCGCTGTATGCCAAGGCTGACGGCTGTCATGCTGTGGAACAATGCGCGCTTGATCGTGCTCTCTTTGGCCACTTTTTTGAGGAGTCCGCTACAGAAGTTGTTGGCAACCAACGGCACGGTGACCAGCAGCTGCGGCTGGCATTTTTGCGCAGTTTCCAGAATGGCCTGCGGGGTGCGGTTGGCCGGGTAGATGTTGGAGTAGCCCAAAAAGCAGCTCCACATTAAGTTGACGATAAAGCCAAATACGTGGTGGTAGGGCAGAAACGCAAACGAGCGGATATTCTTGTTGGTTACGGCGCGTTTGAGGTTGCGATGTAAGATTTCGGATGAAAGAACCTGTTCTACAATCGCTTCGCCGTTGTAATCGAATATCCGGCTGGTGCCCGTGGTGCCGCTGGTGCACAGCGCAGCATGGTCGCCCCATTTGCCGGAAGCAAATTCATCGACTTGTGGGGTTTTGAACAGATCATTGGCGTTTACATAGCAGATGGATGAATCCAGCAGCGGCCGTTGCGCGGTGGTGACAATCGCCTTGGCACCGGATTGCTTGATTTGAAAGTTGACCATCTCATCAGAGAGGTTGACATCCACTAGCAGCGCATTAAACCCAACCTGAATAACGCCCCAAAACACGGGGAACCACTCCTTGCAGGTATCAAGGGAAATCACAACATAGGAACCGGGTTCCACATCGATTGCCTTGTGCAGGTAAGCTGCATAGTTTTTTGTCATACGGAGGTAATCCGCATAGGTCAGGGTTTTAGTTTCGCCGTCTTCCAGCCACACTGCGGCTTCCGTATCATCATATTTGGAGATGATATCAAATAGATTTTTCAGCGATTTATTCGAGCGAAGTAAATCGCTGTTTTTTCTTGATGTCGTGAACGGGTAAGATGGTCATCCCCTTCTTTCCGTAATAATTGCGTAGTATTCTCATATTCATATTGGGGGGTAAAGCATCGTGCAGAATCACAGCGGCTTTTTGATCCGCTTTGGCGACACGGACACGGAAAACGCATCCGTTTGCGGTTTGTGTTGCGCAGTACAGCCTGTGCCAGCTTGAATGGATTCAGCCCATTGGCTTCATCATCGCGAATCTTCTCGATGGCTGAACCATAGGCGGCGTAGTAGGGCGATGCATCATCCACAGCGGCGGATAAGCGGCAGCGCTGGCTGCCACCGCGGGTGGTCTCCCGGTTCAATCACTGATACCTGAATACCCATTGCCTTGCATTCCATGGCAAGGCATTCTGCGTAGCCTTCCACCGCGTGCTTGGATGCGACATACGCGCTTTGGAACGGAATGCCCAGCAGACCGTTGATGGAAGAGAACAGAACGATTTTCCCGCTGTGTTGCCGGCGCATAACCGGCATGACCTGCGATACCAGCGCCGTCATGCCAATAAAGTTCGTCCTGCATTACGCGAGTGTACTCATCCTCCGTTGTCAGTTCACAGGGGGACAGCACCAGAATCGCTGCCACAGTAAATCAAAACGTCAACACGCTCTGATAGTGCAAAACGCTTCCTTTACAAACACTTCGCGGCTTTGCTGGTCTGGTTACATCCAAATGTAGTTGGCGAACGCCATGGTCCTGCACTTCACCGCGAAATGAGCGTGCGCCGGATATGACAAACCAACCGTCCGTCGCAAACGCATTCGCTGTAGCAAGCCCAAGCCCCGCTGGAGCCGCCGATGATCCAAACGGTTCCCTTTTTCACTAAGGTTCCTCCGGTATAATTGCTGCATAAAAACATGATGATTATACCGTAAAGTCTTCATACATGCAACAAGGCAGGGGAACGGCGGGATATGCACCGAATACACCTTAAATCAAATGAGAAAATGAAGGATGGATGTACCTCATGGCCATAGTATCTGTGCAAAAGCAAACGCATACGATGTGGATGTGATATACCCGGCAATCTGCAGGCATTTTGACGCGCTGGACATTACCAAAGATTTGACACCTGACACGCGTGTGCTGCTCAAACCCAATATGCTGCTGGCGAAAGACCCGGCGGATGCAGCTACCTCGCATCCCGTGTTTCTGCGGGCCGTTACCATACGTCTTAGAGAGCTGGGCGTAAAAGAAATTGTGCTGGCCGATAGTGCCCGGCCGGCCTGTACAACGAACGCACCCTGCGAAAAACCTATGATACCTGCGGCTTTTCCGCCCAGGACGATGTTTTGACGCTAAACTTTGATACCTCCAGCAGTAAGAAGAACGGCTTTTTAATCATCACGACCAATTCAGGAGTCCGACTATGTTATCAACTGTGCCAAGCTGAAAACACACGCCCTGATGCTGATGACCGCCGCCGTCAAGAATATGTTCGGCAGCGTACCCGGCATCAAAAAAGCCGAGTATCATTGCACAAAAGCGACGATTGAGCCCTTTACCAAATTGCTTTTGGACTTACACGAAACGGTCAAGCCGCAGCTGAACCTGGTCGATGCCATCGACTGCATGGAAGGCAACGGCCCCAGTGGCGGCACGGTGCGGCATATGGGCTATACTTTGGCATCCAAAAGCGCATACGATGCCGATGAGATCTGCGCGCAGCTGATGAATATCAACCCTCATATGGTACGTACCATATTGCTGGCGCGCAGGCGTGGGCTAGTCGATCCAAAAACCGTGGTGACTGTGGGTGACACCGTATCTCCCGCAGAGCCGCCGTTTCAGTTCCCGGACAGCTATGTGAACAAATCCACCTCCCGCTCCGGTGGCGGCATCGGGAAATGGCTATGGGGCAGAACCTCCACCAGGCCGGTCGTTATCAAAGAAAAATGCGTGGGATGCGGCAAGTGTATGGTGGGCTGTCCCAAGCAAATCATCGCCATTACGGACAAGATTGCCTTTATCCCTAAAAAAGGGTGTATCTCCTGTTTTTGCTGTCATGAACTCTGCCCGGAAAAGGCGATTGAGATCATAAAAAGATAGCCAAATATCGCAGTAAAAAAGAGGAAGCCATGAAGGCTGCGGCGAATTGTATATAATGAAAAAACACCCGCATCGCGGGAAAGATTCGGAGGAAATAACAATGAAAAAGTATACCTGTACCGTTTGCGGATACGTGTATGACGAAGCAAAGGGAGATCCGGATAACGGCGTAGCACCCGGCACCAAATGGGAAGATGTTCCGGAAGAGTGGGTTTGCCCGGATTGCGGCGCAAGCAAGGACGAGTTCGAAGCAGAATAAGCCCTGAAAACGCCATGATCATTGATCGGCCAACAGGCCGGTCAATGATTTTTGGTGCGACTACGGGGTGTAATAAAGGCTGTTGAAGCACTGATGACAGACAAAGCCTACTATCTGGCTGTCGATATCGGAGCGTCGAGCGGCAGGCATATCCTCGGCGTAGTCGACAACGGAAAACTGACGACCCAAGAAGTATATCGCTTTGACAATACCGCGACCATGAAAGGCAAGCACCTTTGCTGGGATGCCGAGGCCTTGTTTTCGCATGTCATGAATGGTTTGTTAGAATGCGGAAAGCGCGGCATTCACCCGGTCAGTATGGGCATTGATACCTGGGGCGTGGATTTTGCCCTGCTGGATGCAGGCGGCAAGCGGGTAGGCGAGATTGTTGCCTATCGTGATAGCCGTACAGAATGCATGGACACGCTGATGGAACAGACCATGCCGTTTGCAGAGCTGTACCAAAGAACCGGCATTGCCAAGCAGCCGTTTAACACCATTTATCAGCTGATGGCTGTGATTAGGGAACATCCGGAGTACAGCGAAAAAGTACAGGACTTTCTGCTCACATCGGAGTACCTGAGCTACCGACTGACGGGCCAGAGGGCGCACGAGGAAACGAACCTGTCCACCGGCGCACTGCTGGAAGCCGAAACCAGAGACTGGGATTTTCGTGCGATCGAGGCTGCCGGCCTGCCCAAACATTGGTTCCGTACGCCGATTGAGAAAGCCGGCACCAGACTGGGCACGTTGCTACCCGAGCATAGTAAAGCGCTTGGCTTTGATACAACCGTCATCCTGCCCGCGACGCATGATACCGGTTCGGCCTTTATGGCGGTACCTGCCAGAGACGAGCATGCGGCATTTTTATCCAGCGGTACATGGAGTTTGCTTGGAACAGAATTGAATTCCCCGCAGACCAGCGAGCAAAGCCGAGTTTTGGGCTTTTCCAACGAGATGGGCTACGGCAATACCACACGCTACCTGAAAAATATCATGGGGATGTGGATGCTGCAAAATATCCGCAAGGAAATTGCCTGCGGCTGCAGCTACGATACGATCGCAAAGCTTGCTGCCGAATCAACCTATGAGCACTATGTGGATGCGACGGACCAGCGGTTTTTTGCACCCAAAAGCATGGCCGATGCTGTGCGCGAAGCCTTGAAGGAACAAGGCGCGCCGATGCCGCAGGAGGATAAGGACCTGTATCGCGCGGTGTTCCTGAGCCTTGCAATTTGCTACCGTGACAGCATACGGGAAATGGAAACCCTGACAAGGAAAACATTCACATCCATCAATATTGTCGGCGGTGGCAGCCGCAACAAAACTCTGAACCAGATGACAGCGGATGTCACCGGTCTGCCGGTGCTGGCGGGGCCGACAGAAGGAACCGCGCTGGGTAACCTGATTGCCCAGATGATTACATTCGGCGAGCTTACGGATTTGGCATCGGCCCGGCGCTTGATCGCCGAAAGCTTTGACATTCAAAACTATACGGTACAGCGGAGGCAATAGCATGAGCAATATGTACGAACTGGCCAAAGAGCAATTTAAGGGGCTCGGAATCGACACCGAAAGTGCGATGCAAACCCTGCAACAGACAGCCATCAGCATTCATTGCTGGCAGGGCGATGATGTCGGTGGCTTTGAAAACACCGGAGAAGCGCTGTCGGGCGGCATTCAGGCGACCGGCAACTATGTCGGCAAAGCCCGTACGCCAGAAGAGCTGATGGCGGATTTTGAGAAGGCCATCTCTTTGATCGGCGGACAGAAACGTATCAATCTGCATGCTTGCTATGCGATCTTTGAAGCAGGGGAGACGGTAGACCGCGATCAGCTGCTGCCAAAGCACTTTGCACCATGGGTGGCCTTTGCCAAAAAGAATCATCTTGGCATCGACTTCAACCCGACCTTTTTTAGCCACCCGATGGTCAAAGGCGGATTAACGTTGTCCTCACCCGATGAAACAGTGCGTGCATTTTGGGTGCGGCATGGCATTGCCTGCCGCCGCATTGCGGCATACTTTGCTAAGGAGCTCGGTACGCCCAGCCTTTGCAATGTCTGGATTCCCGACGGCTTTAAGGATGTACCGGCCGATCGCATGACCCCGCGCCTGACCCTGCAAAAAAGCCTTGACGAAATCTTTTCAGAGAAACTCGACGGCGTGATCGACAGTGTGGAGAGCAAGGTGTTTGGCATCGGGGTCGAGGCCTACACCGTGGGCTCTTCGGAGTTTTACCTGGGCTATGCCGCTACACACGAAGGTGTGTACGATTTGATGGACAGTGGACACTATCACCCCACGGAAGTGATCAGCGATAAGATATCCGCAATGCTTTGCTATTTCGATCGCATTCCGCTGCACGTAACCCGCCCCGTTCGCTGGGATTCGGATCATGTGGTCCGGCTGGATGATGAGCTCAAAGAGATTGCCACAGAGATTGTTCGTAACGATGCACTGGATAAGGTGATGATCGGGCTGGACTTCTTTGACGCGTCAATCAACCGCGTTGCGGCGTGGGTGATCGGGACACGGAACATGCAAAAAGCACTGCTGCACGCACTGCTCACGCCGCACAAAGAGCTAAAGTCCTTGCAGGATCAGCAACAGTGGACCGAGCTGATGGCAAAACAGGAAGCGCTGAAAATGATGCCGGTTGGCGCGGTATGGAACGAGTACTGCCGCCGCGAGGGCATTGAAAGCGATACTGCCTGGTTTTACACGGTGAAACAGTACGAAAAAGACGTGCTGATCCCAAGAGGATAGCAATCCGCAGAATTCCTATTGACAAGCCATGCAAAACCTTATATAATTCAAATGTTTCATTAGGAAACCTATGCCGAAGACAGCGAGTGGCCATGCCATAAGGAAGCAGTGCTTCTCTCGCCGAGGTGTAAGGCGGGAGAAATCCCTTGCGAAGATAATTCGCCCTTGCGCCTGCAAGGGTGTTCTTTTTGAAATGACATTTCAAGAAGGAGGTGCCAAGGAATGAGCAAGAACCTCGAGCTGAAGAAAGAGACGGTCGAAGCGATCAAACAAAAGTTTGATGCCGCACAGAGCGTTGTAATCGTTGACTACATGGGAATTACCGTGGATCAGGTCACCGAATTGCGCGCGATGTTCCGTGAAGCGGGTGTGGAATACTGCGTACTGAAAAATACGCTGGTAAAGCGCGCGCTTGCAGAAGCCAAGATCGAAGGTTTGGACGATGTACTGAAAGGCCCGTCGGCGTTTGCGTTCGGTATGAACGACGTCGTATCGCCGGCCAAAGTGGTCACGGAGTTCAAAACCAAGTCCAAGATTAAGTTCCTGAACGTGAAAGCCGGCCTGATGGGCAGCAAAGTCATCGACGTTGCCATGGTGGAAGAACTGGCGAAAACGCCTTCCCGGAACGAACTGCTTGCACGGCTGCTGGGCAGCTTGCAGTCCAGCATTGGCGGCTTTGTCCGCGTACTGGATGCAATCGCAAAGAATCAGGCGGAAGCCAACTAACACCACATTGAATTAAAGTGAATGGGAGGATATTATCATGACACATGAAGAGTTTATTGCGGCAATTGAGAAAATGACGGTTCTCGAGCTCAACGATCTGGTAAAAGCCCTGGAAGAGAAATTTGGCGTATCGGCGGCAGCAGCCGTCGTGGCAGCCCCGGCAGCAGGCGGCGGTGCCGCAGCAGCTGAGGAGAAGACCGAATTCGACGTCGTGCTCAAAGAAGCCGGCTCCGAGAAGATCAAGGTCATCAAAGCGGTTCGCGAAGTCGTCAGCGGCCTGGGCCTGAAAGAAGCCAAGGACATCGTCGAAAGCGCGCCCAAAACCCTCAAAGAAGGCGTGTCCAAGGAAGATGCCGAGAAGATCAAAGAGAAGTTCGCCGAAGTCGGCGCAACCATCGAGATTCAGTAATCTTACCCGCAACACAAAAAACCCCACCGCATATACGGTGGGGTTTTTTGTACGCTTTGCAGTATAGGCTTGTGGTGTGTTGGCGGAATCATAACACGGGAGCAAACAAAAACAGCCACCGCAGTTGCGGTGGCTGTGTAATGTAGCCGTGTTACTCTCCGTAGGTGTACCCGAGCACGACGCCGCCCATATTATCAATACTTGCCATGTAGGAACTGGACATGTTGGTAATGGGTAGAATGTACGCATCCTGATCAGCAACTTTAATCCGGACGATTTCATACCGCAGCTCGCCGTTTTCATAAATGGAGATATGCGGGTGATCCATCAGGAACTCAATATACTCCTCTTGGCAGAAATCCAGCAGCTTCATCGCGGTTGCGTGCGGTTTGCCTACAAAGCGGTACAAGTCCAGATGAACGGAAACGCCGGTTTTATACGACTTGTCTTCCCACTGGGGGGTGGGATAATTGTCAGAGGGGAAGCGGAAGATAATACCGTACTTCCAGCTGTTCTCGGTGACCCATTTCCCTTGATCGGTCTCCTGAAACTGCTGCCTGGCAACATCGGGATCTTCGCGGTTATACAGACCAAGTTGAAACGACAAACCTGACTGGTACTCGCTGGTGCCGGGATAGTTGACATACTTTTTTGTCTCTTCAATCAGGATGTTACCGGAATATTTATCCGACAGCTTATCCATTCTGTTGTTAAAATACTCTGTCTGGGTATCGTTGGAACGGAAGGCCTCGCGTACGATATAGTCTTTCATACCGGCGGTCATGGCATCGGTTAGCATAGCCTCCAGTGCTGTAAAAGCGCTGGGGAAGATAACAACGGAGGCATTCTGCACAGGGATTTTATAACCGCTGGCAGTACCAATGCTGACCAGATCTTCACTGGAGAAGAAATCCGGCACCGGGTGCCACGCATTGACCAGCATGAGCCCGCCCTGACAGAGGGTGGAGTTGCTCACGGTGATGTTATAGGTGTTTTCAAGCCCCTGGTTTCCTTCATCCTCGATGCGCCAGGTGGTATCGCCGATGTTGGACTCCCATGCTTGCAGATTGACGACCGGGGTTTCTCCGTCCGTTTCACTCTCGGCAGCGCTTTCGCGCAGTGCATCCAACTCAAGGTTGAATGCTTGCTCGTCGGCGATGTTCTGATCGTGAATATCTTTCACAACGGCGCGGAAGTTGGCATCCACCCATGCATTGGTGATCAGGAAAACCGCGAGGCTGATCACCGCGACAATCGCGATGGCAATGGTGATCCGAACAAACAGTTTGTACGGATCCTTTTTACGATTATTTGGTGCAGTCATCTTTCTTACCTGCCCTTCCCAGCTCGATCAAGCGATTTGGTTAATTTGGTAAACACGTCGTAGAGGTGTTCCAGTTCATCACTGCTGCTATAAGAAAATACGATTTTACCCTTGCTTTCGTTCCCGACAATGTCCGTTTTTACACCTACGGTTTCGCGTAGTGTTTCTTTGAACCCGGATAGCTCGCCCGAGAGGGTCTTGCGTTTGACCGGGCGGGCTTTGGGAAGCGGCTGCTTTGCCAGCTGTTCCAGCTTGCGCACGGAGTAGGAGTGCAGCAGGCATTGGTGTGCCAGCTCTACTTGCTTGCTTTCCGGCGAAACACCAGCCAACACGCGGGCGTGACCGGCGGACAAGTCTCCGCTGACGACCATGGCCTGTACAACATCCGGCAGCGCCAGCAGGCGCAGGAGGTTAGCGACAACGGGGCGGCTTTTCTGCAGCCGCTTGGCGGCTTCATCCTGTGTGTAGCCGCATTGCTGAATCAGGCTTTGTATCGCCTTGGCTTCTTCGATGGGGTTCAAGTCTTCGCGCTGAATGTTTTCAATCAGGGCGGCTTCCAGCTGCTGCGCTTCGTCAAAATCACGAACCAGGCAGGGGATCATGTCCAGCCCGGCGATGCGGCTGGCACGGTAGCGGCGCTCACCGGCGATAATGCGGTAGCGTGGCCCCTGCTTAACAACCAAAATGGGTTGCAGCAAGCCTTTTTGCCGGATACTTTCGGCAAGTTCTTCCAGCCTGTCGTTGTCAAAGGCCTTGCGGGGTTGCGATTGGTTGGGGTCTATCTTGGATATGGGCAGCTCCGTCACCATTGAGTCATCAACGGTATCGGTTTGCGGAAGCAGGATATCCAAGCTTCTGCCCAGCCGTGGTTTTGTCATCGGGACACCCCTTTACCCTTTGTATACTATGCGTTGCGACGAAGGAATTCGTTGGCTAGCCTCCGGTAGGATTCTGCGCCTAAGCTTCGCGGATCGTACAGATGAATCGGCAGTCCGTGGCTTGGCGCTTCGCCGAGGCGCACATTGCGCGGGATAGCGGTTGCATAGACTTTCTTCTTAAGTGTTTTTTCACCGTATCCACAACTTGGATGCCCAGGTTGGTTCGCCCGTCCAGCATGGTCAGCAGCATGCCTTCAATCTCCAAACCCGGGTTAGACCGGCGTTTGATCAGATCAATGGTGTAGGTCAGGCTTGTGAGGCCTTCCAGCGCATAGTATTCGCACTGGATGGGAACCAGAAGCTGCTGCGCGGCGGTTAAAGCGTTGACGGTTAACAGCCCAAGCGATGGGGGACAATCAATAAATATATAGTCGTACCGGCTGATAACCGGCTTTAGTGCGTTCTTTAAATGATACTCCCGCTCCTGCGCGCTGACCAAGGCGGGTTCTGCGTTGGCAAGCCGGATATCCGAAGGCACAACATGCAGGGTATTGAGCATGGTAGGGAAGATACAGCGCGAAATCGGCACTTCACCGAGCAATGCTTCGTATACTGTACTATCGTCAGCCTTAACATTCAGCCCGCTGGAAGAATTACCCTGCGGATCGAAATCCACCAAGAGTATCTTTTTCCCTAAGTCTGCGAGGCAGGCGCTCAGGTTGATTGCCGTTGTTGTTTTGCCCACGCCGCCTTTTTGATTGGCGATGGCAATCACTTTGCCCATATATAAGTTCACCTCGCAAAAGAATCAGATTCATTCTATCGTCTTTTGCGAGGTTTGTAAAGTCTGTTACCACATCGACAGCGAGACTTCGGGGTCGCCGTCTTCGCCGTAAATATCAAGCACGGTGGTGGTTACGGCTACGGGCACTACGGTGCTTTCCAAAAGCAATTGGGCCTGCACACTGCCGCCGTCTTTCTCAAAGGCGGCAAGCGCTTCCTGCCACTCATCGGTAAACTCTTCAAAGGTTAGCCCACTGTTTTGAATATAGACTGCAATCTCCCGCCCGACATAGCGTAAATGCCAGGGCTCATACGGAACTTGCGTAATATCATCCTTGCCTTTGGGATAGCGGATGATGAAGCCGAAAGCGGGGGCGTTTGCTTCCATCCATTGTGCTTCCGGGGTTTCATAAAAGGATTCATTCATATACTTATGGGTATTGTTGTAGCCAACGCTCAGAACGTCGCAGGCCAATCCGCTTTGGTGCTCGCTGGCACCGGGCGGTGCGGATATACCATCGTCAACACCGTTGTTGCGTTCCAGGTAATTATTGTAAATTGTGTATTGAGAGCTATACGACCGGTATCCGCTAACCAGCAAAAGCTTAAGCCCTGCGCTATCGGAGAATTGTTTTGTCTCCCAGCTGCCATCGCTGGTTTCAACGCGGTAGGTGTAGTCTGTAACGCCGGACGCTTCTTCAAACAGGTCGCTCAGCGCTTTGGCGGCAACCGCATCCATTTGCACTGCGGTACTGGTGCGCTTGCGCAGATTAACACTGACAAGGTTGGTGGGTTTATCATCTTTTGTCAGCTTGTGATCACGGTTGACAAGGATAGCATACTCGCTTGTGAGCTGGGAGAGCGGTACCGGGAAAGTCCATTCTGCTTCGGCCAGCGCCGAAACGGTGCCAAAGCAAATCATAACCAGGAGTGTCAGGGAGAGTAGTCGTTTCATGGTTGCACCTCTGCGGATTGCCGAATCAGGAAGGTATAGACTTCTAGGCGGTGTAGCGATGCATACAAATCCAGTGGTAAGCCGGACTCATACACATCCATGGCAAAGTCTGTGCCGATATAGCGCAGGTGCCAGGGTTCGTAGGCATAGCCGGTAATATCCTCCATGCCTTCAGGATAGCGGATGATAAAGCCATATAAATGTGCGTTTTCAGCGACCCACTGGCCTTCCTTGGTTGTGCCGAACTTGCTGGTCAGGCTGGAGGAGGACGCTTTGGACACATCCATCGCCTGTCCCAGTTGATGCTCGCTGCAGCCGGGCTTGGCTACATAGGCATCAGCAACCTTTGTACCGGCGGACGCGACTTTGCGGGCGTAGATGGAGTTTTGTTTGGAGTAACTCCGATAGCCCGATACGGTCGAAAGGCGGATGCCGTCTTCTTTGGCTGCGGCAAACATTGCTTCCAGTGCCACGGCAGCATCTTCGCGCATGGACTGAGATATGCCCGGCAAATTTGTTTTTCGGATCTCGGGTTCAAAGGATTCGCTCAGCATCTGGCTGCGATTTACCAGAAAAAAACTGCCGTCAATATTCTTATCGGGGATGGCGGCCTCCACGCCGCCTTTAAGCAGCGATGCAGTTAATAATATTACGGAAACAGCCTTTTCCAGCAACGAGAACGCACACCTTTCTTTACACTGACAATTGACTATACAATTTCGTCATTCAGTAGCCGTATCCCTTCTTTGGCGAGGCTGCTAACCAGGCTGCTTTCGGCTTCGACTACCAGCTTTACTCCGTCATCTAAATACTCTTGCGAGCGGATGACACCGCCGCTTCGAATTTTGTTGAGCACATGATAGGCGGAAAACGGTACGAAGAGGTGCAGCGTTTGCAAATCAGCCGACACGGCGGTTTCAATCGCACTAAGCAGCGTATCCAGACCGTCTCCACGCAGTGCGCTGATGGTGAGCGCGTCCGGGTCGGAGTTTTGATCAGAGGGCATCAGATCGGCCTTATTCAAAACTTGAATCTGCGGCTTGTCTCCGGCACCCAGGCTTTCCAGCGTTTCCTGCACGGTTTTTTGATGCTTGAGTAGGTACGGGCTTGCGCCGTCAGATACGACGACAATCACATCCGCCAAGGAGGCTTCTTCCAGCGTAGCGTGAAAGGCTTTAACCAAATCATGGGGGAGCTTGTGAATAAAGCCAACGGTATCAATGAGTAAAGCGTGGCCGCCGCGCGGCAGGGTGATGGGGCGGGATACGTTATCCAGCGTTGCAAACAGCGCGTCTTTCACATACACATCTGCCCCGGTGAGTTGATTAAACAGGGTGGATTTACCGGCATTGGTGTAGCCGACCAATGCAACGATGGGAATACGGTTTTTCTCCCGGCGTTTGCGGCGCAGGGAGCGCTGGCTTTCCAGGCCGTTTAATTGACGCTGCAGATCGTTCGTCCGCTCGCGGATGCGGCGGCGGCTGACTTCCAGCTTGCTTTCGCCGGGGCCACGCGTACCGATGCCGCCGGCCAGTCGGCTGAGAACTAGTCCTTGCCCAAGCAGACGCTGCGAGCGGTATTTCAGCTGCGCCATTTCAACTTGCAGCTTGCCTTCGCTGGTCTTGGCGCGCATGGCGAAGATATCCAGAATCAGCGCTGTCCGGTCGATGACTTTCACTTGTAAAAGTTCTTCCAAGTTGCGCTGCATGACACCGGTCAATTCCTCATCAAACACAACAAGGTTTGCTTGCAAGGTTTGCACATCCATTGCCAGGTCTTCTGCTTTGCCCTTGCCGATGCAAAACTGCGAATCCGGCTTGTCGCGCTTTTGCAGCACTGTATCCAGCGTGACCGCACCGGCGGTTTCCAGCAGCATGGATAGCTCGGCCAGAGAATCTTCGTTATCAATGCCGACAAGAATGGCCTGCTCCTGCTCGGATTCCGAAGCCGGAAGCGCGGCGCGGTATTCGCTGTCCACATCGTCTATTTGCTGCAGCCATTTGGCATCTGGCAACGACTTGGCGGGGAGGAGCTCCGTAAGGGTAGTTCCGTTGTTTTTGAATGGGTCTAGGAACGCGCACTGCACGGTTGTGGGGTTGCCGCTCTCACTCACGCCAACAGCGCACATCGCGTCCAGCTGTATGGTAACCAGTGCAGAGATATCCACATCGCTTAGCTCGCCGCCATAGCGCGGATGCGTGTGCACGCAGCGTACCATAGACAGGCGCGCAGCGCTACGCCGCATGCGAATGTCTGGCAAGTCAATGCGGTCGGATTTACCGACGATTACATCCACAATATCCCCATAGCGGGAGATATACAGGGCGATTTCGCGATTTGTGGACGCGGAAAAACCGCAGAGCCTTTGTAAAAGCTCGTACGGTATAAAAGAGTCCGTGGGGATTTGCTCGTCGTATAGGGTTTTCAGCTCGTTGAGCGTGGATTGTTTAATGCCGTCCAGGTTGCCGTTAAGTTCGGGCATACCGTGTCCTTTCGGGAAGCGGCTTAGGCGTGGCTCTTTTTGTAATCTTCCAGTGCAGCACGGATGGATTCTTCCGCGAGCACCGAGCAGTGGACTTTCACAGGCGGCAGGCCGCCCAGTTCATCCATTACCTGTTTGTTGGTCAGCGCCAGGGCTTCCTCAATTGTTTTTCCGATGATCATTTCGGTGGCCATGCTGGATGTTGCAACCGCAGCGCAGCAGCCGAAGGTCTTGAATTTCGCATCGACGATTACGTTGTTTTCAACCTTGATATCCATCTTCATGATGTCCCCGCATTTGGCATTGCCAACCGTGCCGGAACCCGAAGCGTTTTCGATTTCACCCACATTGCGGGGGTTTTCAAAATGGTCCATTACCTTTTCAGTGTACATCAGGCATTCTCCTTCACTTTCTCCAAATGATACAGCGGGCTCATGTCCCGTAGAACTTTTACAATGCCGGGTAGTTTCTCCAGCACATAGTCGATATCCTCTTCCGTGGTGTCATGTCCCAGGGTGAGGCGCAGGCTGCCGTGGGCAATTTCGTGGGGAAGCCCAATCGCCAGCAGTACGTGCGAGGGGTCCAGGCTGCCGCTGGTGCAGGCCGAGCCGCTGGAACCTTCGATCCCGGCCAGGTCAAGCCGCATCAGCAAGCTTTCCCCTTCAATAAAACGAAAGCACATATTGAAGTTGTTGGGCAGCCGATCGGTGGGGTGACCGTTCAGGCGTACATCAGGGATGGTTTCCGTAACCCCGGCAATCAGCCGGTCGCGCATTTTTGTAAGAACCTTGGAATGCTCGTCCATTTCGGACACAGCGATTTCAATGGCCTTACCCAGCCCGACGATGGATGCCAGGTTTTCCGTACCGGCCCGCTTGTTGTGTTCCTGCGCGCCGCCCAGCATGAACGGTGAAACACGCAAGCCTTTGCGGATATATAGCGCACCAACGCCCTTAGGCCCGTTAAATTTGTGAGCTGAGAGCGACAGCATATCCACGTTCATGTCTTTGACATCAACCGGGATCGCGCCAACTGCCTGTACCGCGTCGGTATGGAAGGGCACGCCTGCCGCTTTTGCAATCTCACCGATTTCAGCAATCGGCTGAATGGTGCCGATTTCGTTGTTGGCGGTCATGATCGTGATCAGCATGGTGTCTTCGCGAATCGCATCCTTTACGGCCTGAGGGCTGACATGGCCGAACTCGTCCACCGGCAGATAGGTGACCTCATAACCCTTCTTTTCCAGATATTCGCAAGGGTGCAGCACGGCGTGATGCTCAATCGCGCTGGTGATTATGTGTTTGCCCTTGGCGACATCTGCTAATCCGCGAATCGCCCAGTTGTCGCTTTCGGAACCGCAACCGGTGAAATATACCTCCTGGGGTTTCGCGCCAATGGCGGCAGCCACCTGCTTGCGGGCGGTTTCTACAGCGATTTTGGCTTCACGCCCGGCGGTATGAATAGAACTGGGATTTCCGTAATGCTCGGTAAACCAGGGCAGCATGGCCGAAAGCACCTCCGGCCGTACCGGAGTGGTTGCTGCGTTGTCCAGATAGATCATCTTATGGTTCATACTGTGTCCTCTCGATGCTTAGAGCATGTCTTTCAATGTGACGCTGTTAAGTTCATGGTTGATGGTGTCGGTTAGCTTCTCCCACATATCGCGTACACGGCATTGGGGCGCTTTGGAGCAACACCGACCATTGGCAATACAATCACTCAGTTCCAGCGGGCCTTCCATCGCGTCCAGTATATCCAGCACCGTAATCTCTGATGACGGTTTGGCGATTTGGTATCCGCCGTTTACCCCGCGAACAGAACGAATGAGGCCGCTACGCCGCAAGCCGCCCAGCAGCTGCTCCAAGTACTGCTTGGGAACGCCGATATCGGCGATATGGCTCAGGCTCTGGGGGCCATCGTTCTCATGCTGGGCTAAATAATGCATGGCGTACAGCCCATATTTGCCGCGGGTGGATAACCTCATGTGTACCTGCCTCTTGATACCATAGTATTCTGGTCGGGTATCAAGGTAATGATAGCACGCTTATTTGTACTTGTCAACGATTTATGATCGATGTTTGACATACATTTCTTGAATATTTTGATTATCATCAATCTCCACTTGCAGATAGGCATATCCATTCATGGAAAGGGCTGTCAGCGAACCGGGATTGATGAGAAGTACCCCGTGTTTTTCCTTGACAACAGGCTGATGCGTATGACCAAAGAAAACCAAACGCATACCCATATCCCGCGCCTCTTTGGATAGCGAACCAAGGCCGTGCTTGACCGCGTATAAATGCCCGTGCGTGATCAGGGTACGAACACCGTTTAAGTCTGCGGTATCAGTTGCGGGGTAGTGCTGGGCGGCGAGGTCGCAGTTGCCGCGCACGGCGATGATGCGGATACGCTGGTTTGCATCAAGCAACGCTGCTTCAACTTCATCCAAATCGCGCACCCCGTCGCCGCAGTGGATGAGCACATCAATCGGCCCATCGGCGATTGCCTGACGGACCGATTGTGCTAGCAGTGCTTTGTTTTGATGGGTATCGGAAAAGACGACGATTCTCATGCCCAGAACAGGTCGCGGAGGACGCTTAGCATTTTCTCGGCGGCCACAGCGCGGTGACTGACCTTGTTTTTCTCCGCCTGTGAAAGCTCTGCAAAGGTTTGATTGTTATTATACAGAAACAGCGGATCGTACCCAAAGCCGCTTTCGCCGCGCGGAGCGGTAAGCAGTGTGCCGTGGCATTCGCCAGTCACAGTTTCGGTTGGTGTGGCTGGCATTGCCAGCGCCATAGAGCAAACAAATTTGCAGGCGCGGTTGTCCTGCCCTTCCATGTTACGCAGCAACAGGGCGTTGTTCGCCTGGTCGTCTCCATGCGTGCCGGCATAGCGTGCGCTGTGGACACCAGGGGCACCCTGTAAAGCATCTACGGCTAAGCCGCTGTCGTCGGCTAGGGCGGGAAGACCCGTCGCTTTCATTACAGCTTCGGCTTTCAACGCGGCGTTTTCGGCAAAGCTTGTGCCGGTTTCATCAATTTCATCGGTATATCCAAGTTCCTTCATGCTCACAGGCTGGCACACACCGCGCAGCAGCGCGCGAAGCTCCTGCAATTTGTGCTCGTTTGCTGTGGCAACGGCCAGGCGTGGCAGCGGTAAGAGATGGGCTGCCTCCTGCAGAGCTTTGCGCTGGTCTTTCATCAGGTTAAGTATGCCACGGCGGCCATATTGCAATAGCACCTGTAATTCCTGCTGGGTAAAGGCGCGGCCTTCCCCGGTGCCTTGCAGCTCAATAAACGCGCCCTCGTGATTCATCACCAGGTTCATATCGGTTTGCGCAGCGGAGTCCTCGCTATAGCACAGGTCGAGCATGGGCTGATCATCCACCACGCCAACACTGATGGCCGCGATTTGGCCAACAATCGGATTTTTCTGCAACAATCCATTTTGTATCAGTTTCTGTACGGCCAGGCTTAGGGCGACAAATGCGCCGGTGATCGATGCGGTGCGCGTGCCGCCGTCTGCCTGCAATACATCGCAGTCCAGCGTAATCGTACGCGGCCCCAGTAGCGCCATATCGACTGCCTGCCGCAGGGAACGCCCAATGATGCGCTGGATTTCCACGCTGCGTCCGTCTTTTTTGATGCCGTCACGCTTTTTACGCGAGCCGGTCGAGGCCGGGAGCATCGCGTACTCAGCGGTAACCCAGCCCAGTTCTTTCCCGCGCAGGAAAGGCGGTACACCTTCCTCAACACTTGCGGTGCAAATCACCTTTGTATTTCCAACGGTAATCAGGCAGCTGCCATCCGCCGTTTTTACAAAAGCTGTCTCTATGGCGCATGCCCTTGCCTGCGCTGCCAATCGTCCGTCTGTCCGCTTCAAAACCGGCACATCCTTTCACCTTGCAACATTCTGTCGTTATTATACGTTTTGGGTTTCCTGTTGTCCAGCGGCGGCGTTGTATGCTATCATCAATACATTGGAAGGAAAGGAGGCGAAGGGTATGGCGATGGACGGTTTCACGCTTTCTTTTTTAGCGCGCGAACTGCAAGAAACGCTGGTTGGCGGGCGCGTGGATAAAGTCAACCAACCTGAACGCGATGTTCTCCTTTTGCTGATCCGCAATCAGGGGGCGAACCATAGATTACTTTTGAGTGCAAATGCCAACTCCGCACGGACACAGATTACGGTGCAATCCATGGAGAATCCGGCAGAACCGCCGGTGTTTTGTATGCTGCTGCGCAAGCACCTGTCCGGTGCGCGTTTGACGGCAATAGAGCAGCTTGACTGCGACCGGGTACTGCTGTTTACCTTTCAGGCTCTGAATGAAATGGGGGACGAGGTACAAAAGACGCTGGTGCTGGAAGCGATGGGCCGCTACAGCAATATAACGCTTGTAGATGAAAACAATACGACAATCGACAGTGTTCACCATGTGAATGCTGATATCAGCCGCGTCCGTGTTGTGATGCCCGGCAAGACGTTTTCACTGCCGCCGGAGCAGGATAAACTTAACCCCTTTACCATGACGGCGGATGCGCTTGCGGCGCGTCTGTCCACGCTATCCAGCCCGCTGTATAAAGGGCTGATTGAGGCTGTTAGCGGGCTTTCCACCATCAGCGCAAAGGAACTCAGCCTGCAAGCCTGTGTGGAGGAGGGGCTTATATGCGCCCCCGAGCAGCTTCCGGCGGTTGCCAAGGCCATTGTGGCCTTTTATGCAAACCTCCATGAAAAACGCTCGCCGGTCGTAATCAGCGATCAAAACGGCAAGACGATTGAGTTCCTGCCGTATCCCTACCGTAGCTTTGCGCTCAGCCTGCAAACGGAATACCCAACGCTGAGCCAGGCGATGGATGCTTTTTATGCCGAGCGAGAACTGCATGCGCGTATCAGCCAGCGCGGGGCGGGTATCCGCAAGCGGGTGAAGAGCAATATCAGCAAACTGGAAAAGAAGCGGGCAAAAATGCTGGAAACCCTGTCGACAAACGAGCGCGCCGAAGAGAACCGCATCTACGGTGAACTGCTGACAGCCAATCTCCATAGCATTGAAAAGGGCGCAGAATCGGTCCAGGTGATCAATTATTACGATCCGCAGCAGGCGACCGTTACTATTCCGCTCAGCCCGAAGCTCTCGCCTTCCCGCAATGCCCAAAACTACTATAAAAAGTACCGCAAGGCCAAAGGCGCACAGCAGTATGCGCAAAAAGAACTCGGTACCATAGAAAACGATCTGGAAGTGCTGGAGTCGGTGCTGGAGGATTTGGATAAATGTACCACGACCACCGATTTAACCGAAATCAAGGACTTTCTGACCGATAACGGTTTTTTACGGCCTGATGCAGGGGTAACCAAGCGTAAAAAGCGCAAGGAAGGGCAGCCCTACCGCTTTACCGCCCCGGACGGAACGGAAATATTGGTTGGCAAGAACGCGGTGCAAAACGACCGTATTACACTGCATGCCCGACCGGAGGAAACCTGGCTGCATGCGCAAAATGTTGCGGGCTCGCATGTGGTGATTCGCTCCCTTGATACCCCGGCGGACGAAACCCTTTTGTTTGCAGCCAAGCTGGCCGCATACTATAGCAAAGGGCGCAATCATCCGGCATTTCCGATTGACTATACCCTGCGCAAGTATGTGAAAAAGAAATCCGGAACACCGTCTGGATTTGTGATCTACGATCATTTCAAAACCATACTCATTGGGCTGGAAACAAAGGACATTGAAATCATCCGGCAGCAGGCGATGAAATCGGCAGGAGGCATGTAAATGGAGATCGCGATCCGAAAGGCCAATCGTGCGGATGCACAGTTTGTGCACGATGTATATGGTTACTATGTAGAGCATACCAACGTGACCTTTACCACGGTAAACCCGTCTGTGGAAGCCTATGCAGAGAAAATCGAGCATACGCTTATGCGCTATCCCTTTTTCATTTTGGAAGCGGACGGTGTGGCCTGTGGCTTTGCCTACGCCGGGCAGATACGCCCGCATGAGGCCTACCAGTGGACGGCGGAGGGAACGGTGTACCTGTCTCCCGAGGCGCCAAAACGCAGGGGACTGGGCCGGCTGCTGTACCAGCAACTGCTGGACACGCTCCAGACTATGGGTATACAAACGGTGTTTGGCGTAATCACGGCAAACAACCAGCCCAGCCAGCAAATGCATTTGAACATGGGCTTTGAGGAGGTTGGCCGCTTTAAGCGCATGGGCCATAAAAACGGCGAGTGGCTGGATGTGGTGTGGATGCAGAAAACCCTCGGTATGCAGCCGGATAATCCCGAACCGCCTGTACCATATGCCGCGCTTAATAAGTAAGCAGTCATACTATTGCTTGCGTTAGCCCGCCGCTTCCTGTACAATACATTCGATTTATGTTTCCTGTTTTCGACCACCCGTTTAGGAGCGTAAGGCTATGAAGAACAATCGGTTTTTGCTGGTCAATATTGCCTATATCGGCGCTTTGATTGCCCTGCAAGTGGTGCTTGGGAACCTGGTTCAAATTGCCATGCTGACCAAGCAGATGAACTTCGGGTTCTTGCCCATCGCCGTTGGCGGGTATTTATTTGGGCCTGTGGGCGGTCTTTTGGTTGCGGCGTTTGGCGATATGATCGGTACACTGTTGTTTGGTACCGGTGCATATTTTCCGGGTTTCACAGTCACGGCGGCGCTGGCAGGTATTGTGTACGGATTTGTGCTGCACCCACGCTATTTCAAATGGGCGGATCGCTGCTGCCAAAAGGGAGTTGGCGGCTTGCTGATTCGCGCGATTATGGCTTCAATCATCGCGGCGGCTATCTATGCATTGCTCAACTCCTACTGGCTGACCTACTTTATCCAAAAAGGCTACTGGCTGATACTGGTTGGCCGCCTGCCGTTCTATGCGATTGAAATCCCGATCTTTGCGGTGGTTATCACCATTATCTGTTCGCAAATGAAACGGCTGCCGCGCATGTTGCTGCCCGATGAAGTTCGAAAGAACATTATGGAAAAGCCATGAAACAAAACAACATTCACACGGTGCTGGAGATTTTCAGGGATTTGTACCCGGATGCCAAACCGGAACTGCATTTCAGCAATCCCTACGAAACGCTGATTTCCGTTATGCTTTCAGCGCAGAGCACGGATGTGCAGGTGAACAAAGTCACGCCGGAACTGTTTGCCAGGTATCCCGATGTGCAGTCGCTGGCCGGGGCCAAGGTGGACGATGTGTTTCGGATTGTGCGAAGCTGCGGCTTTAAAAGCAAGGCAAGCAACATTGTGGAGTCTTCTAAACAGATCATGCTGCGCTATGGCGGACAGGTACCCGGAACCATGGAAGACCTGGTCACGTTGCCCGGCGTAGGCCGGAAAACCGCAAACGTGGTGCTGGCAAACGCCTTTCACGTGCCAACCATTGCTGTGGATACCCATGTATTCCGTGTCAGCAATCGTATTGGTCTGGCCAATGCCAAAAATGTGGAAGAAACAGAACGCCAGCTGATGCAGGTGATTCCCAAAGAGGACTGGATTGAAGCACATCACTGGCTGATCTATCACGGCAGGCGGGTTTGCAAGGCGCGCAAACCATATTGCGAGGATTGTGCCATTGCGCCGTACTGTAGCTATTTAAACAACAACTGAGAGGGCTTATGGCATCATTTGTCGATCGCGTAACCATTAAGGTAAAGGCAGGCAACGGCGGAAACGGTTGCGTGTCCTTCCACCGAGAAAAATACATATCCAACGGCGGGCCGGATGGCGGAGACGGAGGCGCAGGCGGGAATATCGTTCTTGTTGCCGACGATAACATGAATACATTGCTGGACTTTCGCTATACGGGCAAGTATTTTGCCGAAAACGGCGGAGACGGCAGCTCAGGCCATTGCACCGGTAAAAACGGGGAAGACCTGATTATTAAGGTGCCGGTCGGTACGGTGTTTATCCGTACGGCTGATGATGCCGTCCTGGCTGATATGAATACGCCGGGTATGAAAAAGATTCTGTTTAAAGGCGGACATGGCGGTCACGGGAACGCACGTTTTGCCACGCCGACCCGGCAAGCGCCAAACTTTGCCAAGCCCGGCTTCAAAACCGAAGTTGTGGAAGTTCGGCTGGAACTCAAAACCATTGCAGATGTGGGCCTGGTCGGCTTCCCAAATGTGGGCAAGTCTACCTTGCTGGCATCCGTGACGGCAGCAAAGCCCAAGATTGCTAATTACCACTTCACGACCTTATCGCCTAATCTGGGCATCGTGAAATGGCACGATAACAGCTTTGTTATGGCAGATATCCCCGGATTGGTCGAAGGCGCGAGCGAGGGTATCGGCCTTGGGCATGAATTCCTTCGTCATGTTGAGCGCACGCGCTTGCTTTTGCATGTGCTGGATGCATCCGGCAGCGAGGGCAGAGACCCGGTGGAGGACTTTCAAACCATCAACCGTGAGCTGACAGCCTATGGCGAGCCTGTGGGCAGGCCGCAGCTGATTGTCCTCAACAAATGCGACCTGATCCCCGATCAGGAAACGATTGATGCGCTGGTTAAAACCTTCGATTCCATGGGCTATCAGGCGTATCCAATCAGTGCGGCGACGCGCAAGGGCTTTGAACCGATTTTAAACGAGGTCATCAAGCTGCTTAAAGAGCTGCCCCCACCCATGACCTACCTCGAAACCGAGGAATTGGAACTGCCGCAGCGCAATAAGTTTGAAATCACCAGAGACGGCGAAGTGTTCGTCGTATCCGGTACGATGATTGAGTATATTCTCGATAGTGTGAATTTCGACGACGGAGAAAGCATGAACTGGTTCCACCGCACCCTGCGCGAACGCGGCATTATCGATGCGCTGCGAGAGGCCGGCGCGAGTGAAGGCAGTACCGTGCGTATCGACAATATGGAGTTTGACTTCATTGATTAGGAGTAGAGTATGACAGGCAAACAAAGAGCAGTCCTGCGTTCCATGGCAAACGGGCTGGAAACGATATTATTCATCGGCAAGGATGGCATAACCGATGCCACGCTGAAAGAAGCATACGACGCGCTGGAAGCACGCGAGCTGATTAAGTGCGCTGTGCAGCAAAGCAGCGAGCTGAGCGCAAAGGAAGCCAGCGCGCTCCTGTGTGAAAAAACCAACGCCGAACCGGTGCAGACCATCGGCCGCCGGTTTGTGATTTACCGGGAAAGCAATTCAAACAAGAAAATCGATTTGTAAGAATACAAAGCGGGAAGGCGGTTGAATCGTGACCGATGCGGTGCTGAGCGCGCTTAGGGAGATACGGCTTCCGTATGCACTCTACGAGATGGATATCCATCGGCACGTTGAACAGGCGCTTTTGGCACGCAATATTCTGTTTGTTCATGAAGCTAAGCTGAACAAAGGCTGCCGCATTGATTATCTGGCAGGCAGGGTTGGCATCGAAATCAAAAAAGGAAAACCAAATGCCAAACGTTTGATCGCGCAATTGTCCCGTTATCTGGCAAGTGACCAGTTGGACAGCCTGATTGTCGTCAGCTGGCACAGCGTGAAGCTGCCCGAAACTATCGCCGGCAAGCAGACGCAGCAGCTGGTATTGTCGCAGCTATGGGGGGTCAGCCTGCCATGAAGAAAATCCACGATTTACCGCCGTATTTGCGCATGGACGGAACCCAGGTGGATGGAGAGCAAACCTACGGCAGCGTAAGCTACAACCGCAGAAGCAAATGCTGGGTGATTAAGGCTGATCCCAATGTCACCGAGCTATGTAAGCGCCTGTTTCCCGGCACGGTTTCGCGCCGCAGGGGAGAGGCGCGCTTTACCGCGCACCGAAGGCTGATTGCGGATTTAAACTGGCTCATGATGCGATACCCACTGGTTGTTGCAGAGCGCGACCAAAAACGCTGGACCGAAGCGCTAGAACAGGCCAGAGAGTATGTGCGCATGCGCCAGGCCGCGCTGCGGACACCGGCGCGCATCAAACCGGATAAGATCAACTTTCGGGGAACGCTGACGCCGTTTCAGGAGGAGGGGCTTGCCTTTCTGCTGCGCACGGACCGCTGCTTGCTGGCCGACGAGATGGGGCTTGGCAAAACCGTGCAGACGCTAGCGCTACTGTCCCATGTGTCGGCCTATCCTGCGATTGTGGTCGCGCCCGCGCATCTGATGTCCAACTGGGAAAACGAAATCGCTCGTTTTGTGCAAAAGGAAGATGGCAAGCCGCTTACGGTGCATGTGGTCAAAGGCTTAAAGCCGTATACCCTGCCGCAGACGGATATCTACTTGATGCACTATCTGCTGCTGCGCGGTTGGAAGCAATATTTACAGGATGCAGCGTTTGACCATGTGATTTTTGATGAAATTCAGGAACTGCGCCACAGCGGCACGGAAAAGTATTCCGCAGCAAGCCTGCTGGCAGATCAAGCCAAGCGAGTTGTAGGGCTGAGCGGTACACCGATTTATAACCGTGGCGCAGAAATATGGAACGTTATTAATATTCTTGACTTTCACTTTTTAGGGAACTACGAAAGCTTCACCCGCGAATGGTGCTACGGGTACGGAAATCAGATTGTTGCCAAACCTGAGCTTCTTGGTGATTACCTGCGGCGAGAGGGCATCATGCTGCGGCGTACCAAGCAGGATGTACTCAATGATCTGCCGCCCAAACGCCGCCTGGTGATGACAATAGAGTCCAACCACGCCATGTACCAAAAGCTGATGGAACCCATCACGAAAAAGCTAATGCAGCTTAGAGACGATGGGGAATTGTCTGGTTCGCAGCGTTCCATCCTGAAAATGGAAATCGAGCAGGGCGAGCGGCAGGCGACGGGTATCGCCAAAGCGCTGTTTGTTGCGCAGTTTGTGCGCGCCTTGCTCGATGGTGGAGAGAAAGTACTGCTGTTTGCACATCACCATCAGGTGATGGACAGCTATAAAAAGGACTTGCATTCCTATTCACCTGCGTTTATTACGGGCCGCGAAACACAAAAGCAGAAGGAAAGCTCGCTGGACCGCTTTATGAACGGGAAAACAAACCTGTGCTGTATATCCCTGCGGTCAGCTTCGGGACTCAACCTGCAGCAGGCGACTTGCGTGGTGTTTGGCGAGCTGGATTGGTCACCTGCCGTACACAGCCAGGCGGAGGATAGAGCACACCGCATGGGACAGAAGGATAGCATTCTGTGTTATTACCTGGTATCCAAGGGCGGCAGCGATCAGGACATGCAGGATGCCCTCGGCCTCAAGGTCAGCCAATTTACCGCGCTGATGGGGGATCAGGTGCGATCGCAAGACGAAATTTTACAGGATTCCCAATTCGCACAACGCTATGTGGAGCAGCTCATTCACCGTCTGCTGGACGGACAAGCGTTCGCGGATTAAATATTACGCAAATATTAAAAATATACTTGACATAATTTACATAATTTAATAAAATATACATGTTTAATGGAATCGTCTGCATTTCCGGAATTACGGAGGAATAAGCATGAGAAATCGCTTGCTCAGAAGCATCGCGCTGGTATGCGGTGTAATATTTATTATATCGGTGACTGCGCCTGCTTTGGCAATCACCTATCCGTACGAGATTCCATCGGCGGACAGCGTGAATTTGCGTAAATACGCGTCAAGCTCATCTACCATCCTTGCCTATATCAAAGAGGGCGATACGGTTACGGTGCTGGGCGAATCCGGCGCGTATTACAAAGTGAAGTTCGGCAATATAACGGGCTATGCCGTTGCGAAATATATCAATGGAGACAGTCTGCTGGAAGACCCGCAGTATATTATCAATCAGCTTTCGGCTGTCACGAAATATCCCTATCAAACCGCAACAACGGCCAGTGCTGTTATGCGCAAAACTGCAAGCCCCTCGGCTGCCGCCGTGCTGACCATTCCCGATAATGCGATTATTACCGTACGCTCTATCAGTGCCGATCGGTACGCCAAGGTTAGCTATAATGGAAAAACCGGCTATATCCTAAGCGACAATTTTGTTTTGTCGCCGATTCCGACGCCCACGCCGATTCCCGAACCGACGATCAACCCGGAAGCCCAAAAATACGAACAACTGACGGCGGGCGACAGCGGAATATTCGTTACGGCGCTGCAGGAAGCGCTGAAAGAGCTCAACTTTTATAAAACCGCGGTCGACGGCAAGTTCGGCCCTGCAACCAAGGCGGCGGTTGAGCTGCTTGAAAAACGAAACGGTCTGACGATTGACGGCATTGCCGATCCGGCGCTTTTGTACCTGGTCTTTGAAGGGAAACCGAAAAACTATCGCGGCTACCGCCAGGAAGTCAAGATCGTTCCTCCGGTATACGGCATCACCCTGCGCAGTGGCGATAAGGGCGATTTGGTCAAGCAGTTGCAAACCCGTTTGCAGACCCTTGGCTACTATTCGGCAACGGTGTCGGGTACATTCGGCTCTTCCACCACATCAGCCTTGAAAGCATTCCAGAGAAAAATGGGAATTTCGGTTGATGGGATTGCCACGACAGACGTTCAAGCCATTCTGTACAGCGCAGCGGCCCGCTCGGAGTCCGAAATCGTTACGCCGTCCCCGGTGCCCACTGCCACGCTGCAGCCGCCATCCGGTACGGTGCGTAGGGGAGATTCTGGCAACGATGTATCGCTAGTCCAATCTCGCCTGTACACGCTTGGTTACTATACCGGCAAGGTTGATGGTAAGTTTGGCAGCGGTACTTATGAAGCGCTGAAAACTTTTCAGGAGAATAACTTTATTACCGCCGATGGCATTTGTGGTAGTGAGACCGCCGGGATCTTGTTTTCCGATACCGCCATCTATAACGGCAACATGCCCACACCGGCACCGACACAAAAGATTGTCATAAATGAAGATAGTGTAACCACCCTAGAAATTGGCTCTATGGGATCGTCCGTACGGAATATGCAGAACAAGCTATTTGAGCTGGGCTACTATATCTCCCGTCTGGACGGCGTATTCCTTGAAGAAGACGAAAGCGCTGTTAAACTGTTCCAGACGGTAAACGGCTTGACGGCGGACGGTAAAGCAGGCTTCGAAACGCTCAAACTCCTGTTTTCGGATGAAGCCAAACCGGCCCACGTCAGCGCGGATGCCGAAGAAGGCGAATATAAAACCCTGCGCTACGGCGACAGTGGTTCAGAAGTCACCACCATGCAGGCGCGTTTGATCGAGCTTGGGTACTTAGGTGGCAGTGCAGACGGGAAATTCGGCCTGAAAACCAAGGCCGCGGTGCTGGCATTCCAGCGCGAAAACAGCCTCGTGCGCGATGGCATTGCCGGTAACAGTACCCAGACGGCACTTTTTGCAAGTGCGGCGGCTGAACTGGATACCTCCCGTGTTCTAAAAGAGGGAATGGCATCCAGCACCGTACGCCAGATGCAGGAACACTTGAAAACCCTTGGCTACCTGAACGGCAATGCGGATGGCATGTTTGGCCCGTTAACAAGCTTAGCGCTGATCTCATTTCAAAAGGCGCAGCGTTTAACGGCTGACGGAATCGCGGGTTCGCTTACGCTGAATGCGCTGGTCAGCCAGGCACAAAAACAAAGCGATACAACACTGGCAGCGAAGCCACCTGTTATTTCAGGCGGCATTAACCCCGCAAGCGTGAAGTATGCGAACTGGTATGATGAAGTTCGTTCTCTGACAAGAAAATATCCCAATGTTACACTCTACGACTATAACACCGGGATTAGCTGGCATGTTACATTCTTCTCCTTCGGCGCACACGCCGACGGATATCCCACCACTGCCGAGGACACCGAAAAAATGAACAAGGCCTTTGGCAATACGGTGACCTGGACACCTAAGCCTGTGTGGGTGGTGTTTTCAAACGGCAGTGTCTATATGGCATCCACGCATAATACGCCCCATGGTGTGGATCATAACCTGACAAATAACTTCCCCGGCCACCTGTGTGTCCACTTCCCGCGCACGGCAGAACAGGTAGCAGCCATCGGGCCGTATGCGACCTCGCATCAAAAAGCGATTGACCTGGGATGGACCGCCACGGTAGCCAGGGCGTTACAGTAAAATTTATTCTTCGGTATCAAATGGGAGCGGGAGGCGATTGTCTTCCTGCTCCCAAAGTTTATCAAGATGATAAAATTCGCGTTCCTGCGGAAGAAAAATATGCACAAACACAGCGCCGTAGTCCAGCACGACCCAGCGGCTGCCGGGATGTCCGTCTTTACGGATGGGGGAGATCCCGGATTTTTCCAGCTGTTCGTCCAGATCATCAGCCAGCGCTCTGGCCTGCAGCGCATTGCGGCCGGATGCAATGACCATGGCTTCGGTTACCACCGTCATATTGGATACATCGAGCACCGTAATGTTCTGCGCGCCTTTCTTGTGTAGAATTTCAGCGGCTTTAATGGCAATTTCGTTGGATGTCATTTTCACTGTTCTCTCCTTTTATTGAATGCGCTTGCGCATCCATTGTATGGTTGTATCGGTATCGGGGTGTAGGGGTCTGTGTATTCGGGTCAGATATGCTTTGGAATGCAGCAGCATTTCATAGGTCGCTTTGTACAGATCGGTTTCTGCCAGCTGTCGTATTTCGTCCAGATCCGGGATGTGATTCCGGTAGGGTTCAATTTTATCGGCCAAGAAAACTACCATTTCAATATCGCTCATACCGGCGTACCCTGTGGTGTGTACGGCAATGGCGTTGAGCACGATGGGGTCTTCAATGCCGAACACTTCTTTGGCGATTACAGCACCGACAGGCCCGTGCAGCAGCCCGTTTGATTGTAGTTCCACATCCGTGAGTTTTAGATGATGGCTGATTGCGATCTGGCGCAGAGAGTCTATATCCATGCACTTGGCACAGTCATGCAAAAGCCCGGCCAATTCGCACTGGTCAACCGGCAGAGCATGGACGGCAGCCAGGTGCGCGGCGGTTCGTGCCACGGCCATGGAATGCAACAGCCTGTCGTCACTGAGCCTGTTTTGCAAATTGGAAAAGCTTCCCACGTCCGTTCCGGGTAATGCCGGACAGCCGTATAACCCGGCTATCCGGATATACTCGTGCACTTCCGGTGTCAGCAGTGTGTCGACAGGCTCGCCCGCTTGTAAGCGCTTGCGAATGTCGGTCGCACTGATTGTACGGGGTGCAAGCGACAGGAAGTTTATATTAGCGCCTTTGGCGCGCAGCTCAGCCAAACTTGGGTGGGCTTCAAGGCCTTTTGAATCCCGTTTGCACACCGCAAAAGAGCAAAGCGAAAACACCTCCAGCGGCTGGCGCCAATGGGGCAGGTCATAAAGTGTGTCTTCGCCGATCAGGCATATAAATTCCCCATCCGGGTATAGCGTGCGGAGAAGCTTGAGTGTGTCAACCGTATAGATCACACCGCTACGGGTGATCTCGATATCGGAAATTGTGAAGTTTTCATAGGGGAGTATGGCAAGCTGCGTCATGGCATAGCGATGCGCAGGAGCGACCAGTTGATGCTGTTTATGCGGGGGATTCCCGTTGGGTATGAACACAACGCGGTCTAAGTACAGCTCGCGTAGGGCATGCTCGGCAATTTGCAGATGACGTCGATGAATCGGGTTAAAGCTTCCACCCATAATGCCTATCCTGCTTTGTGCCACTTGCGTGCCCCCTCTCTGGTTTGATTATACCCCAGTTTCAGCAAAATAGAAAGGCAGGATGCTGCGCTTGCCCGCCTTGTTTACAAGACTTTAGAATCTCGGTATAATAGACGGGTCCGGTGCTAATACAGTTTTGATTGGACACTGGTCATTCCACGGTCTCTCGTCACTCAACGATGTCGGGTATCTATTACGAACCCGAACGGAGGAAACAACCATGAAAGATACAACAGCAGTATCTAATTTCCGGAAACCCTGGTCTGTACGGCGTATTGTTGTCACTGCAATGCTTGCTGCCATTACCGTTTTACTGGCCTTCACACCTGTAGGGATGATCCCAATGCCACCGCCTCTTCCAGCAGTCACTCTAGTACATTTACCCGTAATTGTCGCAGCACTTCTTGAGGGACCGGTTGTAGGTATCACCATAGGATTTGTATTCGGGATATCTAGTCTTATTAGGGCTTGGAGCTCCGCTGCTGTAGGATTAACACTGTTTTTCCGCAATCCTCTGGTTAGCGTTGTTCCTCGGATGCTAATACCCCTTGTTGTTTGGGGTGTATATCAATTACTTACCCACTTGTTTAAAAACACGAAAATTGCTGACAAAGTGGTATCCGCTATTTCGGCAGCTATGGGGGCGTTAACCAACACGGTACTGTGCCTTAGTATGATCGGATTGCTTTACGGTAATGATTTGACAGAGATCGTCAACAATATGATTTCCACAGGCGATGCAGCACAAACCTATCTCAACAATGCCGGAGGCTGGCTTGTCGCTATTGTAGGACTTCCCAACGGAATCGCTGAAATATTAGTTGCGGCTGTACTCATTCCAATAATTAAAATAGCGGTGGAGGCATCGACCAAACGATATAAGCGCGTAAAAAATACGGAATTATCCTAAGCGGGTCAATAATTCACTCGAAGGAGAAAGCAGAATGATACTGACCATCGATGTTGGCAATATGAATATCAAGGCCGCCGTGTTCAACGGGGAAGAAATGGTGAAGTACGGTCGGTTTTCCACTAACACCACCTACACTTCCGACGAATATGGCATCTTGTTTTCCAATCTCTTTTCGCAGATCGGATTAAAGCTCTCTGAAGTAGACGGCATTGCGATTTCAAGCGTTGTTCCCACCATGAACTTCACCTTGGAGCACATGTGCAGGAACTACTTTGGTATGTCGCCGCTGATGATTGAACCGGGCATCAAAACCGGCATCAACATTAAGTATGAAAATCCTCGCGAACTGGGTAGCGATCGTATTGTCAACGCGGTGGCGGTATTTGAAGAATACGGCGGCCCGTGCATCTTTATCGATTTCGGTACGGCCACAACATTCGGAGCCATTGATGCACAAGGCAGTTTTCTGGGCGGTTGCATCTGCCCGGGTGTCAAGCTATCCAGCGAAGCGCTGGTGGGTAACGCATCCAAGCTGCCGCGCTTTGAACTGATACGGCCGGAAACGGTAATCGGCCGAACGACCATTACCAACCTGCAATCCGGCATTATTTATGGTACAGTAGGCATGGTAGATTACATCGTTCGCCGTATGCGCGATGAAATTAACCAACCCAATGCAAAAGTAGTTGCAACCGGTGGCCTGGCGATCCTGATTCGAGAGGAAGATCAGGTGATAGACCACTTCGACGGACTGCTTACCCTCAAGGGATTAAGGATTCTGTACCACAGAAACCGCAAAAACGAAAGGAAAACGCAGCAATGAGCAAAAAAGTAACCGTCGGGTTTCTGGGCTGCGGAAATGTCGGAAGCGGAGCATGGCGGCTCCTTTCAAACTTTGCGGGGGATATTGCCCACCGTGCGGGGCTGATATTTGAAGTAAAAAAAGTACTGGTGCGCTCGCTGGATAAGCAGCGCGGTATCCAGTTTCCTGCCGATGTACTGACGACCGAACCCAATGATGTGCTAAACGACCCGGACATTGAAATGGTCGTCGAATTCTTAGGCGGCGAAGAACCGGCATATACCTACATGCTGCAAGCGCTGAAAAACGGCAAAACAGTAATTACCGCCAACAAGGTCGCCTTTGCACTTCACTGGAGTGAGCTTCAGAAAGCCGCCGTTACTTCCGGTGCCGGCCTGTACTATGAAGCGGCTGTCTGCGCAGCAATCCCCATTATCCATACCCTGGAAGAAAGCTTACAAGCAAACCGTATTTCCAGCGTGCTGGGTATTATCAACGGCACGACCAACTATATTCTCTCGCGTATGAGCAAAGAAAACGCCGATTATGATGACGTGCTCAAGGACGCGCAGCGGCTGGGGCTTGCAGAGCCTGACCCATCGTCCGATGTGGAGGGGCTGGATGCCGCCTACAAGCTGAGCATTTTAGCGTCGATGGCTTTTCACGGCCGCGTAGCGTTTGAAGATGTGTATGTCGAAGGCATTACCAAGGTAACGGCTGAAGATATTCGCTGCGGACAGGAGCTGGGCTACACGCTTAAGCTGCTGGCCATTGCCAAGCGCGACGGCATGAATGTGGAAACGCGCGTACACCCGACCTTTATTGCAAGTGACCATCCCCTGGCCAACGTAAACGGATCATTCAACGCGGTATACCTGTACGGCCATGCTTGCAAGGAAATGATGCTGCTGGGCAGAGGCGCAGGCGACCTGCCGACGGCCAGCGCAATCGTCAGCGACATGGAACGTGCTGCGACCACGACCATGCACCGCTATCCCTCCTTTGCCAATGAAAACAACCCGATCGAACCGCTGCATAACAACAAGGATTGGAAATGCCCCTTTTATATCCGTATGCAAGCGCTTGACGAACCCGGTGTTCTCAGCTCAATTGCAAGCGCGTTTTCCAAAGCGGATGTCAGCATTGCCGCCGTACAGCAAAAGGGCATTCAGACCGATGGCAAGGTTACGCTGGTCATCATTACACACATGGCAAACGAGCAGGCCATCCATAAAGCGCTGGGGTCTATATCGCCGGAGCTTGGTACAGTGGCCAGCATTATCCGTGTGGAACAGGAATTGCCTGTGAATGAAAACGATGAATGGGAGTCTTTATGAACGATATCCTTTTGACAATTGCTGTGATTGTTGTCGGCTATATTCTGGGTTGCTTTTCTACCGGGATTCTGATTTCCAGGCAGGCAGGCGTGAATATCCGTCAGGCCGGCAGCAAGAACACAGGTGCCAGCAATGTACTGCGGGTGCTTGGCATCGGCCGTGGCGCACTGACCTTTCTGGGTGACGCGCTCAAGGCGGTGCTGGCCTGCTGGATCGGCGGACTGATTCTGCCCGGCACGACCTACGGCATCGAGCGTTTCGGCGTGATGGTCGGTGGCTTCAGTGCCATTCTGGGGCATAACTGGCCGCTGTTTTTTGGCTTCAAGGGCGGTAAAGGCATTGCGTCTTCCACGGCGGTACTGATTTTTGTCGATCCGATGCTTGGGGTGATCTCGATTGCTGTGTTCGGTTTGGTCATTTTGCTGACCCGATATATCAGCGTAGGTAGCATTACCATGCTGCTGACCTATTTTGTGCTGACCTGGATTACACATGCAGACCAGTGGTTTGCCATTGCGTTTACGGCCGTGCTGTTATTGCTGGGCATACTGAGACACCGGACAAATATCCAGCGATTGCGCGAAGGAACAGAAAATAAAATCGGACGTAAAAAAACCGCCTAAACAGGCGGTGCAGGGGACGGGGTCAAAGGAGTATCATTGCGTCTCCAAATGAAAAGAATCGGTAACGCTCTTGTACGGCGATGCGATAGATACGCATCGCTTCTTCTTTGCCAACCAGGGCCGAAACAAGCATGAGTAAGGTGCTTTCCGGCAGGTGAAAGTTGGTGATCAGCGCATCCACGGCGCGAAAGCGATACCCCGGAGTGATGAAAATGCTCGTGTCACCGCGCTTGTCACGGACTTGCCCGTCTTCATCGGCGGCGGATTCCAGTGTGCGGACGCTGGTCGTTCCCACACATATGCAGCGATGTCCGGCCTGCCGCGCGGAATTGATGCGGCGGGCAGACTCGGAGGTCACTTCATAGTACTCCGCATGCATTTGGTGTTCTTCCACGTTCTCTACTTTCACAGGGCGGAACGTACCAAGCCCCACATGCAATAGCACGGGGACGATATCCACACCGGCATCACGAATGGCTGTCAGTAGCTGCGGTGTAAAGTGCAGCCCGGCGGTAGGCGCAGCAGCGCTGCCATCCTGCTTAGCGTACACGGTTTGGTACAGGCTGTTGTCCTGAAGCTGTGTTTGAATATAGGGGGGCAGCGGCATACGGCCCAGCTCATCCAAAAGCGCTTCAAACACACCTTGATAGTGAAACCGTACCATCCTAAGCCCCTGATCCAGCGTTTGCAGGATTTCCGCGCGTAGTTTGCCATCCCCAAAGCTGCAAAAGGTGCCGGGCAATAAGCGCCTGCCGGGACGCACAAGCGCTTCCCAGTCCGTTTGGCTGTGCCGTTTCAAAAGCAGAATCTCCACAGGAACACCGGTGTCTTCTTTTTCGCCCAGCAGGCGTGCGGGCAGTACCCGCGTTTCGTTCAGTACCAGGGCATCACCCGGCGTCAGCAGATCAGGAAGATCATAAAAATGCTTGTGACGAATACTCTTGTCTTTGCGGTCATACACCAAAAGGCGAGAGTGGTCCCGTGGATTGACAGGGGTTTGCGCGATCAGTTCCGGGGGCAGATCGTAATGAAAGTCGCTGGTTTTCAAGCGTTATATCCTCATTTGGTCAGTATTGTCAGAATCATCTTCAATCGGGGTACGCCCTAAATGCTCATACGCCAAACGCGTAACAACGCGGCCGCGCGGCGTACGGACAATGAACCCAAGCTGCATCAGATAGGGTTCGTACACATCTTCGATGGTATTGACATCCTCGCCGGTCATAGCGCTTAAGGTATCAAGTCCGACGGGGCCGCCGCCGAATTTATCAATCATGGTATTGAGCATCGTGCGGTCAACGCGGTCAAGCCCGATGTGATCCACATCAAGAAGGTCAAGCGCTTCTCTGGCGGTCTGCGGGGTGATACACCCGTCACACTTGACCTGTGCATAATCGCGCACACGGCGCAGCATGCGGTTGGCAATACGCGGGGTGCCGCGGCTGCGGGATGCAATCTCCAATATGCCGTCGTCCTCGGCCTCCACATGCAAAATGGATGCATTACGACGAAGGATAGAGGATAGTTCCACATTGGAATACAACTCAAGCCTAAACAGCATGCCAAAGCGGTCTCGCAGCGGGGCGGAGATCAGGCCCGGCCTGGTGGTCGCACCAACAAGGGTAAACTTCGGTAAATCCAGGCGTATGCTGCGGGCGGACGGCCCTTTGCCGATCATAATATCCAAAGCGCAGTCTTCCATGGCGGGGTACAGCACTTCTTCTACCGAGCGACTGAGCCGGTGGATTTCATCAATAAACAATAAATCGCCGTCGCTTAAATTAGTCAGAATGCTGGCCAAATCGCCAGGGCGGTCAATGGCCGGGCCGCTGGTGATGCGGATGTTCTGTCCCATTTCGGCAGCAATAATACCTGCCAGCGTGGTTTTACCAAGTCCCGGCGGGCCGTACAGCAGCAGATGGTCGATGGCTTCCCGCCGCTCCAGTGCCGCTTTAATGGAAATGCGCAGGTTCTTTTTGATGGGTTCTTGCCCCACATAATCGCGTAGCGCTTTGGGGCGCAGGGTTGGTTCGTGGTCATCCTCTCCCTGCTTGAAATCTGTTGTGATCAAACGATCGTCGTCCATGCCTGTGCTCCTTTATCGCTACTGTTTCTGCGCCATGTAGCGCAGTGCTTGCTTGATGAGCTCGTCCGAGGTCTCAATCTGACCCTTTACGTTCTTAATCGCATCGGCGGCTTCCACCGGAGAATACCCTAGGGTTTTTAGTGCCAGCATCGCTTCGGACAGCATATCCTTGGCCGTTGCATCCGATGAGGACTCTGAAAACGCGCCGGATGGGACATCTGATGATAAGGCAGCTTTGGAGAGCTTATCTTTTAGCTCCAGCGAAATGCGCTGCGCGGTCTTTTTACCCACGCCCTGGGCCCGGCTGAGCATGCTCACATCGCCGGTTAATATTGCCAAGCGCAGATCCTGCAGCGGCATGCTGCCCAGTACGCCCAGCGCTGATTTCGGGCCGACACCGCTGACGCTGATCAGATCTAAGAACAGCTCCCGCTCCTCGCTGGTTAAAAAGCCGTATAGCTCCAGCGTGTCTTCGCGGGCTATCAGGTGCGTGTACAACGTACAAGGCTGTCCGGCGGGAGGCACGGACGCTATGGTATTCATGCTGCACAGCAAACGAAATGCCACGCCGCCTGTCATCAGCAGGACTTCGTGCACAGTCTTTTCATAAACCGTTCCTTCAACCAATGCGATCATCTTTCGACCTCATTTCATGATAAACTGGGTACGCATCGCGCCCATAGCCGCGTGGGTGAGCGCAACGGCTAAGGCATCTGCGGCATCATCAGGCTTGGGGATTGTTTCCATGGACAGCAACAGCCGAACCATTTCCTGAATTTGCTTTTTCTCCGCGCGACCATACCCGGTTATAGCCTGTTTCACCTGTGGCGGGGTATATTCGTATACATGGTTGGTATACTCTGCCGATAGCGCAACGCAAACCCCTCTGGCTGCGCCTACCGTAAAGGCGGTCGTCACGTTTTTGGCAAAAAACAACTCTTCAAAGGCAATTTCATCGGGAGCATAGCGCTGAAGTAGTTCTCGAAACTCCGTATGAATGGCGAGAAGGCGCTGTGGAAACGACTGATCCGGCGTGGTGAGGATGCATCCGACATCCACCAGGGTTTGCTTTCCCTGTTGATCGTTGATTACGCCCCAACCCAGTGTAGCAAGTCCCGGATCGATGCCGAGTATAACCATGCGTGCCCTCCTGCTCGTTTTCTCCATCATACGGAGA
This sequence comes from Candidatus Limiplasma sp., assembly GCA_963675925.2. Taxonomy (GTDB): domain Bacteria; phylum Bacillota; class Clostridia; order Christensenellales; family Aristaeellaceae; genus CAXXOK01. The sequence continues at coordinate 218,676 of CAXXIB010000003.1, forward strand.
GTGCGTGTCTTTGTCAATGAATGCCTGCATCCCATTATAGCGTATAAAATCCAACAAAGCAAACAGATGTTCTATTGCCTGAAACCATCATAATTTATACAATAAACCATAGAAATCGGAGTGGAGAATACGGATGAATGTGTATGTAACCCTCGCAAAACAGGCGGAGACAGAGTCCGTCGTCAAAAAAAGTCGTTTCCTTGGGTTCGCCGCGCCGGTAACGAGTGCGGAGCAAGCCCTGCAAGTTCTTGATGAGATCAAAAAAAACAGCCGTGATGCATCGCATCATTGCTTTGCCTATATTATCGGCCCCAACAAGGGTATACAGCGCTATAGCGACGACGGAGAACCCTCCGGTACGGCGGGCAAGCCCATCCTCGAAGTGATGACCGCCAAAGATATTGTCGATTGCATCGTGGTCATCACCCGCTACTTTGGCGGTACATTGCTCGGCGCAGGCGGCCTGACACGCGCCTATGCGCACGCAGCATCGCAGGCGATAGAGGCGGCGGGTGTATGTGCCATGCATGAAACAGTGAGGCTTAGTATGGAGGTACCATATCCGCTATGGGATAGGGTAGAGTATAGCCTGCAATCGCTGCCCATTCGTGTTGAAGCGACACAGTACAGCGACAAGGTGACGGTCACTCTACTGTGCCGCAGCGAAGACCAAGCACATGTAACCGGAGACCTTATCAGAATCTCGGAAGGCAAGCTTTCCCCGAAGCAAATAAAAGACCCGTTCTTTCACCCCTGGAGCGTATGAAAAAAGCCTCTCATTTCTGAGAGGCTTTTGTACATGTGTTTAGTCCACAACCGAATTAAAAGTCAAAATGCAATCCGGGGGCAACTGTGCGATAAACGTTTTGCCGCGGGACAGCTGGATTTCGTTCCCCTGATCGTCGTAGTAGATGGTTGGGTCTTCCAGAGACTCTCGAATCCAGTAGCCGGGAATATAGCGTCCGCCGATGAAAATATCGGCATTGCCTTTGCCAACGCTTTGCATGATGGGGGCCAGTTTATTGTTATGGGCGTATTCGTATTCAACGCGCTGCACAATGACATTGGAGAAGGTCAGCGGAATCATATCGACTTCCTCGCGGTCATCCGCAGAAGCGAAGCTTTTAAACAATACATCGCCGGAATAGCGATAGTACACATTGCTCATCTCATCATACTGGAAGTGCGACACATAAGAATCCAAGCCCCAGTCCAGATTGATTTTGTAGGCAAAATCATACCCCTCGGTATAGGGGTTGAGATCTGCAAACAGGAACGCACGCGGTGTGGACATATAGCTGGATGGAACCAAAGACCGTAAACCAATGATATCCGCATCCAGATTCTCCGGTCCCTTGACACCCTTAACGCGTGAGGAGTAGTTGCGTGTCAGGTTGGTTTCCAAGTCAAAGGCAACGCCTTTTTCATAGACATCGAGCTTGCGCAGAAGCTGCTGAATATCGTTATCTTCCTGCTCGGGGCCGCCGCGGAAAACCAGCCCGCCCTGCCATTCCTCCCGCAGGTTTACATGCCCGACACGCGCCGAGCGTACAGGGCCGAACGAGAGGGGATACCCGCTATCCAGACTATCGCTAAAAAGAAAGGTCATACGGGTGTTACCGGTGCGGTATAAAATTCCTTCATAGACAATGTCTGCATACTGTGCGCCCCAGGGGGCACGGTTTGCAATACCGGCCAGTTCGACAGTTTTATTATTCACCTTAACGCTGTCCAAGCCATTGGAGTACTGAACAAGCATGGGCAGGTAAAAGCCCATCCAGCTTTGGCCGGTGGTTGGGCTCTCGCCGGAAATAATGGGGTTGCGCTGCGGCGGGGTCGAGGGGGTTATATCGCGATCCTCTTCATTTTGAAGCACAGTACCTTCCAGCGGTATTGTGAATGCGTTGTTGGAATGCGTAGAAGCCAATGCCGGAACAACCAGTGATAGCACCAAGACCATAGCGATCAGAAGACTCGACCACTTTTTCACAGTTGACGTACCCCCATATCTGAATTGTGACTGATAGCATTTCTGTATATCTCGGATATTGTAGCACTGTCAAATACCAGTGTCAATCTTTTACAGTTGCTTTTCTGTTTGAAGCCAGAGCCATAGGGCAGCTTTCCTTTTCAACCGATTTGATGTAAAATAGCAAGGATTGATGAACGCCGAGGTGTGAATTTGATTCAGACAATATGTGGATGCACTATCCATTATGAACGCAGAGATAATGACGGGTCCAAGGCTCTGCCTGTACTGCTTTTACACGGCTGGGGCTGTGACGGTACGATGTATCACGGCCTGATGGATGCACTGCAGGACAGTGCAACCTTGCTGACGCTGGATTTTCCCTCCCATGGGGAAAGCACGGAGCCGCCCAAGCCCTGGGGTGTATCCGATTTTGCGAATCTAGTGCTTGAATTAATGGATACACAAGGGATTGAAACCGTTGATATTGTATCGCACTCGTTTGGGACCAGGGTGGCTATATACCTGGCAGCAAACCACCCACATCGCGTGCATAATTTGGTGATTACCGGAGGCGCAGGGGTCAAGAAACCTGAAAATCCGAAAAGCAGTCGCAAAACAAAGAACTACAAGCGCCTGAGCGCAGCTGTGCGGACGCTTGCGAAGGTCGCGCCTTTGCAAAAGCCGATGAAAGCGTTGCAGGAGCAATTGATTCAAGCCTACGGTTCGCGCGACTATGCCGCGCTCAGTCAAACCATGCGGCCCACATTTGTAAAAATTATCTCCGAAGACTTAACGCCATTGCTGCCACGGATCAAAGCACCGACGCTACTGATTTGGGGAAGCAACGATACCGAAACACCGCTGTGGATGGGGCAAACCATGGAAAAAGAGATTGCCGACGCCGGATTGGTCGTGTTCGAAGGCGGGTCTCACTTTGCGTTTTTGGAAGAGGGCGCACGATTTGCAACCATCGTCAAGCAATTATTCTGGGGAGGGGAAAGCGCATGACGCTAGCGCTGTATCGTGGCCTTACGGGTCTGATTCCGGTGATCGTCTCCCTTTTATCCGTTAAAGGGCTATTCCATCTGTTTCAGCTGGAAAGCTATCAATTCCCGGGCTTTTATCGCTCGGTCAAACGCAACCCTGTGCAGGCATGGATGCCGGGCGTGCTATCGGCAGTCGCTTCGCTGGTGCTGATGACCATTGCGCGTCTACTTTTACCTGGAGAGCATAGCATAGTCTTGCAGCTGTTGGTGCTGGCACTTTCATTTGCTGCTGCCGCTGCGCTTGGAACTTTCATCCGCTTTATACTGGGCTTACAAAAAGCGAAAAAGCCGTTTGTCTATACAGCGCGCGTAAAACGTCTGTATGGGTTTTGCGGTATCATGCTGGGAACAGCCGCCTTTTTTGTGGGGCAGTTTAGCGGCGTTATTCTGGCGTCGCTATGGCCTGTGCTGTTGCCTGTATGGCTATCAGTGTGCGCTTTGGTTGCCTGGGGACTGGAAAAAATCATCAGTGAAGCGTACTTTCGCAGTGCGCGCGGGAAACTGCTTTCTCAGAGCGATTTGATTCGCATCGGCATTACAGGCAGCTACGGCAAAACCTCCGTCAAGCAGATTCTTGGCACTATATTGGAGGAGAAGTACTCTGTGTTGATTACCCCCAAGAGCTTTAATACGCCGATGGGTGTAACGCGAACCATACGCGAAAGGCTGCTGCCATCGCATCAGGTTTTCATTGCCGAGATGGGAGCGCGGCATGTGGGGGATATCAAGGAGCTTTGCCGCCTGGTCAAACCGGAAATCGGTATCCTGTCCTCGGTGGGGCCGCAGCATTTGGATACCTTTAAAACACTGGACCGTGTTGCCAGCACCAAATATGAGCTGATTGATGCGCTGCCAGCCGACGGACATGGCTTTTTTGCCGATGACGGCGCGATATGCAAGCAGCTGTACGACCGCACGGGAAAACCCAAAACGCTGGTCGCCCTAGCGACGGGCAGTGCGGACCTGTGGTGCGAAAACACGGAAATATCCGCCGAAGGCAGCACGTTTGACCTGTGTTTTAAGGACGGCGAGCGCTTGCAGGTAACAACGCGCTTACTAGGAGAACACAGCATTCAAAACATTCTCCTGGCGGCGTCGGTAGCCAAGCACCTGGGGCTGACGAAAAACCAGATTCTGCGGGGTATTCGCCGGATTGAACCGGTGCCCAGCCGCATGGAGTTGATAAAGAATCCGAATTCTTATACAATTATCAACGATGGTTTCAACGCAAACCCTGTCAGTGCACAGGCTGCGCTTTCCATCCTCAGTCAGTTTCCCAAGCGGCGGATTATTATTACCCCCGGCATGGTGGAACTCGGCGCGGAGGAAGCGGCCTTCAATCAAGCCTTTGGCAGGCAAATCGCCAAGGCGGTCGATATTGCGATCATCGTTGGTAAGAAGCGCGTACAGCCCATTTTGGACGGGCTGAACGAAGCCGGATTCCCCAAAGAGAATATTCACCATGTGGACAGCCTGGAGCAGTCCACCAAGGTGTTGCAAACACTGGTCCACAAGGACGATACCGTTTTGTACGAAAACGACCTACCGGATAATTATCAGGAAAACTAGTGGAGGATACTATGGCCACAATGAAATTAGGTGTCATTTTCGGAAGCCGATCCTGTGAGCACGAAGTTTCCGTGATCAGCGCTTTGCAGCTGATGAACGCGGTGGACAGCGAAAAATATACGGTCATCCCCGTGTACATCAGCATGCGCGGCGAATGGTTTACAGGCGATCCGTTGATGGACATCAAAACCTTTCAGAATTTTGATCCCTATGCCAAGGGAATCACCCGCGTATTTTTGGATACCACAGCGGGTACCGGCGCATTGATGACCGTGGAAGCACCCAAAGGCTTATTCAGGAAAGAAGAACAGCGCCTTGTGGCGAGGCTTGATTGCGTTATTCCCGTTCTCCACGGCATGCATGGGGAGGATGGGACACTCCAGGGAATGCTTGAGATGTGCAACATTCCCTATACGAGCTCCGGTGTGGCTGCATCGGCCGTTGGTCTGGACAAAGCCTACATGAAGGATTTCTTCCGGGGCTGCGGCTTTCCGGTGCTGGACAGCTGCTGGGCGCTGCGCAGCCAGTGGGAGAAGGACTCGGTCGAGGTCATCAAGACCATTGAAGAAGCGCTTTCGTATCCCGTGTTTGTCAAGCCATCCTCGCTGGGTTCTTCCATCGGTGTAAGCAAGGCGAAAGACTTTACTGAACTGCGCGATGCACTGGAGCTTGCCTTTGAGTTTGACCGCAAGGTATTGATTGAAAAAGGCTTAAATGACCCCATTGAACTGAACTGCTCGGTGATGGGCTACAATGATGATGTATCCGCTTCGCCCATCGAGATGCCTGTCCTTGGCGGCGACTTGCTCAGCTTTATGGACAAATATTTGCAGAGCGGCAAAAATGCAAGCAAGGGGATGGCCTCGCTCAAACGCGTACTGCCTGCACCCATTGAACCAGAGCTGACTGAGAGAATCCAGACCTTATCCAAGACTATTTTCCAGTCGATGGATTGTAAGGGCTTAGTGCGTATCGACTATATGTACGATGCGCCATCGGATGAACTTTATATTACCGAGATTAACACCATACCCGGTTCCATGGCGTTTTACCTGTGGAACGAAGCGGGTATCAAATACCCGGAGCTGATCGACAAGCTTGTCGGGTATGCACTCAAAGCGCACGAGGAGAAAAACGCGAGCAATTACGCCTTTTCATCCAGCATTCTGAAAGAAGCGAAGCTCGGCGCGAAAAACGGTGGCAAAACAGACGCGAAGCTGCCGTAAAGGAGATACAGTTTGGATCTTTGCGAAATTAAACAACCGATGGATATATCCGGCCTGACAGCTGAGGAATGCAAGACGCTGGCCAAGGACATACGGGAAACCATTATCCATACCGTATCGGAAAACGGAGGGCATTTGGCCTCCAATCTCGGTGTGGTGGATATGACCATTGCCCTTCACCGCGCCTTTCATACCCCGCAGGACCGCATTGTGTTTGATGTGGGCCATCAGGCCTATACCCATAAATTACTCACCGGGCGCTATGGCGAGTTTCATACATTGCGCCAGTACGGGGGCTTGTCCGGGTTTCCCAAGTGCTGCGAAAGCGAGCACGATTGCTTTGAAACCGGACATGCGAGTACAGGTATATCCGCTGCATTGGGGCTGGCACGCGCACGGGACTTACAGGGCGAAACTCACCATGTGGTTGCCGTGGTAGGCGATGGTGCGCTGACCGGCGGGATGTGTTATGAAGCGCTGAACGATTGCGGTAATTCTAAAACCAAACTCATCGTGGTCATCAACGATAATGAAATGTCCATCACCAAAAACGTTGGCGCGCTCAGCAAACACTTAACCAAGCTGCGGGCTAGCGGCGGGTGGTATACCGCCAAGCGCAAGGTGGAAAAAGGCTTACACCGCATCCCTTGGATCGGCGAGCCGCTGGCACGCATGCTGCACACCTTGAAAAAAGCGCTGCGTACCCTGTTTGTTGACGAAAGCTTTTTTACAACCCTAGGGTTTGACTATTTAGGCCCAATCGACGGCCATGATATTCCGGCCATGGAAAAGGTGTTCCGTCAGGCCCAGAAGATGGATACGCCGGTTGCCATTCACCTGAATACAGTCAAAGGCTACGGCTACCAAAACGCCGAAGAGAACCCGGCAGCCTTTCACGGTACGCCGCCGTTTTTCATTGATAATGGCATGACACAACAGGACGCAAAGACCAGCTACGGCCATATTGCCTCTGACTTGCTGTCTGAGATGGCCGAGACGGACTCCCGTATCACCCTGGTAACCGCCGCCATGACGCTGGGCACTGCAACCGATGGATTTGCGGCGAGCTTCCCGCGTCGTTATTTTGATGTTGGGATTGCCGAAGAGCATGCGGTAACACTGTGTGCGGGGCTTGCCAAAGGCGGTATGCGTCCGTATTTCTTTGTCTATTCCACTTTCCTGCAACGCGGGTACGATCAGGTAATGCACGATGTGTGCATTCAAAACCTGCCGGTCATCTTTATGCTGGATCGTGCGGGGCTAGCCAATGGCGACGGGGAAACGCATCAGGGCTTGTTTGATATCGCCTATCTGCGCCATATCCCCAATATGCGCATACTCGCGCCTGCGGATACCCGGGAACTCAAGGAAATGATCAAGGCCAGCATCCAGTTTGATGGCCCCTGCGCCATCCGCTATCCTAAACGAGCCGTGGTCAGCGAGTCGGACTCGCCGAGCGACCCGTTTGTACTGGGATCATGGAAAACCTTGATACAAGGGAAGCAGGGCGCAATTTTAGCAGTGGGCAGCATGGTGGGAGCGGCGATGGATGCTGCTGCCGCGCTGCGCAGGCAAGGGATAGCCCTTGAAGTGATCAATGCGTCCACGGTGAAACCGCTGGATACGGCCGTAATGGCACGCCTGGCAGAGGCAGGAAAGCCTGTGTTTACCTTGGAAGAACATGTGCTGGACGGCGGGTTTGGCAGCGCTGTGCTGGAATACGCTGCAACGCAGCAACAGGGGATGACTGTGCATCCGATTGCGATTGCGTCTCAATTTGTCAAACACGGTGACCATAAAGCGCTGCTGAAAGAAACCGGGCTGGACGCGGAATCGGTTCAGAAAACCATCGCAGGCGTAATGCAACCTGCAGGGCAGACCGATGAGCGATAAAACACGCATTGACGTCGCCATGGTCGAGCAGGGCTTTGCCGACAGCAGAGCCAAAGCGCAGGCGCTGATCATGAGCGGTGTCGTATACATAAAAGAACAGAAGGTCTTAAAGCCCTCCGAAAAGGTTTCTCAAGCCGATGAAATCATCGTACGCGGGCTGAAATCGCACCCCTATGTCAGCCGTGGCGGACTGAAGCTTGAAAAAGCGCTGCACAGTTTTGCGTTGGATGTCACCGGCATGACGGCGCTGGATATCGGTGCGGCGACCGGCGGGTTTACAGATGTGCTGCTGCAAAACGGCGCAGAGCATGTCGTCGCCGTTGATGTTGGGTATGGCCAACTGGATCTGAAAATCCGCAACGATGAGCGTGTAACGGTTCTGGAGCGCACCAATGCCCGGTACATTACCAGCGAAATGATCGGCGGACGGGTTCCTGATCTGACGGTCATGGATGTGTCCTTTATATCCGTAAAACTCATTTTGCCGGCAGCGGCCGCATTGATGAACCATAACGGCATATTTTGCATATTAATTAAACCCCAGTTTGAAGCTGGACGGGACAATGTGGGCAAGCACGGCGTGGTGCGCGATAGCAGCGTGCGGGCCGGTGTCATTAAGGATGTACGCGATTTTGCGGTGCAAATAGGGTATACCATGATAAAGCTGGACTTCTCACCTATTAAGGGACCGGCGGGCAATGTGGAGTTTCTGGCCATGCTGCGGCCTGCTGCTGACGGCGTAGCGATGGTTTCGGATACAATGATCGAGCAGACTGTGAAACAGTCGGAAAATCGTTTGTCTTGCAATGAATGAATATTCACAATATAATATACAGGACAAGTATGAAACAGGAGTAGCCAAATGCGCAACGCTTATCTGCTGATGCACCCCAACCGCACGGATCAGTTTACGATTGCCGAGCAGATCGTATCGGTTTTCCATGCGCAGGGTTTAACGGTATCAACAGAGCCATGGCTTGAAGAAGCGCTGGGCAGCGATTCCCTGTTTGATCATGTGTCCACACCGGAGTTTGTGATAGCGGTCGGCGGGGACGGCACATTTTTATCCGCCGTACAGCTGGCTCTGCAATGGGATGTGCCGCTACTTGGGATTAACACGGGGCATATCGGGTTCTTGATCGAGGTTACACTGGATCAGCTTGAGGAGATCTGCGGGCGGCTGAAAGTTGATGATTATGCCATCGAACCCCGGATGACGCTGGATGTGCTGCGTAACGGCGAAACCATGAAGACAGCGCTCAACGATGTGGTCATCAGCCGTGCTGGCTATGCAAGGCTGATCACGGTTAAGGCCTCGGTGGAAAGCGATCTGGTAGCCCGCTACAAGGCGGACGGACTGATTATTTCTACCCCGACCGGGTCGACAGGGTATTCACTGTCCGCAGGTGGGCCGATTGTATATCCGGGTGTAGACTGCATACTGCTGTCGCCGATTTGTCCGCATTCCTTGCAGCACAGGCCGGTCGTTGCCGATGCATCGCAGGTCATCACCATTGAACTGGACTGCGAACCCGACCAGCAGGTACAGCTCGATGTGGACGGCAGAAGCTTATGCAAGCTGGATATCTGCGAAAAAATTACCGTAAAGCGGTCGGAAAAGACCGTGAAACTCATTCGCTATGGTACGCAAAGTTTTTTTCACCGTATTCGTGACAAGTTATCCGAGTGGAGCTGTTAAACAGGAGGGAATCGAATGAAAGCAACCAGACAAAAGGCGATCCTCGAAATTATCCGCCAACAGGACATCAATACCCAGGAAGAGCTCGCCGAAGCGCTCAAAAAGCTGAATTTCAATGTAACCCAGGCGACAGTCTCGCGCGATATTAAGGAACTGCGTTTGCTGAAAACCCTATCCAATGATGGGGTATATCGCTATACCATGGTGGAGAACGTTGAACACACGCTGGACGAGCGCTTCCGCAGAATTTTCGGCGAGTCGGTACTGACGGTGTCTTCGGCCTATAATCAGGTTGTGATTCGCACCCTATCGGGCAGCGCAAACGTGGCAGCGGAAATGCTGGACAGCTTAGGCTGGTCGGAAGTCATCGGTACGCTGGCAGGCGATAATACGGTGCTGCTGATTTTACGATCGATTGATGATGTAGCAGAGATCGTATCGAAAATCAACGAAATGCTGCGCTAATCCGCTTGGAAAGGGACGTACACCACTATGCTCAAATCCATGACGGTTCGCAACGTAGCGCTGATTGAAGAACTCAACGTCGATTTTCACACAGGCCTGCATGTACTGACAGGCGAAACCGGCGCGGGGAAATCCATCGTGGTGGATTCTATCAATTTAGTACTGGGGGAGCGGGCTGACAGAGGGTTAATTCGCTCCGGCTGTGATAAAGCAACCGTGGAAGCGATTTTTGATATTTCCGGAAATAGTAATATTCAAAAGCTGCTCACAGATGAATCGCTGGAAGCGGACGGCGGGTTGATGTCCGTTTACCGCGAAATCAGCAGTTCTGACCGCAATGTGTGCCGTGTTTGCGGCGTGATTGTGCCGCTTGCGTTCCTGAAGAAAATCACAGAAATCCTTGTGGATATTCATGGCCAGCATGAACACCAAAGTTTGTTTAATGAAGAATACCACCGCGCATTTTTGGATGCTTTCGGTGACGATGCACATCAAGCCCAATGCGCGCAGGTGAGAACGCGTTACGCGGCATGGCGCGAGGCCGGGGCAAAGTTTAACGCCCTGCGCAAGGAAAACGCCCAGCGCGCCCAGCGGCAGGAATTTCTGGAGCTGCGAATTCGTGACTTGAGGGAATTTAAACCGGTTGTCGGAGAAAAAGAAACGCTCGTGGCCCAGCGCACAAGGTTTGCCGATCATGAAAAGATTGCAAACGCGCTCAAAGCCATCTATCAAAACCTGACTGCCAGTGAAGGTACCAGTTTAGGGGTCAATGCACAGCTGCGCGGTGCCTTAGAAGAAAGCAAGCGTATCGGCGAATACAGCGAGCGCTTTAAAGCTCTGGCGGAACGCCTGCAAAGTGCGTTTTACGAAGCGGAGGAAATCGCCCTGGATGTGCGCGCCATGGCGGACGATGAAGCTTATGACGAAGAAACGTATGAACAAGTTTCCGTTCGTTTGGACGGATACCGCAAGCTGGAAAAGCGCTTTGGTATGGAGGCCGACGAGCTGAGCCGGTACTTTGAGGAGCTGTCACAGGAGCTGGAGACCATCCAAACGATGGATGAATCGCTAAAGAAAGCCGAAACGCTGTACAAGCAAACCTTATCGCAGTACCGTAGTGCGGCTGCCGCGCTGACAGCATCGCGCAAGCAGACGGCAGGTCGCTTGCAGGCGATTATTGAACAACAGCTCAATGATTTAGGCATGGAGCGGACACAGTTTGAGTGCGTATTTACCCCGCATGATCCCAGCGGCAGGCAGCAGCCCTCGCCGGATGGTGACGATCATGTGGCGTTCTACATTGCCCCCAACATCGGCGAACCGGCAAAACCGCTTCGGCGCATCGCATCCGGCGGTGAAATGTCACGCATTATGCTGGCGATGAAGGCCGCTGCTGCGGATAAAAAGCTGATTCCCACCATGATCTTTGATGAAATTGATACTGGGATCAGCGGCCGTGTGGCCGGTGTGGTTGCCGAGAAGATGGATGATATTGCACGCTATCATCAGGTGATTTGCGTGTCGCATTTGCCGCAGATTGCTGCCATGGCGGATCACCAGTACCTGGTGGAGAAAAAAGTAAAGCAGGGCCGTACCATAACGACCCTGCGTGAGTTAACCAAGGAGCAGCGGATTGACGCTGTTGCCAGCCTGCTGGGTATGCAGGATGCGGGGGAGGAAAGCGGCAGAGTGCACGCTGCCAACATGGTGGAAGCGGCGCAAACCCGCAAGCGGAAGTAATTAGTCCTTTTGCGTATATCCCAGCGTGCGCAAATCGCCCGGCTGGTTGCGCCAGTTCAAGCGGACTTTCACCCAGAGCTTTAAATTGACATGCGTATTGAGCAATTTCTCAATATCCTGCCTGGCCTCGGAGCCGATTTGCCGCAGCATAGAGCCTTGCTTGCCGATAATAATGCCTTTATGCGAATCACGCTCACAGTAGATGGTCGCGTTGATCTCGGTTAGCGTATCGGACACCTTTTCTACGCCGAGGACTTCAATACCAATCCCATGAGGCACTTCATCCTTGAGCAGATGAAGTGCTTTTTCGCGTATCATTTCTCCGCAAATAAACCGTTCCGGCTGATCGGTCAGCGCATCATCAGGGAAGTAGCGCGGGCCTTCCGGCAGGGCTTTGACCAATACGCTTTTCAGCAGATCGGTACCATCGCCCGTCAGTGCGCTGAGGGGAACGATCTCGTCGTATCCTGCTTGCGAAAAGGACTGGATCAGGGTCAGCAGCTTTTGCTTGGGCAGAAGGTCGATCTTGTTGAGGACAAGAATCTTATAGACAGATTGCTTGCTCATTTCTTCGGCAAGCTTGTGTTCCATATCCCCGGCGCGGGAAGCATCCACCACCATGACAAGGGCGTCAATTCCCTGCAGGGAATCGTTCACGGACTTCATCATATACTCGCCAAGGCGGTTGTGCGGCTGATGAATGCCGGGCGTATCCAGAAATACAGCCTGGTATGTATCGCCGGTTAGGATACCCATAATACGGTTGCGTGTGGTTTGCGGTTTATCGGACACGATGGCGAGCTTTTCGCCAAGCAGGCTGTTAAGTAGCGTGCTTTTGCCGACATTCGGGCGGCCGATGATCGCGATAAAACCGGAATGGAAGGTTGTTGTTTCGCTCATTGAATTTCCTTTCAAGGAAGGTCTTTAGGGCCGAAGCCGTGGGGGAGTAGTTTGGATAATGTGGATTCGTCCGTATGGTCGTCACCCCAGGCAACGAGCACGCGGATATCCGGGGCAAACTCGTTGAGCACCTGGCGGCATGCGCCGCAGGGCCAGGGCGCGGTGCTTTCGGCAGCGATGGCAATGGTAGAAAAGGCGGTTACGCCTTCGCCGACAGCTTTGAATACGGCGGAACGCTCCGCGCATATGGTCAAGCCGAACGACGCATTTTCAATATTGGTACCGGTAAACACGCGGCCGTCCTCGCTCATCAGGCAGGCCCCGACCTTGAAATGGCTATAGGGGCTATAGGACCGGTGCATGGCTTCTTTGGCCAGGGCGATTAGTTGTGCATCGGTGGGAAGTGATTCCCTGTCGCCGTCGCGGGTAACGCCGGCCAGGTTCAAGGCCTTTTCTTCCATGGTTCTCATCTCCGTTTGTTCAGTGGGGTTCATATGGTCGTAGCCGAAACAGTGAAATATGCCATGCGCCAGCAGGTAGCACAGCTCGCGCTCGGCACTATGCCCGTACGCTTCGGCCTGCGCCCGTACATGGTCAATCGAAATGAGAATGTCACCCAATAGATAGGCTTTCTCATCGGCAGAGTATTCGCACTTGATGCGCGCATTCGCAGTAGCTGCGGTCATACCGCTTGCATAGTTGACTGTCGGGAACGACAGCACATCGGTTGCTTTATCAATGCCGCGCTGTTGCTGGTTAATTGTGCGAATTTCTGCGTCATCCACAAGGGATACACTCACTGCGCAGGGCAGCGATATTCCCTCAACGGCGGCAGAGGCGTCCGCGACCAAATCCAGCGGCGCTAGTGTATATAGCTTATTGCCCTGCAGGCGGATTAGTTTCATCGCGTTTGGGCTCCTTCGGTTTTGGGGTGGCGGGTTTCTTTTTTGCCGTAACAGTTCTGGCTTTTTTCACGGTTGCCGTGGTGGCCTTGCCGGAAGCAGCGGGCTTCTTTTTCGCCGTGCTGGTCCGGGGTTTCTTTACAGAGGCTGGCTTTGGCTTTGCAGCTGTCGCAGGTTTCGCAGACTCAACATCAACGCTGTCCGTAACCTTGTCTTTCACATCCGCCTTGGGTTCTTGCCGTTTAGCGGGTGGATCGGGATATTCAATGCGTTCATGGAATACACCGTTGAGAACTGTGGAGAAGGCCTCGGAAATCTTGTCTATGTCCGATAATGTAATCGGAGCTTGACTCAACTGGCCATCCAAAATCTTGTTGGAAACAAGCTTTTCAATAAACGAGCGAATGGTTTTGGGGTTTGGGTTCGACATAGACCGTACAGCGGCTTCCACGGTATCGGCCAGCATAATGATGGCGCTTTCCTTGCTGCGAGGGCGTTGACCGTCGTAGCGGAAATCATCAATATCCACCATCTGGTCGTCGGATTCTTCCAGCGCCTTTTGGTAAAAGTAAATCACCGGGGTATCGCCGTGGTGCTCTATGATAATATCCTGTATCTCATGGGGCAGGCGATAGCTCTGCGCCAGTGCCAAACCGTCAGTCGTGTGCGCAATCAAAATCGCAGAGGATACAAAGGGATTCGTCATCTGATGTGGGTCTTCCCCAAACTGGTTTTCCTTAAAATACACGGGGCGTTTCATTTTTCCAATATCATGGAAGTATGCGCCCACGCGAGCCAGCAGGGGATTGGCACCAATCGCCTCGGCGGCGCTTTCAGCCAGGTTCGCCACGATTATGGAATGGTGATAGGTTCCCGGCGCTTCCAGCAGCAGCCTGCGCAATAGCGGGTGATTGGGGTTGGATAGCTCCAGCAGTTTGCCGGGGGTAGCGATTTGGAACACGGTCTCAAACACTAAATCCAGCCCCACACACAGCAGGGACGCGACCACAGCGGCTGCAGCGCTCCACAGACCGCCTCTGAACCCTTCCGCAATCGAGGTGTTGGTCATCAGGCTGATGGACAAAATAATCAGCATGTTGATCGCTGCCGCGACAACACCGGCAATCAAAATCTGCTGCCTGTTGGGTCTGCGCTTAATCATCAGGATGACAATAAACCCGCTGATCAGGGCCGGTAGAATGAGGTTGACCATTTCGGTGGAGAAGGTGGAATCCCCGCCCAGAATTAGTGAACTGACGAGGATGGAAAGCGTGATGTTACCGGCTATGCCGTACGCCATGCCCAGCAGACTTGTGATGACCATCGCGCCCAGTAAAACTGGCGTAGCTGATACGTGAATCAGTCGTCCGCCGATACAAATGCCAAAGGAGATGATGAGTACAATCATCAAAATCGTCAGTTTCATCGGGTTGATAAAATACTCTTTGCCAAACAGCCAAATGACGACCGCAAGGACCGCCATAGCCAGCAGCACGATGAGCGCCCCTCCGAAATACGAGGCGATGTCGAACTCCTGATCGTCCAACAAGCCGAGACTGCGCAGCATTTCCAGCTGGTTGGCCGTGACACGCTCTCGCGCCACAATAATGTTTTGCCCCTGCTTGTATACGATAGGCTCGACCGCATCGCGGGCTTCCTGGCGCATGGCTTCGGTGGCTTCCAGGTCAATGATCATGTTGGGCTGGATTACTTTTCGCAGAATGGGAGTGACTACATTTTGCAATAGGTCAATCTCGGTTTTGTATCCGATAATCTGCTGCAGGTACTGAATGGCTTCGCTGACATAGCCTTCCCGCACGGTGGAGTTCATCGTGTTTTGTACTGCAGAATTGATGTTATCGTTCAGGGCCAGCATATCCCCGTCGCTTGCACGCAGCAATGTATCCATTTGGTAGGAAGCCAGCACCATCGAAGGGATGAGCGACTCGGCATACTCCAGCTCGGCCGCGTTAAACACATAGGCACGCTTGCCCTTGGCATCGCCGGGGGCTGCCTGCTCCAGGGTGCTGCTGCCGTATTGCTGCACCGCGTTGATCTGCGTTAAAATCGTCGCCAGATTTTGCAGTACCTCGGCTGCAACGCCTTCCTTATGCAGGTAGGTAGGCTCTACCAATCTGGCGGCTTCTTCCTGCTGCCTGGCGGTCGCAGTTTGGTCGACAACGTCCTTGGTGGCGGTTATGGTTTTGTTGGCGATATCGCCGACTTGTAAATGGTAGCGTTCCGGTATAATCGCAACGGAAAACAAAACGATCAGCACCAGCGATGCTGCGATGAGTATGTAAAAACATTGTGCTGTTTTTGTTTTCAGCGCATTCCAAACACGCTTGAGCATGATAGCCGCCGAAAAAGATTGACTCGGCTGCGGGGTTTGGGGCAAGTTAAGCGCCATGTTCCGCGTTCCTCCTCAAAAGGGCCTCCTCATGTTTTTCATAAGCCCTGACGATGGTCTGCACCATATCGTGGCGCACGACGTCGGAATGATCCAGCTTCACAATGCCGATGTCCGGGATATCCCGCAAGACAGACATCGCTTGTAACAAACCGGATTGTTTTCCGGACGGCAGGTCGGTTTGGGTGGCATCACCGGTGACAACGGTATGGGAACCGCTTCCCATGCGGGTGAGAAACATTTTCATCTGTTCGGGGGTGGTGTTCTGTGCTTCATCTAAAATAATGAAGCTGTCTGATAGGGTGCGTCCGCGCATATAGGCCAGCGGGGCAATTTCCAGTATGCCGCGTTCCTGCAAGCGCTGGTAGGACTCCGCACCCATCATATCAAATAACGCGTCATATAAAGGACGCAGATAGGGGTCAACCTTCTGGTTCAAATCGCCGGGCAGAAAGCCGAGCTTTTCGCCTGCTTCCACGGCGGGGCGGGTGAGCACGATGCGCTCCACCTGCTTGTTGCGAAGTGCGACAATGGCAAGTGCCATGGCCAAATAGGTTTTACCTGTACCCGCCGGGCCGACGGCAAAGGTCAACTCGTGTTCACGGATTGCTTTTACATAGTCGTACTGGCCCAGTGTTTTACAGCGGATGGGTTTACCGCGGTGGGTGATGGCAACGATTTCAAAGGCAATATCGTCGATACGGTCAAGCTCCCCACGTTTAGCCAGCGCTAAAGCATAGCGGAGGGTGATGCGATCCACTTGGGCGTTTCGGCTAAGCAAATCACCTAGCTTTTCAACCACAGCACAAGCCATGTCTACGCTTTCTTGAGAGCCTGTAACGCGAAGCTCGGCTCCACGAACAGACAGGGTTACGCCCAGTTCTGTTTCAAACAACGGGACATTCTGGTCGTTTGTGCCAAACAGCGACAAGCATGAGTCCATGCTCTCCAATGTAATGACAGCCTGTGTTCCTTGTGCCAAAAGCAATCCTCCGAATCTATCAATGTATCGTAATCATACCGCAAATCATTCGTTTGTCAATGCTGGGGCGGGTTTCTCTGCCTTCTTCTCATCACCGGCGGCGATGCGGATATCCTCTGCGGTCAGGGTCATGAGTTCGTCCTTGGTTATGTCGCTTTGCTTGGCAAGGCGGTTGGCTTGCGCACTCACGGCACGTTCAAACAAGTTGCGTACCCCGCGCGCGTTGCCAAAGTTGCGGTTGTTTTCAGAGAAGGTCTGTAAATAGTGTTCCAGCAATGCATGGGTTTCTTCATCCACGGTATAACCACTCTGTTTGCAGCGCATGTCGAAGATATCCAGCATTTCTTTGGCGGAATAGTCGGCAAAATACAAAAAGCGGTTAAAGCGGCTTTCCAGTCCGGGGTTGGAGGCGATAAACCCGCGCATCAGCGCCGGGTAGCCAGCAACGATGATGACCAAATCGTCCCTGTGATCTTCCATAGCCTTGAGCAGCGTATTGATCGCTTCCTGGCCGTAATCGTTCTCGGTTGTACCGGTCAGGGCATAGGCTTCGTCGATAAACAGCACGCCGCCTAGCGCTTCTTGGATGATTTCAGAGGTTTTAATGGCGGTTTGGCCGACAAACCCAGCAACCAGTCCGCTGCGGTCGGTTTCCACCAGATGACCCTTGGACAAAATCCCAAGCACCTTGTAAATGCGCGCCATCAGCCGGGCGATCATGGTTTTGCCGGTACCGGGGTTTCCGGAAAATACCAGGTGGAGTGATAGTTCATCCACCGGGAGATCGTTCTTCTTACGCAGTTCCTGAATCGTAACCAGGTTGACCAGGCTTTCAACTTCATCCTTTACAATGCGAAGGCCGATAAAGCTTTCCAGCTCTTTTTTCAAGTCTTCGATAGTCTCCAGCACTTCCGGCTGCGGTTCAGGCTTTTCCTGCGGGGCGGACGTATCCGGCTGGGCCGTCGTCTTTTCTGTGCTTTGCTTGACAACGGGCTCGCCGCCGGCCTGCAAGGTAGGCAATCCCCATAAATCGTCTGCAATGCGTTTCAGGTTGGATTCCGTCATCTCCTGGATAACATCCATTTGAAGTTTTATAATCTCGTCTTTACGATCCATGCGGATACTCCTTATGCTTACATAGTCATTGCAAATTATATCACGCTTTTATCGATTCGCAAACGTGAACATGGCATGCGGGCGTTTTCATGGACTGCTTTTTCATGGTATAATACTGGCAAAACGAGGTGAACGTATGAATAAGTGGGATAAACGGTTTATGGAAATGGCGCAGCTGATTGCGGGGTGGTCCAGCTGCTATCGCAAAGGCCGTTCTATTGGAGCGGTGATTGTCAAGGACAAGCGTATCATGACCACGGGGTATAACGGCGCACCGGCAGGGATTAAAACCTGCCGCGACCGGGGTGAATGCCTGCGCGATAAGCTGAACATCCCCTCCGGTACGCATGCAGAGACCTGCTACGCCATCCACGCCGAGCAAAACGCCATTATCCAGGCGGCCAAGCTGGGCATTTCGGTGGACGGCGCAACGCTGTATTGCACGCACCAGCCCTGCTCGGTGTGTGCCAAGATGATTGTTAATGTCGGGATCAAGCGCGTGATATATCAGCACAGCTATCCCGATGCGTTTACGCTGGAGCTGTTCAAAGAGGCCGGTGTGAAAATGGAACAGTATACGGAAGAATAATTACTTCTTCGGTTTTTCAAACGGGAGCTCTCCCAGGCAATAGCCGCGCAGCCGGTTGACCGTGCGTTCGATGGCGTTTTTCGAGTTGCCCCAGGAGAGCTCCTTGTTTTTATAATCAAATTTCTGGATGAACCATTGCAGGTCGGCTTCATCGCTCGAAAGACTTGTCTGCATCAGTTCAAAGCAGAGCGCGACAAACTCCCTGCGTTTGTCCGCCTTTAGCTGTTTTTCGCTTGCTTCAATCAAAGCGGCGGCATGGGGAATGCACAGGCCGTTGCTCTGGCCGAAGGTTTGCTGGAATTTCGTATCGGTTTTCCATAGATAAATCAGCGTATAAATATAGCGCTGCATATGGGCGTCAATGGTTTGGCACACAATACAGCCATCGATTAAAGCGCGCAGCCCGGCGGCGATCTTGTTTACGTCCAAATCGCGTCCGCGTGTGGGCAGGGTGCTTATTTTTTCAAGCTTTATCATCACCTGCGTAGCGTGTGTATCGAGCATCAGTGCGTGGGGCAGGCGGTTGCCGAACTGGAACATCATCTGCTGGTGTTTCTGGCAGACGCCGATTTCGTTGGTTTTTACACGGACCTCCGGTTCCATCACGCTGGCGCCCAGTGTGCGTTCAACCTCGCTTGCCTCGGTTTTGGCCTGCAAGGTACACAGCATGCAGCTGCCCCCGTGCTCCAATGCTTCCCAAACGGGGATGGTATCGATCTGGTATTTCATCGTCTGCCTCCGCGCAATTTCAGTACTCGTATCGTAACAGAAAACAGGCATCACAGCAAGCTGTATACGCGTTGCTTCACTGGTGTAAGAATGCTATAATCAAGGCAGATTAGGAAGGGGAGGGCAAACAACTTGCGTACCCGAATTAGTAACTGCATTTTAGTGCCCGGCGTGGAAGCCGAAGACCATATCACGTTCATCAAAAACGCCGAGGTACAGGTGGACGGCAGCCTGATTGCCTATGCCGGGCCTGCCGATGGTGCGCCTGCGTTTGCAGCAGAGCAGGAGATTGACGCAAGCGGGAATATCTGTATGCCGGGGTTCGTCAACCTGCACACCCATACGCCGATGACGCTGCTGCGCTCCGCCGGTGCCGATTTAACGCTGGACGACTGGCTCAACCAGGTGATTTTCAAGTTGGAAGCGCAGTGGGATCATGATCTGATCCGCACAGCGACCGACCTGGGGTGCATGGAAATGCTCCGGTTCGGAACCACATCATTTTGCGATATGTACATGTATACCGATACCATTGTTATGGCCGTGCGGGAAAACGGGATGCGTGCACTGATCGGCTACGGGTTGATCGATACGGATGGAAGCTGCAAGGATCTGGAAATCGGTGTGAAGCTCGCCAAAGACTGGAACCATTGCTGCAATGATCGTATTCGAATCGCCATTGCGCCGCATGCCGAATATACCTCAACCCCGGAGCTGATGAAAGCCGCTGCCAAGGCCGCTATCGAGATGAACCTGCCGTTTCATGTTCATGTGAGCGAAACCAAGGCCGAGCACGAGGGCTGTGTTGCCCGCAGAGGCATGACACCGCTGCAGTATCTGCATACCTGTGGTGCGTTGGACGCAAACGTTATTGCCGCGCACTGTGTGTGGCTTTCCAAGGAAGATATTGCACTGGCAGCAAAGCACGGTGTAACCATCGCGCATAACCCGGTCAGCAATCTAAAGCTTGCCAGCGGTATCGCGCCGGTTGCGGCAATGCTGAAAAGTGGGTGCAAGGTTGCCCTGGGTACGGACGGTGTTGCCAGCAACGATAACCTGAACCTATGGGAAGAAATCAAACTGATGCCGATGCTGCAAAAGGGGACGACCTATGACCCGACCGTGGTGACACCGGCACAGACACTTGCGGCGGCGACCCGTATCGGTGCCAAGGCGATGGGGTATGAAAACCTCGGCTTGCTGAAAGCGGGCTATATTGCCGATTTGATTTTAGTGAACATCCATACACCGCAGATGACACCGAGCATGCACCTGGAATCTAATCTGATCTATGCCTTGCAGGGCAGCGATGTCGTCATGACCATGGTCGATGGCAAGGTGCTGTACCAAAACGGAGAGTATACAACGATCGACGCAGAAAAAACCCTCCGCGACGCCAATACGGGCGCGGAGGATATGTACAAGCGCTACCATGCGCTCAACCAATAAGCAAAGATAGCTTACTGGATTGGTACGGTAATCGTATCGGTTAGTTCATGTTCTTTATCATACAGCGTCAGCGTAAGTGGTTTGCCTTCCAATAGGCGGATGCTTACGCTGTTTGCTACCTCCACACGCAGCCGCCGGCCACGGTACTGAAGCTGGAACGCGTAGCCTTGCCACTTGTCGGGCAGGAAGGGTGCAAAGCGCAGGCCATCCACGCTGCGCATACCGGCGAACCCGTGTACGATGGACAGCCAGCTGCCCGCCATGCTGGTAATGTGCAGACCGTCGTCGGTATCGTGGTTGATGTTATCCAGATCCAGCCTTGCGGTGCGCTCAAACATTTCCACAGCTTTATCGTGATAGTGCAGCTCGGCCGCGAGAATGGCATGGACGCAGGGGGATAGGCTGGACTCATGTACGGTCATCGGCTCGTAGAAATCAAAGTTGCGCTTTTTAGTGTCCGTATCGTAGAGATGATTGAGGAAATATAGGCCCTGCAGTACATCCGCCTGTTTGATAAAGCAGGAGCGGAGGATGCGATCCCAGGACCAGTGCTTATTGATAGGTCTGTTGTTTTTGGGCAGGGCGGAGGCTGATACAAGCGCCTTATCCATAAAGGTATCATGCTGGATAAAAATGCCCATATCCGTATCTTCGGGGTAATACATGTTGTCGGCCACGGTCCGCATACGATCGACGGTATCAGCGGATACGCCAAGGGCTTCCTGCCTGGCAGGACTGGCCTTTTGATACATATCGCAGAAAAACGCTATGCTCCATGCCGCCATGCGGTTGGTATACCAGTTGTTATTAACATTGTTTTCGTACTCGTTGGGGCCGGTGACACCATGAATCATAAACCGCTGTGTGCGTTGGTTATAATGCGCGCGCCCGGCATAAAAAGCGGCAACACCAAACAGCACATCCAGTCCTTCTGCAAGGGCATAGCTGTCATCCCCGGTGTAGGTGATATAGTCAAATATCGCGTGCGCAATGGCGGCGTTTCGGTGAATTTCCTCAAAGGTGATTTCCCATTCGTTGTGGCATTCTACGCCGGTGAAGGTGACCATGGGGAACAGCGCACCGGGCAGGCCTTGCATACGGGCGTTGTGGTAGGCACCGGGCAGCTGCATGTGCCGGTAGAGCAGTAGCTGCTTTGCTACCTGTTCGCCGGATACCGCCATATACATGGCAAAGCAATAGGCTTCCGTATCCCAATAGGTGCCACCGCCGTATTTCTCGCCCGAAAAACCCTTGGGGCCGATGTTCAGGCGTACGTCCTCGCCGGTATAGGTGCTCAGCAGCTGGAAGAGGTTATAGCGTATGCCTTGCTGAGCTTTGTTGTCGCCGGTGATTTCTACATCACAGGCTGCCCAGCGGCCCTTCCACACACTGCTGTGAGTATCCAGCAAGGTGTGAAACCCGGTTTCCCGCGCCCTGGCGGCGGCTTTCAGCGCAAGGGTCATCAGCAGTTTGATGTCCTGATCGCGGTCGGTAAAGCACAATACGTATTTTTCGATGGATGCTGTTCGGCCTGCGGCGACCGTGCCCGTATAGCGGGCTTCCACATAGCCTTCATTGAGCGTTTTCTCGGACAGGTCCAGTTCATCCGCCCAAAGGCTCATGGCCGCGGCTACGGTAAAGCGCGGGGTACCGAATGGGTTTTCTTTGGTGCGGGTCAACAGACCTAAGGCGTTTTCGGTTTCCTCTTCCTGCAAATGATCCCAAAAGGTTTCATCGTAATTGCTGTCCAGGTTTTTTACATGCCCGTCCAGGTAGGGAACCATTTCGATCTCCGCTTCATGGTCGGGTGTTACGGTATAGGAAATCGCCATCAGTTCCTTTTGCGCGGCGGATAGAAAGCGCTGCACTTTAATGGCTGCTTTGCCTTTGCTGGTCGTTACGGTGAAACTGCGACGCAGGATGCCGGTTTGCATATCCAGCTCGCAGGTATAGTCCTCAAAGGGCATGGCGGCTAAGTCAACGGTTTCACCGTCAATGATCACGCGGATGCTGTTCATCTGTACGGCATTGATGACCTTACCGAAATATTCCGGATATCCGTTTTTCCACCAGCCGACGCGGGTTTTATCGGGGAACCACACGCCGCCGATATAGGTGCCGACATGCGTATCGCCGGAGAAGTCTTCTTCAAAATTGCCGCGCATACCCATATAGCCGTTGCCAAGAGACATCAGGCTTTCGGACAAGCGTACCGTATCCAGATCAATACCATGCTGCATGAGCTTCCAGGGATGAATAGTAAATGACACGTAAGACTCCTCCTATAGTACAGTGCGCTTGACGGCAAACAATGAAAATTGCAAAGGTTGGTGCGGTAGTGGTAGCGGGGATGGAGTACCTAAAATATTCTCTCAATCCGACCGCCAAATCATCGCCTTTTCATTATAAGCGTATCGCATGAAGAATATCAATGTTCCACTGTAGAAAATTGCACGAATTCCATGCAGAAAATCACATTCCCATCTTGCAAAAAAATAGAAACTATGCTACGATATTTTGGCTGTAACAGCCTTGGGATTATAGCTCAGTTGGTTAGAGTGCCACGTTGACATCGTGGAGGTCGATGGTTCGAGCCCATTTAATCCCACCAAGAACCCCTGATCCTGTCAGGGGTTTTTCATTATATACATGTTGTGTTCATATACATCCCATGATACAATAATAAAAACCTGAATGAGGGATTTGTACATGCAAACAGGCAACGATTTCTATACTTCCCGGGAAGAAGCCGAAGCCTTGCTCAAAGAGACGCTCGAAGGCAAGGAAACCAAGGATGAAACCGGATCCAAAGAAAAGACTGCCCAGAAGCGGAAGAAATATATCAGACGCGGTATTTATTTTTTGATTATCGCTGTCATGTTAACCATGCTTGGCAAAGTATGGTACCAGAAAATAAATAACGAAATTCCAAGTTTGTTTGGGTACCAGCTGTATGTCGTTGAAACCGGCAGTATGGTGCCTACGCTGCCGATCGGAACCAATATTTTGGTCAAGCAGCTCAATGACAGCATGGAACTGCAGGTGGACGATATTGTAACCTACTCGCACGGAGACACGGCCGTCACGCACCGGATTATTGAACTTGTCCCCGGGGAAGATGGTATTCTGCGCTACCAGACCAAGGGCGACAACCCCGATAACTCCAAGGACCCGTGGCTGGTTGAACGCGAGGATATACGCGGTATCGTGGTCGGCCATTTCTCACTGTCCAGCTTGTTTGGGAATTAGGAGTAGAGTATGCAGCCGAAAATATTGAAGCAAAACTTTAAGCAGCCGCAGCCTGAAACCTATATTGTTCAGGCGACGGATGTTACCTCCGGCGAGATGTACCGCTACCCTGATGAGCACGAAGAACCGGTACTTAAGAATATCAGCTTCGATGTAAAAATCGGAGAATGCTGGGGTATTATTGATAATGAGCCGTTTGAGGTCGAACTGCTGATGCAGATTATCGGCAATGTACGGCCATACGGCAGCGGTCGGTGCTCACTGGCCGAGCAGGGCATGATGAGGCGTAAGCGCCGTATCCTGCCGCATGTGTTTTTTATCTCCGGCGGCGACACGGTGCCCGGCAACCTGAATACGCTGGAGTACCTAATGTATGTTACAGCGCGCCGTCGCATTCCCGACCGCAAACGGCAGGCAACCATCTTGCAAGCGCTGCTGGATTCGGGCTTGTATTACCTGACACTGGTACCGATGAAACATTTGACACAATCTGAACGCGCGGCCATCTGTCTGTTATCGGCGGCAATGTCAAAAGCGCTGCTGGTAGTGTTTTCGGTGGCCGAACTCAGCTTTCCACCGTCACTGGCCAAGGGAATCCATTACATTGTTGAGTTGATTCAAAAGCGTGGCGGCGCGGTGCTGATTGGCGCGCAGGATTGCGATTTGGTGCAGGAAACCTGCACGCATGCAGCGTTCATGGTTGGTGGCGAGTTTAGAAAAAGCGGCCGGGTCGATGTCATGCTCAAAACCTTGGACCAACGCGCTTTTATTCTCATGAGTAAAACACCAGAGGAGCTAGAGGAGGCTATCAACCGCGAAGCGCCGAACTTGCAAACCTACCGGTTTGACAATGAAATCCATCTCTATGTGCGCAGAGGCGAGTCGATTTCGCAGGCGCAGCTGATGCAGCTATTGCTCAAAGCCGAGGTACCGGTGGATACCATTAAAACCAGCAAACCAACGCTGGAAAATGCGTTTCGGGAGGTGCTTGCCGGTCATGTTATATAATACTAGCTTTATCCGCAAAGAGTTTCGTAACTCCTATACGCAGCAAAGCTTTTCCTACCGGCGGCAGGTAGCGCTTGGCGTATTTCTGGGTTTGCTGACGTTTGCACTGTATTTCAGCCTGCAAACGCTTAAAGAAAGCGTACTCAATACGGCAGCGCCGTATCTACTGCTGCCCAGCTTTTTTTCAACGCTGTATATCTACCTGTTTGTATCTCTGTTTTTCAATGTCTGGCTGTATATTGCCAACTACGAATACATGACACTGCTGGAGGTACAGGAAAACCGCTGGTATGCGCTGGTGCAGCTCTGGTACAGCCCCATGCGCTTGATCGCCTCTAAAATCGTTGCACGTATACTCGCGCAGCTTGGTATTTACACCGTGGGGTATATTGCAACCATCTTCCTGACATCGTTCCTCAAGTTCCCGCTGGTCACAGATTATTTATTCACCATGTATTTAATGGGCATGCTGGACGTTGTCCTTTTGGCGATGCTGTCGCTGACGATGTCGCTGTTTATCCGGGATATGTATAACGCGCGGTATATGGTCGGCATTGTTGCGATCTGCGTGATCGGGTTTAAGCTGATTAGTCAGTACTTTGCCGTGCTGTCAGACAGGGCGCGCATGGGCAACCTGGCCAATATGTTTGATTCCACCCAAACCATTTATATGGCGGTGGTTGGCTTCATTATATTGGTATGTATCGTATTGTGTATGGTCAAGGGCATCTATCTTGCCAGAACCTATAATGCGCCGATGCTGCGCACGTTGCCGCTGCTTAAGCAAAAGCCGGAAGGCACAGTCGTCGTCGGTGTTGCCAGCAGTAAAAAGAAAAAGAACGAACGTGTGCTGGAAGCCTATACCTCGCCAAGAGGCAATCCAAAACGGTGGAATCTTCCCAGTTTGATTTCCAGCATCCTCGTCATTGTTGCCATTGTGGCCATGGTGCTGATCAATATCGTCGTGCTGGCGTTTGGCTATGCCTCGCCGGATAAGGAGACCAGTATTAACGGCGTGATTCCATACATTTTCCAGTCTTACACTATGGAACCTGCAATTATGTACAATGATGTAGCGTTTTTCCGGAAAGTGGACACGCAGGAGAAACTGCAGGTGGGGGATATCCTCCTTTATAAAGATAATGCGGAAAGTGTCAGCGTTGGCGAGTTAAAGGATTTTATACTGGATGCGGAAACCGGCGAGCCAACGGGGGAACTGGAAACCGACATTCTATACTATGCAGATGAACGTTACCGCGGTATGGCGGCCCAAACGGTGAGCCGCGAGAAAGTATATGGTGTCCACACCAGCAACAACCGGTGGTTTGGCGCGATTGTATTGTTCGCCAATACCATTATCGGGCGCTTGATTCTGCTGCTGATACCCACGTTCCTGATTTTCTTCTATGAACCGATTACCGGATTCTTCAAGACGATCAACAAAGAAAAGGTAGAAACTGGAAGAAACAAGTAAATAATTACGCAATTGTTACCATATTACGTGCATCATAGAACATATTGACACATTATACTGGCAAATACGACCAAATAGTGGGCGACTATATTGGTTAATATGCCAGATTTGTGTATTTAGGCAATATTTCTGCAAATAAATGTTACAAAAGTGTTTACATTTCGAAATAAATGGTATATACTCCATGTAAAGATGCAAGCGATGCACGCGGATCGATCAATCCGAAGTACTGAGATGGTATCAAAGTATGCAGCGACTTGCTCTAAAGACAAGAGGAGCGTAGAAACATGAAAAAGAAACTGCTACTGGTAGTACTCGCACTGGCTATCCTGACGTCTCTTACTGCCGGTACCCTGGCTGTCTACACCAGGACTGTGACGAAGACCGCAACGGTTGAAGCCAAGCGGTTTGCGTTCAGCGCTGAAGGCAGCATCGAGGGCGGCAAAGACGAGATCAATCTTGCGCCGACCGAGTCGATGGATTATAATTTTTCCATCGCCAACGTTGCCACAAAGAATGGTCCCGTTGCCGAAGTTCCCCTGAAGTACGATGTGACGATCACGTTCGGTGGCGCGCTGGAAGCGATGCCCGGCTTGACGGTTACCCTGTACCAGGATGGGGAAAAGGTTGGAGACTACACCAATGGGCAAATCAAGTACACTGCAGAGTCCAAGGCGGGCATACTGTTTGACGAAAGCTATGTTGTGACCCTGACTTGGGCCGACACAGCTGATGACGATGTTCAGACCACGCAGGGCGCTGCCAAAGCGACCGTTGCAGAAGGCCTGAAAGTAGTCGTCGTTGCTGAGCAGGTTGTCGCACCCGATCCTGCATAAGCAGGCAGCACACCTACTAAGAAGGTAGATGCGCGCCGTGCAGGGCGATATCCCTGCACGGCGCATCCTTCACTTTAAAGATCGATCCACAGTGGATCCAGAAACGAAATCACGAAGGGGATGAAACGGCATGCGGAAATCAGTGCGAATCCTCATACTGGTTTTAATGCTGTTTACATCACTGACCGCCGGCACGCTGGCCGTTTATACAAGCAGAATTGACCTGGCACCCGTAAAGGTTGCCGCCAAACGCTTTGCACTGGGTGTAAACCAGGGCGGGCAGGACGAATTCACCTTACAAATAGGACCCGGTGAACTGGTAAGCTATCAGTTTGTCGTTACAAATGAGAATGCGAATAACGAAGTGTCCGAAGTGGACATGGACTTAATCATAAATGCGGATTTTTCACAGATTCACGCGAATCTGCCGGATATTGACATCAAACTGCTGAAGGGCGACGCTGAAGTAGCCTCGGCAAATGCCTCGGGACAGCTCAGCTACTCGGATACCCGCTTGTTCCGTGCATCCCAGCCTAAAACGGTGAATTATTACCTTACATTTTACTGGAATGATGCCCAAGGGTCCGGCACTTTGCCAACTTCCGGCAGCGCCGCATTACCGTTAACGATTTACGTGAAGGGAGTACAGCATGTATCTTCTTCAGAATAAAAAAACAAGGCCGTACATGGTCATACTCAGCATTTTGGCATTAATTGCGCTATCCATGCTGGGTCTGACTTTAAGTGCATATGTAAAACAAGTGAACCTGTTTGACGATGGCTGGGTAGGCCCCAAGTACTTTGCCTTTGAACTGGATGGCGACACAGCCACTAAAAGCCTGGCACCGGGGAATAGTGTTGAGTATCGGTTCTCTGTCAAGAACTATAACCAGGACGGTACCGCGCAGGTTGACCTGCATGTCTCTATTGAAATCAAGTTTCCGGAAAAACTGGCAGGTACGGGAACCATCAAAGCGGATTTGTATCATGGTGAGGACTTACTGGCAAGCGACTTGGGATCCGGTACGCTGGCTGCAACCGGCAGCACGCTACCGGGCGGAACCCAGACAAGCGATGCCTATTCTCTGCGCTTGACCTGGCAGGACATGGACATGGAGTATCTAGGCACGGTAAAATTGGAAGAGTTTGAAGTGTCGGATATTGAGTTCAATGTTTCGGCTTACCAATAAAAGAGTAGTAACGGTTTGATTAGAAAGGAGGATGCCCTGTGAAAAAAATGAGAACGCTGCTGCCTATTATTTTACTGGCTTTGGTTGTGGTAGCGATGAGCTCCGGTTCGCTGGCGATTTATACGCAGACGCAAACGCTGCGCGGCCAGCTGTACACGCGCATCTTTCTATTATCCGGGGATGAGATAACCACCAATTACGAGTTTGGGCTTGGCGGGCTGCGACTGTCGCCCGGGCAGAGCGAACAGGAACTGTATCGCTTTACGCTGACAAACACGCAGAATGGAACCATCAGCGATTATGGGATGACGGTGAGAATATGGTCATCCGGTATGGGCGATGCCATCTCATCGATGAGTGGTTTGACCTTCTACCTGTACGATGTGTCCAATGAAGGCGGTGCGCCGGTGCTGTCTGTATCGTCCGGTGAACTGGCACTCAACGGCTTGTATTTTCCCGCCAATGTCAGTAAAACAAACGAGTACCGCTTAACAGCCCGTTGGACTGATAATGGTGATTCCGCGCAGCAAACCGAAGCTGGCAGCACTGGTCAGAAGTTTCCTGTTCAGATTTTTGTATCCGCTCAGGCTGATAATTAAACGATACGAAACAATAGGAGTTAGAACATGAACGCACGAGGACGTAAGGCCAACAGGATCAGGCGGGTCGCTGCTTTGCTGGCGACTGGCCTGATTGTGCTGTTTGCGTCCAAGCGCTTGCCGGATATTTCAAATCCCGTACGTTTACGGCCGGCGTTGTACCGGATCTTGCTAGCGTTCCGACGCCTACTCCCACGCCGACGCCAACCCCAACACCGACGCCAACGCCGACACCGGAACCTACACCAACCGGAAACGGGTTAGTCTTTGGCAATAGTTTCAGCTTTGTGACTGCGAACTGGAACAATGCGTACGATGGGTATTTCAGCGGTGGATCAATGACAACGGATAATGTGAACCACAAATTGCATTTTGATTTAACTTTCACCCTGCCGGAAAACTATAACAAACGACATCTGAGATGGAACCCGGTTGGTTCTACTCATTTAAACTGAGTGTACCTGCAACCAATTTCTATGAAGAGTCGATCTCAACGGCTGGCAACGGTGTTACAACCTTTGGCACTGGCCAGGCCCAGCTGCAAAACGCAAACTTTGCACCGGGTGAAAGCAAGAATGTCGACATCTATTTCTACGGAACGACATGGTATGTTCCCGATTACAATAAGAACGGCAACAGCTATACGGTCAGTTTGAAAACATCCTATACCAGAATCGGTCGCTCGATGAGCTACTTCCCGTGGTATACCACAGAAAACTATTATGTCGATGCGGATATTACGCTGGTGCTGCCAGGGAAGAATGATGAAATACCGATCGTCGAAGAAGGAGAGATTATCGGCTTGTCAGAAAGAAGCATGGACGAACCGATGCTGATGTCGCTGGCCAGCTTCGATATGATGGGTATGGATACCTTGATGGTTGAACCACAGCTACTGGAGGAAACGCCAACGCCGACTCCGACACCCACGCCTACGGTAAGTCCTACACCCGAACCAACGCCTACACCAACTCCTACACCAACACCGACTCCTACACCTACCCCAAGTCCCACGCCCACGCCTACGCCTGAGCCCACAACCGCAGGGGAGCTTACCTTTGAAAATACATTTAAGCTTCAAAACGTGAACTGGAACGGGGCGTATACCGGGGACTTCACCGGCGGAACGATGAAGGTGGATAAAGCCAGGCATAAACTGGATTTTGCCCTGACCTTTACACTGCCGGAAGCGTATTCCATGGAATATCTGGCTGCGCATCCCCAGTGGTTCAGCGATTTCAAACTGCGTCTGTATGCCAAGAACGGCTACGACGGCGCTGTCAGCATTGCAGACAGCGGTACGACGACAAACGGCACCGGGCAGGCACAGCTGCAAAACCTGAGCCTACCGGCGGGAGCCAGCAGCGATAGCGTGAACCTGTATTTCTACGGTGGTTCGTGGAATGTACCCAGCTATAATGAGGAAGGCAACACGGTTGTACTGACCCTGAAGGATTCTTACACCAATGTTGGAGTCACCGTGGATTACGATCCCTGGTACTACACGCAGAAGTACACCATCACCGCTAAAATCACGTTGATCTTGCCGGCGCAACCTACACCGTCTCCAACACCGGAGGCAACAGCAACACTAGCGCCTACACCAACACCCACAGAAACACCTGTCGTTACGGTAACGCCGACGGTAACGCAAACCGTGGAACCGACCGCTACACCGACGATAACAATATCCATTGAACCGACGGATACACCGACTGGTGCGCCAACGGAAACACCGACTGAGACACCGACCGAAGAACCGACAGCCGAGCCGACGCAGGCGCCGACGGATACACCGACCGAAGTGCCAACGGACGAACCGACGCAGGCACCGACCGAAGCGCCGACTGTCGTACCAACGGTAAAGCCCACACAGGTACCGACCGCTACGCCGACCGAAGTGCCAACAGCCGAGCCGACGCCTGAGGAAACCGTATCGCCCTCGCCAGCGCCTGCCATGGCGATGATGACTGTGGTTGTAGAGACCCCAACGCCGGAGCCGACACCTGAGCCGTCACCAACGCCGACACCGGAACTTGCACCAACAGCAGTACCGACCCCTGAACCCACTGCAACGCCTGTGCCGGAGCCGACAACGGAACCAGAACCCACACCAAATGAAGGCTAAGCAGCTAAACCGCATAAAAAAAGCCCGTGAGTCAAATCACGGGCTTTTTGCTTGTAAGGGCTTGCGATTTATCCCAGCTTGTCTGCGTTGAATACCAGCTTGCTGCCCGGCTCCGGAAAGCAGCAGTAAGTACGGATATTTGTATACGGGGGAATGGGGCAGGGTTCTGCTTTGTCGAAAGTGTCTTGGGTCAGGCCGTCAATATAGTTGCGGAATGTTTGCATGGGGAGCATGGCCAAATCGTGCGACCGCAGCACATGCTCAGCCGGCAGAGCATACAGCTTTTTGGCAGTCTTGGTATACGTGGCCAGGGACTTGCTCTCCCGAAAGAAAAGCCAGGTATGCGGGTTCCAGGTATCGCCGGTCAGCAGCAGTTTCTTTTGCTCTATCAACGCCACAATTGACCCGCCTGTATGCCCCGGCGAGAGGATGAACTGAACGTCTAGACCACCCAGATCCAGTGTCATTTCTGTCAGGGGCTGTATGGTTTTCGGTGTGCCGTTTAGAAAGTTATCCGCGGTATAATCAGGTTCCAGCATCCCGCGCTCGCTCATCCGTTTGAGTATGGCGGTACGGGACGGTCGGCTGACAATTCGCCGACAACGATTCAAATCGACCGGGTGAACAAGAGATTCGCTGAAGTAGTGCTGACCACAGGCATGGTCATAGTGTCCGTGTGAAAGCACAACGTGTAACTGACCGCGCACATACGGCGCAATACAGGCGGCAACATCGTGAAAGCCCATGCCCGTATCCCAAAGCAGCGTTGCGTTGTCACCGCGAATGAGCGTCATGCAGACTTTCCCGACATCCTGAATGTGAAACACGTCCGGTAGGGGCTGGGTTACGGTAAAATGTTCCATGCTGCATCCTTTCGTTTGTATAGAATAAGCCCCGGCATCAATTGCCGGGGTGAAACACTATATTATGCTCTCAGGCGTTTGGCAATCCCTGCAAGCGCTGTCAGTCCGTTGTGGAAACCATTTCCGTTATCCAATACGATATCGGCAATCCGTTTGTATGTTGGAATACGTTCTTTGTAGATACGCTCAATCTCTTCGCGGCCCTTCTGTGCCAGCAGAGGGCGCTTTTCCGCACGGATGTCCATGAGAATATCGTCGATAGGGCGATCAATCAGAACAATATAGCCGTGGGCTTTCATAATCCGCTGATTTTCTTCCCTGAGCGCGGTACCGCCGCCTGTGGATATGATACCCGGTGTTGCGTTGATCAGCTCGCGCAGAAGCCGGGTTTCCCCGTCGCGGAAGGCGTTTTCGCCAAAGGCTTCATAAATCTGCGCAGTATTCATGCCGGTAATCTCGGATAGATAAGCATCGGTATCCAGATACGGCATTTGTAGCTCGAGCGCAACACGGCGCCCCAGCGCGCTTTTCCCGCTCCCGGGCATACCCACTAAAAAGATATGCCGTTCCATATCCGGTCCTCTCCTCTCAGGGCTTACTCAGCATTCCGGTTGCTTGATTTGCGTGCAACCGTTGCTTTGCGCAATGTAAACTCAAAGGCCGCGCCTTTTGGCATGGGCACTAAGCGAATCACTTGCCCATGCATTTCGATGATGCGTTTACAGATACTCAGGCCAAGTCCAGTTCCGGAGTCCTTGCCAATGGTGTGCGCTTTGTCGGATTTATAGAAGCGCTCAAACACATGGGGCTGGTCTTCCGGCAGAATGGATGCACCATCGTTGATCACCGAAACCGTTACTATATCATGCACTATAGCCGTACGAATTGTCAAGTTACCGCCGTTGTGCAGGAACTTGATGGCATTATCTGTGATATTGAAAACCACTTGCTCAATGCGTGCCTGATCGGCGATGACATAGACAGGCTCATCCGCAAATTCCAGGTGCAGGTGAATGTTCTTTTTGTCAATATCATTCATGCGCCCGATGAGCACGCGGCGAATGGATTCGTGAATGTCATACGCCTGCTGGTCCAGCGTTGCTACGCCGTCTTCCATGCGGCTTAACTCCAATAGATCGGCAATCAAGCGCTTCATGCGCGTGGTCTCGTCTGATACGATGTGCAGGTATTTGGGATAGTCACTTTCGGGTATCGTACCATCGAGCATGCCATCAATAAACCCATGAATGCTGGTGATAGGGGAGCGCAGCTCGTGGCTGACATTGCCGACAAACTCCCTGCGGTTTTCCTCGATTGTGTTGAGCTTGCTGGCCATGAGGTTGAACGAGTTGGCGAGGTTATCCACTTCATAGAAGCCGGACACATCGGTACGGACGGAGAAGTCACCCTGGCTCATGGTTTCAGCGGCTTTGGTCATGGTGGTGAGGGGCTTGACGATGATACGGGTGAAAAATACCGCAAACAGCAACGCAAGCACTGCGGCAATCGTAAAGCCCAGCACGATTTGGATGACGATATCCCTGTATTCCGTTTCAATGATCTGCGCACCGGTATGAATAAACACCGCGCCAAGTACAGTGCGGTTTTCCTTCATCGGCACTGCGACAGTGAACACCGTGCCCTCGGCCTCGTTGACGATTTTTGTAATGACTTCCTTGCCGGACAGCACCTCGCGGAATGCTTCGCGAGTATCATTCACAGTTAGGTTGGAAACGGTATTGGGATTTTGAATGAGCACTCTGTTAAAATTGTCTCGCTTGCGGCCGTTGCGGTCGACAATCAGAATATACGCATCATAATCGCGGTAGACCTGGTTGGCCTTCCACTGTAAATACTGGGAAAAGGATGATTGTACATCCAAGTACTGGTTGAGCTTGGCATCGGTCTCCTGGCTGACAAGGTGCGCAATCTCGCGCGCTTGCAGCAGCAGGTGATCCATGCGGCTTTCAATCATATTATTGCGGATCGTATAGGCCGAAAAGCCTGCGCCAATCAGCACAACGACCAGCACAATAGCCAGCAGAACCAGAAACAGTTTGGAAAATAATCCGTTAAACATTCATTTCACCTTGATAATTGGGAGCTTAGGGGATGCATCAATGCTTGGAAAGTAGAAGATTGTTGACAAATGCAGTATAGGCCAGATAAAAATACGGGAGCACAAACAATGAGACAAGCGCGTTAAATATTAAAAATACAGTCAAAGCAGTCTGCGCGATGTTAGGTTGGTAAATGTTATTAAAGAATAGAACAATCATCACGATCACTACAATGGCGACCGGAAACGTTACGGTGATCATAAACCAAAGCAGATGTCGAACCTGCCCTTTCATTTTTTGGAACGATGTCTTAAGCAGTTCCCAGATTCCCGCATCGGGTTGCGTGACAAATAAGTAAGGAAACAGAAACAAGCGAAGTGACACCCAAATCCCCAGAATAATGATGCCGAGTACAAAGAAGAGTAGAGCGATCAGCTGCGTCAACGTGCTGATCTCCGGAGCTTGTAGACTTGAAACCGATAAAAAAGTGCTTACAAGAGAGGGGAGTATAAGAACAGTGCTGGCGGCATATGTCTTGAGCTGGTGAAATGGTGCTCTTAACGGATCAAGCCCCATAGTAACTGTCGTCTTTTTCCTACGTATCAGGCGAAGCAGCACATGATCAAGGCCAAATGCTGTGAAAGGCATGACGACAAAGCTGCATAGCAGGCTAATAACGGATGAAAGAGACCCGGCAGGCAGAAGATATCGCTGCATGGCATACCTGCCTGTTGTTAGCACCGTGAAGATGAGAAAGAGGGTCCACAGCTGTCCGCGATTATGAATGTAGGTTTTCCATGCCTGCTTGCGTAGCGCTGCGTTCGTTTGCATTGTTTTCGCTCCTTCTACCCGGTATTTTACGCCATCAGCGTTTGACTTCAAACTTATAGCCCACGCGCCATACGGTGTGTATTTCCCAGCCGTATTGCTCGCAGCCGACCAGCTTTTCCCTAAGGCGCTTTACATGCACATCCACCGTGCGGCTGTCGCCATAGAAATCAAAGCCCCATACGCGCTGTAAGAGCTGTTCCCGTGTAAACACCATGTTAGGGTGTGAGGCCAGATAGTGCAGCAATTCCAGCTCTTTTGGCGGCATCTCTACGGGTTTGTCTTCAAACATAACCTCGTAGCTCTGCAAGCTGATGCTGAGCTTTGGAAACTGCAGGGTGTCCGATTCCTCTTTGGTTTCTTCGGTATCGCGCGTACGGCGCAATACGGCCTTGACACGGGCGACAAGTTCTTTGTTCTTAAACGGCTTGGTAATATAGTCGTCCGCGCCGAGTTCCAGCCCAAGCACCTTATCAAAGGTTTCATCCTTGGCGGTCAGCATAATCACGGGCGTTTTACTCACCTTGCGTATTTCACGAAGCACATCCAGCCCGTCGATACCGGGAAGCATAATATCCAGCAGAACAAGCGAAGGAGCATGCTGCTTGAATGCTGCAATCCCTTCGTCACCCCGGGATGCCTCGTAAACCTGATAGCCTTCTTTTTCCAGGTATAGGCGAATCAGGTGGCTGACGTTCTGATCATCGTCGACCAGCAGGATAGACTGTGTATCCATAGCGCTGCTCCTTTATACATCCAATTCTACTTGAGGGTTACCACAGTAACGCCGTCTTCTCCTTCACCGTAGATGCCGAGGCGATAACTTTTTACATTCATGTGAGACTTCAAATGGCGCTGTACCCCGGCGCGTAGCACGCCGGTACCTTTACCATGGATGATGCTCACCTCGTGCATACCTGCCATCATCGCTTCATCCAGATATTGGTCAACTTCCGGCAGTGCTTCGTCCACGGCCTGGCCGCGCACATCCAGTTCCAATGGCACATTGCGGCTGAGTGCGCTTGTTTTGGCATTGACGGATGTTTTTTTCTGTGGCTTTTTATCCAGCAAGCGAAGCTGACTGATGTGGACTTTGATTTTGAGAATACCCGCCTGGATTTCGACTTCACCTTTATTGTTGGGCAGGCTTAGCACCGTGCCCATGGTGTTCAGGTGTACGATTTCCACATGCTCGCCAACCCGCAGGGCTTTTGGCGCTTGATGCTTGGACGTGGTTTTCTTGGAGAGCTCTTCGCTGAGAGAATCAATCCCATCATTCAAGCGCTTGCGCAGGGCAATGGCCTCGGCGTTGGGCGAGGAGGCCTCCTTGCGCATCTTTTTCAGGTCAGCCAGCACGGCTTCGGCTTCCCGGCGGGCGTTTTCCAAAATGCGCTTGGCATCGTCCTTGGCACGGCGAATATTATCGCTGCGCTTGTTTTCAATTTCGTTGCGCAGTTTCTCTGCCTCGTCGCGCAGGCGGATGGTCTCCTGCCGGGCAGACTCGGCAATCACACGTTCCTTCTCGGCAATGCCGCGGTGATACTCCGCGTTTGCGATGACATCCTCAAAGCGGATATCGTTTTTCGACAGCAGTTCCTTCGCGCTGGCAATCAAATCAGCACTCAAACCGAGTTTTGCGCTGATTTCAAAGGCGTTGGATTTGCCGGGAATCCCGATGGACAGGCGATAGGTTGGCCGCAGGGTTTCGATGTCAAACTCCACGCTCGCGTTCTCCGCGCCCTCGGTTGTCATGGCGAACACTTTCAGCTCGCTGTAGTGTGTGGTTGCCATGGTACGAATGTTTCGCTCCAGCATAAACAGGAGTATGGTCTGTGCCAGCGCAGCACCTTCCGTGGGGTCAGTACCTGCGCCAAGCTCATCAAACAAAACCAAATCGTTCTTGCCGACTTTGGAGAGGATCTCCACAATATTTGTCATATGCCCGGAGAAGGTGGACAGCGATTGCTCGATGGATTGCTCGTCGCCGATATCGGCATAGATATGATCAAACACCGCCAGTTCCGTGCCGTTTTCAGCCGGCACATGCAAGCCGGCCTGCATCATCATGGCAAACAGACCAACGGTTTTCAGCGTCACCGTTTTACCTCCGGTATTGGGGCCGGTAATTATCAGCGTGGTGAAGTCCCTGCCGATATGAATGTTGCTGGGGACTACGGTATGGGGGTCCAGTAGCGGATGGCGGCCACGGATAATGTTCACATAGCCGGAGGCATTCACTTTCGGGGGTACGGCATCCATAGCCCTCGCGAGAATTGCCTTGGCAAAGGCAAAGTCTAGCTTAGCAAGTATGTCGATATTGGCGGTTAAATCGTCTGCAACGAGGCCAACCTGATCGCTAAGGGCCTGCAGTATGCGTTCGATTTCTTTTTTCTCAGCAGCCTGCAGCTGTTTCAGGTCGTTGCCAAGCTCCACAACGCTCATGGGCTCAATAAACAAGGTCGCGCCGGTCGCGCTTTGGTCGTGCACCAGGCCGGGAACATTGCTGCGGTACTCTGCCTTGACCGGCACACAGTACCGACCGTTGCGCACGGTAATAATTGCTTCCTGCAAATACTTGGCATATCCACTGCCACGGATGATGGAGTTGAGTTTGTCACGTACCCGGTCGCTGACGACGCGCATTTTCTTTCGGATTTGCGCAAGCTCGGCCGATGCACGGTCGGCAATCTCATCTTCCCCCAAAATGGCATTGGTAATCTCCTGCTCCAGGCCGTGGTTTACGGTCATCAGCGAGGCGAGGGAGGAGAGTATGGGCGTTTGACTGTCGTCCTTGCTTAGCATGCTGCGCGCCGCTCTGGCGGCGGACATACAGCCTGCGATATGCAAAAGAGAGCGGGGCGACAGCATAGCACCCTTGCGTGCAAGCGATAATT
Organism: Candidatus Limiplasma sp.; assembly: GCA_963675925.2. Lineage (GTDB taxonomy): Bacteria > Bacillota > Clostridia > Christensenellales > Aristaeellaceae > CAXXOK01. The sequence goes on from CAXXIB010000003.1 coordinate 256,492, forward strand.
CGTCTGTCACGTCTTGAAAAGAATGAATCGGGTTTCCGCCGGAATAAGCGGTCAGTGTGACCGCTTCCTGCGTTTCGTTCAGATTGCGCTGAACCTGATCAAAATCAGCTTCCGGTGTCAGCCGCAGGCAAAGCGCTTCGCCCAGCGGCGTGACGCTGTAGGCGGCAAGCTTTTCTCTGATTTTGTCAAACTCCAGCACACGAAACTCACGCTGTATCTTCATGTACTGCTCCTTAACGATACTTAAAGTTTAGTGAACGGATAGGCCTCCCCGTCGGTTTCCACGCGGATGGATGCAATCACCTGCGGGGTCTGGGGCTTGTCACGGAAGTCCGTCGGCGTGCTGACGATTTTGTCGGCCGTCTCGATGCCGGACAGCACTTTGCCAAACGCCGCATACGAGCCGTCCAGGTGGGGGCTGTCGCTGGTCATGACAAAGAACTGCGACCCTGCGCTATTGGGCATGGAACTGCGCGCCATGCTGAGAACGCCCTTGGTGTGTTTGAGCGCGTTGGCATGGCCGTTTTGGGAAAACTCACCTTTGATGCTATAGCCCGGGCCGCCGGTACCGGTGCCCTGGGGGCAGCCGCCCTGAATCATAAAGCCGGGAATGCAGCGGTGGAAGGTCAGGCCGTCGTAATAGCCTTTATTGGCAAGCTCGGTAAAATTACCAACGGACTGGGGGGCAATATCGGGGTACAGTTCGCCGGACATGGTATCCCCGTTTTTCATGGTGATGACAAATGTTGGATTCTTCATTATGGTTGACCCTTTCTTATGGTGCATATTTCATCTAGATATTATAGCAGAACTGCCCGATCTTGCAAGGAAATATGGTGGCTGGGCGATTTGCAGGCACAAAGTACATGCTGTTTTTCTGATTCAATTGAAATATACGCCAGAATTAGGTATAATGAATCTATATTCTGAACTATTGGAGGTTGGCGTTAGTGTATAGACTCTTGATTGTAACGAAGTCACCGACGATAGAAAAGATTTTCAACGAGGTCGAAGGCTGGGAAACTATGGGCTTTAAGCCGCCCAGAATACGCAAGTCCTTTGATGACGCAATTGAATGCATGCGTAAGCACCATATCGATGCCATCGGAATCGATACGGAATTTGAAGATCTTGAACAGTGGATGAATGAGCATCAACCCAACATTCCGATGTTCATGCTTTTGGACGATCCGGACCTCCAGCTTGCGGTGATCCGCGAAGTGGAGCTTTTGCTCAACCAAATCCACACCGATGACTCGGATGATGACTATAACGAAGAAAGCAACTTTGCCGCCGCGCGCGAACGCTGGATGAAGTATCTGCTGTCGCGCCTCGCGCCGACAAAGGACGAAATACTTAAGCAGCAGCGCTTGTACCGCTGCACAGATGACCCCCAAAAACCCTGCATTTATGCACGCATCGCGATTCCCCAGGGCGATATGTTTATCACCGAACGCTGGCATTACGGCAGCGAGCGCTTGGGAACTGCGCTTAGGAACTTTTTTGGGGAAGAATACCATCAGATGAATATCCACATCGCGGTCGTATCACCCGAAGAGGTCCGCATCGTGTTCAGCCCCAGGCCGGACAGCCCAGCGGGCATCACACCGGATACGAAGACACGCGAGTTTATACTGGAAACAATGGAACAAATACAGCATTATCTCGGCCTTTCGATGAGCCTGTCCGAGCTTAGAGTACTCAACGGTCTTACGGATTTTGCTGCTGATACACAGTGGTCTGATTAACAGGCAGGAGGATACGGGCATGGGATTCTTTAAAAAGATGATTACCAGTCAGTTTGTTGATGTTATTGAGTGGAAAGACGCCACCCAAAATACTATGGTGCACCGCTACGACATGGACGGCAAAGAGATTATGATGGGCGCGCAGCTTACCGTGCGCGAAAGTCAGGTCGCCGTCTTTGTCAACGAAGGCCAGCTGGCCGATATCTTCCAGCCCGGCCGTTATGAGCTGAGCACCAGCAACATGCCGATACTGACCAAGCTGAAGGCGTGGAAGTTCGGCTTTAATTCCCCGTTCAAATCGGATTTGTACTTCATCAATACCAAACAGTTTCTCGACCGCAAATGGGGTACCAGTAACCCGGTCATGATGCGCGATGCGGAGTTTGGTATGATTCGCGTTCGCGCGTTTGGTATCTTTGCGTTCCGCGTCAAAGACCCCGAAGTATTCTTAAAAGAGGTCTTTGGCACCAACGGTATGTTTACCGTGGAAGATGTGGAAGGCCAAATCAAGCGTACGCTGGTATCTGGCTTGAGCGATGCGATTGCCGAAAGTAAAATTCCGGCACTGGACATGGCAGCCAATTATCAGGAGCTCAGCGCGTTTGTGCAGAAAGCACTCAACCCGCAGGTGGAAACCCTGGGGCTGACGCTGACCAATTTCATTATCGAAAACATCAGCCTGCCGGAAGAGGTGGAGAAAGCCATCGACAAGCGCACCTCCATGGGCGTGGCGGGTGACCTGAATAAATATACTCAGTACCAGGCTGCTGAAGCCATGCGTGAGGCCGCCAACAATCCCTCCGGCGGTATGGCCGGTATGGGCGTAGGCATGGGTGCAGGCGCAGCAATGGGGCAGATGTTTGCCCAAAGCATGAATGCCGCCAATCAGCCATCCGCTCCGGCAGCCATCCCGATGATGCCGTGCGTAAACTGCGGCGAGCAGATTACCAAGGGCAGCAAGTTCTGCTCTCACTGCGGCGCGGCACAAACCAAGTCGGATGATACCTGCACCAACTGTGGTGCCAAGCTGGCCTCGGACGCGAAATTCTGCCCGGAATGCGGACAGAAGGTAGAATAATCCATTTGTTATGCAAAAATAAAAAGGCTTGCAATTACGCAAGCCTTTTCTTCTGCTATGGGGCAGTTTGAATATGCATAATTACTATCGGCATAGCAATCAATATTTGTGAAGGACTGTGAACATGATAAAAGTACTTGAAATCGAAACAGCAGCGGAAAAAGCTGCGATCTGCCGTATGGTGATAAACGTACTTCCGGAGTGGTTTGGAATCCCGCAGGCAAATGAGAACTATATCAACGACTGCCAATCAATGCTATTCTTGGCAGCTCAGGGGGACAATGACATTGTCGGCTGTATGGCGCTGCATGAAACATCCCCTGTAACGGTCGATATTCATTTCATGGGGGTCTTGCCTGCATGGCATCGAAACGGTGTTGGCAAAGCGCTTGTTAACGCGGGTAAGGCATTGGCAAAGGATCATGGATATAAACTATTGCAAGTGAAAACACTGGATGCATCCCATCCTGATCCCGGGTATGCGAAAACACGGTTGTTTTATGAAGGTATGGGGTTTTTGCCGGTGGAATGCTTCCCAACGTTATGGGGTGAGGAGAATCCCTGCCTACTTATGATTCAAGCGGTATAGTAAAAGGGTAACAATGGCATCTTCAATCGCTAGTATTGACACCTGAAAATGCGTAAACAAATAGGGCTTTCGATTATTCGAAAGCCCTAATGCTTGTAGAATATTATTTGCTGGCTTCTTCAATCGCCACAGCCACCGCGACAGTCGCGCCAACCATGGGATTGTTGCCCATGCCGATGAGGCCCATCATTTCCACGTGGGCGGGCACGGAGGAGGAGCCGGCAAACTGCGCATCCGAGTGCATACGGCCCAGGGTATCGGTCATGCCATAGCTGGCGGGACCGGCGGCCATGTTATCGGGGTGCAGGGTGCGGCCTGTGCCGCCGCCGCTGGCAACGGAGAAGTATTTTCTGCCGTTTTCATTGCACCACTTTTTATAGGTGCCGGCCACCGGGTGCTGAAAGCGCGTGGGATTGGTGGAGTTACCGGTGATGGAAACATCAACCTTCTCCTGAATCATCACAGAAACGCCTTCGACCACATCGTCGCAGCCATAGCAGCATACTTTGGCGCGCTCGCCATTGGAGTAAGCGGTTTCCTTGGCAATCTTGGCGGTGCCGGTGGTGTAATCCATCTCGGTCTTCACATAGGTAAAGCCATTGATGCGGCTGATGATAAAGGCCGCATCCTTGCCAAGACCGTTGAGAATGACGCGCAGGGGCTGCTTGCGCACTTTGTTGGCGGTACGGGCGATGCCGATTGCGCCTTCGGCGGCGGCAAAGCTTTCGTGACCGGCCAGGAAGGCAAAGCAATTGGTTTCTTCCCTCAGCAGCATCGCGCCCAGGTTACCATGCCCCAGGCCAACCTTGCGCTGATCGGCAACCGAGCCGGGGATGCAAAACGTTTGCAGACCCTCGCCAAGGCATTCGGCAGCTTCGGCGGCGGATTTCACGCCTTTTTTCAGGGCGATAGCGGCACCCAGCATATAGGCCCACACGGCGTTTTCAAACGCAATCTTCTGTACGCCCTGCACAATGCCGCGTACATCCACGCCCTTGCTTTTGACAAACTCGGCCATCGAATCAAGATCTTTGAAACCATATTCCGCAAGAACTTTTTCGATCTGCGCTATTCTTCTGTCATATCCTTCAAATGTAGCCATATCTCTCACCTCGTTCTTTCGGAATTATTGTTTGCGCGGGTCAATCACTTCGACCGCTTCGTCAAAACGTCCGTAGGTACCGACGTTCTTTTCGTACGCCTCGGTGGGGTTCATGCCATTGCGGATGGCTTCCATCATTTTGCCCAGGTGTACGTACTTATAGCCAATAATCTCTCTATCCTTATCCAGGGCAAGACCCATTACATAGCCTTCGGCCATTTCCAGATAGCGGGGGCCTTTGGCAATGGTGCCGTACATCGTGCCGATTTGGCTGCGATGGCCTTTGCCAAGGTCTTCAAGGCCGGCGCCGATTTCCAGACCACCTTCGGAGAACGCGCTCTGCGTACGACCATAGGCGATTTGCAAAAAGAGTTCGCGCATCGCGGTATTAATCGCGTCGCAAACCAGGTCGGTGTTCATGGCTTCCAGCACCGTTTTACCGGGCAGAATTTCGCTGGCCATGGCCGCGGAATGGGTCATGCCGGAGCAGCCGATGGTCTCGACCAGTGCTTCGACGATCACACCTTTTTTCACGTTGAGGGATAGCTTACAAGCGCCCTGCTGCGGTGCGCACCAGCCCACACCGTGGGTGAAGCCTGAAATATCGCCGATCTGCCTGCTTTGTACCCACGCGCCTTCTTCGGGGATGGGTGCCGGGCCGTGGTTGGGGCCCTGCTTGACGCAAACCATTTCTTCCACTTCTCTGGAATAATGCATGGATGATTGCCTCCTATTCTTGGGTGTAAAAACTAAAATCCAAAACACAGTATATCATAAAGACGCGAAACCATAAAGTGTTCCGCGTCTTATCGTGAAGAAATTAACAAAGATAGATTGTAAATTACGGCGCGGGTGTGGGCGCGAGTGACGGCGACGGTGCCAGCGTCGGTGTAGAGGTGACAACCGGGGTGGGGGAATCGGTCACAGGGGGCGTTGGTGTTTGGGGATTTAGAACATCGTCATAAATGGCATTAAGGGTCTTCACGCCGGCTACGCCGTCCATGCCCAGATCATGATCCTTCTGGAACGCTTTCACGGCTTTCTGTGTGCCATCCAAATAGGTTCCCGTCGCCATATAGCCGGTATAATAGCCAAGCTCTTTGAGCTTCATTTGCAGCCAGTATACATCCTCACCTTTGGAGTTTTTCTTCAATGCCCGAAATGGCTGCGGCGGCATGGCATCACTTTGATAGACCGGCGAGGCGGTCGGAACGGGGGTGACTGGTGCACTTTTCCAGCTAGAGGAAAGCGAATTGGGTTTCAGTGCTGCACGCAGTTCCCTGTCCAAAGGCAAATCTTCTGTAATTGTGACCAGCGTGCCTTCGCCAATGTTTTCATAAATCCAGAGTGCATCGTGATTCAGCAGCCGGATACAGCCATGCGAAGCACGCGAGCCCAGCATGTTATAGCTCTTGCGGTTTAAGGCGTTTAAATCCACTTCGTTGTAAATCACAGAATGGAACGCAATGTTTTCGTTGATCTTAGTCCAAAATTGCGCGTAGCTGCCGTACAGGGAGAAGAACGCCCAGCGCGCTTTGGTACCGCTAAGGGTAAACTGGCCAACATCGCTGGGGGTGCCTGTTTTGCCGGTCGAGCAGACCATAAACCGCACAGGCACGGTATGGTCGCCGTTTTCGTCTAGCCCGTACACGATTACAGCCTGATTCTTTACGTCCACCGTCATCGAATAGGGAATCGGCGTAGGCACAGGCGTGGGCCGTGGGGTGGCGGATGCATCCAGCGCAAAATCCAGATCAAAGAGCGCATTCCAGGTCTCGGTGCCTGTAATACCATCCACTGTCAGACCGTTGTTTTCCTGAAATGCTTTGATGGCCGCAATGGTCATGTTCATATAGTTGCCGCTGATCGGGCCGTCAAAATAGTGCAGCTCTGTGAGTCGTTCCTGAATCTGCTTTACACGTTTACCCTGCGCACCGCGGGTTATTTTGCCGCTGTATTGCATGGTGTAGTTTGTTTGCTGGGGATCGGCACCGTCGGGCGCGATGACAACATCGTTGATATCGCCTAAATCGGTCGATTGAGCCTCTTCCTTTTGGAATCGTGATAGCGCAGTGGATGAAAACAGTTTGCGCTGGGTTTCGATATCCGCCGTTCCGGTCGCGGGCAGGCCACTTTTCTCCTGAAACAGCTTGATGCCGTAGGTGGTGCCTTCCAGATAGTCACCGGAGACCTTGCCTTTATAGTATTCCAGCGCGATCAAGCGCTCCTGAATGCGTTTTACATCATCGCCCGAATCGCCGGTGGTCAGCTCGCGGTATTGCGCGCTAAATAAAAGAGCTTCGCTTTCACCGTCCAAAAGGCCGGTAGGCTCCAAGCCGTAGTCCGTTTGAAACTGGGTAACGGCAGCACGAGTGCCATCCAGATAATTGCCTGTGATCTTGCCTGCGTAATAGCCAAGCGCGGACAACTGCTCCTGAATGAGCAGGACACGTTCATTGCTATCGCCGTATTGTATGGGCTGATAGCTGGTTTCATCCGATTCGGCAAATACCGTCGGCAGTGCAAAACAAAGCACCAGGCACAGAGACAGACTAACAAAGCGTTTCATCGGGTACACCTTCCATAAGTCGTTTACAGGTATTCTATCATATCTGAAAGGCGAGGGAAGACCAAATCGGGTTTATACGCAGAATTTACAATATCTTCTTCTTTTGACTCACCAGTGAGGACTAAAATGCCGAGCATGCCGTGCAGCGCACTCATGGCGATATCGGTATACAAGCGATCGCCGACCATGGCAAGCTGGGAGGGCTGTAGCCCGGTCAGGCGAACGGCCTCATCCACAATGCCGCGATTTGGCTTGCCAATCACCGTATCGGGGTTTCTTCCCGTGCTGGCATGGATGAATGCAATAATCGCACCGATATCCGGTGCATAGCCCGTTTCGGTCGGGCAGTTGAAATCGGGGTGTGTTGCAATATACGGAAGTCCGGCGCGTACAAAGTCGCACACGACGGTCATTTTTGCATAATCCAGTGTCGTATCGTAGCCGATCAGCACATAGTCGGGGTTTTCGTTATCGACCGCAATCCCGGTTTTAATCAGCTCGGTACGCAGCATATCCGTTCCCAGCACAAAGGCGCGTTTCCCCGGAAAGGTTTTCAGTACATAATGGGCAGCAGCTTGACCGGAGGTCAGCACGCGTAAAAATGGTTCGCCTATCCCCATACGCGTGAGTTTATCGACATAGACAGCGGCGGATTTGGAAGAGTTGTTCGTTAAAAACATCGTCTCCCGCCCGCTTGCATGGGCATGCTGTAAGAAATCCAGAGAGCCGTCCAGCAGGTTATTGCCTAAGTAAATGGTGCCGTCCATATCCAGTAAGAAACAACGAATTGGTGCCAGTTTGTCCGTGATGGTTTGTCGGTTCATGCTTTACTCCCGTCTGAATTTGCCGTCTTCGGGCTTGGAAACATCCAGCACACCGGATGCCTCGCCCAGTTGCTGTAAATATGCAATATCAGTACGCATGGCACCGATTTTTGCGCGCATATAGTCACTATTGCCAAGCTGCACGGTGATGTTGTTCGTAGTCATCAGCGACAGCTGTTCGGGGTCGGATACGTTGATGCTGACAACCTGATCGGCATAGCGCTGAATGGTGAGCTCTGAAACAATGCTGGAATATGCAACCATCTGCTCTTTATCGCGCACGGAAAGAAAATCACCGACGAGCGCGTTGGACACGCCAAACCCATACACAGTAGGTACCTTGCCGCTGTAATCCATGTCCACATACTCTTCCAGTATCATGCCATCAATATCCAGCGTGTATTGAATGCCAAGCCATTGCATGGTCGCAACAATTTCCCGCTCGCTGACAAACAGAAACACTTCTCCCGGATACTGCTTATACATGCGATTAAACACAATCCAGTGGTCTTCCTGCAGGTTCTTGCGGACGGTATCCTCGGAGACGGTAAAGATATTATCACCACGGGTCAGGCCGGATAATGCAGCAATATGCTCCGATGTAATGGTGTCGTTGCCAATGACATATACGGTTTTCAGCCGAAAAACTACGGTTTGCAGTATGATGAGCGCGATGCTGATAATCAGCAAAAAGGCGACCAGGCGAAATACGGTGCGGTTGGGATGGTGAACCGGAACAGGCGCATAGGGCGAAGCTGCTACCGGCGCGCCGTAATAGGCCGGGCCGCTTTCCGGCACGGGGGGATAGCCCTGTGATGGGTATGGCTCTGTTTGCCGGCGATCCCTTCGCATGCTACACTCCTGTCAGCTTGTCTTCGCTTAATCGGTTGACAATATCTTTGAAGACCGCGCCACGGTGTTCGTAGTCGCGGAACATATCAAAACTCGCACAAGCGGGGGAAAACAGTGCAACGCCGTCTGGTTTGGCAGCGGTACGCGCAGCGTCTACGGCATCGTGCAGGGTTTCGGACCGCGTAAACGCAAGGAAGCCGCTTTTTGTCAGCGAAGCGGCAATCTGGCCGGCTGTTTCGCCCAGCAGCACCGCATGATGGATAGCGCTTGAGCTTGCGATAGCATCGGACAGCTCATCAAAACTCGTGTGCTTGTCGTAGCCGCCTAAAATGATCACCGTTGGCATCGTCATGCTCTGGATAGCTTTCAGGGTGCTGGCGACATTGGTGCCTTTGGAATCGTTAATATAGGTGATACCGCCGACTGTGCGTACGGTTTCAATACGGTGTTCTACGCCTGCAAAATTTTGCAGGGTATGCCGTATGATATCCGGTGCAATGCCGTGCGTCAATCCGACGGCAGTGGCAGCCAGAGCATTTTCTAGGTTATGCGGGCCTGGAATGCGGATTTCGCTGGCTGGGCAGATCGTGGTCACGACTCCGTCTGCTACGGAAACAACAGTACCGTTTTGCAGGCATATTCCATATTGCAAGGTCTGCTGTCTGGAAAACCATAAAATGCTGGATGAAAGAGTATCCGCCATCGCGCGTACTGCAGGATCATCGTAGTTCAGCACGGCTACATCGTCACGCGTTTGGTTTGCAAAGATGCGCTGCTTCATCGCGGTATAGGTTTCCATGTTGTGATGCCGGTTGAGATGATCTTCCGTAATATTGAGCAGCGCAGCCGTTTTGGGGTGAAAGGATTGCACGGTTTCCAGCTGAAAACTGGATACCTCAGTGATTACGATATCCCCGTCCTTGCTGTCCATAGCAATAGCGGTTAGCGGATAGCCGATATTGCCGCCGACATGGGTGGTAAACCCGGCATTGCGGAACAGCTCACCAAGCAGTGAAACGGTGGTGGTCTTGCCGTTGGTGCCGGTCACTGCGATAACGGTACCTTTGAGCAGCGAAAACGCAAGCTCCATTTCGCCAATCAGCGGGATACCCCTGCGGTTTGCTTCCTGAACAACCGGAGCATCAATCGGTACACCGGGGCTGATTACCACGAGATCACATTGCCTAATCAGTGGCAGGGGATCGTCTCCCAGGTGGAACTCGCAGGGCGTATGCAAAAATGCATCCAGGTCGTGACCGAATGCATCCAGTGTTTTTGTATCATTGAGCAGAGGAATCGCGCCTTCCCGAAGCAGAAGCGCTGCGGCCGCGATACCGCTGCGTGCCATACCGACCACCAAAACCCGTTTTTGTTTGAAGCTCACGATGCGCGCCTCCAGATTACATCCAAGGTAGGGACAGTACAGCTACAACGGCAAGAATGCTTTCCACCGCAGCGTACATAGCGACAATCTGCGGTTCCGTCATGCCTTTTTTCTCAAAATGATAGTGAATCGGCGAGACGAGGAAAATGCGTTTGCCGTGCGTAAGCTTAAAGTAGATGCGCTGCATGATAACCGTAACGGAGCTCATAATCATGGTAAAGGCAATGAGGACAAGCAACAGGGGCTGGCGTAAAAGCAGCGCTACACCGGCCATGGCAGCGCCCAGAAACATGCTGCCGGTATCGCCCATGAATACCTTGGCGGGATGATAGTTGAAACGCAGGAACGCAAACAGCGAACCGGCAAGCGCTAAGTTGAAGAATAGTATGCCCTGCAAATCGGTACGAGCGTCTGATGCCGAAGTAACGAGCATAAACATGGCGATGGCGGCCCAGGCAACCGATGCGATGGACGAAGTACTGGTGAGCAACCCATCCATCCCGTCCAAAAGATTGGCGCTGTTGACAATAAAGATAACAAAAAGTGTGATGACGGGCAGATACCAAATCCCCAGATCCCAGCTGATGTCTGTAAACGGAATGACAATCGAACTGCCGATAGCGGGGGAGAGGTAGCAGTAAAGCGTAAACAGAAAGCCGATGACAACCTGCCCGATAATTTTCTGCCACCACAAAAGGCCGCGATTATGCTGGCGCTTGATTTTGGTATAGTCGTCTGCAAAGCCGATGAAAAGCGCAAGCAGTGCAAATATGATCAGCACTAGAATATCGATGGAAAACCCTGTGATCGCTGTAAAGACCAATGTGAGCACCGAGGTCACGGCGGCAAACATGAACCCGCCCATGGTGGGAGTGCCCTGCTTGGCTTTTTGCGAGTCCAAGGCCAGTTCGTGAATGGGTTGTCCAAACTTCAAACGGTTAAGCAGCGGCAGAAAAAAGCGGCCAATCAGCATGGTTCCGCCGACAGATAGAAGAAAAATCAACAGGGATAAAAACATGGGTTCACCTCAGCCAATTATAGTCAGTGCTTGGGCAGCCGTTCTTCCAGCAGTTCGCTGACGACAGCCTTTTCATCAAACGGGCGTTTTAACACCCATGATCTCCTGATAGGTTTCGTGTCCCTTGCCTGCCAGGATGACGATATCGCCGTCTTCCGCCATATCCAATGCATAGCGGATGGCATCGCGGCGGTTTTCGATAATGGTATATTTACCCGCCGTCTGTTTCATGCCGTCTTCAATGGCTTCCAGAATGCGGTTGGGGTCTTCGGTGCGGGGATTGTCGCTGGTCAGAATACAGAAATCCGCAAGTTGACCGCCGATTTCGCCCATCAAGGGGCGCTTGCCCTGGTCACGGTCGCCGCCGCAGCCAAACAGCACAATCAGGCGGTTCTGGGTGAAGGTACGCACCGTGCTTAGGATGTTTTCCAGAGCATCGGGCGAGTGGGAGTAATCCAGAATCACTTTGAATGGTACGGGCAAATCCAGCAGTTCAATACGGCCGGGAACGGACTTCACATTGTGCAGCCCTTCCTGAATGGCGGAAACTTCAACGCCAAAGATCATCGCCAGCGACGCGGCAGCCAGCGCATTATACACGTTAAACATGCCCGTCATCTGCATATTGACACCAAAGGTTTCAATGTTGCGCAGCTGAATAGAGAAGTTGATGCCGTTTTCGGAAATCTCGATGTCACGTGCAAACAGGTCGGCGTTGGCACGGATACCGTAGGTGAGGTAGGGGACGGTCATGTCCTCCAGCACCTGCAGGCTGGTTTCATCGTCAATGTTCAGGGAAACATTAAGCGCAAAATTGCTGGTGAAGAACTTTTTCTTCGCCTGGAAATACTGTTCCATCGTGTGGAAATAATCCAGGTGATCCTGTGAGAGATTGGTGTAGCAAGCGGCCTCGAAAAACAGGCCGTCTATACGGTGCATATCGATTGCGTGCGCGCTGACTTCCATGCAGACAATCTCCACCCCTTCGTTGAGCATCATGCGGAAGGTACGGTGGAGGTCAATGGAATCCGGCGTGGTCAAGGTGCTTTTGATGTACTGGTCACCGATCATGTTGCCGGTCGTGCCGATCAGCCCGACTTTGAAGCCGGCGGCTTCCATAATGGATTTGACCAGATAGGTGGTTGTCGTTTTGCCCTTGGTGCCGGAGACCCCGATCAATCGCAGGCTGCGAGACGGGTGTCCGAAAAATGCAGACGAGATGTAGCCCATTGCAGAGCGCACATTGGTTACTTTAAGCTGCGGTACATCAAGCGCATCAATAAAATGACTTACGACAAGCGCCACGCAGCCGTTTACCACAGCTTGTGGCGCAAAATCATGGGCATCCACTTTGGCACCGCTGATGCAAAAGAAAAGCCCTTTTGGGGTCACATCGCGGCTGTTCATGGTTAAATCGCCGATTACGGTGTTCAGGTCCCCGCGGGTTTCCAAGATGCCGGGAACGCTTAGTACAAGGTCTTTGAGCAACATTTTACTATCCTCCAAACCGAAAAAACAAAAGGCTCGGTATTGCTAAACTATTGTACTGTATAGTCGATGGTTTGGCAATGATTTTACCCGGCAAAAACATAATTGACATGTTTGAGGGCGTGGTTAATCGTTTCCGGCGCGAATTGCAATAGGGTCTTGCGCGGGGCGTGTGGAAAGCGCTGACAGGTAGATCGCCTGCGCGGATTCGGCCGGAATCATATCCAGGTCTCTGGCAGCGGTATAGCAGACCGTTACGGGGTCGGAGACTTCGTCAATCTGTGCCTGAATGCCGGCGATATCTTCTCGCGTGGATTTGACTTGCTGGTTCATCATGCGCAGTGATTCATGCTTGGCTATCACCGTGCCCTGTTGCACCAGTAGAATAACAGAAAACAGCATAACGACAGCAAAGATCAGCACCAGCGCTGAGCGCAGAGACATGCGCCTGCCTTTTTCATCGGCACGGGCTTTGAGCATGGACTGCAGCTTTTGATATTCGGTGTCCAAGCGACGTACTTCCTGGCGCAGTGCCTGGGTACGGCCAGTACGGCGTACAGCATCGCAAACCATACCGGTTTCCGTATTGATTTCGCTGTTGGGCAAATACACATTGGGACGCACATATAGCCGTCCTGTTTGCTGCGTGCCTGTATAAAACTTGTTCCTGACCGGTGGTGTTAACACAAACTGTGACATGGTGCGAGCTCCTTTCCGGTTTACGGTTCGTTGTTGCCCATCTGTTCGAGTATCGTGGGGAGATTCTGGTTGAAGCTGGCTTCGATCTCGGCTGCCATGGCGGCGTCCATAATGCGGATGAAGTTGTTACTACCGCTGATTTCAACTTCCTTAGCGTCTTCCAGGAAGCGCTGCCGTATTTTCTGCGGGAGAAGAATGCGGCCTTGGCTGTCCTTTTGCATATCGCGGTTGGAAAGTTTGTAAAACTGCATGGTGTACTGCTGTACGTAAGGCTTACGCTGGTTGAGTGAGTTTAGCTCGTGGAGGATTTGGTCGTATACGGCATTGGGGTAGAGGGCGACACCGTCAAACGAGCGGGTCGGGCCAATGCAGAAACTGTCTCCCAGGGCTTCACGGTAGGCATTGGGGATGATGATGCGGCCCTTGTCATCAACCGAATGGGTGTGACAGCCGAAAAAGCCATAATTCTCGGGAGCCGGAACGTTGGTCGGCTGGATGTTCTGATCGTCCAAGAAGACTCGCTCCTTTCCCCACAATCTACCACAATGTTTTTATCTATCCCCATTATCTCGCACAATCTACCACTTGTCAAGGGTTTTCGGGCACTATTTTGGCTGAAATTATTAACTTTATGTTGCGCTGAAACGCTTATGAAATAAGACTTTGCAAGCATTGCGAAAAAGGAGTGGTGCGTTGTGGGGGCGATATGACACGAAAGGGAAACTCCCCGCATTTTGTGCTTTTTTGGGAACGACATGCCACCGGAGCACTACATACGAAAAAAAGCCGCCTTGCGGCGGCCATGTTTATGGGATTTGATTATATTAGGGATATAACAATTTTGGGGTGAAATTGATGGCATCGCACGATACCAAATGATAATCGATATCGTTCTTCCTGCCCTGGAAGGCGTTTTGAATGCCGACATCGTGCAGGTGACCAAAACAACAGGTCTCTACATGATAGGTTTCCAGCAGGCGGGTAAATGCCGTGGATACGGTGTCTTTCAGCAGTGGCGGATAGTGCAGCATGGCCACAATAGGCTGCTGATAGGCGGCCGCCTGTTGCAGTGAAAGCTCCAGCCGGATGAGTTCCCGGTCATAAATCTTCGCATCCTGCGCGTCCAGCGGATTGAGCTCGGTGGGGAAGACCCAGCCACGGGTACCGCAAATGACAAAGTCCTGCCACTGGAACGCATCGTTTTGGAGCGCAACCATACCTTCGGGCAGCCATGCACGGATTTTGCCGATGGAAGACCACCAGTAATCGTGGTTGCCGCGCAAAATAAGCTTGGTACCGGGAAGGTCCGCTATGGTTTGCAGATCAGCCTTGGCCTGTTCAAAGTGCATCGCCCAGCTGATATCACCGGGGATTAAAACCAGGTCTTCCGGGTGGATCATCTCGCGCCAGCTTGAAAAAATGCGGTCGGCATGGTTATCCCATTGGTTCCCAAACACATTCATCGGCTTATCTTGTCCGCCGGGCAGATGCAGGTCGCCAATTGCAAAGATTGCCATGTCAAGCCTTTCTAGTTGCGGGGTCAGGCACTAATTATAATCGTCTTCATCCTCATCGTCGTCGATGTCTTCATCCTCAATAATTGACTCCAGCGACAAATCAGCATCATCTTCATCAAAGTCGGCATCATCGGGATCTTTCTTGACATTGGGGATGATCTCGTCCATCGTGCTTGCGCTGGACAGTTCAATTTCCTCGTCTACGGACGAGGCACGTTTATGGTCGGATTTCTGTTGGTCGGTCAGTTCTTTGTAACAGCCCAGGCAAACATCCTTGCCGGGTAACGCGGGTGCGGCACTGCAAATGGAACAAGGCTCGATTTCATCCTGTTTTTGCCCGCCTTTGATTTCGCGGATGCAAACCTTGCACAGCTTATCATCATCGGCAATGTAGTTGAGTTCGCAACGAGGACATCTTTTCATATCATGCCCAGCCTCCTGTGGAAGTTAAAATGAGTGTCTCACCGAATTCTTTGTTGATCGTAAATCTCCTGCCAGAAATTTAAAAAATCTTGCAGGCCGCGCTCGTCTAAGCCGACATAGAAGGCTTCAACATCGTCTTTAGAGTGAATATCCAGTTCGCCAAGGACAAACCGGGCAATGCTGGCATCCATGTACGATGCTAACGCAAACTGCATGGAGGCAAGGGTTCCGCTTTGCTCTGGGGTCAGCACATAGTAATAGGGGAAGGGGCTTTTTACCAGCGTTTGCAGCGACAATAGCGATTCGGTGGTTTTACGCATGCCCTGGGTATCGTAAGCGGCATAGAAATCCACAGGAGACAGCCAGGGCATGTTGCCGGTATCGTAAACGCTTAAATCATAGAGCACAAAGGCAGAGTTTACTTCCAGGTCAACAACGTATTCCCAGGTACCGTCCTCATTCCATTGATAATCTTCGCCTTCTAAGCCTGCCATGGCTTCAATCGCGCCGTCCTGCGAGTAGAGAATATCCACCCAGCCCAGCATAGCGGCAGGGTCCTGACAAGCGGAGGTGATGGCGAAACTGCCGGTCTTAATCGGGCCAAAGAGATCCCGATATACCTGCTGGCCGTCATACAGCAGCGGGGGAAGCATGGCAAACTGCTCGCCGCGGTCAACCGTAAACAGGGTGTAGGGGTTGGGACCAAAGAACATGCCATAGGTCACGGGCTTTTTATCGTCGGTCTCGGCACGAAGCGCATCGGCCGTAGCAAACCCGTCCGGATCTAAGAGCTCCAAGTCTTGCAATGATACGAGTGCAGCAATGAAATCCAAAAAGTTTTCATGCTCCGACAGGAAGCGAACCTGGTCGCTTTCGTCAACGTAAATATTATAGTCGTTGGCGTTGATGCCAAATGCATGCATCAGGAATTTCAAATCCCAGGGGCCCAGGAACGAAAGTGGAATCTCGTCATCCTTGCCGTTTTGGTTGGGGTCGCTTGTTTTAAAGGCTTGCAGCACACTGATAAGCGAATCCCAGTCTGTTGGCATGTCCAGTTCCAGGGTATCGAGCCATTCCTGGTTAATCCACATCGCGTTTTGCATCGACATGGGGCTGATGGTAGGCAGCGCGACCACTTGGCCGTTTGGCAGCGTAATCGCGGCCAGCCATTCCGGGTTGGCTTCAAGCTGTGCCCACAGGGTTGGCGCGTAATCCGGCAGCAGCGGAAGCAGATCAATGAGCTGACCGGAATCAGCGTAGCGTATCTGTTCCTCTACACTGAGGGCGGCTTTGAACAAAACATCCGGAAGCTCGCCCGAGGAGAACATCGCGTCTTTCGCGTCTTGCCACTGGCCTGCATCTGTATATTGCGTAAAGTCGAACGTACGGCCGGTGCGGGTTTCCATCCGTTTAAAGAAACTGTTGTCCGACCAAACGTGGTTGCTGCCTTCGCCGTCAAATCCGGTCATGGTCAGCGCGGCGGCCGATGCGAGGGGTGTTGCGCATAAAACAGCGGCAATTAGAATGGCAAGGAATCGATTACGCATGCTGGGATCCTCCTTGTTTGCGGAGCTCGTGTTCATTCATCTGTTCGTTAAGCTGGTTGATATTGCCACAGCCCATGGTCAGCACCAGATCGCCCGGTTGCCAATGGGTGCGAAGATAGGTTTCCGTATCGTCAAATGTTGGCGTGTGCACGGCGTGTACGCCGTTTTGCCTCATGCCGTCTATGATTTGTGCGGTGGAAATATCACCGGGGTCTTTTTCGCGGGCGGCATAAATATCGGTCACCAGGGTGATGTCAGCAGCTTGCGTGCAGGTGAAATACTGTGTCAGCATTTTCTTTACGCGGCTGTAGGTATGCGGCTGCATTACGGCCCATAATCTATTGTGTGGTTGAAGTTTAGCGATAGATAGGGCGTTTTGCATCTCGGTGGGGTTATGACCATAATCGTGGTATAGCTTTACGCCGTCAATCTCACCGGTTAGCTCAAACCGGCGTTTTGCGCCCTGGAACTGCGACAGTGCATCACACACAGTTGCCATGTCCAGCCCAAGGGAGAGGGCACAGGCGGCGGCGGCCAATGCGTCGTACACGTTAAACTCCCCGCCGACCTGCAAGGACACATGGCTGAGGGGTTTGCCGTGGGAGACAATATCAAACGAGCCGTGACCCAATGCGTTGTATGTGAGGCTTGAGGCGTACACATCGGAATCGGCATCCAAGCCGTATGTCATGGTCTTACAGGATAGGCTTCGTAGGACAGTGATGACACGGGGATCGTCCCCGTTGCCGATCACGGTGCCGCTGCCGGGTACTAAGGAAAGGAACTCCTTAAATGTGGACTGAATATGGTCGATATCGCGGAAATAATCCAGATGATCTTCATCAATATTGGTAATGACGGCAATATCCGGCTTTAACTGCATAAAGCTTAGGTTGAATTCACAGGCTTCTGTTAAAAAGATATCGCCTTTCCCGGTGCGCACGTTGCCTCCGATCACATTCAGCGATCCGCCGATGTGAATGGTAGGATCGACCTCCGCCGCCATGAGAACCTGCGCTATCATGGATGTGGTGGTGGTCTTGCCGTGGGTACCGCACACGCCAATGGCGGTGGGGCAGCCTTCCATCAGCTGTCCGAGCAGTTCGGCCCGTTCCAGTGAAGGGATGCCTAGCCGCGCTGCTTCAACGCGCTCTGCATTATCGGCGGATACTGCGACCGTATACGCGATCAAATCAGCGTTTTGAACATTGCTTTTATCGTGCCCGATGGCTACGGGAATCCCCATAGACCGAAGGCCCTTAGTGGTGTAGGTTTCCAGGCTGTCGCTGCCGGATACGGCATAGCCTTTTTCAAACAGCATCCGTGCCAGCCCGCTCATACTGCTGCCGCCGATGCCAATCATGTGAATATGCTTATGCAAATAGTCTTTAATATGCGGTAATGGCAAAGAATCACGCCTTCCTGAGATTTCAGACCCTATTATACGCACATGGCGTAAAAAGACAAGCAATGGATAGCTTTCTATTCGACCCGTAAGCCGAATTTACATTCATCGACAGAAATATAGCAAAATTAACGGGGAAATAGCAGGGAAAGAGTCGCTAAAAACATAACATTAAAATACAACTTGTATTATTGCCAAAATCAGTGTAAACAACACTGTACTTATTCTGTATCCGAGTTGTATTAGAAGTTTTGCGATGATATAATGGCAAGGCGCTCAAAGACGACGTCGCATTTTGCGCGCTTTTTTATTATTCAATTCGAAGCGGAGGAATCTGCATGATTCAACAGGAGAACCCCGGCCAGCGAGGCTTATATTCACCTCGATACGAGCATGATGCCTGCGGTATTGCCATGCTTGCCAATATCAAAGGCGTACGCTCTCATAAGGTGCTTACGGATGCGCTGGATGCACTGGTGCATCTGTCCCACCGTGGCGGCACCGGCGCGGAACTGGATACCGGTGACGGCGCCGGTATATTAACGCAGATTCCGGACGCGTTTTTCCGCAAGGTATGCGCGCTGGATGGCATGGTGCTGCCTGCACCGGGTGCCTATGGCGTCGGCATGTTCTTTTTGTCTGATGATGATGAGAAACGCAAGGAGGCGCAAGCGACCTTTGAGACGATTGTGCAAGAAAACGGGCAGACCTTTATCGGCTGGCGCAAGGTGCCGGTGAACCCGTCCACGCTTGGGTTTACGTCCAAGGCGTGCATGCCGTACATCTGCCAGGCGTTTATCCAGAAAAGTGCAGATTTGAAAGATGAAGCTGCCTTTGAACGCAGACTGTACCTGATTCGCAAAATTGCGGAAAAAGCACTGCGCTACGGCGAGAGCGGCCATCATTCTTATTTCTATGCGGCCAGCTTAAGCTGCCGGACGATCGTGTACAAAGGCATGCTGCAAGCCAAGCAGGTGGCCGAGCTGTACCTTGATTTAAGCGATTTGGATTACCAAACGGCTGTCGCGCTGGTGCATAGCCGCTATTCTACCAATACCTTCCCCAGCTGGGAACGTGCCCACCCCAACCGCTTTACTATACACAACGGCGAGATCAACACCATTTTGGGTAACCAAAAGCGGATGAACGCCCGGCAAAGCAATATTGAAACCAATCTATTCGGTGCGGATGTAACCAACGTGTTTCCGATTGTCAATGAAGACGGCAGCGACTCCGCTATGTTTGATAATGCACTGGAATTTCTGCTGCTGACAGGACGCACCTTGCCGCATTCGGCTATGATGATGATTCCTGAGCCCTGGGAGAAAAACACCACGCTGTCGGACGAACTGCGTGCGTTTTACGAGTTCCACAGCCATGTGATGGATGCGTGGGACGGCCCTGCGGCCATCTGCGCCACCAACGGCGTACAATCGCTTGCTATGCTGGACCGCAATGGCCTGCGCCCCGCACGCTACCTGGTGACCAGCGATGATATGCTCATCCTCGCCAGTGAAACCGGTGTGCTGGATATCCCGCCGGAAAAAGTGCTGTATAAGGATCGCTTGCGCCCCGGCAGAATGCTGCTGGTGGATACCGTGGAAGGTCGCGTTGTCAGCGATAAAGAAATTAAATCCAAAATGGCATCCATGTATCCCTATTCGCGCTGGATTTCCCAGCTGCAAGTTAATATGGATACGCTGCCCCAGCCCAATGGCCCGTTGCCGGAGCTGGAACAGCCGCTTTGGAAGCTGCAAAAGAATTTTGGTTATACCTATGAACAGATCAACGATGTGCTGATCCCGATGGCGGAAAAGGGCATTGAGCCGACCGGTGCCATGGGGGCGGACATGCCGCTGGCCGTACTGTCGGATAAACCGCAGCTGCTGTACGATTATTTCCATCAGTTGTTTGCGCAGGTCACCAACCCGCCGATTGATGCCATTCGCGAGGAGATTGTCACCTCGACCCGTGTATATATCGGCGGAGAAGGTAACCTGATCAAACCATCGCCCAACTCCAGCCGTCAAATTAAGCTGATGCAGCCGATTATCACCGATGAGGAATTGGCCCGCATCAAAGCGGTGGATGTGGAAGGGTTCAATCCCGTTACGCTTTCAATCCTCTACGATGTGAAGGAAGACGGCAAGGGCATCGAAAGCGCGATGCAGCGCATTTATAAGGAAATAGACGAGCATTTTGCCAAGGGTTCGTCCATCTTTATCCTGTCCGACCGTGGCGTAACGCCGGAGCGGGCAGCCATCCCTGCGCTACTTGCGGTGTCAGGCGTGCAGGCCTATACCATTCGCAAAGGAATCCGTACCCGCCTTAGCATATTGCTGGAGTCCGGCGAACCGACCGAAGTGCACCACTACGCACTGCTGATCGGTTACGGCTGTACGGCGATTAACCCGTATCTGGCACTGGCCACCATTACCGATTGCGTGCAAAGCGGCCTGCTAAGCGATGAAAGCGCCGAGCATGCCCAGAAGATGTATATCAAAGCCAACGTCAAGGGCATTGTCAAAGGCATGTCCAAGATGGGTATTTCCACCGTGCAAAGCTACCGCGGCTCGCAGATTTTTGAAGCCGTTGGCCTGGGCAAAGAATTGATTGACGAATACTTCCCCGAAACTGTATCGCCCATTGGCGGTATCGGGCTGGATGGCGTGGCAAAGGAAAACGCTGTACGTCATCAAACAGCGTTCTTTGATCCCAGGGACGACGAAACCTTGCCCGCAGGCAGCGTGATGCAGTGGCGAAAAGGCGAGGAATATCACCTCTACAACCCTGAAACGATCTACCTGCTGCAACAGGCCTGCTGGCAGGGCGATTACAAGCTGTATAAACAATATTCCGAAAAGCTGAACCAGAGCCAGCAGAAGGCAAACCTCAGAAGCCTTTTGGAGGTTATCCCCGGGCAGGCCATACCCATTGATGAAGTCGAAAGCGTTGAGGACATCTGCAAGCGCTTTAAGACCGGTGCCATGAGCTACGGCTCACTCAGTCAGGAAGCACACGAATGCCTTGCCATTGCTATGAACCGCATTGGCGGCAAGAGCAACTCCGGTGAGGGCGGCGAGGATGAAGCACGCTTTGAGCTCATGCCCAACGGCGACAATAAATGTTCGGCCATCAAACAGGTGGCGTCCGGCCGTTTCGGTGTGACCAGCAACTATCTGGTGCACGCCAAAGAACTGCAAATTAAAATGGCGCAGGGCGCAAAACCCGGCGAAGGCGGACAGCTGCCTGGTAAAAAGGTATATCCGTGGATTGCCAAGACCCGGCACTCTACCGCTGGCGTGGGTTTGATTTCACCACCGCCGCATCATGACATTTATTCCATCGAAGATCTGGCGGAACTTATTTACGATTTGAAAAATGCCAACACCAAAGCACGCGTCAGCGTCAAGCTGGTATCGGAAGCCGGTGTTGGGACAATCGCCGCCGGTGTGGCCAAGGGCTTGTCCGATCTGATCCTGATTTCCGGTTTTGACGGCGGTACAGGCGCGTCTCCGCGCTCCAGCATCAAGCATGCGGGATTGCCGTGGGAACTCGGCCTTGCCGAAACCCATCAAACTCTAATGCTAAACAAGCTTCGCAGCCGCGTAGTACTGGAGACCGACGGTAAGCTGATGACCGCACACGATGTGGCCGTTGCCGCCATGCTCGGCGCGGAAGAGTTCGGCTTTGCCACCGTGCCGCTGATCACCATGGGCTGTATCATGATGCGCGTGTGTAATCTGGACAGCTGTCCCGCCGGCGTGGCTACACAGAACCCGGAACTGCGCAAGCGGTTTAAGGGCAAACCGGAATATGTTGTCAACTTTATGCAATTTGTGGCCCAGGAACTGCGCGAAATTATGGCGCAGATCGGCATTCGCACCATCAACGAAATGGTCGGGCGCGTGGATATGCTTCGCAAATCCCAAAACCTGAACAACTGGAAACACGAACAAATTGACCTGTCACCTGTGCTGTATGCGCCGGATGATTTCCTTTCGCAGCCGCGCTTTGCCAGTGAAAAGCAGTACAATCCGCTGGGAGAGACACTGGATGAAAGCATGCTGGAAACGCTGGCACAACCGGCGTTTGAAGGCAAGCACCGCGTGGTGGCTAACCTTGCGATTCATAACATTGACCGTGCCGCAGGCACCATCCTTGGCAGCGAGCTGACCAGGCGCTTTGGGTCCAAGGGCATGGAAGACCATTCCATTCAAATCAACTTTGAAGGCAGCGCCGGCCAAAGCTTTGGTGCGTTTATGTCCAAAGGCATAACCTTCTCGCTATCAGGCGATGCCAACGACTATATGGGCAAGGGTCTGTCCGGCGGCATTCTGTGTGTACGCCCGCCCAAGACCAGCACCTTTGTTCCCGAAGAGAATGTCATCATCGGTAACGTGGCCCTGTACGGCGCAACCAGCGGCGAAGCCTATGTAAACGGCATCGCGGGCGAGCGCTTCTGCGTACGCAACTCCGGTGCGCTGGCCGTAGTAGAAGGCGTGGGTGACCATGGCTGTGAATACATGACCGGCGGCCGTGTGGTGGTACTGGGCGGCACCGGGCGCAATTTTGCGGCGGGTATGTCCGGCGGTATCGCCTATGTGTATGACGAACACGGCAATTTCAAAGATCTGTGCAACCCGGAAATGGTCTCGCTGGAAGCGCTGGACGATCCGGAAGAAGAGATACTCGTCAAGCATTTAATTCACAAACATGTCCGCTACACGAGCAGTCCCCTTGGCAGACGGTTGATGGACAACTGGGGCTCCGTCGCGTCTAAATTCGTGAAGGTTATACCGTTTGAGTACAAACGATACCTTCTCCAGCAGCAGGAGGTGCGCAACAATGGGTAAGCTGTTAGGATTTTTGGAATACGAACGCCGCCTGCCCACGGATCGCGATCCGCTGGAACGGCTGAAAGACTGGAACGAGATTCACTTAACCCTGCCGGTAGAGCAGCAAAAGGAACAGGCCGCACGCTGCATGTATTGCGGCATCCCGTTCTGCCATAGCGGTACCATGATGAACGGAGCGGTATCCGGCTGCCCGCTGGGTAACCTGATTCCTGAATGGAATGATTTAATCTACCGGGAGCAGTGGAATGCGGCGGCTGACAGGCTGCTTCGTACCGACAGCTTTCCGGAGTTTACCGGGCGCGTATGTCCCGCGCCGTGCGAAGGTGCGTGTACCTGCGGCATTCATCAGCCGCCAGTAACCATTCGCCAGAATGAATTGATGATCGTTGAGCGTGCGTTTGCAAGCGGGCATTTAAAAGCGCGCATTCCCAAAAAACGCACCGGCAAGCGTGTGGCAGTGGTCGGGTCCGGCCCCGCCGGTATGGCTGCTGCTGATGTGCTGAACCAGTACGGCCATCAGGTGACGGTGTTTGAACGGGAAGATCATATCGGCGGCCTGCTGATGTATGGTATTCCCAACATGAAACTGGATAAATCGGTGATCGACCGCCGCGCTGCCATCATGGAAGAGGAAGGCATCACGTTTACTGTGAACGCGCATATCGGCGTGAATGTGCCTGTGAAGGACCTGCAAAACGAGTTTGACGCGATCGTACTATGCTGCGGCAGCACTAAAGCGCGCGATTTAACTGTACCGGGCCGTGACGGCAGCGGTGTTCAGTTTGCGGTTGACTACCTGACCCTTGCCACCAAGAAGCTGCTCAATCCCTCTCTGGAGGTTCCGGATGATATGAACGCAAAGGGTAAGCATGTCATCGTGATCGGCGGCGGCGATACCGGTACGGACTGTGTTGGTACGGCGCTGCGACAGGGCTGTGAAACTGTGGTCCAGTTTGAAATTATGCCTGAGCCCGGAAAAGAGCGCTCCCCAAGCAACCCCTGGCCTGAATATCCGCGTATTTTGAAAGTGGATTATGCCCAGAAAGAAGCCATTGCCAAATATGGAAGCGATCCGCGTAATTACTTGCTGAGCACAAAGGAAATCATCCGTAAGCCCGATGGGTCTATCGACAAAGTAATCACCGAATCCATCGAATGGGTGAAGGGCGATACCGGCCGCATGATGCCAAAACCCGTGCCCGGCTCCGAAAAGGAATGGAAAGCAGATCTAATTCTGCTTGCAATGGGCTACCTTGGCCCGGAAGACACCTTGCCAGAAGCACTGGAACTTAAACGGGATGGACGCAGCAACGTAGAAGCCGAATGCTTTGAGACAAGCCAAACAGGCGTGTTTGTCGCAGGCGATATACACTCCGGACAGAGCCTGGTCGTACGCGCCATTAACGAAGGCCAAATTGCGGCTGCTGCCTGCCACAATTATCTGACCCGCTAATTACTGTGAAAATGTTACAAGCCTTGGAAGCAGAAATCCGTTTCCACGGCTTGTTTCTTTGTAGTTTGGGTTGTATAATGTTCCATAGCTAAGCGCAATACAGGAGGCAATGATGGACGAGATCCGTTTGGATGATGTCGTACAGATGCGAAAATCACACCCCTGCGGCAGCGACCAGTGGAGAGTGATTCGTATTGGAGCCGATGTGAAAATCAAATGCCTTGGCTGCGGCAGAATTGTCATGCTGGACCGGTCTGTGTTTGTGAAACGCAGAAAAAAGGTTTTGCAGGCAGGGCCGGTGCCTGAAGCCGAATCATTGAAGCTGATGCAAAACGAAGGGAGACGACCTTAGTGGCCAAGACTAGAAAGCCTAAGAAAAAATTCTCCGAGATGACACGGGAAGAGAAACGAAAATTGATCATTAAAGAAACGATCAGCTGGATACTGACACTCGGTTCCGCTGTCATTATTGCGCTTTGTATTCGTGGGTTCGTGTTCGAGCCCGTCATCGTAGACGGTAACAGCATGCGGGATACCCTGCACGACCGCGAGCTGATGTTTGTAACGAAGTTTGATTATATCTTCGGTCAGCCGGAAAACGGAGATGTAATCATCTGTAAATACCCCGAAAGCACAAAAAACTATGTCAAACGCTTGATTGCTCTGCCGGGCGATACCATTGAGATTATCAATCATACGGTATACATAAACGGAGAAGCACAGCCGGAAACCTACCTCACCCCGGAGAGGAACGATGGTGCTTTTTATGCCAATATGCCAGCCAGAACCATGGGCCCGGACGAGTTTTTCGTGATGGGGGATAATCGCGACAACAGCCGTGACAGCCGGTCCTCCAGCGTGGGCACGTTGACCCGGAATCAGATTCGCGGGCATGTACGCTATGTATTCTTCCCGTTTGATAGTATGCGAAACATCGAATAGCTTGCCCATTGAGCGGAAATTCTGTATAATACGCTGGCATAGAGAAATAGACACAATAAGGAGAGACCTGTATAATGCGCAAGTATGCGATATTGGTGGTTCTGATGGCTTTTATCGTCTCCGTAACAGCTGGCTGCGGCCTGATTGTCAAGGATGAAGCGGTGGATGCCCAAACCGTGATTATTGAGGTGGCGGGCGAGACTTTCGTTAAGTCCGTCGTTAAACAAACCACAGAGAACATTCTGGATTATCAGGAATATATGTACAGCCTCTACGGCTATCCTTACGATCGCACCGATGCCGATGCTATCGCATCTGCGCAGGAATCAGCGATCAACTCCCTGATTCAAGAAGCCGTGACCGATCAAAAGATTGCCGAATACGGCCTGGATCAGTTTACCGATGAGGAACTGGCTGCGTTGACACAGAAAACCGAAGATACCTATACCGGGTATTTGGAAACGGTCAAATCGCAGTACTTTGACGGTACTGATCTGACCGGCGAAGCGCTGGATGCAGCGGTTGAAGAACAGCTGGTTACCCTTGGCTACAGCACCAAGGACGAGCTGATGGAGCAAAACAAGAAAACGGAAGAACTTTCGCGGCTGAGAGCAAAGGCTGTTGAAGATGTTTCGGTTTCGGAAGATGATATTACCGACAACTATAACGAGGGTCTGGCTCGCCAGATGGCTGCCTATGCAGAGGACCTGACCCAGTATGCCGCCGATGTGAACAACGGCGAAATTATCTACTTCCATCCTCACGATTATCGCTATGTGAAGAATTTGCTGATCAAAATCAGCGATGAGGATAGAACTCAGCTGAGCAACCTGACCAACATGCTATCCGACGACCAAAACAGCCTTAACTCGATTGAGACAGCGCTGGCGGACCTGCCGGAAGACACGACTGCCGATACCGATGAAGAAAAGCAGAGCCGCACGGAACTTCTGTCCCAGCAGGAAAGCCTAACGGCTGAGATCGAAGATCTGACTGCCCAGGTAGAGGAACTGACGGTCACTGCGTACGGCGCAATTGAAGACAAGGTTGCTGAGGTGCAGGCAAAGATTGATGAAGGCAAAGAGTTTGATGCTTTGCTTGAGGTCTATGGCGAAGACACCGGCATGATGACCGAGCCGCAGAAATCCCAAGGCTACCTGGTTTGTCTTGGCCTGACAAACTATGTGGAAGAGTTTGTTACCCAGTCGATGCTGCTGCAAACGATTGGCGAGATTTCCCCGCCGTTCCGTACCAACTACGGCGTGCACTTTGTGCAATATGCCAGCGATCTGGATGACGGCAAAGTTCCCCTGAGCTCAATTCATGATGAAATTGCCGAAAAGATGCTGACTGACAAACAAACCACCGTGTATAACGAAACCGTCAGCCAGTGGGTCACCGATGCCGATGCGACCATCTATCTGGACAAGCTGAACGATTAACGAAAGCATAACGATCACAGCGCTTCACAGTATGTGAAGCGCTTTTTTACACGCGGGAGCTGTCCACACGGGATAAATATCTGCTATAATAGAACAGAAAATGTGGTTGGAGGCAATCAATTGAGCACGAAACAACAGTCCGTCATTGGCGGCGTCACGGTGCTTGGTATTACAGGGTTGATTTGCAAGCTGATAGCTGTGCTATACCGTATTCCGCTGGCCTGGCTGATCGGTGACCAGGGCATGGGAACGTATCAGCTAATATTTCCGACCTATGCGCTACTGCTGACGATCTCGTCTGCTGGTTTACCGGTGGCAATCAGCCGTATTGTCAGCTTTAATCTGGTGAAAGACGATATCCTTAACACCCGCCGTACGCTTAAATACGCGCTGGTCATCCTAACTGTGGTCGGCATTGTCGGTACGGTGCTGATGATTGCGTTTCGTACGTTTTTGGCAAGCCGCGTAGGCGACCCGCTTACGGTATCCGGCTTTGCGGCCATTGCGCCGTCGGTTGCCATTGTGTGCATCATGAGTGCTTTCCGCGGCTATATGCAAGGCCAGCACGATATGCGGCCGACCGCTTTCAGCCAGCTGATTGAATCCATCGGTAAAATCATCATAGCGCTGCCACTGGCCTGGCTGGGGGCTCGTACCGGGATGGACGGCGTGGAAGGTATCAACATCGGTTACGCGGCTGCCGGTGCACTGCTGGGCACTTCGCTGGCCGAAGCGGTTGCGCTGCTATACATGTACATCGTTTACCGCCGCAGGCGGCAGGAGAACGATAGCTTGGTACAAAATCCCGAAATCGGCTTGCAGTCGCCTACTGAGATTACAAAGAAACTGCTTACGCTGGCGATACCCATCACCATCGGCGCGAGTATTATTCCACTGGCGGCGTTTATCGACTCCGGCATGATCGTCACCCGATTGGTCGGTGGTGCAGGTATCCTGCGCGATGTGGCCCGGGCTATGTACGGGCGGTTTTCCGGGTATGTCATCACGCTGATCAATGTGCCTACAGCGTTAGCGCTTGCAATTTCCATGAGCATGGTGCCGGCAATATCTGCGAACATGGCCAAGGGCGATTCTGCTGCCGTCAAACGCTCCACGTTTGCAGGGCTTCGAATGGCGTTTATTCTGGGTTTGCCGTGTAGCTTCGGCATGAGCATTCTGGCCGAGCCGATTCTGGCGGCCGTATACCCGTTTTCCTCGCCGGAGGCATTACAGCAAACCGCACAGCTGCTTTCATTTTCTAGCTATACCATTATCCTGTTCACGGTTGTGCAGGCCACCAGCGGCATTTTGCAGGGCATGCACAAGCAACGTATACCCATGTATACGCTGCTGGTCGGCGTGGGCCTGAAAGTGCTGATTAACTATTTCCTGATCGCCATACCGTCCATCAACATTCTGGGCGCAAGTATCGGGTCGCTGGTGTGTTACGGTGTCAGCATGGTACCAAACCTGTACTTTGTGCATAAGTACACCGGCCTGAAACTGCAGCCGGTACCGATTTTCCTGAAACCGTTGCTGGCATCGGGCGTGATGGCCGCAGTCCTGTACGGATTGATGATGATACTGCCGGAAACAAGACTGATTACCTTCGCTCTGATCCTCATCGGCGCGATTGTGTATGGCGGGGTGTCGGTTCTGATCGGCTCGCTTACAAAGGACGAATTCATGATGCTGTACCGCAAGATTAAACGATAACGGAGGCTGTACCATTGTATCAACTGACCATTGTTTCGGTATCCACAGGCGATATCAATCTGCTGTCCAAAGCCGCGCTGGATAGCTTGGAAACTGATAGCTCTATAATTTTACGAACGGCGCGTCACCCGGTGGCGCAGTACTTAACGCAGCGCGGGATCGCGTTTGAAGCGCTGGACGCGTTGTATGACCAGGCAGAGACGTTTGATTTGTTCAATCAAGCGGCAGCAAAGCGCTTGGTACAAGACGCATGTGAAAAAGAAACGTTGTATGTCGTTGCAGATGCGACGCTTGACACAACCGTTGCAGCGCTTCTGGAGATAGCACCCGACCGAGATACGGTTACAATTCTGCCCGGTATCAGCCATGCGGCACGTTGTATGACATTAGCACAGGCGGATATGCAAAGCATTCGTCTGTCGTCGGCTGAGGGATTTCTGGCGGGCGATACATTCTCGCCCCGTGGCTCTCTGTTTCTGTCGGAACTCCATTCGCAAGCTTGCGCCGGTGCCTGCAAAATCAAGCTGATGCAGCTGCTGGCAGACGATACGGAGGTGTGCGTGTTTACAGGCGATGAAGACGGTGGCTTAACGCTGCGCAAAATCCCGCTGTATGATCTGGACAGGCAAGAACACTACGATCATTTAACGGCAGTTCTCTATACCGCTCAGCCGCTGGAAGCGCGCAAACGTTTCAGCACGGATGATCTTTGTGCCGTCATGCGCCGCCTGCGGGGCAAGGGCGGGTGCCCCTGGGACCAGGAGCAAACCCACGAAAGCTTGCTGCCGAACCTGCTGGAGGAAAGCTATGAGTTTATCGAAGCGGCCAGAGAGCAGGATACCGAGCATATGTGCGAGGAAATCGGCGATGTGCTTTTGCAGGTGATCTTCCACGCGGTGATTGCAGATCAGTGCGGCGAGTTCACCCTGGCGGATGTCACCACAGCCGTGACCGCGAAACTCATTGAGCGTCACCCGCATGTATTTGGCACCGTCAAGGCGGATACCGCATCACAGGTGCTGGATAATTGGGAAAACATTAAGCGTAAACAACGAGGCATTGATTCAGTTGCCGCCGCAATGGACAATGTATCTATAGGCTTAAGTGCCGCCATGCGTGCATCCAAAGTGCAGCACAAAGCCGCCAAAGTTGGGTTTGACTTCCCGGACGCCCGCTCCGCACTGGACAAGATTACCGAAGAAACTGCCGAGGTTCTGCAGTGCCTGAATGATGGCACCGATACCGAGGAAGAACTTGGAGATTTGCTCTTTTCAGTCATCAATGTGTGCAGACTGTCTGGCGTGAATCCGGACATCGCACTTTACGCCGCCACGGACAAATTCATTCGCCGTTTCCGGGGGCTTGAAAACAGGGTGCAAAGTGAAGGAAAATCAATGGAGGACTTGACTTTGAGCGAAATGGATGTATACTGGAACGAAGAGAAGCACATTTCCATGAACGATGAAGATTGATTTGCGCTTTTCTGCTGGAAAAACCAGCGTAAACCTTGCATAATCACAAATAAGGAGGATCTATCACATGAACAAAGCTGAATTAACCGCAGCCATCGTGAAACAGACCGGATTTACCAAGAAAGACGCGGAAAAAGCGCTCAGCGCCGTGACCGACGTCATCGCAGCCGCTCTCAAAGAAGGCGACAAAGTTCAGATCGTTGGCTTTGGCTCTTTTGAGGTTCGCAATCGTCCTGCGCGCGTTGCCAGGAACCCCCGCACCGGCGAACAGATCAAAATTGCTGCTTCCAAAGCGCCCGTTTTCAAAGCAGGCAAAGGCCTCAAGGACAGCGTCAACTAATCATACACAGTCCATTCAACGCCCGCATAGCATATGCGGGCGTTCTTTATGAAAAGAATGATCATGAAGCAGAGAAACCATGAACAAAAACATAAATCCGACAGGGTCACACATCCGTTTGCCCCGGTGTTTTCTGCGCAGTCCAAAGTGCTGGTGCTGGGGTCATTTCCGTCGGTTCAGTCCAGAGCCAATACATTTTACTACGGCCATCCACAAAACCGTTTCTGGAAACTATTGGCGGCGCTGTTTGAAGGCCGTGTTCCTGAATCGATCCCGGAAAAGACGGCGTTTTTACAATCCCATCGCATTGCGCTGTGGGATGTTGTAGCCGACTGCACCATTGCCGGCAGCGCAGATAGTACCTTAAAGCCTTATCAGTTTAGCGATATCCAGTCCTTGCTGCAAAAGACGGATATACGGCAAGTCTTCGCCAATGGACAAACAGCAGGCAAGCTCTACCGCAAGCATATCCAGCCCATCACAGCAATGCCGGTCAGCATACTTCCGTCAACCAGCCCGGCTAACGCGGTGTTCACGCTTGAAAAATTATTGCGGGCTTGGAAACCGCTGCTTGATGCAGTCAATACGCTTGAAAAGCCCATAGCATAGGCTTACAAGGGCATGGCTGCTCAACTTGATTTTTAAGCGAATCTAAGGTACTATAGACGGTGGTATTATTTGTATAAAACACTTTATATTGTTTAGGAAGGACAGAATTGAATGAGCCTGTATACTCGGTTTCCGGGCGGAATTCATCCGCATGAGGGTATGAACGGCAAGAAGCTTACTGCAGCGTTGCCAATCACCGAAACCCTTCCGCCATCCCGTGTATCGATTCCGATGCAGCAGCATATCGGTGCGCCTGCAAAGCCGCTGGTGAAAAAGGGCGACAGCGTCAAAATGGGCATGAAGATCGGGGAACCGGCTAGTTTTGTAAGTTCCTCGATTCACTCCAGCGTCTCCGGCACTGTGGTGGATGTTGCGCCATGCGTACTGGCAAACGGCATGCAGTCGGTTTGCGTCATCATCGATAATGATTTTAAAGATGATATGGTGGAGTTGCATCCGGTTGCAAACCCCGAAGCGCTAGATGCCGCTGCGCTGTCAGAACTTGCAAAAGAAATGGGTCTGGTGGGCCTTGGCGGAGCGACTTTCCCGTATTCGGTTAAGTTGATGCCTCCCAAGGTCAAGCTGGATACATTGATTGTCAACGGCGCGGAGTGCGAGCCGTATCTCTCTGCTGATCATCAGCTGATGCTGACTAAGGGCAAGGAGATACTGGAAGGCACGCGGCGCATGCAGCTGGCGATGGGGATAGACAAAGTCTATATCGGGATTGAAAAAAACAAACCCGATGCCATTGCGCTGATGACGGAGCTTTGCAAGGACGACCCCAGCTTTATCGTAACGCCGCTGCCGGTTGTCTACCCGCAGGGCGGTGAGAAACAGCTGGTGTATGCCATCACCAAGCGTAAGGTGCGCACCGGCGGACTGCCGCTGGAAAAAGGCGTGCTGGTTGTAAACGTCGGCAGCGCTTATGCGCTCTACCGCGCTATTTACGAAGGAATGCCGCTGATCGACCGCGTGGTAACTGTCGGCGGCGCTGTTGGCAAACCTGCCAACTATCTAGTGCGTGTCGGCACACCCGTACAGTGGCTATTGGATGCCTCTGAAGGCTTGTTGCCACAGGCTAGGATGATGATCTATGGCGGCCCCATGATGGGCGTGACCATCAACCGCACGGATATTCCCGTAACCAAAGGCTGCTCAGGCATCACGGTGCTGGAAAAAGCGCTGATGAACTCGCCGGAGACCGCCTGCATTCGCTGCGGACGCTGCGTGGAAGTCTGCCCGATGCTGTTGTGTCCGACCGATATCGACAAGGCGATGCGCAAAGGCTGGTATGACGAAGCCGAGAAACTCGGCGCGATGAACTGCCTGGAATGCGGCGCATGCTCCTGGAGCTGCCCGGCCAAGCGCAGCCTGACACAAAGCTGCAAAACCTGTAAAAAGGTGATCGGGGACAAACTGCGTGCCCAACGGCAGCAGAAAGCGGAGGCGAAGTGATATGCAGAAAAAACTAATCGTTTCCCCGGCGCCACACCTGCACAACCATGCGGCGACTACGCAGCGCATTATGCTGGATGTAGTCATCGCATTGCTGCCTGCGGCAGTGGCTGCGGTCTGGTTTTTTGGTGGCAGCGCACTGATGCTCATTGTTGTTTCGGTCATCAGCGCGATCGCTGCGGAATATATCTATCAAAAACTAACCCATCAAAAGGTTACGGTGTCGGATTTGAGTGCGGTTGTTACCGGCTTGCTGCTGGCATATAACCTTCCGGCCAACGCCCCGTGGTGGCTTGCCGCCGTCGGGTCTGTGCTGGCTGTGATTTTGGTCAAGCAGCTGTTTGGCGGTTTGGGCCAGAACTTTATGAACCCGGCGCTCACATCCCGTGCGATTTTGATGCTGTCCTGGACCGGACTGATGGCCGCCAGCGTATTACCGCATGGCGGACTTTGGAACGCGCCGGCCGCTATCGATACGCTTTCGGTCGCCACACCGCTTTCCAGCGGCGCAACCGGCTTTACGCTCTGGCAGCTGTTCATCGGCGATGTTCCAGGCATGCTAGGGGAAACCTCCAAACTCGCGCTGTTACTTGGCGGAGTATACCTTCTGATCCGCAAGGTGATTGACTGGCGCATTCCGGTGTCGTTCCTGGGCACGGTCGCCATTGCGTACTGGATTTCGACCGGAACGCTGTATTCTGTTGAATCTGGCGCACAGAATGTGCTGTTCCAACTGCTGTCCGGCGGTTTGATTATCGGCGTGTTCTTTATGGCCACAGACTATGTGACCTCGCCGATCAGCGGCCTGGGGAAACTGATTATGGGCATTGGCTGCGGCTTGTTGCTGTTTGTGATTCGTGAGTTCTCCAGCTATCCGGAAGGCTGTTCGTTCGCCATTCTGTTTATGAATGTGCTGACACCGCTTATCGACCGGTTCACGACATCCAAACCCTTTGGATATGAAAAACCGCAGAAACCTACCGCTCCTGCAAAGGAGGCAAACGCATGAAAAAGAAGAGCATGAAATCCGTTTTCGCTAACGGTATCTTTGCAGAAAACCCCATTTTCCGCCTGTTGCTGGGCATGTGTCCCACCTTGGCCGTATCCACAGCTGTGTTTCAGGGGATCGGTATGGGGCTGGCTACCACTTTTGTGCTCGTGTTCTCCAATTTCGTTATTGCGCTGCTGCGCAATGTGATTCCGGACAAGGTTCGCATTCCGGCATTCATCGTCGTCATCGCGACCTTTGTGACGATCGTCGATCTTATGCTGAAAGCGTTCCTGCCGTCGCTCAGCCAGTCGCTTGGCATATTTATTCCGTTGATCGTTGTCAACTGTGTTATCTTTGCCAGAGCGGAAGCATTTGCATCTAAAAACGGTGTGCTGTTGTCAATTACAGACGGACTGGGCATGGGGCTTGGATTTACGCTGGGTATTACGCTGCTGTCGGCCTGCAGGGAACTGCTTGGTAACGGCACGCTGCTGGGGGCACAGATTATGCCGGAAAGCTTCCAGCCGATGGCTATCGCGCTGCGCCCGCCGGGCGGGTTCATTATGCTGGGTCTCCTGCTTCTGGTGATTAATGCTACAGGAAAAGCGATGGCCAGGCGCAAGGCTGCAAAAGCAAAGGAGGCTGAATTATGACCAGTTTGGTTCTGATCATCATCTCCGGTGTTTTGGTTAACAACCTTGTCATGTCCCAGTTTCTGGGGATTTGCCCGTTCCTGGGCATCTCCAAGAAAACCGAAACGGCGTTTGGTATGGGCATGGCGGTTACGTTTGTTATGGTACTGGCTTCGGTCATTACCTATCTGATTCGTACCTATCTGCTAATGCCGTTTGAGCTGGAATACATGCAAACCATCGCGTTCATACTGGTCATCGCCGTATTGGTGCAGACGGTTGAAATTGTGCTGAAAAAGGTATCCCGCTCGCTCTATCAGGCGCTTGGTGTTTACCTGCCGCTGATTACCACCAACTGCGCGGTTCTTGGCGTTGCAATCAACAACACCACGGCCATTAAAGGCGGGTACGATTTGATGCAGTCCGCGGTAAACGGCTTGGCGGGTGCGCTCGGCTTTACGCTGGCGCTGGTTGCGTTTGCAGCCATCCGCGAAAAGCTTGCGATGAACGAACTGCCCAAATGGATGGATGGCTTCCCCGGCGCACTGATCGCTGCGGGCCTGATGGCTATCGCATTTCAGGGCTTCTCCGGATTGATTTGAGTAAGGAGACGCATATATGACCGATATTTTGATTGGAGCCGGCACACTGGCAGGCATTGCACTGGTTTTTGGCTTGCTGCTGATGCTGGTCAATAAAGTGTTTCAGGTACCAAGCGATCCCCGCCGTGACGCGGTACGCGAAGCGCTGCCGGGTGCTAACTGTGGTGCCTGCGGCTATGCAGGCTGTGATGCGCTGGCGGATGCGATTGCCGCCGGAACCGCGCCTGTAGATGCCTGTCCCGTTGGCGGTGTTGACCTGACACGCGCGATTGCCGAAATTATCGGCGCAGAATCGCCGGAGGAACAGGCCAAAAACGTGGCAACGGTGATCTGCCAGGGTACCGCAGACCGCTGCAAGGAAAAGTTTCCCTATGTGGGGATTCACGACTGTGTTGCCGCAACCATGGTGAACGACGGCAATAAGGCCTGTAAATATGCCTGCTTGGGCCTGGGCACCTGTGTAAACGCCTGTAAGTTTGATGCCATAACGATTGATCCGCATGACAAGATCGCTAAAGTGGATCCGGACAAGTGCACGGGCTGTGGAGCCTGCATCAAGGCCTGCCCGAAAAACGTTTTGGTAATGCAGCCGGTTGAATTGCCGGCACGCGTGCTGTGCCGCGCTGCGGACGAAGGCGTGCTGGTCAGTGACAACTGTAAAACAGGATGCATCGGCTGCGGGCTGTGCCATGACAACTGTAAGTTTGATGCCATCACCATGGAAAACAATCTGCCGCAATTTGACTATGACAAATGCGTTGGTTGTATGATGTGCGCTGAAGTCTGCCCGACGACAGCGATCTGGGGTGATTTCGATCATCGCAAAATCGCTAAAATTGATCCTAACGAGTGCATCGGCTGCACCATTTGTAAGAGAACCTGTCAATTTGAGGCCATATCCGGCGAGCGCAAGAGTATTCATAAGATATTGGATGCGTGTACCGGCTGTGGTCAGTGTGTGGCGAAATGTCCTAAAAAATGCATTACCTTAACTGTTCGAGAGCATGTGCGGGATGCCAATGCAAAAGTCGGTACATCGGAGACGGTTGCAGCAATTCCCAAAAAGGACACAGCAAAGGAAGAATAGCATGAAAATCGGGTTTATCGGCGCGGGCAATATGGCCAGTGCGATCATTGCAGGGCTGATTCAAGCAAAGTTTGTTGCAGCAGAAGACATCGGTGTTTTCGATGTCTCCCAAAAGCAAATGCAAACGGTATCGGAACGCTATGGTGTGCTTGCCGCGGCATCGCAGGATGCACTGATTCAGCAATGCGAGTTTATTGTACTCGCCGTAAAACCGGTATATATGAACGATGTACTCACAAAGGCATCACCGCAGGCCAAGGGGAAGAAATTCGTCTCCATTGCAGCGGGATGGACGGTCGCCATGCTGCAAAACGCGCTGGATGAGCCTTCTGCTTCCGTCCTTCGCTGTATGCCCAATACACCGCTGATGGTGGGGGAAGGCTTTACGGCACTTTGTGATGATACCAGCTTTGCATCAGCTGATATGGACTATGTCAAAGCCTTGTTTGAAACCCTGGGCAAGGTCGCCGTGCTGCCGGAACGCCTGTTTGATGCCGTGGTTGCGGTCGCCGGCAGTGCACCGGCCTATGTGTTTGTATTTGTGGAAGCGCTGATTGATGCCGGCATCAAACTGGGCCTGCCCAGAGACATTGCTACCAAAGCCTGCGAGCAAACCGTACTTGGCTCGGCTAAACTGTTGATTGAAACAGGGGAACACCCCGCAAAACTCAAGGATATGGTCTGCTCTCCCGGGGGGACGACCATTGAAGCGATCGCATCGCTGGAACACAGTGGATTCCGCAATGCGATCATCCAAGCGGCTACCGTGTGCGCTGATAAAAGCATGAAGCTTTCTCAGCAGCCCAAAGACTAACGATATGGCAGATACAATGCGAAACGTTCAGATATATACCGATGGTGCGTGCTCAGGTAACCCGGGTCCGGGCGGCTGGGCCGCTATTTTAACCTTTAACGGCAAAGAAAAAGAACTATCCGGCAGCATGCCCAACACCACCAACAACCGCATGGAACTGTTTGCGGTTATCTCCGGTCTGGGCGCGCTGAAGGAACCTTGCAACGTGGAAGTCTATTCGGATTCTGCGTATGTGGTGAACGCGTTTAACAAGAAATGGATCGACAAATGGCAGACCAACGGTTGGAAAACATCGGACAAGAAGCCGGTGGAAAACGAAGACCTTTGGAAGTTGCTGCTCCAGATTATCAAAATTAAGAAACACGATGTGAAATACATTAAAGTGAAAGGCCATGCCGATCATCCGCAGAATATACGCTGCGACACACTGGCAAAAGATGCAATTACAGCATATCGCAAGTCAAACGGGATGGCCGAATAAGTCATAAAATGTGTAGCACAGACTGCATATATTTCTAATTATTACAAACTGAATATCTCGTAATCCGACTGGACAAAAGGGATTGTCTATGCTACAATTTCAATAGTTACGGAAGTGTTAACTGTTGGAGTGATTTAATGCTCAGATTGTTACGAGGCATAATAATTGCAGCCCTGATTGCAGGATTGCTCTTTTTCACATACGCCAGTGCAGATACGCTTTCTAATGTATCGGTCAATTCCGCGCCCCTTGTTACCCAGTCTTCCTCGATGGATGGCATGGTGCGCGTCTATTTGTCCTCTCTAGGCAGCCCCAGCTCACTTTCGCTGACGATATCGGGGAGCTACTCCCTTAGCGACGGAACTAACCTGTCCAATGGGGAAACGCTTACGGTATCCTTCAACAGCTCAAACGGAAGTCTAACGCTGAAGCGCAACGGCACATCCTACTCCATGGGCAAGTCGTTTACGCTTAGGCGTCATTCCACAACCGGGTCCAACGGCATCAAGATCGCCCAGGCGCGAAAATCAGGCAATCTCTATCCGGGCGATTTGCAGTTTAAAGCAGTTTCATCCGGCGGGAGCTATAAGCTGTACACCATTGCGCATATCTATATAGAAAACTATCTTTACGGTGTTC
This sequence comes from Candidatus Limiplasma sp., assembly GCA_963675925.2. Taxonomy (GTDB): domain Bacteria; phylum Bacillota; class Clostridia; order Christensenellales; family Aristaeellaceae; genus CAXXOK01. Next base: position 294,272 of record CAXXIB010000003.1, read on the forward strand.
TGCCGTACGAAATGGGTTCCAGCGCACCGATGGAAGCCTTGAAAGCACAGGCTGTCGCAGCAAGAACCTACACCGTACGCATGATGAACGCGCGTAAATCTTCGCTATACGATGTGGTAGATACCACCGGTGACCAAACCTATAACGGTACGCCAACGAGTGCAACCAACTGCAACACGGCGGTTGACCGCACCAAGGGTATCATTCTGAAAAACGGCTCTTCCTTTACGGCGACCTATTACTCATCATCCAACGGCGGGCAGACCGAATCGATTAAAAACGCATGGGGATCGTCTGGCTACAGCTATTTGGATGTTCATGATGATCCGTTTGACTATGCCAACCCCAGCAGCGTAGTACGGCAGGCGACTGTGTATAAAAACGCATCCAGCTCCTACAACAATGCAAGCTTGATGACGCTATTACAGAAAAAAGCTGTATCACTGTTGAGTGCGGCCGGGTATAAAGCAACCAGTGCCAATACCACAGTCCTTACCGTAGATAATATTACGCCGACTTCACCCAAGTACAGCTCGCCGAGTAAGCTCTATACCAAAATGGACTTTACCTTGACCGTATCGACCTACAATGCAAGCAATACAAAGGTGTCCATCAGTACCACGGTGACCTGTGATATATTCAACGAGCTGGAAAGCATGCTCACCATGAGCATTCAGTCCGGAAGCAACGAGCTTTGGTCGGTTGTGAAAAACTCTAGCTCCTTTGCTCTGCAAGCCAGACGGTATGGCCACGGCATCGGCATGAGCCAGCGCGGCGCGATGTATATGGGTCAGCTTGGCTTCAGCTATGATGAAATTCTGGGATTTTACTATGTCGGCAGTAAACGGGTCGGTTGTACGTTTACCAATACCATTTTGTCGGCGAACTCATCCGAGGTCATCACGACGGATGAAGACCCGGTTTCCACGGATGACGATAGCGGGATTCGTGGCATTGTTGCCCTTGGGAACGGCTCACAGCTTGCCATCCGTAATGCACAATCGACAACCGCTGATATATTAACCGTCATTGATAACGCAACGCCGGTAACGGTGCTGGTGAACTTAGGATCTTACTGTAAAATTAAATACGGAAGCATTGTTGGCTATGTTCCCACCAGTGCGTTAACCATTGTCGGTACTGCGCCAAGCAGCGATGATACCTCCGTATCCAGCATTGCCGGGTATGCTGTGGTTACATCGTCCAGCTACTTAAACCTGCGCCAGTCCGGCAGCTATTCGGCAAAGATTCTGTCCACAGCACGCGGCGGTGCCATATTGACGGTGCTGGAACAGGGAAGCGAATGGGCGAAAATACAATATGGCAAGCTAACAGCTTATGCCGCGACCGATTTCCTGGATTTCTCTAAAGACTATCCTGAAACTATATCACAAACCGACCCGGGAAGTGGAACAGACGATGCGCTGTCTGCAATCGTAGCCACCAAAGTCGGGTCTCTCAACATGCGCCAGCAAGCCAAAGCGGGCAGTACCGTGCTGACCACCATCCCGCAGGGAGCAACGGTTGCCGTAACAGATCGCGGAAGCACCTGGAGTGCTGTACGGTATTACGAATACAGCGGTTTTGTGATGACGGAGTTTTTATCGTTTGACGGCGCAAGTGCTCCGCAGGACGATGCGCAAACACAGGACCAGTATGCCAAGGTGACAACCAAGTCCGGGTCGCTCAACCTTCGCCAGCAGCCCAAGGCTGGCAGCGCGATCTACAAGACCATTCCGCAGTTTGCGATTATTACCGTTCATTCCATGAACAGCAGCTGGAGCCATGTGACATACGACAGTACGACTGGCTATGTCATGACAGCCTTTTTAACGGTGGTTGATGCATCCGAAGCGGAAAATCAACCGGACCCGGAGGAGCAGCCGGAGGACCCGGCGGCCGGAGATTCCGATGAACCCGGTACTGATGGTCCGACCGCCGTTGTTTCCACGGCATCCGGGTCACTGAACCTGCGGTTTGATGCCCTGCCAGGCAGCCGTGTACTGATTCGTATACCGCAGGGGACGACTATCCCGGTGTTGCAAAAGATGAACACCTGGACGTATACAAAGTATCAGGATCAGTTCGGTTATGTGATGAACACATATCTTACATTTTCCGGCAGCGGAGATACGACTGGGAATGCAGGCGATGCCATACCGGCGACCGTCAATACGGTTTCTGGCTCGCTCAACCTGCGCAAAGAGCCGTACGGACGTGTGTTGGTGACCATTCCGCAGAATGCCGCCGTCAGTGTTTACCAAAAAGGGACCTCGTGGAGTTACCTTGCCTATAACAATGTTAACGGATACGTGATGACGCAGTACCTGTCCTTTGATCCGACAGGCACACCGTCTACCGGAGATCAGACTGCAGACGATAACGATACACCGGCTGCCGGAGACAGTGCTACGGTTGTTTTGGAGACGGGGTCGCTGAACCTGCGGGCCAGCAAGTCTGATACAGCAGAGGTACTGACGACCATACCCGGTAACACCGTTGTTACGCTGATGAGCTATGATAGCGATTGGTGCAAGGTAAGTCATGGCGCGTATCAGGGGTATGTACAAAGCAAGTTCTTGAACTTTGATGCGCAAGCTGAACCCACGCCGTCGCCAACGGCGACGCAGCCACCAAGCGTGCTCACGGCCTGGGTGAATACACCAGAGGGCTCGCTCAATATGCGCAATGTGCCAAGCGGCAGAGTGACCACAGCCATACCGCAATATGCCGAAGTGACAGTATTATCAGGGTTCACCGAAACCTGGTGTAAAACGCAATATGGCAGCTATATAGGCTATACCATGACCAAGTACCTGACAACCACCAAGCCGAAGCAAGACCCTTACGCGGTAAAAGCCTGGGTGAAAACGCCTAATGACGGCTCCCTTAACTTGCGTACAGTTCCTAGCGGCAAGGTGATTACAGTCATGCCACAGCATGCACAGGTCACGGTGCTGACGGATATCAGCGACACCTGGTGTCAAACGCAATACGGTGATCAGACAGGGTATACCATGTCGCAATATCTGACAACAGAAGAGCCCGGTACGACAGCAACTCCCAGCGCAACACCGGCACCGACCACACAGGCGGAACAACTGTTTGCATGGGTGAAGACGCCTGATGATGGATCGCTGAACCTTCGCACCAAGCCCAATGGCAGTGTGCTGCTAACCATACCGCAAAACGCACAGGTAACCGTGCTGACGGATATCAGCGATACCTGGTGTAAAACACAGTATGGTTCAACCGTCGGCTATACGGTATCAAAATACCTGACGGCAAAAGAACCGGAGCTGACGCCTGCACCGGAGAAACCCGATACTACTGATGCTACTGGCACAACAGCGTGGGTGAGCACACCGGATGACGGTTCCCTCAACCTTCGCAGCAAGCCCAATGGCAATGTGCTGCTGACCATACCGCAGTACGCGCAGGTGGCCGTGCTTACTGACCTTTCCAATACATGGTGTAAAACCCAGTACAACAGCATAACGGGGTATGCAGTATCGAAATACCTGACAACGAAAAAACCCAGCGAAGAACCGAAGGCTGATACACCTGCCGGCACGCAAACTGGGGTGACTGCCTGGGTCATTACACCGGAAGGGTCGCTCAACCTGCGGTCTGAGCCTAACGGGGATGTGCTGACGACCATACCGCAGTATGCACAGGTCTCGGTACTATCCGGCTTGAAAGATACCTGGGCTAAAACCAAGTACAATAATATTGTCGGCTATACGGTATCGAAGTACTTGTCCACATCCAAGCCGAGCCAAACCACCGCGTCAACACCTGCGCCGACAGCAGCGCCAAGCACCGGTGAGAAAAAAACACTGGATCCGACTTTGCAGACTGTGAGCAAGAAGACAGTCGTCTATATACGGCCGGCTGCAGGGCAGGCTACGCTGAAACTGTATGATGAATGCAAAGAAAGCGCAAAAGTGCTGGAAAGCATGCCGGAAAGCAGCGAGGTAGAAGTGCTGCAAGCCGGTTCGGTTTGGTGTGAGGTACGCTATGAAAATCAGCAGGGCTACTGCCTGCGTGATGGGCTTTCCTTCTTTGAAGACTAATGTAGACGTTCGCCCGGACGAACGTGTTGAAGATTTGCAGAATCACGGCTTATTCATTCTGCAAAAAAAGCAAGGCTTCCGTTTTGGTATGGATTCTATTCTGCTGAAAGACTTCGTGCGAATCAAACCCAATGAACATATCGCAGATCTTGGAACAGGGTCTGCGATTTTGCCGATACTTTTAAGTCAAAAACAGCAGACCGCACAGTTTTCAGCCTTTGAATGGCAAGCAGACATTGCCGAAATGGCGGTACGCAGCGTTACGATGAATAATTTGGAGAGCAGGATATCCGTGTTCTGTGATGATCTGCGCATTGCACCCGATACCATAGGCAAAGCAAGTGTGCAGGTCGTTGTTTGCAATCCTCCCTACGGAAAAAAGAATACGATTTTGCTCAATCAAACAGAAAACAAGCGTTTATCCCGACATGAAACCGATTGTGAAATTGATGATATTGCCAAGACAGCTGCAACTTTGCTAAAAAACCAGGGTCGTTTCTACCTGGTATTTCCGGCACAGCGGCTGCTTGAATTGCTTGATTGTATGCGCAAACACCGCCTGGAACCCAAGCGGGTGCGTATGATTTGCGGCAAAGCCAGCAAAGCGCCGTATTTATTTCTGGTGGAAGGCATCAAGAATGCAAGCCCTATGCTGCATTGGCTGCCACCGCTGATTGTTCATCATGAAGACGGAACCGAAACAGAAGAAATTAAGCAGATTTATACTAGCGACCGATAAGGTTGCAGTATTCTGCCGCAATCTTCGCAGCCAAGGCTGCATTGCTTAAGACCAGCTGAATATTCGCGTCTAACGATTGTCCGTGTGTAAGTTCCTTCACGGTTTCCAAAAGGAACGGTGTGATGGCTTTCCCACGGATATTGTTATCATCGGCCATTTGCAAGGCGGTATGAATGGCTTTATCCATTACATCTTCAGGCATGGCATAGTCCGGTGAAATAGGATTGGCGATCACCATACCGCCATGTAGGCCGCAAGCGTATTTGGCCAGCATGCTCAGGGCTATATCCAGTGGCGTGTCCATGCGAGCATCGACAGAAAATCCGCTTTTGCGGCAATAAAATGCCGGAAGTTCATCGGTTTGATATCCGAGTACAGGCACACCTTTGGTTTCTAAGTATTCCAGCGTCAAACCGATGTCGAGGATGGATTTAGGGCCTGCACATACGACTGTGACATCGGTCGTTGCCAGCTCCTCAAGATCGGCTGATATGTCCATGCTTGTTTCTGCGCCGCGGTGCACGCCACCGATGCCTCCGGTTGCAAACACTTTAATACCGGCCATTTGCGCGGCAATCATGGTGGCGGCAACGGTCGTAGCACCGCTAATGTTTTTAGAAAGCAGGACAGGCAAATCTCTGCGACTGGCTTTGATAATATCCGTTCCGGTTCTACCAAGGTATTCGATCTGTTCCTGATCGATTCCGACCGTGAGCACACCTTTGATAATGGCAATGGTGGCGGGTACAGCACCGCTGTTTCGTACAGTTTGCTCAACCAACAAAGCAGTTTCTACATTCTGTGGATACGGCATGCCATGAGAAATGATGGTTGATTCCAGCGCGACGACCGGGCGGTTTTCCCGGATTGCTTTTGTGACTTCCTCGGAGATTTGCAAATACGGATTCATGATAAACTCCTTGTGTTTGTTATGTATTGCTCAATAGATAGCGATGGGGGAAAGCTGACCGGAGACGGATTCAACGGCCGTTGCTGTGATAGCGGCGGCAGCCAGCGCGCTAAGCAGTATAGTTTTCGGGTTATCGCCGGATAGTATACCAGCAAAAGCCGCAGCGCTGAATGCATCGCCACAGCCATTTGTATTGGCTGTTTTCACAGGGAATGCGGGTTGTATGATTTGCTCGTTTTGACCGGAGAGAAACGCGCCGCCGGCGCCAAGGGTAATGAGAACCCATTGGATGCCGAGCGCATGAAACCGGTTTGCCGCATGATGCAGCGAGTGTATATCGCTCGTGATGTCACATTGCAGCAAGGCCTTGGCCTCGCGCAGGTTTGTGTTAAGCGCATGCAGGCGGGGGAGTATTCCAACTAGCTTTTCCGCTTTGCTGACGGATACGGAATCCGCAAGAAGCGGCGCTTTGCACTCTTTGGCTAAAAACGCCACAGAGTGTGCGGGGATGTTGGTATCGAGTACCACCGCATCGCAGGCGTTAAGGGTTTGTAAGTGGCCTGCAATGAAATCCGGCGTGATATCCTTACAAATCGCCATATCATTCACGGCCACAGACATATCGCCGGTCGGATCGTTTACGGCTATATAATAGGGAGAAGTTCCGGACGCAGCAATAAGGCAGCCATCGGTTAAAACGCCTGCGGATTTTGTATGTTCAAGCATGGATAGTGCAAAAGGATCGTTGCCAAAAGCAGCGAAAAGCTGAACAGTTTGCGTCAGTCTTGCCAGGTTTTCTGCAATGTTTCGGCCAACGCCGCCAAAGCCAAACCGTACAGTGCCGGGGTTTGAATCGTGCACGATCAAAGGCTCTGCAGTGGTTGCAAAGACATCGGTACAACTGGCGCCGACAACGCCAAATCGCTTATGCATGGTAACGATCCTCAGTACAGCCGGTACAGGGACACAACTTTGCCGAGGATGGTCACATGTTTGGTTAAAATGGGGGACATGGTCGCATTTTCCGGCTGGAGGCGAATATACCCATCCTCCCGGTAGAAGCGTTTGACTGTGGCTTCATCGTCAATCATGGCGACAACGATATCGCCGTTATTAGCTTCCTGCTGCTTCCTGACAACCACAAAGTCGCCGTCGTTGATGCCGGCCTCGATCATGCTCTCGCCGCGAACACCGAGGATATAATGTTCTCCATCGCCAAGCAAAGCGTTGGGGATGGACATGTATTCTTCAATATTCTCACTGGCGAGTATTGGCGTGCCGGCCGTAACACGGCCTAGTACGGGCACAGTCACGGTATCGTTGGGCTGTACATCCAGCGGAAGCGAGATAGCGCGAGGCTTCATCGAATCCCGGGTAATCATACCACGGCGTTCCAGGCGTTTCAGGTGCGCATGCACCGTGGATGTTGACCGCAGTCCAGTTGCTTCGCAGATTTCGCGTACCGAAGGCGGGTAGCCCTTCGCTTTGACAACTTTTTTAATATAGGCATAGATCTTATCCTGGCTTTCGCCGCGAGGATTGCTCATACCGATCACTTCCTTGCAAACATATGTTCTTACTCTAGCATATCACACAAATGAGGTGTTTACAAGGCTAATCAGCGTTTTCATCGGAATCCATCAGTTTGGTGTTGGCAGCGGCCTCGCGCATACGTTTGTCGCTCATGCTGGCGTAGTGTTTACGGGTGGTATTGATATCGGAATGGCCTAGCGCTTCGGCAACAAGGTAAATATCCTGGGTTTCACGATACAGGTTGGTGGCATATGTCGAGCGCAGCTTGTGTGGGCTTAATTTCTTTTTTAGGGGTACAACGATCTCCGCGTACTTTTTGACCATCTTTTCTACGGCGCGCTGGGTGATTCTTCGGCGCTGCAAGGATAGAAAAAACGCATTTTCATGGCCTTCCAGTGTCTCGATTTCCTTGCGTACGTCCAGATACGCTAAAAGCGCTTTGGCGGTTTCATCCGGGAAATACACGATCACCTGGTTGCCGCCTTTCCGGGTGACAAGGAGAGCGTTTGTTTCGAAATCAAAATCCTGCAGATCAACGCCCACGCATTCGGAAACGCGGATGCCGGTACCAAGAAACAGCATGATGATGGCAAAGTCGCGGACACCAACGGACTTGTGATAGGCCTGTTGGCGCGCGGTCAATTGTTCGCCGGTGGAAACGGCTTCTATCAGCCGATGCATTTCATCAGGCTCCAGCAGAAGAATGGGCTTTTTGTGAATTTTCGGCAGCGGAACCAGCGCGGCGGTATTGCTTGGGATGCGCTCAGTGCGAAACAGATAGTTAAAAAACGATCGCAGTGAGGATAGCTTGCGCATGACACCGTAGGATTGATTTTTGAGCATGCGCTGCTGCTGTTCGTCGTCCGTACCGTCGTCCTTGAAATACAAAGTGAGGTATTCCGAATACATTTCAATGTCGCGGGCTTTCAGTAGCGCGATATCATCGTCGGTCAATTCAGAGACGTTTTTATCGGCAAAGGTGGACAGTTCCCGGCCTGCAAAGGTAAAAAACGTGTTTAAATCAATCGTATACGCAAGCCGGGTTAAAATACTGGTAGTTGTCAACAAACTGCGAATAAAATCGGAGCAAGAGCGCGGAAGTCCGGTCAGCATGGACCGGATCATCAACATGCGCTTTTGATCGATTTGTTCCTGATAGCGTTTGTCCGGCACTTAAATCACCTCGGATCGTTTTCGCTTTAGAAAGTCGTTTGGTAATCTATCAATATGATTGGTAAAGTATCGTCGATGCGATAGTCAAGTAGTGAACGATGAACGTTTCTGATTCGAGTTTCAGTAACGTGGTTTCTCAATTCGATACAGCGGATGCGATAGACTGAAACTGAACGCAGATCAAATGAAGAAACCGCAAGTATGGTACAGTGTAGCAAACCCCATGGGATACTATCATTATACCCGTAACTATTCGATAAAGTATTCTTTAGCGAATAGTTAACAAAAGTATATCACAAGGGATAAATATGTCAAGCGGGTATACTCTGCTGATATTTGCTCTATAATAATCAGCCCCCCTACCGACCGAATGCTTATATACGTATAATAAAAAAAGTGGCTAAGCCACTTTTTGCGGATTGGTTAAAGATTAGCCTTCCTTGGGAGCATCTACGGGACATACGTCCGCGCACGCACCGCAATCAATGCACTTATCTGCGTCGATTACGTACTTGGTGTCACCTTCGGAAATTGCATCTACCGGGCACTCCGGCGCGCATGCGCCGCAGCTGATGCAATCGTCATTAATTGAATATGCCATACGGTCACCTCCATTGATTCGCTATTTCGTGTTTATCATAGCATGGGTCTACCCTATTTGCAATACGGTGAATGTTAATTCTTACCGCCTTCGTTGCGTAGCGCTTTGGCGACTTCATCCTGCCAGGTATCATTCGGCTTGTCGTTTTCGACAATTTCTTCGGACAGCGGTTCCGGCTGGAACGCAGCGTCATCAGGCTGGAAATCCTCGTCATCGGCATCAGTATCATCGGGCACGTCTTCTTCGTCGGCTTCAATGACCTGAACAACCGGCTCTTCTTTTGCGGCAGGTTTTTCGTCTTTTTCCTTCTCCTTGGGCTTGGCGGCCTTTTCGTTGCGGCGCTTGGGCTCGGGTGCAGCTTTGCCACGGTTTCCGTCCCGATCCATCTTAAACCATACAATGCTTTCAAGCGGATAGGAATTGATTTCGCTGCCGTCGCCATGGCGCACGCGCACGGTGACGGTTTCTTTCAGAATGTTCAGGTCGATCACTGTGCCAAAGCCATCCGGCGTTTCCACATCTTTGCCAATCTTAGGCATACGTTTGCGGGTTTGCACGTAGTTATCGTCCTCGTATTTCAGGCAGCACATCAGCCGCCCGCACACACCGGAGATTTTTGTGGGGTTCAGCGACAGGTTCTGCTCTTTGGCCATCTTGATCGATACCGGCTGGAAATCACCCAGGAAGGTTCCACAGCAGATTGGCAGCCCGCACGGGCCGAGTCCGCCGATCATCCTGGCTTCGTCGCGTACGCCGATTTGGCGCAGTTCAATGCGGGTATGAAAGACCGATGCCAGATCCTTAACCAAGGACCGGAAATCCACGCGGCCGTTGGCTGTGAAGTAAAACACGAGCTTTGAGTTATCAAAGGTCTGCTCCACCGACACCAGCTTCATCTCCAACTGGTGTTCGTCAATCTTACGGTGGCAGATATCATAGGCTTTCTTCTCAAATGCTTCGTTTTCATGCATGTGATCGATATCTTCATCCGATGCAATCCGCAATATCGGTTTGAGCGGTGTATCCAAAAGCTGTTCGTCGGTCTCCCGCATGCCGGTAATGACCTGGCCAAAGGTCTGTCCGCGCACCGTATCTACAATCACGAACGCACCGGGGCTTGGCCAAAGCTCGCCTGGATCAAAATAAAACAGTTTTCCGGCGTTTTTAAAACGAACGCCTACCATCTTTGCCATTTATTCTTAGCCTCCAATAGTTTGCCTGCCAGCTGGTCTATGTTGGACTGCCAGTTGACATTGGACATCTTTCGTCTTCGCGTCTGGAACACCTGATCGGTCAGCGTGATCAAATCATCCATGGTGGCGGTTTGAATAACCTCACTCCACGGGGTTGATTTGAGCGCATCAGCCGGCAGCAAGCCGGATTTAACCAGCATACACTGCTGCAAATAGCGTTCCAGTCGCAGCATAATCGCTTCCGCGTTTCCGGCCATATCCTTGAGCATGGTGGAGCAGCGTACAGCGTCTTTCGCAGTGGTTACAGACAGCAGTTGGCGCAGTGCAGTTTCCTGCTGTCCTTCGGGTTTCTCGGATAGGATGGCCAGTGCCTCCCCCACGTTTCCGCCGGATAGTGCAATGGCCCGTTGGGCTTCATCACCCGAGCAGGATTGCCGGGCGAGGATTTCAGTCAGTATATCTGCCGGCCACGGTGTAAGCTTAAATACCGAACAGCGTGACTCAATGGTATCCAGCAGTGAGCTGGTATCGTGTGACAATAAAAAGTATATCACGTTAGTGTCTGGTTCTTCCAGTGACTTCAGCAAACCGTTTTGTGCCTGGGATGTCATGCTTTCGGTTGGTTCGATGATAACAATTCTTTCCCGGCCGTCCAGTGTGTGCATGGACGATGTTGTAATCAGATCGCGGATACGGTCGACCGAAATGGTCTTGGTATCAACCGGTTCAATTTCGAGCACCGAGGAGTGCTTTCCGCTGAAAATGGCCGAACATTGGCTGCACGTACCGCAGGGTTTGGCTTCGCTTTCGCACAGTAAGGTGCTGGCCAGGTAGCGGGCAAAGGTTTTTTTTCCGATTCCCTGTGGGCCCGCCAATAAATAGGCATGCACTTGCCGGGAAGCCTGAAACTGATCGATCAGGCGTTTGTACCGTGCGCCGAGCCGGCGATAATCCATAAACGCGGGCATCGAGCCCGCGTTATCAGCTATACCGGACACAAGCGTACCCCACTTTTCTAGAATTTCTTGAATTCATCAACCGTCAGCACAAACACAGTTGCGCCGCCGACCATAACTTCAAAGGGAAATGGCGTGTAGGTACCGGTGGAATTGACCATCGGTGAAGGCGACGAGGTAACCTGTTTGTGGCTTTTGCAAATGTCTTCGATTACTTTCATCGCGTTTTCAACTTGCTTGTCTTCCACACCGACAAGCAGTGTGGTGTTACCGGAGCGTAAAAAGCCGCCGGTTGTTGCCAATTTGGTTACGCGGAATCCGTCCGTCATCAGCTCGCTGATGAGTCGCTGAGAGTCCTCATCCTGAACGATTGCGACGATTAGCTTCATACGTATCCCTCCCATAGTTTCCTCTGTTTCAGTGTACCCTATCATACGGTAAAAATCAATCCTCAATCCCAAATATGCGCCCTTGTAACGACCAAAATATAAGGAAATACAAGGAAATGGCTTGCAATAAAACCCTGTCTTTGCTATAATACGAAATTGGCACATCCTTGCACCGCGCCACGACGTGCGATGCCATAAGTCCAAGAGGAGGTGAAAGCATGAATAGGTACGAATTGACCTATATCATCAACGTAGCACTGGAGGAAACCGCCAGAAATGAGCTGATCGAAAAGTTCACAGAACTGATCAAGCAAAACGGCGGCGAAATCGAGAAAGTTGATGAATCCTGGGGCAAGCGCCGCCTGGCATATCTGATTGACGATATGCAGGAAGGTTACTACGTTTTAACAACGTTTACCGCCACGGGAGAAAAGAACAAGGAAATTCAGCGTAATCTTGAGATTAACGATAACATTCTTCGTTATCTCATCATCAAACTGCTGGATAAAAAGCAGAGCGTCAAACCCAAGGCCGTCCGCCCCGCTCCCGTTGTTGTTAAAGCAGTAACGGAAGAAAAAGCGGCACCCGCCCCGGAAGTCGCAAAAGCTGAGCCCGTCGTTGAAGACGCCAAAGCGGAACCCGCTGCAAATGCTGAAGTTAAACCTGCAGAAAAGACCGAATGAGGACGGTAATACGTAATGAATAAACTGACCATCATCGGAAACCTGACGCGCGATCCGGAAACCCGTACCGTTGCATCGGGCAGTACTGTATGCTCCTTCACACTCGCGGTCAACCGCCGTCGTTCATCGCAGAATAACGGCCAGCCGGATGCGGATTTCTTCCGTGTGTCGGCCTGGAACAAACTGGGCGAAGTATGCCAGCGTTACCTGGCCAAAGGCCGCAAGGTCTGCGTGGTAGGCAACGTATCAGTTTCCAGTTATGAAGCAAAAGACGGTTCAACCCGTTTCTCCCTTGACGTGCATGCCGAAGACGTCGAATTCCTGACTCCTCGTTCCGAAACCTCGGGCGGCGGAGGATCTTACGCCCCGTCCGATGCCGATGATTCCGGCTCGAACAAAGGCTTCCAGGAAGTAGACGACGACGATCTGCCGTTCTAAACGCTGAAAAAAGGAGGCTACCCCATGCCTGAAGATCGTTCTGAAAGAAGGCCTAGGCCCCGCGGACGCAAACCGCGCCGTAAGGTATGCGCTTTCTGCGTAGATAAAATCGAGTACATCGATTACAAAGATGTCAACCGCCTGCGCCGCTTCATCAACGAACGTGGAAAGATTGTTCCCCGTCGTATGAGCGGCAACTGCGCCAAGCATCAGCGTCAGTTATCGGAGTCCATTAAACGCGCACGTGCCATCGCGTTGATGCCCTACTCGGTAGACTGATTTCTACAAGTCTAACAAAACGCAGGCGAAAGCCTGCGTTTTTTATTTTGGATAAAGTTGCATATATACGCATTGATAACCGTTTTATTCTTTTCTATCGCATAGCCCTATGGTATACTATAATTTAATACCAACTGCTTGCTTAGTATGGTAAGCACGCTGTTTCGCAGCGCAAAATCAGCTTCTGAAAGGATACTGACATGCAAATGAATCAGTCAAACAATGGATCGGCACTATTACTGGGCGACCAGGCCATCGCGCGCGGCGCATGGGAAGCCGGTGTGCGGGTCGTAACAGCGTATCCGGGCACGCCCAGCACCGAGATTACGGAAGCCGCGGCAAAGTTCCCGGAAATTAACACGCAATGGGCACCCAATGAAAAGGTCGCCATGGAGGTTGCGTTTGGTGCATCTCTGGCCGGTGTGCGCGCCATGGTATGCATGAAGCATGTCGGCGTGAACGTTGCCGCAGACCCCATGTTTACAGCGGCCTATACCGGCGTGAATGCCGGATTTGTCATTGCCGTGGCCGATGATCCCGCCATGCATTCCAGCCAGAACGAACAGGACACGCGCTATTATGCCCGTGCAGCGCATTTGCCCATTTTAGAGCCGTCTGACAGCCAGGAATGTAAAGACATTACCAAGTATGCATTCGCACTCAGTGAAGAACTGGACTCCCCTGTCATCATCCGCATCACGACACGCATTGCGCATGCCCGTAGTTTGGTTACGCAGGAACAGCGGGATGAAATTACGCCAAAACCATATGAAAAGAACATGGCGAAATATGTGATGATCCCTGCAATGGCCCGAAAACGCCATGTAGCAGTGGAACAGCGCGAGAACGCCTATGCAGAGGCCGTAAACACATCTCCGCTGAATCGGGTGGAGATGCGGGATACGGCAGTCGGCATCATCACAAGCGGCGTAAACTACCACTATGTGCGGGATGCCCTGCCTGAGGCGAGCGTCTTTAAGCTCGGGGTTGTCTATCCCCTGCCTATACAAAGCATTGCAGAGTTTGCTAAGCAGGTGGATCGCCTTGTTGTGATTGAAGAGCTGGAAGGCCTGATTGAGAAAGATATGAAAGCTGCCGGCATTGCCTGTGAAGGTAAAGCACTCACCGGGATTCAGGGTGAGCTGACTGTAGAGAAAATCAAGCACGCTGTGCTGGGTACCCCGCTGCCCGATGTGTCGCAAGCGCAACTCCCCGGTCGCCCGCCTGCACTTTGTCCGGGCTGCCCGCACCGTGGTATTTTCCATGTGCTCAGCAAGCTGAAAATGCATGTGATGGGTGATATCGGCTGCTATACACTGGCGTCGCTTCCCCCACTGTCGGCTATGGATGCCACATTGTGCATGGGCGCGAGCATTGGCATGGCCAGCGGCGCAGAACGCGCACAAGGCAAGGAGTTTTCTAAAAAGACCGTTGCTGTCATCGGCGATAGCACGTTCATCCACTCCGGCGTCACCGGCTTGATTGACGCGGTGTATGGCAGAGAAGCAATTACCGTGCTGATTCTGGATAACCGCATTACTGGGATGACCGGTCATCAGCACCATCCGGCCACAGGGTTTGATATTCATGGTAATCCTGCGCCTATGCTGGACATTGAAGCATTATGCCGTGCCTGCGGTGTTGAGCATATCGCCGTGGTCGATCCGCTGGATTTGGCCGAAACGAAACGCGTAATCCTGGAAGAAACCCAGCGTGATGCGGTCAGCGTTGTAATTGCACGCCGCCCCTGCGCGCTGATCGAGAAAACGAAAAATGTGCCCTATCATACCGATGGGTGCAGAAACTGCGGGGCGTGCTTGAAGGTCGGCTGCCAGGCGATAGAACGCAAAGGTGACCATGTGGAAATCAATGCATCGCTTTGTACCGGCTGCGGGATGTGCTCGCAGGTATGCCCGTTCAACGCGATAGTCAAAGGAGGCGATGCGAAATGAACGCAAAATGCTTGAATATTGTAATCGTTGGCGTTGGCGGTCAGGGCTCGCTTTTAACCAGTAAAATTCTGGCGGAACTCGCCAAGGCACAAAACCTTTCAGTCAAAGTCAGCGAAGTGCACGGTATGGCCCAGCGCGGCGGTAGCGTGATTACGCATGTGCGCTTTGGACAGGAAGTCTATGCCCCGCTCGTGGCGGAGGGTGAAGCGGACTATCTGCTGGCGTTTGAGCCTTTGGAAGCTGGACGCTCGCTTTCCTATCTCAAATTGGAGGGGCGGCTGATCGTCAGCACCCAGCAGATTTCCCCTATGACCGTGCTTTCGGGTGCGGCTGTGTATCCGGACGAACCCTATCAGGCGCTACTAGGGTCTAAACAGACTGTACAAGCGCTGGATGCCCACACCATGGCGGTAGAAGCAGGTAGTTTTAAAACGGTGAATATTGTACTGCTTGGTGTTTTGAGCAAGTATATGGACTTCACCCGTGAAAACTGGGTTGATGCGATCACGGCTTGTGTGCCCCCGCGCACACTGGAAGTGAACATCAAGGCCTTTACAGCGGGCCGGGAGCATGCTGAGTAAACAGAAAACGGAGTGACGATACCGTGCAGCACATGATTTGGAATCCGACCATGGAATGTATGCCCAGAGAGCAACTCCGCGCCCTGCAGGACGGCCTGCTGCGGGATGTTGTACGCAGGGTGTATGAAAGCGTGCCGTTTTACCGGCATAAGATGCAGGAACGCGGGCTGACGCCGGCTGATATTCATGGCGTGGACGATATTGAGTTGCTACCTTTTACCGAAAAACAGGATCTGCGCGACCATTATCCCTTCAATATGTTTGCAGTGCCCATGAGTGAAATTGTCCGCGTGCATGCATCCAGCGGCACAACCGGAAAGCCGACAGTCGTTGGCTATACCAGCGGCGATATCGACCGCTGGACGGAGCTAATGGCGCGCAGCATGCACTGTGCCAATGTTGCCAAGGGCGATATTGTGCAGGTGGCCTATGGCTACGGCCTGTTTACGGGCGGCCTGGGCGCACATTACGGCGCGGAGCGCGTTGGCGCAGTCGTAGTGCCGATCAGCGGCGGCAATACGACACGGCAGCTAATGCTCATGCAGGATTTCGGTGCGACTGCGCTATGTTGTACGCCCTCGTATGCATTGAATCTGGCGGAGGCGCTGGAGCAAAACGGCGTGAAAGAAACAAAGCTGAAAGTAGGCATTTTCGGCGCAGAACCGTGGACAGAAGGCATGCGCGAGACCATCGAAAGTATGCTGGGCATTGAAGCGCTGAATATATACGGCCTGAGCGAAGTGATGGGCCCGGGTGTTTCCATGGAATGTATGTGCAAAAAAGGCATGCATATCTGGGAAGACCATTTCCTGCCCGAGATTATCGGACCGGACGATAAAGGGCTGCCCTATGGCAGTCAGGGTGACTTAACCTTTACCACACTTTCCAAGCACGGCATGCCCTTGCTGCGCTATCGAACACATGACTTATGTACGCTAACTGATGAGCTCTGCGGTTGCGGCAGAACCCATGTGCGCATGGGGCGCATTATGGGGCGTACCGATGATATGCTCATCATCCGCGGCGTGAATGTGTTCCCGTCGCAAATTGAACATGCGCTTTTGCAGGTCAGCGGCATCCAGCCCCAGTATCAAATCGTGGTCAGCCGTGAAAACCTGTTGGACACGCTGGAAATTCAAGTAGAACTGGCGCAAGGCACCATGAGCGACACCGTGCGCGAACTGGAAGCACTGGAGCGCAAGATTGCCAATTCCGTGGCAGCCCATGCGCTGGTATCGGCCAGAATCAAGCTGTGTCAGCCGGGATCACTACCCCGCAGCGAGGGCAAGGCTAAGCGCGTTATAGACAACCGCAAACTGTAAATGCTATAATTCAGCATGGAGGCGGGCAACATGTATGTAAAGCAAATCTCCGTATTTCTGGAAAATCGGGCCGGAAGCCTGGCCGGTGTAACCCGGCTATTGGGCGAAAACGGCTTTGATCTGATGTCATTATCCATTGCAGATACAACAGATTTCGGCATTCTGCGCGGCATCGTAGCAGATTATAAGAAAGCACAGACCGTACTTCAAGACGCCGGATACTCCGTGAAGGTGTCGGATGTACTCTGTGTCAGTGTGCCCGATCATCCGGGTGCGCTTGCCAATGTGCTTTCGATTCTTTCCGAGAATGGAATCGGGCTGGAGTATCTGTATTCGTTTTTCCGCAGTCACCGCGATCATGCGTTGATCATTATGCGGGTGGACAAACCGGAGGATGGCGCAAATGCCCTCGGAGAGGCAGGCATTCGCATGCTGTCGCAAGAGGATTTGCAAACGGTTTGATTCACTACATCGTCAAACCACAGAACAACAGCTCACGTTGGAGGCTATACTGAAAGTGTTTCGACAGAATCGCATCACGATTGATTTAAACGCGATACGGCATAACTACCGCCTGATGGCAGACTATTTGCCAGACCCTGTCCGCGTTATGGCAGTTGTCAAAGCAAACGCTTACGGACACGGTATGCTGGAAGTTGCCGATACCGTTACAAATGCAGGCTGCAAAGATTTGGCGATTGCCATCCCTGAAGAGGGAATCGCGCTGCGTGAAAGCGGAATCAACCAAGCCAACATTTTGGTGCTTGGCGCGGTCAACCGGCAAAGCATGGAAGCGTGTATTCTAAACCGCCTGACCATGACCGTTTTTGATACCGACACCCTGGCTTGGATTGAACACACAGCGGCAGCCCTTGGCAAAACAGCGTTTATCCATGTTAAACTGGATACCGGTATGAACCGGATTGGTCTGCGGACGGTGGAAGAAGCACAGGCACTGGCTAGTGCCCTGCAAGCGTCCCCGCATGTCCAGTGTACCGGCATTTATACGCACTTTGCCGATGCCGATCATCTGGGAGACTGCGGCGGCCTGTGCAATTACTCAAGCAAGCAGCTCAAGCGCTTTAGTGAGCTGAAAGCCTGTTTTGATCCGGCCATACCCGTGCATGCGTCTAACAGCGCTATGAGCCTGGCATCGCCGGATGCAAACTTTTCCATGATTCGTGAGGGTATATCGCTCTATGGCTATCCGCCTGTACCGACCGACCTACCCTTTCTAAAGGCACTGCACTGGGAAGCGGAAATTGTGCTGGTCAAGCAAATTCCTGCAGGCAGCAGCATTGGCTATGGCTGCACTTTTACAGCGGACGCGCCGATGCGTATAGCGACGATCGCTGTTGGTTACGGCGACGGCTATCACCGCACAGCCAGCAACCGTGGACAAGTGCTGGTGCACGGACAGCGCGCACGCATTGTCGGCCGGGTGTGTATGGATCAGATCATGGTCGATGTGACGCACATCCCGGATGTGCAAAAAGGCGATATGGCCGTCTTAATTGGCAAAAAAGGTGATGGCTGTATCGGCGCGGACGAGCTTGCCGGCTGGAACCACACCATCAGCTATGAAGTACTATTGAGTATAACGACCCGCGTAGACCGCCGATATATTCCTGTCGACCCGGCCACGCTGTAACCAAAGGAGACCGTAACATGGCAACTAAACCGGTAAAACCTGTCGTCAAACCCTATCTGCAGGGCTCATGGAACGGGAGAGACGCCAAACAAAAAGGCATTAAAATGATCCTGAGCATCCTGTTCGTTTCATTTCTGTACTTATTGCTGGGCGTGCTTCTAAGCTTTAACTCTGTTGCACTTCGGGCGATTACATCGTTTGTAATCGTCGCGTTTGCAGCTATGTATATGTTTTTCCAAGGTGCAAACACTGGGGAAAGCGATACGGGCTTTGCCGAAATTATGTATCAGCATCAGGCGGACGGCAGAACGGTCGTCCCCAGCGATTTGGAACGCTGCTACCATCCTAATAAAGGATTTTACATTGCGTTGATTGGCGTTGCCCCCTTTCTGCTGATAACCCTGCTCTTCGCCTTTACGGCACAGCCGATTCACTATACGCTTGGTGCGCTGCCGTCCTGGCTGAATGGTACTACGCAGCAAACGCATGTTGGAGAAGCGCTTGCGTATTATAGTATGCAGGAATCGAATATGTTTTTGTCAATTCTGCGTATCATTGTCCGGTCGATGACTATGCCGTTTATCAACGTATCGCTCATGCTCGGCTCCAATGCCGTACTGTGGGCTGAACGCTTGACCCCGCTGTGGATACTGGTTGCGCCGCTGGCATACGGATTTGGGTACAGACAAGGCCCCAGACTGCGCGTGAAAATCAACACGGGTATCGCGATTGGTCTGCGTAACAAGCGCCGCAAACAGCGCAAGGAACGCAAAGCGCGTACAGCTGCCAGAAAACCTGAACAGCTCATTTAACAGCGATGCGCATTATAGCCGGAGCCAACAAAGGGCGTACCATTATCGCCCCCAAAGGGCAAAGTACTAGACCGACGCAGGACTATGTTCGCGAGGCACTGTTCAATATCATCCAGCGTGATGTGCCCGGCGCTGTTGTTCTGGATTTATTTGCGGGCAGCGGTGCGCTGGCGCTGGAAACACTCAGCCGCGGCGCAGACTATGCCGTGCTGGTGGATAAAGCAAGGTCAGCTATGGATTGTATTCGCCGCAATATCAGCACACTGAGGGCTAGCGAAAGCACACTTTGTTTGCAGGCGGACTGGCGCAAAGCCCTGCAAAAGCCGCTGCCAAAGACGTTCGATCTGGTGTTTCTAGATCCGCCCTACAGCTTAACCCTGTATCAGGAGATTACAGATACGCTGGCAGAGCAGAATCTGCTCAGGGAAGATGCGCTGATCATCATCGAGCATCGGAAAAACGAAAGCGTCTCACTCTCCCCCACATTTACCCTGCAAGACCAAAGACACTATGGTGATACTGCCATACGCCTTTATCGCTTTCATGCGGGAGGACACGATCATGCAATCTAAGCACTGCGTATACCCCGGCAGCTTCGATCCGGTTACATGCGGGCATATTAACATCATCGAGCGCGCCAGTGCCTTGTTTGCTGAGGTCCGTGTAGCCGTACTGGATAATCCTGAAAAAACAAAAGCATTTACTGTACAAGAACGGATGGATATGCTGCAAACGGCCTGTGCGCACCTTTCCAATGTCCGTGTGGATAGTTTCAGTGGATTGCTGGTCGACTATATGAAACAATCAGGCGCAGGCATTGTTGTACGCGGGCTTAGAAGCGCTGGGGATTTTGAAGTTGAATTTCAGATGGCACAGATGAACCGGCAGCTGTATACTGCTATAGACAGCATATTTTTAATGACCGAACCGCAGTATGCGCATATATCGTCCAGCATGGTCAGGCAAGTTGCAGCGTTTGGCGGCGATATATCTGCCTTCGTGCCAGCTGGTGTTCAAGCTCAGGTTATCAAACGGTTCCGAAATGAATAATGGTGCAGGAGGCCGACAACGATGAATATGTCTCAAACCAATATCTATCTTGATGAGCTCAATGATCTGATATCCAACGGTAAGCGGATTCCTCTAAGCAATTCCGTGGTTATTGATCGTGATCATTGCTTTAAGCTGGTACAGGATATCCGGGAAAGCTTACCGGTGGATATCACCGCGGCGCAGGGCGTGATTGAAAACCAGAATGCCATCATTACCGAAGCGCGTAAAATGGCCGAGCAGGCAAAAAGTGAAGCCAATAGCACAGCGACTGCTACGGTGAACGATGCCAATGTAAAAGCGCAGAACACCCTCAATGCCGCGCAGGCGCAGGCACAGGAAATGCTCAAGCGCGCGCAGGACCAGGCACGCCAGATGATGGCAGATGCAAAACAAAATGCCGATCGTATGATGGCAGATGCCGATGCCCGGGCCAAGCAGATGGTCAACGAACAGGAAATCGTCGCCCGTGCACGCCTGGAAGCCGACGACCTGAAACAGTCTACGCAGGACGAAGTAGACGCACTCTACAAGGATGTCTTCCAGCATATTGACGAAGTTATGAAACAGCTGGATCGCGCTGTGAGCGAAAAATTAACGGAAATCCGTATGATTCGACAGCAGGTCGATCAAACGATATCCTCCATGTAACTTATCCTACGAAGGAGTTGTCCCCCTATTGCTTGAACTGCTAGTGATTGCCTTTGGCCTGTCTATGGATGCCTTTGCCGTAGCCATGGGAAAAGGCCTGTGTATGCGGAAAATTCAATATGGATATGCAACAGTGATAGCCCTCTTTTTCGGGGGCTTTCAAGCGTTGATGCCTGCCATCGGCTGGCTGCTGGGTAAGCAGTTTGCCGCGCAGATTATATTTCTGGATCATTGGGTCGCCTTTATCCTTTTATCTCTTATCGGGCTGAAAATGATCTGGGGCGCATATCGCGATAAGAATAAGGAAGAAGAAGCCTGTGACCTTACAGTCAACTACCGCGAGCTGCTGGTGCTTGCCATTGCCACCAGTATCGATGCCCTGGCCGCCGGTGTCACCTTTGCTTTTTTAGATACGTCCATTCTGCTTGCCACCGGCGTGATTGGCGTAACAACCTTTGCCATTTCGTTTGGCGGTGTGATCATCGGGCAGATGTTTGGGGCCAGGTTCAAAACAACCGCTGAATACTTCGGCGGAGGTGTATTGATCAGTATTGGGCTGAAAATACTGCTGGAGCATTTGGGCATATTAGTTTAAATTATACACGAGAAGTATATTCGTGAAAAACAGCGTTATTTCTTATCATATAAGCGTTATCAGCTAGTTGACTTGGTATTTTCATTGTGCTATATTGTATGCAAGGAATACATAAATAAAACTGGAGGAGATTTATTATGTCTGAAACTAAGTCCAAGAAAGGCTTGTCTAAGAAACAGATTCTGCTCATCGTACTCGCTGTGGTTGTTGTCGCAGCGGCCGTAGTCGCAGTGATTCTGCTTACCGGTCCCAAAGAAGATGAAGGCGTCAAGTTTGCCCTCGTTACCGATGTGGGTAACATTGATGACCAGTCCTTCAACCAGAGCACCTGGGAAGGCCTTGTTGCCTTTGCAGATGCTAATGATTTTGTCAAGGATGAAGACTACGCGTACTACAAACCCTTCGAAGACAGCGATGCAGCCCGTATCGAAAGCATCAAGACCGCAATCGAGTATGGCGCGAAAGTTGTCGTCGTTCCCGGTTACCTGTTCAACACGGCTGTGGTTACCGTAGCAGAAGACAACCCCGATGTCCTGTTTGTCGGTGTTGACCTGACCGTTGAAGCCGATCCGTATCCCTCAAACATTGCAAACCTCGTATTCAAAGAGGAACAGTCCGGTTTCATGGCTGGCTACGCCGCTGTGATGGACGGCTACACCAGCCTTGGCTTCCTGGGCGGCATTGACGTACCCGCCGTTGTCCGCTATGGCTATGGCTTTGTGCAGGGCGTAGAATACGCCGCTGAGCAGATGGGCGTGACCCCTGAAGTGAAGTACTGGTATTCCGGCACCTTCGGCCCCACTGACGAAATCAAAGCCAAAATGGACAGCTGGTATGCCGAAGGCACCGAAGTTGTGTTTGCCTGCGGCGGCGGCATCTTCCTGAGCGCTTTGTCTGCAGCAGAAACTGCCGATGGCGTAATGATCGGTGTTGACTCCGACCAGGGTCACATCAGCGAGCGTTTTATCACGTCCGCTATGAAGATCATCCCCGCTCCCCTGAGCGTGATTCTCCAGAAGATCTACGACGGCGACTACAAACTGCCGGAAGAGTATGTTGGACATGATACCGTTCTCAGCATTGCTGATGGCGCTTGTGGCCTGCCGACTGCTGATGACAGCTGGCGCTTTAAGACCTTCTCCAAAGATGATTACCAGATGATTCTGGACAAAGTCCTCGCCGGAGATGTGACGATTTCCAATGATACCGAAACTGCACCGGAAACTGTTGCCACCACGGTTGACTATCAGAACTAAGCAATTCACCTTTTTAGGAAGGCCAGGCATGCGCCTGGCCTTTCTTTCAAGGTTGGGGTACCAATCCAATAAGGGGTATTGTAATGAGTGAGTATATCATCGAAATGGCCGGGATACGCAAAGTATTTCCGGGCGTTGTCGCCAATGACAACATTACACTGGGGTTGAAAAAGGGCGAAATCCACGCTCTGCTTGGTGAAAACGGTGCGGGAAAATCCACACTGATGGGTGTTCTGTTCGGTATGTATCAGCCGGATGCTGGCGAAATACGAAAAAATGGTAAACCTGTTCGTATACACGATCCCAATGATGCCAACAGCTTAGGTATCGGTATGGTACACCAGCATTTTAAGCTGGTGGAAGTGTTTTCGGTGCTGGACAATATCATGCTTGGCGCGGAAGATACGCGCTATGGCATGCTGCGGAAATCTACAGCACGCGAAAAGATCATGAAGCTCAGTGAGCAGTACAAACTGAAAGTTGATTTAGACGCGGTGATTGAGGACATAAGCGTGGGCATGCAGCAGCGCGTGGAAATCCTTAAGATGCTCTACCGCGAAAATGATATTCTGATATTTGATGAACCGACGGCCGTGCTGACCCCTCAGGAGATTGAGGAGTTGATGCAGACCATGCGCAACTTCGCCAATGAAGGCAAGTCGATTCTGTTCATCACCCATAAACTCAACGAAATTATGGCGGTTGCAGATCGCTGCACGGTGCTACGTAAAGGAAAATATATCGGCACGGTGGATGTGAAAGACACGTCGGTAGATTTACTGGCGGAGATGATGGTTGGCCGCAAGGTGAACTTCAAAGTGGATAAAGCACCGTGTAAACCGAAAAAAACGATCTTACGCGTTAATAACCTCTCGCTCTCGACGGCTGCCAGCGGTAAACACCAACTGCACAATGTATCCTTCAGTGTTCGCGCCGGTGAAATTGTCGGCATTGCGGGCATCGAAGGCAATGGACAAAGCGAGCTTGTGTATGCGCTGACAGGTATGCTCAAACCCAGCAGCGGGACCATTACCTTTGGCGAGCATGATATTAGTAACGAGTCCATTCGAAAGCGCAATGATTTGGGAATCGCTCATATTCCCGAAGACAGGCACCGCTTCGGTCTGGTGCTGGATTATGCCCTTTCGGAAAACCTGATTTTGAAAAGCTATCACCATCATACCTTCAATCAAAACGGATTTCTTCGCTTTGATGAGATCCGCACCCATGCGCAAAAGCTGATTCAGGATTTTGATATCCGTGCCGGTGAAGGCCCGGATACACCCGCGCGCAGCATGAGCGGCGGTAACCAGCAAAAGGCGATCATCGCCCGTGAGGTCTCGCTCTCCCCCGACCTGCTCATTGCTGTTCAGCCGACACGCGGGCTGGATGTCGGTGCGATCGAGTATATACAAAAGCAGTTGATTGCTGCGCGTGATTCCGGTCGGGCGGTGTTGCTGGTCAGTTTGGAACTGGAAGAGGTTATGAATATCTCTGACCGTATCTTGGTCATGTACGAAGGAAAAATTGTGGCTGAAGTGGACGGCGAGCACGCTGTGCGCCAGGAACTGGGGCTGTATATGGCCGGGGCAACGCCTAGCGATATGGAACGGGAGGTGATGTAGCATGAAACTGAAACGCACGTTCAACGCTTCCCTGCTGACAACCATTCTGTCCGCAGTCGGAGCCGTCGTTATCGGCCTGTTTATCGGCTACCTGCTACTATTGGTCACCAAGCCGGAACGCTCTTTATGGGGCATGATGCGTATTTTAACGGTTGGTTTTTCCGATCCGACAAAGCTTGCAAAAGTACTGTACCAGGCCATGCCGCTGATTTGCACAGGGTTATCGGTTGCTTTTGCGTTTAAAACCGGTCTGTTCAACATCGGCGCAACCGGGCAGTATACCGTGGGCGCGTTCTTTGCCCTCTTTGCGGGTATCCAGCTGCAACTGCCGTGGTACCTTGCCATCATCGCGGGGATGATCGGCGGCGCTATCTGGGGCGCGATACCGGGTATCTGCAAAGCGCTGTTTAATGTCAATGAGGTCATCACGAGCATTATGTTTAACTGGATCGCAGTGTTTGCAGTAAATATGGCCTTTAACAACTTCCCCATGCTGATGGTAGATTACTGGGGTAAGTCCTCAATCCGCGACCGTACACCGGTTTTGGCAGATGCCAATGCCAATGCGGTCCTACCCAAGCTTGGGCTTGATAATGTGATGCAAAGTGACCTGATCAATATCGGCATCTTTATTGCAATATTGGTGGCGGTGATTATCTGGGTGCTGTTGCAAAAGACCACCTTTGGCTATGAGATTAAAGCCTGCGGCTATAACCGCGACGCCAGCCAATACGCAGGCATAAATGCCAAACGCAGTATCATTCTATCGTTCATGATCGCGGGCGCTATGGCCGGCCTTGGCGGTGCTCTGTACTATTTAAGCGGCACAGGCCAGTACACCTTTGTGAAATTATTGCTGCCGGCCGGGTTTAACGGCATACCGGTTGCACTGCTGGCAAACTCGCACCCCATCGGGGTTATCGTCAGCGCACTCTTTATCAGCTATATCCAAGTCGGTGGCGATGCACTGCAGCCCCGCTTTGTTCGCGAGAACATTGATATCATCATTGGTGTGATTATTTATGTCAGTGCGTTTGCGCTGGTACTGAAGCTATGGTTTGAAAAACTGTTCTTAAAGCGTTCACTATCTGCCAATAGCTTACTTGACAGCTCTGATTCCCCGCCAGATCCTGTTCCACCGAAAGAGACGGGAAAGGATGGTGATGCAGCATGATTATCGGCGATATTTTAAGCGCAACGTTGATTTTTGCCATCCCGCTGATGCTGGTTGCGCTGGGCGGTATGTTTTCGGAGCGCAGTGGTGTGGTAAACATCGCACTGGAAGGCATTATGATCGTTGGCGCGCTGGCTGCAAGCCTGTTCCTGCGCTATGTGGACGATGCTGGCCTAGGAGAAGGACATACGCAGCTTTATGTGCTGGCAGCGATTGGCATTGCCGGTCTGGTCGGTATTCTATATAGCCAACTGCTGGCCTTTGCGTCGATCAAGCTGAAATCCAATCAGGTTATCTCCGGCACAGCGCTGAACATGCTGGCACCGGCATTGGCAGTCGTGGTTACCTGGAACATTCAGGGCACTGCACAGTCGACGATTTATATCCCCAACTGGGTGCGTATTGCACCGGAAAGCCTGGGCATTGCGACGGATAACATTTTCACGACGTTCTTATTTAAAAGTCTGTTCCTCACAACACCGATAGCAATTCTGATCCTGATTTTATCCATCGTATTCCTGTACCATACCAAAACAGGGCTTAGGCTGCGTGCCTGTGGCGAGCATCCGCAAGCCGCAGACAGCGTAGGCGTGAACGTTTACCGCATGCGCTATCTGGGCGTCGGGATATCCGGGTTCCTGGCAGGCATCGGCGGACTGGCGTACATACTGGCGGCCGGCAGCGGATTTACCTCTACGGTAGCCGGGTACGGCTTCCTGGCACTGGCAGTTATGATCTTTGGTAACTGGAAACCTGTTAATATCCTGTTTGCGAGTTTCTTCTTCGCGTTTTTCAGAATCATATCGTTCTATTCCAACTCCATCAGCTTCCTGCCGAAGTTTGAAAACCTCGTTTCCAGCGAGTATATCTATTTGATCATGCCCTATTTGGTGACGATGATCGTGCTCATTCTGACCAGTAAGCGCAGTAGAGCACCGAAATCCGAGGGTATTCCTTATGACAAAGGAAGGCGCTAACCGCAAAATAAAAAGCCGTGCAAATCGCACGGCTTTTATTTTGTCTTTATCCAAGCGCTTGTTGTGTTTCCTTTAGCTGCTTGATAATCTCCAGATTTTGCGGACATTTTCTTTCGCATGCACCGCATTCTATGCAGTGGGATGCATCCACCCCGCTATGTTTCTCCCAGTCGGCTGTCCGATCTTCCAGCGGAACTGTGGTTTTGCTGTACTCGGCTTTGGCGTAATCCGTCAGTTTATATACCTTATGATAATTCATTAGCCGGAACAGGTGCGGAATGTTGATCTTCTGTGGGCATGGCATGCAATAGTTGCAGCCGGTGCAGTACAAATCCATCAAGCGCTTGTTTTCGTCCAGCATGGCGGTGACCTGTGTACGCTCGTCATCGGTCAACACACCACCAATGGAGGCGATCTTCACATTCTCTTTGAGCATCTGCTCATCTCCCATGCCCGACAATGCCATATTGACACCCGGATTGGCCAGCACAAAACGCAGTGCCATCTCAGCAGAGCTAACGACCTTGCCTTTAAGCAATGCTTTGACGGCATCGGACGGCGCACCCAGACGGCCGCCGCCAACCGGACCCATGATAATGACACCAAGGCCCTTTTGGCTAGCATAGGCGATGTTTTCTTCGTTGCTGCGGTCCAGCAGATTGTATTGACACAAGACGGAGCTAAACAAGCCGCTGTCGATAATTGGCTTCATGTTTGCGGCTTCTTTATCGTGGAACGAAAAGCAAAGGTGCTTGATTAATCCTTCGGAGAGCGCTTTGCGTGCTTCATCCACCGGGCCGCCGGGTTTTTCCATGGCACGAAAGCTCTCTAGATCAATACCCCAGAAGTGGTAAAAATCGATGTAATCGGTATCCAGTTTGGTTAGCGAAGCTTCCAGATTCTTGCGCCAGGTTTCACCGTTGGAATCCGTGGCCGGGTTTTTGGTGGACAGGTACACTTTGTCCCGCCAGCCCTTGAGTGCAAGGCCTACGGCGCGTTCGCTGTCTTTGCCGCAGTAGTAAGGCGCGGTATCAACATAGTTGACACCGAGTTCAAATGCCTTTTGCATCAGCGGTACAGCTTTTTCATCGTTGATATGGGTTTCATCCAACATCGGCAGGCGCATGCCCCCAAAGCCGAGCGCGGACAGCTTAATGCCGGTGTTCCCAAATGGTTTATAAATCATAGGCAACTCCTTTTGGTATCTTTACCTTTATTATATCATTCCGGCAGAGTAAATTCTACCCGCACCACATGCCCCAGGAATGATACATCCGGCAATGCAAGAGTCTGCGCGGCATATTCCCTGTCATAGCTTTGCAATAGTATCGTCATCGAATTGAGCTTCTTAACCTTGCGAAGCGCACGCTGCCCATTCACATCTACGAGCATTATGGCTCCGTCTATGGGGCTAGCAGCCGGAACCATGAAGCACAGGTCGCCTTTCATAATACGAAACCCGCGTATACTGTCGTCCGGTACTTTAAAATAGAAGACTTTATCCGGCGACGCCCCTTCAATACGCCCTTGCAGTACCGGGAGCATACGATGGTCAACCTCTTCCATAACCGCATTTAGCACAGGCACACGCTTAAGGACGCTCTGAAGTGCGTCCAGCCATACGCTGCCCTGTACGGTGGAATCCTTTGCGGAATCATCCGAATACGCCGGTGTGGCATCCTCGCGCGTCTGGCTGGGTGCTATTTTGGTTGGTGCAGCCGTCTGCAAATCAACGGTCGCAGCGATATCGTCCAGTGTAAAGCCCTGCTCTGTATGCTCGGTCAGGCCAATCTTTTTGAGTATTCTGCGTGCCTGTTCGTCAGGGATGATTTTCTTGCCCTCTTCCACAGCTTTTAGGTACGCTGCGCTGACACCGGAAAGCTTAGATACCTGTTTCAGTGTCATTTCGCGGCGCAGGCGTTCGGTTTGTAGAAGGTCGCCCAATCTGCTCATATGTAATTCCTCCGTGCCTTTGGTCGCTTAGTATAGTAGCGCATAGCAGGAAAAAATGCAATTCTGTCGAATACAGGAACTTGGTTGTTTTTGTCAACCCGTAGTAAGAGTGGAAAAAAGGAGTACATTTTGCCCAAAGAACAAATACCATTTTCCGGTGCGGATATCAGTAAAGAGGTGCTTCGCGCGCTGGAAGCCATGAATATCCAAAACATGACCCCCGTACAGGCACAGACCCTGCCTTTGATGATGGAAGGCCGCGACGTGATCGCTATCGCGCCCACAGGAACCGGTAAAACCGTTGCGTTTGGTATTCCTATGCTGGAATACGTGAACCTGTCCGATCGTCGCGTGCAGGAGCTGGTCATTGCCCCGACCCGCGAGCTCAGCCTGCAAATCGCTGAAGAAATCCGCAACCTCGCCCAGTATATTAAAGAGGTAAAAATCGCGGTTTTATACGGTGGTCAGCCGATAGTTAAGCAGATTAATCAGTTGAAACGCAATCCGCAGATTATTATTGCGACGCCCGGGCGCTTGCTTGACCACATGAACCGCGGCAACATCCGGCTGGATCACGTGCACACGATGGTGCTGGATGAAGCCGATGAGATGCTCAACATGGGGTTTGTCAAGGATGTAACGCGCATCATCGAGGCGACACCGGCAGATCGCCAGCTGGTTTTGTTCTCCGCGACAACCAATCCGGATGTGCAGACCATCGCCTGGAAATATCAGCAGGATTCTGTTGAGGTGCTGATCCCGGCCACCAAAGAAAACCGCCCGCAGATTACGCAATATGTCATAGAGACAGAAGCTAAGAATAAATACGAGCATCTTTTATATCTGCTCGACAGCGATGAGTTCAGCCGTGTGATGGTGTTTATCAACACCAAGGACATGACCCAGCGTTTAACCAACCGCATGCAAAAAGCGGGCTATCAAGCGGAATGCCTGCATGGCGATATGCGCCAGGGTGCCAGAAACCAGGTGATGGACGCGTTTCGCAAAGGCAAGTTCAACATTTTGCTGGCGACCGATGTCGCGGCGCGCGGGATTGACGTAGACGATGTAGAAGCGGTCATCAACTACGATCTTCCAAACGAAAACGAGTATTACCTGCACCGTATCGGCCGCACCGGTCGCGCCAAAAAACATGGCGTGGCGTTTACGCTGCTCACATTTACCGAAAGTGTGCGCTTTGATACGATCCTAAAATACATCGATGCAAAACCCGTTCCCCTGCATTTTAACGATCTTGGCATTCTTTGCGGCGAGGAAGGCACAGCCTTCTTTGACCATATTTAGGGAGGCTGACACGATGGCCGAGGACCAAGGCAGAAATCTGGCTTCACAGCGGCGCGAACAGGATGGGATTGTTTATTTCGACCGCGGTGTCATTCAAGGAAAAGATGGAAAACAGTACCAGCGCTATGCGATTCAAACGCATTTTGTAGAGGTTGGCGAAAGCCAAACAGTGCTGGTGGAACAGTATGTGCGTCCCCTGTATCAAGATGGCGATGTATTGTCCTTTGGTGCAAAGGTGATGTGCATGTGCTCCGGCAATGTGCGCAATCGCGATGAAGTTAAACCCGGTTTCTTTGCTAATGTAATGTGGCGGTTTGCCGGTATCAACTCTACCGGTGTGGGCATGCATGAGCCGTATAAACTGCAACTGGTAATTGATATGGTCGGCCTGCCACGCGTGCTGCTGGCAGCGGGCCTTAGCGCGGTGACCCGTCCCTTTGGTGTCAAAGGCCTATTTTATAAGGTGTGCGGAAAAGGCGTTGGCGGGATTGACGGATTTTACTTCCGTTCCAGCTTCAAGCGCTACCATGAACTGGCCACCATTAACCCACCCAATCCGGATGAGCTTTGCGATGCGCTTTTCGCAGAAACAGGCATCCCCATTGTATTGATGGATGCCAACGACATTCAGCGCGATCAGCTGGGCAAGTCCAAAAACTTCCCGCTGACCGACGAGCAGATTCAGGATGCAATGCGTGATAACCCCAGCGGTCAGGGCGACGAACTCACCCCATTGATTCTCATTCGTCCGCTGTAAGAGCTTGCAGATACCCATCCAGGTTGGTATGTTCCGAAATGATGATGTGATCAATGGATAGAGCAACCATGCAGGCATACAGAATGGCAAACCCGTGTACGACGATATCGGCACGATCCGGCGGTATCGTGCCAAGAGCTTTACGCTCTGCCAGCGGCATAGCAGGCAGCCTTTCCAGTACACGCCAAAGTTCGCTGCGGCTTACAGAAAAGCCGTGTGCAGCCTGGCTGGAATGCCAGTCAACGCTTTGAATACAGGTCGCGGCAGCCGTCATGGTGCCGCCAACGCCGACCCAAAGGGCCGGCGTTTTTGTTTGCTTGAGCTGCGCCATATACGGCGCTAGTAAATGCTGCACTGCGTTTGTTACTGGTTGTATATCTAATGATGATGTGATTGGATACTGCTGAAACATGCGTACGGCACCGGCCTGAAGACTGAATGCAAGCGCAGGGGTGCCATGATCGCCGATCACAACTTCGGTAGAACCGCCGCCGATATCAATCATTCCTGCGCTGCTCTCCCCTGCTGCACCCAGAAAGGATAACCGCGCTTCCTCTTTGCCGGAGATGATTTCCAGGGTCAAGCCAGTTGTATTGAAAATCATATCGCGGAACGCATTCTGGTTTGTGGCATCGCGCACAGCACTGGTAGCAAATAAGCGTACAATTGTTGCACCTTCCGCCTTAGCACATTGTTTTAACGCTACAATGGCCTGGCAAGCCTCGGCCATCATGGATTGCTCGATTTCCATCTGTGATGTCAGGGATGCAAACATACGCAAGCCGATACGCTTGCGCAGGACTGGGGTATGTTGCTGTGTATGCTCATCGGCGACCAATAGCCGCAGTGAGTTAGAGCCTATGCCGATAGCTGCCGCTCGCATATGCACCCTTACTCCTGAAATCCGTAGAGTTCTTCGGGATTGGTAATCACAAAACGGATTTCATCCGCTTTCATGTAGCCGTACAGCGTACGCGCTAGATTTTCGATAAAGGCATCTGTGCCCATAGCATCCAGCGTCTCACGCAGGGTATTTTCTTTTTTCTCTAAAAACTGATGATACGATAACGCTTCAAAATACTGTTCGTCCAGTTTTTTCATGTCACTCTTTTTCTGGAAAAACAGAAACGTAAACCCAATCGTGATCACTACAATGATCGCGATGACGGCAATCAATCTCACTCTAACGGGCACGCTATCACCCTCTCAATTACACGGGTTCATCTTCAGGGCAAGCATAGCATGAAACGGGTCTTGCCGCAAGTTGGTTTATTCTACATCGCGTGTTGAAACAACATCCGCGCCGGTACCGCATACGTTTTCACAAATCACGTCACCCATTTTAATCGGTGCTTGTAAATTGCAGCATTCAATGGCTTTCATGCAGTCAAATATCTTGTCTTTTGGAATCGGACAGCTGGTCTTCACGCTTAAAGGCAGCGATTTGCCGGGGACATTGACAACAGCAGTAACCATGCGTTTTGGGGCTATAGCTTCTTGCTTGGCATAATTCTTGCCGCGCTTGCAGCTGGCACCTTCCACACTGATAACCTGATCTCCCTCTGTTTCCACGGTCATACGGCAGCCGATCGGGCAGTTTATACAAGTTATGGTCTGTTTCATGCGTGCTCCTTATTCCGCGATACGTATCGTAAATGTGTCTGCTGTGAGCGTCTTTACCACATCCGCCGGGAGAAGTACTTCAGCCATTTCACCGGGTGACAGGATGCGCTTGGCAACGGATTTAACAACGCGGTCGCCGTCCAGCAACTGCACCTTACAATTTTGATAAACCTTGTCCGGGCGGAACATAAAGCGTATGTCTTTTTCTATGGGGCTGTCGCTTAGCA
Organism: Candidatus Limiplasma sp.; assembly: GCA_963675925.2. GTDB lineage: Bacteria > Bacillota > Clostridia > Christensenellales > Aristaeellaceae > CAXXOK01. Next base: position 326,753 of record CAXXIB010000003.1, read on the forward strand.
CACGCAAGCGCTGTGGTACAACCCCGCGAACGCCCGGCCCGTCCTGCACCTTGATGGTTTTGGCAGGCTGCACGTTAGACTTTAAAACATAGCGTGCGGCCGATTCACCGGCTTTTTGGCTTTCCTCGCTGACAAAATCGACCAGATCATGCACATGCAATACATTGCCGCAGGCAAACACACCGTCCATGCTGGTTTGCAGCATATCATCCACCACCGCGCCCTGGGTTGTTGCGGACATTTCCACATCAATCAAGCGAGTCAGTTCGTTTTCGGGAACCAGACCGACCGATAATATAAGCGTATCGCACGCGTACACTTTTTCTGTGCCGGGAATCGGCTGCAAATGCATATCCACCTTTGCGATGGTAACGCTTTCAACCCGTTCCTTGCCCTGAATATCAATCACGGTATGGCTTAGCAACAATGGAATATCATAATCATGCAGGCATTGAACGATGTTGCGGTTCAGGCCTGAGGAGTATGGCATAATCTCCGCGCAGGCCAGCACGGTTGCACCTTGCAGGGTCATTCTGCGCGCCATAATCAGCCCAATATCGCCGCTGCCGAGAATCACGACCCGTTTACCGGGCAGGTAGCCATGCATATTGACAAGCTTCTGTGCCGTACCGGCGGAAAATATACCCGCAGGGCGCGTACCGGGGATCGCCAGTGCGCCCCTAGGCCGTTCACGGCAGCCCATAGCCAGTATGATTGCTTTGGCTTGGAACAGCTGTACACCGTGCTTGCGGCTAACGGCGGTCACCTGTTTGTTTTCGTTAATATCAATGACCATCGTATCGCACTGCACCGTAACTCCCAGTTCTTGCATACGGTCAATGTCACGCTGAGCGTATTCCGGTCCGGTCAGCTCTTCTTTGAAGCGGTGCAGACCAAAGCCGTTATGAATACACTGCTTTAGAATGCCCCCGAATTCGGATTCACGTTCCAGCACGGTTAAATTCTCTATCCCCTGTTCTCTGGCCGCGATAGCAGCCGCCATGCCAGCCGGACCAGCGCCGATGATCAGCACGTCGGTTTTGATTTTATGCATGCTGCTCATCTCCTTCCGGTGTCCTGTCTTCAATTCTGCCCAGCACAATATGGCTGTTGCCACCGCTTTTCGTAACCTCCGGTAAGCTGATAGATAGCTCCTCGCTGAGGATTTCCATTACGCGCGGTGAGCAGAACCCGCCCTGGCAGCGACCCATTCCAGCGCGAACACGCCGCTTGACGCCATCTACCGTGGTGGCGCCGACCGGCCTGCCTATGGCAAACCGGATTTCCGCTTCGGTGATATGTTCACAGCGGCACACTACATTGCCGTAGGCCGGATTTGCCTGATATGCCTGTTGCTTTTCCTCGGCACTCATTTCGGCAAACGGCTTGGGATAGGCTGGCGGCGGTAAAAATTTGTCTTTGCGGGATAAGCCTGTATCGCCGGCAATCATCTCCGCCAGATACTGCCCAATGGCCGGGGCTGACGATAGACCTGGGCTTTCGATCCCGACCGTCTCATATGCGCCGGGTACGCCGTCCACTGCGCCGATGATGAAATCCCCACCGGCTTCATGTGCGCGTATACCCGAAAAAGTCGTGATGGCCGATTTGACCGATTCTTCCGGCCAGGTCAGCGTTGTAATCTCGCGTATTGTTTTCAGGGCTTCAGCTGTTGTGGAAACATCGGTGCCATCTTCAATATCTCTGGCCGTCGGCCCTAAAAGCAAGCCGTTGTGCAGGGTTGGTGTAATCAGCACACCCTTGCCCATTTTGGATGGCGTTTGAAACATGGAGTGCGAAAACATGGGCTTATCCTTGCGGTCAAGCAGGTAATACTCCCCTTTGCGCGGCGTGATGCTCACCTTGTTTTCGGACAGTTGATTGTGCAGCTCACCCGACCCGATACCGGCGCAGTTGACGATAATATCCGCGCGAATATCCCCGCAGTTCGTTAAAAGAATGAAGCCGTTTTCTTGCTTTTGAATGGAGAGTACGTTTGTATTGAACAGAAACGCAACGCCGTTTATCTTTGCGTGATCGGCCAGCGCGTAGGTAAGTTCGTACGGGGAAACGGATGCAGCGCTTTTCACATGCAGCGCGGCCTTTACGGCCGGATTGGTGTGCGGTTCCAGCGCAAGTACCTGCTCGCTTCCTATGATTTCTATCTCTTCGACACCGTTTTCGATGCCCTGCTTCAGCAACTGATGGAGAACTTCAATTTGCTCGTCATCAAAGGCCAAAACCAAAGCGCCGTTACGAGCGTATGGCACGGATAGCTCCTTACAGAGCGATTCATACATGCGGCTGCCCTGCACATTGAATTTGGCCTTGTTTGTGCCTTTCTTATTGTCAAATCCGGCGTGAACCAACCCACTGTTGGCCTTGCTCGCGCCTTCCGATACATCCGCCGCGCGGTCAACAAGCAGAATATCGGCCTGATATGCGCTTAACTCTCTAGCGACCGCACAGCCGATAACGCCGCCTCCGATGATTACGATTTTCGGTTTCAATGTCGATCCTCCATAGTCCTGCGGTGCAGCAAGGTTTCCACCCCATCATACGCCATGTACAATCCCGCTACGGACGGCACATAGGCAACCGACCCCGGTGCCGGGCGTGTGCCATTTTTCGCCGGAATGCTTTCGGCCGTCGTAAGCGCTTCCTCGGTGGAGTAAACGCAGCGCAGGGCCTGAATACCACGCTTACGAAGCTCCTTGCGCATAACGCGCGACAAAGCGCAGTTACTGGTTTGATATATATCGCCAAGCTGAATCATGGTAGGATTCAGCCGGTTTCCCATACCCATACTGGAGATGACGGGAATATTGCGTTTGTTGCAGGTTTCGATGATGAGAAGCTTCGCCGCTATGGTGTCCACGGCGTCAATGACAAGATTTACATCCGTGTCGATTTCCACTGGCGAATCCGGCAGATGAAACTGCTCCACGCCTTGAATGATGAGATTTGGATTGATATCCAGCAAGCGCGTGCGGGTAACGCTGACTTTGCTTTGTCCAACGGTTGATTGCAACGCGCCAAGCTGGCGATTGATATTGCTTTCATCGAAAACATCTTTGTCCACAATCGTCAGTTTCCCAACGCCCATACGGGCCAAAGCTTCCGCAGCATAGCTGCCAACGCCGCCAAGACCAAAGATCATGACATGCGCGGTATGGAGCAGCGTAAGCTGCTCTTTAGACAGCAGCAGTGCTGTTCTCATTTCGCGAGGTTCCGCACTGCCGTTTTGCATCATTTTCACCTTTCTTTATCAGCGATTATATTGGTATTATCATACATCAACATCGGTAAATTGACAATCAATCTCAGTCGTGCTACAGTACTGTTTGGCGTGTAATACGTCGTTATTGTTCACCTTTTTAGGAGGGAAATCCATGACCTGTGAGCAGCAACTGGATCGTGCGCTAGCATATTTTACCGACCAAGACCACAAAGCCAGTTTTGAAATATTAGACGGAAACGGTGCGGTGATGTTCTCTGCTCCGCATTCAGTGCTCCAGACCCGCAACGGCACCAATAAAGCGGCTGAACGCTATACCGGTATACTCTGCAAAATTCTCAATGAAGAATACAAATACCCTGTAATCTATAAAACCCGTCATTTAATGGACGATGCCAATTATGACCAGGTCAGTGACTACCGCGAAGCGCTTTGCCGCTTCCTGCATAAAAACAATATTCGCTACCTCATCGATCTGCACCAGCTCAATCCCGGCCGCGAAATGGATGTTTGTGTAGGCACCGGCAACGGTAAAAATATTTTTGGTAAAAGAGAACTGGTTGATATTGCTCGCGAATGCTTTGTACCAAACGGTATCAAAAATATCACCGTGGATAAACCCTTTCCCGCTGCAAACCGTAATACGGTGTGTGCGACTGTCGCCAGCTGTTGTGATATTCCGGCCATCCAGCTGGAGATTAACTCCAATCTTCTCATTCAGGGTTCGGACGGATATCGCCTGTCCGATGTACTGAAATCACTGCATGAATTAGCGGACAGACTGAACGCATTGAAATAAAGGGGACTTGCGAATGCTCAAGGGTCTTCTGGTCGTCAACGCGTTTTTGCATGTTTCGAAGTTTGACGAACTCTATCAAATTCTGGTCGATTCCGCTAAGCGCAGCGGTATTGCACTTTCGATGACCAACAATGCTAATGTTTTACTGCAAATCAACAATCCGGACTTCCGTAAGGATATGCCGGATTTTGTGCTGTATTGGGATAAAGATGTAAAGGCCGCGCGGCTGCTGGAACAGCTTGGTATCCCCGTGTTCAATCCGGCGGATAGCATATTGCAGTGTGATGATAAAGCGCTGACTTATCTTGCACTAAAACAAGCCGGTATTCCGATGCCAAAGACCGTATTGGTCCCCAAAACCTTCCCCAATGTCGGCTATACGGATACAAACTTTCTGGATGAAGCCGCAGCCCAGCTGGGATTCCCCCTGGTTCTTAAGGAGTGTTTTGGCTCATTTGGTAAGCAGGTTTACCAGTTTCAGGATCTGGAGTCCCTGCGGGAAAAGGTGATTGCGCTCCGTTCAACGCCAATGATGCTGCAGGAAATGGTGCAGTCAAGCTTTGGCCGCGATATTCGGATTAACGTAGTCGGTGACGCGGTGGTTGCCAGTATATTTCGTCATAACGAACACGGCGATTTCCGCAGCAATATTACGCTGGGCGGCAGTATGGAACCCTATACCCCATCACAGCAGGAAACAGATATTGCTGTACGCGCGGTAAAAGAGCTGGGTCTTGCATTTGCCGGGGTGGACGTATTGTTTGGTGATGAAGGGCCGCTGATTTGTGAAGTCAACTCAAACGCCCACTTTAAATCAACACTGGATTGCACGGGAATCAATATGGCGGATGCTATTTTTGACCATATTCGAAAGAGTTTGCAGTGAAAGCTAAAAAAAGCGGATGGCTTTTGTACGATGCTGGCGATTATGAAGATAACCGCATGTTTGCTGCACATATGCAAGACAAGGCACAACCGCTTGGCCTAGAGCTGCAAGTTGTGTTCACCCATACTCTTGCATTTCCGCTGCATACCCAACCGGATTTTGTGATATCGCGGCAGCGCAACCCTAAAATCAGCCAAGCTCTGGAACGGGAAGGGATTCCCGTCTTTAACTCTGCCAAGGTCTGTAAAATCTGTAATGATAAGCGTGCGACGCATGCGTTTCTTCAGGGATTACCGCAGATGGAAACGCATTTTGTGGATAGCGATGCAACATATCAACCCACTGATGATACATATCCGTTGGTTATCAAACCGGCTCTGGGCCATGGCGGTGACCGTGTTGTTTTGGCGGAAAACGAAGCGGAACTTCGGGGTGCGCTTGCTGCTATTCTTCCAAAGCCAGCGCTTGTACAGGAAACGGCCAGCGGAGCAGGCCGTGATTTGCGCGTTTATGTGCTTTTTGGAAACATCGTGGCGGCTGTTATGCGCACTGCCAAAGAGGGCATTGTGAGCAATTACAAACGCGGCGGGACGATCGAACTGCATACGGTAACGGAGGCAGAAACAGCGCTTGTCAGCAAGATTTTGCAGCGCTTTGCAGAGCACGGTGCTCCCCTATCGTTTGCAGGCGTGGATATGCTCTATCAAGACGGCAAACCGGTTGTCAGCGAAGTGGAAGATGTCGTCGGCAGCCGGATGCTTTATCAGCTGAGCGATATTGATATCATCGACCTATATATTCAGGAAATCGCAAAGCGTTTATAAGCGATTGATGTAAGCTGTTTTACGATAGTCTGATCGCCAGGCCGCAAAGCCGGGTGTTTTTGCAGCAGTTTGCGGATCAGTAGCTGTAGCTGCGTGTCAATCGTATCCGATAGCGTTAGGGCCGCACCGTCAAGCACTGCGGCGTAGGGATAGCTGTATTGCTTTGAATCAAATGCCGGAAGCTTAGCACAAAGCGCTTGATGCATTAAAATGCCCAGCGCAAATGTATCAACCTTCCGGTTCAGCCGTAGGGATTTCCCAGTTGCCAGCCGATAGGCTTCGGGTGACAAGTAGACCGGGTCAATGGCAAGCTCATCGCTGGCCTCCGGCGGAGCGATTTCGGCAAAGCTAGAATCAAAATCAATCAGCCGCGCCCGTACAGTGCCGTTGGCTAACTCCACAATAACGTGCTCCGGCTTCAAATCAGCGTGCACAATACCCACTGCATGCAGCGCCTGCAAGCTCTCTGCCAAAGCAATCAGCACTTTCACCCTGTCGCTGTCTTGCGCAGGCTGGAAGCTATCCAGTGTTTGATACTCCGTGCCCAAATACAAGGATGCGGAGTAGTAGTGCCCGTCATGCACAAAAAAGTCTTCCACATGGACTACGTAATCAGCTGAAACGCGCTTTAGCGCATCATACAGCGCAAGTTTGCGCGTTTCAAACAACGCACATTGCTTCCTGCGCATGTTTACATGGCGCGTTGGCTGCGCTGTGGTTTGCACAGGCTGCACAGGGCCCAGAAATTCTTTTAGAAAGTAGTCGGTATGATCTTTATTAGCAACACACCAGCGAGCGTTGCCGCTACCGGCTGTTGCAAAGGGAGTTATTACGGTGTAGTTGCCGATTTGCATGGCAAGTGCCTTATATCGTATTGCAGATTGCGTCAATGACCTGCTGATAGTCCAGTTCCCCCAGCCCTTCGCTGACGGTTTGCACATGAATAACCTGCGCCCACTCGGACGAAATGCGGTTCCACTCCGGTGCGTCCGGCGCGAAAATCAGTAAGCGCTTTGCGTTTTCATCCATCGCGCCGCCGAGCTGTTCATCTTCCCACCACAGGCTGAGTTCATCAAAATCCTTGGCCATCCCCTCGGGATACCAGGGTGCATCCTTACCAAAGCCAATTTCGTGGGTCGGGGCATCGGACCACATAACTATTATATGGCGTTTTTTGATGCCATCCCTGGTCCATTCACTGCGGATAGCATAGCCAAGCGCCTCCAGGCCGTCTTCGGGGATATCGCCGCCGCCGGAAGCAGATATACTGTGCACACTGTCGTCGAGTTTCTGCTCATCCTGCGGCAGGGTGAAAAACTCGCTGGACATCATCGCACGTTCTCCGTCGGCCAGATAATCGCGGAAGGTAATCACGCGCACGCGAAGCTGACTGATGACTTTATTCTTTTTTTGCATTGTTTCGGTCACGTCCCGGTAAAAATGCAGGGCGTTTTCCTTCACAAAATCAATCACGTGCCGCATGCTGCCCGTAGCGTCGATGCATAGCACCATATCCACATGATAGCTAAGCTGATACTTCTCCATGAAACCATCCTCTGTATCCAGATGTTTACTGCTACTATTCTGCACGTAGACAGCGTTCTCCTTGTTGATAGTAGAAAACCGCGTAGGCTTTTATAAGAAGGAAGCGCTGTGTAGTATGTCGAAATCAACCCAAAACGCAATGCATGCGGAGGGACAACAACGAGTATGAAAACCTTTAAGGTTCTGGGTGCGGTTTTTTGTGTTTTCGGTTGTATTTTAACGTTGCTTGGCGTTCTGACTTCGATTTTACCGCTGATTGAAAACGAGCAGCTCAAGCTGATTCTCAGCTCTTTTCAGGAACCAAGCGCCGATCCGCTGACCAACACGCTGAACGCTATTGTGCTGTTCTGCCTGCGTTCAGGCTATTTTCTTTTGTTTTGCGGTATCTCGGTCACGATTGCGGGTGGGCTAATCAGTACGTCCGCATATAAGCTGCTAAAAGCAGAGTCGAAAAAAGAGACAGTGCATGAGATTGCAATGAAACCGCTGGAACCGGCTTCCGCTCCAAAACCAGTGTATTATCCAGGTGGTGCAGAGCCGCCGATCATGCCGGCTGAAGCGCAAAGCGCGTCGCCGCGGGTTAGCACCACGATGAAACTTCCGAAAATCGAGCTTATAACGGACACGGATGACCTTGACGATGAATCGGCCGAGACGGACGGGGAAAAGCTAATGCGAAACGACGCGGTATTATCAGCGCAGGATCAGTTTATGCGTCCGTCCAAGCCGGATTATTCCCTTTATCCAAGCAATACTTCCGCCAAGCAACCAAAGGGCCGCAAGCAATCCGGCAGTCAAACACGAGGGTCGAATCGCCCCAGAATTGTGAGCACAATGGGCAAAAGACCCTTGTAATTTGCTTTATAAATCCTCATGAAATTCTCATCAAAGCGTTAGGGTATTCTCAAGCAACACCATGGTGTGTATGGTACGATGATATCGGTTCAAAATACCACTACAAACACCACCAAAGGAGAGTTGAACATGGCTAAATACACCATACAAGACATTGATATCATCCGCCGCAAGAGCGGACTGACCTACAACGAGGCTGTTTCCATTCTTAAGTATCATAACGGCAGCCTGACCCAGGCACTGCTCGACCTTGAAAAGAACGGCAAAATCCGGGAACACGAAACCAAGACCAGCACGACCGGCAGAGGCAGAAACCGCAACATCTTCTACATTCTCTATCGCCTGCGGCTGAAGATCAGCAAAGAAAACATTGTGATCCTCAATCTGTCCGCCCTGTTTATGATCTTCGCACTGCTGTTTGCGCCGTGGGTTGTTATCGTAGGCATGCTGTTTGCACTGGTGATGGGCTATCACATCCGTATTGACCGCCGGAGCAAAGAGTTTGAGGACGTCTCTTTGGAGCAAAACATCAAGCACGCGGGCGAAAACATCAAACAAACGGTGGATAACATCATCCGTGAATCTGCCAAGGACGATGAAGAGATGCAGTCCGATGTACCGGAAGTGAAAGAAACCCGTAACGAATCGCCTGCCAGCGGCACCCAACCTGTGGATGTTGAACTGCCGGAAGACGGTGAATATACCATCAAGGAAGACGATGACGGATACCACGAGGCCAGCATCGGCTAACCGGAGGGAGCACCCATGAGCAAGATACTGATTATTGAAGACGAAAAGAAGATTGCGCGTTTTATCGAACTGGAGCTCACCCATGAAGGGTACGAGGTTCAGGCGGCGCACGACGGTCGCACAGGGCTTGCCCTGTGCGACAGCTGGAAACCGGATCTTCTGATTCTGGACTTAATGCTGCCGGAACTGTCCGGTATTGAAGTCTGCCGTCGCTTGCGTCAACACAGCGATATTCCCATTATCATGCTCACCGCCAAGGACGATGTATCCGACAAGGTGATGGGGCTGGATATGGGCGCAGACGACTACATCACCAAGCCCTTTGCTATTGAAGAGCTGCTGGCACGCATTCGCGTCTGCCTGAAGAAGACCCGGCTTGATCAGGGCCACACTGCCAGCGAGCTGCATGCGGGTAAACTATACCTCAATGCTGCGAGCTACTCCGTGAGCTACGACGACCAGCCGATTTCACTGACTAAAAAGGAATTTGATCTGCTCCATTACCTGTGGATGAACGACCGTACAGCCGTCACCCGCGACGATTTGCTGCTTAACGTATGGGGATATGATTTTGCCGGGGATACCAACATCGTCGATGTGTATGTGCGCTATCTGCGCCAGAAGATTGACGATAAGTTCGGTGTAAAGATCATACATACCATCCGTTCCGTTGGCTATATGTTCAAATATGAAACCTTCGAATAAGAAAACGAAAACCAAACAGCCGAAAAAACCGAATTTAATCCTCCGGTTTTTTCGTTATATCGGCACACTGCTCAGCAGGTTGTTCAGCACCCTTCGCTTTTCACTGACCCTGCGCATTGCCGTGCATTCCAGCATACAGTTAATGCGTACCATTTTGTTGATTGCGCTACTGTTTACGGTTGTATTTTCCATCGCGCAAGTCCCCGGAATGACCCAAACCATGGATACGGTCGAAGCAATGACACCGGAACAAGACGGTGCCTATACGCAGGAACAGTTGATACGGCTGCCTGTTATGGAGGCGTATTACAAAGATGCGCCCTTCACAGATGATTTTAACGGCATAGTCGACCGCTTTACTCTTACGGTCGGGCAGCTGTTTAACTCTGGCTTTACGCAGCTGCCTTTGTATCGCAGTACCGCAGGTGGCGGATTGGTTGTTGTGTTTGATCTGGAAGACAGGGTGCATGTCTATCTCCTATCCCTGCTTGCCTTGCTTGGTGCAGACCTGATTCGGATACTGTATTTCCTGCGGCACCGCCGCCGCTTAAACCGGCATGTACTGCGCCCCATTGCCGATATGACGGCCGCTGCCGAAAAGATGAGCGCAAACAACCTGTCCGACCGCATCAATCTGGCGGGCACAAAAAACGAATTCAAAGATCTGGCGGCAGTCATCAATAAGATGCTGGATCGTATTGAGCGCAGCTATAACAGCCAAAAGCAGTTCGTCAGCGATGCGTCGCATGAGCTTCGCACGCCGATTGCCGTAATTCAAGGCTATGCCAACATGCTGGAACGCTGGGGCAAGACCGATACCTCGGTACTGGATGAAGGCATTACAGCGATTACCCAGGAAACGGCATCCATGAAGGAACTGGTAGAACGGCTATTGTTTCTCGCCCGGCATGATAAAAAGTCCCTGCTTTTAGAAATGGAGCATTTTGACCCGACGGAGATCATCTTTACGGTTTTCCGTGATGCGCAGCTATTGTCGGCTATGCACAAGTTTGAAATGAAAGCCGACCAGCATTGCATGATCAACGGCGACAAAGGCATGCTCAAGCAGCTTTTGCGTATTTTGGTTGACAATGCCATCAAATATACGCCGTCCGGTGGCCGGATAACCATTTCCATGAAGGTAGAAGAAAAGGACTGCGTATTTGCCGTGCAGGATACCGGCCAGGGTGTGACTAAAGAAGAACTCAGCCGCATATTTGACCGTTTCTACCGCAGCGATAACGCACGCAAGGTGCAAAACGGCGGTCACGGCCTTGGACTGTCCATTGCGCGCATTATTGTGGTGGCCCACGGCGGTACAATCACCGTGCGCAGCAAGGTCGATGTTGGAACAACCTTTTATGTGCGTCTGCCGCTTGTGGCGGATAACGCCTGAATTGTGGTTTTAAAACAGGATTTGACGGTTTAGAGAACGCTCCCCTATCGGTTTGTTTCAAACTGTGATATGCTGGTACTATACCGTTTATGAAAGGAGATATTCTATGCGGAAAGCACCTAAACCGGGGCTGGTGATTGTTGGCGTCTTGATTGTACTCGTCTTAATCGTCGCAGCCACCGGATTTTACAGAGTCGGACAGGGTGAACAAGCCTTGGTTCTGACCTTTGGCCGTGTAACGGATCAAAACGGACCCGGATTATACTGGCACATGCCTTTTGTGCAAGATATCATCAGCGAAAGCGTAACAACCATCCACACGGTGGAGTACGGGTTTCGTACGACCAGATCAGGGTCTGCCGGCAGAGCCGCGCAGTATTCTGATGAGACCGACGAAAGCGTTATGCTCACCAATGACAACTCCATCGTATCCATCGAGGCGATTTACCAGTACACCATTCGTGACGTGAAACAGTATCATTTTGATATTGACGATCCCGAAGGCACACTGCAAATCGCGTTTGAGGCCGTCATCCGCCGCAATATTCAAAACAGACCGTTGGATGACGCATTGCTCAACAAGGAGGAAATCGAGCTGCAAGTGCTGCCGGATTTCCAGGCGTTGATTGATACCTATGCGATGGGCGTGAAAATCAATGATGTGCGCATTCAAAACATTTCCGTGCCCATGGAAGTATCCGCGGCTTACGAAGATGTAAACAATGCCAAGAACGAAAAAACCAAGCGTTTAGACGAAGCCGAGCGCTACTCAAACGAAATTCTGCCAAAAGCCCGTTCTACCGCGTATGAAACTGTGAAACAGGCCGAAGCATATAAGGCAGAAGTCGTCGCCCAGGCCAACAGCGACACAGCCGTGTTTAGCGCGGTTCTTGCCGAGTACAAACTCGCGCCCGATGTCACGCGCAAACGCTTGCTGATCGACACATTGGAAAGCATACTGCAAAGCAGCGGTAAAATCATTGTAGCCGATAACACCAGTGACGTCATCAAGATTTTAGATCTGGATGAAGCAGGAGCGGGTACTGTTTCTAACGTATCTGCTGTTGAAGGAGGTGGGAACTAATGGATAAACAGCGTCCTGTAAACTACGCAAGTGCGGAGTTCAACGCATTCTTCAAGCGTTCCCGCAACAAAATTATCGGTTTGGCCATCTTCCTTGTGGTGCTAGCGATTCTGATTAGCCAAAGCACGTTTGTCGTCGGTGAAGCCGAGCAGAGTGTTGTCACCCGGTTTGGTGTCATTAAACGCATCGTCATTAACCGTGATAACGATTTCCACGATCGCTACGGCGAGCTGCTGCAAGATGAAATCCCCTTTGATGAAGATGTGAAGGTTGTTGTCGGCAGTGGCCTCCAATTCAAGCTTCCCTTCGTTGACAATGTGGAGACCTATTCATCCAGGCTGTACACCTACATCAGCGATTCTGAAATCGTCAACACGTCTGAAAAGAAGCAGTACTACATCCAAACCTACGCACAGTGGTACATTGCCGACCCGGCGCTGTTTTCGTTAAAACTCGGCAGCATGATCGCTGCGGAAAATCAGCTGGATAACCTGATTCACCCGGTTATCGTGCAGGCTATCAACCGCCTGGTAGCCGAAGACTTTGTTTCGAACAAAGATATGCTGAACGCCGCCCTGAGCAAGGGGCTTAAACAGCTCAATCAGGATATGGCGTCGCGCGGTATCGAAATCAAAGACATTCAGGTGCACCGTACCATCCTGCCTATGGCAAACCTCGAATCCACCTACTCCCGCATGCAGGCTGACCGCGCTAAGGTTGCCCAGCAATTGCGCAGTGAAGGTGAAGAAGAGTACCGCAAGGCATTGTCCGCCACCGACTTGCAGGCACGGCAAATTCAGGCCGAGGCAATCACTGAAGCCGGTTCCGTACGTGCCGACGCGCAGGCAGAGTCCATGCGCATCTATGCCTCGGCATACAGCGCGGATGTTGAATTCTATAGCTTCTGGCGTTCCTTGCAGGCATTGGAGATGTCCATCAACGAAAATGCTACCTTGGTGCTGGATCAGAATCATCCCCTGTGGGCTGATCTGCTGAGCTACATCACTGAAACACCCGAGAACTAATCACAATTCAAAAACCGCCGCTAAGCGGCGGTTTTTTTTGTATGTAGAAATAGCGGAAACCTTATACCGTTTTGATCGGCGGTGTGCTTCTCTGAAAATAGGATTCCAGCGGTTTATACAGCACAATACCAACTGCCAGCGTGATCAGGATTTCCGGAATCATGTAGGAGCCATTGTACGATATCGACCAAATCCAGCTGGCCCAGCCCAGTTCATTGGGCCACAGCGCTTCCCAGATGATAATGCCGCTTAGGAAGTGGAAGAAAAACCGCAGCATCATGGTCACAACGACGCCTACGACGAAGGATGTCTTCCTAGACTTGAAAACAGAATCAAATGCTGCAGCAAAGCCCAGCACACCATATGCCAGCACGTAGTCAAGCAATATGATGCCGACGGCTGTAATCGCATTGGGCGCATACTGAATATTGTTTAGACCCAGCAACAGCTGCAGCAGGCTATAGGTAAGCGCTGTAAGCAAACCCCATTTGGTACCGTAGCGATGTGCGATCAAAATAATCGGCAGCATGCTGCATATGGTAATGCTGCCGCCCAGTACCCAGGGTCCGGCAATTTGCAGCAGACTGAGGACGGTTGCCACAGCCAACATGATGGCCGTTTCCGTAATTCTCCGTAGGGTGTAGTTCATTGAGATTCCTCCAAACATGAAAATTCCCGCCGTTGCGGGTATGCAACGTGGGAAATCAGAATATGCTGATTGATTCCTACGCCGGCATTACCCGGATCAGGTTCCAGGGTCCCGGGCGATTGCCCGATCTCAGCCGATTTCTCAGCACCCCTTGCGCTTTTGCGCACGCTCATCATACGACATGTTGATTTTTATGTCAAGTACAAGAAATGCACAAGTTTCATTCTTGTAAATATTGACACGAAAAATGAATATGTGGTTTAATATAGTACGTTTCATTGTTTAGTTACACTAAACAGGCGAAAGGATGGATACGCGTTGAATATCGGTGCAAAGCTACGGGAACTGCGCGTGCAGAAAAACCTAACTCAGGAAGAACTTGCCTCCCGCTGCGAGCTGAGCAAGGGCTTTATTTCCCAAGTCGAGCGCGACCTGACTTCCCCTTCGATTGCTACCTTGATTGACATTCTGGAGAACTTAGGCTCAAGTCCCCAGTCGTTTTTCACCGATAACAGCCCCCAGAAGGTCGCCTTCACCCAGGCGGATATGTTCACTAAGCCGGACGACGAGGAAAAACACGGGCAAATCACCTGGCTAGTGCCTGGCGCACAAAAGAACGCGATGGAGCCGATTCTGCTGGAATTGGCAGCCGGTGGTGAAAGCATGGAGATTCCCCCGCACGATGGCGAGGAGTTCGGCTATGTGCTTTCCGGGCGCGTTATGCTGCGTGTGGGGAGCCGCCAATATATCATCAAGAAGGCTGCAAGCTTTTGCATTCATCCATCCTCGGCCCATTCACTGCGCAATATCGGCACCGGTACCGCGCGTGTGATCTGGGTCAGCAATCCGCCGAGCTTCTAGTCTATTGCATAAGGAGACTGCCATATGGCCGAGAAAGTGCGCCTGATTGACCTGAAAAACATAGCCAAGGAGTATAATGGTACGTTTGTACTGCAAAATATTAACCTTTACATTCGCAGAAATGAGTTTGTCACCCTGCTCGGCCCCAGTGGATGTGGAAAAACGACCACGCTTCGCATTATCGGCGGTTTTGAAAACCCCACAGATGGCGTAGTTTTATTTGAAGGGAAGGATATCACCCATCTGCCGCCCTATAAGCGCAAGGTGAATACCATATTTCAAAAGTACGCGCTCTTCCCCCACCTGAATGTGCAGGACAATATTGCTTTCGGACAGCGAATTGCCAAAGTGCCGGAAGCTGAGATCAAAAAACGCGTCGCAAAGATGCTGGATTTAGTCGATTTGGAAGGCTACGGCAAGCGCCGTGTTGATCAGCTGTCCGGCGGTCAGCAGCAGCGCATCGCCATCGCCCGTGCACTGATTAACGAGCCGCAGGTCTTGTTGCTGGATGAACCGCTTGGTGCGCTGGACCTGAAACTCCGCAAGGAAATGCAGCTGGAGCTCAAGCGGATGCAGCAAACCCTGGGCATCACTTTTTTGTATGTTACCCATGACCAGGAAGAAGCGCTGACCATGAGCGATACTGTGGTGGTCATGAACCACGGGAAAATACTGCAAATCGGCACGCCCAAAGATGTGTACGATGAGCCCAGCAACGCCTTCGTTGCCGATTTTATCGGCGAAAGCAATATCTACTCCGGGACAATGTTGGAAGACAAGCTCGTTCGGTTTGCTGGGCATAACTTCCCCTGTGTTGACAAGGGCTTTGGCTCCAATCAGCCGGTTGATGTTGTAATTCGACCAGAGGATATTACCATCGTACCCGAGCAGGACGGCCACATCACAGGGGTCGTAGAAAGCGTATTGTTCAAGGGCGTGCATTACGAGATGATAATCAAAGTCGGCGCGCTGGATTTCAAAGTACATTCCACGGTGATGCAAGAGGCGGGTTCGCGCGTCGGGTTGACGGTGATTCCCTTTAACATTCACATTATGAAACCAATGCCACAAACTCAGGATATAGATGATACCATTGAAGGAGAAAACGAGTAATGCCCGGTGATACGATGAGCGTATGGATGATTGCCGGCATTTCGGTGATCGTGCTGGGGTTTGCTGCGCTGGTGTTCCTGTCCGCGCGCCGCTCGGGCGGCATGAAGCGTTCGTTTTTCGCATCGCCGTATACGCTGTGGATGATACTTTTCACCGTAGTTCCTGTGATTCTGATCACCTACTATGCACTTACAGATGCAACCGGTGCGTTTACTTTAGATAATTTCAAAAACTTTTGGGATAGCAACTATACCGTAAATAAACTCTATGAAGAAATGGGCCCCGAATACGCCGTGCTGATTACGCGCGGTACGGTCAACATAAGCATTTTGGTCTATTCACTGTGGATGGCGCTGCTGTGTACCGTGATTTGCCTTGCGCTTGGGTACCCGGCCGCGTACTTTATGGCGGATCGCCATATGAAGTACGGCGCGATACTCGTGGTTCTGTTCATCATCCCCATGTGGATGAACTTTCTGCTGCGCACCATCGCCTGGATGTCGATACTGGAGGACTCCGGGCTGATTAACACGGTGCTGCAGTGGCTGAGGCTACCCAAAGCACAGCTCATGTACAACAACACCGCCGTTTTGCTTGGTATGGTCTACAATTTCCTGCCGTTTATGGTCTTCCCCATTTATACATCCCTGACCAAAATGGACTACCGTTTGCTGGAAGCTGCCCAGGACCTTGGTGCTAACCCGACCCGCACATTCTGGACGGTAACGGTTCCCTTAAGCATACCCGGTATCGTGTCCGGGATTACCATGGTGTTTATGCCGTCGGTCACTACGTTTTTCATTCCCCGCATTTTGGGCGGTGGCAACACCATGATGTTCGGCGATTTGATTGAAAACCGCTTTTTGTTCCAAGGTAACTGGAATCTTGGCAGCGCGCTCAGTTTGGTCATGATGGCACTGATTCTGCTAAGCCTGGGCATTCTGCGCCGGGCTGACCCGGAAGGCGAAGGGAGCGGCATTGTATGAATAAGTTGATTAAACGACTGTATTTATCCTTGATATTGTTCTTTTTGTATGTGCCCATCATCGTGTTGATTGTCTATAGTTTCAACGCCGGAAAAAGCCGCGCAAGGTGGGAAGGGTTTTCCTTTCATTGGTATGCGGAGCTGTTCCAGGACGCTGCGATACTAAAAGCGTTATACGTTACTTTATCAGTTGCTGTTATTGCGGCGGTTGCGGCCACCATACTGGGTACGCTGGCTGCTATCGGCATTTATGCCATGCGTAAACGTCCCCAAGGTTTGATGATGACGATGACCACCCTTCCTATGACCATGCCGGATATCGTTACCGGTATATCGCTGATGATTTTGTTTACCTTTGCCAGTATAGAGCGCGGCTATGTGACCATGCTGCTGGCTCATATCACCTTCAATACGCCGTTTGTGATACTGTCTGTGATGCCAAAGCTGAAACAGATGAACAAGTTCACCTATGAAGCGGCTTTGGATCTTGGTGCGACACCATCATACGCACTCATCCATGTCATTCTGCCGGAGATCGTCCCCGGAATCATTACAGGCGGCCTGCTGGCCTTTACCCTATCGCTGGATGACTTTGTGATCAGTTACTTTACGACCAGCCCAATGGTGCAAAACCTGTCAACCTTGATTTACTCTAAGGCACGCATCGGTATCGAGCCGACGCTGAACGCGTTAAGCGCGCTGATGTTCCTTGCGTTATTAATATTACTGCTGACCATCAACCGCCGGACTGGACACACCGATTCCCTATAGAATAAACGCAAACGCGTTTATATATTACCGATACTGGAGGATACCCGCATGAAGAAAACCATTGTCACCGTGCTGCTGGTACTCATTCTAAGCGTCTCCGTTTCCGCCATGGCGGACGGTGTTGTGAATGTCTTCAACTGGGAAGACTATATCAACGAAGATGTGCTGGATATGTTTGAAGCGGAAACCGGAATCAAAGTCAACATGATGAATTTCACGACCAATGAAGATATGCTGGTCAAAGTCCGCAATTCGCCCCAGTCGTTCGACGTTATATTCCCTTCGGATTACGCGATTGAACGGATGATCAGCGAAGGGCTGCTGGCTGAGCTGAACTTTGACAATATCCCTAACCTACAGTACATCGATGCAAACCTTTTGGAACCGGCGTATGACCCCGGCAACCTATACAGCGTACCGTATATGTGGGGTACCGTTGGTATTTTGTACAATACGACCATGGTTGCACAGCCGGTCACCAGCTGGGCATCGCTGTTCGATCCCCAGTACCAGAAAGCTGTCCTGATGCTGGACTCCCCGCGCGACAGCATCGGTCTGGCGCTGAAATACCTGGGGTATTCCATGAATACAAGAAACCCATTGGAACTGAGCGCGGCTAAAGATCTGCTCGTTCAGCAAAAGAAAGACGGCATCGTCAAAGCCTATCAGGTGGATGAAATCAAAGACAAAATGGCCTCCGGGGAAGCAGCCATGGCTGTGATGTGGAGCGGCGATGCGCAGTATGCCATCGAGCTCAATGAGGATCTTGCCTATGTCGTGCCCGTGGAAGGGTCAAACATCTGGGTGGATGGCATGGTCATTCCCAAAGCGGCCAAGAACAAAGAAAACGCCGAAGCGTTCATCAATTTCTTAAGCCGCCCCGATATCGCCGTCATGAACTGCGAAGAAATTTGGTACTCTACCCCTAATACCGAGGCTGTTACGCTGATGGGTGAAGATTATACCGAAAATCCCACATTGAATCCACCTTCGGAAACCGTTGCCAACTGTGAAGTGCTGCTCGATATTCAGGACTTTATAGAAGTCTACAACACCTTCTGGCTGGAGATTAAGAGCGCACCGTCCAACTAGTACGAAAACGTTTTAATTTTCCTCTCCTGTGAGGTTGAGTTTTAGCATTTGCTATGCTATGCTTTACAAAACTCAACCTCATTTTATTGTATAGACAAGCGGAGGGAACAGCATGCAATACGGCTATTTTGATGAATCAAACCGGGAATATGTCATCACCAATCCAAACACGCCTGCACCGTGGACGAACTACCTGGGTTCCCCGGAATATGGCGCGATTATCACCGTGAATGCCGGTGGGTATAGTTTTGTAAAGTCCGGTGCCATGGGCCGCATTCTCCGCTATACCTTCAACCAGTTTGATGAACCCGGGCGCTATATTTACCTGCGGGATGACCAAAGCGGCGACTTCTGGAGCGCTTCCTGGAAACCTGTGAAAAAGCCACTTGAGCTGTACAAAACGAAATGCCGTTTTGGTATGGGCTATGCCGCGTTTGACAGTGAATATCAGGGGATTCGCTCTCTGGCACAGTACTATGTTCCGCTGGATGCCACATACGAAGTGTGGAGTGTAACGGTAACCAATACATCCGATAGAGACAGGGAACTGTCCACGTTTGGATATTGCGAGTTTTCCAACGAGAATAACTACGAGCAAGACCTTGTCAACCTGCAATATACGCAGTTTATCAGCCGTACGGAGATGAAGGACAACTGCATACTGCAATACATCAACGAAAACTGTCCGCAGAAAGATACGCGCTTTTTCGCGCTCGCCGGCAGCGAAGTTGCCAGTGGTACAGGCAGACGCGAAGCGTTCCTTGGAAGAAAACGTTTCGATGCGCCACAGGCGCTGCAGCAGGGCCAGTGTGACGGCAGCCAGTGCTATAACGGCAACCCCTGCGGCGCATTACAGACCAAGTTCACCCTGCGTGCCGGTGAAGAGACTACATTCGTATTTCTGCTTGGCGAAAAGACCGAGGCCGAGGCACAGGATATCATTGCGCGCTATGAAAATGCGCCAAAAGAAACCGTCAGCAAAGAGCTGAACGACCTGAAAACCTATTGGTATCACAAACTGGAGAACCTGAACATCAACACACCCAGCGCGGAGCTCAACACGATGGTTAACACCTGGAATGCTTTTCAGTGCTTTATTACCGTGGTGTGGAGCCGCGCGGCATCGCTGTACTACTGCGGCCAGCGCAACGGCTTTGGATACCGTGACACGGTGCAGGATATTCAGGGGATTATCCATCTGGATCCCGCTATGGCCAAGGACAGATTGCGCTTTATGCTGTCAGCACAAGTCCACCACGGAGGCGGCTTGCCGCTGGTTCGCTATACCCACAATCCGGGGCATGAAGACACACCAGACGACGAAAGCTATGTTAAGGATACCGGTCACCCGCATTATCGTGCGGACGATGCGCTATGGCTGTTCCCCACCATTTACAAGTACATTGCAGAGACCGGTGACACTGCCTTTTTAAACGAAGTCATTCCCTTTGCCGATCAGGACGAGGGAACGGTGTTCGATCACCTAAAACGCGCGATTTCCTTCAACATGAATCATCTTGGCAGCCATGGCATGCCAGCTGGCTTGCATGCCGACTGGAACGATTGTCTGCAACTTGGGGAAAAGGGCGAGAGCGTTTTTGTGGCCTTCCAGCTGTATTACGCCATGCAAATATTGCATACGCTAACCGCAGCATTGGATTCGACCTATGCCGGATATTTGGAAGAGGAAAGTGCAAAGCTGAAAGGGATTATCGAGTCCGTATGCAAAGAAGAAGACCGCTACATCCGCGGAATATCCGAAAACGGGAAGGTCATCGGTTCGCAAAGCCATAACGAAGCATCCATGTGGTTAAATCCGCAGAGCTGGGCGGTGATCTCCGGCTGCGCGGATACGGCATTTAAAGAAACAGTGATGCAAACAGCGCATGATGAACTCAACACGCAGTACGGCATCCGCTTGATGGCACCGCCCTATCGCCATGAAGGGTATAAGGATACGCGCATGGTTCTGTTTAACCCGGGTTCGAAAGAAAACGGCGGTATATTCTGTCAGCCACAGGGTTGGGCCATTCTTGCCGAAGCGCTGCTCGGCCATGGTGACAGAGCGTATCAGTACTTTGCGGAATCCTCCCCCGCTAGCTTTAATGATAATGCAGACGTGCGCTGTTTAGAACCCTATGTGCACAGCCAGTTTATCGAAAGCGTCGAATCGTATTACTTTGGCCGCGCGCAAGTGCACTGGCTGACGGGTACAGCATCAACGGTCATGGTTGGCTGCGTGGAAGGCATTTTAGGTCTTAGGCCCACGCCGGAGGGCGTTGTGATCTCTCCTTCTATACCGGCTGAATGGGATGGCTTTACGATGGTAAAAGTGTTCCGTGGTAAAACACTGCACATCACCGTGCAAAATCCAAATCATAAGCAAAGCGGTGTGCGGTCGATGTCGCTCAACGGCGTACCACTGCAGCCGGGCATTATCAAAGCTTCGGACCTTAGTGATGAGAATGAAATCATAATTACTCTGTAAGATAATTAGGTTCAAAAAGCCGCTTTTCAGCGGCTTTTTATTGACAACTTTTCATCTGAGATTTATAATACATATGTACATATGCTCATATATGGAGGTGAGGTAGTGCCGGGTTCAACTGTACAATGCTGCGATCTGATTCATGTTCATCAGGAAACCATGCGGCATGTAGAAAAGACCATGCCCAGTGAAGATGCTTTATTCGACCTTGCAGAGCTGTTTAAAACCTTTGGCGATACCACCCGGATTCGCATTTTATTCTGCCTGTTTATCGACGAGATGTGCGTTTGCGATATCGCGAATTTACTGCACATGTCGCAAAGCGCTATTTCGCATCAGCTGTCAGGCCTCAAACGACTGAAGCTGATCAAGGCCCGACGTGAAGGGAAAGCGATCTTTTATTCCTTGGCTGATGACCATGTCCGCAGCATCATCAACAAAGGAATGGATCATGTGATGGAATAGGAGGCAACCATGAAGAAAACTTACAAAATCAGCGAGCTGGATTGTGCGTCCTGCGCCGCTGCGCTGGAAACCAAGATCAATACCATTACCGGGGTGACGAGCGCGAAAATTAACTATTTTCTCAAGCAACTCTACCTGGAAGCCGACGATGCACAGTTTGACTCCATTCTTAAACGCGTGAAGCGTGCGGTGGATCACTCCGTACCCGGTGCAACCCTATCCTGACCGAAAGAGGCTTTAGTATATGAAACGCTTACCATGGCGGATCATTGTATCCGCCATTTTGTTCCTGGCAGGTATACTGGTTTCTGTATTCCCGATGTCCTTAGCACTTTACCTTACCAGCTATGCACTGATCGGCTGGGATATTCTCTGGAAAGCCGTTCGTCATATTGTGCGGGGCAATCTATTTGACGAACACTTTTTGATGACGGTCGCGACCATCGGCGCATTGCTGATTGGTGAATACCCCGAAGCAGTTGCTGTTATGCTGCTTTACCAAATTGGCGAGTACTTTCAGGATAGAGCCGTGGATAAAAGCCGCGAGTCGATTGCGTCGCTCATGGATATCCGCCCGGATACAGCCAATGTTGAGCGCGACGGCACCGTGGTTTCTGTTTCGCCGGAGGCTGTTCAACTCGGCGATATCATTGTGATTAAGCCCGGAGAGCGTATCCCGCTGGATGGTGTTGTTACGGAAGGTAACTCGACGCTTGATACATCCGCACTAACCGGTGAAAGCCTTCCACGTGAAGTCGTTGAAGGTGGCGAGGTTATTTCCGGTTGCATCAACATTACGGGCTTGCTGAAGGTTTCTGTCACCAAGACTTATGAAAACTCAACCGTGTCACAAATTCTGGAGCTGGTAGAACATGCGGCAGAAAATAAGGCCAAATCCGAGGCGTTTATTACGCGTTTCGCCCGTGTGTATACACCGCTAGTCTGTGCTGCTGCTGTACTGCTGGTGGCCATTCCCACCTTATTGTTTGGACAGGAGTTTAGCATGTGGCTGGAGCGGGCGTTGAGCTTTCTGGTGGTTTCCTGTCCCTGCGCACTGGTTATTTCGGTTCCGCTCACCTTCTTTGGCGGCATAGGCGGTGCATCCAGAAATGGTATATTAGTCAAGGGAAGCAACTATTTGGAATTGCTGGCGCGGGCGGATACCGTCGTGTTTGATAAAACCGGTACGCTGACCCAGGGCATCTTCCATGTCACCAGCATTCATCCACAGGCGTTGACCTCGCAAGCGCTATTGCAGCTTGCAGCGACGCTGGAGCAGTACTCTACGCACCCCATTGCACAGTCAATCCGTAGCCATAATAAACTCCCCGTGGAAACACAAACCCTAAGCGGATTAGAGGAACTGCAGGGCTACGGTATCGCCGCAGAATATCAGGGCCATCAGTACTTAATCGGGAATAACGCGCTGATGGAACAGCATCACATCGACCTCCCCTACTGCCCGCACATCGGCGTTGTGGTGCATCTGGCCAGGGACGGAGAATATCTGGGGCACATTGAGATTTCTGATGAGATTAAGCCGAGCGCTGCCGTTGCAGTACAAAGCCTGTACAGCGCTGGTGTACAGCATACCATTTTGCTCACCGGCGACCGAAAGGATATCGCTGATGCAATTGGCAAACAGTTATCCATTCATACTGTCCATGCGGAACTGCTTCCAGCTGATAAGGTAGCCCACGTAGAACGCCTACTGAAGGAGCAAGATAATGGAACACTTCTTTTTGTTGGCGACGGTGTTAACGATGCACCTGTGCTAGCGCGGGCGGATGTGGGTGTTGCCATGGGCGCGCTCGGCAGCGATGCCGCAGTGGAAGCGGCAGACATTGTTCTGATGGACGATGATCCCCGAAAGCTATCACTTGCCATCCGGCTTGCCAAACGAACCATTGCCATTGCCAGGCAGAACATCGTGTTTGCGCTCGGTGTGAAAGCATTGGTACTGGTATTGGCCAGTGCTGGGGTAACAGAATTATGGATGGCCGTGTTCGCCGATGTCGGTGTCAGTATGATTGCGATTGTAAACGCAGCCAGAACACTAAAAAAGCAAAATGAGAAAGGATGAAAAGCCAATGATTCGCCATTACGATGACTTTATCACAGCATTGCAAAACGCCGGATTCTCGATGGGTGGCGGTGGAAGCGACGGGATCTACTCGATAATCAACTGGTCCTGGAATGAAGCGCCGCCGTATGATACACCCGTGCGCTGGCATACCGGCGAAGTCGAAACCGACCCATGGGAGTGGCGTATGCGTGTGCTGGAAGAGCGAGACGATATCGCCTACGCTAAGCTCTTCTTTAAAAAGAGCGGATACATCACCAAGGATTGGTATCCCTACTTTCTGGCGGTTCGCAGGCAAAACCGCAGCTTTGACGAAGCCTATGAAGACGGTCTGATGTCAAATGATGCAAAGCGTATTTATGATGGGATTCGGGAGCAGGGTACGGTTCCGCTGCATACGCTTAAAGCGCTTTCTGGGTTACAGAATAAGGAGCATAAATCGCGTTTTGATCGCGCTCTAACAGAACTGCAAATGAAACTGTTTATCACCATGTGTGCAAGACAGCAAAAACAATCCAAATCCGGCGAGAATTACGGCTGGTCATCCACGGTGTTTACGGCGGTGGAAACATTCTTCCCGGAATCGGTATTTAAAAAAGCGGCATCCCTCTCTAGCGAGGAAGCCGCTGAAGCCATCAAAGCGCAGATATTACTGCTCAACCCTCAAGTCAAACCGAAAATCATGGACAAGTTTATCAATGGATAGGTGCTAAAGGGGTTTTACAAACGCATCCACTGCCTGTACAATCTCCGGGAGTTTCTTGGAGATCGTACAAACGTGCGGAACACCGGAAAGGATCAACTTCTCCTTTACCTTGCTGGAAATGCCCTGCTCTATCGTATCCGCGCTATGCCTGGACACCGTATGATCGTCCAGGCTTTGTATGATCAGCGTTGGGCAATGCATATTGTGCAGATGCGCTTCCGCGTTTCGGCTTAACCTGTATAAATCCGCACCTTTTCGCATAGGAAAGCCGGTATAGCCTTTATCATACTGCGGATCCAGCTGGATGGCGCGTTCTTCCTTGATATTCCATGCAACGCGCGGCAAAATATGGCCGAAGAGCCCTGTTAGCGGCAGCAAGCGATTGGTAGCCGGCAGCGGTGTAGAAATCACAACACAGGCATCCGCCTTTCCTTGCTCGGCAACCAATAGCGAAAGCAATGCGCCCATCGAAAGCCCGCACAGTACAACCTTCGAGGCGTGAAAGCGCATAAAGGCCTGGGCGTCAATAGCGGCTTGCAACCACTCCCTGCGGCCATAGCGGGCCATATCAGCCTCTGTTGTGGCATGTCCGGGCAGGTTGATGCCCATTACAGTATACCCAAGCGCAGCCAGTGCATCGCCTAGGGGGCGCATATGGGCAACGCTGCCGGTAAACCCATGAAGCAACACAATGCCGGTGTCGCCACCTTTAAAGAAAAACGGCTGGCAAACATCGCTATCAAAATAACGTGCGTCTCTCGGTTTCATGGCCTTAGTCCCCTATGCCCAATACTTCATCCTTCTGGCCAAGCACCAACAGAATATCTCCGGTCTGAAAGATTTCATCGGGAGACGGAGAGACAATGAACTGCCCATCCCGTTGAATGGCCAGAATGCTGATGCCGTATCTGCGGCGCACATCCACCTCGATGATCGAATTGCCGACCCATTTTGCCGGAAGTATAATTTCGATCAGGCGATAATCCCCGGAGAACTCCATCATTTCCAATACGTTGGGTGTAATCAGCGATTTGGCAACGCGGACACCCATATCGCGCTCTGGGAACACCACCTTGTCCACGCCAATTTTGCGCAGAACTTTGGCGTGAATTTCATCGGTTGCTTTCGCAATCAAATACGGCACACCGAGCTCTTTGATGATGACACAGACCAGAATGCTGTCGCGCAGGTTTTTACCGATAGATACGATGACCGCGTCAAAATTGCGTACGCCAAGCTCCTGTAGGGCAGCTTCATCAGTCGCGTCGATCTGCACAGCCTGGGTTACATACGGTGCAATGGCCTCAACAAGGTCGGCATCCGCATCCACGGCAAGCACCTCATGGCCAAATTCGTGCAGAGATTTTGCCAGGCTTGAACCAAACAGCCCCATACCCAGCACCATAAATTGCTTTGATTTGCTTTTCATTCCGGGTTTCCTCCTTAACCGATCATCGGTTTATCTTCAGGATAATGCAGGCGATTTTTAGCATTGTGCTCCAAGCGGTTTGCCAGTGCAAATGCCAGGGTAAGCGGCCCCACCCGTCCTAAGAACATAACAGGGATTAAGAATATTTGCGAGAATCGCGATAAGTTCGGCGTACCGGCCGAGGATAAGCCCACTGTACCGAAGGCTGAGGTGGATTCAAACAGGAGGTCAATCATCTTCATGCCGGAACTGCGTTCCGCGAGCGATAACACAATAGCACCACTCATCATGATAAACAGACTGATTAACACAACGGTCAATGCGCGTTTAAACACGTTTATGGGAATTTGTTTGCCAAAGACAACCACCGAATCATTTGCGCGAACGATGCTGATCACCATCAAAACCAAAACGCCAATGGTGGTAGTTTTTACACCACCACCAGTTGATGCCGGAGAAGCACCGATAAACATGAAAATAATGCCGATCAGCTTGGAGCTATCCGTTAGCTGTGCCTGATCAATGGTGGAAAAGCCGGCCGTACGCAGGGTGACCGACTGAAACAGTCCGTTAAGCAGCTTTTCAAAGAAATTCATGCTGCCAAGCGTCGCCTGATTATCCCATTCAAAGGAAACCGTGAATATAAACCCAAGCACGAGGAGCGTGGTTGTAATAACCAGCACCAGTTTGGTATGCAGGCTAAACTTTGCAAAATGTATTTTACTCTGGTAAATATCCAGCAGAACGAAAAACCCAAGGCCGCCGATTACGGTTAGCACCGCCATCGTCAGTACGACCACCGGATCGCTGGAAAACTCGGTAATGCTTTTAAACCCGCCAAACAAATCAAACCCGGCATTGCAAAACGCGCTGATTGAATGAAAGACGCTGTTTTCAATGCCCTTGACCACACCAAACATGGGAATGAACCTGCTGGACAGGATGATCGCACCGGTCAGCTCAAACAGAAACGCCATCAGCGTGAACCACTTGATCAGGCGAATCAAGCCCGACAAGCTGGTCGTGTTCATGGATTCGCGAATCAGCACGCGATTGCGCAGGGAAATACGCCGACCCAGCGCAATCATTACGAGTGTAGCAAAAATCATCAGTCCCAAACCGCCGATTTGGATCAGCACCATGATCACCATTCTGCCAAAGAATGAGAAGGATGTTCCGGTATCCAGCACGACTAACCCCGTTACGCAGACGGACGATGTGGCTGTAAACAGCGCTTTGTGCAGCCCGATGGATTGTCTGGTGACAGATGCAATAGGGAGCGATAAAAGAATTGTTCCAAGTATGATAAGCCCGAAAAAGCCGAGCGCTAATACACGCTCAGGCCGAATATAGTGCTGCTTAAGCATATCCCTGTGACCGTCAGACCGTTTACGAATCATGCTGAATCACCTCAGATCTCAAGGGCTTTTGCGATTCCCGTTGTATCGAGCTGCGTATGCGTTGCAAGCATATCGTAGAGTGTCTTGAGCATAACTTCGCTGCCGCCGACTATGTCGCTTTCGACATTCAAAGGCATGACGGGATCGTGCACGGAAAGCCTGAGCAACACCCATCCGTTGTTTTTTCCGCCGAGTAAATCAAAGCTGATGCGCACCCCTTCGCGGTTATCCGGGGCAATATGACAATCATCTTTTGCAGAGGCTTGCTGCAATACGGATGCAATCACCGCTTCACCATAGCTGCGGAAATCCTCGGTAAGTATTTTCAGCCGATATTCAGCACTTTCCACAGGTTCGCGCAGATCGTCGATCAGGGTGGAGAGCGATTTCCCCTCTTGCTTGAGCAGCATGGCCCGGATGATGAGATAAGTCACCAGGTACATGCCGTCATCCAGAAAGCGGTTTTCGCGCATAGCAGCGTGACCGCTGGTTTCGATGGCTAAGGGACAATCAATACCTTCTTCGTTCAGGCGAATGGCTTCGTCAATCACATTGCGGTATCCACGGCTTGAAACGGTAGTGCACCCCGCCGTGCTTTTCTATAAAAGCAGCGAGACCGGAGGATGTAACCGAATCGGTTACGATGGTAGCCCCCGGGTTGCTTTGCAGTAATATTGCGCTGATTAAAGCAATCAGGCGGTTGCGATTGATTTCTATCCCGCTTGCATCCACGATTGCAGCGCGGTCGCAATCTGCATCGAAAATCACGCCTAGATCGGCATGGTGCTTCACTACCGCTGCTGCGATGGACTCCATAGCGACTTCATTTTCCGGGTTTGGCGAATGATTGGGGAAGTTCCCGTCCGGCTCCAGAACCTGACTGCCATCAGTGCGCGCACCCAGTGCCTTAAGCATATCCGCATAAAATCCGCCCGCGCCGTTGCCCGGCATCCACAACCACATGCAAACCTTGCAGTGGCTGTTTAGAGGCGCCGGGTATGCCGCTTTGAATTAAGGTCTCCAGATGCTTTTGATATAACGGAATATAAGGGTATTCTTCGATAGCATTCTGCCGGGTGACAGGCTGCGATGTTTGCTTTTCTGCCAGCGCTGTTACGCGGTCCAGCTCATCGTGGCCCAGTCCGCCGTCAATCGTGAAAAACTTCATCCCGTTGATATTCCAGGGATGATGGCTGGCTGTTATCATAATGGATCCGGTCGGACTAAACCCCGGTTCTACTATGGCCATATACATGGATGGCGTGGTGCACATAGCACAGTCATACGCCTTGGCACCGGTCGAGGCAATGCCTTCACAGGCGGCTTGGATCAGTTCCGGACCGGAAAGCCTGGAATCTCGCCCGATTGCAACGGATACGGATTCGATGCTGGTATTGTTCCGCTGTGCTAAAAATAACGCAAAAGCCGCGCCAAAATTGCGCACCACTTCTTTTGAAAGAATAGTTCCATCTCCGATTGCGATTCCCCGGATATCCGACCCGCTTTTCAGTTTGTGATAATCGACAGTCATGTGTTCATCTCCACAAATAAGTTTATGCGTCCAGTTTCGTTTTCCCGATATCCGCTAACCTGCGAAACAGCAGATAGATAGGCTTGAGGCGTATAAAGTCCTGGCTGCACTGCTTTACGATTTCATCGGTATAGGCATCGCTTAGCTTGAGTCCGAGACGGCTGATGTAGAGTTCCTTACGGATGTACAGGCTTTGTAAATCGGCTAGCACACCATCGGGAATCTTGCGCCGCTTGTACACATCACCTTCAATGCGAAAATCGTCATGCGGAAGGTTCGCCTGTTTAAGTGCTTGCAGTATTTCAGAGGGGCGCTGCTCTATCATCGTGCGCAGCGCATCCATCGCGGGCCTGTTCGGCCCCCAGAACCCAAGACCCCAATTGACCGTATCAGGCGACAGCTCAAACCAGTACATCACGGCTTCATCCCGGGGTTCGCTGCCCCGCCTGAACAAGAGCCACATATGATCGCGATATGGTGTTTTATCCTTTGAGAAACGTGTGTCACGCCGGATCCGTGCCAGGCATTTGCCGGGACGAAGTTCAAAATCATCGGCGATGGTTTCCATTGCTGGGGTCATGGCTTGAATGAATGCGAAAAAAGGCTTTTTTACAAAAGCCTCATATTCGTCTCTGTGTTCGTTAAAATAAGAAGCATCATTGTGAAACCGAAGCCCAAGAAAGAAACGGATTGTTTCCTCCGGAAAACCGTTAAACAACGGTATCACCCCTTTTACGTTGGATTCAAAATGAATGAACCGTATACTGTGTACTGGCTAACGATAGGACTGCCACGGGTTTTCCGTACATGAGGCTATCATGCGTCACCTTTGGGTTCGTCCTGCGTTGGCTCTTCTTCGGCAGGAGGCTCGGCAGTTGGCCGTGCATAGGGAGAGACTCTGCTGGCTCTGCGGCGATGGGTTGATTCTCCATCATCGCTTGGCGTAGATTCTTCCGCAGGTGCTTCCACTGGCGCATCGGGTGTCACATCTTCAGACTGCGCAGCAGTATCATCCTTGTGATCGGCGATCTGATATGCGCTACGAACATACTTCATATGCGGAAGCTCTTCATCGGTGAGTACGTCCGGTTCAGTGTCTACAGGTTGGATAAGGTCGTCCTCCGGCTGAGGCTCAACGACTTCTGGCTCTTCCTCTTTTTCGTCCGCCGGCGCAATATAATCGCGATGGGTGGAGCGCTCCAGATGGTCCAGTGCATTTTCGGATGCCTTACGCAGATCGATGCGTTTTTTGGTTGCAATTGCCAGAATGACGATAGCAACCAGCAGCAAAACCAAACCGACGATCATCAGCGGATAGAAGATAGAGCGCAGCAACTTCGGCACCGCAGCAATATTCGGATCGCTGATTTTAGGATAGGTGGCTTTGACAAACGTCGGCTCCGGCGTCGGTGTAATATTGGGGTCTGGCGTAATGGGTGCAGGTGTCGGCGTAAGGAATGCGATTTGGAGAATGTTGGATTTGAACGTCCACTCTGTCTCCAGCGTATCCTTAGCTTCCGCGGTGTACTGGAACTGCCCGGCCATGTTGAGTGTAAAGTTGCGGGTTAGTTTGCGAGACACCCCTGCCGGAATGGAATCAAACGTATAAATCAAGGTCGTGCCTTGATATACGCTGACATCGGTGGCGTCCACCGTGCTGTCATTGGAAATCGTCGCTTCAAAGCGCACCACTTCATCGGTCGAATATACTTCGGCTTTGCTGGATGAAAGGGTAAGCGTCAGGTTCAGCGCTTGATCGGGATCCATTGCGATCAGCGAAACCACATCACTGTCAAAGCTGACTTCTGTGCCGGTCTTATCAATCGCGAGTATCTTGAACATGAAATCAGTTGTCTTCGTTAGCGTGATTTCTTTTTCAAGCGTCAGCGATTCACCGGCGGGTAAAGACAGATTGGTAAATACATCACCAAGGGTTTCATCGGTCACGCGGACATCGGAGTAGTCCACATTTCCGGTATTGTCCAGTTTAAGCGTTAATTTGATGGTATCGTTCATCAAAACGCCCTTTTTATCAGCCGTCAGAGACGCAACGACAACCGGCTCGGCATATACGATGGTCTGCTCATCCAGCTCAACAACCTGCTCTTTGGTACCGTCTGCAATAGTGTAGGTAACTGTGCCTTTGCTTGTCAGGTCTTTTGCAGCCATCACAACCGGCAGGCTGACCTTGACGGTTTGGCCTGCTTTCAGTTCTTCAATCACAGTAACCTTGTCTACAAGAATATCTTTCGATTCTTCCAGCGTCACGTTTTTAATGGAAACAGTACCTTCATTGGTAATGTTGTAAATAACATTTACGGTTTGGTCTTTGCGGGCGGTTTCCGGGATAATGGTCCGCTCTACATTGACTTTTGCTTTATAGGTGACTTGCTTGATCTCGCCGCGAATGGGCTGGCTTTGGGTTTTGCTTGCGCCGTCATCATCCACGATCGTATACTTAACGAAAAACACGATTTGGCCGTTTTCCAGCGTACGCTGGTTGACAGGCCAAGTACCGGACCAGGTTTTCACCTCTCCGGCTTTCAGTGTCACAGATCCGTTTTCACCAAAGTCTGTGACAATCTGGCTTGTGGGATCAAACAGCGTAAGCGGACTTGTCATATCGGTTTCTCCGGCGTTGGAGACCGTGATGGTGATTGTCACATCGCCAGGTTCGGACAATTCGGCCGGCAGCACTTCCATTGTGCAGACAATCGGATCGGTGGCTGCTGACGCCATGGAACACACCGCCAACGTCGCCATAACCAGAAGCGCCAGGACGATCAATTTATGTTTCATGTCAATTGCGGGCGTATACTGTTACGCCCTGCCTCCCTTCGGCGGATGAAGCCGACATCGATCATTGGAACAACAGTATGTATGACAGTATTTCAAGACTGCAGCCAATTTACCTAAGCACCTTGCCGCAAAGCTTACAACATTCTGTCCATACTTATGCATATTGTAGTTCATATGGGATTTTGTGTCAAGCATACCTGCGGCCTCATACACGGCGAATATGCCAGTAAAAGGCAATCCTCACAAATGTTACAATGCTCTCATGCACCGCTGTCTGCTATGAAATGAGCAAAGCATATGCTATAATGTGCTCGAAATACAGTTCTCGTTTTATCGGAGGGATGCAGTTGCCAAAGCCGCGCAAAGGGTTGCCGCAAACATACGATACCGATACGGAAAGCTCCTACGCCGAGCCTTACGGACGCGGTTATTCAGGCTATGATCCACCTCAAACCGATACTCCGGCACAATCACATAAACCCTTTACTATCTTTAAGCCAAGGCGTTCCAAACCGAATTTCATCTTTTCGGTATTGGTCAACGCGGTGCGCATACTGCTGGTGCTGGCTTTGATGGCGATGCTGGCGGCGGGCGGCGCTGTGATCGGTATCGGTAAGGCCTACGTTGGCACTGCGCCTTCGCTTGATTTAGCGCTGCTGAGCGATCAGGCGCGAACCAGCTTTATTTATGATGCAAACGGCGCGCTGATTACCGATTATAAAGGCACCGAAAACCGCGTGATGGTCAACATTTATCAAATTCCAGAGTCGCTGCAATATGCGTTTATTGCTGTTGAAGATGTGCGTTTCTTTACGCATAACGGAGTCGATTTCAAGCGTATATTCGGGTCGCTGATTCAAAACTTTATCTCCAACAGAAACCAGGGTGCGTCTACCATCACGCAGCAACTGATAAAAAATACTATACTCTCCAATGAACTCAGCTATAAACGAAAAATTCAGGAAGCGTACCTGGCTATGCAACTGGAAACAATGTACTCAAAAGCTGAAATTCTGGAAGCGTATTTGAATACCATCTATATGGGTGAGAACTATTACGGCGTTGTTGTCGGTGCGGAAGGGTATTTTGGCAAAGAATTGTCCGAGCTAACGCTGCGCGAGTGCGCCATGCTGGCAGGGCTGACCAATAATCCCTACTACTATAATCCTCGTCGCAACTATTACCTTCGAAAGTCGGATACAACCGACTATGCGGCGCTGACCAATAACCGCACCGATTATGTACTCAACCAAATGTATATCAACGAATTTATTACCTACCAGGAATATCAGGATGCGCTCAATCCGGAAACGGCGCATGTTTTGCCGGATTCCGCGGTTGAAGGCGAAGGCATGTACAACTATGCTCACTACGTTGAGTATGCCGTGAAAGAGGTTATCGACAGCTTCCTGACCATTAACGGACTGGAAGATACCAGTGAAAACCGCGCCAAAATGGAAAGCGAACTTCGTACAGGCGGGTATCACGTAACCCTGGCCATTGACACGCAAATACAGCAAATCGTAGAAGATACCTTGGAAAACTGGACGGACTACCCCGCCATGCGCGACCCCAGCGACAAAGTATACCGCGCAAAATACGCCAACGGAACCTATACCGAAATTGTGCAGCCGCAGGCTTCAGCCGTGGTGCTGGATTACCGCACCGGCGAACTGAAAGCGATCGTCGGCGGACGCACGAAACCCACCCAGCGCAAAACCCTGAACCGCGCCACCGATATGAACATGCCCGTTGGCTCTGCCATCAAGCCCATCGCCGTCTACGCTCCGGCCATTGAGCTTGGCGCGTCGCCGGCCACTGTTGTGTATAATATGCCCCTTCCGGTTTCGGGATGGTTTGATGAAAACCTGCGCGAAACCTGGCCGCGCAACTACGGCGGCAGCCAGTATACCGGACCGGTCACGCTGCGCAAGGCAATGAAATACAGCTATAATGTTGGCGCTGCGCAAACCCTGATGACCTATGTCGGCGTGGAACGGTCGGTCGATTTTCTTGTCAAATCCGGTGTCGATCCTGAAAATATAAACGCCACCCCGTTTGGGCTGGCACTTGGTTCCAGTGGGATTACCCCTGTACAGATGGCCGTAGCCTTCGGCGTACTCGGCAACGGCGGTGTGTATCAAGCTCCGTTATCAGTACTGGGTATTTCCGATAGTGAAGGCAATGTGATCTGGGACGGACACCAGCAGCAGGAACGCCGCCAAGTGTACCGGCAATCCACCGCTTGGCTGGTCGTGGATATGATGAAAGATGTTGTATCCGGCGGCACCGGCACCAAAGCTAAAATATCCGGCCAAACCGTGGCAGGAAAAACCGGCACCAACAGCGACCAGCGCGGCGTGTTCTTCAGCGGGATGACAGGCTGGTACGCGTCTTCCCTCTGGATCGGACACGATAACTATAAACCACTCTCCTCTAAGGTTACAGGCGGCAACAGTGCTGCTCCGCTTTGGAAATCGTATATGACGAAAATACACGATGCCAAGAACCTCGGAAACCGCGATATATTGGAAGGTTCGCCGGAGGACTACGAACTGACAAAGGTCACCACTTGCGCCGTCAGCGGGCAGCGTGCAACCGATGCCTGCCGCAACGATGTGATGGGCTATGGCACGGTGACGGACTATTGGTATACGATGATGGTACCAACCATAGATTGCCAAATGCACGTATTAGCAGACGTATGCGCACAAAGCAACATGATTGCAACGCCGTTCTGCCCCACCGTGGTTACGAAGGGTATCGTCGTGATTCCGGAAGGGCACCCGCTGCATCGCTTTGTGCACGATAGCACGTATTCACGCGTACTATCGGAATATCTGGGGATTGCCGGAGAGCTTGGCGTTTGCACACTGCATCAAAGTGCAAACACCAGCGGACTGGATCCGCTGGTGCAAAATACCTTGATACCCGATGCACAAACCCTGATCGCCAATGCACAAGCGATGCTTGGGGGCATAGATGCCACAAGTACGAGCTATATAAATATTGTCAATGCAATTCAAAATCTGGAAATGGTTATTTCCGGGGAATCACCCAGCAGCGCGGATGTCGCCGGTGCGATGAGCCTGCTTACACAGGCGATGGCCGCTGCGTACTAAAAAGTTATCGATTCAATTTCGCCATAACATGCATACATTTTGGCATATTGCCGATCAGCGCTTCTGTAAGCTCTGGGGGGAACTGCAGCGCGGCCAGCTTTGGTACAATCCATGCCAGCGCTGCCGTATCCACAGCCTCCATCAGACCGCCGTTTAACTGCGGAGTTGCTGCCCGGACAAAGGTATAGGCTGCCATGCTGATATCGTCGGGAATCTCAATGTTTTGCGATAGCAGTCTGTTTCTAAGACTGATAAGCCACTCTTCCCCATCCTTATAGAGAAGGTCTGCGCGATTGGCGAATGCATGAATGGAGTGCAGTGACACCGGACGTCCGGTTTCATTCATGCGCTCCAGTTCACGGTTTCTATTGTATTCGGGAACGCGCGCCACGGGCAGTGAACCGGCAGGTTCCATATGGTTTTGGTCCAGCAAGCGAATTGTTTTATGGCCGTAGGCGTGAATTGCAGCGCGGCCATCCTTGATGATTTCGAATGTGGGTGTACGCTGATCGGTTTCAGGCAGTAAGCTTACAATCCGTAAATTCTGATTGCCGTCTGTCCATGCCGTAACATTGAGCAACCCAAGCGCCCGCAATACGTTTTTAACATAGAGCTCCGCTTCAGCTATCGTGTCTCCGGCTACGCAGATTTCTTCGTGCGTGGACAGAAATACCATAAACTCCGTAACGCAGTCGTGTTTGCATTTAAAGCCCATTGCGCTCATGGTGTTCCAAACAGTTTCTACAATTTCGTAGGTTTCAACTGATACGCCCATCGTTGGCGAGAGTATCAAATCCGCACCGTTGCTTTGTATATCCATAGCCGCTTTGGCTTTGAGCAGTTTCAGCGTACCCGTTTGTATGCTGTCTCCAAGCTGAGACAGGGTTTCTTCCGCTGCTTTCTGCTGGGCGGTCAGCTCTTCCAGGCGGCTGGAGAGTGTTTCCAGCTCCTTCTGCTTTTGCTTTGCCAGCTCCGTGTACATTTTTTCTTTGATTTGCTGATAATTATTCTTGACCTTGTCCAGTTCCACCAAAAGGGCGATTCTCTCGCCTTCAATTTCGTCCAGCTCTGCTTTAGCGGCAGAGTATGCTGTTTGGGTCTGGCGATCCATAAACTTGGACGCCATCATGGAATCAATCAGTTCCTGGTTGTCTCCCAAAATACCCAGCGCTTGCTGATGCAACGACGGAATACTCCACGCGTGCTGCAATGCTATACGCAGGTTTTCTATTGGATTTTCAACCATACGCCGATCTGACCGTGCAGCATCAGACTGCTGCTGTTTTTGATTGATTTGTTTTTCGACAACACCGTGCACAACCCCATGGCCGTTGTGACTGGGTTTACCGTTTTTCGGCGATTCGCTAATCGGAGTACCGTGGAACTTCGGCGCTTCCTTTGGCTGATCATTCACAACCGGTACAGGTGTATCCACAAGCCGATTCGCACTGACGGAAACCGGTTTATTGAGTTCTGATATTTGCTCGATTGTCGTTAAATCATCGTCGAGAATTTCAAGCTTTGTGCCAATTGGAATCGAATCCGATGCCACTTCGGCCTTTATTTCCGGTGCAGGCTGCGGGATGGGTTCTTGCACCGGCAAAGGTGCCGCAGGTTCCAACACCGCAGGTTTATCCTGCTTGAGCGTATTGCTACGCTTCTGCTCCCGTTTCCGCTGCCGCCAGGTGACAATCGCCTCCGGGTTCCAGTAAAAGCTGCGCTGATTTCCATCACTGTCTTCCACGGTGTGCAGCAGGAACTGCTCATTGCCAAAGGGCTTGAGTTCGTCCCAGTCCACAGCAGCATCCTTTTGGATCGGCCCATACAGAACTTTGCCGCGCTGCAATAAAACGTTTTCGGTTAGAGCAGAAGAAATGGGCTGATTTTCCTGAAACACCTCGAACACCGAGCTGGGCTCAAAGCCGCAGATGACATCAGAATAAATGGCGTATTGGTTGCATTCACCCTGGTTTGGATCATAGTTGCGATTTTGGCGCACCTTGGTCAGCTCTTTGCCATCACTGCTCAACTGCACACAGCAAAGAGAACCCATTTCACGCATGCGTTCCTTAAAGCTTGATTGTTCACGCTTATCGGGGATAATACGCAAACTGCCAAAATCGGGATAGGATTGCTTTCTGTTACCAAAAATTAAGCCGTCCTTGGTACAAAGCGGGAAAATCCGAAAAATCATTCGCTGACTATTATCTTCGTCAAGCAGGGATAGTGTAATGGTCCCGTCCAGTCTCTTCATTGCAAATCGAGCCTCCGATAGCTTCTCGAACTTTAGGGATACTTGGAATCATTCCGGATGATGAAGATATTCACCAAGAATAGCTGTATTGAAAGTGAGTAATACAGCCACACATTCTGTGTGAAGAAAAACTATCAACGCGGAAGCAACACATCAGCCGTTTGAAAGCATGGCCTATATGGTTGCTTGTATACCACTTCTAGTTTAAACGATTGCTACAATTTGTCAATAGTTTACATAATATGAACATTGGTCTTTTATTGTACTCATCGAAGCAATCGAATTATTACGAAACATTTGTGACATTGTTTGCATATGACTTGACCAGTTCATACCGCTGTAATATATTAGTCATAGCGTAAAATTACGCAAGGAGGTCATCCACATGCATCGGTATCCGTGGACCCGGTATCTGTCCATTGTCACAGTGTTAATCATGATTATATCCGTTCTCCCCTTTTCAGCCGCACTGGCGGGAGACGTTGGTACAACCAACGCAAGAGTCGTCCTGCGAAAATCTACCTCGACTGAATCCACAGCGCTGCAAACGCTGCCTAAGGATGAAGAAGTTACGGTTCTGCAATCTCTGGACGATTGGTATCGTGTTCGGTACGGCAACTTCACCGGATATATTGCAAAGACCTATATTGATCTTTCAGACAATTCACTGATTCTCAACCAGAATAAAATCAAGGATCTGGGCAGTGCACCCGGCCCGTTGTATATCGGCGATCAAGGCCCGGATGTCAAAAAACTGCAAAACGCAATGAAAATCCTGGGCTACTACACACTGCGAGTAGATGGCGATTACGGCACCGGAACCACAGCCGCCGTAGCGCTGTATCAGCAGTCGCAAAACCTTGAACCGGACGGTATTGCCGGAAAACAAACGATTACATCTATTTTCGGGAAATGTGCGAAAACCGCCAACATTACCGTATCCGGACGCGATGCAGATAAAAAAGAAACCGAAACCACGACGAAGCCTGCAACGGCGGTTAAAAGCACCAAGAACACCGTATCAAGCTTTTCCGATATCAAATCCGTGCCGTCTGCCTGCAAAGAAGGCGATAGCGGCTCCAACGTGATCAAAGTGCAGCAAGCGCTGTCACTGCTGGGGTACTATTCCCAAACCATTGACGGCGATTTTGGCGAAAATACGAAAGCGGCTGTCATGCGCTTTCAGGAAAACCGCGGCATGAATGCCGACGGCATCGCCGGTGCTGCTACCATTCGCGTTATGTTCAGCGGTACCGGGGTGAAAAGCAATACCAAGTCCGCAACCAAAACGTATAAAACCCGCGTGCTGAGCTGGTTTGATGACCATGTAACCAACGTGATTCCCAAAGGCGCTACGTTCACCATCAAGGATGTTCGCACCGGTAAAACCTTTTCCGCAGTTCGCTGGAGCGGTGTTAACCACTTGGATGCCGAGCCTGCTTCCTCAAAGGATACGGAGGCCTTTAAATCCATCTATCGCGGGAAATGGAGCTGGGCTCGCAGACCGATTTTGATTTTGTATCGTGGAAATGTGTATGCAGCGTCCATGAACGGCATGCCGCATGGAACCTCTACGATCTCGAATAACTTTGATGGTCATTTCTGCATTCACTTCAAGGATTCGAAAACGCATGAAACCAATGTAGTGGATTCAGGACATCAGAATGCAGTGAAAGTCGCCTCCAACGCAACGTGGTAAATTGAAAGCAAACAATAAGGCGAGCGCTTACAGCAAGCGCTCGCCTTTACTATACGGCTTATTCTTCATCGCTGTTAAAAACACGTTTCACAGTCTGCGTCCCGGTTTTCACCACTTCATCAAAGCTGGTCTCAAACCCTTCGCCGCTGGAATCCACCGACAGACGATACCCCAAAATCAGTGAAGCGATCACGCCACCAATCACCAGCCAGGGGGCCGTAAGCAGAGCGATTACGGAGAAGAGAACCGACAGGTTCACAATTGGCATATCTCCGCGCCTGATTTTCACCCTTGTCCTGTACATGACCTTGAAGAATCCG
Organism: Candidatus Limiplasma sp.; assembly: GCA_963675925.2. GTDB lineage: Bacteria > Bacillota > Clostridia > Christensenellales > Aristaeellaceae > CAXXOK01. The sequence goes on from CAXXIB010000003.1 coordinate 365,627, forward strand.
CCGTTTTGTTTCTTTTCTTCCATTGCTTTGTATTCCTCCTTAGTATTGCAAAGTTGTTTATTCGACGTTGTAAGCATACCATGGCGATAGATGAGATGCTTGAGACACGCTTTATGGTTTCATGAGAATATCATGAGAATCTGTAGATAAAAAAGCCGTCTGCAATTGACAGGCTGTATTCGCTGGACTATACTTTTTGAAAGAAAAGTGATGTCAATGTAGTGCAGGAGGATGGTAGAGTGATCATCACCGAGTTTCTGGAGAAAAATGCTAAATTCACGCCCGACAATGCAGCGTTAGTGGAAATCAACCCGGCGTTGCAGCCGGATCATACCATTTCATGGCGGGAGTTCAACCTGATCGAATCCGCGTCCGGTGGCAAATACCGCAGAGAAATTACCTGGAGAGAGTTTGACCAGACCGCCAACCGGTTTGCAAATTTGCTTTTGTCGCGCGGCGTTAAAAAGGGTGACAAGGTCGCCATCTTACTGATGAACTGTCTGGAATGGCTGCCAATCTATTTCGGTATTCTAAAGACCGGCGCATTGGCTGTGCCGCTCAATTTCCGCTATACCGCTGAAGAAATCGACTATTGTTTACACCTGTCCGATGCCTCTGTTCTTATATTCGGGCCGGAGTTCACCGGGCGCGTGGAACAGACGCAAAATACCCTCACAGATATTCGTCATTTCTTTTTTGTTGGGAACGATACACCCGCTTTTTGCGACAATTTTGAACACTATATAACCTTCTGCTCTTCCACAGCACCGGCAGTGGAAGTGGTTGAGAAGGACGATGCCGCCATCTACTTCTCCTCCGGGACAACAGGCTTCCCCAAAGCCATTCTGCACAGTCATGAAGGCTTGCTGGCCGCGTGCCTGGCAGAGCAGAAACATCATGGACAAACCAAGGACGATGTGTTTCTGTGCATTCCCCCGCTGTACCACACCGGGGCGAAAATGCATTGGTTCGGAAGTTTAATGGTCGGTGGCAAAGCCGTGCTGCTGCGCGGCATCAGTGCGAAATGGGTATTGCAGTCCGTATCCGATGAAAAAGCAACCATCGTATGGCTGCTGGTGCCCTGGGCGCAGGATATTTTAGATAGTATTGAACGCGGCGATCTGGATTTGAATGATTATCAGCTGTCCCAGTGGCGTTTGATGCATATCGGTGCCCAGCCTGTACCGCCCAGCCTGATTACACGTTGGCTGACTGTGTTCCCCCACCAGCAATATGATACCAACTATGGCCTCAGTGAATCAGCCGGGCCGGGCTGCGTGCATCTGGGCGTTGAGAATGTACACAAGGTTGGCGCGATAGGGATTGCCGGATACCAGTGGCAGACCCGCATTGTGGATGATGCTATGTGTGATGTTGATCATGGCGATGTTGGCGAGCTGGCCGTCAAAGGTCCCGGATTGATGAAATGCTATTATCATAATCAGGAAGCCACGGACGAAATTCTGGTAAACGGTTGGCTGCGTACCGGGGATATGGCCAAAATGGATGACGATGGCTTCATCTACCTGGTTGACCGTAAAAAGGATGTCATTATTTCTGGCGGAGAGAATATCTATCCTGTGCAGATTGAGGATTTCCTGCGGTCACATGACAAGATTAAAGATGTCGCCGTAATTGGGATGCCGGATGATAGGCTTGGCGAAATATCCGCAGCCATCGTTGAGCTCAAGGAAGACGGCAGCGCAAATGAAGATGATATCATTACGTTCTGCATGGACTTGCCCCGCTATAAACGGCCGCGTCGCATCATCTTTGCCAAGGTGCCGCGGAACCCGACCGGTAAAATTGAAAAACCCAAACTGCGCCATCTCTATGGTGTTGAGCATTTGGTTGAAAAGCAAGTCACACAATAGCGATAAAAAACTCCCGGCGGATTGCCGGGAGTTTTTTGTTTATAAGCTGTGAATCAACTGTACCAGTGCTTTGGGGTCCGGGCTTTGAAAGAAGGTCGTCCCCAATACGAGCATATCCGCCCCGGCCTGTGCAACTAGCCCGGCATTATCCGCGTTGATGCCACCGTCCGCTTCAATGATGCCCAGATAGCCCAAGGAGCGGATTTCTGCTATTTTACGCACCATATCCGGCATCAGCTTCTGCCCGCCAAAGCCAGGTTCCACAGTCATGACCAGCACCTGATCCGGTGGTGTATCCAGCGTCTGGAGTATGGATGCCGGTGTACCCGGTTTTAAGGATGCTCCGGCACGAAGGCCTCTTGATTTGATCTTCTCGATCGATTTTGCAAAGCTGTCACTTTCCACATGAACTGTGATGGCATCTGCACCGCTATCTGCGAAAATATCAATGTAGCGCAGAGGGTCGTGCAGCATGAGATGCACATCAAAATACGCTTTAAATTCCTTGCTCATGTCCTTAAGCAGGTTTGGTCCAAACGATATATTGGGTACGAAAACTCCGTCCATGACATCAAAATGCACGGCATCACAGCCGCTGTCTACAATGCGATGGACTGCATCGGCCATATGCATGGTGTTGGCCGCCAAAATGGAGGCTGCTAATTTACTCATAACGTCCTTCCCACGCTTGTTTCGCGTTTGCCAGTAATTGATGATAGCGTTCCAGCCGCTCTGCTGGAATGTCTCCCGCATCGCGGGCTTTCAGCACCGCGCAGCCGGGCTCTGAATAATGGTAGCAAGGCTGGAAACGGCATTGAGACTCATACTCGCTAAATTCCGGATAATAGTCTTTGAGCATGACCGGGTCCTCCGGCTGTGCCTGCGCCAGTAAGCTGAAACCGGCAGTATCGAGGACTTCAAAGCCATCTTTGATCAGCAGTTCCGCATGGCGCGTTGTATGCTTCCCCCGGCCGATCTTTTGACTGATCTCACCGACATCCAAATCGATTCCCGTCACCGCTGCGACGAGTGAGCTTTTCCCCACACCGCTTTGCCCAGCAAAGCAGCATATTCCCTTACGCATCAGCGCTTCCAGCTCCGTAAGCCCTTCACCTTTTTTAACACTGGTGATGGCAACCGGGTCGCCGGTCGCGGCATATTGCTGTTTGATTTCTTTACACAATGCAAGATCTAAATCCGATTTGTTGATGATCAGTACCGGCGCGATGTTTTGCTTTCGCGCTTCAATCATCAGGGAATCCGTCAGCAGCAGATCAGGCTTGGGTTTGGGCGCAATCACAATAAACAAATAGGCGATGTTTGCCACAGGTGGCCGAACCAGTTCGTTTTTTCGCTCCAGTATCTCGTCAATCCAGCTTTCGTCTTCGCCTAGTCCAAGTGTGAATCGAACGCTATCGCCGATCATCGGTGTAATCTTATCTTTACGAAACACGCCCCTGGCCCGCAAGGTATAAATCTGACCATCGGTTGCGCGAATATAGTAAAAGCCGCCGATACCTTTGACAATCACGCCCTGCATGCTTGTCAATGGAACTCCACCTCTTGCTCCAAAATCATCTCTCCATCCAAAAAGGCGCGACACATAAAGGCACCCTCTTCAGCATTGCTGACTAAGATCACCGTTGTATACGCGTTGCCAACGCGGGTCATGCCGCTGTATTCTATCTCTTTCGTGTCACCGTATGTGAGTATAAGCTCCAGTTCTTTGCTTTCCGGCATTTCCGGGATTGGCACAGAAACAATCGTGCTGTGCATGGCAGCCGGCACGCCAACAGTCATAGAGATGCTGGTATCCAACGTAACGACAGCCCCGGCTATCGGTGTTTGCGACAGGACAATGCCGACGCTTTCGTTCTTTTCCACTTTCTTCAGCGTAATCGGTCCGATTTCCAATGTGTCCTGATCAATCAATGTCTGGGCAGTATCCAGCGGGATGTTTGTCAGTTCCGGAATAATCGCACTGCCGCCGGACAGGGTGAGCTCAACTTCCTGTCCTGCCACATAAGGCTCATTTTTCTCAGGCTTTTGTGATATGACCGTATCCACGGGCAATGTAGACGGTTCTTTGGATACCAGCACGGTTACTTTTCGGTCCTTGAGCTTGGCTACTGCCTCGTCGCGTGTTAAATTGCTGAGATCCGGCATCAGTAGCGTAATCGGGCCCAGGCTGATGGTCGCGACCACGTTATCGCCTTTGCGCATTGTGGTGTCGGCCAGCGGTATTTGATCAATAACCACATTGGCCGGAACGGTATCGTGATTGACTTCGTTGGTGATATCCAAAACCAAGTCCGCTCGTTTGGCTACATTCTGCGCTTCCTGCACGTTCAGCCCGACAATATCAGGCGCGACGGTAGAATTAACAACGGAATGGTAAATGAGAATTGTCCCAATGATTAACCCTGCAATAATCACGCATGCGGCTAATATGGTGGTGGTGATGGCGATACGGCTGCGGCGATCCATACGCTTTTTTGGCGGTTGGGGTCTTGTGCCGGACTGCGAGACTTGCGCGGCTGTTGTGCTAGCATCGGTGTCGCCGGACCCTGCGTTACTATTTTGGCTGTTTGGCAGTGGCGGAGATTGTTCGATGATAACCCCTTCTTTGGCCTTTAGTAAAGCATCCGCCATTTCACGTGCGCTTTGAAAGCGGCGGAGCGGAGACTTTTCAATGGCTTTCATCACCACTGATGCAATGGCGGGCGGTATGCTGGGGTTCAGCTCGCGTATGTTAGGTGGCGCGGCGTTCACCTGTTGCATGGCAACGGTTACAGGATTATCGCCTGTAAAGGGCACACGCCCGGTCAGCAGTTCATACAGAACAATGCCCGTGGAATAAATATCGCTGGTCGCCTGCACAATGTTGCCGCGGGCTTGTTCCGGCGAGGAGTAATGCACCGACCCAATCACCATATCCTTTTTGGATATCGTTTTGGTATTGGTAATTCTGGCTATGCCAAAATCCGCCACCTTAATATGCCCATTGGTGTTCACCAACACGTTTTGCGGCTTGATATCCCTATGGATAATCCCGTTTTCATGGGCATGCTGCAGCGCACTGAGAATACGAATGGTTATCTGTATGGCAGTGTTTGGGTGGAGCGCACCTTTTTCCTTGATGATATCTTTCAGGGTATTGCCGTTGATATACTCCAGCACCAAATAGCGGAAATCCCCCTCGGTGCCGACATCTAAAAGGTTGACAATATTATGGTGCGACATGCGCCCAGCGGCATGGGCTTCCCGCTGAAAGCGTTCCAGAAATTCAATATCGTTGTTATATTCTGATTTCAGAATTTTAATGGCTACATTGTGGCCGGTACGGATATCAATGGCGCGGTACACCAGCGACATGCCACCCTGGCCGAGAAAATCCACTAGCTTGTAGCGCTCGGCAAAGACCATTCCTTTGATCATGTCGCGGACACCTCCGGTACATAACCAAGCAGAATGCTTACGTTATCGATGGCACCGCGTTCCAGCGTGAGTTCCAGCAGCTTGTTAATCGCTGCTTCTTCTTTTGAATTTTGCAAAATAGTCTCTATCTCTCTATTTTCCAGCATATTGGATAGCCCGTCCGAGCAGATCAGCCAAACATCGCCGGGCTTTTTCTCAAGCTCCATGATATCCACCTCAACAACAGGTGAAGTACCGATAGCGCGCGTAATGACGCTGCGGTAAGGGTGTTGTTTGGCTTCTTCCGGTGTCAGGGTATGGTTGCGAATCATTTCGCCAACCACGCTATGGTCGGCTGTAACACAGCGAAACTCGCCGTCCCTCAAAAGATAGGCACGGCTGTCACCCACATGGGCAATATAAATCACGGTATCGTCTTCCCATAAAAAGGTCAGAGTTGTGCCCATACCGCGCAGGGCAAAATCGTAGCGCTGGCGCTCGTACACGCGGCGGTTGGCAGCTTCCACACCGATGCGCAGAATTGTCTTAGAAGGGGCTTTATTGGCCAGCATATTTTCGATGACTTGCACGGCCAGTTTACTGGCGGTCTCTCCGCCCTGATGGCCGCCCATACCATCGGCAACACCAAACAATTTGCTGCGGATCAGCAGGGTATCCTGATTGGTTGGCCGGACCATTCCCCTATGCGTTCTTGAGTAGATCTGCACGGCGCACCTCTTTTCCGATCAAGGGTTTTCGCTGTCTTTCATGATAGCAGTTTTGGCAGTCGCTTTCAAGTAGTGATTGCGTAGCTGCCCGCACGCACCGCTGATATCACGGCCCATTTCCCGGCGGATGGTCACCGATATATGTCTGGATTCCAGGGTGCTAACAAACGTTTTCATAGCCTCTGTGGAAGCCGGTTGTAACGGGCTTTCTTTCACAGGATTCAGCGGGATGAGGTTGACATGGCATTGCAGATTGCGCAGCAGTTCGGAAAGCTCCATCGCATGTTCCGGTTTTGCGTTCAGCTGATCGATCATCGCGTATTCAATCAATACACGGCGACCGGTTTGCTTCACATACCGGCGCACAGCCGCCATTAAATCTTCAATTGGATATCGCTTGGCAATGGGCATAAGCTGGCTGCGTATTTCGTCGTTTGGCGCATGCAGCGATATACTCAGCGTGACGCCAAACCCCTCCTGCGCCAGCTGATCGATTTGCGGCACAAGTCCACAAGTGCTCAGCGACAGCGCACGCATGCTGATGTTGACACCGTCCGGGTGATTGACCAAGCGTAGAAAGCGAACAACCTCGTCGTAGTTTTCAAGCGGTTCGCCGCTTCCCATGAGCACAACATGGCCGACGTTACCGGTATCCCCCAAATAGCGATTGGCAAGAAGCACCTGGGACAGCATTTCCGCAGCCGTCAGGTTGCGAACACAGCCGTTTAGGGTGCTTGCGCAGAACTTGCAGCCCATTCTGCAGCCAATTTGCGTGGAAATGCACAGCGAATAGCCGTAATGGTAGTGCATGAGAACGCCTTCAATGATATTGCCGTCCAAGCAACGAAATAGAAACTTGACGGTATCGTCCCGTTTCGATTCAAATGTTTCTTCGATGGTCAAAGGGAAATCAATGGCTTCGGTTTGTAGTTGCTCCCGCAATGGTTTTGGAAGATTTGACATCTTAGAAAACGGTACACCGGCATACAGCCACGCAAACACCTGCTTGGCGCGGTAGGCAGGTTGAGACAGCGATTTAAAATAGACTTGCATCTCTTCCGGTGTCAATTGTAATAGCATCGTTTGATCGGCCATACTACATCCTCTGCCGCTGCAAGCGCGTGATGAAGAAACCTTCTATCCCATCACGATGATTGAATATCTGCAATCCATTCGCATTCTGGTGCTTGCGCAGCGCTTCAGGAAAGCTTGTTGGCAGTGGCTGCACCGTGAAATTAGGATGCGTGCTTAGAAACGCGATGATCTGCTGTTCATTCTCCTCCGGCAAAATGGAACAGGTGGAGTACACCAGCGTTCCGCCCGGCTTCACGTAATTCGACACTGTATCCAGTAGCTTTGCCTGGGTTTCTACAATATCGGGCAGATCGCTTTCCTGTAAGCGGTACGGCAGGTCCGGTTTTTCTGACAGCACACCTAACCCTGTACAGGGGGCATCCAGAAGTACAGCATCCAGCGTTCCATTCAAATCGGGTCTCGGGTCCAAGCCATCGCGAACTGAAAGTCTAATATTCTCAAGATGCAGCCGTTTTTTCATCGCTTCCAGCAGCTTGACACGGTGTTCATGAATGTCCCAGGCAAATACACGCCCGGTATCCTGCATGGACTCGGCTAGATATGCCGTTTTACCGCCGGGCGCTGCGCAGACATCCAGCACACGCATGCCGGGCTTCACCTGCATGGCTTCGGCGGCCAGCATGCTGGATTGACCCTGAATCGAGAACAACCCTTTTTGGAAGTCCTCATCCATGGCGATTTCCACCACACCTTTGATCAGATACGCATGCGGCACAACACCAAACGTCCAATCCCAGGGCTTGACACGTAAAAGCGATTCAAATGCTTTGTCATCCAGCCGCAGCATATTGGGGCGTACAACGATCCCCTTGATCGGCGGACGATAGAGTATCATTTCTTCTGCTGTTTCCTGTCCATAGACTGCAATCAGCTTCTTCACAAGCCAAACGGGCATATTCCCCATAACGTGCAGGTATGTCATGATATCCGCATCGCGGTCCGGCCACTGAATATCATCTTTACCGCGTACCAAATTACGCAATACACCATTTAAAAAGCCGGTAGCATTGTCTTTTCCGACGACTTTGGCCAGTTTCACACCTTCGTTCACGGCTGCGCTGTCGGGGACGCGTTCATGAAACAGAATCTGACACGCGCTTAGGCGCAGTATATCGCGCAGAACAAGGTCTTCCGTCGGGCGTTGCATGAGCTTGTCCAGCACATAATCCAGCTGCTGCCTGCGTTCCAGCGTCGTATAGACGATACTGGTTACAAGCCTGCGGTCGTTTGGGTTGATTCTATGTAAGCGCAGCCTATTTTGCAGTGCAAGCGAAGCGTATGCACCTTTTTCATGTACATCTCTAAGCACATCCAGTGCGATCATCCTGGCATTGGGTGGAAAGTTAGGGTTCATATCGTGGCCTCATTTATCAATATTCCGGGTTCAATGCTGCGGCCAAGCAAAAAAGACTTAGCCATCATCCGTTTGGCGTTTGGTGCTTGAATTTCAAGCAGCTCAAGCGCGCCATCGCCTGTGGCGATCATCAGCCCCTGCTTTGGGTCAGCTGCAAGCACGGTTCCCGGTTTTGCTGTGCTATTTGTTTCTTTGGGCTGCGACTGCCATACTTTTAGGTTTCCATTGGCGCAGGGTATATACGCACACGGCCAGGGGTTCATCGCGCGAACGCGACAAAACAGCGAGCGCGCACTATTTGCAAAATCGAGTTCCCCCATGTCTTTTCGCAGCATAGGATCGTAGGTCATCTCTGCTTCATTCTGTTTTATGCGGGGGCAGGTGCCATTGCTAAGCTTCATGATGGTCTCAAGCAATAGCTCAGCTCCGACATTCGCCAGTGACAGGGTCAGACTTTGGGCTGTATCGGAATCCTGTATGGGTACTTCACGCGTAAGTAGCATATCTCCGGTATCAATCCCGGCATCGGTCATCATGGTTGTCACGCCTGTTTTTTTGTCGTCTTGCAGAATCGCCCAGTTGATCGGTGCACTGCCGCGATGGCGCGGAAGCAGCGACGCATGCACATTCACCGTACCCATCTTGGGTACATCGAGAATTTCCTGACTTAAGATTTGTCCAAATGCGGCGGTGACACACAGGTCGGGTGCAAGTGCCATTAAATCCTCTACGCCATCCTTGCGGATTTTCAGCGGCTGAAACACCGGAATGCCAAACTGGAGGGCGAGCTCCTTCACAGGGCTCATCTGCACTTTACCACCCCGCCCTTTTGGGCGATCCGGTTGGGTAAATACACCGACCACCTGATGGTCGGATTCAATCAGCGCACGCAAAGACGGCACAGAAAACTCCGGTGTGCCCATGAAAACAATTCTCATAGCTGATCCTGATCCGGGTCGTCTTCATATTCCATTGCATCCAGGTCGATTTCATAGTCCATGATATCCACATATAAAACGCCGTTGAGGTGATCAATCTCGTGACACAGTGCGCGGGCGCAGAGCCCTTCGCCTGTGACCACAATTTCCTCACCTTTGGCATTTTGGGCTTTGACCATGACCTTCATCGGCCGTTTGACAAAGCCCAGCCGTTCCGGCACGCTCAAACACCCTTCGGACCCGGCTTGCTCGCCCTCACGGGCGATGATTTCGGGGTTGACGAGCTGAAACAGCTGATCTTCCACCTCGACCACGCAACAGCGTTTGAGCACACCGACCTGCGGCGCCGCAAGCCCTGCACCATTGTTTTCACGCATGGTATCAACCAGATCGTCCATAAATGTCTGCAAGTGCGCGTTGAATTTGGTTACCGGCTTGGATACTTTACGCAGTTTATCGTTGCCGATAGTGATAATTTTCCGTATTGCCATCGTTACAGTCTCCTACATCAATGTTGATGGGTTCAGTTCGTAATATACCTGACAGGTATCGTTGCTGTCCAGTGCCAGATCACTCAGCATAAACAACAGCGGCCTTACATCTTCATGATCAAACAGTTTCAGCAGTACATGATAGCGTGTTTTACCGCGTATCATTTTTACGGGCGCTTCGTCCGCGCGGATGAACAGTGTCCGCTTTTTCTGCGCGGGATGTGCGTCCACATAGTCGTTCACCTTGGCAAACAGCGCTTCGTTCATTGCCTTTGCCGTATCGGGGTCTGTGCTTTCGACCAGTAGCCTGGCAAACTGGGTAAACGGCGGGTAAAGCCCCGTGCGCCTGCGATCAATTTCATCCGTGAAAAAGGTGCGGTAGTCCTGGGCCGCCGCCGCAATAATGCAGGGATGATCGGGTTTGTACGTCTGCACAATGACTTCACCCGGGTTTTTAGCCCGTCCCGCTCTTCCGGCCATTTGCGTAATCAGCTGAAATGTGCGTTCCTGTGCCCGGTAATCCTGTACAAACAGGGACAAATCGGCCGCAATGATACCAACAAGGGTCACGTTTGGGTAGTCAAGCCCCTTGGCAATCATCTGGGTGCCGATCAGCGCTTGCGCCTTGCCTTCCCGAAACGCTGTCAGCATATGATAGTGCGCATCTTTCTTCTGCGTCGTATCAATATCCATGCGGATGGTTTGAATCTGCGGGAACGACTTGTGAATCTCCTCTTCCACCTTTTGCGTACCCGCACCAAAGTAGCGAATGTACTGGCTGCCGCAGCTTGGACAAGTGGAGGGCGGTGTTTCGGTTTTCCCGCAAAAATGGCAATGCAAAACGCCTTTGTACCCATCCTTGGGTTGATGCAAGGTCATACTCACATCGCACTGATCACAGCGCATTACATAGCCGCAATTTCGGCAGCTAACAAAGGTATGATAGCCTCTGCGGTTGATAAACAGCATGGCTTGCTCACCCCGCGCAAAGCACGCCGCTAGTTTTTGCCGCAGCATAGCGGAGATCATGGAGCGGTTGCCAGCGGCAAGCTCCATTCGCATATCCACAACCGATACTTGCGGCATGGGTACGTTGTTAACACGGCTTCGCATTTCCACCAGCGTATAGTCGCCGTTTTGGGCCTGCGAAAAGCTTGTAATGCTCGGTGTAGCGCTGGATAGTAACAGGGTAGCGCCCTCCCGCATAGCTCGGCTTTTGGCAATGCTGCGGGCATCGTAGCGTGGATGGCGATCACTCTGGTAGCTTTGCTCGTGCTCTTCATCGATGACGATCAACCCAAGGTTCATCAGCGGCGCGAAGATAGCCGAACGTGCCCCAATGACCACATTGGCATCGCCCAAGCGAATACGGTGCCACTCGTCCACACGTTCGCCGTCGGATAGGCGGCTGTGCAGCACAGCGGTTCTGGGGCCGAAACGATTGCGAAACCATAGTACCATTTGCGGTGTCAGCGCGATTTCCGGCACTAGTATAATCGTGGTTTTTCCCATCGCAAGCGTTGTTTCCACCATAGCCAGATATACTTCGGTTTTCCCGCTGCCTGTTACGCCATGCAATAGATAAGCGCCCCGCCCCTTGCGAAGGTCCGTAAGCATAACGGACAACGCCTGTTTTTGCTCGTCGGTTAGCACCGGTGCCTCATTGCGGGTGATTTCCATATCTTCATATGGTCGCCGAAGTTCCCGGCGTGTCGCTTGACGCACATAACCCGCTGCAACCAATTTGCGCAGGGCATCGGCGGGGGCATTCACCCATTGCGAAAGTTCCTGTGCAGAATGTTCCTGGCCGTCCTGCAGGGCACGGAGAATCATTTTTCGTTTCTCCAACCGGCCCTGCGCTTCCACTTGCTGCTCAATGGTATGCGTATCAACAATTTGGTACACGGATACCTGTTTGGCATGGGTGCGCCCAGTTCGCATAGCAGCTGGCAGCATCAATCGCAGTGTTTCGGACAGCGGACAGTGCACTTCGTCTGCTATCTCCTGGGCCAGTGCAAGCATATGCGGAAGAATCACAGAATATTCATCCAAAAGCTTGCGAATCGGCTTGAGTTTATTAGCCGGGACATCGCAGGTTTCAGTGACATCCACAATCACACCGTCAACATAGCGGTTGGCCAGGGGGACGTTGACGCGCATGCCGGGTTCCGCCTGCATACCTTGCGGTATCAGGTAGGAAAACGGCTTGGCAACGTTTGTGTGAACAACGTCTACAATTACATGCGCGATCAATGTTTATACCTCAACGGAAATAGCGGTTCTTGGGCTTGGGGATGCTCTTTTTACGACCGCGGTTGGTTTTCTTGCGGAATTTACGCCGAAGAACCCAAATCAGGGCGATCAGAAGCAGAAACGGCCACCCAAGCAGGAACAGGACTTCCAGCGAAAATGGCGGCAGCGGATTGGGATCTGCGTATGCCTCTTCCTTGAGTTCTGCAATGGTTTTAGGTGCGTTTTCACGGCGGGCAATGGAACGCGTAGCGTATAGCTCGTAGACAGCCGGTTCGCTTCCGTCTTCTGGGAAATAGGTCAGGGTTCCGAAGGTCTCACCCATCGTGACCGGGGTTGCAAAGGTATCGCGCGTATACTCAATTAACACATTCTCGCGCAGGTTGCGCGCCATGGCCTCGACTTCGGCAATGGTGGATACGATTTGGAAAGGACGTGTGTCCATTTTGGCACGAATGCCCAGCTGCAAACGGCCGAGATCTGTATCATCCAAAGAGTATCCGGATGTGGCAATAATCGTGGGGTTCATTAAATATAGTTCCATCGGAGTGACGCTCAGAAATTGCGTGAATCCGTATTCCATCAGCTTTTTAGAATCCGTCCAGCGGCCTGGTTTTGACGAATAGAACACGACGGAGATCAGTTCCACACCGTCTTTTTCGGCCGACCCGACAAAGCAGTACCCGGATCGGTTTAGAAACCCGGTTTTAATGCCGTTGGCATAGGGATAGTAAAATTCGTTACCTTCCGCCCCGTTGATCCAGTTGGTATCTGTACCAACCATGACGCGTGACCCGCGAATATTACTGCGCGGCAGACTGTAGGTAAAGGTGGATGCAATATCGCGAAACAAATCGTTTTGCATCGCTTCTTTGGCAATTAGCGCCATATCATGCGCTGTTGTGTAGTGGTCTAAATCATCTAGCCCACTGGGATTGTTGAAATGTGTACTGGTGCAGCCCATAATCGCCGCCGCCTGATTCATAGCATCGGCAAAGGCCGGAATACTGCCGGCGATGGTTTCGGCAATCAGGCGCGCGCCATCGTTGCCGGAACGTATCATGGTGGCGTACAGCAAATCTTTAAAATTAATCGTCTCACCAAGCTCAAGAGGTATGCTGGAACTACCATCCGGCAGGTTGACGGCTTCAGCGCTGGCGGTGACAGTCGCATCCAGATCGCCTTTGATGATGCCCAAAAACACCGTCATAATCTTTGTGGTCGATGCCGGGTACATGACCTGATCGGCATTTTTCTCAAAAATAATTTTACCGCTCGACGCTTCTATTAAAATTGCGGATTTGGCATGTAACTGCTCCGGCAGCAGATTTTCGGGATGCTCGGGATCGTATTCCTGTGCACCGGCTGGCAATTGCGGCTCAATGTACCGTGCTTCGGGAAGAATATCCTGTGCAAACGCGGCCGGTAGCGCGCCAAGTAGTACAAAAGCGGACAAAAAGGCTGCTATGATTGCGAGTAAAACACGCCGACTGTTCCACTTCAACCGCAGCCCTCCCCCGCTTGTTATTGCAAGCCATAATTATACCGTTTGATCGGCGGTTTGTCCAATGTTTACGGGGGTTGTTTCATTCATGAAAAACGAAATATTCATCAGCTTCCATCGTCTGATGGATCCAGATTCTGTGCAAGCTCTTCCATGGTCATAGACCGGATCTCGGTACTATGCGCGCCGCGTGCCAGGGGATCGTAACCGCAGATGGCGCGGTACTGGCAATAATCACAGCTTTGGCTTGCTCCCTGCTTCACGGGATTAATGTCAATGTCTCCCGATAGCATGCGCTGGGCAAAGTCAGCTGCTTTGGTACGCGAATGCGTCATCAGGGCATCTAAATGTGCGGTATCCAGCACCTTTGCCCCTTTACGGATTTCACCTTTAGTCGTAATCGCCTGTGGAATCGAAACTTTTGTTTCGCCTGCATCCATCGCGTCCAGTATCGCGATATCCGCCAGCGCCACGCCGTCCATCTGCAATTGTTTTTGAATATCTGCGTCCACAGTTTCGGGCTGAGCTTCGTCCGCTTTGGAAAGCGGATTGATTAAATGAAAATAGAACGCGCCTGCTGGTTTGGCATCCCCCCGATTGCGTGTTGCCGCATCCATGTACAAAACCAGTTGCAGTTGCAGACCATGCCACAGCTTGGACGCATCCAGAGAAGCGTACGAACCGCTTTTGTAATCTACCACTCGGCGATACACTGCGTCTGGCGTGTCATAGCGGTCTATGCGGTCGATGCGGCCATGCAGGGATAGTTCCGTACCGTTTGGTAATTTGAGAACTACAGGCGGGAAACTGTCTTCCCCTGAAAATCCAAAACTGGCTTCCGTGCTTTCCAGCGTGAAGGCTCCCGATGCCAGATGATCGGTAACCGCCTGACATGCGCGGTTTACAATGCTTTTGGCCTGCACAAGCGATGCCTGGCTGCGGAAACCGTCACCCATGGGCCCGGTGATCAATTCATCAACCAAACCCGCTGTGGCATCCTCTGCCATGGCGGCAACCTGCTCCTGCGTGCAGTTTGGAAACTGCGGCGTATTGGCCGCAATCTGTGCAAAACGCTGTAAACTGGCGTGGAAGAAGTTCCCCCGCTCGATGGGCGTGACTTCCCATTCGCTGCGCTCCTGGGGAAGCAGGCCGTATGTGACATAGTGCCGGAATGGGCAAGCTGCGTACGCTTCCAAGCGGCTGACTGACAGTGCCCGGTCACCAAACAGCATATGTGCGGTTGCAAGGGAAAGCGGCAGCGTTTCCACACGGAACCCAGCGGCCTGGAGCAAACCAAACGCCTGCGATGCTGTTGCGGGTGACGATAAAAGCCGGCCAAGTCGCTCCCTCCACAGATCGGGTAGACTGTCGCTCTCTCCGCCGGATAGGATGCGCAGCTTATCACTAAGCTCCGCCAACGCTTGTCTGGACGATACGGGCAGCGTATTGATTTCATCGGTGGCATCCGGTAAGACAGTAAACAGTTGTTGCTCCATATCTACCACTAAATCAAGCGGCTGGAGGGCATTCCCGGCCGGATCGGTCTTGGCATAGCTGAGGAAAAGTATCTTTCTTGGAAGGGTCATCGCGCGTTTCATATCTAGCCTTGCAAACGCCAGGCGGCTTTCCTCCGTTAACCCCAAAAACATCTCGGTGTCTTCCTGCGCATTTGCCCGTTCCAGTTCGGTTAGCAGGCTTTCTGAGCCGCGCGACAGAATCCCGTCGTTCATTCCCAGCAAAAACACGTAATCGACTTCACCGGTTAACGAATGCCCCAGTATGCCAGCGTGCAGCATGTTGGCTGCCGGCGGGAGTGCCGCCAGTGTAATTGCGGAAAACCCGCTTTCCAAACGATCGGCGATTGAGTTGAGCGGAATTCGTTTACCATCAGATAGAATCAGAAGTTGATCCATCAACTCCAGCACTGCCTGCCAGATTTGACTATTCTGTCCAGCGCGTACCAGGAGATTGGCCTCCAAAAGTGCTGCTTCTTCTTGCTTTAGCTTTTCGTAAGCATTCGCGCTGGTGAGTAGCTGCATAACTGCCTGCAACGACTGTACGGTAGTTTTCGCCTGCACCAGCATGGCGCGAACGTCCATCAACGGTGAAATGACCGCCTTTCGCAGCATTTCGGCACGGGCCAGCGTCTCTTCTTCCCCCATTGAAAATGGCTGGAGCCAGCGGCTGTGGCGGATGCCAAATTCCAGCGCATAGTTTTCCAGCAGACATGCGTCATCAAACGCTATTCCTGCATAACCTGATTTTAACAGCGCAAGGACATCCTCAGTTTGATACCCATTGGCCATACAGCGAAGCGCGGCAAGCAGATATTGCACCAGCGCGTGCGACAGTGCCGGAAGTTTATCGTCTGTATAAAAGGGCAGGCCACTGTCCGTTAAAGCGGCGGTTACTGCAAACGGATAGCCATTCTGATCCGGGTAGAGCACGGCAATACGTTCTAAAGACACTCCCTGCTCTTGCAACTGTAATACTTTGCGCGCTGCAAAGCTTGCTTCTTCAAACGGAGAATGGAACTGCGATACATACACGCTGTCCTGTTCTTCCTCCAATGTATACTGTGGATACGCATAGACAACATCATCTAAAAAGCGTATCGCCGGTGCGTGCGTAAGCGGTTTATTTTCAACAGGTAACTCCCGAAGCGAAATGACGAAACCTTCCAGCGCAGCACGGAACCGCGCAATGCTCTGGCGAACCGGCAGGTACAATGCCTCATCGGCCGCATTGCTGGTGTCGCAGATCAAGCCGACGGTCAAGCTCTCGCCGCAGCAGGCCATGGCGCACAGCAGCACGATTAATGGCTCGGACATAGCATCAAAGCCAAAGGTGAGGATATGTTTACCCGCCAAGATCTCGCTTTCTGCCAGATGATCGGTTACAAACTGGTTGAGATCATCGCTGTCTTCCAGTTTATCAGCAAGCGTTTGGTGGTACGCCGTATAAATCACAGCTAAATCCTGCAATTTCTCTTTTTCCATCCCCTCGGGCTGCGCCTTTGCATATTCTGCAAGTGCATCAGGCTGCAGTCCACCCCGTTTCATATCGGCAATCAAGGCAGTCAGTTTTTGGGCAAAGCCTCTACGATTCACGGAACCCTGGTAAAACTTAAGCTCCTTTCCGCATTGCTGCAATGTAAAATGCACAGCCATCTGCTGTCCGGCAGCGGATAAGGGCGTGCGGTCATCCGCGCCCACTGCTTCGGTAACACGATGCCGTAAACGCGTTGGGGATATGACCTCTACAGAGAATAGTCCCGGAAGCTGCAACCGCGTGATAATCTCTCGCTCCGCTTGCAGGGTAAACTGCTCAGGAACCAGCAATACGCATTCGTTCCCGGCATGGATGTGCTCTCCGATTGACTTGATGATTTGCGGCAAAAGGCGGTGCGGACGGGCTGTCATTACACGGACATTCGACATGCAATTCCTCCTTTTGCTTTGTCTGTTCTCTATATGATATGATATCACAGAAAAGACGATTTGGGGAGTGACAGCAATGACGGAAACCATAGCCGGAATCGCGACCGCACAGGGCGAAGGCGGCATTGCCATTGTCCGCATCAGCGGCGATAACGCCATTGCTGTTTTCTCCGGCATATTTCATGCAAGCGGCCATAAGCCGCCCTTCCCCGACCATCTGCTGATGCACGGAACCATTGTTGATCAGCAGGGAGCAACGGTAGATGAGGCTATGGGTGTGGTGATGGCCGCTCCCCACAGCTACACCAAAGAGGATGTTTGCGAGCTGCACATACACGGCGGTCATGCTGCTGCGTCGCTGGTGATGAAACTGCTGATTCAACGCGGCGTTAGGCCATCCGAGCCCGGTGAATTTACACGCAGGGCCTTTATGAACGGACGGATTGATTTGGCGCAAGCCGAGGCCGTCATGGGCATCATCAGTGCCCGTTCTTCCGCAGCGCTGCGCAGCCAGGAAGCGCTGTTATCCGGCGGTGCGAGCCGCTTTATCCACGATGTGCAACAAGACCTGCTCCGCCTGATCGCGGGCGTAGAAGCGTATATTGATTACCCCGAAGAAGTCGGCGAAGACGAGGCGATGGTTTCGCTGTCCGCCGGATTGGATACGCTAATCAAAACCCTATCAGCCGCGGCAGACGAGCGAGCCTCGCGTATTCTGCGTTCCGGGCTTCGCGTTGCATTATATGGCACCCCCAACACCGGGAAAAGCACACTGTTTAACACCTTACTGTCCGAGGATCGCGCCATCGTAACCGACATTCCCGGCACCACGCGCGATGTACTGGAAGGAAGTTTCACCCTTCAAGGCTTCAATGTCATTTTGATGGATACAGCGGGGCTGCGCGACAGTGAGGACGCTGTTGAGATCATCGGCGTGCAGCGCGCGCGGCAGGTAATTAAAAGTGCCGACGTTGCCCTTTTGCTGATTGATGCCGCCAGACCGCTGGGCGATGCTGAGCGCGATCTGCTTACACTGCAACTGCACTGCCCCTGTGCTGTGATTGCGACAAAGGAAGACAAACCGGCTGCTGTATCCATCCAGCAAATTCAAGCGCAGACAAAGCATTCCCCCGTTTTTTCTGTATCGGCACAAACCGGCAGCGGCATGCAGCAAGTCCTTGATTATGTATCGCAGTTTCTAACCCAGCCACAGGAAGATACCCTCACACATCAGCGCCATATTGCATTGGCGCAGCAGACAGCCGCTAAGCTAACGCAAGCAGCGGACGCACTGAAAAGCGGCACGCAGCTGGATCTGATTGCCGTTGATTTACGCGAGGCGTTATGGCTGCTTGGCCGCATTACCGGCGAAAGCGTGGACGATCAGCTGCTGGACGAAATCTTTTCCTCGTTTTGCGTAGGCAAATGAACCTGTAACAGTCTGCCGCACGCATTGTTGACACATACGAAATATGCTATGATATGTATGCTATAGGAGGGTTACAATGAAGTTTGTATCTTGGAATGTAAACGGCTTACGGGCCTGTGTAAAAAAAGGGTTTATAGAATACTTCGATACCAAAGATGCCGATTTCTTCTGCGTGCAAGAAACTAAATTGCAGCCTGATCAAATCGACTTGAATCCGGAAGGCTATCATGTCTACTGGAACAGCGCCGTAAAAAAAGGCTATTCCGGTACGGCGATTTTCACCAAGCACGAGCCGCTAAGCGTCGTGTTTGGCATCGGTATTGAAGAGCACGATCAGGAAGGTCGTGTCATCACGCTGGAATACCCCGCGTTTTATATGGTCACGGTCTACACGCCAAACAGCCAGAACGAGCTGAAACGGCTGGATTACCGCATGACCTGGGAAGATGCGTTTCGCGATTACCTGAAGGCACTGGATGAAAAGAAGCCTGTCATCGTCTGTGGCGATCTGAACGTAGCGCATCAAGAAATTGACTTGAAGAACCCGAAAACCAATACGCAAAATGCCGGTTTCACCCCGCAGGAACGCGAAAAGATGACCGTGCTGTTATCTAGCGGGTTTGTCGATACCTTCCGTCTGTTATATCCCGATGCGGTTGACCGGTATTCCTGGTGGTCCTACCGTATGGCGGCACGGGACCGGAATGTTGGCTGGCGCATTGACTACTTCCTGATCAGCAAGCGACTTGCCGACAAGGTATTGGTTGCCGATATTGAAGACCAGGTATTGGGCAGCGACCATTGCCCCGTGACCCTTGAACTCGACTTTTCCTAAGGAGGAAATTTGATGAAGTTTTTATTTGCCAGCGATATGCACGGCTCGTTTGCCGCCTGCAAGGATATTCTCGGTCGCTTCGAATCAGAGAAAGCCGACAGACTGATTCTGCTTGGCGATCTTTTATACCACGGCCCCCGGAACCCCCTGCCGGAAACGTATGATCCGATGGCGGTATCCGAAGCGCTGAACAAGTTTGCAGTTAAACCCCTGGCCGTACGCGGCAACTGCGATTCCGAGGTTGACCAGATGGTGCTCAGCTTCCCCATGATGGCAGACTATACGCTACTGCCGCTGCGCTCAGGGCGCATGGCATTCATTACGCACGGTCATCTGTATAACATCCACCATATGCCCAATCTTTCCCCCGGCGATCTTATCATTCACGGGCATACGCACATTCATACGGTGGAAGACCACGCCGGTGTGACCTACATCAACCCCGGTTCGTCTGCACTTCCTCACGAAGGTCAGCCCAAAAGCTATATGATGCTGGACTGGGATACAAGTCTATTTGAAATCAAGGCGTTTGACGGCTCGGTACTCCGAACCTTCCAAGCCTGATACGGAGGCATGCCGATGGCTAGCTATGATATACAAACTGCGTCAAAGACGCTGGCGGACGCCATTCGAAATAGCGAAGAGTATTCCGCATATAAACAGATCAAAGACGATGTGATGGCCGATGCCACCAACCAAACGCTGATTCAGGAGTACACGCGCTTGCAAACCAAGCTGCAAATGGCTGCTGTTACCGGAGCGGATTCAACCAGCGATGATGTACAGCGTTTTCAGCAGCTTTCGGCGTTGCTGATGATGAACGCAAGCGTTTCGCAGTATTTTGTAGCCCAGCTTCGCCTGCAGCAAATGCTAAGCGAGGTCTTTCAAACTATAACGCAAGCTGCCGAAATTGATATTAACCTTCCCGGTATGTAGGAGGATGCATGGCACGCCATACCGATCCTTATCAGTCCTATGAAGAAGAACCAATCCAAGAGGAACGCCAATATGGTTTTTATTGGTATGCCTCGCTTTGGCGTGTTCTTCGGTCGGTACTCATCATTATCGCAGCGCTGGTGCTGGTGTTTGGCTTATTAACGGGACTCTATAATACCATCAACGATAATTACTTTAGCGCAGTCGACCCGCTAAATGACGCCGGGGTTCCCTTCTCCATTGCCAGCGGACAAAGCCTGACGCGCGTGGCCGATAACCTTGAAAAACAGGGCTTAATTCATAATCGCACTGTATTTAAGTATTACTGCGATTTTGTCGGCTTTGGTCAAAAGATACAGGCTGGCGATTATATAATCAAGAAAAACATGAATGTGTTTGAGATCGCAGAGTTGCTGACAACAGGCGACGGGAAACCGCTGACCATGAGGATCACAATTATTCCGGGCTGGACGATTGACGACATTGCGCAGATGCTAAAAGAGGAAGGCGTATTTGAAGATACATCTACATTCCTTTCGCTATGCAAGTCCGGCGATGGGCTTTCGGATTACTATTTCATACGGGAAGAACTGACAACCGCCCGCGTTGAGCAGCGCAAGTATCTGCTGGAGGGTTATCTGGCCCCCAATACCTATGAAATCTACACCGATACCACCCCGACCGCTCTGCTGAAAAAGCTTCTGGATCAAACCGATGTCGTGTTTGACTATGCGTGGCAGCAGCGCGCTGCAGAAATTGGCATGACCATGGATCAGGTGCTTACGCTGGCATCCATGATCGAGCGGGAAGCTAAGACCGAGGATTTTGCCCGTGTGTCGGCCATATTCCATAACCGCCTGAAAAAAGGCATGACGCTTGGCAGCGATGTAACCGTGAACTATCTAACAGGCGAAAGCCGCTTGGTCCTGACAACCAGCGAACTTGCCATAGACTCCCCTTACAATACCTATATCAACAAAGGTCTTCCGCTTGGCCCGATCTGCAATCCCTCGCCCGATGCTATACGCGCCGCATTATATCCTGATGCCGTGTTTGTCGCCGAGCAGTACCTGTACTTCTGTGCCAAAGACCCCAACTCCGGAGAACTGGCATTTTCCAAAACATTGGAAGAACACAACGCTGCCGTTGCGATCTACCGTCCGCTGTGGGAAGCGTATGATCAGGAACAGGCACAAGAGCAAACGCAAAATTAGTCAACTCAAAAACTGCCGCATCACTGATGCGGCAGTTTTTGTTTGCGTTTATTTATTCTTTTCTTGTACAGCAGCGGCGATAAAATCGCGGAACAACGGATGCGGCCGGTTGGGACGGCTTTTTAATTCCGGGTGGAATTGTACGCCGACAAAGAACGGATGCTCCGGAATTTCCACAATTTCGACCAAATCGCGTTCCGGATTGCGACCGGCCATGATCATCCCGGATACGATAAACCGATCGGTATACTCGTTATTAAACTCATAGCGATGGCGGTGGCGCTCCCAAATGTCGCTCTGGTTATAGGCTTTTTCGCTTTTGGAGCCGGGTGCGAGCACGCAATGGTATTTACCAAGGCGCATGGTGCCGCCGAGGTTTTCCAGATCCTGGCCGGCCATCAAATCGATCACAGGATAGGTGGTGTGCGGCTCCATTTCCGTTGTATGGGCGTCGCGCATTTCCAGCACATGGCGGGCAAATTCAATCACTGCCATTTGCATGCCCAGGCACAGGCCCAGGAACGGAATATTGTTTTCACGCACGTATTGTATCGCGTTCATTTTGCCTTCTAAGCCGCGGGAACCGAACCCGCCGGGCACGACAATGCCGTTAACACCCGACAGCTTTTCTTCAACGTTTTCCGGCGTGATGGATTCAGCGGATATCCAGTTGATTTTCGCTTTCACGCCGTTGTAAATGCCGCCGTGGGTCAGCGCTTCCACAACGCTTAAGTAGGCATCCGGCAGCTCGACATATTTACCGACCAGTCCGATGGTGACATCATCTTCACTAGCGATGTGGCGGTCCACCATGCTGCGCCATTCGGTTAAATCAGCATCCCCGCATTCAAGCCCGAGGAGCTTCACAACCTGTATATCCAGACCTTCTTCGTGCAGCATCAGCGGTACTGCGTATAGCGAGCTTGCATTCAGATTCTGGAATACGCGTTCCACGGGCAGGTTACAAAACATGCTGATCTTTTCGCGGACTTCGTACGGCAACTCGTGATCGCTGCGGCACACCAAAATATCGGGTGAAATGCCGATGCCCGATAGCTCTTTTACGCTGTGCTGGGTGGGCTTGGTTTTCAGCTCACCCGCAGCGTTCAGATACGGAATCAGCGTAACATGCAGGTACAGGCAGTTTTCTCTGCCGACTTCTGCGCGCATTTGGCGGACTGCTTCAATAAACGGTAGGCTTTCGATATCGCCCACCGTTCCGCCGATTTCTGTAATCACGACGTCCGGCGCAGCTTCGGTGCGGCTGACGGCAATGATATTTCTCTTAATTTCGTTGGTAATGTGCGGGATGACCTGGATGGTCGCTCCCAGATATTCGCCTTTGCGTTCGCGGTCGATTACGGTTTTATACACGCGTCCGCTGGTTACGTTGCTGGCTTGTGTCAGGCTTTCGTCGATAAAGCGTTCGTAGTGTCCAAGGTCGAGATCGGTTTCTGCGCCGTCGTCGGTCACAAACACCTCACCATGCTGGTAAGGGTTCATTGTACCGGGATCCACATTCAGATAGGGGTCAAATTTCTGGATGGAAACCCGCAGGCCCCGTGCTTTGAGCAACCTCCCAAGCGACGCTGCCGTAATTCCTTTTCCCAGCGATGATACTACCCCGCCGGTGACAAAGATAAATTTCGTATCCATACCTTTCTGCCCCCTCCGATCTCAAAAATAACAAGCATTATTCTAGCAGTTGAGGTATCGGTTCGTCAATAGCACAAGATATATTCATCGAACCAAATTTTACAATCTGTTAATCTCTGTGTTTCTGCATTATAATAGACACAGAAAAGCAGTGGAGGATATCATCGTGCCTGATACTTTAAGGCTGGCCCCGATCTTCAGCGACCATATGGTGCTTTGCAGAAAACAGCCCATTCGTGTTTTTGGTGAAGCAGTCAGTGGTAGAACAATTTCAATCTCTATACATCATCATACCGCAACGGTTGTGGCTGTCAAGGGGCATTTTGAAGCACTGCTTCCGCCGATGGAGCATGGCGGCCCGTATACGCTGCATGTTACCGATGGTGAATTAACCATCACATTTTCTGATGTGATGATCGGCGATGTGTATTTTGCCGGCGGGCAAAGCAATATGGAAATGCGACTGAAGGATACTAAAGATGGCATACAGTATGCAAACGATGCCGATATGCCTTTGATACGATATTGTACTTATCCGGTACAGGCGGTACTGGATGCGTCCACATTGGCCTGGGAACGAAAAACAAAGTGGCATGTTGTGCAGCCAAATGCCTGCGGAACTATGAGCGCGGTTGCGTTTCACTTTGCCAGAAAACTGCAAAATCAATTCAATATTCCCATCGGCATCATCGGTTGCTACTTAGGCGGCACGTCGATCACGGCGTGGCTGGATGAAGAAACGTTGACTGCAACTACTGTTGGCAAGGCATACTTTGATGCTTACATGAAACGCATCCAAGGGCAAACGGATGAAGAGTATCAAAAGGCCTACAGCGCGCAGCAAAAGGCCTTTGCCAGATGGAACCGCAGTGCCAATGCGCTAAAACGCGAAACGCCATCCATATGCTTTGCAGAATTGGAATCCGCGCTTGGTCCCTGCCCTTATCCACCGCCGGAAGGCCGAAAAAGCCTGTTTCGACCCTGCGGACTGGCTGAAACTATGGTCAAGCGCATCGCGCCGTATACCCTCACAGGCATTTTATACTATCAGGGCGAGTCCGATTATCGTCATCCACACCTGTACGGTATGTTTTTCACTGCACTTATCGCACTATGGCGCGATTTGTTCCGCTCCCCCGCCTTACCGTTTTTGTTCGTGCAACTCCCAATGTACAACCAGCGGGATGCTGAAGGCAGTTGGCCAGTGCTGCGCCTGGCACAGGACGCAGTGCACAAAAGCGTTCGCAATACCGGCATGGCCGTGATGATCGACGGCGGCGAGCAAGAAGACATTCACCCACAGGATAAAGTCACCGTCGCCGATAGACTGTTTTCACAAGCCTTGCAGCTTATCTACCATACCCCGGCACCGAGCCATCCTTATGCTATACATGCTCGCGCGGATGGGAATACAATGCTTGTAACCGTATCCTCTCCGCTGCGGGATAGCAAAACTCCCCGGCTGTTTGAACTAGCCGGAGAGGATTGTATTTTTGTTTCGGCGGATGCAGAAATTAACGGAACGGAAATCTGCATCAGCTCACCGCAGGTTACCCATCCGCGCTTTGTGCGGTATGCCTTTGTCAACTATGGTGAAATCAACGTGTACGGGGAAAACAAACTGCCGCTGGCGCCGTTTTGGCTACGCGCTTAGTTCAGGTACTTCCGCGTTTAACCAGCTCGCCCATGAACACCATTTTCTGGGGAACGCTTTCCCCGGACAGCACTTTGAGCAGCGTGCTCACGGATTGTTCACAGAGCATATCCAGCTTGTTGTCCACACTGGAAAGCTCCGGCTCGCAGCACAGGCAGTAGGAGGAATTATTGTACCCGATAATCGGTAAATCCTCCGGTACGCTGCGGCCCACTATGCGTGCGTACTTAAACACGCCCACGGCCAGCACATCCTCCGATGTCATCACGGCGTCAAACCGTAAGCCTTTTTTCTCAAGACCCAGCATATAGTCCCGGACTCCCGGAATGCTCATTTTATCTTCCGTATAATAATGAATCAGCTTATCCTGCACAGGCAGTCCGGCGCTTTTCAATGCCGCTTTATACCCGGCAAGTTTCTTCAGTCCGCTATAGTTGCGGTTATGGTATAAATATAAGATGTTTTTGCGGCCCTGCTCCAGTAAGTACTGCGTCGCATTCTGCGTTGCATGAAAATCGTCACAGAGTATGCTGTAAATATTCTCCCCGGCATAGGACGCGTTTAAAAGCACAACCGGAAGATGCTTGGACGCGTTTCGCAGGTATTGGTTTCCTTCCTCACTGTCCTCAACAAAGGTGGACCCCATCAGGATGATGCCGTCTACATGTTTGGAGATCAGCCAGTCCACGCCTTTTTCGCGATCTGCCAGGGCTTTGCCGGTACACAGCAACATACTGTCGTACCCTTGCAGGCGCAGTCTGCGCTCCAGATTGCTTAAAGCATTGGCCAGATAATAATCCGCAGCGTTTGGGCACAGCAGCCCAATGGTACGCATGGTTTTCAGCCCCAGACCGCGCGCAAAGGGATTGGGCACATATTCATACTGCGCCATCACGGACAGCACTTTTTCCCTTGTCTTGGGGCTGACCCTGGCGCTGTTGTTGATGACACGCGATACCGTTGCAATGGATACCCCGGCCTTTTCTGAAATATCATATATATTCATGCACTATCATCCCTGTCATACTGATACTAGTTTCACTGTTTCTTACACAGCTTACAGTATATAGAATTATTTTGAAAACGCAAGAGGATACGCTTGTAGCCTTTGTTTCCGGCGTGCCATCCCCTGCTATATCTTCATCCATCCATTGACTGCCCTTTGAAATAGAGGTAGAATGAATACGAAACCATGTAACTATTTACATTTCTATAGAAACGGAGGTGCGCGGCAATGCAAAGACTATCGAAAGCGCTTGCCCCGGCCGAAAAACGCGACATAAAAGTACTTCAATTTGGGGAAGGCAATTTCTTGCGCGCGTTTGTTGATTATTTTCTGGATATCGCTGTAGAAAAAGGCAAATTCGATGGCAGCATCGTAGTCGTTAAGCCCATTGAACATGGCACCTTGGATCGCTTTCATGCACAGGACTGCCGTTACACGGTGCTGCTGCGCGGCATGCAAGACGGAAAGCAAGTCGAAACAACCAGACTTATTACCAGTATTCAGGATGCTGTTGACTGTTATACAGAGTATGACAAATATGCTGCGTTTGCAGCACTTGACAGCCTTCGTTTCATTGTCAGCAATACGACGGAGGCCGGAATTGTACTGGACAAATCAGACAAGTTTACGTATAAACCTCCACGCACCTATCCGGGCAAGCTGACCAAGTTCCTGTTTGAACGTGCAGAAGCTTTCGACTATGCGCTGGATAAAGGCCTGATCATTTTACCGGTTGAGCTAATTGACGATAACGGGATTGAGCTCAAGCGTTGTGTTGTTGAACTCGCAAAGAATTGGGAGCTCGGCGACCGGTTTCTCCAGTGGCTGGAAGACGCGTGCGTGTTCACATCAACACTGGTTGACCGCATCGTTACAGGCTATCCCGCAAGCGAGGCGGAAGCGCTATGGGAAACGCTTGGGTATGAAGATCAGCTGCTGGACACGGCGGAACCTTTTGGCTTGTGGGTCATTGAATCCAAAA
Organism: Candidatus Limiplasma sp.; assembly: GCA_963675925.2. Taxonomy (GTDB): domain Bacteria; phylum Bacillota; class Clostridia; order Christensenellales; family Aristaeellaceae; genus CAXXOK01. The sequence goes on from CAXXIB010000003.1 coordinate 392,430, forward strand.
AGGATATTCAGGCTGAGCTTCCCCTGCCTGATTGCGGCCTTCCGGTGATTTTCACAGACAATCAAAAACCCTATAAGCAGCGCAAAGTCAGAATCCTCAACGGTGCGCATACATCATTTGTCCCGGTGGCGTTTTTATCCGGTCACAATACGGTCAAGCAGGCCATGGCCGATCCTGCCATTAAATCCTTCATTCTGGAAACGTTGCACAGTGAAATCATCCCGACACTCAGCCTTCCCAAAGCCGATTTGGAGGCCTTTGCCAACGCCGTTATCAGCCGCTTTGAAAACCCGTTTATTGAGCATAAATTGCTGTCAATCTCTCTCAATTCCGTGGCCAAGTGGCGGGCACGCTGCATGCCCAGCTTTCTGGCTTACATAGACACGCATGGCGTGCTTCCCCCGCGCCTCAGATTCTCGCTGGCTGCGCTGATGGCATTATATCAGGGCGATACGATTGTAGATGGTGCACTGCTATGTCAAAGAGATGGTATGCCCTACTCAATCCTTGATGATGAGGCGGTTTTGATGTTCTTTCGGGACACGTCCGCACTGCCTGCACAGGAGCAAACGGTGCTGTTTTTGCAGAATGAAACGTTCTGGGGCCAAAACTTGTCTTCAATTCCGGGACTTTCACAAACCGTGTCACATGCACTGGAAGACATAAAGAGAAACGGGATGATACAAGCGCTTTCTACGCGTTTTGGAAGAAATTGAGAATCTAAAAGGAAATCCAATTCAGGGTGACGAATATCCTTTTTATACACAGTTGTATATATACTGAAGGAGGATGTATTCACATGGAAGTGCGTAACGCAACAAACCCGAAGGATGCCCGGACTTACGACACAACGCGTCTGCGTCAGGAGTTTCTGATTGAGGATTTATTCTCACCGGATTCGGTGAAAATGGTATACAGCCACATAGACCGCATCATCACAGGCAGCGCGGTTCCGGTGAAGGGTACATTGTCACTGCCCGCCGGCGATGAACTGCATGCCAAAAGCTTTTTAGAGCGACGTGAGCTGGGTGTAATCAATATCGGCGGTGCCGGTACCATTACAGTGGACGGAAGCACCTATTCCCTTCGCCATAAGGATGGTCTATATGTTGGCATGGGCGCGGGCGACGTAACATTTGCAAGCGAAAACAGCAGCGAGCCCGCCATGTTCTATCTCAACTCCGCACCGGCGCACCGTGAGTACCCGACCACGTTGATCGAGCCGGAAAACTGCGCCAAGGTTGAACTCGGCTCTCAGGAGCAGAGCAACCACCGCACGATTTGCAAATACATCCTTCCCGGGCAGGTGGAAAGCTGTCAGCTGGTGATGGGCATGACCAACCTGATGCCCGGCAATGTGTGGAATACCATGCCCTGCCATACGCATGACCGCCGCATGGAAGTCTATCTGTACTTTAACCTTTCCGACGATGCCGTTGTTTTCCACTACATGGGCGAACCGTCGGAAACCCGCCATCTGGTTGTGCGCAACCGCCAGGCAGTGATCAGCCCCAGCTGGTCCATCCACAGTGCCAGCGGCACGCAGGGGTATTCCTTTATCTGGGGCATGGTTGGCGAAAATCAGGCATTTGATGACATGGACGCTGTTTCCATGCATGATCTCAAATAAGCTGCACGGACAAGAAAGCGATGTGATTGACTATGGATATGATCAAGCAGCTATCGTTAGCCGGAATGATTCCTGTAATCAAAATCACCGATGCCAATGACGCCGTACCCCTTTGCAAAGCGCTGTCCAATGGCGGCTTGCCGGTGGCGGAGATCACCTTCCGCACCGATGCGGCCGAGGAATCCATCCGCCGGGTGCACAAAGAGCTTCCAAATGTATTGCTTGGTGCAGGCACCGTACTTACGACCGAGCAGGTTGACCGCGCGGTCGCGGCCGGAGCAAGCTATATCGTCAGCCCCGGTATCAACCCAGCGGTCGTCAAGCACTGCCAAGCGGTGGGCATTCCCATTGTACCGGGTTGTTCCACTGCATCTGAAATCGAAATCGCGCTCTCGCTGGGCCTGACAACCGTGAAGTTCTTTCCGGCCGAAGCTGTTGGCGGTCTGAAAACAATCAAAGCGCTCAGCGGCCCGTATGTTGATGTTCATTTCATTCCGACCGGCGGAATCAATGAAGCCAATCTTCTGGATTATCTCAACTTTTCCAAAATCGTCGCCTGCGGCGGCAGTTGGATGGTCGATAAAAAAGCGATTGACAAAAAAGACTGGGCGACAATCGAAGAGCTTACCGCAAGCGCTGTAAACCGTATGCTGGGGTTTGAGCTCAAGCATATCGGTATCAACTCCGGCACCCCGGAGCAGGCCATGCGCGATGCAAAGGCCCTGGCCACCATGCTCGGCTGGCCGATAAAGGATGGAAACAGTTCCACCTTTACCGGAACTGCGATGGAGTTCATGAAAAAGCCGTTTCGCGGTACGCATGGGCACATCGCACTGGGCACCAACTATATTCAGCGTGCGCGTTGGTACTTGGAGCAAAAGGGATTCGCTTTCGACGACGAAAGCACTAGCTATAAAGACGGAAAGCTTATGGCCGTATACTTCAAGGATGAAATTGCCGGGTTTGCTTTCCATCTCCTGCAAAAGTAACGGATAAAGGATGAAGAACGGATGAAAGTTGTAACCTTCGGCGAAATTATGCTTCGCCTGAAAAGCCCCGGTTATGAGCGCTTTTTCCAATCCCCCGTGCTGGAAGCCACCTTTGGCGGCGGCGAGGCGAATGTTGCCGTCAGCTTAGCCAATTACGGCATGGATGCCCGGTTTGTTACCGTACTGCCCGATAATGCTGTTGGTGATGCGTGCTTGCGCGAACTGCGCGGCTTGGGTGTGGATACTAGCAGCATCGTGCGCAAACCCGGACGAATGGGAATCTATTATCTGGAAATCGGCGCTGTGCAGCGCCCCAGCAAAGTGATATACGACCGTGCCGGCAGTGCGATTGCCGAAGCGTCTCTTGCCGACATCAATTGGGATGCCGCTTTCAGCGATGCACAGTGGTTCCATATCACCGGCATCACACCGGCCATCAGCCCGAGCGCGGCAGAGCTCAGCCTGGCGGCGGTGAAAGCCGCTAAACAACGTGGTTTGCATGTAAGCTGTGACTTAAACTACCGTAAAAACCTGTGGAAATACGGGAAAACAGCTGACCAGGTCATGACCGAGCTGGTGCAGTACGTGGACACCATCATTGCAAACGAGGAGGATTTTCAAAAATCCCTCCTGCTCAAAGCTGAAAGCCAGGCGGCTGTGGAGTCCGGCGAGTTAAATGTCGCGCAGTATCAAGCCATTGCCAAGCTTGCTATGGATACTTACCCCAATGTGAAACGGGTTGCCATCACGCTTAGGGAATCCAAAAGCGCCAACCATAACGACTGGAGCGCATGCCTATACAACGGCAAAGACTTCTACCTCAGCCGCAAGTACAACATGACCCACATTGTAGATCGTGTCGGCGGTGGCGATAGTTTCGGTGCCGGCCTGATTTACGGCCTGACGCATTACGATGATGAACAATCCGCGCTGGAGTTTGCTGTCGCCGCAAGCTGCCTGAAGCATACCATCTCCGGCGATTTCAACCGTGTTACCGTTTCAGAGGTCGAAAGCCTCATGAAAGGCAGCGGCTCCGGCCGTGTGCAGCGATAAGGAGGAAAGCTATGCCATCCGCATTTTCATTAAATAACAAAGTCGCATTGGTGACCGGGGCCAGCTACGGCATTGGCTTTGCCATTGCACAAGGATACGCCAAGGCCGGGGCGACAATCGTTTTCAACGATATCAATCAAGACCTCGTCGATAAAGGCCTGCAAGCATACAAGGAGGCCGGAATTAAAGCCTATGGCTATGTTTGCGACGTGACGGACGAGGATGCCGTGAATGCTTTGGTTGCGCAAATTGAAAAGGAAGTCGGCGTGATCGATATTCTGGTCAATAATGCAGGCATCATTAAGCGTATGCCGATGACAGAAATGTCCGCCGCGGACTTCCGCAAGGTGATCGACGTGGATTTGAACGCACCGTTCATCGTATCCAAAGCTGTGATCCCCTCCATGATCAAAAAGGGACACGGCAAGATCATCAACATCTGTTCGATGATGAGCGAGCTCGGCCGTGAAACAGTAGCCGCCTACGCCGCTGCCAAAGGCGGTCTGAAGATGCTGACACGCAATATCTGTTCGGAATATGGTTCTTACAACATACAGTGCAATGGTCTGGGGCCCGGCTATATTGCCACCCCGCAGACCGCGCCGCTGCGTGAGAAGCAAGCTGACGGCTCCATGCATCCGTTTGATTCCTTCATCCGTGCCAAAACCCCGGCCAACCGCTGGGGCGACCCGGAAGACCTGGTCGGACCGGCGGTGTTCCTTGCAAGCGATGCTTCGAACTTCGTCAACGGACACATTTTGTATGTGGACGGCGGCATATTAGCCTACATCGGCAAACAGCCGTAAGAAACCAAAAAACCAATTATAGAGCGTTTCCTTTGCGGAAACGCTCTTTTGTATCCCGTTTCAATGTGCTATAATCGCAGTAGAAAAAGAGGAGGAACCGGTATGAAACACGCAAATCACCCGCAAATCACCCTGGACTTCAACAATATGATGCGCGGACGGCTGGACGCCGAACACGGAATACAGGCAAGCGAAATTGACGCGTTGTCTGCCCGTGCCAAAGACGCCCATCAAGCCATAGAAAAAAACCGCGGTAACAACGACTTAATGCTGGGCTGGACGGAACTGCATAAAAACCAGTCGCAGATCGTAGCGCAGATAGAAGATGCCGCCGCCTACGTGCGCAATACCTATCAGTCCTTTGTCGTTTTAGGCATTGGCGGCAGCGCACTGGGCCCGATTGCTGTACAGAATGCTCTCAGCCACCTTCGCTGGAACGAGTATGCACACCGCAACGGCCCGAAATTCTATGTGGAAGATAATATCGATCCGGAGCGTATGGCTTCGCTGCTGGATGTGATTGATGTAAAAACAACCTGCTTTAACATCATCACCAAAAGCGGCGCAACTGCCGAAACCATGAGCCAGTACCTGATTATTTCCGATCTGCTGAAAAAGGAGGTCGGCGAAGGCTGGCAGAAGCACATCATTGCAACGACCGACGCAGTGAACGGCAACCTGATCAAGATTGGCAAAGCCGAAGGGTTCCGTATGTTTGTCATTCCGGATGGTGTTGGCGGCCGCTTTAGCGAGCTTTCTCCTGTTGGGCTTCTCCCCGCAGCGGTTTGCGGCATTGATATCCGCGCCATGCTGGACGGGGCTGCCGCTATGGATGATCGCTGCAACTCCGGCGATGTTTGGCAAAACCCGGCCTTGATGGAAGCGGTGCTGCAATATATTGCAACCGAAAATCACAACGCGAATGTGCAGGTCGTGATGCCCTATGCTGATAGTTTGAAATACATGGCGGACTGGTTCTGCCAGCTCTGGGCGGAAAGCCTTGGAAAGAACAAGACGCGCGATGGGAAAGCCGTCAACTACGGACAGACTCCCACCAAAGCGCTGGGCGTGACCGATCAGCACAGCCAGCTGCAGCTGTACACCGAAGGGCCGTATGACAAAGTCATCACTTTCTTAAAGGTGGATCAGTTCCGTACGGAATATACCATCCCCCATGGCTGCGAGGAGTTTAAGAACGTCGCGTTCCTGGGTGGTAAGACCTTGAACCAGCTGCTGGATGCAGAGCTGCAAGGCACCGAATTCGCACTTTGCCAGGCCGGGCGCATGAATCAAACCATCGTGCTGCCAGAGGTCAATGCATACACCATCGGTCAGCTGCTATACTTCTTCGAACTGGCAACGGCCTACATGGGTGAGCTATTGAATATCGATGCGTTTAACCAGCCCGGCGTGGAAAACTCCAAAATCGCAAGCTTTGCCGTGCTTGGTAACACCTTCGAGCAGAAGTATGTTGACAAGGCCAAAGAAATGCAGGAACAAACGGCTGCTGAGCCCCGTTATATTCTATAGAAACCGGCATAAAACAAGAGCGCAAGCCGAGTTCTTGCGCTCTTTCTTTGTTTTGTAACATACTTGCAACAAACCACCCGATACGGTATACTTTTTTGAGAAAGGAGCGGGCAAAGATGCACGTGAAACCGCTTGGACTTCGATCCGTTTCCATCCTTATTTTACTTTGCGCTTCTTTTTTGATTATACCCGTATCCATAAAAGCGGAAGAAGCGCTTCCGCCTATCACAATAGATGATGTTCAAACTGATTTCGGCGATAACTACGTTCACTATCCGCAGCTAAGCGGTATGGACGATCTTGCCATACAAACTGCTATCAACAACACCATTGTGGAAGAGGCGAACATTGCACAGCGCTTGACGACGCTTAGCACTCTACAACCCGGCGGCACGGGTTTGCAGGTCTCTTACACAGCTTATCAGCAGGGTATGCTGTTATCTGTCTTGATCGACGCAAACGGTGTGATGGCCAATTTGCGCAAAGGACAGGAGTACACCGCGCTTTCCTTTGATCTAAGAACCGGGAATCGTATAACGCTTTCTGATTTCTTTGTTAGTCCTGACGAAGCACTGGCATGGATGGAGCAGCAGATAAGCGATAGCCTGGAAGACGAGCTGTCCAGCTACCTGATGTATGCCGAGCTGACCCCGCTGCCGGAAGACAATTTCTACTTTGATCAAAAAGGCATCACGTTTTATTATCCAAACAAGCAATTCTCTCTGCTTTCAGGCTATAGCGGCGCAGTGCAGTTTCAATACGGTGAATTACAACCGCTGCTGATTACCGAAGCTGACGCGGTTCCGGCCCGCCTTGACGCGCTTTTGCCGCAGCAAAGTGATACTGACATCAAAGCTGCTATTGAGGCGATTGTTTCTAAAGGTACGCTTCCCTATCTTCCGGTTCATCTGGGCGATTCGATTCCTGAATTGATCGATCAATTCCGCCTGCCGAACACCCCGGACCAGTTTCCCGGCGGCCGCTATTTCCAGTTTGAGGACGCTGCATTTCGGCAGGTGTTAATCCTGTCCGACGCGCTAACGGCTGATTACGATGCGTCCATCGTAGAAGGTATTCAGGCAAGACGCATGAATCTGTACGGCATTCAAACCGGTGTCACAACGCAAAGCCAGTGGCGAAAGATTCTGGGCGAAACCCCAGGCACTGTCGTTGCCTATGATTCCGCTATTGCTCCCGATTATGGTTTGCCTGTAGGCACGGCGGACTACTATTCCATTGGCGACAAGCAACTAATGCTCTATGCCGATGAAGACGGCGTGCTATACGCCATCCAACTCAAGAACTAAACCGGAGGTCTTATGGCAGCGAGAAGACGGACGCGTGCGAAGAATTACAGTTCCGATACAATCCTGTTTCGGAATATTTTTGGTATTCTGTTAATGGCGCTGGGCGTGCTTGCCGCTGTATCGTCGCTTAACCTTGTGCAAGGCAGCGTATTTATGGCAATCTGCCGTATTATGCAAGGCCTTGGCGGGTCTATGGCACTGGGCGTACCGCTGTTCATTATCTGGGGCGGTCTACTTGTTATGCTATCCGCCTATCGCAGAATATCGATGCGTGCATTTTTGCTGCTATTACTTTTTTTCCTGTTCGTTCTTGGCATTATCAACATCCTGTCCAAGATTTCCGGCGAAACAGTGATTGACTATTTCGGCAAGCTTGGTAAAGATGACTACCTCTCTATACTGGGCACAAGCTATCGCTTTGACTCCTATCAGGGCAGCCTTGGCGGTATGCTGGGGATGATCACAGCCTGGCCGCTGCTCACATTCGTTGGTACGGTCGGCGGGGTGATTGTTTTGTCTCTCCTAAGCCTGCTTTGCCTGTTGTTCTTCTCCCGGTTCGATTTTATCGGCTCTCTCAGACAAATGCGAAACGGCCGCTCGGCCAATAAAGATCAGCGCGCTCTGGCCAAACGCCAGCAGACGCACCTGAAAAAGATTGAAAAACAGCAAGCGGATGAAGAGCGCGACAAACGCAGCAGGCAGCTTCCCGCGTTCATGCGTAGAAAACAGCAGCAGCAACAGCAAATGCAGATGCCCCCTCAGCAGCAGGCTCCTTTTGATACGCAGCCAGCACCCGCCGCGGGTCAGCAACCCCGGCCTGCGCCAAAGAAACGCCAGCCCGTCAATCCACCTCCCGTATCGCTGTATGATGAAACCATCGTCTCGCCCTCGCCTGCCGGGAAAGCAAAGGTTAGCGGCGACACAGGAAAAGTCATGAAACGAATGGATGAAATCCGTCAACGAAAATCTCAAATCGCAAGACAAATGGGTGAAGAACCTGCCGAGACCCTTGAATATTGGCCGCCTGCCCCGGCAGCACAGCCACAGCAAGAACCTACGCCTGCCAAAGACCCGTTTGAAGCCTATAAAGCGCCGAAAAAACGCACAGCACCACCGAAAGAATTCCCGCCAAGCGGCAAGCGCTTGGATGACCCCGCGCTTGTACTGAACAAACGCCCGGCGCCGCAAGAGAAAAAGGTGGCCACAAAGCCGAGAGTGCCCTCCTATCCCTACCCCATGATTGAGCTGCTTGACCACACACGGTTTGCCCCGCCTGTGGACAAGCAATTCGATGCGCAAAGCGTGCAGACGCTGGAGGACACCCTGGCGAGTTTTGATATTCCTGCCGTAGTACAGCGCGTAACCCACGGCCCAGCCGTGACGCGGTATGAGCTAGGTCTCACGTCCAGCGGCGTTAATGTTAAAAAAATCCTCGGCATTTCCGAGACCATTGCACTCCAGCTCGCCGCCAACGGACAGGTGCGTATTGAAGTCCCCATTCCCGGTACCAATCTGTTCGGTATTGAGGTTCCCAACCGCGACATTTCCAAGGTTTCCCTTGCAGAAGTGCTAACCAGCCCGGAAATGGAGCGCGCCAAAGGCACGCTGTGTATTGCGCTGGGCAAGGATATTGCCGGGAAGTCCGTAATCTGCGATTTGGAGAAAATGCCGCATCTGCTGATTGCCGGCCAAACCGGCAGTGGTAAAAGCGTGTGCATCAATACCATTATCAACAGCCTAATCTTCCGGCAGTCGCCGCAGGAACTGCGCATGATTTTGATTGATCCCAAGGTTGTCGAGCTGCAAGGCTATAATGAAATCCCCCACCTGCTGATTCCGGTGGTTACCGACCCCCACAAAGCTGCCGGTGCACTGGCCTGGGCTGTACAGGAAATGCTGGACCGCTATCACAAAATGCAGTCGAAAGGCGTTCGCAATATTACCTCGTATAATGCGCGCCGCGCCGGAGACGAACCCGCACTCCCCCGCATTGTTGTTGTGATCGATGAATTAGCCGATTTGATGCTTGCCTGCAAGCGCGAGGTGGAAGACTCCATCATTCGCTTGGCACAGCTGGCCCGGGCGGCCGGTATTCATGTCATTATCGCCACGCAGCGCCCCACGGTCAACGTAATTACCGGGCTGATCAAAGCCAACTTCCCCTCTCGCATTTCCTTTGCCGTGGCGTCCAGCATCGACAGCCGTACCATTTTGGATGCCAATGGCGCTGAAAAGCTGCTGGGCAGCGGCGATATGTTCTACTACCCCACTGGCAGCAACGCGCCCATCCGCGTGCAGGGCTGTTTTGTCAGCGATCAGGAAATCCGTGATGTGGTTGACTATATTGTCAACAACTCCGAGCCGGATTACGACGATGCCATCAGCGAGCTGATGGAAGGGTCCGAATCCGGCATCCCCGCAGCACTTGGCGGCAGCGGAGACGAAACGCTGGACAACCGCATGGAAGAAGCGATTGAAATGGTGCTTTCAGACGGGCAAGCGAGTATTTCCATGCTGCAGCGGCGTATGAAAATCGGCTATGCCCGTGCAGGCCGCCTGATTGATGATATGGCCAAGCGCGGCATCATCAGCCAAAGCGCTGGTTCCAAGCCCCGCGAGGTATTGATTTCCTATGAGCAATATATTGCGGATAAAAACGTGTATCTCAGTTGACGCTGAGCTGGCAAACACGGTATAATCCCCCTAATCTAAACGTTTGAGGTGAACGGAATGCTAACGCAAGTCCCCAAAGGCACAAAGGATGTTCTTCCCGCCGAGACCGCCCGGTATCAGGCGATGGAAACGCTAATCCGTGAAAAAACACGGCTTGCGGGTTATCAGGAAATACGGACACCCGTCTTTGAGCATACGGTGCTGTTTACACGTTCCGTGGGCGAATCCAGCGATATCGTACGAAAAGAAATGTACACTTTCGAGGATAAAGGCGGTCGCTCCATCACCCTGAAACCGGAAACGACAGCCGGCGTAGTCCGCGCGTTTTTGGAATCCGGCTTGCACAATCAGGCAATGCCGGCCAAGTTTTATTACCTGTATTCTCCGCACTTCCGCTATGAAGCGCCCCAGTCCGGCAGGCTTCGCGAGCACCATCAGTTCGGCGTGGAGTGTTTTGGTGCAAAGGAAGCGTCCGCCGATGCTGAAATCATCTGGCTTGGGATGGATCTGTTACGCAGTATGGGCATCACCGATGTCCGCCTGTTGATTAATTCCATCGGCTGTCCTGTTTGCCGCCCCACATACCGGCAAGCATTGCTGTTCTATCTGCACAGCAAGAAAGACCTGCTTTGCGGCGACTGCACAGACAGAATGGACATTAATCCGCTTCGCGTGCTGGATTGCAAAGTGCCGAGCTGCCAGGCGCAGCTGAAAGACGCACCGCGCATGATTGACCACCTCTGCGACGAATGCAAGAAACATTTTACGTCTCTGCAATCGCTGCTTACCGCTGCCGGTCTGACCTATACAGTGGATACGGGACTGGTACGCGGACTTGACTATTACACCAAAACGGTGTTTGAGATCGTCTCCGATGCTGATCATGGCCCGCTGACCCTCACGGGCGGCGGGCGATACGACGGACTTGTGGAAGAAATCGGTGGACCGAGCATCCCCGGCGTTGGGTTTGGTATGGGCATGGAACGCGTACTGGCACATCTGGATACTTTATCAGTTGATCAAAAAAAGCTGCACGTTATCAGCTCCGTTCCGGATATCTATATCGCCCCGCTGGACAGGTCACTGGCCCCCAAAGCGTTTCATCTTTTATTGCAGCTTCGAAGCCTCGGCGTGAAAGCGGATATGAATCACACATCCCGTGGCCTAAAAGCACAGTTTAAATATGCCAATAAGATTGGTGCCTCATTTGTAGCCATACTCGGCGAAGAGGAAGCCCAAAAGGGCGTTGTCAAACTGCGCAATATGCAAAGCGGCGAAGAATGGGAAGCCACACTGGCGGATGCTCCTCAACAGGTGAAAGATCGGATTGAAAACAGCAATGAGGAGGCAAATTCTTAATGAAACAGCGTACACACTATTGTGGTGAAATAACCAAACAGGCAACCGGGGAGACCGTATTACTCAAAGGCTGGGTGCAGCGCGCCCGTAACCTGGGTGGCTTGATTTTTATTCAGGTCAGAGACCGCAGCGGCATCGTTCAGGTCGTGGCCGATTCCACTAAAATGGACGCAACCAGTTTCCAAACGGCTGAAAGCCTGCGCGGCGAATATGTGGTGGAGATTTCCGGTACTGTCAGCATGCGTGCACAGGATGCCGTAAACCCGCAGATGAAAACCGGCGATATTGAAGTGTTTGCTGACACCGTCACAGTGATCAACGCCAGCAAAACCCCGCCGATTTACATTGAAGACGGCGCAAACGAGCAGGAAGCCGTTCGCCTGAAGTACCGCTACCTTGACTTGCGCAAGCCGGAAGTGCAAAAGGTGCTGCGGCTGCGCCACCGCGTGCTCAAGGCCATTCGCGACAGCATTGATCAGAAAGACTTCATCGAAGTTGAAACCCCCATTCTGACCAAATCGACCCCGGAGGGCGCACGCGATTATCTGGTGCCTTACCGCCAAAAACCAGGCATGTTTTATGCGCTGCCCCAAAGCCCGCAGATTTATAAACAACTACTCATGGTCGGCGGCATTGACCGCTACTATCAGCTGGCCCGCTGCTTCCGCGATGAAGACGGCCGCGCCGACCGCCAGGCGGAGTTCACCCAGTTTGACATGGAAATGAGCTTTGTTGAGCCTAAAGATATTCAGGATGTGATTGAATCCATCTATCAGCATGTGTTCAAAACCGTGATGGATATTGAGCTTACTGTACCCTTCCCTCGTTTAACCTGGCGCGATGCGATGAAGCGTTTTGGCAGCGACAAGCCGGATCTGCGCTTTGGCATGGAGCTCAAAGATGTGAGCGAAACCGTGAAAGGCTGCGGCTTTCCGGTGTTTGAAAACGCCCTAGAAAGCGGCCAGAGTATTGTGGCGATTTGCGCCAAAGGTGCCGGCAACCTGACCCGCAAGCAACTGGACGGCTTAGGCGAGTTTGTCAAAACCTACCATGTAAAGGGCCTTGCCTGGGCGATTCCCAAGGAAGACAGTACGATTCGTTCCAGCTTTGCCAAGGCCATGCAGGGCGACAGCATGAATAAGCTGCTGTCCGCCATGGACTGCGGCGTGGATGATGCGCTGTTTGTCATCGCAGACAAAACACTGACCGCGCAGACTGCCATGGGGCAGCTCCGTCTGAAACTCGGGCACGAGCTGAACCTGATCGACAAAAGACAATATAACCTGCTGTGGATTACCGAGTTCCCGCTGGTTTCCTGGGATGAAGAAGACCGGCGTTTTGTGGCCGAGCATCACCCCTTCACCTCTGTGATGGACGAAGATATCCATTTGATGGAGACCGATATCGGTTCTGTGCGCGCCAAGGCGTACGATTTGGTGATGAACGGTGTGGAAATGGGCAGCGGATCGATTCGTATCCACCGCAGCGATTTGCAGGCTAAGATGTTTGAAACGATCGGTCTCACCCCTGAAGAAGCCCAAAGCAAGTTCGGGTTCCTTTTGGAAGCCTTCCAATACGGCACGCCCCCGCACGGCGGCTTTGCCTTCGGTATTGATCGGCTAATCATGGTTTTGTGCGGTGCTGATAGCCTTCGCGATGTGCTCGCCTTCCCCAAAAGTCAGGGCGGCATTGACCCGATGATGGACACACCCGCCCCTGTCAGCCAGGAGCAACTCGACATGCTCAAAATCAAGATCGACAAGTAGTTCGACCCCATCAAAAATACAGCGCATCCGACATTACTATATTGACAAACAAACCCCGAACCATTATAATAAAATGGTTAGTCTATGTGATTATGTATGCCTTTTGGCATACAGGATACGATAAGGAGTTGTGCAAAATGGTACGTACATTTCAGCCCAAGAAAAGACAGCGCAGCAAGGTTCACGGTTTCCGTAAACGGATGTCCACCAAGAATGGTCGTCGCGTTCTGGCAGCCCGCCGTCGCCGCGGTCGCAAAGTTCTCAGCGCATAATGCATCGGTTATTGACGATGTGAAGGCTACCCGCACCCATCTTTTACTTCAATGCTGAAGTAAAATGGGCACGGGTTTTTCAATGTTAGCCAAAACCGGCCCTATGAAGTGAGGCATTCGTTTGCAGAAGCAGTATCGGCTGTGCCTTAACCGGCAATTCAGCTATGTATACCGCCGCGGGATGCGGACGTCCTGTAAGGACCTCACGCTGATCTACGCCAGAAGCGGTCAAAAACGCATCGGGTTTTCCGTCAGCAAAAAGGTCGGCGGCGCAGTGGTTCGCAATTTGATCAAGCGCAGACTCCGGGAATGCGTCCGGCCCCTGATGCCGGAGTTAAAGCCCGGACTATACGTGGTTATCGCCCACCCCGGCGTAACACAGCGCTCGTTCAGCCAAATCAAAACCTGTATGGATTTGATGCTGCGAAAGCTTTCCCTGTACCAGGGAGAGCGTCACAAAGTATGAGTAGGTTATTCATCGGCCTGATACGGTTTTATCAAAGGCGTATCTCCACTCATACCCATGCTTCTTGCAGGTTTCTACCCACATGTTCGGAGTATGCCATTACAGCCCTACAGCGATTCGGTGCCTTAAAAGGTCTTCGGCTTGCGATATGGCGCGTGCTTCGGTGCAATCCCTTTGGTAAAGGCGGGTATGACCCCGTTCCAGAAAATACCGATGTTTCTATAAGGAGGAATTGATTGCCGTATGGGTGCGATAAATACATTCTTGTTTAATATTCTCAGTGGAATCAATAGTTTTATCGGCAACTACGGGTGGTCGATCGTTATCTTTACGATCATCATCAAAACGCTGTTGCTGCCTTTGGATTTCAAAAGCCGCAAAAGCATGCGCCGCATGTCAGACTTGCAGCCGCAAGTTGCCAAGCTGCAAAAAAAGTATGCCAACGATAAAGAAAAGCTCAACCAGAAAACGGCCGAGCTGTACCGCAAAGAGCACATCAGCCCTTTGTCCGGTTGTTTGCCGATGCTGCTCAGCTTCCCGGTGCTGATTGCGATGTTCGGTGCCATGCGCATGGTGGCCAACACCGAACTTGCCAAACAGACCATTGATTTTGTCGTAACCGGTACGCAGCAAAACCAGGGCTGGCTCTGGGTACAAAACCTGTGGATGCCCGACAGCCCCTTCTCGTCCTTTGTAGCCACGGAAACCCAGCTCAAAGCAATTCCCCCGGATATCTGGACAAGTGTCCTTACACCTGACGTAATAAAGCAGCTTGCAAGCGTCGGTATTGTGATAGAAAACATTGATACCAACACCTATCAGCTTTTCCTGTCGCAGCTACAGTTGATGCCCGAGTATACGGAACTTCTCACAAAGTGGGCTGCGTTGCCGGAGATTAACTTGCTGGTTTTCAAGCTTGAAATCTTTGCAAAGAACAACGGTTTGTTCATTACCCCGATTCTGGCAGCCGTTACGCAGTACCTGATGACCGTTACCCAGCCGCAAACACCCAGTGCGAACGGCAGTAAGGGCACCGGCCAGTTTATGAAGTATTTCTTCCCGCTGTTCTCGCTGTACATCTGCTCAACGTTTAACGCCGGCTTCTCCATTTACTGGGTCACGGCCAACGTAATTGCAGCAGTTGAAGGCATCGTTATCAACAAAATGATGGAAAACAGAGCACTGACCGCGAAAACTACCGTCCAGGAGGATAGTCTGAAATGAAAAGCATCGAATCTTCTGCAAAAACCATAGAAGACGCAATCCGGCAGGGTTTGGAAAAACTCGATGTTTCTCTTGGCGATGTGGCAATTGATATTATCCAAGAGGGTTCCAAGGGCCTGTTTGGTTTCATGGGCAGCAAGGATGCCAAAGTCCGGCTGACCGTGAAGGAAGACGAGCAGGAATCCAGCATTCTCTCCGCTTTATCAAGTGACGCTCCTAAAGCCAAACAGAAAGCCAAGCCTGTTCCCGCCTCCAAGCAGCCCAGGAAAAGTCGCAAACCCGCGCCCAAAAAGACTGCCGAAGTGACTGACAAACCGGGTAAGCAGCAACAGCCCAAGGCCGAAGTTGCCAAGGCACCCAAAGAACCTGCCAAGCAGTATACGAAAGTTGATCCTGCTACATCCGCAGGTGTTGCACAGGAGTTTCTTGTCAATGTCACCAAGCTGATGAACCTTGATGTTTCCGTGGAATCCGGAACGGACGAGGAAGGCAATGTCCGCGTGAACATTCACGGCGACACGCTGGGAATCCTAATTGGCCGCCGCGGTGAAACGCTGGATGCGCTGCAGTACCTGACCAGCCTGAATGTAAACCACGGCAAAGATGACTACACGCGCGTAACTTTGGACACGGAAAACTATCGTGCCAAGCGCGAAGAGGCCCTCAAACGCCTGGCCAATCGCATGGCGAACCGTGCCGTGAAAACCGGCCGTAAAGTTGTACTGGAGCCAATGAATCCCTATGAACGCCGCATTTTGCACAGTGCGCTGCAAAATAACGATTCGGTTTCCACCCACAGTGAGGGTGATGATCCCAATCGCCATGTCGTGATTACACTCAAGTCCTAATCACGATTGGCGCGGTTTTCCCCCATTAAATCATTTATATACTCCCGGTTGCATACGCTTCCGGGAGTTTTACAGTTCATACTTTATGATGTGCCTGCAATATGGTATAATGAAGTTTAGCATTACAATCAATGTCTATGGCTATTCCATGAATATATAGTGTAAGGGAGGAGATCTCATGGCCGGCTGCATATCAGAAGCTGTCCTACGTAGATTGCCGCGATATTATCGATACTTAAGTGACCTGGAAGCAGACCATATCATGCAAATATCATCCAAGGAGCTTGGAGAACGCATGGGTCTTACGGCATCCCAAATTCGGCAGGATATTAACTGCAGCGGCGGTGAAGGCCGTCAGGGCTTTGGGTACTCCGTGCCCAAACTGCGGGAGCATATTGGCAAGGTTCTTGGCATCCACAAAAAGCAGCATATGATTATCATCGGCGCGGGCAATATCGGCAGTGCCGTGGCACTTTCGGATTCGTTCCGTTCCAGCAATTTCGATACGGTTGCAATTTTCGATGTCGATCCGCAGAAAATCGGGAAGAAAGTCGGTCCGCTGACCGTATTGAATTATAATGACATTGCTGCATTCCTGGAAAACAATGCCGTGGATATCGCAGTCCTTGCCGTACCGCACGCCTATGGGCAGTCCGTTGTGGACAAGCTTCACGAGCTTGGCGTAATCGCCTACTGGAACTTTGTTCCCGCCGACCTGACAATTCCCGGCGACGCTACCATTGTCAGCGTCCATTTGGAAGAAGGTTTGCAGGTTCTGTCCTACAAGATCAAGGAAAGCCATCCGTAATCCCACACGCCTCGCCAACCTTTTGAGAGGAGGCACTCCACCGCATGCCGGACCACACTCCGCGTAAAGCAGTCCCTGCAGAGTCGCGCGTCTTCAGTTCGCAATCCCCCTATTTAGATACTGTTACGCCGGAAACGGCAGACGCGCTGGACTTTAGTTTTGACGATACCTTATCATGGGATCAGCCCATGGAACAGATTTCGATTGATCAACCTGTTCAAACGATAGCGCACGTGGGCGAGAATCCCTTTGCGCAAAAACGGATTCCTCCGGATCCGAGAAAAATTAGAAGTAAAAAACGTCGCTCTTTCTTTATTGCGGTGTATACAACCGTTATTGTGCTTTGTTTTTTAATCGTTGCCGCTGTCGGCATCATGATGATGCCCCAGCTGACCGGCTATTTCTGGAAAGATTTTGGCAATTATGCCTTTATCAATGGTGAGATGCTTCAGTACGACAAAACGGCGGATACCACATACAAACGCTACCGCGATTACTTGCAGCTGGATGTAATCTATCCCGGCGTGTTTGTCGATGGCATCCATGTTGGCGGGCTGACACCGGAGCAGGCCAGAGAGAAGTTGGGTGATGAAAACTCTGCTTCATCTTCCTTCTCCATTACCGTAAACATCGGCGATAAGTCCTGGACTTTAAATAACCAAAATGTTCCCGCCAGCCACGATGTTAACGGTGCCCTGCTCAAAGCATATTCCTACGGCCGGACAAACACGACCGCCATTTTGGGTACGCAGCGTACACCGTTTATGGAGCGCGCGGAAACTGTCATCAATTTACGAGAGAACTACGCAAACATTTACAGCAAGCAGACGTATGACTTTGCCGCCGTAAAAAGCATTGTGAATGACATCGAAGCTTACGTAACACGCGACCCGATTGATGCGCAGATCGTGAGTTTTGATTTTAACACCAGAAGCTTTACCTTCTCCGATGGTCAGCCGGGTGTTTCTATCGATGCAGAGGAACTATACAATAATATTGTTGGGCTACTGGGGCAAGGAGCCATCAACCGCTCTATTTCTGTTTCCCCCACGCTAAGCTTCCCGCCTATCACAAAAGAAGATCTGCAAAACACGTTTAAAATGATCTCCGCCTTTACGACCAAGACATCGTCAGACGCCAACCGCAACAACAATATTAACCTTGCCTGCCAGACCATCAATGGTACGGTACTGCTGCCGGGTGAAACCTTTTCGTTCAACGGCACGGTTGGGCAACGGACCTACGCTAACGGCTACCGGGAAGCCGGGGCAATTTCTGGCGGTCAGCTAGTTGATGAAGTCGGCGGCGGCATCTGCCAGGTCAGTTCCACTTTATTTAACGCTGTGGCACGCGCGAATTTGGAGATTGTCTACCGCAGTCCGCACGCCTGGCCCAGCACCTATGTCAATCGTGGTGAGGATGCGACCGTCAACTGGCCGAATCTCGATTTCAAGTTTAAAAACAATACCGAAGCGCCGATCTTTGTGATCTCCTACTATAAGAATCGGAAATGCACAGCCGAAATCTGGGGCGTGAGCCTGGGCGACAATGTGACGATTGATCTGACTTCCAAAGTGGTGAAAACCATCGAGCCGCCGCTAGAGATTAATTACGTATACAATCCCGAACTGCCTGTCGGCACCAGCAAGGAAACCATTAAGCTCCGCACCGGGTATGTTGTAGAGACGTATAAAGTGTGGTATCGCAACGGAGAGGAATTCAAACGCGAGTTACTCCACACCTCCACCTATCGCGCTTATCAGCGTACCATCGAATACAATTAATTACGCTTGACCCAAATCAGTACTATCGGGTATCATAGGAGTATAGCGAAATCGTTGTCTGAAACGATTCTAGCGACATTTTACACGCTGTTTCACGGCTTATACGCTTTTTCTGATAATAAACGTAAAATATCGTGTATACTATTGGTAATACTTAAGAGATCAAGGAGGAAACATAATGAACCGTAAACTCTTAGCTCTGCTGCTATGCATGGCACTCTTGGTTTCCGGTCTTGCGGCAGCGACCGCAGAAGACATGGAAACCGTCACCACTATCTCGCTCAAGGCCGGCCCGTTGATGGCCGAACTCGGTGATGATGTTGCAAAGGTTATGGATATGGCTACCGTCCGTTTCCATTCGATGACCGATCAACTCGGCGCGTTCGTACTCACCCTCAACGACACGGATGTTTTCAAAAGCCTGTTTAAAATGGAAGAGGACGGCGTGTATGTGCAAAGCCGCGTCTTTGGTGCCCAGCCTCTGTACTTTACCTGGGACGATATTCAAACCTTCATTGAGCAGCAAATGGAAGCCTCTATGGACATGGAAACCATGGATCCTGAGGCGTTCAAAATGATGCAAGGCATGATGGATGGCACGCTGACGGACGAGGATATCAGCTCCATGATGGGCTATGACGAAGAACTGATCGAATTTGCCAATGAAATTGAGGCAAGAGCTGCCACAGAAGAAGGCACCTTCTTTGTAGAGGGCAGTGATGCAGCTACGCTTAAAACCGTTACGGTTTTCACAGCTGAAGATGCCGTTCGTATTATTCAAATGCCCATGGTTCGGGAAAACGTTGCCAGCCAGCTTGCGATGGCCGATCCCGAGCTTACACAAGCAGAAGTGGATACGATGGTCTACGAGCAACTCGCACAAATGGAAAAAGAGATTCTTGCCAGCAACCTCAATGCAGAGATGATTGCGTACACCAGCGACGATGAGCTCATCGCCTTTACGTTTGATCTGACTGCAGATGCAGATGAATATGAAGGTGAAACTATCCCGATGGGTATTTACGCACAGGTCACGCGTACGACCATTGATACCGCTAAATTCTATCAATTTGCAGTCACCTTCACCCAGGGAGACGAGTCCTTCCTCAATCAATCCGGATCGCTGTATATGGCCGACAATTACTCCACCGGTCAGTACACGCTGTTCTCCATGCCCAACGAACCGCTTTTGCAGATTGCTATGAACTGTGACCGTGAAGAGGCCAACCACACCAATGCCGATATGTCATTTACCGTGTATGATTCCTTTTCCGGCGAAGTACAGTCCATATACCTCATGCTCGACCAAAACAGAGCCGAGTCTGTCACCGATACGGCGATCGACGTGTTTGTTGGCGGCACGGTGGAAGAAATCAAAGCCGCACAGCAGGATATGCGCTTGGTTTCCATGAAAATCAATACCGTTACACAGCCTGATAGCGGTTTCTTTGCAGCGCTGGACAATGCAACGCCTGAGTCTTCTGTGCAGCTATTGACAATGAATGATGAAGAGATGGAAAGCTATATGCTCACCCTGCAAAATGGTTTGATGATGACGGTTTTAAGCGTGATTGATAACCTGCCGCCTGAAATGAGTGAATCACTGATGCTAGACATGGGTGCGGGCGGATTCTAATGCGATAGCATTGGACAGGGTAATCCACTGTTCCATGCTCAACGTTTCACCCCGTACCTGAGGGCTTAAGCCCTGCGATTCCAGAACGCCCTGAAATGCTTCCGCCGTAATCGGTAGAACGCCTTTCAGGGCGTTCTGCATGGTTTTGCGTCGCATGGCAAAGCTGGCGTTAATCAAACGCCATAGCAGTGTTTCATTTTCAACCGGCAGCGGTGGAGTATGCCGGAACGTAAGCGTCACAAACGCGCTGTCCACCTTAGGTGGCGGCGTGAAGGCTGCTGCCGGAACAATTGTAATGATTTCAGGCTGGCTGTAATAGGCCGCGCGCAAGCTCATCAAACCAAACGCGCTATCGCCGGGCATAGCTACCAGCTTGTCCCCCACCTCTTTTTGCACCATTACGGACATCTGCCGTACGTTTTGGATGTTTTGAAAAAAGAGATCAAAAATCGGGGTTGTAATACTGTAGGGTATATTGGCAACTACGCTAAATTCTTCGGAAAACGGCAGATCGTCAAAATTCAGCTTGCGGATATCGCTGCGGATTACTGTTAGATTCGAAAACTCTTCCTGCATGCGAATCAGGTTTGGGATCAGTGCTGTATCGACTTCCACGGCCACAACCTGCGCGCCGTATTCACACAATGCGCGTGTCAGCGTACCGGCACCCGGGCCGATTTCCAGCACATCATCCCCCGCTTTCACCCCGGATTTTTGCACGAGTGAGCGGAGCAGTTCCATATCGTATAAAAAATGCTGTCCTAGGTCTTTTTTATGCTGAACAGCAAATGGTTTAGGATTCTTCTTATTGCCGGATTTACGTTTCACGTCAATCCTCCGTATCGTCAATTTGCAGTAAATCGCGTCCGACTGCATCGGCCAGCATTTGTATGCTCTGCTTCACATCCGCTTTTTGTACAGTTGTGCCTTCCAACACAGCTTCAAACCCAACCGGGCGGCCCGCAACTTCGGTGAGTGTTTTCGCGATCGTATCGGTCTTTTCCGGTTTTCTTAGATTGGCGTAGGAAAATCCTTCCCGCGCCTTCGCTACACGAACACGGAAGACAGCGTTTTCCTCTCCCAAGAAATGTTCCCGTTTCAGGAGTCCGTAAATCGCAGGTTCTTTTGAAGCCAGGCGTTTCAGCGCTTGACTCCATATATCGGTATCGCTATAGAGCGGTTGTTTGTCATCAGTAGCTACGGTTTCTTTTGCAACTGGTGCTTTTACCGGCACCGATTCCTTCTTTGGCGGCTGAGAATTGCTTGTGACTGCCTGCGTACTCTCTGCCTGTATTTCCTGCTTGGTTACAGGCACTTGTGCTTGTAGTGCAATCTGAGGCTGCTCACGCAGCTTAATTTCAAGCTCCGCTACGCGCTCAGCCAGCGCAGCATTGTCTTCGCCAATATCATCCCGGCAGGCTTTCATGGCGGCAATCTCCAGCCCAATGCGCGGTGAGGATGCATATCGCAGCTCGCTGTCAGCAGTCATCAGACCGTTCATCATACGAATCAGGCGTTCCTGCGAGAACTTTCCTGTTTGCTCACGATAACGCTTCTCGTCTTCCTCTGTGCTCTGTAAAAGCTTAGAAGCATCTTCCTTTACCACCTTCACGATTAACAGGGCGCGCAGATGGCGTGTCAGTTCGCGCAGAAAGATTTGCGCTTCAAAGCCGGCGCGAATGAGCTGATCGATTCGCTCCATGACCATGCGCACATCCCGTGCCGCCAGTGCATCGGCAAATTCGAATAGAAAATCTTTATCCGCCGCGCCGAGAATATCGCGTATGATTTCTGCTGTGACGGTGTCATCCACCGCCGCAGATACGGCCATGTCCAGAATACTCCAGGCATCGCGCATGGCACCTTCGGCTGCACGAGCTATCATTTGCAGGGCTTCAGGCTCTGCTGTGATATGCAGCTGCGCTAGCGCTTGTTCCATGCGTTCCTGTATCAATACAGCGGGAATACGCGAAATATCGAACCGCTGAACACGGCTGAGGATGGTCGCCGGAATGCGCTGCGGTTCGGTGGTTGCTAAAATGAACACCACATGTTCCGGCGGTTCTTCCAGGGTTTTCAGCAGTGCGTTGAACGCCGCTGAAGATAGCATATGGACTTCATCGATGATATACACCTTGTATTTGCCAAGCTGGGCCGGATAGCGTACTTGCTCCAGCAAATCGCGAATATTATCCACGGAGTTATTGCTTGCCGCATCCAATTCAACAACATCCAGCGTACTTTCGGACAAAATGGCCTTGCATACCTCACAAACACCGCAGGGTTCCCCCTGGTTCGGCTGCAAGCAATTAATAGCGCGGCTCATTATCTTCGCCAGCGTGGTCTTCCCTGTGCCCTTAGACCCGCAGAACAGATACGCATGCGCAATTCTGCCCGTAGTAATCTGCCGAAGCAGTGTCTTAACGACAGCGCCCTGGCCGATGACATCGGCAAACACATTGGGTCTCCATTCCCGGTATAACGCGCGATAAGCCATGGCACCCTCCGATTGTATAGTAAGTAAAATGCGATGATGAAACGATCAATAGTTTCTAAAACCCCGATCTGCAAAAAAGCAAAGGAGGCAAGAGGCGAAGCTTACTCATCTGTAAGTGACGCCCCTTGCCATCCTGAAGCTGACACTGCAGATGGGGGTTTAAGAAATAGTCAATTAGAAGTTTTCTACAAGTTCAATGTCCTTGTACTTGGGCATACCGGTCCCGGCGGGGATCAGCTTGCCAATGATAACGTTCTCTTTCAGGCCCAGCAGCGGATCCACCTTGCCTTTGATGGCGGCATCGGTGAGTACGCGTGTGGTCTCCTGGAAGGACGCTGCCGAGAGGAAGCTTTCCGTTGCCAGCGATGCCTTGGTGATGCCCAGCAGGATACGCTTGGCGATTGCAGGACGCAGACCCGCTTCAATCGGTGCGCGGTTGGCTTCTTCAAAGCGAAAGATATCCACCAGCGCTCCGGGCAGGAGGTTGGTATCGCCGCAGTCCTCTACGCGAACCTTGCGCAGCATCTGGCGAACGATAATCTCGATATGCTTATCGGAGATATTAACGCCCTGCTGGCGGTACACGCTGAGCACTTCACGCAGCAGGTAATCCTGAACGGCTTTTACACCGAGTATACGCAGCAGATCGTGCGGGTTGATCGAGCCTTCGATCAGCTCGTCACCGGCTTCTACCATTTGGCCTTCTTCAACCTTCAGGCGGCTGCCGTAGTTAATCGTATAGGATTTCTGCTCAGTAACATCATCAGGGTTGGTGACAGTCACTTCGCGCTTACGCTTGTTCTCACCGATGGACACCTTACCGCTGATTTCCGCAAGGGTCGCATCGCGCTTGGGTTTGCGGGCTTCAAACAGCTCTTCAACACGGGGAAGACCCTGCGTAATATCATCGCCGCCGGCAACGCCGCCGGTATGGAATGTACGCATGGTCAGCTGTGTGCCCGGTTCGCCGATAGCTTGTGCCGCGACGATACCAACCGCTTCACCCACATCCACCGGCTCGCCGGTGGCAAGGTTTGCGCCGTAGCAGCGGGCACAAACGCCCGTTTCATTGCGGCAGGTCAGTACGCTGCGGACCTGCGCTTTTTTCACGCCGGCGTTTACGATGTTTTTGGCTTTCTGGTTTGTAATCAGTTCATTGAGCGCGACCAGAATCTCGCCGGTTTCGGGATCAACGATATCCTCTGCCGCGACACGGCCGACCAGCCGGTCGTCCAAGCTCTCAATGACCTGATTGTTGATGGAGATTTCCTCCAGTGTGATGCCGCGAACCTTCTCACTGCCATGGGCAAAGCAATCCAGTTCACGAACGATGACTTCCTGCGATACGTCGACCAGGCGACGGGTCAGGTAGCCGGAGTCTGCGGTACGCAGCGCGGTATCAGCCAGCGATTTGCGGCTGCCGTGCGAAGACAGGAAGAACTCAAGCACCGACAGGCCTTCGCGGAAGTTTGCGCGGATCGGCAGCTCAATGGTTTTACCGGAGGGCGATGCCATCAGGCCGCGCATACCGGCAAGCTGTGCGATCTGCGATGCACTACCACGAGCGCCGGAGTCGGTCATCATACGGATGGGGTTGCGCTCGTCCAGGCCCGGCAGAATCATACTTCTGAGCTTTGCGGTAGTGCCGCTCCACACATCAATAACTGCGCGGTAACGCTCGTCTTCGGAAAGCATACCCATGAAGAAGTTATCGTTGATCTCGGTAACCTGCTCTTCGGCTTCTTCCAGCATTTCCGCTTTTTCCGGCGGCACTTTGATGTCGGCAACGGACACGGTGATCGCGCCGCGTGTGGAATACTTGAAGCCGAGGGCTTTCATCGCATCCAGCACTTCTGCCGTCACATGAATGCCGTGCTGCTGGTAGACCTGGTCAACAATTTTACCAAGGTCTTTTTTGCCGCAGAGGGTATCGACTTCCAAGGCGAACATGTCGTCCAGGTTTTTCCGCGGTTTGCGGCCAATATCCTGGGGGATAACTTCGTTGAGGATCAGCATACCCAGTGTACAGTCAACAACTTTTGTCCCGGTCTGGCCTTCGAATGCGCGGGTAAGGCGAACGCGAATCGGCTGTTGCAGGGTGATGTTGTTGGTCTGGTAGGCCATCATAGCCTCATCATAGTTGGAGAAGACAGGGATGTCCTTAAGCTCCAGCGTTTCGCGTTTCGGCCAGGTCATTGTCAGGTAATAGCAGCCAATAACCATATCCTGCGAAGGCGACATGACGGGTTTGCCGTCCTGCGGTTTCAAGATGTTGTTATGCGCCAGCATCAGGAAGCGGGCTTCCGCCTGTGCTTCCATAGACAGCGGTACGTGTACGGCCATCTGGTCGCCGTCAAAGTCGGCGTTGTAGGCAGTACAGACCAGCGGATGCAGTTTGATAGCGCGACCTTCGACCAATACAGGTTCAAAGGCCTGAATGCCCAAGCGGTGCAGTGTGGGTGCGCGGTTGAGGAGCACGGGATGCTCTTTAATCACGTTTTCAAGGATATCCCAAACTTCGGGACGGCCTTTTTCCACCATGCGCTTGGCGTTCTTACCATGGTGTGCGTATTTCAGGGCGACCAGGCGTTCAATCACGAACGGCTTAAACAGTTCCAGCGCCATTTCCTTAGGCAAGCCGCACTGGTAAAGCTTGAGTTCCGGGCCGACGACGATAACCGAACGGCCGGAATAGTCAACACGTTTGCCCAGCAGGTTCTGACGGAAACGGCCTTGCTTACCACGCAGCAGGTCGGACAGCGATTTAAGGGCGCGGTTACCGGGGCCGGTGACCGCACGGCCGCGACGGCCATTATCAATCAGTGCATCGACCGCTTCCTGCAGCATGCGCTTTTCATTGCGGACAATAATATCCGGCGCATCAAGCTCCAACAGCCGTTTCAGGCGGTTGTTGCGGTTGATAACGCGGCGGTACAGGTCGTTCAAGTCGCTGGTGGCAAAGCGTCCACCATCCAGCTGCACCATGGGGCGCAGATCCGGCGGGATGACCGGGATTACATCCAGAATCATCCATTCAGGGCGGTTGCCGCTCTGGCGGAAGGCTTCGACCACTTCCAGGCGTTTGACTGCACGGGAGCGTTTTTGGCCTTCCGTTTCGCGGTCGCGTTCTTTTTCAACGAGCTCGGCGATATCCTTCTTGAGCTTTTCGCTGATTTCGTCCAGATCCAGCTCCAGCAGCATATTTTTCACAGCTTCGGCACCCATACCGGCGCGGAACGAACCGCGGCCGTGCTGGGCTTCCAGCTCGCGATATTTTGCATCGGTGATCAGTTCATACTTTTTCAGACCTGTCACCTTGGAATCGCCGGGATCCAGCACGATGAAGCTTGCAAAGTAGAGTACTTTTTCCAGCGCACGGGGGCTGATATCAAGCAGCATACCCATACGACTGGGAATCCCCTTGAAATACCAGATGTGGCTGACGGGTGCGGCCAGCTGGATGTGGCCCATACGCTCACGGCGTACCTTGGCACGCGTTACCTGCACGCCGCACTTGTCACAAATCTTGTTTTTGTCTTTGAATTTGATTCTTTTATACTTACCGCAGTTACATTCCCAGTCCTTCGTCGGCCCAAAGATGCGTTCGCAGAACAGTCCATCTCTTTCGGGCTTCAAGGTACGGTAGTTAATGGTTTCGGGCTTTGAGACTTCACCAAAGCTCCAGTTGAGGATCTTCTCCGGCGATGCCATTCCTATCTGTATCGAATCAAGGTTCGTTAGTTCAAACAAAGTTTGACACTCCTTTCGGGTATTGGACAATCATGTAATGGTACGATCTTTACGGCGTTGCCGGAAACGTTATTTAGTATCAATATCGTCCGCAGCTTTGTCGTCCGGGCTGTGATCGTCTTCCCCGTCCAGGTCGATTTCCAGATCATCGTCCAGATCCATGTTGAAATCATCCAGATCGTCGTCTTCGATAAAGTCGATGTCTTCCAGCGCTTCTTCATCGATGGTCTCTTCCACGTCATCCGTCTCAACAGGCTTGTCTTCCTGTTCCTGCTCGACTTGGCGCACCGGCATGGTGATTTCTTCGGCATCGTCGTCTTCCAGTTCGCGGATAATGATCTCGTTTTTCATGCTGTCCATCACGCGGATATCCAGCGAAAGCGATTGCAGTTCCTTCAGCAGCACCTTGAAGCTCTCCGGCACACCCGGCGAGGGGATGTTCGTGCCTTTTACGATGGCTTCGTAGGTCTTCACACGACCGACAATATCATCGGACTTAACGGTGAGAATTTCCTGCAACGTATTGGCCGCCCCGTAGGCTTCCAATGCCCACACTTCCATTTCACCGAAACGCTGGCCGCCGAACTGGGCTTTACCGCCAAGTGGCTGCTGCGTAACCAGCGAATAGGGACCGACGGAACGCGCATGCATTTTGTCATCCACCAAGTGGTGAAGTTTCAAGAAGTACATGATGCCGACGGTGACGCGGTTTTCAAAGGCATCGCCTGTGCGGCCATCGTACAGCAGCGTTTTGCCGTCGGGGTTCATGTTGGCTTTTTCAAGCGTCTCCGTAATTTCGGAGTAGTGCGCCCCATCAAATACCGGGGTCGCTACATGCCAGCCAAGGGCTTTGGCGGCCATGCCCAAGTGCACTTCCAGTACCTGACCGATGTTCATGCGCGAAGGCACGCCCATCGGGTTCAGCACGATTTGCAGGGGGGTGCCATCGGGCATGAAAGGCATATCTTCCTGCCGCATGATGCGGCTGACGACGCCTTTGTTACCGTGGCGGCCTGCCATTTTATCGCCAACGCTGATTTTGCGCTTTTGGGCAATATAGACGCGAACCATTTCATTCACGCCGGGACTGAGCTCGTCCTTGCTTTCACGGGTGAAGGTTTTCACGTCCACCACGATGCCGCCTTCGCCGTGCGGTACGCGTAAGCTTGTATCGCGCACTTCGCGGGCCTTTTCGCCGAAGATTGCGCGAAGCAGCCGTTCTTCCGCCGTCAGATCGGTTTCGCCCTTGGGCGTCACTTTACCGACCAGGATATCACCGGCCTGGACTTCCGCGCCGATACGTACAACACCGAACTCGTCCAAGTCTTTAACGGCATCTTCGCCGACGTTTGGAATATCACGGGTGATTTCTTCGGAGCCGAGCTTGGTTTCGCGGGCTTCGGATTCGAACTCTTCAATATGAATGGAGGTGTATTTGTCTTCGCGTACCAGCTCTTCACTGATCAGGATGGCATCCTCGAAGTTGTAACCTTCCCAGGACATGAACCCAATCAGCACATTACGGCCGAGGCCGATTTCGCCATATTCCGTCGAAGGTCCGTCAGCAATCAGATCGCCTTTTTTAATCGTTTCGCCGGCGTAAACGCGCGGACGCTGATTGATGCACGTCCCCTGGTTGCTGCGAGCAAACTTTTGCAAGTGATAGGTATGTTCTTCATTGTTCTTGTCAGCGACGATTACCTGATCACCGGCGACTTTCTTGACTACGCCGTCTTCTTTGGCGATTACGACCACGCCGGAATCCTGCGCAGCCTTAAACTCCATACCGGTACCGATAATCGGCGCTTCCGGCTTGAGCAGCGGAACCGCCTGGCGCTGCATGTTGGAGCCCATCAGCGCACGGTTGGCATCGTCGTTTTCAAGGAACGGAATCATCGCCGTCGCGACGGATACCACCTGCCGGGGGCTGACATCGATGAAGTCAACCTGA
Source organism: Candidatus Limiplasma sp. (assembly GCA_963675925.2). GTDB lineage: Bacteria > Bacillota > Clostridia > Christensenellales > Aristaeellaceae > CAXXOK01. The sequence continues at coordinate 420,779 of CAXXIB010000003.1, forward strand.
TCGGCATGCACTTCGATGATTTCAGACTTGTCACGAACCGTGACACGTTCGTTGATAAACGCGCCGTTTTTCTCCAGCGGCTCGTTCGCCTGTGCCACTTTATAAAAGTCTTCTTCATCGGCAGTCATATAGACGATTTCTTCGGTTACACGACCGTTTTTCTTATTCACGCGGCGGTACGGAGCTTCGATGAAGCCGTACTCGTTAATACGGGCATAGGTCGCCAGCGAGCCGATCAGCCCGATGTTGGGGCCTTCAGGCGTTTCAATGGGACAGATGCGCGCGTAGTGGCTGTAGTGCACGTCGCGGACTTCAAACGAAGCGCGATCGCGGTTCAGACCCCCAGGCCCAAGGGCCGACAAGCGGCGTTTGTGCGTCAGTTCTGCCAGCGGGTTAGGTTGATCCATGAACTGCGACAGCTGCGAAGATCCGAAGAACTCCTTGATCGCTGCACTAACCGGGCGGATGTTAATCAGCTCGCCGGGGCGCACATCATTGGCATCCTGAATGGCCATACGTTCGCGCACCACGCGCTCTAAGCGGGACAAACCGATGCGAATCTGGTTTTGCAGCAGCTCGCCCACGCTACGCAGGCGGCGGTTGCCCAGGTGATCGATATCATCGGTGTGACCCACGCCGTACGGCAGGCCCAGCAGATAACTGACAGAAGCGACGATGTCGTCGGTCAGAATACGCTTGGGCACCAGGCTGTTCAGGTTTTCTGTGATGTTCTGCTTGAGCAGTTCTTCACTGTCGCCACTGGCTTCCAGAATCTGCATCAGCGTCGGGTAGTGCACCATTTCCAGCACACCAACATCCTTGGGATCAAACGGCAGATACTCGTTTGCTTCCACAAAGTTGTTGCCGACAACCTTCAGCGTGCGGGTTTCCAGTTTGATCGTAACGGAGTTAATCCCGCTGTTCTGGATGGCCCTGGCTGTTTCTTTGTCGATCTTTTTACCGGCTTTGACAAACACTTCACCATCTTGCGGGCTGACAATGTCATCGTTAGCCACCTGATCCTGAATGCGCTTGGCAATGGAAAGCTTTTTATTGAACTTATAGCGGCCCACACGCATCAAATCGTAGCGCTTCGGGTCGAAGAACAACGAATTAAGCAGGCTCTGCGCACTGTCGCGCGTCGGCGGTTCGCCGGGCTTCTGCCGCTTGTAGATTTCGATCAGGCCCTCGTCCTGATTTTGCGCATTATCGCCGCGCTGCAGCGTGGACATTAAGCGTTCTTCCTCGCCGAAGAGGTTGACGATGTCCGAATCGGTGCCGTAGCCAAGTGCACGCAAAAGAACCGTAATCGGCAGCTTGCGCGCACGGTCAATCCGTACCCAAAGTACGTCGTTGGAATCTGTTTCAAACTCCAGCCATGCACCGCGATTGGGGATTACGGTCGTTGAAAACAGGTGTTTACCCGTTTTGTCGATCGAATCGGAATAATAGACGCCCGGCGAGCGAACCAGCTGGCTGACGATAACACGCTCCGCACCGTTGATTACAAAGGTGCCGTGTTCGGTCATCAGCGGGAAATCACCCATGAAGACATCGGATTCCTTAATTTCGCCCGTTTCGCGATTTTTAAGCCGTGCAAACACCTTCAAAGGCGCGGCATAGGTCATGTCGCGCTCCTTGCAGCGTTCCACGCTGTTTTTCGGCTCATCAAGTGAGTAATCTACGAATTCAAGGACCAAATTATCCGTATAATCGTTTATCGGTGAGACATCGGCTAGCACCTCGCGGAGGTCTTCTTGCAGGAAGCGTCGATAACTGTTCTTTTGCACCTCTATCAGATCTGGCATATCCAAAACTTCTTCGATGCGAGAGAAGCTCATTCGCTTTCTCAGTTTCCCCATTTGAACCTCGTGCACCATAAATGATATCACCCCTCATGTTCTTGCACCGGACCGTATGCCTGCGTTTCTATGCCGCCAGGATTTGACAGTTGCTTTTTGCTTTAGCAAGCTGTAAAATACTGATTGCGGGCTTATATTCCACCGCAAACAGACGATACTAATGCAATTTTATATTTTAGCATTGAACCAGTCTATAGTCAAGCGATTCCTCAAAATTCGCGGACTATATTCGCACATTGCATAAGCAGGAGAAAATCATGGTAAAATACGGTCAAATCACGGACAAAAACAACCAAACCGGCAGAATCACCGTTCGCTTTTCACGTCCGGAGGCCTGTGGCAGCTGCCAGGCCTGCGGCATGGGCTCGGGCAAAAGCGAAGTCAGCTTTCCATCCGAGCACAACGTTGGTGAATGGGTGCGTGTAGAGCTTCCAGAGAACCGCTTCGTGCAGGCAACCACCCTGGTGTACGTCATTCCCCTGGTCGGCCTGTTTCTTGGCCTTTTACTGGGCTGGCTGATTGCCGGGAGCTCCGATCTGGTTATGGTAGCCAGCGCGGTCGCCGGTTTGCTCGTAGCATTTGTAACACTCTATCTAGTTGATAAATTTGTGTCCAAAAAACCCGAATGGACCCCTGTCATTACCGCTGTTTACCCGGATAAACCAAGCCAGTCCGGCATGGATTGCGGCGTATCATAACACAAGAGCACAGCAAAACAGCGTGTTCCCTGTGAGGTTATGACAAATTCATTGCGTTTGCGATTTCTTTGTATTCTTTTCAGTATACTTATGTTATAATGCGTTTGTTAATAATTGTGCGAACCGTAGCCGATAATCGTATAGTATGCCCATGGAATTGGGCTGTTTATAGAAAATGGCGAATGAACACGGTATGCCATTAACATTAACATACGGAGTATTCTTGCGCTGCAAAGAACATACGCTTGAAAGGCATTTGCTTTTTTCGGATGCTGAAGATCCCGCAGCATAAAAGGAGGAAATACTATGACAGACGCTGCGCAGACGAAACTGAAAATCATCCCACTCGGCGGCGTTGACGAATTCGGTAAAAATATCACCGTCGTAGAATATGGTGACGATATCATCGTCGTCGATTGCGGCTCTATTTTCCCGGAAGCGGATATGCTGGGTGTGGATCTTGTCATTCCCGATGTTTCGTATCTGATTAAGAACAGGGAAAAGATTCGCGGCATGTTTATTACACACGGACACGAGGACCACATCGGGGCGACCCCCTATGTGCTCCGGCAAGTGCCTGTGCCGCTGTATGGTACGAAACTGACCCTGGCGCTCATCGATTTAAAACTCAAGGAGCATCGCCTGCCCGGTGTACAACTGAATGTTGTCAAAGCGCCGGATGTTGTACAGGTCGGTTGCTTCTCTGTTCAGTTTGTACACGTCAACCATTCCATCGCCGATGCCGTATCGCTGGCCATTACCTGCCCGGCGGGTACCGTGGTGTTTTCCGGTGACTTTAAGATTGACTATACGCCCATCAAGAGCGATGTAACCGATCTGGCCACCTTTGCGGAACTGGGAAGAAAAGGCGTGCTCGCCTTTATGTGCGATTCGACGAACGTTGAACGCAAAGGCTACACCATGAGTGAAACACGCATTTCCCAGACCTTTATTGACCAGTTCCAACTGGCCAAAGGACGCGTGTTTGTGGCGATGTTTGCCAGCAATGTGCACCGCGTGCAAATGGTTGTGGATTCCGGCTTGCTATTTGGCCGTAAGGTCTGCTTTGTGGGCCGCAGTATGGTCAACGTTTCCCGCGTGGCGATGTCCATCGGCGAGCTTGTCATCCCATCGGAGAATCTGGTGGACATTGATGATTTGAACAATTACGCCGATGAAGAAATTTTAATTATTACTACCGGCAGCCAGGGCGAGGCCATGGCAGGCTTGACTCGTATGGCCTACGGCGAACACCGTAAGCTGCAGATTAAGCCAACGGACATGGTTATCATTTCCGCCAGCCCCATTCCCGGCAACGAAAAGCCGATTGCACGGGTCATCAACCAGCTCTACCGCTGCGGTGCCAACGTGATCTACGGCCAGATTGCCGAAGTGCACGTGTCCGGCCACGCGTGCCAGGAAGAGCTGAAGCTATTGCATGTACTGCTCAAACCCAAATACTTTGTTCCTGTCCACGGTGAATATTCTAAGCTATGGCAGCATGCCGAGCTTGCAGAATCCGTCGGCACGCCCAGTGAAAACATTGTGATCCCGGAGCGCGGACAAGTGATTGAGATGAGCGAGGACAGCCTTGCCATTACCGGTATCGTGCCCACCGGCGGCGTACTGGTTGACGGTTTGGGCATCGGCGACGTTGGCAATGTTGTTCTGCGCGACCGCAAGCATTTGAGCCAGGATGGCTTGATTATTGTCGTCATGGCTATCAACCGGGATGAAGGCAAACTCGTCAGCGGCCCGGATATTGTCAGCCGCGGTTTTGTGTATGTACGCGAAAGCGAAGATATTATTGAAAACGCGCGCGAACTGACACGTTTCATCATCGCCAGCTATTCAAGCCTTGACGGCAGCGAGTGGCAGACCATGAAGAACCGCATCAAGGATGAACTGCACCGCTATATCTTTGAAAAGATTAAACGGAATCCGATGATCCTGCCGATCATTATGGAAACCTAAGCGATAACACGCTATATAAAAGGGATGAAGCATTGCGCTTCATCCCTTTTTAATGCTGTCTGCTACAGCGTCTTTCAGGCTGTAGAATCCCGGTGGTTGGTGAATCAGGTACGCTGCGCCGCGAAGCGCGCCTCTGGCAAACAATGCGCGGTTTTCCGCGCGGTGTGTGAAGATGATTTCTTCCCCGTCGCCGTAGAATCCCACTTCGTGCTCACCGGATACGGTTCCGCCGCGAACAGCGTGAATGCCGATCTCGTTGGTGTGCCGCTCCCCTATGTTCCCATGCCGACCAAATACCGGCGATAACCAATCGCGATCCTCGCGAATCGCATCAGACAGCATCAGCGCAGTACCACTGGGGCTGTCCACCTTGCGGTTGTGGTGCTTTTCAATGATCTCAATATCAAAATCATCCCCAAGCATATGCGAAGCCATGGCCGCCAGTTGTGCCAGTACATGCACGCCGAAGCTCATATTTGCGCTTTGCAAGATGGGCAGCGTTTCCGCTGCTTTTTTAATCTGTGTCAGTTGCTGCTTTGTATACCCGGTCACGCAAAGAACCAGCGGCGTGCCGGACTTTTGTCCAAAGTCAAGCAATGCGTCCAGGTTATCCGCAACGGAAAAATCAATCAACACATCTGCTTTGTCCGGAATCTGCTGGTAAGTACGGACCAACGGGAAATCGCCCGTCTGTACTTGCAGCGTAGCGTCCACACCGCAGACAATATCGATCGCCGAGGCTTTGGCAGCCTGGGTCAGTTCTTTACCCATACGGCCAAGCGCACCACTAATGATAATCTTCATAGCGTATTCCTCTATATCAGGCCTAGACCGATGAGCGCATCCATCAGGATTTCGCGGTTTGGACTGCTGATTTCGTAAAGCGGCAGGCGCAACTCTCCGCTGCACAAACCTAGAATTTCCATTGCTGCTTTGCACGGAATGGGATTGACCTCGTTAAACAGCGCACGGTTGATGGGCATCAGTTCCATTTCCAGCGCCAGCGCTTTTTCCGTGTCGCCCTGCAGGTATGCATGAACCATCGCATACAGCTTGTCCGGGATAAAGTTTGCTGCAACGGACACCGTACCCTGTCCACCCATGGACAGCAGAGCGTAGTTCATGTCGTCGTTGCCGGAGTACATGGAAACTTGCGTGCCTTTGACGGCGGCAAACTTCTCCATAATGGTTGGATAGTCGTAGCTGGATTCCTTGACACCGACAAACTTCTCACACTGCGCCAGCTGATGCAGCAAATCCGGCTGTATGTCAATCCCGGTACGGGTGGGAACGTTGTATATGACGATTGGAAGCTCGGTGCTCTCCGCAATGGTCATATAGTGCCGGTACAACCCCTCGCGGTTTGATTTATTATAGTACGGCGTTACCACAAGCTGGGCCGCACAGCCCAGCCCCTCGTAACGCTTCGCCGTTTCAATTACATGGCGTGTATCGTTGCTGCCTGTTCCTGCGATGATCTGCAAGCGGCCATCGGCCACTTCACAGCAGGTGCGGACAACCAGTTCGCATTCGTCTGCCGTCATGGTGGCCGGTTCGCCGGTTGTGCCGCAGGCGATAATCGCGGCCGTTCCTGCTTTGACTTGCATTTCAACCAAACGCTTAACCGCGTCAATATCTACCTTGCCCTGTCGAAACGGTGTTACCAGTGCAACACCGCTGCCTTCAAATATTGCAGCCATTGTTTCGCTCCCTCTAGATATAGCCAAGCTTGTGCAGGTATTCAGCGCTGAGTACGCCGCCACCAGCTGCGCCGCGCACGGTGTTATGGCTTAGGCAAACAAACTTGTAATCCATAACAGCATCCTCGCGCAGCCTGCCGATGGTGATACCCATACCGTTTTCAAAATCACGGTCCAGGCGGGTTTGCGGTCGGTCCGGTTCGGACATATACTTTAAAAACTGAGCGGGACTGGACGGTAAGTCCATACCGGCGGTAGCCGGTACAGCCGTCTTCCAGCATTCCAGAATCTGTTCTACGGTCGGTTTATGTTTAAATTTCACGCTGACGGCGGCCAGGTGTCCATCCGAGCAGGGAACACGCAGGCACTGCGCACTGATGACCGGTAAACTGGCGCTTACAATATGCCCATCTTTGACCGTGCCGAATATCTTCATCGGTTCAACTTCGCTCTTTTCATCCTCACCGGGAATCAGCGGATTGATATTATCAATCATTTCCGGCCAGGTTTCAAAGGTTTTTCCCGCACCGCTGATCGCCTGATACGTGCAGACATTCATCGCAAGCGGCTCAAACTGCATAAGCGGCCAGAGTGCCGGAACATAACTTTGGATGCTGCAATTGGGTTTCACAGCGATAAATCCGTGTTTGGTTCCCAGCCGTTTTCGCTGGGCTTCTATCGCCTGGGCATGATTGCCGTTTACTTCGGGAATCAGCATCGGCACATCATCTAAACCACGGCAGGCGCTGTTGTTGCTGATGACAGGGATTTCCGCCATGGCATACGCATCCTCCAGCGCACGGGTTTCGGGTTTAGAGAGTGCGATGGCACAAAATACAAAGTCAACCTTCTGTTGTATCGCTTGGATATCCGCTGCATCCATCACCGTCATGTCTCCGATGGCCTGCGGAATGGGCGTCGAAAATGCCCAGCGGCCTTCCATCACATCACGATACGTTTTGCCTGCGCTGCGCTTGCTGGCAGCCAGACAGGTAACCTGAAACCAGGGGTGATCCTTCAGCAACAGCACAAACCGCTGCCCTACCATACCGGTCGCCCCAATAATTCCTACACGAACCATAGCGTTCCCCTACTTTCGCCTGATTGTTCCACGAGTTTAGCATGCCCTGCCTACGTTGTCAATTACGCTCAAGGCACTACAGCGCCTCCAGCGCGGTATGTAAAAGCGTCGATAAACGCTCCGGATCGGCCTTGCCTTTCGTCGCTGCCATGGCCTTACCCATGAGGGCGCGTTCCACCGTGACTTTGCCCTTTTTGTAGCTTTCAACCATGGCCGTGTTTTGCGACAGCACTGCGTTAACAGCCTCCATCAGCACGGCATCATCCGATACGGCAAACAGTGAATTGGCTTCTGCGTAAGCCTCGGGATCGCAGTCCGATACAAACATCTCGGCCAGTATCTTCTTCCCGGTTGAGCTGTTGACGCGGCTGTCCACCAGCAGATCGCTTAGCTTTGCCAGATTGATAGGCGAAATCGGCAGCGATTCGATGCCTTCTACCGCAGCTTGCCCGCTTTTCTCAGCCTCGGCTGCTTTGGCAGACAGAATGGCAAAGACCTCACCTTGCAGCAAGTTAGCAACGCTAATGGCCGACTTGGCCGCAGCGGCTGCAAGTTCAAAGTAATCCGCCAGCCAGCGCTCGCTGGTCAGCTGTTCCGCCGCATAGGCAGAAAGACCGTAGTTTGCCATATACGCGTCCCTACGCGCATCAGGCAGAGCCGGGATTTCCGCTTTGATCTGTTCCATCTGTGCATCGGTCAGCCGAACCTCCGGCAGATCAGGGTCCGGAAAATAACGGTAATCGGCTGAATTCTCCTTGCGACGCATGCTGGAGGTTTTCCCCGTTTTCTGATCATAGCGCCTGGTTTCCTGAACGATCTCCTCGTCATTTTCCACGGCCGCCACCTGCCGGTCAAACTCGGCTTTTATAGCACGCTCTACGCTCTGGAAAGAGTTCAGGTTCTTCATCTCGGTACGAACGCCGAAAGGTTCTCCCGGCTGGCGAATAGAAAGGTTCACATCGCAGCGCAGGCTGCCTTCGTTCATCCGGCAGTCACTGACCCCAATATAGGTAAGTATCGCGCGAATTTTGCGCAGATAGGCTACCGCTTCTTCAGCAGAGCGCATATCCGGCTCGGATACGATTTCAATCAGCGGAATCCCGCAGCGGTTCATATCCAGCAGTGTGCCGTTCTCCTCATCATGGAGCAGCTTCCCGGCGTCCTCCTCAATATGAATGCGCGTGATGCCGATTTTCTTCTCTCCCTTTGATGTTTGCACCGTCAGCCACCCGTTTTCACAAATCGGCTGATAAAACTGGCTGATTTGATAGGCCTTTGGCAGATCGGGATAAAAGTAGTTTTTCCGGTCAAACCGGCTGCGGTGATGTACATTGCAGTTAAGCGCAAATCCGGCTTTGGCTGCATAATGCAGCACCTGTTCGTTAAACACAGGCAAAGCACCGGGCAATCCCATACACACCGGGCATACGTTGGTATTCGGTTCGGCACCAAACTCCGCTCTACACGTACAGAACACCTTGCTTTCGGTTTGCAGTTCCACATGGGCTTCCAGTCCAATGACCATTTCCCAGCTCATTGCTCGCTGCCCCCTTTGTGTTGTTCGTAGGGCCGTAATCCGGCGTTGGGTTTGCAGTGTTTTTCATAGGTGTCGGCAATGGAAAGCAGCGTTTGCAGGCTATCCTTGGCACCCAGCAAGCTCATGCCGACCGGCAGCGTATCTCCATCATCAATCGCAGTCCCGCAAGGTACGCTTAGCGCTGGCATGCCGGTCAGGTTGGCCGTCACGGTGTACAGATCCCCCATGTACATTTCCATGGGATCATCGGTTTTCGCACCAATGCGGAACGCAACGGTGGGTGCAACGGGCGTAAGCACCGCGTCGCAGTGTTGCAGTACTTCCGTATACTCATGCCGCAGCAAATCACGTGCCTGCTGTGCTTTGAGATAATACTGATCCTGATACCCGCTGGATAGCGCAAAGGTTCCCAGCATGATACGGCGCTTTACTTCCAGTCCAAAGCCCTCTTCGCGGCTTTTGCGATACAGTTCGTCCAGCGACTCATAATGCGATGTGCGGTAGCCATAGCGAATGCCGTCAAAGCGCGCTAAATTGCTGGATGCTTCCGCGCTGGAAAGCACATAATACGCCGACAGCGCATAGCGGATGGACGGAATGCTGACAGTGGTGATCGTTGCCCCTAAATCTTTTAGTTGCTGGACGGCCGTTTGAATGGCATCGTTCACCGCCGGTGATAATCCTTCACCGAAGCACTCCTCCGGCATTCCGATGGTTGTCCCGGTCAGTGAATCGCTGGGCATCAACGAGAAATCAAGCGGGATGGTTTGATCGCTGGTGGCATCGTGCGTATCGTATCCGGCGATGATCTCCATCATCAGCGCGGCATCCTCAGCAGTCTTCGTGATCGGCCCGATTTGGTCCAGCGAGCTGCCAAACGCCACCAGCCCATATCGACTCACGGTGCCATAGGCGGGTTTTACCCCGGCTACGCCGCAAAACGATGCAGGCTGCCGTATGCTGCCGCCCGTATCGCTGCCAAGCGCAACCGGCACCATGCCAGCCGCTACCGCAGCCGCCACACCACCGGACGAACCGCCCGGGACGCGCTGGAGCGCCCAGGGGTTACGGCATACACCAAACGCACTGTTTTCGTTGGATGAACCCATCGCATATTCGTCCATGTTCAACTTACCGAGAATCGGCATGCCGGCCGCTTTAATTTTTTCTGTCACGGTTGCATCATACGGCGATACAAAGTCCTTCAGCATTTGAGACGCACAGGTGGAAACCTTGTCCTTGACTAAAATGTTGTCCTTTAAGGCAACGGGAATGCCATCAAGCTTTGATAACAATTTCCCTTCCGTGCGCCGCTGATCACTTCGCTTAGCTTCCGCTAAGGCAGACTGCGTATACACCGCTAAAAACGCGTGAATGTCGCCATCTTGCTCTGTAATGCGGTCCAGGCAGGCTTGAGTAATCGCGGTGGAAGTCAGGTCACCGCTTTCCAACGCGTCTACAAGCGCTTTCACCGTCATTTGGCATATCTTCTGTGCTTGTTTCATCTGCTTTCCACCTCCTACTCAAATGTCTTTGGTACGGTAATGCATTTTCCGACCGTCGTCTTAGCGTTCATCAGCACTTGTGCTACCGTAAAGCTGTCTCCCACTTTGTCCGGCCGTACATTCACACTTTTTTGTGTTGGGTCATACGGTACAGGCGGCGCTTTTTTCTCTAGCGTTTCCAGCTCACCGGCAAACTCCACAATGCCAAGGAAGTCCTTATCCAAGGCTTGCTCATCGCTGTCTGATAGACTGAGCATGCTGAGAAGTGCTGTGTTCTGCACCGTCTCCCGCGTCATTTGCTGTAAGTGCTCTTCCCGCAGTTCATCGGCGGAGTTTACGCCGAGTTTCAGTTCCTCCAGCTGCTTGGCATCCACAAAATCCGGCGCGTTGGTCATCAAGCAGCTGGCATCCTTGGTTTTCGGAAAGGCAATCACTTCACGCACGGAGCTTGCCCCTGTCATCAACATACAGAAGCGATCCAACCCAAAGGCAAACCCGGCATGCGGCGGCGTTCCATAGCGAAATGCCCCCATCATAAAGCCGAAGCGCTCTTTGGCTTCCTCTTTGGAAAAGCCCAGAGCATCGAATACTTTGCTTTGAATGTCGTGCCTGTGTATTCTCACGCTGCCGCTGCCAAGCTCGATGCCGTTTAAGACCACATCGTACGCCTGGGAGCGCACCTGCGCCTTGGTGGCATCGTCAGCCATCAGGTCAATGTCCTCTAAAAACGGCATGGTAAAGGGATGATGCATGGCGGCAAAGCGCTTTTCATCCTTTTTGTATTCAAACATCGGGAAATCCGTAACCAGTGCAAACTGAAATGCGTGTTTGTCGATTAAGTTCATCAACTCCGCGCAGCGCACGCGCAGGGCGGACAGTGTTTTTCGAGCCACGTCTAGTTCATCTGCGCAAAACAGAAGAAAGTCGCCCGCCTGCAAGTCCGTAGCTGTTTCCAGCGCTTTCCAAGCATCTTCGCTGAAATACTTGGGTAAAATGGAGTTGATTTCGCATTCGTCCTTACAGAGCACCCAAGCCATGCCCTTAGCACCATGATTGATCGCGAACTTCGTCAATTGTTCAATGGTCGTCCGCGTAAAGACATTTCCCCCGCCCTTGACGTTGATTGCGCGTACCACCCCGCCAGCCTGCAAGGCTGACTTGAATACGCTGAAGGACGATTGTGCGGCGATCTCCGATACATCCACAATCGGTAGGTCAAAGCGCAGGTCGGGTTTATCGTTGCCGTAACTATCCATGGTTTCCTGCCAGGTTATACGCTTGAAGGGTCTTTCAAGCTTGCGTTCCATTACTCGTTCGTAGATTTGTGTAAACATGGTTTCCAGATATTTTAGCATGTCTTCCTGATGGACAAAACTGCACTCTAAATCGACCTGCGTAAATTCCGGTTGACGATCAGCGCGCAGGTCTTCATCTCGAAAGCACCTGGCAACCTGATAGTACTTGTCAATCCCCGACACCATGAGAAGCTGTTTATAAATTTGCGGGCTTTGCGGCAATGCGTAAAATGTACCCGGATGAATCCGGCTGGGTACCAGATAATCACGTGCACCCTCCGGTGTGGATTTGCATAAAATGGGCGTATCAACATTTAAAAACCCATCGTTTGTAAGAATGGTTTCCGTTTCGCGCTGGATTTTAGCGCGCAGTTGCAGGTTGCGCAGCATATGCGTGCGCCGCAGATCCAGATAGCGGTATGTAAGCCGCAGCTCTTCCCGCACGGTTTCGGAATCTTCAATCGGAAACGGCAGGGTATCTGCCTCCGAAAGTATGGACAGACTTTCGGCCATCAGCTCAACCTCGCCGGTTGGAATCAGGGGATTGTAGGTTTCCTCATCCCGGTGGCGAATGTTGCCTGTAATCTGCACCACGGTTTGATTGTGCAGCCGTTCTGCCAGGGCAAAGCTTTCGCTGTCGATGCTCGACTTATCGATCACCGTTTGCAAGGTGCCTTCCCGGTCGTGCACATCCACAAAGATGATGCCGCCCATATCGCGCCGCGTGTAAACCCAGCCGCACACCGTGGCCTTCTGCCCGATATGGTCCTTACGGAAACAGCCGCAATACTCCGTTCTGTACATCCTGATTCCTCCTTTGGAAAACAAAAAACTTCCGCCCATACTCTGGGACGGAAGATATACTCTCTTCCGCGGTACCACCCGCGTTGGCCTATTGGCCCTCTCGATTACGGAAACTTACATTTCCCTCCGCTATATCGGGCGTACCCGTCCGCGTCTACTCAGCCTTGCAGCGTTTCAAGCGGATGCTCAGGGGCGTTCTTCGCTTTGGGGTGTCTGCCGCGTTTCCAGCACCGGCGGCTCTCTGTAAGACACGATCCGAAGGTACTCATCCCTTCATTGCCTTGCGCGCATTATAAACCAGTCCTCATGACTCTGTCAAGCTAACGCACGAAAATAAACAATAGGAAAACCCCGCGCAATAGCGCGGGGTTTGCAGGGATAAACGATTGTTTATTCCGCAAGTTTCTTGTAGGTCTCGAATTTCTGCAGCGCTTCCGCTTCGTTTTCCACGAAAAGCTTCTTGGCAATTTCGGGGAACTGCTTTTGCAGGGTGGTGTAGCGGATTTCGGACTTGATGAAGTCCTGATACGTGCCGTCGGGCTCTTTGCTGTCGAGGGTCAGCGGGTTCTTGCCTTCTTCGGCCAGCAGCGGATTGTAGCGATACAGCGTCCAGTAGCCGGAGGCCACGGCGCGCTTGATCTCTTCCTGCGAGTTGGTCATGTTGATGCCGTGGTTGATGCAGGGCGCATAGGCGATGATCAGCGACGGGCCGGGATACGCTTCGGCTTCGTTCATGGCTTTGATCAGCTGCGCGTTGTTGGCACTCATGCCGACACACGCAACGTACACGTAGCCATAGCTCATTGCCATCATGCCCAGGTCTTTTTTCTTGGTGCGCTTGCCGGAGGCTGCAAACTTCGCAACCGAGCCGGTAGGCGTTGCTTTGGAAGCCTGACCGCCGGTATTGGAGTACACTTCGGTATCCAGCACCAGAACGTTGACATCCTGGTTCATCGCCAGAACGTGGTCCAGACCGCCGTACCCAATATCGTACGCCCAGCCATCGCCGCCGATAATCCAGACGGATTTCTTGGTCAGCATGTCGGCTTCTTCCACTACGGTGCAGGCGAGCTTGCAGGCATCGCAGTCGCAGCCGTCTTCAATGCCGTCTTTGCATGCGGCCAGCAGTGCATCGCCGGTGGTCTTGGAAAGCTTGCCGTCGTTCATGGCTTCCAGCCATGCTTTGCAGGCTTCTTTGAGCGCGGGAACCGTCCAGTCGTGCTCCATGAGAGCCGTCACGGTTGCGGCCAGCTTGTCGCGGCGCTGCGTGTAGGCCAGGTTCATACCAAAGCCGTACTCTGCATTGTCTTCAAACAGGCTGTTTGCCCAGGCGGGGCCATGGCCTTCTTCGTTAACGGTATAGGGGCACGTGGGCGCGCTGCCGCCATAGATGGAGGAGCAGCCCGTTGCATTGGCAATGACCATGCGGTCGCCAAACAGCTGGGTGGCAAGTTTCACATAGGGGGTCTCGCCACAGCCTGCGCAAGCGCCGGAGAACTCAAACAGCGGTTTGCATGCCTGCGTGTTCTTGATGGAGCCGAGGCCTTCGGGGCGAACTTCCGGCAGCGAGGTCGCGAATTTCCAGTTTGCATTCTGAATATCCTGCGTTTCCAGCGGTTTCATGAACAGCGCCTTACCTTTTGCCGGGCATACCTGTTCACAATTGCCACAACCGGTGCAGTCCAGCGGGCTGACCTGAATGCGGAACTGCATGCCGGCAAAATCCTTACCGGTTGCATTCTTAGTTTCAAACGCTTCGGGAGCGTCTTTTTTGTGCTCGTCATCCAGATACGTAGAACGGATGCAGGCGTGCGGGCAGACCAGCGAGCAGGTGCCGCACTGAATGCAGCTGGTGATATCCCACTCGGGCACATTGACAGCGATACCGCGCTTTTCGTACTTGGAGGTGCCAGTGGGCACGAAACCGTCCGGGCTGAAGGAGCTGACGGGCAGTTTGTCGCCTTCCTGCACTAGAATGGGCTCGATGACCGCTTCGTAGTACGGGGTGGTTTCTACGGTTGCGCAGGCGGAGCCGAACTCCGTGTTCGCCCATTCCTGCGGTACTTTGATCTCGACAAGTCCTTCAATGGCGTGGTCAATGGCGTCGTAGTTCTTCTTAACAATCGCATCGCCCTTTTTGCCATAGGTTTTCTTTGCATACGCCTTCATGTACTCGTCGGCTTTTTCGTAAGGAATGATGTCGGCGAGTTTGAAGAATGCAGCCTGCATGGTGGTGTTGATACGGTTACCCATGCCGGCTTTCAGCGCAATCTCAGTCGCGTTGATGTTGAAGAAACGCGCTTTTTTCTGTGCCAGAATGCGTTTCATCACCACAGGCAGCTGGGTTTCCATGTCCTCGGCAGACCACTGGCTGTTCAAAAGGAACACGCCGCCTTCTTTGAGGCTGGATACCATATCATAGCGGGTAACATAGCTGGGGTTGTGGCAGGCCACAAAGTCCGCCGCGTCGATCAGGTAGGTGGACTGGATGGGCTTTTTGCCAAAACGCAGGTGGCTGACGGTGATACCGCCGGACTTTTTAGAGTCGTAGCTGAAATAGCCTTGCGCATACATATCGGTATGGTCGCCGATGATTTTGATGGAGTTTTTGTTTGCGCCAACAGTACCATCCGAGCCAAGGCCGTAGAACTTACAGCAGATGGTACCTTCCGGCGTGGTCACAAGCTGCTCGCCAAGCGGCAGGCTGGTGCCGGTCACATCGTCATCAATACCGACGGTGAAGTGGTTCTTCATTTCGCCGGCCAGGTTATCGTACACGGCTTTGACCATGGTGGGGTTGAACTCTTTGCTGCCCAAACCATAGCGGCCGCCAACGACCTTGACATCTGTCATATCGTTTTCAAGCAGTGCGGTCATCACGTCTGCATACAGCGGCTCACCCAGCGAACCAGGCTCTTTGGTGCGGTCCAGCACGGCCAGCTTTTTGCAGGTCTTGGGAATCGCGGCCAGCATATGTTTCGCCGAGAAGGGGCGGTACATGCGGACTTTGATCAGGCCAAGCTTTTCGCCTTTGCTGTTAAGGTAATTGATGGTCTCTTCAATGGTTTCGCAACCCGAACCCATTGCCATCACAACGCGGTCGGCATCCGGTGCGCCAACGTAGTCAAACGGCTTATATTCGCGGCCGACGAGCTTGGACACCTTTGCCATCACATTTTCGATGATTTCAGGGGCATCCTGATAGTGCTTGTTGGCGGCTTCACGGTTTTGGAAGTAGATGTCGGGGTTCTGCGCGGTGCCTGCCTGGTGGGGATGATCGGGGTTGAGCGCGCGTTCGCGGAACGCCTTCACTTTATCCCAGGGCATAAGCGGCGCAAGTTCTTCATAATCGACGGCGTCGATCTTCTGTACTTCCGAAGAGGTACGGAAACCATCGAAGAAGTGCAGGAACGGTACGCTGGTTGCCAGCGTCGCCAGGTGCGCAACGATGGCCATATCCTGGGCTTCCTGAACGCTGTTGCTGGCCAGCATGGCAAAGCCGGTCTGGCGGCAGGCCATAACATCGGCATGGTCGCCGAAGATGCTCAGAGCATGTGCGGCCAGTGAACGAGCGCTGACGTGGAACACGCAGGGCAGCAGTTCACCACTGATCTTGTACATGTTGGGGATCATCAGCAGCAGACCCTGGCTGGCAGTAAAGGTTGTGGTGCAAGCACCGGCAGCAAGGCTACCGTGCACGGCGCCGGCAGCACCGGCCTCCGATTGCATCTCCTGTACCAGTACCGTTTGCCCGAAGAGATTCTTCTGACCTTTTGCGGCCCAGGCGTCCACGACTTCCGCCATGGATGAGGACGGCGTAATCGGATAGATTGCGGCCACTTCGCTGAACGCGTACGCTACATGGCTTACCCCGGTATTGCCGTCTACAGTCATTTTGATCGACATTGAGCTACCTCCAAGTTTAGTTATTTGAAAGCCATCTGCCATGCCGATTCGCACCGCAAACGGGAATTTCCGTAAGGCTATTTCCAATCATATATTATAGAAACTTGACAAGTTATTGTCAACCAAACGGCTGTTTGTTAGTCAGATTTCACGGAAACGCTATACTATTTTTGTCTACAAAAATCGGTCGTTTCAGCAGACAAAAATCTTCACACTTTAGTGAACCACGTTCACCATTTTACCGTCCATCCCGGCAAATACGCTTTTGTGTTTTCCAGCATGGTTTGGTACAAGGTTTTGGCATCGGCAAGCGAGACGGATTCCATCAACGGGTCTCCTGCGAACACATGAAATGCCAGGGACGCATCCCTGTGCTTGATGGCCGCCAGAATATCATCCTGCGCTAATGCTGCTGGCATGGTTAAGGCATAGGCTACCCCCTGCATGGCACCGCTGAGGATAGGCGTTACGCGGTGATCGGCAAACACAGCGTTGGTTTCAACCACGGTACCCAGCGGCAGATTGGCGATTTGCCCGGTGTTTGGCAGGTTCACGTTAGAGACCAAGGGTTCAAGGCCGCAAAATGCCTTGATCATCGCTACGCCTTCCTCCCCCGTCGGTTTGATTTCGAAACGCTCCTCGCCTGTATACAGCCGCTCAGACTTCGTGAGCAGTTCCTCCCGATTTTTCTTGCGCCACGATACCGGCGTAAGGGTAAAGCGGTAGCTGTGTGCCTGATCCGGCGATGCAAGATAACGCGACGCCGGGTTGAACTCCGCTAAATGCCGGTCCCCTGCCGCAGCAATTTGCCCGGTGCGTAAAAACAAATCCATTTTCACCATCTGTGCGCTGTCAAAAAAGCGATTCATCCAGTTATCGTCGCTTCCCTCGGCATACCCGGTCTGCGCATAGGTCTTTACAAACTGTTGGTACACCGGATACAGATCAATACCCCGGTAGCTAGCCTTGGTGATGAACGTAAAATGATTCACGCCCTGCACGGTGGTTTGCAGCTCCTGCCGCGTTACATTTTCAATGCCCCGGAACTCCGCCAGCGCTTTGCATAACAGCGACTGCGTATGAAACACCTCGTGACAGCAGCCGACCGCCTTGATGGCGGGAAAGGTATCGTACAATACCCGCATGCACAACGCCATGGGGTTAGTATAGTTGATGACAAACGCCTCAGGACAAATCCGTTTGATATCTTCGGCGATCTCCTGAAACATTGGCCCGGTACGCAGCGCCCGTACCAGCCCACCCGGGCCGGTGGTATCGCCGACCGGTTGATATACCCCGTATTTTTCCGGTGCGTGAACATCGGATTCCATTTCGTCAAAGGTTCCGGGTAGGATGGAAATCACAACCACATCCGCGTCTTGCAGCGCTTCCTTGCGCGTTTGGCAGGCATGGTAGTGCCAGTCGCCCTTCACATCGCTGCGACCGCGCAGGCTGTTGCCAATGTGCTCGTTTTTATCGGCAGCGTCCTGATCGATATCGAACAAAGCGACCGTTCCGGATATGCTGTCTTCCATGGCCAGGTCACTCATCAACCCCCACGCCCAGCCTCTGGAACCGCCGCCGATATACGCAATTTTGAGATCCTTTACACGCCCCTGATCAATTTGCATGATGATCCTCCCGGTATTTTTTATAGGATGGGAACCCGCCGGATGATTTCGCCCTGCAGATCGGTTATGATTCGCTGCCCGGTTTCAGCCTTCCATACGGGTTTTCCGTTAATCGACCCTTCCATTATACTCCCACAAGCGCGCAGTGTGTAAGTATTTTCATTCCAAATTTGTGTGTACTCAGTTTCACTTCCGCCAATGTGGCTCCACCAAAGCTCTCCCCGCTGTATATGAATGCCGTAGAGCCGTGATACATACTCAAGTACGGACAGCATCACCGGGCCATAGCCGTCCACCTCTCCCTGCCGCCTCCCGCTTACGGGGTCGAACTGCTGGGGAAAGATGCAATCGTCTTCCAGCGCTTTGAAAAGCTTCAATCCCAGCTTTGTAACGATGGGTGCATAGCCGTACCGTTCCAACGCATGGATTGCCCGCTGGTAGGTTAGCCCCTGCGGTTGGCCGCTCCAGTTATTATCCGCGTCATCTAAATACAGCGGATCATTCATCGCAACGGACGGCAAAGGAAACGGCGTCCAAAACTCCGCCGGATTGAGCAGATGTTCGTTGACAAAGCGATCTGCCATAGCCTGCGAAAACGAACCCCAGTACATACAGCGCAGGTTGTTATGCAATAGGGTTTTGAGTGTTTTGCCGTTTTTATCGCGGTCATAGCAGGCACCACTTGTTTCATCCCATAAATACGAACGAATCTTCCCGGATACCGCATTTGCCAGCGCTGTCCAGTGTGCTTCCTGCCCGTTATTCAGAATACGGGCAATCGCTGCTAAGGTGCTGCGGGATGTATAGGAATAGCTCATAAAGTCCATCGACTGTATGGGTACATACCGGTAACCTTGCGGCGGTTTGGGCGATTCCCACCAGCGGGGCGCATCGCCGTATCGTTTGGCGTTGTCCTCCCCCGTATCGTACACGCACCAGGATTCCAAGCAGCCGTTGTCTGTGGAATCGCGCTCGCGCCAAAGCCAGCCATCAAAACGTTCCAGGCATGTATATAAGCGATTTAGATACGCATTGTCCTGCCCAATCCAGTAATACAGGTTGAGTGCCGGTTCCGGAAAACAGAAGCCCTGCACCTTGTTGAACTGAGGTAATAGCTTTCCGTTTTCTACGGTGATGCTTCCCGGCAAGCGTCCGTCTTCCCGTTGGCACTCCATAAACAACAGCTGGTTGTTTAGCGCGACTTCTACATCGCGCTTTGCGTACATCTCCCCACCCATGGGTTGGGTTTCAAGCCATATTTTCTCATAGCCGCCACCCTCCACCAGCACGCGTCGGCCTGCAAAATCGCGGATGTTGTGTTTCAGTTTTTGCTGGGCAATGTGATATAGCCTCTGCAAGGCATCCAGTTCCGTATGAAATGTAACCGATGTGTTGGTTTGTTTCATCCGCTGTTATCCTCACTGATGATCCCATGGAGAATTAAGGTGTTATTGTGCGCCAGGTGAAATCCAGCTGATCATAAATTTTTGCAAGCGTTTTCTCGCCGATGCCTTTGACATAGATTAAATCTTCCGGATAGTCAAACGGTCCGTTGATCTCCCGGTCGGCCAGCAGCGCTCTGATTTGCCCGGCGTTGATCCCATTAAGAGATTGTAAAGCGTCCTCATCCGCTGTGTTCACATTGACCGTTCCGCTTGGCCACGTATAGGGTGGCACGGAAACCACAGGTTTTTGACTGCCTTGCAGATACTGTACTGTTTCCGGGTGATCCCAGTGCATTGCTAGCAGTACACCAGCCGATAGTATGAGCAGCGCTGTTAAAGCAATTGCCCATGCCCGTCGCGTCATACGCTTTTGCGAACTTTCTGTCCTGCCGCTGTATCTTCCAGTATATAACCGGCAGCCTGCACCGCGTCGCGCAGTTCATCGGAGCGTTTCCAGTTCTTTTCCTTGCGGGCTGTTTCGCGTTCTGCAAGCATATCACTGATCTCTTGCGGAATCTCATCGGTTTTCTTAAGTAACAGGCCCAGCACGTCGGTCATACGCAGCATCGTCTGCTGTGCTTTGTCCAGTGCGGCTTTGCTTACGCCAGCCTGCGGCAGTTTGAATATTTCACGAACAAGCTCAAACAGCGCACCAATGGCATCGGCCGTGTTCAGGTCATCGGCCATGGCGGCGTTGAATTTCTCCAGCGCTTTGTCCGCTTCTTGCATCAGACTGACTTCGGCTTGATTCGGCTCTCTGTCCTCGGCAGTTTTTTGCAAGAAGCTTAGCTGATCCCGCGCGCCATATAAACGTTCCAGTGCGCTGGCGGCCTGCGCAATCAACTCCCGTGAGAAGTTCACAGGACTGCGATAATGTGACGAAAGCATAAACATGCGCACGTTTTCCAAATCATACTCGGCGGCAATATCACGCACGGTAAAGAAGTTGCCCTGCGATTTACTCATCTTTTCGTTATCAATGTTAATAAAGCCGTTATGCATCCAGTAATTCACATACGGTTTTCCGGTTGCACCTTCGCTTTGTGCGATCTCGTTTTCATGGTGCGGGAAAAGCAAATCCTTGCCGCCTGTATGAATATCAAAAGTTTCACCAAGGTATTCCATACTCATGGCGGAGCACTCAATATGCCAACCGGGCCGGCCGGGGCCCCAGGGGCTGTCCCATGCCGGTTCACCGGGCTTTTGCGCTTTCCAAAGGGCAAAGTCCATCGGGTTTTCCTTTTGCTCGTTCACATCAATCCGTGCGCCGCTTTCTAAATCCTCTAAGTTTTGGCCGCACAGGTGACCGTAATCTTTGAACGCGTGCACACGATAATACACGTTGCCTTTTTCAGCATAAGCCAATTTTTTTTGTATCAGCTTTTCGATGATCGCAATAATCTGCGGAATATGCTCGGTCGCACGCGGATGCACCGTCGCCGGGCGAATGCCGAGGTTTTTCGCATCGATAAAATATTCCTTGATGTAACGCTCCGCCAGTTCCTTCACAGTGATGCCTTCCTCGTTGGCGCGGTTGATCATCTTGTCGTCAATATCGGTGAAATTCTGTACAAAGGTTACGTCATACCCGACGGATTCAAGGTAACGGCGCAGCACATCAAACAGAATAAACGGACGAGCGTTGCCAATATGGAAATAATCGTACACGGTGGGACCGCAGGCGTAGATGCCGACCTTGCCTTCGTGTACCGGAACAAACTCTTCTTTTTTTCTGGTTTTACTGTTATATATCCTCATATTATTTCTCTTCCTCCAGCCGTACCGGCTCATCATCGTTGCTAAAGTTGATTGGGCATTTCCCTATACTGGCAATATCCTCTTCCTCGCAGCCCAGCCTTTTGGCGTGTCTCACCAGACATTCTTCCAGCGAAATCAAGCGATTATACATACCCTCCATCCGATCCTGTATCGGGTCGGGCAAATTGATTTGATCCAGATCGACATCGGTGATTTGGTTGGCTTTGCGCACAATACGGCCAGGATTGCCGACCACCGTACAATACGGCGGTACATTTTTTAGCACAATGGCACCCGCGCCGATTTTGGAGTGATCCCCAATCGTGATCGGCCCCAATACCTTAGCGCCCGCACCGATGGTTACACCATTGCCAATGGTCGGGTGGCGTTTGCCAATATCCTTACCCGTACCGCCGAGCGTAACGCCCTGGTAGATGGTCACATCATCGCCGACGACAGCGGTTTCACCAATCACGATACCGTCACCATGGTCGATAAACACCCTGCGGCCGATGGTCGCACCGGGGTGAATTTCAATGCTTGTCTTGTTGCGCGTTCGCTGGCTGAGGATACGGGCGAGGATCGGATGTCCTTTTTCCAGCAATGAATGTGCATGTCGGTGCCTGCGCAGCGCTTGCAGGCCCGGATAGCACAAGCGTACTTCCAGCCTGTTTACGGCTGCGGGATCGCGAAGCAAGACTGCTTCCACGTCTTCCCGCGCCAGCATTCTTCTTTCTTTCCAATTCATGATGGATAATCCTCAATTCTTCATCTGTTGAAAGCCATCCCACCGGCCGGAAAACACATCGTCAATAGAAGCAATCAAGACTTCCTGGGCGTTGACGGGCATGTCTCCGTTTGTCTGTTTGCGGGTGTAGTCTCCACACTTGTCCATAATCCAGCTTTTTTGGTTATCCATAAGCTGGAGCTTTAATACATTTTCAATGGCAAGGCGACATCGCTGGTCGCGGATGAGGAACATGAGTTCATAACGCCTGTCTAAATTGCGGGGCATCCAATCCGCGGATGACAGGTAGACTTCTTTGTCTCCCCCGTTTTCAAATAGAAATGCGCGAGCATGTTCCAGGTGCCGTCCAACAATGGAAATCACCTGAATATTCTTGCTCATGCTTTCGTCTCCGGGGATCAGGGTGCAAATACCGCGTACGATCAGTTGAATTTTCACACCGGCGGTAGACGCATCGTACAGCGCTTCGGTGACCGATTCATCTAATAATGAATTCATCTTGGCGACGATGCCGCTGGGCCGTCCGGCCAGCGCATGCTCTTTTTCACGTGCGATGAGCTCAAACACCTTGGATTTCAAGTTCGTTGGCGCGGCGATCAGCGCTTCGGTGTCCAGGTCGCGGCTTTCGTGTTCCAGCGCAAGGAAAAACCGCTGCACATCGGTGCATACCAGCTGGTCGCTGGTTAACAGGCCCATATCGGTATACAGCTTGGCGTTGCCGTCATGGTAATTGCCGGTGCCAAGGTGCACATACTGCTTTAAAATGCCTTTTTCTTTGCGTGTAATGATGATGGCTTTGGAATGTGTTTTCAGGCCGGGAATGCCGCAAATGACACGGGCACCGGCACGGCGCAGACGCTCGCTGTTTGTCAGGTTTGCATCCTCGTCAAAGCGGGCCTGCGTTTCCATAACGACTTCCACTTCTTTGCCCGATTCAGCGGCTTTGACCAGCGCGCTTACAACCTGGCTGTGTTTGCCGACGCGGTACAAGGTTGATTTGATGGAGACCACCGCGGGGTCAGTCGCCGCTTGCTTAAACAGATTCAAAATGGGATCAAAGCTGTGATACGGATGAAAGAGCAGCCAGTCGCGCTCTTCCAGGCGTTTGAAGATATCTGCGTCCATCAGTTCTTCAACCTGCACCTGTTCTGCTATGGGGTATTTTAGATCGCTTCTGCGAATCATGCCGTAGCTGGTCAGCATCAGCTTGCTTAAATCCAGCGGTCCTGCCACGCGAAACAGCTGATCGTCCGGTACTTCATAATGCCGGGCCAATATCTTCAGCGCTTCCTCGCTGATGTCCTCTTCGGCTTCCAGACGCATTACATCGCCTGTGGTGCGCTTAACCAGCATCTCGCGTACTGCTGTAGCCACATCTTCATCCGGGTCCAGCGGAAAATCCTGATTGCGGATAATACGAAACGCGCTGGCCTCAACAATATCATCCTGCGAAAACATCATCCACAGCCATTGGCGCAGCAGATCTTCATGGCGGATCAGGCAGATATTGCCATCGTCACTTGGCAGCTGAAATACCCTTGGTGATCCGGGATAGGATACCATAGCATAGCGAATAGCACTACCGTTTTTCGGTTGCAGCTTGACCATCAGGCGTAGTTTTTTCTGGTTCATGGGCCAATACTCTTCGCCCCAGGGAATAATTTTCAGCTTGGGCATGATCTCTGCCCAGAAAATGCGTTTGATCTCGGCATTCATGGCATCCGTCAATTCCAGATTCGGAAAGAACTGTATGCCCTGTCCTGCCATTTCATCAACGATATTATGATAGAGGATATATTGCATTTTTTCCTGCTCGGTGACCGCAACATCAACACGATCCAACTTTTCTTCCAGCGTCAAACCGCTGGACAGCTTCATCTGACGTTGCTCGCTCCGGCCGTTGCGGAAAATGCCAACATACCGAACCTGCATAAATTCATCCAGGTTCGACGTAACAATCCCCAGGAACTTTGCCCGCTCCAGCAGTGGGTTGTCCGGGTTTCCCGCTTCTTTTTGCACTCTATGGTTGAACTGCAACCACGTTAGGTCTCTATCCAAGTGCCGTCGTTGGTCATTTCTTTTCTCATAGCAGAAATTCATGAATTATTCGCCTCCGTGCCACTGGCACCAGCTGTTTTACATCGGGTATTCTTTGCAGTGACTGGCGTTTATTATAGCATAGATAATCAAGGCCTTACAAGGGTTGCATTGTATGCCCCATAAGCGTTGCTCTGCTGGACAAACAAACCTTTATATGCTAAATTGTGAATACTGATACGGGCTGTGGCAGCCGGACGAAAGGAACGGACATCCAATGAAAAAAGCGATACGACGAATACTTGCAATCTGCCTTGTATTGTCTTTGCTTCCGGCCGCCGTTGCCGGGGCAAGCGAAGCTTTACCGTCTTTACAAGAATTTTACACGCCGTACTTTGATTTCGGCAGTGCGATGAGCAGCAAGGAAGCCGCCGACACAGACCGGGAAGCCTTTTATGCCGCGCAGTATAGTATTGTCACCCCGGAAAACGCCCTGAAACCGGACAGCGTCATTGATTTATATAACTCTGCCAAGGCCGCCAAGACTGACCAGGGCAGCGTCGCTGTCCACTTTCAGGCGGTGAAGTCTTTGCTGGACATGGCCCAAAGAAATGACCTGCAAGTCAATGGTCACGTGCTGTTTTGGCATCAGCAAACACCGGATCGTTTTTTCAGAGAAAACTACGATAAAAGCAAACCCTATGTAAGTCGCGAAGTCATGCTTTCGCGCATGGAGACCTACGTGCAGCTCGTTATGGCGTACTTACATGAGAATTATCCCGGCCTTGTTGTGTCCTTCGATGTCGTAAACGAAGCCATTGACGATGCGACCGGAAAACTAAGAGAAAGCAACTATACCCGCATTGTCGGCGATGATTGGGTTTTGCAGGCATTCCGCTTTGCGCGTAAATATGCGCCAAGTGACATGCTGCTGGTGTATAACGATTATTCCGTACCCTACAACCCCAAATCTGCCGGTATTATGAACCTGCTGGACGAATTGATGGCAGAAGACCTGGTGGATGTCTGCGGTATGCAGTGCCATTACCAAATGACCACGCCGTCGCTTTCGCAGTTTGAAACCGCCATCAAGCGCATTGTAAAGCGGGGGCTCAAAATCCGGGTGACGGAGCTGGACATCTTAGTGGATGACAATACCCAAGAATCCTTTGAAAAGCAAGCTGTACGCTATGCTGATTTATTGGGCGTAATGCTTCGCTATGCCGATTCCATTATCGCCGTGCAAACCTGGGGCACGTTTGACAACCAAAGCTGGAAGTCCGGCAATTATCCGCTGCTGTTCAACGGTGACGGAACCGCCAAACCTGCGTTCTACGCGTTGACTGATTCTGCCATCCTGCCGTAAATGTATTGACTTTCTTGGCAAAACAACGAATAATGGACTGCATTCATTTTGCGGAAGGAGACATACCATGCGGCATGAAATTACCTCGGTGCAGGAAGGCTCTGTTGCGCAGGCACACGGCCTTCAAACCGGAGATATGCTGCTGACGATAAACGGAGAAAGCATTACCGACGAAATTGACTATCAAGCGCTGACAGCGCAGGAGTATGTCTCGTTGGTCGTGGATAGAGACGATCAGGAGATCACGGTTTCCATCCACAAGGAAGACTGGCAACCACTGGGTCTGTGCTTTGGCGAAAGTATGGCTTTAAAAGCGCGTCCGTGCCGCAACCAATGCGTGTTCTGCTTTATCGACCAGATGCCGCCAAAACTTCGGTCCACCCTATACGTAAAAGACGACGACTGGCGATTCTCCCTGATGATGGGTAACTATATCACCCTGACCAATGTTAGCGAAGCAGAGTTTGAGCGCATTATCAAGCGGCACGCATCGCCGCTGTACATCAGCGTTCACTCCACCAATCCGGAAATACGCCGCCGTATGATGAACAACAAGCATGCCGGGGATATTTTACTCCGCTTGCAGCGTTTGATGGACGAAGGCATACGCTTCCACTGCCAGATTGTGTGCTGTCCGGGCCTGAATGACGGTGAAGAGCTGACGCGTACTATCAGCGATCTGGCCGCTCTTGCACCCGCCGCCATCTCCGTTGCGGTGGTGCCGGTTGGTTTAACCAAGTTTCGCCAGGGACTGGCTGCGCTGACACCCTTTGATGCTGCCTCAGCCAAAGAACTGCTGGAGCAGCTGAAACCATTGCAGGAAACCTGCCGGAAAACGATGGGAACATCCTTTGTGTTTGCATCGGATGAGTTTTACTGCCTGAGCGGTGACCCCCTACCGGCAGAAGACTGGTATGAAGACTATCCGCAGATTGAAAACGGCGTCGGACTGCTGCGGCAGTTCGAGGGAGACATCAAACAGGCTGCTGCGGATGACGATTTGGACGCTCCACCCAGTCCCATTACCTATACCATCGTCACCGGCGTTGCGGCAGCACCGTTCATGCGCCAATGGGCCGACGCGTATGCCCCGCCAAATGCCACAGTCCGGGTGGAACGGATCATTAATCACTTTTTCGGTGAAACGGTCACGGTGGCCGGATTGCTTACAGGTCGGGATACGCTTCCCCAGCTAACTGCGGACCGGCTGCAAGGCACCGATGTCATCTTGATTCCCGCCAATATGCTGCGCCACGACCGGGATATGTTTTTGGATGGCCTGACACTCAAAGAGTTTGAAGCCGCACTCCCTGCGCCTGTCCGCATTGTGGACAACGGCGAAGATTTTTATAACGCATTGCGAAACCGATAAGGAGACATTGTATGCCAAAACCGCTTGTGGCCATTGTAGGCCGCCCCAACGTAGGAAAATCGACGTTTTTTAATAAAATCGCCGGGAAACGGATCTCGATTGTAGAGGATACCCCCGGTGTAACCCGCGACCGCATTTACGCCGATACCGATTGGATGGGCAGACATTTTACCCTGATCGATACCGGCGGTTTGGACCTGCAAAGCGATGATCTGCTTTTGCAAAACATGCGCCGCCAGGCACAAATCGCCATGGAAACGGCAGATGTGATCTGCCTGTTTTGCGATGGCCGGGTCGGGCTGACGACGGAGGACGAGGATGTTGCCTCTCTGCTGCGCAGAACGCGTAAACCCATCTTGCTGGTGGTCAATAAAATTGACAGTCATAGCCAAAGCGATGCCCTGTACGAGTATTATAGCCTGGGGCTAGGCGATCCGATTGCTATTTCTTCTACCAATATGCTGGGGCTTGGCGATTTGCTGGAAGAAATCGTCCATAAGCTACCGCCAGCCGACCCTGACGAACAGGAAGAGGCCGGTGATGTGATACAGCTGGCAGTGGTCGGCCGTCCCAATGTGGGAAAAAGCTCGCTATGTAACCGCATTTTAGCCGAGGAACGCACCATGGTGTCCGATATTCCCGGCACCACACGCGATGCAATTGACTCTGCTTTTGTGGATGAGGACGGCACAAAGTTCAACATCATCGATACTGCGGGTATGCGTAAGAAAAAGGTGATCGCGGACGAAAGCCTGGAGCGCTACTCGGTACTGCGGTCCATTACAGCCATCGACCGCTGCGATGTTGCGCTGCTCATGATTGACGCGCAGGACGGCGTAACCGAACAAGACACCAAAATTGCCAGCTTGATTCTGGATGCCGGCAAAGCTTTCATCGTTGTGGTCAACAAATGGGATTTGATCGATAAAGAAACCAACACCATGGCGAAAATGGAAAAGGTCATTCTAAACGATTTGAAATTTATGAGCTATGTTCCGGTGCTGTTCCTGTCCGCCCTCACGGGCAGGCGTGTTAACACCGTGCTGTCCAAGGTTAAAGTGCTGGTAGAAAACTACCGCCGCCGCATCCCCACCGGTGTGCTGAACGAAGCGCTGGCCGACGCACAGATGACCCTGCAGCCGCCTATTCAAAGCGGGCGCAAGCTGAAAATCTACTATGTGACCCAGCAATCCATTTGCCCGCCGACCTTTGTGTTCTTTATCAACGATAAAGAGATGATGCACTTCGCCTACGAACGCTACCTGGAAAATCATCTGCGGAAAAGCTTTGAGTTTGCAGGAACGCCGATTCGTTTCATTTTACGGGAAAAACAAAAAGATTAACCCGGACGATATGTCTTCGTCCGGGTCATAGGCAGTCGCAGCTACACAGCTTGCGGCTGTTTATTTATGGAATTCTTTCAGCCAAGTCTCGGCGGCTGCAATACTATCGAGCACAGCACTTTCGGCAGTACCGCCGCGCAGACTGCGGCGCGAAACGCAGGTTTGCAGCGCAATGGCATGGTACACATCCTCTTCAAATAGTTCGCTTTCCTTGCGCAGTTCAGCCAAGCTCAGCTCTTCCAGGCTTCTGCCTTCCGCAATGCACTGTTTAACAAGCGAACCCGATACATGGTGCGCATCCCGGAATGGCACTCCTTTGGCTACCAGGTAATCCGCCAGATCGGTTGCATTGGTAAAGCCCAGCTTTGCGCTTTGTTCCATCCGGTCTTTGTGGAAGCTAACCGTCGAAAGCATCGCCGTCAATACGGTCAGGCATTTCTGCACGGTATCGAAAGCATCGAAAAATGCTTCCTTATCCTCCTGCATATCCTTGTTATAGGCCATTGGCAGGCCTTTCATCACGGTCAGCAGCGCCGTTAAATCGCCATATACGCGTCCCGTTTTCCCGCGAATCAGTTCGCATGCGTCCGGGTTCTTCTTCTGAGGCATAATGCTGGAACCGGTTGCATAGGCATCATCCATAGTGACGGTCGCAAACTCGTTGCTGGACCACAGAATCAGTTCCTCGCAGAAGCGGCTAACGTGCATCATCACAAGGCTTGCAGCAGAGAGGAATGACACTAAATAGTCCCTGTCGCTGACGGCATCCATCGCGTTATCGCTGACCTTGGCAAACCCAAGCAGCTCCGCGACGCGTTCCCGGTTCAAATCGTACACCGTTCCCGCCAGCGCACCGGAACCCAGAGGCATAACATCCGCTTCAGCATAGACTGTGCGAAAGCGGGCCAGATCGCGCATCACCATCTGCGCATAGGCCATCAGATGAAATCCCAGCGTAACGGGCTGCGCCTTTTGCAGGTGGGTGTACCCCGGCATCACCGTCTGGGTATGCTGCTTGGCCAGTGTCAGCAGGGTTTCCAGTAGCTCTGTAAGCGAACTTTCCACGGTTTCGCAGGCGTACTTGGCATACATGCGCGTATCCAGCGCAACTTGATCGTTGCGGCTTCTTCCGGTATGCAGTCGCTTGCCCGCTTCGCCGATACGCCGGGTGAGCTCGGTTTCGGCAAACATGTGCACATCCTCTGCGCTCATGTCTATCGTCAGTTTTCCGGCTTCTTCGTCTTTGAGAATATCCTGCAAGCCCTGCACAATCTGCTCGCCATCCTGCGCGGATATCACGCCCTGCTCTTTGAGCATGGTTGCGTGCGCGATTGAGCCTAAAAGATCGCAGTGTAACAGCCGCTGATCAAAGGGAATCGACGAATGAAAATCATCCATCAGTTTCGCCGTTTGTTTTTCAAACCGTCCCGCCCATAGCTTGGTCATGCCAACACTTCCTTACACGTTATCCGCACGTTGTTCTGATGGAAAAACTCACGCCCCACACATAGTAGGTGATCAGCACCTCCCGCACCGAATGGCTATCCTTGCGGGTGAGTATGGTGGCCGATACGCTGCCGCTGGTTTTGGGCTCCAGCTTATGCAGTTTGAAATCGCCCAGTTGCAGCACATCGCCGCCCTCCGGGATGACCTGTACTTCAATCATCTCAATGGGTACAAGGCACTGGTTGGACAGTTCCAGCGTATAGGTGATAAATGCATACTCCGAGGCTTCCCCGATGCCGGCATCCGTAAAGACAACGCCCGGGAATGCGTCAAGGGAAACATACTGGTTCACCTGCTGAAATAAATCCGGCTGGGTTATGGCTTCGTGGCCTGTGATCTCGCAATCCGCTACCGTAACCTTTGCCGTAAAGAAGAAATACCCGACGATACCGAGCACCACGATCACCAGAGCGATCATGAACAGCATCAAATACTTTAAAAAGGTCATCCGTTGCCTCCCGCTCTCTTAATCGCCCTGTGACAGTATGTTGCGGATTTCATCGATCATTTCCGAGTCCTTTAGACGGAACTTGAACTCCACCCGGCGGGACGCATCCATATCCACGTTGCCGTTTGCATCGTACACGGGATCTGAATAACTGCGTCCCTTTGCTGTCAAGATTTTGTATAATAAGGCCTGCTGCTTTTGTGTAAGCTGCGGCAGTTCCAGACAGAATGCGACCACTTCCAAGGCGCGTCTTTGTGAGAGTTCCAAATTATACAGATACGACCCTACCGTATCGGTATGTCCTTCGATCACGATTTCACCCAGATATTCCGCATAATCATCGCTGAGCAGCACCGATAGGTATACCGGCAGGAAGTTGTTTAGGAAGTTTTGTCCTTCCTGTTTGATGGTGTTAGAGTTATAGTCAAAGAATACCGTAGACTCCAGCATAATATCGCCGGTATTGGCATCGACACTTGCTTTTAGGTTTGCATTGGTCAGCGCATCCGACAGGTCACGGATAATCTTGGTGCGAACGCCCACTAAATCTTCCAGCTTCTTTTGCTGCTCGTCCATGGCTATCTGCTGGGCTTCCAGTAAATCCATCGCGGAATTGAGTTTGGCTTCCTGCTGCGCCAAGGTCGTTTGCGTCTCGTTGAGCGCGTCTTCCTTTTCGGTTAGGGCCGCGTTGGCCGCCGCTATTTTGGCTTCCTGCTCGGTCAGTGTTTGCTCCTGTACATTCAGCAGGCCTTTTTGCACATCAATTTCTGTTAAAGCGCTGTCCAAACTGTTTTGCTGGTCAAGCAGCTGTGCGCGCTGATCGTCCAGCGTGTCCTGCTGCGATTGCAGCAGCGCGGCCTGGGCGTCCAGTTCTGCGGTTTTGGTTTCCAGCAGTGAAAAGTATTGAAATATGGTGTAGCAGAGCACAAGCACGAAAACAAGCAGCAGCGCCGCCATCATATCGGAATACGATATCCAAGCTGCACCGCCGTCTACCTTTGAAGACCGCCCGCGTTTCCGCGTGTATCGACTCATGCCTGTTTGCCTCCACCGTGCCTACCCTGGTGCTTATCATCATCCTGCGCAGTGAGCGTAGCCTGCAATTTATCGGCCGCTTCACTCATACGGCGCGCTGAATCGGTCAGCGAATCGAGCTTTGAATGCAGTTCTTTGTTAGCCGTTTCCCCATCAGCTTGTCCGGCTGCCGCTGCAATGCTTTGCTGCATGGCTTCTATGCCCCTGGCAAGATAGGACATGGTTTCCTCGTTTTGGCGAAGCATAGCTTCAATCTCCTGGCGGTACTGCGCAGCCGCACTGTCCATTTCGCGGTCAAGGGCCAGCTCCCGAATCGCCTCCAGCGTATAGTTCATGCTCTGCTGGGCTTCCTGCATGCTGTGGTTCATTCTGTCAACCGCATCGGCGAATGCGCCGAACTTGCCGTTCATAGAGGCATCCATTTGCTGCATAAAGCGGTTGACAATACGCTGTATGCCATCTACCTGCTCACGCGTGGTGCCCTGAATAAAGTTGTCCATCGACATCGTCAGCGGATGGGTTGCACGGCTGACCGCCAGTTCTACTGCACCGGCAATCTGACCTCCAAGCTGGCCGATGGTTTGCTGCATGGTCATATCCTCATCCTGTTTTTGGATGATCATCTGCACATCGGCATCCAGCGGTCTGGGCATAGCCAGCTCATAAAAGGTTTCGTCAAATGCATCCAGCGATTTGAAGGCGCGGCCTTTTATTGCATGATACAGTACATTAAAGGTGATCGAGCAGACGATGCCGACAATGGAGGTGGAAAACGCAAAACGCATGCCGCCAAGCAGCGTGGGGATACTCGAAATCGTCGTGGCGCTATCGGCAAAGTTCAGGTTCGTCAGGCCGTCCATCATACCCAAAAATGTTCCCAAAATACCCAGCGATGTAAGCAGATTGGGTAAGATTTCGGCAACCTGTGCATGGCCCGGCTTATATACAACCGTATCTTCGTTAATATACTCCTCGGCATTGCACGGCAGCCCGCGCAAGTCCAGCTGATCAGCATTGAGCAAGAAACGCTGCCAGTCATGGCGCAGTGCGCGGCCCAAAAAGCGGGGCTCCTGCCAAACCGGCTTTTTCTTGCTGCCGGTTGTGCGTTCCAGCTTGATTACAGCGCGATTGAGAAGCGTTGCATTGCGGTAAACCGGATAAATACACTTCACCACGCCGAAAAGAAAGATCAGCGCAATGGTAGAATACACCAATATTTCCGATAGCCCGACCGTTAGTTGTTTGATGATATCATTGGCCATGAATGCACCCCCGATTCGCTTGCGTCAATTATTGATTATCTTAACATTTCTTTCATGTTTTGTAAATATATCAGGTCTCTCACCCATTTATACGAATGAAAAAAGGCGGGGCATCCCCCGCCTTTGAAAAAAGTTGCAATTCTTATGCTTCCGGTTCCAGTAAACCCAGGTCACCGTCCTTGCGCAGATAGAGCACGTTGGTTTGGTCGGTATCAATGTTGATGAATACAAAGAAGCTGTGTCCCAGCAACTCCATCTGGAAAATGGCATCGTCCACCGCCATGGGCCGGACAGGGAAGGTTTTATAGCGCACAACCTTACGTTTTCCGTCGTCGCTATCGTCAATTTCCTCGGTGAACTCCAGCTCCTGAGAGTGGAATGCGTCATCCCGCAGACGTTTGGAAAGCTTGGCGCGATGCTTATGAATTTGCCGCTCCATCTTTGCCAGTGCATGGTCGATGCTGATGTAGAGGTTGTCGTCACTTCCGGCTTCTGCGCGCAGCACCACGCCGTCAATGGGAACGGTGATCTCGCAGGTACGGCGATGGTTCTTCTCCCGTGCCAGACGCACTGTCATTTCGGCATCCTGGTGCAGGTAGCGTCCCATTTTCTCGGTCTTTCGCAGTACGCGGGTCGTAACAGCCTCGGACACGCTCATATTTTTTCCAACGATGTTTGTCTTCATGTGTAAGGACTCCTTTGACTTTATTTCCGGGTAGACTTTGAAACCCCTTGTTCATTCCATCAGGGCTTATAATTGCTATGAAACTGTGCCGCGGCGGTGATTATCCCGGATATATCACATCGCGGACATCCGTAGTCCGGCGATGGCATCCGCCCCGGCACGGTTCAGCGATTGCTGTGCCAAGGGAACCACACTCCTTTCACGGGTCCGCGATTTCCATACAGAGCATTTCGACATCGGGGTGGTCGCTTCCTCTATTGATCTGCTTCCTGGTGATTTTCCTGCAGAGGAACTGTTTCATCAACGATTGCTCCGCCCAGGCATTGGTCACCCCGGTAGAATACCGCGCTCTGCCCCGGGGTTACTGCCCGCTGGGGTGCGTCGGCTTCTATGAATA
This sequence comes from Candidatus Limiplasma sp., assembly GCA_963675925.2. Classification (GTDB taxonomy): domain Bacteria; phylum Bacillota; class Clostridia; order Christensenellales; family Aristaeellaceae; genus CAXXOK01. The sequence goes on from CAXXIB010000003.1 coordinate 454,174, forward strand.
CTGTATCCCCGTTTTGGCGAATTGAAACCGCCTGATCCGGTTGGCGATATCTGAATTTTGCCGTGCAGCGAAAGATTTCACCTTCAGCCATGGGTGCGCTTTCAGCAATCCATGTAACTTCACTGGCCTGAATATGCTTAGAATATAGCAAGGGATGATCGTCACCCTGGCCAACGACCAGCACATTGTTTTTCAAATCCTTTGCCAGCACAAACCAGCTGCGCCCGTCGCCTCGCCCGCCGATCCCCAGCCCTTTGCGCTGGCCGAGCGTGTAGTACGCAAGCCCGATATGCTTTCCGACTGTTTCGCCCGTTTCTGTTTGCATGAGTCCGGGCTTGGCCGCCAAATAATTTTGTAAAAACGCGCGGAAGTTCCGCTCCCCGATAAAACAAATGCCGGTGGAGTCTTTTTTCTTGCTGACGGATAGTCCGTGCTCCTGCGCTATATCGCGTACCTGTGCTTTGGACATTCCGCCAACAGGGAACACGGCTTGTGCAAGCTGCTGTTCCTTGAGCATATACAGAAAATAACTTTGATCCTTGTTCCCATCCACGCCGCGCAGTAAACGCTGATGGCCGTCTATGGTATCTGTTTGCACAAAGTGCCCGGTGGCAAGCTTGCTTGCGCCGAGTTTCTTTGTAAAATGTAAAAACGCCTTAAACTTAATCTCCCTGTTGCACAGCACATCAGGGTTGGGGGTTCTGCCCTTTTCATATTCGCTGAGAAAATGGCGGAACACATTGTCCATATACTCTTTTTCGAAATTAACGGAATAACAGGGAATGCCGATGGTGTGGCATACATCCTGCACATCCTCCCAATCAGCGGTGGAAGTGCATACGCCGTCTTCATCCTTTTCATCCCAGTTCTTCATAAAAACGCCGACAACTTCATAGCCCTGCTGCTTGAGCAGCAAGGCAGCGACCGAGGAATCCACCCCGCCGGACATTCCAACAACGATACGTTCCATTATAAGCCCTCTGCGGCTTCCAAGCGCTGCAATACAGCCGACAGGATATCATCGGCAAGGTCTTCCACCGGCTGGGCGGCGTTGACGACAATGAAGCGATTGGGGTCCTGTGCGATCAGCTGTTCGTAGGCAAGCCGCGTGCGCTCGTAAAAGTCAGCTGGCTGGCTTTCCAGCCTGTCGGGTTTGCTTGCATCACGGCGCCGTTTCAGCGCTTCGCCGCTGTCATTCATTTGCAAGTAAATCGTTGCGTCGGGAATCATGTTTTGAATCGCAAACGCGTTGATCTGGCCAACCTCCACAACCCCAAGTTCTCGGCCCGCGCCCTGATACGCAATGGAACTATCCACAAAGCGATCACAAACGACCAGTTTTCCCGCTTCCACGGCGGGGCGAATGACTTCATGCACATGCTGTGCCCTGGCCGCGGCATACAAAAGCGCTTCACAGGCATCCGACATTTCCATATGATCGGTTGTCAGCACCAGATTGCGAATCGCCTCGCTGATTTTACAGCCGCCGGGCTCGCGTGTCTGCACCAGATCATAGCCGTACAGTGCCAGTTTTTCGACAAGAAGCTGTATCTGCGTCGTTTTCCCGCTGCCATCTAAACCTTCGATGCTTAAAAAGTACCCGCGTGAAATTGCGCAATCCGGGCATAGCGTATGGAACAGGGCCTGAGTACTGTCAACAATTGCCGTTGGCTGCGCAGCCTCCAGCTCGCCCTCCAGACCATAGCCATAGCGAACGCCGATGGAATCAATGCCGTTGGCTTTCGCGCCTTCAATATCATACTTCCGATCGCCTATCATCACAGCGTTTTTGTAAGACTTGGGCAATGCGCGCCGAATCATCTCGGCTTTGCCGATATGGGCATCGTTATTGTCCTCACCGATGACACAATCGAAGTAGCGATCCAGATGATAATGCTCAAACAAACGCACCGTGCGGGAGTACGGTTTGGATGTAGCGACTGCCAGATAGACACCCTGCCTTTTCAGCGTTGCTAGCAAGCGCCGAATGTGCGGGTATACGCTGTAGAGAAACATGCCATGTTCATCAAAATGTTGTACGTAGTGCGCTATCGCCTCATCAGCAAGGCTTTGGGATAGGCCTGCGACATTGATAAAGGTTTCGCGCAGCGGGGGTCCGATGAACTGCTTAAGCCGCTCATCGGCAATGGCAGGGACTTTAAGCTGGGCAAGCGCATAGCGCAGCGAAGCCAGAATACCGTCCTCCGAGCAGGTTAATGTTCCATCCAAATCGAAGACTACCGCATCATAAGGCAGGGTTTTGTTCATGTTGTTCCTCATTTCACGCACCGGATACCGCTGTTTACACCAAACAGGCGGTGTGCCGGGGTTGTGATAATCATATTGACGATTTCTTCCGTGATCGTCTCGCCCGCCGTCAGCCAGGCTGTGCCGGGCGGGTAGATGCCGACCGTTGCTCCGCTGATGCGCCCGATGGCCTTTCGCGGTTCCAGTTCTTCCATATCCGCAAAGGCCGCCTCGTGCAGCGGCATCGCGCGTACCGGCCAGGTTTCCGGCACAAATCGAATGGGGGCCGGTATGGCAGGCGCTGTATCGCCTGCACTCGTAATTGCTTCAAGCGCTTCCAGGAGCTTTTGCAGTCGTGCTTCGCCATCCAGCAGAGACAGGATACACACAACGCGGTGCGCATCGCTCATTTCGATATCGAATCCAGCGTCCTGCAATCGCTGCTGCATCCACTCTCCACCCTGCTGGCAACGCAATACCAATCGAAGCGCATCCGATGGTAGCTCGCCCCTGTCGTCTTCCATGCCAAGCTTGTATGCTTTCTTAAGAAACGCCCCAATAGCTACCTCAAGATGCTTACAGGCTTTGCTACCATAGTGGTCCATCCACGCGCGGGCATCATCCATGGATTGCAATAACGCAAAGGACGGGCTGGAGGTTTGCACCATGCGAAGAATATCCCGCAGGCGATGGCTGTCCACACCGTCCATGGCATGCAGCCATGCCGCCGCGTTAAGTGCTGGCAGTGTTTTATGGGCTGATTGCACAAACAGGTCCGCACCGCGTTGCCCGGCGTTTTGCATGTCCTCACGCCAGTTAAAGTATGCGCCGTGCGCTTCATCACAGAGCAGCAGTTTCCCCTGCGCATGTACGATTTCCGCAATCGCAGGTACATCAGACAATACGCCGTAATAATCACTGGACAACGCCAGCACTGCAGTGGCCTGCGGAGTAACGCGCAGCGCTTTGCCATACGCCTCCGGCGTAGTGGTCAGGTAGCCACCCGGCAGTTCCTCAGGTCTGGCAAACACTGGTTCTATCCCGGCAATCGCACAGATGCTTAGCACGCTAAGATGGACATTGCGCGGCAAGATAATGCTGTCACCACGTTTACAGGCATACAGTATCATCGTATGAATCCCGGCGGTCGAGCCCCCGGACAGCATAAATGATGCCTTTGCGTTTGCGCTCCTTGCAAGCAGTGTTTCCGCTTCCAGAATAGCGCCGGAAGGGTTGTACAGGTCATCCGTCACCGGTATTTCCGTGGTTTCAATGGCATAGGCTGAAAGCGATTCAAACGGTGCCTTTCCCTGCGCGGCCGGCATATGAAGCGAAGTACGTCCGGCTACTTCGGCCAGCATTTCGTAGATGGGTCTGCGCATGCCGCTTACCTCCTGTACCATCATCCACCGATAGCATATCAAAATTACATATTGTGTGCAAGAAAGTTACAAAAACACTATAATTTTATGATAGTATACGCATGAAACTATGGTACAATAGCGCACTGATATTCAGGTTCTATTCTCTTGCATGCTGTATGGGAATACGCTAGAATATCTGGAACGCTGTGTTGCCGCTTTCCGATACGAGGTAACTGGCGGAGGTATGAGTATGAGGCGAAACTCGCGGCGCGCGCCCATCCGTTTGCGTTTTTTTAACGACAACGGGATGGCCGAAGAACTGCGCAAGAACCTTTACTGGGTTATCTGGTCTGTAACCATCGGTATGGTCGGGTTTGTAATCACCACCGGCCCGGTTTGGAGTGCGTTCCAACGTGAAGTGTTGGGCGCAAACGACTTGCAAATCGGCCTAATCTCCGCTATTCCGGTTGCTGTGTGCGTATTCCAGGTCTTTATCAGCTACTATATGGAAAAGAAGCGTAATAGACGCTTCATCTTTCTGTTTTTGGGGCTCTTTGGCAGAGCGTTCTGGCTGTTAATCGCTTTAGTTCCTTACCTTTTTCCGTCCTTCCCTATTGATTTGCGTATATGGCTTGTCATCGTGTTTGTGGTTATCATTGCAGGGGCAAACAGCGGTGCTAACCTGGCCTTTGGCAGTCTGATGGGCGATTTGGTTCCCATTGGCATTCGTGGTTCGTATTTTGGTGTTCGCTCCAGAATCAGCCTGATTTCCGGCGTGATTACCGGCCTGCTGATTTCCGTGATGATCGACAAAGTCGGGCTGATCGGGTATTCCATCGCGCTGATCATTGCCGGCATTACCATGATACTAGATATCGCAAGCTATTTCTTTGTGAAATGGCCGGAGATGGACGAAACCCACCTGCCGCCCCTGCGCACGCTGCTCAAAGATGTATTCTCTAATAAGCGTTTTGTGAAAGTCATCGTCTTTTATTCTTCATGGGTGTTCGCCATCAACATAGCAGCGCCGTTTTGGAATATTCACATGCTGGAATACCTGGATATGAGCTTTACGCAGATGACACTCTATTCGCAGATTGTTTCCAGCCTGTCATCCATTCTGCTCGTCACGCGCTGGGGACGCTTAATCGACCGCTATGGCAATAAACCCATTTTGCAGATTGCAGCCATGTTTCTCGTGCTTGCGCCCATCCCCTGGCTGTTTGCCACCAGCTCTTCCACGTATATGATCATCATCACCAGCGTGATTTCCGGCGCGACCTGGCCTGTGATTGATATAAGCCAGCAAAACCTGTATTTGTCGCAGTCGCCCCGCACGCATCGGTCCATGTATATTGCGATATTCTTTGCCTGCTTTAACTTGTTTGGCATTGCGCTGCCAAACGCCATCGGCGGATTTCTAATGCAGTCACCGTTTGCAGCGCTTACAACTAAGTTCCCGGACATACTCGGTATTTCTGTCTCTAAAATGCACTGGATGATCCTTACATCCATTGTTCTGCGCATTTTGGTGCTTGTGGTCTTTCTGCCGCGCATCCACGAAGAGGGGTCGCAAACACTGGCAGGAGCCGTCAAAGGGATGCATGCCGATACATCCACGCAAATACAGCGCAGGGTAGCGGTGATCCGCAACACCGTCCTGCGCAAGCGGTATCGCAAAATGCTGCAGAAAGAGGCGCATGATGCCAGCAATCAAAGTAAATAAAGCTAATTGGAACAGGGATTTTACTCCGGTTCGCGAATATAGTCATCAAATTGTAATCTTTTTAGGGGAGGTGTGCCGTTGAAGTGTCCTGAATGTGGGCGCTGGAACCGCGCTACCTACCCACACTGCCAATACTGCGGCGCAGAGCTGTCGCCGGAAAAAGAACTGGGCCCGGCGGTGTCGCCAGCCTGGCAAAATGAGCTGCAAGATGAGCCTAAGAAGTATGTTCTGGTAGACGATAGCGGCCAAGCCGAAACGAAAGCCGAATTTCGCGATATACTCGCCGATGAAATGGTGAACCTGCACCGCCGGAAACAGCAAGGCGAGCAGCGCCAGCGGGAACTGCGCGAGCACGCCGTAAAACGCGGGGTGGCTCCATCCGCACGTACCGTGCGAACCACTTCCAACCGGTCTACCTTCTTTTCTAAAGTGCAGGACAACCCCGACACCACCCTGCGGCCGGTAGACTCTCGTTTGGTAGAGGATGGCTCCCCTATCGCTTCCGATGCAAAACTGGTGCGTACACCGCCCTATCAGCGGCAAAACCACCAGCCCCAGGATACCGATCCTTATCAAAGCCGCCAACTGTATGATGGCTTTGATGATGTGGAAGACTATATCCCTGAGTACCAACGCTCCGATGAGTATGAACACCATCGGCAGCCGACAACCGCCATTCCTCAGCGGGAACTGAAAAAGCGTATGCGCGTTCGCCGCATACTCATTCTCATTCTTTTGGCCGCGTTTCTTGCGCTGCTTGGCTGGGTAGGCATTACCTATATTCTACCGATGCTGCAGCACTCCAATACCGAGCAGCAGGCAGAAATCACCATCACACCAACCATTCGCGACGACCTGGCCGCCCATACCATTACCATTTCCGGCAAAGATGGCGACCGGATATCGCTTCGCGAGCTGCGCACTTCCGCCATCGTCATGGACGGCATTGCGACCTTTGATATTATGGACTACAGCTGGTACGACGATACCGATACCTCCCTGCAGGAAAGTATGGATGTCACCCTGTCGCCTTACCTGATTGAGGATAACGGCAAGCAAACCCCGCTGGAAACCATTGAATACACGGTGGATATCCCGCTTTCGTATATTGAGCTTTACAGCCCCAATAATCCATACTCCGTGGTGTCCACCGCGCTGTACACCATTGTGTTTTATGTATCGGAAGGCAGTAAAGTGTATATCAATGGTGCTGATTTTTCCGATCTGGTTGCCAAAACCACCGGGCAGGTCAGCTACAACGCGACCGTACAGCCCATTGGCGAAAACAACTTTGACATTGTTGTCCGCAGTCCGCACTGCCGAGAAAACTCCATGACCGTGACACTGTACCGTGAAAAGCAGGATATTCCGCTTGACTTGTCCAGCGATATTTCCAGCATCAGTAACTATGAAGTGATGACCATCCGCGCGGCCACCATCCCCGGCGCAATGATTCATGTACTGTCGCCCTACAGCGATCTGAACATAACCGATGTCGACCGCGACGGCACCTTTAGCTTCAAAGCGCTGTTTGACACCATCGGGAGCAACACCATTATCATCACCGCGGATTACCCAGGCAAAGCGCAAACACGGCTTGAATATTCGGTTTACTATGTACCAGATATTGATAAGTACAGCCGCGCGGCGTGGGATATCGTCCGCGATTATAAAGACCTGATGGACAATATGCCCATGCGTGTGTCGCAAAATAAGATCTATAAGTGCGTCGGCACCATTCTGTCCGTTGAAACCACACGCCCGCAACGTGCGTTTATGGAATGCACCAGTGATCTTGCAAGTGGTACAGTGAAGGTATACGTAGAAAACCAAACCAAAACCGTTTGGGAAGTCGGCGAGCAATATCGCCTATACGGTGATATTTACGGCATGTACAGCCAGGTTCCATGGCTGATTGTACGCTATACCTATAGACCTTAATTAATATTCTTTGCCCTGGAATGCGTCCTTGATGTGGCGCAAACCGGCGGCCGTTTCCTCGATAACATCGAAGCGCACCGGCCCGTCGTGGTCGTTGGCAGCCAGATAGTACAGCGCAGTATTGATGATTCTGCGCTGTTTCTTTTTCGTTACTGCCATCAAGCCATCTCCGGCATTGCCGGTTGCGCGCAGCTTAACCTCGACAAAGACAAGGGTATCCTGATCCAGCATGATCAGGTCAGCCTCGCCTCCCGGCGCGCGGTAACGCCTGTGCACAAGCTGCATGCCCTGTTTTTCGAGATATGAAAGAGCCTGGCTTTCTCCAGCCAGGCCTTTATTGTATGTTGTGTCAGTCGTTTGGGAACGTTTCATATAGCGGGAACGCTTTCATCATTTCGATTACGTCTTTTTCAACTGAAGCGCAAGCCGCCTCGCCGCCTTGGATAACGCGGGCAAAGAAACCGGCGATGGTTTCCATGTCCCGTTCCACCATGCCGCGGGTGGTGACAGCCGGTGTACCCACGCGAATACCGCTTGTGATGGTCGGCTTCAGCTTTTCGCCGGGAATGGTGTTTTTATTGGTGGTTATGCGGCAGCGGCTTAACAAATCTTCCATTTCTTTGCCGGTTCTGCCGGTGTTTGTCAGATCCAGCAAGATCAGGTGATTATCCGTGCCGCCGGACACCATCTCGATGCCGTTTTTACGGAATGCATTTTCCAGCGCTTTGGCGTTTTTTATCACCTGTTGCTGATAGGCTTTGAACTCCGGTTGGAGCGCTTCACGGAAGCTGACAGCTTTGGCTGCAATCACATGCATCAGCGGGCCGCCCTGTGTGCCGGGGAAGATCGCCTTGTCAATCGCCTTGGCATACTCTTGTTTGCACAGGATCATGCCGCCGCGCGGGCCACGCAGTGTTTTATGCGTGGTCGAGGTGACAAAGTCGGCATACGGCACCGGGCTTTGGTGCTCGCCTGCCGCGACCAGACCGGCGATATGCGCCATATCCACCATGAACAGGCAACCGGCTTCATCACAGATTTCCTTCATGCGTTTGAAATCGATTGCACGCGGATAGGCGGATGCACCGGCAACCAGCAGCTTGGGTTTGTGCTCAAGCGCCAGGTTCCGGAGAATGTCATAGTCAATGCGACCGGTAGTCTCGTCCACGCCATAGGCAACGAAATTGAAATACTTGCCGGAAACATTTACCCGGCTGCCATGGGTTAAATGCCCACCGTGATTCAGGTTCATGCCCAGTACAGTATCACCGGGCTGCAAAACCGCAAAATATACGGCAAAGTTTGCCTGCGCTCCGCTGTGGGGCTGTACGTTTGCATGCTCTGCACCGAAAACCTTCTTGAGGCGATCCCGCGCAAGATCCTCTGACACATCCACATGCTCACAGCCGCCGTAGTAACGGTGGCCAGGATAACCTTCGGCGTACTTATTGGTTAAGGGTGACCCCATTGCCTCCAGTACGGCACTGGATACAAAATTCTCCGAAGCGATCAGTTCGATGTGATCCCGTTGCCGCTGGACCTCGTCTACGATGGTTTGAAAGAGTTCCGGGTCGCTTTTCATCACATGGCTGAAATTCAATGGCATCTCCCCCTTAAAACTAAAAAATACCGTGTGCACTCCGGCTGAGCGACCCCGCAGCACATTCCAGAAAGCGCTTACTGCTGCTACCTTCCGGTCCTGACAGGATTCACACCATGAAATCGCACGGGACTCAACCGTCATCATGCACACGGCGAGAGTATTATACAATGGCGGCAACAAAATTGCAATGAAACCGCATGCAACAAACTGCATAAATCGGCCTTGAAAACAGTGTATACCACACTTTGTTTTGCTTTTTTATTGTTTCCATGCTTCGGTTACACAGACGTGGATAAAAGCCAATAGGAACTGACTGCATTTGAATCCAGCAGCATCAACAACCTGATGCGAATTGAAATCGCGCTGATGGATTTCGTTTTCTTTAAACGATCCTTCAGCGCGATTCAAATGGTGGCTATATTGATTGTATTTGTTTCTATCCTGAGCATACAACGAAAGAAACCATTTCGCAGGCGGGTTTAGAGAATAAACCGCCGGGTGTCAAACGTGGCCTCGTCCTTAGCCAGATGCTCCAGTACATACTCTTCAGTGATGTTTAAATCCACTTCCGGCATATCGTCACCGCCGGCATGATAGGAAATGTCCTCCAGCAGTTTTTCAAAGACTGCCAGCAAGCGGCGCGCGCCGATATCTTCCTTGTTTTCATTAATCACATAGGCAGCGTGCGCAATGGCGACGATGGCTTTTTCATCAAAGCTAAGCTTAACCTTGTCCACACCCAAAAGCGCTTCATACTGGCGCGTTAGGGCGTTATCGGGCTGGGTCAGAATGAGCCTGAAGTCGTCCTGCGACAGGCTTTTGAGTGTAACATGCACCGGAAAGCGGCCCTGCAGTTCCGGGATCAGATCGGTCACCTTGGCAACATGGAACGCGCCTGCTGCAATGAACAAAATGAAATCGGTCTTGACCGCGCCGTATTTGGTGTTTACGGTCGAGCCCTCTACGATGGGCAGTATATCGCGCTGTACGCCCTCACGGCTGACATCCGGGCCACTGTGGCTGGATGAACGACCCGCCACCTTATCGATTTCGTCGATAAACACGATGCCGTGCTGCTCTACGCGGTTGATGGCTTCCTGCTGAACATCGTCGTCATCAATCAGTTTGGCCGCTTCTTCTTCAAACAGAATCTTACGCGCGTCTTTGACCTTCACGCGGCGGATTTTGGTTTTTTTCGGCAGCATGCCGCCCATCATATCCCCGATATTGATGGAGTTGCCGCCAACCTCCAGCTGCGGCGTGGTCTCCTCGACCTCAATCTCCAGTTCACGATCTTCCAGCAGGCCTTTTTGCAGCTGCTGGCGCACTTCTTCGCGCTTGCCGTGTATCTGTTGTTTTTCTTCCGGGGGAATATCCGGTTCTTTTTTACCGCCCATCAGCAACTCAAACGGGTTGCCGCTGCTCTTTTTAGGAGGCGTGACCAGCAAGCTGACTAGCCTGTCCTCGGCCAGTACCTGTGCGCGGACTTCCACCTTTTTCTTATACTCGTCGCGCACCAGCCGGATAGCGTTTTCCATCAGGTCGCGGATGATGCTTTCCACATCACGGCCTACATAGCCGACTTCGGTAAACTTGGTCGCTTCCACTTTGACAAACGGTGCATCCACCAGTTTTGCCAGCCTGCGGGCGATTTCCGTTTTACCAACGCCGGTCGGGCCGATCATCAAAATATTTTTGGGGCTGATTTCAGCGCGCAGCTCTTCGGGCAGCTGTGCCCGGCGGTAGCGGTTGCGCAGTGCAATGGCCACGGCGCGTTTGGCATCGTCCTGGCCGATGATATAGCGGTTCAGTTCACGGACTATTTCTCTGGGCGTCAGTTGTTTCATATTCTCACGCTCCCACGATTTCAACGTTGATATTGTTATTGGTATATACACAGATAGACGCTGCAATCTCCAGCGCTTTGACGGCGATTTCTTTGGCCGACAAATCGGTATTCTGCACCAGCGCGCGCGCAGCGGACAGCGCATAATTACCGCCCGAGCCTACGGCAACTACGCCGTCGTCCGGGTCGATCACTTCGCCATTGCCGCTAAGTACCAGCATGGAGTCTTTATCGGCGACGATGAGCATGCTTTCCAGCTTGCGCATCACCTTGTCGCTGCGCCATTCCTGTGCCAGGTTCACGGCTGCGCGCTCTAAATTGCCGCCGCATTGGGTGAGTTTTTCTTCAAAGCGTTCGCAAAGCGCAAACGAATCGGCTACCGAGCCTGCAAACCCGGTAATCACCTTGCCGTCGAACAGCTTGCGTACTTTTTTGGCAGTGGATTTAAACACCGTGTGCTCGCCCATAGTTACCTGGCCGTCTCCGGCGATGGCAACCTGATCTCCGCGGCGCACAGCGCAAATGGTAGTTCCTTTCATCATGTGGGTCACTCCTTATCCATGGCGATCGTATCACCGACCGTTGACTGTGTAAAGTCTTCTTGTTCCATTTGTCGCTGTAAGCTGTCGACTTCCGCCAATGCCCGTTCAGCGATTTTCTGATAGCGTTCCTGCTTGTTTCGAATCTTCTTGACTCCCGGTGGCAGTTTCAGCGGGTCAATCAGCCCGAATGCGCAGTTCATGGGCTGAAAGCGTTTGTTCTTTGTGGCGACATAGCGCCCCATCGCCCCGATGGCGGTTTTGCCAGAGAAATACGGCGCATCCTTTTGCCACAGCCGATACGCCATGCTGATACCTGCCAGCATACCGCTGGCTGCGCTTTCCACATAGCCTTCTACGCCAGTCATTTGACCTGCGAAATACAAGGATGGCTGGTGAATCACGCGGAATGTCGCATCTAAAAAGCCGGGGCTGTTTAAAAAGGTATTGCGGTGCATGACACCTAGGCGGGCAAACTCGGCGTTCTCCAGTCCCGGAATCATACGGAAAACCCGCCGTTGCTCCGGGAACGTAAGCCGCGTTTGGAAGCCAACCATATTATACAACGATGCTGACGCATTGTCCTGCCTAAGCTGCACAACAGCATAGGGCCGTTTGCCCGTACGGGGGTCCATCAACCCCACCGGTTTTAGCGGGCCAAAGGCAATCGCCTGGTCGCCGCGCTTAGCCAAACTTTCAATCGGCATACAGCCCTCGAACACCGCTTTTTCCTCAAAGCCTTTAACCGCAACGGTTTCTGCTGTTCTTAGCGCTTGTTCAAATGCCTCGTACTCCGCCTTGTCCATGGGGCAGTTCAGGTAATCGTCCCCGCGGCCATAACGCGACATAGAAAACACCTTGTCCATATCCAGCGACTCAATTGTTACAATCGGCGCGGCCGCATCATAGAAATGCAGGGTCTCTAAACCGCCCAGCTGCCCTATCGCGTTGCTGAGCGCATCGCTGGTGAGCGGGCCGGTTGCCACAATCACATTGCCCTGCGGTATGCGGGTAATTTCCTCCCGCACGACGGTGATGTTTCTGTGCCGGGTGATCTCGCTTTCAACGCCCGAAGAAAATAGGTTTCGATCCACTGCCAGCGCGCCACCAGCCGGTACACAGGCATCGTCGGCAACATGAAGAATCAGCGAGCCAAGCCTGCGCATTTCTTCCTTCAGCAGTCCGACCGCGTTAGTCAGCCTGTCGGAACGCAGACTATTGGAACACACGAGCTCAGCCATGGTATCCAGTGTTTGTGCGGGCGTTTTTTTCTGCGGTTTCATTTCATAGAGTGTCACCGCAATCCCGCGGTTGGCCAGCTGCCAAGCCGCCTCGCAGCCTGCTAATCCCCCACCGATGACTGTTGCTTTCATTCGTCGTCTTCCGCCGCAATCTTCTCCTTATGGCGGCATGTTTCATTGGCGCACAGCAGAATGCGTTCACCCTTCTTATTGCGCTTTTCGGTCATATAGCTACCACACTGGGAGCATTTCTCCTTGGCCGGCATCTCCCAGCTGACAAAATCGCAGTCGGGGTAGCGCTCGCAGCCGTAGAACTTGCGGTTTTTCTTGGAGATTTTCTCCATCAGGCGTGCGCCGCACTTGGGACAAGGCACATCGATATACTTGATGATCGGTTTGGTGTTTCGGCATTCGGGGAAGTTCGGGCAAGCCAAAAACCTGCCGTAGCGACCCATCTTATAGACCATCATCGCGCCGCACTTATCGCAGGGCACATCGCTGACTTCGTCCTTGACTTCGATTTTCTCGATTTGTTCCTCAGCAACGCCGAGCATCTTCTCAAACGGCGGATAGAATTCCTGCAAAATCTTGTGCCAATCTTCCTTGCCCTCTTCCACGTTATCCAGCTCGTCTTCCATTTGCGCTGTGAAGGCGGTGTCCATGATGGGCGCAAAATATTCCAGCATCATGCTGGTGACCATGCGGCCAAGCTCCGTGGGATACAGCCTGCGCTTTTCACGCGCTACATACCCGCGAGAGATAATGGTGGTGATCGTCGGCGCATAGGTGCTTGGACGACCTATGCCCTTTTCCTCCAGCATGCGCACTAGCGATGCTTCCGTAAACCGGGACGGCGGCTGGGTAAACCGCTGGTTGGTTTCCACGCCATCCACCGTTACCGCATCCCCGGCTTCCAGTGCCGGAATGGCGGTTTCGGGTTTTTGTTCTTCATCGTCATTGCTTTCGGTGTACAAGGCGCGGTAGCCGGGAAACACCATGTGCTCACCGTAGTACCGTATAACCGCGCTGCGTTTGGCATCGCCCTTTGGCGCGCCGAGCATTTCGATGGTCACGGTTTCAAATACCGCAGGTTTCATCTGGCTGGCCATAAAGCGGGTATAGATCAGCTTGTACAGGTTAAACTGATCGCGCGTCAGGTTCTTTTTTACGACATCCGGGGACAAGGCCAAATCCGTCGGGCGGATTGCTTCATGCGCATCCTGCGCATTCTTGCGGCCTTTATAGACATTCGGCTTGGTCGGGCAGTACTCCGTACCGTAGTCGCTGTTGATTTTATCGCGTACTGTCGACAGTGCCTCGTCTGACACGCGCACGCTGTCGGTACGGATATAGGTGACCAGACCGACTGTGCCCCGGCCGATATCAACGCCCTCATACAGCGACTGCACCACCTGCATGGTTCTGCCGGTGGAAAAGTTCAGCTTGCGGCTAGCTTCCTGCTGGAGACTGGATGTGGTGAACGGCGGCTGCGGACGCTTCAGCTTTTCTTTGTGCTTGACATCCGATACCGCAAATGTAGACTGCATAATCAGGTCTTTGGCAGCCATGGCAGATTTTTCATCTTGAATGACCGCTTTTTTGCCGTCCAGCTGGGTCAGCTTTGCCTGCAAGTGCAGCGTTTTGCCCTTTTGGTTTTTCACGGTAGAGCTGACCAGAATATCCCAGAACTCCTCGGGGATAAAGCGTTCGATTTCTTCCTCGCGCTGTACAACCAACTTGGTCGCAACGCTCTGTACGCGCCCGGCGGACAGACCTTTTTTAATCTTCGCCCAAAGCAGCGGGCTGATTTTATAGCCCACCAGCCTGTCCAGCGCGCGCCGGGCCTGCTGGGCATCCACGCGGTCCATATCAATGGCACGGACTTTGCTGATGGATTCTTTAACGGCCTTTTTGGTGATTTCATGGAATTCAATGCGGCAGGGCTGGGTATCGTCCATTTTCAGGATGTTCGCCAAATGCCAGGAAATTGCTTCTCCCTCGCGGTCAGGGTCAGTCGCAAGGTAGATACGCGAAGCGTTTTTCGCTTCCTTTTTCAGCTTAGCGATAATATCCCCGCGCCCCCGAATAGTGATATACTTCATCGCATAGTTATTCTCAGTATCCACACCGAGCTGGGATTTTGGCAGGTCGCGCACATGCCCCTGCGAGGCTGTGACCTTATACCCTTTCCCCAGAAATTTCTCCACTGTTTTGGCTTTGGCTGGCGATTCGACGATAACCAACTTATGTTTGGTTGCTGCTGCCACAATAATTCCTCCTACATTTTACGAGCGGTTCAGCAGCCGGTAGATGTTACCGCTGTCCCGCGTTATCTCTCCGCTGATTTCCAGCATACAAAGCCGTGTTATCAGCGCGTCGGTTGTAAGTCCTGTTGCGATCTGGAGTGCGTCCATGCCCATGGCTTCTTTTTGAAGCGCTTGCACAACGGCATCGGTTTGGGCTGTGTCTTCTTCCTGCTGCGGCATCGCCGCTGCCTGAATGTCCAGATCGTCTAGTATGTCTTGGGCGGACGAAAGCATAACCGCCCCTTCGCGGATAATGGTATTGGGCCCTTCGGCGTAATACTGACCGATGTTACCCGGCACCGCAAACACCTCTCGTCCCTGATCCAGCGCCGTTCGCACCGTGATCATCCCACCACTTTTCACGCGCCCTTCCACAAATACAATGCCGCGACATAGTCCGCTGATTACGCGGTTGCGGTGTGGAAAGTGATAGCTGTGGGGCCGCGCATCGGGCGGATACTCCGATATAACTGCACCGCCAGATGCAAGGATCTCCTGCATCAGCCCGACGTTTTCGGGCGGATAGGGTACGCTCAGGCCGCTGCCAAGCACCGCGACCGTAGTGCCCCCGGCTGCCAGCGCACCTTTATGTGCATTGGTATCAATGCCGATTGCCATACCGCTGACCACGCTTACCCCGGCTGCTCCCAGCGTTGAGCCGATGGTTTTGGCCATGTCAGCGCCGTACCCGCTGGGGTGACGCGTGCCAACGACTGCCACACCGGCAAGTCCCAACGCCGCCGTGTCTCCCATACAGTACAGGAGATACGGAGGATCGTCAATACTTTGCAAAAGCTGCGGATAGCGCTCGTCATCCTGAAACAGCAGCGTAATCCCTCTGTTTTCCATACGCTCGGCATGCTGTTGCAGCACGCCGTCTCGCTGGTAGTAGCCCAGGATTTTGTTGGCTTCCCCCTGCTTGGAAAAGCGTTTCCCTGCTGCAAATTGCTCCCACAAGGCAGTCGCTGATCCCGCAGTGGCAATCAGCTTTTGTACGCGGTCGGCCGTGATTTCCGCACACGACAGCCACAGGAGGCTAAGTTTTTCTTTTGATAAAGTCATACTACCTCCAATAGCGTCCGTCCAGATTGCGCAGATGAATGGCCTGGGCAATATCCTGGGGCTGAATCAACTCGTGTCCGCCCAAATCGGCAATCGTGCGTGCCACCTTGCAAATGCGGCTGTAGGTTCGCATGCTGATGTGGAACTTCTCAACCGCGTTGTGCAGCAGGCTTTTGGCGGCAGGTTCCATCATACAATACTTGTCAATGCCTTCTTGCGGCATTTGCGCATTGCAATAGAAGCTTTCACCGGCATACCGTGTAAGTTGCAGCTTACGCGCTGCGATGACACGGTTTTGCACAGCCTCTGTGTCTTCCTGTTCCTGCGCAGATTGAATATCACCGAGCTCAACGGCATCCATCTCTACTTGAATGTCGATACGATCCAGCAGCGGACCGGAGATACGCGCCAGGTAGCGTTTGATCTCCCCCGGTTTGCAGCGGCATGGTTTGGAGCGGCTTCCGTGGTTGCCGCAGGGACAGGGATTCATGCTCGCCACCAGCATACAGCGGCTTTGGTACCTAGCCTGCCCGCTGACACGGGTGACGTTGACAAACCCGTCCTCCAGCGGCTGACGCAGGGCTTCCAGTGTTTGCCGCTGGTACTCCGGCAGCTCATCTAAAAACAATACCCCGTTATGTGCAAGCGAAACTTCGCCGGGTTTTGCTTTCACCCCGCCGCCGACTACAGCCGGTAGCGATACATTATGGTGCGGTGAGCGAAACGGGCGTTCCGTCATCAGTCCGGTTTCCGCTTCCAACACGCCTGCTGCTGAATGGATACAGGTAGTTTCCAGCGCTTCTTCGTACGAAAGCGGCGGTAATATGCCCGGCATACAGCGAGCAAGCATCGTTTTGCCGCTGCCCGGCACGCCGACCATTAGCATATTGTGACCGCCTGCCGCGGCAATTTCCAGCGCCTTACGCGCGATAAGCTGTCCTTTCACATGGCGAAGGTCGTGCCCGGGTTTGCCAGTATTGAGCAGCTGTTCATACCCGATTTGCACCTGCGGCGTTATGGGAGCCCATCCGGTCAAGTGGTCCACTGCCTGTTTCAGGGTTTCCGCCGGATAGATAGTCACATCACCAAGACACAGTACCTCTTTTGCGTTTTGCGCGGGCAGGATGACAGAGGTAATCCCCTTGTCCCGTGCTGCCAGAACCATAGACAACACACCCCGCACGGGCGATAGCTCGCCATGCAGTGTCAGTTCCCCAAGAAGCAGGACCTTGTCAAGATCTGCATACTCTTCCGGGCTTTGCGCGGCCAATAGTGCAACGGCAATCGAAAGTTCCAGGCTTGTGCCTTCTTTTTTCACATCGGCCGGGGCCAGATTGATGGTCAGCTTTTTCATCGGCCAGGCGAAGCCGAGATTCAGCATCGCAGCACGGATACGGTCGCGGCTCTCCTTTACGGATGTGCTGGGAAGCCCAACGATATCAAAACCAATCATGCCTTTGCCTAAAAAGGCCTCGACATCCACCAAAAACCCGTTTACGCCTTCCAGGCCGCCTGAAACCGTTCTCGCTAACATCATTACCCTCCGCTTATACTGGCAGGTTGGGGAACCAGTGCAGGAATTGCATATAATCGCTGGACACCGTAAGCCCCGACGCATAGGGATAGAACATGATAAACAGCACCAGCGCGATGGCCAGTAGCGCAATCATCAGCGCGTCTTTCAGTTTCTCGCTTTTGATGTACTTGGCCATTAGCATCGTTGCCAGAATGATAAACGGGAGGCTGGCAAAATAGTGATAGATGAACATGGAGCGCGGCACCAGCACCCACGGCAGGTACTGCGCCATAAAGCTGATCGCCAGGATGGCCGGTGCGGGATCGTCGTTTCGTGTTTGTGGATGCACTTGTACTAAAGCCGCGTTGTTACCCAGAATTGATCTGCGGTTTTTCCAGCTCTTGAAGATCAGAATGAGGAGCGGCACATCCAGCAAAACATTGATCAGAATCGCATAATACGGCATATATTGCTTCGCCTGGTTCCATGATATTGATGCCATAATCAGATTGAGGACAACCGTATTCATAATGAAAATGCACATTAACCAAACCACATACACAATCCACTTTCTACCGCCGCTGTTATGTCGCTGTGGCCGGACATATTTTTTAAACAGTAGCACAAACACTGCTATCATCGAAATGGCACCGAGGTAGAACACCGCCGGATTGCCCAGGCAAACAATATTGGCACCGTAGCCGGCAGCAACAAAAGCAGCCTTAGCATACCACATGGGTTTGATAATCAGCGGCCACTGCCACCAGGGTGAATAGAACGGGTGATCCATACCCAAACCCGGCGTGGAGTGATAGGCCAGCATCCCTTCCTGTGCGCGCCATAGCCGCTGCAGGTTCACCGCGCCGGTTGGCGCGAGATACGGGATATAGCTCAGATAATAAATAACCGCCGGGATGACCAGGAAGAACAATACGCAAAAGCCGAGCGTAGCAAAAATGCGTTTCAGCAGCATGGCCCGTGCTTCCAGTACCCTATCCGCTTGCGCTTTGCTGAGATTGTCAGGATTTTGTTCATACGCCATCAGCCCCGCACGGAATTGCCTGTATATCCCATAGAAGAACAGTACCGCCAGCCCTGCACCTGCATATAAGCCTATCCATTTTGCCGCAATGGCACAGCCAATAAACACACCCGACAGCAGCAGCGGTATAAGTGACTTGAGGTACTGCTTGCTTAGCACGCGCGGCTTGCCTGCCGATACAGCAAATGGATCGGACAGTATATAGCGTGCCATACACAGGTAGGACAGCAGGATAAACAAGGTCGGGAACGAGTCGATGGTGGCGATACGGGTCTGGGTAAAGTGCATCAGGTCCAACGACATCAGCAGCATGGCAAATGCTGCAAACTTCCGTTTACCGGTAAGCTGCAGCCCGAACAGATACATAGCCGGCAGCATCAGTGCGCCAAACAGTGTACCCATAAAGCGCCACCCGAATGGCGTCATACCAAAGATAGCGATCCCGATGGACATAATCTCCTTGCCCAGCGGCGGGTGGGATGTTTCATACGGCGCTTGGCCGTGCAAATGCTCATACGCTGTGCGTGCGTGATAGATTTCATCAAAATAAGTACCGTTGAAAGCGCTTGGTTCGCCGGTGATAGTATCCTGCTCGTCGATCAGGTTTGCAGCTGAGGATGCGGCATCAGCAGCCGAGCCGGACACCAGGCTTACCGGAATGCGGTTGCCGCTTTCATCCCGCAGAACGACCTCCCATAGGTTCAGTCCAGTAAACTCTGCATGAATGCGCAAATACTTACCGGAAAACCATACGATATTAGCAAGGCTATCAGAGGCAAAGCTTTCGGAATTGATATCATCGGTCAACGCCGTGGTGGCATACAGCCAACGGTAACAAAGGCCCTGGCGCATGCGGCAAATGGTGGGGTCTGACCAGGTTTCCCCGTCGTCGCTGACGGACACGGTGAAGTTATTGTAGCTGACACCGGCATAGTAGAGCATGGAAAACGTGGTGTTTTCCTCCAGCTCCAGCACCACCTGATCTTCCGCACTTGCTGCCACCCAAGCCGTTTGCGGTGCTTTTGTACTACCCAGATTTGTAAACGCCACCACGCAGTACACCACAAAAGTCAGGCCCATAATCAGCACATCGCGCGTGGATACATGCAGTCTTGCGTCTTTGGGATGCAGCAGGCGATTGCGATGGTTTTCCTTGCCGGACGTCCATATGCCTACCTCAGCACTGGTGGGCTTCGATGGTTTTAGCCCCGTATACGCAATGATTGCAGCATAGCCGCATAGCAGCAGATTGGCAATACAAAGCAGTATGTTGACAGTGTTTGTATCCGTGCTCAGGTGGCCCCCTGCCGCTCCCAGCAAAATGGAGTTATCCAGCACAATCGCAATGTTGATAAAAGTGGTCACCGACAGCCCGGCGCACAGCCACAGCAAACGCTTGTCTTTCGTTCCGATATAGGCAAGCGGCAGCAGTGCGGTGGCCGCAAACAGATAGCGTTCGTGAATTTTAAGCCCCAGCACGTATACGCCAATCAACATCAGCGCCATGTAAAACGGCAGCGCCTCCGTTTTCCGCTCGACAATAAGCAGCACAAGAACCGCTGTATAGACACAGACCATCCACATCGTTCCGTATAGCAAGAACGTGCTCGGCCAGAATGCAGATAGAAGGAAGGCAAGCCCGAACACAGCGCATAGCAGTGCCAGCGAAAGTTTGCGGCTATCGTCCGAACCTGTCTCTTTGCTTTTCAGCTCCAGCCACAGCGCTTGCAGGCGTGCACGGAAACCTTTAAACAGCGTAAGAATATTCAGCTTGATAAGCCCAAAGGACAGTAAAGCGATGCCTGTAATCACCGGAATCCATTGGCTGAGTTGTTTCACTATGCCAATATCTGCCGAGAGCGGGGACCAGTTCCCCTTTAGCAGGAACGCGAGGTTTGCGGTGTTGAGCACGGCGTAGTTATACGAAGACAGGGTCTGCTCATACAGCTTGAAAAGCCAGAGCGGGTCATTCTGTTTGAGCTGGAACGGAAGTACCACAGCGGCGGCGGCTACGATGGCAAGCACGATCCCTTGCCACAGCTGTGTCCATTGCGCTTTGCGCTTGGTTTTAGAGGTTTTTATCAGGGTGACCAGCAACCATGCGAGCGCGACCGGGCCGAATAGAAGCGCCTGGGGCTTTACAAGCACCGCCAATACATAGGCTGGTAATGCGATGCGCCACCGGTGTTTCATTGCCTGTATGGCTGCAATCACGATCAGCAGGGTCAGAACGGAATCCACCTGTCCCCACGCCGAACCGGTCGCCAGTACCGCAGGATTAAAAGCAAAGAACAGGCCGACAAACGCCGCCGCTTTGAGCGGAAGCCGTTTTTTAGCGTAGGCGAACAGCAACATCGCTGTTATCATGTCGCAAAGGATGGGAATGCTCTTAAGCAAAATGAGAACACCAGCCGAATCCGTCGATCCCAGCAGTGTTTTCAACTGCCCTACAGGCCAAAGCAACAGCATATATCCCGGCGGATAGTCGCAGAAATAATCGGATGTATAGAAGTTGATCGGCCCTACTGTGGCTATACGCTGACTCCAGGCCGAGAAACACCCGATATCCACCTCGTAACCGTATATCGTCCCAGCCAGTATCAGCCGCAGCGCAAACGCCGCCACCATAGCAAGTGCAAATACGCCAATGACAACGTTGTCCTGTTTTGGTTGTAGGGTTTTCGTATCCCCGGCAAGCATTGTTTTCATACCCAGCGAGACGAGCGCAAGAAACAACAAGCCCAGGAGTATAAACCAGCCTTTTGATGATTCCGAGGCTTCCTCGCCCAGCGCCTGTTGAGCCATTGTGTCGTCGTGCACCGTATAACTAAACCAGAGGTCGGCATATACGTCCGTCGGAACGGAGTCCACTTTTTCCAGGCGCAGGTCATCAAAATACGCTGTTCCGCTGCTTTCGGAGCCGTACCCGCCCAAGCGAATGCCGATTTCAACAGAGGTTTGCCCCGAATTCGTCTCGCCGTACCACTCAACATAGCGCCACTGGCCATTGGTGTCATACACGCCATCGGAGCGCGCATAAACCTCTTCCAGCGCAAAGTTCGCGCCGGCACCGGCATCCGCAATATCCTCTACAAGAATATATCCCGAAAGGCGATACACGCTTTCGGGCTTAACATTGGCAACGGTCACAAAGCGTGCGTCATTCAGGTTCTGGTTGACAATTTTTGCACTATAGCTGCCGGAATGGGCTTGCTCATCGGTCACAGAAAACTGCGTGTTGCCGCCGATACTATCGTAGGATACCGTATACCAGTCATCCGGCATGCCCGCAGCGTTGATGGTTTCAAAACTACCGTTTTTCAGGAGGTTGTCACCATCGGCGGATGCACTGCCTAGCAGCATCAGCGCGATCAGTAGCCCAAGCAGCAGTTTTTTCATCTTGCAGTCTCCCCGATGAATTTTCCGATAAATGTGCGCCTGTGTTCAGGGCAAGGGCCAAAGCGTTTCAGTGCTTCAATGTGTTCAGGCGTGCCATATCCCTTGTTTTGCGCAAGGGCGTACTGCGGGTACAGGGTTGCCAGTTCGCACAGCCGCCTGTCGCGCGTTACCTTGGCTACAATACTCGCCGCCGCGATGGAATAGCTCACCGCGTCGCCGTGAATAATCGATTTAACGGCAAAGGGAACGTCCAATCCGCGCATCGCGTCGACCAGACAGAGTGTTGCAGGTGCATCCGTTGCCGCACGCTGCATGGCCAGCTTGGTGGCGTTGAGTATATTCATCTCATCGATTTCCGCTGCGCTTGCTTCCCCTACGCCGATGTAAAGCGCGTGGGCAACGATCTCCGAAAAGACCTCATCACGACGCTTAGGTGATAGCTTCTTGGAATCATCCACCCACGGCAATACCGGAGTCATAGGCATAATCACACAGGCGGCAACAACCGACCCCAGCAGAGGGCCACGGCCAACCTCATCCATCCCGGCCAGGGACTGGCCAAAGCCAATCATCGCACTATCGTGCTGATACAGTTCTTGCGAACGCTGCATGCGTTTTGCGCTGGGTTTCATCATCCCCGCTTGTCCCCGTTACCCGCGGGCGGAAGCTCCAGCGTGATTCGGCCAAGCTTACCGGCCCGAAATTCATCCAGGATAACAGCGCTGGCACGGTCGTAATGCGATACGCCGCCTTTCAGCAAAAATCCCCGCCCGCGGCAGACTTCATCCAACAGTTCCAAGCCCTCGGCATCGGGATTCTTAATTTTGAAGCGTTCGCAGGTTACGTCTTGCCTGTCGTCCAGCAGTTCTTTCAGCAAGCGGATGCTAAGCTCCAGCTGGTCGTACACGGCATCGCGGATGGTGCCGATATAAGCAAGCCGCATCGCAGCTTTATTATCGGATATTTTCGGCCACAGCATGCCGGGAGTATCCAGCAGTTCCAGATATGGGTTGACCTTCACCCAGCGGTTGGCACGGGTTATACCGGGCCGGTCGCCCACATCGGTTGTGGATGTCCCGGTCAGACGGTTGATTAAGGTGCTTTTGCCAACGTTTGGCACACCAACCACCATACCCCGCAATGTTTTCTTAATACCGCGCCGCTCGGCACGCTCGTAAAATGCCTTGGCTGCCACATCCATCAAATTGCGAACCCGTTTGGTTTTCTGCGGTGTGGTGTCGTAAGCCATGGCCTGTATGCCTTTGGTTTCAAAGTACTGTAGCCAGCGGCCGGTTGCTCCGGCATCGGCCAGATCGGCCTTGCATAATAGCAGTATTCTGGTTTTCCCCGCCAATAAGCGATCCAGATCCGGGTTACGGCTGGACAGCGGAATCCGTGCGTCGCAAAGCTCCACAGCGATGTCAGCCTTGGACAGCTGCTGCATTAACAGCCGTTTCGCTTTGGCCATATGCCCTGGATACCATTGTATATCCAAAAGGGGAGCCCCCTTTCATTGCAAGTCTATCCAATTAAACCATTGATTGCTGAAAATAGCAAGATTTTCTTCCTATTGTTACAAAGCCCTGCAAGCTTTTATACTGCAAGGCTTTGCTGCGCCTGGGGCTGCATGATTGAAAGGAAACAATTCTTTAAGAAAAACGCATATAAGCAATTATACAGTATCAGCATCGTCTTCTGGCGAACCGGCATCCGTATCCTCGTAAATATCTCCCAGCAGTTTTTTGCTTTCACCCTCGTCCAGTTCTTCCACGCTGCGCAGTTTGCGGGCGATACTGCGCGTACGAACAAACGCTTTATCAATCGTTTTGCTGGCCTGATTGAGCTTATCCTGCGTACTTTGCAATACCTGGGAGAATAGACCGAAGTCACTCTTGACCGCGCCCAGAAGCCGCCAGACCTCCGCCGAACGCTTCTCAATAGCCAGCGTGCGGAATCCCATTTGCAGGCTATTGAGCATGGCCAGCAGTGTGCTCGGCCCCGCGATTACGACGCGCTGTTCCCGCTGAATGGTTTCCACCAGCGCAGCGTTGCGTACAACCTCGGCATACAGGCTTTCCAGCGGCAAGAACATCATGGCAAAGTCCGTGGTATATGGTGGATCAATATACTTGCCTGCGATGCGCTTGGCCTCGGTTTTCACTGCGTTGACCAGCGCAGCGCGGGCCGCTTCGGTGGCTACTGCATCCCCCTGTTCGCTGGCCTCAGCAAGCCGTGCATAGTCCTCCTGCGGGAATTTGGAGTCAATCGGCAAATAGACCCGATGCTCTCCCTCTTTCCCTGGCAGACACACAGCAAACTCCACGCGTTCCGTTGCGCCGGGGCGCAGCTGGACATTGCTTTCAAATTGCTTTTCGGTCAGCACTTCGGCAAGCAGGTTGCCAAGCTGTATTTCGCCCCATATACCGCGCCGCTTCACGTTGCCCAGCACACGCCGCAAATCCCCCACGCCTTCGGCCAGCCTGTGGACTTCACCAAGCGATTTATACACTTGCTCCAGCCGCTCACTGACCTGGGTAAAACTCTGGGTTAAGCGTTTGTTGAGGGTATCCTGCAATTTCTCATCAACGGTCTTGCGCATTTCGTCGAGTTTCTTCTCATTGTCGGCGCGCATGCCCGTAATGGATTTTTCAATCATTTCCTGCATTCCCTTGATGCGGGTTTCGTTCTTTGCCAGTTCCTGCTCCAAGGTTTTATCAATCGCTTGCATGCGGGTTTCAAACTTATTCAGGCTTTCCTCGGTAAAGCTGTACATGCGGGCCTGGCGCCTTTCCTGCGCAGAGAACTGGTTCACCTGATATTCTGCATTCCGGGTCAGATTGCCCGATATACTTTCATTCATTGCATGCAGCGTCCGCATCAGCTCTTCCCGCTGACGAAGGCCGTCCTCGTTGAGGGTGGATTGCAGCATACGCAGATGCTGGGTGAACCCGTCTCCATTGCTGCGTTTGGCCAGCATGATAAGCGCTGCAATGATAAGAATCACGATAAGCCCGAGCAGCCCTGTAATCAGCCACTGCCATGGTTCCAGTGGGAACATCGGTCATCCTCCCATTCTCATGCAAGTTGTTGAGCATATTGAAACAACCTGCGTCAGCAGGCTGTTTGCATTATAGTTCCCGTCGGCCTTCCATGGCCTTGGACAGGGTGATTTCATCGGTATATTCCAAATCACTGCCAACCGGTACACCGTGAGCAATGCGGGTGACTAGGATACCCATAGGCTTAATTAGCCTTGCAATATAACTGGCCGTTGCTTCGCCCTCAATGTCGGGGTTGGTGGCAAGAATCACTTCCTGAATCGCTCCGTCCGACAAGCGCTTGAGCAGCTCTTTGATGCGGATATCCTCCGGCCCGATTCCCTCCATGGGTGACAAGGTGCCGTGCAGCACGTGGTAAGCGCCTTCAAAATCGTGCATGCGCTCGATCGCCGCTACATCGCGCGGGTCGCGTACCACACAGATTTGGCCATTCTTACGGCTGTCATCATCGCAGACATCGCACAGATCATCCACGGCGTAGTTGCCGCAAACCGAGCAATAGCGTATCTCCTTGCGGCCCTGATAAATGGCCGTGGCAAGCTCGCGCACATCATCCAACTCCATGGAGATGATGTAATATGCCAGCCGCTGCGCACTCTTTTGCCCGATGCTGGGGAGCTTGGACAGCTGGGTTACCATCCGCGTAATGGGCTCAAGCGGTTTGGCCATAGCTTAGAACATACCTCCCATACCGGGGGACAGCTTGCCAAGTTCCTGTTCGCGGGCTTCTTTGCCCAAACGAACCGCTTCGTTCACCGCTGCCAGAATCATATCTTGCAGTATATCGACATCGTCCGGATCCACACACTCGGGGTTGATGACGATGGATTTCAGCTCACCTTTGCCGGCTGCGGTCACTGTAACCATGCCGCCGCCTGCTTGCGCGGT
Source organism: Candidatus Limiplasma sp. (assembly GCA_963675925.2). GTDB lineage: Bacteria > Bacillota > Clostridia > Christensenellales > Aristaeellaceae > CAXXOK01. The sequence continues at coordinate 479,953 of CAXXIB010000003.1, forward strand.
GTATTCGCGCTCATCCAATTCTTCCTGCGTTTTTGCCATTTGCTCCTGCAGTTTCTGGGCCTGCCGCATCAGCTGCTGCATATTGCCTCCGCCACCGCCGAATCCGCCAAATTGTTTATTAGCCATACGCTTCCTCCTATATATCCCGTCTGGTGATTTTCAAATTACCCGATACACCGGTTAAGCGCACCGAAGGCGCAGTATTCTCTTGTGTCAGCTCAACACCCCTGATTGATTGCTGTCCGCTTACCGTACGCAGCGAAACATTGACTTTGTCAAGGTCGGTTACCATCTTGCAGTCGCCAGATACCGTACGGATTTCCATCTGTTCAAACCCGGCGCTAATATCCATGTCAATATCGCCGCTGACGGATGTAAAACGGTAGCGCTTGGCAGACAGGCTTTCCAGCATGATGTTCCCGCTGACCGTGCGTGCTGTGAATGCCTCACACATCAGCGTTTCGCCCTTGATGGCACCGGCCGTTGTGCGCAGGGATAACGCCCCGGCAGTCAGCTTCGAAGCTTTTAAGTCCCCGGTGATGGTTTCCACCGATATACTATCGCCACCCAAGCCGCGAACCCTGGCCGGCCCGCTAATCGTGTGCAGGTTCAGGTTCTGGTCCCAGTTGCGGGGAACCCGCACGACAATTTCCATCCAGTGCCCGTGGGTAATATCCAGCGACAGTCCATACTGTGGCTGCTCAATGGTCAATGTGCCGTTTTCTGCTGCAATTTTCAGTTCGCTCACTGTGCGCTCGTCACCCGAAGCCAGCACCTGAATTTGCTCGATATCGTCGGCAAATATTTCCAGCTGTGCCCACGCCAGGCGTGTAACGATCTCATGAAGCTCCCCTGTCTGAAAGGTTTCGTTGCGTTCCAAGGTACGCTCCCCCTTTATGTCGATAGACTTGTGTCAAATTAGTTCTTGCATGCTCCCTTAAATTATACAGGTTTCTCCTAAAAAAGCAATGCGCGCAGCCTTCCAATATCGCGGTATACTCTCCATTTTCGGTTCCCAAAGTTTTTGTTTTATGGTATAGTAAACTAAGGAAAACAACTGTTCGGACGGAGGTTGCCGGGTACCGGGAAAGCCGATGATACGGGCATTCCGTAAGGCCCCGCCATTGGAATCGACGATATGAAAGAGTTTGATCAGCAGACGCTGTGGAGCACGATGGACGACCACCCCACACAAGCGCCGCTTGCCGACCGTATGCGTCCGCGCACGCTGGACGAGTTCGTTGGACAGGAGCATTTAGTCGGCGAAGGGAAGCTTCTTCGCCGTGCCATTATGGCAGATAAACTGCAATCCAGCATATTCTGGGGCCCTCCGGGCTGCGGAAAGACCTCGCTTGCCCATATCATCGCCGGAATGACCGGCAGCGAATTTGTAAAACTTAACGCCGTTACCAGCGGCGTTGCGGATGTGCGCAAGGTTCTAAAATCTGCTGAGGAGCGCCGTGTCCGGCAGGGCAAGGCAACATACCTGCTGCTGGATGAATGTCATCGCTGGTCGAAAGCCCAGAGCGATTCCATACTCCCAGCGATAGAGTCCGGCTTGATTCGCTTTATCGGCTCGACTACCGAAAACCCCATGGCGAGCATGACCCCCGCCATTGTCAGCCGCTGCCGCGTATTCGCGTTTCAGCCGCTGGCAACAGAGGATATCCGCAAGGCTCTCTCCACCGCGCTAGAGGACAAAGAACGCGGTTATGGCCGCTACTCCGTTGACTGCGGGGAGGATGCGCTATCTTACATCGCCCGTATGTCCGGCGGTGATGTACGCACCGCGCTTTCCGCATTGGAGCTTGCCTTTTTAACCACGAAAGAGGATGCCAAAGGCGTTAAGCACATCACTCTTGATGTTGCTCAGGAAAGCGTACAAAAGCCCATCATGAAGCTGGACGAGAGCTTGTATTACAATATGCTGTCGGCGTTTATTAAAAGCATGCGCGGCAGCGACCCGGATGCAGCCCTTTTATGGTTTGCTCGGCTGATGTATGCCGGTGTCGATCCGCGGTTGATTGTACGCCGTATCATCGTGCACGCCAGCGAGGATGTGGGCCTGGCAGACCCTGTCGCCATGCTGCAAGCGCACGCCGCCGCAAACGCGCTGGAAACTGTGGGTATGCCGGAAGCGCGTATCCCCATCGCCCAGGCGATACTAGCCATCTGCATGGCGGAAAAGAGCAATAGCGTGGTCGATGCACTCGGCGCAGCAGAGGCCGATGCGCAAAACGGCAATTACTCCGCCGTTCCTGTATACCTGCGGGACCAGAGCATGGTTCCCAAGAACGAAAAAAGCAATGACTACCTCTATCCGCATATGTTTCCGGAGCATTTCGTAAAACAAACGTATATGCCAAAAGGCTTTGAAACGCGCGTGTACTATCACCCCAGCGATCAAGGAAACGAAGCAAAGCTCAAAGCACGTTTGGAACGCAGATTCGGGAAGGATAAAAAGCCGTGAGAAGAAGACACCCAACTCGCCAGATCGATGTCAGCAAAGCATCACTCTATGCCATCATCGTCAATATATCCGAAATCACCGTGTTGATGGGGTTTGTTGTATATACCATGATTGTAGGTATCACCCCGGAAAACCGTCAGTTCATTCAGGTCGTTGCTATTGTTGGCGGCTTGATGGCCAGCTGGGGCGCGTTTCTGGACATTCGTGAAGCGCTGCAGGCACGTCGGCGGCAGATGCAGATACAGGATTTGGAACAATCCAACACCCAGATGGACGAACTCAATCGAACCCTGCGCGTGCAGCGGCACGATTTTCTCAATCACCTGCAGGTTGTGTATAGCCTGATGGAAATGAACGAATATGTCGAAGCGACCGATTATCTGGAAAAGGTATACGGGGAGATTCGGGCGGTTTCCAGCTTTTTGTCCACCAGATCTACGGCGATAAACGCCTTGCTTAAGGTGAAAGCTGGCGCCTGCGCACACGAAAACATTGACTTGCAACTGCACATCAACAGCCCGCTGCTCAAGTTGCCCATGCCCGCCTGGGAGCTTTGCCGCGTGCTGGGCAACCTGATTGATAACGCAATGGATGCCGCCAAGCATGATAGTAAGCCTTGTATTCACCTAACAATACGGGAAGATATACGGTCGTTTATTTTCTGTATAGAAAACAACGGCGCGCTGATACCTAAGGAGCTTTTGCCAACGATATTCGAAGAGGGTGTCAGCACCAAAGGTGAAGACCACGGCATGGGCCTTTCCATCGTGAAAAACACGCTTATACCCTATGATGGCGATGTTACGCTTGCAAGCACTTCAAAAACTACGCGCTTTACCGTAACGCTGCCGAAAATTCCGCTAATGGACGAGACTGCCGGCGAACATTGACGAAGCCGACGTGGGGCGATATAATTAATGTTACGGTTCAATGGATCTTGAGCAATTCAAAGTGAAGGAGGAAGCAACGGATGAAGGTTATTTTACTTTGTGATGTAAAAGGTCAAGGTAAAAAAGAGGATATTCTTAACGTATCCAGCGGATATGCCCGGAATTACCTGTTTCCGCGTAAATGGGCGGTAGAGGCCACCCCCGCATCCATCAAGGAAATCGAGCGCAAGCGCGCCGCCGAGGAACAACTGGAAAAGGAACGCCGCCAGGAGGCGCAGGAACAGGCAAACGCCCTGAGCGATAAGGTGATCCGCATTACAGCTAAGTCCGGTGACACAGGCCGCTTATACGGCAGTGTAACCAACCAGGAAATTGCGGACGAGCTGAAAAAACAGTTCGGATTTGAGGCCGATAAACGCAAAGTCGAGTGTGAGCCCATACGCCAGACCGGCGAGTATGATGTAAGCGTCGGTGTATATTCGGGTATTACCGCGAAAATGAAAGTACTGGTCACGAGCGTCGGCGATAAATAAACCGAAATGTATCAACGCCAGAAGGGAGGCAGCGTCGTATGGAACAGCAGGAGCTTGTAAGCATCACCCCGCCAAATAGCGTAGATGCAGAACGGTCTGTGCTCGGCGCTGCGATGCAGGATTCCGGCGCGGCCACCCTGACCGTGGAAACCCTGCAAGCCGACGATTTTTATTCTCCCGAGAACCGGGAAATTTTCACCGCGATTCAAACCTTGTTTTCGTCCAGTGCATCCATCGATGTGATGACAGTCTCTAACGAGCTGGCTCGCAAGGGCACGCTGGACGGCATAGGCGGTTCCGCCTATTTGGTATCGGCATGCCGCTATGTGCCCACCACCGCAAATACCGCTTCCTATATTCGCATCGTGCAGGAAAAAAGCACGCTGCGAAAGCTGATTACAGCTTGCCGCCGCATTGAAGGCGAATGCTATACACAGATGGATGATATGGATACGCTTCTAAGCAATGCCGAGAAGCTTATTTTTGATATCGTTATGCGCCGCGGCGGCGGAGACACCTTAACCCCGATCAGCGCCGTGCTGATGGAAACCTTTGATAAGCTGGAACAGCTCAGCCGCCTGAAAGGCAAGCTCAGTGGCGTACCGACTGGCTTATATGAGCTGGACCGCAAGCTGACCTGCCTGCATGGCGGCGAGTTGATTATCGCCGGCGCACGGCCCGGTATGGGTAAAACCGCGTTTGCTTTGGGTATCGTTTTGTTTGCGGCCGAGCACGTAGGCAGCCGCATCGCAGTGTTTACCATGGAAATGCCTAAAGAGCAGATCGGTATGCGTATTTTGGCCAATGCCGCCAACATCAATATGCAGCGCCTGCGCAGCGGTATGCTCAGCGACGATGAATGGATGAAAGTCGGCGATACCTTAAACCGCCTCAGCGCGTGTAAAATTTTTATCGACGACACACCCGGCCTTTCCCCCTCCAAAATGCGCAGCCGCGTACGCCGCCTGATGATGGAGCAAAACGGACTGGACCTGGTCGTGGTGGACTACCTTGGCCTGATGTCTTCGGACAAGCGCCAGGACAACCGCCAGCAGGAAGTATCCGATATCAGCCGGGGGCTGAAAGCCATCGCACTGGAGCTGAAAATCCCTGTACTGGCCGCTGCGCAGCTGGCACGTGCGAACACGCAGCGGCGTAACAAACGCCCGCAGCTCAGCGACCTGCGCGATTCTGGCAGCATTGAGCAGGATGCCGACGTGGTGCTTTTTATCCACCGCGAAAAATATTATCAGAGTGATGACCCGGACGAAGAACCCATTGCCGATGACGGCGATGCGGAAATCATCGTTTCCAAACAGAGAAACGGTCCCGTCGGCACCGTAGAGGTGGAGTGGCAGGATGAATTCGCCCGCTTCATCAATCCGCCGGGCGTTCGTGTACCATCCTATATCAACGAGAACGGAGTTTGACATGAAACAGCAGAGTATCATGACTCTTGCAAAAGATATGCGTTTTGAAGGGTATGTGCTTGTTCGCATGAGCGAGCAGCGTACCGGCAATACAGGCCGCAAGTATCTGGACTTAACCCTGGGCGACAGCACCGGAGAACTTAACGGCAAACTATGGGACGGGAATACTGATCCGCCGCCCGTTGGCAGCGTAATCAAAGTTCGCGGCATTACTTTGGAATACAACGGCCGTCTGCAGCTGCGCATTGAAAAATTGCGCCCGCTGGAAGAAACCGACAAGGTGGACATGAGTCTGCTGACCCCCTGCGCACCGGAAACCCCGGAAGCCATGCTGGAATACCTGAACCAGACTGTTTCCGAAATTAACAGTCCCCCGCTTCGGGCCATCGTGCAAGGGATGCTGGATCTGTATCAGGAAAAGCTCCCCTACTTCCCGGCTGCCCAGCGCATTCACCATGCAGAGCGCGGTGGGTTATTGCACCATACGCTGGGTATGCTCCGGCTTGCTAAAGGCGTACTGCCGCTGTACCCGCATCTCAATGCTGATTTGCTGCTGTCAGGTGTCATCATTCATGACCTGTGCAAAATGGAGGAGCTGGATTCCAACGCCCTGGGCGTTGTGAAGGACTATACCGCGCCGGGCCTGTTGCTTGGCCACATCTCCATTGGCGTGACTCGGCTTGGCGAAGTCGCTACGAAACTGGACATTTCGGGAGAACCGCTGCTTCTTTTGCAGCACATGCTGCTCAGCCATCACGGCGAGGATATGTACGGAAGTCCCAGGAAGCCCATGTTCCCTGAAGCGGAGGTACTGCACTGGGTGGATATTCTGGATGCCCGCATGAATGAGATCAGCACGGCGCTGGCCAAAGTACCACCAGGCGTGTTCTCTGAAAAGATATGGTCGCTGGAACGCAGGCTGTATCAGCCCCACTATGATCAGCTAGAGCAGGATTCGTAGGTCAATATTGTAAAAAGAACCCCACATACAGTCCTCGTGATTTGGGAATGTTGACGCGTTTTGTGCAAAATGTTAAAATACAACTGTATTCACAGCACGTAAATTGAAACCTGCTCATACGATCCCCACTCCGCAAGCAGCGCTTGCCATGAATCGGAGGAAATCCATATGAAGCGAACAGCCCTTGTACTGCTTTGTCTTGCGGCTTTTGTATTGCTCTTAACCGGTTGTCAAAGTCAACCTGAAGATGTGATTCCCGAGGTGACCCAGTTTATCGGCCCTGCCGCCACGGATACCTCCGCGCCCACGGCAACACCGACGGAAGCTGTGGAAGCCACCTTTACCGAGGAAGACGCACTGGCCGAAGAAGATACTACGCTTAACGAGCCTGCAACCAATGTTGATTTTGATGCAGGACTGGAAGCACAGACCAGCTTGTTCACCTCTGCTAACGTCAGCACCGATGCCGATGCGACAACCTACCCCTACACAGGCAGCGCGCCCATCCCGCTGGACCCGATCGACGCGCCGACACCAACACCCAAAGCACCGCTCAACTTTACCTATATCACCTATAGCCCGACCACCGTCGGTGTAACGTTTGAAGCGCCTGCGGGCTGGATTCCCGATGAAACCTACAACGAGGTCTTTACCCTGTCCGAGCCGGAAAGCCAAATGAAGGACGGTCAGCTTGGTATTATCAATGTCTATGCCGTACCTGTTATAAGCGACTATTCAATCGCGGAGCTGGAACAGGAGATTAAACAGCGTTTGAACACAATCGGTTCTTTGAACTTTGTGGAATGGAAACCCAGCTATACCGCTACCCGCTATTTGATGGGCAGCAAAGGCGTATATGCACAGTATACCGGTAAGCTCGTAACCGGCGTGGAAGTTGGCGGACGTGTACATGCCGTAACGCTTGACAACGTTTTGTACTGTATTCAGATTACCTACCCGCTTGATTTTAGAAGTGACTTCCTGGACGTGTTTGCACAAGTCAGAGAGACGATTAAACGCGTACAGTAATACAGAAAACTACGCCATACCAACAATCAATGTGACTCGTTTTTCGCTTGATTGACAAACGAAAAGCGCTTCCTCCGTAAAGAGGAAGCGCTGATCTCGTCGGATATTCTCAGTACTGGGACTGACGATTCCGGTCAAAGCACTCGCGGCAGTACACGGGACGGTCGCCACGGGGCTGGAAAGGCACCTGCGTGGTCACGCCGCAACCATCGCAGATCACTTCGTACATCTGGCGCTCGCCGCGGTTGGGGTTCTGCGACGCGCGACGCGCGGCACGGCAACCGGGGCAACGGCTGGGCTCGTTCTGAAATCCTTTGTCAGCAAAGAATTGCTGTTCGCTGGCAGAGAATACGAACTCCTCGCCACAATCCCGACAGGTCAGTGTTTTGTCTTCAAACATGATGGGTCTCCTCCAAATCGATAATCTGTGTCCCAAGCTTCTCAGTGTTTACGGTGTGGATTTCCAAACTTCCGGACATGGATGAACGAAGGAGGAAGAACCGATACCTTATACCTTGGCTGGGTCATCTGCGACATTATAACATGATCCACGGCCTTTGTATAGTTCTATTTCCTATTTTTCATAAAACTGTTGGCCCGTGATAAAACTTTCCCTTTTTTACCGCTTCAGCGTGCTACCATGTACTACTTGGTCTCATATGCGACTGTTAGACACTTTTCAAACCACAGACGATTCGCTATATTGAACTCTAGGTTTGGTTCATTTTAGAACCTGTAATACCAACTTTTAACAATGGGGATGAGCAGGAAATGGATTATATCGACCTCGGACGCCGGATTAGGAAACAGCGTACACAGCATGGGTGGACGCAGGAAACTTTAGCGGAACGTGTAAATGTATCCACCTCTTTTGTGGGTCACGTAGAGCGCGGTTCCCGTAAAGCCAGCCTTGAAACCTTGGTTTCGATGGCCAACGCTTTGGATGTCAGCGTGGACTATTTACTGTCCGGCAGCATCAACAACAGCGTGATTGGCCCGATGCCCCAGGGTTTAAGCAACCAACAGCGCACCGCGCTCAAGGAAATCCTGACCACGATCCAAGACAACCTCTCTGAGTGGGAAAAGGATCAGTAACCACCACTACTGCGTACCGTGGGGTACGCTTTTTTTGTGCAATCTAACGCGATTGGTTGTTAAAATCGTGCTTATAAACGCTTGCGCAGATTTTCATGAATTGCTGTGACTCCATTGAATCCCTCTACCTGAAATGGTATAATAGTCATTACCGTTTGCTTACGGAAACGGCAGATTGGAGGGGCCATGAAGCGCAAGGACATCATCATTCTTGCTATCGTGCTGGTTGCAAGTTTGACCTTATATCTTCTCCGTCCCAAGGGCATCGACGATACCCAGTCAACGGTGTACCTGAAGGTGTCCATTGCTGGGGAAACGCAGGAGTTAATTCCGCTTTCCCAGGAACGTGACATCCGCATTGAACAGGAAAACGGGGATTATAACATCATACACGTTCAGCCAAACGGGTTTGCCGTTATCGAAGCCAACTGTTATAACCAGGACTGCATTCATCAGGGTGAAGTCACACTGGACAACATTGGTGAGCGGCCTCTGGGCAACGAAGTAATCTGCCTTCCGCACAAACTGGTGCTTTCCATGGTCACCAAGGATGAATCCCTGCCGGAGACTAGCCCATGATCAAAACTCGCAGGTTAGCGCTCGCAGCCGTTCTGATCTCCATCATGATGGTGCTTGGGTATGTGGAAAGCTTGTTGCCGGTCTCCTCAGTTCCGGGCATCAAACTGGGACTGGCCAACAGCGCTCTGATCGTTGCTCTGTATTGGCTTGGCGTACCGGCCAGTTTCCAGATCATGCTCATTAAAAACGTACTGCTTGGCGTGTTTTTAGGCAATCCCATGTTGATTCCCTACAGTATAGCTGGCGGTACGCTCAGCCTGACGGTGATGAGCCTGTTATTCAAGCGTAAGGGCTTTAGCCCGATTGGGGTCAGTATCGCAGGCGGCGTGATGCACAATGTCGGTCAGATTCTTCTGGCCAGAATCATCCTGTCCACCCCATCGCTCTTGTACTACCTTGGCTTGTTAATGCCTGCTGGCGCAGTAATGGGGTTTCTCACCGGCATGATTGCCAAAACACTGCTTAAGCACTTCCCACCCAGCCGGTATCTGAATCGGCAAACCAATCAATAAAACGGAGGACTCAAACGTGAAGAAACACGCCTGGCTCATCCTATGTATCATCGCTCTGGTTGCTGGCCTAGCGCTTGCGACCACCAACATGGTCACGGCCGATCCCATCGAGCAGCAACGCATTGCCGCCATAGAGGCGGCCAGGAAAACCGTATTCCCCGCTGCCACCAGCTTCAGTGAACTGGTATTGGAAGCAGACAGCGAATTTGACAGCATCACCCTTGCCAAATCCGGGGACGAAACGCTGGGGTATATTCTGCAAAACACCGTTGGCGGCTATGGCGGCCCAATTGAAATTATTTTGGGCGTTGATATGCAGGGCGTAATCAATGGCATCACCGTCGGCGGCAGCAAGTTTGCCGAAACCGCCGGACTGGGAACCAAGGTGAAAGAACCTGCGTTTACAGATCAGTTTGTCGGTCTTTCCGTGGTACCGGAGATGGACGTTAATGTCGATACGATTAGCGGAACGACTGTTTCGTCCTCAGCTGTCATTAACGGCGTGATTGCGTGCTACCAGAGGTGGCAAGTCCTGATTGAGAATCCCATCCCCGAAGCTACCGCCGCTCCTCAGTAAGAGGACGGCGTTTTTTTCATTTCTAAGCCATTGCTTCCCCTAGCAACCACTACTTTCTAAAATCACGGAGTTTTATCCATGCGAAAACAATCCCATCCTATCGAGCCGCTGATTCACACGGCCACCGGAAAACAGGAAGCCGATTTGGTGTTTAAAAATGCCGATGTGCTTAATGTTTTCACCCAGGGGATCCTCCGGGCAGATGTTGCTATTGTCAATGGCAAGATTGCCGGTGTTGGCAGCTACAGCGCTGCAAATCAGGTTGATTGTACCGGTTTAACCCTATGCCCGGGTCTGATCGATGCACATTGCCATATTGAAAGCTCCATGGCAACGCCTGCAGAGTTTTCCCGCGCGGTGCTGCCCTCCGGCACCACAACCTTGATTGCCGATCCGCATGAAATTGTGAATGTCTGCGGTGCACGCGGTTTGCAGTTTATGCTGGACGCAGCGGACCATGCCGTTTGCGACATTCTGTATATGCTGCCGTCCTGCGTGCCCGCAACGGAATTTGAAACCTCCGGTGCGGATTTCAGCGCTGCCGATATGCAGCCTTTCCTGCACCATCCGCGTGTACTCGGCCTTGCCGAGGTAATGAACTTCCCCGGGGTTCTGTCAGCCGAAACGGCGATGCTGGATAAAATCAAGTTGTTTGACCGCATGATGATCGACGGCCACGCCCCCGGCATAAGCGGCAATGCGCTGCAAGCCTATGTAGCCGCCGGCATTGCCAGCGATCACGAAGCGACAAGCTTTGCCGAAGCGTTGGAAAAGGCGCGTGCCGGGCTTGCCGTGCTGGTGCGTCAGGGAAGCGCTGCGCAGGATTTAGAAGCGATACTGTCCGGTGTGCTGCAGGAGAAACTGTCAACCCGGCGGTTTATGATGTGCACGGATGACAAACATCTGGACGATATCCACCGCTACGGGCATATTGTGCACAACGTGCGCATGGCGATTGATCTTGGGTTTTCCCCTATCGAAGCCATCACCATGGCCAGCTATAACACGGCAGAGCATTTCGGTCTGCGGGATCGCGGAGCCATTGCCGCCGGACGGCGCGCCGATCTTCTGCTGGTCTCCGACTTGCAAGCCATGAAAATCGAAGCCGTTTATCAAAACGGTATATCTGCGGATACGCTGCTGCAGTCCCCCTCTACAAAGCTGGACGTTCCCTCCGAAATCCTAAACTCCGTTCATTTTAAACCGATTACGGAGGCCGAAATCCAGCTTAAAACCGACGGCGTGACCGATGTCATGGGGATGATACCGGGGCAAATCCTAACCCACCACCTGCAAGAAGCGGTTCCGGTTGAAAACGGCTTTTTCAAACCATCGCAAACTTATGCCAAGCTCTGCGTGCTGGAAAGACACGGCAAGAACGGCAATATCGCCGTTGCCCCGCTGAAAGGGTACGGTGTGCATGGCGGCGCGGTCGCAACCTCGGTTGCCCACGACAGCCACAATATCATCGTAGCCGGAGACAACGATAGCGATATCGTGCTGGCTGTAAACCATCTACGTGCCATCGGCGGCGGGTATGTGGTCGTACACAATGGTACTGTTATCGGGTCTTTACCTTTACAAGCCGCCGGACTGATGAGCCTTAAATCCCATGCACAAGTGGAGCAGCTGACCGAAACTGTCCTTGCTGCCGCGCGCACGCTGCACATTGCCGATGGCATTGATCCGTTCATTAGTCTTTCATTTATGGCGCTCGCTGTAATTCCCACGCTCCGGCTAACCGATCAGGGTTTGATCGACCTGTTCACATCGTAACGGGATTGATTTTTTACCGTATCTCACTGGCAATGTTCTTGCATCCCCTATAAATAATGATACAATAGTACAGGGTCTGATTTTTTCATACCCTTTATCCCGTTTTATAGGCATTGATTGATCACAGAAAGGGGTTATCCCATGAAACAAACCATTCAATCCACGCATGCACCCAAAGCGATCGGCCCGTATTCGCAGGCTGTCTCTATTGGTGATTTCGTATTTACCTCCGGTCAGCTGGGTATTGATTTGCAAACCGGCACACTTGTCCAGGGCGTGGAAGCCCAGGCCAAGCTCGCCATGACCCATATTGGTTCGATTTTGAAGGAAAAGGGCCTCACCCATGCCAATATCATCAAAACCACGATATTCCTTGCGGATATGGCTGATTTTAAAGCAGTCAACGCTGTTTACCAAAGCTTTTTCACTGCTGATTTCCCTGCGCGCAGCACTGTGCAGGTCGCCGCGCTGCCGCTTGGTGGCAGTGTGGAAATCGAATGCATCGCCACTGCATAAAAGGAAATATAATGTTCACGATACTTGAAAAAAGAATGCTAAACCCCACCGTTGCGCAGATTACTATGGATGCACCGTTGATTGCAAAAAAAGCGGAAGCAGGTCAATTCGTCATACTCCGCGCCAAGGATAACAGCGAACGTATGCCTCTGACCATTGCCGGCTACGACAGACAAGCCGGAACCATCATGCTGATCTTCCAAATTGTGGGCGAGGGCACCGCAGAACTGTCTACCTTGCAGCAGGGCGACGCAATTCAGGATTTTGTCGGCCCCCTCGGTCAGCCCACCCATGTGGAGGGATTGCATAAAGTATGCGTTGTCGGCGGCGGCGTGGGATGTGCCATTGCACTCCCCATTGCAAAAAAACTGCATGATCTGGGTGCAACCGTCCATTCTGTGGTCGGGTTTCGCAATCAAGACCTGGTCATACTCGAGCAGGAGTTTCGGGATATCAGCCAGGAAATGCGTTTGATGACCGATGACGGCAGCCACGGCGAAAAAGGCCTGGTCACAACCGCGCTGGAGACATTCATCCAGGCAGGAAACCAGTACGATGCCGTCATTGCCATCGGGCCTTTAGTGATGATGAAATTCGTCAGCTTGCTCACCAAGAAATACGGTATTAAGACCATTGTCAGCATGAATCCTATCATGGTCGATGGTACGGGCATGTGCGGTGGTTGCAGGTTGACTGTTGGCGGCGAAACCAAATTTGCCTGTGTTGACGGGCCTGATTTTGACGGCCATCTGGTTGATTTCGACGAAGCGATCAGCCGCAGCCGTATGTATGATGAAAATGAAGCCCACGCACGGGATGCCGCCTGCAGGCTGATGCGTATGGAGGAAAGCTGATATGCCCGACCGCAATCTAAGCCCCAAGCAAACCTCGATGCCTGCGCAGGACACGGATGTCCGCGTACGCAATTTTCAGGAAGTAACCTCCGGCTATACCAAAGACATGGCGATTGCAGAAGCAAAACGCTGCCTGCAATGCAAGCATAAACCCTGCGTATCGCAATGCCCCGTGATGATCGATATTCCCGGCTTTATTGAGAAAGTCGCACAGGATGATATGGAAGGCGCTTACGAAATCCTCAGCGCCAGCACCGCCCTGCCCGCTGTTTGCGGACGTGTATGCCCGCAGGAAGTGCAGTGCGAAAAAGCCTGTGTGCGAAAATTGAAGGGCGACAGTGTCGGCATTGGCAGGCTGGAGCGCTTTGTTGCCGACTGGCACCGTGAGCACAGCAATGCCTTACCCAAGCCCACTGAATACAACGGCCATAAGGTCGCCGTGATCGGTGCCGGCCCGGCTGGGCTGACCTGCGCGGGAGATTTGGCTAAGTTAGGATATGAAACCACGATTTTCGAAGCGCTGCATATGGCCGGTGGCGTATTGGTGTACGGTATTCCGGAATTCCGGCTTCCCAAAGCCATCGTGTCTTCTGAGATTGATAATCTGAAAGCGCTCGGTGTCAAAATTGAAACCAATGTGGTCATCGGTAAAACCCTGACCATTGACGAGCTGTTTACTCAGGGATATGAGGCCGTTTTCATCGGCAGTGGTGCAGGCCTGCCAAACTTTATGCATATTCCCGGAGAGAGCTTAAAGGGCGTCTATAGCGCAAACGAATACCTGACGCGCATCAACTTGATGAAAGCGTATGAAGCGTCCAGCCGCACTCCCATTCAAAAAAGCTATGCCGTAGCCGTTGTCGGCGGCGGCAACGTGGCGATGGATGCCGCCCGCTGCGCCCGTCGTATGGGCGCTGAAACGGTATACATTGTTTACAGGCGTGGCCGGGAAGAGCTCCCTGCACGGCTTGAAGAAGTTGAACACGCTGAGGAAGAAGGCATACAATTCAAACTGCTGACCAACCCTGTGGAAGTGCTGGGTGATGAACAGGGCTGGGTTACCGGCCTTAAGTGCACCGAAATGACGCTAGGAGAGCCGGACGAAAGCGGGCGCCGCAGCCCAATCGTCAAGCCCGGCAGCGAGTTTGTTCTGGCTATCGACACCATGATTATGGCGATTGGTACCAGCCCCAATCCCCTATTAAGTCAGGCAACGGAAGGACTGTACACCAACAACCGTGGGTGTTTGATTACCCGAAACGAGGACGGGCTGACCAGCTGCGACCATGTGTACGCCGGAGGCGATGTGGTGATCGGCGCTGCGACTGTGATTCTGGCAATGGGTGCCGGAAAACGCGCCGCCGCAGCGATTCATAGAGATATCACAAACGATACACCAAAACAATAATACCTACACAAAAAACACGGGCGGCCTGTTGACCGCCCGATTTTTATTACCGTATTCATTTGTCCCGATCTGCCTGTGTAGGTTTCAACGTTACCGGGATATGGCTTTATTCCTCGTCGCCTTCGAGTGTATCCTCATCGAACGTTGCTTCCGCTACGCGGATTAACTGATCCAGCAGATCCTGGTCTTCTACGGGCACGAACTCTTCCGATTCATCGTCTTCTTCCGAAGGTACGACCTTCATCACATAGAGTTCCATCGTTACTTCATCTTGGCAATCTTCGTGTCCGCAATCGCAGTGGTCATGGTCGCTGTCCGCTTCTTGGACATCGCCCAGGATAACGTACTCTTCACCGTTATAAAAGAAATAGCGGATGACTTCCAGGAGAAGGGTATTGCCGTCTTCGTCGACAGCTTCAATGAGATCCACGTTCTCCATTTCGTCTGCGGCCATACCACTGGTGGTTTGGTCTTCGTCTTTGTTGTACAACGGAATCCCCCCGCTTTCCGAGCCATACTTTTCCGATTGTTTCGGGCTCAATATAAGTATACACCTTCTGAAGAAATTATCAAGTACCCATCTCTGTATACATAATAATTATGCATTTAACGACTGCTCTTTATAATTACACTACATTCCATTTCCCTTGTATTCTATGGGTTTGTGAAAGTCTTGGTAGTATATATCTTCATCCAAACAAGCAGCATTACCGATCAGAATTTACAATCATAATCTTACTCAATCACATAACGAAGTCGATATAAAAACAACGGCGAACAATGCCGCCGTTGTTTATGTTACTGCTTACGCTACCAAATCAATGTCAGTAAGAAAACCACTAAGGCGATTGCACCCATTATGGTCAACCCGACAAAAAGCCCGGCCAGGGTTGCGTTGTATGCCACATGCCATGCTTCCTTCTTGGTTGCGTTGGTTGTCGGACTGAGCTTATCAGCCTTGACTTTCCGGAATGTTTTCCGGGGCCTGAGCCCATCCACATCCATACTGACGATAACGCGACCGTCATCATCATCGTATTGTTTCTTCATGATCAATCATACAAATGGCAGGCAACTTGGCGGCCTTCCACAGTCTTCAGCTCCGGAATCTCGTGCTTGCAGCGTTCCATGCACTCCGAACAGCGGGTGTGAAACTTGCAGCCGGATGGCGGATTGGCAGGCGACGGGATGCTGCCCTGCAAAATAATACGGTTCATTTTCACATCGGGATCGGGCATGGGAATGGCCGAAAACAGCGCCTTGGTATAGGGATGCAGCGGCTTTTTAAAGATGACCTCCCGGTCGCCATACTCTACCATCGATCCCAAATACATTACACCGACATCGCTTGAGATATGCTCAACAACCGATAAATCGTGCGAGATAAACAGGTACGCCATCCCGTACTCACGCTGTATATCGCTGAGCAGGTTGATAATCTGTGCCTGAATGGATACATCAAGCGCCGACACAGGTTCATCGCATACGATGAAATCCGGTTTCAGGGCCAGCGCACGGGCGATGCAAATTCTCTGCCGTTGTCCGCCGGAGAACTCATGCGGGTAACGGTCTTTGTGGTAGGACTGCAAACCGCAGTCTTCCATAATCTTGGTAATGTAATCGTCAAACTCCTCCGGCGGCACAATGTTATGCTCTCGAACACCTTCGCCGATGATCTCACCGACCGGAAGCCGGGGAGACAGACTGGAAAAGGGATCCTGAAAGATAATCTGCATGCGCGGGCGGATGCTGCGCAGTTCGTCCTTATGAAGGCCGAAGATATCGACACCATCAAACAGTACGGTACCATCTGTCTTGTCGTTCAGGCGCAGTAGTGTTTTACCAACCGTTGTCTTGCCACAGCCGGACTCACCCACGATACCCAGCGTACGGCCGCGCTCAATGGTAAAGCTAATACCATCAACCGCGCGGACATAACCAGTCACCTGACTGAACAGGCCGTTTTTAATCGGGAAATATTTCTTCAGGTCTTTAACCTGGACCAGCGCATTGCTCATACGGGTTCGCTCCCCTCGGAATAGAGATAACAACTCACCTTATGCGTTGGCGATAAGGAGATTTCTGGCGGATACTTGCCGTTGCAGGCTGCAAGGCAGTGTTCGCACCTGTCTTTGAAATAGCAGTAGTCCGGCATATTGATAGGATTGGGAACGCTGCCAACGATGGAAAACAGCCGATCTACATGCTTGGCTACGTTGGGCTTGGACTGCATCAGGCCGATGGTATAGGGGTGTTTTGGATCATGGAAGATTTCGGAGGCTGTGCCCTTTTCCACAATACGGCCCGCATACATGACTACGACATAGTCTGCCATTTCAGCAATAACACCAAGGTCATGCGTAATCAGCATGATGCTGGCGTTGATCTTGTCTTTCAGGGTACGAAGCAGATCCAGTATTTGTGCCTGAATGGTCACATCCAGCGCGGTGGTCGGCTCGTCGGCAATGATCAGGCGCGGGTTACACGAAAGCGCCATGGCTATCATCACACGCTGGCGCATACCGCCGGAAAGTTCGTGCGGGTAGCGCATATACACGCCTTCGGCGTTGGCGATACCAACCATATCCAGCGACTCAATCGAGCGCTGCTTGACATCCTCTTTGCTCAACTCCGGCTGATGCAGTTTGATGACTTCGTCAATCTGTTTACCGATTCTAAACACGGGATTGAGGCTGGTCATCGGCTCCTGAAAAATCATCGATACCACGTTACCGCGGATATTCTGCATTTCAGTTGTGGGGGTATTGATGACGTTATACACGCCATCGGATGTTTTTAAGCGAATTTCGCCCTCCACGGTTTGCCCCTGAGGCCGCTGCACCAGTTGCATCAGTGACAGACTGGTTACGGACTTCCCGCAGCCGGATTCGCCCACAACGCCGACCGTTTTTCCCTCCGGAACATCGAACGATATGCCGTTGACGGCTTTCACGGTTCCGATATCGGTGAAGAAGTAGGTATGTACGTTATCAAACTCCACAACGTTGTTATCGTCGCGCATTTGTGTCATGTACTCGCTTTTGTCGGCGCGTTTGCGGTTGCGGCGTTTCTCCATTTCGTTGGTGATCCGCCGGTTTTCCCGGCTGATCTTCCTGGACTCGTGCATGGAGATATAGTCTTGCCCTTTGTTGTTGCTCTTTTTAAATATCATTGCTGCTTACCTACCTTTTCATTCTCGGGTCGAACGCATCGCGCAGTCCGTCACCGACAAAGTTGAAACCAAGCACGGTAAGCAGTATCAGTAGGCCTGCCGGAATCCAGATAAACCAGAAGTTTGTCATTACATACACATCGCTGGCCGCATTGATAATGGACCCCCAGGATGCCATCGGGTATTTAATACCCAGGCCCAGGAAGCTCAACACTGCTTCTGTGATGATAATGCTGCCAAGGCCCATGGTGGCGTTGACGATCAACAGGGGCATAACGTTTGGTACCAGATGCTTGAATATGCGCCGTCTCACGCTAATCCCCGTTGCTTCCGCAGCGACCATAAAGTCCTGCTCGCGCAGGGTGAGGATCTGACCGCGTACGATACGCGCAATCCCAGTCCAGCCCATTAAGCCGAGTATCAGCATAAGAATCATAATTCTTGTGATGGGATCCACCTTGTTGGCATCCAAAACAGCGCCGGTGATGACCATGATCGGCCAATACGGAATGGCGTTGAACAAGTCGATAAAACGCATCAGCAGCATATCGACCCAGTTGCCGAAGTACCCGGCAATACCACCGATGACAACACCGATGATCAGCTCAAAGAATATAACCACAAACCCGACCATCAGCGAGATACGACCGCCGTACATAAGCCGCGTCAGCATATCCATGCCGTTGTTATCGGTGCCCAGTACATGGGCAGGTGTCGGGAAGGCGTAGCTGTCCAGCAGCTGAGCAATGGTCAGCGTTTTAATGTTATAGGTTTGGTTGACCAAGGAAATGGTATAGATCGTTTCTTCCCCATCCGCATTCGGATAGGTAAATTGGCTCACGTTGTCATACACGGCTGCGCGGATGGCTTCCTTGAAGTCCAGCGACAGGAAGTTGCTGGCAATATAAGGATTGACGATCATGCTGGATGCCAGCGCCACCGTACGGTCGCCCTGCAAAATGCGGTGTGACAAGTTTTCGGCTTCCACCGTATAGGTTACACCATCCAGCGTGAAGGATGTACCTTCCGTAGCAATCGCCCGCTCCACAGCCAGGTGGAATGCATAGGACGATACCACGGGGTTATCTTCCGCGGAAGCGCTGTCAAACACATTCAGCGATGCGATTGCCGATTCCACCGGAAGACCGATAAATGCGTTTTTACCTTGGCCGGCAATGTAGGTTACGCCATCAAGCGTAAAGCTTTCTTCACCGGCTTTCGCGGCGGCTTCGTACGCAGCCTTCAGTTCATCTGAAAGTGTTATGCCTTCAGCCGGTGTGTAGGCATATAAAAGCTTACGCGCCATAACCGAGGCAACGATATCGATTCTGGATATCAGATAATAGTCGTTTTCCATGGTATAGAAGTAGCTTACATCCCCAGAGGTGAAGGTTGACTCCCCATTGTTAATCGCCAAAATCAGCTGTGCAAATGCGGCTTTATCAAAATTTTCTCCGGGAGCACTAATGGTACGCAGTTCCGAATTATACAGCGCAGCTGCGTACTCTTTGGGAATAAACTCCTGTTTTGTGAACACCTGGTCCTGCCTGTACGACATTAACACACCGCCAAGGAAAGAAAACAGGAACATAAATACCAGGATAATTAACCCGGTAATGGCTAATTTGTTGCGGATAAAGCGCTTCATGACCAGCATAGAAGGTGACAGCACTTTCACGCGCCGTTCATCGCTTAAGTTTTGCACGTTTATTGTACAGCTTTCATCTTGCTGCACATCCGGTGTTTGCTTGTTGTTATTGTTTTCACTCATGTCGCCACCTCCTTAATTAATGCGGACGCGCGGATCGACAACGGCATACATAATATCCGCGACGATCAGGCTGACCTGCGTAAGTAGGATAATTAGGACAGAGTAAAACATAGTAAACGGAATATCGCCTGCTACAATCGCATTAAACGATATATACCCGATACCCGGAATCTGGAACAAGATCTCCGTAATCATGGAGCCTGCAAACATACTGGGTATCAGATAGCTCATATAGGTAACAAGCGGAATGAGTGTATTGCGAAACGCATGGCGGTTAATGACGATTCGTTCCGAAAGGCCCTTGGCCCGCGCAGTGCGTATATAATCAGAATTTAATACCTCCAGCATATTGGTGCGTGTATAGCGCATCAATCCGCCGATGGACAGCATGGCCAGAGTGATAACGGGCATGATCATATGTACGGTCATGTCGCCGAGTTTACCCCAGAAGCTTAGCTGGTCGAAGTAGCGGCCAACCATGCCGTATAGATCCAGCCATCCCAGCTGAATGGAGAATACATATTTCAGCATCGTTGCCAGGAAGAATGACGGCAGCGATAGACCGATTAATGCAAAGACAGTCACAAAATAGTCTGTTTTTGAATACTGCTTTCTAGCCGCCAGAATACCCAGCGGAATACAGGTCACCAGCTGAACAATCAGCGTGACGAAGTTGAGTGCGACGGAATACCAGATTACGTCTTTAAATTTGGCTACTACGGTGCCACCGTACAGCCAGGAATCACCAAAGTTGCCTTGAATTGCATTCCCAAACCACATCATGTAGCCTTGAAATACATTTTTATCCATACCGTACAGTGCGTTAAGCTGCGCCAGCAGATCCTGGTAACGTGGCGCGCCCGGAACATTGGTCGCAAGCATACGGGCCTGTTTTTCAACAAACGAGGCCGGCAGGAAGCGAAGAACTGCGTAAACGATAAACGCACCGAAGAATATAATAAGAATTCCCATCAGTATTCTTCGAATCAGGAATTTGAGCATATGACTGAAACCGCCCTTTATACAAACAATGAAAGGCCATTGGGAAGGTGAGCCTGCTTTGCAGCAGGCTCACCTATCAATGTCCAATCATTGTCGGTGATTGATTTTATTTGGCCATCAGAGTTTCGACGTCGCTTAGCCAGCCCCAATACGTGGTGATTGCAGGGGTGATGCTATCGATATCGAGACGCTCGGTGGAGAAGACCACGCAGTTCTGCCGCTGATATGCGGGAACCTCGACGGCCCAATCAACAACGATATCCAGCGCCTGCTTGTACAGGGCCTTGCGGTAAGCCTGGTCGTCGCTCTTACGGGCGTCGACAATTAGCTTATCCAGTTCGTCGTCCACGATCATGTAGCGGTTGGAGTCGGTGCCGCCCATGCCCAGAGCATTGCTGCCGTGGTAGATTTGATACATATCAGGATCCACGGTGGTCTGCCATGCTGCGCACCACATTTCGGCGGCGCCTGCATCAAGCGCATCCCACAGAACATTGGAATCGGCGGGGTCATTGATGACCAGATCGATACCGATGGTGGCAAGTGCTTCTGAAGCAGCGGTCAACACTGCAAACGACGGATGGTCGCCCAGGCCGTCGCCGGGGATGATGACTTCGTAAGAGAGTTTTGCGCCTTCGGGAGCTTCGGTGAACTTACCGGTCGCTTCGTCGAAGGTGTAGCCAGCGGCGATCAGGAAGCCTTTGGCAGCTTCAAGCGCGGCGGCATAGGTCTCTTCGGGGGTCATATCGGCGGTGTAGATGGGATTGCCGTCCACGTCAACAGAGAACGCGACTTTGAAGTCGGGGTCGGTCGGCTGCGGGGCTGCCCAGGAGGTGTTGGAAATCGGGTACTGGATGACAGATGCGGCTTCGCCGTAGTAGCTGTCATACGCGGTGGCACGGTGAATGGCCAGCACGGTCGCCAAGGCTTTACGAAGGTTCTTGGACGCTTCGGAGCTGGCTTCTCCGCCAACACTGATGTTTTCTGCGTTCATGCCGATGTAGCCGTAGCCGCGGTTATCCACTTTGCTGGTGGTAATCACGTCGCCGGTGATTTCGCCATTGGAGTTGAGCGCCATGATGCTTTCGAAATTCGTCTTCGTGCCGTTCAATTCGCTGGCATCAATGGTGCCGGTGGTGATGCCGGGGATAACGTCGGCATTGTTGGTTTCTTTGAACTGGAAGTACTTGGTTACAGGTGCACCCTTGTAGTAGTTTTCGTTGGCTTCGTAGTACATAACGCGGTTTTCGTACTTCACGAACTTGTAGGGGCCAGCGCCCATCGGCATGGTGGTCTTGGACTGCACCAAGGACAGATCGCCGAAGGGATGTCCGAACATGTTGTTGTCGTAGTCATACAAGGCAGCGTCGCCGTAGTAGTGCATCGGAGCAACTTCCAGACCGAGGATGGAGTAGACGGCGGGGGCTTCAAAGCCGATGGTCGTCACTTCCACGGTGTAGTCGTCAAGCTTTTTGATGCCGGCGATGTTGGGGATGCCGCCGGTCATGGAATCGTCCTTGGGGCCATACTCGGCAATAAAGCCATTGTACGCTTCGCCAAGAACGTCAACGCCGTCGGGGCTTTCAACGGATGCATAGGCAACCGGATCGCCTTCGTACTTCATCACAGTTTCGTTGTAATAGTCATCAAGCGTCGGGAACTCGCCGTTTTTGGTGTCATACACGGTACCGGATGTGGAGGCGGTGAACATACCGGTTTCGGTATCCATATCACCAAAGCCCCACAGCGCCATACCGGCGATCACGCCGTAGCCGTCATTTTCGAGGGCTACTTCAGGGGTGACGCCAACAAACTGCTCAACATAGCCGGCATAAGCAGTCAGGCAAGTGTTGATGATGCTGGCAACGTCGTTTTTCCAGCCCTCTTCAAGCGCTGTCCAGAAGAACGTCTGTTGTTCCTGGGTCCATGCGTCGTCGGCAGACCATTCGTGGTCTTTGCCGGCTTCATAGATCGAAACACCCAGATCAGCATACTTGGCGTACACGTCCGCAGTGGTCTGCGTACGATAGTCCGCAACACCAATGATGTTGAAGGACGCAAGCTGCGTGGAACCGGTGTAAGACGGATCCAGATATACATAATAGGTGAAGATCAGGTCGTCGGCAGTCATTTCTTCGCCATCAGAGAAGAGGACGCCAGGCTTGATCTTAGCGGTATAGGTCGTCATATCGGCGGCCTCGTCGTATTCCACGCTGAGGTCGGCGATGCCGTGATAGAAGTAATCAACACCGTTATAGGAGCGGGTTTCGCCCTCAATAGCGTTGTAAACAATGCCGCCGGAGCGGTCCATGGTCATCAGGGTTTCCTGTGTCATTGCGGTCGCGTCTACATCGTAGCCGGACTGTGCAAAGAAGGGGCTGAATTTTTCGGAAAGTGTATCAATGCCGGAAACAATGGGCATCTCTTCACCCTCTGCAAACGCAGCGATCGGGAGTGCAACGCCAACCAGCATTGCAATCGTCAGAAGTAATGCGAGAGATTTTTTAAGCATAGGTTTTCCTCCTTGTTATATTCGTATAGGAATACTATCCTAAATTTAGCATATATTATTGAGAATGTAAACAAGCAAATCACCAAATGCTCTACTCCTTATAATATAAGGCTTTCAGCGTTATTTTATTCCCACTTTTTCTACCTGTTGTATCCAGCGGAAACACGATATACACATATTGTATATTTGTGCCAAATTATCCTTTGATTATTCAATTATCTCGGATATTTATTAATTGCAGACAACGCAATACAACAATTAAAATGCCACAGCCACTAAAAAAACAAAGAATGTACAATTTCCATCTGTTCCCAGACAGTAACCACATTATGGCTGTAACGCCTGCTCCACCATTGCAGCGGCCTTGCTTTGGTAGAATATTCTTATAAAAAGCGTAAAAATAACCGCCTGCGCAATGTATGCACAGGCGGGGCTTTTTACAGGTGCTTATTCTCCGTGGACGCGCTGCCGGTGATGGCGCTTTTGCACCCCTCCCCGGGTAAACATCAGCAAAAGGTATACGACGGTCGATACAATCACGATGCAAACGCCTGAGGGAATGTTCAGGTAATAGGCTAGCGTCAGTCCCGCTACGCAGAACACGAAGCTGAACAGCATGGAAAACCCAACCACCTTGCCCATCGAGTTGAAGTACAGCTTGGCGATGGACACCGGAATGGTCATCAGCGCGATGGTTAGAATGATACCGACCACTTTGACCAGCACGATGATACCAACTGGAATCATCAAATAGACAATCCACTGCAGTAAGCGCACGTTGATTCCACGTGCCTTGGCATATTCTTCGTCAAAGAGGTATAGGATTAGCGGATGATACAACATTGCAAACAACGCAACAACGACCACAGTAAAAATCAATATATATAGAATAAACCCGCTGGAGACCGACAGAATATCGCCAAACAAATAGCTTGTCATATCCGGCATATAGCCCGGTGCCAGTGCGATAAACAAAATACCCAGCGCCATGCCAAACGACCACAGAATGCCGACCATCGTGTCAGCCTTCAGGCGCGAGTTTTTCGGCAGTTTGGAAATCAGGCCCGATGCACTTACCGCAAACAGCAGTCCGCCCCAAATCGGTTCAAACCCCAGCAGATACCCAAGCCCGATACCACCGAAGGAGGCATGGGCAATGCCGCCGGACATACTGATCAGCTTTTTTTCAATGGCTATGGTCCCGATAATACCGGTGACAATGCTGGCCAGTAACGCTGCATACAGGGCATTTTGCATAAAGCGATAGTTGAGAATGGCGTCAATCACAGGGATATTCCCCCTTTGAGTTTCTCCTGCAGTTCATCAGGAGATGTAAAGGCCTGCACGCTCTGGTTTACGTACAACGCCTGATCGGCGATGCCGAAAATATGGCTGAGGTTATGACTGGCCAGCACTATGGTTTTTTTCTGCTTCATTATATTGAGTATTTCCAGCAGTTCCTTGGACGCTTCTATGTCCAGGCCTGCGTCCGGCTCGTCCAGTGCGATCAGCCCGGCATCGGATGCAAACACCCGCGCAATCACGGCACGTTTCAGCTGCCCGCCGGACAGCTGACCAATGCCCCGGCGTTCAAAGCCGGAGAGTCCCGCCTGGGCGATTGCCTCGTGTGCACACTGTTTCTGAACTGGCGTATAGCGGCTGAATAGTTGAATGTTCTTTGGTAGCGTTCCTTGCAATACCAAATCCTCCACTGTCAGGGGAAACGTTGTATCAAACGCAAAGTTCTGGGGCACATACCCGGTTGTCAGGCCTTTGCGGTAGGCAATGGTGCCGTGATCGGGTTTCATGAGCCCCGTCAGCATTTTAATCAGCGTACTCTTTCCCCCGCCGTTGGGACCCACGAGCACTGTAAGGCTGTTTGTGGGTAGAGAAAAGCTTGCGTCGCGAACGGCGCAAACTTCTCCATAGCAGAACCTGATATTATTCAGGCGTATGTCAGTTGTTGTTTCCATATTAATTTGCAGACTGCGCAAGCGCGTTTACAAAATCCTCCAAGCTTTGAATATAGTCCGGTGAAAGCGGCATAACCTGTGCTACCGTACCGCCGATTTCCTGGGCGACGGTTGCGGCCTGATGGTCGTCGAACTCCGCCTGATAGAACACGGTCGTAATATTTTTCTCCCGTGCGGTATCAATCACCTGTTGCAGTTCTTCCGCCGTTGCTTGCTTGCCCTCAATTTCGATGGCAATCATCGTCAGGCCATAATCATCGGCAAAATAACCGTACGAACCATGATAAATCAGGAATGCCTTGTTTGGCAAGTCCGCGATTTTTTCCTGAACAGAAGCATTCAGGGTTTCCAGGCTGGCAATATAGTCAGCAGCGTTTTCTTGGTACGTATTGGCGTTTGCCGGGTCGTACTCTGCCAGTGTATCGGCAATGGTCTGGACCATCACCATCGCACGCCGCGGGGACAGCCACAGGTGAGGATCCACGCCTTCGTGATCGTGATCGTCGCCATCATCATGCGCTTCATCTTCATCGTGGCCTTCATCTTCATCGTGATGCTCATGCGCAGCCATGTGCAGCAGCGGGTATTCCGCAGCAGCGGCCTCACGCAGATCAACCGTGATGATATCCGGGTTGAAATCCGCGAGCTTTGGCAGGATGTTGGCCTGTTCGGTCGGCATCTGCAAGGTGAAGTAGATTGCCGCATCGGAAAGCGCTTGCATTTCCATGGCGGTTGGCTGGTAGTTGGCCGGGCTGTAACCGGGCGGGATCATGGTGATTACATTGGCCAGATCGCCCGCTACGGCAGTTACGAAGGTAGCTTCGGGCACAATGCCGACCGCGATGTTGATCGCAGGCGTATCACTTTGGGCCATGGCTGTCGGTGATACCATAACAAGGATACACACGAACATGAGAACTGAAAACAACTTTTGAAACTTCATACCGATTTCTCTCCTTATTGCAATTAACTTGCAATAAGGATGGTAGCACACAGGTTTTCACTTTGTCAATAGAAAGTTTCAACGTTTAGTGGCAATATTTTCACACAAATGGCAGGGAGCTATCCATACAGATGCTCTAGCCCTTGCGTAAAACGAGTAAGCTAAGCGGGACCGTGATGTAAACTACTTCTGTCTATGTGCCTGTCCTCTCGCGAAATATAGCTGATAATCCTTTGAAAGAAAGTCCACCCTTTCGATGTTGAAAAGGGTGGCATCAATCTATTGCGTTTTAGGGTCTACCGCACACTGGGTACATTTGCCGTAAACTTCCAGCTTGTGATGTGTTTCCTCAAAGCCACTCTCACGGACATGCGTTTTCCAATAGCCTGTCATACAGGGTATTCTAATCATCTTCCCACAGCCCGTGCAGATGAGATAATGGTGATGTTCCTTTTCAAAGAGCGTATAGCGGTTTATGCCCTGTTCATCGTTCAGGCTTTCCAGTAAACCGATCTTCATAAATTTCTGAATATTGCGATAAATGGTCGCATTGTCGATGGTATACCGGCCTTCCAGCAGCACCGCTACATCAGCAATCGACAGCATACGATCCTGATTGCTTAAAAACACATCCAGAATCTGCTGTTTTGCCGCCGTTATACGCTGGCCATTGGCCCGCAGCATCGCATATACATTGCTGGTATCCGTCATTGAAAACCCCTCTTGCCTGTGTATTTACACACAGAGTATAACGCGGATCGGCGTAAACTTCAAATCAGGGTCAAGCGTCACGGTTTCGCCTTTTTGCCGGTAAAGCTGACAAACACAGGGAGCACCACCAGGGTAAGCAATGCCGATACCAACAGTCCGCTCATCAGCGCGACAGCCATCGGCTTGAACAGTTCACTAACGCCGGTTGCCAAGGGGATCAGCCCGATGACCGTGGTGACCGAGCTCAGTACAATGGGGCGCAGCCGTCTTAGGGACGCATGCACACAGGCCAGCTGCAACGCCGTGCCGTCCTGCAATTCTTTGTGGATATAATCCACCAGAATAATCGCATTGTTAACCACAATCCCTAGTAAGCTGACTACGCCAAGCAACGCCGTGAAGGATAGCGGCTGCCCCGTGATATACAGCCCGATTGCCGACCCGATGACCGATAGCGGGATTGTAATAAAGATGATCAGCGGCATGCGGAAGGATTTGAACTGCAATAGCAGTATGATAAACACCGCTGCCAGCGCAAATACGCCCAGTACGCCGATTTGGCCGAAATTCTCGGCGATCTTCACATCCTCCCCGTCAAACTCGATATGCGCATCCGGCATAATCAGCGCATCCAGTTGCTGCTGCATACTGCGTTTGGTTTCGGTTTTGGAAACCTGCGGGTCATAATCCGCGCTTACAATGACGGAATAATCACCGTCTATTCTGGGAATACTGACCAGCGCTTCCTCCTGCGCAATCTGGATGATATCTTCTGCCTTGATATACGCCCCGGCAGTAGATTTCAGCAGGAAAGCCTTGACGGTCGCTTCCGTGTCCACGCCACCAGTCACCTTAACCGGCACCCGGCTATCCCCATCCATGAAGGATGCCGCTTCACGGCCCATCATGGCAATGCTGAGTTCGTTTAGCGCTTCAGCGGGGATGACACCGGCAGACAGCGCTGCCGCTTGGTCGATTGTGAGCGTATCGATGGTTTCATAGTCGCTGTTTCCCTTGCTTTCGTTGATGAAGCCATCCATCCCGGTTAGCAGCTCATACACCTGATCTTCATAGTCCTTCAGGGTATTGATGTCGCTGCCGATGATTTTGATTTTTAGGTCTTCATTGGTGGGAAATGCATACATCAGCTCTTTCACGGTAATTTCGGCATCCAAATTCAGATCGTCCAGTTTCTGCTGCAAACGCTGTAAATAGGCATTATTGGTTTTCATTTCCGCCTTTTCGAGATCTACGCGCAACAGGAGCTGCCCCAAATCCGGCGTTTGTGTGTTAATAAACATAATATCGTTAAATCTGGGCAGTCCACCGCCTGATGAAGCGGTTACCTCTGTCACGCCCGGTTCTTCCAATACGGCATCTGCTACCGCATCCACAATCGTCCGGGTACTGTCCGGTGCGTTGGCGGTATTGTTTTGGATATCAATATACAACACATTCTTCTCCGCTGCCGGGAAAAAGATCACGTTCAAATGCATAACCAATACCGCACTGCCGGCCAGCAGCACCAGCACCAAGGCAATGACTGCCCACCTGTGCCGTAGCGCTGATTCCAGTAACGTTTGCAATCCGCGCTTTTTCGGCCTTGCTTTTGTTTCGGTCTTCTTTCTGAAAAAGATGAAGCCCAGAACCGGAATCACCAGGACCGCCGATAGGTAGGACGCGATCAGTGCGATGATCACAATTTGCGGCAGAGAGCGGATATAATCACCCGCAAGCGAGTTGAGGAACAGGAACGGTGCAAACGCCGCAACTGTGGTCAGCGTAGAGGTCAGTACAGGCATCGCAACGCTTTGTACACCCTTTGAACAGGCTGAAAGTCTGCTCTCGCCCGCGTCCAAATAGTATTGTATCGCATCACTTACGACAATGGAGTTATCCACCAGCATGCCCAGGCTGAGTACCAGGGCGGCGATGGATATCTGATGGATTTTCACACCAAAGAGATTCATGGCGATAAACGACATCAGCACCGACAGCGGCAGCGATACCGAGACCACCACAGCATTTTTCAGCCCCATGCCAACCAAAACCACCAAAATCACTAGTCCAACCGATAGCAGCAGATTGCGCATGAAATTGATCAGCGAATCGTGAATCTCCTGTGGCTGGGACATGATCAGCGAGACCTCCAGCCCGGCAGGAAAGTCTGCAGCCATCGTGTCCAGCACAGTTTGAATTTCATTTTTCATCGGCAGTACGTTGATATCGGCTTTGAAATACCCGGCCAAAATCACAGCCTGACTTCCGTTGTGGGTATAATATGTATTTCGCTGCGCCGGTAATTCAGTCACTGTAGCAATATCTTTAAGCTGCATAACCCTGCCAAACTGCGCAGCATAGCCAATGCCCGTCTCTGCAACATCGCTTGCACTGCTATATCCACCGGCATAATCCACAATTGTCGTCTGCTCATTTTCGGAGATGGTTCCAAGCGGCAAATCCATCCCGCCCGCCTCCAGCAGCGTCGTGATTTGGCTTAGCGTAAGCCCCGCACTCTGCATGCGGCTTTGGTTTACGGTGACCCATACTTCGCGCTCCAAATTTCCGATAATCTCAAAGCGCTGAAACCCATCGATGGTGTCAAGCTTATCGCGTACCGCTTTGGCCTTCTCCACAACCTGTGCGTTGCTTAGCTCGTCCGAAGACAGGCTGATCAGCACCCCGGCTGTATCGGTGATGTTGGTGTTAACGTTGATTGTGCCGCAGTTTTCCGGCAGCTTGCTTTGCAGCTCGATCAGGCTGCTGCGAAGCTTTTGGAAGGCCTCGTCACTATCCATTGCAAAATCAAACTCCAGCAGGATGAGCGACATATTACTCATGCTGAAGGATGCTGATTCCTTATACCCTGGCAGCGCTTGAAGCACATCGTTAATCGGCTTGGTCACATACGCGTCCACATCAGCCTGCGATGCACCCGGGTAAACGGTCGTTATCAGTGCATACGGCGCGGTGATATCCGGCGTTTCCTGCTTGGGTGTTGCTGAAAATGCAAGCACGCCCGCAACGATCACCAATACCACAAAGAACAGCGTGATCTTGCGGTTTTGAATTAGACTTTTCAAAAGTTTTTCCAGTTTCATGTTCCTATCCTCACTTATTATAAACTCTCTACCAGTTTCCCCCGCATAAACGGCAGGAACTTCTGCAGCGTATCCAGCTTTTCATCTTCGTCGATTTTGGCGACCAGAATGCTGATCAGCCCCTGGATATAGGCTGTCACATAGGCTTGTACCAGTACCTCTTGCTGCGAAGTAAGCGGTTGGTCGGTCACTGCACGTTTGAGACGGTTCACAGAAACGCATATATTCTGTATCACATCATCGCGTATGGCCTCATACTGGGTTGCATCGCTTTTTTCAAACAGCAGCACAAACACCCGTCGGTTATTGCGGTAGATTGCAATAAACTCATCAAGTTTCCATTCGGCAATATCCATTCTGCCTTGCGGGTTAAGCGTCGGCAGCTCTCCAATAAACATCCCAAATAGCGCTTTGATTTCCTCTGCAACCGGGGTCACCAGTGTGGTAAACACCGCCTCCTTGTTCTTGAAATAACGATAGATGTTCCCTGTTGCAATGCCGGCTTTATGCGCAATCGCCTTCATGGATGTATTGCGGTACCCGTTTTCCAGAAAGCTGTCCAGTGCGCTTTCCAAAATTTTGTCTTTAATTCCGGGTTTCAGTATTTGCGGCATTAGTGAACTCCTATTCATTATTCGCCGTTAGTATACTGCCGCTGTAAGCGATTGTCAACACAGCATTTTTGTTTTACAGGAATTTTATGCGCAAACGCTGGGGAACGCATTGACAATTCCACTTATCCATATTACGATATCCATGTTTCGTGTCGCCTTGGCGGCAAGAACTTACAGACCCACCTTCCTTTGGGAAGACTACGGCCATACGGACAGCCGGGTCACTGCCGATTGCGGATGGAACCGCAGGTTTGATTGCGTTGAAAGCGCAAATTTTATGAGTTGGCTACTAAATAGCCAGTTGGTTACTTCATAACCAAGTGTACTTGGGTACACGCTTGTAAAACGGTCAAAAAGAGTAGGTAAAGTAAGTTCTTACTGTATAAGCTCTGGATGGTCCATAGGGCGCCGGAAGCACAGTATGTGCTTGTCCGCTTGATTGAAAACAAGCTGCATTCGCAGGCTAAAGCCTTTACAAGATGTGCCTTTGCTACAAAGGCGCACTTTTTTGTATGCGTGTATGCTGAATACAGGAGGATGGAATATTGCTCGATCAGTCCCAAACGCCCCTGGCAACCGCACTTGAGGCCGTACGGTCCGAACGAATCGTACCCTTTGATGTCCCCGGCCATAAGCGCGGGCGCGGTAATAAACTGCTCACAGAGTTTTTAGGTGAACAGTGTTTAAGCGTGGACGTTAATTCCATGAAATCGCTGGATAATCTGTGCCATCCGGTATCGGTGATCCGCGAGGCTGAAAAGCTGGCGGCCGAAGCCTTTGGCGCGGCGCATGCGTTTTTCATGGTCGGCGGCACCACCTCCGCCGTGCAGGCGATGATCCTCTCCACCCTGAAAAGCGGGGATAAGATCATCCTCCCCCGCAACGTGCACCAGAGCGTGATCAATTCCATGGTGCTGTGCGGCGCGGTGCCCGTATACGTAAACCCGGAGACCGACGCCAACTTAGGCATTGCGCTGGGGATGTCGTTTGCGTCAATCGAGCGGGCTGTGCTGGAAACGCCTGACGCCAAGGCGATACTCATCAACAACCCTACCTATTACGGCATCTGTTCCGATGTGCCACGCATCTGCGCGCTGGCACACGCCCATAATATGTACTTTCTGGCCGATGAAGCCCACGGCACGCACCTGTACTTTGGAAAAGACATGCCAGCCGCGGCCATTACATCCGGCGCGGACATGGCGGCTGTTAGCCTGCACAAATCCGGCGGATCGCTGACACAAAGCTCCATGCTGCTATGCGGCCCGAACGTAAACGCCGACTATGTACGCCAGATCATCAACATCACACAGACCACCAGCGCCAGTTACCTGCTGTTATCAAGCCTTGATATCTCTCGCCGTAACCTGGCCCTACACGGTAAGGATATTTTCGATAAAGTGACACGCTTTGCCCGCTACGCCCGCGATGAAATCAACGTTTTGGGAGACTACTACGCCTTCTCCAAAGAGCTGATTAACGGTGACAGCGTATACGACTTTGACGAAACCAAACTATCCGTCAATACCCTAAACATCGGGCTGGCGGGCATTGAGGTATACGATCTACTACGCGACAAGTACGATATTCAGGTAGAGTTCGGCGATTTGGGCAATATACTGGCGTATCTGTCCGTTGGCGACAAAAGCAAGCATATCGAGCGGCTGATCAGCGCACTGTCGGATATCCGCAGGTTATACAAGCGCGAGCGCAAAGGCCTGTGGGAATCCGAATACATCACACCAGAAGTTGTCTATTCACCGCAGACCGCTTTCTACGCTACAAAGGTCAGCACACCGCTGGATGCCTGCGTTGGCGGTATCTCTGCCGAGTTTGTTATGAGCTATCCGCCCGGAATCCCCATTCTGGCTCCGGGTGAGCGTGTGACGGACAAAATAATTCAGTATATCCGCTATGCCAAGGAAAAGGGCTGTACCTTGACAGGTCCTGAGGCTATGGATATCGAACACCTGAATATTGTTAGTGAGGTGAACGCGCATGGATGATCTCTGGTTCAGCGAATATCATACCCCGGATGTGCGCTTTTCCGTGCGTGTATCGGCACAGCTTCACCAGGAGCGCAGTGAATACCAGCGCATTTCCGTGTACCTGTCGCCGGAGTTCGGCCGCTTTTTAACACTGGATGGCGTTTTGATGCTCACCGAGCGTGATGAATTTATCTACCATGAAATGATTACGCACGTGCCCATGGCCGTAAACCCCAACATCCGTTCCGTGCTGGTATTTGGCGCAGCAGACGGCGGCGTTGCCCGCGAACTGTGCAAGTATGATACGATAGAGAAAATCGATATCGTGGAAATTGACAAGCGTGTGGTGGAAGTCTCCAAGGAGTTCATGCCCCACACAGCCGAGAGTTTTTCCGACCCACGCGTTTCTCTGCATTTTATGGACGGACTTAAATACATCCGCCATAATAAAGAGCTGTATGATTTGGTTATCGTCGACTCCAACGATCCCTCCGGCCCCGGCGAAGTGCTGTTCACCAAGGAGTTTTACGGCGGCTGCCACAATGCCTTGACTGCCGACGGTATCCTCGTCAGCCAGCACGATGATCCATTCTATCTGAAAGACCAAATTCTGCTTCGGCGGGCGCATGTGCGCTGCGGAAGTGTTTTCCCCATCAACAAAGTGTATCAGGCGCATATCCCCACCTACCCCACCGGCCACTGGCTGTTTGGCTTTGCGTCCAACACCCTGCATCCCGTACATGATCTGGATGCCGCCAGGTGGAACGCCCTGCAGATTCAAACCCGCTACTACAACACCAACCTGCACCTGGGCGCGTTTGCCCTGCCCAACTATGTGGAGGAGGCTTTGCAGAAGGATGCATAAGAATAGTCTGACCTTCATCGACTGCGATACGGACTATGCGCAGGCCGATATGGTTCTGTTTGGCGTACCGTTTGACGGTACGGCCTCGTTTCGCCCCGGTTCCCGCTTTGCGCCAAACGCTATACGGCAGGATTCCTACGGGCTGGAAACCTATTCCCCCTATGCCGACCGTGACCTGGCAGACTACAAGATTTGCGATATCGGCGATCTTGACCTGCCGTTTGGTAACCCCGATTCGGTACTAGCCATGACGGAAGATACGGTCACTGCCATTCTTGCAGATCAAAAACTGCCGGTGATGCTCGGTGGCGAGCACCTGGTAACCCTTGGGGCCATTCGCGCCATGCTGAAAACCTATCCCGATCTGCACATCATCCATTTAGACGCGCATACCGATTTACGGGATGAGTATATGGGCGAGACCTTGTCCCACGCCTCTGTCATCCGCCGGGTGTGGGATTTGGTTGGCGATGGACGCATTCACCAGTTCGGCATCCGCAGCGGTGAAAAAGAAGAATTTCAGTTCGCCGACGCACATACCGATATCCACCGCTTTTCCCTGTCCGGCTTTGCCGAAACGCTGGAAACACTCAAAGGCAAGCCGGTGTATTTCACCCTTGATTTAGATATCCTCGACCCGGCGTATTTCCCCGGCACTGGCACACCGGAGCCCGGCGGCGTATCGTTTAGCGATGTATTATCCGCCGTTTTGAAACTGCACAAGATTAATCTGGTCGGCTGCGATATTGTAGAACTTGCCCCGCATTACGACACGAGCGGCGTATCGACCGCTGTCAGCTGCAAACTGGTCCGGGAGATTCTTCTCCAACTGAAAGGAGCGTAACGAATATGGGAAAATGTATGATTATCGGTTGCGGAGGCGTGGCCTCGGTTGCTATCCATAAATGCTGCCAAAACAGCGATGTATTTGAGGAAATTTTAATCGCCAGCCGCACCGTAAGCAAATGCGATGCGCTAAAAGAGACGCTCTCCGGCGGCAAAACCAAAATTCAAACCGCGCAGGTAAACGCCGACAATGTGGACGAGCTTGTTGCGCTGATCAACCAGTTCAAGCCCGATGTGGTCTTGAACCTTGCACTCCCCTATCAGGATTTAACGATTATGGATGCGTGCCTTAAGACCAAAACGCATTATGTAGACACCGCCAATTACGAGCCGGAAGACACCGCTAAGTTTGAGTACAGTTGGCAGTGGGCGTACCGGGAAAAGTTCAAGGAAGCCGGCATTTGCGCACTGCTTGGCAGCGGGTTTGATCCCGGCGTCACCGGCGTATTTTCCGCCTATGCACAAAAGCATCACTTTGACGAAATTCATTATCTGGATATCCTCGATGCTAACGGCGGCGACCATGGCTATCCCTTTGCCACCAACTTCAATCCCGAAATTAACATCCGCGAGGTCACTGCCAAGGGCAGCTACTGGGAAGACGGCCACTGGGTGGAAACTGAGCCCATGGAAATTAAACGTGAGTACAATTTCAAGGGCATCGGCCAGAAGGATATGTACCTGCTGCACCATGAGGAGCTGGAAAGCCTCGGCCTGAACCTAAAAGGCATCAAGCGTATCCGCTTTTTCATGACCTTCGGGCAGAGCTACCTGACACATCTGAAGTGTCTGGAAAATGTCGGCATGACCTCCATTGAGCCCATAGAGTTTCAGGGCCAGCAAATTATTCCGCTGCAATTCCTGAAAGCCGTTTTGCCCGATCCGGCATCACTGGGCCCCCGCACCAAGGGCAAAACCAACATCGGCTGCATTTTCCAAGGCGTGAAGGACGGAAAACCCAAAACCTATTACCTGTATAATATCTGCGATCATCAGGAATGCTACCGCGAGGTCGGCAGCCAGGCAATTTCCTACACTACCGGCGTGCCCGCGATGATCGGTGCGATGCTGGTGATGAACGGCAAATGGAACAAGCCCGGCGTGTGGAACGTGGAAGAGTTTGATCCCGATCCCTTCATGGACGCGCTCAACAAGTGGGGTCTACCCTGGCAGGAAGACTTTAACCCCACGCTGGTAGACTGATGGACACGCTTATAAGCGATCTTAAGCAACTCCCCACCCCGTGCTATGTGGTGGATGAGCAAAGATTGATTGACAATTTAACCATACTAAAGTCCGTAGCGGAGCAGGCCGGATGCAAAATTCTGCTTGCACAAAAGGCATTTTCCATGTTCCGGGTTTATCCGCTGATCGGCGAGTACCTTGCTGGCACTACGGCCAGCGGGCTGTATGAAGCACGACTCGGACACGAAGCAATGGGCGGTGAAACGCACATCTTCTCCCCCGCGTACAAAGAGACTGAGTTTGACGAAATTCTGTCGCTTTGTAATCACATCGTATTCAACTCGTTCAGCCAGTGGCAGCAGTATAAAACACGCGCCCTATCCGCCGGGAAACACTGCGGCATTCGCATCAACCCCGAGTGTTCCACGCAGAACCACGCGATCTACGATCCGTGCGCGGCATTCTCC
The DNA here is from genome assembly GCA_963675925.2 of Candidatus Limiplasma sp. GTDB lineage: Bacteria > Bacillota > Clostridia > Christensenellales > Aristaeellaceae > CAXXOK01. Next base: position 515,733 of record CAXXIB010000003.1, read on the forward strand.
CGCATGGGTGTAACGCGCAAAAACTTCCGTGCGGATTTGCTGGACGGCATAGATGGCCTGCACTTCCACACCCTGTGTGAACAGGGCGCAGATGCATTGATTGAAACCCTTGCAATGGTCGAAGAAAAGTTCGGCGAATTCCTGCCCCAAATGGGCTGGGTGAACTTCGGCGGTGGGCACCATATCACCAAACCGGGGTACGACATTCCCGCGCTCATCAGCTGCATTCGCCGTTTCAAAGCCAAGTATAACGTGGAGGTCTATCTAGAGCCGGGCGAAGCCGTTGCGCTCAACGCCGGGTACCTGACTGCCCGTGTTTTGGATATTGTTGACAACGGCATGAAAATCGCCATCTTGGATGCCTCCGCCGCCTGCCACATGCCCGATGTCATTGAGATGCCCTATCGTCCGCCGCTGCATGGCGCAGGCCTGCCGGGCGAAAAACCGCACAGCTATCGCCTGGCCGGGCCGACCTGCCTTGCGGGTGATATTATCGGGGACTATTCATTTGATCAGCCCCTTGCCCCTGGCGATATGCTGATCTTTGAGGATATGGCCATCTATACCATGGTGAAGAACAACACCTTTAACGGTATGCCGCTGCCAGGCATTGCCCTGCTGACTGCGCAAGGCACCACAGAAATCGTTCGCAAGTTCTGCTACTCCGATTTCAAAAATCGCTTATCATAAGCGACATAGCAAAAATAAAAACCGCCGGACTTTCCGGCGGTTTTGCTTATCACAGCATATAATAATCCATCACCGAACTTGTTTCAAACCCGCAGGACTTATACAGTTTCAATGCTTTCTCGTTATCCGTTACTACCTGCAAGTAGATGGTTTTCACCTGTGCTTCCTGCAGCTTCTTTACAGCTAAGCGCAGCGCTGCCCGTCCGTACCCCTTTCCCCGCTCTGCCGGTAACACGCCCAAACCAAAAATACCGCCGCTTTCGTTGCTTATTTGCAGGTTTACCTTGCCGATGACTGCATTGTCTTTCACTGCCAGATAGATGGTAAACCCCTTTCTTTTCCTCCTCTTCCGGGAGCCGTATGTGGGGGGCTTTTTCAATCTCTGGCTCTGCACTGAATTCCTCGCCGAAATAGATGCTGTCCTGCCTGGCCAGCTCCGCCGCATCGCTATTGACAGCCTTTCGCAGCGAAATGCCATGGAGTGTCTCGTCGGTCGTATCGTCCGGACTGCTTTGTAAGTGCATTTCGTATTCGCTGTGGTGCAGTGTTCTGCCTTGTTTTTTCAGTATCGCCTGACCCGCTAATGCTTTACGGTCACACAGGCCCAGTGACAGCTTTGTTTGTCTGCGCTTGCATTCGGTTTCAGCCAATGTTGACAGTGTTTTGAATATGCCGTTTCGTCTGTAGTCCGGGTGCACCATGCCGCTCAGCTCTAGCGGACCGGATGCCTCTCCAAACCCACAGATGCCAACATATCCGACCAACTGACGGTCAATATAAAACATGAACTCATTTATGGCTGGGTCGGTTTGACTGCTTTCGCGGTTTTTAGCATCGGCAAGCTTATACTCCAGCTCCAGCTTGAGGGCGATGCCATCTGCCTCTTCACACACGCGTTGCAGCGCAAGAATTTGTTTATAGCTTGCTGCATCCAGCAGCCGTTTTGTCTCAATATGGGTTTTACCGTGTATCGGCATTTCTCTGTAATCCTCCCAAGTCGCTTATCCAGAAAAGAATAGCACAATTTCGCCATTCAGCATAGAAAACATTGCATTGATTTCTCTTTCCTAGCATAGACAGTCCCCGTACGCAATGATATAGTATTCATAAACAGATATTCCATAAGGAGAATCCACATGAACGCTATTCGCATTGTACGAAATAATGAAACCATCGCGACGATTAAGGCACAGGGCGATGCTCTTTTGTATTTTAACGGTGTGTATCAGCCGGGCGATGTCATAGTATTTAAAAGCGACACGCAGCATGTTGTGGCGCGGGTGGATCACACCATCGCCCCTGCAAGGCTGTTCCTGCCAGACAAACAATGGTCATTCCGTCTGCCTTTAGAGGGAGATTTGCCGCAAATGTACCCGCCGTTTGCGTTTGAGGGCGACCGCCATTTGATCACTCTGGCGGACGATAGCCAAAACGAGTACCGCAACCTAGCCTGCAACCCTGCCGACCAGCGGCACGATAGCGGCGCATACCCGCACGCCTCCGCCAATGTGGAAACCCGGGATGAAAGCGTGTTTTTTGCCCGCAACGTAATCGACGGTGAACACATCGCCCATTCACACGGCGCGTGGCCGTTTCTCAGCTGGGGTATCGGTGGTCGTGCTGATGCCGCCATCCGGCTGGACTTTGGCCGTGACGTGCGCGTAGACAAAGCAGTACTTTACCTCCGTGCAGACTTCGAGCACAGCGGCTACTGGAAACGCGCCACACTGCACCTGTCAGACGGGTATGAGACAACCATTGATCTGAAGGAATTCGATGGCCCACAGAATGTATCGCTGGATGGCTTCCACACCGTACGCTGGATGATACTGGACACACTGATAAAAGCCGACCACCCCTCCCCATATCAGTCCCTTAGCCAGTGGGAAGTATATGGACAAGACGCATAAGATAACAGAAGTTACGATATTAACAGGAGTCAGCATGTTAGACACCGTAAGAAAACTCGCCCTGAAAGATAACCGAGACCGGAAAGCCGCCCTGATCCAAGAACTGCGTCGTATCGGTGCGAAGTATACCTCGCAATGCGCAAGCGAGAATGGCCTGCCGATCGAAAACATCATCGTCTCCTTTGGTCAAAGCCAAAAGCGCATTGTCATTGGCGCACACTACGACAGCGTTGACGGCAGCACCGGCGCTAATGACAACGCATCCGGGGTCAGTATCCTACTGGCGTTGATTCAGCGCTTTCGTCTCCATCCGCCGAAAACCAGCATGGATTTTGTGTTCTTCGATCAGGAAGAAGCCCATGCGCTGGGCAGCAAGCTGTATGTTCGCACCTGCGGAGTGGATGTACTTGCCATGATCAATCTTGATATTTGCGGTGTTGGCGACCAGGTGCTGATTGCGCCGCAGAAAAACCTGATAGACGGCATTTTGGCCGATGCCGTGCGCACGGTCAATCAAGAAACCGCCCCGTTTCAAATCCTTACAAAGCTGCCGGACGGTGATGATGGCACGTTTGAGGACGCTGCTATTCCCAATATCTCCGTCTGCATTCTGGAGCAGCGGGATGTGCAGCCGATGTCCGTGTTGTTTTCCGGGCAAGGTGAGGTCTCCAAAGACCAGTTCCCCTCCATTATCGAAACCATGCACAACGGCACGCGCGATAGCATTGCGGTCGTTACCGAAAGTGCCCTTGCCAAGGTGTTTCGCTTTACCTACGAACTGCTTCAGGGCTTTGACCGATAAACAAATCAGCCGCTAATTTCGCCCGGCTTTGCAGCCTGACGGACTATGTGGCATTAGCTCGTTTTATCGATTACTTTTTTCATACTGTTGGATATGGTATACTGCTGTCAGACAGATTTCGTTTGACAGCATTGTTTTTTGTACCTTGAATGGGGATGAACGTTATGAAGCGACTCTTCATGCTGATTCTCGCACTGCTCATGCTGCTGGTGAGTTCTGTTTCCTATGCGCATTCCGGTCGTACGGATTCCAACGGCGGTCATAAGGATAACAAAAACGTCAGCGGGCTTGGGTCGTACCACTATCATTGCGGCGGGCACCCCGCACACCTGCACCCGGGCGGTGTCTGCCCGTATGCATCCGGCGGTACAAGCAGTAAAACTACAACCAAACGAACTTCGGCAACCAGCACCCCGCCGCCAGAGGTTCATCAACCTGTACAGATTGCGGATTCAAACGGCCAGCCCACGCAGCTACACGCGCTGGGGACCGTACTTTCACAGGTAAAGCAAGGCAAGACCATCACGACTGTAGCTACCAATAGCCTGCTGTTTGCGGATGATACTGCTCCGGCCTTCGGTGCGATTTACGCGCCTAATACAGGCAAAGCATCCCTCCGCCAAAGCGCTTCCAATAATGCCAAAACCCTGCGGCAATGCCGGTCCGGCGCGATTGTGTATATTGTGACTCCCGGCGACGAGTTTTCACTGGTTTTGTACGAAGATGAACTAGGCTATGTGCGCAATTCCTCATTGTCCCTCTTACAATCGCCCCCGGTCGATTTCACCCAGGCTGTATTAAGCCTTAACGGCAAAACAAACGGCAAAGACCGCATCAATGTCCGTTTATCGCCGGATGGACCCATCATCGGCAAATTTGCCACAGGAACCCCGATTGTCATCGTCGGTCAGGACGCGGACTGGTATGAAATTGAAGTAGAAGGATATCGTGGGTTTGTGATGATGAAACTCGTTACCTTATCCTCTACTGAATCGCGCGAATAATTCCGCGGCCGATAGCCACCGGAGCAAAGCCAATAGCAATCTCCAGCAGTATCAGCTGCGGGTCGCGCGGCAGTACGCGCAGCATGTAAATCGTATTGCGCAGGCTGTGTTTCTGCAAAAAGCGCTTACGCACATTCACCCACTGCAATGTTTGCCGGATGATCGCCTGGTTATCGTCACCAAATCGCTTGCCGGATAGCAGATAATTAAACTTCGCAGCTTCCTGATTCACTTTCACGGTCACATAGCTTTGCCTGTCAGTGATTCCAACCAGCTTCTTGTTACCAATTTGGTTGCCGCTGTGAATACGGTAGCGCACCAGCGGTTTGGGTACATAGGCAATACGCCCGGCAGCTGCGGCCACCAGCGCCAGCCAGTGGTCATGCACATAATACTGATTGCAGAACGGGAGCGCTTTTTTTGCGATTGCAGCGCGGATTAACATGGTACAGCCGGTAGCGCTGTTGCGCCGCAAAAACCGGGGGAACAACCCCTCACCTTCCATATGCCGCACCCTGTGGTTAATTGCGGTAAAACTATCAGCTGTCTTACGGCCTGCTTCATCGATCACTGAAAGGTCGGAATAGCATAGCGAGGCCTTTTCAGCCTCAAGCGTTTCGATGAGTTTTTCTATTTTGTCCGGTTCCCAAATATCATCCTGATCGCAATACGCCAGGTACTTGCCGTCTGCCTCTTGTGTTAGCCGTTCAAAGGTTTGATTACTGCCCAGGTTTTTTTCATTTTTATTCAGCGTGTACGGAATCGATTGCATCTCCGCTTGCAGCGCATCCGCGATCATCACATAGGCTTGCTCATCCGCACTGTCATCTAGTACCGACAAGCATATGCTTTGATAGCTTTGGGCTTCAATGCTTTGTAGAAGCTCCAAAAAGTATTCCATATTCGGATGATACGTCGCCAGTAAAATCTCCACATCAGCCATTGTTCTTTATTCTCCCCGGCCAGCATTAATGCTTTTACGCCTTCTATGTTTTATGCTATTCATCAACGATGTACACGACTCATGACCCATTATAGCACACTCGAAATGGCGTGTTACAGTGTCGCGGTTCATAATCCCGGAAACGACAAATTGTTTCGGCATTTTACAATTATTGAGAGGTTATTGTACAATATCGGCGAATACACAGTTATGATAATACGAGTGGAAATTCGAGTTCACCCTGAAAATAATACAATGGCAATTCACGTCAACCACTTTTGAAAGGATGTCCCCAGTATGAAAGGAATTATACTTGCCGGGGGTGCTGGTACGCGTCTGTATCCCCTGACAATGGTAACCAGCAAACAACTGCTGCCCGTCTATGATAAGCCGATGATTTACTACCCACTGTCCACGCTGATGCTGGCCGGGATTCGAGATATACTCATCATTTCAACACCGGAAGATTTGCCGCACTTTGAAACCTTGCTTGGCGACGGCAGTCAGTTCGGTATTACGCTGCAATACAAAGTGCAGCCTTCACCCGACGGACTGGCGCAGGCATTTATCCTGGGAGAAAACTTTATTGGCGGCGATAGCTGCGCCATGGTGCTGGGCGACAATATCTTTTACGGTAACGGTTTCAAGCGCTTGCTGAACGCTGCCAGAGAAAATGCCGAAGAAAACCACCGCTCCACTGTATTTGGCTATTATGTCAGCGATCCGGAGCGCTTTGGCGTGGTTGAGTTTGATGATGCCGGCAAAGCCATATCCATTGAAGAAAAGCCGAAGAACCCCAAAAGCAATTATGCCGTCACCGGTCTGTATTTTTATGATAACAGCGTCGTAGACCTTGCCAAGAACGTAAAGCCATCTGCTCGCGGCGAACTGGAGATTACCACCCTGAACGAAATGTATCTCCAACAGGACAGGCTGGATGTTCAGCTGCTGGGCCGCGGCTATGCGTGGCTGGATACCGGCACTGTTGATACGCTGGTCGAAGCCGCCGATTATATCCGAACGATAGAAAAACGCCAGGGTATTAAAATATCGGCCCCGGAGGAAATCTCCTATCGGCTTGGCTGGATTACACGGGAAGAGCTATGCAAGTCTGCGCAGCGGTACGGAAAATCGCCTTACGGGGTTCATCTGCAAGCTGTTGCCGATGGAAAGGTGCGCTACTGATGAAAAGGATTGAAACCGCCCTGCCGGGCGTGATGATTCTGGAACCTGTAGTACATGGCGATCACCGGGGTTATTTTATGGAAACCTATTCGTACCCCACGGTATCGGCTTTTGGTATCGATCAGGTCTTTGTACAGGACAACCAAAGCTTTACCGCCGCCAAAGGAACCATTCGCGCTCTCCATTTCCAAAACAACCCCATGTCGCAATCCAAACTCGTTCGTGCCAACCGTGGCGCGGTGGCGGATGTAGCGGTCGATCTGCGCAAAGGCTCTCCAACCTACCTCCAGTGGGTTATGGTGGAACTGTCCGAGGAGAACCGGAGAATGCTGTATGTTCCCCGGGGGTTTGCCCATGGATTTCAGACCCTGACCGACAATGTGGAATTTTTGTACAAAGTGGATGCCTCCTATTCCAGCGAGCATGATCGGTCCATCCGCTATGATGATCCACAGATTGGCGTTACCTGGCCGCTTGCTAATCCATCGCTTTCAGAAAAGGACATCGCAGCGCCGCTGCTTGCCCAAAGCGATTGCAACTTCCGCTATGCGTAAACGCTCCCCTATTCAGTCCATATGGAGGTTCTCTACATGATCATTCTTGTTACTGGCGGCGCTGGTTTTATCGGCAGCAATTTCATCTACTATCAATTACAGCAGCATCCACAGGACCGTATCGTGTGTCTGGATGCTTTAACCTATGCTGGCAACCTGCACACGCTAAGTGAAGCGCTGAAGCAGCCGAATGTGCGGTTTGTGAAAGGCAATATTGCCGACCGCAACTGTGTAAACACGCTGTTTGAGGAAGAACACCCGGATATCGTGGTCAACTTCGCAGCGGAAAGCCACGTGGACCGTTCGATTGAGAATCCGGAGATCTTCCTGTGCACGAATGTAATTGGGACACAGGTTCTCATGGAAGCCTGCCGGAAATATGGCATTGGTCGCTATCATCAGGTATCCACCGATGAGGTCTATGGCGATTTGCCGCTAGATCAGCCGGAGTTGTTCTTCCGCGAGGATACCCCCATCCACACATCCAGCCCCTATTCGGCCAGTAAGGCCTCCGCGGATTTGCTGGTACAGGCTTATAGCAGAACCTTCAATCTTCCTGCCACTATCACGCGTTGCTCTAATAATTACGGTCCCTATCACTTCCCCGAAAAGCTGATCCCGCTGATGATTACCAAGGCGATGGACGATCAGCCACTGCCGGTGTATGGGAAGGGTGAAAATATCCGCGACTGGCTGTATGTGGAAGATCACTGCGCCGCGATTGATTTGGTGATGCGTAATGGCAAAGCAGGCGAGGTTTACAATGTCGGCGGCCACAACGAGCGTACCAACCTGGATGTCGTGAAAACCATTCTCCGCGTGCTGGGCAAGCCGGAAAGCCTGATCCGTTATGTTACCGATAGGCCCGGCCACGATATGCGCTATGCCATTGATCCCGCGAAAATCCATCGGGAACTTGGCTGGCTACCCAAGACAAGCTTTGATGACGGTATCGTCCAGACCATACAGTGGTATCAAAACAACCCACAGTGGGTGGAAAGCGTTACAAGCGGCGAATACCAAAGCTACTATGCCCGTGTCTACGGCCAAAGAGGACAAGCATGAAAATATTAGTGACCGGCGCTAAGGGACAGTTGGGACAGGAAGTTTGCAACTGTCTAGACGCTGCCAACATTCCCTACAAGGGTGTCGATATCACGGATTTCGACCTTACCGACGAAGCTGCCACCCTGAACGCCATTCAGGGATACCAGCCAAATGGTGTGATCCACTGCGCTGCCTATACTGCGGTCGATCAAGCCGAAACGGACAAGGATTTATGCTATCAAATCAATGTGATCGGCACCAAGCATGTGGCAAAAGCCTGCAAAATGCTGAACGTCCGCATGCTCTACATCAGCACCGACTATGTGTTTGACGGGCAGGGGGATACAGCGTTTGAAACCGACGCAACTATCGCCCCGATCAACCACTATGGCCTGACAAAGGCGCAAGGCGAGCATGAGGTGACGGCCCTGCTGGATCACTACTTTATTGTTCGCATTTCCTGGGTGTTTGGGCTGCATGGCAACAATTTTGTCAAGACCATGCTTCGCCTTGGGAGCCAGAAAGACGCGATTCAGGTTGTGGGTGATCAAGTGGGCTCCCCCACATACGTTAATGATGTAGCACCGCTGCTGTGCCACATGATACAAACAGAGAAATACGGCGTGTATCATGCCACCAATGAGGGCTATTGCAGCTGGCAAGAGTTCGCACAGGAGATCATGAAGCAGGCAGGGCTAAAATGCAAAGTTGAAACGATTGCAACCAGCGATTATCCTACAGCGGCCAAACGGCCCTATAATTCCCGCCTTTCCAAGCGCAGCCTGGATGACGCAGGGTTTATAAGGCTCCCACCCTGGCAGGACGCATTAGCGCGGTATTTGAAAAGCAGCTGATATCATACCACTTCTAGATTTTCATATGCTAAGCGAGCACCATCTCGACAGGTATCGAACGGTGCTCGCTTGACTACTGTATTAAAATACTATGCTAACCCAACGCTTCAAGGCAGTAGTATGTCTTGCAGCTCTTTTACGCTCGCTGCGTGGTTAATCACTTGGGGATAGTCGCTAAAATCAGTATCTGGCTCAAACCCGTAGCCATAGGTGACCGCGATCATTTTCACACCGGCCTTTTGGGCCCCGTTTGCATCGTTCTTACTATCGCCGATCAGAATCGCTTCCTGCGCGGTATGTCCACTCTTTTCTAAGCATAATTGGATTAAATCATGCTTTTTCAGGCGGTCTGCAGCGTCCACACCCTGAATTTCATGGAATAGATGGCTGACACCCAGGTCTTTCATCATTTGGCGTGCGAAATCCTTACGCTTCAGCGTTGCAATAGCCACAAAAACGCCACTATCATGCAGTGCGCTGAGCAGCTCATGCATACCGCTATAGAGCTTGGCCATTTTGATACCCGCCTCGCTATAGTGCCTGCGGTAAATATCGATCGCTTTGACAGCGTCTGACTCTGTCATGCCAAAACGCCCGGTATATATTGTATCCAATGCGCCGCCAATAATCCCATCCAGCTGCTCCGGTGTGCGCGGCGGCAAGCCAAGTGATTTGGCAACAAATTGATGACACGCTAAAATTCCGGGGGCTGTATCGGCCACTGTTCCGTCCAGGTCAAAAATCACTGTGCGATAGTTCGGCAAAACATCCACCTCATTCGTATAGGCTGGGTGTGATAAATTGCAGCGTAACATCATGACGGACGTTATCAAACTGCTTTTTAATATTGGCATTTTTCTCATCGAAATGCTTTTGCTGTTCATAGCGGGGATGGCTGCTGTTATAGAAATTCCCCTGCGTTTCAGCAACAAAGCCATCAAACCCGGCCAAGGCAATGTCCTTGCATCCAAGGCGAATCAGCAAGCGAATCAGCATCAGGCCGGAGTTGTCACCTTCCGCGCCCGGCACAATATAATCGCTATAGTTGATCATATGGACCATTGATTCATCCAGGCCTTTTGTCAGGTCATACAGATTTGAGGTCACAATCAGGCTGGCCTTGTTGATGCCGTCGCCCCTTGCAATGGTTTCAAACCTCTTTTTGTTGCTGATAAACACATATTCGTACTGAACCGCTTCGGGCAAGAAGTTCACCGGGATGACAATCGGGTGATTTTGTTCCATAAAGGCATTGATTTCTTCATGCGATTTTTCAATGGAGAGGCCGGGCGCGATAATCAGGATGGGCCTTCCTCCCAGTTCGGATGCCAGCTGTTTCTTTTCGGCTGCATCGTCAATGGCATGGGATTGATATTCTGTGTAGATGGTCTCTATCAGTTGTTTGTTAAACAGCATGCCCTCGCCGGCCGGAATACAGTCCAACAGCTGCGCAATGGGTTTCATGGACAGGGTTTGCTTTTGCGTTAAATACTCCACATAGTTAGGGTGGCATTGTTTCATGGCCGCCAGGCAGAATGGCACCGTATATCCCCATGCGGTATAGCCGTAAATTTCGTTGAGATGATCGTCGATGATTTCCAGCTGCGGCACAATGCTGTAGTGCGTGCCGGTATTGTCATTCAGATACTGGGTGACCAGCTCCGTGCACAAGTTGCCCGCGCCCCGGCCCATGCCGTACACCGATGTATCCAAAATCACAACGCGTTTTGAGTTGAGTTCAAGCAAAGCCTGCGCATTGGAAAAAGCCAGCTGCAAGTTATTATGCGAGTGAAACCCCAGCAAAATCTCGGCATTTAAGTTCCGATCGCACAGATGGAACATATGCACAACATCACTTTTATACATTGACCCGAGCGTATCAACAATGTAAAACGCAAACGGCTGGGCAATGTTGATCTTCTGAATCAGGTCTAGCAGTTCCGCATCCGAATAGGACGCTGTACCCACCGGCTGCATGAATACCTCGTAGCCTTTATCGGCCAGTTTTTTACCAACCTCAAAGGCAAAGTCAATCTCATGCTTATGAAAGGTCAGGCGTATGCCATCAATGGAGTCTGCACTGCGGGGAGAAATTTTCTCCGGCGGGATTTCTCCGATTGCGATCATGGCAACATACATGGTGCCCGCCTGCTTGGGGGCAATAAAGGGCGCAATCTGCTCAATGCTGCTAAACACGGATGCATCCACGCTGTAGGGTACATCGCGTAAAAAGCCACATTCGATAATATCCACTTTCGCTTCAGCAAGCTTGCTGATGATGCGAGAGATGCTCTTGCTTCCGAATTTCCATTGGTTTATATAGCCGCCATCGCGCAATGTACAATCTAAAATCTTGGCTTGGATCATTCTTTTCGCCCTCTTTCTTTCGTTATTTTCGTATAGATCGCATCTGCAATCAGAAAATCGTCCGGTTCGTTGATATCAACCGATTGAATCTTATCCAGTTCGATCAAATACGGCTTATCCCCAATCCTGCGTTTCTGATTCGTGATCAGATCGTGACGATACACGAACAGACCGCATGTTTCAGTGAAAAGCGGTTCAAGGTCCTGCGTGCGCGGAATGTTGTTGACATCGTAATTAAAAGGCTTGCCGTCTTTCCACAAAAATTCTTGTATTTTAGCCACTGTCAGCGCTGAATCATAGTCCCCGCTACACACCGCATCAATTCCCTTTTCTATGCTTTGCGCGTGAATAAAAGGCGCGGTGGAATGGGTTAGCGCATACACATCAGCCGGAACATCCTTGGCAAACTCGATCAACACCTCATTAAAGGGGGTTGTTGACAGATCAAGCCGCGGGTCTCGCTTCACAAACTCAATTCCCTGCGGCAGATACTCACATATGGCCTCATCAGAACAATACACATAGCGCCCGGCGACATTGGGTACTTGCAGTATGGTATCCAGAATCAGGCGGATTAACGGCGTGCCATCAGAAAACGGTCTGATGTTTTTATTTTTCACACGCTCACTGTTCATTTTAATCGGGATAAATACGACTGCCTTTGCATCCTTAGCCATGTTTTTTCTCCAGCAGTTCCATCAATTCTTTTTCTCGCTTAATGTAGTACAGAAGGCGCTTTTCGGTTGCTTCCAGCACACCTTCCAGTATTAACAAACGGCGTTGCTCATCTGTGATCGGAATTTTCCTTATATTCATTCCGGTATACTCCAACTCTTTATTCATTTCTTGCTTTTCCACAGCTGCGTGCCACCTTTCATTCTCAGTATACAGGAAAATTGTCTCGGGTGCAGTTGACGCATAAAAGTCTGCTTGTCTGGTACGGGTTTTTAAAATTCTGATCGGCTGCATATGGTCCCACATTTCCTTATGGGCCGGATCGTGAAATACATAATCGTTCTTGCTGTTAATGAAAACGAAGGCATGGGATGCATGGTTTGCATCCATGAATGCTACAAACTGTGTCCTGCAGCATATGGAATCGTCGGTTGTGTCCTCGTCATCCACCAAATTATCAACCAATACCAGCTCCGCCTGTTCCGGCTCAACAATCGACATCGCCGAAAAGCCGGGGTCGGCACGCTGTATTAGGTTTTTCACCGCTAGCTCATTGATACCAATCAAGCCAATGCGCTCAAGGTGCATCGCGGCCGCAGCCTTTAGCGCAGTATAGAGCCTGTGTATGCCCTTAAACTCTCTTTCAAACCGTGCGCTTAATTCAAATACATCCGGATAGGAGCGTCGCAATGCGCCAATTGCAGTGGAGCTGATGGTTGCCAGCGTTTTAATTGGCTTATTAAGCAAAATCGGTAAGAACTCCGAAGGGAAGCGCTCGTTGATCACCTGCGCCTTGGGAAACAGCAAGCTGTAGTACAGCAAATCGTTGGGATGCATCTTGAAAACCACATTTTCATCCTGAAAGAAGTAGTCCATCACGATTTGATAGATTAAAACTTGCTCCTGGAATGTCATCACATCCAGGTTCGCAAAATGCTGCGTGAGCAACAATACGGCGTCTTCCAGGATATCGATCTCTTTGGTTTTACAGAAGAAATCTATTATCCAATCCCTATCTGCTTCCGGCAAGTGCCTATAACTATCCACCACGCGAAAATCAATCGCTGTTTCGTTTGTATAGCCCTCGACCTGCGAGCTCATGTCACACATGCACTTTTGTACATACTCGCCCGTTCCGTCAAACAGGCCGTACTTTTCTGCAAGGTCATAGCGATCGCCGGCATCCTCATTGATGCTGCGAAGGATTTCCGGACGGCTCAATAATCCATTTGCATCTTCATAGAATATATAGGGCGTCTTTTTAATTGATAGATATATGCCAAAAAAGTAATGGGCGCAACCAAGATAAATCCTACTAAAATCCTTTATCGCCACATGATGCTTGGAAAAAAACTGATCAAAATACCCAACAATGCTTTCTTCCGGGTGTTTCCCTGTTTTGATGATAATCGGGCATTTCCAAACCGAATTAAAAACATTGCCCTTCAATTTCTCAATTTGCGGGTATTTGTCCATCAAGGTTGTGGTAACCAGCAATACTGCCTTTTCATCGCTCTTATGCGTTTTATGATAAATGATGAAAGACAGCAACTGATATGTATTGACTGCATGATACAAGATCATTTTTAACACCTCTATAAAAGCTTGTATTTACTGAGAATCTGTTCGATGGTTTCCAGGCTTTGCGTTTCCGAATCGCCACCTACCGTACGAGAAAACGACATCGCCCCGAAATTCTTCTTGATAAAGTCCAGGTTTCTGATAATCATCCTATAGGGCAGGTAGGCATCATATCCGGTAATGTTGAACAGGTATGGATACTTGGCAAATACTTCCGTATATTGCTTACAAAACGCAAATATACCATCATGAATCTCATGCACATTTTGATAATTCTCAACTTCCGGCACATCAAATATATAGGAGCCATCCTTGCCAACCCCGTAAAAGGACGGATGTTCAGCCTGCGTGAAAAGCTCAAAATAGATACAGTTTGTCCGCTTGTTTGTCTTTACATGCGTATCGTACAGGTTGCGGTTGTATGACCTGGAAAACAGATAGGCTTCAACATCGCCTTTCATTAAGTTTGTTAACGGCAACGCCGGATCGCTATAGTTAAGACTCCCGGCAATATAGCAGAACACATCGCAGTCCATGTTCCACTTCCTGTGCATCATGTCCTTGATCGCCATCGGGCCGCTTGCCAGCCAGCCTACATCAACAATGGCCACTCGTTTGGCATCGCCAACGGCTTCTTTAACAATCTCCCGCAATTTCTCGCTTTCATCATTCCAATTGTTGGCGACTTCGTCGTAATGATCATAGAATACTTTTTCTAATAGCTTTGCATTTTCTGGATTGATTATCATCAGCTCGGACAGACTATATGCAGGCAGATACGCGGCGAGCCTGTCCAAATCCAGAAAATGCAGCATTTGTCCAATGGACACCTGTACAACACTTGTTGATTTATGGCGAACCATCCGGTTTATAAAATCAATGCGGTTAATATCGGCATTCAAGCGAATATGGACGATGCGTGACCACAGCATATATTCATTGGGTACATCATCGAACAAATAATCAAATACTCTTTTATAGATGCTCCCATCGCGTGACAAAAATAGAATTTTATCAATATTGTTTTGAACTGCCTTTTGATGCAGCCAGTTACAAAATCCCAGGATATAAAGCCCGCCATAGATAAAGCCAAATTCCCAGGCGGGTGAATAGGTATCCAGGCCGTTGTGCAGTGTTGTATTTACAATACCGGCATAGGTGGCAAATGTGAGCTCAGACATGCCGTCAGCCCTATACTGATTCCCCGCTAAATGTACATTTTTATAATGCTGTGCATCAAGCCCCACTTCCTGGGCGGCTTTGATATCGGTTTGTCCGTTGTCGCCAATATGGATGATTTTATTTTTCTTACCCACCTTTTTTATCATCAGGTAAAACAAGCCCTTATTGCGCTTGTTGCAATTGTTGTCACAGGAAACAAAAATCTCTTCAATCCCGGTATACCCGCACTTATCCAGCAACTGGCGTATCATATCCTCTGGCAAATACATATCGGAGGTTGCCACCATTTTTTTGCCTTGCGAAAGCAGCGACCTGTATACCACTTGCATGTATGGATTGGGGAAGCAGAATTCCATTTCGGTTTCAAATTCTACTTTGACGCCGACATCTTTGGGAATACCCGTCTTTTGCTCAATTAACTCATAAATATCAAATATGGTAACCTCGTGGTTCCCCTTTTGTAACAGGGCCATATCGCGGGCTTCTCTCTCCGCTTTTTTGCGAATATCCACAAACCCGGTCGTATGCAGTTTTTCCTCAAGAATATAGAAGAGATCCGTCGGCCTGGCGAATGGCCGCAGTAATAACGTGTCAAAAATATCAAAACTGATAACATCGTTCTTGAGTAACTTGGCAGCAAAACGAAACGGGAGCAACTTATTATGGAGCGAAGATTCCGCCCCTTCCAGATATGGCAATTTACTGGTCCCTGTACGCGCTATTTGCTTTCTGTATGACTCCGGCATCTTACAGCGCAGAATACGATATTTAAAATTCAGTCTTAAAAGCAGCCACCAGGCATATGGCTGCATTTTATGGTTTCCGGGAGTATGGTTAACATAATCAGAAAACTCTTTTAGTATGAATTTATTCCGTTCCACAAATAAATAGCGCAACTTCGTTTTCAACTTCATTATTACAGCTCCTGTAGTATTCAAAACGACCGTTTTCGTTTTGTTATAATAAAGCTACCACATGGTTAAATAGCATGATATGCAATACCTGTTTTGTTCGCCAGAATATCATTATAATTGTACCGTTATCCCTTGTTATTGTCAATCTTCGCAAACCTGCGATTGATAGGCCATACGCAAGGATTTACATCATTTTCGGGGGTTTATAGGGCTTACACAGCAAACATATTTTACCAAATTTTTACGTTTATTTCTGCCGTACATTACAACAGCTTGAACCTAAGAGGTCTTCATGTTAGAATAACTCTGTTTGAGGATTATTGTGAAGGTGAGAAAATAGAAGTGCGGGCAATGTTAACGGTGCTGCAGGAATTGCGGTTGAATTATAAACGTTTATTCAGACTGGCCTTTTATGAAAATAAAGCAAAGCTGGGTGACACAACATTCGGGTGGATCTGGAATATTCTAAACCCTGCGCTGCAGATACTGGTGTACTGGTTTGTTTTCTCTGTTGGGCTAAAAACGAGCAGCGTCAACGGGGTTCCCTATGCCATTTGGCTGACAGTCGGGCTATTGCCCTGGATGTCGATCAGCCAGGCGATGACATCGGCGGCGACATCCATTACGAGCTTTTCTTCCATACTTCGAAATGTTGCCTTTCCCCTATCCCTTTGCCCCGCCAAACGGGTGCTGGAAGCGTGGATTGAGCAGCTTTACATGCTCGTGGTCATGCTTGCGGTGCTTTTAATCGGCGGTGTTCAACTCAAATGGCGGGCATTTGAAGTTGCATATTACTTATTTGCGGGCTATGCATTCCTGTTTTCATTTGGTTTAATCACCTCTTCCATAACAGCCGTCTTCAAAGATTTTCAGCGTTTTCTGGGGCCCATTATCAGGCTGCTGTTCTATGTCTCCAACGTTGTCTGGGCACCCTCGGCAGATGCCGGTTCGTGGGCGCAGCTGTTTAAGTTCAATCCCCTTTCATACTTAATAGACGGCTACCGCAGCTGCCTGATCTTTGATACGCCGTTCTACGCCAACCCTACGCGGATGATTTTCTTCTGGGGCATCGTGCTAGTAATGTTCTTTATCGGCAGCAAGCTTCATGTGAAGCTGCGCGACCGGTTTATTGACTTGATTTAGAAAAGAGGACTGTCTTCATGGCGGATATCGCGATTACAGCGTCCCATATATGGAAAAAGTATAGAATCTTTGCAGACGAGAAAGATCGTCTCAAGGGCTTTATCCTACCTTGGCATAAAGGCAAGGATGTCGTGGCACTGGAAGATGTGAACTTCACGTTTGAAAAAGGGGAAATCATCGGATTTGTGGGCCTGAACGGGTCCGGCAAATCCACCCTGTCACAAATCATCGCAGGGATTACCCATCAAAGTGAAGGTTCTATCGATATCCAAGGGCAGGTCAGCATGCTGTCGGCCGGTGTTGGACTGAGCGCCAACCTCACAGGCCGGCAGAATATATACTATAAATGCCTGCTGCTGGGGTTTGACCATAAGCAGATTCAGGAAATTGAGCAGCAGATTATTGATTTTGCTGACATCGGCTTTTATATCGATCAGCCGCTTAGAACCTATTCCAGCGGCATGCGTTCCAGAGTCGGGTTTGCCGTATCCGTACATATCAATCCCGATATTTTGATTGTTGATGAAGCGCTGGCCGTTGGTGACAGCAGCTTTATGGAAAAATGCACAGACCGTATGCAGCAGTTTCGCAAAGACGGAAAAACCATCATCTTTGTAAGCCACTCCACGCGGCAAATGGAAGGCTTCTGCAATCGGGTGCTGTGGTTGCACAAGGGAAAAATGCTAGGACTGGAACCAACGGAAAGAATCACAAAACCCTACAACACGTTTGCAAGAGAGTGGAACAAAATGTCCGCAAGCGAGCGTGCAAGCTTTGTTCCGAGTTTGAAACAGTATCAAGACAAAACATTAAAATAGCCAGAGGTATTGATGATTTACTATCTGAAGCAAAAGCTGAAAGAGCCAATCACCGCATTTCTCATTCGTCATAGCAAGTATTTCGACGAAGATTGGTATCGTGCGCATTCTCCGTATCCCCCGGCAGCAAATGAAGATGCGGTCTTGCACTATTTGCGGGGCGGATGGCGCAATAGCGACCCGTCCGAAGACTTCAGCAACGATGCATACTTTGAAACCAACACCCATGTTGTGGGTGTATGTCCGCTTGCGCACTATGTAGTGCACGGCAAGCGGGATGGGCTGCCCATCGCGGGCGGCATTGCCGGCATCAGCCGGCTGGGGCGCTACCGGCCGCTTAAGCTTCTGCGGGGCGTTCGCCGCGTTTTTGGACGCATTGTTTGCCACACGATGATCCGCCGCAATCGCAATGCGCGTATTCTGGTTTGTTTGCAAATGTTCTATCCGCACAGCTGGCCGGAAATTCAGGAATACCTAAAGAATCTCGGCCCGTATTCTTATACGCTGCTCATTGCCTATCAGGACTTTGGTGGCTTTGACGAAATGATTGAGCAGGTCCGCGCATTCCATGCAGACACCCTGTTTATTCCGGTCGGAAACCTGGGCTTTGATGTGGGTGCATTTCATACTTCACTTGCGCATGTTGATCTGTCCGAGTATGACATTGTGTTCAAACTGCATTCCAAAGGCGTTACGCGCAAGCAGCTGTACATGTACAATCAGTTTTTCCGCAAACGCGACTGGTTTTTGTATTTGTTTGAAGGTGTTCTCGGGGCGCGCAACGTGCATATCGCCATTGATAAGCTGATGGGAGACAAGCACTGCGGCCTGGTCGCACTGGGTTCGCTGATTGTTCACGATCCCCGCCACAAGCAAAACCTCTTCAAGCGTGCGCTTGCAGACTTCAACGTTCCGATTCAGGTTCCGGATAATTATTTCTTTGTCGCAGGTACATGCTTTGCCGAAAAGGCAGAGTTACTCAAGCCGTTTCAAAGCCTTACGCTGGAATACGCTCCGTCTCGCAGGCGGGTGTTCTCATTGGCCCACAGCATGGAGCGTGCCATTTGCTTCGGCGCACAGCAAAACGGCTATACCCTTTACGGCACCAAAGCCTGCCGCCTGCGCGCATTGCTTAGGCGCATTCAAGGCAAGCCGTTCAGCGGTTCTATCGTCCCTGAACTGCTTGAGGATAAGCGTGTCGTTTTGGATGATGAGTTTGTCTACAACAGCATGGAAAGCATGCGCTATAAGTCCTACGAGCTTGTCTCCATCCGGCTTGGCGATATCCGGCGCCGTTGGTTCAACGGCATTGACTACCCACTCTCTGAATGTGCTCCCTATAAGTATTTAACCGGTGATGAATCGGTTTATGAGGAATACAGCCGCTATCATCTGGAGCATGAACTGCCGATGATGACACGCGAGCGCTTCAATACGCTGATCGAGAGCATGGAAGCAAATGGCTACGATGAACGGTATGTAATCATTGTTAATAAAGACAACATCATTCTGGACGGCCAGCACCGTGCCAGCTGCCTGCTGAAACTGTATGGCGAGGATTTTGCGCCCATCATGCTGAAATTGTATTGAGGATTTATACGCACAACCACACAAATATTGGCATTACAACAGCTAGCTAATATTGATCAAACATACCTCTTAATAAAGTACAAATTATGGGGTTTGTTTTCGCTAAATCATGATTGGTAATAATAGGATTCTTCTACACACTAACGAATACTGTTTTATGCTGCTAATTGGTAAATAAATAAGCTTGTACTCATACTATTAGAGGAGAAATACTATGGAAAACTGGAACACCTATGATGCATCCGTACAATCCTATCGTATGATATTGATCTCATCACAATCGATACTTTTAGCTGTTGGTGCCATTATTACAGACCAGAATACTGTATTGATGGCAGCTATTGCAATAATAGCATTGTTTCAGATTTGGTTTATTGGATTTCGTGTTATTAGGTGCAGAACGATCATTGTCGATTATCACAAATATAAAATGTCGGAGATTTTCAACAACAATGGCGAATTGTTGGCAGATTCACCCGCAGAACCGCTTGCAGAGAATACTTATTTGAAAATTCGCAAGGTTCGAAAAGACGTAAACAAACTTATGAGCGAACATAAATCGTGGGGTAGAAAATGTAAATTCCGAAATATGCGTCTAACAAGAATAAAATTGGATGTCCTACTTCCTTTATCCTTTACATTTATCTGGATTATATATATATTGAATTCGATTATAATGCCATCCTAAACCCCGATTTTGAACGAACCTTTACCCCCATGATTCTGATTATAGGCTTCATTTTCTTGCACATATCTTTTATCTCAACAGCTACAATACATCTACTTTTGTGTGCGGTTTGACACGAAGTGAACCGCCAGCACACACGAAATATTATTGACATATATTCGTAATAATGCTATGTTGAACAAACTTGATATACCGCGATGGCACTCCGTATTTGGATGATTTTAGGAAGGAAGGTGGCCGCATCATTTACACTGCAAATAAGCGAACTGCGCGTGCCGCCGCTACCCTATTCGCCGTCATCCTTCTGGCGTTTTTTCTGGTGTCGGCCACCTATTCGGTACTCAGCATTGATCATGATTGCCATCATGAACACTGCTCGATCTGCCACAATGTGCATGCGCTTTGGCTGCTGCTGGATACCATTGCCAAAGCCGTGTTCCTTGCGATCTTTATATTATGGGTTCATTTTTTACTGCTATATATCAAACCGCAAGCAAAGCAGCTTGGTATTCGATTATCCCCGGTGCGCTTGTTCGACCGGATGAATGATTGAGCCGCACATTCCGTGCGTTGCTTTTTGTTTTAAAAAGAGCATAGACAGTCATTTTTTTGTAATCCGTATTGCTGTTTACTATAGCACGTGTTATCAGTAGGCAAATACTGCCTTTGTCTAATCGCTCTTTCCTCTCCAAATGGAGGTCATACTATAATTATGAATCACAAGCTTGTTTTGTTTTTGCTCTTGTTGCTAATAACAATTTGCTTTTTTGGCATAGCCTCCGGCGATGAATTTGATAGCAGTTCATCCTCATCGCTTGTTGCACAGGTGACAACCCAGCGGGGGCCGCTCAATATGCGAAGCTTGCCGCAAGCCGATGCAACCATCCTGCACTATATCCCCAATGGCAGTTTGGTCACGGTTATCAATCAGGGTGATGTGTTTTGGGAAATTCAATATGAGACTTTACAGGGATACGCGATGCATGAGTTTTTAACACTCGTCGATTCCGATAAGGATACGACAGTCGCAGCACAGACCGATGATAACGAAAATCTCGCTTCTTCAGACAAGACTGACGAAGCATCCATCGCGCAGGTGACGACTGAAGTTGGCCCGCTTAATTTGCGCAATCAGGCAAACGCTGGCGCAACCATCCTGGCACGCATTCCCAACCGCAGCCTGGTAACCGTGCTGGCGCAGGGAGAGGTGTTTTGGGAGATTGCATACGGAGACTACCGAGGGTATGCCATGCGGGAATACCTCACAATGACCGAATACACCCCTGATATTTTAAACTACCGTCTGCTCTACCGTGGCAACACGGGCAGCGATGTCGTAGCACTGAAGGAACGCCTGATGGAACTGGGCTACTACCGCGCCGGATCGAACATGAATGAAAGCTACAACCAAACCTGCATAGATCGTGTCATGATGTTTCAGCGTCAAAACGGCCTGAATGTAGATGGAATGGCCACCGCGGAAGTGCAAGCGAAGCTGTTTGCAGCAAATGCCATCGTCAATACAGAAGAACTGCCAAAGGTAAAAACAAACAGCTTTATCGTATCATCACCCGTCGACCCCCAAAATGGCATTGACGAGAATTTTGACTGGGATCAGTGGATGCTCAACAATCCCGGTGTGTGTTCATGCTGCTTTGGTTCAGGTTGCTCGTGCTGCAATTATACCGGACAAATATAGCGTACTATACGTGTTGAGGAGACTATACCATGCACAACCAAAAGATCCCCGTTTATGTGCTTTGCGGTGCTGATGCACAATACCGATTGGCTTTCTATCATCAATTTTCTCAAGCAAAAGCCCCACTGTATGTTACGTTCATGGACGATACCTTGTTTGAAAATGAGGGCACGGAAACCGACTGCCGACTTCCAGGCCACATCACGCCGAAGGACGCCGGACGAGAGATTGCTATACGGATGGAATACGAAACCCACGATGCCGTATGGCTGGACTGGGGTGACAGGCCAATTGAGCAGTTGCTGCAGATCAGCCAGCAGTCGAGTTTTCAGCGCAGTTGCAAGTTGAAACGCATTATCTACTGCGCTGATAGAGACGCTATTCTGCCCGCCATAAACGATACGGATAAAAGAACACAACTTGCCCAATGCGACATACTTGCCGTAACGCAAGCTCAGCGCCGTGAACTGCGCAAGCTTTACCATCGCGTGTTGCCGGTACAACCGAACATCAAGCTCGTTTCGTATGAAAGCACCGCGCAAGTAGCCAAAGCGCTCCATCGTCGCGATACCCGGCGAGGCCTGCAAGTACTGATACTCGCTGCTATCATCGCCCTGCTGTTTTTCGCGCTTCATACGTTAAACTATACCGTACCGGATACGATGGCGACCTTCCTAGGTACCTATTTGCAAGCGCTGCCGTTCCTTATGCTCGGCATCTTGCTTTCTTCTGCGATTCAGGTATTTGTGCCCGCCGATCTGCTGCAGCGGATTTTCCCAAAAAGCCACTTGGGTGGCATGATATTTGGCGTGCTGGGCGGCTTTCTGCTTCCGATTTGCGATTGTGCTTCCATACCGGTGTTCAGGAGTCTTTTTGCGCAAAGGCGTACCGCTGCCAGCCGCAGTTACATTCATGATTGCTGCCCCTATTATCAACCCCGTGGTTTTACTTTCCACCTACTATGCGTTTGGTGGCAGCGTGCCCATTATGCTGACGCGCATGGGCTTTGGCATCGTTTGCTCCGTAATCATCGGCTTGTTCTTTGCAAGGGAGAAAAAACAGGTCTTGCTTGCCGGTGCGACCGCGCCGGTCTGTGCCTGCGGGATTGAGCATAGCCATTCAGAACCTCATGACCATCATCATGATCACAACCATGATCATCACCACCACCTTGATGGTGAGACCTGCGACTGTGGACATCATCACGCCGAACCACACGAAAAAAGCACCGTTATTGGAAAGCTGAAAGCCTTGCTTACACATTTTCAAGCGGAGTTTTTTGAGGTATTCCGCTTTCTATTGATCGGCATCGGGGTATCCACCGTGCTGCAATTGGTGATGGGCAGCCGCATCATGGCGATGCAGATTTCGGATCTGGCCATTTCTATGCTTGTGATGATGGCTCTGGCATTTTTCCTGTCCCTATGCTCCTCCTCTGATGCAGTTGTAGGCAGAAACATGGGTGCATCGCTGCCAATTGGCGCGGTGATGGGTTTTATGGTTTTCGGACCGATGATCGATGTTAAGAACATGATTCTGATGTCGGCCAGTTTTACCAAACACTTTATGATTAAGCTGCTCATCGTTACCTTTGCCGTCAGCTTCGCCGTGGTATACCTTGCCTTCTCGCTTGGGCTGGGAGGATTGATTGCATGAAACGATA
The DNA here is from genome assembly GCA_963675925.2 of Candidatus Limiplasma sp. Classification (GTDB taxonomy): domain Bacteria; phylum Bacillota; class Clostridia; order Christensenellales; family Aristaeellaceae; genus CAXXOK01. The sequence continues at coordinate 539,042 of CAXXIB010000003.1, forward strand.
TATCAACCCTGCCCAGTTGATCCAAGGCTTATTGGAAACCCTTACAGGACTTTCGTTTCTTTGGCTCTCCATAACTCGAAATTATCAGTATTATGTAACGCCAAGGACACTCCCCTATCTGTATTTCGCAGCGATATTGTTCCTGCTCATGGGGATTTACAGTTTTACCAAGGTTTTAAAGCCAACACATACCCGGCGGTATATGCACTTAACGGTGTTGATTATTCCATTCCTCTTGCTGGCTGCATCCACCTATGACCAAGGCCTTTGGCAAGCACCTGAAAGCCAGGGCTCTTATGGCAGCGAGTTCAACGATTTAGCCTATTTTGAGGAAACCTATACAATGACAACGCCTGTATACTTCGGACGAGTTATTCACGGGTACAACAAGGCCGATCAAACAATTACCATCATGGAAGCAGAAACATATTTCTGGATGGCAGAAATCTATAACGACCCAACGCCGTTTTTAGGCTATACGATTCGCACGATGGGACAAGTCGTTATCAACACCCCCTATCTTGCAAGCGATTGTTTTTCTCCTACCCGAGATTTGCTCACCTGCTGTGTAGCGGATATGTATTCCATCGGCTTCCCCTGCCAGTATGATCAAATTGACACGCTCACAGAAGGCGACTGGGTATCTGTCACAGGTACGCTTGCCATGGTCGATATGGAGGAGTACCAGGAACTTAGGATTATTGTGGATACGGTTGAAGACAGCCCCCCGCCAGAAGTGCCGTATGTGTACGCCTACTAATCACGATATTTTGCCCAACTAGTCTTCCGGATTATAGCTGTCCTCAGCACACAAAAGCGTCAACGATCCTTGAGAACTGACGCTTTTGTTATAAGTTGGTTTTGCATTCTACTGGTTTTTGTTTAATAAAACAAAAACCCTGCATCCGTTATGGATACAGGGTTTTGTTGTGGAGCTGATACCCGGATTCGAACCGGGGACCTCATCCTTACCAATGTTAAGAGGTACATAATATCTCCTGTCAAATAGTTTTAAGAATTGTTGTAGTATAATGGTTATTTAACATCTATCATTTTTCAGCACTATTGCAAATCGTCCGCATTGCTACATCCGTTGCTACAGTGGTTGCTACTTTTTTCATCAGCCAATATATACTATGACGGATACAGCTGGAAGGATATAGTAGCTTGTACATACTGTTTTCACAGTATGTATCTCTAATT
>CAXXIB010000004.1:0-1478361 GCA_963675925.2 Candidatus Limiplasma sp.
GTTTCCAGTCCTTGCAAATCCTTGTTTTCGACCATTTCAACAAGGCGATGGTGTTCCTGATGCGCCTCCGCCCGCCGTTGATCCTTGGCGATGGACATAGCCGAAAAGCGATGGATATACTCATCCTGCCCCTGAATCACACGCAAAATGCGCTTGAGGCCGGAGATCGCCGTTAGCTGATCGTGAAACGCCCGCGCCAGCATGGACAGCCGTTCACTGTTGTTTTCCTCCATCATGCGGTCCATTTCCTGCAGTTTTTCCTTCAGGGCTTTGATATCCTTAGGCGTAGCATTTTCAATAATCGCGGGCAAGGTAATCATTTCCAGCGCATTGCGGATTGTATAAATTTCTTCTACATCTTCAATGGTAAAAGCGCGCACCACCACGCCACGGCGGATGACATACTCCACCAGCCCGTCCCGTTCAAGCTTGCGCAGCGCTTCCCGCAATGGAGTGCGGCTGATGTGCAGCTTGTTGGCGTATTCAGTTTCCACGATGCGTATCCCCGCCGCGATCTCACCGGTGATAATCGCATGTTTCAGCGTTTCGTACGCAATTTCCCGTATGGGCTTATTGCCCCCAGAAGAAGAATAGCGCATAGCAGACATCCGGACACTCCTTGTATTTTTCTTGTATTTTGATAGTACAGTGAAGTGCGCGATTTGTCAAGGTGAATGTAATTCAGTGAACGAATTCATCGAATATTTTACTCTACTTTGCATCAAAAAACGCTCTTATAACACTTTCAGTTCGCCCTGCAGCAGGGCCTCATCCACCTCAACCGTCTCCGAAGCATCTGGATAGGCTAAAATGGCCTGCATGATATCATCCGACAATCGCGCAGGGGGTTGATTGCTTTTCGGGGGTGCGGCAGCCGGTAGCCCAAAGCCTTTTTGCGCATTTTGAATGTTGCGGCTGAGCTTTAATTCTCTGGCTTGTCCGGGGTTAGCGGCAATACGGTATCCACCAGCAATTTGGGTTCTTCGTCCTCGCGGAAGGAGAGTTTGCCCGTCACGATCACCAGTTGATCGGCGTTGAGCTGCTCCGAGCAGCGATCATAAACCTTGGGGAACACCAGCCCTTCAATTTGCCCGGTCAGGTCTTCCAGGGTAATAATGCCCATCATTGCGCCTTTTTTGGTCAGGCGGGGACTTGGCCAGGGCCAGAATACCGGCCATGGTCACGGCTTCCCCGTCGCGGTCGATGCCGCGGTGCTCGTTTTCGGCGATGGAATACACATCGGCGGCCGTGGTAAAGCCCGACCCGATCAGCTCCGCCACCTGATCCAGCGGATGGCCGGAGATATACACGCCCGTCATTTCCTTTTCCATGTTCAAAAGCGCATTGCGGCTGTGTTCGGGCATATCGGGCAGCGGCACATTGGGGCTGCATATGTCCTCGCCCATCATATCAAACAGGCACACCTGCCCGGCCAGGTTGTTTTTATGCTTCTTGGCAGCGCTGTCCAGCACGCGTTCGTACACGCTGAGCAGCTGCGAGCGGTACGCACCGCTGAAATCAAACGCACCGGCCTTGATCAGACTTTCCACCACGCGTTTGTTCAGCGCGTCGGCCGGTACCCTGTCGGCAAAGTCAAACAGATCGCGATACGGAGCGCTTTCTCTGCCCTTCATAATCTCCTCGACCGCATTATGACCGACATTCTTGACCGCGCCCATCCCAAAGCGGATACCCGCCCGGCCGTTTTCATCCTGCCCCACGGTAAAGCGCCATCCGGACAGGTTGATATCCGGCTGCAATACAGGAATCTGATGCGTCCGGCAATACTGAATATACATGGCAATTTTGGCGGATGAGTCCATCACGCTGTTCATGATCGCCGCCATGAATTGCACAGGATAGTGCACCTTCAGCCAGCCTGTTTGCACGGCAATGAGCGCATACCCCGCCGCGTGGCTTTTGTTAAAGGCGTAGCTGGCAAAGGAGGACATATCATCAAATATCTGCTCAGCCACGGCTTCGGGCACACCACGGCGCACGCAGCCTTCCACCTGCACCTGACCCTGATCGTCCGTCATCCCGTGCACAAAGTATTCCCGCTCCTTGGCCATCACATCGTGCTTTTTCTTGGCCATGGCGCGGCGCATTAAATCGCTGCGGCCCAGGGAATATCCAGCCAGGTCGCGCACGATTTGCATCACCTGCTCCTGGTACACCATGCAACCGTAGGTCACATCCAAAATGGGCTTTAGCATCGGGGTCAGATAGCGAACCTGCGAAGCGTCCTTCTTGCCGGCGATATAGGTTGGAATCGAGTCCATCGGGCCCGGCCTGTACAGCGACACAGCGGCGATGATATCTTCAAACGTTTCCGGCTTCATGGCCTGCAAAAAGCTGCGCATGCCGCCGCCCTCCAGCTGGAACACCCCGTCGGTATCCCCGGAGGCAATCATTTCGTACACGCTGGCATCGTCCAGAGGGATATCTTCAGGCTGCATGTCCACGCCAATGTCCTTCATCAGGCTGAGCGCGTGCTGGATGACGGTCAGCGTGCGCAGGCCTAAAAGTCGATCTTCAGAAGCCCAGATTCTCCAGCGTATTCATGGGGAATTGGGTGGTAATGACATCGTCATTGGTTTGTACAGGCACATACTCGGTGACCGGTTTGGCGGTAATCAGCACACCGGCGGCGTGGGTACTGGCATGGCGGGGCATGCCTTCCAACGTCAGGCTCATCTCAATGAGGTGCGCCACCTCCGGGTCGGAGTCGATCATCTCCTGTAATTGGGGGCTGACACGAGTTGCTTTATCCAGCGTCATGTCCAGCGCAAACGGAATGGCTTTAGCCACGGCATCCACCGCGCCATAGCGCAACCCCAATACCCGGCCTACATCGCGCACCACAGCCTTGGCCTTCATGGTTCCAAAGGTTATGATCTGCGCCACATGATCCACGCCGTATTTTTCAGCAACATAGTCGATCACTTCCTGCCGGCGCTCGTAGCAAAAGTCGATATCAATATCGGGCATGGTGACGCGCTCTGGGTTTAGAAAGCGTTCAAACAGCAGGTTGTACTTCAGCGGATCGAGCATGGTGATGCCCAGTGCATAGGACACGATACTGCCCGCCGCACTGCCGCGCCCCGGCCCGACGATGATGCCGTTTCGCTTGGCATAGTCGATAAAATCCCACACGATGAGCATATAATCCACATAACCCATCTGCACGATGGTATCCAGCTCGTATTGCAGCCGCTTGCGGGGTACGCTGTTTTCATCGTTCGCCTGCCCCGGATAGCGTTCCTTCAGCCCTTGCAGGCACAAACGCGTCAGCATTTCCAGCGGTTTTTCTTTGGTTTCTATGGGATAGGCTGGCAGATGCAGGGCCTTAAAATCAAACTCCGTCTGGCAGCGCTGGGCGATTTTGAATGCGTTTTCAATGGCTTCCGGCGCGCCGGGAAACAGATCGAGCATTTCCTGCTCGCTTTTGACATACAGTTCTTCGGTTTCCATGCGCATGCGGGCTTCATCGTCCAAGGTTTTGCCGGTTTGCACGCACATGAGAATTTCCTGGGCGGCAGCGTCTTTTTTATGTAAGTAGTGGCAGTCATTGGTGGCCACCAGCGGGATGCCCGTCTCACGCGACAGCGCAATCAGGTCGGGTATCACCTGGCGTTCCTCGGCGATGCCGTGGTCCATAATTTCGATAAAGTAATTGCCCTTGCCAAACATATCCTGCATCATCAGGGCGTAGGCTTTGGCGTCTTCCCGCCTGCCCTGCAACAGCAGCTTGGGCAAATCGCCAGACAGGCAAGCCGAGGTACAAATCAATCCTTCGGCATGCTGCTTGAGCAGCTCATAATCCAGCCTCGGCTTGTAGTAGTACCCTTCGGTAAAGCCTACGGACACCAGTTTAATCAGGTTTTGGTAACCTTGTTGGGTCTCGCACAGCAAGATCAGGTGGCTGTACTCGCGGCTGACCACGGTTTTATCAAAACGATCAGGGCAGATGTAGGCCTCCACACCGATCACCGGATGGATACCCTCCGCCTTGCATGCCGAATAGAAGTCCACCACGCCGTACATCACCCCGTGGTCGGTGATTGCACAATGGGTTTGCCCCAGTTCTTTCAGCCGTTTGACCAGCGGTTTGATGGAGCATGCCCCGTCCAAAAGACTGTATTCCGTATGCAAATGGAGATGCGCAAAGGCCATAATTTCCCTCCGGTTTCGCTTTTTATCAGTATACCGCAAGCGGCAAAACCATACAAGCCAATCACCGGATCGGGATGTAAATATTGCTCCCGGAATGACGATATAGCAGCATTGACATCCCCCATCGACACTGCTACAATGAAGGATAATATCAAGGCTTGAAAGGGTGTGGCAAAATGCTGGAAGAGAACGTAAGAATGGGATTGACGTTTGACGATGTACTGTTGGTTCCAAACGAAAGTCAAACGCTCCCCCGCGAAGTAAACACTGCCGTACAGCTAATGCCCGGAATTAAACTCAGCGTACCGCTGATCTCCGCGGCTATGGATACCGTAACAGACGCACGCATGGCCATCGCCGTTGCCCGGGAGGGCGGACTGGGAATTATTCACAAAAACATGTCCATTGAAGATCAGGCTGCCCAGGTGGACAAGGTCAAACGCAGCGAACACGGAGTCATAACAGACCCGTTTTTTCTTTCTCCGGATCATTTAATCCGCGATGCGGAAACGCTGATGGCACGCTACCGCATTTCCGGCGTTCCGATTACCGTTGGTAAGAAACTGGTGGGCATCCTGACCAACCGCGACCTGCGGTTTGAAACCGATGACAGCCGCCGCATTGAAGAGGTCATGACCTCCAAAAACCTGGTGACTGCCCCGGTGGGCACCACGCTGGACGAGGCTAAGAAGCTGCTTGCCGAGCACCGCATTGAAAAACTGCCGATCGTCAACGATGATTTCGAACTCTGCGGCCTGATCACCATTAAAGATATCGAAAAAACCACCAAGTATCCAAACTCCGCCAAGGACTCCGGCGGCCGCCTGCTGTGCGGCGCAGCCATCGGTCTGACGGCGGATTATATGTCTCGCGTCGCCTCGCTGATTAACGCCAAGGTGGACGTTGTCTCCATCGATACGGCGCACGCACACACCACCGGCGCCATTGAAGCGGTGAAAACCATCCGCAAGGCGTATCCGGACTTCCCCATCATCGCCGGTAACGTGGCCACTGCCGAAGCCACCAGAGCGCTGATTGAAGCGGGCGCAAGCTGTGTCAAGGTCGGTATCGGCCCGGGCAGCATTTGCACAACGCGTGTGGTAACCGGTACAGGCGTGCCGCAGATTACTGCGATTGCCGACTGCAGCAAGGAAGCCAGCAAGTACGGCGTTGCCGTAATCGCCGATGGCGGCATCAAGTACTCCGGCGACATCCCCAAGGCTATTGCCGCCGGTGCACACGCGGTCATGCTGGGCAGCATTCTGGCCGGTGTGGATGAAAGCCCCGGCGACATGGAGATCTACCAAGGCCGCAGTTTTAAAGTGTACCGTGGTATGGGCAGCATCGCTGCCATGCAGCAGTCGCACGGCTCGTCCGACCGCTACTTCCAGGAAAGCGGACCCAAGCTGGTTCCCGAAGGCGTGGAAGGCCGCGTACCTTACAAAGGCATGCTATCCGACACCGTATTCCAGCTGGTTGGTGGCCTTCGTGCCGGCATGTTCTACTGCGGCACTAAAACCATCGACGAACTGCGTGAGCACGGAAAGTTTATCCGCATCACCAACGCAGGATTGCAGGAAAGCCACCCGCACGATATCTCTATCACCAAAGAAAGCCCGAACTATTCACGGCAAAGCTGATACAAGCAAAAACCCCCGCCATGTGGCGGGGGTTTTTGCTTGCCTGTTTATTCGTTTTCAGCTTCCGGTTCAGCTTCTGGTTCGTCCTTTGGCGGATCGTCCAGTTTCTTTTCCACGCTATCGTTTGCTTTGCGCGAGGCCGCATCGGCCTCCAGCACAACACGCAGTAGATTGAGCATGATCGGCCCGCCGATCAGCCCCAGAATACCCAGCAGCCGGAACCCGACATACATGGCGATCATCGTCGCCAGTGGGTACAGCCCCAGATTACGGCCAACGATGCGCGGCTCAGCAATTTGGCGGATGATGATCAGACACAGGTAAACAATGGCAAAGAACGCCGCCATAGCATAATGCCCCATGACCAGCTCCACGATAGCCCAGGGAATCAAGAACAGCCCGGCACCAATCACCGGCAATGCATCGGCCAGCCCGATCAGGAAGCCCAGCAGCAAGCCATACCGGATGCCAAACACCACAAACGCAATCATTAAAAACGAAGTAATAATCAGCGAGACCAGCAGCTGGCTTTTGATCTGCCCAAACAGCGACTTGACCAAATTCCGCTTGAGGATGCCGCTGTGCCGCCGGATAGATTCGGGAAAGGTTTTGGCAAAGAATGCGGAAATCCTGTCCTTGTCGGCGGTCATATAGTAGGTTCCCATAATCGTCAGCACCACGGACAGCAAGGCCGTGGGAAGCCCGACCGCTGTTTTCAGCGCACCGCCGGTGATAGCCCCGGACAGCGTTCCGGCGAACTTGATCGCATTGTCCGACAGGGTTGCAATCGCATCATCCACAAAGCTGATGACCGTAGGCGGAAGCACATCGGAGTAGCTTTGGTACAGGTCACGCAGGTATGGCAGCACCGTATCGGTCAGCCAGTTAACAAACTGCGGCGTGTTTTGCAGCAGCTGCATCAGTTCGCGAATGAGGCGGCTGGCTAGCATGAAAATACCTGTGCCCAAAATGCCGAACAGCAGAAGCATTCCCACAAGCGTAATCAGCCCGCGCGGCAGCTTTACCCGTTTAATATGCCGGATGCAAAAGGAAACCGCCGGCGACAGCAGGCGGGATAATAAAAACGCTAGGATAAAAGGCCATACATACGGCGTAGCTACTAGCAGCAGCCACGTACAAAATAAGGTGAGCGCCACAAGCCCCAGTATTCTGGGCAGGCCGTTCATCTGCTTGTTCCATTTACTGAGCTTTTCAATCAACTGGTTCAGCACGATCCCTCCCTGGCAATTTGGTTTTGGAACCCTTGTCAGTTACCGGAATTGGAAATGGTGATCTCCACATCGTCCAGCGACACGGCGGTCTCGGACGGCGGCTCGTTGGCGGCATCGTAGCCCGCCTGCCGCCTGTCGTATTCCTCCTGGGTGATCGCCCCGCGGTTTAAATTGTTTAAATCTATTTCGGACTTACGCCGCACCGTAGCGCAATAGGGGCAAGGCGTTAGCGTGGCGTAGAACCCTTCTTCAAGCTCGCCATAGGTAAACGCGGTCAAGGGCAGATAGCGGTCTTTCACAGCGGAGCAGTACTCATCGGAATGATAGTTCCTGCCACCGTCGGGGTTATAGTACAGGGGCATATCATCATCGGGATACGGCACTTCGCGGCCCCAGTCGTCCCAGATAACGAGTTTGGGAAATTGTTTTGAGTCGCGGACAGCTGCGTTAATGATGGGACGGAACGTATTCCAAATCCACAGCATATTCACGCCATCATCATTGGCAATACGAGCCACACGGATACAACCGTGGCTGGCCTTTTGGCCCAAAAGCGGCTCATACCGTGAATAATCCAGCGACTCATCAGCCCGGCGAATACCGGGTACCAGGTGCATTTTATCACCGTTATTAAAGCGAATGGCATAATCGCACCACATGCCTTCGGCATCAAAGCCGCCGCTGGGGCTTATCATTAAATATTCACCGGCAGCTGTTTCGTTGTAGGGCTGTTTGTCGTTTGGCAGGCCGGTGGAAACTGCTACGGACGAGTAAAGTTCGCCGTCTTCAAAAATATACATACGTTGGGTAAGCTTATCCACCACGATGCCCAAGTGCGGATCGGGGGTCATCTCTTTGAGAAGGCTGGTTTTCACATACCCGCGGATGATACGGTTATAGTAGTCCGGGCCTTCAATCAGCGTCCAGCCGTCCTGATCCTCGCTGAGCACATGCACGGCCACAGACGCGCCGTTGATAAAGCCGCCGAGTTTGTCATCGTTCACTTTTTCGCCATTGGGCGCGTCCAACGGATATACGGACTCCACCTGGCTGACATCCAGTACCGTAATGGGCTTCATCAGCAAGTCCCAAACGGCCTTTGTGTCGGTGATATCGTAGGCAAAATCTTCGCCGAACCAGACAGACCCGTTATCAAACCCTTCATGCCACTCCTCAAGTGTCTTGGCGGACACGGTGGACAGGGGTAAAAGCATACTCAGTAGAATGGAAACAAACAGCCATGCAATCGTTCGTTTGATTGCGAAATGATGCTTCATGCAGACCTCCGGGATATTGTGTAGTAAACGGTGTACAGACGCTTCAGAATACCATGAGCAATGAAACCATGTCAACCAACACAGCACACTGTTAACAAGCATGAAGCACTTTAGCAGAATCGTTGAAATATACCCCATGCTGTGCTAGCATAAACACGAAAATACGCGGCCTGATCGCCGCATGAAACAGGAGACAGCCATGCGCAGAAAAGACAAACAGATTACCGATCCCAAGCAGATGGAAGCCATTCTCCAAAGCGTGCAGTGCCTGCGGCTGGGCCTTGTAGATAACGGTCTTGCCTATATTGTCCCGATGAGCTTTGGGCTGACCCACGAAAACGGAAGCCTGTGCTTATATTTTCACAGCGCGCCAGAAGGCAAAAAGATTGACCTGATTCGCCAATCCTCCGTGATCGCATTTGAAGCGGATACCGATATTGCGTTGATTGAAGCGGAAACGGCCGCCGAGTTTTCCTCAAGTTACCAGTGCGTGATGGGCCAAGGCCGCATCGAAATCCTGGAAGAGGAAGACGAAAAACGCCATGCCCTGCAAGTAATTATGGCACACTATACCGGCAAAGCGGATTGGACGCTGGAATCCGCAACATTGAAACGGTTGATCTGCCTGCGGCTGACCGTGGACACTATGACCGGAAAAGCCAACAAAGCCTAACTCGGATTACGCATCACAAACAAAAAAGCACGGGCCGTATGCCCGTGCTTTTTTGTATATACCTTTACAGGATCGGGTGCATCCGCAGGGTGAATGCAAACGCCGTTTCGTCCAGCCGATAGGGCTTGAGCAGTTCCGGCCCGCAGCTGTTGGAGCCTACCCCGCTCATTTTATAATCGGCACACAGCACAGTGCAGTCGCTGTTTGGCAAATCCACATTGTGCGCTGTTTCCCAAAGCGTTTCCTGGGTATACGGGGAGAGGTTCATGGAAAACGGTGCATCCGCCTGCACGCATAGCCCCATGCCTTGCGCAGTCGTGACCTTCACAAAGTCGCACATGTAATGACTGCCGTTTTCCTGCGGCATAATATAATCCTCGTGGTTGTCTGCTGCCGTGGTGTGGTATAGCCCGCGTTTGGTGCCAAAATGCTTATCGCAATAGCTTTCGGTCGGGCCATAGCCGTAGTATTCCCCGCGGTCGCAAGCCTTAGGCATTTGCATACGCACGCCAAAGCGCGGCAAAAAGGGCATCTCCTCGTTCCGCTTAACGGACAGCCGCAGCGAGGTTTCCCCGGATGCATCCACTGTCAGTTCCGCCTGCATGCGCACAATCCACTGGCGGTAGGCAGCAGCCAGCACCGCTTGATACCGCAGGGTAACGCTGGTTTCCCCCGCTTCGGCCGTCCAGTCCGATGTGCGAATCTGCGCGCGGTCGTACCCGGCCATCGTCCAAGCCGGCAGTATAATACTGTCGTTATCGGTCGGGGCACGCCATATGTTGTAGTCCATGGGCGCGGTCAGCAGCGCTGTGCCACCCGCTTCCATGCTGTCAAACAGGCCGCTGTTTTTGGAAACGCTGTAGGTAAAACTGTCGCCCGCTATCCTGTAATGCGTTTTCGTTTCTTCCAGCGTTATGCTCGCACCCGGCAGCGGCGTACATGGCGGTAAAACCCGTTCTTCCCGCAGTGAAAGCTGGTCAAAGCCCAGCGCATGCCCGGCCGGAACCAGCGCTTGTTCTGTTTTGCTTAAATAGATCAAATTCAGCAGTACCGCGCCGGTCTCCGGCAGCTGCACCGGCAGTTGCAGATCCGCACTGCCATGGGGCGGGATGGGCGGCATGTCCAGCGCGCCTTCTTCGGTCACGATGCCATTGCAAACCAGCTCGTAGCGCAGACTTGAGTAGGTATCAGCAATCAGAAAATCCATATGGTTGGTCAGACGGACGACAGCGGGTTCCGTGCTGACCAGCGCGGCACGCAGCGGCCGGATTACGTTTTTATATTCCAGCAGGCCTGTGTGCGGTGTACGGTCGGGGTAGGTCAGCCCATCCACGCAGAAATTACCGTCGTGCGGGTATTCGCCAAAGTCACCGCCATACCCATACTTCGGTTTCCCCTCTGGCGTGGTGCCCAGCAGCACAGCATGGTCGCAAAACTCCCACACAAAGCCGCCGCAAAAGCCGGGATAGCGGTCGATCAGCGTTTGATAATCCTGCACATCGCCGGGACCGTTGCCCATGGCGTGGATATACTCGCACAGCACCAGCGGGCGTGTGTCCTGTTTCTGCTCAAAGTAGGCTTCAATCTCCCGTGTGCTTGGGTACATGCGGCTGATTACATCGGGCAGTGTGGTATCGCTGCCCTCCAGCGCGTAAAACATGCCCTCGTAATGGCACAGCCGGGTCGGGTCGTACGCCTTCAACCACCGGGCCGCTTCCTCAAATCCAGGGCCATAGCCCGCTTCGTTGCCCAGCGACCACATCACCACGCAGGCGTGGTTCTGATCACGGTGCACGTTGCGCTGAACGCGATCCAGAATAGCCGGGTAAAACATCGGGGTGCTTGGCACGATGCTAAAGGTTTTCTTCAGGCGTTCCATTGGCATGGGTTGCTCAGGATACAGCATCACGGTGCCATGGCTTTCAATATCGCTCTCGGCAATCACATAAAACCCGTAGCGGTCGCACAGCTCCGGCATCCAAGGGGCATTGGGGTAATGACTGGTGCGAATGGCATTGATATTATGGCGTTTCATCACCGTTAAATCGCGCACCAGCTGCTGCGGGCTGATGGTGTAGCCCGTTACTGGGTCGCTGTCGTGCCGGTTCACACCACGGAATTTGATCGGCGTATCGTTGAGCAGGACTACGCCGTCTTTTACACAAATTTCGCGCAGGCCGACCTTCTGGCCGATCACTTCGTCATCCGTTTGCACCAGCAGCGCATAAAGCTGCGGGGTCTCCGCCGTCCACAGCGCGGGCTGCTCCACTATAAAGCTTGTGCTTTGGGATGCCGCTTGCTGCCCCAGCAGCTGCCCTTGCGGAGAATACAGCGACAGTATGGGGTCAGGTGCGCCGTCCGGCATGGTTAGTGAAACGCTGACGGTCGCCTGATCCTCGCCCAGTTCAGTGCGGACAAACAGATCCTCTACCCCTGCTGCAGGCCGCTCCAGCAAATACACATCGCGGAAGATGCCGGACATTCGAAACTTATCCTGATCCTCCAGATAGCTGCCAAAGCACCATTTCAGCACATGAACTTCCAGGGTGTTTTCACCGTCCACTAGGACATCCGTCACATCAAACGCGCTGGTGGAGTGCGATACCTGCGAAAATCCGACAAACGTCCCGTTAATGTACAGGTACAGGCAGCTGTCCACCCCTTCAAAGTGCAGCTGATAGCGTTTTCCCTCGGCTTTTTGCCATGTCAGCTTGCGCCGGTATGCGCCCACGGGATTGTCCGTGGGCCCAAAGGGCGGATCGTAGGGAAAGGGATATTTCACATTCGAATACTGGTGCCGGTCATACCCGTGCATCTGCCATACGGAAGGCACGGGTATGGTCTGGGTATACTCTACCGTATCGGGCATGGCAGCATATGACGGAAAATAGGCAAAGTCCCACTGTCCGTTTAGCAGCGTCATCCGATCGGATGCATCCCGAACACCGGCCATCGCGCCTTGTACATCCGCAAACGGAATAAAGTACGCGCGCGGCGGCAAGGTGCCGATATGCAGGGTTTCCGGGTTTTGATGATACTCTGGCATGGTGTTACCTCTTAGCGAGTCGAATCACATTCCAGCTCAGGACAGGCAGGGTGATGGTCAGGCTGCCGCCATCCATTTTGCCCTTGTCACCGTCTGCCGGCGTAACGGTATCGGGCGCGGCTTCGGTGTTCACGGCCTTAACATCGGCATGGTGCAGTACGCTGTGTTCCACAACTTGCAAATCGCCAAACGCACGCAGGTCAACGGACAATTCCACATCGTCCTCCATATCGCGGTTGACGCAGAAAACCGTCAGGCTGCCATCTTCCTGCAGGGCGGCAGATGAATCCACGACCGGGACCTTATCAAAGTCCTTGCAGGCATAGGTCGGGCAGCTGACCACAGGCCGCAGCGATATGCCGCGCCCGTATACCGATGCCTGCATCAGCGGATAGAAAATCGTCTGCGCCCAGACACCACCGCCTGTGCGGGTCATAATCGGGGCGATGACATTCACCAGCTGGGCCATACAGGCAATCTTCACCCGGTCGGCATTGCGCATCAGCGTAATCAGCATCGCGCCGACAAGCAGGGCATCTTCAAAGTTATAGACATCTTCGAGCAGCGGCAAGGCGCGGCCCCACGGGTCGGTCTTGTGCAGCTCAGCATCCTGCTGGTTGGAGTGATACCAAACGTTCCACTCGTCAAACGAAAGGTGAATTTTCTTGGCATTGCGTTTCTTGGCACCAACAGCATCGCAGATGGCGACCACCTCTTTAATAAACGCATCCATGTCCATGCTTCTGGCTAAAAACTCCGGCGTATTGTTGTCCGGATTGCCGTAATAGCGGTGCAGGCTTAAATAGTCCACGTTATCGTAGCATTCGTTGAGCACATCATACTCCCATGCGCCATACGTGTCCATGGCGCGACCGGACGACCCGCAGGCAACCAGTTCAATGCTGGGGTCCACCCATTTCATGAGCTTGGCGGCTTCATTGGCTGTACGGCCGTACTCGTACGCGGTTTTCATGCCCATCTGCCAGGGGCCATCCATCTCGTTGCCCAGGCACCACAGCTTGATTCCCAGCGGATCGGGCACACCATGCTGAATGCGCAGGTCGCTGTAATAGCTGCCGGAGGGGTGATTGGCATATTCCACCACATTGCGGGCATCATCCGGGCCACGGGTGCCCAGATTGACGGCATACATCACTTCGGTTTGCGCTTCTTTGCACCAGGCCGCAAACTCGTGCAGACCGACTTCGTTGGTCTCGGTAGTTTTCCATGCCAAATCCAGCCGGTGGGGCCGCTGGTCGCGGGGGCCTACGCTGTCCTCCCAGTTAAAACCGGACACAAAATTGCCGCCCGGATAGCGCACCACAGGCACCTGCAGCTTTTTCACCATATCAATCACATCGCGGCGGAAACCATACTGGTCGGCCGTCAGGTGATCCGGCTCATAAATGCCGCCGTATACCGCGCGGCCCAGATGCTCAATAAAGTTGCCGTAAATCCGCTTGTCAATTTCTCCGATTTGGAAATCCTTGTCCAAGATCATGGTTGCCATTTTCATGTCCTATCTCTCCCATACCCTAGATTTTTGATAATTTGTGTCCCAAAGGTTGTATATTGCTTATCCGCGCTCCGGCAGAAAACAGCGCATATCCGATACCCCTCGGTTTGCCCAGGCAAAGTAGGGAATCAGTGTGATGCCAGCGTCCGTCCACTGCGGCGGCTTCGCAGAGTAGAGCGCATTTGTATCTGCGGCGCGAAAGCCTGCCACGCGCAGCTTGGGTACATCGCCGATACAATCGTCCGCCAGCATTTCCACCTCCGCCTTGGGTGAAACGGACAGGTTCAGCACATCGCCCTGATTATCCACACCCTCGGCGCAGTAGACCAGCGGCCCGCGCATAAATGCCACCCTGCCAGAATCCGCCGCGATCTTCCACGACGGATACATCCGCCGTGGCCGCATATCCAGCTTGACTGTTACCGTGTCACCGCTGCGCAAAGAGCGCAGGTAGACATAGCCATTTGTAAGCACGGAGTCGGTGGTTTCACCATTAATCAGCACTGCGGTTTGCTGACTCCATGCCGGGATGCGCACTGCCAGCGTCATATCACGATCCGAATCCGCCTGCACAATACGGTACTGCAAGGTATCGCCAACGGGATACTCAGTTTCCAGCGCGACACGCATGCCGTGGGTATCCAGGCAGTTTAGTTCTCCGGCGATATACAGGTGGGAATACAGCGTATCCTCGCTCACGCCCCATGCATACCGGCCCAGCGAGGTAAACAGCCGCGCAGCATTTGGCGGGCAGCATGCACAAGCAAACCACTGGGCCCGCTGCGTGCGAACATGGCTATGGTTTATGGTGTCTCCGGCAACACCCTGAATGGCCTCTAATGGATTGACGTAGAAAAACGACTTGCCATCCAGCGCTACCCCGGCGGTAACGCCGTTGTACAGCGCCAGTTCCATGGTATCGGCATACTGGCCGCCTGTTTCGAGTTCCAGCATTCTGCGGGCAAAGAATATCAGCCCGATGGCAGCGCAGGTCTCGGCGTAGGCGGTATCGTTTGGCAGATCATAATCCACGGTAAAGGCTTCATCTTTTGCCGAGGAGCCAATCCCACCAGTGATATACAGTCTGCGCCGGGTGATACTCTGCCACAGCGTTTTGCAGGCAGCCAGCAATGAAGCATCCCCGGTCTCCCCCGCCAAATCGGCCATGGCCGCATACAAATAGACCGCACGTACGGCGTGGCCGACAGCGTCGGTCTGCTCCCGCACGGGTTTGTGTGCCTGAGAGTAGGCGGGATTGCCAACGGTCTTGCTCCAGATCACCACGCCGTCTTTATCCAATTCTTTCTGATAGAAATCACTTGTGCCGCGGGCATTGATAAACTGCAAGGCAAGATCCCGGTACTGGGTTTCTCCCGTAGCCTGGTACAGGCGGTACAGCGCAAGCTCCACCTCGGGATGCCCGGGAAACGCATCGCTGTTTTCCCCCTGAAAGTGCAAAACCATCATATCCGCCATGCGGCGCATGATGTCAAGCAGCTGTGTATCGCCCGTGCACTCCCACAGGGCCACTGCTGCCTCCATCATGTGTCCGGCGCAGTACAGCTCGTGCGCTTCGCGCAGGTTACTGAAGCGGCCGCCGGGTTCCTTCACAGTAAAATACGTGTTTAGGTACCCGTCCTTTTGCTGTGCCCGCTCAATGAGCGCAACCACATCGCGCACACGCTGGTGCAGCCTTGCATCCGGTTTTTGATACAGTGAATACGCTGCGGCTTCCAGCCACTTGGCCACATCGCTATCCTGAAACACCATGCCGTAGAACGTTCCCCGGCATTCACCGGTCTCGTTCATCTCCGCTGCCAAACGGAAGTTTTCAATGGCATGGCTTTTTTCCGCACCGTCGATTTCATCATACAGCGCGCGCTCCAGGTAGGGTATGGTTTCCTCAATGGCGAGGGTTTCCAGCCGCTTGCAAAACCCATGTCCCATGCGAAAGTTCTTGAATACGTCCATGACCTATCCCCTCACGTTCGGTTTGTTTTGGTAGAGCATACGAATTTTAATATCCTGATGATAGTTGCCAAATGAACGCCCGAATATGGTCAATCCGCCAATATTCTTTGCCGTTTCGGGTACGGACAGGCGAAAGCTAACGTTTGCGCCGGGCACAATGCCCAGATCGTCAATCCGCACATTGGCAATCTGCATTCCGTCGATAAACGTGCCGTGGCTGTTTACGCTCAGCAGCTTATAGCGCCCGTATTGGTTCCAGTGGCGAAGCCACCAGTCTGGGTTGTGTATCCCTTTAATCGCGCCAAAATCCCCCGGGCTGGTCCAGTACCCCAGGGCATGGCCATTGATATGAAAATGAATATCGCTGGGCCAATCCTCGGCGCTGCCGGGTGCTTCGGAGCTCAGCTCCATTGAAATTTGTATTTCTTCCAATACCTGTGAGTGCGACAGAAAGTTTGACAGCATATACTCCACGTACCCGCGGCCAAACCACAGGATGCCGGCCTGGGTGCGTTCCGGCGAGGCAAAATGCCGGGGATCGTCCACCACGCCGATCAGATGTTCATCGGTCGCCAGCCCGCAGGTGGGATACACCTCGTAGGCCGTAAACTGGCCAACGCCGATCTCGCTTTCAAACACGCTGTGCTGGCTTTCATCGGGCCGGGTTTCCACCAGTATGCGGTCTTCCTTGATGCGACACACCTTTTGCACGCCGTGCGCACCGGAAGCGACTTCAATGGCAATCAGTCCGCTTTGGTTCAGCGCCTTGATGTGCGGGGTCAACGCCCCATCGGTAATACCCACAGCCGTTGCAATGGCCGACATATGCAGCGGCCCGCTCTGGGCGATAACCTCCAGTATGCGAATACGCACATCCGACCCCAACGCGCGAAACAATGGCAGCCCTTCCCGAAGCGACCTGAGATGCAGCATGGTTTCCCTCCCGCCGTGCCGGTGATGCCGGTAACACTTTTGTTCCATGGAATTTCCATTTAGTTTAGATATAACTAAATTAATTCACATTTATATATGTATCATACACCGCTGTATTGCCCCTGTCAATCGCAAGATTGTGTTCCTCCTGCCCGCGTTCATGCTTGCAGCCTGATGCGCGGCAATGCTATACTGACAAAAACAACAAAATGTATAACCGGGAAGGATGAACGTGATGCTTGCAGCAACACCCCCTATGGGCTGGAACAGCTGGGATTGTTACGGTGCGGCGGTCGATGAAAACACAGTGCGCGCCAACGCCGATTATATGGCCAAACACCTGAAACCCTATGGCTGGGAGTATATTGTGGTGGATATCCAGTGGTATCAACCCACGGCCATCAACCACCAGTATCAGCCCTTTGCTGATGTCAACATGGATGCTTACGGCAGGCTGCTGCCCGCAGAAAACCGCTTCCCCAGCGCGGCGGGTGGTAAGGGGTTCAAGCCGCTGGCCGATTATGTACACTCACTGGGGCTGAAGTTTGGTATTCATATCATGCGCGGCCTGCCGCGCACCGCCGCGCACAGGCACTTGCCGGTGCTTTTAGAAAGCCTAACCTGCGCAGACGCTGCCGACCCCTATTCCATTTGTGACTGGAACCCGGATATGTACGGTGTACGGGCCGATACCCCGCAGGGGAAAGCCTACTACGAAAGCATTGCCAGCCTATATGCGTCCTGGGGCGTGGATTTTATCAAGCTGGATGACATCGCCCGCGAGCTGCCGCGTTGCGAGACCGAACTAGCCGTACTGTCCGAAGCGCTCCAGCGCAGCGGACGCGAGATAGTGCTCAGCCTTTCCCCCGGCCCCGCACAGCCTGCATATGCAGATACGCTGCAAAAGCACAGCCACATGTGGCGCATTACCGACGATTTTTGGGATAGCTGGCCGCTGCTGAAAGCCATGTTTGGGCGTGCGGCAGACTGGTACCCGTACGCAGGGCCGGGACACTGGCCCGATGCCGATATGCTGCCGCTTGGTGCCATCCGGCAGTGCGATTCCCCGGATAACCGCACCCAGTTCACCCGTGATGAGCAAATCACCATGATGACCTTATGGTGCATCATGCGCTCCCCGTTGATGATGGGCGGCGAGCTGACCCTGTGCGATGCGTTTACCCTGAAACTGCTGACGCATACGGCTGTGCTTGCATTGCTAAGCGAATCGCACCATGCACGGCCGCTATACACCACCGAAACAAACGCCGCCTGGACCGCCATGCGTACGGACGGCAGCGGGGTGTATCTCGCGCTGTTTAATCTGTCGGATGAGGCCTGCGAGGTCACACAGCCCCTGCACGCACTGGACTATGCACCGATACACACGGCAACGGAGCTTTGGTCAGGCGAAACCTGCACGCCAGGCACAACACTTTCCGCCAAGCTGCCCCCGCACGGGGCAAAGCTCTACTTGCTGCAACGATAACCATAAAGACACACAGAAGCCCGGAGACTTGCTCCGGGCTTTTATGTTATCTCATTTGATTCTATACTGCGCTGGACTTATTCAAAATAGAATTCGTCGCCTTCCATGTACAGGAACACCCCATCGGATTCGTAATCCTGACCAAAGATATCCGTCAGCAAATAGGCGTAGAAATACTCGCCATCAAACAATGCAAGCTCTTCCAGCGTTACTGCGCCGTCTTGTCCTGCGATAACTTCATCGCTGGTCCATTGCTCGACACTGTCCTGATCGTCGCTGAGCGGATAGGCATCAAACAGGGGTAGAATGACATCCCCTTCTTGCAAGGGGCGAATGTCACGCGCGGCGACACCGGTTTGCTCATCGTTGCCGTCCCACACGCCCAGCACCTGATAACTGCCGGTGATGCCCTCGTCATCAATGCTTTCGATGACATACATCACACGCAGGTTGGTACTTTGCCCGTTCAGTTCAATCGGTATAGTGTAGAGGTTGTAGTCGTCCTGCGTATCGATTAAAATCGGCGAGCAATAGACCCCGTTGATGGTCAGCCACACACCGCGGAAGTTATCAAAGAACACGCCCTCGTCCCAGTAAGCGTCGATATCGTTATCGGTACCCAGAAGCACCGCCGTGTCCTCCTCCATGTCAACCATGTAGAGTGCAAACTGCACATCTTCCACGATTTCCAGCCCGCTTTCCACATACAAGGCATAGTAGCCGTCATCGCTGACCTCTGCGGAGAATGTCACCTGATAGTCCTCCGGATCCAACTGGGTAATGGTCGTTGCCTCTGCGGCATCCTGCACAGGCGCGGCTGTTTCCGCTGCTGTGTAGCTTTCTTCTGGCCGGTCGCCTAAGGTTTGGTTCAAGTCGCCGGGCACATCCCACGCAGGGACCATCGCACCGATAAAGCGCATGTAGGCTTTGGATACGGGCACCTCCGCGATGACCGCGCAAGCGCTTCCCACCTCGCTATCCTTCGTAAAAGGAAAGAACACCGAAAGGCCGCTTGATTTTTGATAGGTGCTGCCGTCGATGGCGTATTCCACCGCTTCAAACAGCCTGTCCAGCACCTGCAGGCCGACTGCATCCCACACGCCTTCGGTTTGCAATACCAGTTCGCCCAGATCCACCATATGGGTATAGCCTTCGGAGCGGTTATTGCCGCCAAAGCTGCGCGCTTTGCTGACATCCTGCCGGTAGGCCTGGATGACCGACGGATTTTCGGCGACAGCGGTCAGCTGCCAGGCCATGGCATCAAAGGCCTCGACCAGCGCGGGGATCTTTTCCAGATTCACCACCGACAGCGTAGCGATCTCCTGGTCGTCAGCTTCAATGCAGTGCTGCAGGTAGCTGTCGCAGATCAGTTTCCCAAGCTCGGCAGGCGCAATCGCCGGGTTTTTCGAAAACGCCTGCATAATCTCCCGATAGTTCCAACCACCGCCGGGTTCCAGCTCCTGCGAAGCAACCAGATACTTGCCATACGGCGCAAGTGCATTGGCTGTTTCCAATGTTGCCATCAGGCAGGCATCAAAGCCGATCATATCAAAATGCTGTCCGCCCTGGGCCAGTGCGGTTTGCAGCTCCATCAGCGATATGGAATCATCGGTACGCTCGTCAAACGCTACGCCGCCCACGCTGCCGCCGCCATGATCCCAGAGTAAAAGCATGCTGTGCTTGGCCGGATACTCCGCAAATACGCTTTGAATCATACTTGCAAGCAGTCCCGGATCCGCCATGTTCAAGTCCTGCAGGCGGTTTAGCTCGGTTAGGCCATTGCCATCCAGCCGGAAGATGCCCACAGCATCGTTAGGTACAACATTGTTTTGCCACTCCGCTGTACCGCCTGTAATGATAATGACATTCACATCCTGTGTGTCCATGCCTTCCATGGCTTCCGACAGGTTGTAGGTTCCGGCACCGCCTTCGGTTTCCAAATCAGTGCCGCACAAATACCAAAGCACGGTCCATTCCGCTTGTTCCTGCGCAGACGCCGATACACAAAACATACACGCGCACAGTAGTACCAAAATCACTATCCAGCGTTTCTTCATTATTCATACCTCCAAAAGGATGAACCTTTCGTTGTAAAAAACAATCCGCAGAAGCTTTCGCCACTGCGGAATGATTTCCCTTTATTGCCTCTTGTTTCGGCCTATCTCCGGCGGTTATACCGGAAGTTTGCGTTCCCTTGATTATACCTGCTTGCCGTACGAGCCGGCTGGGCCAGCTGCGGCTCAGCGGACATGACCAGCGGATACGGGTGGTTGGCAACCACGGGAACCGGCTTGCCAATCAGCTTTTCAATGCCTCTGAGCAGCTTTCGTTCCGCCTGATCGCAAAAGGCGATCGCCGTGCCGTCCAGGCCCGCTCTTGCGGTACGGCCAATGCGGTGCACATACGCTTCCGGTACTTCCGGCAAGTCAAAGTTCACCACATGGGAAAGCTCGTCAATATCAATGCCCCGGGCTACGATATCGGTCGCAACCAGGGCTTTGGAATTTCCGTTCTTAAAGCGCGAAAGCGCCATCTGACGGGCGTTCTGGCTTTTGTTGGAATGAATCACATCGCTGCCGATGCCAGCCGCGTTCAGCTTGCGGGCAATTTTATCCGCCCCGTGCTTAGTACGGGAAAACACCAGTGCAGACGACACATCCGAGGTCTTCAGCAGATGAATGAGCAGCGGAATTTTGTTTTGCTTGTTGACGAAATATACGGACTGCTCAATGCTGTCCACCGTAGAGGACACGGGCGTGACCGCGACTTTGACCGGGTCGATCAAAATGGATTTTGTCAGCTTCTCAATGCCCTTGGGCATGGTGGCTGAAAACAGCATGGTCTGCCGCTGGCTGGGGATTTTCGCGATGATCTTTTCCACATCGTGAATAAAACCCATGTCGAGCATACGGTCGGCTTCGTCCAGCACGAAATAGCGCACCTGGCTTAAGTTCACCAGGCGTTGGTTCATTAAGTCAAGCAGCCTGCCGGGGGTGGCAACCAGTATATCCACGCCGCCGCGCAGCCGCGCTTCCTGCGGTCTTTGCGATACGCCACCGAATATTACGGTGTTACGAAGGCCTAAAAACGCGCCATACGAGGTGAAGCTTTCGCCGATTTGTGCGGCCAGTTCACGCGTGGGTGAGAGGATGAGTGCGCCAATGCGCCGGGGTTTGGTCTGGTCGCGCTCCTGCGCCATGTGCTGCAAAATGGGAATAGCAAAGGCGGCGGTTTTACCCGTGCCGGTTTGCGCGCAGCCCAGCAAATCCTTGCGCTCTAACAGCGGCGGGATGGCCTGCTCCTGTATCGGTGTGGGAGTTTTGTAGTCCTGTTTTTGCAGTGCTTTGAGAATGGGATCGATAATACCCAGTGATGTAAACGATGTCAATGGTTTTCTCCTTTAGTTGCGGCAGCCGTAGAACGGCATAAAAAAACGGGTTGAACCAACCCGATGTTATACCCTGCCAAACCCTTGGGGATGGCGAATTTCACACGGAGTCCCTCATACTTACCGTGTAAAAAACTACACAGCTATATACAGTATACCATACTTCCTGTATTTTGTAGACTATTGCATTTTTATGGTGCCATTGCCTTGCTGTTATGCTTCCTCCGGCACGGCGGTGGTATCCTCTGCAACCGGCGTTTTGCTTGCCAGCGCGTTGGTATTCATGCTCTTTTTGAAAACAACCATGCTCTGGTACAGAAACTCAGTCAGGAAATTGATCAGCATCGTTGCGACCACCACAATATACTCGTTCCAGCCGATGCCGGTCAGCGCATCCACCCACCAAGTGCTGATCGGGGTGAAAACGGCGTAATACAGAAACACCAGCATCATGGCCTTGGGTATATTGGCTGCGGATTTGAAGGTATAGCGCCGATTAAAGGTAAAGTTCCAAAGCACGCTCAAAATCAGTGCAGTTAAATAGCTAATCCATTCCGGCAGCTGCACGATTTCGTTCAGCAACGTAAAGCTGCCGATTTGAATCAGCCCCGCCGAGATGGAAAACATGGTGAACTTCACGAGCTGCCATGCACGCTGCTTTTTGCTTAACTGCGCATAGCTGGTGGGCTGGGTCATTGCATCAGCTCCCTACTTTGTTTTTAGCATTATAGCAAATCCCTGCCATAAAAGAAACTGTGGATGGAGTAACCCGGCTGCATCCGCTTCTTTACATCAGTTTAGCGCTACGGCAGCAGCCAAACTACGGTCGAACGCGGCGCGATCTCCACACCGCCATCCGTCTCTTTGCTTTTCATATCCCCTGTGTCAAACACTGCAAGCACTGTACCCTCGGCCGGCATGAACAGCGTTTCAACGTGGGATAGGTTATGCGCGATGAGCAGTGTGGTCGTGTTGTCTGTAACCGTCAGCGCTCCCAGCCGTTCATCCGCCGTCTCCACCACCGCCGCACTGCCGTGCACAAACACGGGATACTGGCTGCGGAACTTTAGGACTGCGCGGTAGAACGACAGCAGCGAATCGGTATCATTTCCCTGCATGTCCGCGCCCGTCTGCAAGCGCTGGGCTTGGGTCGCCCCTTCGGGTGGCAGGCACATGCCGGTCGAATCGGTCGTGCTCCAGAGCATGGGCAGGCGTTTGTTGGGATCATCTCCGGACCCGGTCATGCCCAGTTCCTCCCCATAATATAGAAACGGCACGCCGGGCGACAGCAAATAGAGTGCCGCGGCCTGCTTTTCCTTCTGTAGATCGTTCACCAATACACCGGCGATGCGGCCCTGATCGTGATTACCCAAAAACGGCACGGCGACCGCCACCGGATTGATCGCTTCAATATCCTGCTGCCACTGCGCCAAACGATGAACAAAGGACTGGCCCGCTTCGCCGCGCATGGCCTTGGACAGCGTCCCCGTGGACGACATGGGAAAGTTAAACAGCCCGCTGATGCCACTTTCATATAAGGCAAGGATAGCGATATCATCCGTCCAGGCTTCGCCAACGATGAACACATCGGGGTGAAGATTCTGTATCGTCTCCTGCAGCCAGGTGAGAAACGCGGCATTTCTTTCCGGCTGGCCGTCGTAGTAATGCGTAACCGCATCCAGGCGGAATCCGCCAACGCCATGCCGTAGCCAGAACACCGCAACTTCCTTGATTTCCTCGCGTACAGCCGGATTGTCGAGATTGAGTTCCGGCATGCCGGGATCAAACCCGGCGGCATAGTACCAGTCGGTTCCTTCTACCGCCACATCGCCCACCCCTTGCGAAAACCGATAGTAGCCGATATAGGGATTCTCCATATCCCCGGCTTGCAAGCTTTGCACCGCCGATTGAAACCATGGATGCTGCGACGAGCTATGGTTGATAACCAGATCGAAAATCAACGTAATCCCCCGCGCGGCGCAGGCATCGGCCAGTGCGTTAAAATCGGCCAGGGTGCCAAACGCGGGATCAATCGCAGTATAATCCATCACATCATATTTATGGTAAGACGGTGAAGGCGACACGGGGGTCAGCCAAATGGCATCCGCGCCCAAGGCCTGAACATAGTCCAGCTTCGTGGTAATCCCGTTCAGGTCGCCAATACCGTCGCCGTCGGAATCGTAATAACTGCCGGTAAATATCTCATACCCTACGGATACTCCCGCTGCTGCCGTAAGCCAAAACAGACACATGCACAGCGCTGTGAGGGCGATACTCAAACGTTTCATTTCGTCACCTGCCGCTTTCCGGAAAGAATGGTGTTGCGAGGCTTTGTTACGCACATCGTAGCACGATTTTCGCTGCTTTTCAACGCGGCAACTTGAGGCCGGCATTGACAATACATCCATTTTTGCTATGATACTCATAAGTCAAACCAAAACAGCAAGGAGCGTTATAGTATGCAGGCAAAAAGTGCTGTCAAACAGGCAGATCGGCTGCCAAACACCGGCAAGCGCGCAGCCAAAGACTATGCCCTGCTCACGCTGGGCGCACTGCTGATTGCAGTCGGCGTTTACTTCTTCAAATTCCCAAACCACTTTTCCACAGGCGGCGTCAGTGGCCTGGCGATTATCTTCAATCACTACCTGCCCGCCATCAGCCAGGCGACTTATATGTTCGTCATCAACCAACTTCTGCTGGTAGTCGGCCTGCTAATCTTTGGGCGCAGTTTCGGTATACGCACCGCGTACTGCAGCCTGGTGATGAGCGGCGCGGCATGGCTGCTGGAGGTGCTCGTACCCCTCAGCGCACCGCTGACCCACCAACCGCTGCTGGAGCTGATCTTCGCCGTCACACTTCCGGCCATCGGCAGCGCCATCCTGTTCAATATGGAGTCATCCAGCGGCGGTACCGATATCATCGCGATGATCCTGCGGAAGTTTACCCCGCTCAACATCGGCATCAGCCTGCTGGTCGGCGATTTTTTGATTACCATCATGGCGCTGATCTCCTTCGGACCGGAAACCGGCTTGTTCAGCATTTTAGGTTTGATGATCAAAGCCGTGCTTATCGACCTGGTGTTGGAAAATATCAAAGTACACAAAAGCTTTCAGATTATCACCGCGCATCCTAAGCCCATTCAAACCTTTATCACGGAGGAGCTGCATCGCGGTGCCACCGCGCTGGAAGGTGAAGGCGCGTTCACCCATCAGCCCAAAACCGTGCTTTTGACCGTAGTCAACCGCGCGCAGGCTGTAAAGCTCCGCCGCTTTGTGAAAGAAACCGATCCTATGAGCTTTATGCTCATCAACAACACCAGCGAAATCATCGGTAAAGGGTTTCGGGGAAGTCTGTAAAACACAAACAGGAGGCCACGCATGGCAATTGACAAGGTACGGGCGTATTTCAAACAGTGGGACATGGATTCAAGAATTCTGGAGTTTGCGGTATCCAGCGCAACGGTTGAACTGGCGGCCGTTGCCGTAGGCTGCCAGCCGCAGCGCATAGCCAAAACACTATCGTTCATGGTGGACGGCGCACCGATTCTGATTGTGACCGCAGGCGATGCCAAGATCAGCAACCCCAAATACAAGCAAACCTTTGGTGCGAAAGCAAAAATGCTCTCGTTTGACGATGCCGAAACGCTGATCGGCCATGCTGTTGGCGGTGTGTGTCCTTTTGCCGTAAACGAAGGGGTTACCGTGTATCTCGATCGCTCCTTGCAGCGCTTTAACACGGTATTTCCAGCCTGCGGCAGTGAAAACAGCGCCATCGAACTGACGATTGCAGAACTGGAAACCTATTCTAACATGCGTGACTGGGTGGATGTCTGTAAAGACTGGGACGCAGAATAGCCGCGCACAAAAAACGCCCCGTATCGCTGGATACGGGGCGTTTTCCATTGACAGTTTTACTTTTGGCTCCAATAGGCTGCAAAGGCATCCAAACTGCGAATGGCCGAGCGGATATCGCTGAAGACCGGCAATCCATTCTCCTCCAGATAGTGCACCAGCGCTTGATAGTGTTTACCGGCATTGACCGAGACCACCACCGGTTTTTTCGTTTTGCGGAAGGCTTCCACCAGCAGCGGGCCGATGGCATCCGTATCCAGATAATTCTCTTCCACAGTCTTGAGCGATTCGACATGCGGCACGATGCCCACAAACATGCAATCCACATTGGGGTCATTCAGCACGGCTTCAATAAAGCGGGCGTATAATCCATCGTCGGTCATGGGGGTCAGATCGAGGAACGATGTCTCCACGTTCACCAGCCCGTGTGTATTGAGTTTTTTCAGGGTCTCCACCGTTTCGGGTGTCATCACAGCGGGTGTCAGCTCGCTTAAAATATCCGCGCCCATGGTGGCTTCCAGTCCTGCGTTGACAACGCCCGCCACGCGGCAGCCGCGTGCTGGTTTTTGAGACAGCACGGCAAAGGCCTTGGTGTAATTGTAGAAATCGTCCAGTTCCTCGGTTAAAATGCAGCCGCTTTGCAGGCAGGCCGCACGGAACACCTCGTAGCTGCCACTCATTGCTGCCGTATGCGAAGCAGCGGCTTTGGCACCGGCCTCGGTACGGCCGGATTTATAAATGATGACCGGCTTGCTGGATGTACGCAGCAAATCGTAGAACTGCCGCCCTTCACCCGCGCCCAGACCTTCTACATAGATGGCGATTACATCGGTATCCGGGTCGGCTTCAAAATACGCCACCAAATCGGGGATGTTGACATCCACCTTGTTGCCAAAGCTGACAATGCTGCGGAAAATACCGGTCTGCTGATTGCGCTCAACGCAGGTGATACTCATCGCCCCGCTCTGGGTCAATAGCGCGGTGTTCAGGTGCCCTTTCAGCGGAATGGTCAGCCTGTTTTCTTCAATAAACAGGGTATTCATGCCGGTGTGCCCCGTGCCCGGCGCGGAAAATACGCCCATACAGTTGGGGCCGACCACTCGCACATCCGGCTTGCGCACGCGGGCGATTTCGGACGCGAATTGACGGTAATCCATATCCGACGGGATGCCGGATATCAGGATGACGCTCTTGCCGGAGGGAACCGTTTCCACAAAGGAAAGGGAGTACTTACCCGGTGCCGCGTACACCAGTAAATCGTAAGGTTCCTCAATTTCGTCTATGCTTTTATACAGGGAGAACGTATGCCCGCCGATGACCGTTTCCCCGCCTTTGGGGTTCACGCAGTAAATATCGCTGCGGCCCAGGTCCAGCAAAAGCGTGACAATGTTGCGGGCCATGCTGTACTTACCCGGATCGGTCGATACGCCAGTAACCACAACACCCTTGGGCTGAAAGAAGCGGGATAATCCTTGCTGGTTCGGGGCTACGCTGATTGCGCAGCCATCGCCAGCGGGTACAAACTCAGCATAGCCGTCCACCGCGACAAAGCGGCCGTCTTTGGAAAATACGACGGGGTTCAAATCCAGCGCTTTGATATAAAACTTGGGACAGGGCTGGGTATACATAGAATACAGCAATCCCAGCTCCGATAGCCGCGCCATACCCTGGGCGATAGCATCAAGCCGCTCCGGATGGCCCATTTCGCGGTACTTGTGGCGGATGTTCAGGTGGTTGAGCAGGGTTTGCGCATCGTTTAGGGCAATGGGTGCCAATAGCAGGTTGGCCGGATCATAATACTCGGCAAAAAACTCCGCATCATCGCCGCCCTTGGTTAGCGTAACCACTGTGCCAAAGGAGGGGTCTTCCTGAAAGCCGAGCATGATCTCATCGCCGATGGCCTGGGTAAACTGAATAAACTCAATCAGTAAAAAGCCGTCGATTTGCGGTTTCTGCCCTTCTTCAAAGTGCGAGAGCACTTCCTGTTGCATCTGGCTAAGCACATAGCGGATAAACATGGGGTCGGCAATGCCGACCTTTTTCACGCCGCCGTAGCGCTGGTTGTGCGCCAAATCGCGGGAGACGACCTTGACCATGATATCCTTGCCACCAAATGCACCCATCAGCTCATCTGTAACCTGCTCCGGGTCCGTCACGAAGCGGTACAAAGGGATATCAAAGCCAATTCCCTTTAGAAGTTCGTACACCTCGTGTTCGTAAAGGGTATGGCGTCCGTCCTCGTGTGCCGACTGCAAAAGCGCATTCACCGTTTGTACAATCTGTTGCTCCATCGTCCGTCTACCTCTTTTTACTTTTGTTTCCGCATAGCGCAAAAAGCCCCGCGCCCAGCCAGGCGTGCGGTATGCCATGCGGGATACTGCTTACGGTATGAAATCATCATACCATGAATGCATATAATTGGAAAGCTGCTATGCGGTCCGCCTACGCGTTCGATTTGCTGGGCAGGGTATTTACCCGTGCACTCAAGGTGAATG
Organism: Candidatus Limiplasma sp.; assembly: GCA_963675925.2. Classification (GTDB taxonomy): domain Bacteria; phylum Bacillota; class Clostridia; order Christensenellales; family Aristaeellaceae; genus CAXXOK01. The sequence continues at coordinate 27,688 of CAXXIB010000004.1, forward strand.
GTACAACACTTCTTCTACGATGCTCAGGGCCAGCTATCTATCGTAGACTTCAACGGCACCAAGTACGGCTACATTCACAACCTCCAGGGTGCTGTTATCGCCATCATTGACGGTAACGGAAACCGGGTGGTAGAATATTCCTACGACGCTTGGGGCAAGCCCCGACCAAAACCTGCACCTTGTCAACTACACTCGGTACCCTCAGCCCCTTCCGCTACAGAGGCTATGTGTTTGATAAAGAAACGGGCCTTTACTACCCTCTACAGCCGGTACTATAACCCGGTTTGGGAATGAAATAATTACACTATTATTTAAAGGAGATCGAGAATGATAACAACATTATATATAATTGTTTCGATTATAGAATACTATTTTTTTAGAAATTTCTCTTACGAGAGACAAAAATCCCTTTTCGAAAGAAAACAAAGCACTTCAACACTGATGAAATTCTTTAAACTGACGTATCTATTCCATATAATCAATCTAGTCGCTTGTGCTATTCTGCTTCTTCTTAAGTGTTTTGGTTTGGTCAAATGGTGGCTATGAATTGTTTCCGAGACAAATCAAAATAAATCGGCTAAAGATATTTGCACTTCATAGAGATATGAACATATCAAACTCTAACGCGACTGATCTGACAGTCCCATGCGAGCCATTTGATGCTTGCCAACACCTTTTGAATATGTGATATTGTATTTCCAATATCCATGGAGGTAAAACTATGATTATCAATTCTTCAAATCAGGCAGAAATGAAACATGCTGTCTATGTGCATGATTCCGAAATCAAGTCAATGGATATTGATTATGCAAAAGATACGCTGGTGATTCAATTGGACAATGCCTATCTGAAAAAAACCTTTCAGTTTCACTTCGATGGATTGGTATACTTCGAAATGAATACGATGAAGCTATGGCACGGTGGTTTTGATGGATTTCATGGAATTGGAACGGATGAGATCTATGAATTTGTGATTATGGACACTGAGGAACGCAATCTAAAGCTGAACCTATTGATTGCTGGTCAAGATGACATTAGCTTTAATGACCCAGACTCCGACTATTATCGTGACAATTTGATTTTAAGTGCATTTCAATTCTCATCAGGTGATAGATTTCATATTCTATGTAAGACAATTGAATTTGATAGTTCGGAATTAGTACAGTAATGATGTAGACTTTCGTTCATCACAAAGAGCACTCTGTATATATAAGAAAGATCTTGCTTGAGCAGCAACAGTTAGAATAGTGATTCTTTCCATCAAGCCTGTGAGAGCAATGATGGCACGTTGTTTTCGTTGGTTTTCAATATTTTCAGCAACTACTAGCTGAATTTGTTTAATTGACTATATCCTTCAACAACAGTTAAACAACAACTACGACTTCTGGGTCACCCCACCGCCAAAACCGGCACCTTGTTTTTACGGATCATGCTCTATTCGGCATCCTACATAAAACGGAATTCTCCGTATTTCGCTTCGAAATCAATGATCGAATCTAGTATACAATAAGGATTTATAATGTATACAATTTTGAATGGATATCGGAAGCAAACTACCAAAGCACATTCAAGTGTATAGCGTATGTTGGGAATAATATGGCGACAACTGATCAAGCTCGTGGCGTGATAAACCCCTATTGGATAAATATCTGGTCAATTGAAGATGGAGGCCCGATTCAATGAAGCGTTCAATCGCAATTCTCATCGTATCACTAGTCATTTTAGTATGCTTTATAATTGCCGGGATGGCTTTTGGTGTGTTTTTTGTTACAGGACATGATGCTGAATATCCCATCGGGAAAGATACGGTTAAATACTGGAATGATGGAGAATATCAGATCGGTCGATTGCCAAGTTATTACACACTGGATTATGCAGGCGTAGATACTATTCTCAGCTATGTTACGCACTATCGCCAGGACGCTAGCATGGTATATATCGCAGCTAAAACACGAAACATGTATTGTGTGATTTCGCTGGATACCGAGACCTATATTGTTTTCGATGGGACCGATGCGATGAATGAAGAACTACGGGAAATATTCAGTAATCTTGATCAATTTACGCGATGCAGTGTTCCACTGCCGTAATAAATAGCTTTCCATTCGCCCCATCAAACAATACATGTAAGAAGTAAGGTGGGGTGATTTTATACAATTGCTTGTTTAATAGATAACAAAAAAAACACTATTATAATTGCTTGCTAAGATATTGTCTGATATGATTAATCATATCAGATTACAAAATCACCCCTCACCAAAACCGGCACCTTGTCAACTACACTCGGCACCCTCAGCCCCTTCCGCTACAGGGGCTATGTCTACGACGAGGAAACGGGCCTCTACTACCTCCGTAGCCGGTTCTACAATCCGGTCTGGGGTAGGTTTTTCAATGCGGATCGTGTGCTGGAGAAACCGGAGCACCTGCTTGGGCATACTGTGTTTGTGTATTGTAGGGATAACCCAACGGTTATGGTTGATGTTTCCGGTTATTCAGCTCTATCAGTAGCCGGACCTATTGCTTCAGGTACTGCACTGGCTGATGGTCCGCTCCCCTTTGGTGATATTTTCGGTCTTCTTCTTATCATAGGATCGCTGGTTTATGATACTATGGCACAACCTTCTGCCGCTCCCTCAACAACCGCATTAGCATCGTTGCACGTCCGCAAGTTGTTGAGCAATGGAATGCCAATTGACTAAACTGACAGAGGAGGATGACAGATGACCCCCGTAAATATTGAAGCAATAGCACGAGGTCTCTTCGCGGGAATCCCATGTTTTTTGGAATATTCAACAGGTCGAATATCTACCCACCACCGGATCCCTGAGAAAATGCAGACAAATACGGATTTATACATGAAGCTTCCCAGTTTTTCGTTAGCTCACGCCGAACAAATCTATCTGCAGGAGAATTATGGAGATACTGATGCGTATAAGGCATATGGTTTGGATGAATATCCTATATTCCCTATTAGGCTGTCAACCGATGAACTCAGAAAACAAGCCTCTCAATTCCGTGAGCAGGCACATGTGTTCATCATGGACAGACTTGATGATAGTGTTTTTGAAGCATATCAAGACTTCACAGACGACTTCTGCATTGATTTTGCCAAGAAATGGTGCAAAGAAAACGGAATGCCTTATCAATACATGTATAAGGATAATCTTTAAGACACTCGGGGCCTGTGGAATCGGCGAGATCACTATTTCATGATGCTATTGCACAACCCACATTTTCGTCAGCCCCAAGAATACTGACGCAGGAAGGGAGTATGCATGATGAAACTATCCGTAAAAGATTGCTCGAGCTGGGCATTTACCTATGCATTATCACCTTACTGATTTTCTATATATTAACATTCCTGATTAAACGGGCGCTTGAATATGGCATGCGGAATCACTATGAATCTGATGGTGATTTTAGTTTGCCAAAAGTCCATGGTATCGGCTATTATGGACATTATCACGATCAGCGTCATAAGTTTCATATCTGGTTTGGGATGCCACTAGAATAAAGTCATAAAAGGAGGATATCAGAATGGGGATCGCAAAAATCGAAGCAATAGCAGATGGTCTTTTCGCTGGAATTCCGTGCTACTTGGAATACTCAACTGGCCGTATTATGGCGCATTTCATTGTTTCAGAGGAGAATAAGGCAAATGCAGAACTGTACTTGCAACTTCCGCAATTCTCAATAGCGCATGCTGAGCAGATTTATTTACAAGATAAATATGGCGACTCTGACGAGTATAAAGCATATGGGTTGCATGCGTATCCGAAGTTTCCAATTGAACTCAATGAAGAACTGAGAGCGTTGGCCGCCAAATATAGTAATAAAGCTCACGCATTCATTATGGATCGCTTTGATCGCAAAGCAGAAATAGAGTATGATGATTTTACAGATATGTTTTGTATAACTTTCGCAAAAAAATGGTGCAAGGAAAACGGGATAGCGTTTGAGTATATGTTCGAAGAGAACGAATAGTTTACGTTACAACAGGAGGCCCTGTAACAGCAACTCTGTTACAGGGCCTTGTTTATATTTGTACATCCTATTATACTTATTGTCTGTAACAAACGCTACTGTATTGAGTCAACAATGCCTGCAAGTGAATGATATAATGCACCTGGGCAAGCCCCTAGCCAATACCAACACCTTGGCAACTACACTCGGCACCCTGAACCCCTTCCGCTACCGTGGCTATGTCTACGATGAGGAAACGAGCCTCTACTATCTCCGCAGCCGGTAATATAACCCCGTGTGGGGCAGGTTTGTGAATGCAGATGCGACATTAGGTGAATCATGTGGATTATATTCACATAATGTGTTTTCATATCTGGTTTGGGATGCCACTAGAATAAAGTCATAAAAGGAGGATAACATAATGGGGATCGCTAAAATCGAAGTAATAGCAGATGGTCTTTTCGCTGGAATTCCGTACTACTTGGAATACTCAACTGGCCATATTATGGCGTATTTCATTGTTCCAGAGAATAATAGAACAAATGCAGAGCTATACTTGCAACTTCCGCAATTCTCAATAGCGCATGTTGAGCAGATTTATTTACAAAAAAAATATGGCAACTCTGACGAGTATAAAGCATATGGGTTGCATGCGTATCCGAAGCTTCCAATCGAACTCAATGAAGAACTGAGAGCGTTGGCCGCCAAATATAGTAATAAAGCTCACGCATTCATTATGGATCGCTTTGATCGCAAAGCAGAAATAGAGTATGATGATTTTAAAGATATGTTTTGTGTAGCTTTTGCAAAAAAATGGTGCAAGGAAAACGGGATAGCGTTTGAGTATATGTTCAAAGAAAACGAATAGTTTACGTTACAACAGAAGGCCCTGTAACAGCAACACTGTTACAGGGCCTTGTTTATATTCGTACATCCTATTATACTTATCGTCTGTAACAAACGCTACTGTATTGAGTTAACAATGCCTGCAAGTGAATGATATAATGCACCTGGGGCAATCCTCTCACCAAAACCGGCACCTTGGCAACTACACTCGGTACCCTCAACCCCTTCCGTTACCGGGGCTATGTCTACAACGAGGAAACGGACCTTTACTACCTCCGCAGTCGATACTATAAACCGATTTTAGTAAACAAAACACCGTTCCATAAAGGAACGGTGTTTTGCATTAACGATGAAATACGGTTGTGGTGAATCGGGGGTTATTCTGCGTCCTCCCGCGCCCAGTCGCGCGTGCGGGTGACGGCTTTTTTCCAGCCGGCGAGGAGTTTTTTGCGCTTTGCGTCCTCCATATCGGGATGAAAAACCTGATCGACGGATACATTTTTGCGAATGTCATCCTGATCCTTATAATACCCCACCGCGAGCCCGGCCAGGTAGACTGCCCCAAGCGCTGTGCTCTCGATCATTGACGGACGAACAACGTCGGACTGTAGCAGATCGGCCTGAAACTGCATGAGGAAGTTGTTGGCGCTCGCGCCACCGTCCACCCGCAGTTCACGGATGGGCGTTCCGGCATCAGCCTCCATGGCCGACATGACATCGTAGCTCTGGTAGGCAAGGCTTTCCAGCGTTGCGCGTACCAAATGCGCCTTTTCCACGCCGCGTGTTAGCCCCAAGATCGCGCCGCGCGCGTACTGGTCCCAATACGGCGCGCCAAGCCCCGTGAACGCCGGAACAACGTAAACACCGTTGGAGTCTTCCACTTTTTTAGCGTAGCCCTCGGAAAACGCCGCATGGTCAATCATATGCAAGCCATCACGCAGCCACTGCAGCGCCGCGCCTGCAACAAATACGCTGCCTTCCAGTGCATACTCCACCTTGCCGTTCAGCCCCCAGGCGATGGTCGTGATCAGCCCGTTTTCACTCTCTACGGCGGTATCACCGGTGTTCATTAAGATGAAACAACCCGTGCCATAGGTGTTCTTCACCATGCCGGGGGTAAAGCAGCACTGCCCAAACAAGGCTGCATGCTGGTCGCCTGCGATACCGGCAATGGGAATCTCACCGCCCAGAAACTCCGGATCGGTATTGCCATAAATATAGCTGGACGGTTTGACATCCGGAAGCATGCATTTGGGAATGTTGAGTTCTTTTAAGATCTCGTCATCCCATTGTAGGGTATGGATGTTGAAAAGCATCGTGCGGGATGCGTTGGAATAGTCAGTGATGTGTACCCTGCCTTTGGTGAGCTTCCACACCAGATAGCTGTCCACCGTACCAAACAGCAGCTCGCCGCGTTCTGCACGCTCCCGTACGCCGGGAACGTTCTCCAAAATCCAGCGGACTTTCGTCCCGGAGAAATACGCATCGATTACAAGCCCGGTTTTTTGGCGGATGATATCAGTCCAGCCCTTTTCCTTCAGGCTGTCGCAATATTCCGCCGTGCGCCTGCACTGCCAAACAATGGCATTGTATACGGGTTTGCCGGTTGTTTTGTCCCAAATGATGGTGGTTTCGCGCTGGTTGGTGATGCCGATGGCGGCGATCTCGGATGCATCCACGCCGAGCCTCGCCTTGGCTTCGCTCATGACAGCGAGCTGGCTGGCCCAGATTTCCGTAGGATCGTGTTCCACCCAGCCGGGCTTGGGGTAAATCTGTTTGTACTCCTGCTGGGCGACGGACTGGATACTGCCCGCTTTATCAAAGAAAATGCAGCGAGAGCTCGTCGTGCCCTGGTCAATGGCCAAAAGGTATTTGCTCATTCCGGTCTCCCCTCTGTTTTCAGTTTTATTTATCGTACGCTTCTGGTGGCAACGATATCGGCATCCGTACCGCAGACATGGGGCACGATTACGTCGCCCACCGTGACAGGCGCAGAAATTTCAATAGGTTTCAGGGCACGCATGCAGTCCATAATCATGCCCATAGGGATCGGTTTAGAGGTCTTCACCGGCAACTGTGCAAACGGCCCACCTGTAAGCCGTACCGTGCTGGTCACCGTACGTGTCGGATTGCTAATCTCGGTTACTGCATATTTTTCGCCCAGCTTACACTGGTTTCCTTCGATTTTCAGAATATTTTTCTGGTCATCCAGCGTCACCGTCAGCTGGCAGCTGGAAGGGCAGTTGATACAGGTCAGATTTCGTTTCATAGTCAGCCCTCCTCAATGGTTACGGTGATGGATTGTACTTGCGGATGTGCATCGAAAAGTTCCTTTTTCAGCTTGACATCTTCCATCTCGCCGGGGGTTAAAATGCGCTTTTTGCGGTGGGATACGCGTTCGTCATCAAAATACATGCTGATATACCGCTCGCGGTATACGGCATCCACACGGAAACGGAGGGTGACTTCGTCCTGTATAGCGTCCGGGTCTACCGTAAAGGGAACGGTGTAGCGCACGCCGCCCTTGGCATGCACCGCAATGCCAGCGCCACTGGACTTCCCATGCCGGATGTATTGCGCCGCGTTTGCACCGGCCAGCGCAGCTTCCTGCGATACGTAATCCACCAGATCATGCACATGCAATACGTTACCGCAGGCGAATATGCCGGGAACGCTGGTTTCCAGACTTGCGTTGACCACCGCGCCGCCGGTAACAGGCGACAGGGTAACCCCCGCCGATTTGCTCAGCTCGTTTTCCGGCAGCAGCCCTACAGACAAAAGCAGGGTGTCGCAGGGGATGTACTCCTCCGTGCCGGGGATGGGATTGCGTTTGGCATCGACCTGGGATATGGTCACGCCTTCCAGCCGCTTTTTGCCGCGAATCTCGGTCACGGTATGGCTTAGCAGCAGCGGAATATCGTAATCATCCAGGCACTGGACGATATTGCGCTTAAGACCTGTGGAGTAAGGCATCAGCTCGACAACCGCTTTGACCTTCGCACCTTCCAGCGTCATTCGCCGCGCCATGATCAGTCCGATATCGCCCGAACCGAGGATAACCACCTCTTTGCCGGGCATGAAGCCGTTCAGATTGACATATTTCTGCGCCGTCCCCGCCGTATACACGCCCACGGGCCGATAGCCGGGAATGTTCAGCGCGCCGCGCGGGCGCTCGCGGCAGCCCATCGCCAAAATAACTGCCTTGGCCTTCACCTGTAAAACGCCGCTACGGTTGACGGCGGTGATCAGCTTATCCGCAGTAATATCCAGCACCATCGTGCCCAAGTGGAGGGCGATATCCAGCTCCTGAACCTTGTCGATATAGCGCTGGGCATACTCGGGGCCGGTGAGCTCCTCGTGAAACGAATGCAGCCCGAAACCGTTATGGATACACTGGTTGAGTATGCCGCCGGGCGCGGCCTCGCGTTCCAAAATCATAATATCGCGAATCCCCGCTTCATAGGCGGATACCGCGGCCGCAAGGCCCGCAGGACCGCCACCGATTATGACCAAATCAATATGCTGCAACCTTCGTTCCCTCCCCTACAGATTTTGTTTGTTTTGGTTCATCAACAGGTTGGTTCCCTCGCCGGTTTTGGTGACCGCCGACAGCGGAACGTGCAGTTCATCTGCAATAATCTCCGGCAGGCGCATCATGCAAAAGCCGCCCTGGCAGCGCCCCATACCCGCACGGGTGCGGCGCTTAATCGCATCAAGATCGTGCACACCTAACGGATTGTGCAGGGCTGCAAGTACCTCCGCCTTGGTGATTTGCTCACAGCGGCACACGATTTGCCCATAATCGGGATCAGCCTGGATAGCTTCGCTTTTTTCCTCCACCGTCATGTGTCGGAAGCGTTTAAAGGTTTTACGAACCGGGTCGAACTGCTGGTTATCAGCCGCCTGCGTCATGGCTTTCACCAGATCGCGCACATACACGGCAATGGCCGGCGCACTGGATAAGCCCGGCGAGGCGATGCCTGCGACGTTGATAAAATGTTCCACATCCGGGGAAGGCCCGATGATGAAATCATCCCCCTCCGCTGAAGCACGCAGCCCGGAAAATGAAGTGATAACCTTGTTCATGGCAACGTGCTCGGTGGTCAGCAATGCTTTTTCCGCCACCTCACGCAGGCCATCGCGGGTGGTTGCCGTCTGCTCCTTGTCGCTGACCTCTTGCGCGTTGGGGCCCAGCAGCAGGTTTCCGTCCACCGTCGGGGTCACCAGAACCCCTTTGCCCTTTTCATCCGGCAATTGGAACAAGGTGCGACTGACCAAACCGCCCTCGGTTTGATCCAACAAATAGTACTCGCCGCGTTTGGGCGTGATTGTGAACTCTTCCTTGCTGAGCATGGTGTTAATCGTATCGGCATACAGCCCCGCCGCGTTAATCAGCACTTTCGCCTGTACTTCGCCCTGCGATCCTGTGATACTGAAACAATCGTCTTTCTTTTCCACGTGTTCGACCTTGAAGTTCAACCGGAACTCCACGCCGTTTTCCGCTGCATTTTCAGCGTAGGCAATAGTCATTTCATACGGACAAACGATGCCGCTGGCGGGGATGTCCAGCGCCGCAACAGCCGCCGGGTTGACATTGGGTTCGCTTGCTCTGATCTCATCGACATCCAAAATCAGTCGCGTCTCCACGCCGTTTGCCACGCCCTGTTCATGCAGCTTAGCGAGCCTTGGAATATCCTTTTCGTCGGTTACAAGCACCCACGCGCCGTTACGCTTGAAAGGAAAATCCAGCTCCTTGCTCAGCGTATCAAACATCGCGTTTCCCGGAACATTGAACTTGGCCTTCAGCGTACCGGGGGTGCAGTCATGCCCGCCGTGCACAATACCGCTGTTGGCCTTGGACGTACCAGAGGCAACGTCCGTTTCCTTTTCCAGCAGCACTGTTTTCAGCTCCAGCCTCGCCAGTTCCCGGGCAATAGAACAGCCGATCACGCCGCCGCCGATGATCGCTACGTCATATACCATGGTGCCGATCGCCTCCGTGTGCCCCTGCGGGGCATTGACTTTTTTAGCAGCAAGACAGAAAAAGAAGCCGAAAACCAACTCACTGAAAAGTAAGTTGCTTTCAGACTTCTCTCAAAACTCTTGTCTGATGGTGGCGCTGCACGTATTCGGTGAATAACGAAAGCAGCAGCCTGCTATAGATAACGTAGCACATTCCCCCTCGCTTGTCAATTAAAAATCAACATGATTTGACATGATTCGGCAAGTGTGCTTATACTTAGGCACATTCTAAACAAAAAAACTGCGAGGATGGGATAGCTACGAAACACGATGATTTTATTCGGATGCTTCGGGATGACAGGATTATCGCTGCCGTCAAGGACGAGGCACACCTGAAAAAAGCGCTGCACAGTGATTGCTCGATCGTATTTGTGCTGTTCGGCGATCTGATGACAATAGACGCCATCGTCTCCCGCATCAAAAATGCGGGAAAATGCGTGTTTGTTCATATCGACCTGATCGACGGCCTGTCCCCAAGGGACGTTGCGGTGAGCTATATCGAAAAGAACACGCTGGCTGATGGCATCATTTCCACTAGGCCTAATATTATCAAGTACGCAAAAGCGCACAATCTACTGACGGTGCAGCGGTTTTTCCTGCTAGACTCCATTGCCCTGAACAATTTTAACAAGCAGCTTGTCGATGCTACCGATGCCGTGGAAATCCTGCCGGGTATCATTCCCAAGATCATCGGCATTCTATCCAGGCGTGTTTCAAAACCCATCATCGCCGGCGGCCTGATTGCCGATACAGACGACGTACGCGAGGCCTTAACCGCAGGCGCTTCGGCCATTTCCACCACCAAGGAAGCGCTTTGGCTTGCCTGATTCTTCGGCAAACCGGTTTACAAATATTAATTTTTGGTTGACAAAGAATCAGCACTGGTGTATATATAAATTAAGTTTCATACGAGAGTATTGAGAAAAGTATGAAAAGTCCTGTTAGCGTGCAGCGGCTTTTTGTACTTTTTTTTATTTCAATTTTGTACCTTTTGTTTGATTTGGAATGAATGGCTTTACAGAAGGGAGGTTCTTGCTGAACGGAAACCTCAACCATGTTGCGTAGTGGGGCTCCTGCTCACAGCCCCGGCAATGGGATCGGAAACCAAAACCAACCCAAAAAAGTGATAAGGAGACACAAAATGGATACGGTAAAGAAAAAGGCAAAAGTATGGCTTTGTATAGCAATCGGACTGATGCTGCTCAGCATGGTCGCAGCCAGCATCGTGCAATCCTCCAGCGGTACGGTAACGGTAAAGGACCTTCGCTGGGAAACCACACAGGGACTCCAGATGTCGGGCCTGTTGTTTGTTCCCGACGGCGCATCCGCAGATAACAAACTTCCCACCATCGTCACAAGCCACGGTATGTTCAACAACCGTGAAATGCAGGACGCAAACTTTGTTGAGTTGTCCCGCCGCGGCTTTGTTGTACTGTCCATGGATATGTTCTCTCACGGTTTGTCCGAGAATGTACCGTTTATCGGTGGCATCCTAACGGGTATGTACGAAGCCGTCAAGATGGTTTCCACGCTCCCTTATGTGGATACCACACGCATCGGTATTACCGGTCACTCGCTTGGTGGCATGTCCTCCAACACCGCTATTTCCCAGGATAACGCGGCCGAGCAGCCACTGATCGCCGCTGTGTACTTAAACTGCGCCGATGCCACCTATGTAGACGGCGAAGGTAACTTTACCGACGTGTACGGCACCCGCGCGGCGGGCATTATGGCCGCCCAGTACGACGAGTTCTTCATGACCCAGACGATCGGCGACGAGGAAACCTCCCCCACCAAATATTTGGAGAACTCCAACGCCCAGTCCTTCCTGTACTTCGGCACTGATCCCGCAGGCACCGAGCCGCGCCTCAAGGATACCTTCTATACCCAGGATGTTAATGGCGTCAATGCCCTGCGCATCATCAACAACCCCGCCATCACCCATCCGTGGTCACACTTCTCCAAGCGCGCCACCGCCGCTGTGATCGAGTTCTTTGATGAGGCGTTCACCGCGCCCACCGCTATCGACTCCGGCAACCAGGTTTGGCAATGGAAGGAATTCTGGAACCTGCTCGGCCTGATCGGCTTTGCGATGTTTGCTGTGAACTTCGCCATCCTGATGGTGTTTACCAAGTTCTTCAGCTCCCTGCAGGCCAAGGAGCCCGTCGCGCCCCGTGCGCTTACCGCCACCGGCGCTAAGTGGTTCTGGGGCAGCCTGGTCATCGCGGCCGTCTTTGGCACGCTGGTGTATCTGCCCATCATGAATAACTTTAACACCTTTACGATGTCGGCCGATCCTTGGCCGCAGAGCTCGCCCTGGGGCATCAGCGTCTGGGCAGCGGTCACCGGTGTATTCGCCATTATCCTTATGCTGCTGAGCTACTACCTGTTTGGTAAAAAGAACGGTGTCTCGGCTTCGGATATCGGTGTCACGATCAGTGTCAAGAACGCCCTCAAGACCATCCTGCTGGCCGTCATCGTTGTCGGCGTAACGTATGCATGGGTGTTCTTTGCGGATTACTTCTTCAAGACCGACTTCCGGATCTGGGTGCTGGCCACCAAGGCATTTGACTCCTCCAAGATCTTTGTGTCGCTCTTCCCCTATCTGCCGCTGTTCCTGATCTATTATGTGGCACAGTCGGTTGCGACCAACGCGTTTAACTACAACACGCTGTCCAAACGCCCGTGGGTCAACACTGCGGTCGTGGCTGCCTTCAGCGGTGTTGCCCCGCTGGTGCTGCTCCTCATCCAGTATGTCACGTTCTTTAGCACCGGCTTCATGGCATGGCCCGCAAGCAACATGGTTATCGTGTGGCTGTTCCCGATCCTGGTGATTCTGCCCGCAACCACGATCATGTCTCGCAAGATTTACAAGGCGACCAACAACCCCTACTTGCCCGGCCTGATCAACGGTATCATCATCACCCTGATTGCCTGCTCCAACACCTTGACCTGGGGCTAATCAAGGGTTCTTTCCAACGGAACATCAGGCAGCCATGTGCAAACGTGGCTGCCTGGTTTGTCTTTTCTCCCTGCCCTGTACTGCTCATGCTCATCACAAATACTGCGAGCACACAGCAACGAAAGTCTGATGAAACCAGCCTTGCGTTCACGCGCAGCGATAACACCATAGACCAAAAACACCGTTTCTCTTTCAAACGGTGTTTTGCTTTACCTATCGTTTGCCGCCGCTCAGCAGCTATTCCATCATCAGTCTAGCGGCACCGTAGATTCCTGCATCATTGCCAAGTGTCGCCAGCCTGAATATGGTCGATTTGGCTACGGGCAAGGTGTACTGCGTAAATACATCCTTTACAGCATCCAGTAAATAGGGCCCTGCCGCCGATACGCCACCGCCAATGACGATCACTTCGGGATCGCAAATGTAGGACACAATCGAAAGAGCGCGCCCAAGTTCCAGTGCGAACTGGTTTGCCAGCTGAATCGCCAGACCATCGCCTTTTTGCGCATGTTCAAACACATGCTTGGCCGTGACATCATCACATTGCCGAAGCGAACTGGGCGTATCGGTGGAATCCAATAGAGTCTTGGCGGAGTGTGCAATGCCGGTTGCAGAAGCATACTGCTCAAGGCAGCCTTTTTTTCCGCAGCCGCATAGCCGGGTTTCATCATAATTAACATTGATGTGGCCAATCTCGCCGCCGATGCCATGCGCACCTTCGACAATATGGTTGTCGATCACCAAGCCTCCGCCCACGCCCGTGCCCAGGGTGACTAAAAACATGTTGCGTGCGCCTTTTGCGCTCCCTTGCCACAGCTCACCCAGCGTGGCAGCGTTTGCATCATTAATCACCTTAACCGGCATGCCGCACAAACGCATAAACTCATCGATGATGTCAAAATCGCCCCATCCGTTCAGATTTGCGCTGGTATCGACGCTGCGTTTTTTCATCACGCCGGGAATGCCTAGGCCTACGCCAAGAACATCGCTCGTATGTAAGTGTTTGCGGTGCATTTGTTCTTGAATGGATTGAGCAAGGTTCAACAGAATGTTTTTACCTTTATCACGCGTATCGGTGGGCACCTCCCATTTGTCCAATAGCGTTCCATTCTGTGAAAAAAGACCTAGCTTTGCCGTTGTTCCACCAAGGTCAATTCCAATGATGTGTTGCTTGTTCATATCTTGCACGACTCCAACTCCGACGATTTTCTGTGTACACTATTCCTGCGAAAACAATACGGTGGTATCCGGATGAAGCTGCAGGATGGAGGCCGGAACCTGTGGTGTAATCGGCCCCTCCATCGCGCGTTGCAGTATCGATTTCTTATCTTTGCCGTTGGCAACCAGCACAATTTTCTTGGAGCACAGTATTGACTGCATTCCCATGGTAATCGCACTGGTCGGCACATCTTGCGGCGCGTTAAAAAACCGCGCATTCGCTTCAATTGTATTTTCCGATAATTGAACGTGCATCGTGTTTTTGGAAAACACATCCGCAGGCTCATTAAACCCAATATGTCCATTCTGGCCGATCCCCAGCAGCTGTAGATCAATACCGCCCAGTGTTTGAATCAGTGCATCATAGCGTTTGCATTCCGCCTGAATATCCGCTGCCAGCCCATTGGGGATATGCGTATGACTGCTTTCAATATTAATCCCGAAAAACAGATGCTCATGCATAAAATAATGGTAGCTGTTGGGATCATCAAACGAAATACCGCAGTACTCATCCAAATTCACCGTTCGAACTTTCGAAAAATCCAGATCCCCCTTTTGGTACCACCTCACCAGGGTCTGATAAATTCCCAGTGGTGTAGACCCAGTCGCAAGCCCGATTACAGAATTTTCTTTCAGTATAATTTGTGCCGATATCAGATTGGCCGCCATGCGGCACATTTGTGCATAGGATTCAAACGCCTGATACTTCATGTATGAATGACCTTTCCGTTTATAATGGTTGCCCTATGGTTAAAATCAGCATCCAGCAACAGCATATCCGCCCAGTGCCCGACTGCCAGTGAGCCGGTCTGCCCATCCATGCTGATTGCCTTTGCCGGGGCAGCGGTTGCCGCCATGATTGCCTTTTCCGGCGCAATCCCCCAGGCGATTGTGTTTTGCACCGCTTGCAGCAAATGGATAGACGAACCCGCAATCGTTCCGTCCGCAAGCGTCGCCCGGCCGTCTTGCACCGTAAACTGCTGTCCGCCAATCTCATAGCGGCCATCCGCCATACCGGCGGAGCGCAGTGAATCGCTGACGAGAATCAGCTTATCTCCAAACAACTGGAACGCCATACGGACGACCGATGGATGGATATGAATGCCATCGCAGATCAGCTCCACCCACGCACCACTGTCATAGGCTGCACCGATTACCGCAGGCTCCCGGTGGTGCATTCCATTCATGCCGTTAAACAGGTGTACTGTATAGCTTGCGCCGCTGCCATAGCCTGCCATAGCCTGCGTGTAATTGGCTGCCGTATGGGCAAGGGAGACCGTATAGTTGCCCGCCATTTCCCGAATGAAAGCATCCGCACCGGGCAGCTCCGGCGCAACATCCACCAGCTTGACACGATTACCGCTTGCCTGGTCCAGTCGTTTCACCATCCCAGCGTCGGGCGTATGCAGGTTTTGTTTCGCCTGCGCGCCGCGCTTTTCACAGGAGAGAAACGGGCCTTCCAGATGAATCCCCACGCAACGGGCACTCTGCGGTGCTCGTGTATGCGCACGAATACTCTTGACAGCCTTCGTCAGCGTCTCCTCAGGCAGGGTCATCGTTGTTGCACAAACCGATGTTACGCCACCCGCAGCATAGTAGTGAAACAGCGCATCCAAACCCACAGGATTGCCGTCGCTGAAATCCTGCCCGACCGCGCCGTGGGTATGCAGGTCGATCAGACCGGGGATCAGATAACAGCCTTCCGCGTCGATATCCGCAGTACCCGGCAATGAACCAATCTCTAAAATCGTATCTTCAAAGGCTATATCTTGTTTCTCAAAGGTTCCCTGCGGCGTAAGCAGCAGGGCGTTTCGAATCAGCACTGTGTATCATCCTTAATTTCCTGCGTATCAAACTGCGTAATGTAATACACGCTTTCCTGTTTGAGCGGTTCGTCGGCATCCGGCAGATCATCCGGCGGCATAAACTCGCGATCATCCTCTAAATACGGCTGGCGTCTTTTGTAGCCGGTACGAAATACCATGCGCTCCACGGTATCTGCATGATTGTAGAAATACCAGGTGCTCGGCTTGCCGCCGTTCATGGTAAAGGTGACTGTGTGCTGTATGCAGTCCACCTCCCAGACAAAATCTAGGAGCCCGTCATAGATACCTGCCGGGGTAAACCCGTTACCGTGCTTCAGCTTCACGGTTCTATCCTGATCGATGGTCACGCGGTATATGCATACGCCGCGTCCGTCGGTCAGATCGATTTCCATACAGCCGAAGTAGTTCTGACGCGCAAGAATCGCAGTATGGATGCGTACCCGCTCACTGCGCGGGAATACGCGGGTTGCCACCGCATAGTCATACGGGTCTTTGCTGCGTAACCGAAGCGCATTGGTATCCGGCTGTCCCGGGTGCCGGATGGTTTCCAGCGAAACCCGGCTCCATGCGCCGCTGTATACATTCCACCCCGGGACAAACGACCGGGGCTGCAGATCATCAAAGTGATCCTTGACATGTTCATCCACCGTATCGGTTATCGATACCGGCACGCGGGATACCCAGATATCCTCTTTATTGACGGAGTACGTCAGGTACATCGCACCATCAGGCGAGACAGCCCCCGCTTCCAATCCGCGCATATAGTTGGGACCGTTATCACGCCAAAAGCCCCAAAACCGCTGCATAGGGACTTCTCCGTGGATGTACAGCATATCCTTAAACTCGATACCGTCATCGCTGGTGACCACCGCGAGCGGCCAGCGGTGTGTGGAATCGGTATTGGGGTTATAGCATAGGGCGTACTTACCATCTTCCGTACGCTCTCCCCACACCTTGCCGCCACTCATCACCAAAGACGGGGACAGCTGCACCGGTGCCCAGGTTTTGCCGTCGTCTTCACTGATGGAAACACGGGATTTTTTCCACAGTCCAACCAAACGGCCGTCCGGCAGCTTGTAATAGTTAAAGGCTTCCCCTGCCCCGCGAATTGCAAACAAGTCGTCATCTGGATAATCACGGTTTTCTTCCCAGAACTGAAGGCAGGTCAGTTTGTCGCTTAGCATATTATCCACCGCTTTGACAAACCCAGCATCCGGGCTGTCCTGATAAAACGGATAGGTACATGTATCGCGGTTGTAGCCACAGGTTGTGTTATAAATCGCAAAATAAATCGGGCCGAAGCTTCCGTCCGGATACATCTCCCGAACCACACGCCCGATTCCATACCCCATACCGGGCATGGTGGCGACTTCCGGTGAAAGCCCATAGTACCCCACTGCGATTAGTCGGCTATCAGGTGCGATGTAGAAGTTCATCCTCTGGTGCATGCAGGCATAGGCATTCCCGTCTTCAAACAGATCGGCATGCGGACCATTGTCCAGCGAAAGATCCAGTGCATACGGCGGAAACAAGGTCTGCGGCCGGCTCCAGGACAGTGCATCCTTGGATGTACATAGAAACGTTTGTCCGGGGCCGGTATGCTCGCTGACCGGATTGGATAAATAAGCCAAATAAAACTGATGATTCCAATATGTCAGGTTCGGCGCATGGTTATAGGTATTGCCCACGCCGTCCGCTTCACCTGGATGCGTTCGATTGGCACGCATCACCTGTATATTCCACGTGCCGACCGCAGGCCGCAGCCCGCCATCATGAAATACGAGGTTGGGCGATTCCTGACCAACATATCGAATATAACTGCTATTACGTTTCATATGCTTTCTCTTTCCTTATGCTCGGTTGCTTTGCTTTAGAACCACTATCACGACATCGCACAGAGCATGGCCCGCCCGAAACCACAGGCGGGCCATGCAAGGAGGGGGGGTTAGCGATTCGCCGCTGCGTTGTAGATCTCAAGGATGCGGTCAACGTTGTCGCTGATCTGATCCTGGACCTGCGTCCACTCGGATACCGGACGCTGACCCATGATGAATGCATCATAGCTCATTGCCAGAATATCGGTCACTTCGGTGAGGAGCTCGGACAGCTCTTCATTCTCATTGGAGGTGAAGGACGGGTTCATCACAGGCTCTTCCATGAACTCCCAACCGGCCCAGATATCAT
This sequence comes from Candidatus Limiplasma sp., assembly GCA_963675925.2. Taxonomy (GTDB): domain Bacteria; phylum Bacillota; class Clostridia; order Christensenellales; family Aristaeellaceae; genus CAXXOK01. The sequence goes on from CAXXIB010000004.1 coordinate 45,709, forward strand.
ACCATTCGGCCAGTGCGGGGGTCATAAACTTATCCTGGTTGTGCTCGTCAATGTAGCGGGCCATGCCCAGCTTGCCCAGGCTGTACTGGCCAAAGAAGGCGCGCATCGGGTCAGACGCGGTTTTGTAGTCTTCGATCGCGGAATCCAGGATGACCGGATTGCCGTCTGCATCAAATTCATAGGTGACGCCTTCGATGCCGAAGTTGACCAAGGTTGCGCCAAAGTCGGAATACAGGAAGTCCATCAGTTTACAGGCGATTTCCGGATATTCGGTGTCTGCATTGATGACGGTTGCGCCCATGTCGTGCTTGTTGTAGTACAGGCCGCGCTGCGTATCGCCGGAGTACGGCACTGCCAGCGGCTCAAAGTATGCGTTTTCGTCGGTTGCTTCCAGCACCAGGTTGTAGTTGGAGGCAAAGGTAGGATTGTCATAGAAGAAGCAGCTGTAGCCAGAGGACATGTTCTCCTGCCATTTGGTGGAGGTCGTCACAGAATAGTCAGGATCCAGAACGCCTTCAGCATAGGCATCCGCAAACCACTGCAGCATCGTCATGAACTCATCGCTCATCGGGCCAAATTTATACTGGTTTTCCGTGGGCTCCCAGTACACGCCGTTGGTTTCAAAGCCGGTGCCAAAGGAATAGCTATAGCAGATCATCAGGTTTTCGGTGCCATTGCGGTTGCCGATGGGGTACATGTCCGGATGATTGGCCTTAATCGCCTTGAACACGTCAAGCAGCTCCGTATAGGTGGTCGGCGTGGGCAGTCCTGTTTCCGCCAGCAAGTCCGCACGGATCTGCGGCGAACGGCCGAAACGGTTGACAAAGCGGCCCATAACGGGAATCTGGTACAGCGCGCCGTCGATATAGAGTTTCTTCATATCGGGATACTGTTCAAACAGCGCGGAGATGTTGGGCATGCTATCCATATACTGGTCGATGTCCAGATAGGCACCCTGGCCGGCATAGTTGGATACGTAGTAGCAGTCGTACATGATGTCGTAATCAGCGCCTGTGGCGATCACCATTTCGGTTTTCGTCATAAAGTCACTGCCTGCAACCGCTTCAATTTCCAGCGTAACGCCAGTGTATTCTTCGATTGCTTTGAGGACATCGTTGCCCAGTTGCATCGGTTGGTTGGAGTTGTCCGAGCGGATCAACTTCAAGGTTACGGGTTCATCCGTAATGCGATACTGATCCATGTCGGCATCTTCTGCCATTGCGGCAGGTGCCAGCGTAAGCATCAAGACCAGAACCAAAGCGAGTGAGAGTAGCCGGTTTTTCATTGAAATTCCTCCTGGTAATAATATTTATGAGCGCCTTTCATTGGCTTTGGGGCGATTCCTGGCAGCACACCTACGCGTGCTTTATGCCAGCTTGCTCCCTTTACCCAACTAAAAGACGTACCCAACAGAATGTAGCAGGGTGCACGTCACCCTTTGATCGAGCCAATCATGACCCCTTTGGCAAAATACTTTTGCACGAACGGATAGATAATAATGATGGGAATCGTGGATACTACGATGACCGCATACTTCATGGTCGTTTCCACCACCTGGAAGCTGCTGCCGCCGCCCACCTGCGTTTGTGCCTCGGCCAGCTGGCCGTCGACCACCATGTTGCGCAGAATGCTCTGCAGGGGGAACAGTGCTTTTTTATTCAAGTACAGCAGTGCCAACATATAATCGTTCCAGTGCCCAACCGCGTAAAACAGCAGCATGGTTGCCATAATCGGCATAGAGAGCGGCAGCACGATGCGGCCTAAAACCTGTAAATCGTTCGCACCATCCAGCCGTGCAGATTCGTGCAGCGACTCCGGAATGCCCATGAAAAATGTGCGCATGATAATCATGTTATAGGTCGAGATCGCGGCGGGCAGCATCATCGCCCAGACGGTATCAATCATGCCTAGCTTGTGGACCACCAGATAGGTCGGTATCATGCCGCCGGAGAAAAACATGGTGAACACCACCAGTTTCATAATGATGTTTTTGCCCGGCAGTTCGGGACGGGACAAGGGATAGGCGCAAAACGATGTCACGATCAGGTTAATCAGCGTGCCAAACACCGTATAAATCACTGTGTTGTAAAAGCTGGTCAGGATACTGGAATCACTGAGCACAACTTTGTAGGTTGCAAGCGTCATATTGACTGGGAACACGCTGACATGGCCTGCCATAACATCCTTGCCGTCGGACAGGGAAATAATCATCACATACCAAAACGGGTACAGCGTCATGACCAGGAAAACCAACAAGAACAGGATGTTAAAAACATCAAACACCTTGGAACCGGTAGATTGCTTGATAATATTGTTACGCCGAAGGTTTGCTTTACTCACTGTCATTTTCGTACACTCCTTACCACAAGCTGCTTTCACTGACGTGCTGACTAAATCGATTCGCACCCCAAATGAAGCCCAGGCCGATGATAGACTGGAACACGCCCACAGCCGTGGAATAGCTGTAATCCGCGCCCAGAATGCCCTTGCGGTATACATAGGATGAGATCACATCAGCCGTCTCATAGGTCGCGCCGTTATACAGCAGGATGATTTTCTCGTAGCCAATCGTCAGCAGGTTACCAATGGCCAAAATCAGCATGATGGTAACAGTCGGCATGATCGCCGGAATGGTCACATGCCATACCTGCTTGAAGCGGCCGGCACCGTCCATAAGCGCCGCTTCGTAAAGCTGGGGATCAATCCCCGATATGGCCGCGAAATAAATGATGGAACTCCAGCCGATATTTTGCCAAATGCCGGATATGACATAGATTGAGCGGAAATACTTCGGCTCCATCAGGAACTGAATGCGACTGCCGCCCATTTGCTCAAGTACATCGTTGATCGGACCTCCGTTGGACAGGAAGTTGACCACCATGCCGCAAACAACGACTGTGGACAGAAAGTGCGGTAGATAACTGATGGACTGCACCGCTTTTTTATAGACAGAAGACTTGACTTCGTTAAGCAACAATGCCAGCAGGATCGGTGCCGGAAACGAAAAGATCAAACTATAGATATTGATTAGGAAGGTATTGCGGACGACCTTCCAAAAATACGGTTCTGTGAGGTATTTCACAAAATACTTAAAGCCCACCCAGTCGCTTCCGGAGACACCCTGTCGAATATTGTACTTTTTAAACGCAATCTGTAATCCATACATCGGCCAATAGCAGAAGATGACATAATAGGCAAGCGGCAATAATAGCATCAAGTATAAAAAGCGATGCTGCCATACGTTCTTCCATAGCCGCGAACGATACAGCGGTGTTTGTAATGAATTCACTTTAGCGGATCCGTTCATCAATAGTTCCTTCCTTTTCTAACTATATCTATAGGCATTGAGTCTATGGTCTTTCCAGCCTGGTCATTCCCATCTGTCAGCTCGTCAATCCTCATTCGATGGCATCCAGTACCGACTCTAATTTCCCGGATTCCCAGAGCCTGTATATGGCTTCACCAAACAAAGAATTGGCCCAGGCAAACCATGGACGTGTGAACTGTTCCGGATGGTCCGGATGGAAGCTTTCATGCATATATCTGGTGCCTGCATGCGTACGCAGCAACATCGTAAGCAGCTCCGCAATTTCAGCATCGCCTGTGCTGGTCAGCATTTGCATACACAGGGAAATCGGCCATATGGTTCCCGCCGGTGTATGCGGACTGCCAATGCCTTTGGCATAGCTTCCTTCATAATAGAAAGGGTTCTTTTTGCTTAACACAAAGGCGCGCGTCCTTTGGTAAAGCGAATCATCTGCCTTGCATATACCCAGATATGGAAGCGACAGCAGGCTAGGTACATTGGCATCGTCCATCAGCACATGGTGGCCAAGGCCATCGGTCTCATAGGCATATATACTGCCGAAGGTTTCATCCTCCACGATACCGTATTGCGCCACGCCGTTTGCGATCTCTTGCTTGAGCTTCAGCGCTTTCCGGGCATAGGGTGCATCGTCCAGCAGGGTGAATAGCACAGCTGCATAGATAAGCACAGCACCGGCGAACAGGTTGGATGGGATATGGTAGCCGTACTCGCAGGAATCATCGCTTGGGCGAAACCCGCCCCAGGTCATCCCGGTATAGGCTACCGGCTTGCGGCAATCCGTATGGTGCACATCTCCCGGGTCCGGGCAGTGTTCACGCAGAAACCAGTACTTGCTTTCCGCATGGTTCTGTTCGGTGCGGAGTACATCAACAATCATGCGCAGTGCGCGATGAAACCTATTTGTCATAAACGCGCGACTGTCTGTTTGCTTCCAGAACCGATACGCCAGCAAAATGGGATAGCACAGGGAATCGACCTCGTATTTGCGTTCCCACACCCAGCCGGAGTGCACAGGCTGATCCTCGGCCCATTTACGCCCGGATTCTGTTTTGTTGAATGCGTTGGCATACGGATCAATCAAGATACAGTCCATCTGCCGGGCAATCAATCCTTCCACCATCGCGGCCACAGCGGGATCATCGCAAAAGCGTACATAGTGGAGCACCTGGGCAGTTGAATCCCGCAGCCACATAGCCTCGATATCGCCGGTAATGACAAACGTATCGCCAGCCTGCGTAGATTGCACGGTCGTCTCGATAGTATTGACAAAACAGCGGCTGAATACATCCTGCAGCTCCGGTCTGCCGGATAATGCCTCCCGCAGAGGCTGGATGCGTTCCGTGATCACGTCGTAAGCGTTCATTGCGATACTACTTTCTTGCTGCATTTTGCTTCCGTTTTAACCGTTTACCAATCGAAGGCCGGGGTGACCAGATCGCGAAAGCGCTGACTGCCGCCTTTGCGCATTGCGGGCAGCGGGGTTTGTTCCAGCTCTTCAATCACGTCAATGTCCCCATGCAGGTAGCGATTGATCTCATAGGCAGTGTCCCAAAGCCTTTCCGTGACCGCGCCATAGCGCAGGCTAAGGATTTCCCAGCCGAAGCGCTTCATATCGCGTTCCCACAAGTCGCGATGGCTTTCCATCAGCTGCTGATAGTGAGTGATCAGCGCAAGGATCGTCGTATCGGCAGCCTGCTGCAACCACTGCCGGTCCCCCGCTTTGTAGCGATTGCGAAGCTCACTGACCAAATCACCTTTGGCCGCCGTGGTTTGGAACACGGCCCGCGCATAGCGGAGCTCGCAGCGATCATCCCCTGCTTCCAGCCGTTTCAAGGCCTTACGCGCCCGATCTGCAATGTCTTGCACCGCTTCATACTGCCCCTCCATCATCGGGTACAGCGGATCAGACCAGAGCATCGCTTTGCCGGGCGCTTTTTCGGTTTCATCGGCATAAAACTCACCCAATGCGCTATAGGCATCCCAGCTGAGCCCGATAAGGCACTCTGCCGTTTTCGTCATCTCATCCAGCGGGCAGGCATCACCCTGCCAGCATGTTTCCGAAAAGATCGGCAGCAGCCCAGTCCCTAAGAATACATCCGTCTCCGCGCCGTCATCGCCCCACATGGTGGCAAATACGGTGTCTATTTTCTGCTCTGCACACGCTTTGAGCGCTGGAATCATCGTCGCCATCGTACGCTTGACATGCGGCAGGAATCCGGACCATGTCCAGATACCACCTGCAAACTGGGTGGTGCTGCTCATGCGCGCATGCTGTTTTAACATTGTTGTGTAGAACTGCTGATCGGTATGGTAATAATCCCAGTAGCACATGTCTACATCCGGAATCATATCAATCACCCGCTGCGGGATGATGGCGTTGCTGTCGTAATAGTCATTCGTGGCTGAGCCCAAACGGAAAAACATATCGCTCCACATAATGGGGTGCAGATCGTACTTGCCGCAGACATCGACAACAAAGTGTAAATGATCATTCAGCAGCGCAAACCGATCCTGCGGGTAGCCGTGTTTCTCTATATAGTGTCCCAGACCGATTCCATGGGCTTCGTCCATGCCGATATGAATGCGGCTTGACGAAAAACAGTCTTTCACGGTGGCAATTTCCGCCTCGATAAAGCGTTGCACTGCTTCATCTTTCACCAGCAGGACATCCGCTTGATCTTTCATGTCGGCACTATCCTTCCACTGGAGGAACTGCGCCAGATGCGCCAGGGTTTGAATACAGGGAACCAGTTCAATGCCAAGTTCTACCGCATAGGCATCCAGCGCTTTTAAGTCATCCTTGGAATAGCGGCCACGCAGATACCCGAAATATGGATAGTCCGGAATTTCATAGGTATCTTCTGTGTAAAGCAGTAAAAGGTTCATGCCCAGCGCAGCCAGGTGATCCATATACCGCTTAACCGCCGCAACCGTTAAGACCGCCCCGCGGGATACATCTAACATTGCGCCGCAGGAGGCATACGACCGTTTTTGCGAAACGTTGAATTCTTTTCGGTTTTCCCTGATGGCACGGGCCACCAGAAAGTATCCGCGGTGCAGGGCATTGATATCCTCCGCCAGAATCTCACAGCTGAGTTGCGTATAGGTAAGCGATAACCCTTCCCCATAGCTGGCTTGTATATGCGCAGGCAAGGTAATGCCGGTGATTGTCTCAACCCGCTTCCTTGCATCATCTTGTTGCTGCATTGTAAACATGGATTGCCTCCAATTCCAGCGTAGTCTCCCGCTGCTGACACGTATTGACCGGTATGTCTTCGAAAATGGAATACACTGCGCGATTACGTATCTTCGTATGCTTGAACTGTAACGTTCGTAATGTAGTATTACTAACCATAGTATGTCACGCTTCCACGCAAATGTCAACAGGTAATTTTAGGTACTATTTCTTGACATTTTAGCAATACTTTGATACTTTATTGTCAACTTGGTAAGATTGCTTAACGAAAAAGGCATACTTTCAGAAAGCCTTTTTACACAAGAAATATGCCAGTCTACGCACTGGAAGCAGGGATTATTATGCAGAAAAAGAGAACATCCGTAGACGCATCCTACCTGCGAAAACATAATCAAAGGCTGATTCTGGACGCTGTATACGCCAGAAACACAACGTCGCGTGTTGAGCTTTCCAAAGCGCTGGGGTTAAGCAAGCCTGCGATATCTGATAATTTATCAGACCTACTGAAAGTCGGCATCATCGAAGAAATTGGCGAAGGCGCCCCCACCGAAAAAGGGGGCAGAAAACCTTCGCTTCTGAAGTTCAACATAAACCATAAAATTATTATTGCAATTGACCTGAATTACATTGACCCGATCATTGTGTTAAGCAACCTGCAAAATGATATTCTCGGCGAAAAAGAGATTCACATCCCCAAAGATACACCCTATGATCAGCGATTTGCCATGCTCGAAGACGCAATCCAATCGCTGCTACAATCCAGCGGTTTCGATCTTGCACAATTATTCTGTATTGCCATATCGTCTCCCGGTGTTTTTGATGCCCAGGGCAATATCCTTTCCCAGAATGTTGGGTATGGCCGTACACTTTGGAATAACAGCGATATGAAACAAGCATGGCACAAGAAATACAACGCAGACATCATTATTAAGAACGATATCAAAGCCGCTACACTTGGCGAATGGACCTATGGCACTGGCCGGGGCGATGAAAACCTGCTGTACATCAGCTGTGGCGCCGGCATGGGCTCGGGCATTGTTATCAACAACCACCTTTTTGAGGGCAGCCACTACAATGCTGGCGAAATCTATTACTATCTGGATATGAGCCAGCCGGACTATGCCGGTGCACTGGAAGACAGGATTTGTATCAAACCGCTGGTCGAAAACATCCGTGCCGATGTACAGCGCGGCGTAAACACCTGCCTGCGCGATTGCAGCGGGCAAATCAGCTTCAGCGATGTCGTTGCTGCCTATCAAGCCAAAGACCCCTATATCTGTCGCAAGGTCGAGTCCATCTGTGATGAACTATGTACCCTGATCTTTAATCTGGGGAACTTTCTGGCGCTGGACAAGGTGATCTTCGGCGGCGAATATACCGTTTTTAGTGAAACGCTGCAAACCCGCTTTCAAGAGCGCTTCCAGACACGCATCAAATTCAGCACCAGCATCCAATTCGCGGCACTGGGCAAGTATTCGGGGATTCACGGCATGCTATACTCGGCCAGAGAAGCCTTCTTCACCTCCATTTGCAGCTAACCCTACTCCATCATCGACTCCCCTTTCCTGCTCCGTGCTTTGCAACTGATCAATTCAATTTTAATCATACCTTCGCTCCATGATAAATATCTTGACAGAGTATCATCCGTCTGCTATTCTTCATCTTAGGTTGATAATCCGTTCTTACTAACCCACTCTGTCCCTGTTCTGCTTTCCCGCGTTTATTCGCGGTATATTGGCTAAATATTGCACTTAACAAGGCAGTGATGATTCCTTATGAAACTAAAGGAGCGTATACCATGACTTCTATGCAAAAACGCGAGATGTGGCCTGTTATGCTGACCCCATTTACCAGTGGGGGCAGTGTGGATTTTGACTCGTTGGCCCGATTGATTGACTTTTATGAAGAAACCGGCGCCGATGGCTTGTTTTCCATTTGCCAGTCCAGCGAAGTATTCTTCTTAAGCTTATCCGAGCGCATCAAAATCGCTTCCTTCGTCAAAAAGCATGCACACGTTCCCGTTATCGCATCCGGTCATATCTCCTATGCACTGGAAGACCAGGCAGACGAACTGCGGCAGATTGCAGATACGGGCGTAGACGCCGTGATTCTCATCACCAACCGCCTGGCAGAAGAGGGTGCCGATGACGCTGTTTGGGAGGATTCCCTGCACTACCTGCTGGACCGTATAGACCCGGCCATGCCGCTTGGGTTTTATGAGTGCCCCACGCCGTATAAACGCTTGATGACCTTAGACCAGCTGCAGGCCGTTGCGCAAACCGGGCGCTTTCACTTTGTTAAGGATACCTGCTGCAATATCGATACAATCCGCAAGCGCCTTGCAGTGCTAGAAGGAACGCAGCTCAAGCTCTACAATGCCAATACCGCAACCCTGCTGGATTCCATCCGCGCCGGTGCTGCCGGATACTCCGGCATCATGGCCGGTTTCCATCCGGAACTCTACGCATGGTTACTGGAAAACTATAATAGCCAACCCGAAAAAGCCGATGTTCTGCAAAGTCTGCTCACCATGTTTGCCCAGATCGAAAAACAGCTCTATCCGGTCAACGCGAAGTATCACCTGCAGCAAAAGGGCATCATAACCTCGCTCTATACCCGCGCAGCAAACCAGCGCGGGATGACCCCCTTATTCATGGATGAAGTTCGGCAAATGGAGCAGGCCGCAGCATGGGTCAAAGAGAGTTTGGCAATGTAATCAACGCGCAATACCGCACAGTAAATGTAAGAGGTGTTCTGTATGAATCTAAAAGGTGCAACCATCAATTTTCTGGGAGACAGTATCACGCAGGGCGTGGGTGTAGAAAACCCGGACAACGTATTCCCCGCCCGTATCCAAAGAATGTACGGCCTGAAATCCGCGAACAATTACGGTATCGGCGGCACACGCTTTTCCCGTCAGGAGGCAGCCAGCGACAATGCACCGTGGGACTACAATTTCTGTGACCGCGTAGACACCATGGAACCAAACGCAGATGCCATCGTCGTGTTTGGCGGCACCAATGATTTCGGCCATGGCAATGCGCCGCTGGGTACGTTTGCCGATCGCAGCTACGATACCTTTTACGGAGCTACGCATACCCTCATGCAGCGGCTGATCAACCGGTATCCCGATTCTGTGATCGCGTTTCTAACACCCCTGCACCGCCGGGACGAAGATAACCCCCGCGGCGATGGAGACAAAGCACAGGAAGGCGGCGTGCTGCTTGACTATGTCAATGCAATTTTGGAATGCGCGCGGTATTATTCCCTGCCGGTGCTTGATTTATACGCGACCAGCGGTATTCAGCCCAATGTTGAAATCATCCGCGAGCGCTATTGCCCCGATGCCCTGCACCCCAATGACGCGGGACAAGCGATACTTGCGCATAAAATCGGCGTCTTTCTCAGCAACTTATAAGGCGTATCACATATCCTAGCATGAAGACTTAAAAAGCCGCTTTCATCAAGCGGCTTTTTGAGTATGGAAACTGCTGTTTATGTTTCGATTCAGCGATCACAAGGTATTGATCGCTCCGGGGAGACCACAAACCTTGAATGGGAGCAGGCACCAAATATGACACACACGTTGCCATTGCAAAGGCGGGTATGCTTGTCCACAATCCTCTGTTACAGTGTTCTGCTGCGCTCCTGTACCAAATGTTTACATATTATCGTACTAAGTGTATTGCAACGTGTAGTACACTATGGTATACTTCGCGAGGAAATTCTAATTCGAATGGAACATTGGAGTCTTATTCATCGTTAGGTTAATGACACTCACTATACATTCTGACTATCTTTCGGAGGAAATTATGAAAAAGCGATTCGCGTTACTCTGTTTGCTGTGCGTACTGTGTATTCTAACCGGTGCGGTGGCCGCCCCGGGGGATGCCTATATGTTTTCTGATGCCCAGCGGGAAGCATTGGATCTTCAAAATTACAACGAACCTTCCTTGGCGGTTGTAGGAGATCAGGTCTATACATTATGGGGATCCGAAGTCTATGTATGGCAGCCCGGGATGGAAATCCCGCAGCAGGCTGCCTCCAACCTGGTCGCCAGATACTACTCATCGTATGAAGACGCGCAGGCTGCCGGGGAAGTCGATGAGACAAAATACATTGATATGCTATTAAGCGACGGAGAGACAGTGTATGGTTTCAACACCGAATACGGCTATCTGCATCCGCTGACATTCCAAGACGGCTTGGCTACATATGGATCACCCATTATGCTGGACTGGTCAGAAATCGAAGATTTCCAAAACAGCAGAGATTATGTGGATATATTCAATATCTGCCTTGTAGACGATTTTCTATATATGCTTATGCGCGATGATAGCGACTACGAAAATCCCATTCTCTACTCCTTCAATCTGTCCACAGGCGATATGCAACAGCATGATACAGAGTATGTACAGGCAATCGCGCCGTATAAAAACGGCATGCTGCTGTTAGAGGTTTTTAATTTTGAAACCGCCTATAACCGGGATACCGGCGAGTTATCCAATCCCACAGTGGAAATTTACAACCCAGAGGACGGCAGCATAACGCAGGCAGGGACATTCGGCCATTACAATGTGTCGGGCATCGCTTACTATGCCCAGAACGATACGCTATATTACACGACCAACAGTATGCTCATGGCTATGCCAGCACTGGGCGAAGCCACGCAGGTCGCCTTCATGCCTGTGGATTACGCAAGCGATGCTCCTGCGGCTGTGCTGACAGGCGGGTTGTACGCCATCCACCTGTGGGATGGTTTGATTGTCCGCAATACCGATCCATCCTATCTGCCAGAGGTATCTCTCTCGGTGTATGGCGGCTACCTTGATGATGCGGCCACGGAATTCATGGCACAATATCCGGATGTTCCGCTCAACTTCAATCAGGATGAATACTTCGAATCTGCAACAGCGCTGGCCCAGGCGATGGTTTCGGGCGACAATGCCTTTGACTTGTATTACTACGATCTGAGCTATCAGGACTTCCAAAGTCTTATGGAGAAGGGGTATTGTCTGGATCTTTCCCCTTACACGGATATCACGGATCAGCTAAAGGCCATGTATCCGTTCATCCAATCTGTCATCTCAGATAACGATGTGTTTTATGCTGTACCCACCAGCATCTACAGCAGTGGCTTAAGCCGATACCACAGCACATGGGAAGACTTGGGGCTAGCGGATCGGGTCCCCACAACCTATCTAGAGCTCATCGAATTTATTCAGTGGTGGGCAGACGAAGGCTTGAGCGAAAATCCGGATATCCAGTTGATGGAATATGCATACGATTACGGCACCAGTCTTTTCCAAATGGTTCTTGACCAATATATTAGACAGTGTCAGGCCGAAGGAGAAGACATCACGCTGAATACGCCGCTGTTTCGGAAAATGCTCACTGCTCTTGAAGCCGTTGATATGGACACACTGAACGACACCATTCCCAATTATGAAGATGAGGACATGAACATAATCTATGAAGACTTAGTTTCCAGTTGCCTGTTTACGGAGCACAGCCAATGGCTGACCGTAGATACGTATGATGACTACGCCACTCCTCTGGTGTTGCCTATTGAGGAAGGCGGAGCACTCCACGTGCCGGCAAGTGTCAGCTGCATATTTGTCAATCCCAATAGCCAAAACCTGGAATTGGCCGTGCAGTACATCCGGTATATGCTGGATAATATGCAGCCCAGACAACATATTATGATGTTCCCGGACGATAATGAACCGATTAAAAACGAACATTACGTCGAAATGGTCGCCGAGCAGGAGGAAATGCTTGCCAAAGCACAAGCCAGCCTGGAAACGGCCGCTCCGGAAGATGTTAAGGATATCGAGTCCGTCATCGAACAATATGAGGAGTTTCTTTCCGAAATGGACGACGAGTACTACTGGGATGCGTCCGCTGAAAGCATCGCAGCCTACCGCGAATTGGCACAACATGCATACGCCGTTACCCCATCATTGCTAAGCTACAACGGAAACAACGATGCTTATACCGAGATTCACACCCTGATCAGCCGCTATGTGCAAAAGCAGCTATCGATGGATCAGTTCATCAAGCAGGTGGATCAAAAGCTGCGCATGATCCGGCTGGAAAGGGAATAATCCCACGCACTCTGCACTCCGTATACCACAAGGGACAGCCTGACCGCTGTATGGCTGTCCCTTTTCCCAAAGGAGGCATACTCATTGTTCCGTAATAAAAAGGGCGTTCTGCTGTTTTTACTGCCTGGCCTGCTTGGCCTTGCAGTATTTTCGCTTGCCCCGTTCATCGGCGGCTTGTATTACAGCATGACGGACGGAACGTTTCAAAACAACTTTGTTTGGTTTGATAACTATTTGAAAATATGGCAGAACGAAATGTTCCTTCTCGGCTTGAAAAACACAATGGAGCTATCGCTTTTCTCCTCTCCCGTTATCTGGCTGCTTTCCTTTATGCTGGCTTTGATGCTCAAGTCACTCGGCCGGCGGGCGGCGTTTTTCCGCGGTGCGCTGCTGCTGCCCTACCTGATGCCCTCGTCCGCCCTGCTGCTGATATGGCTGCTGATGTTTGATTACGGCGGAGCGATCAACCACCTGCTTGCGCTGCTGGGAATCGGACGCGTGTTATGGCTGGAGGGCGAAGCGCTGCGCGTTCCGGTACTTGCGCTCTATATTTGGAAAAACCTCGGTTTTTCCGTGGTTATCTTCGCATCGGCTATGCAAACCATCCCGGAAGCATACTTTGATTATGCGCGCCTGGAAGGCGCGGGCCCATGGACCCAGGCGCGCAAGATCACGCTGCCGCTGCTCGCTCCCACGGCGTTTCTGGTGTTCATCCTTGCGTGGATCAATGCGTTCAAGATCTTCAAGGAAGCGTATTTCATCGGCGGGGCGTATCCTGCCGAAACGGTGTACACCCTACAGCATTTTATGAACAACAAATTTGCCCGGCTGAATTATCAGGACGTAACAACGGCAGCCTATAGCTTTGCCATCATCGTTTTTGTGTTCTTCGGGCTTATGTATCTCACGCGGGCTGTTCGCTCGCCCGACCGCATATAGGAGGAGGCGCTTATGACGGATTTTAAGGTTCCCGTCGCTGTCAAATCACAGCGCCGCTTTACCCCCGGCAAGACATTGTCGGCTGTATTGCTTACAATCATAGCAGCTTTGGTTTTACTGCCGATTGTATTTACGTTCCTATACTCCTTTTTCCCCAAAAGCGAAATCACCGCATACTTTAATCTACGCGGCAATTACGACGAAACCCAGTGGCTTCCTGTACTGTTTTCTCCGCAGATGGCAACCATACGTCAGTACTACACCATACTGATTGAAGACCCGCAGTATCTAAAGCTGTTTGTCAATTCCGTCAAGTATACGGTTGCAATCCTGCTGGGGCAAGCGATTATCATCCCGATGATGGCCTATGCGCTGAGCCGGTTTGAGTTTAAAGGCAGAGACGCGATCTTTTTTGGCATCCTGATGCTCATGGTGCTTCCTTTCCAGGTTACCATGGTGCCAAGCGTAATCACGCTGCGCTTCATGGGCATTTTGGAAACGCCGTGGGCCGTCATACTGCCCATGTGGTTTTCGCCGTTTTATATTTTTCTGCTGCGTCAGTTCATGATCGGGCTTCCCAACGAGCTATTGGAAGCCGGTATGATGGACGGAGCAGGCCTCTCCCGCTGTTATGTACATGTGGTGCTGCCGGTATGCCGGCCGGTGCTGGGAGCAGCCGTGGCACTTTCGTTTGCGGATTGCTGGAATCTGGTGGAACAGCCGTTGGTGTATTTGGCCAACCGCACCAGTGACCAGCCGCTTTCCGTTATGTTCAATCAAATCGGCTCGGATAACTCCGGCATCGCTTTCGCGGGCGCTGCGCTGTATATTTTGCCGGCATTATTCGTCTATTTTTTCTTTCAGGAAGATATTCTTTTAGGTGTAACACTCAGTGAGTTGAAGTAAACGGGAGGGGCTGAACCGACATGAAAATGAAACGATTTGCGATCCGTGGATTGATTGCGCTGGCCATTGTCATCGCACTTTGCATGTTTTTTGCCAATACAATTGTAACCATTACCACGCCGAAGGTTCGTATCGTGGACGTAGGCAAGGGGCGTCTGGAACAAAAAATCACACTGGACGCAAAGGTATTCTTCCCCAAAACAACAGACTATACACTGCAAGAGGCGATGGATCACAACATCATTGTAGATAAAGTCTATGTGCGCGCAGGGCAGACTGTGGAGGCTGGCGAAACGCTATTTACCGCCACCATGCCGGAGTATGAAAAATCCATGCAGGAATTGCAGGACCAATACGACGAAAAAGCCGCCGCGCTGCTGGATAAGGATATTGAAAACCTGCGTATTGACAAGGAGAGCAGCCAAAACGACTACTATAAAGCCGTTTTGGATCTGCAAACTATATTATCGCAGGCCAAGCACGATGCACGCGTACTGGCGGCAGAGCTGGATGTTGCGCTGGGCAGCGATACGGCCCAGTGGCAGCAGCGTGCTGCCGGGCAGGACGATTTGCTTGCGGCAGTCCAAACCGTGGCATCGCAGCAAGCTGCATACGATGAGGCGTATACTGCATTTTTCGAGGCTTACAAACTCGCAAGTTCCAGCTTCAAGGAAAAAACGTTCCAGTACATCAAGGAGCGCGATGCTCTTTTAGATGAGATGAATGGCCTGCTGGATGATATGGTCGCCTTAACAGAATACAAAAACAAGCTGACCAACGTGACCGCGCCACAGGACGGCTATGTGGTTTCTATGGATGTGAAAAGCGGCGATACCTATGAAGGCAAAACCACTGCCTTTACCTTGAGTGAAGCGGATACCCCGCCCCAGCTTCGCGCCGATATTACCACCCTTTCCAAAACGATTACTGATGGCACCAAAGTGGAGGTGGACGGCAATTCCAGAACCGAAAAAACCACTGTGGAATCCGTAGCACTGGGCGGTGACGGTAAAAAATACCTGTACATCGAATTGACGGATAAAATCATTTCTGCCAAAGGTGGCATCGTCTCCTTGCTGACAGACGGCAGCGTGACCGTCACGGTGCGGTACCGGGCAAAACAATCCACCACACTTCTTCCCGCCGCTGCCGTACGCAGCGATGGTGAGGATTCAAACTATGTATATACCATCCAGAATTACTACGGCGGTTTCCTCAATTCTTCTGCCATGAAGGTCACCAAGACACCCGTCACCGTGCTGGAACGCGGCGATACTGTGGTGTCTGTGGAAGAGGATCTGTCCTATCAGAAAATCGCAGGCGGTGAGGATCGGGCGCTGAGTGACAACTGCAACGTGATGGAGTATATCGACTGATGAAGAAGCGCAAACCATGGGTTATTGTGTTGCTGGCGGTATGCACCATACTGCTGGTGTGGTCTGTTACGCAGATACACGCCATCGGCAGCAACCTGCAGTATCTGGTCACGGCTCCGGTCGTCGATATCAGCGCCGGCGGACAGGATAGTCCCCCATTCGATCCGCAGGCAGAATCAACGCAAGAAAAAGCCCTGCCAAACGCGAAGGTACAGGAGCTGCTTGAAACCCTGCAAACCATCGCAGAGGATTGGGATGGCATCATCGAAGCATACACAATGTCCGGTATCGTGGAAAGCGCAAGCTTTGTCAGCGATACAGACATACCGATACAAACCCGCTTAAACGCACTGGGGCCAAACGCATTTCTCATTGCGCCTCAATATCTGCTTGCCGGTCGGCTGTTTTACCCGGAGGAACTGCAATACGGTTCCAACGGTATTTTGCTGGACGAACAGCTGGCTCTGGCGCTGTTCCGTATCACCGAGCCCATCGGCCGCACGGTAACCATTTCTCAAGTGGAGTTTACGGTCATCGGCGTACTGCGCCACACAAAACGAGTCGGCGACCGCGATGATTACACTGCCTATGTGCCCATGGCCGCTCTATGGAACCAGGCCATTCAGCTGGATGCCCTGCAAGTCACTGCAAGGCCCGTTTCCGGCGCAGGCGCACGCGCCACGTTTAGCGAAGATCTGGAAACCTGGCAGGGTGGCGGCACGTTGATCAATTTGCAAAAGGAAGCCTCTGGTGCGCAGCTGCCACTGTGGGTGCTGTTATGCGCCAGCGGCAGCATCATACTATTTTGGTTGTTTGGTGTATGGAAACGGCGGCTATGGCAGTTTGCGGCAGAAAACAAACAACGGCTGCAGCAGCAGTACCTGCGCCAATTCATTTGGCCTTTGATCGGCATGGCTTTGCTGTTTACGATCACCGGCGTCACGCTGGTGCTGATCACGCTGCTGCTATTGCGTGCTATCGTAGCGCCACTGTACATCTTCCCCGAATGGGTCCCTGCTGTGCCTGTAGTGTGGAATGACATCCAAACCGCATTCTGGCAGGTATGGCAAGGCACCGCAAACCTGATGGAATTACGCAGTCCGGAGCTGATTCGCATTCGCTACTTCGGTATGGTCATCAGCTGGTGCAGCGCGATTACCGCTTGCTTGCTATTGTATCTGTGGGGCTTGCTGCGCGGAAAGCATAGCAAAGAACAGCACAAGTAACCATTGGACTGCGGGAAGGAAAGGACAATCGCCAATGCGCAACTTTAGAATCCTTGCGTTGCTTGCCATCTTACTGCTTGCACCGCTGCCTGCGCTGGCAGGCGCGACGTTCAGCGGAACTGTCGTTAATGAAGGCAGTTTGCAGGTGGTCGCGCCCTTTAACGGGCAGGCGGAAGCAATCAGCGTACTGGAAGGCCAGCGTGTTACAGCCGGACAGCCGCTGGTAACGCTTTCAACAACCAAGGTCTATGCCCCCACCGACGGAACTGTGAGCGGCGTGTTTGCAAAGCCCGGCGAATCGCTTGACGATACAATCGCCATCACGCTTGAGACCGGCAACCGCTACAGCGTGAGCGCGACGGTTTATATGGCGGATCCGTCCCCTGATATGAGGTACATCAATATCGGCGAGACTGTATATATCAAGCGCAAGTCCCAGCCGGAGTACAACGCCGTGGGGTACGTTTCCGCGGTGGATGGCTCCGATTACACGGTGACCACTATATCCGGCAAGTTGTACATCGGACGCTTCGTATTTGTGTACCGGGAGCCGGACATGACCGAATCATCCTGCATCGGACGCGGCTATACCGGCCGCGCGGCAGACTGGGCGATTGAAGGTCAGGGAACGCTTTACAAAATGCATGTCACAGAGGGCCAGAAGGTTGAGCGCGGGCAGCTGCTATACGAAACAGTGGACGGTACACTGCCTCAAACAGAAGCGATTCAGTCGACCGTGTGTGCGACCGTTTCCGGCGTGGTCAATACGCTAGAAGTAAGCCCCGGAGATAGCGTCGCCCAGGGGGATGTGCTGCTGTCCATCGTTTCGCCGGAACAGTATGCCGTATCGCTGCTCGTGGACGAAGCCCAGCTTGCAGGCATTGCTGTCGGGCAGCATGCAACCATCACCATGGACTGGGATGCCGGCGCAGACCGCACGTTGACCGGCACAGTCACACAGATTTCGCACATCGCCAATACAGACGGGCAATACACCGCTACGGTCAGCTTACAGCCGGGCAGCAGTGTGAAGCTTGGCATGAGCGCGACCATACAGCTTCAGGATATTGAGTAATGAATGCAATGAACAAAACATATACGGAGGGAAAAACGATGAAAACACCTAGAAAAGCACTTGCGATCCTGCTTGCGCTGCTATGTGCAGCGCCGGGGCTTGCCTTGGCCTCCGGCAGCTATGACGGAACCATCGTATGCGTCACGCCGCAGGTTGTATGCGCGCCGTTTGGCGGCACGGTCAGCACGGTTGTGCTTAAGGCGGGAGAAAAAATCAGCACCGGGGATGCCGTCGCCACGGTGGAAACCACCAAGGTGTATGCCCCATGCGATGGTACGGTTACGGGTTTGTTCGGCCAGCCGGGCGATGATGCCAAGACCATCGCAGATCGCTTCGGTGCCGTGCTGTACATTGCACCATCCATGCAGTTTACCATCACTTCAACCGCAACCAAGGCTTACGGCAGCATCGAAACGATGTATGTGCACATCGGTGAGACCGTGTATATGCGCAGCAGCGGTACCTATGACCGTAACTTTGCGCAAGGCATTATTACGGCGGTCGATGGTATGGACTTCACCGTGGAAACCACATCCGGCGCGTTGCTGATGGACGAACAAGTATACCTGTTCCGCTCACCGGAGCTGCTCAATGAAACACGTGTCGGCCGCGGTACAGTGTCCCGTACGCCAGAAATCGTCATGGCAGGCGAGGGCAGTATTGTGGCGATGCATGTGCAGGATGGCGACAGCGTGACGCGCGGGCAACTGCTGTACGAAACGGTAACCGGCATCCTGCCCGGCCTAACAGCAACGGGGAATGTGCTCACGTCCAGTGCATCGGGCATTGTTGAAAGCGTAGACATCGCCGCCGGTGACAGCATTGCCAAGGGCGACGTTCTCATCACCGTATCCCCGGCCGATAGCCTGCGTGTCGCTCTCGAACTGGCCGAGTACGACCTGGCCAATGTGCATGAAGGCGACCCGATGCTGCTGAGCTTTAATTACGATGAGACAGGCGAGACCACACTGCCCGGCACTGTGGAGATGATCTCAAATGTTGCAACCAAGACAGAAGATGCCGACAGCGAAGTGGTGACATACACGGTTTACATTCATTTTACGCCCACTGACAGCGTACGCCTTGGCATGACCGTGACAGCGTTTGAGATAGAAGAATAGGCTGCTATTCATTCTTACAATAGCCAAAGGATATCCGAATACTTGCGTGCGATATCCATTCCCTTGGCACATGAAAAAAAGAGCTGTTCCGTATGATGGAACAGCTCTTTTTGGGATTGTGATTTACTTGAAAACCACATCAAATGCATTGTACAGATAGTAACGGGACATCAGCGTCTGATGAACTTCTTTGGACAAACAGTAGAACAGGTTGTTTTCCTGCGGGTTCATGCCATAGCTGAAATACTCCGTATCGGCAACCATCGCCTTGATCTGGGCATTCATTACACCATACATCATATCGCGACCGCCGCCGCAGGCAGCATAGATGAAGAAATCGTCCTTGTAGTCGCTGTTTGCATCAATCGCCTGCTGCAAGGCTGCAATTTGTTCATCCGGCGTTGCTTCCATGGACATCTCGGCAGCACCACTAATCGCGCCGCTGAATGGCATATACCATTTGCTGTAGTCCAGCAGGTTGAAGAACATATGCCAGGTTGCATAGCTGCCGCGGGAGTATCCGGCAAAGGCGCGATGATCGCGGGATGCGATAAACCCGGCTTCATCGACTGACGGTGCATAGGTACGATACATGCCCTCTACCGTCGGGATCAAATCATTGCGCACTTCCAGCGGGAAGTTGGTCATGTCAATCGCGCGGGTTTCATAATCGTTGTAGTAGGTCGGGAACACCATAATGAAGGGCTCGGTAATACCGGCTTCGATCATGTTGTCAACTGCGTTTTTGGCGCGCGGATCGCCAATGAAGCTGTCCTGCGTTTCGTTGGAACCATGCAGGAAGTAGATAATATTGTACTGCTCCGTGCCGTTTTCATCATACCCATAGGGCAGATATACATTGGCCCAGGTGTCCAGCGTATCTCCATAGACATCGGTTGTATAGGGCACTTTCACCACGGTACCGGGCTGCGTGGACTCGGCATCATAGAAGGTCATATCGTAGCGTTTGTAGGAAGTCTCTTTGTCCACGATATCCGTCGTCGTATACACGCTTAAGTCTTCCGGGGCAGTTCGCCCATCGGCCAGGCCGGTGCTAAGGCCAGCGATCAGGACCAATGTTGTGACCAGTACTAGGAATTTTTTCATCTTCATTACCCTTTCTAAGTATTTATTTCGGATTGTTCTTACGGTTTACTGCAGGTATAGGTCCATATAGTCAAAATAGTTGTTCCAGTCTTCTGCATTAATGCCATGTTTCCCACTGCGCATGTGATAGGCCATACTCTCTGTAAAGACTCGCGTACCGACCGGCGGTTGTTCCACCGTGTTGTCCTCAATCACTTCATGACCAAACAAACGGAACGCGTCCCGGCTCATCATCATAGCATTCCACGAGCCCTGCGAATCGTTGGATAGGTCGGTCTCGGCACTGCTGACATAGATCTTACGCGGCGCAACACAGGCAATCAGCTCATGCTGATCTACAGGTAGTTCGTTCACTCTGTCATTGTAAGTCTTAAAGCTATCGCGCATCCACCAGCGGAATGAGGCATTCAGATCACCAATCTGCTCTCTTGTATTGCTTCGGCTCATGCTTGCACCACAGGTGCCACTCACGGTTGCAATCGTCAAAGCAGCTCGCTCATCATTAGCACCAGCCCAAAGCGCAGCCTTACCTAGGCGAGACATACCGGTAACAACGAGGCGGCTGGCATCGACATTTTCATCCGTTTGGAGATAATCGGCCATTCTTTCAAGCCCAAACGCCCATGCGCTGATTCCCTTGAAGTCCGGCTCATCAAAGAGGGAGATGATTCGCCTGTTATACGTTCTGGTGTTGTCGGGCGAAAAATCATCACAGAATACCACTGCGATTCCGTAACCGCGCTGCACGGCTTGCGCAATGCACCACATGTCAGCTTGTATGCCGCGGGTGTCCTCTTCCACATTCGGATATTTTCTGACCGAATAGGAAGCAAGAATCTGCGCATCATCCAAAACAGTATGCACAGCACCGAAGCTCAAACCATAGACCACCAGGACCGGCGCATCGGATTTTGGCACAATCAGAAGCATCAATGCGTCCGACGAACCCTTTTCGGTTGATACATGGATCTTGATCTGCTTGCGAATCGCGGTTCCATCCAGCGTATCGCCTTCTTCCAGCACCTCAAAGGATGTCTCAAAGCCGTGTGCGGGAATCGGGCCATACATGGTATCTGCAAAGAGCGTAAGCAACTCCTGCCGCCTAGCTGCGAACTCCTCCTGTGAGGTGACAGGTGTTCCGTCTTCCATGACCATCAGTTCGGGTAGGTTGATATATTCGCGGTCTGTAGCCTGCTCCGCGTGGCTCATCACCGGTAATGCCAGCAAAATGAGCACGAGAGCCAGAGATAAAACATTCGCTGTCAGGCTTCTGTTCATGTGTACAGTCTCCTTGTGTGCGCTTGCTTACTTGAATAACACATCCACAAATGCATTGTAGAAATAGTAACGGGACATCAACGTCTGATGAATTTGTTTGGACAAGCAGTAATACAGATTGTTATTGGCCGGGTCCAGACCATAGCTGAACATGTCATCTGCAAGCAATGCATTGACCAGCTCATTCCCGTTTTCATACGCAACGTCTCTCTTGCCGCCGCAGGCGATATACACAAAGAAGTCGTCAGCATATTGGGGGTACTTGGCAAGCGTCGTTTTAATGTCCTCATACACGCTCCCAAAGCTGCCCGAGAAAGGCAGGAACCACTTGGCGCGGTCAAGCATGTCGGTGAAAAGCGTCCACATCACTGCCCCGCCCTGGGAATATCCGCTGAAAGCGCGGTGATCACGAGATGCGGTGAAGCCTGCATCGTCGACCGTTTCTGCGTAGGTACGGTATTTGCTTTCCACAGCAGGCATCAGGTCCTTACGCACCTCTTGGATGAAGGTCTGATGATCGGTGCCACGGGTTTCATAATCGTAGTAGTACGTCGGGCAAACCATGATAAAGGGTTCGGCAATCCCGACTTCAATCATGTTGTCAAGCGCATTTTTCACGCGTTCGTCACCCAGCAGGCTATCCTGCGTCTCGTTGGTGCCATGCGTGAAATAGATGATGTTATACCGCTGCGTGCCGTTTTCATCATAGCCGTAAGGCAGGTATACATTCGCCCATGTATTCAGCGTATCGCCATACACATCGGTGGTGTAATCAAGCTTTACAATGGTACCGGGCTGCGTGGACGGTTCTTCGTAGAAAGTCATATCATAGCGCTTATAGGTGGTTTCAGCATTCACAACGTCCGTCGTTGTGTAGACGCTTAAATCCTCAGGGGCGGTCCGCTCCTGTGCAATCCCGGTGCCAAACCCAGCCAGTAGGACAAAAACTGCCAGTAGAGATACTATCTTTTTCATTCGAGTTCACCTTTCGTCGATCAGAGTTTCGTCGTGCTGTTGAAGGGAAGACCCGCTGCCAGGTTATAAACAGCAGGTCTTCTATAGATACATCAGTTTTTGCGGCGTGCACGCTTGGTGCTGACAATGGAGAGGCTCAGGAACAGGACAAACAACGCACCGAAGACAACATCACCGATGATAAAGGCATCCTGCCACCATCCGCGTGTTTCCACGACGATTGTCGTATATCCCAGACCATTCATCGCATTGGAGTTGGCCACAGTATACATAATACGTGCCGTTGCTTCCCGCATGGCAGTAACAACTTTGGGGTCATCTGTGTACAGCTTCAATTTTTCAGACCACTTGCTTGCATCGTTGCAGTCCCATGCATCGCCACCAGCCAGAAGGCCCTGAATGACATCCATGAAATCATTGCTGTTGGAAAAGTCAGTGATAATGAATCCCGGCATGCCCCATTCGCCGCGCAGGATGTTGGTCAGCAGATTGGTATCGCCGCCAGCCCATATCGTGCCGACCCGGTTAAACGAGGTCATGACACAGTACGCATTGGACTCCTCAATCGGGTACTCAAACGCCTGCAGGTATATTTCGCGGGCTGCCTGTTCGTTGGTCCAAACGCTGATACCGTCTCGTCCCGATTCATGATCGTTTAAGGCAAAGTGTTTCATATAGACGTAGACGCCTTTGGATTGGATACCGGCGACCTCCGCTGCACACATCTTGCCTGATACAAACGGATCTTCGGAGTAGTACTCAAAGTTGCGTCCGCTGTAGGGCGTCCGGTGCATGTTCACGCCCGGGCCGTAAATGCCGCTGTAGGATTTCCGGTTTGCCATCAGGCAGTCATTGCCCATGCTGCGGCCAACCGCTTCTGCCAGCGCAACATCAAAGGTCGCTGCCAGCATGTCCTCGGAGGTGTAGCTCGTGGATGCGCCACCGCCGGTCAGGCGAGCCGTAATGCCAAGCGGGCCGTTTTCATCCTTGGTCGAGGGCTTACCAACGCTGGCAAGCGGGGCTGTGCTGTGGTAGGCTTGCCCGATCAGCTTGTTCATTTCCTTCAGCTTAACCTGATCCAGCAAATCATCCCAGGTATAGACATTGCCATCGGCCAGGGTAATGCTGCCATCAAGGGGAACACCGATGAACTGCGCCAGTGTTAATTCCCCTTCCGCTTCCAGGGTGGGCATGGTGCCTTCCCCGTCGGAATCGATAATCGTTTTCAGTGCTTCGACCAATTGCTCATTGGCAGGCATTTGCACAGCCGCCCGATAGATGCCGCCGCTGAAATCAGCCTTTGGCATCGTGCCGGCCCAATCGCTTCTGGTCAGATACACAACATCGTTGCTGGTATCAGTGTCCACTTTGTTGAGGTCTGCATGATTGAGTTGATTGGTAATCGCTGCGCCCGTACTGGCAGTTGCGTAGAGGGTATCGTCCTGTTTTTTCTGCGTATAGGAAACGGCGAGTGCAGCGTTTCCGGTGCCGGCCATGAGGCTTACATCAACACTTCCGTTTGCCGTATCCTTGCTTGCATCTTTCAGCATGAGGATATTGTTGAGCGCTTCGTGCGCGCCATTGCCGGTTGCAAAATAGTAATTGCCGGCATCGACAATATAGGTCTCCTGGCCGTTTCGGTCATAGGTGCGCATTTCGCTTTTATCAACCGTTACGGTTGCTTTCACGGTACTGTTGGCCGGTACGCTGACCTTGGTATAGCCTACAAGCTCCACAGCCGCTTTTTCGATTCCGTTTTCACGGTCATAGTCAGTATAGGGTGACTGCATGTAAATCAGTACAGATTCCTTGGCATCCAGCGCGCTATTGTTGGTCACATCGACGGTAAACTCGAAGCTGTCATTTTTCTCGCTCATGTTGAGCTTGCCATAACTGATGTCGCTGTAGCTTAAGCCATAGCCGAACGGATACGCCACCGTAGACGCATAATCATAATCGCCTACTGCAGCATTGCCCAGGACATAGTCTTCATATCGGGTTTCATAATAGCGATACCCGACATAAATCCCTTCCTGATACACAACGTAATATTCATCCTTGGAGTCTTTGAAGGACAATCCGGCCTCCGCCGCATTGGTATACGCCGTTACATATGCATTTTGAATGGCCGGTGAGGTGGCATTGTCATAACAGTAGGTATCCACCAATCGACCGCTGGGGTTTACGCTGCCGTTTAACAGATCGCCGATCGCGTTGATCCCGGTCTGGCCGACGCCGCCAACCCACAAACAGGCATCAATACCGTAATCCACACCGCTGATGCTTGGCTCCAGCACATCCAGCTCGACGGCATTGGATGTATTGAGAAGAAGGATAATTTTGCTGATAGCGCCGTCTGCCTTCAGATCAGCGAGCTTGGATAGAATATCCCGTTCTTCCTTGCTGATGGACAGGATGTTGCCGTCTGCATCCCCGGCACCGGTCACAGGCAAGTCTTTGCCTTCACCGCAAACGCGCCCGATCACCATAATGGCAGCATCGCCATAGGAGGCAACGGAATCCAACGCTTCGCTTGTGAAGGTATCAATCGGCACTTCATTAACAAAGAAATCTTCGTTTGCAAAAATGTGATTGTTCATCGAGCCGCTGCCCTCTTTGAGGCCAAACGACGACCCTGCACCCTCCGTATAGAAGGACCACATGACCGGGTTTACGGAAAATCCATCATCAGACAAGGCATCTTTCAGGGTTTTTGCTGAGGCTGTATTCATGCCGCCAGAACCCGTACCGCCGTAAACAAAGTGGGCGGATGCGGTGCCAAGGAGTGAAACTTTCGCGCCTTTATCAAGGGGCAAAGCGTTCTCACGATTCAGCAGCAGCACGCCGCCATTGGCAACGACACTTTCACAAAGCGCTTCTGCGGCGGCTTCCTGTTCCTGGCTGGTTGCATAGTCCGAAACAAAACGATCCGGAATATCCTCATCAGCATCGCCGACAATAGTAGCGTTTTCAATGCCAAGCACCATATTAACAATCGATGCGTAATTGTTGGCAATGGGGCCAGCAATCATCGTAAACACAAACAAGACGGCAAAAACAATGCTGAGTATCTTCCAGATCAATTTGCCACTTGGGCGTTTATTGGTTTTGCTTTTCATAAATCGTAACTCCTTGACATCTAGTAAAATAGCGCCGTATATTTTTCAATATACGGCTGCCATTTCATGGAAAGTATTTATAGATTATTCGGCAATGTTGAGCACGGTCAGGTCAGGCATCTCGAGGATACGGTTGACCAGAGTGACGTCGTCCATGTCCAGCTGCAGGTCTTCCACAGTCAGCATCATGCCAGTAACGCTGTGGTTTGCCAGGAAGTCGGCCACAGGATCATCGCTGCCAGCGGGGAAGGCGATATAGGTCATATCTTCCGTCCAGTTGGCGGTATCTAGCACCATTGAGAAGTTGAGAACCTGACGGCCGAAGGCTTTGCCGTGCTGCTCAAGGTACACGCGGTCAGTGGTGTCCAGCGTGATATCCAGGTGAGAGACTTCCTCATCAGCAGAGGGCGCCGAGGTGTATTTGCCTTCAAAGAAGGTGGTTTTGTTGCCCTTGATGCCAGGGTCGGTCGTGCCAAAAATGTCCTGTTTGAACATCAGGGTGTAGGTGCCGTCATCGTTGAGCATCAGCATCACGTCATTGTTGAAGTACCAGCCCACAGCGTCAACAAACATATTGTCGCTAACGGTGTACGTGTTCATAATGCTAGCTGACGCGGCACCAATAAACATCATGGAGCAAACGATCGCTGCCAGCATGGCGATCAAACGGGTACGGTTGTTTTTCATTAGAAAAGTTCCTCCTTATTTTGTTATCCCTGTAAAAACAGGGCAATTCCATGCCATAAACATACAAAAATACGCGGTATACTACAATATATACCGCGTAACTGGACCTCTTCACATCGTAATCAGACGATGCTTTTTATGTCTTTTTAGGCATGAGTAACAGAATATCCAACATGAAAAGGTTATTCTCTTGTTTGATTGCAAGCGTCCCGTGATAGCGCTCTGCCGTATGCAGCATGCTCTTCATACCAAAGCCGTGATATTTGGGATCTCTCTGGCTGGCAGGCAAGCCCTCATTATACGTAATTTCCCCGTCACTTGGATTTTCCATATGAATCGTGATGATGTTCTCATCTTGACTTGCCGACAGAATGATATAGCGGTCTTTATCGCTTGGCAGTGCCATAACTGCGTTGATCGCATTATCCAAGGCGTTATGAAACAGGGCGTACAGATCAAACTCCTCCACAAAGCTGAAATCCGCGCCCCCCAGGCTGCATGTAAGGTTAATGTTGCGTTGCAAGCATAGATCCATCATCTGCGTAAGCAGCACATCCAAAACATCGTTGCCGGTATTCACACGAATATCATAGCGCTCGATGGATTTCATCATCCTGTCGAGCTGTTCTTGCGGCACGACTTCCTGAAAGCTGTTGAGCATCTTTTTCAGATCATGGTATTTCTCATTGATCAGCTGCGCGCTCACTTTGCTGGCTTCGTAATGCATGTGCTGCTGGTGAATGAGTTCCCGCATGATTTCGATATGACTTTTCAGTCTCGCCTGATCCATGACACCGAATTGAAGAATTAAAATCAGCGTGTCCACAATGATCGCATAGGAGCTTTCAGCGATGGCAGCCATGGTATTTCGATCGGGATTGTCCTGCGTCAAGCGCGCCATGCCAATGCATATGATTAGCACAACGATAGAAAATATCGCTTTGAGTTTATTGTTGAAGTCCTCTTCCCGATCCTGAATAAACGGCCTGAACAGCACAAATAAAAGCAAAAACACCCCTCCGTAACATAGCAAGTCAACCAGCAGAATACCAAAGGTGTTTTCCGCGAGTTCCGCTATCGAGGGGATTTGTTTCATGAGCTGTTTCAGGCTTCCGGCTAAATCCTGGGCGATGTAGCCGGATGCTGTGACAAATAGTACCGTCCATATCGTCTCGGTAAAGCATACAAGCACGACCAGAATCAACACGAAATATACAATAAGCGACATGGCCGCATGGCTGATCAGCGCCGCCGAAGTGCTCCCGGGCACATAGAGGATATTTTGTATCGAGACGCATAGCCACCCGCCCACGACAAGGCTTGCAAGCAAACGCAGCAAAAACAGGGGGCGTTTCTTGAGTGTATAGCCGATGATCAAAACACCCATCATGGCCTGGAATAAAAAAACAGCGCTTCTAATGTTCTGATACCACGCCGGCACTAACGACTCCCCCCCTTATACTGCGCGATGGCAGCCAGAAACTCTTTACGCCGCGACTTGCTGATGGCTAAATCATCCTGATGCACCCGCACACTGTCTCCGGTAATGCTTTGTACATGCTTGAGATTGACTAAATAGCAGGCATTGCATCTGGCAAAATGTGCATCGTACAGCAGTGCTTCATACTGCTTCAAGCTTCCCCATTGCCGGTACACCTCTGAAAATGTATGAATCAGTACATCGTGATTGGAAACTTCGATATAAACGACATCATCGGCTGATATAAGGCGGATTTCCTCTTTATTGCGCACTTCAATAGCAATGGAGGATTTTTGGTGGACAAGCGCTTTGCGTATCCGATCCATTTTCACCTTGAATGTGTCATACAGAAGCGGCTTTACAATATAGTCAAATGCATTGACCAGATACCCTTCGATGGCATACTGGGTAACAGTCGTGATAAACACAATCATGACATGATCGTCAATCGCCCGAATTCGCTTTGCAGCATCCATCCCCGACATATCGGGCATTTGAATATCAAGCAGCAGCAAATCCACATCACAATGATAGTCTCCCAGCAATCGCATGGACTTATCATAATGATTCACGGTATACACAAATTCTTCATGCTCATCTGCATACTTTTTCAGCATGCCGGTCAAGCATTCCGCTTGCTTCCGATCATCTTCCAGGATCGCGATCTTAATCAATGATACTACCTCGATCTATTGCTACGCGCACCGGATCGTCTCAGCACCGCAGCGATCATCCGGGTTGAGTCCTACATGTCACAGTAAAAACAGACAGCCATGATCAAGAATAAAAGAAATGGAAACCGGCAGCAACACCATACCATCGACGATCACGTGTCAATTGGCCTGTTGCCTTCGTCCAGCTGCTGCGAAACGGAGTAATTCCAAAAGTCGCAGTACGCACCTGTTCCTATTCATATCATGGAACGCATTGTTCATTTGCATGTTCATAAACGGCACCGGCGTTACTTCCTATGCAAGCCCGCAAACAGCGCTTCCTGCGTTGAGTCAGCGTATCCCAGGCAAGCCTGTGTCCCCATTGAATCGCCATCGCATTCGCCAAACAAAGATAAAACGTTTGGTAAAATCGTGGAGCAATGCAGACTATTTTGTCAAGTAACGCTTACATCGTACCTGATAGCAAATTGACTGTCAAGGTACTCATCTTTCATGACTCCCTTTGACAGTCAATTCACAATCCGCTATCGCCAGGATGACAGCGATGGTACGATATATGGGCACAGTTTCAGAGTTCCCCGCTGCCTGTAACGGCATCCATTCCAGGGACATACAAAACGATGACAGCTTTCTAGTTATACCCTATCGATGCGGGATCGGTTGTTTCGGTCTTGGTGAAAATATAGGCATAGGCAAATTCCGCATCCGGATCGCGTTCGATATGATCGTCGGAGTAACCAAGGATCAGCTGCCCTTCGGCATTGATGCCCAGAACCTTCATCATTTCCATGTCCTCAATTTCAAGACCCGTAATCACATCAAAGAACAACCCTTCGTCGTCATCACGGATTTTGAACTTGACTGCACCGGTAGAATAGCACTTGCCTTCGCCTTCGACGATCACTTTGGTAAAGTCTTCATACGAAGCAGAGCAACGATAATCATCCACATCAATCTCTTTATGATTGAAGGAAAGAGTCCCCTGTAAGTTGGTGGCGTCGGCATGAATATAGGCAGCCATATCGACCAACTTGTTGTAATCGATTTGCAGCTTAATCTCAAGCGTAATGGCCTCCGGTGCCACATCCAGCATACCGGCATCGGCTTCATACGCGCCGGTCAATACCCAAACGCCTTCGTAATCTGCAGGCGTTGCATCATAGTTCAGCGCCAGCGTGTCTTGGGCACTGATTTCCTCCTGCGCAAAGGCAAACAGCGGAATCGCCAGCGCAAAGCATAGCATCAAGCAAAACAGTTTCTTCATCATTATCATGCTCCTTTTCTATGGGTGAGAGGCTCCCCGAAGGGAGCCTCCTACCAGTTAACAATTGGTTAATAGCTAAGGCCGAACCATGCGGAGTAGACGTTTCCGTCCATATCCTGATAGGCATAGCTGCCGGAGGGAGACAGTGCCAGCACATCAGCGGACATATACTCGTCCTTAGCATAACCGGGTACATCATTGGGGGATACACAAACTTCATACACAACGCCATCGATTTCCTGCTGGTTTACAGCAATCACATCGTTGCTTGCTACCATGGTTACGGGCAGTTTGCCTGTGGGATTATACACACCCGTCAGTACGTCGAGCTGGGCTGCAACACTCGTTCCGAAGACACCGATCAGGCCGTCGCAGTAGGGCTCCAGATTGGTCAGAATCCAGGGATTGCTGATTTCAATGGAGGCAAGCACTTTGCCGCCGTTTGCATGAACCGCTTCAGCGATCTTGGGTACCTTGTCGATATCCGGAACCGTGGTGCTGAAGATCGTCTCGCCGGTCAGTGCCTGGCTGTCCGGGAAGCTGCGTTCGGGAACTTCCAGATCTTCAACCAGATCAATCACGGCCATCTGCTGACTGTTGTTCAAGCTCGGTGAGACTGCCAAAAACGCGATATTGGCCAGGGTGTAGTCGTCAACAACTTCAAAGCCGCGGGCTGCAAACTCTGCCTTCATGCCAGCGGCCGGGTCCGAACCATCGCGGTTGGGCGCACCGAAGTAGCCGACATAGGCTTTCAAAGTGGTGTCTGTCAGGGGCAGTGCCGCAGCCGTGTTCTTCATCAGCACAACGGATTTCTGCTGCGCTTCATACGCCGCGGCTGCAATATCAGCCGACAGTGCCTCCACCGCTGCAACCGCTTGATCGGTATCACGGTAGGGGTTTTCAAAGCGACCCATGGAGATGATGGAGGTCAAGCGATTGATGCTTGCACGATCCAAGTCTTCTTTCTTAAGCAAGCCGGTGTCCAGCGCTTCCGTCACATCAGCAACGTCAAAGGTGCTGCCGATAATATCGGTACCGGCGGCAATGATGGTTGCATAGCGCTCGGCCTGTGTCATATCCTCTGCACCGAAGTTTTGCGTGGATACGATACCGGAGTCAGAGTTGATAGAGCCCTTGAAGCCCATCACATCACGAAGCAATGTGGTCTGGATTTCCTTGTTATAGGCATTGCCAAGTTCGGGCGCATTGATTTCGACACCCTTGACAACCTGCTTTGCACTGCGGGCATCCATCGCGGGCCGGCTGTAACCGGGCATGATGCCGCCTGTGTTTGCATCAATCGCTGCCTGGAAGCCTACCAGCTGGTATTTTTCCAGCGAACCTTCCGTAGGATACACGCGCCACTGCCCAATTGCGTTGTGGGACTCAAAGCCGTTTTCAGCCGCGCCGTCACCGGGGAAGTGTTTAATGTTGAGGGAGACATCGCCGTCCTGCGTGCCATCGGTGCCCGTCTGATAGCCCGTCACAAGTGCTGTCACAATGCCAGCAACCGCTTCGGGGACTTCGCCGTAGGTTCCGCTGTTGCGATTCCAGCGGGGATCGGTGAGCAGATCAATTTGGGGACCATACATCACGTCGATGCCTTTTGCGTTCCAAATCTGGCGATCCTGGTCAGCATACTTCAATACTAAACCATAATCACCGCCATTGGCAACATCGCCCATCACGGCAGCGGCCATACCCAGGCTGCCCGGATATCCATTGCCGATCGGATTGGAAATCACGGTCCAGGGAATGGACACCTGATCGGTTGCCACAGCAGCATATTCGCAAACCTGTGCCAACGCATTATTATACCACGTTGCAACAGAGGCATCCGGATTGGCACGTAAAACACCGGCACGCAAGCCACCGTCTACCAGCGCATTGACGCTGATTTCATCGTAATAATACGTTTGATTGCCATACGTTCTGGGGCCGCCTTCCATGTAGGGGAACACTTTTTCGAACATGACATTGCCATCTTCATCCACCGCGTCTGCGGCAGTTGCGGCCGCCGGGTTGGCCATCAGCGTATTGAAAATGAGGCCTACCTGCTGCTTGACCGTCAGCTTCGAAACCGTATCTTCCGCACGCGTTGCCGCGTCCAGCCGCCAGTCCTCAAAGGCATCCAGTTGCTGGTTGTTGTTGCTGTCACGGAAATAGAGTCCGTCTTGGGCAATCACACCAACAACCGTAACGCCGATCGTCGGGCCATCTGCATTTTCATAAAAAACCGGGGTAAGAACCGCATCTTCGATGCTTTGTCCGTCTCCAATGGTATAGGGGGCGGCAATATACTCGCTGCCGTCAGCAACCGCTGCGGGGGTGATGCTGACCAACAGGGCAAGTATTGCCAACAAACTCATGATTCGTTTCATTTCTTTCGCCCTTTCCTCATATTATTTATTCTTGATAGTTGTTGAACTCATACATGCAGCGACTACTCGCATTCTTACGTTTATAGACGATCTCCTTCCGTGCAAATTGAAATACGAATTTCCACCGACATGCATTTGATATTCATCTTAGAATGATAGTATCATAATCTAAAATGAAAAAAAGGCGTTCGGCGCATACGGCCATGAGTATGGCGTGTATCCTCAGCCGGTCGATTGTATGGGTGTATATTTGTCGTGAATGAAATTCTATGTCGCCAGCGGTCAATAATTACACATCGAATACATTTTTAAAGGGTTCCACCTACGGATTGTTACGGTCGCGAAGTCACCCGCCAAAGACCTTTGATGCCAGTGTTGCTATGACGCCGCATCCTCCGTCTTGGGTGGTTCGGCCAAGGTGACTGTCAGTTTAAACACCTGGTTCTCTGCTTGAATCGATAGTAGGCCGCCATACTTCTTTGCGATTGCGCTAATTGAACGCAGGCCGAAACCGTGAAGCTGTTTTTCCTTTTTATTGGTGATAAGCTTGCCTTGTTTATATTTCAGTTCGTTTTCAAAATAGTTCTCTGTAAACAAAATCACCAGTCCGTTTTGCCTAGCCGCCTTCATGGTGATATAGCTGCACTCACGATTGGATATATGGTCGATACTTTCAATGGCATTATCCATAATATTGCCAAACAAGGCATAGATATCCATTTCAGACAAAAAATTGAATATCGTCCCATCCAAAATATAGCTGAACTTAATCCCCTTGCTCTGGCAGATGATATTCTTCTCCGTCAGCACAATATCCAGGCTTTTGTTGCCGGTTTCAACGACTGTATTATACTCGTTGATCGACTCCTCCAGATGATCGATATACTGATCAAACTGCATCTTCCCTTCAGCCGAGCGGATGAGTTTAATTTGGTGTTTCAAATCGTGGCATTTCGTTTGGAGCGACAGAATACCTGTACTGCTTATTTCGTAGTACTTTGTTTTACTGTTGATGAAGTTTTCCATGCGCGTTTTATCCTGCTGGAGCCGATCCAGATACGGAAGCATCAGCAGCAGCGCAAAACTCATCATGCTGTACATAAACGAAGTAAAGAAGAACAAAAACAAGTACTGTGCACTGTTGCCAGACCCCGTGATACGATAGCTGAACTCCAGCAGCATCTGGCAAACGAGCACAATGAGAAATAGCCAGGACATCATTTTCACATGCAGCCGGCATCGGTCTTTCGCGATTCGCAGATAGAACAGGTAACACAAAACGCTGATGAGCAAATAAATTCCATAGGAGAACAGCGATTGATAGAGGCTGACAATAGGCCACGGCAGCTGATAGTTCATCATGCCGTTGGTAATCATTTTCATGGCATCCCAGGCCAAGCGATACACGGTAAGGGCCAGTGTGCTATTAAACAAATACTCACTGACCGAGGTTTTTCGGCAAAACCAATACGTTAACAGGTATAGCATACTCATGATCACAATAAAGAGCGTATACCCAAGCGCCGAGGCAAACAGTGTATGCAGTACTTCTTCAATAATAAACCGCATACTCCAGCTTCCGCCAATCAGCACCAGGCCGCTGGCAGCTACGCGCCAGGCATAATGGGAGCGTTTTTCTCCTCTGCCAAAAAGCAGGAGTAAAACGAAGAAAATAACCCCCGACGACAAGCGCCAGTCAATATCGGTGATCCACCAGGTTGAGTTCATAAATTTTCACCTAAATAGCTTACAAATCGGCGTTCAATCTCCTTACGGTGCGATTTGGAGATTAACACTTTCTTTCCGTTGACAATCAAGTATTCATTATGCACGCTGGCGATGTGGCGCAAATTGACCAAATACGAACGATGACAGAGAATAAACTGCTTTTCATCCAGTTGCTTTCTTGCCTCGTATAGCTGCCCGCGCACCCGATATTCTCCCTGCTCGGTATGATAGATCAAATCATGATCATACACTTCAATAAAATAAATCTTGTTGGAAGATATGCTGATAATGTCCCTGGATGTTTTCAGCACTACGGTAACCCCAAGCTGATTCTGTATACGCTTGATCGCCTTATTCATCACCCGGTCAATGGAGCGTTGATCGGTCGGTTTGATAATGAAATCCAGGGCATCGACTTCATAGCCCCGAATCGCCATTTGTGCCATACCGGTGACAAAGATTAAAATCGTATCTTTGCTGATCTTGCGGATAAAGTGTGCCGCTTCAAGACCATCTATTTTGTCCATGTGAATGTCCAAAAATGCGATGCTATGTTCTTCCGGGCTGCGGATAAACTCCACACCGTCTTGGTAGACATGAATCAAATAGGGTTCCTTTGATTCCGCCAAATACTGTTCAATCTGCTTTTTCAGTATGTCAGCATCTTGCGCAGAATCATCTACAATCGCGATTAAAAGCATGATTCTAATCTCCTTTCGGCGTGCGTTACTTTGCAGTGTCTAATAGAAAAACCGCTGCAGCCATTACGGGTACATATCCCGTGATTTGTCATACAGCGGTTATGGTATCACCAAGCCCACCAGGATACAGCGACAAAAGTATAGCATGCATCAAATGCATATGCAATCATCCCTGCTTCTTGGTGGCTGTGCTTTGGCTACAGTTGGTCGGTATCCTGGTAGGTTTGTATCGCCTGTTCTACTGTCATGCCTTCGGCTATGGCCTTCTTTCGGGCACTGTTAACCGCTTGAATTTTCAGCATTTTGTCGCCGGTCAGCGTATAGCCCTTCATAGCAATCAAAGTAACAATCCATGCCACCATCGGGATTATACAAAACAGTACAATGACAATCCAATTCATACCCGGGGTATACGGTGAGTACTGGTCTGGAATTTCGCTTAAGCCGATCATCATCACGGCAATCGTTACTACCAGCGAACCGACTGATGAAACCAGTTTGTCCACCAAACTGAACAGCGTTCCCATGATACCGGGAATGTATTTGCCCGAGCGGCACGTTTCATAATCGGAACAGTCCGCCACCATCGGGATCGGCATGTCCGCTGTGGAATAATACGCGCCATAGCCTACGCCAAAGAAGAGGATGAACAAAATCGTATATAGATTGATATTCAGCCCGCCGTCGCCCATGAGTGTCAGCGTAAAGGCGGGATCACCCTGCCGCCAAAGCAGCAGTAATACCAGCACGCCCACATACATGATAAGCGCTAAGGCGACAAACCTTTGCAGCGATGCCTTCTGGCCGTGCTTTTGCGATGTGCGGATCGTCAGCGCAAAAAACGGTGCAGAAAACGCATAGCCTATCACCATCATCGGCAGATACAGCCCGTCGTAATTGGACATCATGCTGCCATATAGCATACACAATACGGCAGTGTGGGTGGCAATCGACAGTGCAAGTTTGCAGCCGGCCCCGGCAATCATCAGGTGCTGCATGGGTTTGTTGCCCTTCAATATGGCGACGTATTCAGCAAGCTTGACCTTTGGCGGTTTCACGCTGCTCAGTCCGAAATATTTCGGGCTGTCCTTCTCCCAGATTCCGATCACAGCGAGTAGCGTGAGTACAAGCGAAACGACGATACCGATGGGCGCAAACAAACGGAAAAATTCCGCAGTATTGTAGCCACCGGCCATTTTCCCAAACACAGGTGCCAGAAACTGCATCGCGCCCATACCGATCAGGCTGCCAACTGTATTAAAGAGTGTGAACAGCGGGCGTTGTTTTGGATCGTTGGTAAGCACCGTCTGGCCGGAACGCGTACATGCGGTTTGAAACGTATACCCAAGCACCCATATGATATACAAGATAACAAACATGGTATATCGCAGCCACATGGAACTTTCCGGGATCAACGGCGTAAGCATATACAGTGCAGCAATACTGGTTGCCATGAGAAGATTGCCCATAATCATAAACGGGCGGAACTTGCCAAGCTTGCCATGCGTACGGTCAATCATCGCGCCGATGATTGGATCGGTGATTGCGTCAAACAAACGCATCCCGGTGATCATCACGGACACGAATATCGCCGCTATACCCAATACGCCGCTTCCGAAATTCAGCATATAGGCCAGAACCAATATGAAATATACATTCGTTGCCCCGTTGTTCATGGGGAACAATGCCAGTTGAAACGGTTTTGCCCGGTTCATATTCCCCTGTGTAACGCTGGTCTTATCTGCCATTTTCATTCTCCCTTTCATGGAACCCGTATGCCGTTTACACCCAATTGCTTTTCTGTTTCTTTCGTGCTTTCTTCAGCGAGTACGATGGATTGGGTGTCTCCGTTTTGATGATGACTGTGCGGTCGCTGACATCGCCTGCAAACGCCTCCAAATGGTTGCGATCTGCCATCGATATTAAAAATGTCGCCGTTTTATCCACAGCTGCCTGCGCAACAAGCTGGCCATTGTTGTACAGCTTCACATAAGGCTGATTGGTATAAATACGAACCTTGGTTTTACGTCCGGTACGGTCTGCCATACGCTTGCCTGCAATATGGACAAACGGCTCCTGGCTCCAGAACGCTTTATATACATAGTAGCTGTCTTTGCGGGTTTTGCGGTCAAAGGTAACCAAACCTTTGTGGTTCATGCCTGGCTGACCACCCTGGTCGCGTGCATCGGCAGCAAAATCGAACATATTCCACACAAACGTGCTCCACATATACGGATGCCGCTGAAAGCAGCGCAGCATATACTCGTGGTACACCGCCTGATATTCTTCTGAATGGTCGTTGCGGCGCGGTTTCTTTGCGTGCAGGTTTGGCATGCCCTCGCAGCCATACTCGGAGTAGCTCAAGCGGCGTTTCGGATACACCCAGTGGAAAAAGGAGATCCATAGGTCGTTTAAGAACAACCCCGGCACATACCACCCCAGATACAGATTCCACCCGACCAGATCCGAGATGTGCGCCACCGGATGAAACGGGCTGCACATAGCATAGCAGGCCACTGCCGTCAGCCGCGTCGGGTCCATGGCATGAATCATCGTATTGAGCATCCGGTGATTATCCAGCATATCTTTTTTATTCTTGGTCGAGATTGTGATCTCGTTGGATATCCCCCAGCATACAATGCTGGGATGATGATAGTTCTGAACGATGAGTTCCTTCATTTGCGAGACCGTATTGTCTCGGCCACCAGGCATATGTTCGGATATATAGGGAATTTCAGCCCATACCACAAGCCCAAGTTCATCGCAGCGATCATAAAAATACTGATCGTGCTGATAATGTGCCAATCGAATGCAGTTTGCGCCTATATCATGAATCAATGCCAGGTCCTCATCATGATCCACTGTGGTCAGCGCATTGCCTACACCGGGGCGATCCTGATGGCGGGCCACGCCGTGCAGAGGATAATGCCTGCCATTGAGAAAGAAACCATTGTCCTTATCGACATGGAAGGAACGTACACCAAAGCGAACGGAGACTTCATCCAGCACGGCTGCATTTTCGATCAGCTGCACCTGTGCCGTGTACAGATAGGGATCGGGCAGCCCCTGCCACAGGTGCGGCTTTTCAAGCTGCAATACAGCTTGACTGCCTTCGCCGGTCGCTGCGATCTTTCCCTCGGCATCCAGCAGCATGACCCTGGTTTGGGCCTGCGGCGCATTATGCCAGCTCTCAACCGTTACGGTGGCGTTTTCACCGTCAAGCACAGGCGTTACTTTCACCCCAGGGCCACCGAAATAGTCCAGATCGAAGTGCTTTGTATTGACCACCAGCAAATTCACATCACGATAGATACCACCGTAAAACGTAAAGTCTGCCTTTTGGGGGTAAACCCTATCGTTTTTCCCGTTGTCCACTTTGACCCGCAGTTCGTTTTCACTTTTCAGCATGGCGGTAATATCCACACGAAATGTTGAATATCCGCCGTCATGACAGCAGCAATCCTGCCCATTGAGCTGCACCTGGGCCGACGCATTCACGCCGCAAAATTCCAGATAGACCCGCTCCGAAGCCGGGTCAAACTCAGGGCGCGAAACCATTGTTTTATAAAGGCATGTACCGCGGTAGTAATCATCCTCGCCATCCTGTCCGTCGTGACCGTTCCAGGTGTGAGGAAGCGTAACCGCAGCACGCTTGCCATTGGGGTCTGTAAACTGCCACTCGTCTTGCAGCAATATCCGTCGTCTCATTTTACCGCCTTACTTTCATTCGTAGAAAAAGTCAAAAACACCGTATCAACTCTCATCGTCCATTGGCGCGATCATTACCGCTTGCTTCGTTTGATGATATCAAGGATCATGATCACAAGGAACAGTAGCGACAGCGCTGCAAACAGATAGATTGCCGCCGTGAGCAGGATTGACCACCAGGGCGTTACGGACTTGATGACAATATCGGCACTGAGGCCATCCATCCCGCGAGAGTGCAGCACTGTGTACAAAATCCGATGCGCAGATGTTCGCATTGCCTGGGCAATCTGCGCGGTAGGCGTGCTGCCGTTTGGCCCGTATGCGGCAAACTCCGCCCCCAGCCCTGTGGCATCGGTATCCGCATTAGTTCCGGTTCCCGTAACGCCGGGATAGTTATCCGGGATATCGTTACCGGCCAGCACTTCATGGGGTTTTGACATATAGATCGCATCGTACATATCCGTCACCGCGAATCCGCTCATCCCCGCTTCGCCGCGCAGCCACGCGGTTTGCAGCGGATACAGCGCACCGGCCCATATGCTGCCAAGGCGGTTGAACGATGTCATTACACACTTGGCATCGGCATAGACGATCGGCAGTTCAAATGCACGCAGGTAAATCTCCCGCAGTGCCTGCTCGTTACACCATGTGCCGATTCCCTGGCGCTGCTCTTCCTGATCGTTGAGCACAAAATGCTTGTTATAGACATACACGCCTTTGGATTGGATCGCACCTGTTTCCGCCGCTGCGATCAGGCCGGTTAAAATCCCATCTTCGGAATAATACTCAAACACGCGCCCGGCATACGGCGTGCGATGGATGTTGAGGCCCGTTCCGTAAAACCCGGCATACCCGGCCCACATGGCGTCTTCCCCAATCAGTTCTCCGACTTCCTTTGCCAGTGTATCATTAAAGGTTGCGGCAATAATATTATTGGATGGATAACAGGTGCCCGTCAAGCCTTGGTCCGGATCGTTGGTTTGACTTGCATACCCGTTGGCTCCTGCCCCATATTTCTGGGTTACGCCGCTGGGGCCGTTGTGGTCGAGCGTTTCCGGTTTGCCGATTGCATCGATATTGATGGTCATACGCAAGCCGACAGCGCACAAGCGGCTTAACTGACCATAGGTCAGCTGATCCAGCAATTGCTCCCACATCGGATCGCTGTACGGTACAGGATCTCCATTGTCATCTTTGAGCAGGTCGATCAGCTGATAGTTCGTAGCTGCCGAACCCATCGTCGGCCAGTTGCCATCGTTTTCCGGCAGGTCCGCAGCATCCAGCACGACATCCGCTGCCATCTGATCGGTCATGCTGAGCCTGACATACTGGCTATTGTACCCGTCATCATCAGGCGTCCACAGCCGCAGCGTACCGTTCCAATCGCTGCGGGATACATACACAACATGATTGTCGCCGCGACCGGCATAGCGGTTAATATCGGTTTGGTCAAACAAACTCTGCACCTGATTGCCGGTTCCAAGCGCCTTTGCATAGGTATCGCTGTCAAACGCGTATTCCGCTTGTACTGTCATGGTGGCATCTCCGTCAGCCGTCATGCCATCCGCAACCGTTTTCCCTTTCGCCGCCAGAATATTGTTGACGGCCGCATGCGCATTGTCCGCAGCGGTAAAATAATAGGTTCCATCATCCAAAATATAGACACCCGTTCCATAGGCATCGTAGGATGTGAGAAAGTACTCCGGCACCTCTACGTGCACTGTTTGGCTGGCTCCGGGCTGCAAAACAGCCGTCTTGTCATACCCCACCAGTTCAACGGAGGCTTTCTCAATCTGGTTTTCTTTATCGTACTGCGTATAGGGCTTTTGTGCATAGATCTGCACCGTTTTCTTGCCTGCCACGCTCCCTGTATTGGTCACCGTAACATCAATCGTATACTTGGTATCGATACCGTTTCCGCTTTTAGTTACCTGCATGTCAGTCAAAGCAAAATCCGTATAGCTCAAGCCATACCCAAACGGATAGGCTACCACATCCTGATATACATAGTCTCCGGTTTTAGCCGTACCAAGCACCGCATCTTCATACCGGGTTTCCGTATAGCGATAGCCGACATAAATCCCTTCCTGATACACAACATAGGATGTAAACGCGCGGGAGGATGAACCAAAATCATAGGTATCCGCGTTTTCGTAGGTATAGGTTCCAAAGTTCGCCATCGCCGGATCCAGCAGATTGTCCGTCCACCATGTGTCCGGCAGCGAGCCGGAGGGGTTCACCGCCCCGGTTAAGAGGTCCGCTACTGCATACAGGCCGGTTTGCCCCACAGAACCAATCCAAAGTGCCGCGTCAACGCCATAGGCTTCGTTGTTTAAAAATGCAGCAGATACCGGATTGGCACTGTTGATCAGCACAACGATGGACTCGATTTTCCCCTCATCCTTCAAGCCTTTCAGGCCTTCCAGAATTTGGCCCTCCGCCTTGTTCAAGGTGAGATAGTCGCCCCGTCTGCCGTCATTGTGATCAACGCTTTTCAAGTCGTTACCCTCGCCGCCGATACGGCCTAAAATGAATATCGCAGTTTCGCCTTTTCCGAACGAATCTACGATATCGGCTTTTGAAATCTTCTTCCAGGACGCCTCATTGATATCGCCTCTGCTGAAATCCCGCCCCAGTTCTTCCTCTGCATACCAGTCCAGCATCGCCGTGTTGACAATATGAAATCCGGCCTCTGTAAGAACTTGCGTATAGGTGGGTGCGTCCGCAGATGATACAGACCCTGACCCCGTTCCGCCATAAACAGGCGAGATCGCCGTAGCGCCAAACAAAGACACATCCCGGCCCGTCAGCGGCAGGGTGTTATTGGTATTTTTCAGCAAAACTGTGCCTTCGGCTTCGGCTTCCCGCACCTTTGCCAGGCCGGCCGCCTTCAGCGCTGCGATGGAATCATAACTGCTGGTGTAATAACGCGGATATTCGTTTGGGTCGCCATCGCCAATGTAAACCGTCTTGGTCGCGGCAATGCCAAGCGTCGAGTTGATCTGCCCGGCGTTTTCATTGGCAATCACATTGAGCATATAAAACACTGCCAGCAAAGCGACCGATAGATTGAGAAGGATCTTCTTGGCTGTGGTTCTGGATTTTCCAGCTGCTTTCCTTGTAGACATTGTACGCAGTCTCCTATCCTTATTGCTTTGTTTATGGCAGTCTGTTCCTGCAAAACGAACATAACAGCTCCACCTTGCAGGCGATTGATACGATATTGCATCCGGCCGGCGGGCCGCTGCGGGTTCCTCGGTGTACAGATTGGTCAAGTATAGGATTGTATTATAAATGATTTCAATGGCAACACATAGCCATTGTCGTATGTTGCCAGCTATATGGCGTGAACGATGTTTCTTGCGATTCGCGCAGCAATTGATACCGTTAATGCGTATAGCCAACCGTAACGCGCCCATCTTTGCCTGGTATTTCACGATAAAATGCCGAAAATACATGCTTATGATCGCCGTTTTCTATTTGACATTCATACCCTCTCCATGCAATGATAAAAATGCCTCTATAATGTTTGGTTGGTAAAACAGCACGAATCGGCACAACACACATGATTCACTTTCGCTGTTGCTACGGCTACTCAGTTCCCCAAGCCCACAGATACCAAAACTCCATCTTTCAATGTACGCAGCAATATACCTGAAGGAGTGCTACCATGTCTGATCAAAAGAACGCACAAACCCGTCGCCCCACAGGCTTCTATATTTTGATTCTCGCCGCGCTTTTATGTTTGGCCTCCGCCATCCTCTATAGCATCAATTTCCGCGGGATCGACTATTCGCACGGCTCCCTGTTCAGCGATGCCGCCTTTATTTCGCTGATTGCAGCCGCCGCTGTATCCATTGTTATGCTGTTTATCAAGCTTGAAAACTTCGCCCCTGTTGTACTGTGTGTCGCAAGCGGCGTTTCCTTCCTGGTGTATATTCACCACATGGTATGGCCAATCGCAGACATTTTCACTGCCATCGATCCGGTTTCTTTTGTTCCCGAGCTCATTGTTTGCGGAGTTTTGCTGCTGATGAGTTTCATTCTGTCCGAAGTTTCGCTGTACATGAAGAAGCGCAACCTATCCGCATAAACTTCATTGTATGGAAACCGAATGCGATTCTCCACTTAACGATCCTGATGGCATTCCTGAAACGGGGATGCCTGACTTTTCTATTTAAGCCATAGAGGTGTTTTGAATGAAACTGTTAACCGTTACAATCCCCTGCTATAACTCGCAAGCGTATATGGCACACGCCATTGACTCACTCTTGCCATGCGGTGACGATGTTGAGATTTTGATCGTCAATGATGGCTCCAGTGATAATACTGCCGCGATTGCTGACGCCTACGCACAAAAATATCCCCATACGATCCGCGCAATCCACAAACCAAACGGCGGCCACGGGGATGCTGTCATGGCGGGTCTGCAGCATGCAAGCGGCTTGTATTTCAAAGTCGTGGATTCCGACGATTGGGTTGATGGAGATGCCTACGCCAAGGTGCTGCAAACCTTGCGATCTCTGTCTGCGCCTCAGCAGCAGGTTGATCTGCTCGTCAGCAACTATATCTATGACAAGGTCGGTGTCAAAGACAAACGGGTCATTGATTACAGCAACGCTTTGCCGGAAAACCGCGTCCTGAGCTGGCACGATATTAAGCGGTTCCGGATTGGGCAATATATCCTGATGCATGCCGCAATTTACCGCACGGAAATACTGCGAGCCTGCAACCTGGCGCTTCCCAAACATACCTTCTACGTTGACAACTTGTATGTGTATATTCCGATGCCGTATGTCAAAAAGCTGTATTACTTGAATGTCAATTTTTATCATTACTTCATTGGCCGGGAAGATCAGTCGGTGCAGGAAGACATCATGATTCGCCGCATTGACCAGCAGTTCCGGGTGAACCGTATGATGAGCGAAGCCGTTGACCTCAAAACGATTAAAAACAAGGCTCAGCGCAACTATATGCGCAATTACCTGGAGATTGTCACCACGGTTTCAACCGTACTGTCGATTAAAAGCGGGTCGGATGCAATCCTGCGGCAAAACCGTGCGCTTTGGGAGTACCTGAAAACAGAAACCCCGCATAACTACAGCATGATCCGCTACCGGCCGCTTAGCACGACCTGCAAACTGCCGGGCAGGTTGGGTCGTCGGCTGATTATCAACGGATACCGCCTCAGCCGCCGCGTGTATGGCTTTAACTAGTAGAGGAGCGCAAGTAGAGTGCATTTTGATCTTTTAGTCGTCGGAACCGGTCTGTACGGAGCGACGATTGCGCAAAAAGCCCTTCAAGCCGGAAAAACGGTATTGATGCTGGAAAAGCGCGACCATATCGGCGGAAATGTCTACACGCAGGACCGTGACGGCATCCATGTTCACCGCTATGGTGCCCATATTTTTCATACCAACAACAAAGACGTTTGGAACT
Organism: Candidatus Limiplasma sp.; assembly: GCA_963675925.2. Lineage (GTDB taxonomy): Bacteria > Bacillota > Clostridia > Christensenellales > Aristaeellaceae > CAXXOK01. The sequence goes on from CAXXIB010000004.1 coordinate 89,524, forward strand.
ATTTACAAGCCTTTGCTCAGTTTAACCGCTATACGCATTCCCCGATTGCCAATTTTCATGGAAAACTGTATTCCCTGCCATTCAACATGCACACATTCAACCAAATGTGGGGAGTAAGCTCTCCGGAGCAAGCAGAACAAATCATTCTTAAGCAGCGAAGCGCTGCCAAGATTACTTCACCCAAGACTTTAGAAGAACAGGCGATTGCCTTGGTCGGAGCCGATATATACGAAACGCTCATCAAATGCTACACAGAAAAGCAGTGGGGCCGCCCCTGCTCGCAATTGCCGCCGTCCATTATCCGACGCATCCCCGTTCGCTTTACCTTTGATAACAATTATTTCAACGCGGTATATCAGGGTATCCCCATTGGCGGTTATACCCAAATGATATCCCGCATGCTGCAAGGCGCAGACGTTCGCCTGCATACCGATTATCTCATCAATCCCGACCGCTGGAACCAAATGGCGGATCGCGTCGTTTTCACAGGGCCGATTGATGCCTTTTTCAACTTCCGGTTCGGGCCTTTGGCTTACCGCAGCATACGGTTTGAAACAGAAACGTTGGATATGAAAAACTACCAGGGCGCTTCCGTTGTCAACTTTTGCGATTGCGAAACACCCTTCACCCGCATTATTGAGCATAAGTGGTTTGATTTTATGGATCAGCCTCATACCATCATCAGCCGTGAATACAGCTTGGAATGGGCGCCCGGCGATGAACCCTTCTACCCTGTCAACGATGCAAAAAACAATGCCCTCTACCAGCAATACAAAGAACTGGCTGCTTTGGAAACAAAGTTTATATTTGGCGGACGACTGGGCGAATATCGTTATTACGATATGGATCAGGTCGTCCAAAGTGCGCTTAAGGCCGCAGAAACACTATGGTAACTTGTCCCTAGCAGCTTAAACGATTGTTACGCCGCAGCAAAAAGCGCATGCATAATTGCATGCGCTTTTCGCCGGTTCGCACAGTTGATTCAGTGATAGTTTGAAGACATGTGAGGAATGCAATGACAAAACCGAAACCGCGTTTACAGACAAACAATCTCAGTTTTCATTCGATGAACCGAATGTATCACAAAGAGTTTGGCAAGATAACTCTGCGTGAACCATGGATGATACTATGCTGCATCAGCCCGCAAACCGCTCCCGGTCAATCCACAAGCCCAGGGCGGGATTGGGGATAAAGTAGAGTTCCTCGCCGTCAGGAAGCGTGTTGAAGCCATATTGCAGCGTATGCGGATCGTAGCGCTTGATGACCGTATCGTAATCCGCTGCGGCATAGCCCACGGATTCGATTTCTTCTTTGCTGATGTCTTTGACTGCGTAGGTAATGTGAAACCGCCCGTCGGACGAGCCATGGATCAAGTGTGCAGCCGCGCCCATATTGCCCCGCAATGCTTCGTTTTCAGGGTTTTGGAACGCTTCCAGCGTTTTCAGCCTGCCATGATAGCCAAACTGCCGGATCAGCGCATCGACCTGCATATCCTCTCCGAAGCGGTGAACGCCGGGCGCAAGGATCAACAGTTCGCCCCCGTCCGCCATGGCCATCCGCGTACGGTAGATGGCCTTATTGCCAAGCCATGTTGTTTGAAATTCCTCTGGGTTCAGATAAACCACACACTTTGTAAGGCCATGTGGTACGAAATCAATATTTTTCTCTTGCGACAGCTTCACCGCTGCGTTCAGGCAGGCACGATCCGGGCTGATAAACAAGCCGTGCGTGCGTATCTGGTTTTCCGGCGCGGTGCAAACGGTCAGTGCAAACAGGACGGGCCTGTCTTTGAGAAAGTGTTCCAGTGCATAATCGAAAATCTTCCGCACGGGCGTGTGATCTTTCCCCATAACGCGTTCCATGCCGTATACAGCGCCGATCATATGCGATGAATTGATCATATCGGCGCCGCCCACCCCAACAAACAAGTTCTTTGCGTGGTTGGCCATGCCGATCACCTCGTGCGGTACAACCTGGCCGACGGAGATAATCAAATCGTAAGCGGGGTCCATCACCAGCTTGTTGATCTGCGCGGTGATGGGTTCGTCCCACAGGCCGTCGGTAATGCCGGAGAGAAAGTCGCCGGGGATTGTACCCAGCGTCACCACATCCTCGCGCCAGGCATGGACGAGAAAGCGATCAAACGGAATATCCCCGAACATGATGGTGGCCTGCTCCTTGGTCACCGGAACATGTGTACCCAGTGCCGGTAGAATATCTACGCGGCAGCCCTGCGCATCGAGCATATGATAATACAAGTTGGTGATTAACCCGGCATTGGAGTGATACCGGGTGAAATCCGGCGGAATAATGAGCACGCGGCGCAGCGTGCGTCCGGCTAACGACTTTTTAAGCGCTTGCGCGATCTGGATTTGTGTCAGGCCGGTTTCCGTTTCAGCATAGAGAAATTCCTGCATATTATACCCCGCTATATGCCGAGAAGCCGCCGTCTACCGGGATTGCAACCCCGGTGACAAATGTGGATTGCTCGTCGTCAACCAGGAACAGCATCGCGCCCAGCAATTCTTCCGGCTCGCCAAACCTTCCCATCGGTGTGGCACGCAGAATATTTTCAGTGCGCGCGGTGGCGCTGCCGTCTTCGTTCCAAAGCAGCGCTTTGTTCTGCGCTGTGGAGAAGAAACCCGGCGCAATCGCATTGACGCGAATCCCGCTTTTGGCAAAATGCACTGCTAGCCACTGCGTCAGGTTGGACACACCGGCCTTGGCCGCAGAATACGCGGGTATCTTTGTCAGTGGCCGGTATGCGTTCATCGATGTGATGTTCAAAACCACGCCGCGTTGCCTGGTGACCATATCACGGGCGATGGCCTGCGTCGGCATGAACGTTCCTGTCAGGTTCAATCCCATCACTTTTTCAAATGCAGTCGGGTCTAAATCAAAGAAGCTCTTCTTGTCCGGGTCGCTTAAGGTTTCCATAGCAAAGTATTCATCATCGCTGGTCGCAGACGGATGATTGCCCCCGGCACCGTTGATTAAAATATCGCAGGGGCCGAATGCCGCTTTCACCGCTTCATTGGCGGCCTGTATGCTTTGCATGTCCAGCACATTCATGCAAACCGCCATCGCCGTTCCCCCGGCCTGTTGAATATCTTTGGCGACTGCTTCGGCTTTATCCATTGCATAGTCAGCCACGGCCACCTTGACCCCATGTTGCGCCAGCGTATGCGCAAAGCTGCTGCACAGCACCCCGGCACCTCCGGTGACAATGGCTACCTTGTTTTTCAGTCCAGTATGTTTCACCGTATATCCTCCTTACGCGTTGTAGGTGTTGGAGGTTGTATCTCCGCCATGCCCGGTCCAGTTGGTGTGGAAAAACTCGCCGCGCTTGTGGTCAATGCGTTCATAGGTATGCGCGCCGAAATAATCGCGCTGCGCTTGCAGCAGATTGGCGGGCAAGCGCTCGGTTGTATAGCCGTCGAAGTACGACAGCGCCGAGGTGAGTGCCGGCGCGGGGATGCCGCTGCGCATTGCGCTGGCTGCGATCTCGCGCCAGGCGGGAAGCAATGCCTGCACGCTTTCTTTGAAGTATTCGTCAAGCAGTAGGTTATTCAGCGCAGGATTGCGATCAAAAGCATCTTTGATTTTCCCCAGGAACCGGCTGCGGATAATGCAGCCGCCGCGCCACATCAGCGCGATACCGCCGTAATTCAGGTTCCAGCCGTAGGTGGCGGCCGCCATGCGCATCAGCTCGTACCCCTGCGCGTAGGAGATGATTTTCGATGCATACAGTGCCTGCCGGAGGTTTTCGATAAACTCCGCTTTATCCCCTTGGAACTCTGGAATGGACCGCGCATACACACGCGCAGCGATCACACGCTCCTCCTTGATGGCGGACAGGCAGCGGGCAAACACAGCCTCGCTGATCAGCGTCAGCGGTGTGCCCTCATCCAGCGCAGCCACGGAAGTCCACTTGCCCGTACCCTTTTGGCCGGCCGTATCCAGTATCTTATCGACAAGCGGCTTTCCGTCTGTATCCTTGACCACCAAAATATTGGCGGTGATCTCAATCAGATAGGAATCCAGCTCGCCCTCATTCCACTGCGCAAACACCTCGTGCATCTCATCGGGCGTCATGTGCAGGTACTCCCGCATGAGCAGATAGGCTTCGCAAATCAGCTGCATGTCGCCGTATTCAATGCCGTTGTGCACCATTTTCACGAAATGTCCGGCGCCGTTCTCACCCACCCAGTCACAGCAGGGGGTGCCGTCCTCCACCTTGGCGCAAATCGCCTGCAGGATCGGTTTCACACGCAGCCAGGCAGCAGGCGAGCCGCCGGGCATCATGCTGGGGCCGTTGAGCGCGCCTTCTTCGCCGCCGGATACGCCGGTGCCGATATACAACATGCCCTTGCTTTCCACATACTTCGTGCGGCGAATGGTATCGGGAAAATGACTGTTGCCCCCGTCGATGATGATATCGCCGGGATCCAGCAGAGGCAGCAGCGCTTCAATCGTCTGGTCTACCGGATCGCCTGCTTTGATCATCATCATAATGACACGCGGTTTTTCGACATTCTGCACCAGTTCGGCAAAGGAATATGTGCCGATAAAGTTGCGGTTCTGGCCGCGCCCGCTGATAAACCGGGTAACAACATCCGTTTCGATGTTATAGACCGCGACTGAAAAGCCCTTGGATTCCATGTTCATGGAAAGATTTTCGCCCATGACCGCCAAGCCGATCATACCAATATCTGCTTTCTTCATTCTTTCGTCCTCCGAGTTACCGCTGCACGCGGGCATTGCCGGCATAAATGTCCCACACCTGTTTTTCATCAGCCGGTTCCGCGTAATCGTTGAGGCTGGATGCAGCCAGCACACCGGTTGCCCAGCCAAAGCCCAGCCATTTCTCCGCTGCCCAGCCCTGCGAAATCGCGTACAGCAGGCCGCCGGTAAATCCATCGCCTCCGCCAATGCGGTCCAGCACCGGAATCGGCCGCGGCTCTTCTACATACCATTCGCTTTCTGTGCGCAGCAGAGCACCCCATAGATGTTCATTAGCGCTGACAACCTCGCGCAGCGTTGTGGCAAACACCTTGGCATTGGGGTATTCCCTTTGCACCTGTGCAATCATTTCTTTGAAGCTTTCAATTTTGGCGGCCAAATCTTCCCCGCCGGCTTCCGGGCCTTTCATGCCCAGGCACAGTTGAAAATCTTCCTCGTTGCCGATCAGGATGTCAGCAAGCGTCGTAATCTCGCGAAACGCCTTGGAAAGCTCCTCTTCACGCCCCAGCCAGAAGGTTTTGCGATAGTTGAAATCAAAGCTGACCAGCGTACCATGCTTCCGCGCGGCCTTAGCCAGTTCTACGCAAAACCGCGTGGTTTCCGGGCTTAACGCGGCGATCAGACCTGAAATGTGGAGTATGCCAACACCTTCCTGGCCAAAGATGCGGTCAATGTCAAACTCGCTGATATCCAGCGTACGTCCAACTTCCCCGGAGCGATCGTTCCAGACCCGGGGTGCCCGCATGCCAAATCCGCTGTCGGCAATATTGAACTGATGCCGGAACCCCCACGGCCCACCCTGCGGAACATGAGCGCCTTCATAAGCAATATTGCGTGCCCGCAGCTGGCTTTGCAAAAACGCAGCGACCGGGCTGCCCTCGACAAATTTTGTCAGCGCCAGGCAGGGATGCCCTAGCGAAGCAGACACATTCAGCACGTTTGTTTCCGCGCTGGTTGCCTGCATGGTGAAATGATTGCTATTGTGTACGGCCATGCGGTTGTCTGGCGTCAAACGTACACCAATGCTGGTCGGGCATGCGACAGTATACTTGTATACTTCACGTTTCATTAATGTCATTGAAAAATTCCCCCTATGTGTGTTGATATGGTCTCATTCTTAGTATAACAGTACTATTTGCAATAATATTGCGATTATAACCATATATTATTGCATTTTCGCGCATCTTCCAGTATGCTTTTTGTGGGAGGCGAGCCCATGGAACATTTGTTTACCTATCGTGATGAACTGCTGTATTGTCATCATTCCTTGGATCATACCCCGCAGCCAGCCGATTTTTCGATTCACGCACACGAGATGTACGAGATCTACTATATGATAGCCGGCACAGGCAGCTATCTGGTGGAAGGAACGCGCTATCCGCTGCATAGCGGAGATTTGATGATTATGCGCGAGGCGGAAACCCATACGCTGCTGATTGATCCCACACAGCCGTACGAACGCATTGCCATTCATTTCTCTCCGCAGCTCATCCGGCTGTTGGACGCAAGCGGCGACTTGCTTCGTCCCTTTCGGGATCGGCCCTTGGGACAGCTGAACCACTATACCACCCGCGATTTCCCCAGTCCACACTGGAAAAGCGCATTTCAAGACTTTGATTTCTCAAGCTCAACACAGGTGCGCGCCCATGTGATCGCCCGCTTATTCTCCCTGCTGCCCGCAGTATGCGATGCCTTTGCTATACGCCGGGGAGATGTTGTCCCCGGTCATGGTGCTAAGGCGCAGCTTGTCGCCTATGTGAATGAACATCTATTTGAGAAAATAACAGCCAAGGCGTTGAGCAAAACCTTCTTTGTGTCTCCCTCTCAAATAGCTCGTACATTTCATCGCGCGACAGGCACTTCATTGAAACGCTATATCGGCGTGAAACGCCTGCTCGCAGCCCGCGCGATGATTCAGCGGGGCGAAAGTGCAGGCCTTGTTTGCACCGCCTGCGGATATGACGATTACTCCGCCTTTTACAGAGCTTATAAAAAACAGTTCGCTCAGTCTCCCCGCAGCGATATGCCAGGCAAAACAATACCATAAGCCGGCCGCTCCCCCATGCATCAAGCAAAAGCGAAAAAGTCCCGGCCGGCCATGGTATTGCCTTACGTTAGGTGCTGCTCTTATTGCAGGTGTGCCTGCACAAATGCAACGCTCAGTTCGATTTGCTCAACAAGCTGTTCACCCGCAAAGCCGTGTCCGCCGCCTTCCATCACATGCAGTACGGCAGACGGGTATGCTTCCACTGCCTGATAGGAATACTCGATGTCAACCATATCATCAGCATCGCCATGAAGGATCATCACATCCAGCGTACACAGGGGCAGTTTTTCATAAGGGTCCATGTCAATCACATCGGTAACGAAGGGTCTGCCCACAGGAAATCCATCAGGACGAATCACCTTGGGAATATTGTTTACATCAAACGTTACCCCCATCAACCGGCCAGCACGCACACCATCGGGAAGCGAGAACGCCGGGTAGTTCAACATCACTGCCGCAATCTCTTCCTGCCGCTCAATGGCCGTTAATGCCGTTACAAAGCCGCCCATGCTGTTACCGCACAGAAAAATGTGATTTGTATCAATACCGTCCAGCGTTTTTGCGTAGTCAATGATGGCATTCAAATCGTCCACCTCTGTTAAAACAGACATCTGGGTGGATTTCCCATCGCTTTCCCCGGATCCGCCAAAATCGAAGCGCAGGCTCGCAATGCCGCTTTTACCAAACCCCAATGCAAGTTTGGCGCAGCTGTTACGGGTGCTGTTAAAACCATGGCTCAGGATGACCAGCGGGACTAGCTCTCCGTTTGAAGCATCGGGCATCACATAGGTGCCCCGCAGTACGGTTCCGTCGTCTTTGACGCATTCCACCTCTGTCTCCGTAAAGGTAGACTCTCCCGGAAGTGTTGCAAGGAGCGCTTGCTGTTCTGGACTCAAACTTTCACCAAGCGCTGCTGTGCTTACACACAGGGTACATAGCATAATGACGACCAGACCAATGATAATTTTTCTCATTTTAATTTCCTCCGTAACCTTGTTTTATTGAATCTGCCGCATGAAAACAATAGGCAGTTCATGGTACATATCATCAGCTTTCGCAATTGCCATCCAACCGTTTGGTTAGATTGCAGGCTGCTGCGCGGAAAGACAGCTCTGTGGAACAAACCCTACAACACCATCATATACGGCCTTTGCCCAAAGCTCTCCTCCATCGTCTGTCTCGGAAGCGATATCAAACTCCAAAACCAGCACCTGGCTCCCCATAGCAGGAATTAACTCGGCAGCCAAACTATCAGGCTCCTCGCAAATCCGCACATCCCTGCGCACAGTCCATGCAGCCGTTCCATCAAGCGTCGCATAATCCATCATCGGCTCGCGTTTCTGTCTGCCACAAACGCTGCAGGTATACAGCAGCGCAAGGTGAACCGGGTCGCTGACAGGCTCACTCCAGGTGCAGCCATCAACGCTTGGATCGGACGCATCTGCCAGGCACTTCGTCTCTCCGCATACAGCGCAGCGGAAGACATCCCCGTCCTCCACCCACTGGTGGTGATCCTCCACGAGCAGTGTTGAGTAGATAATCTCCTTGTGGCATCGCGGACAGGTTCTGCTAACCCAGGCACAGCCCATATGGTTTATCGTATTATAATAGTCATGGTCTATCGGGCCTTTTTCTTCCGACAATACCGTATCGCAGAACGGGCACCCAAAAAGCAGTACATCACAGTAATCATAAAGAAGCGCATGGGTGATTTTGTGGGTTTCTCCTGTAGGGATTTCCTCAACGCGGGTCTCACCACATAAGTTGCATTGCCAGTATTCAGTCACCAGTTCACAGGTTTCGGTACTATCTATCAATTGCCAGTCATGCGTGCAGGTAGCTTCCTGGGAAATTGCATTTGCTAGCAATAAAACCAGCATCAACGCTATCAGAAATCCCGTCATCGTTCTTTTCATTCATTGCTCCTTACATTCGTGCAGAAAGGACCGTTGCCCTTTTCGGGCAACGACCCTTCCGGATCATCAATCATAGTCTGGGGAGCCAAGCACACCGTATGCCAGCGTACTAAACCCCTGTTGCACCTTTACTTGAACAGGCCATCCACAAACGCGTTGTATAGGTAATAACGAGAGGTCAAATCCTGATGGATATTATCGGAAAGGCAGAAGTAGAAATTGTTCTCCGCCATATCCTTTCCGTAGCTAAAGTGCGCCGTATCGGCTGCCATTGTTTTCACCAGGTCGACACAGCCTTCATATGCGCCGTCTTCTTCACCGCCGCATGCCATATAAATGAAGAAATCATTAGCGAACGGGCCTTCGCCGTCGATGACACCAAGAACATTGCTCCAGTCGCCTGCTCCGCTGAAGGGCAGGAAGTAATAACTGTAGTCCACCATTTTGTCAAACAGCGACATCGTCGTCATGCTGCCCATGGAAAACCCGGAGATTGCACGCATAGTCCGGGATGCACGGAAGCCTTCGTCATCCGCCGTTTCAGCATAGGTACGGTAGGTTCCTTCGACCAGCGGCATGATCTCCGTCCGCAGTTCCTTTGCAAACAGGTCAATGTCGTACAAATTGTGCCGCACATCATAGTAGTATGTTGGTGTCACCAAAATAAACGGCTCGACAATCCCTGTGGCAATCATGTTGTCAAACGCATTTTTGGTCTGCGGATTGAAAAGCAAGGTATCCTGATCGCATCCCCGGCCATGGAAAAAGTAAATCACGGGATAGCGCTCGGTACCATTTTCATCATAGCCGTAGGGCAGGTAAACATTGATCGATCGCTTGTACGATTTTTCGTACACCTCGCTGGTAAATTTCATGCCGACCACAGTGCCGGGCTGGTCGGATGTTTCCTCATAATAGCTGTGGTCATACAGACGGTAGATTGTATCAAGCCCTAACACATCGGACGCATTATACAGCGTGGGTTCGGCATATTCCTGGGCTATGGCTGTAGCTGCAAATAAAAGCACAACCAGAGTCAGTACGAGGCTTACGATTCTTTTCATTGTCGTTTCCTTCCTTCACTTTTATCGGCTCAAACAAAGCGCTTCACTGGAGCAGAGCATCAAAATGCCTTGAAATTCAATACGCGCAGATTTCTTCCCGCTTACGTAAAGGCCTTTTTCGCCGAATACTATTTATAAGATAACGATATCATACTGGAAGCGGCTGACAATAGAAACCGCGTATTTCGCCAAAACTACATCGTGAATAACGATTAGGATTTCTAAACAGTCATCCGCACAATAAAAAAACACCGTTCCTGCACAGGAACGGTGTTTTTGATGTCAATGTGGAGGTGCGATTGTGACAGGCTCGACTGGACTGGAACCAGCGGCCAGCAGCATCGGATATGGTTTTGTCCAATGGGATATCAGCAACAGACAGGCCCTTGTTTCGCACCGTACTATCCCGCCAGCACATCGCTGCGCAGCTTATTTGGTGTGCGCTGTATTGTTATGTGCGTTGTATCCGGAATAATACCCGGAATAATTGTAATATCGTTTCGCACCGAAGGATTCCATTTTTAGCTTATTAATCACGCAGCCAAGAATGGGACAGCCGGTTTGCTCTATCAGGTTGCGCACGCTGAGCAAATCTCTGCGGCGGGTTTTGTCATATTCCGCGACAATCACAGTCCCGTCGCAATTGCTGGCGATATCGGCCGCATCAATCACCACACCCAAAGGCGGTGAATCGATCAATACAATATCAAATGTTTCCGTAAGCGCGTCCAGTATGTCGCCAAACTGCGGCAGTGCAAGCAAAGAAACAGGACTTTTCACAAAACGCCCCATCGGCAGGATCACCGCCGACGGGCTTTCTGTTTCATACAGAACGTCATCCAGCGTACTGTACCCGGCCAACAAATGTGCAAGCCCCTTGATCGGCGCATCCGTCCGAAATTCAAGATCCATGACGAGGCTTGACCGCCGAAGATCGGCATCAATCAACACGGTTCGCTTGCCGCGCTTTGCGAAATTCCATAGCATTTGCTGTGCCATGAAGCTTTTCCCCTCTGCGCTATTGACGCTGGTCACAAGGATTTTTTGAATGTTTCGACCCGCAAATAATACGTTGCTGCAAATGGCATTAATGGACTCGTCACCCATAAAGTCGAGAGAAATCGGCTTGCCAATCGTTGCCTTCTTCATGCTTTCACACCGCTCTTTCGCTTTGGTTTATCAGGTTTGGGTTTCTTGTGCTCTTTGGCATGCTGCTGTTTCCCCGCCGCAGTATGCGCTTGCATGGTGAACACCCCGAGCGTTGGTAGCCCGACATATCGCTCAATATCATCGGCTGTGCGAATCTTGTCCCCCGCAAAGAATCGCAGCGTGATAAAGCCGCAGGACAGCAGCAACCCCGCCAGGAATCCTATGGAAACATTCTTGGTTTTGCTTGGATAAAACGGCGCTGTGGGAAGCAGTGCTTCCTCAAACAGATTGGGTTCCTTGATATCCATTGTCGTGGCAATGAACTCCTGTGCTACCTTTGCATAGGTATCGGCAATCGCCTTGGCTTCCTTTGGATCCGGCGAGGTTACCGCAATGTAAAGGATCCGGGTATTTGCGGGGTTGGTAACGGTAAGCATGCCGGATAATTCGCTGTAGCTATAGGGCAAATCCAGTGCCTGTATCACGCGCTCGTGCACAATCCAGTTTGCGAACACTTCCTGATAGTCCGCCGTTAAGTAGGTGCCGATTTGCAGATCCGCCAAATTGATTGCGGCATCACCGGCGTTTAGAACATAGATTTTCGAGGCCGTTTTATACTTGGGCGTAATAAAAAATGCTGTGACGACGCCCATGATAACAGCGCCCAGCAGCGACAGCGCCACAATGTATTTCAGATGATCCAGAAGCTGGTAAAACAACCCACGCAAATCAATGATACCGTCTTCCAGTTCCGCATCGGGTGTATTGGCCATGGTCTGCCTGTTTGGTGTGCTGGGTTTATTCGCCCGGTAATTTCGTGCCATATAGGTTTGTATCCTCCTGTATTCGGCAATCTGCTGTTACTAGATTACCGATATTCCTACGGTGTGGCGACTGCGGCTGTTCCGCTTGCCATCAGAACGGCTGGTTGAACACGACCATCGTGATTGCCGGAGCCGACATCATCTTCTCCAGCACCTCCTGGGGAAACGTGATCAGCAAATTGCCATTGTCCAGGGCTTGCGCTTTTAATACCAACCATTCGGTGTTGGTGTTCCAATCGGTGTCTTCATCCCACTCCTCGCTGACATCCGCATGTGTCAATCCCAGTAAAATGGAAACAAAGATACCGGGTTCATAGGTTGTAGCAAACTCGAATTCTACGTGTACATCGCCAATCTCCGTGGTGTAGTTGATCTCGTCGATGGACACAATCTCATTCACCTGCAGCAACTCCGGCAAAACGCCGTCTGGTAAGCTTTGCTCAACCATTTGCTGCTGTTCCGTCATAAAAAAGGTGATCGGTGGCTGTTTATCTTCTGTGCTATTGACAAAATCATAAAACCGTCCGATTTCCTGCGCTATCGCCACCTTGGATTCAACCGGAAAAATAGCAAATTCATCGGAAATAACCACGTCGTCGGCACTCGTAATTTCCACCACCCGCGTCGTATCGATTGCCGATATACTCTCCACCGGAGCCTGCGCCGCTGCCGTGGACATACCCAGTACCATAGCAGCCACCAATAGAATCATCCACTTTTTCATTGCCTGTTCTCCTTTCAAACTACCCGTTCCCACAGCATGCCGATTACCCGGCGGGCTGAAAGTAAACCTGTACTATCCATTGCATTACAGCATCGTCATCCACATAAAACGCCATAAACCCGGAATCATCAATCGTATGTTCACCATCAAGAATGTCTACCGGCTGTATGGCGTACGCATACGCCGTATTGAGGTCGTTGATCATCTGGCTTTTTGAAACGTTGGTCGTCATCAGATCTTCAAGTTCGTCGTACAGTTCTCCAATGAAATCCGGTTGGTCCTCCGCTTGTTCCCGGAGCAATTGGACAGCCGCGCTAAGAAATACCCGTTGCCTTGCCATGCGGTTATGGTTGCTTCCATCGCCCACTTCCATACGAAACCGCGTGAAGATCTCCGCCTGCGCAGCGCTTAGGCGCATTGTTATACCTGCGGTCATCGCAGGATCATAGGCGGAAAAATCATCCTGCAGGGTAACCGTTACGCCTCCCAGCGCATCATTCATCACGCCGATCGCCTCCAGGCTGAATGTAAGATAATAGTCGATCGGAATGTTGTTGAGCAGCCCGGCAACAGCATCAATCGCATTTTGATTGTTTTCCGCCAGCGTAGCACCAAAGCTATGTGATAAACATAGCTGCATCACCTTGGTTCCCGTTTTGGTTCCCAAAACGCCATACACCTGCACCTCCGTCATGGTATCGCGGTCCAATTGCAGCTGGTAAATTCTCCGGTTTGTGTGATCGACGATCCATAGCAAAAACAAATCGGCCTGCCCGCTGTGGCGTGCTCCGATTCCTGCGCTCTGGGCGGTTTGATCCACGCCCATTAGCAGGTACGTTTTCACCGCAGCCTTTTGTACATACGGAATCCCTTGATGTACAATTGTTTTATACCGTCCGACATCTGCCGAAATCACACCGCGCTTCTGCGCTTGATTTCCCATTTCCAAGCAGCTGCCGATGATGATGGCGATTACGGCAATCAGCAGCATAAGGAAAAGGAAACACTTTTGCCGTTTCATTTTTCGACTGGTGTTTTCTCCCAATCTACGCACAACCTGGCATCCTTTCCGATCCATTACAGTTCGTTACTTGATCCTCACAGCAATTCCGGGATGATAGCGGGCAAGGCAGACCTTGGCTTTGTACTGCCACGTCCAACGCCGGATGTAATACAGCGCCAGACAAACCCCAACCGCCGCGCCGATACAGTTCAGCCCCATCTCCCCCCAGTCAAGGTGACGGCCGGGGATCCATAGCTTCTTCACTTCATCAATAACCGCCAAGATGATGCAGGCGATAAAACTTCGCAGCGCAGTTCCGCTTTGATAAGGCTGCGATACCCAAGCCGTATAATACACAGCGCTGCTAAAAACAAAGAAAACAAATACATGCGCAAACGTCCGCAGCAGGTGGTTGAGTCCTGCCGCATGTTTTTCTGAAATCCCAAGCAAGCCCACAATCGCCGCCGTCAGCCGCGAGCTAGTCCGGTTGGTCGCCGTTCCATTTTCCGCGGACAGCCACATCAAAAGCGCTAACCAGATGAATGGAACACTCCAAACCACCCACCGGTAGAGTTCCGCTTTGTCCATATGGCTGAAAACCCCTGCGTTATCATGCTTCATGCTTCTCCTGCCGATCCTTTGAAGTCTGCTTTCACGGTGCTCTATGCCGCACCTGCTCCCCGCAATAACCGCTTCAAGCGTTTACGAAGGATAAACAGCCATCTCCCGGGCAGCGATCCCTGTATTCTCTTCTTTTTCGCATCAGCATCAGGATACAGGTACCGATCAACAACGGTTTGAAACGGCAGCCTTCGATAATCATTCCAGAAACTCGCGCGATTGTCCGGGACTGCCGCCGGCCCCCGCAGGCACGGGTTCTTTTTACGCGCATCCTGGGTGGGGCGTTCCTCGCAAAGCATTTGGTTTTGTATTTGATTAAACACCGTTTGCCCCTGCTTCGTGTTGATCATAACCAGCGAAATGCCCTTTTCATCGTGTTTGACAACACCCTCTTTTTCGTCATATCCCCAGTAATCTGCCAATGTAATATCGGATACGCGCTCAATGCGCGCAAACGCGCAGTGATAACAGGACGGCCGCAGGAAGAAATTCCGTAAAAACCCCCTGCTGAACGGATCGGCATACGTTGTTTCGTGATAGGTTTCTCCGTTTTGAAACTTCATTTCCATGGAGTAACAATGCCAGCCCAATCTCTTGGACCGGAAATTGACTTGCGTACATGTCCCGCCATATCTCTCTTCCTGCCAAAGCACATAGGAACGCCACACCATGGGCGATGAAACACCATGGCACACGAAATCGCAGGTTATAAGGTTGTCATAGGGCTGATCCAGATACACCATAAGCCCGCTCACCTGGCAGGGCGTTCCGGAAAACAGCACAGGGTTCCCGGATGACAGCGCGTTTTTCACCTGCACAAATGTATCTCCAAGCTTGCTCTGCACGTACTTGGACCCTTGTATTTTTATCAGCTCACGAACGTTGGTCGCCTGGATATGCTCAATTTGCATATTCGCATTGCACGCCGCGCCAAACACGCTTCCGCCTTTTTCCATCACAGTGCATGCCAATAGAAAAAACACGCCGCCCGACGTACTGTTTTGTCGAATTTTATCACCCACAGCCTGGCAAGCAAGCGCTTTTTGCGGGTATAGCGCGGCAGATGTCTGTGCCTGCATACTGCTGCATGCCTTTTCGCATTTCCCGCATTGCACGCACAGCGCTTCGTTAATCTTCGGGTACAAAAACCCTTCATCGTCCTGCTGCATCACTATCGCATGCTTTAGGCAAACGTGGACGCAAGCCGTGCATCCATAGCAAACGTCTTTCTTACACAATACTGGCATCATAGGCATCCAATTCTTTTTTCAAGTTTTGATAGTACCGATGGTTGAATATATCGGGCAAAGCGTAATCATAGTTCTTAGCCAGCAAGTTTCTCACTGTCAGCAGGACTTCCTTTTCATCCGATACGTTGACGATATACCTGGAAAATTCCTCGGGAAACCAATCAGCGCCCGAAGTGAGTTTATGGTCTTTCGTTGGCAGAATGATGACTGGCGTATTGGCTACAAGGGAGAATATCGTTCCATGATAGCGGTCGGTAACCACCACGCGATAGGATGCAAACTCCGTAATGATTTTCCTTAAGTATTTTTCCCGATTTCGTACAATTGTAAAGCCGAGTTCGTCTATTGTTGTATCTTTTCTATCCACGGTACCAAAGGCCATCAGCTGTTTTCGTAATTTGACAATCGCATTACCGGATATCAGCGATTCCTTATCATCCCGCATACACAGCAGGATTCCATTTCGCTTGACGGCTGGCACAGGAAAGTGCCCGATCAGCGTTGTTACAATATCCGGCTTGAGCATCAGCCTTGCGTTTGGAAACAAGTTCGCTGCAAGCTGGTGTGAAACTTTGTCGCGGCACATCAGCGAAATATTCGCATGTTTTGAAAATACCTCTTTTGTCAGCGCTTCTTCCTGTGATTTCGTATAATAAACCGTCTGTGGGAAAAACACTAAATGCCGATCGCTGAACAGAGACACAACCCTGCGGTTCATCTCCTCTTCGAGCATATAAAGATTGGTGAGATGATATCCGCTATGCATATAAATTTTGTCTTCGCTATGAATATACCGGTGAATCAAGCGCAGCAGCAATCCATTATGCTTGATCAGCGACGATGCCGGAAATGCGGATACAGCATACTCCGGCTCATGTTCCTTAAGCCATGCCAATGTGCAGTACGTTTGCGCCTGGTCGCCCATATTCGCATGAATAGGACAGCCAAACAGAAACGCCCGTTTCCGCCGTTTTGCAATTCTGAGCTTCCAAAACGTCGATACTACATCCCAAACATAGGACAGCTGATACATCACTTTTCTCTTAAGCGTTCTGATCATTCGATACCCACTCCTTTCCATTTGCGCAGCAGTGCCAGCGCAGTCGATCCAAACTGTTTCCATGCAAGAAATAGAAGGCCTATCGTCAGGCAAATCGTCGTAACCCATCCGCCTTTCCAGTAATTCAACAAGCTCAGCCCAATAACCGATATAGCAAACAGATAATTGATTTTTGGCTTGAACTGAATAATACCAACCACAATGCGCATACGGATAATATTGCTCAGCGTATAGCCGGCCAGCATGGAGACGATCGCCGCATATACACCCATACGGCCTATCAGCACATGGATGAGCAAAATATTCAGCAAACAGCCGGCCAGCATGGAAATGAACACCAAATGCGATTTGTAGTATGTATTCACAATGCCCGCTAGAAACGCATGGTACGCATCCATCACGCTTACCAGCATATACAATGGGATCAGGTACCGTGCAGCCTGATAGCGTTCGTTTATAAAAAACGGGAATACGACAATTGTAAAGACCGTAAACAGCCCAAATCCCAACACCAGCAGATAGCTGTATTTCGTTGCGAGATCGGCGTATGTCCGGCGCGTTTCTTCGCTGTAATCGCCGCGGGCAAAGGAGAATTCCTGCCAGGCTTTTGCAAAGCATGCCGCAACAAACGCGATCATCATGCCAAATTTCGTAGCGACGGCAAAATAGCCATTGGCTTCCTCGCCAAGTTTCTGCACGATAATGAAACGGTTATACCCGGAATAAAACCAAAACGCCAACGAGCTCAGCGAAATCGGCCAGGAGAATTTTAGTAACCGTTTGATGCGTTGCACGGAAATTGTGTGCCACGAAAAGTTTCTTAGGATTTTCAGACTGCTTTCCAGAATGATAACCTGCACAAACACGCCTGCACAATAGGAGAGAAACAGTGATATATACCCAAAGTTTAACCGCAGCAGCACGATGTTGGTGACGGCGATCACTGCCGAGGCAATCATCCCCGACACCGCAAAACGGATATTGCGGCCCATAGACCGGGCGCAGTAGCCGTAGTATTCGTTCAGCGCGGAAAAAATACCGTAGACAATAACAACCAAAAGGCTTTCCATGGATGTGATGATCCCGAAGATATAAAACACGCTGCCAAACACAACGCTGCTGATTGAAAACAGCAATAGGCTGCTGTTAATCACGCTTGTTTTTGCCGCCTCGGTTTGCGCATCGAAGTATAACTTCATCACCCCATTCCAGAGGCTGAAAAAGCAAATTGTATAAAACAGATTCGTATACGAGACGTAAAGGTCATATAATCCGTATTGTGCCGGCTCAATAAAGTGTGTATAGAGAGGGAGCATAAAAAACGCAATCAATTTCGATGTTGCGCTGCCCAGAAAATAGATTGCCGTCGTGGACACCAGCTTTTTTAAGTTCCGCATTGTGTTCCTTCCCGCACGATAGTATCCTTTTTGTCGCGGCTGCTTTGTGTAGGCAGCATTTAGCGCAGGGTCGATCCAGTGTCGCCGCCGCGCCGGTTTGCCTCTTTGACTACAATCACCGGTATGGAGAAAAAGAAAAAATAAGAATACGCCATTCCTTCCCTGCGCAATGCCAGATTGTAAAACAGCATCACTATTGCAAAAAGCGATATAAGAATCACAATGTTGAGCAGGTATCGATCCTGTTTTGACAGGCCCGTTCGATGTTTGATTTGCATGGAATACATAGCAGGCGAAAGCAGTATTGCCATAAATAAGCCAAGCCCTACAAAGCCCATCTCCACCAGCGTGAATGCGCTTTGGATGAAATGGTAGTTTGTGTTTTGATGAAGCTGATAGAACTTGGATTGCAGAAAGGTGAAATTGGACGAATAGTCCGCATTTCCAAGGCCAATCCCGAAAATGTATTCCAGCGGATCATGAAAGAAATTTTCCGTGACAAATCCAACGGCGCCAATCCGGCTGATGGCAGTTTTCGATCCATACCCCATGGTGGAATAGCGCACAATTTCATCAATGGAGAAAAACCCGGCCCAATTGGGGTACAGGCTTTGCAGATAGACCATGCTGAAGGCCATGAGCATGGTTCCAAGGCCTATCATTGTCAGTTTCTTGACGGAAAACCTCGTAATCAGCGTGACCAACGCGAAAATGATAAAAACCTCGATGTAAACAATTTTCAGCTCATTGATTGCCGCCATAAACAGCGCTCCCGCTACAGCTACGATCATTTTCCACAGCGGAGCTGAACGTGTCAGGTATTTGACAACGTAAATGGAAACGACGATCACAATCAGCGCGTTTAATTCAGAAACCCCGCCCATCGCTTCGCCAGCGCCAAACAAGCCTGATGCGAAATCGTACCGTATGTTCTGCACGAGGATTTGATAGGATAACACCACAATATTGACACAGTAAAACCAAAAGAAAATGTCGAATATTCTCTCAATATCCTCTTTGTTCAAATATCTATAGCAGGCGGCTACAAACACGAAATAGCGGAAATTATTCCGTATCCCCCACAGATACAGCACGGGATTGTACAGGTTAATAATGTAGGAAAACACCGACCACAAAATATATACAATCACAAGCCCCTTAAACAAGTAGTGCCGCCCAATGAAAGGCTTTTGTGCCGCTGGGTCATACTGGCGTATCCGACTATGGCCACCCTTTCGTCCCTGCAACATCGCAAGCAACAAGAAAATCGTGACCAGATCGGATACATAGTTCAGCATCGATGGAAGGTGAAATGCCTGAATCAAGTATTTAATGATCAGGTTATAAATGATCTGAAAATAAATCAGCGTTTTAGCCCGAATTCTCATGCACGCTCCAGTCCTTTATGTCGTCAATTGTATGGTGGACACAGATGCCGGGTTCATTGCCGGGCTTTTTGTGACACCATACAGAAATCATCCAGGCTACGTAGTTTCCAAAGCATCATGCATCCGCAGTATCCACCTGACGGCATGCACTAAGCGAAGCTGAACGCATCGGTAGAAGATCCGTTTTTTGAGTTCTACCGTCTCCATGGGATACTGCCGGATTGCTGCCTGCGTTTGGGTAGATTCGCAAATGGTTTTCATCTTCTGTTTTGCCTTGCGTGTGTCTGCATCCCACACAAAACGGTTTTCCTGCTTCAGGCAGGCATGCACATGCGTCAGGAAACTGGCGTGTACCGCTTGATCCAAGATCGTTTGCAGTCCCCATTGTCCAACCAGTTTCTTTTGCCGGGCATATAAATCGCAAGCTGCATCAAATAAATACGGGCGGTATACTTTTGTCAGTGACGAGGCGTTTTCACAATACATATACAACGGTTTTGCCAGAAACGATACGCTTTTCACATGATAAAACGCCTGCATATTGAAGAGTTTGTCTTCGCTGACAATCTTTTGGAAGCGCAGATTGTTTTCATCCAGAAATGCGCGGCGGTAAATACCGCTCCATGCCGGTACAAGGGAATAACTGCTCCCTGCATGGGTAAACCCTGTGCCGCAAGTACGCGGTAAAAGCTCAAATCGTATATCTTTTTCCGTAACTCTATCCGGATAATCCATCGGCGCGTTGCGTTTCTTCCCATCACGATCAACCATGCAATGACCAAACCAACAGATATCCGCTTTTGACTTTTCCAGTTCACATGCTGCAAGTGAAAAAAGATCCGTTACCAGATAATCATCCGAATCCACAAAGGATACATAGTCACCCGATGCAATCTCCAGCCCACTGTTGCGTGCCAGCGCGAGGCCCCCGTTTTCTTTATGGATTACCTGTATCCGGCTATCCCTGCGCTTCCATTCTTCGCACAGCGCGGGGCAGCTGTCCGGCGATCCGTCGTCGACCATGATAATTTCCAGATTACGATACGTTTGATTTACGATGGATTCCATACACCGGTTCAAATACTGCTCCACCCGGAAGATCGGAACAATCACGCTGAATTTAATCAAGACATCCTCCTTGGGCATATGGCCAAACGGTTCACCGGGAGTCACCGCTGCGAAATATAACGTCGTAGTAAGTGCCTTTTTTCTCAAACATCTCCGCAGGCTGCTTATAGGAAAGCTTATGGAAACAGCTAAGCTGTTTGATGTGCTCAAACCGCTGCTCGTTGAAAGGCTCAAACAGCTCGTTAAGCAGCATATGCGGAACGCCGTTGGATACCTTGGCCATCGCATTCCAGTCGTCTGGATATCGATCCCCGGCAATCCGAATGAAATCGTGCACCAGCCCGTAATCCATCATTGCGGTGTTCTTTTTCCAGTAAGCGTACAGATACGCCTGTGCGGCGATGAGAATTCTGTTATGGGAACGCGCAATCATCAGCCAGGACGAAATATTCACATAGTTTCCGTCTTTCCCCGGTTTGATTGTCTGGTACATAAATAGATCGCTATCCCAGCTATAGCTAGGCAGCGTATTTCCTGTGCATAAAACCGTAGCGTCGATCCATGCTCCGCCATAGCTGATCAGCAGTTCCAGCCGCAGGATATCGGTAAAGTGTGTGTTGGTAATCACACCGCTGCGCCATTTTTCAAGAATATAGTCAGGCAGGGTAACATACTTCTCAAAATTGTCAGATGTAATCAGTACGATCTCCCTGTCCGGCAGGTTTTCTTGCAAAGAGCGAAAGCAATGCTGTACGAACATCGGAGCATTTTGCATGCCCTGCAGCCAGCAAACCCAAACCTGATTGGAACTTTTCTTGGCACCGGCTGCATGGGCGGGAAGCCCATCCAGCGCATGCGCATACCGGGCGGCAAGCTTTTTACAAATTTTCCGTCTCCCGATCAGACGCAAAATCTCCAGCGACGTTTGGGAAACCCCTAGCAGCATCGCCTGTAAAAGCATATAAGGCAGAATACCTGCCTGTCGATACTGCCTGAGGATTTCCCTCCCATCCACTTTGCGGTAAATTGCTTTAAATTTCTTGAATTTCCGCGGCATCAGACCCATCTACGCATTGCCCCTTTCGGATGTGATCATGAGAATTGGATGAATCCTGATTTCCTAGAGTAACTCCTCCAGCGGCTGGCGATCGTATACGGACAGCTTGCCACCACGCGTGGCATTTACGATGCGTATACCGTGCGCGTCGCAGTACGTTTTATAGCACATATACGATGATTCCAAAGCGTCCTTATGGATAAAGCTCACATGCTCATGCTTGTTGGTCAGTCCATAGTCCTGCACAAGCGGATCGCAAAAGCCATTGCCAAACTGGTCGATATACTTGGAGTAGTTATGGTCGACACCCAGCAGGACGATCTCGCGAAATCCCATGAAGATCGCCGCTTCAATCGCATCGCACGCCACGGAATTGTTGAGTGAAAAACAACGCGCTATGTTTTCACTGATATGCTTTTTCTTAAACTTGAATTCCTTGGAGGAATACAAGCCATACGAGCAAAAGAATACCGTGCGCTTGTCGGGTTTGATTCCGCGCAGTTTCCCCATGACGTTGAGTATGCGCAGCTTAGCATCGATTTCATCCAGATGCTGCGCTGTACTGACCATCGCGTTATTATCCAAAACCATGTAGTATGTTGGCCGCCACTTTGTTTTGGGGAACACCTCATAGATTCGGTTGAACGCAAAACAAGTCTGCCCTTCCAGCTTATCCAAATCCTCAATCGTCAGGCTGGGACCGTTGCCGATAACGTAGCAGCGCTCGCCTTGATGTATGTTCCTGAGCTTTTTCAGCCGCCGGTGATCTGCTGTGAATTGAAACAAGAACAAACGAATCAGCCGCTGCGCGTTCATCGGGATCCATTTGATCCTTCTCTTGCGCACCATCTGCTTAATATATTGGTTGAACTCCGTTGAATACATATCGGCACATCCTTTGCATGGCTTGGGTTGATTCTATGCATCGCGTTTGCCGGATGAGCGAACAAAGCTGTTCTCCTCCAGGCGGTAGCGGCTCCCCATAAACAGCTTGTGTTTGAGCACCCACCAGCCGGGAACCCAGATATATTTGCGCATCACAGGCACAACATTACCGCTCATCCAGCATTGCTGGGAACAGTTTTTCGTCGCGTTGCGCACTTTGCGCGCCTTGTCCGAGTTCCATAATTCGTCCCAGGTTTGTTCATTCAGGTTTCCCATGGGCATTTTTTCAACGGATCCGTTGCATGGCATAATATCGCCGTGTGGATCCATAAAAAAGCTGTTCCTGCTCATTTCGCAGGGCAGCAGCCGCTTTTGCCCATAAATGTAGTTGATCAATCCGTGGTTGAAATACGCGCGGAACCACTGCTTGGGGTGCTTGCTCTTGAGCATGTGGTTAATCAGCGTTTCAAAACTTTCGGCTACCTTGGTTCGTTCGTTGAGCTTATTATCGGTTTTGTTGAAATAGAAGGAATTATGCGGCGTACAGGTGGCAAACTCCATACCCATATCGTCGATCATCTTGTACAGCGGTTCCAGATCGCCGCAGTTCATATCCTGCACCGTCGTGCCGATACCAATGTCCGGATGGTTTTTCTCTAATAGCTTTTTCAGCGTCGTCATGCTGCGGTTGTACCCGTCTGGAATGCCGCGAATGGAATCGTTCATTTCCTGCATCCCTTCCATGCTGATGCGGATACCAATCTTAGGAAAGCGTTCGCAAAGCGCAAGGATACGATCGGTAAAATACCCATTGGTCGGAACAACGATCCGTTTTGCTTTTTTATACAGCTCTTCAATAATCTCGGGGAAATCCTGGCGAACAAACGGCTCGCCTCCGGCAATGCTGACGAACTCCATTTGCGGTAGTTTCCGTATCAGTTCCGGCTTGAACTCCTCAGACGGTTTTGTAGGGACTTTCCAGCATTCGCACATATTGCAGCGCGCGTTACAGCGATAGGTTACCAGTATGTTTCCGTACAGTTTTTTCATGTTTGCCTCAATTCTACTTATTGACGACTGATTGAAATAACGCTTCAATCTCATCCGTAATTTTTTCAAGGGTATAGTTTTCCCGAACATGCTGGAACGCTTTATTAGCATACTTCCGGCACAACTGTTGATTTCTCTCCATGTCTGCCATTGCGCGGGTACAATCCTGTACATCGCCGCAACGGAATACAAACGCCCTGTCGCGCGCGACATACAGGTTTTCCGAAATGTCGCTGACCAGGCAGCAGGTTTGGCAGCTCATGGCTTCCAGCATCGTGGCGGCAAGCCCTTCCAGCGCCGATGGCAGCACGAACGCAAACGCATTGCTGAACAGTTCTTCTTTCAGCTGCCCTGTTACAAGCCCCGTAAACACAATGCGGTCGTCATTTCCCGCCAGCCCTTTCAATGAAAGCATGTAGGAATCCGCTGCGGTGTCGTCGCCAGCGAGGACCAACTTCTTTTCTGTCTTGAGCGCCCGATAGGCGTTGATCAGCGTGTCCGCCTGTTTTTCCGGCACAAAGCGGCCCAGGTACAGGTAATAATCCCCGCCGGTCAGACCGTACTTTTCGGTTATGATCTGCGGTGGTGCCCTGTCTGGGATTTCCACAGCCGGCGGAATGAAAACCGTTTCCTTTTTGTACGTATCCAGATAGTACTGCTCAATGTCCGGCGACACAACGGTCAGTGCGTTACCAACCTTGAGGGACAAGCGCTCTAAAAAGCGCATGCCCGCCGCTGTACACTTCCCCCATTTGGCCCGGCGATGGTCGATACCATGGGATTGCACCACCACCTTTTTACCCGTCCACCTGGCAAGCACGGCAAACAGCGAGCTTTCCACCAGCAAATAATGCACCAGGTCATAGCGGCGGAACATTTGGTGGACCGACGCGCTGAACACCAGCGACAAGCGCAGCAGGTGTTTGGTATTGATGGATGGCACCGTGACGACGCGATACTTGCCCAAATAATCGCCGTCCACGCTTCCATAATGCCGTGACGTATACACGGTTACGTCGTGCCCTCTTTGGGTCAGGCCGCCGCCGATTTTTTCAATATAGGTGGTAAATCCCCCACCCCAGTCTTTGCCCCGGATCGCGATAATAGCAATTTTCACAGCTTTACCTGCCATTGTAATGCCGGTCGATTACCCGCATGATCATGTGATCAAACATCATGTGAATATCCTCGGCAATCTGCATATCGTCTATGCCAACATGCAGGCAATAGTCGCTCATCGCTTTAAGCTTTCCGCCCTGATACCCTGTAACGCCGATGACTTTTGCCCCGATCTTTTTTGCATAGTCCACGGCTTTGAGTACGTTGCGGCTGTTGCCGCTGCCGGAGATCGCGATAATCAGGTCATACGGCTTGAGCTTTCTCTGAAGCTGAAACACGAACACATCATCATAGCTGATATCGTTGGCAATTGCCGTAACAATGGGTGTATTGTCGCTCAGGCATTCAAACAGAAATTTATTGCCGCCCACCGCTTCCCAGGCACCTTTGGCGAAATCGCACACCATGTGGCTGGCGGTCGCTGCGCTGCCGCCATTGCCCATCGTGTAGATTGCTGCGCCGCGATCACGCGCCTCGATAATGGCATTCACAGCCTCGTTAATCTGCTCGATATTCAGCGATTGCAGCATGGTGCGCTCCGTGTCCAGATACGTTTGGATGTCCTTGGTAAAATCTATCATATTAATACCTCCTATTGTTTTCCCATTGCCAGGCATCCCTGAGAATTGTATGGATATCGCTGTTTTTGGGCTCCCAGCCCAGCACGCGTTTGGCTTTCTCGTTGGAAGCCACAAGCACCGCCGGGTCCCCCTCGCGCCTTGCCGATATTGCGTAGCGTGGCCGCTCCCCCGCAATCTCTTCCAGCGACCGGATCATTTCCAGCACCGAAAATCCCTTGCCGCTGCCCAAATTGAACACATCGGACGTATTGTTCTCCATGATGTATTGAAGCCCAAGCCAATGCGCCTCCGCCAGGTCCAGCACATGAATGAAATCGCGGATACAACTGCCGTCGTGCGTGTTGTAATCGTCACCGAACACCTGGAAAGGGCGGCCTTCCCTGGCGGCTTTAACCATCACGGGAATCAGATGTGTTTCGGGATTGTGCGCTTCTCCAATCCGACCATCCTTGGATACGCCCGCCGCGCAGAAGTAGCGAAACGCACAGTATTGAAGCCCGTAAGCGCGCTGATAATCCATCAGCATCTTTTCGCCAATGAGCTTTGTCGTCCCATAAGGATTGATGGGATCCTTGGGGTGTTCCTCATCCATTGGCACATGCAATGGCTCCCCAAATATGGCTGCCGAGGAAGAAAACACAAAATAGCCAATCTTATGGGCAATACACGCATTAAGCAGCGTCTGCATGTTTGTGACGTTGTTGTGGTAATACCGTGTTGGCCGTTTGACCGAATCCGGTACAGAGGCAAACGCCGCAAAATGCATAACGGCATCGATTTTGTTTGTGGACATAATCTGGTTGAGCAGTACAGAATCCCCAAAATCCCCCCGAATGAAAACCCCGTCGGTAACGGCTTCGTCATGCCCGTCGCTCAGATCGTCCAAAACGATCGTTTGAACCCCTTTCTGGGCCAAGAGCCTGTTCACATGGCTGCCTATGTAGCCCGCGCCACCCGTAATTAATACATTCACTGAACCATCTCCAAATCAGCATTGCGTTCCGCCTGCAATATTCTTTGTGCAGCGTCAAGCAAATCCGTTGTCAGTATCGTACGCACACCGTATCGCCGCCCGGCCAGAATATCCGTTTGGCTGTCCCCTATCATCCACGACCGGGATTTATCGATTGCATAATCCCGTTCCGCCATTTGGAACATCCCAATCCCCGGCTTGCGGCAAGTACAGGTCCCTGTTTCATGCGGGCATACGTAGATATGGTCAATCCTTGCGCCCGAAGCCTCCAGTGCGCTGCACATATGCCCGTGGAGCGCTTCAAGCGCATCCTGCGTAAGCATGCCCCTGGCAACACCGCGCTGATTGGTTACCAGCAACACCAAGTACCCGGCTGCATTGAACCTGCTGATCGCCTCTATAACGCCTGGCAGAAACTCGAAATCCTCCCATTTGCAGATGTAACAGTGCGGTGCAGCACACCGGTTGATCAAGCCGTCCCGATCCAAAAAGATTGTTTTACGCAAAAAATATCACCCTGCTTCCATAGGGATCCAGTGCGAAGTCCACTTGCCGAAGCCCGATAGCGTCTCTCACGGCTTGCTGGTGTGTTTCGTCGCAATAGAACAACAAAAATCCACCGCCTCCCGCACCCAGCAGTTTCCCGCCGGATGCACCGGCGGCCATTGCCTTGTCGTACAGCCGGTTGATTTCCAGATTACTAATCGTTCCGGCCAATTCCCGTTTCTTTTCCCAGCCCTGATGCAATGCCTTGGCAAACTCCCGGGTAAAGCCTTCGGTCGTCAACGTGCCATGCATTGCAAGTGCCTGGTCGCGCATAAACCGCAGGGAGTCCATCTTCTTGTCAGTATGCTTTTTCTGCTCGGTTAATATCGCGTCCGCGCTGCGCGTAATCCCCGTATAAAAGAGCATCAGCTTTTGCTGCATGTTGCGCAGATCATCCCCCGGCAATGTGATTTCCTCGACCGAAACGGACTCATCCGGGTGAAACTGTATACAGTTCAACCCTCCGCAGGCCGCCGCATATTGATCCTGCTTGCCGATGGGGTGTTTTAAAACGTCGATTTCTATTTCACACGCCGCCTGGGCCAGCTGATTGGACGACAGTCGTTTCCCCTTATAGCTGTAAAGCGCGTTTAGTACGCCCACGGTAAAAGCGCTGGAGGAACCCAGCCCGGTGCCGGACGGAATATCGGCAATCGAGGTAATCTCAATGCTATCGGTAACTCCTGTCATCTTCATACATTCCCGGACCAGTTCATGCTGCACCTCATCCAGCGTATCGACGATCTCCGTTTGTGAGTAGCTGATACGGATAGAGTGGTCGTATTTCTGATTCACGGTGATGTAGATATATTTGTTTATCGCCATGCTGACGACAGCGCCACCGTCAACTTTGTAGAAATTACTGATGTCCGTCCCGCCTCCGGTAAAGCTGATTCTCAAGGGTGTTCTGGTAATGATCATGCCTTCCATTCCTCCTGCGCTTTTTGGTAGTTTCCCGGTGTTCCGATATCAATGAGGTATTCCTGTGTTTCCCAGCCATACATTTTGCCTACGAGCCTGTGAAGCACATCTTTTCCGAAATCACAGAAGCCTAATTCCGGAAAATAATCAAACAGCTCTCCATTGGCAATATAAATGCCCGCATTGGCCAGATTGCTTTGCGGGTTTACTGGTTTTTCTGTAAAGTCGACGATACAATTTGACGCATCCAACTTGGCAATGCCGCACGCTTTGGGATTCTCACACCGAAACAGCGCCATGGTTAAAACGCCATGGTGCCGCTTGTGGTATGCGAGCATGGCGGAAAGATCAATATCTGTCAGGTTGTCCGCGTAGCAGATGGCAAACGGTTCGTCCGTATCGATGAATTGCCGGTTGGCTTTGACGGTGCCGCCACTGCCAAGGAGAACGTCTTCATAGAACTCGTGTGCTGTTAAGCCTATTGCTTGCGCATTGTACATGCTTAGATAATCGCGTACTGCTGCCGGCAAATAGTGTGTATTAACCAGCACATTGCGGTATTCGTGCTTGCGTAGCAGATCAAACCACCAGCCCAGCAGCGGCTTACCCTGAATGGGAATCAAACACTTGGGCACCGTATCGGTTAACGGCCGTAGCCGTGATCCATACCCGGCTGCCAGAAGAAACGCTTTCATTGGCTATCCTTTCCCAGCACAAGCACCTTGATGGTAAGGAGCAGTATTTTCACATCCAGAAGCAACGATTGGTAGCGTGGATAATACAATTGCAACTCTTTTGCTTCGTCGCTTAAGAATGGGCAGCATTGCCTGCCTTTCACCTGCCACCAGCCGGTAATGCCGGGTTTCACGCTCAGCAGCAGATCCTTATCGCTTCCATATTCGTCTGCTTCCCGCTGCACCACGGGACGCGGGCCAACCAGGCTCATGGTGCCTCGCAATACGGAAAACAACTGCGGCAGCTCATCCAGGCTGGTTTGCCTCAGGCGTTTGCCGACTTTTGTAATGCGCGGGTCCTCAATCGTCTTATCTCCCTCCAGATGCCGCTCCAAGGCTTCCGATGAGAACAACTCCGTTTTTTCTTCTGCGTTTTCAATCATCGTACGGAATTTATACATAATGAACTTCCGGCCGTGCTTGCCTATGCACACCCGTTTATATATAGCCTTTCCCGGGTCATTGATTTTGATCATAACCATAATGGCCAGCAATAGCGGCAGCAATACGATCAACCCGACCGCCGAGCCTATCACATCAACCACTCGTTTTATCATTTGAAAACCGCGGTTCCTATTTGCCTGCGTTAAATTGACCGGCAAGCGTTCCGCGGTAACCGCCTGCTCGTTTGCTATGCTTGATTCAATGTCCATTGTTTGCTCCTTTATACGATCGTATAATCAGCCCGGCTTTCTTCCTGAAAGCGTAACCGCGCAGCGGCTACTTGTTGCTATTCAAAATCCGCCTTCCCCGGGGCAAATACCGGACGAAAACGAAGGAATTGGATGAGGGCCAGGCCGGTTGATGCAAAAATTCGCACCGTAAAAAACACCGGCCCGGTTATCCCTTTGGGCTTAGCAGCTCTGCATTAGTGGAGCACAGAGCTTTTCATCCATTCAAAGGCAAGCCATACCTTGAATTTTTTTTTGCGGAAGCCAAGCGAAACAAGCGCATTTCGGTTTCGCTTGTCGATGCGGATAATGTTGCCTTTCAGATCTTTGAGCGGCCCATCAGTTATCACAATTTCATCATTTTGCATCCGAACGACCGAAACACCAATGTTTCCTTTATTGTTAAAAGCCCATTTCGCATAAAGCAGATCGTCGCCCCGCAGGTGCCATTCGTAATCATCGTAGATGACGATATTTTGCACCGAGGTAATACGCATAAATTGCGATACCGATATATCTTCCTCCGTACAAAAGAGAATATATCCGGGCAGCATAATATCGCAGGCATATGACTTTACACCTTGCCTGCTCTTGTGTTTCACCTGCTTAACAACACAGGTTTCTACTGAAGGAAAACGGGATTGAATCACTCTGGCAACTTTGGATTCATCTCCAACTCTTACGCTAATACATCCATATACTTTTTCACTTGTAATATCAGATTCGATTTGCATCGTGACACCTTGCGCTCCTATAGATAATGTACAAAAGTGATTGGTGTTATCTGGGTAAAATGTCATAATTTCCCTTTCCTGGCAAAAAGCAGGAACGATTATGGCTTTGTATGCCAAAAAGCGGGATGATACTTTTCGCCAAAGCTAAGCCAGTAGTCGATTCATTTAGTTTTTGATTTGTATGAGAGTCGATCCATGTCTTGGGAAATACCATATTGAAATAGTGAGCAGGTCTCTACAGGGTGCCTGAATAAACGCGCCCACTAATGCGCAGCTGAGTAAGTGTCTGAACCGTATGCTGGAATGAAGGCATCCCTTTTTAATCGATTGTGCTTAACAAATCGCTAGCGGAATATTGATTGCCGAATTCGCTCATGAACGTTGTCAGTGCACGAAATTCAAAGAATCCCGTTACATAATATTACAGTTTTCCAAGCTAAAGAATAGATACTAAAAAGTAGATTCAATGTCATGTGCCAGCAATTCCAACCCCATTTCGGGAGTCATCCGATTCCCGAAAGCATTTTCTGAATGCAGAATCGCCAGCCAGTCCTCTACCGCGGCAGTATCCCGACAATACCGCGATGAATTCCACATAAAAAAGGCTACAAGACAGCTTCATCTTCGTAGCCATTTGTTCGCCAATACACGATTGGGTTATGTTAAGTTGATAGTAAAAGTCCAGCTAAATAATACAAAACAGACAGCTTCTCAGACTATGCATTTAAAAGAGATACAGTGTATACCGGTGTTTCAATCAGATATCAGCAATATGTCCTAAGGAAACAAGGATTTTTGTTTCTGTATATTCCTCTCACCATGCACACAGCCCTACCTGGAGCCGCGTGCTGAGCTAGCGAAAAAAAACGCAAAGTACCTCCTCTCCAAGTCGACCGGGCACGCGTGAGGTACCTGCCGGAACCGGCATCACTCATTTTCGCCCTGTTGATCAACTGGAGCGGAACAGACAGCTATTCAGCGGTGAGGCTCGACTCTGTCGAAAATCAATCAGAGTATCATTCACCTATGTTTCATTTCCCGTGAGTCCTGTTGTCCAACGTGCTCATTGTACACAATAAGATCCGGAAATCCTTTGCATTATCAACCAGTGAGCAGTTAAATCCAACTCAGATTAAAGACAACTAACAGTATTCTACCTCTATTTCGCAAAAAATCAAGTGATATTCATCGCTTTCTGCCTATTTGTTGTATATTTTCTGAATATTTGACATAGATTTAATCTGTTATGCAAAATATCACAACATACATAGTCCTGCTATGCGGATGACAGAAGGGCGATATAAACGGATGGCATGCCGCCTTCCCGTTCAGCGTGGCAAAGGCAACACTGTACAGCGCGATTTCATTCATGCTATCTAAAATATTGCCAAAACCGGCTGTACTTGGAAAGCTGTATCAATGCTACTGGCTATGTAAGACCAGCGCATTGCCGTATCTAGGGCAACGGATTATGTTGTAGTAGGGGGATGTCAACGCGTTGACATCCCCCTACATTCATAAGGTCAGGCTCGTTTAGTTGGCATACGAGTGATAGACGATTTCGCCGGTATCCAGATCGCGGCTGAACTGCCGGAAGTAATCCCAGGCAAGTTTAGCGTATTCTTGATACAAACCATGGGGAATGAACTCGATAACGCTCAAGCCCACCATGGGAGCACCTTCGTCGTCGTGGAAGAACCAGGTATGAAGGGGATATTCATCGTTAATCATCGTTTCACGATAGACATCGCCTTTAAAGCCGCTCAGCGGATAGGTTTCAAAGTCGAACTCGACCGTCGGCATTTCATTGTAGCCCAGATAATCGTTGATGTTCATCTGGAAGTCAGGCGCGATGTAACCGTTGGCGGAATCAAAGTGTGTCCAGGTATCATAGGTACAGGTCGTCAGCATCATGGGGATGTCAACGTCGGCAAACTGCAAATCCTGCCCTTCCAGATGTTCATACGGGGTACCCGACATGTTCACGGCAGCCGCGAACAAGCTGGCATCGCCATACACGGCGCGGTTGGTACAGCTTCCACCCATGGAATAGCCCGTTACATACACGTGTTCCGGGTCAAGCTGCGGGTAGGTTTCCAGCATGTAGCGAACCAGTGCCGGCAGAACCTCGGATCCGGTTTCAAAGGGTGATGCGCTCATGAAGTTTGAGGCAGGATCATCGGATGAATGACGCTCGGCAACCATTGCCACACGCTCTTTACCGGCTAGGGTTAAGAAGCCAAGCTCGTCAACACACTGCACAGGATCATCCCCGCCGCCATGGTTGACCAGAATCAGCGGAATGCTGTGTTCGGGCGCGGTACCATCAATCATCTCTGTGGGCAGGAACTCATACCAGGTCGTAACGTACTCGCCGTTGGACGCCTTGTACTCGCTGAAGGTTTCACCCTGGCGCTCAAAGACGTGGATGCCATCGGGCGTTACGCCGTCAATAATCGCGCTGCGCTCGCCCAGCGAATACGGCGCCTGGTTCCAGCGGTAGTTGCGATATTCGGTCGATGCCGTATTCAAGCCCGCTTTCACAACGGGGATGCGGAAGGCATTGATGAACATATCATAGTAAGCGTTGTGCACGAAGGCCGGCAGATCCACTTTGTCGGTCTGCGTCACAATCACCTGCTGTAGCGGATGCTCCTGATTGTAATACACTTCGTCATTGCCATTGCGGCCTTTGCTGTCGGTTTCATTCCCGTCGGCATATTTGGCAATAATCTCATCCGTGGGGTTCACCAGCCAAACAGGCACAGGCGAGGCCACTGTGCGGATTTTCTCCATGTCGCCGCCAACAAGCAGCATGCCTGCAATACGGCTGATGTAATCCATTTCGGAGGAAATGTAATCATTGAGGAAGGTTGCGCCTCCATCAAAACCGATCAGATACCGGTAGGTGAGGCCTCCGAAATACGCCGCGTCGGCATAGTACGTTGTGGATTCTTCGCCGCGAATAGCAAAACCAATGTTGCACATCGCGGACTGGAGCTGATAGAACGCATACTGGTCAGCATCGCTAAAGCCGTTCTCGGCATCAATCGGGGTGACCAGAACAACGCTACCGGTCGCTTCATCCGCAATTGCGGTCAAGCCCAGCTCCTGCAGGTATGCAAGCGCTGCGTCCTTGTCGTCAAAGGACTGATCGGCGTACACCAGAATATTGGTGTTCATGCGGTTTGCGCCGGTGGTAGCATTGAAAATGCCGGCGGAACGGTACACATAGGTTGTGCCCTGCGGATATATATCCAACGCCGGATCCGGAACGTAGTTTCTGCCATACTCGTTGGCCAGGAAGGCCGGGGCATTGGCATGCGCTTCCTCAAGCGTCTCAATCATAGCCGGATTGCTTTGGTGCTGCTGGTAATACCCGGCAGACGCACTTGCAGCTAGCAGCACGGTGAACAGGAGTGCGAATACCAGAGTAACGCTGATGAGTTTCATCTTGTTCATAATCCTCTTCCTTTCATCCATTGTCCATTGTGTTCATGGGATCATCACACAGATCCCTAATTGCCAGGGGCGGAATTCCCCACCCCTGGGTATTCCAAGATAATCGAATATCGCCGTGTTGTTATGGCATGTAGACCAGGTCTCCGGTCTCGGTATCACGGGAGTAGTTCTTCATGAAGTCCCAGGCAATGGTGCCATATGCGGGATGCAAGCCATGAGGAAGCAGTTCCGTGAAGCTAACGGCGAGCATCGGGACACCCGCATCGTTGCTTAAGTACCAGGTGGTGTTTTCATATTCGTCGTTAAGCATTTTCACAACCATCTTGTCTGCATCAAACCCAACGATGGGATAGGCATCAAAATCATAGGACAGGGTTCCCATTTCGTTGAATTCTGCAAAACGGGCAATTGCCTCCTGATAACCTGCGCCTAATGCAAACGCAGCATTATTAAAGGCTCCGCCAAGGTCAAACTCCGAGGTGGTGAACATCATCGGTACATCGACATTGGCAAACACAGCGGCTTGTTCTTCGGTGGGTACATAGATGCCCCAGGGTGTGCCTGCGGCCATGGGAACGGTCGCTGCAAACAGCTGCGGTGCCCATTCGACAGCTTCAACTGTCGCGGCTCCGCCCATGGAGTAACCGGTGGCATATACACGGCCCGGATCCAGCGCGGGATAGGTATCCAGCATGTACTGTACCAATGCGGGAAGGGTCTGTCCGTTGACATCAAAGGGCGAGCCTTCAAAGATCGAAGCGGTTGTATCGCTGGCATAACGGGGTGCTACCAACGCAATACGCTCGCTGCCGGCCAACGAAATCATGCCCAGTTCGTCAGTTGCCTGTACCGGGTCATCTCCGCCGCCGTGGTTACACAGAATCAGCGGAATGCTGTTGTCTGCCGCAGTACCATTGAGTACTTCTTCCGGCAGGAACTCATACCAGGTTTGCAGATAGTCGCCATTTTCGGCTTTGATATCGGCGAAACGCTCTTCCTGATGCTCTACGAGATAAATGCCATCGGCTGTAACGCCGTTGAGCACGGCATTGCGCGCGGTCAGCGCATAGGGTGCCTGATTCCAGCTATAGCCGCTGAACTCATTGGCGGGCACGAACAGACCGGCTTTGACAACCGGCGTACGCATGGTTTTCACAAGCAGCGAGTAGTACGCATCGCTCACATATTCGCTGAGGTCTTTGTCTGCGCTACTTGCTACAACAACCTTACGCAGCGGGAACTGCTGGTTGTAATAAGCAACTTTGTCTTTGGTTGTCTCGGTGGCAAATGCCTCGTTAACAGCCTGGAACTTATCCACCACGGAATCTTCCGGGTTCACCAGGTACACAGGTACGATCGCTGCAACGTCAAGCGCATCATTCATAGACGGATTGACGAGAAGCATGCTCGCGATACGGCCAACATAATCCAACGTGTTGGCAACATAGTCGCAGGCAAAGTCAGCGCCGCCGTCGATACCGATCAAATACCGGTAGGTTAGACCGCCGAAATAGGTATTGTCAGCGTAATATTTCGCATTGCCTTCCGCGTCTCTGACGGATTTGCCAAGGTTACACATGGCAGATTGCAATTGCAGGTACGCATATTGGTCAGCAGCGCCAAAGCCGGCTTCCGGATTGATGGGCGTGACCAGCACAACGCTGCCATACGCTTCATCCGCGATATCCGTGAGGCCAAGAGACTGCAGATAAGCCAGTGCTTCGGCTTTGTCCGCAAATGCCTTATCGGCATACACCAAGATATTGGTGTTCATGCGGAACGCAGCGCTTAAATCGGTATAGATCCCGGCAGAGCGGTACACATAGGTCGTACCGGCGGGATAGCTATCCAACGCGGGATCCGGCATATAATCGCGGCCGGTCAGCGCAGAAAGCGCAGCGGGACCGTTTGCATGCGCTTCCTCCAGCGTTTCAAAGCTTGCCTCGTTGGCAAAGTGCTGCTGGTACGGTGCCGCAATCGCATTGCCAGCAAGAAGTAGACCGAGGATCATGAGTAAACAGAATAGTTTCGTTTTCATACTTGGTTCCCTTTCTAAATTTTGTTGTTATATCGTAGCCTCGTATTGATGAGGCGATATACCAAGGATAGTTTGATGGGTGATGCGCGTGACGTTGGGAATGCCGCTTGAAAAAGGCATCCCCCTAGGCCTTCCTTATTTTGCGGATGTAGGGGTCATAGCTGATTTCATTGGGCTCCGGATTACGGCTGTAATGCTTGCAGCAATCCCAAACAATGCTGGCATACGAAGCCTACAAAGCGTGCTTGTTATTCTCGGTGTGGTGAACACCAGTCAAGGGTAACTGCCATCTGCTTTATCATTCCATCATCCTTTCGCGATTCATTGATTCCAAAATGATTGATGTGTCAATACACATAAGTACCCTATTGTTAATTCAATTGTATCTGTTTGAATATCCGAAAACCATATATACGTTTCCGAACTTGTTTCGGTTTCTTTCGAAAATAATTTATCATTCCACAATTACTACTTTAATGAATGAATATATTCCGATCTTTAGTAGAATTTTTCGTATTAACCGGTGATTCTTCGGTAGCCGTACAAAGCAATCAATGTAAAACTGCTGATCAAAGTCCAAAAAAGAGGATTGATGCAAGGAGCCGCAGCCCATCAGGAGACACCACGGCAATCTGCGCAGCCTAGTCTCCCCTGCTCATATAAACAAAAGAAGGCCGCCAGCAAAGCTGGCGACCTTCCGTCTATCCTTGAATCAAACTTATTGTTTATGGGCTTCCTTTACCTTGGCAAATATCGCCTGGAGCACGATGAAGAAGCACAGCAGCATCGCTGTGAGAACATTAGACCATGACGACATCAGCTTTCCGTGTGTTTTCACAAGGCTGGAAATTGTCCCGTTAATCAAAACACCGAAGAACGAGCCAATGACATTGCCAACGCCGCCTGTCATTAACGTACCGCCGATAACAGTCGAGGCGATCGCGTCCATTTCAAGCCCAGTGGCCTGCATCGGCGTTCCGGACATGGAGTTCAAGCAATACAATATGCTGCCGATGGATGTTAACAAGCTACAGAGCATATAGGCGCGCATCCGCGTCTTTCTTACGTCCAAACCCATCAGCTGTGCAGACTGTTGGTTTCCACCCACCGCGTACAGGCTGCGTCCGAATCGCGTATAGCGAAGAACGAGGAAGATCACGACCAACAACGTCAGTGCAACGATTACGGAAATGCGGAGATAGGGCACCATCAATATGCCTCGCTTGTTGGTATACGCGCCGATATTAAATGGCATATTGATTCGTATGTTGGCTAGCGAGACGAAAAAGGAATCGGATACAATGCTAACCTGTTGGGTCGATAAGATCGCAGTCATACCGCGAGCGAAAAACATTCCCGCCATCGTGACGATGAAAGGCTGGATGCCTAAATACCCTACACAGTAGCCCATACCAAGCCCGAATAGTAAACCGATCATGATGACCATTACCATAAGCACTGGCGACGACCAACCCCAGTATTCAATGCCGACGGCCATGAACATGCAGTTCATTGCCACCAGCGAGCCAACGGAGATATCAATGCCGCCGGTAAGCATCACAGCGGTCATTCCGGATACAATACAAATCAGTCCTGCGTTGGACACCAGAATGTTAAGAAAGGTCTGAAGGTTGGAAAAGCCTTTGTAACCATAGACAATACAACCTGTCGCGTACATCGCAATAAACAGCCCAACTGTAATCAAAATCAAAACATTGTTGGAGTTGAGTTTCCGGCGCGAGTGTTTTTGAATGCTTACATTGTTGCTCACGTGCGCACCGCCTTTCCGCTAGCAAGCGCAGCTTTGTTGGCAGCCCGCTTTGCAAAGTATGCCTTAACCGTCGGCGACTGGATGGTAACGATGGTAATAACAATGACTGCCTTAAACAGCGGCGCTTGTGCCGAGCTTACCCCCAGCGCGTACAGTGTGGTTGTAATGGCCTGGATGGTGTATGCACCGATAATGGAACCTGGCATGCGGAACTTGCCGCCGCCTAAGCTATTGCCGCCCAGCGCAACGGCCAGGATGGCATCCAGTTCCAGATACAGGCCGATATTATTGGTATCAGCGGAGTAGATGCGGCTGGTAGCCTGTAAGCCTGCAATGCCTGCGCACAATCCGGAGATTACGAACGCCGTGAAGATAATCCGTTTGGAGCGGTATCCCGCTACGCGAGCGGCGTTTTTGTTGATCCCGACAGATTGTACATATACGCCAAGCGCTGTATACCGCAAAACCAGCATCGTCAGCACGATACAAGCCGCCGTGGTAATGATCGGCGTTGGGAATATCCATAAGTATCCGCCAAAGACCTGGAATGACGGCTCACGAATATACACAATGGTAT
The DNA here is from genome assembly GCA_963675925.2 of Candidatus Limiplasma sp. Classification (GTDB taxonomy): domain Bacteria; phylum Bacillota; class Clostridia; order Christensenellales; family Aristaeellaceae; genus CAXXOK01. The sequence continues at coordinate 126,897 of CAXXIB010000004.1, forward strand.
TGTTGCAAAGCAGAAGCCCGATAGCACGCCCGGCTGAAAATAATATCAGGGTAGCGACCATTGGCTGTATGTTTAAGTAGGAAGCAAGGAATCCGTTGAACATGCCAGCCAATACGGCAATGGCAATGCCGCCCAACAGGCCGAAGACTAACGGTATTGCATACGATGAAACATTTGCGTTGCCAAATCCCGCCAGCAACATGCAGCACATGCCGCCTGCAAGGCTCATCACCGAGCCGACGGAAATGTCTGCCCCGGCAGAAGCCGAAACAACGAAAGTCATGCCGATCGCGAGAATTGCAGCTTCGCTGCCGCGGTTGAGGATATCAATAATGCGGCCGTAGAGTACACCATTTTTAATCGTGATAGAGAAAAACTCAAATGCCGCACCGCCATTGGCGATGTCGAAGATAATGTTTACCGCCATCACCAGCAGCATACTGAAGATGGGTAGGAACAGGTACATTTTTGAAATTTTCTTGATGGTTTCTTTCACAGTCATCGTGCCTCACCCCCGGCGATCGCCTGCATGACCGTTTCTTGTGTCATGTTGCCAGACAATTCCTTTACTTTTTCTCTGTCGCGCAATACGGCAAGTCGATTGCAGGTGCGAAGCATTTCTTCAATCTCAGAAGAGATAAACAAAATGCCTTTCCCATCTTCCGCCAGCCGGATAATCAGTTTCTGAATTTCCGTTTTCGTACCGATATCAATACCGCGTGTCGGTTCATCCAAAATCAGGAAATCCGGATCGGTTGCCAGCCAGCGTGCAATGATGACCTTCTGCTGGTTTCCGCCGGAGAGCTGCTTAACCAGCGTTTCACGGCTTGGTGTTTTAATTTGCAGAAGCTTGATAAAGTGATCCGCAATCTCGCACTGCTCCTTATGGGGCATCAGCCGTACCATACCACGCCTTGCCTGAATGGCCAGGATGATATTCTCACGCACGGAGAGATCTTCAATGATACCTTCGGCCTTGCGGTCATCAGGCAGCATACCCATGCCATATTTTACGGCATCAATCGGATGCTTGATTTTCACCGGTTTTCCCTTAAACTGCAAGCTGCCGGTTTGCGTTTTATCCGCACCATAGATGGCCCGGGCAAGTTCGCTGCGCCCAGAGCCCAGCAAACCCGTGAGTCCTACCACTTCGCCAGAGCCGATTTTCATATCAAACGGCTTAATCTTACCCGCATGGCTCAAACCCTGGGCATCAATCAAGTCATTATTATGCTTGTTCAGATTGAACTCCGGTTTGATTTGTTTTAGATCTTCGATATCTTTACCCATCATGGCTGCGATCAGTTTGATGCGCGGCAGCTCCGCGATGGAATACTCACCAATTAGCTTGCCATTGCGCAGCACTGTAATGCGGTCGCAAACAGCATATACTTGTTCCAGAAAGTGTGTTACGAAAACAATGCCGACGCCTTGATTGCGCAGTTTTGTCATCAGGTCAAACAGCGTCTGCACTTCTTTGTCATCCAGCGACGAAGTCGGTTCGTCCAGAATCAGTACTTTACACTCCATATCCACCGCACGCGCGATGGCGATCATCTGCTGCAGTGCCAGAGAATACTCTTCAAGATTTTGTTCTACATCAATGTATAAGTCAAATGTATGCATGAGCTTTTCGGCGAGCCGATGCATTTCTTTCCGGTCAATTGTGTTGAGCTTAGTCATAGGTTCGCGCCCGATAAACAGGTTTTCCGCAACGCTCAAGTTCGGGCACAGGTTGATTTCTTGATAGACGGTTGATATGCCGTGTCCCTGCGCTTCCAATGTGGAGCGGTTGCGGATGGGATCCGGACATCCATCGACGCGAATCTCGCCCGCATCAAAATCATACACACCTGTCAGGCACTTGATCAGTGTGGATTTTCCGGCACCATTTTCGCCCATCAGCGCATGAATCTCGCCTTTCCGCAACGTAATATCCACGCAGTCCAGCGCTTTGACACCTGGAAACGTCATGCTGATGCCACGCATCGTCAGGACGATATCGTTGCCCATTGCTATTCCTTCTTTCATTCGTTACTATCATAGCATATTTTTAGGCGGAAGCACAGGCATCATGCCGCCTGCGACTCCATAACAAGAGGAACATGGGAGTGTTTGATCTCTCCCATGTTCCCTTTGCTGTTAGCTCCAATCAAGATTGATCAGAGTGGAGAGTGGTTGTTCTTAGTATGCGCGGCCGTCCAGGACTTCCTGCGTCATGGTGATGGCCAGATCAGATACGATGCCAGGTGCTACGAAGGCCTGGTCAACAACCAGCGTGAAGGCGGGGACTTCTTCGCCAGCCTGAAGCTTGGCGATAACGTCTGCGGCATAGCCAGCCTGCAGGGGATTGCACTCTACGTTGCAGTGGAACGCGCCGTCCAGCGTGTACTGGAGGCCAGCGTTGGTTGCATCGTAAGAGATGATGATAACGTCGCCGTCAACACCGTAGGTGATGCCAGCTGCGTCCATCGCATCCATGGCGCCATAGGCCATGTTATCATTCTGGGCAACGACTACGTTGAAGCCGCCTTCATAGGACTTGATGAAGCTTTCCATGACTTCCTGGCCGCCTGCCTGGGTGAAGTCGCCGGACTGGCTGTCAACCATGGTCCATTCGGGGTGGCTTTCCATGATGGCGTTGAAGCCTTCGGAACGGCCGATCGCTGCGGAAGAACCAACGCTGCCTTCGAGAACGAGGATGTTGGCTTCTGCGCCATTAAGGTACTCAGCCAGCCATTTGCCGGCGGTTTCGCCTTCGGCGACCATGTCGGTTCCGATTGCGGTGGTGTACAGATCGGCGGGAGCGTCAACGCTACGGTCAACGATCAGCACGGGGATACCAGCGGCCTGCGCTTCGGCAAGCACGGTGTCCCAACCAGCGCTCTGGATGGGGGCGATGCAGATGAAATCCAGATCCTGCTCGATAAAGCTGCGGACAGCTTCCAGCTGAACAACGTGATCATTGTCTGCGTCTACGAAAGACAGTTCATAACCATTCTCGGCAGAGAAGGTATTTTTGAAGTCTTCGGTATTGGCGTTACGCCAGTCAGATTCGTGGCCCACCTGGGCATAGCCAACGCTAATGGTATCAGCGGATGCCGATACTGCAAACGCCAGGATCATTGCCAGAGCCATCATAAGGGAAAGTAGTTTTTTCATGGATGTTCCTCCTTATTATTTTCGGGGTAATATGCATACCCCCCAAGGTAATGTATACATTGTATTATGATTTTCACGTTGGAAAAAGCCACGCCTTTCATGAAATGGTTAAGTTTTTTATGAAGTTTATCCGACGTGTAAACTGGCAGTAAGTTTAGGTATTGTAATTTTCCGATATATGGGTAATATTTTACGATTCGTTGGCTTTTCGGAAATCACGCGGGGATTGATTGGTATGCTTTTTAAACAAGTAGCTGAAGTAGTGCGGATCGTTATACCCCACTTTGGCGGCAACATCGGAGGTTCTCATCTGCCGGTTGCTCAGCAGTTCTTTGGCTTTGTCGATGCGAATTGTGGTGAGGTATTCTGTAAACGTAACGCCCGCTTCCTGTGAAAACACCGTACAAAAGTGATTGTTACTCAGCGCCACCTCACCGGCTACCTGGCGCAGCGTAAGCCCGGGATCCGCATAATGCTCAACAATGAAAGCCTTGGCCTTGCGCAGTACCATATTGTATCGGGTGGAGCCTTGCGCATCACGGAACTCCAGCGCCTTGGCAATCACATCTCTTGCAAGCGTCAGCGTTTCTTCCACTGCAATGGCTACTGTGGACTTCCCCTCGTTCTGGAAAGCCGCCGGGATGATCCTCTGGGGTTCACCGCCGCATTCACGCACAATGCGCGATGCGACCAGCACAATATCCACAAACAGATAATTCATGAGTAGTTTGCTCTTGGCCGCCGATTCGCCCATCTCTGTAAGACAATCATCTAAAATGGTATCGATATCCTCGCGGCTGGCGTGGCGGATGTGCTCGTAAAGTTTCGGCATTTTCAGGTTCATCAGCGAAAGACTTTCAGCAGGCTCGATATCCAGCATGCCGACAATCCTGCGGCTGCGGTCATTACTATTCACATTTTGCATGGCGGTCAGCAAGGAGTAAGCATCTTGATAGGATTTCCGCACCTGATCCAGTGACTGGACAATGGTTCCAATCACCACACGGGGTTGCAGCGACGTATTCTGCTCGATATCATACATCGCTGATTGCGCGAATCCGTATGTGCGCTCTTCTACATCAATATCGTCATCGCCCATGACAAACAGCACAAATCTTCCCTGAATCTGGCACATAAATACCGTTCCGCCGGAATTATTGACCAATCGCTGGATGACGCTCTCCATCGAGCGTAATTCATCGACATTCGTAGCGTTACGAGCCGGGTCGATGATCATCACAAGGTAGCGTTTGGCGGTCAACCCGATCTGCAGTGACCGGGCACGCGAGACGATTTCTTCCTGCTGCGCACCTAGAATTAAATCGCTCAGCAATTTTTGTTTCAATATTTCATTGGAGGATGCCAGCTGATAGCGATAAATGCGAAGCGCGGCCTGCTGCTGTTTTTCCGAGCTGATGATCTCGCCAACGCGTGTAAACACACGCCGGAGTTCCTGCGCGCTGACGGGCTTTAGCAAGTAATCTTTTACGCCGAGATATATCGCCTCTTTGGCGTATGCAAAATCATCATACCCGGAGATAATAATGATTGACGTCCAAGGCATGGAAGCGCTGACTTTGCGGCACAATTCCAGCCCATCCATGAACGGCATGCGGATATCGGTGAGCAGGATATCGGGTTTGATATCCTGCATCATGGAAAGCGCCATCTCGCCATCGGACGCTTCCCCGACCAACTGAAATTCGGTGTCATCCCACGGAAAATTGTTGCGAATCCCTTCGCGTACAACGATCTCATCATCTACCAGAAACACTTTGTACATTCTCTGCCCTCCAAAAGGTACGTTCACCCGGCATTCCGCCGGTTCTATATTTGTCATTGCCTAGAAGATAGAACTTAAGCCATGACTGGTCACATCTTCGCCAGTTGGCAGGTATACATATCGCTATGACGAAACTGCTTATCCCTGCGGCGTGTCAATCTTACTAGCAAGGATTTCGCATCAACAAGCCGTCAACACGGTCTGGCGGCTGTTTCAATATCTGCGCTTGTCTGGCAAATCATTTTGTTTACTTCTCCTTGACAGCTATACCAATGCCATCACAACATAGCAAGTTAGTATCCCCGTGGTGCCAGTGAATTCAGGTCACTGTCAAACTCCGAAAACGAGCGCTCCACTGAATAGGTTTCCCGCGGAATTGGCTCGCCGGCGGCCAGCTTTTTGGCCAGTTCCATCACACTGTCGCCAATCAGCGGTGTGCACTCGACCACGCAGTTGATTTTGCCAGCCTTCAGCAGGTCGATCGCCTCTTGCTCACCATCGACTGTAATAATCACAATTTCTTTTCCGGGCTTTAGTCCCGCTTCCTCAATGGCCTCGATTGCCCCAAACGTCATCGCATCATTGTGCGAATAGAGCACATCAATATCATCGTGATTGGAGAGCAGCGACTGCATGCACTCCTTGCCTTTGGAACGCAGAAAATCACCGGAGATACTTTCGATGATCTCAAATCTGTCGTCTCCTTCAAACACGCTCCGAAAGCCTTCTGATCGCTGGCGCATAGGCGTGGAATCCAGCGTACCTGATATTTCAACGATTTTAACGTTATCATCTGATTTGAACTTTTTCAGCAGGAACTCCCCTGCTTTGATCCCTTCGGAAAGAAAGTCCGAACCAACAAACCCCACATACAGGCTTTCATCCATCGTGTTAATACGCCGGTCCGTAATCAGCACAGGAATGCCCGCGGCTTTCGCCTCCATGAGCACATTATCCCAGCCGTCTTCCACGATCGGCGCAAAGGCGATGATATCCACCTGATAGGCGATAAACGAGCGTATGGCTTTAATCTGGCTTTCCTGTTTTTGTTCGGCGTTTTCAAACATCAGCTGCACATTGGCACGTTTGGCGGCCTCCTGCACATCCCTGGTGTTTCCAAGCCGCCAGCCACTTTCTGAACCAAGCTGAGAAAACCCCAGGAGTACCTCCGCGTCGCTCGTCCGGGACTCCGGCTCCTGCGTTTGGGTGCACCCCGAGAGCAAAACGGCACAAAGTATAGCCGCCGCTATGATTTGTATAAGGGATCGGAACTTCAAATCTTCTCTTCCTCTCATGAAAAGTCACTATAGAACGGATTTATGTATGCACAGCATACTGTATTTCGTGTTTTGTTTCAATTATGGTTAGATCGTATGCCGGGCACAACAGCAGTAACCTGGGTACATTCACATCGCTGTACCCATCCTCATTTTCACACTATAGAATCCGCTGTCATCCCTCCCATTTCATGATCTGGTCAGGGTCTCAGCCGGAAGGCCACCAGCTCATCCGGCACTGCACTTGCGAAATATTTCATGCATTTTCTCTAATTGTAATAGCCATTCTTCGTTATCTTGCAATGCTCATCATAAACCCAGTCATCTATGAAATGCAACCACCAACCGTGTATCAATTTATTCAAAACTTCCTCTGCTCCTATTTGTGTCTTGTAGTCATTTCAATATATGTCAAGCCTTTCGAGCCACATCAATGGCCCTCCACCATTCCAAATGCTGGAAACAATTTCCCATGATTTCCGTCTCACTGGGCATGCTGATATTATATCGATATTCGTCACTTTTCAGGCGTACCGATACTTTCATTCTTGTGTTATTTCATATAACATTTTGCATAATGTGAATATATCTACTATTTTATCGGAAATATTTTAACTATTGATTGGCGTACAAGTATACTTGTGATTGTTCGTAATATTTTCCCCATAATCGTGAAATCTCGGTATTTTAACTTGCAGATCGTTTTCATATACTAAGTATAAATCTTGTTATTATCAGCCAACATAACTTCACATCTCAAATCGGGTGAGTGGCTGAGTTTAAACAACGAAAAAAGTGAGAGGAGAGATATAGGTCTCGCAAAACCATGCAAAAACTTTACATCGCTACGTCGCACAATTATGAAGAATGAGGAAACAGAAACTGCTCAACACCGATTCTGCGTTGGTGTTGCACCTTGAAAAACACTGATACCGTAACAACAATGCACGAAAACCAAATGGACGGATATGCTGCTAACTCGGCACAATACCGTCCTTTGGATATGTACGCTACATAAAGAGAGGGACAGATACAGTATGAGAAAATTAGTCAGCACTCTGGTCGCAGTCAGCATGCTCTTCACTATGACCAGCGCCTTTGCCTACGATTATCAGGATGGTTCGCAAGCAAACAGCGCCACCTTTGAAACCTTGGAAGAAACCCGCATGTCCAGTCCGGATGCGGTCGCAGTTTTGGAAACCAACACGACAAAGACGTTCATCTCTCATCCGGTGCTCGACGGGTATTCGGAAAACACCACATACGTCTACCGCTCGGCCAATATGTACGGCGGCCGCGCCGCGGCAAGGCTGAACACCAACATTCTGGCGTTCTCGGACAAATCGTTTGAGAGCAAGGATGCCGCGCTTGCCTATCTGACCGATCTGGGCCTCATCAGCATCATTGATGAAGCCATCGGCAGCGTTGTGCTGGTAACGCCTTCCGATCCCGAAAAAGGCTTTACTTCCGCCGATCAGAAGAACTATTATGCATTGCAAACCGCCATGCTTTCCCAAAAAGGCTATGAGATAAAAGACGACAACCGCATTTACTATTCTGATGCAGAATATTTCGGCGGTTACGGTTACCTCTATGTCGTCGGCATTGACGGCGGCGCGACCTTCTTAAACAACTATGTCGCAGGCACCGTGGATTACGCGGGCCGCATCGCAGGTATGCTGCTGGTTGGCGGCAGCATGGAACCCTCTCGCGGCGTAGCGTCGCTGGTGCCCGTGTATCTGGCAAACGCCACGAATGATGTGATTGCCAAGTATCAGGCCGCCAACGCGACCGATGCAAGCATAGCCGAAACCGACAAAGTGATTTATTACAATCAAGCACTGCCGCTGCAAAAAGTTGTGGTCAGCTCTGCAAAGACACCCGATCTGAAAGCGCTTATCAACGATGCGTATTATAACCTCTTCATCGAAGCCATGCGCGTACCGGTATCGGATAAAGGCCTCAACAGCGCTGGTACCCCGTATCAGGGCTATGGCTTTGACCAGGCCCCGTATTCCCTGTGTGACCGCAATGCCGCCATCAACAACTTGACGGCGGACGGCATAGCCATCATTGAAACCAAGAGCGAAGCCCTGGCCTCCGCCGCGACGGACGATGGGGAATTCCTGCGGACCTGGTTTGAGTACCTTCCCACGGAAGTTCTCGACGGCACCGCACCCAATGGCTCCGTTCCGCTGATCTTAGCCAGCCACGGCAATGGCGATGATCCCCGCGTGCTGGTCGATGAACTTGGATTGCTGGAACTTGCTGGCAAAGAGCGCTTTGCGATCGTTGCACCTGAGCACCAGTACATCGGCGGCGAACGCCGTGAAGTGGAACTGCAAGCCCTCCCCATGCTGGCACAGCTGATGCTGGATACCTATCCGGCACTGGACGCATCCCGCGTATATACCATGGGGTACTCCATGGGCGCAGGCGCAACCATGAAGTCGATTTATGGCAATCCCTCACTGTTCGCCGCTGCTGTTCCCATGTCTCCCATCCCGGGCTTCGGTGCGCCCTACGCACCGTCTGCTGAGTTGATGGAATCTTCGTATACCGGCGTTACGCTTCCGGTGATGTTTTCCACCTCCGGCAAGGATCTGGCAGCCACGTTTAACCAGAAAATGCGCGGCATCACCGAACTGTACCAGCCGCTCATCACCCGCTATGCAGCTGTCAACCATCTGACGCCGGTCGAAACCTTCGATTTCGACACCTACCCGATCAGCGGTTTCGCCGCCGACCGCGTAGTCACCAAGACACTCAACAACGAATATGAAAACACCACATTCTACCTGAACAATGATGATGGTGTGCCGATGTTGGCCCTGAACTTCACCGAAGGATTGGTCCATGCCCTCTATCCCGAATACGGCTATCTTGCCTGGGATTTCTGCAAACACTATTCCCGCAACCTGGAAACCGGCGAGACTGTCTACAACCCCTACGTAGACTAAACACGCGTCTTTGCGAGGCGGGCCGAAAGGCCTCGCCTCGCATGATTTTTTAGTCCATATCATCCCGAGAATTTGAAAGGAAGTTGTCATGACTATGAAAAGATTCCTGAGTGTATCACTCACGATTGCAATGCTCCTGACCTTGGCTGTAATTCCAACCGCTTCTGCGCTTGGATATTCCAGCCGACAAGGAAATGATGCAACGTTTGAAACGCTTGCTGAAACCCGGCTTAACAGCCCTGGGGCAGCGCTTGCATTGGAAACAGATCAGACCAAAGTGTATGTTTCCAATCCTATTTTGGACGGATATCCGGAAGACGCCACCTTTGTGTACCGCTCGGCGAATATGTACGGCAACTTCCGTGCAGCGGGCCGCATGAACACCAACATTGTTGTGTTCTCCGATCAGCCATTTGCCGATAAAGACGCGGCGCTTGCTTACCTGAAAGGCCTTGGCCTGATTGATATCATCGAAGAGGCCAGCGGCAGCGTTGTGCTGGTCACGCCGGCAAACCCCGAAGCCGGGTTTACCGCATCCGACAAGAGCAGCTTCCAGAAATTGCAAACCGCGATGCTGGCCCAGAAAGCCTCTGCCAAAGTAGGCGATCAGACCGTCTATTACTCTGATGCCGAGTACTTTGGTGGATACGGCAATGAATACTATATCGGCATCGACGGCGGCGCGACATTCCTGAATAACTATGTCGTAACCGAAATGAGCACGCTGGACCGCATTGCCGGCATGCTGCTGGTCGGCGGCACGATGCAGGATTTCCGCCAGGTCGCTTCCTATGTGCCCGTATACCTCGTCAACGCGCAAAGCGATGTGGTTGCTAAATATAAGGCCGCCAACGACACCGACGCATCCTCCTTCCAGGGCGATGTCGTCAGCTACTATAACCAAGCTCTGCCGCTGAAAAAGGTGGTTGTAGCCCAGAATGAAAACCCGGATGTCGCAGCCTATGTTCAGGACGCTTATTACAGCCTCTTTGTGAAAGCCATGCGCTACTCCCCCACCGGCGGCCTGCACCCGTTCTCGCTGTGTGAACGCAGTGCCATCCTGTCCGGCGGCGAAACCCCGGATGGCCTCAAGGTCACCTATCACCTGGAAGACCGCTTCAGCGATGTAACCACCGCCGACGGCGAATATCTCCAGTCCTGGTACGAAGTACTGCCCGATGAAGTGATTGCCGGCACTGCGCCCGCCGGCAGCGTTCCGTTGATCCTGGCCCTGCATGGCATGGGCGACGATCCGCTGATGTTCATTGATGGCAACGGCTATATCAATCTGGCCGCTACAGAGCGCGTTGCAGTCGTTGCACCCCAGCACCAGGAAATCTTCTGGACCAACGTAGATGGCAGCTTTGTGGACGGTATTGAATCCGTTATCATGCCGGCGCTTGTGCGGTACATGCTTGAAACCTACCCCGCGCTGGATGCATCGCGCGTGTATATCACCGGCTACTCCATGGGCGGCTGGGCCACCATGAAGACCATCAACGGCGATGTCGCCCTTCTGGCTGCTGCCGTACCGATGTCCGGCATGGCACATACCGGAACCGATGAGCAGGTTGCACAGTTTGAAACCTTGGATCTTCCCATTCTGTTCACCACCTCGACCCGTGATATGGGCATGCTCTTTGATGATACCACCGCCGGTATCGCTTCCAACCACCAAAAGCAGATCCTGCAATATCTGGGATACAACGAGATGGACAGCTTCTTGGACTATGACTTTGCCACCTATCCGATGGCCGGGTTCAAAGCCGATAGCGGTCTGACCGTGACGCTGAACGGCGAATTCATTAATCATCGTTGGTTTCTCAACAATGAAGACGGTGTCCCGATGGTCGGTCTTGGCATCACCGAAGGCCTTGTGCATTCGCTGTACCCTGAGTTCGCCAAGATCATGTGGGAGTTTGCCAGCCAGTATTCCCGCGATTTGGAAACAGGCGCTGTTGTGTACACGCCTGATGCAAATTAAACGATTACCCCCCCTCTACTGTCCGCCGTCCGGCTTAGGCCGGGCGACGGATATCGTGTATCATGACCATTTTAAATTCATCCGATAGTATCGGATAGAAGCAACAATGAAGGAGGCGACATGTATGAAAAGACTATTGGGAATCTCACTGTCCATCGCAATCCTGATGAGCATGCTCATCGCGCCCAGTGCGCTTGCACTTAATTATTCCGGCAGCCAGCAAAACGAAGCAACCTTCGAAACTCTGGAGGAAACCCGCGTCTCCAGTCCCTCCGCTGTCGCGAACTTGGAAACCAATACCGGCAAGACCTTCGTCTCTCATCCGGTACTGGATGGATACCCCGAAAACACCACCTATGTCTACCGCTCCCCTGCATTGTTCGGTGGCCGCGCAGCTGCGCGCCTGAACACGGACATTCTGGTGTACACGGACCAGTCCTTTGCAAGCAAAGATGACGCGTATGCGTATCTGGACGGCCTTGGCCTGATTGACATCATTAACGAGGCTGTTGGCAGCGTATTGCTGGTCACTCCCTCTGATCCGGAAAGCGGTTTTACCAGCGCAGATCAAAAATACTATTACGCGCTGCAAACTGCGATGCTGTCACAAAAAGCATCCGGGACAATCGGCGATCAGACGGTTTACTACTCCGATGCCGAATACTTCGGCGGCTACGGCTATACCTATGTGGTAGGGCTCGGCGGCGGCGCAACATTCCTCAACGATTATGTTGCAGGCACGCTTGATTATGTTGGCCGTATAGCCGGTATGCTGCTGATTAACGGCCAGATGGAAGACATCCGCACAGTCGCTTCGCTGGTTCCTGTATATCTGGTCAACGCCGATGCGGCGACCATCGAAAAGTACAAAGATGCCAACGAAACCGACGCCTATCAGGTGCGGGGCAACGTGGAAACATACTACAATCAATGCTTCCCGCTCCGCCAAGTGATGGTCGCGCAGGATGAAACTGCGGATGCGGCTGCCTACATTCAGGATGCGTACTACAACATGTTCATCAAAGCGATGCGCGTTCCGGTGTTCAAAGTCGGCATCAATAGCGCTTCTACGCCGTATCAGAACTACAGCTTTGACCAGTCTCCCTATTCGCTCTATCCCCGCAACGCCGTCATCAACGGCGTCACTGCCGACGGCATCTACCTGACCCGGCACGACTCCGACACAGAGTTCAGCCATATCAAGATGCAAACCGGCGATTATTTGCAGACATGGTTTGAATACCTGCCCAAGGAAGTGCTCGACGGCACGGCGGCTGACAGTACTGTTCCGCTGATCCTGGCCAACCACGGCGGCGGAGATGACCCGCGCGTTTTCGTTGACGAAATCGGTTTGCTAACCCTTGCCGGCAAGGAACGCTTTGCGATTGTCGCACCGGAAGAAGGGGCTCTCTGGACTGAATCGGCAGTAGACGGGGGCATCAATAGCGGTGCCAACGGTATCTGCTGCGAAGTACTGCCACTGATGGCTAAGTACATGCTGGAAACCTATCCGGCACTGGATCCCACCCGTGTGTACGTCACCGGTTACTCCATGGGCGGCGGCGCGACCTTGAAAGCCTTCAATGGCGATCCTTCGGTGTTTGCGGCAGGCACTGTGATGGCAGCATCCAGCTATGTTGCAACGGAAGAGCAGGCCAAAGCGTTTGAAACGCTTGAACTCCCGCTCATGCTCCTGACCTCCACATTCGATTTCCCATTCGTCTTTGCCTTTGATACGCCAAACCGTACCATCGCTTCCGGTTTCCAAAAGCAGATTCGCCTGTTCACAGGGTACAACAACCTGGAGCCGATTGAGACGTTTGACTTCGAAACCTATCCGATCATCGGTTATCAGGCGGATGCGTTCAACCGTTCAATGATCAACGGCGAATACTGGACCAGCCGCTGGGATCTTGAAAACGATGAAGGCACACCCATGATCGCCGTCAGCTATACCGAGGGTTTGGTGCATGCACTGTATCCCGGCTATGGGCAGATTATGTGGGATTTCTCAAAGCACTATTCCCGCGATCAGGAAACCGGCGCCATCATCTACAATCCCTACGTAGACTAAATTCTCATTTGCGCGCAGCAGCGGTTTAGGCCGTTGCTGCGCCAAGCCTTGAAACTCTGTTCTGATAACACTTGACCTTAGGATAACTTCGATCTACTTGGAACGATGAATCACAAATTCATCAGTAGCATCGACAGTTCATAGTAACGAATGCATTCCGGGAAAGGAGGATATTGGCGGAATGCAAAACGCATTTTTTAATCTTAATGAAACTAAGGAGGAATCCCAGTGAAAAAACTATTCGGTATGTTGGTAGTCGTATGCTTGTGTCTGACGGCTGTAGCCGCTTTTGCGCAGGTACAGTTCTCTGATAACCCCGCAACGTTTGAAACCTTTGCACAGGCCAGTGTGAATGGCCCCGTGGCGATGGCTGCGGAATTAGGCGGCACCTATGGTTCCGATCCCTGCCTTGCTGAGTATCCGGAAGGCACCACCTACATTTACCGTTCTCCCGCCCGTTGGTCAGCCACCAGCGCCGGCTACCGCAAGAATACTGTGCTTCAGGTGTACACCGACACCAAGTTTGAATCCAAGGAAGACGCGCAGGCCTATCTGCAATCCCTGGGTCTCATCGACATCGTCAATGAAGCAAAGGGCAGCATCATCCTGGTCACCCCCATTGGAGAAGTGTTTGACAAGGCCGATGCACGCGCTTATTACCTGATGCAGGCTGCTTCCTGTAACCTGGGCGGTTCTGCAACCGTCGGTGAAGAAACCTTCACCTGCGCAGAAGGCGCTTACTACGGCGGCACCTCCTATCGCTATGCCATCGGTATCGACGGCGGCGCAACCTTCCTAAACAACTATATCGCCCCCACCTTTGACGACGTAACCCGCCTGGCGGGCATGATCCTCATCGGCGGCAAGATGGACCGCATCCACGATGTGGCCGGTGTTGTTCCGGTTTACATGGTGAATCCTTCTGATACCGCGCTTGCCAAGTATCAGGCGATCAACGAAACCGACCGCTACGGCTATCTGGGCGACGTTGATATCTACAGCAACCAGGCGTTACCCCTCCAGAACATTCTCGTCAAGAACACCGAATCGGTTGATGTAGCGTCCGAAATCAACTACGGCTACTACAACCTGATGATCAAGCGCATGCGCATTCCCTGCGTCCTGCCGGGCTTGCACACCTATTCGCAGGACTTCACTGATCGCAACTGGAACTCCGCTCCCTATTCGCTGGGCGAGCGTAATGCTTTCTTCAACTATACCACCGCTGATGGCCTGGTCATTGAAGAATTCGTCGGTCAGGAAACCTTCAAAGATTACAACATCCCCGAAGGTACCATCGGCCTCTTCGGTCGTCCCGCTGTGACCGGTGCCTACATCGACACCTGGTACGAAGTGGTTCCCGAAGAAGTTAAGAATGGCACTGCTCCCGATCATTCTGTTCCCATGTGGCTGATGCTTCATGGCGGCGGCGACGATCCCCTGCAGTTCCTGGACGAAATGGGCTTCATGGTACTGGCCGGTCAGGAACGCTTTGCGATGATCGCCCCGATCCATGGCGCAATGTTCACCGTTGGTCAGGATGTTATGCCGGCAGTTGTCGAATACTTCCTCAATAAGTATCCTTCCTTGGACCCCACCCGTGTATACGTCACCGGTTACTCCATGGGCGGCGGCGCCACGCTGCACGCCATCAATGGTAACGCCAAGATCTTCGCAGCTGCCGCCCCCAACGCTGCAGCAATCTTCAACACTGAAGATGAAACCGTGATAACCGACGACGTGAATATGCCGATCCTCTTCACGACCGCAACCTACGACTTCTGCGGTTACGGTGGCGTCTCCGGCTTTGCCGCGACTCCGGTTGCAGACGATCCGTATGATCCCGAGCACATCAACAAGTCCTATCAGGATCGTATCAACGCCTACATGACCCTCAACGGACTGGAGAACATTGTCTACGACTTTGAAACCTATCCGATGTCCGGGTTCCGTGCCGACGAGTACTACGAAGAATTCCTCAACAACGAGTACATGAACCGTACCTGGTTGGTTTACAACGAGGATGATATCCCCATGGTCGGCCTGAACATTACCGATTTCCTGCCCCATGGCCTCTATCAGGAATTCGGTCCCATTTGCTGGGATTATGTTAAGCACTTCAGTCGTAACCTTGAAACGGGCGAAGTCATCTACAACCCCTACGTGAACTAATCAAACCCTGCTGATTGCTATTCTAAAATAATAGAATACACAGCACAAAGAAGAGCTTCGGCTCTTCTTTGCTTTATCTTTAATTCCGTCAAGATACCCCCGCATCGGTTGTAATTGCATGAGAAACGGTCGCTCTATCCTCGTCCGCAATTCTCTCCACTTGCTGCCAGGCTGTATCTGCAACTCATATTACGCACCTACCTTGAACAGGCTTTATAGGGTACTTTATCAGGAGATTGCTCATCAGGGGCGCCTTGACTGTTGCCAGAGGATGTCGGAATACCACCAGTAAGTTGGCGCTGTAAGCCCCTTAAGAGCGTCTAAGACAATGCAGTTTACGCTGCGCTTCTCAAAGTGCTGGCCGTATGTAACTATCTTCATCAGTAATGGCTGCAAACGCAACGATACGCTGCTTCCCTATAGTGAAGTTAGCAGCCAACGTTTGGGTGGAATACAATGAATAAAAAGATACACATAAAAGAGGCAGTCGTATCACTACGACTGCCTCTGCAATGGAATCCTGTGGTTTAGTAGGGCTTGTAGATGACTTCTTCCGTTTCAACATCGCGCGAATAGTCCTTTACGAAATCCCAGAACATGAATGCATATTCGGGATACAGGCAGTGAACCATTCCGTTGACATACACGTAAGCAACGCGCGGTTCGCCTTCACTGTTGCAAAGGTAGGTGGTCTTTTTCACGAACTCATCGTTCACGGTGTCTGTAACGATGTAGTCTCCACCAAAGCCGACATGGGGATAGGCGTCAAAGTCGAATGCGCCAACTTCGATACCGTTGTTCTTGGCATAGTTTGTTATCATCATCTGCGTTCCCTCGTTGAGATTACCTTCCAAGGCATCCTGGCGGCGCCCGGCCGGGTCAAAGGAGGACAGGGACATGATGATCGGCAGCTCCGTGCTGTAGAAATTCTCTGCCTGCTCTTCAGGGAGAGCGGTGTTGGAGCCAGCAAAGGGTGCGATGGCCGCAAACAGCTTCGGGTTATAATAGCCGACGGTATAGGTGGCAGCGCCGCCCATGGAATACCCGGTGGCATAGACGCGGGAAGCATCAAGCGCCGGGTATTTTTCGAGCATGTATTCTGCAACCGCACACAGAGCCTGTCCTTTGATCGGGGCAACCGATGAATGATCGGCAGCCACAACCGCGACACGTTCCTGACCGGCCAGTTCGACCAGGCCAAATTCTTCCACAAATACACGGGCGTCGTCTCCGCCGCCATGGTTGGCCAGAACCAACGGAATGGTGCCTGCGGGCGCGGTGTTGTTCAGCACTTCTTCCGGCAGATACTCGTACCACACGTCGATATATTGGCCAGCGGGAGTCGAGGGGCCGCCAAATCTGCCAGGTTGTTCCTCTGTGGTTTTAATGTCTGCAAACTGGTCGTCACCCTGATGGGAGATCAGAACGATGCCATCGGATGTCTTGTCGTTGATCAGGATATCGCGATCACACAAGGAGTAAGGAGCTTCATCGAAGGTATAGCCGCTGTAAGGCGCGCCGCCGCTATACATCGCTTCCGGGATGACCGGAACACGCATGGCTTTGACAAACATGTCGTAGTAAGCCGCTTTGATCGCCTTGGCTACATCAACAGAATCTGTGGTTGCCGCAATCACTTTGCGCAGCGGCCAGGCCTGGTTGTAATAGGTCACCAAGCCGTCTTTGTCTTCTTTGCTGGCGTCAACGGTGTTGACTGCCTTGTACTTTTCAATAACATCAGCTTTTGCATTGACAAGGTAAACCGGCGCAAAGATAGCGGGTTTACGAACTTCCTGCATGTCGCCGCCGATCAGCAAAGATCCAGCGAGCCTTCCGATGAAATCAATTTCCGGAGCAATATAGTTATTGAAGAAGGTTGCGCCGCCATCAATGCCGACGAAGTATTCATAACCATAGCCACCGAAATATTCTGCGTCAGAATAGGACACAGCATTACCGTCAGCATCCACGCCGCGCGTTTTTTGGGAGAGCATAGCGGTCTGCAGTGCATAGTAAGACAGCACATCTGCCTGACCGAAGGTTTCTCCGATGGGCGTGACGAGCACGATGCTGCCGGTGGCTTCATCAATGATATCAATCAAGCCAGCGTCCGTCAGGTAAGCAAGCGCAGCATCCTTGGTATCAAAGCGCTGCTCTGCATACACAAAGATGTTGGTATTCAGGCGAGCTGCCGCGCGACCAGCATATAGGTTCGCCGAGCGATATACGAACGTTGTGCCTTCAGGATAGTCATCCAGTGCCGGATGGCCCACGAACGTACTGCTTTCATTTTCGACAATGTTTTGTACCACTGCAGGTGAATTTGCATGCGCTTCCTGCAGCGTTTCAAATGTTGCTTCGTTACCGAGTTCCCCGGTAAAGTTAAATGCCAATGCACCGCTGATAGACGTGATAATCATCACAAACACGATAAGACATGTAATCTGTTTTTTCATGAAGTTCTCCTTTTCATTTTGGTTCTCACATTCATGTGCAACGCTTCATAGATCTGTTTGTTGGAACCTGATTAACCACTTCCTTCCCGTGCACACCCGTCAGGCAATCAATATCATTTGCATTTTGACGGTTGTCACAATTCCAACAATGCACCAGACAACCAGACAGAAAAACATCATCTATTCTTGGTTATCCGATCGTACGTTTTGTCTTAAGTATATAGAAACTATTCCGTGCATTAAATATACTTGTTTACGATTTAACGCTGATATTTTACGGTTTTCTTCTGCTATTGTTTCTTGTGATAGAAGTATAGTTCTCACAAGCTTGTTGGTCAGCCATAATATTGTACAAGGCAGTAAAGTGAGGCAAAAACCAACAAGCGATCTGTACTGCCCAACATGCACGGCGTTGGCTGATAGCATACTTCTTGTGCAGCTTCCTCATAGCGTTGGTCACTCTGTTTCTGTGTCCCTGATACGGGTCTTGACCAACACTCCGTCATTGTTGCCTAGAATAAACGATACTAAAAGGCGAGTCCGTTGTAGATATATGGAAGCTTTAGGTCTCTATTGCTATAGCGTCAACTCACTATCGCTTATATTACAACAAGACACCGTTCCTCTACGGAACGGTGTTTTGTATCATCAATGGGGTACGATTGTGGTCGAGGTGACAGGATTTGAATAGACGCAGATAGCTATTTTGCTAGTAATCAAGAATATCTAAAATGGCTCAACCCCTTATATTAAAACGCTTTATCCGATATTGCGGATGCACATCACCAGTCCGTATCAAGCCCAACTGCGGTATTTGTACACCTAAATTCTATGTGTCATATTAAGCAGTTCTCGAATTCTGTCTGCAGATTGGTGATTTTCACGGTTTTGTTCATGAGTTTCGTGTGTGTTATATGCACAGAAAAACGAATTTGACAAACCCATTAATTCATGTGATGCATCAAGTAGTTTTTCTTTAGGCGGGATGAGTGGTTTTAGCCAAAATAAAGTCTCAACAAAACCATGCAATTTTGCTGCGAGAATCCTAAATTCATCAGAAGCATGTTTATGCGATTTAATGGCCATCTCTTGATCGTCCGCTAGATCAATTGTATTTGAGTACAAATTTGCATAGTATACCAAGCTATATGATATTTCTGATTTAATCTGTTTATACTGCTCTAGCGGTTTTAACCATATTTCATGAGCTATTTCACCAAGGATATACACAGAAACACCACAAAATATAGTTATTACTATTGTCAATAAGCTTTCCAATCCTTATACACCCTCCATCGCGTTAGTATACAATGCTTTGCAAACAATTAATTAACTTGCATTCTACAACAAATTAAAGGAGTAGCTATTATATTGATAGAATTATACACTACAACAATTAATGATACAAAGAGTAGTCTATAATGCTATTATATGAGAAATGCGTCAAGTGCAAGCGACTTTTTGAATACAATGAAATGATATGCCCTTTTTGTCAAATTCCCAGAGCCCGTCATTCTAATTACTGCAAAAATCAAAACTGTTCTACAAATGGAAAAATCATTAATGATCAGCTAATGGTCTGTCCTGTTTGTGGAGAGAAAACGAAAACAGGGGTAGAAATAGAAGAATTACTGGAATAGTATCGCTTATAAATACTAATACTTTATCTTGTTAAATCCCCAAACATTGTACTGCATGAGCTCACTATTCTATGAATTGCTTTAAATATTCCAAATGATACACTTTTGTATCAAACGAACGATTGTGAACATCATCCCTGAATGCCGTATTTGCTTTAGAAACTATACCACCGTGTGCACTGATCCAATCCGTGAGTTTTATTAAGCGGTAGCAGTGCCTATTTAAGCTGCTTAAATGCCCTCCGACGATCGGCGGTTACTTCTATGGTACGGCACGCCTTTCTCCTGGGCGATGTTGGCCAGGCTCTCTCCCTATCAGGTCATACCGTGTCATCACCTCTCGGAGCACTTCCGGCAGCCCGTCATGTTCCCAATAGGCATCCACAAGTTCGACATGCTCAATCACACCAGGTGTTTCGACCGCTTCATCAATGATGAAAGCGTCCTACTAAACGGTAGCGGCTATGAACGCTTTTTAGATTTCCTCGTCTCAAGGCCCACAACCGTTGATCCTGTTTTGCCAATGATTATCAATACTCTTATTCCACTCATTCACATAGGCGTCATAAGGAATAAGTGGTTTTTCAAGCGCTATCCTTGTTTCCTCACTGAGCTTTAAGGATTGGGCAAGCTCATTTCCCGCTTTTCTCAATAACTTTTTATAGTCATCGATGATAGGCTTCAATGCAGGCACATCCAGCCTGATCAGTGGGCCTTCACCTCTGTAAATCTCTGCAATCAGTTCCGTATGAATGTTTCTGGCCATTCTTGAAAACAAAAGAGATATCGCTTGAAAATGACTTTGCTCGGGAAAAGCCGCATTGCTTACCGCAACCAATTTAGGCACTTTATAGAATGAATTTGAAAAACCAGGTTTATCTACATGCCTATATTCGCCATATTCATCCTTACCCACATGAGGCGCTACAAAGGATAAAGTCCTGTCAAAAAACACCTTCATCAGGCCTGAAACATTGTCAAAAAAAAGAGGCGTCGCATAAATAACAATATCTGATTGCCTGAACTGATCCATCAACTCCGCCATATCATCTTTGATACTGCATTCATTCAGTTTGATGTTAAGACAGTGTCCACAAGCAGTGCAATGACTTATACGTTTCTCCTTTAGAAAATAATTCCCTACTTGCGCACCAGCATCAGACGCACCTGCAAGAATCTCTTCAACCATTTTATGCGTTGCGCTGTCCTTCCCTGCCGGGCTGCCATTAAATGCTGTTATCTTCATTGCTACTATCATCCTTGCTGTCGTAATCGTATGATTTTACTAATGCAATGCTTTCGTCACACCACATAATTTTCGCCTTCATATCCAAAATGCCATACCTAACCGTGGTATACCAAAATAGCAGGCCTTTTTCCCTTGTCGTTTCATCAGTTAAATCACGCTTCATATTTCGTTCGTAGCGTTCATATTGCGCTAATACTGATTTACAAAACTCTTTTGATTCATTCAATCGATTCACTACTGACCTAGCTGGTATATCCTTAGAGAAAAACATTTTGAGCAAGAATTCAAGCCTTTCCTGTGGCACCTCAGAAGGTAGGCCAAGCCATTCAATATACCGTTGCCTTCCTAATGCAGTAATCCTATAAACATTTCGTAGCTTGCCTTCACTCATCTCAATTTCTTTTTCTGCAAAGCCGTCATCTTTAAGCTGTTCCAGAACAGAATAAATATGACTGTAATTTTCTTTCCAGAAATGTGATATGGTGCTATCACAGAATTTTTTAATATCATATCCTGACGCCGGTTTCAAATTCAATACGCCCAGTAGTGCGAATTTCGTCTTGTTTTCCTTTGCCATCAAGTACCCTTCCTTGCCTTTAATATGCCAGTAAGTAATATATCACTCTGTTATATTAAAATCAAGCTTTTTAAACACCCTCCAGCATTATCGTCTGACCCCATATTAAACACACCGAAGCAATGTGTATCCTGGAAGCGATATAGCGCCGAAGGAAGGCAGCGAAGATGGAGCGAGTCCATTAACACAGCGAATCTTTTCATCGCAAGCTGCGAAAGATCAAGGTGCTCTGTGGCTGGCGGAACTGTGACCGTTTCCAGCGGAACCTACAAGGTGATACCATATGGTGCGATTGGATATGGGTTGGAGTGTCCGACAGCATCGATCACGAAGACGAAATAGTTCGTTTATGAATCAGACCAAATGAAAACTGCACCCAGCTTTTATATGGATGCAGGTTTTGCAATGTAGTTTAACTGCGCGAATGAAATATTGCTATTCTTCTGCTGCGCTCAAGAACAGAATGAGTGAAGTTAAATACTTTATAAGCGTATTCCTCGCTTGAGCAAGTAACCTTTCTCAAGCGTTTCGTAAATTTCCAGACCGCCCATGGAGATCGCTTGCTCCTCTAGGTTGTTCGGCTCCTCTTTGATCTCGCTGCGCTGGCGATCAATGATTGCCTTGGCCTCATCCGGCGTGGTAACGCCCCACATCTCGTAAAATGTGTTCATATTAAAGGGCAGGTGGTACAGCTTGTACCCATACCTGGCTAAAGGCTCGTTGGTGAAGGGAGCAAAGTTGACAAAACAGCTCCGGTCAGCCCAGCGCCGACAACCAGCCAATCAAACTGCATCTCCATGTTCCTTAATTCGCCGGTTAATTAAAGCCGAAAATTTTATTGCTTATGCGATAGCAGCTGATCTGCACCCTACGCCCGACCCGTCCGTTTAAATGCAACGCACGCCCCATCAAACTGCGGTTAAGCTGGCGGTAGAGCTTGGGATCACGCGTTTTGATATATGCCCATATTTCGTTTTTCTTGCTCAAATTGGCCTTTGTGCCGGATATGATGAGCAAAATGGACGATACGGTGGTAATGATCTCGATATACTTTTTCATATACCGCCGCAGCTGCAGGTTTTCAATGGTTTGCAAATCGTAACTGTCTATCACCAGGCGGTTGACATACAATACCTGATCGATCCGGGAAATCATAATGTCTTCCCGCACGGATTGATCTTCCCTGCCAATAAAATAATGGTAGAAGTTCACATTCAGATACCGAATGCGACTGACATAGGGCAACGGGATATAGACATAGAGTTCATCCACATAAAAGGTGTGTTTTGGCAGCTGCATTCCGCAGTCGTGCAAAAGCTGGGTACGGTAGATCACCGAGTGCATGAGCAGATATTTACCCAAGCGGAAATGGCGGGTTTCTTCCCAGGAAAACACCCGGTTCTCCGGCAAGGCCCCGTGATAGCTCATCACATGCTTGCGCTTAGCGCCAACCTTATCGTAGATGTAGTTGCTGACAAGCATATCAATGCGGGTATCCGGCTGCTCACAGCGTTTCAGCGTCTCAAGCACCTTACCGTAAGCGTCTGCGTCAACCCAGTCGTCGGCATCCACCACTTTGAAATACAAGCCTGATGCCGCTTGCAGCCCGGCCATGACCGCATCCCCATGGCCACCGTTTTGCTTATGGACGACCCGTATCATTTGCGGGTAGCTTTGTTGGTATTCTTCAGCAATGAAAGCCGTGCCATCGGTTGAGCCATCGTTGACGATAAGAATCTCAACCTGCTCACCACCCGGTAAAAGTGACTCAACAGCCTTACGCATATAATTCTCGGCATTATAGCAGGGAATGACAATCGACACAAGCTTCACAAAACCATCTCCAGTGCGGTTCAGGCGTATTGCACGTTATGCAGCCGTTTGTGTATTCTTTTTAGCTTCGCCTTCAGGAAAAATCACCTTGAAAACGAAGAAGAAGATAACCATGGATACGCCGCCCGTAATGAACGTAACCAGGATATTATACACAGCAGGAGTTACATAGGCCGCAGCGATAGGCATCCACAGGTTGTTAAAGGCGTTACAAACCACGGAAATCCCAGCCCAAGCGATGACATACCACATGGCCTGGTACCCAACATTGCCGTGGCTTTTAAAGGTAATGTTGCGCTGCAGCGGAAAGTTGATGCATTGGGCCAAAAAAGTACCAATTTCATAGGCAAGAAAATAACCCAAGCCACCACCAATTATGACCTCACCGGCTTCATTATGCAATACCTCGGTTCCCAGCAGCGACCAACGGAAATCCACGCCAAATAAACTGACCTGCTTTGGCAGCAAAAACCATTCCCTGCCCGCCAGTTCCAACCCGAACCATGCCGGTAAAAATGTGAATATCAAGTATTGCAGCACCGTGACACCCATAGAGAACACCCAGAAAAAGAACAGTTGGTACAGCAATTTGGCTGCCTTTGGATGCCGATCCGAAAACGAAGTCCACTTCCCGCTTAGTTTATTCATAACGCTTTACTCCTTTGATGTTGTTGCCATGTATGCCGATAACAGCATAGCTATTTTGCTGCATTTTTCGCAGGTTGCTGCGCAAGCTTCGGTCTGCGAAAGAAGTCCCTCACTAGCCGACCCAGGCCGCGGAACGCGTGGCCGTTTACCATCAGCAGTATATCGTCGACCATTTTCATCGATACCATGCCGTTCATCATCTTGCCCATTCCGCGAAACGGCATACTATAAATAAATAAGACATTGAGATCGGGTTTACCCTTGGCGATACTGCGCCGGACCATCCCAGCGAGTAGCCTACTTATCATTCTGGCCAGCGGATTTCTGGCATAAAACATCTGGGATATCGTATCGTTATAGCCGAGCAAAGCCTTTGTATCCCAGCTTGGATTGGGAATCTCATGGCCGAGCAGCTCGCGGAATGCATCGTCCGTAACCTGATCCGGCCGAGGCTCCATGTAGCAGTCGAGGGGTTTGCCCGCATATGGGTTAGGTGCACCAGTCCCTGTAACCCGCAGCGTTCCCGATAGCCGGATATCCTGGCTGCTGGCTCCAATCTGCAGGCTGTACTCACCCTCTTCGATCTCAAACCGGTTGGTTTCTACATTAAAATACCGAAATGTATAGGTATCCAGCGGAATACTGACTTGCTTGCTCTGGCCCGGTTGCAGCCAGACTTTGGTAAACCCTTTCAGCTCCAGCGCCGGTCTGAAAACCTGTGCTCCGGGAAGTGATACATACAACTGCGCGACCTCTGCGCCGGCACAGGCACCCGTGTTGGTGATCTTGAAGCCGATTTTCTCGCTGTCAATGGTAAGCTCATCATACGCAAAACTTGTATAGCTCAGACCAAAACCAAACGGAAACTGTACGGGAGTATGCATTGACGCAAACGCACGATACCCGACAAACAGTCCCTCCCGGTACTCGCTTGTACGCTCCTTACCGGGGTAGTATTGACCTGATGGCACATCGCCATATGACACGGGATAAGTCTCCGACAGCTTTCCGCTTGGGCAAACAGCTCCTGTCAGAATATTGTGGATGGCCCATGCCCCCGCCTGGCCGGGAAGGCTTGCATACACCAGCGCTTCACAGGTGTTCAGCCATGGCATTTCCATAGCGCTTCCGCCCAACAATACCACGACTATATGAGGGTTAACGCTATGGATTCGTTTCAGCAATCGCGTCTGATTTTCCGGCAAGTGCATATGGCCCCGGTCTAAACCTTCCACTTCCAGGCTCTCTGTCAACCCCATATAGAGAATGACCGTATCAGCGGCACCGGCAAGCGTTTCAGCTTCCAGCGCCAGGGATTCGTCCCAGGTATCCATGCGTTTGTAGCCCTGCGCATAACCTTCCATATGGATAAACCCTTGTTCATGGACAGCTGTTGGAATGTCTATTCTTGCCGCGTTTACATTACTGCTCCCAGCGCCCTGAAAACGAGGGTTTTGCGCTAAATCCCCAATCACAGCAACCTTTTCGGCCACTTTTAACGGAAGAATGTCATGCTCGTTCTTCAGCAAAACAATAGAGGCCTCTGCTAATTTGCAGGCAGCTTCATGCTGTGCCTCCATATCGACAGGTACACCGGGTGTCTTTGCCTTGCTGGATAATAGTAGCTCCAATAACACACTCAAGCGTTCATCAATTAACGATTCCTCAATTTCACCATTCTGTACAGCATGTAGAAGTTGAACAGCGCTATCATCTCCCGTCGAAGGCATTTCCAAATGCATACCGGCGCGAACACCTTCGACAAAATCGTTGCTTCCGCCCCAATCTGTCACAACCGCACCATCAAAGCCCCATTCCTTGCAAAGCACATCCTGTAAAAGATACGTGTTCTCATTGGCG
Source organism: Candidatus Limiplasma sp. (assembly GCA_963675925.2). Lineage (GTDB taxonomy): Bacteria > Bacillota > Clostridia > Christensenellales > Aristaeellaceae > CAXXOK01. The sequence goes on from CAXXIB010000004.1 coordinate 152,572, forward strand.
TATACACCATTGACTTTATTGTAAGAGGTCATTAATGCCTTTGGCTTGCCTTCCCTGACAGCAATCTCGAAGCCGGTTAAATACAGTTCCCTTAGGGTTCGTTCATCTACAATACTATCGTTGTGCATGCGGAACGTTTCCTGATTATTCGCTGCGAAATGCTTGATACAAGATGCAACTCCGTTAGCCTGAACTCCCTGTACAAATGCCGCCGCCATTTTCCCGGACAGATATGGATCCTCAGCGTAATACTCAAAATTACGCCCGCAAAGAGGATTGCGTTTAATATTTAACCCTGGAGCTAAAAGCACCTGAACGTCCTGCGACGCCGCCTCAGCACCGATGATTTTTCCAGCTTGATAGGCTGCATCCACATCCCAGCTATTTGCACATGTAGCAGATGCTGGTATACATGTCGCCTTTGAACTTTCATTTAGACCCAGATGATCGCCGGCTGCTAACTGTTTTCGCAAACCGCTTGGACCGTCCGCAAGAGTCATCGAGGGAATATGTAAACGTTCTATAGCACGAGTATGCCATACGTCCTGGCCGCTGAGCAAAGAACATTTTTCCTGAAGTGTCATCTGTGAAATCAGTTTAGCATGTTTCATGGTAATCCCCCGATTTTCTTGTCACATAGCAAGTTCTTTTATGCTTCATTGCGCTGTACTATCATCGCTTGTTCATTTTGAAGATTCTTCTCAATCGTAAAGAAGAGGATTCGTACCGCACATAGCACGTAGGTAACCGTTTCCACCCAGATATAGCTTAGCGCAATTGTACTGTGGACAACTGCCGTTTGTTCTGCGCTTCAGAGCGTAACATCAGCAGTTTGGCTATATCCGCCCCCATTGAGCATAGCGCTGAATATCGCGTTGCATATCGGTGTAGCATCCGCCATAAGGCAAATTGTCTAAATGACCGGATGAGAAAGCCGTATATGCGTCAGATGAGTTCAAATGAGTAAAAATCCAGAGCACCTTTTCCCAGATATCTGAAATATAGTGCGGTGACGCCATCGTCGAATTGGATGGCAGAAAATGCGTTCATGGACAGCCCTTGCGTTTTAACCTTGATCTGTGCGGCGATACGCTCAAAGTGCGCAAAGGCGGAGATTTGCATCACACCGTCACAACATCCGGCATACGTTACACAGATCCTCTCAAGCTTCTCTATGAGGAAATACTTGAAACCCGCCACACTTCCATCCCGCATGTTGGTGATATATTGCACGGCGTCAGGGCTTTCATCTTTTCCGTTCTGGGTCAGGTACGGATGGCGCTTTTTCGGAAAACGCCGGTCATAGCGGGCTGTTCCCTCGCGGCTCCATAGGTTACAGGCTATACGAGCCTCGAATCGCCCTCTTCCCTGCAACGGTTCGCCATTAAGGCCGCAGCTGGTGATTTCCGCCTGTTGAAACCCCCCATCCGGCGTACGGATCAGAGGTTGTGCGCAAGCTTGCCTGGAATACGAATGACGATTGGTATGTCTGTGATAAAAGATGTACCACTGTCCGTTGAGTTCCACCATACCGCCGTGTGTGTTACCCAGATAATTAGCCGCTTTGGTTTCATCTTCATTGCCATGGAGAAACAGATCTCCCACATCCACCAGCGTACCGCCAAAGCGGAACCCGCTGTCCGGACTGTCGCTTATGGCATAACACAACTCGTGATTGTGCCGGGATGAGTATACAAATACATAACGACCATCAATTTTTCGAATGGAACTCGCTTCAAAAAACTCATGGTTTTGAAAATCATGATCAGGGTGATTGCCCTGACGAGGAAACAACAGCTTGGGGCCAGTTTTCACTGTTAGCATATCGCTTTCCAGCTCCAGCACCACACAACCGCTATTTTGCAGGCTGTGGAACCTTGACAGAAGACGCGGAACCTTTGTGGCAAACCCGGAGTATAAATATATCCTTCCATCATCATCGACCAACACCGCAGGATCAAATGGTAGTTCATCACCGGAACGCGAGCCCCAGATACGCCCGTTTGCAAAGCGGATATAACCATGGAACACAAAGGGCCCAACAGGAGTATCGCTCACAGCGACGCTCATCCGCCCTGCAAAGTCCACCGTATAGAAGAGATAATACCTGCCATCAAGTCCGGCAGCCATGTCCGGTGCAAATAACAGCCTTAAGCCAAATTTATTGATAGGGTCCTGCTTTTTCCGATAGATGACCCCTTCATACCGCCAGTCACTTAGATCCTGCAGAGGAGCAGACCAGCACACATAATCGTTCATGCAGAAGATCGGAGCACCGAACCTGTCGTGAGAACCATATATATAAACACGGTCATTATATATGTATGGTTCCGCATCCGGGATATACTCGTTTGAAGGGAGAAACGGATTAAACGTCTGCATGTACAACTAGACCTCGACAACTTTTGTGATAAGGCGATATGAAGGGATCCATGTTATTGTTGTTTCTTACGTTTCGAACGCCTGACAAAGACCACGATTCCCCAAAGAATAAGAATCGTGCCAAGCAGTGCATCAACAAGATACATATAGATAAGCCACAGCGGGCTGCGATATCCCACAACCTCAGCATTCATAGCATTTGAATTGACAAACGCATAAAGAATGTTTTTAGTCGCAGTCCGAAGCACAATAGCGTCACCATTTGCAGATGTGTCTGCGTCGGTCCACATGCTTGAGGTCAATGTGGCTAGATTCAAGTCGCCTCCGGCATAAAACATCTGTTTGGGAATCATGTACTGCGGAATGGTATTGAAATCGGAAATTACATAGCCTCGGAAACCCCATTCGTTGCGCAGTATTTCTGTCATCAACCGATAATCGCCGCCTGTCCAGCGGGTCCCGATGCGGTTGAACGAACTCATCAGCCCGCGCGCTTGGCTTTGTTTGAGACCGATTTCGAATGCCTTCAAGTAAATTTCACGCAGGCTTTGTTCTGTCAGCCATGAGAGATCACCACCGATCGACCGATGCGTCTCCTGTTCGTTAACGGCAAAGTGTTTGATAGCTGGTATGACACCTTTGGCCTGCATACCGCGAATTTCTGCTGCCGCGATGGTACCTGTGATGAATGGATCTTCAGAAAAATATTCGGAACAACGCCCACCAAAGGGGCTACGGTGGATATTCACGCCAGGCGCATAGATGCTAGAGTAGGGCTGCCCGGTCGCTTTGTCTCCCAGAATACCCTCCTCCCCAAGTGCTTGGCCCATTTCTTCCATCAGGCCGATATTCCAGGTGGATGCCATTACTGGCTCGCTGACATACTGGCAGGTCCCGTTAATCTGCTCCTTGTTCATAAAGCAGGTAAAGCCCGCGGGACCATCGCCGTGAAGTGTCGACGGCATACCGATATATTCCAAAGCTAACGTATGATACGCGCCGTAATTGATTAAATCCAGCATATCCTGATCGTTGCAGGCGTCTAGAATTTCCTCCCAGCGCTCATCATCATAATCAACGATCGCCCTGTATGATTCTGCCGCGGTATCTGGCAGCAGATCGCGCATAGTTGACAGGATCTCCGAATCAAACCACGGGTATTCCATGGCATCAAAGTCGGTTGGATTGTTAGGTTCCGTGTCCCGTAATTCCTCATATAAGCGGGCAATGCCAACGTGTGTTTCAGCAGTTTGCGCCGTTGGCCATGTGCCTTCCCAATCAGAACGAGATAGCAGTGTCGATAACTCCCAGTCGCTGTCCAGGTATTCTTCCACGCCGGTGTAGCGGTTTTCAACGTTGTCACCGGTCAGCGGATCGGTGTGGAATTGAATGTCCTGGGTAAGCTCAACTGCAATAGTAGCAACAGGTTCATGCACGTTTCTGGATACGCTCAGGGTATAGACCCCGGCTTCCAGCTCGTAACCCGCAAATCCGTTGCCGTTAGCATCGCGGTAATCATAGCTGGCGGCATCGTACGGTGTAAAAGACACGGCGGTGGTTTCACTCTCACCAGGCTGGAGCAAGCTGGTTTTTGCATAGCCAACCAGCACTTTGTGCGCTTTTTCAATACCTCCAGGGGTATACGGTGCGGTCGCATAAAGCTCCACCACATCTTTTCCGGCAATATCACCGGTGTTGGTGACCGTTACATCAATTGTCATTGTTTCATCCTGAGAGATTGATGTAGAAGACGCCACACCGACTTCCCATGCAAAGGATGTGTAGCTCAGGCCATATCCAAAGGGATACACTACATTTTCACGGTACCATTCTTCACCATCGGTTAAGCCACGGGTCTCGTAATACCGGTAGCCAACATAAATCCCTTCCTCATAATCGACGGAGTAGTACAATCCGCCATCATACTTATCGGTCTCATCAGGCGAGCTGCCAGTACCGAAGTTTATAAACGTTGGGTTCTGGGTGAAATCCGATGCCCATGTATCGACTAAACGGCCGGAAGGATTCACTGTGCCGTTGAGAACCTCGCCAAGGGCCAGAATACCATTGCTGCCGGCAAACCCGAACCAAACGGCTGCGTCAATATCCTGTGCGAAAGCCGCATATTCCGGATCGGTCAGAAAAGTCGCCTCAAAGCTTGATGGTGTATTAAACAACACGATCACCTGATCAAAACCGGCGGCACAAACTGCTGCCAGCAAATCGCGTTCATTCTGATCAAGTTCCAGATAATGATCATCAGGATTCGCAGCGCCTTCCGTAGTGCCCTGATAACGCGGAAGATCAAAACCCTCACCACCAATGCGGGTGATAACTACCAGCGCCGCATCGCTGTAATCTGCATAGCTGCTCTTTACTGCCTGGGTGTACTTGCTCTGGGGCGTTTCACCTACGGCAATACGTTGGTTACTCCCGCTGTCCAAATCGCTGGAGTTGGCTGAACGACCCGAACCGGATGCTCCATTGTTTTCATAGAAGGACTTCAGTGTCGGATTCACATTGAATCCCGCTTCACCAAGACTGTCAAACAGGTCTTTATTGTTGCTTGTGTCAAATCCTCCGGAACCCGATCCGCCATAGGCGAGATTGACGCTGTTTTTGCCAAACACGCTAATTTTAGCGCCTTTGGCCAACGGCAGCGCCTGCGCCTGGTTCTTTAAAAGGACAAACCCTTCCTGTGCCAGTTTCAGGTTCACCGCCTGTGCATTTTGGAACGCCTCGGTTTTAGACGTTGCATTTTGCGCAGGATACATGGATACAATATCGGTATTATAAATAGGACGCTGTCCTCCAAACACCGTATCCAACAAACCGCTAAATATCGTTGTAGCTAGGATATTGACTGTGATCATAACCACCAGCAACAAACTGGTCACCACAGCCCATACCCATACTCCACGGTTTTTCTTTGTTTTCTTTACATGTGTTGCCGTCATAATTCTATCACCTTTAGTGCTTGTAATTATCTAGCGCAGGTACGCCATGGTTTTCATCCCAGATCAGCACTGCCTGTGTATCGATCATCAGTGCATCCACAAGCGGTGCGTGTGCAAGCATCGTTGTGCCGGGATATTCCTCGTTGTTTTCTGTCATAAGCTTCACAAGATTCGCACCTTCTTGAAGGTTGATATTTGTTGCGATGATAAACCGTTTAAAATCAGGACTTGGCGCTACAAACATCACTGGGTCGAACGGCGGAACATTATCAATAACGATCTGCTCGTAGGCAAGTTTCTCACCGTTAAGGTATATCCCGAAATTGCTGGAATCGATGGATAAATTATCCATCTCCGCAGACAGACTGATCGCGATCGTAGCATCCTCTACCGCCATATCGCTGGCAAAGTAAAACTCCAATGAGTTGCCAAACTTGTACAGATAGCCCACACAGCGGTCGTTGCTGCAGTTCTGCCCCTCTTTGAGCAATATCATGCCTGTTTCATTCGCAGTACCAGACACGGCAGGCCCTGTTTTTCCGGACAAATTCGTGTCCTCTGCTTCAAACACCCAGTGCTGCACACCATTGACATCCTTCAGCCAAGATGCAGTGATCGTTGTATCTTCTTCCACGGGCTTACTGAAGTCAAACACATTGCCGGATGGATCCAACCAGGTATCAAAGGTATATCCCACCCGCACCGGTGTAACAGCAGGCATATTGACCAAAGTGCCCGCATTCACTGGATAAGTGTAACTAGCCATTGCCAAACCGTAATATCCGTAATCAAATGTAATATCCGCTTGCGCTGCATCGGCTTGAAGCCAGAGCGCGAACAGGTTTACATCTTCCGTAATCTCAGTATCAAAATCAAATTTAGCCGTATAATCCTGGTTCACGTACCAGGCAATAAACGTATACCCGTCGCGAACAGGTGTAACTTCATCAATCGTCTGCCCTTTAACAACTTCAAACATTTCAGGTGCAGGCGCGCTTTCGTAGTTCTCGTCAAAGGTTACAAAAAAGCTGTTGTTGGCGACTTCGACAGTAAACCGGGCGGATTTCCTGCCGACTTTCAAAGTAACTGTTTTGGTTCCTGATGCATTCATTCCGGGTTCTTTAACAGTAAGACCGGTGGCATTCATCGACAGTTCATCCGTTGTTCCGTCATCATAGTTTACAATAACTGTACCGCCTTCCATCGTAAACTCATCACCGACCACATAGGCGGTTTTATTTGGCAGCGAACCGATTTCCAGTTTGGTCACGGTTTTTGCAGAGTCCACCGCATCGGCAGCATAAGCGGCCGAACCGACCAATACGCAAATCAGTGCCAAAAGTAAAGCAGTCAGTTTCTTCATGATTATTTCCTCCCGTTATTGTCTGCGATATCAAAGCAATGTGGGACCCGGCCGCATTGCTGCGGCCGGGGCCCGGGAATCAAGGGTTATTTCACGATGATGGTAAAGGTTTGTTCCACAGTCATTTCAGTACCTGGCAGCAGCCAAATTCCTGAAAGAGCAGTACAAACAGGTACATTTTCACTAATCGTGATGGTATACTCGCCAGCCGCAGGTGCGCCGGAGAGTTGAATCCCCGTCACAACCTCGAAAGGTTTGTTGGTCCGCAGGCCGTGCGCGGTACCAATCAGCGTCTCCACGGTCATACCGGTCGGAATATCGCCGGTGATCGTATAGTTCACTTCATGTTTTTCCTGCGCGTCCTCAATCGCAATGGTGATACCATCGGCATGTGTTTTCTCTTCGTTGCGCAGGTACTTTGCGCCGTCTTTTACATACCAGTTGGTTACCTGTGAAGCCATCCTGCCGGCACTCCACATTGCCTGATAGGCAAAGGGTTTGGAGTCAAACACGAGCTGTGCTTCTTTTCCCGCTTCCAGTGTGATCACAGGGTTGGCACCATCCATACCTTGGACATTTTCACCGTTGACCTGGATGGGGCTGACGATGTTGATTGTCAGCGGCACATCGGAGATCTTGATGAAGCCATCGCAGGCCATATCAACTAATACCTCATAAGTGCCCAGCGCAGGGTAATCACCATAGATGTTGTTGTCGGCAAACCAGCCAGCCTGATAGCCTTCATCGCCTTCTTCGAGCGTTCCCAAAACCGGGCGCACGCACGACACAACAAACCCAGAAGCAGACAAACCAAGAGGTAGTTCCTGGCCATCCTGCACTGTGATCGTGAAGTCCGACGTGTTATCGCATTCAATTTGGGCAGTACTGGCCAGGCCATAATACAGTGTTGCTGACAGTTCATAATCAGCAGCGAAGTTTTTGTATTCTGCGCCGTTGACCTTGGACTGTTGTAAGCGCTGTGCGGATTTGCGCACCGCATAATAGTGTGTTGTTGATACCATAGTGCTATCACCATCTTCGGTTGGAACAAGCACACAGCCAAGTCCGTCACGGGCGGCAGCGTCCCACTGACCCAACGTCAGATAGTTTTTAAAGTTAGTGTCACTACCCATGAGGGTGTCATCGCCTGCGCGCATCATCAAATCGACAGAGACGAAATCCTTCGCCCACATATCATTAATCGTAGCGCCACGGAAACCCCACTCATCACGGAGTAGATCTTCGTGTACCACCCAGTTGTTAGAGTTTACCACATAACCAACGCGATTGAACGAGGTCATCATACCGGTACTGTGGCCGTACTTCACCATGTATTCAAAGGAACGGAGATAGATTTCGCGGAATACCTGCTCTGTTGCAAAGGTACATACGCCGCCAAAGTCGGCACGGTTATACTCCTGCACATTGGCAAAGAAGTGCTTGGCAAACGCTGCAATGCCCTTGCTCTGCACACCATCAACAACAATTGCTGCCATGATAGCCGTCAGGTAGGGATCCTCGGAGTAATACTCAAAGGCACGGCCATTGAAGGGGCTGCGATGGATGTTGGTGCCGGGGCCACGCCAGGCATAGTTGCCGTTAAGCAGTGCCTGGTTGCCATACAGCAAACCTTGTTCTGCCACGAGTTCTTTGTTCCAGGTCGCAGAGGTGATGGGTGTGGACTGCCAGGCAGTGCCACCAAACTGTACGGGGCCATCTTTACCGCCTTCACCGCCCAGTGTCAGCGCGGTCAGGTCTTCCCAGCTGAGGCTGTTCATGTAAGAATCCCACATTTGGCTGACTTCATCGGTTGCGGCTGTTGCCACACCGTCAACAATGGTAGGTTCGGTGTAGATATTGCCGGCCAGCTCGGCCAGGGTGACCGTCGTTTCTGCATTCTGAGTCCAGTTTGCGGGCACTTTGCTCACATACCAGAGTTGGCCTTCTTCATCATTATAAGGATAGTAGGTTTCCTGGGCATCCAGAACTGCAGCTTCCCAATCTTCCATAACAAGCTCTGCAGCGGTCTGCGCCTTGGGCTGCTCCAGTCCAGTCGCACGGCTGATCATGTTTTCCAGAAGATCTTCACGGGTTGTATCGAAATCATCAACAAACAGGGGTTTGATTTCCGCGCCGGTAACCAAATCGGTCTTGCAGAGGATATCTTCCGCAACGGTGAAAGTTTCTGCAAGCTTCACGGTGTGGCTATTACTGCGGGCGGAGAGCACATAATCACCATGCTCCAACTCGTAGCCTTCAAAGCCGTTTCCGTTGGCGTCATCCCAGTCAAAGGACGCCATCTCCTGCGCTATAAGCTCGATTTCAACAGTATCGCTCTCGCCGGGCTGCAGGAGCTTCGTTTTACCAAACCCAACCAGTACGGCCGACGCCTTTTCAATGCCGCCGGTATAGTACGGGGTAGTCGCGTAAAGCTCTACAACGTCTTTGCCGGCGACGTCGCCGGTATTGGTCACTTTAACCTGCATTTTAACAGTCTGGTTAGGAGCGGAAATGACCTGATCGGACACACCCGCCAGTTCCCAGTCAAAGGTTGTGTAGCTCAAACCGAAACCAAAAGGATACAGAACGTTTTCGGCATACCATGCGTCTCCGCTGCCAGCCTCAGCCGCGTTCATATCGTCCGCTTTGGTTTCATAATAGCGATAGCCATAGTAGATTCCCTCTCGGAACTCAACTGCAGAAAACACAGAATCAGAACCATCGGGATACGTCAGCCAGGAGTCCATCCTGTTGCCGTTTTCGTCAACATTCTGGCTCATGTCGGACCAGTTTGTGAACGTAGGATCTTTGGTGAAATCGGAATACCATATATCTGCGGTATGGCCGGAGGGGTTCACTTCACCGGTCAGAATTTCGGCCGCAGCCAACGTTCCTTGATCACCAATGCCACCGACCCACAGGATGGCATCTACACCATAATCGGTATCGGTAGAGGCCTGCAGCTCCGGAATCTGCATGATCATCGAGGAGTTGATCATCACGATAACCTTGCCAAAGTTTGCCTTGGCCATTTTGATGATCTCAAGCTCATTATCGTCCAACTGCAGATAGTGATCGTTGGGGTTGGAATGGCCATCAACCGTATTGGTTTTCAGGTCAACATTTTCCCGACCAAAACGAGAGATACATACGATCGCGACATCGTTATGCGCCGCATACGTAGTGGTAACAGATTTGCTGTAGTAGCTTAAATCCGGCTCGAGTAGTTTGCCGGAATCGTTGGCGTCATGTGCGCCGCCCAGAACCGCAAACAGGTTCTCATACAGCTGCTGCGTTTTGGGATTCACATAGAAACCCGCCTGCGAAAAGCCGCTGAACCAATCCAGCGCATAGCTTGTGCCTTTGGATGAACCGGAACCACCGCCCGCACGCACATAGTCAACCGAAGCAATGCCAAGGAAGGTCACATCACGCTCATCCGCCGCCAGCGGCAACGCGCCATCTTCGTTCTTGAGCAGTACCAGGCCTTCTCTTACCATTTCCAGGTGCAACCTGTTGCCTGCTGCAAGGGCATCTTCCATACTGACATAATCAGAATAGAAGTGTCCCTTTGCGTCCAAATCACCGGAAATCGTTCCGGTAGGCTGTACATAATCCGACTCCAGCTTTGCTGTTTCAGCAAGAGCTAAAACAGTGGTCAACAGAAGGCAGACTGCCAGCGCCAGTGCAATCAGTTTCTTGATTTTGATTGACATCGATCCATTTCCTCCTAAAATTTATTGCTTCCTCCCGTTTGTCACGAGACGGCAATGCACAGACGCGCAACCATTTGCAAAGCAATGTACGTCCTATACCCTTTCTTGTATAATGGACATTCAGCGCAAAGCACCACCGTGTCGCTCCATATAGGTTGTTGAGGTTACTATATCAAAAACTAGAAATATACAGTTCATTTATCCATAACCTGTCGTTTTGGTGAGATAATTTGACCATCTCCTCCTGTCTGACCGATTGAGAAACACTCGGCAGATGCGCTGTGTATTGTTAATAGTATCCATGCCAGTTTAAGTTACTCTGCATACTACAATCCTCCACGGTCATTTCGCCGGGCACACTCAATAGAAAAAGCCAGAAACAATGCTCTGGCAGTTTTCAACTGTTTCGCACGTCTTATCACAGCGCCGATGTGTCTATCCTTCCTGCTCCGGAAGTGGGATCAGTGCGGTCATGGTCACCCACGCGTTATTCTGCTCAAGAACCACATGACCGCGATACTTCTCAACGGCAAGCTTAATACTTTTCACGCCGAACCCATGCATTTGTTTGTCCTTTTTTGTGGTATCAGGGATTTCGCCATTGATGACAATCTGCTCTTCGCAGTAGTTTTCGATTCGAATCAATACAAAGCGATTCTGTCTGGATACGTTGACCTTAATGAGCCGCTTGTTCTTATCCTCAATCTTGCATTCGCATTCGATCGCATTATCAAGCGCGTTACCAAAGATACTGCAAATATCCATGACATCAATGAAATCAAGCTGCTTGGCATCCGCAAAGCATGTCATGACTATATCGCTGTTCTGACACACCATATTTTTACTGGTCAGCAAGGTATCCAGCACATAGGCTCCTGTGTTGACCTTCGCCTCATGGATGCTGATTACTTTCTCAAGTTCGGCGATATACGAGTTACGACTGGTTTCGTTTGTTTCAGCGCGGATAAAGGCAATCTGATTTTTCAGATCATGGTACACCCGGTGGAGCGATTCATTGTTTACTTCAAACTGTTTGTACTGTTCGTATTGCCTATGGAACATGTTTTCCATAGCGTCAAGCTCATAAGTCAGGTTCATCTCCTGCCGCTGCGCGTCATGGGCATACAGCAGCATAAGTCCCCCGAAATCCACAAGCGTCCTTGCATAAAGAATACCTCCGCCCAGCGACTGGGAAAAGATATTATCACGGAAAGCAAAGCTGAAATTACTGATAAAAAAAGCTATAAAGGCAATCACCAGCACTGCCGCCAATTCTTTCCACGTGATTCTCAGCTTATCCTTGATACTTTTAGTGTGGCGTTTCATATAATATGTAAAACCAAATATCAGGATGTAAACAATCGACATGCAGATATAAAACTGGTTATAGTTTTGGATAACTCCTCCGCTGATGAGATAAAAGTTAATCTGCCATTCCAGCGATGCCGCCAATTCAGCTACAATAAAGGCATGTGCCCAGTGGTACCCTGCCTCGACCAGCGTTATCTTGCTGGTTATAAAAATCAGAATGAGCATTTCCAGCATACCCAGCACCATGAGCACGATCCATACGATTCCTTCCGTTTTTTCGCCGGAAAGGTGGGTCATAAAAATAATCACAAAAAATGCCGCGCACACCGCGTAGAGCTTGAAACCTTTCAGCCGTTTTGGCAGAAAGGAAATATAAAGGATACAGACTATCCATTCTGCGATGGCAGTATGGGAGCGTGGAAAATAGTAAATCAGATCTGCCGTCATATTATGATTTTCCTCCAACATACTTGGTTAGCGCTTCCAAAAATGCCTTATGCCGTGGCCGTGATATGGTCAACTCTTGGCTAGCAATCACAACGATATTGCGCTTCACTTGGCTGACATACGCCAGATTAATCAAATAACAGGAATTGCAGCGGAAAAAATGATAGTCTGCCAAGGTTGACTCCATATTCTTCATTGTTTCCCTTACATGAAAATCGCCGGATTCGGCAAACACCGTCAGCCCCTTGTTGCTTGTTTCAATGTAGTAAATCTGCGATATGTCAACACGAGCCAGCCCATCATCAGCAGGCAATAGAATTGTTTTTTTCTCTCTGCTGTCGAGCAGCTTTTCCACGCGCTCCAACAAGCGTTGCAGCATAAGATAATTAATCGGTTTTAATACAAAGTCCAGTGCGTTCACGGAATATCCCTTAATCGCGAATTCCGCCAGATTGGTCACAAAAATCAGGTAAACATTATCATCAAGTTGGCGTAAATCACGGGCAGTCTGCAAGCCGTCTCTATACTCCATCTGGATATCCAAAAAAATCACATCGTAATTTGCCGTGTAGTTATGAAGGATTTCTTCGCCGTCTGAAAACACTACAATCCTGCATTGTTCTTTTCGGTCTGCGAAGTAGCGCAGAATATACCGTTTGAGCAACAACTGCATCTGCACTTCATCTTCAACAATGGCAATACGCAAAAACTCACCTCTTTATGGGGATTGGCAACAGCGAATACGGCATCTGACGCACGACTTGATTATATAAGTTTGATTCTTACGCGTCAAGAAACTGCCAGACCGTTCATTATCCGCTCTGCAAACCGAATGAGTGCCCTTGCCGCGATAAACTGTAGGAAATGCGGTGTGTTTTGTCATACCCACTCAGATTTCCTGGGCTATAATAACATTGAGTATGATCGCAGCCATACATCTATATATGCAGACATAAGAATGAGTGCTTATGTCTGTAAATTGCTTGTACTGCACCTGAATGTCCAGGTGATCACCGCAACGCTATACCATTTGCAATACGCAAAGGAGGGCAGTCAATGATTCTGTTCCAATCTCCGCTTCCATCGCTGTTTTTATTGACAGCCGCCCTATTTACCCTATGGGGAAGCATTGGCCAGAAGCGGCTTTTTGTGCTAATCGGGTCGATTGCCCTAAGCGTTGGGGTTGTCATCGCCCTCATACAAGGGGCGAGTCTGTATGAAACGCTCTCGTATGTTTTATTGATTCTGCTCCTGAGTATACAAAAATCGAAATCACACACGGTTCATACCGGCGGCGAGGACACTCCATGAGTTTTGTTTCGCTTGCGTTTCTTGTATTTCTGCCCTTAACGGTGCTCCTGCACTGGTTGACACCGCATCGCTTCCGATGGATCCTTCTGCTCACAGCCAGCTATGTTTTTTACGCCTGGTGGAATGTTTCGCTGTCTCTGTTAATTTTGTCTATCACAGCCGTATCCTATGCGGCAGCGCTGGCCATTGACCGGGCTCAAACATCCGGCATACGGAGGCTGTGGTTAGTTTTAGCCCTGGCCTCGTCCCTGGGGATACTGTTTTACTTCAAATACTATGCCTTGCTTGCGCGCACCATTGTTGCCTTTGGGAACCTAGTTGGCGGCAGCGGCAGCTATGACATACTGAATATTATCCTGCCTGTCGGCGTTTCCTTTTACACGTTCCAAGCGCTTTCCTATGTGGTGGACGTGTACCGTGGCAACCTCCCTGTGGAAAAACATTTCGGATATTATGCCTTATTCGTATCCTTTTTCCCGCAGCTAGTGGCGGGGCCGATTGAACGCGTGGGTAATCTACTGCCGCAGCTCCGTCAGGAACGCAAGGTGTGCAAAGCCGATTTAGCTGTCGGTTTGCGGCTGTTAACCAGCGGATTTTTCCGAAAACTGGTCGTCGCCGACATGATAGCCCCGCTCGTCAACGCGGTGTATGGCAGCCAAAACCCAGACGGCAGCGCCGTGTTTGTTGGCACTGCACTGTTCGCCCTTCAGATTTACTGCGATTTTGCCGGATATTCGGAGATTGCAGCAGGCGCAGCCCGGTTGCTGGGCGTTCGCCTAATGCAGAACTTCAATAAACCCTACGGTGCATATAGCCTGAAGGATTTTTGGCATCGCTGGCACATCAGCCTGTCAAGGTGGTTTTCTGACTATGTCTATATACCGATTGGCGGTAACCGGCGCGGATTGAAACGGCAGATTGCAGCAATCCTGATCGTGTTTACGCTCAGTGGCCTGTGGCACGGGGCCGCATGGAGCTTTGTACTATGGGGATTTTTGCATGGTTTCTTTATGGTGCTGGAGTTAATGGGAAATAGGTTTTTCCGGAAAAACATCAAGGCAAAGCAATTTCGCAGCCCGTTATGGGGCTGGTTGACAAAGCAGGGAAAGCATACCGGCACGCTCGCCGTTGTGTGCTTTTCCTGGATTTTTTTCCGTGCCGGCAGTATCACGCGCGCATTTGACCTGATCAAAGCGCTGTTTTCCCCCTGGCATTGGGAAATAGGCGCACAAGCCAACGCATATCTGGCTCAACATGGCGGTATTCCCGCTTTCGTACTGTATCTGCTGTGCATATTGCCCCTGCTGAGGGTTCTTCCGTCGCTGACCGATGAAGATAAATTGTTAAAACCCGTCGCAGACAGCACATGGGCTTACTTTCTTTTATGCATCGCTATAGCATGGCTGATCCAGCTTGGCACCGGCACCACAAACGCATTCATTTACTTTCAATTTTAACCGAGGAGGGCGCTACACTTATCATGAGACAACGAATGCTTCGTATCGTTAGCTTTGGCATCGCATTGCTTGCGATGCCCGTTTCCCTGTTATATTTCGCATTCGAGTTGCCCGCGCAATACAGGGATACCTTTGTTGGCGCTCTGTATGATAAGGTTGATGCCCTGAAACATACCGACGGCAAGCGCATAATTCTTGTCGGCGGCAGCAGCGTGGCCTTCGGTCTAAGATCCGACTTACTGGAAACAGAGTTCTCCGAGTATTCAGTGATCAATTTGGGGATGTATGCCGGACTTGGCAGCACAGTTACATTAGAACTGGCAGCACAGCAAATGCGCCCAGGGGATATCATTGTTTTTTCCCCGGAGCAAAACGCGCAAACCCTGTCCCTGTATTTCAACGCCGAAACCATGTGGCAGGCTGCTGACGGCCATTTTGGGTTGCTGCAATCGGTCTGCGCAAAAGACCGGTCCGCGCTTATCGGCCAGCTTCCCTATTTTGCGTCGCAAAAAGCACAGTATTACTTTACCGGCAACGCTCCAGACGGCGATGGTATTTACGCGAGGCTATCGTTCAACCGTTGGGGAGATATCCAAAGCTCACTGCGGGAGCGCAATGTGATGATCAGCAGCTTTGACCCCAATATGCCGATTCTGTTCGATCCAGCTCTGCCGGATAGCGCTTTCGTCTCCTACCTCAACGAGTATGAGGCCAGATGCGTCGCGCGTGGAGTATCCTTCTTTTATAGTTTCTGCCCGATGAACGCAGCCGCCGTATCCCCGTCCGAAGTGGAACGCGTCAGCGCTTACCAGACAGCGCTGGAAAGCAAGCTGCAATGCAAAGTGCTTGGAAGGGCGGAAGATGCGATCCTGGAACCCGTATGGTTCTTTGATACGAATTTTCATCTGAACAGTGCCGGCGCCGTTGTCAATACGATCCGCTTGGCAGGCGAGCTTAAAACCGCCCTGTTTATGCCTGCAGAGGTAGGCATCGCCTATCCGCAACCACCAGCCTCGGCAAGCATGGAAGTCTTTCCCGGCGATGATACGGACGCCTATTCTTTCCGTTACAGGCAAACAGACCAAGGAATGGTGATTACAGGGCTAACTGAAAAAGGGGCGCAGAAAACGTCTTTGATAATTCCTACACAATACAATGGCGCAGCTGTTATCGGGTTTACCGTGGACACCTTTGCCGGGCAGAAGACTCTGGAAGAACTCACCATTCAGGGAAACATCAAATCCATTGAAGACGCTTCATTTGCGGGGTGCCTCGCCCTCCGGCGTATTGTCATCAGGCAGCCTTCACCCTCAGACATTTTGGTTGGACAGGGGCTGCTAACCGATACAACTGCCGATCTTTTTGTGCCGGGCGAAAGCCTTGGCGCGTATAAAACCAATTATTTCTGGTCGGCTTATGCAGCAAACATCCAAGGCGAACTGAGTACAGACGCCCATGCGGCAGCATCTGTTGCTTCGCAGCTTACAACGGCATCGAACACAGACGATATCATAGTTTATGACGGAAACGGCGGTACCCTGATCAGCGGCCAAGACACGACCATTACCATCCCGTACGATGCTGGTCGCCTGCGTGTGAATACGCTGCAGGGTACCCGCGTTTTTACCCGGGAAGGCTATGCGCTGGTGAGTTGGAACACGCAGGCTGACGGCAGTGGTACCGCAATAGGGTTAGGTAGCCGGGTAACCGCCGTTCGTGGGATGACGCTGTACGCACAGTGGCTTGCCGAATCGAAGGTGTCGGATTTTACTTGGGAAACGCGCGGGAACCAGGCGTGGATCACAGGATACTGTGGCCATGAGGATGTGTGCGTGATTCCGGCAACGCTAGGCGGTTTACCCGTATATGGCGTTTGCAGCGGAGCGTTCCGTAGCGCTACTATATCAACGCTTGTACTCCCGTCCGGTCTAGCTGCGGTGGAACAATACGCCTTCGCCGAAAGTACGGTTAAGGAATTGTATCTCTATGATTCTCTTCAAGCCATTGACGACGAGAGCTTCGACCGTTGCCTAAACTTGACAACGCTGCATATCAACGCTGTGGTCAATCCCGCGTACAGCATTAGCTTCTACGCCACGTTCGCAGATAAGTTCGACCGCCTCTTGCTGACGAAAGGTTCCAAAAAGCTGGTATTGTTTTCTGGTTCTTCCACGCGGTACGGCTTTGACAGCGCTATGCTGTCCGATGCATACCCGGAGTACCAGGTGACTAATATGGGCGTATTTGCCTACAGCAACGCGCTGCCGCAGCTTGCTGTCATTCTTGCACATATGGAGCCGGATGATGTGTTGTTGCATGCGCCGGAGTTTGATACGCTTGATAATCAATTCTGCGAGGACACCGCTTTTGATGCGCACGTGTTTGCCATGATGGAAGCGAATTACGACATGCTGGTGGATATCGACGTCAAGGCATACACACACGTGTTCAGCAGTCTGTCCGCCTACCTTCAAATCAGGCTGGACATGCCGCAATTAGGCTATCAGCAGACTCCGGACCACTACGACGATGGCCTGCGCCAGTATGGCAGCTATACTTATAACCGTTTCGGGGATTTTATCCTTGACCGTCCCAACGAGGAGCAGGATGTACTGCTGCAGCATACGCTGGCAGACTATACTACGTCACCATTCACAGCGCAGCGGTTGGCTTCGCTCAACCAGGTGTACCGTCGCTTTCTGGATAAGGGCATTCAGGTATATTTCACCTATTCACCCCGCAACCGCTCTTCCCTTACGCCGGAGAGCACGCCGGAAGCAAGACAGGCGCTTGACCAATTGCTGCGGAACGCCCTATGCGTGCCCGTCATTTCTCCTATTGAAGATTCGCTGTATTCCGGGGTGTACTTCTACCTCGTCGACAGCCACCTCAGCAGCGAGGGAGTCTCCATCCGGACCCAAAAGGTGATTCGGGATTTGCAGCCTTGGCTCGTAAGTAAATAAAATTTCGCGTGAATCTCCAACGGCTAACAACAAAGATTATTTCTATCAATTCATTACCTATAATCACAACATCGTCAGTTTCGCCACAATATTCAGTTTGGTCATACCAATATTACAGATATCAAAATCTGTTTCCTGTAATGTCATGCTTGGGCAGGTATTCCAAGGGCCATTGCCCGCAGCCTTTTATATATCAACAAAACACCGTTCCGAACAGGAACGGTGTTTTGTATCAACGATGGGGTTTCTTTGTGGTCGAGGTGACAGGATTTGAACCTGCGACTTCTTGCTCCCGAAGCAAGCGCGCTACCAAACTGCGCTACACCTCGACGTTGGAGCCAATAAAGGGACTCGAACCCTTGACCTGCGGTTTACGAAACCGCTGCTCTACCAGCTGAGCTATATTGGCATCAGCGAAGGGTATTATATCAAATGGCTGTTTGATTGTCTAGACATTGTATAAAAAAGTTATTGGGTTACCCGGTAATCCGGAAAAGAATCGTTCTGTACTCTGCATTTTAGGCTTGCATTCGTCAATTTTCTATGCTATTATGTTCTTCGCGGTTTCATTGAAGCCAATCAATCTGTCATACGCTAAGAGGTGAAATGCAATGAAAGACAATATCCATCCCAAGTACCATAGAGCAACTGTCCGTTGCGTATGCGGTGAGACGTTTGAAACCGGCTCCACCAGCCCTGAGCTGAAGGTGGAAATCTGCTCCAAATGCCACCCGTTCTACACCGGCAAGCAGAAGCTGGTTGACAGCGGCGGACGTGTGGACAGGTTCAAGAAGCGCTACGGCGTGAAATAATCCACATCCACAACCCCGTACCGAAAACGGTACGGGGTTTTTCTATACCCACAATAAAAAAAGAGAGCGACCCGCGTGGGTCGCTCTCTGTGTGTCGGTTTGCTGGGTTTATTCGGCAGTATCCTCGGCATCGGCATCGGTTTCCGATTCCTGAATCTGCTGGACGGAGCGGATAATACCCGTGTACTGGATATCAGCGCTGTCATACCAGGCGTTAAGCTCGGCGTTGACTTTATCGTCCATGAGGTTTTGGCGAATTACAGCTTTCAGCTCGTCCGTCAGCTCGATGGGGCCGGACGGGGCATCGCCGGCGTACTTGATAATGTGTACGCCATAATCGCTGACAATCGGCTCAGCCACATCGCCAACGGCATCCACGGAGAACGACGCTGCGATAAACTCCGGCACGAAGCTGACAGAGGCCAGCGACACTTCATACCCGTTGGGGTTGTCACCGGTGGTCATACCGGGGTCGGTGCCGTACTCGGCCACCAGATCGTCAAAGGATACGCCATCGGCGATCTTTTGGTTAATCTCGTCAATTGTCGCCTGAACCGATGCGATAATCGCAGCCTTGGCCGCATCAATGTCCTCGGCGGTTACCGGCGCAGCGGGCTGCTCCGCCTCGGTCGCTTGGGTATTGTCTGCTGTTTCTTCGGTCTCCATTTGCTCTTCAAAGCGGGCGACCAAATCGGTGTAGGTGCTCATGAGCGTTTCATCCACCGGCAGCAGGATATGCTTGATGTAACGGTAGCCCGCCGGGCGGTACCACGGTTCCTGATCGGCATAGCCATACTGGAACATCAGCATCTGGTTTTCGTAGGCATCGATATCAAACTCGTAGATATCCTTATCCGCCTGCACAGCCTGATCGTAGTACGCCTGTACTTCTTCGTCGGTCACGGTTACATCCTTGGCAAGCTCATTTTTCATGCGCTCGAAGGTTTCGTTATCGACATAGCTTGCACGCAGGATATCCTGAGAGTAGCCCATCATGCTATAGTAGTCTGCCGCTTCGGCATAGGCCGCGTCGCGTTCTTCCTGGGTGCTTTCGTCCGTCAGCGCATAGTTGTAGGACACGTAGTTGTCCAGCGCGTACTGCCATTCGCTGTCGGCGGTTTCGTACAGGGCGTCGCGTTCTTCCTGGGTAAATTGATCAACACCCAGATCTGCGGCGGTTTGTTTAATCAGCTCAAGAGAAATGGCCTCTTCCATGGAAAATGCATAGTACAGCTCCAGGCTGTCGGCATCCGGTTCCCCGTAATAGGTCACCACATGCTCGTAGCTTGCCAGTACTTCTTCACCGGTGATGTCTACGCCGTTGACCGTGGCGACTACATCGTCCAGGCCCACCTGGAACTGGGTTACAGGTACTGCGGTATCCTCTTCCCCGGTATCGGCTACATCCACGTTTTGGATCAAGGGGATGGTTTCCTCTTTTTGCGTTCCGCGAATGATAAAGAACGCCGCAACACCAACAATGATCAATGCCGCAACGATGAGTATGACGATCTGGTATTGCTTAAGTTTTCTTCCTTGTTCGTTTTGTTCCTGATTCATTCTAAAATCCTTTCTGACTGCTAATGAATGCTCAGTAAAATCCTTATCATATTATGGCACATGTGTTTGGTGCGTGCAAGGGTTTTGTGTGTATGCCGCAGAATGTTGCAAATGCGAAGTTTGCAGCGCTTTGAGCGCGTTGGAGGGGTAGTATGCACATCCGAATTTATAAAGCCGAACGCAGGCTGATTCTGCTGGACGGCGAAACGACGGTTTTGTCCGCGCCGATTGCGCTGGGCCGTGTGCCTGTCGGCCCCAAAACGCGGGAAGGCGACGGCAAAACACCGGAGGGCACATACACCCTTTGCCTGATCAAACCCGACGGCAAATACGGCCGCAGTCTGGGCCTGAGCTACCCCGGCGAACGCGATACTCGCAAGGCGCTGGATGAACATGCGATTGATCTGCCCACCTTCCGCGCTATTACAGATGCGCAGCATCATGGCCAACGGCCGCCCTGGGGCACAGCGCTTGGCGGTGAAATCTACATTCACGAGGGCGGTACGCACCGCGATTGGACCGAGGGCTGCATTGCGCTGAACTCCGCCGATATGGACGCACTCTTCCCCTACCACAGCGTGATATCGTCCGTCGAAATCCTACCGTAATTTCTATACAAAAACCGCAATCCAAACCGCATAAATTTCATACCAAACACTTGACAATCCACAGAAACAGCGTATACTATATAGTGTAGGTCAAAGTTAGTCAAACACCGTTTGCATTGACCTTTTTGTGAGGAGGAGAGACGTATGAATTTACAACAGTTTACCGAAAAAAGTCGCACGGCATTAAGCGACGCACAGCAAATATCCATCGAAAATCAAAATCAGGAAGTCAATCAGGAACACCTGGCGGCGTCTCTGCTAAAGGACACCCAGGGCCTGATTCCCCAACTGCTGCAAAAAATCGGCAAGAACGCCGGTGAGGTCTATACGCGCCTATCCGCATTGATCGACCGGATTCCCAAGGTTTCCGGTCCCGGCCGTGAAATGGATAAAATCTACATCCATCACGATCTTGACAGAGCCCTGACCGCCGCGCAGGATACCGCCAAGCAGATGAAGGACGAATTCATCAGCGTGGAGCACCTGTTCCTCGGCTTGCTGAAAAAGCCGTCCCCTGCCATGAAGCAGTTCTGGCGCGATGCCGGGATTGATGAGCATGCCTTTTTGGCCGCGCTGCAAACCGTGCGCGGCAATACACGCGTAACCAACGATACCCCGGAGGACACCTACGATGTTCTGGCCAAGTACGGCCAGGATCTGGTCGAGCTTGCACGCAACCAGAAGCTGGACCCCGTTATCGGACGTGACAACGAAATCCGCAGTGCGATCCGCATTCTGACACGCAAAACCAAAAACAACCCTGTGCTGATCGGCGAACCCGGCGTTGGTAAAACCGCCATCGCCGAAGGGCTGGCCATCCGCATTGTGCGCGGCGACGTGCCCGAAAGCTTGCGCGACCGCAAGGTGTTCGCACTGGATATGGGCGCGCTGATCGCAGGTGCGAAATACCGCGGCGAGTTTGAAGAACGCCTCAAGGCTGTTCTGGGTGAAATCAAGAAATCCGAGGGCAAAATTCTGCTGTTTATCGACGAGCTGCACAACATTGTCGGTGCCGGACGCACCGAGGGCAGTATGGACGCTGGCAACCTGCTCAAGCCCATGCTGGCACGCGGCGAGCTGCACCTGATTGGCGCAACAACCCTGGACGAGTACCGCAAGTACATTGAAAAGGATGCCGCCCTGGAGCGCCGTTTCCAGCCCGTGATGGTCAACGAGCCGACGGTCGAGGACACCATCTCCATCCTGCGCGGCCTGAAGGAGCGCTACGAGGTCTTCCACGGCGTGCAGATTACCGATGCCGCGCTGGTGGCCGCCGCCAAGCTATCCTCCCGCTATATTTCCGATCGCTTCCTGCCCGACAAAGCCATCGACCTAGTCGACGAGGCCTGCGCCATGATTCGCACCGAGATTGACAGCCTGCCCGCAGAGCTGGACGAAAAACAACGCCGCATTATGCAGCTGGAGATTGAGCTGACCAGCCTGAAAAAGGAAAAGGATTCGGCCAGCCGCATGCGCGCCGATATGCTGGAGGAGGAGCTGTCCGATCTGCGTGACCAGTTCTCCGCCATGAAAGCACGCTGGGAGAATGAAAAATCCGATATCCAAAAGGTACAGAAACTGCGTGAAGAAATCGAAATTCTGAACGCAGAAATCCAGAAAGCACAGCGCGAGTACGACCTGAACAAAGCCGCCGAATTGCAGTACGGCAAGCTGCCCCAGCTGCAGGCACAGCTGAAAGAACAGGAAACCATCGCCGAGGAGAACAGCAGCGAAGACAGCCTCCTGCGCGATAAGGTGACCGACGACGAAATCAGCCGCATCGTCAGCCGCTGGACGGGCATCCCCGTGACCCGCATGAAGGAAACCGACCGTGAAAAACTGCTGAAACTCCCCGACGAGCTGCACAAGCGCGTCGTTGGGCAGGACGAGGCTGTACAAACCGTGTCCGAGGCCATCCTGCGCAGCCGTGCAGGTATCGCCGACGAAAACCGGCCCATCGGCTCGTTCCTGTTCCTGGGCCCCACCGGTGTAGGTAAAACCGAGCTGGCAAAAGCGCTGGCACAAAGCCTGTTTGACGATGAAAAGAACATGGTGCGTATCGATATGTCCGAGTATATGGAGAAGTTCTCCGTCAGCCGCCTGATTGGCGCACCTCCGGGATATGTCGGCTATGATGAGGGCGGTCAGCTGTCCGAAGCCATACGCCGCAAGCCCTACAGCGTGGTGCTGCTGGATGAAATTGAAAAGGCGCACCCTGAGGTATTTAACATCCTATTACAGGTGCTGGACGATGGCCGCATTACCGATAGCCAGGGCCGCACCGTGGATTTCAAGAACACGATCATCATCATGACCTCCAACCTCGGCTCCGGCCTGCTGCTGGATGGCCTGAAGGATGGCGAAATCACGCAGGAAGCCCGCGACGGCGTACTGAAAATGCTCAAGCAGGCCTTCCGGCCGGAGTTCCTCAACCGTATTGACGATATTGTATTCTACAAACCGCTGGAACGCGGCGAAATTGGCCAGATTGTTCGCCTGCAGGCCAGGCATCTGCAAGATCGCCTGGAGCACCAGGGTATCCACATGGAACTGACCGATAAAGCTGTGGACTTCATCGTAGACGCGGCATTCGAGCCCGCCTTTGGCGCACGGCCGCTGAAACGCTATATCCAAAGCCATGTCGAAACCCTGATGGCACGCAAGCTGGTCGCCGGTGAACTCACCCCCGGCCAGGTGGTGACCGTGGATGTTGAAAACGAACGCTTGGTCTTGAAGTAAGCTATTTTTTATTAATAAAGGCTAGGAGTATATTCCTAGTCTTTATTGATATTCAATTAATTCTAAACATCGGACTCAGTATCCTACATATATCACCGTTGCTCATTGTATTGATAATGATCTCGACAAACTTATCAATTACCAACGCTTCACTTTCTCCTGAACGAGCTATGAGAATAGAAATGAGAACATCTAATTTCTTCTTGCATTTCTTCCTTTCATTTGGAGAGTCACATGCTAAATATTTCGCATCTAAAGCAATTTCATTATAGTCACAGTGAAAATCATTCCTAATTGATGCAAGGATATCGCCATTTTGCTTCTCAAACTTATTTATCAGCAATAATTCTGGAGTACACCCTAAAGTCCAAATAGCTTTTTGATTTTTTTCAGAAATATCATTAAATTCTGGATTCCTAGCACTAAATGCATCATCATCAAGAACCGCATACACCTTTGTATTCAACAAGATTCGTTGACGTGTCTCTAGTGCAAGCTTTGCCGTTTCCAAATAACCTCCAACAGGTGTGATATTAACAAAAGCGGACTGATGTTCTTGATTCAAAGTCATATATCGTGAAATCATTTTTTTCAATAAATGTTTTGCCATTATGTCTTCAACATAAAAACAATAGTCAAAACCAGCATTTGCTATTTGATCGACAGTTCCTATGGCTTTTGCTGGATAGCAACAATAGGAAATGGAAGATATTCCATTATTCATTTCCAACAAAATAATATTATTGTAGTGTGTTTTATTTATCATTGTTGGAGAATGTGTTGAAATGAATATTAAGTGGTTTTTAGCAGAACTTTGTTCACATAAATATTCTAAAAGATTCGTTTGAACTCATGGATGCAAAGCCATTTCCGCTTCATCCAGCAATACCAAAGTTCTATTAGGTGCATAGGCTAGTTTCTCTATAAGCCTTATTACTGCTATTTCGCCGCTGCTAAACCGTTTCTCAGAGTACTCACCATCATTGTCTTGAATTTTATAGAAGTATGTTGCAGGACGTCCTCTACCATTAGAAATTCTTAGATGCTTCAAATTATTATACTTATCCGTTTCAAATATCCTATTCAAACAGGCAATAATTGAAGAATCTATGCTTTCCGTTCTTCCCTCTGCTATTTCTGCGGGTTTTGGGTCAAATCGACTTGAATCTGCTTTTATAAAAATTGATCCAGAATACCCATATGAATTAAATATTCTCCATGAATTCTTACGAGGAGTTGAAACCCAACGAGCAGGTCCTTTTTTGTATATTGTTAATAGCCCATTATTTCTATATTGAATAGATGTGTTATTGTATTGATCGATTGCTTGTAAACGAGACGGTTTGAAATTTTCAGCGAAGGCATATGAATTACATATTCTATCAAGGCAAATGAGCAATGTTGATTTACCAACACCATTTGGGCCAACGATTAAATAAACACCTTTTTCTTCTGGTATAGTAAACTCCATTTGCCTAATACCCTTTAGATTACTTATAGAAATGTCACCCATTATTCTCACCCTAATCATTTGATATTACTACTTGTTTTCGTTATACTACCTTCGAACTCATATAATAAATAATATACTATAAGCATTAACAATTATCCACTAAATTCTAGAGACATTAAATAATCTTTCTGGAGGAAACATGCATGAGAAGCTTGAACCTAAGCGCGATTTACCATATGCCCTGGATGGAGTACCGGCATGCCATGCCGGACGGCCGGATTGTGATTCGTGTCCGCACCGCGCGCTCCGATTTTGACAAAGTGGTGCTTAAAACCGCCAATCACTATCATCTGTCCGATCCGTTTGCAGACGGCCAGCAGTATGTCATGCAAGTGCAATTCCGCACCGAACTATTTGATTACTATGAAGTGATCTTTGCCGTGCGCGACCCACGGCTGAAATATCTGTTTTTATTCTATGCCGACGGCGGCCGTGTGTACAAGCTGGACGGCACAGGCCTGCGCATCGGAGAACATAGCTTTGACGATGTTTCCGAATGCTTTGCCTATTCCTACGCCTACCCACCCGCACCGATGCCGGAGTGGGCCCGTGGCTGCGTAGGCTATCAGGTATTCCCCGATCGCTTCCGCCGCGAAGGCGGACATGAGGACGGGCTGGAACCCTGGCATTCTGACCGGGTGCAATCGGAACACCGCTTCGGCGGGAATATCAACGGGATGCATGCCGCCCTGCCGTACCTCAAAGATCTGGGCGTGCAAATGCTATACACCACCCCGATCTTTCTCAGCGACAGCGCGCACCGCTATAACACCTTTGACTATTACCAAATCGATCCCCTACTGGGTACGCTTGAAGATTTTAAAGCCCTGTGCGACGAGGCCCATTCTCTTGGCATCCGGGTGATTCTGGACGGTGTGTTTAACCACTGCGGCGTCGGCTTTGCGCCGTTTCAGGATGCCCAGCAAAACGGTGAGGCCAGCGAGTACCGCGATTGGTTTTTCTTTGACGATCTGGAACCCTTCGGCTATCGGGCGTTTGGTCATTTCCCCTATATGCCAAAGCTCAACCTGCAAAATGAAGCCTGTGCAAACTATTTCATGCAAGTTGGCCGCTATTGGATGACCGAATGCCACGCCGATGGCTGGCGTCTGGATGTCAGCCCCGAAGTGCATCCCGCATTCTGGACCGATTTCCACCGCGAAATGAAGCGCATCAACCCCGAATGCCTGATCATCGCCGAGTGCTGGGACGACAGCCGCCAGTGGATTGCCCTGGGCGATCAGTTCGATACCACGATGCACTACATGCAAAGCCGCAGCATCTGGAAGCGCTTTGCACGGCAAACCATTGACCTGAAAACATTTGATGCGACCGTAAACGATGCGGCGATGCTATATCCGCAGCGCAATCAGGATGTGCTGTGGACCTTCCTTGGCTCGCACGATACCGAGCGCTTCTTAACCCGTGCCGGTGGCGATATCCGCAGGCTGTACGCTGCTGCATTCTTCCAGTTTACAGCGATGGGGATACCCATCATCTATTACGGTGATGAGCTGGGTATGGACGGCGGCCCTGACCCGGACAACCGCCGGCCGATGCGCTGGGACTGGACCGAAAACAACCAAACCCATGCGCATTTCAAGACGCTTGCGCATTTACGCCAGCATAATGAGGCACTGCGCGCCGGCGCGTACCGTACATGGAAAACGCTGGACAACGGACTGTATGCGTACGAGCGCTACACCGAAAGCCAGCACATCCTCTGCGTGCTTAACACGGGCGCGGACCCTGTCCAAGTCCTGCTGCCGCTGCCTGCGGCGTTTCAAAACCGTACGGAGGTATACGATCTGTACGGGCAGAAAACAGTCCCTGTCTCACAGGGCAGCGTTTTTATACAGCTCAACGCATTTGAGGGCATGATACTGCACTGAGTATTTATAATGAGTATCACAAAAAACGCCGCCGGGATAACCGGCGGCGTTTTTTGTATATCGTATGCTTATAACAGGCCGCTGACGGAGCTTGTCAGCCCTGCCAGCGTTTGAATGACACTGTTCATCATCATACCACCGACCACGGCGATCAGGATCAGCTTGACGAGTTCCGAAAGGCAAATCAGTCCCGCCTGCGCGGGTACGCTTGCAGCCGGGTCCGCCTCGGCAAGCCGCAGGGTGATCGCAGACAAGAGCACATACCCGCATATCACGCCAAACAGCAATACCAGTATGGCCAGATAGGGCGTTAGCAGCCCCAGCACTGCCGCAAGCAGCAAGGCGGCCACATTGGGCAGCATCACAATGGCTGTAAGCCCGGACGCCAGCACAAACGAGAGTTTTAGCTTCCGGAACACACCCAGATACGCCATGGTAATCGCCACCGGAATCAGTGCGGCGATCAGCTGGCAAACCGCCGCGACCCCACCGACTGATATAGAGATTTTCCCGGCCATGTACGTCACGCCCTGGTTCAGGCTGGCCGCACTATCGGCCAGCTGCAAGCCGGTCAGCCCGCCCATGGCCGAAAACAGCATGCCCAGCAAGCCGTTTGTCAGAATTATCCCGGCCAAAAACGCCAGAATAAGGGAAAGCACCACCATGATGCCGCCGGAAAACTTGTCATCGCGGCGTACCATGCCCTGCAACGTGCCCATTGGATCGGTAAACGCGGTACGGATGACCATGGGCAGGTCTCCCAGCGCGCGCATGAACGCGCCGCCGGTTGAATGCCCGTCCCGCAGCTGGGGTTGATAGTTTGTCTGCTGGCTTTGCGGAAAGCCCATAAACATCTGCTTGCGGTAGGTGTGGAAAGCTGGGGTGGCATAGCGGTTCTGCTTGTTTTGTGCATCACTGGCTGCAAAGCCATACCCGCCGTCCGCCGGTGGATTGCCCTGTGGGAATGTGGGCGGCTGCTGCGCGCTCTCGGTGTGCGTGCCGCAAAATGGACACTGCTTGGCACCCGGGGGCAGCATGTTGCCGCAAACTATACATCGCATCATAAAAAATGCTCCTAACTGATCCTACGCGCGGTCTATCAGCTCACCATCTAGCCGCGCAAACCGCAGCCGTGATTGTGCTTCCGGGGATACTATTTCCCCGTACCGCAAAAAACGCCGGTAAGCGCTCTCATCGTCATCATTCTATCGCCAATTGATATCGCTGTCAATGAAACCACAGCCTGAAACACAGTTGCTTAAGCGTTGCAAAGGGTGGCCGTGCAATCGCTTGCGCAGGGTTCCTGCCGCATGCTATGATAGGTGTAACAATAGCAAGCGGCGCGTGCCACGGGTTGTATTGCGGCCTGGTTTTGGATATAATACAGGGCAGGGCAGCAATGCCTGTAACCACAGGGTTGGAAAGGGCGTAAGCCATGCAAAGGAAAAAGGCTACGCGCAAGCGTTGGCAGTTCGTCGGGATTTTAGCGGTGGCTGTATCAGTCGTCGTTGTTTTGGTGATTCTGATTGTATCGCTGCTCAGCACCGCGCCCGTCACCAAGGTCAAAGCATACCGCCTGCCGTGTGATTATTCAGAAAACATCAAGCCTTTTGGCCCCTATGTATTGTTTTACGATGGTGTCAGCATCCACTGCATGAGTTCCACCGGCACGGTGCGCTGGTCGTTCCAAATCGGCAACGACGCGGGCTTTTCTGCCGGCGAAAACGCCATTGCCGCGTGGACAGGCTCCACCATCTATGTCCTTGATCAAAACGGAAACTCTTCCTATAACGATAACCTGGGCGAGACCATCCAGTTTGCCAGCATCGGCAAGCAGTATGTTGCCGCCGTTGTAGGCGATGACACCAACCCCACGCTGCTGGTAAAAGACCACTACGGCGCACATATGGATATTGAATCCGATGCCTACCAGTACCTGATGCTGATGGACGTGGGTTTCTACGGCAAAAACGGCGAGTATATGTGGACGCTGGCGCTGGATATTTACGGCACCGCCGCCAACACCGTTTTAAACACCTTTGAAGTCGGCAAGATGAACACCGGCTCGGTTTCACTGGGTGAGGCATTCCCCTACGGCGTGCTGTTTGAAAACAGCATTCTGCATGTGATCAACACCCGGAAAATGCTGGCGTTCAACTATCACGGCACGGAAGACACCACCGCCAGCGTGCTGGTATACGGCTGGAAACCCCTTGGCTGGGAAATTCCCACCCGCGGCGATGCGCTGATTCTGTTCGCCCCGACCGCCCAGACCGACAGTGTGTATGATATCCGCGAACTGCGCCTGATACAGGGCGACAAAGACGCCCAATACAGCCTGCCCGATATCTGTATCGGGGCAACGGTATGGAATAAAAATATCTATGCTTTAAGTGCCGATACGCTCTACCGCGCAGCGGTCGGCGACAACCGCTTCACCGCCTACGATTTGCCCATGGATACAAACGCCACCCGCTTTATGGGCAGGCTGGCCGACGGCAACATTCTGGTTGCCTGCGGTAACGATGTGTACGTGCTCACCCTGCCCAGCGCAGCGCGCTGACCGGCAGCACTAACGGAGGATATGCTTTGAACCTGATCGACTACGGCATTGTGATCCTGATCCTGGTGTTCACACTGTTTGGCTTCTACCGCGGATTTTTGCAGTCGCTGCTAAACCTCGGTGGGTGTTTGCTGTCGTTTGTGGCCTCGTTCTGGCTGTTTCCCAAACTGGCCGATGCCGTATCCTCCAACCCCGAAATTGTACGTATGCTGTCCGGCTATACGGATTCTGGCCGAACGCTGGGCGATCTGGATCTGTCCAGCCTGACCGTAAACACCCTAGACACCACCGGTATATCCGATATCGTATCCAAAGCAAACCTCCCCGATCCGCTTGGGAAGCTGCTGGGTGAAAACCTGTCACAGCAAGCGTTTTCACCGCTTGGCAATCTGGCCACCAACGTGGGCGATTATGTGAACCAGACCATTATCTCCGTCAGCATCAACGTGCTGAGCTTTATTGTTTGCTTTATTGTCAGCTTTGTGCTGATTACCCTGCTGATCAACCTGCTGAAATCGGTATTCCGCTTTCCGTTGCTCAAGCAGCTGGACTGGCTGGTCGGCGGCGTGTTCGGCTTTGCCATCGGCACGGTAACCTGCTTTGTCATCTTTACAGCGCTGCCGGTGCTGCAAAGCCTGATCCCGATTGATAATTTACAGCAGCTCGTATCCGAAAGTGCACTGGCCGGTATATTCCAAAACGGCAATCTGGTGATCTCGATCATGAACAGGCGATTATAACGCCTCCGGCAAATAGAATATGAACTCACAGCGCGCGTCTCCACGGACCGCGCTTTTTAGCACCTCGCCCTCCAGCCCCGAAAGCCCCAGCCCGGCCAGAAAATGGCTGGCATGCCCCAAGCTGCAATAGCAAACATCACCGGGCAGCGTTTCGCCGTTGATGATAGCCTGACGCACCAGCGGGCAATGGCAGGCATAATAACGCTTCATGGTGTCGTTGCCCGCATGCAGTGATTTGTGTACTTGGTATGGGACTTTCGTCACCACAACACCCCTGCGTCCATCGTGCTCCCCCATGCTGAGAAACGGCGTTTGCAAGCAATAGACCAATGCATCATCGGTCACGGGCTGCGTGTACCAAAGTGTGCCGGTCTCGTGCATACGCTTGAGCATAGCGCTGCGCTCGCCAAGCAGTGCATCGACTAATGCGGCAGGCGAAGCACACGCGTGATACAAATCGCGCTGCCTGGCATCATAACGCTGCCAGAACGCCTTGGGCAGCCCATGCTGCACCTGAAACCAGGCCGCACGAACCTGCGCTGTCGTCAGCAGCGCCCGCATGGTATTGTTGATTTGACTGGTATAGGCATACAGCGTTTCCTCGCTGGTCCCCAGCGGCGGGATTGGCGCAGTAAAGATGAGATCACGGATTTCCTCCCCATGCTGGGCTTGCAGGGTATCGCGCAACATGGCTAGTGCACCGTAGCAGTCCGTTACTTCTAAAAAGGCGACATACAAGCTGCGCAAATCGCGCCATGCCAGGTATCTGCAAAGCGCGTCATAGGTATCGATTGTGTTTGCCGGAGAGCCGATCAGCGCGGCGGCATACTTTTTAGCATCCTGCGCGGTGGCCGTATCCAGCGTCAGGTTCTGCAACGTCAGCCATTCCAAAAATGCCTGAACCGGCGCTAGTGCCGCAGGCAATTCCGCTTCCGCTATTCCTTTTGAATGCAAATACTGTTGATACTCGCTGCTATCCATAGCCATGCTCCTATTCCCGAAGTGAGTCTATACGTTTCCATTGCTTTTACTATAGGCGCTGTGCCTGCTGCCTGTCAATCCGGTTCCTCCATATAAAACAACAACCATGACAAAGCGCTGTCATGGTTGTTGCTGTTTCCATTCTTTAATTACGTACTAGGCGAAGGTGCGGATGCGAATCACGCCCGGCAGCGCCTGGATTTCGCCAAGCAGGACCTCGTCCGGATGGGAATCGAGTTCCATCACGGTCACGGCGACCTCCTTGCGGCTTTTGTTGAGCATATTATTGATGTTAATCTTCTTGGCACTGATGGCCGTGGAAATCGACGATACCATGTTGGGTACATTATCGTGAATGATCTGTACACGGCTGCCTTCGCTGAATCCCAGTATCATATCCGGCAGGTTGACGGAGTTTTGAATCTGTCCGTTTTCCAGGTAGTTGCGCAGCTCCATCGCCGCCATGCTGGCGCAGTTTTCTTCGCTTTCAGGTGTGCTGGCGCCAAGGTGCGGAATCATCACGGCGTTCTTCACACCGATCAGCTCGTCAGTGGGGAAATCGGTCACATACCCGCCGATTTTGCAGCTGCCCAAGGCTTCAATCATCGCTTCGGAATCGACCAGCTCGGCACGGCTGAAATTGAGCACATGCGCGCCGTCCTTCATTTTGGCGATGGTTTCCTTGTTGACCAAATGCCGCGTTCCATCGGTCAGCGGTACGTGGAGGGTGATATAATCCGCCTGGGCGAATACTTCGTCCATGTTTGCGGCACGCTTGATGGAACGGCTTAACGACCAAGCACTTTCCACGCTGATAAACGGGTCAAACCCGATTACATCCATGCCCAGTCCCTGCGAGGCGGCGTTGGCGACAATTGCGCCGATGGCACCCAGGCCGATCACACCCAGGGTTTTGCCGCGCACTTCCGGGCCGACAAACTGGCTTTTGCCTTTTTCCACCAGCTTGGGCACGTCGCTGCCTTTGCCCTTCAGGTCGCATTTAACCCATTCGATGCCGCCGGGAATATCGCGACTGCACAGCATCATACCGCAGATCACCAGCTCGGCTACGCCATTGGCGTTCGCGCCGGGCGTGTTGAACACGGCGATGCCGCGCTTGGTGCATTCCTCAATGGGAATGTTATTGGTTCCCGCACCGGCGCGTGCGATGGCTTTCAGGCTATCCGGCAGTTCCATGTCGTGCATGGCGGCCGAGCGAACCAGAATACCATCGGGCACAGGTTCATCTTTAGCAATCAGGTAGTTGTCTGCGCCCAGGTATTCGTGAATTACATCCGAGATGGCGTTCAGTGTTTGAATTTTATACATCGTTACCCCTCCGGTTTACAGATTGCTCTGTTCAAATTCGTACATGATCTTGACCAGCTTTTCCACCCCGGCAACGGGCATGGCGTTGTAAATGCTGGCACGCATACCGCCAACATTGCGGTGGCCCTTGATGTTTTCCAGACCGTTTTCTTTGCAGAACTTGACAAACGCAGCGTCCTTGTCCTGGTCGCCGGTCACGAAGGTCACGTTCATCAGCGAGCGATATTTTTGCGCCACCGGATTGGTGAACAGTTTGCTGGCATCAATGGCATCGTACAGCAGATTTGCCTTTTTCAGGTTGTTCTGATAGAACGCATCAATCCCGCCGCCTGCCTTCATCCACTCAAACACGAGCTTGAGCATGTAAATGCCGTAGGTGTTGGGGGTGTTGACCATGCTATCGCCTTTTTCCTGCAAGCCCCAGTTCATCAACTTGGGGCACAGCGGATGTTCGCGGCCGATCAGATCCTTTTTAATCAGCATCAGGCACAGACCGGCAGGCCCTAGATTTTTCTGCGCGCCTGCAAAGACCACACCAAACTTGCTGATGTCCATGGGCTCGGATGCGATATTGGACGACATATCGGCGACCAGTGGCACGCCTTTCGTATCCGGCAGCTCGATATAGCGGGTGCCGTAAATGGTGTTGTTCGTGGTAATGAACACATAGTCGGCATCCGGGGTTAGCGTAACATCCTTCATTGCGGGGATGTAGGTGAAGTTGTCATCAAGGCTTGACGCGGCGACGTTGATGGTGCCGTACTTCTGCGCTTCCTTCATGGCCAGGTTTGCAAAGTTACCGGTGATCAGGTAATCGGCGACTTTTGACCCGGTCAGCAGGTTGAGCGGAACACCGGAGAACTGCAGCGTAGCGCCGCCCTGTAAAAACAGCACCGCATAGTCGTCCGGCACGGAGAGCACCTCGCGGACCAGCGCGACCGTTTCGTTGTAAATATCAACATACATGGCGGAGCGATGACTCATCTCCATCACACTCATGCCCTTGTCACGATAGCAAACCAGTTCGCTTGCGGCCTTTTCCAGCACGCTTTGGTCGATCACCGCGGGACCGGCCGAGAAATTGTACACCCGTTCCATATGCATCGTTCCTCCTTATCACGTCTTTGGGATTAGTCGGGACGTTTTTCGCCCTATGGGCTGTTCCTGTGCCGATTAGAGCCAGTATATAACAGCTCCGGCAGCAGTGCAAGCATTATTTTGTCCCACCCGGCGGATTGTGTCCCGGACAAATGCAACAAACAAACCCGCTATCCCTTTGTATGTAAGGAATAGCGGGGTATGTGCGTTATTTCACGCAATTAAAATTTTCTTACACCGGTATACAAGTTCCGTGTTTTTTTCGCTATAGCGCGTACCGATACGCTGCTAGAGCACCGCTTGGCCGTCCACAAACTTTTGCACAAGCCGTAAATCGCCGGACAAGTACAGCGCGCGTTCCAAGCGCTGGGGCACGGTCAGGTCCACGGTGGTACGCAGCTTGGTATCGTCCAGCACCAGTGCATCGAGCATATACCCTTCCTCAAAGCTGCCGCACTTGCCAAAGAAACTTCCTCCGCCCTTGGTGGCCATGTAGAAGACCTCTGGGAAGGTGAGCACGGGTTCGTTCGGCTCAACAATGCGCCAGTAGAGCTTTGAAAACTGTACTGCGTTGGTTACGATGCGGAGCATATCAATGCTCTCCCCTCCGGCCACATCGCTGCCAAGCCCCATGCGCACGCCTGCTGACAGCAGCCTGCGTACCGGCGCGATGCCGGAGCGCAGGTTCGCGTTGGAGGATGGGCAATGGGCAACCATGGTGCAGCGCTGCCGGAGCAGTTCAATTTCCGCATCTTCCGGGTATACCACGTGGGCCATCACCGCATTTGACAGCATACCGTAGCGGTCGTAGGCCCCGGCATAGTGTTCCACATCCGGGCTTAATTCCTTTACCCAGTTGATTTCATCGCGCGTTTCAGACAGATGCGACTGTACGGGAACGTTGTATTGATCCTTCAGTCCCTGCAACCGTGCCATCAGCGCGTCCGTGCAGGAGGGCACAAAGCGCGGCGTAATCATCGGCTTGATTTTCGTAAAGCGTTCCTGCATGGCCACAATCCAGGCTTCGGTATCCGCTGCCGCTTGGTCTGCCGATACCTCGCACAGGTCTTTGGGTGCGTTGCGGTCCATGCTCAGCTTACCAACATAGCCTTGCAGGCCGGATGCTTCCAGGTACTCCGCCAGCAGCAGCGTGGCAGGCGCATGCAGCGTGGCAAAGCAGCAAAACCGCGCGGTGAAGCTCTGTTTCAGTGCCTGGGTGAATGCGGCATAGGCCCGGCTTGCATACTCCAGGTCGGTATATTTGGCTTCCTCCGGGAAGGCGTAGGTATACAGCCAGTCGATCAGCTCCATATCCATGCCCAGCCCGCGGTAGGCAAACTGCGGGGCATGCAGGTGCAAATCATACAGCGCCGGTAATACAAGCCGGCCCGTATAATCCAGGAATTTCAGGTGTTTGAAGCGCTCTGGAATCTCACGAAAGACACCAGCGCACAATCCGTTTTCGCATACCAGATAGCCGTGGGGAATGGTTTGAATGCGCTCGGGCGTATCGCTCCAGACGATATGCCCTTTAAGGACAAAGTTTGCTTTCATTGCAGTGTAAAGTCCATAACCACGGGTTGGTGGTCTGTATTCTGGAAGTTCAAGTCGATGGTTTCCACGCCATTGACCTTGATGTTGTCGGACACGATATATCCGTCGATCACATACATCACATGCTGATCACGGTTGCCAAGGTACGGCCTGTCCAGCGACCGGCAGGTGGGTGCGCTGAGATCATAGGCAAAGGAGAAGCCTTCGGGCAGGTCGCTTTGCAGCAGCTCACCCGGCAGCCAGACATTGTCATCGGAAATCGGGAACCAGTCCTGTGCGCCCGGAAACTGGGCGTTAAAGTCGCCGCCCGCAATGACATAATTCCCCTTTTTCAGCTCGTCCTTCATCAGGGATACGAGCATCTCCATCTGCTTTTGCCGCAGCTCGCCGGAGGTATAGGATTCCAGGTGCAGGTTGATCAGCACCAGCGAGTGATCGGACTCGTCAATCGGCAAATACTCCACCAGCAGGCAGCGTTTCAGGTTCGCCAGGCTGATGGGCCAGGCGTGCGCGTTTGGCAGCGAGATGCGATTGGCATGTTCCACCTTCAGGTTGGAAAGTGTTAACAAGCCGCTTTCCACCTTGCCGATGGGCGGAATGGGAAACGGCACAAACGGCACCTTAAAGTTGTAGGCAAAGGCCCGCCCCATCGAAAGCCCGCGCGTAAAGTACTCCGCCTGGTCTATGCCGTAGCTGCGTGTAGAGCTGGTGTCCACTTCCTGTAAAAGCGCCAAATCCGGCTGCTGATTATACAGCGCACCCAGCAGGCTTTGCAGGTTGGTTTCCACCACAGCCTTGCTTTCCGGATGCACGCCGTCGCCGCCGTCCATAAAGAAGTCCTGGTCACGGTCCAGCCCGCCATAGCCGATATTGAGCGTAATGATTTGGTAGGTTTTCCCGACCTCCACAAAGTCGTGCCGCACACCTGTAGTTGCAGCTACGGTTTGGGTATTCGCTGGGCGGTATTCCGCGATCCAAAGCCAAGAAAGCAGCCCGACCACCAAAAGTACGATGATCAAAAGCAGCGTTATAAGCACCCGAAATAAACCGCGCATACGATAGCCTCCTCCGTATTGGTTTGCTGTTACGTCTGATTATACCAAATTGAGCTGCGCCAAACAAGCAGGGCTTGCCACTCTTTCGCCGGGTTAGGCCTGTTTGATTTCGACCTCGACCACGCCCGCGCAGAACGAAAACGGATGGAACACAGCCCGGCAGCCGTGCAGGGTTTCCCGGAGCTTGGAAAACACGATGTAGTTTTCCTCGTCGTCCCACGCATCGCCGCTGGCAGCCCTGCAATTGTCCAGTGCCTCCTGGGTTGCAAAGGACACATCCCCGATCAGGATGCGGCCCTCAGGTTCCAGGTGCTCACACAGTGCGTGGATGAACATTGACTGTGCCTCATACGATAAATGGTGCAGCGCATAGGTACTGATGATAAAATCAAAGCGCTCCCCGGCAAGCTGCGGCGGGATGCCCTGCGTGAAATCCCACTGCAAAAGCCGTGCATCCGGCATCTTGCTTTGCGCTTTAGCAAGCATATCCGCTGAGAAATCCAGCCCCGTTACCCTGCAGCCTGCATCGTACAGCTTTTTGGATAAAAACGCCGTACCGATGCCAACATCCAGCACGGCCTTTGGCCCATTTTGCAGAACCGTTGCGTAAACGGCGTTCATTAACCGTTTATACCCGGCGAAGGGGTATTCGTTGTTTGTATCGGCCTCATGCACGCTTTGATCGTAGTCATTGGCCCATAGATCGAACCCTTGGCTGCTTAGCATAGTATCCTCCATCGGTATTGATTACACATTCCACAGTACACGCTCAAATGGAAGAAAGCAAGCCTTGCGACTTGCTTTCTTCTTGAGAAAGGAGAGGGAGGAAACGAAACTATTGTGTTAAACGCTTGAATGCGTTTTTCATATCCGGATAGAGTTTCACAA
The DNA here is from genome assembly GCA_963675925.2 of Candidatus Limiplasma sp. Lineage (GTDB taxonomy): Bacteria > Bacillota > Clostridia > Christensenellales > Aristaeellaceae > CAXXOK01. The sequence goes on from CAXXIB010000004.1 coordinate 189,811, forward strand.
ACTGCTCGTATCCTTTTTGATACAAGGGCTGGTTGTCTTTGTTGGGCAGCTGCTCGCCGCCGATTTGAATCATGGTGTCGCAGGCTTCCTTGACCGACGGATACAGCCCTGCGCCAACGCCCGCGAGGATCGCCACGCCCAGTGCCGGGCCTTCCTTGGAGTTGGTGGTGACCACCTTGCAGTCAAACACGTCCGCCAGCATTTGCCGCCAGACTTCCGAGCGACCGCCGCCGCCTGTCGCCAGCATTTGTGCGGGTTTAACCCCCATGCCGTCCAGCACGCTTAAGCTGTCGTTTAGGGCATAGGCAACACCTTCGTACACGGCGCGCATCAAATCCAGCTTGGTGTGCATGGCCGAAAGCCCGAAGAACACGCCGCGGCAATCCGGGTCCAAATGCGGGGTCCGTTCCCCCATCAGATACGGCAGATAGAACAAGCGATTCGCGCCGATGGGTGCTTTTGCAACTTCCATGTCCATCAGCTGATAGGGATCAATCCCCATCAGGGATGCGGTTTCCATTTCCGAGGTGCAGAAATTGTCGCGGAACCACTTCAGCGACAATCCTGCCGATTGCACCACGCCCATCACATGCCAGGCACCCGGCACGGCGCAGCAGAAGGTATGCACGCGGCCTTTGGGGTCGATGGCCAGATTGTCGGTATGGGCAAACACCACGCCGGAAGTCCCGATGGTGGTGAACGCGCGCCCATCGGCCACAACACCCGTGCCGACAGCTGCCGCCGCGTTATCGCCCGCGCCGCCTACAACCAGCGTGCTTTCCGCAAGTCCGGTGAGCTTGGCGGCGGCTGTACTAATGTGGCCGGTCACCTCTGGGCTTTCGTACACCTTGCCAAGATAGGATTTGTCAATCCCAAGCTTGTCCAGCACTTCATCGCTCCAGCAGCGGTTGGGCACATCCAGCAGCTGCATGCCGCTGGCATCGCTGACTTCGGTGGCAAAATCGCCGGTCAGCTTGTAGCGCAGGTAATCCTTTGGCAGCAGAATGTGGCGGCATTGCTTGTAAATCTCCGGCTGATGCTTCTGCACCCAGCGGATTTTCCCTGCCGTAAAGCCGGTCAGCGCCGGGTTGGCGGTGATCTCAATCAAGCGCTCTGCGCCGATAATCTCGGTAATTTCTTCGCATTCCTTGCCGGTGCGCTGGTCAGCCCAGATAATGGACGGCCGCAGCACTTCGCCTGCTTCGTCCAGCATGACCAAACCGTGCATCTGGCCGGAAATACCCAGTGCCGCAATGTCGGCAGGATTGATGGCGGCCTTTGAAAGCACCGTAGAGATGGTTTTCACGGCGGCGTTCCACCAATCCTCCGGTGCTTGTTCTGCCCAGCCATTCTCCGGCTGGCTCAACGGATACTCTACCGTGGAAGACGCAACAACCGAACCATCCTGATGAAACAATACGGTTTTGGTGCCGCTGGTACCCAGGTCAATTCCCAGCAGGTATTTGTCGCTCATAGTGTTCTCCTAATGCTACTATTTTTTAAGTGGGAAAACGATGGTATAGAAGTTCCGCTGCGGCTATGCCGCAGCGGAACATAAGAGGTTCTTATTTGAACAGAATTTGGTTGACGACGTTTTCAAGGTACTCCTGCCGGCCGCTGGCGGGAATGGCCGCGCCGCCGCTCTTGACAGCGATGGCTGCGCACTCTTCGAGCGTCGCTTCGCCGTTTCGGATCTTCTTGCCGATATCGGTGGTGGCGTAGCTTTCATAGCGCTCTTTGACAAACTCGTCAATCCGGCCGTCTTCGATGATCGCCGCAGCCTTGATCAGGCCCAGCGCAAAGGAATCCATGCCCAGGATAAAGGATTCAAACATATCCTCCAGGGTGTTGGACGGACGACGGCTCTTGGCATCGAAGTTCAGACCGCCGCTCAGGCCACCAGCCTTGAGAATTTCGTACATGCACAGGGTGGTTTCATATACATTGAAGGGGAACTCGTCGGTATCCCAGCCCAGCAGCAAATCGCCCTGGTTGGCATCCACGGACCCCAGCATGCCGTTCATGGCCGAGATACGCAGGTCGTGCTGGAAGGTGTGGCCCGCGAGCGTGGCATGGTTGGCTTCAATGTTCATTTTAAAGTCTTTGTCCAGGCCGTATTGGCGCACAAAGCCGATGGCCGTAGCAGCATCGTAGTCATACTGGTGCTTCATGGGCTCTTTGGGCTTGGGCTCGATGTAGAAATCGCCTTTGAAGCCGATGGACCGGCCATAATCAACCGCCATATGCATCAGCGCGGCGATGTTTTCCTGCTCAAACTTGACGTCGGTATTCATCAGGGTTTCGTAGCCTTCACGGCCGCCCCAGAACGTATAGCCTTTGCCGCCGAGTTTCACGGTGCAGTCCAGCGCCTTTTTAATCTGCGCTGCCGCGTGGCAGAACACATCAACACTGTTGGAGGAACCTGCGCCGTTCATGAAACGGGGATTGCCAAACATGTTGGCCGTGCCCCACAGGCACTCAATGCCGGTTTCCTTCATTTTCTCCAGCATATAGTCGGTAATCTCGTCCAGACGCGCGTTGGTTTCTTCCAGCGTGTCGGCTTCGGGAACCAAATCCACATCATGGAAGCAGAAGTAATGGATGCCAAGCTTCTGCATAAACTCAAACCCAGCATCCACCTTGGCTCTGGCATGTTCCATGGTGCCGGTTTTGGAAGCACCAAACGACTTGTCCGTGGTCGGATCGCCGAAAATATCTTTACCGGTTGCGCACAGTGCATGCCACCATGCCATGGCAAACGGCAGATGTTCGCTCATTTTTTTGCCTAGAATAACGCGGTCAGGATCATAGAACTTGAAGGACAGCGTGTTTTTGGAATCTGCTCCCTCGTATTTCACTTTAGGAAGACCTTTGAAAATTTCAGCCATGGATATTCCGCCTCTCTTTGGAGAATCATGTACTATTTGGTTGATGTTTTGCGAATGTGCTCGTGCACACTTTATTTGAATTGTACAACACCCGATATTTATTGTCAATAACAGAATTTTGCGAACTACGGTCAAATATGTGCGATATTATGACAGTGATCAGAGATTTTCTAAAATTTTAATTTGATGTTCCATAATAATACGGTTGCCCTGCTTGGGCTGGCCTGCCAGTAAAATATCAAACGCGGCGATGATCGCATCGTGCCCCTGGCGCAGCGGCTGCTGGCAGATGACCGCGCGCACCAGTCCGGAGCGCATCATTTTCACGGTCGCGGGGATGGTATCAAACGCAACCACGCGGATATCGTTTTGGCGGTTCTTTTCCACAACGGCGCGGCATACACCCTCCGTACCCGCCGCAACAACGAAGATGGCATCAATCTGCGGATTGCGGTTGAGCATCGCCAGCGTCATCTTGTGGGAATGCTCGGTATCGTCCATGGCGGAAGCGCTGTCTGCAATCGTGATATCGGGGCACACGGCCTTGATATGCCGCTCAAACCCCTCGCGGCGCTGATCGTGCCCTAATAACCGGCTGACACCGGTTACAATGCCGAGCTTGGCCTTGCCGCCGGTGACTACGCGCATAACGCCCGCAGCGGTCACGCCGCCAGCCGTATAGTCCGACCCCACATAGCAGCTGCGGGTGGTATTTTCAATATCGGTATTCACCGTGATCGTCGGAATGCCACCGGCACTCAGCTCGTCGATCTTCTTGGCGATTTTCTTATCGTTAATCGGCTGAATGACCAGCGCCGATATGTTTGCCTGCTGCAGCTGCGCAATCAAGGCAAGCTGGCGCGCTACATCATAGCCCCGCATGGTTTTGATCATCACGGTCACGCCGTAATCTGTTAATTCCTTTTCAGCGTTTTGAAAGCCTTCAATGACATCGTCAAAAAACGGGTTGCCTTCGCTGGAGACCACAACGCCAATCACCGGCGAGGTCTTTTTCAGCGTCAGCGCTTTGCCCGCGATGTTTTTCGTATAGCCCAGCTGCCGGATCGTATGGAGCACGCGTTCTTGCGTATCCGGCTTTACCTTGCCACGCCCGTTGAGGACACGATCTACCGTACCACGGCTTACACCGCACAGGTCGGCGATCTGCTTGATCGTCACTGGGTAACACTCCTTGCAATCTTGTGCTTTCATGATAGTCCCTATCCATCTGCTTGTCAATCACCCGCAGGTTGCCACTACCTATTAAAAATGGGTGTGCTGCGACACGCCCGCCATATTCCCTCTGAAGCGACGAAACACGTTTACTCCGCATATTTGTAAACGAAATATTTTCTCCCCCTATTGACAACGTTTTAGTGTTAAGCTACAATAGCAACGCATACATCTCATAAGACTTCGAATACATATTCACCCTCGCAAATTGTTGGTTTTTTGAACACCGCTTTTTGATCGCAGATATTTTCGGCAGCAATCGTGTTGTCCGTTTCGTTTATTTACCATAATGTGCTCGAGCACAGAGAGAAATCGTTTTCAGGATCGTCCGCTAGTGTCGATCTCGAAATAAAAACAAAAAAGGGAGTGTATTCTACTATGAAAAAGATCCTTGCCCTCGTACTGACCCTCGTGCTGGTCATGGGTGCTGTTGGCACCGCCATGGCAGCAGGCAAAGTCGGCATCTCGATGCCCACCAAGAGCTTGCAGCGCTGGAACGAAGACGGTAGCTATCTGGAGACCAAGTTCCAGGAAGCCGGTTACGAAGTTGAGCTGCAGTATGCAGGCGACAACGACGTACCCACCCAGATTGCTCAGCTGGAAACCATGCTCCTCAACGGCTGTGACGTTTTAGTCATCACCGCCATTGAAGCCACTGCTCTTGGCACGGTGCTCGCCACCGCCAAAGATCTGGGCGTCAAAGTCGTGTGTCACGATCGCATCATCATGGACACCCCGGCTGTTGACTACTATGCCACCTTCGACAACTTCCAGGTTGGCGAAATTCAGGGCCAGTATGTTGTAGATACCCTCGGTCTTGCCGAAGGCAAAGGCCCCTACAACATCGAATTCCTCGCTGGCGACCCCGGTGACAACAACGCAACCTACTTCTTCAACGGTGCCATGTCCAAAGTGCAGGAGTACCTGGACAATGGTCAGCTGATCTGTGTCAGCGGCCAGACCGAATTTGATCAGGTTGCCACCCCTTCTTGGAAAACCGAGACCGCCCAGGCCCGTATGGACGATATCATTGCGGCCTACTATTCCGATGGCACCGCGCTGGACGTGGTTCTCTGCTCCAACGACTCCACCGCCCAGGGCGCAACCAACGCACTGGTCGCCGCAGGCTTTGAAGCCGGCGAAGACTATCCCGTCATCACCGGTCAGGACTGCGACATCGCCAGCATGAAGAACATTCTTAAAGGCCTGCAGTCCATGTCCATCTTCAAGGACACCCGCATCCTGGCGGCCCGCACGGTCACGATCGTCAACTCCATTTTGGCAGGCGAAGAAGTTGAGACCAACGCTGTTGTAAGCAACAACGTCCTCGATGTGCCTACCTATTATGCCACCCCGCTGTTTGCAGATGCTAACAACTACGAAGAACTGCTGATCGACAGCGGCTACTACACGGCAGACCAGCTGGCCGACTAAATCATCAACTGGTTGTCAGGGCAGACCTGAGGGTTCGCCCATTCGACGGGGAGATGGCACCCTGCCATCTCCCCTTCCAGTAACTAAGGAGAATGCGTAATGGCATCGACGATCCTGCGGATGGAAAACATTACGAAGCTATTCCCCGGCGTCAAGGCGCTGGATAATGTCAATATCGACGTGACGGAAGGCGAAATTCACGCCATTGTGGGCGAAAACGGCGCAGGCAAATCTACGCTGATGAATGTCCTTTCGGGTATTTACCCCTATGGCTCGTATACCGGCGAGGTGTACTACAACAATGAACTATGCGCCTTTAAAAGCATTAAGGATTCCGAACGACGGGGCATCGCCATCATCCATCAGGAGCTGGCGCTGGTGCCCTTTCTCAGCATTGCCGAAAACATGTACCTGGGCAACGAGCGCGATACCGCCGGCGTAATTAACTGGGACCTGACCAATCAACAGGCCGCCAAGTTTATGAAAGTCGTCGGTCTCAACGAATCCCCCCGGACACTTATCAAGGATATCGGCATGGGCAAGCAGCAGCTGGTGGAAATCGCTAAAGCACTGACCAAGGACGTTAAACTGCTCATTTTGGACGAACCGACTTCGTCGCTGAATGAAAACGACGTCAAAAAGCTGCTGGACCTGCTGATCGAATTTAAGAATGAACATGGGATCACATCGATCATCATTTCCCATAAACTCAACGAAATCGAATACTGCGCCGACCGCATTACCATCATCCGCGATGGTAAGTCCATCGAAACGCTGGACAAAACGGTGGACGAAATTAGCGAGCCGCGCATTATCAAGGGTATGGTCGGCCGTGAAATGACCAACCGTTTCCCAAAGCGCGAGCAGGTGGATGTGGGCGATGTAGCCTTTGAAATCAAAGACTGGACGGTCTACCACCCGCTGTATTCGGACAAGAAGGTTGTCGATAACGTATCCATGCAGCTTCGCCATGGCGAAGTGGTGGGCGTTGCGGGGCTGATCGGTGCAGGGCGCACAGAGCTTGCCATGTCGGTGTTTGGCAAATCCTATGGCCAGAAAATCAGCGGTCAGACGCTGATTGACGGCAAACCCGTTCGTATGAACAACATATCCCAGGCCATTCAACACGGTCTGGCTTATGTGACTGAAGACCGCAAGGGCAACGGGTTGGTGATCTCCAACTCCATTAAACATAACGTGACACTGTCGCGTATGGAATTTGTATCCAATCACTCCATCATTGATGAAGATTTGGAGGCTATCCGCGCCAAGGAACAAAAGGAAAAGCTGGACATTAAAGCCCCGTCAGTGGAACAACTGGTGGGCAACCTGTCCGGTGGTAACCAGCAAAAGGTGCTGCTTGGTAAATGGATTTTTGCCAAGCCGGACATCCTGATTCTGGACGAACCCACCCGCGGTGTGGACGTAGGCGCGAAATACGAAATTTACCAGATTATCAACCAGCTGGCTGCCAATGGCAAAGCCGTGTTGATGATCTCCTCGGAGCTGCCGGAGCTGCTGGGGATGTGTGACCGGATCTATGTGATGAACGAAAGCAAACTGATTGCCGAGTTTTCACGGGAAGACGCTTCGCAAGAAGCGATTATGGGCTGCATTTTGCAAGCCAGCAATAAGGGGGAAATCAGCGCATGAACAAGGCTCTCACAGCTGTGAAAAGCAACCTGAAACAATATTCGATGATGCTGGCGCTGGTGTTCATCGTCATCATGTTTCAGATCCTGACAGGCGGGAAACTGCTGTTTCCCATGAATGTGTACAACATTATCAACCAGAACGCCTACATTGTCATTCTGGCCATCGGTATGCTGCTGTGCATACTGGGCAGCGGCTCCATCGACCTTTCGGTCGGTTCTGTGGTCGGCGTGGTTGGCGCGTGTGCCGGCGTGTTCATTATGAAATGGAAATTGGACCCCTATCTGTCCATCCTGCTGTGCATGGGCGTTGGCATCCTGATTGGTATGTGGCAGGGCTTCTGGATTGCGTATGTGAAAATCCCGGCCTTCATCGTCACGCTGGCGGGCATGCTGGTGTTCCGCGGCGCAACGCTATTAATCCTCCAGGGCGGCAAGGCCATTCCCGTGTTCCCGCCGGAGTACAAGCAGTTCTTCGTAGGTACGACACCAGAGTTCATCGGCACCTGGACGATATTTGGCGTGAAGCTATACTTAACGTGCTTCCTGCTGGGCGTGCTGATTGCGCTGGCATACTGCCTGTTGCAGATAATCTCCAACCAGTCTAAAAAGCGCAAGGGCTACGAGTACAGCTCGACCGGCGCGCTCATCACCCGCATGGTCATCATCTCGGCCATTATCATCTGGTTCTTCACGCTGCTGGCCCGTTACAAGGGCATTCCTGCGGTGCTGCTGGTACTGGGTGTCATTGCCGCCGCGTATACCTTTATTACCAATAAAACTGTGCTTGGCCGCCATATCTACGCCATGGGCGGCAATGCAAAAGCCGCCAGATTGTCGGGTGTGAAAACCGACCGGCTGATGTTCTTCAGCTATATGAACATGGGGCTTCTGGCCGGTATTGCCGGCATGGTGTTCGCCGCCCGCCTGGACAGCGCTACCCCCATGGCCGGTGATGGCTTTGAGCTGGATGCGATCGGCGCGTGCTTCATTGGTGGCGCAAGTGCATACGGCGGCATCGGCACGGTAAGCGGTACGGTAATCGGCGCACTGATTATGGGTATTCTTAACAATGGTATGAACATCATTGGTATGGACTCCAATGTCCAGCGCCTGGTCAAGGGTCTGGTGCTGCTGGCGGCCGTCGCGTTCGACGTGATGAGCCAAGGCCACGTTGCACTGCCTTCGTTCCTGCGTTTTGGGAAGAATAAACCCGAAAAAGTCGTCACGGGCTGAGCTCACTCGCCCGCTGATGTAAAAAACTGCCGTTTCGCATGAAACGGCAGTTTATTTTATGGTATACTATCGGATATACGTCATTTACGGGCACGAATGCCTGAAAGGATAAGCATTGTGGACAAGAATCTAACCGTTCTAACCTATGAAGACAAGGAGATCATTCTGGTCGGCACGGCGCATGTCTCAAAGGACAGCGCAGCGCTGGTCAAGGAAGTGATCGAAGAGCACCAACCCGACAGCGTATGCGTTGAGCTGGATACCGAGCGCTATCAAGCGATTCAGAACCCCAAAGCATGGGAAAGCACCGATGTTGTCAAGGTGATTAAAACCAGGAAAACCGGCTTCCTGCTGGCAAGCCTGGCCCTTGGCTCCTACCAAAAGCGCATTGCCAAGAAGCTGAACGTGGCTGTCGGCGGGGAAATGATGCAGGGCATTGAAAGCGCCAAGGAAATCGGTGCGCAGTTGGTGCTGGCCGACCGCAACATCCAAACCACGTTCCTTCGCATCTGGCGCAAGCTGAACCTGTGGGAAAAAGCAAAGCTGGTCATCAGCCTGTTCGCCTCCGAAGGGGATGAAGAAGATATCACCGACGATATGCTCAACAAGCTGCTGGAGACCGATATTCTGGAAGCCGTGCTTTCGGATATGCGCAAACAATTCCCCAAAATCGGCGATATTTTAATCAGCGAACGCGACCAGTACCTGGCCGCGAAGATCAAGACCGCACCCGGCAAAAAGGTCGTAGCGATTCTGGGCGGCGCGCATGTGCCCGGTGTCAAAGAAGAGATATTCAAGGAACGCGACCTCGCAGAGATTTCCACGGTCCCCAAGAAAAAGCCTTACGGCAAGATCTTCGGGTGGACGCTTTCGGTCGCGATTATCGGGCTGATCGTGTATGGCTTCTTCGTCAACACCGAAACGGGCCTGCGCCAGCTATCCTCCTGGGTGCTGTGGAACGGCGGTCTGGCGGCACTGCTGGTCGCACTGTCGGCCCCCCATCCCTTGAGTATTCTAACGGCGTTTGTCGCCGCACCGATTACCTCGCTGAACCCTATGCTCGCCTGCGGCTGGTTTGCCGGGCTAACCCAAGCCGCCGTGCGCAAACCCACCGTGCAGGATGTGCTCAACGTGCACAAGGACATCTTCAGTTTCAAAGGGTTTTTCAAAAACCGCTTTTTAAAAGCTTTGGTCGTGGTGGTGCTGGGCAACATCGGCTCCAGCATAGGCACCTATATCGCTGGGATCGATATTATCAAGAATCTGTTTTAAGCTTCATGAAAAAAGCCCCGCCGCAATGCGGCGGGGCTTTTTTTAATGCTTTATTCGTCTATTACCGGATCGGCCTTGCTTTCATTCAGGTACCGGTCGATGACAAAGCGCGGACGGCGCTTGGTTTCGGAGTAGATCTTGCCGATGTACTCCCCGATAACCCCCAGGGATAACAGCTGAATGCCGCCGATCATCCAGATCGACGCTACGGTGCTGGCCCAGCCGCTGACCGCCCTGCCAACAATCCACGAAATCAGGGTGTAAATCAGCATCAGCATGGAAATGATAAACACCACAATCCCCAGCGCTGTAATCAGCCGCAGGGGTTTGACGGAAAAACTGGTAATCCCGTCCACCGCAAATGCGAGCATTTTTTTCAGCGGATATTTGCTTTCTCCCGCAAAGCGTTCATTGCGGTCGTAATACACCACCCCGGTTTGGAATCCCACCAGCGGTGCAATGCCGCGCAGGAACAGGTTCACTTCGCTAAACTGGGCAAGCGCGTCCAGTGCACGTTTGCTCATCAGCCTGTAGTCGGCATGGTTATACATAATATCCACGCCAAGGCCCTTCATCAGCTTGTAAAACAGCAACGCTGTGCGGCGTTTGAAAAACGTGTCGCTCTTGCGCTTTTTACGCACGCCATATACCACATCACAACCATTTTCATACTCATGTAAAAACTGGTCGATGGCGTCCATATCATCCTGCAAGTCGGCGTCCATGGAAATGCTGACATCGCAATGCTTGCGCGCCGTCATCAGTCCGGCCAGCAGCGCGTTTTGGTGCCCGCGGTTACGGCTGAGCTTCAGCCCTTCAAACAGAGGATTGCGCTTGTGAAGCTCGGCGATGGTCTGCCATGTATTATCCTTGCTGCCATCGTCCACCAGCAGCACACGGCTGTCCTCGCCGCAAAGTCCGGCGCTGACCAGCTGCTGTATTTTCGCTTCCAGGCGTTTGGCCGTCTCCGGTAAAACCTGTTCCTCGTTATAACAGGGAATGACGATCATCAGTTTCATAGCCCGGTCTCCTCTTCTGCGTGTGTGATTGCAATGGGTTTGCTTTGCGCCGTAAACACGGCATCCCCCATCCATCCTTCCACAACAATGCGGTATTCTCCTTGCGGTACAGGCGCGCTGTTTCGGTCCGTTCCGTTCCAGTAATAGCAGCTTCCATCCGGCACAATCCCAAGCGGGCGCGTGGCCGCGCGGTAGCTGAGGCGCGCGACCGTCTCATCATCCACGCCAACGACCTTCACGCTCAATGCACAGGGGTAGTTGTGTTCAATGAAAATCGGCAGCTCGGCGCCGTCTCCAAGCTCGAAACGCTCCGGCACAGTCACGGCCATTTGCAGCTCGCCCTGCGACGGTGTGATGGCAATCACATGCCCTGTCTGCACGGTCAGCTGCCCGCCTTCCATAGATAGCAGCTGCACCAGTACATACCCGTACAAGTCTTCCACATCCTGCTTGAGCGAAATGGTTCGTCTCTTGCGCCCCGGCTGCATTGCCCCGGCCAGCTCACCAAACGCCGTGTAGCGCTCGGAATCGTCGTAATACAGCTCCGCTTCGTTAAACTGCCATTCCCCGTCGCGGCGGTAAACAATCTGATAAGCAACACGCACAGGGCGCAGCACCGTATATGACAGGGTCAGGCTTTCATCAGGCTGCATGCTATCGCCTTCAAACACCACATCCACCACTGCCGCACGATCTCTTTGGTCTTCGGTGTCGGGGTCATAGGCGAAAATCACCGTATTGTCGACCTGCGGATACACCTGCGGCGTAGAGGCACCGTGGTTTTGCAGCAAGAAGCTGTACAGCTCCTCCAGCGTTACCTTGCCGTTTCGGTTACGGTCGGCAGGGTAGCCCCAGCGCGGGCTCAAGCCCTGGGTCATGCTTTGGGTAAAGTAGAACGAACCCTGTGCCATATCCTTCTGTCCGTTCCAGTACCAGCTGGCTTCCATCGCCCCGGAACTTGTCAGTACCTTGCACCGCGGGGAATGAAACGGCAGGGGTTTCGGTTGCTTGCGCATTCCTTTGCCGATAAACGCCCCTGAAAAACAGGCATCCATCAAAATCAGGTTGACACCCTCAATATCCGAAAGCATGGCTTCCAGTTCCTGCGCCGTTAGGGCTTCCTCGGTCTTGCCGTCGCTCAGCAGTAGTACGGCGTTGCCATTTGAATCGTAATCACCGTGTGTGGAAATATAAAGATAGTTTAGGTCGTTTGCATCGGCATCGCCAAACGCTTCCTGTACCCAGTCAGCCAGCATCGCTTTGGAGGTGACGGGCCGTTCGGGAATAAAGATGGTTTCAAACGGTAAAATGCTGTTTTGCAGGGTTTTGTATACGTCCTGTATGTTATTAGCCGACGAGGGATAGGTGCTTTGCTGCGACACAAACAAGTCCACGCCGATCAACAGGGCACGGTTTTGCTGCACGCTGTCCTCAGCCGCTGCCGGGACGGACAGGCAGAGCAGGATGATCAACAGGATGCCCGCGATGTTTCGCATGCGTATCCTCCCGCGCTGTAATATTTACGGAGTCTCGTTATCGGGAACAACCAGCCAGGCTTCCGGCTCAAACAGTTCCATCGTATCCACTTCAAAGGCAATGGCCAGCTGTGTCGCCCGGTCGGCGATGCCCGTGGGCGTAATCCCCATTACCGTTCGTTGAAACTTGGATACGGCGTCGCGTGTATTGCTTAAATAGGTTGAGGTAAAGTGCCGCTCCGCCAAAAACCCGAGCTTACCCAAGTCTTGCTGCAGCTTGAGCACCTTATCCCCGGTGTTGCCAAACATGATGGTGGTATCCACCACATCGCGCCAGCAACCAAAGCCCAGCACCTGCGAATTATCCAGCGAGTACACCGAACGTTTTACGCTGGATGGATTGTTGCCCTCAATTACATGGAGCAGCACGCTGCCATCCTGCGCATACGAGCAGTATTCAATCAGGGCGACATGCACGGTATCGCCCGCGCTGTTGTAGCTGAAAAACACCAAATCGCCGGGCAGCGGAATATAGTCGTTTGTCTCCATCATGCCATCTTGATCTTTCAGCCACTGCCGGCCCCAGCCCGATGCAAACCCGCGCCTATACACAAACCGCCCCCGGGCCATAAACCAGTCCCGCCCGGTGTTCTGCCCCGAGTAATAGGGGTACACGCGTTTGAGCATATTGTATCCGTGCATCTGGTCGGTCATGTGAACGGTCCAGCAAACGAACTCTGCGCACCATTCCGAGTATGGATCGCCCGCCCACGCGCCGTATTTAGAGTAGCCGTCACTGCGCTCGGTATAGCCAATCTCGCCGATGGCCGTACCCAGCAGGTTTTGAATTTCATCCGGTAATTGTCCGGGGTCGATGATGTGCTCGCCCTGGGCCGTCGCGGTTTCTTCTGGCGCGGCAAACACGGTTTCCTCCGCCGAAGCTACGCCCAGCAACAGGCACAGCGCGGCCAGTGTAGCACACAGCAGTTTCCATCGGTTTGGCATCATACTGTCTAACCCGCCTTATCGTCCAAAATCCTCTATGCCACGAAGGAGTTCAAACTCCCTGAAATCGCGTACGGTGGAATACATTTTGCGCGTCAGCACCACACCCGCCCTGTAAAAAAGGCACAGGAAAGGCACATCCTCAGCAAATTGCTGCTGGATGCCCTGCCAGGTGTAGGCAAACTCCGTTTGGGTAATATCCTTGCGCAGGTCCTTGCAAAGCTGCGTCATTGTTTCGGAATTATAGCGGCCGTAATTGGCGGTATTGCCTTTCATCAATAAAAACCCGGCATCGGGAACCGTGTCGACCTGGAAGGACGCCAGCACCAGGTCAAAGTTATTGACCTGGAGTTTTTCCTGTACTTCCTCATACGACATGGGCGTAATGCTGATTTTCATCTTCAGCTTTTCCAGCATATCGGCAATCATGTTGGCCGTTTCAAAGCGCACATTGTTGTCCGGGTCTTCGTAAACAAACAACCGCAGCCGCAGGTTTCGCTGCTTGCCATCGATGATCTTATCCAATATGTTATCACCATCGGAATCGACCCATCCTTCTTCTTCCAGCAACTTTTGCGCCAGTTCAAAATCGTATTGATAGACCAGCTCCTGGTCATAATACAACCAGCTGCTGGGCGGGATGGGGGTATCGGTATCGATCGCGGTACCCATATACACATTGTTGATGATCATCGCCTTGTCCACCGCGGCACGGATCGCCCGGCGAACATTCAGGTTCTCCAGCGGAATTTCGTTAAAGTTCATCAGCAGCGTTTCCAGCTGCCGGGTGGATGAAACAATCGCTTTGGATTCGTTACCGCTTTTATACTGTGAAGCCGAAACCTGCCGCGTGAATACCGTATCCACCTGCGCTGTTTCATACGCCGAGATTACATCGCGGTTGCTGGTGTATGTGGAGATGACGATCTCCTTGATTTTGGGAGGCGACTGCCACCAGTTTGTGTTTACAGACAGGTACATATAGTTATTGGCAGGCTCAAACTCGCTAAACTTGTACGGGCCTGAGCCATACGGCGCGGCTAAATCCACCTGTGTTGCCGGTACCACAGGAAAGGCCATGGCATACAAAAGTCCGAAATACTTCCGGTCTGATGTCGTGGTCACCACCACGGTTTTTTCATCCCGTGCTTCAAACTTGGACACCATATACCTGATATTTCTGTAAAAGCCCTGGCTGGCTATTTCCTCTTGCTTGGCCATCGCCAGAATATACTGCCCCGAAGCCACGACATCCGCGGCGGTCAGTTTCGTTCCGTCTGAAAAAAACAGGTTGTCGCGCAGGGTAAATACCCAGGTTTGCCCATTGTCCTCCACCGTCCATGTTTCGGCCAAATAGGGCTGTGGCAGGCCTTGATCGTCGATGGTTACAAGGCTTTCGTACACCAAATCATACACGGACATAATATCGCGTTCCTGCGGGTTGAAGGGACGGATTTCCAGTGTTTTGGTGGAATAAATACCGATAATCAGCGAGTCGCTTACACTCTCGGCCATGGCAAAATACGGCACAAGGAGCAGCAGCGCAAGCAGGATACATAGTAAGCGTTTCATATCGTCACCTCTTCATAGTACAGCCTGCGGTAGACGGCAAAAGCGTTCATCACCCGCTCGACATAGGTTTTGGTATTGCCGTCCGGAAACTCCTCCAGCTTGATGGTCCGCTGGTCGGAGGAATACTGGGCGTTGTTCAGCCAGTTCATTACATTGGTCTGTCCGGAGTGGAATGCCGCTGCCACCAGCACCGGATCGCCGCCGAACTTATCGCTCAGGTACGATAGATACCAGCAGCCGTACAGCACATTGGTTTCGGCTTGATACATCAGATCGAAGCTGTAATCACTTCCTGTGCCGATGGTTTCGCCCACCCACTGGGCGGTATCTTCCATCATCTGCATCAGGCCGCGTGCGCCGCGGTAGCTTTCGGCCTTGGGGTCAAAGGAGCTTTCGCTGAGCACAATCGCAGCGACGAACGCAGGGTGCAGGTTGTTTTTATCGGCCTCCCGCTCAATCAACTCCCGGTAGCCAAAGGGGTGCTTGTTGAGCAGTATCTGCGCCTGGGCCTCCCGCGTCGCATAAATGCTGTTGGTCTGTGCGCTAAACACCAGCTGGGCTACCCATGCACCCGCAAGCACAAAAAATGCAGCGGCGATCAAAATCAGCAGGGTGCGCCTGCTCATTTTTTTCGTTGGCGGTGCGTCATCGTCACTGATGACGGTATAGGGACCGCGCCCCGCCTGCGGTGTGGGGATATCGACGTGCGCAGGGTCCAGTGGCTGTTGTTGCTTTTCACTGCGCATGTAATCCGGCACGTACGGCCTGGACGGCCGCACATATTGTACGCCATTTTCGGTGTAAACTTCCTGGGGCTGATTGCCCCGGGGCACGGGCGACACAGGCTGTGGTGGCTGCGCCTGCGGCGTTGGATGTATGCGCGGTCTGGGCTGCTGGGCAAACTCATTATCCCGTGGCCGGGGATACTGGCCGCGCGAATCGGGCTGCTTATGGCGGTCCGCCCTTCGCTGCACGCGACCGGGAATATTATCGCTGCCCTGATGGAATAACAAATGCATCTGCGGTTTACGCCTCAATCTTTCCTGCAATACGCTGCCAAAGCCGCAGCGTGGCTTGTTTATTGTCTATGGTCGAGCCATCGGTATGGATTACATAATCGGCCAAATCTTCGGTCTTTTTGATATCCTGCTGCAAATGCATGCGGCTAAGTGCCTGTTCGCGGGTCAGCCCGGAGCGTTTCATCAGGCGCTTGAGCCGCGTTTCCTGCAAGGCCGACACGCAGATGACCGTATCTGCCATGCTTTCCATGCCGGATTCGTACAATAGCGGCACTTCGATAACAGCGACCGGCACACCCTGCGCTGCCAGCGCATCCAGCTGATCGCGCATATTGGCAATCACCATCGGGTGCAAAATAGCGTTAAGCTGCTGCTGGTTTGCCGGGTCCTCCCGGAAGACCAGTTCAGCCAGCGCCGCGCGATTTAAACTGCCTTCGGGCTGGAATACCGCGTCGCCAAACGCATCGCGAATCGGCGGCAGTGCCTTACCGCCCGGCGCGGTCAGTACGCGGGAGACAGCATCGGCATCAATCACCGGAACACCGGTTTCCTTGATCCAGCCTGCAACGGTGGTTTTCCCGCTGCCGATCCCCCCTGTGATGGCGATGATCTGCATACGTTTCACCTTACTTAGCGTCGTACCAGCTGTTGCCGGCCGATACATCCGCAATCAGCGGTACATCGAGCGTGATGATGGTCTCCATAGCGTTTCGAATCAAATCGGCGACGGTTTCCACCTCGCTGCGGGGGCATTCCACAACCAGCTCATCGTGCACCTGCAAAATAAGCCTTGCCTGAAACGCGCCTTCTTTCAAATCGTTAAACACCTTGATCATCGCCAGCTTGATGATATCCGCCGCTGTGCCCTGCACGGGCATGTTCATGGCAGCACGTTCGCCAAAGTTGCGGATATTGCGGTTTGCGTTTTTCAGCTCGTGCAGCTGCCGCCTGCGGCCCAGCATGGTTTGGGCATAGCCCAGTTCATACCCCTGGCGTACGCATTCATCCATGAAATCCTTCACCTTGGGGTAGCGCTCGAAATAGGTGGCGATGTAGGCATCCGCTTCCCGCATGCTGACCCCGATATTGCGTGCCAGCCCGAAACCGGAAATGCCGTACACAATGCCAAAGTTGACCGCCTTGGCGCTGCGGCGCATGGCGGGGGTTACGTCCGCAAAGGCGACATTGTTCACCTCGGACGCGGTGCGGGTGTGGATATCCTGCCCTTTGATAAACGCGTCCTTCATGGCCGGATCACCGCTCAAATGCGCCAGTACGCGCAGCTCAATCTGGCTGTAGTCAGCATCCAGCAGCAGCCAATCTTCCTTGGCAACAAAGGCCTTGCGGATTTCGCGGCCTTCCTCGCTGCGGACAGGGATGTTCTGCAAATTCGGCTCCAGACTGGATATACGCCCGGTCACCGCGGCGGTCTGGTCAAAGGTCGTATGTACGCGGCCGGTCTTATCGACCAACTTGCTCAATCCTTCGATATACACGCTTTGTAGCTTGGTCAGCTTGCGATAGCGCAGTATGGGCTCGATGATGGGATGATCCAGTTGCTCCAGCACATCGGCCGAGGTGGAATACACGCCCGTTTTGCCCTTGCGGCCCAGCGCGGGCAGTTGCAGTTGCTCAAACAGGATTTCGGACAGCTGCTTAGGGCTGTTGAGGTTGAAATCCGTGCCACCGGCCAGTTGGATGGCCTTGTCATGCAGCTGGGTGATTTCCGATAGGAACTGCACACCCAGTTCATCCAACGCCGCCTTGTCCACAGTGAAGCCTTCCTGCTCTATATGAAACAGCACAGAGATCAGTGGCATTTCCATATCGGTATATAGCTTTAGCATACCGTTTTCGATCAAGCGCTTGCGCTGCAACGGCTGCAGGGTCATCATGGTATAGACATCCTTGGCCGCTTTCTCAGGCGACACCGTCATATCGGCCTTGCGGCCTTTTGCCTCGATCGGCGCGCCGTACAAGACCGTGTCCAGATCAGAATTCTTCTGCTCCGGCTCCAGCAAGTAGGCTGCGATCATCAAATCGTAGTCGATAACAGGCAGCGGCAGTCCAAGTTTCGCCATCTTGTGGAACAACGCCTTGGCGTCGTGCACAATCAGCGGCACTTTTTTAAGCACCGGCTCCAGCGCGCGCAGGACTTGCTCCTCGGTCAGGCCGGGGGTCAGCATGTCCAGCGGCATGGGCATCACCCACACGCGCCCATCCAGCATGCACACGGCAACGGCACTTTCCCCAAGGTACAGGGTGATGGTGTCGCCCGCTTTTTCAAGGCTTTTGGCAATCAGCGCAAGCTTGGGCTCGTCCGTTACGGTCATAAACGGCTGCATCGGGGGTGCCGTTTGCTCGTCCGGGTCATTGCCTGTAAGCGCTTCCTGTGTGGATGTATTGTGTTTCTGGCGGTTTTTAAACAACTGCTCCAGTTGTTCCGACAGCCTACGTAGCTTATACTCCTGCATCACCGGAATGGCGTTTGGCATGTCCTCTAGCCCGCAAGCGGTGAAATCGACCTCCACCGGCGCAGTCACGCAGATGGTACCCAGTTCCTTGCTCAGCCGCGCCTTATCCTGATTGTCGCGTACTTTTTCGCCAAGCTTGCCTTTAATTTCATTGGCGTGTTGATATACCCCATCCAAATCGCCATAAGCAGCCAGCAGCTTCAGCGCGGTCTTCTCCCCTACGCCGGGTACGCCCGGTATGTTGTCGGAGGAGTCTCCCATCAGCGCTTTCAAATCTATCGCCTGCTGCGGGGTATAGGCATAATGCTTGGGCATGCTCTCCGGTGTCAAAAGCAGGCTTGCGGATATCCCGGTTTTCGTCAGAATGACGCTGGTATCATCGGTAATCAGCTGCAAGGCATCGCGGTCACCCGTCAAGATATTGGCATGAATCCCCTGCTGGTTGGCAAGCCGCGCGGCAGTACCCAGCAGGTCATCGGCCTCGTAGCCTTCCATGGACAGCACGGTGACATTCATTTTGTTTAGAATTTCGTGGATAATCGGCACCTGGGGTTTCAGCTCTTCGGGGGTGGGCTTTCGGCCCGCCTTGTAGGCATCGTAGAGCTGGTGGCGAAAGGTTGGCGCGTGGGTATCCAGCATCACGCACAGGGCATCGGGTTTATAATCGGCAATCGCTTTAAGCAGCATGCTGAAAAAGCCCTGCACGGCGTTGGTGTAGATGCCGCCGTAATCCAAAAGCGGCAAGGCGTGGAAGGCCCGGAAAATCAGGCTATGGCCATCCACCAGCAGGATGTTGCGCGGTGTTTTTTCCATGGCTCCGCGCCCCCTTTCCACCGTAATTTATTGTGTCAATTATACCACACGTTTCCAGTCTATGACAAAAAATCCCCCGGTACGGCTGAGTTGTTTCAATTGTTGAATTTTCTGGATTTCTACCCGCATAAACACAGCGCGCGATACCCTGTGGTATCGCGCGCTGTAAAGCAAGTTCGAAAAGGACTATTTTTTATGCTCTTTCATCAGTTTGTTGAGTTCATCGGCAAAGCTGCCGATATCCGTAAACTGGCGGTACACGCTGGCAAAACGCACATAGGCTACGTCGTCCAGCTTTTTCAGTTCATCCATAACCAGCTCACCAATCTTACGGCTGGGGAACTCAGACTCGCCGCTACTGTACACGGTTTTATCCAGCTTTTCGACAATTTCGTCAATCTGGTCCATGCTCACGGGGCGTTTCTGGCAGGCATGTATCAAGCCCGCCTTAATCTTTTCAGCGTTAAAGGCCTCGCGGCGCTGGTCTTTTTTGACCACCATCACAGGCAGGGTTTCTATTTTTTCATAGGTGGTAAAGCGTTTCCCGCAGCGTATACACTCTCGCCGCCTGCGGATGGACAACCCCTCGTCCGTCGGCCTTGAGTCGATCACCTTTGAGTCTAAATACCCGCAAAACCGGCATTTCAAGAGGATCCCACCCTTCTTCAATTGCATGCGCCTGCGCAGTCATGTTTGTGTTATTATACCCTATATAGGAAGCCCTGTCCATACGATAAACACAATCTGTAGGTATTTTGCCTGTACTAGACAACGGATGCGGGACGCGTGGGCCACAGTTGCGCAATATTGGGGGTTCATGTATAATAATCATGCTTTCCCGCGTGCACTACAGCTGTATTGCAGGCGCGGGAGTTGCGCTTTTCTTTTCCCAGATCCGACCGTGTACGCACCGGTCGCCGCAAGGAGGCATGTGGACAATGGAATGCAAAATCAAGAACGATATCGGTACCGTCTTCATCAGTGAAGACGTTATGCTGAAGGTCGCGGGCTATGCAGCGCTGGAGTGCTACGGCATCGTGGCAATGTCCTCCAAGCGCGCCAAGGACGGGTTTATCCAGTGGTTGGGGCGTGAAAACCTCACCAAAGGCGTACAATTAAAAATGGTGGACGATATGCTGGACGTTGATCTTTTTATCATCGTCGAGTATGGCATCTCCATCGGTGAAGTGTGTAAAACCATCACCGAAACGGTTCGCTACAAACTGGAGAGCATGACGGGGATTAAAATCCGCCGCGTGAACATTTCTGTCGAGGGCGTTCGCGTATAAACTCGGCTTTGGAGGATTTTTTCTGATGCAAATCAAGATGATAGACGGCCTTTTGCTGCGCGATATGGTCATGGCAGGCGCGGCAATGCTTGAAAATAACCGTGATTCTGTGGATGCACTGAACGTGTTCCCCGTTCCCGATGGGGATACGGGTACGAACATGTCTTTAACTATGACCGCAGCGATTCGCGAAATCAGCCAGAAGGAGTTTGTGCACGCCGGCGAGGCTGCCGACGCCCTGGCTAAGGGCGCGCTGCGTGGTGCGCGCGGGAACTCCGGTGTTATCACATCCCAGCTGTACCGCGGCTTTGCCCACGGGTTAGAGGGCATTGAACGCATTACCCCCATGCAGTTTGCACTGGCGCTGCAGTCCGGCTCGGAGTATGCCTATAAGGCTATGATGAAACCGAAAGAGGGCACCATTTTAACGGTTGCGCGCGTGATCGCGGAAGAAGCGGTGAAACAGGCCGAAAAAGCACCTGAGGACTACGACGCGCTGTTTGACGTGATTTTGTCCAAAGGCGAAGTGATTTTGAAAAAGACCCAGCAGATGCTCCCGGCACTAACGCAAGCAGGCGTTGTGGATGCGGGCGGACGCGGGCTTTTATTACTGTATATGGGCTACCAAAAGGCCCTGCGCGGCGAAGAAGTGCCCAAAGAGATTATGGATTTTTCCGCCGACGGTGAAGTGGTGTTCGAAGACGACCACGACTCGATGGGCGAGATTAAATATGCATACTGCACCGAGTTTTTAATTCAGAACCTGCTGCCGGAGATCAATGATGAGGACATCAACACCTTCCGCCGCAAGCTCAACCGCCTCGGCGATTGTGTCCTGGTCGTGGGCGATTTATCGCTGGTGAAAGTGCATGTACATACCAACGAACCCGGCAAAGCGCTCAACTACGGCGGCGCCATGGGCGAATTGGTGAACCTGAAAATTGAAAACATGGTCCAGCAGCGGCGCGATAATGTGGCCGCGCAGGAAAAGGCCAAAGCAAACGAGCCGCCAAAGCCATCCGGCATCCTGGCGGTATCGGTCGGCGAAGGGTTCGACGCCATTTTCCGCGACCTGGGTGTAGACCAGATCGTTGCAGGCGGACAGACCATGAACCCCTCCATCGAGGATATTTCCGCCGGCATCAGCAAGATTAACGCAGAAGCGGTGTTTGTATTCCCCAATAACTCAAACGTCATCCTGGCCGCGCAGCAGGCGGCTGCCATTGCCGATGATAAAAAAGTCTACGTGATCCCGACCAAAAACGTTGCCATGGGCATCGCAGGGATTATTGCATACCAGGAAACCGCCTCAAACGAGGATAACGTGAAGACCATGGAAAACGCCGCCCAGCGCGTGCGTACCTGCACCGTCACCTATGCCGTGCGCGATTCGGAGATTGAAGGCCTGAAGATTAAAAAGGACGATATCATCGGCCTCAACAACGGCAAGGTGGAAGCAAAAGGCAGCGATCAGCAGCTTGTTGCCAAAGAGCTGATGCAAAAGATTGTCACCGAGGATGACGAGTTGATTACCGTGTATTACGGCAATGACGTGTCCGAAGAAACGGCCCAGCAGCTGACCGACGAACTCGCAGACCTGTTCCCGGACTGCGATGTGGAGATGCACAGAGGTGGCCAGCCGCTGTATTATTACCTGATTTCCGTAGAATAACATGGATCTGAATACACTTCGGGGCATTGGCCCTAAACGCTTGGATGCACTTCACGCAGCGGGTATACACTCGCTGCGTGATCTTTTATATGCCGTGCCCTACCGCTACCGCGATATGGGCGACCTGACGGCTGTGCAAGATGCCCGCCACGGCGCAAGCCAGGCGTTCCGCCTGCAAAAGGCCGGAGATCCGAAGGTCAGCTATCATGGGAAGCTATCCCGCGTGACCTGCAAATTTAAAGATGATACCGGCGAGATGATCGGTTGTTGGTTTAATCAGCCCTGGATGCGCAGCGTGCTGGAGGCAAAGGACACGGTCTTGCTGTATGGCCGCGTAGAGCGGCAAAAACAGCGCGTGCAGCTGTATAACGCACGGCTGGAGGACAGCGTACGCATTGTGCCCGTGTACAGGGCCATTGAGGGTATCCCCAACAAAACCCGCGAAACACTGGTGGCACAGCTGCTGGAGCAGGTCGGCGAGGTCTGCCGGGAAACGCTTCCGGCCTATGTGCTTACTCGCTATGCACTGCTGTCCTCCGCTGAGGCCATCCGCATTCTGCACCGGCCCGATACCATGGCGCATGTGGCCCAGGCGCAAAAACGCATTGCCTTTGAACAACTGCTGCTATACCAGATAGCCGTTCGCCAGTTCAAGCGCAAGCGAGACAGCGGCCGCGCGCTTGCAATCCCGGTGGGTGCAGAGGACGCATACTGGCACGCCCTGCCTTTTACTCCGACGGGGGCGCAAAAGCGAACGCTGCTGGAGATCACCGGTGATATGCGCAAGTCCGCCGCCATGGCGCGTATGGTGCAGGGCGATGTGGGCTGCGGCAAGACCGCCATTGCCTTTGGTGCCATGGCGCTATGCGTACAGGCCGGGTATCAGGCGGCCTTCATGGCACCCACGGAAATTCTGGCCCGCCAGCACCTGGAAAGCGCACAGAAGACGCTGGCACCGCTGGGGATACGCTGCGGTTTATTGCTGTCGGGTATGAAAGCCGCCGAGCGGAGAGACGCACTGGCAAACATAAAAAGCGGCGCATGGCAGGTTGTCATCGGCACCCATGCACTGATATCCGAATCCGTGACCTATCAGAAGCTCGCGCTGTGCATCACCGACGAGCAGCATCGCTTTGGTGTTGGACAGCGAACCAAATTGATTCAAAAGGGCGGCCATACCACTGCCCCGCACCTGCTGGTAATGTCGGCTACGCCCATCCCCCGTTCACTCGCGCTGATGCTCTACGGCGATCTGGATGTATCCGTGGTGGACGAACTTCCGCCCGGACGCTCGCCCGTGAAAACCCGCATCGTCCCCGCTGCAAAGCGCCGGGATATGTACGCGTATCTACGCAAAGAGCTGGAGCAGGGGCATCAGGCCTATGTCGTATGCCCGTTGATCGAGGAAGACGAGGGCAAAGCCCAGCTCAAAGCTGTGGAAACGCTGGAAAAGGAGCTCCTGCAAGGCCCACTGCGCGGTATCCGCCTGGGGGTCACCCACGGGCGGCAAACTTCGGAGGAAAAAGCCAAGGTGCTCAAAGCGTTCTCTGCCGGAACCCTGTCAGTGCTGATTGCCACTACGGTGATCGAGGTCGGTGTGAACGTCCCAAACGCCACCATCATGATCGTTGAGGATGCACAGCGCTACGGGCTGGCACAACTGCACCAGCTGCGCGGGCGCGTGGGACGCGGGTCTGCGGAAAGCCGCTGTTTCCTCGTCGGCGAAGAAAACGAGCGCTTGCAAGCGCTCACCCAGACGAATGACGGATTTGAAATCGCCCGCAAAGACTTGGACATGCGCGGCCCCGGCGAACTGCTGGGCACGCAGCAGCACGGCACGGGGCTGTGGACTGGCGGCGATATGATGAATACTCTACTGCTGCGGGATGCTGCCGATTGCGCACAGGAGCTGGCAGAGCGTAAAGACTTGCAAGCCGCCTACAACGCGCTCGTATTGCAGGCGCGTTCACTCTTGCAACAGTCGCTTTCAAACGTGTCTGTGAGTTGACCTTTGTCTAACAAACGATGTACAATAGAGGGGTTGGAGGGCGAAAGATGCACGTCGTTTTGTATAACCCCGAAATTCCCCAGAACACCGGGAATATTGCGCGTACCTGCGCAGCCACCGGCTGCCAGCTGCACCTGATCAAACCGCTGGGCTTTTCCCTGGCCGACCGCTATTTAAAACGTGCGGGTCTGGACTACTGGGATATGGTCAATTATCAGACCCATGAGGGCTTTGACGAGCTGCTGGCCGCCTACCCCAACGCGAATTTTCACTTTCTATCCACCAAGGCAGCCAAAGCCTATACCGATGCCAGGTTTCAGACAGACGATTTTTTGGTATTCGGCTGCGAAACCAAGGGCTTGCCGGAAAGCTTGCTCAAACAAGTCTACGACCGCTGTATCCGCATCCCGATGCGGGATGGCGCCAGAAGCCTGAACCTGTCCAACTCCGTGGCGATTGTCGTTTACGAAGCGCTGCGCCAACTGGATTTCCCGGCCTGTGTAGCCCAAGGCGACCTGACCGGCCGGGAAGACAGTCACTTGCCCTGGATGGACAGCCTGTAACCGGGAGGTATCCATGCGAAACGATAGCTACAATGACAATTATGACCATAACGGCTGGGAAGACGATGCCGAGTACGCCGACCTGAATGAAAACGGCGTGTATGAAGAGTACGAAGACTACGATGCGTATGACGAGTACGATGACTACGACCTGGACGACGAGCTATCCTCCGAAAACAGCTTCCGGATTGCCATGAGCGTGTTCAACCTCATCAGCATGCTGATCGGCCTGGCTGTAATTTTAGTACTGACCGCTCTTTTGTTCAGCCTATTTAACTGGGTGCAGCGGGATCTGTCCCAGTCGCTTTCGGTCATCGTTGCCCCGTTTAACCGCTAGCGCTTGATAAACCCCATTTGATCGATAGGGAGTGTTCTGATTGCAAAGCTCTTGGGCTGAACTGGCCGCCCAGGTATCCGACTGCACAGCGTGCGAACTTTGCCGGGGCTGCACACAAAAGGTGATGGGTCAAGGCGACCCCCATGCCGATTTGATGCTGCTGGGTGAAGGCCCCGGAGAACAGGAAGACAAGACCGGACAAGCCTTTGTGGGCCGTGCCGGAGACCTGCTGACCAAGATGCTTATGGCGATCGACTTACCCCGCGACCGCGTATATATCTGCAATACCGTGAAATGCCGCCCGCCCAAAAACCGCGCACCCAAGCCCGACGAACTAGCCGCCTGCCAGCCGCACCTGCTCAAACAGATTGCGCTGGTTCAGCCTAAAGTCATCTTCCTGCTGGGCGCGACCGCCGTTCGCGTTATGCTGGGGCCGGACTACCGCATTACCAAGTGCCGCGGGCAATGGTTTGCACGCGGTGAGATCAAGCTGATGTCCACCTTCCACCCCGCCGCGCTGCTGCGCGACCCGCGGCGCAAACACGATACCTGGGCGGATTTGCAAATGGTGCGCGACGAGCTCAAGGCCATGGGCGCATACCCCGATCTGCTGGGTTAACCCAATTTCGTTTCCTTTATATGGCCGCAAGTACGGCGGATGAGACATTTCAGCCATCCAATTGCGGTGTTTGTGCCGATTGCGTTTCATTTCCCTTTCATCATGTTACAATGTTCTTATCCAAAATACTACCGGGAGGGACAAAATAATGATTGATTTCTTATCAACAGACATAGCCATCATCCTGTTCTTTATCGTAGGCACAGGGCTTTTGGTGGTTGAAGTGTTCATGCCCGGGTTTGGCATCGCAGGCATCTCCGGCTTGGTGGTCGAAGGCGTCAGCGTCGCGCTGATGCTGATTAACCACGGGCCGCTGGCTGCGCTGGGTTTGACCATCGTGGTGCTGGCGCTGGTCGGAATTGTAATCTCGATCACGCTGCGCTCGGCAACCAAGGGCCGACTATCCAAATCCGCGTTCGTACTCAACAGAGCGGAAACCTCGTCCGAGGGGTATAACGCCGCCAACCAGGACATGGACATGCTCATCGGCAAAGAGGGCGTTGTCACAAACACGCTTCGCCCCGTAGGCATGGCCGAAATTGAGGGTGTGAAACTCAACGTCGTATCCGATGCCGAGTTTATCCCCAAAGGCACCCCTGTACGCGTTACCCGCGTTGACGGTCTGCGCGTGATCGTCCGCCAAATCGATACGTGACCACCTATGAATAAATAGTTAACCGAAAGGAGCTTTCCTCATGATTCAATCCCTTATGGCATTGACCTTCGCATCCACATCGTCAACAGAGCTGACCAATGCGCTGTGGGTCATCATCCCGATTCTTTTGGCAGTCATCCTGATCTCGGTGTTCCTGCGCTTTGTGCCCCTGGGCCTGTGGATTACCTCCCTGGCATCCGGCGTGCACGTTGGCATCTCGTCGCTGATTGGTATGCGGCTGCGCCGCATCCCGCCCAAGAGGCTGGTTGACCCACTGATCAAAGCGCGCAAAGCCGGCTTGGATGTAACCCTGCCCAAGCTGGAAACCCACTACTTGGCCGGTGGTAATGTAGACCGCGTCATCAACGCGCTGATCGCCGCCCAGCGTTCCAACATTGTAATGCCCTTTGAAAAGGCTTCGGCCATTGACCTGGCCGGCCGCGACGTGCTACAGGCTGTGCAGATGTCCGTTACCCCGAAAGTCATCGAAACGCCCACCGTCGCCGCGATCGCCAAAGACGGCATCGAGCTTCGCGCCAAAGCGCGTGTCACCGTGCGTACCAACATCGAACGCCTGGTCGGTGGTTCCGGTGAGGAAACCATCATCGCCCGCGTTGGCGAGGGTATCGTCACCACCGTTGGTTCGTCCGAAACCCACAAACAGGTGCTGGAAAACCCGGACCTCATCAGCCGCACTGTGCTCAATAAAGGTCTGGATGCCGGTACTGCGTATGAAATCCTCTCCATCGACATCGCAGATGTAGACGTGGGCCGCAACATCGGCGCACAGCTGCAAATGGACCAGGCTCAGGCCGACCTGCACATCGCACAAGCCCGCGCCGAAGAGCGTCGCGCCATGGCTGTTGCCCGCGAGCAGGAAATGAAAGCCTCCGTGCAGGAGATGCGCGCCCACGTGATCGAAGCCGAGGCCGAAGTGCCCAAGGCACTGTCCCAGGCCCTGCGTGAAGGTAAGCTCGGTGTGATGGATTACTACCAGATGCGTAATGTAATCGCCGATACCGACATGCGCGACGGCATTGCCAAGGCTACTACGCCCGTGCAGCCGCCCGCAAACAAAGAAGACAAAAAGAAGTAAAGTCCTAATGCGGCAGGGGTAGCACTACGCTTCCCCTGCCCGTTAAGCGAGGTGAGCCAAGTGGACTTTTTCGCTATTATCATCCTATTCGTCGTCGGTAACTTGGTTGTTCAATTCTTGCGTAGAATCGGGCAAACAAGCAAACAGGCGGCAACCCAGGCGCAGATCGAAGCCACGAAACCAACGGCCGGGCAACCCCCTATCCCCAAGTCTGTGCCGCAGCCCATGGCTAAACCGGCGGATTTCCGTTTTCCTCCGGTGAAAAGCACGACCTCTGCTCAGCCAGTATTTGTGGAAGGCCGTAAGGCAGACGACACTGTCCGCAGCGACCTGAGCAACTATAAACCCGCCGCGCCTTCCGCCGATCTGAACATCGCATTTTCTAATTATAAAGGCAGCCTGGAGACCGCTCCATTTGAAGGCATAGGCTATACACCCGAAGCGTTTGACGATGCATCCTCCGCCTATCAAAACAGCACAAAGGTCGATGCCAAGATATTACCAGATGAATTCAACCGCAACGCGCTGATACAGGCCGTTGTGATGTCCGAAATTTTGAAACGACCGGGAGAGTCCAGACGATGACCAAAGAACCCTTTCAGGTAATGATCGCCGATGACGACGCCGCCATGCGCAGTGTACTCAAGCACGTCGTTGAAAAAGCCGAGGGATTTACACTGATCGGTGAAGCCGCCAGCGGCGAAGAAACCATGAAACAATTTGAAGCGCTCAAGCCGCATGTTGTGTTCATGGATGTAGAAATGCCGGAGATGGACGGCGTGGAATGCGCCCGCCAAATTCAGGATATGAACCCGGCAACGGTGATTATTTTTGTAACCGCCCACAACAAGTACATGTCCGAAGCGTTCGAGGTGTACGCATTTGATTATCTGGTCAAGCCTTTCAAGGTAGACAGAATGCTGCAAACCTTATCGCGCGTGCACGACAGTTTAACGCTTTCCTCCGCCACACCGGCGTTTTCCAGAGCCGTGAACGCCGACCGGAAACCCCTGGACGGACGGCTGATGCTGCGGCACCGCGAAGGCAGCGCGTTTATTGACCTCAACGATTTGCTGCTCATCCAACGGGAGGATCGCTCCACGGTGCTCTACACCCAAAGCGGTGAGCGCTATGCCGTTGGTGATTCCCTGACCGACATGGAAAACCGCCTGCCGGCCAATGTGTTTTTCCGCTCGCATAAGAGCTATATTATCAACCTAAACCACATCAAGGATATCACCCCTTACGGGCGCTGGACCTATGTGGTGCGCATGGACGGCATCAAGCAGGATGCGCTGATTACCCACGCCAAGTACGAAGAGCTGGAGAATATGTTCCGCTAAGGGAACACCCCCTGCAAATCAATATCTCGCAAGAGAGAAAAAACATATTGACAAGTTTCGATATAAGATTATACTTATATCGAAACTTTTTTATGTATGGAGGATGTAGCATGAACAATTACGCAGAGCAAGCCAAGCGCTTCAAAGCGTTCTGCGATGAAAACCGCCTGAAGATTATCCACCTGTTGCAGGACGGTGAAAAGTGCGCCTGTGAGCTGATCGAATGCCTGGATATGGGACAATCCACCTTATCCTATCACATGAAAATTTTGTGTGAGTCCGGTGTGATCAACAGCCGTCAGGACGGGAAGTGGATGCATTACAGCATCAGCGCTGAAGGCAGTGCAGATGCCATTGCAGCCCTGCAATCATTGACCACCTTGACCGAGCCCACTCAGCCCCACAGTGCAAGCTGTACCTGCGGGGTCAGCTAGTATGAGTGCAGTATGGGATTTCATCCAAAATCAGCTGCTGGGTATGGACTGGCTGCAATCGCTGGTCGAGTCCGGGCTACGCGGACTCGAGCTGGACACCGCCAACCGCTGGGTCGGCAGTCTGCAATTCTTTGTGTACGATGTCATCAAGATTACAATTCTGCTATGCCTGCTGATTTTTTTCATCAGCTACATCCAAAGCTATTTCCCGCCGGAACGCAGCAAACGCATACTCAGCCGCTTTCACGGCATCGGCGCTAACATCGTCGCTGCGCTGCTGGGCACGGTCACCCCGTTTTGCTCATGCTCGTCCATACCGCTGTTCATCGGGTTTTCTTCGGCAGGACTGCCGGTTGGCGTTACGTTTTCGTTCCTTATTTCCTCGCCGATGGTTGATCTGGGTTCGCTGCTGATCCTCACCAGTATCTTCGGGGTGAATGTTGCGGTCCTCTATGTGATTGTCGGGCTGATCGTAGCCGTTGTCGGCGGGACGATTATCGAGAAACTGCACATGGACCGCTACGTGGAAAGCTTTATTTTAAAAGCCGGAAACGTGGATATCGCCTCCCCCACCCTCACCCGGCGCGACAGGCTGCGCTACGCCAAAGAGCAGATGACGGCAACCTTTAAAAAGGTGTTCCCCTATATTCTCATCGGCGTGAGCATCGGCGCGGTTATCCACAACTGGCTGCCGGAAGCCTGGATTACCGCTGCGCTGGGAAATGACAATCCTTTTGCCGTCATCCTGGCTACGCTTGTTGGCGTGCCGGTCTATGCCGATATCTTCGGTACAATCCCCATCGCCGAAGCGCTGCTGTTCAAGGGCGCGCAGCTGGGCACAGTGCTTAGCTTTATGATGGCGGTGACCACCCTGTCCCTGCCGTCGCTGGTGCTGCTGCGTAAAGCGGTTAAGCCCAAGCTGCTGGCGCTGTTCATCGTCATTTGCACCGTTGGCATTATCCTGGTCGGATTTTTCTTCAATGCAATACAAGGCTTACTACTATAAATGGAGGAATGAACCCTATGGCACTACTGAATTTTCACAAGAAAGCACAAGCAAACTCCTGCAACTGTGAAGGGGATACCTGCTGCACGACAAAGCAAGCGGCCACCGATGCCTGCTGCTGCGCAGGCGACGATTGCTGCACCCCCGAAGAGACCAGCGGCTGCTGTTGCTCGTCCGATACTGAAACAACCCAGCTTATCCAAGTGCTAGGCGGTGGCTGTAAGAACTGCCATAAGCTGATGGACCATGTACACAAAGCACTAGAAACCCTGGGGCTTGATGAACCCGTCGAACTGGTAATGGATATGGCAGTCATTGCAGGGTACGGCGTTATGTCCACCCCCGCGCTGGTTGTGGACGGCAAGGTTGTATCCACCGGCCGCGTTTTAAGCCCGGAACAGGCCGCCGAGGCCATCCAGAGCGTGCGGAATCAGTAAACTCCATAGTATCGCAACAGAAAAGCCGCGCTTACGAGCGCGGCTTTTTGTTGTACACGGTTTACTCTACAGTACGTCTGCTTACTATAGCGCCTGCCGTAAGATTTTAGCTACTTTCTTTTTTGTGCATACACCTTCGTGCATTTTCTGTCCATCCACATAGAAACAGGGCACATACCAGTAATCATATTGGCTTGCAATGCCCGGACACAGTTGCTCATCAATTAGCTCAATATCCAGCGCCTGCAAGTCCGAATCTTCTGTCAGCGCTTCCTCCACCCAGCGGCGGGCATAGCGGCAAAACGGACAGCTTTCAAAGTGGAACAGGAGTACCTTTTTCATAGTGCAGCGTTTTCCTTCCTGCAATTAATACAATCACCCGGCCAGTAAATCAGCCTGTGTAGCGTCCCTTAATGCGGGTCTGCGGCGTTAACCCTCGCATGCCACTGGTAATGCTGCGGTTCATGACCATGTTGAGCACTAGCCCGATTCCCGCCATGTTGGTCACCAGGTTACTGCCGCCATAGCTCAAAAACGGCAGCGGAATGCCCGTAATGGGCATCAGGCCTATGGTCATCGCCACGTTTTGGAACACATGGAACAGCATCATGCCCATAACCCCGATAATTACCAACTGGCCGAAGCGCTCCTGCGTAAAGTAAGCCAGATAGGTCATGCGCAATAGCATCAGTAAATACGCGCCCAGCACACTCAGCGTGCCCCAGAAGCCAAACGCTTCGCCGATGGCCGAGAAGATAAAGTCCGTATAGTCCTGGGGTACATAGTCCAGCTGGCTGAAGCTGCCTTCCTTAAACATACCGATGCCGCTGAGGCCGCCGGACCCGATCGCAATTTTAGATTGGCTGACCTGGTAGGTTGCGTTGGCGTCCACCAGCTCCGGGTTGACGAAGGACAGGATACGCGTAATGCGGTAGTCGTCGATACCGGATGCCATAATCACCCCGTAGAGAATAATCAGCGCCAGCACGCCTGCGGCGATAATCCCGCCCATGACCTTCATGCGGATGCCGCCAAAATACATCATCACGCCGAATACGAAGACCATAACCAGCACCGAGCCGGTTTCGCCCTGAAGCAGCGTCAGCATCCACGGAATCCCCATCAAAAGCCCAAGCC
This sequence comes from Candidatus Limiplasma sp., assembly GCA_963675925.2. Lineage (GTDB taxonomy): Bacteria > Bacillota > Clostridia > Christensenellales > Aristaeellaceae > CAXXOK01. The sequence continues at coordinate 221,499 of CAXXIB010000004.1, forward strand.
GCAGGGATGATTTTAGGGTACCCAGGGGGTTGTCCGTCTTCTCCAGGTACTTGGCGGTGGTGATAATGCAGGCAAGCTTGACAAACTCCGACGGCTGCAGCGTGTAGCCCCAGATGACTTCAATCCACGCCTTAACACCGGCAGCCTGACCGCCCAAGGCGACCAGCAGCAAAAAGCAGGCGAACAGATAAAACACCTGCGAACGCCGGCGGATAAAATCGTGCGGGAAGAAGGTCACAAAGCCAATCACGATCGGCGAGATCAGGAAAAATATCGCCTGCCGCAGCCCGTAGTACGATGCCACAATGTAGTTCAGCAGTGTATCTTCCGTGCTCGATGAGGTGGAAAATGTTGCTACAGCAACGCAGAGCACCCCAAAGGCCGCCAGTGCAAAGGCCAGTCCCGCCAGTATATAGTCAAAATGCGCCTTGGAACGGCGACTCTCGTTCATCATGCCTGTTGTGTTCCTCTCCGTATGCGGTGAAACCAGCTTTTTTTAACCTTGGGCGGCACAATATCCGCCATGGGTACAACCTTGCCGGACAAGCGTTTGGCAATGCGCTCTATAGCCAGCTTTGCCGGGCACTCGGTATCCATCACGGTCTGGTGACTGTGCAGTGCGCGCAGGACTTCGATATCATCGGGCACATAGCCCAGCAGCGGAATATCCAGCGTATCGGCAATGGCTTGGGGCGTTAACATATCGCCGCTTTCTACCAATGCCGGGATGATGCGGTTGACGATCAACAGCGGAGGAGCTTTCCCCTCGTCCCGGCAAAGGGCAATGATACGCTCACCGTCGCGGATGGATACATCGTCCGGCGTAACCACCAGCAGGGTATTTTGCACGCTGCTTAGCATTTTCCCGATCAGCGGGCTGATCCCGGCCGGTGCATCAGCCAGCACAAAAGCAAAGTGCTTTTGCAGCTTACGAACAATTTTCTGCATCAGTTCACTGTCAATTTCTTCGCTGGTGCCCAGCTGCCCGGCAGGCAGTAAGCCCAGTTCCGGCTGCGCCAGTGAATGCAGCACCGCCTGGGACAGCTTACAGTTCCCGCGCGCATAATCCAGCACATCGTACACGATGCTGTTTTCCATCCCCAGGTGGAGATCCAGACAGCGCAGGCCGATATCCATGTCCAAAAGCACGGTTTTCCAGCCTTCCCGGACAAGCGCCAGCGCCAATGCAGCAGCCAGCGTGGATTTTCCCACACCACCCTTGCCGGACGCGATCATCCAGGTATTTTCCATCGTATATCTCCTAGCATAGTCAGTAAGTCAAGGTAAGGCAGAACAAAGTTTGCTTTCCTGCCTACGGTGCCAGCATATTGCCGCCGGGGAACCCGACATCCGTGGTTCTCAGTGTTTTCTGGTCCATATACCAGCCGACAAAGTCTTTGGCGGCAAGGCTTGCCATACCACCGCTGAGCCCTGAGGGGATAAACACAACCACACAGATTTCGGGCTTATCAAACGGTGCCAGCATAACGAACCAGGAGTTGTTTTCCAGGTCGATGGAGGTAACCTCGGCGGTTCCTGTTTTCGCGGCGACGTTATCTTTATACTCCCAGTCATCAAAGTACTGCCTAGCAGTACCGCTTTCGTCAACAACGCCTTTCATGCCTTGCAGAATTAAATCCAGGTACTCCTGCACTTCATGTTCACCGTCGGTAGACTCAAACGTATTGAGCACTGTGGGGGTACGCTGGCTTAGAATATCGCCTTCGGGCGATGTAATTGAATCCACAATCATCAGGTTGTTGACCACGCCGCCGTTGCCAAGCGTTGCAACATAACGGCTGACCGCTGCGGGCGTGAGCACGGTGATGGACTGGCCGATGGCCACCTGAATGGTCTGCGCGCCGCCCCATTTAATATCGTTGAGCGCGAAGTAAATTTCACCGATCACTGCTTGCAGGTGCACCATTTCGCGCGTCATGTTCAGCTCTTCCATCAGGATGGGACGGATGCTGACAACCCAATCGCCCTGCGCTGTGTTGACTGCCATATCCATCAGCCGTTTCACACAGCGGTTCAGGCTTTCATCATCGTAGGTGATGTTACGAATCGCACCTTGATTGCGCAGATGCTTTTTCACGGCGTTGAACACGATAATCGGCACAGCCGTATCCTGTGATGCTTCATTCATGGGCTTGCTCGGATCGTACAGGCTGGTCTGGTTTCCGACCACGCTGCGTTCCTCGCCGGGCAGGTCCACACCGGTGCGGCTGGTAAGTCCGTACTCCGACGCATACTGGTACAGCCTGTCTTCCTTCAAGCGATCTCCCAAGGTGTAGAAGAAAAAGTTACAGGAGTTGGAAATACCCTGTACGATCGTTTGATTCTGGTGCTTGTAACGCTGCGATGCGGAAATCCAGCACTTAGGGGCGGTGTTGGGGTCTTTGGTGTACACCATGAACAACCCGCCGTCGTCAATGGTTTCTTCCGGTAGAAGTTCGCCTTCCATCAGCGCAGCCAGCGACGGTACCATCTTGAAGATTGATCCTGGCGTGGCGCGGGCATGGATATTGTAGTTCATGAGCACATTGCGCTCATCTGTTAAGATTTCGCGGCTTTCATCCCCCGCAGCAATCAGGGCGTTCAGGTCATAGGTCGGGTAGTTGACCATCGCCAGTACGCGGCCTTCCATGTCAATGACCATCATGGCAGCACGGTCTGCCAGCGAAAGCGGGTATTTCTCCCAGTTGCGCTCTTCAATATCAATGCGGTTGGCCTCCTGCCAGGAGTTTTTCATCAACCGCTTTTCCTGTTCCATGCGCGTGTTAGCCACGTTATCGGCCAGCGCGCGCTCCGCCTGCTGCTGATAGCTGGCATTAATCGTCAGCTTGACGTTGTTGCCATCCTGCGGCTCGACATACGATAGCTCGCGGGTGATTTTCCCTACATTGTCGCGCTCGACAATGCGGTACCCCTGCCGGGCATCGTTATTCTGGGTGAGCCAGTCTTCCATCGATGCCTCAATGCCGTCCAGACCGATGGTATCGGAGTATTTATAGCCTTTGGTTTTCAGATCTTCCCACTTGGAAATAGAAGGAATCGCGCCGATATAGCCGATCACCTGTGCAGCCAGTGTGCTGCGCGGATACACGCGCTTGGTTCCCACCGCAATTTCCATCCCCGGCATGTTCATGGACCGGGTTTCAATCTCGTTTACGGTTTTCTCGCTGACATCTTCGGCGATCACAACAGGCTGGGAGAGAAACAGGTTCATCTGCATCTCGGAATACACTGCCATGACCTTGAGCATCTTCTCTTCGTCCATGTCCTCTGGAATCTGATAGCGATCTATCAGTTTTTCCATGGCCGCGGCGGCGGTAGGCACGCGGGTGACGGTAAAGTAGTTGTTGTTGCGCCACTGGGTCTCGCGCGTTTGCAAAACCGCTTCCGACACGCCAGAGCCGAAATAAAACTCCCACTCGCCCACCGGTACGCTGGGGTTGGGGTCTACATAGGCTTCATCCTCCGGCAGGGTCTTGCGGCGGATGACAAATTCCACGCTGAGTTCGCTGCCATTGGCCTCGATGATATCAATCGCATCAGAAATGGCACGAGTGAAGCCAATATAATCATTTTCTGAGTTGCTGGACGCGTCACGGTAAAAGGTGACATTATAGATTTTCTCATCCTTGGCCAGAATGACCGCTTCGGAATCGGTAATCATGCCGCGGCTGCCCCGCAGCGAAATTTTGGTCGTACGCTTAGTGGCAGCGGTTTCCTGGTACTCGTAGCTGGACGTAAGCTGCAGGTTTGCCGTACCGATAATCAAGTACACAAACATCACAATCATGATACCGATAAACGAAAGGTATCGTAAAGGCAAATTATAGCCCTGTCTTCCCTGGTCGCGGTTTTTCTGTGAAAACATTGATTATCCTTCCAAAACAGCTTAGGAGCTGCGGGGCGCTTTGCGCAGTTTGTGAATCCCAAACCAGTAGCGGATGGGAAACTGCAGCAGCCCGGCCAGCAATGTGGTGTACAGCATGGAGATGAGTGCGCGGCTGTAGTGGCCGAAATCCAGATGGATTCCTATGAGGTAAATGTACAAGAGGTGTACCGCTTCAAACACAAAAATGCTCACCAATGCGCTTAATACCGTGCGAAGACGCGCAGGTAATCGCAGTGCTTGTTTGCCGGTGGAGCGATCTTCTTCCATGCGTCGCTCGCTTTTGTCGGCAAAGAACAGCGCGCCCAGCATCGCACACACCGGGTAGAGGATGACATCGATATACTCCAGTGATGGCATCATAATCTCCAGCAAGTACCCTACCGTCAATGCAATGACGAACGTATACTTGCGCCCAAGGGCTACGCTGACCACCGCCATGATGGCGATGGCAAAGTTTGGCGCAACGCCTGCAATTCCAAGGTGCACTGAAACCGTTGCCTGCAAAAGATAGGTTAGCAAAGTCAGCACAACAAACTGTAAGCCTTTCCTAATCAATCAGTCATCCTCCACAGTCAGTTCCAGCGGCGGTGCCGTCGGGGTTGGCGACGGCGACGGCGGCAGGGTGTAGCTAAGGGGGTTGTCCGGTTCATCGGTCGCATCAGGAACAACATAGCTTAAACTGTCACTCTCTGTTGTGGGCTCGGGTGTAACGGTTATCACGGTGCCGTCGGGCGCGGTGGTCTGCTGGGGTAGATCGCCGGTCGGTTCAGGCGTGGGTGCAAGCTGGAAGAAGTCCGACCCGATCTGGATGGTGGGAATCGGGCGCGGGGTATCCAGCGCAACGAAGTCCATGGTGTTATTTATATCCTGTACATTGACTTCCTCAGCCTCCGGCTGGTAGCGCAGGACGATGACTTCCTCGATGTGCTCAAAATCGGCAATCGGCTCGACCACGACGAAGCTTTTATTGGACTCCATCCCGCGCGTAGACTCGCGCACATTGCCGATGGGGATGCCTTTGGGAAAGCCCAGGCCCACACCGGATGTAACCACTTTATCACCGGGACGCGGCAGGTGGTCCTCCGGCAGATAGTACATGCGACACATAGCCGTACCATCCACGCCCAAGGTGCCGCGCACGGTGCCCTGATCGCGAGTGGAGGAAATCAGCGCGGCAATGCTGGCATCGCTGTCGATAATCGTACGGACGCTTGCACTGGTCGCTTTGGTATTATAGGTATACCCCACCAGTGCGCCGCCCATGGTGACAGCCATAAAGTCCTCCACCCCGTTTTGCAGGCCACGGTTGATGGTAAACACCGAGAAATAGTTGCCATCGGTGCGGCTGATAACACTGGCGACCAGCGGATTCATGCTTTCGTTGACGGAGATTTCCCCGTACAGTTCCTGGTATACAGCCAGCTGGCGTTCCAAATCGTCTGCCCGCATGGCCTGGTACACCAGCTGCTCGTTTTCCAGCTTGATTTCGTTATAGGCGGTTTCCAGATTGGCGCGCAGCTTCAATGTGCGCAGATAATCAACTACAGCGTTTACAACGCTGGAAAACCCGGTCTGCAATGGTGTCATGACAGTTGCTACGCCGTTTTCCGGCACACGCAGTGCATCTTCACCCGTAATCAGCGCAAACAGGTGCGACCCCGCAAGCGCAAGCAGTACAACAACCACAATCACGATGGCGGCACGCTTATGCCCCCGCCATTTGCGCGGGTTACGGTTCTGTTGTTTCGTATCCGGCTTGCTGCCGTCCATGCATTGTCCTCCAGTTCAGGGGTTGGCTTAATTCTCTTTCAAGAAGCCAGAGTATCCAAGCTGTTCCAGAACATCGAAGTTTTCGATGATGTTGCCAAGTCCTAAGACCGCGCAATCAGCCGGTTCCTTAGCCAGCAGGACTGGGATGCCCAGTTCGCTGGCAATCATCTGGTCCATACCATACAGCTGCGCACCGCCGCCGGTCAGATAAATGCCGTTGTGCATCACATCGGCGGTCAATTCCGGTGGTGTGCGCTCCAGCAGCCACTTAATCGCGCTTAGAATGGCCACGCAGGGGTCGTGTATCGCTTCATAAATCTGCGCCGCGGTGATCTCGGTCGTCTGCGGCAGGTTGGTGATAAGGTCACGGCCGCGGATGCGCGCTTTGCGCTCTTCTGCAATGGGCAGGGCTGCACCCAGGTCGAGCTTCACCTCTTCTGCCGTGCGGTCGCCGATGAGAATATTGAACTCGCGCTTGATATAGTTGGTGATCGCATCGTCCATCTTCACCCCGCCGACACGGATGGAGTGGCTGATGACCACGCCGCCCAGGGAAATGATAGCAATATCCGTGGTGCCGCCGCCGATATCCACCACCATGCAGCCGTTGGGCTCAAACACCGGCAGGCCGCTGCCAAGCGCTGACGCAAACGGTTTTTCCACAAGGTATACCTTGCGCGCGCCCGAGGCCCTAGCCGCTTCCAGCACCGCGCGGCGCTCGATGGGCGAAATGGAGGACGGACAGGTTAAAAAGGTGCGGGGCTTCATCAAGTAGCTGGAACCGATTGCCTTGCGAATGAAGTACTGAATCAAAATCTGCGCCATTTCAAAATCGGAAATGATGCCCTCGCGCATCGGGCGGATGGCCGTGATGCCCTCGGTAGTTCTGCCCAGCATAATCTTGGCATCATCGCCCACGGCACGGGCGCGCTGTTTATGGTCGTTGGTCACCACGACGATGGTCGGTTCGTTGACGACGATACCCTTGCCTTTTACGTAGACAAGCGTATTGCTGGTGCCCAGGTCGATCCCTAAATCACGCGCTACAAATCCCATGCGTCGCACATCCTATTCAAACAGTTTTTACGGGTAGAGTCCGGCTTCCTCAAGCAACTCTTTCACTTCAGCCAGCGGAAGCCCGATCACGTTGGACGGGCCGCCTTCGATGTGATCAATAAACATACTGCCGGTACCCTGCATAGCATACGCGCCCGCTTTGTCCATGGGTTCGTCGGAAGCGGCGTAGCGCAAGCGCTCGATATCGTCTATCCGGCGGAAACGAACATCAGTCGTCGCCAGGCGGGAAAGGATACGGCCGTCCGGTAGATACAGGCACACGCCCGTGTAAACCTGGTGGGTGCGCTGCGATAGCATGGCAAGCATTTCGGCGGCTTCGTCATGGGTTCTGGGCTTGCCTAAAATCACTTGATCCAGGCACACCAGCGTATCCGCCGCCAGCACGGGATAGGCGGGATAGTGTGCAAAAACATCTTCGCCTTTTTGCAGTGCAAGCGTCTGTACCTGGCTGGCCGCGCTGCCCGAAGCGATTTCCTCCACGTCGGACGGAATCACGGTATACGCAACCCCGAAATATGCCATCAGTTCACGCCTGCGGGGCGAGCCGGACGCCAATATGAGCCGTGCTTTAGCAAGCGTCGTTTCCATGTCTGCGCCCCTTCCCAAAAACATACGTCCTTTGACATTGCATTATACCATATCAGATTTGGAGCGTACACCCCTGCGTGCATTTGTTGCAATCATGTTACGAAAAAATCCGCCGCAAGCAGCGGCGGATTTTCATGCTCGATTCAGCGTAGCATCAGGGTTGCTTAGTGCCGCGCATCACAATGTAGGACAGCGGCAAGCAGACGACTGCCGTCAGCAGTTGCAGGGTTTCCCAGTGTTCTTCAATAAACCGGATCAAGTCCTGTAACCATTGCAGCCATTGCAGGCCCAGCAGTATCAGCTGTCCCTGGTTATCGCCCTGTACTACCGCCAGCGCTTCGCGCACGGTGGGAATGAGCATCAGGATCACAAACAACAGCGGTACGCCGATGGACACACTGATGGTCAGCACCTTGAAGCGCCGCAGCATGCACCCGTACAGATAGAAAATGGATGTCCACTCCAGCGTGTACAATAAAAGCCCCGGCAGGTCTTTCAAGCCATAGGTCAGCGCGGTATGAAACAGCTTCCCGCTCATGCTGTAATGGGCAGGGCTGGCATTGGACAGCAGGAACAGCAGCCCGGCCAGCAGCATATTGATCAGGAAAGTCGCCACCAGCAGACTGACCATCGCCAGCAGCTGCCCCAGCACATTACCCAGCCACACCGATGTGCGCGATGTGCCAAAGCGTAATAAAAACCGGGTGGCGCGTCCCGCCGTGCTGATACCGACAACAAACGCCGCAAAAAACACAAACTCAAAATTGCCGCGAATCCCGTCGAAGTGATACAATCCTCCAAAGAGCAGCGGTGCCAGCAGTGACAGCCCCTGCGCGATCAGCACGATCAGCAGTGCCCAGACCACTCGCTTGCCGATATTTTTGTAATGATACCGGAGCACGCCTGCAAAGCGTGATGTTGTAACCCACTCAGCCATTGCGCTGCGCCTCCTTTTCTTCTGTGAGGAATACAAACAGCCTTTGCAGCCCGATCGGCCCGCTGCGTACCCGCTTGTCGGCCTGAATGACTTTCATGGTTTCAGCGTCAAGCTGCACATGGCGTACCAGCATGCCGGCAAGGTCTTCCTCTTTCAGGATTTTGCAATCCTTTGTCAGCTCCTGCACATCCGCCGCATCGCCGGACACGCTTAAGGTTCCTTCCTGGAGCTGCTCCACCGTGCCTTCGCACAGCAGATTGCCGTCGTCGATCATCACGGCGTAGTCCAGCAGGCGGGCTACCTCGTCTATCAAGTGGGTGGAAATCAGGAAGGTTCGGTCCGTATCGCGCTTTTTCTGTTCTAGCAGTAAATCATAGAAACGCTCGCGCATTACGGCGTCCAGTCCCAGACTCGGCTCATCAATAATGGTAAACGGCGCGCGGCTGGCCAGACCTACAATCAGCATCAGGCTGGTCTGCATGCCGCGGCTGAAGGTTTTAATCTTACGATTTTCCGGCAACTCAAAGCGCTTGAGCAGCGAATGGGCCAGTTGCCCGTCCCACCCCGGAAACAGTCCAGCACTGACAAAGAATAAATCCTTGATTTTATTCAGCTTGCCAAAGTCCGGCGTATCGCCGATAATGCACAGCTGTCCCAGCGCTTTGGCATGATCCCATACCTTTTGGTCGGCAATGCGCACGTTCCCGCCGCTGGGTTTCAGCATGCCGCCCACGATGCGCAAAAGCGTGGATTTTCCGGCACCGTTGCGCCCAAGCAAGCCCACGATTTGCCCTTTGGGAATGGCAATGCTCAGTCCCTTCAAGGCCTTTGTTTTACCAAAGGAACGGCTGACACCGTTGATGGAGAGAATCTTCTCCTTATCGGTCAGTTTACCGGGATTGATCTGCGCCAGAATAAACACGCCCTTTCCAACTAAGTATTAGTTACTATTATAGGTGAAACCATGCATCTTGCAAAGGCTTGTGCGATTCTTTACGCGAACCTTACATTATTGCGGATTTATCCACCGGGAACGATGGACATGCTTTCCGCTATGATTCAGCGTTCCACGATCTATTGATCTTCGTAGGATTTAAACGGCTCTCCCTTTGTCGGATATGTTTCCGGCTTGATATACAGTCCCATCTCTTTCTTTTCATGGGATAATTCCTTATACAGGGAAACCATCATCAGAATCATCACCAGCGAGAAGGGAAGCGCAACGATTATCAACACATTGCGGAGTGCATCCAACCCACCGACCATCAGAAGCACGACGGAAATCGCAGAAACCAATACGCCCCATACAACCTTCACCTTGTTATGCGGATACAGGCTGCCGTCCTCCGAAAGCATACCGAGCACAAATGTCGCGGAATCCGCCGAGGTGATGAAGAACGTAAACACCAGCACAATGGCGATCAGCGAAAGCACATTACCGAGCGGATATTGGCTGAAGGTACCAAACAGGATTTTCTCCGTCGCCAGCTTTGTCAGTTCAGCTCCCTGGCTCTGCGCTGTGGTTGACAGTATTCCGAAGGTTGAAAACCAGACAAAGCAGAACACCGTCGGCACTAGCAATACATTCATCAGGAACTCCCGGATGGTGCGCCCTTTGGAGATGCGGGCGATAAATACGCCTACAAACGGCGACCAGGAAATCCACCACGCCCAATAGAAAATCGTCCAGTTTTGAATCCATGCCTGCTGCTGGCCGTCAAACGCGGCGGTACGGAAGGTCAAAGACGTTACATTTTGTAGATATCCACCCAGCGTCTCCACAAAAGTATTCATAATGGTAAGCGTCGGACCGACGATAATCGCGATCGCCAGCAATCCACCCGCCAAGATCATGTTTATGTTTGACAGGATTCTTACACCTTTCCCGATACCGGATAAGGCTGATGCGATAAAGAACACCGTCGTTACAGCAACAATCAGCATCTGCATATAGATATTCAGCGGCATGCCGAATAAGTAATTCAGTCCGCCGTTAATCTGCACGGCCCCAAAGCCAAGGGTTGTCGCCACGCCAACAACCGTGGCAAACACCGTAATGCTATCGATAATCTTACCCCATATTCCGTCAATCCTCTGTCCGAAGATCGGTTTCAGGGTAACGGAGATCAGGGATTTTTCTTTTTTTCGGAACTTAAAATATGCCAGGGACAGCGCGACCACGGCATACACCGCCCATGCGTGAATCCCCCAGTGAAAAAACGTATATTGAAACGCTTCTTTTAATGCTTCTTGGGACGCCAATTCCCCGCCCGGCGCGGAAACCGCATAGTGGGATAACGGTTCCGCAGCACCCCAGAACACGAGGCCAATTCCCATGCCTGCGGAAAACAGCATCGCAATCCAGGAAAGTTTTGAGTATTCGGGTTTTGAATCCGGGTCACCCAGCCTGATCTGGCCCACCGGACTGAACATCACAAACAGACAAAAAATCACAATCGCGGCAACAAATAGCAGATAATACCATCCCAAACCATTGCCGATCACGTTTTGGATCTGCTGCGTTACTGATTGAAATTCTGCAGAAAACACGCTGCCAAGCAGCACAACGATGCCCACCAGCGAAATGGAAATCCAAAATACAGGGGTTACATATCGACCAAGCTTTTTTCTCAAGGTTTTTAAAGCTTCCTTTCCGGTTTCTGATATACGTGTTCTTCCAACGTACAGATTACGTTTTGCAAAAAAACTGCAAATAAAAACACCTGTTTTCCCAATGATTACAGTATTTCATAGCGTATCTGTGAAATTGTACGAGCAATCTAACCATGTGGGAAACAAGGCATACAAAGCAAAGTATGCAAGAAATGCTAACATATATGCTTTTGGCTTGTCAAACAAAAAGGGCTGACAAAACGGAGAACCAACGAAAACGGTCACCACCATACAGGTGAATTCGCTATGATTTATTTGACAATCAGATTGCACAGCCTGCCCGGCACAAAGATCAGCTTGACAATGCTGCGACCTGCAATCATCGCCTTGACCTCTTCGTTGGCGGGCAATACTGTTTCCGCCTGCTGCCGGGTCATGTCCGGGTCAATCATAATGCGGCCACGCACTTTCCCGTTGATCTGGATGGCAATTTCCACCTCGCTGCGCTTCATGGCTTCCTGGCTATAGGTCGGCCACGGCTCAAAGGTCAGGCCGGAGCCAAAGCCCATTTTCTCCCACATTTCCTCGGCGATGTGCGGAGCGACGGGGTATAGCAGCAGGATCAGCGTTTTCAGCTCGTCCTTGGTGCAGCCATCGGCCGCATACAGCTCGTTGACCAGCGTCATCATTTGGGCGATGGCGGTGTTGTATTTCATGGCTTCGTAATCGTCGCCGACTTTTTTAATCGTCTCATGCATCAGCGGGGTCATGGCTTTGCGGTAGCCTTCGCCGTCCTGCAGCATATCCATCAGCCGCCAGACGCGGTCCAGAAAGCGGCGGCAGCCGCGTGCCCCATTGGGGTTCCACGGAATCGCCTGATCAAACGCACCCATGAACATTTCGTACATGCGGGTGGCATCGGCACCGATCTCTTCGATGCAATCGTCGGGATTGACCACGTTACCGCGGGACTTGCTCATTTTATCGCCGTTTTCGCCCAGAATCATGCCATGGCTGGTACGCTTCTGATAGGGTTCCTGGCAGGGCACCACCCCGATATCGTACAGGAACAGATGCCAGAACCGGCTGTATAAAAGGTGCAGCGTGGTATGTTCCATGCCGCCGTTGTACCAGTCCACATTCATCCAATACTTTAGTGCATCAAAATCGGCAAAGGCCTTGCCGTTATGCGGATCGCAGTAGCGCAGGAAATACCAGCTCGAACCCGCCCACTGGGGCATGGTGTCGGTCTCCCGCTGGGCAGGGCCGCCGCAGACAGGACAGGTGGTATTGACCCAGTCGGTAATCGCCGCCAGCGGGCTTTCGCCGGTGTCGGTGGTTTCATAGTTTTCAACACTTGGCAACAGCACCGGCAGCTCAGCCTCGGGCACGGGCACAATACCGCAGTGCGGGCAGTGCACAATGGGGATGGGCTCACCCCAGTAGCGCTGGCGGCTGAAAACCCAGTCGCGCAGTTTGAAGTTGATTTTCTTTTCGCCCAGGTTCTGCTCGACCAGCCAAGCGATAATCTTCTGCTTAGCATCGGCAACCTGCAGGCCGTTTAGGAAGCCACTGTTGACCAGTATGCCGTCGCTGACATCGGTATAGGCCTCTTTGTCCACATCGCCGCCGGCAATGACCTCCACAATGGGCAGGCCGAACGCCTTGGCAAACTCGTGGTCGCGCGTATCGTGACCCGGTACGGCCATAATCGCACCGGTGCCGTAGCTCATCAGCACATAGTCGCTGACCCAAATGGGGATATTTTCGTTATTGACAGGGTTGACGGCATATACGCCGTCCAGCTGAACGCCGGTCTTGTCCTTGTTCATTTCGGTACGTTCAAAGTCGCTCTTTTTGGCAGCCTGCTCGCGGTATGCTAGTACCGCGTCATAGTTTTTAATGTCGGCTTTGTAGGTATCAATCAGCGGGTGTTCGGGGCTGACCACCATATAGGTCGCGCCAAACAGCGTGTCCGGCCGTGTGGTGAACACGCGCAGGGTTTCATCTTTTCCCGCAATTTTGAAATCGACCTCCGCCCCTTCGGAGCGGCCAATCCAGTTGCGCTGCTGGGTCTTCACCTTTTCAATGAAATCCAGATCGTCCAATCCGTCCAGCAGCTTTTGGGCATACTTTGTGATGCGCAGCATCCACTGGCTGCGCACGCGGCGTACCACTTCGCCACCGCAGCGTTCGCACACACCGCCTACGACTTCCTCATTGGCAAGCCCTACCTTGCAGCTTGTACACCAGTTGATGGGCATCTCGTGCTTGTAAGCCAGGCCGTGCTCGTAGAGCTTTAGGAAAATCCACTGCGTCCACCGGTAATAGTCGGGGTCGGTGGTATCCACCTCGCGGCTATAATCAAACGAAAAGCCCAGCCGCTTGAGCTGCGAGCGGAAACGGGCAATGTTATCCTTGGTCACCTTGGCCGGGTGGATATGGTTTTTAATGGCATAGTTTTCCGTAGGCAGGCCGAATGCATCGTACCCGATAGGATAGAGCACGTTGTAGCCTTCCATGCGGCGCTTGCGGCAGATGATATCCATCGCGGTATTACTGCGCGGATGGCCCACATGCAAGCCCGCACCGGAGGGATACGGAAACTCGATCAAGCCATAAAACTTCTTTTTATCGCTGGGATACTGCGCTTCAAAGGTACCCTCGTCCTCCCACTTTTTTTGCCACTTCGCCTCGATGGCAGCCGGATCATAGGGCATAAACTCTGTATTGCTCATATCAAAACTCCTCTTAAGACTTCAAACGTATCAGGACTGCTGCAAGCTTTTAAACTGCTCCAGGAAATTAATCCCGATCGCCATCCTTTGCAGTGTCTCGTCCTTGCCCAGTAAGTACGCGATTTCCGTCGCGCCGCCCGGTGTGGACGGCATACCCGACAGTGCCACGCGTACAGGCCACATCACCTGTCCGGTTTTCCACTCATTTTCGGTGGCAAGCTGCATCAGGCTTTCCTTGAGGCTATCCTCGGAGAAATCCTGTAAAGCTTCCACCGTGGTAAGGGCGAGTTTGAGTACCGTAAGGCTGAGGTCGGAATTGGTTTTCATCTTTTTATGGGAGTACAGGTCCACGGCATAGTCCGGCAGCTCTGCAAGGAAGCGTATCATGGCCGGTATTTCACTGAAAATTTCGGTGCGGCCGTGCATAAGCTCCGCCAGGCGGTGATAGTCGAACTCCTTGCCCTTTAGAACCGAATCAAACCAGGGCGTAGCGGCGTTAAGATAGTCCTCAAGGGACATCTTTTTGATGTACTCGGAGTTGAACCACCTAAGCTTATCGGTGTTGAAAATCGCGGGCGATTTGCTGAGGCCATCGGTGTCGAAACCCTCCACCAGCTCCGAAAGCGTGAAGAATTCGCGATCGTCCTTGGGCGCCCAGCCTAAAAGCGCGATGAAGTTGATAATCGCATCACGCACATAGCCCTGTTCCAACAGGTCTTCAAAGGTCGGGTCGCCGTGACGCTTGGACAGCTTACGGGTTGCGTCCTTCATGACCACCGGCAGGTGCATATAGGTGGGCGGCTGCCAGCCAAAGGCTTCGTACAGCAGATTATACTTAGGCGTAGAGCTTAAATACTCCGTACCACGGATGACATGGGAAATTTGCATGGAATGATCGTCGATGACGTTGGCAAAGTTGTAGGTCGGCAGGCCATCGGCTTTGATCAGCACGTTATCATCCAAAATCGCGCATTCAGTCTCCACATGGCCGTATAAAAGGTCTTCAAAGCTTGCCACGCCCGTCTCCGGAATGTTCTGGCGAATAACGTACGGCTCGCCGCTTTCCATGCGGCGTTTGGCTTCCTCTTTGGGAATGTGCAGGCAATGCTTATCATACTTGAACTGCCCCCCAGCGGCGGTTACCGCGTCGCGCCGGGCCTGCAATTCCTCTTTGGTGCAAAAGCAGGGGTAGGCCGCGCCGCTGTCCACCAGCTGCATGGCAAAGGGCCTGTACATATCCTTTCGCTCGGATTGAATATACGGCCCGAAATCGCCGCCTACATCGGGGCCTTCATCGTAATCCAGTCCCGCCTTGTGCATATCCTCGTAGATTAGCGCAACGGCGCCGGGCACCTCGCGCTCCTGATCGGTGTCCTCAATACGCAATATGAATTTACCGCCGCGCTGCTTGGCAAACAGGTAGGCATACAACGCTGTGCGCAGCCCGCCCAGGTGCATATAGCCCGTGGGGCTTGGGGCAAAGCGCGTACGAATCTCAGTCATTATTTCGATCCTTTCATGACCTTTTTAAAGGTATCCCGCAGGCCTACGGTGTTGTTAAACACCGGCAGAGCGTCCGTGGAATCCTGATCTTTACAATAATAGCCCATGCGCAGGAACTGGTAGGTATCCCCCACCTTGGCATCGGCAAGCGATGGTTCCATGTACCCGTGGCACACTTCCAGGCTGTTTGGATTGAGGGTTTCCAGAAAGTCCTTGCGTTCCTCGCCTTCCAGAATCTGCTCATCCAACAGCTGGCCGAACACCCGCACTTCCATGGGCAGGTTTTCGGTCGCACTCACCCAGTGCAGCGTGCCCTTCACCTTGCGCAGTGCGCCTTCACTGCCATTGCGGCTATCAAGGTCCACCGAGCAGTATACGCAGGTTACGTTGCCGTTTTCGTCCTTGTCGCAGCGTTCTCCCTTGATGATATACGCGCTCTTTAAGCGCACCTCACCGCCCAGGAACAAGCGGAAGTACTTGCGAGCGGGCACTTCCATAAAGTCAGCCTGCTCGATGTACAGCTCTTTGGTGAAGGTTACCGTGCGCTGCCCCATCTCCGGATGACCGGGGTGGTTTTCAATGGGCAGCTCGTCGGTCTTATCTTCGGGCCAGTTTTCAAGCACCACTTTCAGCGGCTTAAGCACGGCCATAGCGCGCGGGGCTGTTTCGCTTAACGATTCGCGTACGCAGTGCTCCAGCAGTGCAAAATCCACCTCGCTGTCGGCCTTGGCCAGGCCGATGCGGTCGATAAAATCGCGAATCGCTTCGGGCTTATAGCCGCGCCGCCGCATAGCACACAGCGTGGGCATGCGGGGGTCGTCCCACCCGGCGACGATGCCTTTTTCCACCAGCATACGCAAATAACGCTTGGACATAATGGTGCGGGTAATGTTCAGGCGGCTGAACTCAATCTGCCGGGGTTTGCCGGGCAGCATATCCTTGGCATGTTCCACCACCCAGTCGTACAGCACCCGGTGATCTTCATATTCCAGCGAGCACATGCTGTGGGTAACGCTTTCCAGTGCATCGCCGATGGGATGGGAATAATCGTACATCGGGTAGATGCACCAGGTATTCCCCGTGCGGTGATGCTCGCGGTATAAAATACGGTACATGGCGGGGTCACGCATGTTCATATTGGGGCTTGTCATGTCGATCTTCATACGAAGAATCATGCTGCCCTCGGCGTGCTTGCCCGCCTTCATTTCTTCAAACAGGCGCAGGTTTTCTTCCGGGCTGCGGTCGCGGTAGGGGCTGTTTTTGCCGGGCTTGGTCAGCGTGCCGCGGTACTCGCGAACTTCCTCGGGGCTTAAGCTGTCCACATAGGCAATACCGCGCTTGATCCAGTCCACGGCGATATCGTAGCAGGCCTGGTAATACTCGCTGGCAAAGCGAACCGGCCCATCCCAATGAAAGCCGAGCCACCGGATATCTTCCATAATACCGTCAACAAACTCGGTTTCTTCCTTTGCGGGGTTGGTGTCGTCAAAGCGCAGGTTACACTTGCCGCCGAAATGCTCTGCCGTGGTAAAGTCCGCAGCAATGGCCTTGCAATGGCCGATATGCAGGTATCCGTTGGGTTCCGGTGGGAAGCGGGTCTGGATTTGCTGGTAACGCCCGCTCTCCAAGTCTTCCTCGATGAAATCCCAGATGAAATTGGTTTTCTTTGCGGGTGTTTCCATGTCCATCGCCATCCTTTCCCAGATTTCTCCCCATTATATAGGGAAAAGCATGGCTTGACAAGCCAAACCATAAACCGTTTCGGCTGTGTATACGGTGCATGCATAGCGTGGTGATGCATCGCGCGACCGACGCGCAATAAATAATTACATCTGTATACGTTTCGTGATTGACATTGCCAAAGCGCACATTTATACTGAAACCATAAACTGAATAGGCAAGCTCGGTTGAAGGTTTGGGGAGAGAGCGGCTAACGCCGCCGCCGAAGGTGCAAAACGCATAAGCTCTCAGGCAAAAGGACCCAAGCCCGACGAAACTCTGGAAAGCGTTGTTATAACGCACCGAAGAGGCAATCCACTTGCGTGGAGAAACTTTCAGGTTCCGATACAGAGGCGCAAAGCATGGTATGCTTTGTGCCTTTATCATTATCTGAAGGGAGCGTATTCATGACAGAGACACTCAAAAAAACACCGCTCTATGCGCGCCATGTGGAAAACGGCGGGAAAATCGTACCCTTTGCCGGCTACGAACTTCCCGTGCAGTATGCAGCGGGGGTCATGCAGGAGCACCGCGCCGTACGAAACGGCGTAGGCCTGTTCGACGTTAGCCATATGGGCGAAGTCAGCTTTCGGGGGCCGGACGCGCTGCAAAACATTCAAATCCTGCTGTGCAACGATTACACCACTTTGCAGGACGGCCGGGTGCGCTACAGCCCCATGCTCAACGAAAATGGCGGCGTGATTGACGATGTGCTGGTGTACCGCAAAGCGCAGGACGACTACCTGATGGTCGTCAACGCCGCTAACCGCGACAAGGATGTCGCCCATATCCTCAAGCACCAACAGGGCGATGTGGATATTGAGGACATTTCCGATTCCATCTGCCAGATCGCCCTGCAAGGCCCCAAGGCCGAGGCGATGATGCAGACGCTGACCGACCAGCTGCCGCAAAAATACTATAGCTTCATCGACGCTGTAACGATCGGCGGCGTACAGTGCCTGGTCAGCCGCACCGGCTACACCGGCGAGGACGGCTTTGAGCTGTACATAAGCGCTGAAAACGGCGAAGCGCTGTTTGATGTTCTTGTGTCACGCGGCAAGGATTTTGGCCTGCAGCTGTGCGGGCTTGGCTGCCGCGATACCCTGCGCCTGGAAGCTGCCATGCCGCTGTACGGCCACGAGATGGACGACAGCGTCTCCCCGCTGGAAACAGGGCTTGGTCGGTTTGTTAAACTGGGCAAAGAAGACTTTATCGGCCGCCAGGCGCTGCTTGCTGCGGGCGAGGCGACACGCGCGCGTATCGGCCTGAAAATGATCGGGCGCGGCATTGCACGCGAGCATTACCCGGTCATGGCAGATGGCAAACAGATTGGCATGACCACCAGCGGCACGCACTGCCCCACGGTGGGCACGGTCGCCATGGCACTGGTGGACAGCCAGTATCAGGAACCTGGAACCAAGCTCCAGGTCATCATCCGCGATACCCCTGTGGAAGCCGAAATCGTTGCACTTCCGTTCTACCACAAAGCATAGGAGGAAATTCACATGGAAATTAAACAGGGTTTATGGTATGCCAAAACACACGAATGGGTAGAGTTCATCAATGATACGACAGCCCTCGTCGGCCTGTCCGATTATGCGCAGCACGAACTGGGCGACCTGGTATTTGTCAACCTTCCGCAGGCGGGCGATGCCCTGACCATCGGAAAGCTGTTCTGCGACGTTGAAAGCGTTAAAGCGGTCAGCGATATTTACGCGCCGGTGGACGGCACGGTGGCCGAAGTGAACGATACGCTGCTGGACGCGCCGGAGACCATCAACCAGTCGCCTTATGGCGCATGGCTTGCCAAGGTGGAAAACATCACCACCCGTGGTGAGCTGATGGATGCGGATGCCTACGCCGCCTACTGTGAAACGCTGTAAGTGAGGAAACAAATGAGTCAATATCATCCGCATACGCCGGCTGAAACGCAGGATATGCTCAAGTTTCTGGGGCTTTCGTCGCTGGACGAACTGTTTCAAGATGTGCCCGAGAACGTACGCCGCAGTGTGCCGCCGGACACCAAACCCGGCCTGACCCAAATGGAAACGCTGCAAGCTATGCAAGCGCTGGCGGCGCAGAACACCCCCTATCGCCTGACTTTACGCGGCGCGGGCTGCTACGATCATTGTATCCCGCCCATCGTGCCGCAGCTGGCAGGGAAAAAAGAGTTCTTATCGGCCTACACGCCCTATCAGGCGGAGCTTTCCCAGGGCGTGCTGCAGGCGATTTTTGAATACCAGACGCTGATTGCCGAACTGACCGGCATGGATGCCAGCAACGCCGGTGTGTACGATTTTGCCACCGCCGCTGCCGAGGCCGCCGTGATGTGCCGGGAGCGAGGCCGCAGCGTTGCACTGGTATCCCAGGCCGCACACCCCGATACCCTGGCCGTGATGAACACCTACGGCTTTGGCACCGATACAAAGGTGCGCACCGTACCCCTGAAGGACGGCCGTACGGATATGGACGCGCTGAAAGAACTGCTCACCGAAGATGTAGCCAGCTTTACCATTCAGCAGCCGAACCACTTCGGCCAGCTGGAGGATGTCCCCGCGCTGTTTCAGGCCGCCAAGGCCGCCGGGGTAAAATGCATCCTCGTAGCCAATCCACTGGCGCTTGCGGTGCTGCCAAGCGGCGCGGAAGTCGGTGCGGATATCGTCTGCGGTGATGTGCAACCCTTTGGCCTGCCCATGATGTATGGCGGACCGCATGCAGGCTTCATGGCCTGCACCAAGGCACTGGTACGCAGGCTGCCGGGCCGCATTGCCGGACAAACGACCGATGCGGAAGGCAACCGGGCTTTCGTGCTCACCTTGCAGGCGCGCGAGCAGCACATTCGCCGGGAAAAAGCGTCCTCTAACATCTGCACCAATCACGCACACTCCGCGCTGACGGCATCCATCTACCTGACCTATATGGGTTTGCAGGGCATCACTGACGTAGCCAACAGCTGTGTAAGTAAAGCGCACTATTTTGCCGGGGAACTGAGCAAAATCAATGGTGTTAGCCTGCGTTACAGCGGTGAATTCTTTCACGAGTTTGTGACTGATTTGCCCGATCCCAAGGCCGTGGAAACCGCGCTGCATGAGCGCGGCATCTTAAGCGGTCTGCCCGTCAGCAATGGCATGCTGTGGGCGGTCACCGAAAAGGCAAGCAAGGCGCAACTGGATGAAGTCGTCAGTCTGGTACGGGAGGTGGTCCAAGGTGAATAAGGAAAGCATGCTGAGCTTTGAAAAAAGTCAACCGGGACGCGGGACACAGGTCATCCCTGCCGCAGATGTACCCGCCTACACCCTGCCCATCCGCCGCGCGACCCCGCCGACACTGCCGGAAATGGCCGAGTGCGATGTAGACCGCCACTATACCGAGCTGGCACACAAAACCTTCGGCGTTAACTGCGGCTTTTACCCGCTGGGCAGCTGCACCATGAAATACAATCCCGCCGTGAATGAAGCCGCCGCCGCCCTGCCGGGCTTTGTCAATCTCCACCCCCTTGCCCCGGCCTATGCCGTGCAGGGCGCTACTGCCCTGATGGCCGAGCTGCGGGATGCACTCTGCCGCGTTGCAGGAATGGATGCATTCACCCTGCAGCCCGCTGCCGGTGCGCACGGGGAGTTTGCGGGGCTGCTGTTTATCAAGAAATACTTTGAAGCACGCGGTGAAACCAAGCGCAACAAGATTATCGTACCCGACAGCGCCCATGGCACCAACCCGGCCAGCGCTGCCATGGCAGGCTTTGAGGTCATCAGCGTGAAAAGCTGTGCCGATGGCCGCGTAGACCCGGATGATCTGCATTCCCTGCTATCGGACGAGATTGCCGGGATGATGATGACTAACCCCAATACCCTGGGGTTATTTGAAACCGATATCCTCTGCATTACCGATATGATTCACAACGCCGGCGGGCTGATGTACTATGACGGCGCGAACCTCAACGCCATTATGGGCACAGCAAGGCCTGGCGATATGGGCTTTGATGTGGTACACTTAAATCTGCATAAAACGTTTTCCACGCCCCATGGCGGCGGCGGTCCGGGCGCAGGCCCTGTAGGCGTAAAAGCCTGCCTGGCTCCTTTCCTGCCCGAATCGGACGGCTCGGATCTAAAGCTGAAAGCCTTCCACGGCAACTTCGGCGTGATGGTACGGGCGCTCAGTTACATTCAATTCCTGGGCGACGCGGGGCTGAAAAGCGTATCCCAGCACGCCGTGCTCAACGCCAATTACCTGAAGCGGCGGCTGACCCAGGCGGGGTATACGGCGGTATCGGACCGGCTGTGCATGCACGAGTTTGTTCTGACGCTCGCCCCCCAGAAACAGCAGTACGGCGTACGCGCGCTGGACACCGCCAAGCGGCTGATTGACTACGACATCCACCCGCCCACGATGTACTTCCCGCTGATTGTGGACGAAGCGCTGATGTTTGAGCCGACAGAAACCGAAAGCAAGGAAACGCTGGACCACGCCGCAGATGTGATGACCCGTATCCTGCACGAAATTGAGTCCGACCCGCAGTCCCTGCACACTGCCCCGCACGATGCTGTGATCGGCAGACCCGATGAGGTGCTGGCCGCCCGCAAGCCCATCCTGCGCTGGACACAAACAGACTGAATAACCGAGGTTAAAGCACATGATCAGACGCACTGCCTGTATCATCGCCAGAGGCACTGACCCGTACCGCAACCTTGCCATTGAAAAACAGCTTCTGGATACGCTGCCTGAAGAGACGGCGATCCTTTACTTGTGGCAAAACGCTCATACCATCGTTTGCGGACGCAACCAAAACCCCTGGTATGAGTGCCGCGTGAAGGATTTTATGGCCGACGGCGGCAAAATCGCCCGGCGGCTCAGCGGCGGCGGTGCCGTATACCACGATATGGGCAACCTGAATTTTACCTTCCTGTTGCCCAAGTCTGATTTCAATATCCCAAGACAGCTGTCCGTCATCCAGGCGGCGGTTGCCAGCTTTGGCCTCCAGGCCGTACAGTCCGGCCGTAACGATTTGCAAATCGGCGAACGGAAGTTTTCCGGCAACGCCTTTTATACCTCCGGGCAGAACTCCTATCACCACGGCACCATCCTGGTGGATGCCGACATGAGCGTGATGGGGCGTTTCCTGACCGCAGATGAGAAAAAACTGCAGCATCGCGGCGTTAAAAGCGTAGCCGCCCGCGTAGTGAACCTCAAATCCATTGCGCCGGATATGAGCATCGACGCGCTGGAAGCAGCGCTGTTCAAGGCCTTTGCCAAGGTGTACGGCCATGCGCCGACCATTTTAGACGAAAAAATGATGGATCAGCCGACCATCTCAAAGCTGACCGAGCAGTACCGCAGCGCCACGTGGATTTTCCCCCGCGAAGTCCCCTACACCTTTGCGGTGAAGGAGCGCTTCCCCTGGGGCGGCATTAACGTGAACCTCCTGATTGAAAATGGCATGATACGCGATGCGAAGTTCTTCACCGATGCGATGGATGCGGGGCTGTTTTCGGTGCTGGAACAATCGTTGGTCGGGTCACCGTCGCTGGTATCCTCCATTACGGCAAGGCTCAAGCAAAAGCAGGAGATGATCAAGGACGAGCACCTAAAGCAAGTCGTAAGCGACATCACCTCGCTGATTTGCAGCCACATACGAACCGGCGACCGCGGTGCGTACCAAAGGGTGGACGAAACCACCACCCCAGAGAAATAAGACAAAAAACGCTTTGTGTAAACAAAGCGTTTTTTCATGCGCTTCTGCAAGAAAGTCTCCCACCGCAGCGTTTGATTGATAGCGGGATGACATATACCGCCATAACCAAATCATCCCAAGGAGGCATTTTGATGAAACACGCACTTCGCATTTTTCTAATCGGTCTCTGCCTATTGATTGTAACGGGTTCCTTGGCACAGGCTGCAACCGAACCCCTATTTGAAGCATCCGTCGCACTGGCTGAAGGAAGCGAGCCGACCCGGTTCCGCGTATTCCCAAGCGAAGAACACGCTGCGGACTTCCCGGACGATCCTGCATACCGATTGCAGGTCACACCGCCGAACGGCCAGATATATAGCTTGCTCTTCCCCTCCTACGAAAGCGCTGCGTCGGGCCTTGTTCCGCTGCTGCGCTTTGCCGACATGAACGAAGACGGATTTCTGGATGTGGAAGCGGTGTATATACTGGGTGCATCCAACCTGACCACCACCTATTACCTGTATGACCCCGCCGATGGGAAGCTGCATTACGCTGCGGCGCTTGGCGTGCTTTCCAATGCGTTTTACGATGCGGAACTGGGCATTATCCTCTCGCAGAACAGCGATGGCGCGGCCACGCAGCGCTACGCGTTGTTTGATGTCCGGGAGGGTGTGCCCGTGCTGACCCGCACCGCCCTGATGGATGCCACCGTGCAGCAGGGAGATGACTTCGTTCTTGTCACCCAGGTCAAGGCCGAAAGCACCGGCGAATTTCTGCTGGACGAAACGACCCCTTTAGACGGCAATGAATCCGATGTATGGAACGCGCAGTACGAGCGGATGATGCAAACCCTGCTGGAGGGCTACGGCGAAGGCCTGGCACCCCAACAGCCCTGATGGTTTATACCAGCGCAACAAAAAGGCTGCCGTTTCCGGCAGCCTTTTTATTGAAACATTCATAGTCCATCCCGGTTTGAACCCTGCACTGCTTACACCGCAGCGCGGAGATTTCGGATGGCTTCTTAGCCGAGTTCGGCGAAGTACTTAATCGTACGCACCATCTGCGAGGTGTAGCTGTTTTCGTTGTCATACCAGGCAACGGTCTGCACCTGATAGGTGTCGTCGTCCAGCTGCTGGACCATGGTCTGGGTTGCATCGAAGATGGAACCAAACTTGGTGCCGATCACATCGGAGGAGACGATCGGCTCTTCGCTGTAGCCATAGCTGGCCGAAGCGGCGGCTTTCATCGCGGCGTTGATCTTTTCAACCGTCACGTCCTTGCCCTTGACCACAGACACCAAAATGGTGGTGGAGCCGGTGCAAACGGGTACGCGCTGGGCAGAGCCGATCAGCTTGCCGTTGAGCTCAGGGATAACCAGGCCGATGGCCTTGGCGGCGCCGGTGGAGTTAGGCACAATGTTCAGCGCGGCAGCGCGGGCACGGCGCAGGTCGCCTTTGCGGTGCGGGCCATCCAAAATCATCTGGTCGCCGGTGTAGGCGTGGATGGTGGACATGATGCCCGACTGGATGGGGTAGATGTTGTTCAGCACGTTGGCCATGGGGGCCAGGCAGTTGGTGGTGCAGGATGCGGCCGAAATGATGGTGTCTTCTTTGGTGAGGATATCTTCATTGACGGAGAAGACAACGGTCTTCATCGCGCCGGCAGGAGCGGAGATGATAACTTTCTTGGCACCGGCGTCAATGTGCGCCTGGCTTTTTTCTTCGCTGGTGTAAAACCCTGTGCACTCCAGCACTACGTCGATGTCCAGCTTGCCCCAGGGGCATTCTTTGGCGTCTTTGAGGGCGTAAATTTTAATTTCATTACCGTCGACGATAATGGAATCATCCGTGGATTCTACGGTGTGCAGGTTCTCACCGAGTTTTCCGCAGAACGAGCCCTGTGCCGTATCATATTTCAGCAGGTGTGCCAGCATTTTCGGGCTGGTGAGGTCGTTGATGGCGACCACTTCATATCCATCCGCTTCAAACATCTGGCGGAACGCAAGGCGGCCGATGCGGCCGAAACCATTGATTGCAACTTTGACCATAATAGTCTCCTCCTTATATCCGGGTGCTTGTTAATTGGGTGTCAACCCAATCTATTGTACTCAAAACCTGCTTACATTGCAAGCCGGAAAGGTTGTCCATCTAAATTCCTCTTTGACAAATTCCACCCAGGCTGTATGATATGGAAGGGAATCCACCCTATCCGATATGTAACACAAACCGCAAAGGAGGCCAGCCGCGTCATGGATCATGAAGAATGCCAAAACGAATACCTGCAACGTGTTCATGCCGTTGAGGATTATATTGAAACGCACCCGGAAGACACGCCCGATTTGCATACATTGGCAGCACTTGCCGGATTTTCCAAGTTTCACTTTCACCGCATCTTCAAGGCCATCACCGGCGAAACACCCCTTGCCTATATGCACCGCATCAAACTGGTACGCGCTGCCGCCTACTTGCAGCATACTCCTCATGTAGCGGTTACCAATGTCGCGCTCCATTTCGGTTTCACGGACTCGTCCGTGTTATCCCGCGCCTTTAAAGCCCATTTCGGCCAAAGCCCGACAGCATTTCGCAGGGACAAACGCAAGAATTGCAAAGACAACGACTTCTCCCCTGCCTATACTCAAGACATCCAAAATCTTGAGATCAGGAGGGACACCATGCAAACGGAAGCCATAAGCGTTGAACAAAAGTATCTGGATTTAAAAGTGATCTACATCCGCAAAACAGGCAGCTATCAGGAATTGTCCGCCGCCATACCGCCCGCCCTGCAAAAACTATATGAATTTGCCATGCAGGCGCAACTGCTGAACCCACAGCAAACCACAATTCTCTCCGCCTATCACGACAGTCCCGACATGACTGACGAAACCAAATTGCGCACCAGCATTTGCCTGTCTATCCGGCCAGATGCCAAAGTAGCTGCCAGCGGCGATATCGGAGAGATGCGTTTGCAGGGAGAGTATGCGATTGGTCATTTTGAGCTTCCCATGCATGCGTATGGCTTAGCGTGGGAGTATATGTACAGCCGCTGGCTGCCGGAAAGCGGTATGCAGCCGCGTGACACCTTTCCTTTCGAAGTGTATGTCAGCGATCCATCGCAGAATCCAGGCGGAAAGCAGCTATTGGATATTTGCATACCCATTGAACCGCTGGGTCAGATATAGCATAAACAAAACTCGCCGCCCGATACGCTTAACAAAACGTGTCGGGTTTTTCATACTGCATGGCCTTGTAAAGGCAACCCATGTCATCTATACTGAACTTTACAAGAATCCGGGAATGTAACCGAAGGGAGTACAGCACATTGAGTATCATCACCATCGTCGGCGCGGGCATGATGGGCTCGGCCATGAGCGTCCCCGCGCGGGATAACGGGCATACGGTTCGCCTGGTCGGCACACACCTGGACCGGGAGATTATGACCCATGCCAAGGCAAGCGCCGAGCATCTGACGATGAAGCGGACGCTGCCGGAGGGAATCGCTTTTTACCAGATAGAGGAATTGCAAACCGCACTGCACGGTGCCGATGTGGTGCTTTGCGGTGTATCGAGCTTTGGGGTGGACTGGTTTTTAGATACCGTCATCCCGCTCATCCCGGACGGCGTACCGGTTCTAGCTGTAACCAAGGGATTGCTAAGCCGGGAAGGTGGCACCTTGCTGCCTTTCCCCACATATTATAAGAACAAAACAAATGGCCGGCTGCCTTTCTGTGCCATCGGCGGTCCCTGTACCAGCTACGAGCTGGCCGACCGCCGCCAAACCTGCGTGGCGTTCTGCGGCGAGGATACAGGAACCCTCAAATTCTTGCAATCCCTGCTGGAAACCGACTATTACCACATCAGCCTGTCCAGCGATGTGCTGGGCGTAGAATGCGCTGTGGCTATGAAAAACGCCTACGCGCTTGGCGTGACGCTTGCCATCGGCATGGTCGAGCAAAGCGATGGCATCGGCTGCACGGAGGCATATAACCCGCAAGCTGCGCTGTTTGGGCAGAGCGTACGCGAAATGCGCACGATACTGGACTATACCGGTGCCGGGGCGGACAATATCATCTATGGCGCGGGCGACCTGTACGTGACCGTGTTTGGCGGCCGCACGCGCAAACTCGGCACCCTGCTTGGGCGCGGAATGCCGTTTCCCAAGGCGATAGAGGAATTACAAGGCATTACGCTGGAATCCGTTGTCATCGCAGGTCGCTTGATCGACGCGGTAAGCCAGGCGATTACAGACAATAAACTGTATGAAAACCAGTTTCCGCTCCTGATGCATGTAGGCAAGCTGCTGCGCGGCGAAACGGCTGGCAGCATCCCGTTTCATCGCTTTACGGCCGCTTTCGGGCCGGAGCATAGGGAATCGCCTTTATAAATTTATCCACTGATATTGCATAATTATTCGATTGCAAAATTGGTGTAAAATCTATCAGAACCCCCATCCGTAGTGGTCCAGGCGCATATTTGCGTGTATAAACCCCGATTTGTTGTGCAATTTTACACAGCCTAAATACAAAATAAACGTTGACAAGCGTGCAAGTCTTGTGTATAATTCACAGTTGAACATACCACCAAGAATTGCAGCCGGAAAGGAGATCGGACATTGAACGCAGTGCTCAAGGGAGCGGCTTTGTACCGAAATAAAGCGCTCCGGCAATGTGACCTGATGATCCGGCAGGGCGCGCTGTTTCCTCTTCTTTCACCGACTGATGAAAGCGGAGCATCCGTTCTTTCCCTTTCAGGAAAAGTAATCATTCCCGGTTTCGCAGATGTACACGTTCATTTGCGGGAACCGGGTTTTTCTTATAAAGAGACGATCGCAAGCGGCACCCGCGCGGCAGCGCGCGGCGGGTATACCGATGTGTGCCCCATGCCCAACCTGAACCCCGCGCCAGACAGCACCGCCACCCTTGCCAAAGAACTTGCCATCATCCACCGGGATGCCTGCGTAAACGTTCTCCCCTACGCCTGCATTACCAAAGGGCAGCAGGGCAGCGAGCTGGTTGATTTTAAAGCACTTGCGCCGCAGGTCGCCGGTTTTTCCGACGACGGCAGGGGCGTGCAAACCGAAGCCACCATGCGCGCTGCCATGGAGCAGGCCAAACAATATGGCAGCCTGATCGCCGCCCACTGCGAGGACGATAGCTTGCTACATGGCGGCTACATCCACGATGGCGCATATGCCAAGCAGCACGGTCACCGGGGTATTGCCTCGGAAAGCGAATGGCGGCAGCTTGCCCGCGACCTGCAACTTGCCAAAGAAACCGGCTGTAAATACCACGTCTGCCACATATCCACAAAAGAAAGCGTCGCCCTCATCCGCAAGGCCAAGGCAGAGGGTGTGGATGTCAGCTGCGAAACCGCGCCCCACTACCTGTGCCTGACCGAAGACGATTTGCAGGAAGACGGACGCTTTAAAATGAACCCGCCCATCCGCTCCAAGGCTGACCGGGACGCGCTGATTGAAGGCCTGCTCGATGGCACGATCGACATGATCGCCACCGACCATGCTCCCCACAATGCGGAGGAAAAATCTCGCGGCCTGCAAGGCAGTTTAATGGGCGTAGTGGGGCTGGAATTTGCGTTTGCGGTGCTCAACACTCACCTGGTTAAACCCGGTATACTACCGCTGGAAAGGCTTTTGACACTGATGATTGATAATCCAAGACAGCGCTTCGGGCTGCCGGAGCGAACGCTTTCAGAGGGCATGCCCGCGACCTTTGCGGTGCTCGACCCAGACAGGGAATGGACGATAGACCCACAGCACTTCCTGTCCAAAGGGAAAGCAACGCCGTTTGCCGGCATGGCTGTACAGGGCGACTGCATACTGACAATGAACGGAGGTGAGACCGTATGGAAAAGCACGAACGTAAGCTGGTAATGGAAAACGGCGCGGAGTTTTTGGGAACGTCTTTTGGTGCGGTCAAGGAAACGCTGTGTGAGATGGTGTTTAACACCTCCATGGTCGGCTATCAGGAAATCGTGACCGATCCTAGCTACACCGAGCAGATGGTGGTCATGACCTATCCGCTAATCGGCAACTACGGCATCTGCGACGATGACCACGAAACGAAAACCCCCACCATGGGCGCGATGGTTGTACGCGAGTACAACGACTTGCCCTCCAACTTCCGTGCGACCGGAACCTTAAGCCAGCTGCTGGAAGCCTACGACATTCCCGGCATTCAGGGCGTAGACACACGTAAAATCGCCCGCATGATTCGCAGCGAAGGCAGCCAGCGCGCCATCATTTGTGCGCCGGAGCTAAGCACCGAGGACGCGCTGGCGAAAATCCGCGCCTATCAGCTGCCGCACGATACCGTCTCCCGCGTGTCTCAGCCCACGGCATGGCGCTCGGAAGCCGACAACGCCAAGTACACCGTGGTGTGCGTGGACTGCGGCATTAAGCACAACATCATCCGCGAGCTGAATAAGCGCGGCTGCACCACCATCACGGTGCCCTACAATATCACGGCAGACGAAATTCTACAGTATCAGCCCGATGGGCTGTTCCTCTCCAACGGCCCTGGCGACCCGGAGGATGTACCGTCCGTGATTGAGGCCATCAAAACACTCAAGGGCAAACTACCGATCTTCGGCATCTGCCTGGGGCACCAAATGCTGTCGCTGGCTTACGGCGCGAAAACCTACAAAATGAAGTTTGGCCACCGCGGCGGCAACCACCCGGTCAAAGACCTGCGCACGGGCAAAATTGCCGTGACCAGTCAAAACCACAGCTACGCCGTAGCGCTGGACAGCTTAGAGCAAACCAAGCTCACCCTCACCCACCTGAACCTGCTGGATAACACCGCCGAGGGTGTGGAGTGCAAAGAAGACAAGGTCTTCTCCGTGCAGTATCACCCGGAAAGCGCACCCGGCCCGCAGGACTCGGCCCACTTGTTTACCCAGTTTATTGACATGATGGCAAAGGAGCGTGAGCAGCATGCCTAAGCGGACAGACATCAAGCGCGTGCTGGTGATTGGATCCGGCCCGATTGTCATCGGCCAGGCTGCGGAATTTGACTACGCGGGCACACAGGCCTGCCTGGCCCTGCGCGAGGAAGGGTACGAGGTCATCCTCGTCAACTCCAACCCCGCCACCATCATGACCGATGTCAACATCGCTGACAAGGTCTATATGGAACCGCTGACGCTGGAATACCTGGCGAAAATTCTGCGCTTTGAGCGGCCGGATGCCATTTTGCCCGGTCTGGGCGGTCAAACCGGCCTGAACCTCGCCATGCGCCTGCATACCAAAGGCGTTTTGGAAGAGTGCCAGGTGGAAATTCTGGGTACGAGCTTTGATAGCATCAACAAAGCCGAGGACCGCGACGAGTTCAAAAAACTTTGCCAGTCGCTGTGCGAGCCGGTACTCCCCTCCATTATCGCAACGACCATTGAAGAGGGAAAACAAGCCGCTGCGGAGATCGGCTATCCAGTCATTCTGCGCCCTGCGTTCACGCTGGGCGGCACGGGCGGCGGCTTTGCCGATGACGAAGACGAGCTTGTCCCTCTGATGAAAAACGCCCTGAAGCTCTCGCCCGTCAATCAGGTACTGGTGGAAAAGAGCATTAAGGGATATAAAGAAATCGAATACGAAGTGATGCGCGATGCAAACGATACCGCCATCACCGTCTGTAATATGGAAAATCTGGACCCGGTCGGCGTCCACACGGGCGATTCCATTGTCGTCTGCCCCAGCCAGACCTTAACCAACAAAGAATACCAAATGCTGCGCGACAGCGCACTGAAAATCATCCGCGCGCTGAAAATAGAAGGCGGCTGCAACGTGCAGTTTGCCCTAGACCCCGTAAGCTTCCAGTATTACCTCATCGAGGTGAACCCACGCGTGAGCCGCTCCTCGGCCCTTGCCAGCAAGGCCAGCGGCTACCCCATCGCTCGCGTATCAGCCAAAATCGCCGTGGGTCTGCATCTGGATGAAATTCAGCTTGCTAACACCCCCGCAAGCTTTGAACCGGCGCTGGACTTTGTGGTCTCGAAAATTGCCCGCTTTCCCTTTGACAAGCTGGAGGGTTCCTCCAACACCCTGTCCACGCAGATGAAGGCAACGGGCGAAGTCATGGCCATCGGCCGCACCATGGAAGAAAGCCTGCTCAAAGCCGTGCGCTCGCTGGAAATCGGTGTCAGCCACCTGCACATGCCCAAATTCTCCGGCATGGATACAGAAGAATTAATCAGCTACATCCGCACCGCGACCGACGACAGGATATTTGCCATCGCGCAGCTCATCCGCATCGGTGCAACGCTGTCTCGTATCCACGACGAAACGATGATCGACATGTTCTTCTTAGAGAAAATCAAAAACATCGTCTACTTTGAAGCCAAGCTCATCAACGGCAAGGACGACCCGGATGTACTGCGCGCTGCCAAGCACCTTGGGATATCCGACAAGTACATCGCCCAGATGTGGGGGCAGACGGAAAAGGACATTTTCCGCTTCCGCAAGCGCGAAAACCTGTTGCCGGTCTATAAAATGATCGACACCTGCGCCAGCGAGTTTGATAGCTATGTACCTTACTTCTACTCCACCTACGAGGAAGAAAACGAATCCATCGTCTCCGATAAAAAGAAGATTGTGGTGCTGGGGTCCGGCCCCATCCGCATCGGTCAGGGTGTGGAATTTGATTACTCCACCGTCCATGCCATCTGGACCATTCAGCAGGCAGGGTACGAGGCGATTATCATTAATAACAACCCCGAAACCGTGTCCACCGACTACACCACCAGCGACAAGCTCTACTTTGAGCCGCTGACCGTGGAAGACGTGATGAACATATTAACGCTGGAAGACCCCGAAGGCGTTGTGGTTAGCCTGGGCGGGCAGACTGCCATCAACCTGGCCGAGCGCTTACACGCCATGGGCGTGAAGATCATCGGCACGGATGTGGATGCCATCAAACGCGCAGAAAATCGCGATTCCTTTGAAAAAGTCATGCAGGAGCTGGGTATCCCCCAGCCCCAGGGCGAAGCGGTGACCAATATCGAAGCCGGCGTAGACGCCGCCAACCGCATCGGTTACCCGGTGCTGGTGCGCCCCAGCTACGTACTGGGCGGACGCGCAATGCAGATTGTAAACGACGAGCAAACCCTGCGCCACTACCTGCGCACTGCCGTGCTGCTGGATGAAGACCAGCCCGTGCTGGTAGATAAATACATTATCGGTAAGGAACTGGAAACCGACGCCGTGTGCGACGGCGAGCAGGTGTACATCCCCGGCATTATGGAGCATGTTGAGCGCACAGGCATTCACTCGGGCGACTCCATCAGCGTATATCCCACCTTCACCATGTCCGAGCGCGTCAAGCAGATTATTATCGACTACACCGTGCGCCTGGGCCTTGGCATCGGCATCGTAGGCCTGTATAACATCCAGTTCATTGTGGACGATCAAGAAAACGTCTATGTGATCGAGGTCAACCCGCGTTCCAGTCGTACTGTGCCGTTTATTTCTAAATCTACGGGCGTGCCGCTGGCCGACATCGGCACCAGGGTCATCCTGGGCATCAGCCTGCACAACCAGGGCATCAGCGATGTTATCGCCCCGGAGAAAAAGCGCTGGTATGTGAAAGCCCCGGCATTCAGCTTCTCTAAAATCCGCGGAATGGACGCGTACCTAAGCCCTGAAATGAAGTCCACCGGCGAGGCCATCGGCTACGACGATACCTTAAACCGTGCGCTATTCAAAGCCATGCAGTCCTCCGGGATGAACGTGTCCAACTACGGCACCATTTTTGTCACGGTCGCAAGCGAAGACAAGCAGGAGGCTCTGCCGCTGATCAAGCGCTTTTACGACCTGGGTTTCAACATTGAAGCCACCAAGGGCACGGCGGACTTCCTCAAAGAAAACGGCATCCGCACCCGTACCCGCAAGAAGCTTTCGGAAGGCAGTGATGAAATTCTCACCCTGCTGCGCCAGGGCTATGTCAACTACGTCATCAACACCCGCGGCATGACAATCGGCGACAGGGATTCCGACGGCGCGCGCATCCGCCGCTGCGCTGTAGAAAACAACGTAACGATCTTTACCTCGCTGGATACGGTGGCGGTGTTGCTCAACGTACTGGAAGAGATTACCCTGACGATTTCGACAATCGACGCAGACTAAGGAAGGAAGCGGCGCATGGCCTACACGATTACCGAGAATGTGAATATCGCCAAAAACACCTGGCGCATGGCGATACGCGGCGATATGACCCGCATCACGCGCCCCGGGCAGTTTGTGCAGCTGCAGGTGCCGGGGTTTTACCTGCGCCGCCCGATCTCCGTGTGCGATTTTGATGAAAATACCCTGACCCTGATTTACAAGGTCATCGGCCACGGCACAGAAGCTATGACGCAGATGCAACCCGGCGACCAGGCCGATCTGCTGACGGGCCTTGGCAACGGCTACACGGTCAAACAATGTAAACCGCTGCTCATTGGCGGGGGCTGCGGCATTCCGCCGCTGTACAAGCTGTGTAAAGTGCTGACGGAGCAAGGCATGCAGCCACAGGTGGTGCTGGGCTTTAACGCTAAAGACGAGGTCTTTTTAGAGGATGCCTTCAAAGCGCTTGGCGCGGCTGTAACCCTGACCACGGTGGACGGCAGTTGCGGCGAGCAGGGCTATGCCACGCAGGCGACGGATCCGCTGGACTTTGACTATGTGTACACCTGCGGGCCGGACGCTATGCTCAAGTCCGTATTCAAACTTTGCCAGACACGCGGCATCTCCGGCCAGTTCAGCCTGGAGGAGCGCATGGCCTGCGGCTTTGGCGCGTGCATGGGCTGCACCATTCATACAGTATCCGGCGCAAAGCGCGTCTGCGCGGACGGGCCGATTTTTGACAAGGAGGAACTCCCATGGTAAATACAAGTGTGGTTCTCTCCGGCATCCGGCTCGATAATCCTGTCATCCCCGCTAGCGGCACCTTTGGTTACGGGAAAGAGTTTAAGGACTATTACGACATCAACATTCTGGGGACATTTTCCTTTAAAGGAACAACCCTCGCCCCGCGTTTTGGCAACCCCACCCCGCGCATTGCAGAATGCACAAGCGGTATGCTCAACGCCATCGGGCTGCAAAACCCCGGCGTGGAACACGTGATCGCCCACGAATTGCCGCTTTTACAATCGTTCTTCCATAAGCCCGTGATGAGTAACGTCTCGGGCTTTTCATTGGACGAATATGCCAAAACCGCCGCAATGCTGGATACACAGGAACAGATCGGCTGGCACGAGATCAACGTATCCTGCCCCAATGTGCACGGTGGCGGCATGGCATTTGGCACAAGCTGCGAAAACGCCGCCGCGGTGGTTAAGGCCGTCAAAGCCGTGTGTCAAAAGCCGGTGTATATCAAACTGAGTCCCAACGTCACGGATATAGTCTCCATCGCCAAGGCCTGTCAGGATGCCGGTGCGGATGGCCTGACGCTGATCAACACCCTGCTGGGTATGCGGATCAGCCTGAAAACCAAAAAACCCATCCTCGCCAACACCATGGGCGGGTTTTCCGGCCCGGCAATCTTCCCCGTAGCGCTGCGCATGGTCTACCAGGTCGCAAAAGCCGTCAGCATCCCGGTCATCGGTATGGGCGGCGTGCAAAGCGCCGAGGACGTGATTGAGATGATGCTTGCCGGCGCGACTGCCGTACAGGTCGGGGCCGCGAACCTGATCAACCCCTACGCCAGCAAGCAGATCATCGAGGCGCTGCCGGTGACCATGGAGACCTACGGTATCACGGATTTACAGAGCATTATAGGAGGTTCCTTTTCATGAGCAAACAAGGCGACGTTATCATCGCGCTGGACTTTCCCTCGGCCAAAGAGGTTTATGCGTTTCTGGATAAATTTCAGGACGAAAAACCCTTTGTAAAAATCGGCATGGAGCTTTACTACGCCGAAGGTCCGGACATCGTTCGCGCCATTAAAGCGCGCGGACATAAGATTTTTCTGGATCTGAAGCTGCACGATATTCCCAACACCGTGCTGCGCGCTATGCGCGTGCTATCGCAGCTTGGGGTGGATATGACCAACCTGCACGCCGCAGGCACCATCCCCATGATGCAGGCAGCACTGGAAGGCCTGACCCGGCCCGATGGTACTCGCCCCCTGCTTATCGCCGTAACGCAGCTGACCTCGACCTCCGAAAAGCAGCTGAAAAACGAACTGCTGATCTCAGAGACTATGCCCGGCACAGTCATCCACTACGCCCAAAACGCAAAAACTGCGGGGCTGGATGGCATTGTCTGCTCGCCGCTGGAAGCCGCGCAGGTCAAAGCCGCCTGCGGTGACGACTTCCAGACCGTGACTCCCGGCATCCGCTTTGCTGGCAGCACGGCCGATGATCAGCAGCGCATCACAACCCCGGAAAAGGCAAAATCCGGCGGCAGCGACTACATTGTGGTCGGCCGTCCCATCACACAAGCCGACGATCCCGTGGCGGCCTACCGCCGCTGCGTCCATGATTTTCTAGCATAAGGAGAGATACACTATGCAGCGTGAAATCGCCAAAGCCCTCCTGGATATCCAGGCCGTATTCCTGCGCCCCCAGCAGCCCTTCACCTGGGCCAGTGGCATCAAAAGCCCTATCTACTGCGACAATCGCCTGACTCTGTCCTACCCCGCTGTACGCACGCTGATTGAAACCGCCTTTGCCGATGTCATCAAGGCCGAGTTTCCGGCCTGCGAAGCGCTGTTTGGCACGAGCACCGCAGGCATCCCGCATGCGGCAATCACCGCCCATCTGATGAACCTGCCCATGGGGTATGTGCGCGGGAGTGAGAAAAGCCATGGCCGCAACAACCGCATTGAAGGCAAGCTAACACCCGGCCAGAAGGTGGTCGTGGTGGAAGATTTGATTTCCACCGGCGGCAGCGTGGTGGATGTTGTAGAAGCGCTGCGGGAAGCAGGCGCGCAGGTACTGGGTATCGTGAGCATCTTCACCTACGGCATGCAGCGCGGTATTGATAGGCTGGCCGCCGCAAACGTGCGCAATATCAGCCTGAGCAACCTCGATACCCTGGTGGAGGTCGCTGCTGAAAACGGCTATATCAAACCCGAACATAAACAGGCGCTGCTTGATTTCCGCGATACCCCGTCCGACGAAAGCTGGATGTCCGCGCTTTCCTGATGGGATGCAGACGGCTTCAAGCAAGCCCGTAATAACTATAGCGAAAAACATCGAACTTCTAAACGAAACGAAGCGAGGGAGATTTATGCGACACCTTTTGGATATCATCGATTGGAGCCCGGACGAACTGGACGCTCTGATGGACATTGCCGACGATATTATTGCGCGTCCCGGCGACTATGCCCAGTCCATGCAGGGCAAGATCCTCGCGACGCTGTTTTACGAACCATCCACCCGGACGCGGCTTAGCTTCGAGGCTGCCATGCTCCGGCTTGGCGGACAGGTGCTCGGGTTTGCGGACGCATCGGCCTCCTCCGTCGCCAAGGGCGAAAGCGTGGCCGATACCGTACGCACCGTGGCCTGCTATGCCGATATCGTCGCCATGCGCCACTCCAAGGAAGGCGCGCCCACGGTTGCCGCCGCCTACAGCCCGATTCCGGTCATCAACGCCGGCGACGGCGGTCACAATCACCCCACGCAAACGCTGGCGGATTTGCACACCATCCGCCGCGAAAAAGGCAGACTGAACCAGCTGGTGGTCGGCCTGTGCGGCGATTTGCAGTTTGGGCGCACGGTACACAGCCTGATGAACGCCATGGCACGGTACAAGTCCATTCGCTTTGTGCTGATCTCCCCGAAAGAGCTTCGCATACCCGAATATTTGCGCGAGGGAATGAAAAGCCTCGGTGTTCCGTTTACTGAAGTGGAGAGACTGGAAGATGTCATCGGCACGCTGGATGTGCTGTACATGACCCGCGTACAAAAAGAGCGCTTCTTTAACGAAGCTGACTATGTTCGCCTGAAGGACAGCTATATCCTAACCGTGGACAAAATGAAGCTTGCCCGCAAGGATATGACCCTTATGCATCCGCTGCCGCGTGTCAATGAAATTCGCCAAGCAGTGGACGCAGACCCCAGAGCGTGTTATTTTAAACAAATGAAGTACGGCATGCACATGCGCCAAGCGCTGATCCTGCAGCTGATGGAGGCGACACAATGAATATTAATGAAATTCAGGACGGCTATGTCATCGATCACCTGCACGCGGGGCGCGCACTGCGCGTATACCGCTACCTGGACCTCGATCAGCTGGATTGCTCGGTCGCCATCATTAAAAATGCCAAGTCCGCACGCATGGGCCGCAAAGATATCATCAAGATTGACGAGTTGATTGACCTGAACCTGAACATCGTCAGCTATATTGATGCCGGTGCGACCGTCAACACCATCAAAAACGGCAAGCTGGTCGAGAAAACCCGGCTCACCGTGCCGGAGACCGTGACCGGCGTGCTCAAGTGCAAGAACCCCCGCTGCATCACCCAGACCGAACAGGAACTCCAGCACAGGTTCGTGCTCCACGACCGTGAAAAAGGCACCTACCGCTGCTATTACTGCGATACCATACACAAGCCCGAGGACTGAAACCGGGAGGCGTACCGTGAACAGACAAAGTATCAAGAAAACTCTCGCCTGGCTGCTGCTGATGGCGTTATTCCTTACGCCTATTAGCGGGTTAGCGACCGAAACCAGCCTACCCGCCGCGCAGGTGCAGCTGCCCCAGGTGCTGCGCATCCTGCTCAGACGCTTGGATCTGACAACGCAAGCGGATATTGAGCTTGCCGGGGTGTACACAGCCGATATCGGCGGGGTGACCATGCTGTTTCCTTACGGCAGCGAGATCACCGTGCTGGTGATTGATGACAGTCTGTTTATTGACTATGCGGGCATGCGCCTTGGCGCAGGCCCGGAGCTTACGCTGACGCGCTTTCAAAATGATCGTGGCGGCGACAACGGGATTCGTTTCTACGGCAACCCCTCGTTGTACGAGGGCGACCTGACCCTGCGTGTGCAGGACGGTACGCTGCGCTTGATTTTGTCCATCGCCGTGGAAGATTACTTAGAAGGCGTAGTCCCCTACGAAATGAGTGATTCCTTTCCCTTGGAAGCGCTCAAGGCTCAGGCCGTGGCCGCCCGTACCTATGCGGTGCGTAAAGCCTTGAATAACGCCAGCAGCGAATATCATATGTCCGACACCACCAACGATCAGGTGTTCAAAGGCACACGCCCGGAGCATACCCGCGCCGCTCAGGCAGTTTTAGAAACCGCAGGCGTCTGCGCGTTTTA
The DNA here is from genome assembly GCA_963675925.2 of Candidatus Limiplasma sp. Classification (GTDB taxonomy): domain Bacteria; phylum Bacillota; class Clostridia; order Christensenellales; family Aristaeellaceae; genus CAXXOK01. Next base: position 259,276 of record CAXXIB010000004.1, read on the forward strand.
TAACGACAAGCTGATCATGTGCTACTATGGTTCCTCCAACGGCGGCCAGACCGAGCTCAGCGAAAACCAATGGGGCGACAAGACCGGCTATTTAGATATGCGGGACGACCCCTATGATGTTGAAAACCCCAAAAGCGTCGTCAAAAACGCGTTTTTGCCAAAGCTTGCATTCACACCCGAAGAAACCCCCTACGGCCTGCGGGCATTACTCGCCGCCGCGCTGGAAGACGAGCTGCGCGCTATGGGCTTTGATGCCACAGCCGAAAGCCTGCGGATTGACAGCATATCCGCCGTAACGGTCGATACGCCAAAATTCGCCCCACCGTCCCGGCTGTATACCATGCTGCATATCACCTTCAATTACTCCGGGCGAACCCGCACCGATTATGTTCCGCCCGTTGCCGCCGTATTGCAAAACGAGATTGAAATCAGCCTCTTCACCGCATCGCCCGCGCCGGATGCGACCATGACCCCGCTACCGACCGATACGCCTGTGCCGACCGAAACGCCACAGCCCACCCCGACCCCCGCGCCTGTCTATGGTGCCTTTGAAACGGTCGAGGACGCTGTCACCTTGGATATCCCCATTTTCCGGGATGCGGAAAGCGCACTTTCTTTGAGCATTAACCAGTATGATAATGAGCTGTGGACTGTGAATGAGACCGATGATGCGTTCATCATCGAATCCCGCCGGTATGGCCACGGCGTGGGGATGAGCCAGTACGGAGCGGAGTGGATGGCCGGCCAGTATGATATGCTCTATACGGAAATTTTGTCGTTCTACTATCCGGGCATCAGCTTACTGCGGTATACTGAAACACCGAGGGTTCTTCCCCATGTTTCCAGTGCATTCACCAAGGCCGCAGACCCGCCGCCAACCCCCACACCCCGGCCTACGCTGATGCCGGTTACGGCTGTCGCCGGGGATGGTCAGTGGTATGCCCGGGTATCCAACATTGGTGAAAACTCCTGGCTGAACCTGCGGTCAGAACCCAGCCTATCGTCAGACATCCAAATGCTGCTGTTCAAGGATCAGCGTTTGCTGGTACTGGAGCGTATGCCCCAGGAAGGCTGGCTGCACGTGAAAACGGACGTCACCGAAGGCTATGTGATGGAAGAATTCACAACGCCTGAATAAAAAATATAGCGAGGTACCTCTATGCTGCTCATCGGGATCTGTGGCGCAAGCGGAAGCGGAAAAAGCACCCTGGCCGAGGAACTGAAAACCTCCATCGGCCAAGGCTGCATCATCATCAACCACGATAATTACTACCGCGATTTTCCAAACCTCAGTTTTCCCGAGCGTGCCCGCCAGAATTATGACGAACCGGCCATCTTCGACCATGATTTGTTTCTTGACGATATCTCAAAGCTATTATCGGGCGAAAAAATCACCCGTAAGGATTACGATTATACCGTGCACCGCCGCGCCAACCACAACGACGAGTGGATCTATCCCACCGATGTGTGCATTTTGGAGGGCATTCATGTCTTTCACGACCCGCGGCTGTGCGCAAAGATGTTTTTGAAACTCTACATAAGCGTGGAAGCGGATATCTGCCTGCTTAGGCGCATTGAGCGTGACATTAAGGAGCGCGAGCGCTCCATCGACAGCATTTCCGCCCAGTACCTGACCACCGTCAAACCCATGTACAACAAATACATCCGCAACTACATTGAGCTTGCGGATGTGATTGTGGCCAACGGGGGCCGGAATGCGCGGATTGTGGATATCCTCACCGGGTATGTGCGCAACGCGCTGCAGGGATCATAAGCGCTCGATCACCCCATCGACCAGCGAAGCAAATATATGCTTTACGCGTTTGCCGGTCTCGATCACCTCGTACATATCCAGTTCCTGGTCTAAAATCCCAGCCGCCATATTCGTAATACAGCTGATCCCCATCACCTTCATACCGCTATGCCGCCCTACGATGATTTCCGGCACGGTGGACATCCCCACAGCGTCCGCGCCCAGCAAGCGCAGGGCGCGTATTTCTGCGGGCGTTTCGTAGCTTGGCCCGGTCAGCCAGCAGTATACGCCCTGTTGCAGTGGGATATCCAGCGTTTTGGCGGTATCCCTGGCCAGTGTTTTCAGCGCGGGGTCCAGCGCATAGGTCATATCCGGAAAGCGCGGGCCGAACTCCTTGAGGTTGGGGCCGATGAGGGGGTTACGGCCGGATAGATTGATCACATCATCAATCAGCATCAGGCAGCCCTGCGGAAACGAGGTATTCACGCCGCCGGCCGCGTTGGTAAGGATTAAAGTCTTCACCCCAAGTCGCGCCATCACGCGGATGGGCATGGTAACTTCCTCCATGCTGTAGCCTTCATAAGCATGAAAACGGCCCTGCATCAAATATACCTTTTTGCCATGCAGCGTCCCTGCATGCCAGTTGCCCGCGTGGCCTTCCACCGTGGACACGGGAAAATGCGGAATGCTGGCATATGGAAGGGTTTTTGCATCCTCCAGCCGCTCGGCATAGTCGCCAAGCCCGCTGCCCAGTACCACGGCGATTTCCGCCGTGCCGCATTGCTGTGTAATGTACTCCGCCGCCTGGTCAATGGTCTCCAGATATGTCATAATCGGTTCCTCCTAGCGAATAATATCGGCAAACGATGTGGCATCAAAGCGCTGCGGCAGGCCGAACAGATCGGCAATCGTGGCCGCTATATCGGCAAAGCTTTCGCGCGTGCCAAGGGGCGTAAAGCCTTTCATTGTCTTTGTCCATACCAGCACCGGTGCGTGCTCGCGCGTGTGATCGGTGCCGCGGAAGGTGGGGTCGCAGCCATGGTCGGCGGTGATGATGAATACATCGTCTTCCCGCGCCATGGCCTGGGCCTCGCCGAGCTTACCATCAAATTCCTCCAGGGCACCTGCGTAGGCTTTGGTATCGCGCCGGTGACCGTAGAGCATATCAAAATCAACGAGATTGATAAAAGTCAGACCGTCAAAGTCTTTGTGCATCATCTTCAGCCATTCTTCAATGCAGGCGGTATTACCAGCAGAATGCACGCTTTCGGTCAGGCCTTTTTCAGCGAAGATATCTTCAATTTTACCAACGCCCATGGTGTAATAGCCCGCATCCATCAGCACGTCCAAAATGGTCGGCTCTGGCGGCACAACGCTGAAATCCCTGCGCCCTTTGGTGCGCGAGAATCCGCCTTTGTGCTGGCCAACAAACGGGCGGGCGATGACGCGCCCCACATTGTGGTCGCCTGTCAGGATACCGCGGGCAATTTCGCTCCACTTGTACAGGGTTTCTACCGGAATAATTTCCTCGTTGCAGGCAATCTGGAATACGCTGTCCGCCGAGGTGTAGACAATAGGGTAGCCTGTACGCAGGTGTTCTTCCCCAAGCTCTTCAATAATCACTGTGCCGCTAGCTGCGTAATTGCCCAGGGTTTTGCGGCCGATGGCGTTTTCAAATGCTTCAATAACCTCCGCCGGAAATCCGTTCGGATAGGTCGGGAACGCCTTTGGCAGTCGAATGCCCGCCATTTCCCAGTGTCCGGTGGTGGTATCCTTGCCGGGGCTTTTCTCCCGGGCGCGTCCGGCGGCACCGGCGGCGTTTGCCGGTTGGTCGTACGGGACGGTATCAATATAGCCAAGCCCCATCCGTGCCAGATTGGGCAGTTTGGGGTTTTCTTTTTCTATCACATGGGCCAGGGTGTTCGCGCCTACATCGCCATAGGCAGCGGCATCCGGCAGCTCGCCCGCGCCCACAGAATCGAGCACAATTAAAAATACACGCATTGGTAGTACCTCCTTTTGCAGTTTCCACTGTCTTTATTGTACACCTGTTTTTCAGGAATGAAAAGCGTTATACGCCATACAGCGTTTGCAGCAGCGCGATCCCTGTTTGGGTTTTGAACACCTTGTGTTTGAACGCGAGCATGGCTTCGGGTCGCATGCTATCCTCAAAGGCGTTGACCAGAAAATCCGCCTCGACAAGGATTTGGTAATCCAGCCCTTCAATATCCGTATAGGTATGGTGATGGGCGATTAAAAAGCATACCCGCGTGATGAGGGCTTCATCCGCGCCCAGGCCGCGCAGCAGGGTTTCCGCCTCGGGCGGGCCTTCCTGCTGCTGATGCGCACCTGAAGAACTGCCGTACTTTGCCTCGCTGTTTTTAATGCCGATGTCGTGGGTCAGGGCGGCGACTTCCAGCACATGCTGCGTGCGTGCGTCCAGCCCCTCCCCCGCGCCTATGGCTTGCGCAAAGCCGTACACCTTCAGAAAATGGTTCACCCGGCGGGGATCATCCCCGTAGTAGTCAATCATCCCACGCATAACCTTTACAACCATCATCAACACCTGCCTTACTGTCATTGTACACAGGGCGGCGCCGCTTGAAAAGCATATTTCGGTTTACTTTTCGTTTCCAACAGCGTACACTGGTTGGATTGGAGGAGATACCATGACCCAAACTTTTATCGCCTCGGCAGCCTTCGGGCTGGAAGGCGTGGCCGCTTCGGAACTTCGGCATATGCACCTGCCCGTGAAAGCGGAGGCTGGCGGTGCACGCTTTGAAGGCGAGCTGATCGATGCATTTCGGGCCAACCTGTGGCTGAAAACCGCCGACCGGGTACTTTGGCTGCTGCACGAAGGCCAGGCCAAAACCTTTGAAGACCTCTACCAGGCGGTGTACCGCATCCCCTGGGAACGCTATATGCAAAAAGACGCACAGATTTTGGTCAGCGGCAAGTGTGTACGCAGCCAATTGATGAGCGTGCGCGATTGCCAGTCCATCGCCAAAAAAGCAATCGTCACGCGTTTGATGAACAAACATCGCGTGCAGCGGCTGCCGGAAACCGGCGTGGCTTATCCTGTGGATATCGCCATTCATTCCGATACCCTGCGGGTAACGCTGGATATGTCCGGCGATGCCCTGAACCGACGCGGCTATCGCACCTGGAACGGCGAAGCGCCGCTTCGGGAAACACTGGCCGCAGCCATGGTGGAACTATCACACTGGAAGCCGGATATGCCATTGTACGACCCCTGCTGTGGCACAGGTACATTGCTGATTGAGGCGGCATTTCGCGCCACAGGCCGCGCCAGCAGCCTTAAACGCAGCTTTGCCTGCGAGCGATATCCCTTCATGCCGCAGGATGATATGAAGCGCTTGCGCAAAGAGGCGGAAGACGCGTATACGCCCGATATCGCCTTTGATATCGGCGGCAGTGATATCGACCCCGAAGCCATCCGCCTGTGCGAAAAACACACCGAGCAGGCCGGGTTTGCCTACCGCATTCCCGTAGAAGTGCAGGATTTACGCACGCTGCAACTGCCCCAGGAGCGCGGCGTGTTCCTGTGCAATCCGCCCTATGGTGAACGCTTATCCGATCGAGACAGCTGCCGGGTATTGTACCGCGAGCTGGGTCTGCTGCTCAAGCGGCATCCGGGGTGGAGCCTTTGTGCGCTATCGTCCGATCCGGCATTTGACCGCTATTTTGGCCGCCGCGCCAATAAAAAACGCCGCCTGTACAACGGCCGGCTGGAATGCGAACTCTATATTTTTCAAGCAAGTAATGGCTAACACCAGATTACTTGCTAACATCTTCCTGTATCTCCGGCATATGCTGGAGCACCATTAACAAGGCATCTTCCCCATTATCGCTATAGTACTGTTTGCGTACGCCGAGTTTCTCAAACCCCAGTTTTTCATACATGGTCTGGGCCACGGCGTTTGATTTGCGTACTTCCAGCGTCATATACTGCACACCCAGGTTGGCGGCATACTGGATCAGCGCTTTGGTCAGCGCAATGCCTATGCCCTGCCCCCGCCATTCCTTAGAAACGGCAATGTTGGTGATATGCGCTTCTTCAAAGATCATCCAAGCCCCGGCATAGGCGATCACATCACCCGCGTCGCTTTCGACTACCAGGTAGCGGGCGGCGGGGTTTTCGCTTAGCTCATGGTGGAAGCTCGCCTCCGGCCATGGCACAGCGAAGGTGTTCATTTCAATCGCATATACGGCCGCAATGTCGGCTTTTTTCATGCGCCGTATGGTCATAGTTTGCCTTTACGGGCGCGCTCGGCCTGCGGTGCGCGCAAATAATAGGGTTGCAGCGCCAGGTAATCACCCGGCGTTTGAAACGCGGCTAATAACGCAACCGACGAAGGCCTAAGCAGGGTCTGGTGTGCCGGTAAAAACACAGCCCGGTCGCCAAGCTCAGCTTGAATGGCATCCCGGTTGGGCTCAACCCCGTCGCCAACGAAGTAAAATACTTGCCCGCTACTAGCGGCTTGCAATACAGCATCCAAGTAGCTGCCAAGTTTAGCAGCCCTATCCTCCACCACGCGCCTTGGCGGCATACCGGGGGTAAACGCTGCCCCGTAGACTTGCCCTGCTCGCGCGTCCTGTATGGGGCAAATCAGTGCATCACCGCCAGAAACACCGGCGGCCAGTGCCTGCAGCGCATTCACGCCCACGCAGGGTTTGCCTGCGCCATGCGCCATTCCTTTAACGGTGCTAACCCCGATACGCACCCCGGTAAACGATCCCGGACCGGTAACGGCGGCAAAACAATCCACATCCTCTATATGCAGGGCCGCTCGCGCTAAGGCCTCTGCCACCATGGGCATTAAACTGGCCGAATGGGTACGCTTGTTCACCGCTGCGGCTTCGTACAAAATTTGCTCGTCTTTGGCCAGCGCAACCCCGCATACCGGGCCGGAGGTGTCCACAGCCAGAATGATCATGCCAATGCCTCCAATGCTGCATAGTCCAGCGCGTGAAAACCGCCAACGGGGTCAAAGGAGAACTGACGCTCCTGCTCCCCGGTGATGGCGATGTTGATCAGTAAATAGGTTTCCGGCAGGGCGTCGCGCGCCATGGACGGCCATTCAATCACCGATACACCGCCCGCATACAGATATTCGTCCAGGGACAGCTCATACAGTTCTTCTGCGCTGCCAATGCGATACCAGTCGAAATGATACAGCGGCAATCTGCCATCCTCATATACCTGCAAAATAGTAAAGCTCGGGCTGGGTACATGGCCGGTGATGCCAAGCCCGCGGGCAATACCCCGCGCCAGCTCGCTTTTGCCTGCGCCAAGGTTACCCTGTAAAAGCACAACATCTCCCCCGGCAAGCTGCCGGGAGAGTGCGATGCCAAGCGCTTTGGTTTGCGCAGTGCTTACGGTGTTTACGACTGGCATGGTGACTGTCCTTCCTGTCAGGCTTTATGTTTGCCGATTTTACCGTGCAGAATCGGCGAAAGGGGTTTGTAAATGATCACGGAAATAATCGCAATCAGCGCCCACTTGACAATGTTAAACGGTGCGGTGAGGATTAACACGAATTTCCAGATGCTGTCAATGGACGGCGCAATGGTCTGTCCCATGGCGATGATCTCCTCCACCGGCAGGTTAAACACCGCGCCGTAAAAGGGAATCAGCAGGTATACGTTGAGCAGTACGCCCATGGCCGAAGCGGCGACCGCGCCGATTTCCATGCCGGTCATGGCGTTTTTACGGGTTTTGTCCTTTTGATAGTACAAGCCTGCCGGCACGAGCATGGAAAGGCCGATCATAAAATCCGCCAGTTCCCCAACGCCAAGCGATGTGGAAAACAGCAGCCCCGTCAGGCTTTTGAGTAGCAAAATGACCATGCCCGTCAGCGGCCCCATAGCAAAAGTCCCAAGCAGCACCGGTACCGAGGAGAAGTCCAGCTTGTAGAACAGCACGATGGGGATTTGCAGCGGTGGTAGGAACAGGACGATGGAGATCGCCGCCAGGATGGCGATCAGGGTGATACGCTGGGGTGTGAAGAACGCCTTGGTTTTTTCCATGATATTCCCTCCGTTTGAAAGATGAACCTCTCGGTCACCTTTCATATAAAATTGCCCCCGATGGTTCATCATCAGGGGCAACTCTGGTTACAAAGAGATTGCTCTTCTTTCATCCGGACTTAACGGTAAATACCGTTCACCGTCGGCCTCGGAGTTCCACCGAATCAGCCTCCCCGGGGATGCCGGAAAGGGTCGCGGGCTGTTACCGCCGGTAGGGAATTTCACCCTGCCCTGAAGAACCCATGGGTTCGGACAAATCGTACCACTCGTGGGCGAAATTGTCAAATCTCTACAGAAATCTCCAGCGGCTTTTGCCCCGTCAGCTTCACACTGACCGCATCGGGCTGGCTTCCGCCGACATAAAGGGTGAACTGTTTCCCCTGCACTGGCTGTCCGTCCTCGTTGATGGACTGGAAGGCTTGCTTTCCGATGGGCAGCGTCACAGTTTGCGATGCACCCGCGGCCAGGGTAATCCGCTTAAACGCACACAGGCTGTGGTTGCGCACGGCAAAGGGCGTGGTTTTGTCTTTAACGTACACCTGCACCACTTCGTCGGCATCATGCGCGCCGGTGTTCATGACCGTTACGGTCACAGCGCCGTCCTTGTACGCCGCGCCGGAATAGGCAAACTTGCTGTAGCTCATCCCATAGCCGAAGGTGAACAATGCTTCGCCCTCAAAGTAACGATAGGTGCGGTTCTTCATGGCATAGTCTTCGAAATCGGGAAGGTCGGACACGCTCTTGTAGAAGGTGACCGGCAGCCTGCCCGAGGGCGAGATCTTGCCAAACAGGATGTTGGCAAGTGCTGTGCCGCCCGCCTGACCGGGATACCACGCCTGCAGCAGCGCGTTGCCGCCGGTTTGCGCAATGGCACTGCCAGAGGCCAGCACGATAACAGCGGGTTTCCCGGTTTTCAGCACCGCATCAATCAGGTTCTTCTGTCCTTCCGGCAGGCTTAAATCTTTCTTGTCGCCGGAGGAATACTCATTGCCGGTGTCGCCTTCCTCGCCCTCAAGCGTCGCATCCAGCCCCACGCAGAGAACCGTAACATCGCTGCGCTTGGCAACGGCGACGGCTTCGGCAATGCGGTCGTCCGGCAAGGCCAGGTTGCTGGTGCCGGATTTAAACAGATGGCTGCCCTGCGAATACAGCACACGCGCCTTACCCTGACAGGCCTGCCGTATGCCCTCCAGGAAGGTGACATAGCGGGAGGATGTGCCGCTATAGTTGCCGTTGAGACAGTCTATACTATCGGCATTGGGGCCGACCACGCCGACGGTTGTCAGCTTGTTTAAGTCCAGCGGCAGGATGCCGTCGTTTTGCAGCAGCACCATGCTTTTTTCAGCCACGGTGCGGGCCAACGCATCGTTTTCATCCGTATCGCACGCATCGTACGATATGGCATCGTACTCCGAGCCGCCTTCGCCAAGCGTACCCAGCAGATAACGCGTGGTCATCAGCCGTTCACAAGCGGTGGTAATCTGGTCTTCGGTGACCAGCCCTTCCTGCAGCGCTGCCAGCACCTGCAGGTACACCACGCCGCAGTTCAGATCGCAGCCGTATTTCATAGCCAGCGCCGCGCTTTGGGTGGCCGTGTCGGTCACCTTGTGGTTTTTATGAAAATCGAGGATTGCCCAGCAATCGCTGACGATATGGCCATCAAATCCCCACTCATCGCGGAGGATATCCTTGAGCAGCACCTTGCTGCCGCAGGCCGGCTCGCCGTTGACACGGTTGTACGCGCCCATCACGCTTTCGACCTTGGCTTCCTTGACCAGTGCTTCAAAGGCCGGCAGATAAGTCTCGCGCATATCCTTTTCCGAGGCGATCGCGTCAAAGCTGTGGCGCACGGCCTCAGGGCCGGAATGCACGGCGTAGTGCTTGGCACAGGCGGCGATTTTCATGGTATCCCCATCGCCTTGCAGCCCGTTTACAAACGCAACGCCCAGCCGCGATGTCAGATACGGGTCTTCGCCGTAGGTCTCCTGACCACGGCCCCAGCGCGGATCGCGGAAAATGTTGATGTTGGGCGACCACATGGAAAGCCCTTTGTAAATATCCCGGTCGCCAAGCTCCGACTGCATATTGTACTTGGCGCGGGCTTCGGTGGAGATGGTATCAGCCACGGCGTGCAGCAGTGTATCGTCAAACGCGGCCGCCAGGCCGATGGCCTGGGGGAAGACCGTCGCCGTACCCGCGCGGGCAACGCCATGCAGGGCCTCGTTCCACCAGTTGTACGAGGGTACGTTCAGCCGTGGCACCGCCGCTGCGTGATACGTAAGCTGTGATGCCTTTTCATCCAGTGTCATTTTGCCCACCAGGGCTTTGGCAAGTGCTTTGGCTTTGGCTTTGGTCATAGGGCTATCCTCCTGTATGATTGTTTACTCTTACGCAGTCCTTGTATAACTATCGCTTCCCTTAGCGATGGATACGTTTATTATAGCGCTTGGCCACCAAAAACAGCGCGTTAGCTAGTTTGTTTTTATTCTTGTTGGAACTGTGTTCCATGCGCTCGATCAACTCGGCTATGCGCGAGCCAGCTTCCTGCAAGCGAGTATACGCCGTGTTTTCGCGCGTTTTGCTTGCTTTGGGCTTGACCAGTTCAAGTTCCGGCTTAGGCTGCAAACCCGGTGTTTTTGTATCGCGCCGGATTTTTTCTTTGTTGCCCTGGGCAAGCATCACATCCCGGGTCAAATCCCAGCTCTCTCCGTTATAGGGTGCTGTAGCGTGCAGCCCCAGCTCGTTTTCCACCCGCGCGGCGAACAGATCCGTAATCTCGTCATCGCCATGGAGTACAAACACGTGCTTGGGTGTTTTGCCAAACGCGCCGATCCATTCCATCAGTCCCTTGTTGTCGGCATGACCGCTGATACCGCTTAACTTGCGCATTTCGGCTTTCACACGGATTGTCTCACCAAAGAGCTTTACCTCATCAGCGCCATCCTGCAAAATGCGTCCCAGCGTACCCACGCCCTGATAGCCCACAAACAGCACTGTGCATTCCGGCCGCCACAGGTTGTGCTTCAGGTGATGGCGTATCCGCCCGGCTGTACACATGCCGCTGGCGGAGATAATGACCTTGGGGGTCTTGTCCTCATTGATAAGCTTGGATTCATCGGCCGTCTGTGCCACTTTCAGGCCGTCAAAGCTTAAGGGGTTGATGCCCTGCTTCAGCAGCGCGACGGTCTCCTTATCCATGTAATGGTACATGTGCTCTCTGAAAACCTGTGTTGCCTCGATGGCCAGCGGACTGTCGATATACACAGGGAAGTCGGGATGGTCTTTGATCAGCCCGTCCTGCTTGATTTGGCGCAGGAAATATAGCAGCTCCTGCGTACGCCCCACGGCAAAGCTTGGGATAACCACATTACCCCCGCGCTTGAAGGTGGTGTTAAGCACATCCACCATTGTAGCGATAAAATCCGGAATCGGGCCGTGGGAACGATCACCATAGGTCGATTCCATCACTACATAATCTGCTTGCGTAAAATAGCGCGGATCGCGCAAAAGCGGCTGGTTTTTGTTGCCGATATCGCCGGAAAAAACAATGGTCTCGGTTTTGCCCTCTTCGGTAACGCTTACTTCAATGGAGGCCGAGCCAAGCATATGCCCCACATCAATCATGCGGATTTGAATGCCGGGGTAAACCTCCGTACGCTCCATATATTTGATGGGGGTAAACAGCTTAATGGTTTCCGTAGCATCCTGTATGGTATAGGCCGGTTCTACCGGCGGTTCACCTTTGCGGGTGGCCTTACGGCTGGCCCATTCGGCCTCCATTTCCTGGATATGCGCCGAATCCAGCAGCATGATAGCGCAAAGGGATTCAGTCGCCTCGGTGGTGAAAATGCGGCCGCGAAAGCCCTTTTTATACAGCAGCGGCAGCCAGCCGGAGTGATCGATATGTGCGTGCGTTAAAAATACGCAGTCGACCGATGCTGCGTCCAAGGGTAAGGGGGTATTTTCATACAGGTCCAAGCCCTGTTCCATGCCATAATCAATCATCATGGTTTTTCCGTGTGCTTCTAAAAGGAAACGGCTGCCCGTTACCTCGTGCGCCGCTCCTAAAAATGTGAGCTTCATTAAGTATCCTCCTAAGGCGATTACTAGATAAAATCAAAAGAATTATTTCATATTCACTGCATGATATCAAGCCTATTCATAATTATAGCAAGAAGCCACACCCAAATCAAACATTTCACACGTACCGCAACGGTACTATGATTGATTTTCTGATTCACTGGAACGTATTTTTCTGTATCGGCCTTTTCCAAGAAACTCAATATAGCTGACATCACGAAGTAACTGCAATTGCTGCCTCAATTTAGCTTGAATAAAATGGTTACGCGGATACTTTACAGCAAGTTCTTCGGCAAAGGCATAGACATCAGCAATCGAAAATTCGTCTTGCGGAATGCGTTGAATACACATCATAGTTTCAAACAGCCATCCTCTTTGATCTAACGAGACGGAGGCAACAAAGTTCGCACCCTTAACGCTGGCTAAAACTTGTGCTTTTGCAATTTCCACTCCGTTTTTTACGATGTAAGTCTTACTCTCAATGGGAAGCCGATCCAAGCGCAAATTACAACCAATCCAACCTGCTCGTCTTGCAGAACTAGACAGTGGCTTTCTTCTTTGAACAATATCCGTTGTAAGAAAATATTTCGGAATCACGAGTAGATTATCAATGCGTGGTTCGCTGCCAGAATAGAACATTAAAAGCAAGTTCGGACTAGTTTCTGATTCTATCCTCTGCACCAAAGCATGATAGGATCCACCAAGTATCACGTCCGATTCTTTTCCATTTTTACTTTTCAACTCATATTGCTCATTGCATTGCGGGCAAAAGAAATCTGCAGCAGGTCGATTGTTTTCAAATTTCATTAGCCTATCGCTACCACAAAAAGGGCAGTATAGCTGATTCCTCACCCATTCCTCGCTGATCACACGAGCGATTTGAGAGTGGCTTTTCAAGCCCTTTATTCGCTGCAAACTAATGCTTAGATTCAAATCATCACCTGAAATTGAGATGAATAAACTTATTCATCTCCTATTTTGTTTCTTTCCAATAATGCCCTCAGAAATTGCCCTGTGTAACTATCCGGGCATGCGGCGACCTCTTCCGGTGTGCCGGAGCAGATGACCGTGCCGCCGCCATCGCCACCTTCCGGTCCCAGGTCGATAATATGGTCGGCGTTTTTGATTACATCTAAATTGTGCTCAATGACCACAACGGAGTTTCCGTTCTCCACCAGTTGCTGCAATACTTGCAGCAGTTTGCCGACATCGTCCATGTGCAGGCCGGTGGTTGGTTCATCCAGCACATAGATGGTGCGGCCAGTCGCCCTGCGGGAAAGCTCGGACGACAGCTTAATGCGCTGCGCTTCGCCGCCCGACAGCTGGGTGCTGGGTTGCCCGATTTTCAGGTACCCAAGGCCAACATCATACATCGTTTGCAGCTTGCGTACCAAGCGCTGATGCGCCGAGAAAAACTCCAGTGCTTCCTCGATGGTCATCTCCAGCACATCGTAAATGTTTTTCCCGTTGTAGCGCACTTCCAGGGTTTCCCGGTTGTAGCGTTTGCCCTTACATACATCGCAGGGCACATACACATCCGGCAAGAAGTGCATTTCTATTTTCAGCACGCCGTCGCCGGAGCAAGCCTCGCAGCGGCCACCCTTGACGTTGAAGGAAAAACGATTGGCTTTGTAGCCTCTGGCCTTGGCATCGGGTGTCATGGCAAACAGGTTGCGAATCAAATCAAACAGCCCTGTATAGGTCGCGGGGTTGGAGCGCGGGGTGCGGCCGATGGGACTTTGGTCGATTGCGATAATCTTATCCAGCTTTTCCGCGCCAATAATTTGCCCGAACTTACCAGCGCGCGTTTTGGCACGGTTCAGGGTTTTGGCGAGGTGGTTGTATAAAATGGAGTTGACGAGGCTGGATTTCCCCGAACCGCTCACGCCCGTAACTACGCAGAATACACCAAGGGGAAAGCTGACGTCGATATTCTTTAAGTTATTTTGCGCCGCTTTTTCCACGGTCAGCCAGTTCTCCGGTTTGCGCCGGGTTTTCGGCGTTGGGATGGACTTCTTTCCCGACAGGTACTGCCCTGTGAGAGACTCCGGGTTGTTTTGAATCTCTTCAAACGTACCCTGCGCACATACATGGCCACCGTGCACACCGGCGCCGGGGCCAATATCGACAATATAGTCGGCTGCACGCATGGTGTCCTCGTCGTGTTCGACCACGATCAGGGTGTTGCCCAAATCGCGCAGGTGTTTCAGCGTCCCGATCAGCTTGCCGTTATCCCGCTGGTGCAGGCCGATGGAGGGTTCATCCAGAATATACAGCACGCCCATCAAACTGGAACCGATCTGCGTTGCCAGCCGGATGCGCTGCGCCTCGCCGCCCGAAAGCGTGCCCGCTGCGCGCGAGAGCGTAAGGTAGGAAAGCCCGACGCTATCCAGAAAGCTTAAACGGCTGTCAATTTCTTTGCGGATTTGCGATGCGATAATCTTCTGCGTTTCGGTCAGTTGCAGCGTCTGGAAAAATGTTTTGGCCTTCACAATGGACAGGTCCGTGATCTCGGAAATATTCTTATCCCCGATGGTCACAGCCAGCGCTTCCTTACGCAAGCGCCTGCCCCCGCAGGTTTCGCAGGCTTCGGCTGTCATGTATTCTTCATAGGCAGCCTTCATGCCCTCGGAACTGGTTTCGCGGTAGCGGCGCATCAGCGAGGTAATCACACCTTCAAAGGTTGTGGTAAACCTGCCCTGGCCATTGGCACTTTCGTACTGCACGGTAATCTTTTCGTTCCCGGTGCCATACATTAGAATATCCTGTACTTTTTTAGGCAGCTCGGCATAGGGAACATCCAGGCTGAAGCCATACTTTTTAGACAGCGCCTTGGAAAACGCGACCGCGCCGCTGGTTCTGTCTACAAAGTTCCAGCCCATGGCCTGAATGGCACCCTGCGCAATGCTCTTGGACGGATCGGGTACAATGGTTTCCGGGCTGATGCGCAGGATGGTGCCAAGTCCATCGCAAGAGGGGCATGCGCCAAACGGACTGTTGAACGAAAACATCCGCGGGGACAGCTCCTCAATGCTGATGCCGCAGTCGGCGCAGGCATAGTTCTGGGAAAATAACAGCGTTCCCTTGTCAAACATATCGATAAGCACCAAACCCTCAGCGGCTTTGGCGGCGGTTTCTAAACTATCGGCCAGACGTTTTCTAAAATCATCGGAATTGCGGATGATCAGGCGGTCGATCACGATGGAAATATCGTGTTTCTTCTTTTTATCGAGCGTGGGCGTTTCATCCAGCTCATACATTTCGCCGTCGATCATCACGCGCACATAGCCCTGCTTGAGGAAATCCTGCATCAGCCGGGCGTGCTCACCTTTGCGGCTGCGCACCACAGGTGCCAACACCTGCATGCGCGTTTCCTCTTCCTGCAGCAGGATTTGATCCACCATCTGGTCAATGGTCTGCTGCTGGATCACCTTACCGCAGTTGGGGCAATGCGGCACGCCCGCACGGGCATACAGCAGGCGAAGATAATCGTACACTTCCGTGACCGTACCCACGGTGGAACGCGGGTTGCGGCTGGTGGTTTTCTGGTCGATGGATATCGCAGGCGAAAGCCCTTCGATCGCATCGATATCGGGTTTATCCATACGCCCTAAAAACATGCGCGCATACGAAGACAGGCTTTCCACATAGCGGCGCTGCCCCTCAGCATAGATGGTATCAAACGCCAAACTGGTTTTACCCGACCCGCTTAAGCCTGTGAATACCACAAACTTGTCGCGGGGAATTTCCAGGGTGATATTCTTTAAATTATGTTCCCGCGCCCCGCGGATGATGAGCTTATCTTGCAAGGATTTCGCACCTCTGTGTATAGATTTCCGGACTGTCCGGTGCCTGCTTAGGCTTTCAACAGTATACCATAATTTAAATCACTTGTACAGAACGTTTGTTCGTTATTATTGTAAGTTTGTATTGCGCCGGAGCATAAGAGCCTGTACAATAAGCGTGTTTGTAAAACAGCAAGGAGTATCGACATGAAACAGCGTCACGAGTCCATTCTACATACCATCAAAACCCTGCGGGGCAACGAGCGCGCCTGTCTGTATACCGAGCCGATGTGGGGCATCCCCTACAATCTGTTCATGCCGTATGTATCGGTCTATATGGCGGGCATTGGCCTGACACCGACGATGATCGGCGTGATCGCCACCATCAGCCTGATCTCGCAGGTGATCTGGTCCATACTGGGCGGCGTGCTGACCGATAAGTTCGGCCGCAGGCTGACGACCCTGATCTTCGATATTATTGCATGGGTCATCCCGGCATTTTTGTGGATGGTCGCCCAGGACTACCGCTATTTCCTCGTCGCCGCGCTGTTTAACGGGGCCGCCCGCGTAACCGAGAACTCCTGGACGCTGCTGATGGTGGAAGACACCAAGGAGGAAAAGCTGATCCGCCTTTTCTCCATCATGCAGATTTCCGCCCAAATCTCCGGCTTTTTTGCCCCAATCGCCTATTACTTTGTACGCCGCTACGATATGGTCCCCACGGTTCGCTGGCTGTACGGAATTTTCTTTGGCATCATGGTGCTGAAGGTCATTTTAGTCTATGTATTCTCGCGGGAGACTTCCGTGGGGCTGCGCCGCATGGAGGAAAGCAAGGGCAAATCCATCTTCCACCGTTTGTGGGACAGCCGCAAAGTTTTGTTTACCATGCTGAAAAGCCGCCGCATCATGCTGACGATTGCGTTCATCACATGCTTTACGGGGCTTAAAAGTATTACGGATATGTTCTGGCCGCTGATGGTTACGGGGCATTTGGGCATCGCGTCGGAAAACCTGTCGATCTTCTCAACGATCAAAACCCTGCTCATGCTGTGCAGCTATGTGTTTTTAGTACCCAGGTTAAACCTGCGGCGCTACCGCAACCCAATCGGCCTGGGGCTTTTCCTGTTCGTTGCCATGGCTGTGGTTATGCTGGTACTGCCCAAAGGTATGTTCTGGCTGGTGCTTGTCACCGTACTGATGGAAGGCACCGCGCTTTCGCTGCTGATTCCGTTTTCATCCGGCCTGCAAATGATTAACGTAGACAGGGAGGAGCGCGCACGAATGCTGGGCTTCTTCTACGCTATCAGCATGCTGCTAACCTCGCCGCTGACGACCATCGCCGGTATACTGGCGGACATTGGACCAGCCCTTCCGTTCATCCTAAGCATCGCACTGGCGGCCGGCGCATTCGTCATCACGCGCAAGCTGTGGGCAATGGATCAGGAGACACCGGTTATAGAATCATAGTCAGAATGGACTGGGCATCCCGGCCGACAACCGCCGCACTGGCGGGTGAATTCAATACATGCTCTGCCGCATCGTGCAGGGCTTTTTTCGTGACGGCTTCAATTTTGACAAGCACTTCATCGGGCGTACGCAGGCGGTTTAAATGCATCATGCTGCGCCCCAGCGACTGCATACGGCCGGACGAGCTTTCCAGCCCCAGTAAGAATCCGCCTTTCAGCTGCGCTTTCGCGCTTTCAAACTCCTCATCCGTAAAGCCAGAAGTCAGGGCTGTTTTCATTTGCGCCTGCATCTCGCGAATCACGGTTTCGGCCTTCTTGGGCGAGGTGCCCGCATACACCGTGAAGGTGCCAAGCGCCGGATAGCTGCTGGGATACGAAAAGATAGAGTAGGCCAGCCCCAGTTCCTCGCGAATGCGCTGGAACAGGCGCGATGACATACCCCCGCCCAGGGCGTTGGAGAACATGGAAAGGGCGTACAGCTCGTCCTGCCCCAGTGCAAAGCCGCGATAGCCGATGCACAGCTGCACCTGCTCGGTATCCTTTTCGCGGAAAGCACGGCCATTAGCAAACGACTGCTGCTCGATAACCGGCGCACCGTTCGCCGCAGGAAAGCGATCAAACTGCTGCTCAATCAGCGATAAAAACGCATCCCAGTCGTAGCGACCGGCAATGGCGATGACGATGTTTTCAGGCTGGTAGTGCCGCTGCCAGTAACCGCGCAGGTCATCGGCTGTATAGCTTTTTATCAGCTCTGCCGTGCCCAGCACCGGAAGCCTGAGCGAGCCTGCAAACTGGGCTTCTGCCAGCGCTTCGGAAACAAGATCCTCCGGCGAGTCCTCCACCATGGCGATTTCCTCCAAAATGACATCGCTTTCCTTTTGGATGTCGTCTGGGGAAAACAACGGGTGCAGGGCCAGGTCGCTGAGCATGTCCACAGCCAGCGGCAGGTACTCGTCAATCACCTTGGCGTAATAGCAGGTACAGTCCTTGCCGGTAAAGGCGTTGAGTTGCCCGCCGACCGCGTCCATCTGCTCGGCAATCTGCCGGGCGCTGCGCTTCTGCGTGCCCTTGAACACCATGTGTTCAATAAAGTGCGACAAGCCGTTTTCTCCGGCACGTTCGTTCATGGAGCCGGCTTTAATCCACACGCCAACGGAGCAGCTGCGCAAATGCGATAACGGCTCCCCGACAACGCGCAATCCGTTGGGCAGGGTAATGGAATGAAACATGATGGTTCTTCCTTCTAATCAATCGTAGAGTTGCCATTGGCCGCGCATACATGCACGGCCAATGGATGGGCCAAAGGCGAATCCCCTGGCGGTGTGATAGGGGGAAATCCCCCGATTGTCCTTTAGTTATGGTTGTTGGGTCGTCCATCCCTGCGGGGCGGACGCCTGTGCTGGCCGCCGGGGCGATCGCCAGACGACATGGGGGCTTTGGAATAGGTGATATCGTTGCGAATGAGGTTGACGCGGCCCTGCGAGTCGATCTCGTTGACCTTCACTTCAATCTCGTCGCCGATGTTCATCACATCTTCGACCTTTTCCACGCGGTGGTCTGCCATCTTGGAGATGTGCAGCATACCGTCCTTGCCGCCGGTCAGTTCGATAAATGCACCGAAGTTCATAATGCGAACGACCTTACCCATGTACACTTCGCCGACTTCCACTTCTTTGGCAATGCCTTCGATGATCTTGCGGGCCTTAGCAGCTGCATCGGCATCGGGCGTAGCAATGTACACGCGGCCGTCGTCTTCGATGTCGATCTTCACGCCGGTTTCGGCGATGATCTTGTTAATCATCTTGCCGCCCGGTCCAATGACCTCGCGAATCTTTTCGGGGTTAATCGTAAAGCGCACAATCTTAGGCGCATACTTGGACAGGGTTTCGTTGGGCTTGGCCAGTACGTCCAGCATCTTCTGCAGGATGTGCAGGCGGCCAAGGCGCGCCTGTGACAGCGCACGTTCCAGGATCGGGCGGTCGATACCGGCGATCTTGATATCCATCTGAATGGCGGTGATGCCCTTCACGGTACCGGCGACTTTGAAGTCCATATCGCCCAGGAAGTCTTCCAGACCCTGAATGTCGGTCAGCACGGCCACCTTATCGGAGTCCGCATCCTTGATCAGGCCCATGGCCACACCGGCAACCGGCGCTTTGATCGGCACACCCGCGTCCATCAGCGACAGCGTGCTGCCGCAGACCGATGCCATGGAGGACGAACCGTTGGACCCCATGATTTCACTCACCAGACGCAGCGCGTACGGGAACGCATCCTCATCGGGAATCACGGGCACCAGGGCACGTTCGGCCAGCGCGCCGTGGCCGATTTCGCGGCGACCGGGGCTCTTGGCACGACCGGCTTCACCGGTGGAATAGGGCGGGAAATTGTAGTGGTGCATATAGCGTTTGGAGTCCTCGGTACCAAGGCCGTCCAGCATCTGCACATCGCTCATGGAGCCAAGTGTCGTGATGGTCAGGGCCTGGGTTTCTCCGCGGGTAAACACGGCGCTGCCGTGGGTGCGCGGCAGAATGCCGGTCTCGCACCAGATGGGGCGCACATCGCCCAGACCACGGCCATCGGCACGAACACCGCTGTCCAGAATCTTACGGCGCATGATCTCTTTGTTCAGATAATACAACGCATCCTTCACTTCACCGGCGCGGCCTTCAAACTGCTCGGCAAAATGTTCGGTCACTTCGGCTTTGACCTGCGCTTCGCGCTCCTGGCGCTCAGCCCTTACATCGGTATCAAAGGTCCACACGGCCTTGTCATAGGCAAAGTCGCGCACGGCCTGTTTAATATCGTCGCCGGTGACTACGCGGGTCACTTCGCTCTTTTCCTTGCCGATTTCGGCATGAATGCCTTCGATGAACGCGACGATCTTTTTAATTTCTTCGTGCGCGGTCAAAATGGCGGCGAGCATATCTTCTTCGCTGACTTCGTTTGCGCCGGCTTCCACCATCAGGACTGCGTCCTTGGTGCCGGACACGACCACGTGCATGGTGGATGCACTACGCTGGGCTTCATCGGGGTTAACCACATATTCGCCGTCCACTTTGCCAACGACAACGCTGCCGGTGGGGCCGTCCCAGGGAATATTGCTAACTGTAAGCGCAGCGGAGGAACCGATCATCGCGGGGATTTCCGGGGGAATATCCTTGTCCACGGACAGCACCGTTGCCAGCACATGCACATCATTGCGCATGCCCTTGGGGAACAAGGGGCGCAGGGGCCTGTCCATCAGGCGGCAAGTTAAGGTCGCCTTTTCGGTGGGGCGGCCTTCACGTTTGATGAAGCCGCCGGGGATTTTACCCACGGAGTATTGCTTTTCTTCAAAATCGACGGTCAGGGGGAAGAAGTCTACGCCCTCCCGTGCCGAGGCCGACATCGTTGCGTTGACAAGGACCACAGTTTCGCCGTAGCGCACAAACGCGCTGCCACCGGCTTGCTGGGCATACTTGCCAAATTCTATCTTGAGTTCACGTCCTGCTAGTTCCATTGAAAATACTTTTGCTTCCATACTTTCTTCTCTCTTCCTGCTCACGGGCCTCGTTGCCCGAAGCGACATCTGTTTCAAAAAAGCGCATCGCTTTTTTGAGGGTTGGCTGTACCGCAGCGTTGGCGGTAGCCCCGGCATGCTATGTATGCATCGCCGTACTTACAAAATGACCGCGTATCGGCGGACGGTTTCCTACGTTCGCCGGAATACGCGGTCCCTTTGATATCTCAGGTTACTTTCTAAGTCCCAATCGAGCAATCAGCTCACGATAACGCTCAATGTCCGTTTTCTTGAGGTAGTTGAGCAAACCCCTTCTCTTACCAACCATCAGCAGAAGTCCGCGCCGGGAATGGTGGTCCTTCTTGTTGATTTTCAGGTGCTCATTCAGGTGATTGATCCGCTCTGTTAGGATTGCGACCTGCACCTCGGGGGAACCGGTATCGCCCTCGTGGCGTGCATAGGTCTCGATGGTCTTCTGTTTGTCCATGAAATGTTTGCCTCCTTGATATCTGGTAATCGCCGCGTACATAGTCCGTCGTTGGCAGGCGAGCGTCTGCGTACACGGTTTTCATGCTTTATGCACATCCGTTATTGTACCATGGGGTGAAGCGTTTGTAAACTGCCTATTCCGGCTTATTTGCCTTTTTCGCCCGGCAAACTGTGCCCAAGCAGCGCCTCAGCGCCCGCTGTATCCCCCTGCGCCAAAAGCTGGCGGATTCGAGTTGAGCTGACACGCTCGCCCTTGCAGCGTACTTCGGGAATGACAAGGGTTTCAAAGCCTAAGGTTTTTCCCAGTGCCCGTAGGGTATCGGGGTTGCCCGCGCCGTGCATGCCGAAGTTGTAGTTGAAGCCGACCACCAGCGCCTTGGGGTGCCAGTGATCCACCAGCGACTGGATGAAACGCTCCGGGGGTAAATCACGCAGTTCTTTTGTAAACGGGCTGACACAGACAATGTCCGCACCGTAGGTTTCCAAAAGCTTCATACGTTCCTGCGGCGCGGTCAGCATGGGCGGGGCCATGTCGGGCGCAATCAGGCTGAGCGGGTGGCGGTCAAAGGTCATCACGACCATCGGCACGTTGTGCTCGTCCGCCAGCCTGCGCGCTTCACGCAGCAGCGCCTGATGGCCTAAATGCACACCGTCAAACATACCAAGTGCCACGACGGACGCTTGTGTATGTATCGTATCATCCAAGCAGATTCGCATACTTCCTCCGTTATAAAAGCCAGGTCGAAGGCTTGAGCACATTGCCGCGCTTCAGCGCAACTGCGGCGGTTTTATCGCGCAGGCGCAGCTGTACCCGCTCGCCCTGCTCCACGGCTGCAAATGCCGGAAATGCCTGCAGGGGAAGCGGAACACCATTCAGGAATTGTTTCATCAGCGTTTGAGGAACCTCTGCAAACGGCAGCCGGTGCAGCACAGCTTCCACCGGGGTGAGCAGTGCTTGCAGGTCCGTGGCCGCGGCCAGTTCATCCAGAGTGATGGTGTTATCAATGGTAAAAATGCCCGACGCCGTACGCAGTAAAAAGCGCATATGCGCGGGACAGCCAAGTTTCTGTCCGATATCATGGCAGAGCGTTCGGACATAAAAGCCCTTGGAGCTTTCCAGCCGGATCAATGCGCCGCTGGCGGGCATCATACGCACAAGCTCCAGCGAAAACAGCGTCATCCTGCGGGGCTTTCTTTCCACCGTCACCCCTTCGCGTGCCAGTTGGTACAGGGGTTTCCCATCCCGTTTGAGGGCCGAATACATCGGCGGGGTTTGCCACATTTCACCCAGTAGCGTCGGCAGCAGCTCACGCAGCTGTGCTTCGGTGGGAACCTTATCGCTTGTCTCCGTTACCACGCCCTGCGCATCCTGCGTATCGGTAGCAGTGCCAAAGGCAACCTCAGCAATATAGGCCTTATGGTCGTTTTGCAGTTCATCAAACAGGCGCGCGGCCTTGCCAATCATCAGCGGCAGTACACCGGCAGCTTCGGGGTCGAGCGTGCCGGCATGGCCGACCTTCGCTCCGTAGAAGCGATGGCGCACGATGGCAACCACCCGCGCCGAGCTCATACCCGGCGGTTTCAATACGTTTAAAAATCCGCTGTAGGGAACGGCTTCAGTGGCCAAGAGCATCCGCCTCCGCGTACGCCTGTGCCAGTTCTGCCTGCAGCAGGTCGGCCGCCTCCATCAGCGGCATGTGCAGGGTACAACCGGCCGCCAGGCGGTGGCCTCCCCCATCATGCTTCAGCGCGATTTCATCCACCCGGTAAGGCGGCAGGGCACGCAGTGAACATTTCACGCTGCCCTCCTGCGTTTCCCGAATCAAATAGGCCAGCCGAACGCCGCCGGTATTAATGGCATAGTTGACAATGCCCTCGCAGTGCTCGCCTACAGGATCAATTTCCTGCATGGTTTGATGGTCGATAAACATCCCGGCCACGCGGCCACCGGCGGCATAGCGGAAGGTTGGCAAGGCACGGCTGAGGAGTGCGATGTGTTCCCTCTCCTTGCGCAAAAACAAAAGGCGCGAATAGTAGCCGATATCAAGGCCCGCTTCCATCAGCTCAGCCATGATTCGAAACGAGTTCGCGTCGGTATTCTCAAATTGAAAATTCCCCGTATCGGTCGAAAGCCCGATATAGAGGTTTGTGGCTTCCTCCTGCGTGAGCGCCATGCCCTTTGCCTTGAACAGGGAAAACACGATCGATGCGGTGGACGGCGCTTTGGAGTCGATAATATTGATCTGCGCAAAGGCAGGGTTGGTTTCGTGATGGTCGATTTGTGCCGTCAGCGCAGCCGCCGTAAACATCGGCTCAGCCTTCCCCATTCTGTCCGATGTGCTGACATCGACAGAGATCGCCAGCATATCCTTGCACTGGGGTGTGCACTCCAGCGTGCCGATACTGTCAAACCCCGGCATAAAGCTCAGCCGCTCGGGCGGGGCAGCTGCCAGCACAATCTGGGTGGGCTTTCCAAGCCGCCGAACCAGACTTTGCAGGGCCAATGCGCTACCCAGGGTATCGCCATCGGGATCGATATGCGGAAAAATGCACACGCGCTGCGCATGCTCGATCGCCTCAAACAGCTTGACCGTTTCCTGGTGGTTATTCGTCCTCATCAGGCGTCTCCTCAGTGTGTACTTTCTTGAGTACATCTGCAATGTGGATGCCGTAAGCGATGTTGTTATCTTCTTCAAACAGGATTTCCGGTGCGTAGCGGATAATCATGCGTTTGCAGAGACTTCTGCGTACGAAACCGGCCGCTTTTTTCAGCGCGCTGATCATAGCTGTGCGGTCGTCGTCATTTAAGACGCTGACATAGACTTTTGCATAGCGAAGGTCGCGCGTGACTTCCGCACGGGTGACGGAAAACGTACCCTTGATGCGCGGATCGTGCAGTTCCTCCCGGATGATGGCGTCGATATGACGCCTGACTTCTTCGTTGACGCGGTCAATGCGTTGGTTGTTCACGGGTGCCTCCTGATGGTTGGTTGGTTTGTGATAGTCACAGGGGCTGCGAAGCTTGCGCCGCAGCCCCTGTTATTATGCGCGTTTTATAGTCTAGGTCAATACGGATAGAACGCGGCCGTTTGGCGGATTAACGCTCGATTTCTTCCATGACGAAGCACTCGATCGCGTCGCCTTCCTTGATGTCGTTATAGCCGTCCAGGCTCGCACCGCACTCATAGCCCTGTGCCACTTCTTTGGCATCGTCCTTGAAGCGTTTGAGGGAGGACAGCTTGCCTTCGAAGATAACCACATTGTCGCGTGTGAGGCGCACCTGCGCGTTGCGCTGGAGCTTGCCCTCGGTCACGTAGCAACCGGCCACCGTACCGGTACCGGTAACCTGGAACACGTTGCGGACTTCCGCCGTGCCCAGGAAGGTCTCCTTGAACTCGGGTTCGAGCAGACCCTTCATGGCCTTTTCCACATCCTCGATCGCCTTGTAGATGATACGGTAGATGCGGATGTCCACGCCTTCCTTCTCGGCAGATACTCGGGCTGTGGCATCCGGGCGGATGTTAAAGCCGATGATAATGGCATTGAAGGTAGAGGCCAGGTTGACATCATGCATGGAGATAGCGCCAACGCCCGAGTGCAGTACCCGTACGTTGACCTGATCGGTGGACAGCTTTTCAAGCGCTTGCTTGACAGCTTCCACCGAGCCTTGTACGTCGGCCTTGATAATAATGTTGAGGTTGACAACCTTGCCCTGATCGATCTGGGTGAACAGGTTGTCCAGCGTCACCTTGGTCGCGCTGGCCGAACGGGCAGCTTTGAGCTTGTCCATACGTTCCTGTGCAACCTGGCGACCAAGATGGTCGTCGGAGATGGCGATCATATCGTCGCCTGCGGTGGGCACTTCGGAGAAACCCATCACTTCCACAGGCTGCGAGGGACCCGCGTCTTCCACGCGTTCGCCCTTGTCGTTAATCATTGCGCGGACGCGGCCGGTTGCCGTACCGACAACCACGCTGTCGCCCACATGCAGGGTACCGTTTCTAAGCAGTACCGTGGCAACAGGGCCGCGGGCCTTGTCCAGCTTAGCTTCGATGATAACACCCTTGGCCATACGGTCGGGGTTGGCACGCAGCTGCAGAATTTCTGCCTGCAGGAGAATCATCTCAAGCAAGGTATCCACGCCTTCGCCCGTAATAGCGCTGACGGGAACCATAATCGTTTCGCCGCCCCACTCTTCGGGCACCATCTGGTAGTTGGTGAGGTCTTGCTTGATACGCTCGGGGTTGGCGTTTTCCTTGTCCATCTTGTTGATGGCAACAATGATCGGCACGCCCGATGCTTTGGCATGGTTGATGGATTCCACGGTCTGGGGCATAACGCCGTCATCGGCGGCAACGACCAGAATCGCGATATCGGTAGACTGGGTACCGCGGGCACGCATGGCGGTGAAGGCCTCATGACCCGGCGTATCCAGGAAGGTGATCTGCTGATCTTCCACATCGACGGTATACGCACCGATGTGCTGGGTGATACCGCCCGCTTCGCCCTGGGTTACCTTGGTGTTGCGGATGTAGTCCAGCAGCGAGGTTTTACCATGGTCAACGTGACCCATAATGGTAATAACCGGCGGACGCGGGATGAGGTCGCCCTCATCATCTTCGATATCGGTATCGGCCAGAGAATCCTCGGCGGTACGATCCAGCTTCATGGTCAGTTCCACCCCGAATTCGGAGCAGACCAGGCTTGCCGTATCATAATCGAGTTCGGAGTTGATGTTGGCCATCACGCCCAGCAGCAGGAGCTTCTTCAAAATGTCACCCGCCGGCTTACCGATGCGTTCGGTCAGTTCCTTTACGGTAATGGTTTCGGTTGTCATCACTGCCTTATCAATCTTGATGGGTGCCATCATCATCTGTGCGCTGGGCTTGCGGCTGCGGGCACGGCGGCCGCCGCGTACAACGTCGTCATACAGCATGCCCTGCTTGCTCTGGCGATCCATATGCTTGCGGTTTCTATTCGAACGCTCGGCTTCCCGGCGCTTGTTGACATAACTTTTCTTGTTGGGATCGTAATTGCTTACGCGCTCCTTGCCTGCGGCAGGTGCTATAGCCGGCGCGGCTGGCGGACGGCCAGCTGGCGGACGCCCGGCCGGGGGACGACCCGGGCCACCTTGCGGGGCGGCGGGACGGCCAAAGGGACGCTGTCCCTGCGGGTTGGCAGGTCTGCCATAGGGGCCCTGCGGGTTGGCAGGTCTGCCATAGGGACCCTGCGGGTTCGCCGGGCGACCATAGGGACCCTGCGGATTGGCAGGTCTACCATAAGGGCCTTGCGGATTGGCGGGGCGGCCATAGGGGCCTTGCGGGTTTGCCGGACGGCCATACGGGCCCTGCGGGTTCGCCGGGCGACCATAGGGACCCTGCGGATTGGCAGGTCTGCCATACGGGCCTTGCGGATTCGCCGGACGGCCATACGGACGCTGCGGGGCAGCGGGCTGGGCAGTCGGTGCAGGCGCAGCCGGTTTTGCAACGGGCTGGGCAGGCACCGCTTCCTTGGCAGGCTCTTTTGCTGTTTCTGTTTGTGCCGGGGCTTTCTCCGGGTCTGCAGCGGTTGTTTCCGCTTGCGCAGGTGCCGCTTTTTTCGCCGGGGCAGGTGTATCCTCTGCCACAGGCGTTTTCTCGGCTGCAGGCTCGGCCTTGGGCGCTTCTTTCGGTTCAGCCTTTGCTTCCACTACAGGCTCGGCAGCGGCTTCTTCCTCCACGTCCGGCATGGTATACGCCTTGGTATGGGTTTGTGCCAGGCGTTCCTGCTCGGCGAGCATCTCCTCTTCCCGGCGGATCTCCTCCTCGCGGAGATATTGGTTTTCCATTTTACGCAGCGTGTGCATCAGCACATCCGCACCTTTGCGCACATCAGCAACGGATTCCATTACGGTTTCCGAGCTTTGGAGAAGATCCTTGGTTGCGTCTTTGAGATTGGTTTTGGCCATGTTTACGCTTGCACCCCCGCAATATCTGCACGATCGTTAGTATCATTGTTCTGTTGCTGCTTGATAACGGCTTCGTCCGGTACTAGCTCTCTGAGCTTCCCGGCCATCGTTCCCTGCCTGACAGCAGCTGCCATTGCGCCGCTTCTGCCCAGTGCTCCGGCTATCAGGCCTTCAGGCACGCCGTAAAGCGGTACATGATGGCTATAACAGGCGTTGCGAAATCGCTTATGGGACGTCTCTGTGCTGCTTACATCCAATAGCACCAGTGCAGTGCTTTTCTTGCGCACGGCGTCCACGATTGCATCCTGCCCGAGAATCACTTGTCCGGCCCGATGGCACAGACCCAGAAATCCCCGGAGTTTCCCCCATTCCCGCTCCGTCAAGGCGTGTCCTCCTTATGTAAAAGCCGCTCCATGGTTTCCGTCAGCGCTTGTACAGCGTCTGTGCTAAGCCGTGTTTCCAGGGCACGGTCAAGCTGCCTTTGCTTGAGCGCACGTTTGAGACACGCAGCATCGTAGCAAACATAAGCACCACGCCCGGCTTTTTTACCTGTCGTATCCAGCGTAACCTCGCCTTCGGGCGAGCGCACCGCACGCAATAGCTCCTTCTTGGGCTTCATCTCGCGGCAGCCTACGCACATGCGCATGGGAATTTTCCTGGGTTTAGGCGGCATTCATTTCCTCCAGATTACAAGGTGTCATCCTCGTCTTCGGACTCCAGGTCGATGTCTTTAAGTTCCGGCAGACCCGCTTCCGGGTCGAACGGCTGGGCAGTTTCGTCGACATATTCTTGATAGCCCAACGCTTCGCCATAGACTTCCGTGGGCATTTCAAACATTTCCACGGCCTGCGACTGGCTTTTGATATCAATACGCCAGCCGGTCAGCTTGGCGGCCAGGCGGGCGTTTTGCCCTTCTTTGCCAATAGCCAGGCTTAGCTGGTTATCCGGCACCACAACGCGGCAGGCCTTTTCTTCCTCGGCCACAAACACGCTTAGCACATGCGCCGGGTTCAAGGCATTGGCGATAAACTCCGCCGGGTCGGGCGACCACTTGATGATGTCAATCTTCTCGTTTTTCAGCTCCGCAACGACCTTGTCCACGCGGTTGCCGCGCGGGCCAACGCATGCGCCGACGGGATCAATCACGGCATCGGTGGAAAACACCGCCATTTTGGTGCGGCTACCGGCTTCGCGTGCGATGGACTTAACCTGCACAACGCCTGCGGCAATTTCCGGCACTTCCATTTCAAACAAGCGCTTGACCAGTCCCGGATGTACACGGCTGACGCGCACCTGCGGCCCACGGATCATTTCGCGGCCGGAGCGGTTAACTTCCAGCACATACACTTTGATATGGTCATCGGAATGATATTCCTCGCCGGGAATCCATTCGCTGCGCTCCAAAATACCTTCGGTACGCCCCAGTTCCACATACGCGGCGTTGGTTTCCACGCGCTGGACAATGGCAGTTAGGATTTCGTTTTCCTTCTCGGAATACTCATCGTAAATCTTGCCCTGTTCGGCTTCGCGGATGCGCTGGATAATCACCTGCTTGGCTGTCTGCGCGGCTGTGCGCAGGAAGCCTGTGGGTGTTACATCGATCTCGGCAATATCCCCCACCTGGTAATCCGGGCGGATTTGCTGGGCTTCTTCCAGCGTGATTTGCACGGTGGCATCTTCCACCTCGTCGGTGATCAGCTTGCGCGCAAACACCTGCGCCACACCCGTGTGTCGGTCGAGGGTGACCGAGAGGTTTGCCGGCGGGGCTTCATAGCGCGCGACATTGCGCTTATAGGCAGCCTTCAGGGCTTCTTCAATCGCGTTAAATAACAAATCCTCGCTGATTTCTTTTTCCGAAGCGAGCATATGCACCGCGTTGATGATTTCCTTGTCCCGGTTTTCAACTTGCATCTTCTTTGCCGCCATACTTTAAAACTCCTATTCCTCTTCGTCTATCATCTGCACTACTGGTTTAATCAATGCAACCGCCTTGCGCGGGAAGGACTTTGTATTCCCGTCCGGCAAGGTGATGGATACGGTATCATCGTCCATGCTCTGGAGCGTGCCCGTGTACTGCTTGGCACCATCCAGCTTTGCAAACAGGCGGATTTCCACCGCGTCGCCCTTGCGCTTTTCAAAATCGCGCTGGTTTTTCACCGGGCGGTCTGCCCCGGGGCTGGAGACCTCTAAGTAGTCATAATTGATGTCATCCAGTTTGGGCTGTACTGCCTTGTGGAAGCGCTCGCAGTCATTTAGCGTGATGCCGGTTTCGCTGTCAATATACATACACAGCACCTGGCCATCTGGTTCCTTTTGCAGGGTGACTTCGACAAGCTCAAACCCCTGTTCGTCAGCAACGTTCTGGGCAATCATCCGTGCCGTGTTGACCTGCGATGCACCCGGGTTATTCTTCACCATGTATCCTCCGACAGGCAATCAAAAAGAGCGGCCAATACTGCCTCTCTTCATCCGCTGTATCGAAAAAACAGGAAAGCGATTTTGTTCGCCTGTCTGGCTGTTCTTCCGCCCTGCGGCAAAGGAGGCAATACCCACTCTTTCAGTAAACCCTTCTTTCTAAAACTGCTAGATCATTACAATCATCACAAATCATATGCAAAAGCACGATGAGTATAGCACATGATTGCCCGAAACACAAGCAATTTCGGCATTTTGCGGTTTTCACGGCATCTGCGCAGCCCCGCGTACTTGCGCATGATGCTGTGCCCCTACGCCTTGACTTTCATCATGGCGATGCATCCGCACGCCAGACTGCTTTGAAACCCGCAGCTTTCATAAAACCCGCGGCTTTTCGGCTGATCGTCAGTCAGTAGTATTTTCTGATAAACATCGGGGTATAAAGCATTCATAGCTGCAAGCAAGCGCTTGCCGATGCCCCGGCGCTGGTGCGTTTTGAGCACAATGATGTCCTGCATGTACAGGATGGACGCACCATCCCCTACCGCACGCACCATGCCGACGATGGTCTCTGCCTCCGCCGCAACCAGCACGGTCAGCGATTGGTCCAGCGCTGCGGTAAGCATGTCCGGGCGCTTGGTGTAATTCAGCCATCCCGCATCATGGTACAGGGCTATTATACCCTGCCTGTCCTGTAGAGTCGCTTCTCTGATTTGCATGCCACAGGACTCCTTTTCGTTACTTGCTGTTTCGTCTGAGGATGATACGCACCACATCATTTTCGCGCATATGCACGATGAGCTTGGCCGTACCATCGTTGCCGACATGCAGGGTGCTGATGCTTTCGGGTTTGCCGTCGGTCTGCTCGCGCAGGGCTTGGATCTGCTCGCGGGTAGGCGTATCGCTGCCCATCAGATCGCGCAGGCCCTGGCGCAAGTACAGGGTATACACATCGTTTGCCATATGCCCCACACGGTAGGTTTCCACGGTATACTCGCCGCTTTGCAGCCCGTCCAGCTCCACCTCCGCGTCGTCCAGCGCTTTGGCGGGCAGATCGCGGATGAAGTATTCCTGGTTATCGGCGTCCTGCTGGGGATGGGTGTAATCCCACAAAAGCACGTGAACCGTATCGGCATCTGTGGCAGCATAGCTGTCCGCATCGCCGGTCTTTAGCTCGTTTTCAGGCAGTTCACACAGGAACTGATAGGCAAAGAACGATGGCTTTTTCAGCCCCTGATTGTTCATCATGCCAAACCCGCCATGGAAGGGTTCGGGGCCCGGCCCGGCTTCCTCGAAGATATCGGTAAAGGTCCAGTAGCTCATGCTTTGCGCAATGCCCTGGCAGCGCTTGAGTGAATACAGGATAAACGGCGCGGAGACATAGCTGTCGTGTACATTATCCCGGGGAGAGTAGCTGTTGGACCATTCCGTAAAGAGCACAGGCAGGTTCGGCATGGCCGAGTTTTGCACATCGGTACGCGCGCGAATGGCTTCTTCCACAATGCAATCCTGGTTTTTCTCAAGCCGGTGGCGATTTTCACCGAATTCATCCAGATGGCCGTCCACGCCATAGGCATGTGTTGTAATAAAATCCAAGGGAATGTTATTTGTGGCACAGTGATCAATCAGCTCCGCCACCCAGGTGCCCGTGTCCAGCCCGGCCGTGCCGGGGCCGCCGACGCGGTAGGCCGGGTCCACCGCTTTGACGGCTGCCACGCTGGCATCATACAAAGCAAAGTACTCCTGCTGCGTGCCGGAGAAAAAGCCTTTGAGGTTGGGTTCGTTCCAGACTTCAAAGTACCACTTCTGCACCTCTGTCGTGCCATAGCGCCGGGTCGCATGGCGGGTGAAGGCCTCGACCAGGTCATGCCACTGCCGCATATCCTTAGGCGGGGTGACATTGCCCTTCCACCAGAAGATGGTCTGCTCGCCGCTTTTCAGGCAATCGGGCATAAAGCCAAGCTCCACCAGCGGGCGGATGCCGCGCTTGAGCATCGCGTCAATGACCAAGTCCACATACTGCCAGTTGTAGAGCACCTTCCCCTCCCGGTCCAGCCGGCAGACGGCCATATCATCGGAAAACAGGCCGTGAAAGCGCAGGTATCCAAAGCCGCAGGCCTCCTGCAAGCAGGAAAGTTGATCCAGGGTCTCGGCCCGGAGCATTTCCCCCGCCCGCCCCGCGCCGACACAGTGGGCAAAGAAGCGGTTCAGTCTGGTGGGTTCTTGTCTCAGGTCAATGTGCAGGGTTCTCATCACAGTTGCCTCCTTTTATGGTTGCCCGGTGTTTGCTTGATGCTGTATAATATGAACTAACAGTGTAAATTAAACAGGTGGTGAGGAATTGTATCGCGCAGTGATCGTGGACGACGAACCCTTCATGCTGGAAGGCATGCGTATGATGATTGACTGGCAGCGCTGTGGCTTTACGCTCAGCGGCGAAGCTGCCAACGCCCAGGATGCCCTGCACCTTTTAGATACCCTCCAGCCGCATTTGCTGATCACCGATGTGCGTATGCCGGGGATGCTGGGGACGGACCTTGCCTCCATCGTCAACCGCTACCATCCCGGTATTTTGATCCTGTTTTTCAGCGGATACCGGGATTTTAGCTATGCGCAGGCGGCCATCCGTTCGCACGCGTTTGGCTACCTGGTCAAGCCCATCGATGTGGAAGAAGTAGAAGCTACGCTATTACAGGCCAAGGCGGAGCTGGATGCCCGCCAGTTCGATACCCCGCAGGACGACGGCCCGGCGCAAGCGCTGCAAGACCCTGTGTTTCGCCGTCTGGCCTGCGGCGACGACAGCCACCAAAGTTTGCTGCGTGCCGGGGTGCTTTTGCAGCTTCAGCCTGACGACCCCTGTTGGTGCGCAGTGCTTTCGCACAGCCACGGCGCGGTAAGCGATAACGCAAAGCTTGTGCTGACATCAGCAGGCGCGACCGTGTTTGAGCTTACCCCCGGAGAATACGGGCTGTACTTTCAGCAGATCGAGCGCGATACAACGCGCCTGGAGCGACTGACCGCGCTGCTGTCACAGCAGGAAGACTATACGTTAAGCGCCGGGCGGGTGTATACCGGTGCGCAGGGCTTTCAGCGCAGTTTGCTGGAAGCGCTTGATGCACAGGGCGCACTGTACGAAATCAGCGGTTCGCTTAAGCTCTATAAGCCGTTTGATACCCAGACGACCGCGTGGCTGGATCACGCTTGCCTGACCCAGATTCGCCAGGCGCTATCCAGCGGCAATTCCGATGCCTTGCAAGCCGCCATTACGGCCCTGCGCAACGCAGCTGCCGAGGCCGCACCCAGCCTGTTTGCGTTGCGGTGTATGGCCGCCACGCTGGATGCCATGCTGCCCGCCAACGTAAGCGATCTGTGCGCCCCGCCCAGCCATCCGCTATGGCAGCAGGATGCCCAGGACCCGGACGCATGGCTGACCGCTTTGATTGAGCAGCTGTACGCCATTGAGCGCAGCTTGCTGCCGGAAGCAGGCGACAGCTACCCAGCCGGGGTGCGGGAAACCGTTGAGGCAATCCGCACGCGCTATACCGAGCCGCTCAGCCTGACCAAGATAGCACAGGATCTGCACATGAACCCGGCGTATCTGGGCCAGCTGTTTAAAAAGCACACCGGTTCTACCTTCCACCGGCAGCTGCTGCTGGTGCGCATTGAGCATGCCTGTCTTTTGCTGCGGCAAACCCTGCGCCCCGTTTCCGAGATTGCCCTCAGCGTGGGCTTTCGGGATGTGGATTACTTTTCCCAGCGGTTTAGAAACCGTATGGGGATGAACCCGGTCGCCTACCGCTACGCCGTCACCCCCAAGGAGGACACGCATGCGACGCATTAACAATCTGCCGATTCGCAGCAAGTTCATTTTGCTGTATGTGCTGGGCGTGCTGCTGCCCATCTGCATATTGCTCACCTACGTACTGACCAATGTGACGGCAGAAATTCGGATGCGCGAGACACGCAACGCCGAGCAGTCTTTAAACCGCGTATACTCCGCGCTGGACGCGCAGTTTGCGGGTGTTGTGTCGCTGTCCAATGCCATATCCAGCGACAGCCAGGTAGAAAGTCTGCTGCAACGCCGCTACGAAAGTCCGGTGAATTATTATAGCACATATTATCTGGAATTACGCCCCATTCTCAACCGCTATACATTGGCCTATGACCAGCATGTAACCACGTTGTTTATCTACTCAGACAACCAAACCATGTTCAACGGCGGCTACTGCCTCTACATCACCCCGGAGGTGCGAGCCGAGGAGTGGTTCCCCGCAAGTATTCCCTCCGAAGCACAGATGAAAGTATATCTCCGCAAGCAGGTTGGGCAGACCAGCATATTGCAGCTTTGCGTCACCCGCACACTGCATGTCGGATCGCCCTTTACCCAGGTCCTGCGCATTGATTTGAACATGGAGCCGATCACAACATTGATGAAGGAAGAAAGCTCCTACCTGTCCATCTACTTGGTCGCGCCGGATGGCACCGCCGTGGTCTACCCCGGCAGTTTGCAGGGCAACTTCATCACCGACCGTTCCATCCGGCCGCCGGACAGTACCGACCTGCAGGTGTCGTTCAGCGAACGCCCCGGCATGAACGGCTGGACGCTGCTGGCCAACATCAACGATGAGA
Organism: Candidatus Limiplasma sp.; assembly: GCA_963675925.2. GTDB lineage: Bacteria > Bacillota > Clostridia > Christensenellales > Aristaeellaceae > CAXXOK01. The sequence continues at coordinate 293,393 of CAXXIB010000004.1, forward strand.
TCATGCAGCGTAGAATACGCGATGCGATTGTGGTGGGGCTGCTGCTGGGCATTTTCAGCTCCGGCTTTGCAGCGCTGATTGCCATTGTTTTCTCCCGGTCCATCGCACTGCGCAGCCAGCGACTGCTGCGGCATATGGACTCCATGACCGCCGAACACTTCTCGCCCATCACGCGCGATCCCGGCGAGGACGAAATCGGCGAGCTGACCACACACTTTAACGACATGGGCGAACGCCTGCACGAGCTGATTGACGACCTGTATGTACTACAGCTGCAAAAAAAGAACATGGAACTGGAAAACGTGCGCGCGGAGCTGAAATATTTGCAGGCGCAGATCGACCCGCATTTCCTGTTCAACACCCTCAACGGCCTTTTGGTGCTTAGCGTACGCAACGGTCACACCGAGGAGGCCACCGTGCTGCGTGCGCTGTCTAAAATCCTGCGCCGCATGATTGATACCACACATGACGTGGTTCCCCTGTCCGAGGAGCTGGAATTCGTACGCATGGTGCTAACCATTGAGCAGTTCCGTTTCCACGGCAAGCTGAAATACGAGTTCGATATCTCTCCCGAAGCGCTGGCACTGACCGTACCAGTGATGAGTGTGCAAGGATTGGTGGAAAACGCCTGCAAGCACGGCGTGCAGCACCTTAGCGACCCGGGCTTCATCAGCGTTTCGGCCTTTGTGGAAGACGGTGGCGCACTGGTTGTGGAAGTCGCCGATAACGGCGTGGGCCTGAAGCCTGCGCGGCTGAAAGAACTGCTGCATCAAATTCAAAGCCCCGAAGATATGAACGACAGCATCGGCCTGCAAAATATATACCGCCGCCTGAAGCTGTATTACGGCGATGCCGTTGCGCTGGAGCTGCGCTGCGCACCGGAGCGCGGAACCATCGCCAGCATGCGCATACCCCGGCAGGAAGGAGCGTGATGCAGCCTTGCGTGTTATGCTAATCGATGACGAACCTTTGGCGCTGGAAGGGCTGAAATTGCTGATTGACTGGCAGGCCGAAGGCTTTACCGTTTGCGCGGAAAGCCAAAGCGCTGTGAAGGCGCTGGCTCTGCTACCCACAGCCAAGCCCGATCTGATCGTGACCGACATTCGCATGCCGGAGATGAGCGGGCTGGAGTTGCTGGATGCCGCCCGGCAAGCCGGATTCGACGGTCAGTTTATCATCGTCAGCGGATACTCGGACTTTTATTACGCCAAAAAGGCCTTGCAGCTGGGTGTGGCGGGCTACCTGCTCAAGCCCATAGAATCGGCAGATGCAACGGCTGTGCTTGCGCATGTCCGCAAAAAGCTCATCGACCGGGAAGCCGCCGCCAATATGCGCCTGCAACTACAGCAACGCGCGATTGGGTCGCTGCTTACGGACGGAAGCGCAGCAAGCGACCCCCTACCACAGGCCGCAGGCTGGATGCTGGCAACCTGGGGCGCGCCGCTACCCTATCAGGATCAGCAAGCCATCAGCGCGCTGTTTTCCGGCGACGAGGCGACCATCCACATTGTAGAGGACAAGGAATTTCTGGTTTTACAGCTAGCAAACGACGGTGAAGCCCCGGACCTCAGCCCTGTCAGCGCGCTGCTCAAACCACTGGGGCGCAGCCTGAAAATCGGCGACCCGGTAGACAACGCAAGCAAGCTACCTGCCCTTCGAAAACAGCTATCCGACCAACTGGACAGCCAGTGCCGCAAGGTGCTGCCGGACTTGGTGGACAAGCTCGTGCGCACCATCGCCCTGCGGCAGACGGACGAATGCAAGAAGCGCTGCGAGGAGCTGACTGCGTTTTGCGCGGTGTGCGGCATGCATGCGGCAACCTATGCAAGGCGGCAACTGCTTTCGGCCTGCTCAGGCCTGCTGCAAAGCCGCAATGCCGCCCTGCAAACCTTTCTGCGTTCACAGGACGCCGGGTTTGCAGAATTATCCCTACTGGCCATCCAGTTGCTTGCGCCAAAGCAGGAACGCATCAGCGACCGCATGGAACGCTACGCCATTGAGCATATGGAGGAGACTATCACCCTTTCCGATGTCGCCGCTGCACTGACCTATAACACGACGTATTTGGGGCGCAAGTTCCTACAGGAGCGCGGCATTGGTTTTCGGGATTTTGTAACGCAGCTGCGTATGGAAAAAAGCGCTGCGCTGCTCAAGACAACCAAGCGCTCTGTCACCGATATCTCAAGGGCTGTCGGCTACGAATACTATAAGCGTTTCTTAAAGCATTTTAAGCAGCGTTACGGCGTATCGCCGGAGCAGTACCGTAAGCAAAAATAAGGGCACAAAACAACCCGGACGCATTTCGTCCGGGTTGTTTATAATCTCGAAAAACGAGGGAATCAGCCTTTGACGCTGCCCACGTTCAGCCCCACAACAAAGTAGCGTTGCAGGAACGGGTAAATCACTACAATCGGGGCAGCGGAGACAACGGTAATCGCCGCGCGAATGGTGACCGGCGTGGTATTGGTGGTACTAGCCGCCGCATCCACACTGGTGAGTATGGCGTTGGCCTGGTTGGTCGTGGTCGCCAGTTTTAGTTTGAGCAGGTATTGCAGCGTGTGCAAATGTACTTTGCTGGCATTGTACAGGTGGGTATCAAACCAGCTGTTCCATGCACCGACCGCCACAAACAGGGCAACCGTTGCCAGCACCGGCATACAAAGCGGGAAAATCACCTTCCAGAACAGGTAGATATCCCCGGCACCGTCGATACGCGCACTTTCCACCAGCGCTTCCGGGAGGCTGAGAATATAGGTTCGGGTGATAATCATGTTAAAGCACGACAGCATCGTCGGTACGATGTATACCCAGAAGCTTTTACCAAGCCCCAACGTACGCTGAATGAGCAGGTAGTTGGGAATCAGCCCGGCGTTTACATACATGGTCAGCACAAACATGGTGGTAATAAACTTGCGCAGCACATATTCCCGGCGGCTTAAGGCATAAGCCAGCATCGAGGTGAGCACCACATTGAGTATGGTCTGGATCGCCGTACGGGCAATGGTGATGAAAAATGCATTGAAGATGATTTCATCAGCGAATATTGTCTCGTAGCTTTTCAAACTGAACTGGCGCGGCCATAAGCCGATGCCGCCGCGCACCGCGTCGGTCCCGTCGTTAAACGAGATCGCGATGGTGTTGAGTACCGGATACAGCGTCACCATGACCAGCAGGATCATTGCAAGCCCGTTGACCAGCGGAAATATGGAACGCCTGCGAAGATGTGTGGCCCGCTTAGGGAAGACTGTTTTCATCATTGCTTCTTCCCCCTTACAACAGTGTGTCTTCGCCAAGGCGCTTAGCGGTGAAGTTCGCCGTAAGCATCAAAGCGATGGACACAAGACTTTTAAAGATACCGGCTGCAATAGCGCGGCTGTATTGGCCTTTGGTAATGCCGTATTTCAGGGCAAAGATGTCCACGGTCTGCGACCAGTCCATCACGATATTCTGGCCCATCAGGTACTGAATCTCAAACCCGGCTTCCATCAGATAGCCGATATTCATCACCAGCAGCACCATGAACGTAGACTTGATTCCGGGCAGCGTGATATGGAACATCTTCTTAAACCGCCCGGCACCGTCCATATCGGCAGCTTCGTACAGCGCCGGGTCAATGGCGGCCATAGCCGCCAAGTAAATGATGGTGTTCCAGCCGCATTCCTTCCACAGGTTAATGCCGCCGACCAACCACCAGAAATACTTGCCTTCTCCTAAAAAGAAGATCGGGTCGTCGATGATACCTAAGGATAGCAATAGTCGGTTGATCGCCCCGTCGCTGGCCAGTATGGTCTGGGCAATGCCCACCACGATAACCCAGCTTAGAAAGTGCGGCAGGTAGGTCACCGTCTGCACCGAGCGCTTAAACCGCCGGGTACGAATTTCATTGAGGAATAAAGCCAGGGTAATCGGGAACACAAATCCAAACACCAGGTTGATTGCCGCCATGGCGAAGGTATTGCGGATCGCCCGGATAAACTCCGGCTTGCTGAACAGCCAGATAAAGTTTTTCATCCCCACCCATTCGTTGGAAAAAAGCGGTTTGGCGGGGTTATAATTCATGAATGCCGTAATCCATCCCCAGATCGGGAAATAGTTGAACAGCAGAATATACAAAAGCATAGGAACGCTCATCAGCATGAGCTGGCGTTGCATCCACAGCCGCCTCCGGAACGGAACGACGCGGTACTGAATTTCATGTTGGTTGGAGAGTACCACGGTTTGTATCTTGTTTCTCCGCACTGCGTGCACCTCACTTAGGCAAAATCCATCGCGGCAGCCTCAGCGTGCCGCATCATAGTAAAGCAATGGCGGGAGGGGTTTCCTCCTCCCGCCATTGGGACGACATCTACTTATTGATTCTTTTCAACCAACAAGAGAATCTGCTCCTGCATGAAGTCTACGAAGTCGGAAATCGGGATATCTTCCACGGCCTGTACGAATTCATCCCACTTGGCATCGAACTCGTCCGGCTCGGCCATGATGATCTGCGGCAACAGCTTGCGCTGAATATCCTGGAAGGCCGCTTTGGCATCATTGGCATCCTGGTCTACGGTTACATCGATCTGCCATGCTTCGCCGTAGGGGGCGATGGTGATCGGCGGGTTGAAGAAGTCCAAAGGCTGTTTCATGCCATAGGCACTCAGGAAGCCCTTGTCATACTCGTTCATCTGGAGGAAGTAGTTTTCAGGCTGGGCCGCCGGATCCCACTTGTTGCCATCGTCCATTTCACCCTGTTTCTTGGGCATGGAGTTGGTCAGCACATACGCGGAATTGGCGTTCTTCCAGGCAGCATTGGCTGCATCCTGAATCTGGTCATAGGTGCGCAGGAAGCGACCATCTTCGACATAATAGTCTTCGCCTTCAATGCCCCACCAGATAATCTTCTGCCAGTCGTCATCCAGCATTCTTTCCATGAACATCACAAGACGCTCAGGATTTTCGCAGTTAACGCTGATGCCGAAGCCACGGTTGACGTTGATCACGGAGCCGTTGAGGTAGTGCTCGGTGATTTCCTTGCCGGCCTGTTCCTCGTTATAGATAATCGGCAGGCCCTGGTAGGTGGACTCAAACATTTCGGCGGCCTTCAGTGCGTCGGTCGCAGTCTGGAAGTCCCAGTTCTGGTCGAACATACCCACGACCGTGCCGCTGGACAGCTTAGCGATGTACTGGTCATAGTTCATCACGAAGGTATCCTGCGAGATCAGGCCCTTGTGGTACATTTCGTTCAGCTTTTTGTAATAGGGTTTGGCGTAGTCCTGAATGACATATGCTTCGGTTTTGTAGTTATTGTCAATGTCCACGATGACGTCGCCGTCATTGGGGCGGCCCATCAGATGCTGGACGGGGTTGAACAGGCAGAACGCACGCCAGCTGTCCGTCAGGATGGCAAAGCCTTCGTTGGGAGCGCCGTTGGCAGCGGTCGGGTTGGCGGCCACATAACGCTCGATCAGGTCGAAGTACTCGTCCATGGTCTTGATCATGGGATAGTTATCCCACGCCAGAACCTGCTTCTGTACAAAGAAGGCCGGACCGTTGACATAGTTCAGACCATAATCATTGGAATTATAGTTGCGGCCGTAGTTGGGGACGATGAACAGTTCGCCGTCCTCGTTGAGGAGCCGCTTGAGATAGGGTTCAATGTGGGTGTAGAGGTTGGGGGTGTCTTCCGCGTTGATGTAATCCATCAGGTTGATCAGTGCGCCAGCCGTGATGAGTTTTTCGGCGCTGTTGCCGCCGTCCATCAGATCGGCATAGTCCTGACCCGCGATTTTCACGCCCAGGGTCTCGTCCAGATCGCCGGCGAGGAATTCAAACTCGAATTTGAGGCCGAATTCTTCCTCGATCATTTTGAAGATCTTGTTGTCCGATGTGGGCTGATCACGGGGATCCCCACAAAAGACGGTAACGGTCATCGGCTCATCAGCAGCCGAGGCGAATACCGGAACTGCCGCGAGGCTTACGAGAAGTACGAGAGCCAGTAACAGGGCAACGATTTTACGCATGTATGCTCCTCCTCTTTGTTTTCCGCGCAATGCGGTTGTATGGTACATACAGCATATCATGTGCTACGTTCAAGGTGAATGCCCGCTGGATGACCATTACCCAGAGAAACTACAGATTGTTTTCGCTCCCAAAACCTACGCCGGTTTATGCAAACAGGGTATACCGCCCGGCAAGCATCAGCAGGCAGAAAAAGTACAAACAGTTATCGTAGTAGCGGCGCTCGCCCTTGCGGGGCGGGGTTTGCCAGAATTTTTGCACCCACTGCTGGGACAGCTCCGTGTCGGTTGCAAGCGAGAGCGCTGCCGTGGTGCAGATGATAGCCGTGGGATGCAGGGCGGGAGGATCCTTGGGTGTCCCGTCTACGGTATAGGTCATGTAAGGGTCCTTATCCCACAGGAAGCGCTGCAAGTTATCGGCGATGGTTTTGTATGCCTCTTGCTTGCCGTACCACGCACTGTCCAGCCCGATATTCATCGCCACGCGGTAGGCATCGGAAAAGAAATCGCCATGACCGCGGCTGGTTTCCGGGCTACCATCATAGTGTGCATACTCTGCCGAAAGCCCGGTTTCCGGGTGGCAGGCGAGGGCCAGATAGTCGCGGCTGGCCTGCGCGGCACGCTTCCAAAACGGGCGATCCGCTTCGTCGGCCAGCAAGGCAAACTGCTCGTAAAAGTGCGGCAGATGGTAGGAGGGATCGCTGAAATCCACCTCCGGAATGAAGCGAATCAGCGCGGTTTCTTCATCCCACATGGCACGGCCGCCCTTGACGAGCGCAGGCTGGTGCAGGGCATGGCGCAGGATATCGCGCGCTTTTGTTGTATAGTCAAACGGCGGCTGGCCGTCGCCCCAGCGCGCGGCAGCCATGAACAGCGCCATCGCATAGTACTCCTCGCCATCGGGCGCGGGGCCGTTGGAGTTTTTGGTGCCATCGGGTTGCACCGACCAGGCGAAGTACCCGGCGCTCTTGCCGCTATCCAGGTGCATATAACGCATGGAAAACTGCCAAAAGCGGTCAAATAGGTCTTTGCGGTCCATCTGCACGGCCATCATCATGCCGTAGCTCATACCCTCGGTGCGGGCATCGTAGTTGCCGGTATCCATAAAGTACCCGGCATCGTCGCCGGATTCGAAGTAAAAGCGCTCAACCGGATCGGTGAATATAGCATCAAAGGTTTCCTTAATTCGTTTTTCAATATCCTGTTCGCTGATCCCGATAGCGGCCAGCAAATTAGGGGTGTTTTTCATACTTTCAGCCCTCACAAACTATAGTTCTGTAGGAATGGCAACATCGGTGAGCCTGAAAAAGAAATCCAGGATCACATCACGCCATTCACGTGCATTTTGCACCTGCCGGTTCATGCGTTCCTCCGCCAGCACATAGATCTCCGGCGGCAGCACGCCCTGCAGGGTGCGCAGGGAGGTTTGCAGCGCTTCGGTTTCCCGAAATCCCTGGATATGGTCATCGTAAATACGCTCCAGCAGCGTGCGCCCGTCGCGCAGGCGGTAGGTATAGGGCAGGCGGTAGAAGAACAGAAGCAGGTTCTCCGGGCAGACTTCTTTGGTATCGTACTTCTTCTGAAAGTCTTTGGGGTATTGCCGCAGGTAGCCCGTGCCGGCTTGCGTGCGGTCAATCCCAATGGCCGTATGGTCAGCCCGGTGGTACGTACCCCAGGCAGCGTACTCGTACCCCATGGGGCTTGGGCCGTAGTGGTTGTGCGGATTGACCATCCAGCAGATGCCAAGGGGCGCGGTGTACTTTTCATACACCCTGCGGCTGAGCAGGAGCATCTCGGTTAAGGTATCCAAGTTTTTACCTTCCAGCCCGTAGCTTAGGTTTACCCAGCGCTCGGTCGTCCTGCGAAAATCCTGCAAAGGGGTAAAAGCCGTGTGCCCGAACGCGTACAGGTTCAGCTGTGCAAACGGATGCCCCGTCAGGCAAGGATCATCCCCGATGTTGGATACAGCCGCGATCGCCGCAATGTTATCAAGCGGCAAGTCGGCCATGACCTCGTTGAACATGCCCTGCATAGCGTACAGATCAATCTGCTGACCGGTGTACTCCTGCGCCAGCTGAAACTCCAGCGCCTTTTGGGTGGCAGGCATGGCCATCAGCAGCGGCGAGACCGGCTCGCGCACCTGAAAGTCAAACGGGCCGTTCTTGATTTGCAGGATGACGTTTTTATCAAACTGACCGTCCAGATGAGCGTAATTATCATAAGCAGCCATCGGCCGATCGGTTTTCGTATCGCGCCAGTCCTGTTTGCAGTTGTACACAAAGCAGCGCCACACCACCACGCCGCCATAGGGCTTGAGTGCACGCGCCAGCAAGTTGGCCCCTTCGGCATGGTTGCGACCATAGGTATAGGGACCGGGGCGGAATTCCGAGTCCGCTTTGACCAGAAATCCGCAGAGGTTTGGCACATGGCGGTAGACTAGCTTGACACGCTCGGCCCACCACTCCTGCACGGATTCTTCCAGCGGGTCGGCTGTGTCCAGCCCGTTTTGCACCGGCATGGCATAGTCCACCGACAGCAAAAGGCGGATGCCAAAGGGCTTGAAGATCGCTGCCACCTGAGCGACATCCGGCAGGAAGCGCTCGTCGATCAGCTCCTGGGCGGGCGGGGCGACATTCACATTATTCAGGCAGATGACATTGATGCCGACCGATGCTAAAAGCCGAGCATAGGCACGCAGCGTCTTATCATCCCCACGAAAATCATCATTGGCAAAGAAGATCGACCGGCCAGCGTAGCCGCGCTCGATATGGCCGTTCATATTGTCCCAATGGTCAATCATGCGCAGCGAAAACGCGGGGGTCTGCACGCCCTGCGGCGGTGGGCTGCACTCGCGCCGGTGCTCCAGCAAGCGGTACACGCCATAGAGTATGCCGGTATCGCCGCCGCGAACGCCGTAGCCTCCATCCAGAATTTCAAACGCATCGCCAAGCTCGGGCTGGACTGTTAAGCTGCAGTCCACCTTCAGCTGGTCAAGCTCCCAGCGTGCAACCTCCTGCGGGGTTTGCAGGGCTTGGGGTACCTGGGCATCCGTCAGCCAACATTGCATCAAGTTCATCCTATCACCTCATATTGATTGTCAACCATATATCTAATATAAGTTGACAATCGAATTGTATTCTAGTATAATCTCGAATCGAAAAGGATGTGCTTTCCCTTGAAACGATGGAAACCAACCCCCATGGATATGGCGCAGATTTCCTTGTTTACTGTATTGATCGCCGTATGTGCCTGGATTGCCATTCCCACAGCCGTACCCTTTACTTTGCAAACCTTTGGGCTGTTTGCAGCGCTTGGCTTGCTTGGCGGCAGGCGGGGCACCATGGCAGTGCTTTTGTATTTGCTGCTCGGCCTGGTCGGCATCCCGGTGTTTTCCAGCTTTCGCGGCGGGTTTGGGGTGCTGGCCGGCATCACAGGCGGCTACTTAATCGGCTTTGTGTTTGCTGCACTGCTATACTGGGCGATTTCACGCAAGCATCGCGGCAACCTGTGGCGTATGGGCCTGGGCATGGTCGCGGGACTGCTGATTGACTATGCGTTTGGCACGGCATGGTTCATGCTGTTTTACGCCAAAGCCTATGGTGCCATCGGTTTGTGGGCCGCGCTTTCACTATGCGTGATTCCCTTTATCCTGCCTGATTTGGTTAAGATTGGGCTGGCACTGACGCTGACCAAAACCCTGCCCAAACGCATACAGGCGCTGCGCTGATTATGCATTGAGCAGCTTTTGGTATAATTGAATATATTCCTTGGCGCTGTGCGTCCAAGAATAGTCGCCCTCCATGCCGCGCACGCGCAAGGTATGGAGGATTTCTTTTTGGTGCTTGTAATAGTCCAGCGCCCGGCGGATGACCGAGAGCATATCGTGGGCGTTGTAGTTTTGAAAGCTGAAGCCGTTGCCTTCTTTGCTGTCTTCGTTGTAGCTGAGCACGGTATCGCGCAGGCCGCCGGTTTCACGCACGATGGGCACGCTGCCGTAGCGCATGGCGATCATCTGGCTCAAGCCACAGGGCTCAAACAGCGACGGCATCAGGAAGAAATCCGCCCCAGCGTACATCTTATGCGCCAAGGCGCTATCCATGGCAAAGCGCGCCGCCAGCTTGCCCTTGTACTTGGTTTCCGCCCAGGAGAACAGGTTGGTGTAGCGCGAGTCGCCCATGCCGAGCACTGCCACCTGCAAGTCCTCGGCCATGATGTCGCCCAGTACGCAATCCACCAGATCCAATCCCTTTTGGTTGGACAGGCGGCCGACCATGGCAATCAGCGGCGTATCGGCCCTCACATCCAGCCCCATCTCTTTTTGCAGCGCTTTTTTATTGATCTGCTTAAAATCCAGCGTATCTTTGGTGTAAGTGTGGCTAATCTGTGTATCGGTTTCAGGGTTGTAAAGCTCGGTATCTATTCCGTTGATTACACCGTACAGTTCCCCCTTGCGCGCGCGAATCAGCCCGTCCAACCGCTCGCCATAATAGGCGGTAGTAATTTCCTGAGCGTAGCTGGGGCTGACGGTGGTGATGATATCGGTATACACCAGTCCCGCCTTCATAAAATTGGCGCAACCGGAAAATTCCAGTTTGTCCGATGACCACAGCCCGTCGCCAAGGCCCATCACATCCTGCACCTCTTTGATGCCGAAAATGCCCTGGTATTGCAGGTTGTGGATGGTAAACATCGTGCGGATGGACGCGTAAAACGGCAGATGCTGGTACTGGATTTTCAACAGCGCCGGTACCATGCCCGCCTGCCAGTCATGTGCGTGAATGATGTCCGGCTGGAAATCGATCAGCGGCAGGGCGTTGAGCACAGCACGGCAGAAGAAAGCATAGCGTTCATACTCATCCCCGCCCAGCCCATAGATATACGGCCTGCCGAAATAGTATTTATTGTCCAGAAAATAATAGGTAACGCCGTCGTGCTTCAGGGTCATAACGCCGCAATACTGCCGCCGCCAGCCCAGCTGCACATCAAAATGCAACAGCGTTTCCATTTTCTGCTGCCAGGAAAACTCGATGGCCGTATACATCGGCAGCACCACGCGTACATCGTGTCCTTCCCGCGCCAGCACCGTTGCCAAAGACCCCACCACATCGGCCAGCCCGCCTGTTTTAATAAACAGCACGCATTCGCTGGAGGTAAATAAGATTTTCATAGTCTGTCTCCTTCACCCAAAGTTATTCTCGATGGGCCCACTTTAGAAACACCGGCACAAGACCCTGCAGGCTGCATGCCTTTCGGTGTTTGCCTACGCTAAATCGTCATGTTTTTCGATATCACAATCGGGTAGGTCGGCGGCCCGATCAACTTGCCACCGGCTTTGATGTGTGCCTGCTTATCCAAAATGCAGTTTTCCAGCTCAGCATTTTCTTCAATGACGCTGTCCTGCATGATAATACAGTTTTTAATTTTGGCACCCTTGCCGATGCGCACACCGCGAAACAGCACGCTGTTTGTGACTTTGGCATCCACTATGCAGCCGTCAGCCACAATCGAGCCGGATACATTGGCATGCTCCAGATAGCGGGCTGGCATTTCGTCCCTAAGTTTGGTGTATACGGGCCGATCCTCGGAAAACAGGTTGTTGCGGATGTCTGGCTTGATCATATCCAGATTAAAGGTGAAATAGCTTTGGATGGAGTCCATCCGGTAGCACGGCTTTTTATACTCGTAGCCCGCAACCCGCAGGCCCGCGTCCCGAATCATACGCTGGAACACATCGCGCATCAAATCGTGATAGCCGTGGGACACGCCCTGGTCAATCAGGTTGATGAGCAGGTCTTTTTTCATCAGCGTTACTTCCAGTGCTGTGTTTGCATAGCGCGGTTTGGTGGGGTCGATTTCTACGTCCACAATCATCCCGCTCTCGTCAATATCCAGATACGCACCGTATTCCGAGCGCTGCAAATCCGGGTTTTTGGAGTACATCATGCATACATCCGCGCTGGACTGTTCGTAGCTCTTAACCATGCCACGGAAATCCGCGTTGAACACGATCAAGCTGTTGCAAAGCAGCACATACTCCTGCCGACTGCGGCGAATATAGCCGAGATTTGCATGCAGCGCATCCAGCGAACCGGGATACTGACCGTTGTTATCGGCGGTTAAAAACGGCGGCAGGATGAACAACCCGTCCGTTTTGCCATGCAAGTCCCACTCCTTGCCGCTGCCCAGGTGATCCATCAAACTATGATAGTTCTTTTGCATCACTACACCGACATTGGGAATGTCGGAGTTGACAAAGCTGGAAACCAAAAAGTCGATCACACGATAGCGCCCCGCCACCGGCACGGCGGCTACCGCACGCATGGCAGTCAACTCTCTTAAAAAGCTATCCTTTTCTCCGGTATAGATAATGCCCATTACGTCTTTCATTGCCATGGCATTTTATTCCCTTCCCGCGTCGTCGCGTTCATTGCGATATTGCTGACCGGCGGCGATTGTATCGCCCTTGGGCACGGTTGCGGCGTGACCGACCACACAGATTTCTCCATCTGTCTCGCCAACGATCGCACCCGCGCCGATTACCGCGTCTTCAGCGATAATAGCACGGCGTACAACCGCCCCGCGTTCCACCACGGCATTTGGCATGACGATGGAATCCTCCACCACCGCGCCTTCCAGCACCGTAACGCCGGAAAACAGCACGCTGTGTGATACCGCGCCGTACACCTCGCACCCTTCGGTCACCAGGCAGTTTTTCACCGTCGCACCCGGCGCAATATAGTGCGGGGTTTCGCCGGGGTTACGACCGTAAATGCGCCAGTTCTTATCATACAGGTCGATGGGCATGGGCATCTGCAGCAGGTCCATGTTGGCCTCCCACAGGCTGTATATGGTGCCGACATCCTTCCAGTACCCTTCAAAATCATAGGCCATCATGCGCTGATTGTCCGCCATCATGTTGGGGATGATGTTCTTGCCAAAGTCGTTGTTGGAATCGGGGTTTTTGGCATCGTCCTCCAGATAGTGCAGGAGCTTATCCCAGCGGAAGATGTATACGCCCATGCTCGCCTTGTTGTTTTTGGCGTTCTTGGGTTTTTCATCAAACTCGTAAATTTCGTTATCCGGTCTGGTATTCATGATGCCAAACCGCGATGTATCCTCCCAGGGTACTTCGCGTACGGCGATGGTCGCGTCGGCCTCTTTTTCAATATGGTAATTCAGCATGGCGGTATAATCCATCTTGTAGATATGGTCGCCTGCCAGAATCAGCACATGGGTCGGATTGAACTGGCGGATAAACGCGACGTTCTGATAGATGGCGTTGGCCGTGCCGGAGTACCACTCGCCCTGCTTGCCTTTCACATAGGGCGGCAGCACATAAATACCGCCGTAGGACAGGTCGAGGTCCCAGGGCGAGCCGCTGCCGATGTAAGAGTTCAGTTCCAGCGGCTGGTACTGCGTCATCACGCCGACCACATCAATACCCGAATTGGTACAGTTGGACAGCGGAAAATCGATAATGCGGTACTTGCCGCCGTAGGGTATTGCGGGCTTAGCCATGTCCCCTGTTAAAATTCCCAGGCGGCTCCCCTGCCCGCCGGCCAGCAGCATGGCTATGCAGCGTTTTTTCTTCATGAGGCCTTCGCTCCTTCTTTGTCTTTTTTGTCCTCCAGTGCCGCAGCGTCCTCCGCCTGGAGGCTATGGACGCCTTCGACCGGCAGAATCTTTTTATAGGCAAAATAGCTGCAGCTCAGCGGCGGCACACAGAGATCCGCATGGTACGGGAAGGCGTTGAATATCCCTTCCTGCGGTATGATCTCGTAGGCGTTATACTGGTTGCTGCCGCCGTATTCCTTGCGGTCGGTGTTGAATATCTCGGTCAAAGAGCCGTCAAACGGCAGCCCGATACGATAGATGGGATGGAACACCGGGGTGAAGTTTGCAATGCAGAGGATGGATGTCCCCTCCCGGTCCGTACGCAGGAAGGCGAGCACGCTGTTGTCGGTATCGCTGGCGGTTATCCACTGGAACCCATCCCAGGAATCCTCCACCTGGTAAAGCGGCGGGGTGCTGCGGTACAGGTGGTTGAGCGCTTTTACGCAAGCCTGTACCTGCGGGTGGCGGTCGTACACCAGCAAAAACCAATCCAGCTGATCGTCAAACTTCCATTCGATGAACTGGGCAAATTCCCCGCCCATGAACAATAGCTTTTTCCCCGGATGCGCCATGGTGTAAGCGTACACGGTTCTTAGCCCCGCAAATTTCTGCCACAGATCGCCGGGGTTTTTATCCAGCATGCTGTGCTTACCGTGCACCACCTCATCATGCGAGAACGGAAGCACATAGTTTTCTGTAAACGCATAAAATAGCGAAAACGTGAGCTTGTCATGGTGATATTTGCGGTGCGCAGGGTCTTTGATCAGGTAGCTGAGTATGTCGTTCATCCAGCCCATATTCCACTTAAACCCGAAGCCAAGGCCTCCCAAATAGGTCGGCGCAGTCACCATGGGATAGGAGCTTGCTTCCTCGGCGATCATCATCACACCGGGAAAATCGTGATAGACGGTCTCGTTTAAACGGCGCAGGAACTGAATCGCGTCAATATTCTCCCGCCCGCCATATTCATTTGGCAGCCACTCGCCCGGTTCCTTGCAAAAATCGTAATACAACAGCCCGGAAACCGCATCCACCCGCAGCCCGTCAGCATGGAACTGCTCTAGCCAGAAACAGGCGTTGGACAGCAGATAGCTGCACACCTCGCCGCGGCCAAAATCAAACAACATCGTTCCCCACTGGGCGATCTCGCCGCGCCGCTTGTCCGGATGGTTGTACAGCGGCGTGCCATCAAGCATGAACAGCCCCGCCTCGTCGCGCGGAAAGTGCGCGGGTACCCAGTCCAGTATGACACCGATGCCTGCCTGATGGCAGCGGTCGATCAGCTCCATCAGCTGCCGGGGCGTGCCATAGCGCGAGGTGGCGGCATAAAATCCCAGCACCTGATATCCCCAGGACCTATCCAGCGGGTGTTCCATGACGGGCATCAGCTCAATATGGGTATACCCCATGTCCTGCACGTAGGGAATCAGCTCATCGGCCAGCTCCAGGTAGGTGTACAGACTGCCGTCCTCGTGCCGCCGCCAGGAGCCGACATGCAGTTCATAAATATTGATGGGGCTTTCGTACGGGGTAAAGGCTGCGCGCTGTTTCATCCAGGCGCTGTCTTTCCAGCGGTACCCCTCCAGCGCATACAGGCGCGACCCGGTGTTGGGCCTAAGTTCAGCAAAAAAGCCGTACGGGTCAGCCTTCAGGCGCTTTTTGCCGTCCGCACCCGTTACGGCGTACTTATATACAGGATATCCGTCATCGGGCACATCGGCCAATACATCCGTTTCAGACATCCGCAGTTCCCAGGTGCCGTCGTGCTGTTTTTGCATGGGATGCGCTTGCTGGTTCCAAGCGTTGAAGCTGCCAACCAGTGATACCTGCCGGGCGTTGGGTGCCCACAGCGAAAAATGCCACTTTGGGGTCTCCCCCTCCATACAGGGGTGCGCGCCAAGCATCGCATAAGCGCGCCGGTTCGTTCCCTGATGAAAGGTATCGCGTACCGCTTGTGTTGGCGGGTTATACTGCATCGGTTGTTCCCTTCGCAATCACATCAAAAGATAACAATGAAACCGCCTCTGCCTCGTCGCGTTGGGCTTACTGCGGTTTCACCATAGTTTGATCTCCTCTGTGTTCATTGTATGCTGAACCGCCGTCGTTCGTCAAGCTGTTTCTTTGTAAATTCCATGTAATCCGCTAGCTGAAACCTAAGTCTCCCTTGTGTTTCCGAATCCATACAACACTTTACAATCTACCATAGACAGAGTAAAATGGTTAAATCATTTCTATGAGGTACATTGCATGATCACTTTGATCGTTAACCCCATTTCCGGCGCAGGACACGCCGCCGATGTCGGAGACAAAGTCGCCGCCATGCTCCGGCAGCGCCAGATCGATTTTACCAGCCAGACGACCAATGCCATCGGCCACGCGACCGAGCTTGCCAGGCAGGCTGCAAAACGCGGCGACAGTACAGTCATCGCCGTAGGGGGCGATGGCACCGTAAACGAGGTCGCTACCGGACTGCTGGGTACGGACACAGCCCTTGGCATTATCCCGGCCGGTACCGGCAACGACTTTGCCAAGGCGCTGTTCATCCCCAAGCACTGGGAGGCCGCACTGGACACATTGCTGCAAAGTAAACCCCGCCGCGTGGACACGGCCCTGGCCAACGACCGCGTATTTATCAACATCAGCGGCACCGGGTTTGATGTAATGGTGCTGGAAAACATGCTCAAAGCCAAGCAACATATGCGCGGAAAGCTCCCCTATTTATATGGAATTTTTGTCACGCTGACACGCTTTCAGTCCATACGCATGCGCATTGAGACCGTTGAAGGCGAAGTAATCGACAAGCCCTGCGCACATTTTTCGGTTGCCAACGGCCAGTACTTTGGCAGCGGCATCCACATTATGCCCCTGAGCAAGCTGGATGACGGGCTTTTAGATATTCTGGTGATTGATGAAATGTCGCGCTTTCAAATCTTTCGCAATCTGCCCGCGCTGTTAAAAGGAACCATCATACAAAAGCCCTTTGCTCATCACTACCGCACCAAATCCTGCACGCTATCTGCACCCAGTATGCGCCTGAACCTCGATGGCGAGATCGTAGATGCCAGCGAGGTGACCTTCACCTGTCAGCCCGGATCGCTGCTGGTTCACGCCGGAAAATCCGCCTAAGCAGGAAAATGCTCTGCAGCGCAGAAGTCTATCCATGTATAGTTTTTGACCTACGGAAGAATAACGGAGTGAGCATTATGTCGAAAACGAGTTTATCCAGCCGCATTCGCATTGCGTTTCTCAACATCATGCAGGCTTTTGGCTCGGCGGCTTCACATTGGGCCAGCAACGCCAAGCTGCGTGTACAGGAAATCAACCTGCAGTCGCGCCGCCATGAAATACTGACCGAAGCGAGCATGCAGGCGTTTGAGCTGTGGCATAGCGGCGAAAAGCTGCCCAAAGTACTCGATGATATGTTTACCGAGCTTTCGGAAATTGATGATAAATTAAGCGTGCTGCGTGCACAAAAATATGCCAAGGTGAAGCCGGAGCAAGCGGAAATCGATAGCGAAGCTGAGCTGTGCGAAGCGCCGCATCACCCCGATGAAATTGATGCCGAAGCGCTGGTCTGTGCCCCTGTGGCCGATCCGTCCCACCCGACGCACGAAGAGAATAAGCCCGCCGCCAAGAAAAGCGACGAACCGAAACCTAAGAAATAACTTCTATTCTGCACTCACCGAGGACATGCTTGATGAAATCGTCCCTTGCCATTAGGCCCGTATCCACCGAAGATTTTAACGGCATTTATCCGCTATTACAGCAGCTATGGCCTGACAAGGTCATTGACCGGGCTCAGATGCATATTGTTTTGGAGCGTGGCGTATCGTCCGATACGGACACGCTTCTTTGCGCTACGGCAGATGGAGCAATGATCGGATTTTGCGCCTATGCCATCGTAAACAACCTGTGGCAGGAAGGCCGCATATCGTATGTCTACGCCATGGTGGTGGATGAAGCCTACCGCGGGCAGGGCATCGGTAAACAGCTCATCGAGGCCGCGCTGGACTCATCCCGCAAGCAGGGCCTGCAGCGCATGGAACTCGATTCGGCGTTCCATCGCCTGCAAGCGCACAAGTTCTACGAGACGCTTGGGTTTGAAAAACGAGGATATCTGTTTTCCTATCCGTTATAACTATCCCTTTTCCTATCCTATCGTAAATGAGTGATTTGATTTGCAATATACATTCATGCTCGCACAGAAAGCCGATGCTTCAGCCGTGTTTACGCTATACCAAAGCCTGATTGGTACGCCCGGCTGCACCTGGAACAAAGACTACCCCACACAAGATTTTGTTAAGGCCGATATTGAAGCGGAGTCGCTCTATATTCTCAAAGATCAAACGGGCAATATCATCGCCGCAGCATCCGCCGGCGGGGAGCGTGAGCTGGATGATTTGCCATGGTCTCCAGAGAACCCCTGTGAACTCGCCCGCGTTGCCGTTGCCCTACCCGTGCAACATCAGGGAGTTGGTTCGTATCTGCTGCAACATGTGATCGAAGCCTTTACACAGCGCGGGTTTGACGGTATCGTGATGCTGGTCAGCCCAAACAACACCGCCGCCATCGCTCTTTATAAGAAACACGGCTTCACCCAATGCGGGAGCATTCACCGGTATGGGTTCGCTTTTGATCGGTATCAGATAGTAGTAGTTTAAATTCAATCAGTCACAATGTAATCACTTTTGAAATATCTCTTAATGACTGAATATATTGGTCTAAGTTTCGTTTTTCAATTTTTTATGTTATTATTGTAGCAATTATGACTTTCTGGAGGCAAAAATGAAAGTTTATATCAAAGAGTTCAATGTTGGTATGGAACTAAAAACCAAAGGGGTTGAATTAGAAGTAAGGACACCTCGAGGCGTGCATTTGGGTGATTTTATCGTTACAAAAACAGGTGTGGAGTGGTGTGAAGGAAGAATTTGTGCTGGTAATGGTATTAAGAAGAGTTGGTCTGAGTTAATCAGTCTTCTCAATAGTACATCTAATCCTTAATTTTGCTTTTAGAACAGAAGAAAAACCACTTGCATAAGCAAGTGGTTTTTATGTGGAATGCGGCGACGATCTACTCTCCCGGGCCGTCTCCAGCCAAGTACCATCGACGTGCTGAGGCTTAACTTCTGTGTTCGGTATGGGAACAGGTGGATCCCTCAGGCTATTGCCACCGCAAAGGGTGAACGAATTCAAGTGCCTGTGTTACAGGCGATTGAACGCGGATCAAGATGTTTGTACGGGGTAAGGATACACGAAACATCGGGATCCGGGCTCTTGCAGGGGTTGTCCCCGGGGGGAGGATACTTCCTCGCCTCAGGCTGCGCCCTGACAACTGCATACGGAGGATTGTGAGTGAGGCATTGAGATCATTTCCAATGCTGGTCTTAGGTTTTAAATAATGTGAACAAAGCGTTTGACCATTAGTATCATCAAGCTACATGTGTTACCACACTTCCACCGATGACCTATCTACCTTGTAGTCTTCAAGGGGTCTCTCGCGCTTACGCGCTAGGAATCTTCTTCTTGAGGGGGGCTTCACGCTTAGATGCCTTCAGCGTTTATCCCTTCCGCACTTCGCTTCCCTGCTATGCCGTTGGCACGACAACAGTTGCACCAGAGGTGCGTCCACTCCGGTCCTCTCGTACTAGGAGCAGCTCCTCTCATGATTCCAACGCCCACGATGGATAGGGACCGAACTGTCTCACGACGTTCTGAACCCAGCTCGCGTGCCGCTTTAATTGGCGAACAGCCAAACCCTTGGGACCTGCTTCAGCCCCAGGATGCGACGAGCCGACATCGAGGTGCCAAACCTCCCCGTCGATGTGAACTCTTGGGGGAGATCAGCCTGTTATCCCCGAGGTAGCTTTTATCCGTTAAGCGACGGCAATTCCACTCTCATACCGCCGGATCACTAAGCCCGACTTTCGTCTCTGCTCGAATTGTCACTCTCGCAGTCAAGCACCCTTCTGCCTTTACACTCTTTGAATGGTTTCCATCCATTCTGAGGGTACCTTTGGGCGCCTCCGTTACTCTTTCGGAGGCGACCGCCCCAGTCAAACTGCCCACCTGACACTGTCCATCCACCGGTTTCACGGTGCTATGTTAGAAGCCCAGTAACGAAAGGGTAGTATCCCAACGTTGACTCCACACACACCAGAGTGCGCGCTTCCAAGTCTCCTACCTATCCTGTGCATTCGTTACCGAAATCCAATATCAAGCTACAGTCAAGCTCTACGGGGTCTTTCCGTCCAGTCGCGGGTAATGGGCATCTTCACCCATACTTCAATTTCACCGGGCTCCCTGTTGAGACAGCGCTCAAGTCGTTACACCATTCGTGCGGGTCGGAACTTACCCGACAAGGAATTTCGCTACCTTAGGACCGTTATAGTTACGGCCGCCGTTTACTGGGGCTTCGGTTCTATGCTTCTCTTGCGATGACATTTTCCCTTAACCTTCCAGCACCGGGCAGGTGTCAGCACCTATACGTCAGCTCTCGCTTTCGCAGATACCTGTGTTTTTGCTAAACAGTCGCTTGAGCCTTTTCTCTGCGACCGATGTCTCCATCGGCACCCCTTCTCCCGAAGTTACGGGGTCATTTTGCCGAGTTCCTTAACAAGGATTCTCCCGTTCGTCTTAGGATTCTCACCTAGCCTACCTGCGTCGGATTGCGGTACGGGCGCCATTTCAATATACTAGCAACTTTTCTCGCCAGCGTGAATTCCCATGTTTCGCTACTCAATTTCGCTCTCGTCTTCACTCAGCCTTCACAGGAGCCGTACTTAACTAACTCCCAACCTCGTTTGACAACCGAGTTGACCATCACCCGGCTCACGGTATCCTTCTGTGTCATTGCATCATTCTCATGGCGGTGCAGGAATCTCCACCTGCTGTCCATCGCCTACGACAATTGTCCTCGGCTTAGGCCCCGACTAACCCTGGGCGGATGAACCTTCCCCAGGAAACCTTAGGCTTTCGACGGGCATGTTTCTTACATGCCTCTCGCTACTCATACCGGCATTCTCTCTTGTGTATAGTCCACCAGTCCTCACGATCTGGCTTCAGCCCGATACACAATGCTCCTCTACCACTGCAGTAAACTGCAATCCTTCGCTTCGGTGTCATGTTTGAGCCCCGGTACATCTTCGGCGCATGACCACTTGACCAGTGAGCTGTTACGCACTCTTTCAATGAATGGCTGCTTCTAAGCCAACATCCTGGTTGTCTGTGCAATCACACATCCTTCTCCACTTAACATGAACTTGGGGACCTTAGCGGAAGGTCTGGGGTGTTCCCCTTTTGCCCGCGGAACTTATCTCTCGCGGACTGACTCCCGTACATCAATTATCCGGCATTCGAAGTTTGATAGGGTTCGGTAAGTTTTCACCCCCTAGCCCATTCAGTGCTCTACCTCCGGTAATCTTATACGAGGCTAGCCCTAAAGCTATTTCGAGGAGAACCAGCTATCTCCGGGCTCGATTGGAATTTCTCCGCTATCCACAGCTCATCCCCGCCTTTTTCAACAGACGTCTGGTTCGGTCCTCCATGAGATTTTACTCTCACTTCAACCTGGCCATGGATAGGTCGCCCGGTTTCGGGTCTACATCATGTTACTAACGCCCTATTCAGACTCGCTTTCGCTTCGGCTCCGTACCTCTAAGTACTTAACCTGCAACATAACGTAACTCGCCGGTCCGTTCTACAAAAAGTACGAGGTCGCACCTCTATCGTGCTTCCTCTGCTTGTAAACACAGGGTTTCAGGTTCTCTTTCACTCCCCTCCCGGGGTTCTTTTCACCTTTCCCTCACGGTACTATGCGCTATCGGTCACCATACTGTATTTAGGCTTGGGGGGTGGTCCCCCCGGCTTCCCGCCGGATTTCTCGTGTCCTGCGGTACTCTGGTACCGGCTAGCTGACTCCAGATTTCGTCTACGGGGCTGTCACCCTCTTTGGCGGCGCTTTCCAACGCGCTTCCACTATCCTTCGTCAATGCATGTCGCCGGCCCGCAACCCCAGAAGGCATGCCCTCTGGTTTGGCCTATTTCCCGTTCGCTCGCCGCTACTTAGGAAATCGATGTTTCTTTCTCTTCCTCCGGGTACTTAGATGTTTCACTTCCCCGGGTGCCCTTCTCTGGAACTATGTATTCATTCCAGGATGACGGAACATTACTTCCGCCGGGTTTCCCCATTCGGATATTTGCGAGTCAATGCCTGCTTACGGCTCATCGCAACTTTTCGCAGTTAGCCACGTCCTTCTTCGGCGTATGGTGCCAGGGCATCCACCCTGTGCTCTTATTTCGCTTGGTTCTTAAATCCTAAGACCATTCTTTCTTTTGACGTTTCCGTCTACTGAACAGAAATGATCTCTTTTTTCTCATCTCTTGTTTTGAAACGTTCTCCACTCTGTTGCCAGAGCTTCGTTCGTTTCCTCCGTATGCAATTGTCAAGGTGCAAGGTGAATATGCCTTGGCATATTCAGCTCGTTTCAGGGTGCAAGCCCTGAAAGAGATACAGAGAGGCTGTCAGAAAGAACGGTTTCACAGGGGTCTGTATTTGGATGACTGGCATCCGAGCCCAGCGGCTCCGCAGGCTGTGCCTGCGACTGACTAACTTTTGCAAGTTAGATCGACCTAAAGATGAGCGTCTGCGTTTCCGCTTCTGCTGTCTCCCTAGAAAGGAGGTGATCCAGCCGCACCTTCCGATACGGCTACCTTGTTACGACTTCACCCCAGTCATTGATCTCACCTTCGGCGGCTGACTCCTTACGGTTGCCTCACCGACTTCGGGCGCTATCAACTCCCATGGTGTGACGGGCGGTGTGTACAAGGCCCGGGAACGTATTCACCGCGACATGCTGATTCGCGATTACTAGCAACTCCGACTTCATGTGGGCGGGTTGCAGCCCACAATCCGAACTGGGACCACTTTTATGAGATTGGCTTACCCTTACGAGTTCGCAGCTCTCTGTAGTGGCCATTGTAGCACGTTTGTAGCCCAGGTCATAAGGGGCATGATGATTTGACGTCGTCCCCACCTTCCTCCGAGTTGTCCCCGGCAGTCTGATTAGAGTCCTCGTCATTACACGTTAGTAACTAATCACAAGGGTTGCGCTCGTTGCGGGACTTAACCCAACATCTCACGACACGAGCTGACGACAACCATGCACCACCTGTCTCAGTATGCCCGAAAGCACACTGTATCTCTACAGTTTTTACTGGATGTCAAGACCTGGTAAGGTTCTTCGCGTTGCGTCGAATTAAACAACATGCTCCGCTGCTTGTGCGGGCCCCCGTCAATTCCTTTGAGTTTCAACCTTGCGGCCGTACTCCCCAGGCGGAGTGCTTATTGTGTTAACTCCGGCACAGAAGGGGTCGATACCTCCTACACCTAGCACTCATCGTTTACAGTGTGGACTACCAGGGTATCTAATCCTGTTTGCTCCCCACACTTTCGCGCCTCAGCGTCAGTTACAGTCCAGTAAGTCGCCTTCGCCACTGGTGTTCCTCCCGATCTCTACGCATTTCACCGCTACACCGGGAATTCCACTTACCTCTCCTGCACTCAAGCCTTCCAGTTTCCAATGCAATTCCCACCTTAAAAGTAGGACTTTCACATCGGACTTAAAAGGCCGCCTACGCGCCCTTTACGCCCAATCATTCCGGACAACGCTTGCCCCCTACGTATTACCGCGGCTGCTGGCACGTAGTTAGCCGGGGCTTCCTTCCAGATTACCGTCATTATCTTCATCTGGGATAGAAGTTTACGACCCGAAAGCCTTCTTCCTTCACGCGGCGTTGCTGGGTCAGGCTTTCGCCCATTGCCCAATATTCCCCACTGCTGCCTCCCGTAGGAGTCTGGACCGTGTCTCAGTTCCAGTGTGGCCGATCACCCTCTCAGGTCGGCTACTGATCATGGCCTTGGTGAGCCGTTACCCCACCAACTAGCTAATCAGACGCGAGCCCACCCTTGTCCGGATTACTCCTTTGACCTCAAAACCATGTGATCTCGTGGTCTCATGCGGTATTAGAGAGCCTTTCGGCTCCTTATCCCCCAGACAAAGACAGGTTGCTCACGCGTTACTCACCCGTCCGCCGCTAGAATACTGTTAGATTACTCTTACAGTATCCCCGCTCGACTTGCATGTGTTAGGCACGCCGCCAGCGTTCGTCCTGAGCCAGGATCAAACTCTTATGTTAATCCTTTTAGCTCAAAAGCTTAGCTTGGCTATGCTTTTTGCACTCAAATTTTATTGACTGCGTTGCGTTCTTTCTTCATTCTTCTCTGTATCTTTTTCAAGGTTCGCGCTCTTAAGCGAGCTTGCCTACTATACCAAAGTAAGCCTTTGTTGTCAACACCTTTTTTTAAAGAATTTGCGCTTTTCTTTGAATACTACTCACAGGGTGCATAAAGCATCACTTGTCCTGCTTATGGTCCTTCTTTTCCAGGGCGCTTAGCGAGCCATCCTCATTTTGGATGCGAACATTCTTGAGTGTTGCGTGAACGTTTTGTTTAAACTCGTCGATGTATTCGCGGCGCAGGGCTGCCTGTTCGTTGAGCTCTTCTGCGCTCAGACCACGTTCTTTCTTGATGCGGGCCAGCTCGTTAATGCGATCAATTTTGGATTTATCCATTGTTTTTCTCCAATTCTTTATGGAAGACCCACTTACGCTGCATGTAATAACTCAGGAAGAATAAAAGCAGGTCCACGGGAATTTTGGTTAGCGTATCGCTCCACCCAAGTCCGATATACAGCGTCGATACAATACCCGACGACAGTGCGATAATCAGCACCACCGTGACCACATAGCGCGTAAAGGACTTCACCAGCCCCGCCGCGCTTTCAAACACCATGCGCTTATTGATGAAATAGTTCACCGTAGCACTGATGGCGCGCGCGGCCGCTGCGGCGATCCCGATGCGGGCGACAAAGCTGATGAAGAATAGACTCAGGTGCTGATCCAGCGCGGGAATATAGGTTCTCATCAGGCTGTTAAGCAGCAGATATAGACCATAGTCCAGCACAAAGCAAAACATGGACGACAGCACAAAACGCGTAAAGCGCACCAGAACAATACGGTAAATTCGCCAGCTGTCGGCAACGGCACGGAAGTGACTTCCTTCATTATTGTTCTCGTAAACAGTTTCTATCGGCAGGGTACGCAGGGGAATGTTCTCAACAGAGCAGTAAATCAACTGGTTCATCTCATATTCATAGCGATCGCCCTTGATGGTCAGCAGCGCGGGAATCATGGCTGTAGTAAAGCCGCGCAGCCCCGTTTGCGTATCGGGAACCTTCTGGCCGTACAATGCCTGAAACACCCGGCAGGTGATGCGGTTGCCCATACGGCTCTTGCGCGGGACATCCGGCAGGTTGAAATCGCGCGTGCCAAGTAACAGCCCGGTGGAATCCTCCGCCAGCGCTTCGGCCATGCGCAGGATATCGGTCACGGTATGCTGGCCATCGCTATCAGCGGTCACGACAAAGCGGCACTGCAGGCCATTGTCCCGAATATACTCCATACCGTGGCGCAGCGCGTAGCCCTTGCCGCGGTTGGTTTCATACCGTAAAACAACAGGCTGCCCATGCGCTTGCAAGCCGTTAAAAATCTCATCATAAGCCACGCCCGAGCCATCATCCACGACGACAATCAGCCCAACACCCGTTTGGGCCAACTGTTGCACATACGGGCCCAGCCGATGATCGGGCTGGTACGCTGGAATAAGGACTGCGATATCTGCGGCGGTCTGTATTGACATTCGGTATTCCCCTTTATGACACTAGATTGTGTCCAAATAATCGCTCAACAGCGGCGACCAATCTTCACCTGAAAAATCAGACAGCATCCGCTCAAAGTCTGTTCGCGACGCAATCTGAAACGCATAGGTATCATAATATGCGGCAAGACATTCGTCAAGTTTGCCCTCCATGGCGATTTCCAGCGCGCACAGCGCTGCCGCCCCTTTATACCAGACAATGGTTTGGTACTCACTCCAGTTGTAGAAATACTCCAGCGGACTGCCGGGGGTAAGCCCCGGTACGGACAGGCGCATGGCCGTATCTACCCGGCTGTATTGCAGCGCTTGCCGCGCGGCCGTGCCATGCCGCACTTCCCAGTACCGCAGCAGGGCATATTCCGCCAGCGCTTCATGCTGCCAGGGCTGCCGGTAACTGTCGGTTCCGGCTACTGCCTGCACCCACTGCTTGGCAAGCTCCCGCGCGATGCGTATCTCGCGGGCTTCATTGTCCCTGTCCAGCGTACTTTGGGCGATGACGCTGAGCGACGGATAGCTCATGCCGTCCATCGGCAGACCGGCCTCCGCCAGTGTCAGATTTGGATACGGGTATGCGCCAAACAGCTCGGTATAGATCGGCAGGGCATCTTTTGCGATTTGCAGCATGGCTTTGGCATCAGCCCGGGTTTTAGCATAGGCTTCGATCAGCACATCCCCCTGCATGCTCTGTACTTGCTGATAGTTCTTGCTGATCAAAAGGGCGAAATCGCGCGACGCTAGCGCGGTGAAGGTCGTCGTCTGTCCCTGTGTCTTCGCCAAGCCGCTGCCCGCGGCGGTATAGCCCTGCGGCAGGGTAAGGGTTACGGAATAGTTGCGGCAGTGGCTCACAAAAGGATCGCCGATGGAATAGTATGGCGCAGTAAAAGGGTCCCCATCCACCAATTCAGCTGGAGTGATCAATGCGTTGCCCAGCGCATAGATGCCATCGTGCATGCCAAAGCGATAGGCGGCATCGGGTATGGACAGGGTATAATCCACCGTCAGCGTCAGCCATTGGCCGGCCAACCACGGTGTGTCCAGCGTGATGATGCAAACCGTATGCGCGTCATCTGCATAATAATAAGAAGGATCGCCGGTAGCGATTTGGATATCTCCGGCAGAAAACCCGTTCGGATAGCACAGATCGTACAGTTCTTCGGTTGCCGACGGAGCATAGTCTATATCGCGCATCGCCCCGGCATATATGCGCAGCGTAAGCTCCGTTTGTGTTTCTGCCGTTCGGTTTTGCAGCATGAAAGCCTGCGACACGGATACCGTTTGCTGATTTGGATTGAACACCGCATCAATCGTAATTGTATCCAGTCCCTGGGCAGCGGCAAGCAAAGCCTCGCTAGCCTGGGGCGAGCCCGCAGGGCGCAGCAGGAATACAAGCAATGCAATTACACATACCACGGCAATCGCCAAGGCAACCAGCCAGCGTTTCATTCTGTACCTCCCTTCATGATATCAACTTCCTTATGAGTATCCTGCACGTTGCCCCGTTCGTCAAGCAGGGAAACCCCTGTATGCCGTCAAATTACAATCGTTACAAGCATACGATGAAGGGAGCCTCCCATGGAAATCAGAAAACTGAAACCTGCGGAATATATGGCGAGCGAGATGCTGGAATCACTCTCCTTTGTGTTTCCGCTTGCGGACGATCACGAAGAAAAAAACGCAAAAAAACGCTTTCAGCCCGATCGCTGGGGCTATTTTGATGATGATGGCAAACTAAGCGCCACGCTGATAAATTACGATATCCCCATCTATCTCGA
Source organism: Candidatus Limiplasma sp. (assembly GCA_963675925.2). Taxonomy (GTDB): domain Bacteria; phylum Bacillota; class Clostridia; order Christensenellales; family Aristaeellaceae; genus CAXXOK01. The sequence goes on from CAXXIB010000004.1 coordinate 320,551, forward strand.
CGGACAGGTAATCGCAGCACGCGGCATCGGCGGCGTAGCCAGCGATCCCGTTACACGCGGGCAGGGGTGTGTACGCACGATGTTCAAGCAACTGCTGCAAACAGACCGGGCGGAAGGCCAGCTCGTATCGGCTTTATTCCCGTTTTCCCACGCCTTTTACCGCAAGTTCGGGTACGAACTATGCTGCGAACATACAAGAGCAACTTTCCCAACAGGCGCACTGAAGGTCTTTCACCCCGAAATACCGCCTGCGGTCCGATTGCTGTCACCCCAGGACGGCATGGAGGCGCTGATGCCCATCTATACGGCATTCGCCAAGCAATACAGTTTCATGGCCGCCCGCAATGCAAAAAGCTGGGAACGGTTTACGATGGTCAATCCCAAAAAGGCGAGCCAGTACTGGTATGTGTTGTCCCGCAGCGGGAAGGACACCGCCTATGTAATCTTCAACTACCGCAATGGCGACAATCCCTATCAAAAAACCCTTTTGGTGCGGGATTATGCGTTTGCAGACCGGCAGGGTTTTGTGGACTTGATGAGCTTTTTGCACCGCTTTGCCGCACAGGCGCAGACGATCCAGATGTTCCTGCCGGACAATTTGCCCATCTCCTCTCTGGTGGAGGATGCCAGTGCTGTTGAGATGGCAACGGCACACCGCCCTATGGCACGTGTGCTGCATGTGGAAAACATGCTTAAAGCCATGCGCCATCCCAAGGAAGACGGAAGCTACAGCGTATATGTAGAGGATGCGTTCCTGCCAGAGAACACGGGCTGCTACGCTGTACGTTTTACAAAAGAAGGCGAGGTTGCCGTAGCACGCTGCCAGGATAAAGCCGACCTACGTGTATCCATACAAAGCTTCACACAGCTCGTACTCGGCTTTCTGGATATAGAAGAAGCGGCCTATAAGCCGGATGTGCAAATAACAGGCAACCAGGACACACTGCAAACGGTATTCGGTAAAAAGCTGTTGTTTTTGGAAGACTTTTACTAAAAGTTCTTCGTCATATCATATTTTGAGAAAAATTCATTGCGGAAATCCATCAGGCGGTCCTCCTGGATCGCCTGCCGTACGTTTTCCATCAGGCGCAGTAAAGAACGCAGGTTGTGGATGGAGGCAAGCCGCGCCCCGGTGATCTCCCCCGCCTTAAACAGATGGCGGAGATAGGCACGGGAAAAGTTTCGGCAGGTGTAGCAGTCGCACTCCGGATCCAGCGGCGAAAAATCGCGGGCGTATTTGGCGTTCTTAATCACCACGCGGCCCGTGGAGGTAAAACAGGTGCCGTTGCGCGCGATGCGAGTGGCCAGTACGCAGTCAAACATATCCACGCCGCGCAGTACCCCTTCGATCAGGCAATCGGGCGAGCCGACCCCCATCAGGTAGCGCGGTTTTTCCTCCGGCATGTGCGGCATGATGGATTCCAGCATCCCATACATGATGGGCTTGGGTTCGCCAACGCTTAAACCCCCAATGCCGTAGCCGAAAAAGTCCATATCGGCCAGTACTTTGGCACTTTGTATACGCAGGTCTTCAAAGAACGCGCCTTGCACAATGCCAAACAAGGCCTGATCCCCATCGGTATGGTGTGCCTGGCAGCGTCTGGCCCAGCGGTGGGTGCGCTCCATGGCGTCCTCCGCCTCGGCATGGTCGCAGGGGTAGGCGGTGCATACATCAAACGCCATCATGATATCCGCGCCAAGCGCATGCTGGATATCCATGCTGACTTCGGGCGAGATAAAGCGGCGGCTGCCATCCAAATGGCTTTGGAAGGTTACGCCCTCCTCCTTCATTTTGCGGATACCGGCCAGCGAAAACACCTGAAACCCGCCCGAATCCGTTAACACAGGCTTGTCCCAGCCCATGAAACGGTGCAAACCACCAGCTTCCTGAATTAAATCTTCGCCGGGGCGCAGGTGCAGATGATAGGTATTGGAGAGAATAATCTCCGTGCCGATTTCCGTAAGCTCCCGCGGGGTCATGGCTTTCACGGTCGCTGCCGTACCCACAGGCATATACACCGGGGTATGAATATCGCCGTGCGGCGTTTTAAGTACGCCAAGGCGCGCGCCTGTCTGTTGGCAGCGTTTGGTTACCTCGAAGGAGAATTTTGTCATTGCTTTGCCTCGCTTAAGAATGTATCGATCACCGTATCAAACGCCGCAAAGGACTTGCCCTGCGGCTTGGACAGAAAGGTCATGGGTTCCTTTTTGGTGGGATGGGTCAATTTCAGTACTGCGCCCCAAAGCGCAATGGGCTCGCCGGGGGCATCGTTTCCGTAGCGCATATCCTGCACAATGGGATGCTGCAAATGTGCCAGTTGTACGCGAATTTGGTGCTTGCGTCCGGTTTCCAGCGCAATGTGCAACAGCGCGGTATCGCCATGCACCGCCAACGTCTGCCAATGGAGCTTGGCTTCCTTGGCACCGGGTGTTCCCTGCGCCACAACGCGCACCATGCCGCTTTCATCCAGCAAATAGTCTATGCAGTCTCCGCTTTTTGCCATGCTGGCACCGTGCACAACAGTCAGGTACTCCCGCTGCATGGTGTGGGTGCGCAGCTGCTCGGACAGGCGGCTTGCCGCCTTGCTGGTCCGTGCTAGCGCGACCAGGCCGCCGACCGGTCGATCCAGTCGGTGCACCAGTCCCAGGTACACATCCCCTGGTTTTTGGTAGGTTTCCTTGATATAGGCTTTTGCCTCGTCATATAAACTGATGTCGCCCGTCACATCGCCCTGAGTAAGCAGATTGGGCGGTTTTTCGGCAATCAACAGGTGATTGTCTTCGTATATTACCTTAAACATCGGGTGTCCAGCGCGCAGTGGCACCGCAGGGCAATACGCCCCCGCTTGTCACCGGCAGCGCCAGTTCGCCGGCATCCACGGTGCCCTTGCCATGCATACACCGGGTGAGGATATTGCCAAGCACGCTGGCCGCAAACCCGGTCGTGTAGCCGTTGATCAGATAAAACACCGGCGTATCGCTAAGCACCTGCGCACACAGCTCGGCCAGGTTGTACAGCTCGTTTTCCAGCTTCCATACCTCGCCGTTTGGGCCACGACCGTAGCTGGGCGGGTCCATCAAAATGCCATCGTAACGGTTACCGCGCCGAATTTCACGCGCGACAAAGGCCTTGGCATCTTCAATAATAAAGCGGGTGCGGTCTTCGGCAATGCCGGACAAATCCCGGTTTTCCTTGGCCCATAGGGTCATGCCCTTGGCGGCATCCACATGGGTTACATGGGCGCCTTGCGCAGCGCAGGCGACAGTCGCCCCGCCGGTATAGGCAAACAGATTTAAGATCATCGGGCGTTTATCGACTTGCTTGATGCGATTTTGCATAAACTCCCAGTTGGCCGCCTGCTCGGGGAACAGTCCCGTGTGCTTAAAGCCCGTAGGGCGCACATAGAACTGTAGCTTGCCCAGCGTAAGCACCCAGCGATCCGGCAGTTTTTTATAAAACTCCCACTCGCCGCCGCCCGTTGCCGAGCGCTTATAGCGCGCGTCGGCCGTCTCCCAAAGCGCGGGGTTTGCCTTGGGCCAAATTACCTGCGGATCGGGCCGGCAGAGCACAACATCCTTCCACCGTTCCAGCTTTTCGCCGTCGCCGGTGTCCAGTACCTCATACTCCTGCCATTGATCGCATAAGAACATGTGTCTCTCCTTTAGGCTTTCTTGATGCCCAGCACGGCGGTTTTCCCGTTGATATCCCATTCTTGCTTTGTATAGCTTTCATCAAGCCCGGCAGACAGCGCCTTGGCTAGCACACTTTGCATGATGAACTCGCTTCCGCCTTCGATAGCGGCGGTCAGCTCGGCATCGGTCTGGTAGGCGACAAGGATACGGTCCATCACATCGAAATCCGCTTCCTTGCGCATGGTCTGGAGCTTGGATACCAGCTCGCGCTGGTAGCCTTCGGCGATGAGCGCGGGCGAGAGATTGCAGTCCAGCACTACGGTCAGATCGCCGTCGATCTGCGCGGCAAAGCCCGGTTTTTGCGTGGCTTCGGTGAGAACATCGTCTTTCCCCAGCTCGACTTCCGTGCCCTCGATGGTATAGTGCACCGTCTCACCGCGATTAAAGGCATCCACCACCTGGTTGCCATCGGCTTCTTTTAACACTGCGCCGATTTTTGAAAGCAGCTTGCCGTACTTGGGGCCGAGGGTGCGCATCTGGGGTTTTAAGGTATAGGTGGTAAAGGCACGGGCATCATCGGTAAAGACGACTTCTTTGACGTTGAGTTCGTCCTCCAGCAGGGTGACAAAGGCATCGTCCAGCGTCGCACCTTTCACATACATGGCCTGCAGCGGCTGGCGCACCTTAAATGCGGAGCTATTGCGGCAAGCACGGCCAAGGCTGACGATATCTAAGAGCACATCCATCTGCGTGTTCAGGTTTTCGTCGATCAGGCTTGTATCGGCCTCCGGAAAGCGCGTCAGGTGAATGCTCACCGGGGCGGCCTTGTCCACCGAGCGGACCAGGTTTTGGTAAATGTCCTCGGCAATGAAAGGCACAAACGGGGCGATGACCTTGGCAAGGGTCGTAAGCACGGTATACAGCGTTGCAAACGCCGCTTCCTTTGTACCGTCCATGCCCTTGCCCCAGAAGCGCTCGCGGCCGCGCCGGATATACCAGTTCGATAAGTCATCCACAAACTTTTCGATGGCAACAGCAGGCTCGGGAATGCGGTAGGCCGACAGGTCCTCGTCCACCTGCTTGATTAGCTGGTGCAGGCGGCTTAATATCCACTGATCCATCAGGGTCAGTTCCACCTTGTCCATCGGGTGGTCTTTGGGATCGAAATTGTCGATATTGGCATAGAGCACAAAGAATGCATAGGTGTTTTGCAGCGTGGACAGGAACTTGCGGCGGCCTTCGTTGACCGCTTTGTCCGAATAACGCGAGGGCAGCCACGGTGCGCTGGTGGTGTAGAAATACCAGCGTACGGCGTCCGCGCCGTGCTTGTCCAGCGCTTCCCAGGGGTTGACGACATTACCCAAATGCTTGGACATTTTCTTGCCGTTTTCGTCCTGCACATGTCCCAGCACGAGGCAGTTTTCAAAGGATGATTTTTCAAACAGCAGGGTGCTGATAGCAAGCATGGTATAGAACCAGCCACGGGTCTGGTCGACCGCTTCGCAGATGAAATTGGCGGGGAAGCGCTGCTCAAACACCTCTTTGTTTTCAAAGGGGTAGTGCCACTGCGCAAAGGGCATGGAACCCGAATCGTACCAGCAGTCGATCACTTCCGGTACGCGGTGCATGGGTTTGCCGCAGTGCGGGCAGGTGATTTCTACATTGTCGATGAAGGGGCGGTGCAGTTCGATATCCTCAGCCACGGGGCCGGTCGCCATCTCGATGAGCTCTTTCCGGCTACCGATGACATGCTGGTGCCCATCTTCGCAAATCCACATAGGCAGCGGCGTACCCCAGTAGCGCTCGCGCGACAGACCCCAGTCCACCACGTTTTCCACAAAGTTGCCCATGCGGCCGTCTTTGATGTTATCGGGATACCAGTTCACGGAGCGGTTGTTTTCCACCAGCTGATCGCGCACCTTGGTCATGGCGATGAACCAGGTTGCACGCGCGTAGTATAACAGTGCCGTATCGCAACGCCAGCAGAACGGATAGTTATGCGTAAACGGCACAGCAGCAACCAGCAAACCGCGGTCTTTCAGCTCCTGAATAATCAAGGCATCGGCTTCCTTGACCGCAACCCCGGCCCAGGGGGTGCCATCCACAAACTTGCCCTGCGCATTGACCAGCTGCACAAACGGCAGGTTATAGCTGCGGCCGATGCGCGCATCGTCCTCACCAAAGGCAGGGGCGGTGTGCACAATGCCGGTACCGTCAGTCAGGGTCACATAGTCGTCCGAAACCACATACCAACCCTTTTCGCGGGGATAGTCAATGCCATCGAAATGGTACAGCGGCTCGTACTTCACGCCCTCCAGCTCTTTGCCCTTCATGATGGAGATGACCTTTGCTTCCTTGGCATGCTCGCCGAAAACACTGTCCACCAGCGCCTGAGCGAGGATCACCGTTTCCCCGTGCAAGGACAGCTCCACATAGTCTTCCTTGGCGTTTACGCACAGGGCCACGTTGCTGGGCAGCGTCCACGGGGTGGTCGTCCACGCCAGGATATAGGCGTTATCCCGGCCTTTGATCCGGAAGCGGACAATGGCCGAATCCTCGGTCACTTCCTGATAGCCCTGGGCCACTTCGTGGCTGGACAGCGCGGTGCCACAGCGCGGGCAGTACGGCACAACTTTGAAGCCCTTGTAGAGCAAATCCTTTTCCCAGACGGATTTCAGGCTCCACCAGATGCTTTCGATATAGGTATCATGGTAGGTTACATACGGGTCATCCATATCGGCCCAGAAAGCAACGCGGTCGGAGATATCCTCCCACTCCTTCTGATACTTCCAGACGCTTTCCTTGCATTTGGCGATAAACGGCTCGATGCCGTAACGTTCGATCTCGTCCTTGCCATCCAGCTTGAGCTGCTTTTCCACTTCCAGCTCAACGGGCAAGCCGTGGGTATCCCAGCCGGCTTTGCGCAGCACATCCTGCCCTTTCATGGCATGAAAGCGCGGAATCAGGTCCTTGAAGGCGCGGGTTTCGATATGCCCGATATGGGGACGGCCGTTGGCGGTCGGCGGGCCATCAAAAAACGTAAAGCGTTCATTTCCTTTGTTGACTTCAAAGGATTTGCGGACGACATCCTCCTGCTTCCAAAGCTCGATCACCTTTTTTTCGCGGCTGACAAAATCCATGTCCGTTGAGACCTTCTGATACATCGTTTCTCCTCCTGCAAATAAAAACCGCCCTGTATAATCAGGGCGGAAATCAACTTCCCGCGGTACCACCCGTGTTGGCGGAAGAATCCGCCCTCTCGCTGTGCTCTGTAACGGGAGCGCCCGACCCGCCCTGAACCATTCAGGCAGATAGCTCCGAGGTGATTCGACATTGTTTCACTCCACCCGGCTTCCACTGCCCCGGGCTCGCTTGGGAGCGTTTTGTCAACGTCCGTCCTCATCATCGCAAAGACTGTTGAAGGCACATACCAATGTATGCACCTTCATAGTATAAGCAAAATTGGCAAATTGTAAAGGGTTATACGATTCCCGACTCCTTGATCTGCTTGTTGAACAGTTCTTTATGTTCGTTGAGAATCTTCAAAAAGCTTTCCTTGAAGGTTTGGGCCGCTTCCTTAAGCTGCGCATACTCGGCCTCGATGCGCTCCTTTTCCTCTCGCGCGCCGGCGGTAATGCCATCGGCCTCGTCCTTGGCCTTTTGGAGCAGATCGTCGGCTTTACGGTTGGCGTTTTCCACGGCATCGTCAGCCAAGCGCTGGGCGTTGATCAGGATGGCTTCCAGTGCTTCGGAAGTACGGGCGACCGGCGGTTCTGCCGCGGCAGGCTTTGCATAGCTTTCCTGCTGCACAGGCGCAGGGGCCGGTGCCGGTTTGGCTGCATGCTCGGCTTTTTCCACTTCACGCTGGGCATCTGCAAGATCCTTTTCCAACTGGGCGATGCGGTCCTGCATGGCGACCATCTCGTCGCAGATCTGGTCGAGATACTGGTCTACATCATAGGGATCGTAGCCTGCGCCTTTGTAGGCAAACTCTTTGCGTTCAATGTCGGAAACGGTAATGGCCATCCTTCATTCTCCTCTCGTCTGCAACGTTTGGTTGATGATTAAATCAAGATATTCCGCAATAGCCTGACCAGCCAGGAAAGGACCTGAATCAACAAATACAGCAATAGCGGAGAAAAATCGACCCCGGTGTTCCGCAATTTGGGAAACAAACGATACAGGAATGTGCGCAGGGGCGTTAGTATCGGCTGAATGTATTTGCCCATCAGCAAGGTGTACTGATTCTGGGGCGCGACCAGCGCGAGGATGACATAAATTAATAGCAGCCACGACGCGATGGTGATGAGAAACAAGACCACGGTAAATATAAAGCTCAAAATGCTAGTGATCATAGGGTACCTCCCTGTGTATTCAACGGTAAACGCTGGTTTTTATCGTCCGTAAGGCTGCTGACCGGCCGCCCTGCGGAACGGTTCCTGCTGCTGTTGGGACTGAAATGTAGGCCGGGGCCGCTGGAAGGGGCTGTAGGCCTGCGGTTGTTGCTGCTGTTGCTGCGCATAGGCGGCGGGGGCATCATACTCGCGCTCGGCATAGGCCGGGGACTGCGCCGGGGCGTGCTGCGGATTCCAGTCCATCTCCGGCACCGGCGCATAGTCCGCCGTCTGCTGTTGCTGATAGGACTGGGTTTCAGCCGTCGCGTTAAAGCGCTTCATCGCCGGGTCGATCATCACGCGCACATAGGGCGAGGCGATCAGGTAGATGCCGCGATTGGAAATCTTATGCAGCTGACACCCCAGCGTATACGCCGCGCCCGACAGCATATCCACGCAGCGCTGGCGCTCGCTCTCGTTGGCGATATACTCCATATTCATAAACACAGAAGCATTGGTTTTAATGTACTCTATCACTTTGGTGCATTCATTACGGCTGCGCAGCAAAATCACATACTCCACATGGGAGGGTGCGGCTTCCTGCTGGACAGGAAAATCGACCACGTTTGCGGGCTGCTGCTGTTGGTAGGCCGCCTGCTCCGGCATTTGCGGATAGCCCTGCTGGGCATCCTGCCGGCGATGGCGCAGCTCCGGCTGCTGCTGGGCTTGCCGGTACTCTTCCTGCTCCTGGTACTGATCCTGCCGGGAGCGGTAGGGCACGCGGCCGTTATAGGGATCAGCGCCGCCGGAAAAGCGGTCCGCAGCCGGGTTTGTTTCCTGCCTATAATTGTCCTCCGATGCATCAAAGCTGCGGTTTCCGTACATGGAACCATACGCGTCCTCCGCTTCCGGGGATGCGTAGTACCCGCGCGGCCGATTGCCGCCATACGCGGCTTGACCGCTGTTTGCGCCTTTGCCGGTCAGCCATCCGGAGACCCGTTGCAACACGCTCAACTGCTTTCCTCCTGTCGCCATTGCGAGGCATTATCTAAAAATTGATGTTTACTGATACAGTGCCGTCCCGACCCTGACCATCGTCGCACCGCAACGGGCGGCGACTTTATAGTCGTTGCTCATTCCCATGGATAGTTCTTGCATTTCTATGCCCTGCAGCGCTTCCTGACGCATCCTGTCAAACAAGGCGCGCATGGACCGGAACCAATGTTCCAGCGCCTGTGTATCCCGGGTAAACGGCATCATAGCCATCAGCCCCATAATACGGATACTGCGGAAGTCCCGCATCTGCTTTAGAAACGGCAGGAGTTCATCCTCGGAAAGCCCGGTCTTCTGGGGTTCCCTGGCGATATTGACCTGCACCAGCGCCGGAAGGACAATGCCTTTGTTGCCGGCCCTGCGATCCACTTCCTGAGCAAGCGGTAGCCTGTCCAATGAATGAAGCATATAGACTTTATCTATTATATCTTTAACTTTGTTAGTTTGCAACCTTCCGATCCAATGCAATCGAAAATCGGCCGTTTCATCCATCTGTAATAATTTAGGCAGGGCAACCTGTGTGCGGTTTTCCCCAATATCTTGTATTCCCAGTGCCAGAAGCGCACTAACCACCTGGGCAGTGACGGTCTTCGTCACCGCAACCAACTTGGCGGGCGACGAATTTTGATACACATTTTTGTGCAAATCCTCTAACACTTTATTAACATTTATTTCTAACTTCTGTAATGTTATGCTTGATAAATCGACTAAACCATGACTGGCGTCTGTCGAAAAAGCCATATTTGCCACTGCTCTCGCCTCCTGGGTGTTCCTGGCACGTTGATCGGCATCCCTGGCCGCAGTATGGCACGCCCTGCCGCAGACTGGCTTTTGCATCCGCCTACCGATCAGTAAAACAGCTTCACCGTCTGCCCTGAGCTCAGCGCGCTGGTTTGAATCGGGGCAATGTACACGCCGTCAGGCTGCTCGGAAATAATGGTGATGGGAATAAACACCAGCGAGCCGTCCTCTAGCACGCGGACAACGCCCTTCTGGTCGCTCTGGGTGTAAATAGCAGCCTTGGGCACAAGCAGGCTGTCCACATACTCGCCCAGTTCCGCCTGGCAGGTCCGCATATACAGCACCGGAGTTACATCCTCGGCCACGCCCAGCCTGAGCAGCAGTTCTCCCGATGAGCGGGTATAGCTGATGACCTGGGCATTGACGGTGGTGGTCGAGAAGTTTTCAAGCGTTAGCTTATACTCGGAATTTTCCACCGGCGTCCATACGCTGTCTTTAATCAGCATCAGCACGGCATAGTTATCCTTGCGCACCAGGCGGAAGATATCCGTCTTACCGCGCTCGGTAATATCCAAGGTCGGCTTTTCTCCGTTGAACATGGCCCGCACTTCCGCAGGCGAATAATCCAGATAGCTCTGCGGCGTCAGCGCATACTCAAAGCCATCGGTATAAAACGAGATAATGCTTTCCATCGTTGCCGCGCGCTGCTTGATCCAGCTGTCGATGCGCTTTTGCTGGGTTTCTTCATCGTCGTACAAGCGGCTTAAGCGCATATCGGAGGAGTACTTGGAGCGGAAATATGCCTGGCGCTCGTCAATAGCATTCTGCAATACAATTTCCTGGTTGATCAGGTTGCCGCGTGCGCCGTGCACCAGCGTACGCACTTCCAGACCACGCTGGATAACCTGCTCGTTCAGGCGGGTCATCTTTTGGTCATAGGCCGTTTCCGTGGCAAGCAAGGTTTGCTGATAATCCTTGATCTGGTCGCGGTAGTCCTGCAGGGTGGTCATCTCGCGGCTGGAATAGCCCGTGGAAAACACATAGCACACCACGTCGCCGCGCTGCACCAGGCTGCCTTCCCGGGCGATATATTCAATATTTTGTACGCCCTCGTCGTTATACACGGTTTCGTTGCGTACAATCATCGCGTCGCCGACATAGGTTGTTCCCAGCGATGCGGTTTCTACAATGGCGGTGGTTGGCTTTGGTTCCTGCATGCTGTTGAACACCAGCCATGCAACCCCGCCGACCATACCCACGATAAGCATCGCTTGCAGGATGCGCACCAGGGGACTGCGGTTCATGCGCCGCATTTTCCGTTTCTGTTTTCTCGCCTTTTTACGGGCGAGTTCTTCTTTGGCCTGCTGCATGGCCTGCCATTCCAGCAATTCCTGCTGCGACATTTGCAGCTGCGCTGCCTGCATGGCGGCCCATTGCTCGTTGGAGGCGGGAGGCTGCTGCGGATACTGGGTTGGCTGCACAGGCGGGAGGCTGTTTTGCGCACGCCACTGGGCATACTGCTCAGGGGTCATATTCTGTATCCACTGTTCCTGCGAATACGGATCCGGATTTCCGTTGCCTTGCATCACGCGCCTCCTCTCTTTCGGCCCCGCTCTGCGCTCAGCTTGAGCGGGGCTACGCACTTCATTTGCTTCGCAAATTTCGGGTGCTAGTCGGCCTTACGGCCTCCCTCAATACAATTTCCCATCCGCTCTGCGCTCAGCTTGAGCGGGGCTACGCACTTCATTTGCTTCGCAAATTTCGGGTGCTAGTCGGCCTTACGGCCTCCCTCAGTACAATTTCCCATCCGCTCTGCGCTCAGCTTGAGCGGGGCTACGCACTTCATTTGCTTCGCAAATTTCGGGTGCTAGTCGGCCTTACGGCCTCCCTCAATACAATTTCCCATCCGCTCTGCGCTCAGCTTGAGCGGGGCTACGCACTTCATTTGCTTCGCAAATTTCGGGTGCTAGTCGGCCTTACGGCCTCCCTCAATACAATCTTTCTTTCGACTGCGCCACATTTTGAATGTGGTGCAGCTACGCACTTCATTTTCTTTGCAAACTTCGGGTGCTAGTTGGCCTTACGGCCTACATTCCCATCTTCACTTCTATTTATTACACATTGTGTATATCACAGTTAAGCTATTACAGTTTGCCGAGTTACGCGCCGCTTTCTTCAATCGCCCGCAGCCTTTGCAGTACGCGCCGTTCCATGCGAGATACCTGCATCTGCGATACGCCCAAATGCTTTGCCACCTCGCGCTGCCCCAAGCGATGGGCAAAACGCAGGGTCAGCAATTTGCGTTCGTCTTCATCCACCTTTGTGAATATCCAATCCATCCACTGGGAATGGTCCACCTGCTCATACCCCTTATCGTTTTCGCCCAGCAACGCGCCGATTTGAGCCGCATGCTCATCACTGATCGGTGCATCCAGCGAAACGGTATCGGTCTGCTTGCGCATATCCAGCAGCATCAGCAGTTCGTCCGGTGTGATTTTCATCGCCGTGGCCAGCTCAATGGCAGACGGTTCTCGCAGGTGTTCGCGCTCGAACTTCTCGCGCGTCTGCTGCATATGGTAGAGCTTCGTGCGCATATCACGGGGCATACGCATTGAGCCCGTTTTATCACGGATATAGTTGCGCACATCCCCGGCAATGGTCGGCACGGCATAGGTGACAAAACGATAGCCGCGGCTTAAATCAAAGCGTTCGACTGCTTTAAGCAGCGCCATGCTGGCAACCTGCTGCAGGTCTTCCAGTTCGATCCCGCGACCCTCAAAACGGCGCGCGACAGCCTTGGCCAAGGGCAAGTAGCTCTCGACCAACTGGTCCCTGGTTTGTACATCACGGGTATCTGCATATGTTTGAAACAGTTCGCCGACCCGTTCTTCATTCGTCATGTTCAGATCCTTATAATGGCAGCGAAAAGCTGATTTCACCTACGCCGCAATCATCGTTAATCAATGCGACATCGGGCATCAGCGTTTCCAGTACACAGCGGCTCACTTCGTGGTCGCTGCATTCACCGTCATTTTCTTGCTCAGCACGAATGGCCTTAAATCCGCAATGCAATCGTGTGTCAGACACCCATGCATTCAGTTCAACCCGCTCCGCTTTGCGCTGTTGGTGCATCAGGCAGTCAAATACCTCGTCGGTGGCCGAGCGCAGGTCGTCGATCAGGCCTACATCAAGCCCGGCGAGCATACCCAAGCCGCTAAGCGCCATCCGCGCCAGCAGTACAAATTCCTGATCCGCAGGCAGATTGAGCGTGATTTCACGCTTCATATCATTCATTGCCTTCGCCCCTCTCACTGCGACTGAAACATCATCTTCAGTCAGTTCATGCTACCATATCCAGCGGCTAAAAAGCAAGCAGGCCAAGGGTCTGCCGCCTTATTTTTTACAGCATAGTCACGCCGGAAATACAATATCGTACAGAATTTTAAGCAACAACAGCACCAACACCGCCAGCATCATGCCGCGGATCAGCTTGCCGCCTTTGCGGATGGTCAGCTTGCTGCCAAAATACGCGCCGAGCATGGCGCATAGCCCCGCCGGAATCCCCAGTAGGAACAGCACGTTTCCCGTAGCAATCAGGCTGACCAGCGCAGCAACATTGCTGGCCAGGTTGGTCATCCGCGCCGTGCCGCCGGCATCCACCGCTTCCATGCGGAATACCTGTAAAAACAGCAAAATCAAAAACGTTCCCGTGCCCGGCCCGATCAGCCCGTCGTAAAAACCGATCACACCGCCGATTAAAAACGATAGCAGAAACGTAGCCCTGGCACTGCGCTCCAGCGCTTCCTTCGGCTTTGGCTTACGAAAGGCAAATATCGCAGCCACGGGAATGCAGCAAAGCACCAGAATGCGCACAGTCGTCTCGGGAAGCGCGGTGAGCGTTAAAGCACCCAGCGAAGAACATATCAGTGCGCCAAGTGCGGCCGGAATGCCGACTTTCAGCACGATCTTTCCCGCCCGCGCATAGTTGAAGGTCGCCGTCACCGCGCCCATCATGGCTGACAGCTTGTTGGTACCGGCTGCCAGCGCCGGTGGCAGCCCCGCCAGGTAGTAAGCCGGTAGGGAGATCATACCGCCACCACCGGCAATAGAGTCAAGAAAACCCGCCAGAAATGTAAGCGGGCAAACAATAAAAAACAAATCAGCAGTTAAAATCATGTCAAATCCTCAGTGCGCGGGGAGCGCTTATATCACTCCACAAATTCGGCATAGATCGCCTGGATGGCGATTGTAAAATCGCTCGTATTGACACCAACCAGTATGCTCAGCTCGCCAGATCCCTGATCGATCATACGAACGTTCACGTTGGCCTTGCTCAGCGCGCTGAACAGCCGTGCCGCTGTACCGGGGTTGTGCACCATGCCACGGCCGACGGTCGCGATCAAGCCCATACTGTCCTGAATATCAATATAGTCGGGATTGGTCAGCTCCATAATGCGCGCTTTCACCTGATCGCGAACCGGGTCAAGCTGCGCGGTCTCCAGCACCACACACAGGGAGTCAATCCCCGTGGGCAGGTGCTCAAAGTTCAGCCCCAAATCCTCAATCGCCTGCAATACCTTACGGCCGAAGCCGCGCTCCATGTTCATCATCGCCTTTTCCACCGAGATGACAGAAAAGCCTACCCGTCCGGCGATACCGGTGATGATGTGCGCAGCGCCGTTTGATTCCGGGGCCATGGTGATCATCGTGCCAATATGGTGGGGATGATTGGTATTGCGGATATTGGTGGGGATGCCGGCACGCTGCACAGGGAATACGCTCTCCTGATGCAGCACCGTTGCCCCCATATAGGAAAGCTCCCGCAGCTCCTGATAGGTGATGGAATGAATGACCTTGGCATCGCGCACAATGCGCGGGTCGGCCATCAAAAAGCCGGACACATCCGTCCAGTTTTCGTACACATCGGCATCCGCTGCGCGGGCGACAATCGCGCCGGTCACATCGCTGCCGCCACGGGTAAAGGTTTGAATATTGCCATCAAATCCCCTGCCGTAAAAGCCGGGGATGACCGCGTTTTCAGTATTGCGCAGCACTTCGCCGAGCACGGCATTGGTGCGCTCGGCGTCCAGCTGTCCGTTTTCTTTGAAAAAGATGGTGTCCTTAGGATCAATAAATGTGAAGCCCAGATATTTGCTGAGCAAAATTCCGTTTAAATATTCGCCACGGCTGGCACAGTAATCGCAGTTTGCGCCTTCGGCGATGTCCTTACGGATGCGGTCAAACTCGGTATCGAAATCGACTTCCACACGCAAAGCATCGGCGATGGTTGAATACCGCTGTCGAATACGTCCGAATAAATCATCACATTCCGAGCCTGTGCATTGCATGCGATGGGCGGCGTAGAGCAAATCGGTGACCTTTTCATCTTCGGCATGACGCTTGCCGGGCGCAGAGGGTACAACGTAAACACGTCGCTTGTCCATCATGAGGATGTTACGAACCTTTTGGAACTGCCCTGCATCCGAAAGTGAACTGCCGCCGAACTTCGCCACGATCTTGCCCATGCCGAAACCTCCTTGTCCCACAGAAAGATATTGTAGCGAAACAGCATCAGAAAGTCAATCTATAGGTCAAGTTGCGGCTGAGAACACACCGGCCGCGCTTTGCGGCGATATAGTGATGCGCGGGTACAGGGTTTCAGCGACTTGCCGGAGATACGCGGCCGAATCGGTGTCCGTCAGCTCCAACGCATCGCATACGGCATCGGCCGTCTCCCGCAGCCGTGCATGGGCATCGGCAGGCGATAAAGCGATCATCTGCCGATAAATCTCCATCGCCTGCTCTGCTGTTATACGCAGCGTAGCTGGATCGCGCTTTATCAACATAAGTCCCAAAGCGTTAGCGGACACAGGGTCATACAGGTTCACCAGCAAGTCCCGATAATCCGGCGATGCCCGGTGCAAGAGTGCAGATACATGTTCAGCCGGAAAGCACGATACAAAGCGGTTTTCAGTCAGCAAGCGTGCAAGGTAGGCCTGAATATACAACACGCCGCGCAATCCCTCCCCCACCGGCTGGCAGAGTTGGTAGTCGATATAGGCCGGAATTTGCTGCGCGTAGAGGCGCAGGTTATACGCCTGAAAAAACTGGCCGATGCTTGCAAGCGTATCCCGAAGCGACCGACTATCGAAGGTTTTCACGGTGCGCAACGCTTGCCTATGCAGCGTGCGGGCATTGTCCATACAGGCCTGCAGCGCAGCCTGCCCCTGCCCAAGCAGGGTATTCAGGTCAGCAGTCAGCAGCGCATGCATGGGTAGTCCCTGCAAATACAGCTGGTACCGCAGTGTGAACTGGAGCGAGTCCAGCAACTCCGCCGCATCCTCTTCCCGCAGGGATGAATGATCGCCCTGTGTACGCAACTGCACCTGTTTGGACAGCAGCACAAACAGCCGCGCCTTGATGATATTCTCTTCCTCGCGCGTGAACGCCGCTTCCTGCGGGATCATAGATGCATTCAAATCAATCGAATTCAAGGTCATCCTCTTCCCCGTCGCTGCGCAATGCATGAAGTAATGTAGTCATTGACATGTTTTCCAAATACTGTAGCGAGCCCTGCGCCTTGCCATGATAGATATGGTGCATGGCTTCTATCA
Organism: Candidatus Limiplasma sp.; assembly: GCA_963675925.2. Lineage (GTDB taxonomy): Bacteria > Bacillota > Clostridia > Christensenellales > Aristaeellaceae > CAXXOK01. The sequence goes on from CAXXIB010000004.1 coordinate 336,926, forward strand.
GCTCGTCATCGGACAGGGTGTCGTCGACCTCGTTTTTAAAGGCATAAAACAGCTCTTGGAGTGCAAGAAGCGTATCCATCCAGCTGTCCCGGGTACTATAGGGTGAATCACAAAAGCTGTACATCAGGCGGGGCAGGATACCCTCACCAAACTCCAGCCGCCCGTACGCTCGCAGGGTCTCGTTTTCCGCCACGATCAGATTTTGCAACTGACGATCACTGAGCGAAAGCCCGTAACGCTGCGATACATCGTTGCATGTTTGCAGGCTTTCTGTCCGGGCCGCAAGCTGCGCCTGCCCCAGCGCTAACGCCAAAGAATTGTCCATATCGGCACCCCCTTCCCATAAGCGTACACCCACCCGCAAACAAAGACAAGACTTGACTTTCAGCCCATTTCATGGTATTATAAAACCACAGAAAAGAAGCCCGAAGCGATTGCTTCGGGCTTTTGTTTTCCCTGTAGTTTTTACTTGCGTTTTGCTTCCCAGTCTCCCTTGATGACAGCCATCACATGCACATCGGCATAGCGTCCGTTGACCATGGCGGCGTGGCGGCGTGTACCCTCGTGTTGAAACCCTGCCTTTGTATAGCAGCGCACAGCGCGTTCGTTTTCCGCATACACGTCCAGCTCCAACCGTTCCAGCCCAAGCACGCCAAAGGCATACTCCTGCAACAACACCAGCGCTTCGGTGCCATACCCTTTGCCACGGGCCGCCTCGTTGCCGATCACTGTACCCAGTATGCCTTTGCGTATCTTCCAGTTGATTTCAAAGATATCCATCTGGCCGATATAACTTTCATCTTTGGCATCGGCAATGACAAAATAGGCGGCATTGGGCGCGGCGCGCAAGGCGCGGCTTAGAAAATCGGTAGTATCCGCCTCGGTTTGCGGAAACCAGAAGATGGGAGACAGGTACTCGGTCGTTGCCCGATCGTTCACCCACTTGCGAATATGCTGAAAATCATCCTGCCTATATTCGCGCAGCATAACGTGTTCCCCGATTAAATGCGGCATGGACTGCCTCCTTAGTTGTCCCAGCTTATGGGGTATTCGGCTACGGGGTTTTCCAGATGGCTGCCGTTTTTCTCCAGCACGGAGATGACGCTATCAATATTCTCCCGCTTGGTGTAGGGGGTGATGATAAAGTCATTGTAGCTTGTTTTGGATGAGATACGCGCGGGAATGATAATAAAGCCGAAGGGTGTGGAAACGTCCCCGTCCTTGATGCGGAACTTGATTTGGAACATGAAGGTGGACATATCCTTGGGTTTGGTATTGCCCGCAAAGATGAAGTTTGCCAGCGAATACACGATATACTTACCCTTATACTCTTCAATGGGGTTGATGCGGTGGCTGTGGTGACCCACTACCAGATCCGCGCCGCCATCGACAGCAATCTTGGCCAGCTTCTGCTGCCTGTTGTTGGGGTAATAGTCCAGTTCATCGCCCCAGTGGAACGCGCAGATTACGAGATCCGCCCCCTGGGCTTTCAGTGCGGCAACATCGTCGGGTACCTGGGTATACAGGCGGTCGTACGCGCCATCAAAGGTTTGGTAGGCCAAAATGCCGACCTTCGCCCCGTATAGCGTAAGTAGTGCGGGCTCGCCATCGGACGCATGCCCCACACCGGCATCTGACAGGACGTGCTTGGTTTCGGCAAAGCCTTCCTCGCCCATGTCCATCACATGGTTGTTTTCCAGCGTAACAAACTCAACCGCGTTGTCCGGCAGGATCGACACATAGGACGGATCGGCGCGGAACAGGTAGCGGTAGTCCGCCCGGTAGCGGTTGCGCGATGCGGTGGTCAGCGTGCCTTCAAAGTTCAATACCGTTAGGTCATCCGCCGCCAGAATGTCTTTCACGTTGCGAAAGGAAAAGTTCAGGTCTCTGTCCTGCTGGTCCAGTTCCTTTTCGTACATGGACTTGCCGCTAGCCTGTACGTTGTCGCCAATGGTCACATCCCCGCCGAAGGTCATCGTTAGCAGGATGGACCCATCCACTTCCAGACGCGGCTGGCTAATATCCACCTTTTCCATCGTTTCCTCGGATACGGTTTCGCCGTTTTCGTCGGTTACGGTTACGGAGATCACACCGGCCTGGATGAGTGCATCCTCCAGCGAAACATCCGACTCTGTTTCCATTTCAGTGGCCAGTACCAGCGCAGGCAAAAGCAGGCAAAGCGCCAGCATCACAGCGGTGAGTTTACGAAACATGAAATTCCTCCATTGTCTTGGGTAAAAAAATCAAAGTCTAACGTCAATCGTTTCGATCATCGTACTGTCTGCCCGTAATAAGACAACTTAGAGGTGGTGGATAAAATCATCCATCCTCTCCAGCGCGACGGTCAGTTTGTCCAGCGCCGTGGCATAGCAGCAGCGGATAAATCCTTCGCCGCAGCTGCCAAACGCCGTGCCGGGTACACAGGCGACTTTCTTTTCCTTCAAAAGCCGCTCGCAGAATTCCTCGGAGCCCAGGCCCGTTTTGGCAATCGACGGAAAAACATAGAACGCGCCAAGGGGTTCAAAGCATTCCATGCCCATCTTGCGCAAGCCGCCAAACATCAGTCTGCGGCGGTGGTTATAGCTCTCGCGCATCGTGGCGATGTCGGCATAATCGTCCTCGCGGCCGCGTTTTAAGGCCTGTTCGGCGGCGACCTGGGCCTGGTTGGCGGCACACATGATGGAATATTGATGGATTTTGACGATGCTCTCCATCAAGGGTGCCGGAGCGCAGGCATACCCGATACGCCAGCCGGTCATAGCAAAGGATTTGGAAAACCCGTTGATATACACGGTGCGATCCCACATGCCGGGCAGCGAGGCAATGCTTACATGCCCCTCAGGGCTGTAGTTGAGCTCGGCGTAGATCTCATCGCTGATCACCATCAGGTCGTGCTCGATAACCACATCGCGCAGACTGCGTAGGCTTTCGCGGTCAATAATCCCGCCGGTGGGGTTGTTGGGGTAGGGCATAATCAGGATTTTGGTTTTCTCGGTAATCGCGGCCCGCAGTGCATCGGCGGTCAACATAAAGTTGTTGGCAGCATCCGTTGCAATGGGCACAGGCACGCCGCCTGCAAATACCACGCCCGGACAATAGCTGACAAAGCTGGGTTCGGGCACGACGACCTCATCCCCGGGCGACAGCATCGCCCGCAGCGCCAGATCAATCCCCTCGCTAGCACCGACTGTTGCCAGAATCTCGTTTTCAGGGTTGTAGGGAAGGCCGAAACGGTGCTTGAGGTAAAAGGCGATCTCGTTTCGCAGCGACAGCTTCCCCCAGTTGGAGGTGTATTGTGTTTCTCCGTCGAGCAAGCTGTCGATCGCGGCGTTGCGAATGTGATAGGGCGTGATAAAATCCGGCTCGCCTACGCCAAGCGAGATCGCGTCCGGCATGGTTTGGACAATATCGAAAAACTTACGGATACCGGACTTGGGTACGGCCTTGATAGAAGCATTGAGAAAGCGAGAATAATCCATTACGGATTCACCGCCAATCTCCTGTCCTTGGCCTCATCATCAAAGATGATGCCATCGTTTTTGTAGCACTTGAGCACAAAATGCGTTGCGGTGCCGACCACGTTTTCCAGCACGCTCAGCTTGGAGGATACAAACAGCGCAAGTTCCTTAAGCGTCGGCGCTTCCACCAGCAAAAGCAGGTCATATGCCCCACTCATCAGGTACACGCTTTTGACCTCATCGAAACGGTAGATGCGCTTGGCGATGGCATCAAAGCCCTGATCGCGCTGGGGCGTGGTACGCACTTCAATCATGCCCTCCACGCGCTCCTTGCCCACACGATCCCAGTTGATTACGGGGGTATAGCGCAGGATAACGCCGGATTTCTCCATGTCGTCAATCGCCTGGGCCACGGTTTCCATGGGCTGGTCGAGCATCACAGACAGCTTCTCCAACGGGATACGGCAGTCCTGTTGCAACACTTGCAAAAGTTCCTTTTTTATATGATCCATGGTTTTCACCTCATGCTTCTTTTCTTAAAACAATCCTTCAATTTCGCCGCTCTGATCGACATCAATACTCAGCGCTGCCGGGACTTTGGGCAGACCCGGCATGGCGATGATGCCACCCGCAAATGCCACCACGAAGCCTGCGCCGGCCGACAGCCGTGCTTGCCGTATGGTGAGGGTAAAGCCCTCCGGCGCGCCCAGTACCTTGGCGTTGTCCGTCATGGAGTACTGGGTTTTGGCGATACAAACGGGGACGTTTCCAAAGCCATCCGCCTCGAAACGCTGCAGCGATTCCGCCGCCTCGTCCGTGAATACAACCTCGCCCGCGTGGTACACGCGTTTTGCAATCGCTCCAATCTTGTCTTTCAGGGGCGCGTCCGCCTCGTAGGTGAACTTGGGCGCAGCAGGGGGGCTGTCTGCCGCTGCCACTACGGCTTTCGCCAGCGCTGCTGCCCCCGCACCACCTTTCGCCCAGCCCTCGCACAGCGCAAAGGCAATGCCCTTTTGCTGCAAGGCGGAAGACAACGCCTGTATTTCCGCGTCGTCATCGCTTACAAATTGATTGATGGAAACCACCACAGGAAGCCCCCAAACGGTTTGGATATTGTCAATGTGCCTAAGCAGGTTCTCCATGCCCTTTTCCAATGCCGGGAGATTGGGCTTTGACCATTCCCCTTTGGCGGCGCCACCGTGATGCTTCAAAGCACGCAGCGTAGCGACCAGCACAACAGCGCTTGGCCACAGATCATTCATGCGGCACTTGATATCCAAAAACTTTTCCGCGCCCAAATCCGCGCCGAAACCGGCCTCGGTGATAACATAATCCGCCATTTTCATGGCAAGCTGTGTTGCGGCCACACTATTGCAGCCATGGGCGATATTGGCAAAGGGGCCGCCGTGCATTAAGCAAGGCGTGCCTTCCAGTGTCTGTACAAGGTTTGGGTCAAATGCGTCGCGCAGCAGCGCTGTCATCGCGCCCGCACCACCGACCTGCCCGGCCGTTACGGCCTTTCCGTCTGTATTATATGCCACGACGATATCGGACAGGCGCTGTTTTAAATCCAGCAAATCGCTGGCCAGGCAGAACACGGCCATGACCTCGCTGGCGGCTGTAATATCAAAGCCGTCCTCACGCGGGGAGCCGTTCTTGGGCCCACCCAAGCCCTGTTGAATCTGGCGGAGTTGCCGGTCATTGACATCCAGACAATGCCGAAAGCAAATGGTTTCGGGATCAATATGCAGGGCATTGCCCTGGTGGATATGATTATCAATCAACGCGCAAAGCAGGTTGTTAGCGGCGGTAATCGCGTGCATGTCTCCGGTAAAATGCAGGTTGATGCTTTCCATGGGCACAACCTGGGCATACCCGCCACCCGTCGCGCCGCCCTTCATGCCAAACACAGGCCCTAAAGACGGCTCTCTGAGCGCGACCATGACCTGCTTGCCGATGTGCGCCATTCCGTCGGCCAGCGCAACGGATGTCGTGGTCTTGCCCTCGCCCGCCGGTGTCGGGTTGATAGCGGTGACCAAAACAAGCTTTGCCTTTTGCGGCAGGGACGTGTATGCCCGCTGGTCAATCTTGGCAACATAATGGCCATACGGCATCACCGTATCGGCCGCAAAGCCGGCTTTTTCAGCAATCTGTGCAATGGGTTTCAGGGTCGCTTTCCGCGTGATATCCAAGTCTGTCATGGTCTAACCTCCCGGGTCCAAACGTTGAAAACAGTATACCGTATACCGTTTGTTCCATCAAGCACGCGCCAATGTTCAAAAAAACGCCTCCCCGAAACCGGGATAGGCGTATCGGCAGCATGTATGCCGCCGTTATGAATCTGCCGCGTCGTCGTCGTTTTCGTCTTCGTCGTCCATGGCTTCCACGCACTGGTCAAATACGGCTTGATATTCTTCTTCCTCTTCGATGGTTACGTAAATATCGTCGCCGCTCTCGTCCTGCTCTATGCGCAGGATAATGCTTTCGCCTTGCATGCAGCCTTCAATATCCTGCTTGGATTCCAGCAGAATATATTCGTGTTCCTTATATTTCACGGTCATCAGGTGTTCAAAGGCAACATCGTTACCGTCCTCATCCTGTAAATAGACCAGAAAATCTTCCTGATTTTGATTGTCCGTCATAGGGTTACCTCCTAATCCAATTGCCGGGAAAGCCACTGTTCCAGTATCACGGCCGCGGCCACCTTGTCCACATGCAGCTTACGCTCCTCCCGCCGTACATTGCCCTCAATCAGCGCACGTTCGGCGGTCACGGTGGTTAGTCGCTCATCCGTATAAAGAACCTGCAGCCCTGCCTGGCTGAGAATGTTTCCAAATGCCTGTGTTTTCTCCACCTGCGCGCCCGCAGACCCATCCATGTTCAGCGGAAGGCCCAGCAGTACCCGGCTTGTGTCCAGGCGCTTGCACAGTGCGGCGATATAGCGGGCATCCGGCCCGTACCCAACGCGTGTGTAGGTCTCCAGCGGGGAGGCAATGGTGCCTGTCGGATCACTGGCAGCGATGCCGATACGCTTGTCCCCCACATCCAGCGCAACAATGCGCCCGGTCACTGATCGAGATTGCGCAGGTAGGCGCGCACCAGTTCTTCCACAATATCGTCGCGCTCCAGCCTGGTAATCATGCTGCGCGCGCCGTTGTGGCTGGTGATATAGGTCGGATCGCCGGAAATCAGATATCCGACAATCTGTGTTACAGGGTCGTAACCTTTGGCTTGCAAGGCCCTGTAGACATGTTCAAGAATGTCGGCTGCGTTGCTTGTGGCTTCGACAACCGGCATGAATCTGGTAGTTCCGCCCGAATCTGACGTCACGCAACTCACTCCTTTACGCATACATCGTCAAACTACATACTTATTATACACAAAACCTCGGAATTTGAAAGCAGAAATCACGCTTGGGCTGTGTTTCTTTTTTGCGCAAAGCCGCGCAAAAGTAAGCCGCCATATCATCTTTACAAGGTAAAAAAAGTATGCTACACTATGTCAGTCCTAGACGAGGCTCCATGGTCAAGCGGTTAAGACGTCGCCCTCTCAAGGCGAAATCAGGGGTTCGATTCCCCTTGGAGCTGCCAATAACAAAACGCGCCCATGAAGGGCGCGTTTTGTTATTCCCGGCATCTCCGCTGGGGGAATCGAACCCGAGAGGGCTGATGCCGTTTCAAAATTGACCCTGTGTGGTCAATTTTAAGCATCAGGGCATGGGAACCTGTGACCATGCCTGTGTATGCGAAGCAGACACCGATTCCCCTTGGAGCAATGTTGGTTTTGCCTAACTGCTGTCATTTAGAACGTAATTAAGCAGAAGCATCATTAATAGTTACTACTATCTCATTGCTAGATGCGGCATCATCTGTATGATTTCTCCATCCAATGACTTTCCATTGGCTTTCTTGTTTCGTTTTATGCCATCAGATCCCCAAGTTCCCCACTGCTTAAAGAAAAAGGCAACATTCTGTTCATTCGCTTGCTTCAGAATCTCACGTACCCATTCTGGTTTCATTGGTCTCGCGCTAGCACCACTTTCTCCACCTACAATGACCCAATCAATGTTCGACAAATCTAATTCTCCGAGACTCTCCACTAATGGTTCACACGAAATAAAACGAATGGATGCTTCTAGCTTTCGTAATGCTTCCATCCTGTGCTTCTCTGATTTTGCTTCAACAGTTACTCCAAGCCATACATTATCTGGTATTGATCTTTCATTGAAGTATTCAACCATTCTAGCAGCACGCTTAGTCAGTATTTGATAGCGATGCCTCTTTGTTTTCCTTATCGTTTCAAAGACTTTATCAATAAAATTAAAAGATATAGATTCATGAAAGAGGTCAGCCATTGAGCAAACAAATATCGTATGTGAAGATTTCCATTTTAATGGTTCTTCTAATGTATAACTATGCGTAGTTGGATGAAACCCATTTGAGTATTTCTCCATTCCCATTGCTTGAAGTCGCTTAGCCATAGTTTCAGCATAACAATGCCTGCATCCTTCAGAAATTTTCGTGCATCCTGTTATAGGATTCCATGTTCTATCAGTCCATTCAATTTTCGTTGTTTTCATGATGCACCTCCAAAAGTTATAATCATATCGTCAGAAAAAGAATTTTTACGTGGAGGATTACCAGTTTTCCTGTTTCTCGCAGTGATTTCTCCATTTAAATACATCTTCAGCAAAGTATCTTTATAGTTCTTTTTAACAAATGGCCTATTTACACTATGCCGCTGATAAAGTTCTATAAATCCTATTTCACATCCTGCAAATTCTTTTTGCAACATACCTCTTAAGTCATCAAGAGGACACAAAAGCATATCAAAAAGAGACCCATGCTGATAAAGCTCATCCTTGGGATTATATTCAAAGGAAGCCACACCATCTATACTATTCGTGCTTTCCTTGTGCATGATATCTTTCATAATCTCATATCCTCGGAAACTCTTACTTAAAAATACTAAGTAATGGCTAGTTCTATTTCCTCGTTCGTTTCTAAACCTAAAAGGTAAAACAAAGTTGCTCCCATTATTCTTCAGAGCATCACAAAGAGCTTGAACGACAATTGTTTCTCGCTCATTTGAATTATTTGCTTTCTTACACTCATGTTGCAGCAAAGATAACCGTTCTTCACCAAATAGCTTTGCCATGTGTGCCCTAACAAATTCATTTCTCACTCCCATATTAACTCTGTTATAATTAAAGAAGAAAACGCAATCACACCCCCAATCTTTGATAATTGCAGATATCAAGTCTAGCGAAAGACCTTTGTATCCCCCAAGGATCCACAAAAAAGAATGTGGGTATTCCTCTAAAGCGATGGAATAACTTAGTAATTTCTTCCCCCACTTCTTCATTAAAAAATATAGGTGTATGATTCAATTTTTCTATTCCATCAATTTGGATAATCGCATTTTTTAGACTTACTACATTCTTAGCATCTTTATCATTGAAAAGCGTTATCATTCTCTCTGACAAATCCGGATTAGCCAAAATAGTCTCCAAAACCATTATTGGAGTTGACTTACTCTGATCGTTATATCTTCCGGGTCCTGCGAACAAATCAATATATGCCATTCTCTGAGGCATAGTATTATATTTTTTCTGAGTGTTAAGGATAACACTCGCCCATGCAGAGAAATATTTCGCTACGATACGAGCTTTTATTTGAGATTGCTCCCGTTGCTCCAGAAAGAAATTATTTTCCATTTATCGTCTCCCAAATGTATTTTTTCATAAGTCTGTATCTATTGTACTATATATGTACCGTAAGTTCAATTTTAAATGATATCAATAAAAATCCCGCCCTTATTATAAAGAGCGGGATCACCTTTATTTAAGTTTCTCTTACCGCCCCAAAATCCACGCGGCGATATCGTCGATCAGTTCCTGCTTGACATGGCTACCGGCCACGTAATCGTCAACCGAACCCGTCGGTTCACCCTGCATATCCACCAGCAAATGGTTCATGTCGGGGTAGAGTTTGTATGTAGCAAACGTACTGTCTGCAAGCGCTGCCTGCCAGGCCTGAATGCCGTCGGCCGGCGTGGCTTGCCAGTCCTTTGCGCCCTGGACGATGAACAGTGGCTTTGCAAGCTTGATGGCTGTCTGCGCCGCATCAACCGACATTTCATCCGCCTGATAATAGGCCGGAACGCCAAACAATGTGGTTTGTTTCAGTTCGTCAGCTGTCATGCCGGGCAGCGTATCGGCCTGCGCAACCATCGCTTCGATCTGCGACATGGCAGCGGACTGGTCTTTCTCCGCCAGCGTTTTGACAAACGCCAGATTCTGGTGATATTGAATCTCCCAAAGGTGCAGCGGCGATCCGGCGATCAGTACCGCGCCACCGAATGAATCCGCGCCGAGCGTATCCATAATACGCGGGGCCAGCATCGCACCCTGGCTATGTCCCAGCAGGTAGATGTCGCCGATGCGTTCATCATTTTGCAGCAGTTCCAGCGCCGCCTGCGCATCAAGGATGTACTCCTCATTCACGGTAAAGCTTGCTAAAAGCTCCGGGTTTTCTGCCATCAAATCCTCGTGCGCATAGGTGTACTTATCATAGCGAATGCTTGCTACACCGGCTGCGGCCAGTCCCTCCGCCAGATCGCGGAACACAGCAATGCCAATCACCGTTTCGTTCATGTCCGAAGCACCCGAGCCCTGCATCATGATCACTGCGGGGAAAGGGCCTTCGCCTGTAGGCAGTAGCAGCATGCCGTCGGTCGCATCGGGCTGTCCGGCCCGCAGGGTGATGGGCTCGGCGTGAAACGCGCTTTCGTCGACCAAACTCTTTGAAGTTTTGGGGTTCACAGCCGTAACGCTAAAGCCTGCCAGCAGGCCTTCTGTATCAAACGCGAGCTGGAACGTCAGTTCCGCCGTCTCATACGCACCAACAAGCTGCACCACAAAGTACCCCTGTGATGGCTCCCCGCTTACGGTTTCGATGGCTTCAAACGCCCCGTATGCCTGGGTAATCTGCGCCATAACCCCTGCCAATCCGTCAGCCGATCCACCTAGCGCCTTTTGCAAGTCCGCAGTGGAGGCGTTATAAACCGTTTCGTAATCGCCATCAAACAGCGTTTGCATCAACGCCTCTGCTGTTTCGGCAGTTGCTTCCTGCGCCAGGACGGTGCCGGGGATGAGCACAGCGATCATTGCAATAGCTACTATCAGTGAAAATACTCGTTTCATGAATATACTCCTTACCTTGTTTGTCACGCTCTGGGTTTGCACCGCCGAAGCTGTATATCCGGCCATGTTTCCTATAGTATAGTCTTCACCACAGTGTAAAGCAACGCCGCAGCGGCTGTTTTGACACGCTAAAATGCGGAGTTTAAACAACACCACAAACAACAAACAGCCGTCCCTTGTGCGACGGCCATTTGCTGCGGTCCTCACGCGGCATTTATCCTTTCACCGATCCACCGGTGATGCCCTCAACATAGAACTTCTGCATGATGATGAACAGAATGGAGATCGGGATGGAAACAATCACCCCACCTGCGCAGAACTGGCCGAAGTAGGAGTTAATGCGCACCTTGTCCACCATGGCATACAGGCCGATAGCAACGGTTTTGTTCTCCGACAAGCCGGAGTTTAGCATGATGTTGGCGAAGATGAAATCCATCCACGGTATCAGGAAGGCGGCGATCACCGTATATACGATAATCGGCTTGGACAGGGGTAATACTATCTTGTAAAAGACCTTGAACTCCGATGCCCCCTCGATGTACGCGGCCTCGCGCATGGAGCGGGGTACGGTGTCAAAGAAGCCTTTGGCGATCAGATATCCCAGCCCGGAACTGCCCGAATACACGAAGATCAGCCCGATGTTGCTGTTCGTCAGCCCGATGGATTTCATTATGAAGTACACCGCGATCATCGCCAGAAAACCGGGGAACAGCGAAAGCGTGCTGGCAAAGGTAATCAGCCCTTTGCGCGCCTTAAAGCGCATACAACTCATAGCGTAGGCCACCATCAGCACAAAGGTGGACGAGATGATGCACGTAAACACCGCGATAATAAAGGTGTTGCGAAACCAGCTTGGGAAGCGGGCTACATCATCCATACCAAACAGCAGGGTGCGGTAATTGTTCAGCGACAGCTCCGCCGGGAAAAACGAGCGGATATTGGGCCCGGTATCGGCACTGAAGGAGGTCGCCACCAGCCAGATGATGGGAATCATCCAAAACAGCACCAAAAAGGCGAGCACCAGATGTCGCATGGTCAGCCTGAATAGTTTCACTGGAATCTCTCCTCTCGGTCGCCGCGGATGAGTATGCGAAACGCCAGTACCGTAAACACAGCCGAAATCGCAAAGATAACAATACCGATGACCGATGCCATCTTATAGTTGTAGTAGTTCTGCGTCAGGCGGTACAGCCAGGTGACGAGCAGATCCACCTCCTGGGCGTTGGAGTTGGCCAAAAGCTGGTCCTTGGTCACAAACACATCGTTGGTTAGCAGGTAGATCACGTTGAAATTGTTGATATTTTGCGTTATTGAGGTCACCAGAAAAGGCGCGGTGACAAACAGGATATACGGCATGGTAATCTTACGGAAGCTTTGAAAGGCGTTGGCACCGTCGATGCGTGCGCTTTCCAGAATGTCGGTGGGGATGTTCATCAGAATTCCGGTGGCAATCAGCATCAGGTACGGAATGCCGATCCACATATTAATCAGGATGATCATGACCTTGGTCCATACCGGATCGGTCAAGAACGGGATATAGGCGGAGCCCTGCGACAAAAGCCCGATTTGCTTGAAGAAATCCGTAATGCCTACATTTGCAAATATGGTATTGACAATGCCGGTATTAGCAAAGAAGTTACGTACCAGCAACAGTGATACAAACTGCGGCACCGCAATGGTGATGATGAACATCGTCCGCCACATGCGCTTGAGCCGCGTTCGTTTGTTGTTGATGAACATCGCCAGCAGGATGCCGAAAAAGAAGTTAGTGAACGTAGCAAAGAACGCCCAGATCAGCGTCCAGCTCAGCACCCGGGCAAACGAGTACCCAAACGTAATGGTCTGCGACTGCGTAAACAGCGTTTTAAAGTTGCTTAAACCTGTCCAGGTAAACAGGTTGGTGGGCACCATGTGGGTTTGATCGTAGTTGGTGAAGGCGACGCAGATCATTACCAGCAGAGGGAGTATGGTAAACAGCATCACGCCAAGGCTTGGCAGCGTCAGCAGTGTGATGTGAAAGCGTTCATTGAGCAGGGTACGAACGTCGTCTGAAAAGCGGTTGATTTTCTTCCCGCTTTCCGCCTGTATTTGCAGTTGCCGCACCGCATGAATGTTCTTAATCCAAAACAGCACAACGGCTACGAGGATAATAATACCGATCAACCCAAACAGAAGAATCATGAACGAGTGATCGAAATCGTTGACCTCGTTTTTCATGGTTTCGGGGTTGAAAACCGCCGCGCGCTTCACCGTGCCCAGCGTACCGAACTTGCTTAGGTACGGCCACAGCGCGATAGGATAGAAAACAAAGATAAACGCCTGGAGCACTGTGACCAGCACGCCTTTAACAATTTGCCTGCGCCTGAAATAGCCCGTGCCGAATAGAATGAGCGATAGCCGGACCCACAGGTCACCTTCCCGGAGATCATGGTAAAAGTCAGTGAAAAACGAAACCAATGCAAGGCCGACGTTTTTCAGCGATCCTTTTTGTCCCCGAATCTCCGTGGTTTGCAGCGAGTGCATCGCAGCCCTCCTTCCTTTAGGAAAACAGCCCGCGTGCCCATTGCTGAGCGCGCGGGCATGTTACCATCAACCCGTTGGGTGATTTTGCTTATTGCACAGGTGCCGTAATACCGGCGACCATGTTATCCAGCAGGGTTTGCAGGTCAGTTCCATCGGCGTTGCCGCCGTAGATGATCGCGCCAAACGATGCTGCGGGGCCCCAGTAGTTGCCGCCAACGCGCTGGGTCGTTGCGTATGCGCTTTGCTCTGCCAGTGCGGCGATTGCGGGTGCTGCCTGCACCTCAGGCGATGCACCGGCTGCGAGGTTGGACGGGCCCTGACCACGAAGCGTAAAGCGGGAAACCTGGCTTTGCTCGTTGGTCATAAAGTCTGCAAACATCATCGCCCAGCCGACATTGGCACTATAGGCATTCACGCCCACCAGTTTGTAGCCGGCAAAGGACGCCATTTGCACCTGCTCACCGGCCACCGTATAGGTGGGCAGCTTGGTGGCGGCGTAGTTCTCGCCCCAGGCTTCGGCTGCTGCGTTGGCGTTCCAAACACCGTTGATCCCAGCGATGACCGAGCCTTCTTTGATGCCGGTGACGAATTCGCCGTCACCCTGGTTGACAAATCCGGGATTGGCTGCGATATCGAGCATGCCCTGGGCAACATCAACACCCTTGATGGGGGTATCGGTCGCATTCCAGTTGCTTTCGTTGTTCACGCCATCAGGCAGAAGCTGCATGGTGAGGCCTGCGCCGGCAAAGAACGAATACATATACCAGCCGCCGCTCATTTCCATGGATACCTTTTTACCGGCTGCCGCCGCTTTGTCAAGCATGGCATCCATGGTCATGACATCGTCTTCGGTGAAGTATTCTTTGTTGTAGAACATGAAGTAGCCGTTATCGGCCGTTGCAGGATAGGCGTACAGGGTGCCGTCCACCGTTGCGGCGGCCACGGAGCCTGCGCTGTTGCGTGCAACCACATCTTCCACATTCAGGGATACGGGCTGCAGGGCACCGGCGTTGACCAGTTCGCCCAGCTGATCATCAGCAAAGGTGAATACGTCCGCCGCAGCGGTGATATCGGTCAGCACCGTAGCTTTGGCGGTTGATTCGGACTGAATGCCGACTTTGATGTCAAACTTGGTGGTGGGATTGGCGGCCTTGAAGTTGTCGATGACACCGTTGATCCATTCCTGATCCAGATCGTCGCCGACCCAAACCAAAAGCGCAACCGTGTCTTCCGCAAACGCCGTTGCGGTCAGGCCGAACAGCATGGCTACTGCCAGGAATACAGCAAGAATTTTTTTCATGAGAATACCTCCGTTTTTTATTGTGTTTTTGGGATATGTTGCTTGTGTGTCAGTGTAGTTTGACTATACCACGCTACCGATTTCGTGTCAATGATTCTTATTGGCTGAAACCGGTAAAATCGCTGTAAAACCGCGGCAATACCTACGCCGGTATGCTTGCCCGCCGGTTTTCCGCTATGCTATACTATAACCAACTGACAGCTCTGTGAAACCGGATAAAGGGGAACTCTTATGTTAAAAATATTGCATCGTTTCGTCTGTTTCATTGTATTGCTCTGCGTGGTTTGCATCGCCCTGCCCGCCATGGCGGATGGCATATTCGTCACCCCGGTGGATGGCCTGCCGGAGGATTTTCTGTTTGCCGCTGATGTGTCCAGCGTGCTATCGCTGGAAAACAGCGGGGTACAGTTTTACGGCCCTGATGGTACCAAGGGCGATCTGTTCCACCTGCTGAAAGATGGCGGGTTCAAAGCCTTGCGCGTGCGCGTGTGGGTCGATCCCTTTGATGCCCAGGGGAACCCCTACGGCGGCGGCGTATGCGACATTCAGGTCGCAGCACAGATTGCCCGGCGCGCAGCGGACGCAGGCCTGCAGCTGATTGTTGACTTCCATTACAGCGATTTTTGGGCAGACCCGAAAAAGCAGATGAGTCCAAAGGCATGGGAGAGCATGACGGTCGATGAAAAGGCCGACGCACTCTACCAATACACCTGCGAAAGCCTGCAAGCGATTGCCGCAACCGGTGCCAACATCGCCATGGTGCAGGTCGGCAACGAAACCGACTCCGCCATTGCAGGGGTTAAAAACTGGAATGATATGGCGGTGTTGTTCAAAGCTGGCAGCCGCGCCGTGCGCGATACCCTGCCGAACGCATTGGTCGCCCTGCATTTTTCCAAACCCGATGCACGCTACGCCCGGCTGCTTTGGGCCCGCAGCGTGGATTACGATGTATACGCTGTCAGCTACTACCCCTTCTGGCACGGCACGCTGGAAAACCTGACCCAGGTGCTACAATCCGTAGCCGAAGAATACGGTAAGCTGACCTTTGTTGCAGAAACTTCCTATATCTATACGCAGGAAAACGGCGATTTGCAGCCCAACTCCGTGCCCGCAACCGGCAGCATGCTGGACTTTGCTTCCACCCTGCAAGGCCAGGCCAACGCCCTGAGGGCGGTGACCCAAGCCGCGGTCGACGGCGGCGCCTTCGGGTGGAGCTACTGGGAACCCGCCTGGCTGCCGGTGCCCGGCGATACGCTGGAAGCGCAGTCCGCCCTGTGGGAGCAGTACGGCTCGGGCTGGGCAAGCTCCTACGCGACCGACTATGACCCAAATGATGCCGGTCTCTATTATGGCGGCACCTCCTGGGACAATCAGGCGCTGTTTGACTTTGCCGGGCACGCACTGCCTACGCTGTCCCTCCCCCTGTACTGCTACACAGGGTCCACAGCGCAGCGGAAGGTGGACAGCTATCAGGATGCCACGGCCCTCGGCTTTGCGGGCGACTCCGTGACCATGCCGGAGACTGTGGACGCGGTCTTCAACGACGGTTCCATGGAAGCCCTGCCCGTCAGCTGGGACAGCGCCCAGGTGCAGCAGGCGGAAACCACCGGGGTCGGCATCTATACCATTGACGGTATTGCAGGCGGCACAGCCGTACAGTGCCTGCTGACCATCACCGCCGATAACTACCTGCTCAACCCCGGCTTTGAAGACAGCGATATGAGCATGTGGCGTATTGACAACATCGACGGCGTGACCGATCAGATCTACCGGGCTGAAAGCATGAACGATATCAAGTCCGGCAGCGGGCTGTTGCACTTCTACGACCCGGAAAGCGTGGAGTTCCGCATTGAGCAGACCGTAACGGGCCTTGCGGACGGCAACTATAACTTTAGTCTGTACATCCACGGCGGCGACGCAGGCGAGCAGCATATGTATATTTACGCCATGGTCGGCGAAGAGGTCTTCGCTACAGCGGATATGTCCATCACCAAATGGCAGGAGTGGCAGCACCCGACGATTGAGAACATCCCCG
Source organism: Candidatus Limiplasma sp. (assembly GCA_963675925.2). Taxonomy (GTDB): domain Bacteria; phylum Bacillota; class Clostridia; order Christensenellales; family Aristaeellaceae; genus CAXXOK01. Next base: position 353,446 of record CAXXIB010000004.1, read on the forward strand.
TCACCGGTGGCACGATCACCGTCGGGGCGTATGTACAGGCATCCGGCTCCGGCCCTTGGGGCAAGTTGGACGACTGGATGCTCAACAAAGCAAAGTAGCAACGATCGATGATTGAAATAAGAGATGTCAGCGTACTAAGTGCTGACGCGCAGCAACTGCTTACGGAACTCAGCCGTGCCTTAACCGATATCACCGGAGCCAGCGGCGAACAGAGTTTTGACGCGACTGACCTGCTTGGCCCGCGCGCCGTGTTTGTAATTGCCTATCAAAGCGGCGTCCCCTGCGGCTGCGGTGCGCTGCGCCCGCTTACAAAGACCACGGCCGAGATCAAACGTGTATACGCCCGGCCCAATCACCACGGCACAGGCAGTGCAATCGTCAGCGCGCTTGAAGCCAAAGCGTTAGCACTGGGCTATACACGGTTGATACTGGAAACGCGCAAGGTGAACACACGCGCCGTCGCATTCTACCGAAAGCTCGGCTACAGCGTATGCCCGAACTTTGGCCGGTACATCGTCAGAGACGATGCCGCCTGCATGAACAAAGAATTACTGGCATCGCCCCATACAAACCAATAGCCAGGTACCACAACACCCTCCGCCGGAAACCCGGTAGAGGGTGTTGTTATCTATGCCATATGTTTACTTTTTAGTACAAGCGGCATCCCTGTCGGCTGTCGATACGGACCAACAGTGCATGGTCAAGACGCGTCCTTATCAATCAGCGCGATGGTGTATTCGCCTTCCACAACCTTGGTTTTCCCCACAAAGGCTTTGCCTTCGAGAATCACGAAGGGGCCGTTGTGGCGGATCACTTTGGCGTTGACATCCAGCCGGTCGCCGGGGCGGGCCGGGGTGCGGAACTTGACCTTGTTCATCCCGGCAAAGAAGGGAACTTTGCCAATGAGATCGTCTTTCAGCAGCAACGCCGCGCCCTGGGCGATAATCTCGCACAGCACCACGCCGGGCACCACAGGATTGCCGGGGAAATGCCCCTGCAAAAACCATTCGTCCCCCCGCACGGTATAGGTAGCGCGGGCGTATTCGCCGTCCAAATTGATCTCATCCACCAAAAGCATCGGCTCCCGATGCGGGATGATTTGCTTAATCTCTTCTCTGTTCATTGCCGGGCCTTCCGCAATGCGATACAAGCGTTGTGTCCACCAAAGCCCAGTGAAATGTTCAGGGCCAGATCGCGCGGCGCTTCCCGCTTGACCAGCGGGACGTAATCCAGATCACAATCGGGATCAGGCTGCGTCAACCCGATGGTCGGCGGCAGGATACCGGTTTGCAGCGCCAGTGCGGAGGCAATGCACTCCGCCGCGCCCGCTGCACCCAACATGTGCCCGGTGACTGATTTGGTGGAGGACACCATCGCACGGTTTGCGGCTTCTTCACCCATGGCCACCTTGATAGCCTTGGTTTCCGTACCGTCGTTGAGCGGCGTTCCGGTGCCGTGGGCGTTGATGTATACGCGGTCAGTTTCGGTATATCCGGCTTCTTCCATCGCCAGGCGAATCGCCCGTGCACTGGCTTCGGCCGAAGGATCGGGTGCGGTAATATGGAACGCGTCGCAGGTGTTACCGTAGCCGCAGATTTCGGCAATGATGGTCGCGCCGCGCTTTTTGGCATGTTCCTCGGATTCCAGCACCACCACCGCTGCGCCTTCGGCGATGACAAACCCGCCGCGGCGGCTGTCAAACGGCAAGCTGGCCAGTAGCGGATCGGATGCGGTGGTCAGCGCCATGCAGTTGGTAAACCCGCCGACTGCCAGGGGGCAGATGGATGCTTCCGTACCGCCTGCGAGAATCGCATCGGCATATCCGGCTTTGATGGCATGAAACGCCTCGCCGATGGCATGGTTGGAGGTTGCACAGGCCGTAACCACAGGCAGGGTCGGGCCCTTGGCCCCAAAGGCGATGGCCGGATGGCCGGATGCCATATTCGCAATCAGTTTGGGGATGAAATGCGGGGAGATGCGCTCCGGCCCCTTTGCGTTACAGGTGGTCGCCGCTTCCATAAAGGTTTGAATGCCGCCAATACCCGACCCGATATACACGCCCAGGCGTTCTGCCGGGATGTTTTCACCGGAGACGAGACCGGACTGGCCGATTGCCTCTCTGGCGGCGGCCATGGCATACTGGACAAACAAATCCATTTTGCGGGCAGCGCCCTTTTCGATGCCGAAATTCGTGGGGTCAAAGTCTTTGACTTCTCCGGCGAGATGCACCTTCATGTCGCTGGAATCAAAGTGCGTAATGGTGTCAATGCCGCAGTTCCCCTCGATCAGCGAGTTCCAGAATGTATGGACATCCAAACCGACAGGGCTGATTGCGCCCATACCGGTAATCACAACACGGTTCATATGTTTCCTCCTCTATCGGGTCCGGGTTCCTTACATGCGCATGCCGCCATCCACCTGAATCACCTGACCGGTGATGTAGGCGGCTTCCTCCTGACAGAGGAAGGCCACCAGGTGGGCAACATCCTGTACTGTACCCATCCGCTTGAGCGGGATATAGTCGATTGCTTTTTCCAGAATCGCTTCAGGCATAGCGTCCGTCATATCCGTTTGGATAAATCCGGGGGCCACGGCGTTGCAGGTAATACCCCGCGAGGCCATTTCCTTGGCGATGGTCTTGGTCAGGCCGATCATGCCTGCCTTGGCGGCAGAATAGTTCGCCTGGCCGGGGTTGCCCATCAGTCCTGCTACGGAGGTGATGTTCACAATGCGCCCGGCACGCTGCTTGAGCATAGTCTTGGACGCATGCCGAATCAGGTTGAATGCGCCTTTGAGGTTAGTGTCGATGACGGCATCAAAATCCTGCTCGCTCATGCGCATCACCAGCGTATCGCGGGTGATGCCGGCGTTGTTGACAAGGATATCGAGGCTGCCAAAGTCCGCTACGACGGTTTTGACCAAATCCTGCGTTGCGGCAAAGTCCGCCACGTCACAGGCGTAGGCCTTCACGCTTACAGGATAGTCTTGCAGCAGGGCTTCCGTTTCGTCAGCCATGGCTTTGTTGCTGGCATACAGGAAGGCGACGTTTGCGCCCTGCGCAGCCAGCGCCTGACAGATCGCACGGCCTATGCCACGGCTGCCACCCGATACCAGTGCGGTTTTGCCCGTCAGCATGCGGCACCCTCCTTGTAGTGGCGAATCACTTCGCCAAGCGTTTCTGCATCCTGCACATGCGCTGTATAGCCTGCCCCGCCGATTTTTTGAATCAAACCGGTTAATACTTTACCGGGGCCGACTTCTATAAAGTCCGTATAATCTTGGTCTTGCAGCTTACGGATGAGACGCGTAAACCGTATAGGATGGTCCACCTGCCTGGAAAGCAGTGTGGCCGCTTCCGCTGCGGTGTACAGGCCGTTGGTAGCGTTGGCATACAACGGCAGTTCCGGCGGAGAGAATGTCAAGGTCTGTGCATAGTCTTTCAGTTTAACGGCGGCATCCGCCATGAAGGGACTGTGGAACGCGCCGGAGACTTTCAGCGGCAATGCGCGCCCGCCCGCCTCTTTCACAGTCTGGGCAAAGGCATCCATCCGGTCCAGCGCTAACGCGCATACCACCTGCCCGGGGCTATTGTAGTTCACAGGATAGGCTCCGTGCGCCTGGCACAGGGCTTCCACCTGCTGGTCTTCCAGTTTCACCACGGCGGCCATTGCGCCGGGGTTTTGCTGTGCGCAATCCTGCATGAACTGCGCACGCTTCTCTACCAGCGCAAATGCCTGCGTAAAAGAAAGCATTCCGCTCATGCCCAGGGCGGCAATCTCGCCAAGCGAGAATCCCACAAGCCCGTCGGGCTTTATGCCCGCTTCCATCAGCGCGGCTGCGCAGGCGCAATCCACTGCCATCAGGCAGGGCTGGGCGTTGATTGTCTGGCTCAGCGTTTCCTTATCGGCGGAAAAGCACTGGTCAAGCGTACCATTTCTGTGTTGCTCGGCCTGGTCCATCAGCCCTTTGGCTGCGGCCGATGCTTGGTATATGCTCTGCCCCATGCCGGAGTACTGTGCACCCTGGCCGGCAAATACAAATGCTATTTTACCCATGACGGCGCTCCTTTCAGAAGGTCCTCCGCCTGTGCAAACATGGTTTCGATGATCTCCTTGGCAGGTCTGATCTCGCTAACCAATGCGCTGCACTGGCCCGCGATGAAGCAGCCGTTTTCGATATCGCCATCCAGCGCAGCTTTGCGCAGCGCGCCTACGCCCATGGCTTCCAGCTCTTCCCCGGTGGTGGAGATTTCGTATTCAAGTTTGGCATACTTGCGTGTGAAGGGGCTGCGGATGGACCGCACAGCATGGCTGAGCCGCTTGCCGGTCACAATGGTATCAATATCCTTGGCCGCCAGCACCTTCTGCTTGTAGTTATCATGAATGGTACATTCCTGCGAACACAGGAAAATGGTTCCACACTGTACGCCCGCTGCGCCCAGCATCATCGCTGCGGCTACACCGCGGCCGTCGCCGATTCCACCCGCCGCAATGACGGGGATTTTCACAGCATCGACCACCTGGGGTACAAGGGTGATGGTAGCCAGATCGCCAATATGCCCGCCGGATTCGCCGCCTTCGGCGATCACGGCAAACGCACCGGCGCGTTCTACCAGCCTTGCCATAGCCGTGGACGGCACGACGGGGATCACGCGGATACCCGCGTCGAGCCAGTCCTTCATGTAGAGGTTGGGAAGCCCTGCGCCCGTGGTGACCACGGCGGGTTTTTCCTCTGCACATACCTTGGCCACGTCTTTGACAAACGGGCTCATCAGCATGACATTCACCCCGAAGGGCTTATCGGTCAGCGTACGGCATTTGCGAATTTGGTCACGCAGGTATTCAGCGTCCAGGTTCATGGCAGAGATAATGCCTAGCCCGCCGGCGTTTGAAACCGAGGCCGCGAGCTGCGCATCCGATACCCATGCCATACCGCCCTGAAAAATGGGGTATGTAAGCCCCAATTCCCGTGTCAGTATTGAGTTGATCATTATTTTGCTGTTTCGACTTTCGCCACCAGATCGTTAATCGTGCGCAGGGATTCATCAATCTCTACAGGCACGCCCAGTTCGTCTTCCAGGTTCATCACCAGCTCTGCCACGTCCAGGCTGTCCAGGTCCAGTTCGGAAAAGCCCATCTCCGGGCGGATTTCGTTAACATCAATGTCTTTGGATTCGGCCAGAAGTTTTGCAATGGTATCATAAGTGCTCATAAATAAGGTCCTCCTAAATATTGAATTGCAGCAACGCTGCAGCAGAGGTTAATCCTGCGCCAAAGGCGCTAAGTACCAGGGTGTCCCCCGTTTGCAGGCGGCCGTCCCCCATCATTTCAGACAGTAGAACGGGGATGCCAGCCGAACCCGTATTCCCGCGGGTTCCGATATTCATGGGGAACTTCTCGGCAGGCTGTTTCAGGCGCGACCGTGCGGCATCCAGGATGCGGCGGTTGGCCTGATGTAAAACGAAGTGATCGACTGCGCTTGCTTCCACCCCTCCTTTTTCCAGTACGAAGTGAATGTCCTTGCTGGACTGTGTCACGGCATACTTGAAGACTTCCTGCCCGCTCATCTGCATGGGAATCGCCTTGATTTTCGGCTCGGTGAAGGGGCAGTTACCACCATCCATTGTAGCATAAAGTACGTCAGTATTGCCAGTAGCCGCTAAATGGGTGGCTTTCAGGCCGTCGCCAACCTGGCAAACAGCAGCGCCTGCGGCATCGCCAAACAGTACGCAGGTGGCCCGGTCGGACCAGTCTGCAAGCCGTGTAATTTGCTCGGCGGCGATCACCAGTACGTTCTTCACTTGCCCGCGAAGCAGCATCGCGTCGGCCAAATCCAGCGCGTAGAGAAAGCCTGTGCAACCTGCATTTACATCCAGCGCGGGGCAGCTAGCACCCAGCTCACGCTGAATCAGGCAGGCGGTTGAGGGGAATATCATCTCTCCGCAGGTTGTGGAACATAGAATATAGTCAATGTCGTCGGTTGTAAGTCCAGCTCTGTCCAGCGCCATCCTGGCCGCTTTTGCGCCCAGGGCACTGATGGTTTCATCTCCCGTGAGGATGCGGCGGCTTGCAATGCCGGTGTGGGATTGTATCCATTCATCCGAGGTATCCAGAATTTCCGAGATGGTTTCGTTGTCTATTTCCTGTGCGGGCAGCGCATGCCCAAAGGAGCTAATTTTCATTCATTCACACACTTTCATTTTGATTTTTTTCGCGTCTTTCTTGTTTCTTCGCCTCCACTTCTGCAAATGCATTGTCGAAAAATCGGTTGAGTGCCTTCATGCCCCGTAGCAAGCCATCCCGTTCCGGCGGGAGGAGCAATTTATCTATATCGCGGACCATCTGCTCATGAAAATAGCGGTGCGCCCCGTTCATTTTCTTTCCCATGCGCGTCAGTTCCACGATCACACTGCGTTTATCTTTGTCGGATTTCCGTTTCTCTACATACCCTTTTTTAAACAGCTTGTTAATGGCAACGGTCACCGTTGGCGGGGATAAATCCAGCGTCTGGGCCAGCTCATGCAGTTGCATACCGTCCTGCCGCTTCTCGCCGATGGCTTCCAGCATGTGCATCTCGCTGATGGTCAGTTCCATGCCGGAAATCAGGTTGATGATCTCTTCCTCCAGCATGACGATCTTCCGATACGCCATGACCAGTAACCGGTTGAGCTCATGGTTGAAAGTGTCCATCCGCGCCCGCCTTTTCCAGAGATTGACCTACGCATTATCATTCGTTAGTCTAACTAATTATATGAGAAAGCGAATGATTGTCAAGTACGGGTCCGGCAGGGTAACCACAACATCTGCCGGATTTCTACCCTTAGAACACAACAGAGCGAAGTGTACCACAGCTTTGCCGCCATGAACAGTGACAAGGGGAAGCAGCGCTTTGATACAAAATTAGTACAAGATGACGGTTCTTTACAAAGCCCCCAAGGCTTGTTACAATGCAGGCAAAGGCTAATGGGAGGTCACCGACATGAGCAATATATGGCATGATATTTCACCCAAGCGTATTGCACCACAGGACTTTATTGCCGTTATCGAAATTGAAAAAGGATCCAAGAAGAAATATGAACTGGACAAGGAAACGGGCAGTTTGATTTTGGACCGCATCCTGTACACATCCACCCACTATCCGTGCAACTATGGTCTGATTCCGCGCACCTATGCCGAAGACCTGGACCCGCTGGATGTGCTGGTGGTCTCAAGCGAAGTCATTCAGCCGCTGAGTCTGGTACGCTGCTACCCCATCGGCGTATTAACCATGCTGGATCAGGGCCGGCCGGATGAAAAAATTATCGCCATTCCGTTTCAGGATCCCACTTTCAACAGCTACAAAGACATCAGCGAGTTGCCCAAGCATATTTTCTCGGAGATGTCGCATTTCTTCTCCGTATATAAGAACCTTGAAGGCAAGGAAACGGTTGTAGACGAGCTCCACGGCCCCGCCGAAGCCCAGAAGGTGATCCGCAAAAGTCTGGATGCCTACATCGAAAAATTCTGCGCTTCATAAACAACCCGCATCGCAATCGGCCGCACCCGAAAAAACACTGCGCCGGAACGCAAATATCGCATTGACAAGCCCCAACCCTTCCCCTATAATATATCCGTTGCGCTCATGCGCATAGGGAGAGTTGGCTGAGTGGTCGAAGGCGCACGACTGGAAATCGTGTTCAGGCCAAAACCTGACTAGGGTTCGAATCCCTAACTCTCCGCCACAAAAACCCCGCATCAGTACTGATGCGGGGTTTTTATTTGATACTACTATTGTGGATGCTCGCCGCTCGATACCGCCAAAATTCACACGGATTATCTCCTATTTCTTTCCATTGCCATGCAATCGTAGATAGCAGCAAATATTTCAATGACCGACAACCTATGCTATACTATGGATATGAAGAAAATAGAAATCGAGAAAAATCTGGTTGTGTATCAATTTGAGCCGACACGTGACGGAAATGTTGGCAGCAACCTGTATATGCTATTAAACGGGGCAGAGGCACTCCTGATCGATGCCGGATACGCGCATCAAATGCAGGAAGTCCTGCATGATATTGATGGCAAGTATACCATAGCCGGTGTGATTCCATCGCACTTTCATCCCGATCACATTGATGGGATCCGATTGCTGGATACGCAAGCCATCTACGGCAACCCCTATGCCGTCAACACCATTCGTACCTATCTGCCTGAGGATGAAGCCCTGCTCTCGCCCACAGTCATTGTGGATAACGAAACAAAGCTGCGGTTTGGTGATTTCAATTTGCAGTTTGAACATGCGCCGGGGCATTCGGATTGTTCCATGCTGATTTTCATCAATCGCACCTATGTTCATGTGGGTGATCTTTATATCACCATGAATGATGGAACCGATGTATTGCCCTTTGTAAAATGGACCAATGTGCCGTCACACATTGAATCCCTAAAAAGAATCCAAACGCTGAGCCGCACGCTGCTAACGGGACATGGAACGGTAGCAATTGACGAAACTACGGCGAAACCCGGCATTGAGGATCGCCTATCGTATCTGCAAGCGTTGCTTGCAACAAGCAATACCTGCACCGTGCAGGAAGCGCTTCAAAATAGCAGGCGTCCCTTTGCTAAGCACGAATGGCGGGAGTTTGTGAAGTAAACCCTGCTGTATAACTACATGAATTGAAGACGGGAGGCTAACCATGATCAGTGACAGCTTTAGGGTTTTTATGAAAGAAGCACCCAAGGAGCAAGCATCATGGGCCAAGATGATCGGAGACCTGTCAAGTGCCAGTGCGCTGGATGATAAAACGCAGGCGCTCTGCTATATCACAGCGCTGGTATCGGCTGATTTGCTCAGCGGCATCAACTACCATGTGAAAATCGCAAAAGCAACAGGCGCATCACGAAACGAGGTCAAGTCCGCTGTGCTAACCGCCCTGCCGGTTGTCGGAAACCGCGCAATTCATGCGCTGCCGGTTGCCCTTGATGCCTATGATGAGGAAACTGCGCCAGCCCCGTAGGTACCCGTACACAAGCCGTCCTGATGAGTCTATCAATACAATGAGGTGACCATGATGCAAACATGCATAGCGTATTTTTCAAAAACGGGTAACACCAAAATGGCCGCGGAGCATTTGGCTGAAAAAACCAGCGCAACGCTGATTGCGCTTAACGACGCAACCAACTATAGCGGCATGATCGGGTTCATGAAAGGCGGAATGAAGGCATCCATCGGTAAAAGCGCAAAGCTGGATCCTGCCCTTTATGATGCGATTGCCAAGTTCGACAGGATTATCCTCGCCACTCCTGTTTGGGCGGGAAAAACAACACCCGCTATCAATGCAGTGCTGACCCACGTGGACTTTCAAGGCAAACAGGTCTATGTGATCACAACGCAAGCCGATCCAAGATGTGAAAATTCCGAAAAACGCGAAGATTTTTATCGCAAAGCCATCGAAGCGAAACACGGTACGTTTATGAAGCTTTATGCGCTGTATGGCGCGTCTCCGGGCAAGGTAGCATCGCGCGAAGACATGAACCAAAGGGTGGACGAGACGATTGATCTCCTGGCGTAACGGTAACAGGCACTCGCCTTGCAATTTTCAGTCTTGCCAGCATAACACACCTATAGCGGCTATGGGTCAGGTAGCCACGCCACCCGCCGGGCTTTGTGTAGCGCTTTATTAAACCCTGCAATGTTTCAAACCGATAAATCTTGTAAACACTAGAAAATATGATATGATAGCAGAAGGGTATTATGTTTGGTTTCTGTTATCCACTAAAGACAAAAAGGAGACTCTGTTATGTTAAAGAAATTCACCGCTTTGCTGCTGGCCGTATTCATGCTAACTGCAATGGCAACAGCACAATCCGCCGAGTATACCGGCGTATGGTATCTGCTTTCTATTGAATCTGAAGGCATTACCATCAACCCCGCTGATATGGGGATGGAAATGATCATCACCCTGAACGATGACGGCTCCGGTATGGTATCCAGCACAGATGAGGAAGAAACACCTGCCACCTGGACTCTGGAAGGCGATGTGCTTACCGTAGTCGCCGAGGAAGAACCGCTTTCTTTCGTGCTGAATGAAGAGGGTAAGTTGGTTGCAAGTATTGAAGAAACAACCATGATCTTTGATCGCGAACCTCCTGTCGCCGGCTTTGCAGCCGCTGCGGAAGTCGCAGCCGAAGATATCTCCGACTTTGATGGCACCTGGAACATCACCATGGTCAACGCATATGGCATGGTCGTACCGTTTGCCGCGATGGCGGAATCCGGTCTGGAAGACGCAACTGTTCTGATTGATAACGGCGTATTGACTGCGTTTGCGGTAACCAGCGAAGAAGCCGGTACTTTGGTCGATGGGAAACTGATGATCGGATCCTCCCTGGGTGACGAATACGCGCAGTCTGTTAGCTTGCTGGAAGACGGCACGCTGGCATTGAATTACATGGGCATCATTTTCTACTGTGAAAAGGTAGAGGTCATGGAGTAACAGTCTGCCCTGATGCTTGAAACCCCATCAAAACCAGACGCCCGGATCGCTTGATCCGGGCGTTTTCTTTACCTATAAACATACGCGCTTTTATGCCGTAGTTTTGGCTTTCCTTCGGTAGCCCAGCGAACGCAATACACTGCGTACGCTTGCCCTAAGGGCGCGGGGTCGGTAACCCAGTTGCCTTGTCGCTTTGCGGTGGCTAAACAGGGCATTTGAATATAAGGTAAACAGCGAATACGGTGTCAATAGGGGCACTCGGCGAAACAGCAGCGACAGTCTTTCTCCAAGATAGGCGGCTGCTTTCATCACGAATTTTGGAACATAGAGCGGCATGAACCGGCGGCCCGTATAGCGGGAGATGATTCGCATCAGCCCGGCGACCGTGATAAAGTGTCCGGACAGGATATAGCACTCCCCCGGTTTCCCCTTTGTCTCGCAGCGGATGATGCCCTCCGCCACATCGCGAACATCCACAAAATCGTACCCGCCGCTGATAGATACGGGAATATGCCCGGAGGCCATGGCCGCAATGGTGCGCGTCAGGTGGTTGGTTTTTAGGCTGTCACCCGGGCCGATAATCCCAGAGGGGTGCACGATGCTTACGTTGAGCCCGCGTCTGGCATATTGCAGTACGATATTCGCCGCCATAGCCTTGGACTTGGCATATTGGCCATGCACGGTGCCGGGCGAAAACTGCCGGGTTTCGGCAATCACATCGGGACGCGGTTTTTCGGCAATGGCATGCACCGAGCTGACATACACAACCCGCGGAATACCACGCTGCAAGGCGCAGTCCATCACGTTGCGGGTTCCTTCCACATTCACCTGCCAGACCTTGGGGTTCTCTTTGGAGGCAATGGTAATATACGCCGCCAGGTGGTACAGCACCGCTGTGTCGTACCCAGTGGTATCCATAAACGGAAGCAGGGACTCCCGGTCGCATACATTGCCAGGCACACGCTCCACGGCAGCGGGCAACGGGGTTTTATCATCGGGCAGCACTAATACACGGATATCGTGGCCGTGCTGACCCAAAAGCTGCTGGATCACAGTCTGGCCCACATGTCCGGTTCCGCCTGTAATCAGGTACAGTTTACGCAAACTACATCCCTCCTTCCTACTTATAGTATACCACTGTAGCCATAGAACAATTGTAAATCCTCCGGTTTCGCTAATCGCTCCGTAAATCGCATAGTAAAACACCGCCGTCAGATGGCAGCGGTGTTTGTTCGTGTTACGGGAAAGGCGACTTACGCCTCCTCGGCTTCTTCGAGCATCTGCTCTTTTTTCAGTTCCTCATACAAGCCTGCCATGCTGGTCGCCGTGTACGGGCCTACGTAAACGAGGGCCAGAATGCCAAACGTCAGTGCTGACAACAGCCACCAACCGACGAAGGATAGCATCATGATAAAAATGTCCAGCTTGTGGCCATAGGTCATGTCCATGGACTCCACAAGAGCGTCCTGCGCGGAAATATCATCCCGATCAGCGAGGATATACGGCGTCATGGAGTAGGCAATGCCCTTGATGATGCCCGGCACCACAAACAGCAGCGACCATAGGAATGTGAACAGGTACATCCACAGGATACCGACCAGGCTTCTGACATAGTCCTGAAAGCCGGGGGTAATCATATCGGTAATTTCGCAGGGTTCGCCGCGGTACAGGCGTAAGCTGAAGTAGCTAAAGCCTACGGTCAGCGGCGGCATGAGGAACAGCACAGCCAGCCCCACCGTTGCGCCGGTTAGCACACCGGAGATCACCGAGTAGAGCACGAAGGCAAGGATCGCCATGCCCTGTTGCTGTTTTACGTTGGCTTTCGCCCGTTCTTTGATTTCAATGCGTGATATCATTGTTTCATCTCCTTAATCAGAAGTTTGTTCTTAGCGTATTATTCGTTACAAATATGACAGTTCTCAGTTAGCCTTACTATACTGGCGGCCTGCGGGCTTGTCAAGCCGAGCCTGCTCTATCTGTACTCACCCTTATAGCGTGTCAATCCATCCGATGGGTTAAACAGCAGTCGAGCCAAAATGAAGAAACTATTTTCAAAGCACGCTTGCTGCGGTATAGTATTCCAAAATAGACATGCAAGGAGGCATACCGATGAAACACACCGCATTGCTAGTGATTGATGTGCAGCAGGGACTGCTGGACGAGCGGCCCTACCAGGCCGACGCGGTATTGCAGGATATTAAGGCCCTGCAGGAACAGGCCCGCAGGCACGATACGGAGGTACTCTTCGTGCGCCACAGCGAAGACGATGAACAGGGTTTGTTTTTCGGCTCTCCCGCATGGGAGATCAGCACCATCATCGCGCCTGCCGAGGGAGAGACCATCATCGAAAAGCGCTACTCCAGCGCGTTTAAGGATACGAAACTGAATGAGTATCTAAAGCAGAAACAGCTTACAACGCTGGTCATCTGCGGCATGCAAACGGAATACTGCGTGGATGCCACGGTGAAAAGCGCATTTGAGCACGGCTATACCGTGCTAATACCGAAAGGGTGCACCACTACCTTTGACGCATCCATCGCTCCGGCGGATGCGCTGCGGCGCTACTATGAACAAGAGATTTGGCATGGCCGATTTGCGACCGTCGTTCCCCTCGATCAGGCGATGGAAGCACTAGCCTAAACAAACTCCGGGGCGTGCCATGTACTGCGCGCCCCGGTGTGTTCAATACACGCTGCACTACCCTACGGCATCAGTGTCAGCCTGCCGTCGGACAGCGTATAGAAGCGCCCGGCCTCGGGCAGCACACGCTGCACACCGGAGAGGCTCATCTTCTGTGGAGTCAGGCTATGCAGCGGTACCAGCGTTTTGGGCGCGATGCGATTGAGTATATATTTCAGATGCGCGGGCTTGGCGTGGCCGCCGCAGCCGATGGCCCGGTAAGCAATGCCCTGCCGCGACAGGAAGTCCATCAGCTTCTGATAGCCGGGATCATACGCCCCCAGCGGCACCCCGTCGGAATGAATGTACAAACTTTGATCCGCTTTAAAATCAAGTACAGAGAGCAGCTGTTCATAGGGCAAATCCAGTGCAAAGCGCTCTGGGTGTGCTTGCAAATCCTCAATCGAGATGCTGCTTGCATTGGCCAATGCGCGCTTGCCCATGGATGGTGCAAATACCGCCACCGATTCGGCCGGATGAAACTGCCGGTATAAAACGGCGGTTCCGCGCTGCATGACGAATTGCCTGCCAGTGTGTTCCAGCGCGGTTTTCATCGTATGGACGCGTTCTACATTGCGGCGGTACAGATTGATGAACACGATGCCGCTGTTGGCCTGTGCCGCCTCCAGAATCTCCGATTCGACCAACGCTTCGCTGCGGCAGTCTTGCAGGCTGTCCGAGGCGATGACTGCGTCAAAATCCTCGATAAAGCTCACGGTGGTACCCTCGGTAATGCAAACATCCGCGCCCCGGACCGTATCGGCAAACGTAAGGCTTTTGTCTCCCCCGCGTCCGTGCAGACGCAGGTCACCCGTATAGCAAATACGGCCATCCGGTGTTACGAATTCAAATCCGCACGCGCCCGGCACATCGTGGTCGACGGGAATCAGGCGAAAGCGGATATCTTCAACGGTGTTCCAGCGCATCGGTTGCAGGCCGATACAGTGGCGGTGGTAGCCGGGGGCGGTTTCACCGGTTTTATGCAGGCCACGGTATAGGCGCAGGCTGTCCCGGGTCATATACACGTCCAGTTCATCCGCTAAAAGGCCCAGCGCGCCCATATGATCCAGATGCATGTGCGAAATCAGCACAAAGGGCCGGGGCTGCGTTTGCCCAAAGGGCAGCAGCGGCAGACCGCGCAGGGCCTTTGCATCATACACGCCTTCGATGGGGGCAAGAGAGCCGGTTTGCAGGCCGTCATGCACCATTGCATCCGGGCGGGAGCGCACCCGCGCATCTATCGTCGGATCAAAAATCAGCCCAAAATCGAACAGGCATCGCGCCTTGGCCGTTTGCAGCTCAATGATCGTGCCGCCGATGGTGGAAAGCCCCTGATAAAACCGCAGCGTTGTCATACTCTACTCCTACAGTCTAAAAACGGAGAAGGGAAAGCCGAAGCTTTCCCTTCCGCCGTATGTTGATGGGAATGGGTTATTGACGGTCCAGAATCTCCTGGGCGACGGCAGCGAGGTCTTCGATGGTTTCCTCGGCGGTCCAGCCCTCCAGAATGGCGATTTCCATCTCGGTGCCCAGCGCATTGCGCATTTCCTGCGAGCCCGGGAAGGCGCTTTCAAACGCCATGTTAGCGACCTGTGCATAGCTGGCCTGGGCGACTACGCTATCCTGCATATACGCCTGAAACTCCTCGGAGTCATAGCCGGACTGGCGCACGGGCAGATAGCCGGTGTTTACGGCCCAGAACACCGTGGATTCGGTGCTGGTGAGGAATTTCATGTATTCCCATACCGCCGCCTGCTTGGCTGCATCCTGGGTGAACATGGCAAGGTTGGTGCCGGCCTGCATGGCCGCGCCCTTCACGCCAACGGGGATGGGAGCCGCGCCGTATACAAAGTCAACCGGTTTCACATAGGCTGCGCCGGCGCTGGAGCCGATATAGCCGCCCACCAGGCCGTTGTTGAACGGGCCGGAGAGGTAGCGGTCTTCGCCTGCGGTGCGGGCATAGCCGTTTTTAAACAGATCCAGCAGGAAGGCCATGGCTTCCACGCCTTTTTCGTTGTTGAAGGCAACTTTTCCGTCTTCAATGTAACCGGCATCGTTTTGCAGCATATACTGCAGGAACATGCCAAACAGATCATCGTACCCGAAGGCGGCTTGGCCGGTGGCTTCGGTATAGGCTTTGGTCACATCGTGCAGTTCCTGCCAGGTGGTGGGCGGGGTCAGCCCCAGCTCGTCGTACTTGGTTTTGTTGTAGAAGAACACCTGCACGCTCTTGTTGAAGCCGAGGGTGTAAATCTTGCCGAACTCAGCGTTTTCGGCGCGATAGCCGGGGAGGATGTCTTCGTAATTATCAAAGTCTCTGGCAACGAAGTCTTCCAGCGGGACGACGACGTCCAGGCTGGCTGCGATCCAGCTGTCATACACCTGTGCCATATCGGGCAGGGTATCGGACGCGATGGCGCCCAGCAGCTTGGTGGACAAATCGCCATACCCACCCTGATTGGTGAGGTTGATGGTGATGCCCATGCCATTTTCGGCGTTGAACTTGTCGGTAAGCGCGACCAATGCATCCTGCAAGCCACCGCTCATGGCATGCCAGAACTCAACGGTCACAGGCTCGGTGGAATCAGCTGTGGCGGCGGTGAATACGCCAAGGGATAGCAGCATGCTAACGGCCAGTAGCGTAGCGAGTAGTTTTTTCATGATGTTTTCCTCCATTTTTTTAGTGTATGTTTGTTGTATGTAAACCTTCCCCAGTTGCCCGGAAAGGATAACAAGCCTTAGCCTTTGATGCCGGATTGGGTCACCCCGCGGATGATCTGCTTGTGCATGATTAAGTACATCAGTATGATAGGCAGCACCAACATGGACGCCGCGGCCATCAACAGTTCATAATCGGTTCCGGCCTCGGTTTGGAACTGCACCAGCCCGATGGACAGCACGCGTTTGGTCTCGGAATTGGTCACCAGCAGCGGCCACAGGAACGCGTTCCACGATGCAATCGCGTTGAGGATGGCAATGGTGGATATTGCCTGCTTGTTGATGGGCACCATCACCTTCCACAGGTAGCGCCAGTCGCTGCACGCATCCACCTTCGCGGCGTAGTACAGGGTATCGGGCACTTTCAGAAAAAACTGCCTTAGCAAATAGATGTAGAAAACACTTGCCATAAACGGCACGATCAGCGCGGCACGCGTATCCATCCACCCAAGGCGCGTGATGGTCACGAAATTGGTGATAATCAGCATTTCGCCGGGTATCATCAGCGTTGCCAGTAGGATGCCAAATACGATATCCCGCCCCGGAAACGTAAGCCGGGAAAACCCAAACGATGCAAGCACCGTGACCACCAGCATGCCGCTGGTGGAAAGCACCGTAACCAGCACGGTATTTAGGAAATACTTGGCCAGGGGCGCGGCCTCCATGGCGCGGGCGTAGTTATCAAAACGCCAGATGCCCGGTAGGAAGTGCGGCGGCATGAGCATGACTTCCGTGGGATCTTTCAGGGAGGTGGAAATCATCCACAAAAACGGCAGCAGCGTGGTTATCGCGCCAAGGCTCAGCACCAGATATATCATAAACCGGGAGAGAGCTTTTACTTTAAAATATCGCATGCGCCCCTCCTAATAATGTACGCGACGTTTAGCAACCCGAAGCTGGATCACCGTAAACATCAGGATGATAAAGAACAGCACCACCGCCGCCGCGGACGCGATGCCAAAGTTCCAGTTAACATAAAACTGCTTGTAAATATAGTACACCACCGTAATACAGCTGTTGGCCGGTCCGGCTTTGCCGCCAAACAGCGCAAAGACCTCGGCATAGACCTTGAACGAGCTGATCATGCCGATGATGAACGTATAGGCAATAATCGGCGACAACAGCGGCACCGTGATGCGGCTGAACTGCCGCCAGCGGCTGGCGGAATCTACCCGTGCGGCCTGGTAGTAATGCTTGCCGATGGTTTGCAGCCCCGCCAGAAAGATGATGATATTAAACGCCAGGCTTTTCCATATGCTGAAAATGATCAACGCAGGAAGCGCCGTAGATGGCCGGTTCAGCCACTGTACAGGCGGTATGCCAACCAGCCCGAGGATATAGTTGATTAACCCGTAGTTGGAATGGTACAGCCACCCAAACACTATGCCCATCGCCACCACTGAGGTGACATACGGCAGGAAATACACCGTCTGGAAAAAGCCGCGCAGGCGGATTTTCTCATTCATCAGCACCGCCAGCACCAGCGAAATAGCAATGGAGCTGGGCACCACGAGGATCACATACAGGAAAGTGTTCCCCAGCGCTTTGCGAAACTCCCGGTCGCCGAAAATATAGCGGTAGTTATCAATCCCATACGAAAGCACCGTGTCGGTGGAAAACTTGTACTTGGTATAAAAGCTCATTAAAAAGGCGCGCAGCAACGGGTAGACCACAAACAACGTCACCACGGCAAGCGCCGGAAGGACATACAACAGGCCCTTCCATTTGCCGGGTTGAAGTGCGCGTTTGTTCATCATAGCGTGCCCACCAGCGCTTTCCCCTGCGCATCAAACAGCAGGATGCGCCCCGGTTTGATGTGCAGGTACAGTATGCTGCCGGGGCGGATCACCGTTTCGGTGTCCACCAGGGCTTTGATTCGCTGGCCGCCAAGTTCAAAGGTGACAATCAAATCGCGGCCCAGCATTTCGGCATGGTCTACGGTTACGGCAAGGCCGTTATCACTCAGGGCAAAGGCCTCCGGCCGTATACCGGCCAGCAGCTTGCCGGGTTTCATCTCCTTAGCATCGGTAAGCATCATGTCTCCGCAGTACAGCGCGCCATCCTTTACCTCCGCTTCCAGAATATTGATCGGTGGGGTGCCTAAAAACTTGGCCACAAACAGGTTGGCCGGGCTTCTATACATCAGCTGGGGTTCTTCATACTGTTGCAGCGCACCATCGCGGATGACAGCAATCCGATCGGAAATGCTCATGGCCTCTTCCTGGTCATGGGTAACAAACACCGAGGTGATGCCCACCTCGCGCTGAATGCGGCGGATTTCCTCGCGGGTTTCCATGCGCAAACGCGCGTCCAGGTTGGACAGCGGTTCATCCAGCAGTAAAAGCTTGGGTTTTTTCGCCAGCGCACGGGCAATGGCCACGCGCTGCTGCTGCCCGCCGGACAGCTCCGACGGTTTCCGCTGCAGCAGTTCCTTGATCTGCACAAGCTCCGCCATCTCTTCAGCCATGGCTGTCGCCTTGGGTTTGGGAGTTTTTACATTGAGCAGCGGAAACATAATATTTTGCAGCACCGTCATGTGCGGGTAGAGGGCATAGTTTTGGAACACCAGCCCGATGCCGCGTTTTTCGGGCGGGACACGGGTCACATTTTCATCCCCGAACCATATTTCGCCTTCATCGGGCATTAAAAGTCCCGCCAGCATAAACAGCGTGGTTGATTTGCCACAGCCCGAAGGCCCCAGCAAGCCTATCATCTCGCCATCGTTTAGGGTCAGGCTGAGATCATCTACAGCGACCACACTGCCGAATCGTTTGGTTAACCGTTCCAGTTTAACTTCCATCCGTTCAACCTCACAGGGGTTTTCTGTTTTGTTTGGGCACGCAGAAACGTACATCCATTGCGTGGGGTTCGCACTGCGTACTCTTACTGTATATCACATGACTGTTATATCCAATATTATAGCAGATTAAACCTGTGTAAACCATAAGTTCATTAAATTGTAAAACAATGAACCAAGATTTTAAAAACGTTTCTTGCAATGTAAAGCAGCGTGTTTATTTGTTTCATTTTTTGCAATTTATGGTATGATATACACAGATATCAAGCAACACCACCGTTGTGATATGCCCTTTGAACGGAGGTTTAGAATGGAAAATACCATGCAACACCAACAAGCAAACGGAGGCGACCTTTTGCATTGGTTTTCTTCCGGTGCAAACGAAATAAACGCCCACGTAAAACACTTAAACCTGATTAACGTATTTCCCGTGGCTGATGGCGATACCGGCACCAACCTGGCCGTTACGCTGCGTGCCATGGTGGAAAGCGCTAAACCCGTGGAAAGCTTTCACCGCATGCTCAAAGACATCTCCCAGTCGGCCCTGGAAGGGGCGCGGGGTAACTCCGGCACCATTTTTGCCGCCTATATCAGCGGCCTGGCACTGGAAAGCATAGACTACCAAACCGTAACACCGGAAGAGTTTTCCGGCATTGCGGTCAACGCCGTCAAGCACCTGTACTCGGCGGTGGAAAACCCGCAGGAAGGCACGCTGATGAGCGTGATTCGGGACTGGGCACAATACTTGCAAAGCAACAAAGGCCAGTTCCATCGCTTTAACGAGCTGTTCCACAATGCCTATCACTATGCTGTGGAACTGCTGGACAAAACCAAAACGCAACTGGATGTACTGCGCAAAAATAACGTGGTCGATGCCGGTGCCGCCGGTTTTGTGCGCTTTCTGGAAGGCATCAACCGGGTGTTTTCCGGTACGCAGGCCGTGGAAAGCATAGCCGATGAACCCTTTGACGCACCGATTGTCGATGACACGGCTTCCGCTTACCGCTACTGCACCGAAGCCCTGGTCGGGCTAAGCGGCAACGCCATGGATGACCCCGACGTGTTTGCCAAGTCTGTACAGGCGGCCCTTGACCCCTATGGCGATTCTATCATCGCCAGCGCACGCGGCGGGAAGCTGAAAGTACACATCCACACCAATGCTCCTGAGCAGGTGATGGAAACACTGGAAAACTACGGCGAGCTGCTGTTTCAGAAGGCAGACGATATGCACCTGCAAAGCAGGCTGCGGGCGGCAACGCCCGGCGGTGTCGGACTGGTGACCGATTCCATCGCCGATCTGCCCGATAGCTTTCTGCTGGAACACAATATTACCGTGCTGCCCCTTGGCGTACTGCGAGGGACAACGGCGTATCTGGATAAGCTGACCATCCGTTTAAAGCAGCTGTTTCGCGCTATGGACAGCGAGGGCGCGTATCCCTCCACATCCATGCCAGAGCCGGCGCGCATTCGTACCATGCTGTCGGCAGCGCAGGAGCATTTCGATTCCTTAATCGTGCTCAGCGTTGCAGACAAGTTAAGCGGCACCTATCAGGCGGTGCTCAAAGCCGCGCAGGAACTGTCCTCCCCCGAAAAGCCCATCACCGTGGTGGATACCAAGCTCAACTCCGGCGCACAGGGCCTGCTGGTTCGACGCGCAGCGGAGATGGTTGCCGATGGCGCCACATATGAAGATATCCTGACCGCCGTGAAAAACCGCATCCCCCGCACAAAAATCTATGTATGTCTGAATACCCTGTACTATGCCGTGCGCGGCGGGCGCGTACCCAACACTGTCGGCCAAATCGGCATGAAGCTGAAACTACGCCCCATTATGACCTTGGACAAGCATGGTCATGGTGCGGCCTTCGGTATGGCGTTCAGCCAAAAAGGGCTGACGAAAAAGATTATGCGCCTGGTGAAAAAAGCCATGGACAACGGCGGCGTTGAAGCCTATAGCATCGTCCACGGCGATAATCTGCCGCTGGCCAAAGCCTATGCCGAGGAACTGACACGCATTACGGGACAGCCGCCGGCGTTTATCAGCGAAATCTCCTCCGCAGTCGCTATTCACTCCGGTCCCGGCACCGTAGCTGTGTGCCTGACTGCGAAAGAGGGTGACACCGCATGACAACCGCCGCGATGATAATTTTCGTTTTCTTTGCCGCGTTGTTTTTCATTGGCACAGCCATTCAAAACAACTCCATTGTCGATATCGGATGGGGCCCGGGGTTTGTGGTCACAGCGTGGATGCTGTACCTGTCCACCTCCCCCAGAAACCTACCCTTCCTTTTGATGACGCTGATGATTACCCTGTGGGGGCTGCGGCTGTACCTGCATATTGCCCGCCGCAATGCCAATAAGGGTGAGGATTTCCGCTACGTCAACTTCCGCAAATCCTGGGGAAAATGGGTCGTTCCCCGTGCATTTTTCCAGGTGTATATGCTGCAGGGCGTGTTCATGTTTATGATCTCGCTGCCGGTGATTTTAAAACCCGATGTACAGCCGCAGGTCAGCCTGCCGCTGCTGCTGATCGGGGTCGTCGTATTCGGCATTGGTCTATTGTTTGAGGCCCTTGGCGATCATCAGCTGCGGGTATTTCTACAAAACCCCGAAAACAAGGGAAAACTGATGACCGAGGGCCTTTGGGCCTACACCCGGCACCCCAATTACTTTGGTGAAACCGTGCTGTGGTGGGGCGTGTTCTTTGTGGGCTTAAGCGGCGGTGTAACGCTGCTGTCGGTTATCAGCCCCATTACCATTACACTGCTGCTATTGTTTGTGTCCGGCGTTCCGATGCTGGAAAAAGCAATGAAGAAAAAACCGGGCTTTGATGCCTATGCGGCGCGTACAAGCATCTTCGTGCCGTGGTTCCCCAAACGTCCTAAAACAGAGGAGGATACACCATGAGTTTAGATTTCACATGGGCCGGACTGCGCAACTATGCCATCGTTCTGGCCGTGTTTCTGATCATCGACGGCCTGTGGCTGATGGTGATCGCTAAAAACCTGTACGCCGAGCACCTGGGATACCTGATGGCTGAAAAACCGCGTTTACTGGCCGCGCTGGTGTTCTACATGCTATTCATCGTCGGGCTGCTCGCCTTCGTAGTCAACCCCGCGCTGGCCGCCGGAAGCTGGACCAAAGCCCTGCTACCCGGTCTGCTGTTTGGCCTGATTACCTATGCCACCTACGATTTGACCAACCTGGCCACCGTGAAGGATTGGCCTGTGCTGATCACCGTGATTGACCTGGTCTGGGGCAGCTTTGTCAGTGCCGCCACGGCGACAATCGGGTATTTTATCATTCGGTTGTTTTAACGCTATACAAAACAAAAAGATCGCCTTACATGGCGGTCTTTTTAGTGTCCACTTCTTTATCATAACATCTATTGAACACACAGAAATTCATACACCAAAGAACTAAGCTTTTATTTGCTTTTCAGACATATTGACTTGTCGGATATTTTGTATTAAATTGATACAAACATCACTTCGCTATCAGTGTTAACAAATTTCAATATCATATCAATTGGAAGGAACTATATGAATACCTTTAAAGAAGTTATAACTATCAATGAAAAACCCAAGTTAATAAGTACGCTATCATTATTGGCTGAAGACGAATACAATGTTTTCAGGGGCTATAGCATTCAGGATCAGCTTCTTCCAAAGCTGATTAGTAAAAAATCTGTTCCATATGAGAGCGACCTGTTATACGAATTCGAAAGATATAGTAGTCAGTATATAAATGCAGCTAATCCTATTGATTTCATGTCCTATGCCCAGCATTTTGGTTTATCAACACGTTTGCTGGATTTCTCTTATAATCCTTTTGTTGCGCTATATTTTGCAACATTCATGAATAAAAACAATCAGGCAAAGAATCCAGATGACAATATGTATTACTATATAATATTTACATCACTTGAAGAAAACATCTGTATACATGAGTTCCCACAAAAACTAGCCAGTTATGCAATGAGAGGACAAAAGGTTACACCATTTCCTGCCGGGCTAAATGGTTCAAAGTCATCAGATTGCGAACGTTGGTCTAAATGGTTTAGTGCTTACTTCAACGAAGACGATCCAGAGCCATCTCTTCTTAGTTCCAGAAATGTAATTGGACTTAGCTCTGAAGCCAAGGATCAAGACGCAATGAAGAATAAAATCAAAAGTAAGCCAATACTTTTCTTTGATCCAAATCAATCAAACCAACGTTTAGTCATGCAGCAAGGTTTATTTATGTATCCGTATACTCTTAATCGCGAAGAACATATTAGAATAGTATCTCAAAACTCACGGCTTATAAAGATTAATAAGAGTTTGCAAAATGACATTCAAGTTTATCTTGATAAAATGGGAATCACAGCTTTTCGCCTTATGCCAGATATCTCGAGTGTATGTAGTGCGGTTGAGAAACTAGTTAAAACTTCGCGGTATTCAAGAGATTAGTAAAAGCTCATTTGAAAGGTTCCCTGCCAAACAAAATCAACCGTCCGCCAATACAATGGCGGACGGTTTTTTGGTTTCCGTTCCTGTCATGGGTTACGGAAGGCTTTTGTTACCGGTTCTGCAGGTTCTGGGCAAACAGCCAGTCGATAATCTCCTGATCGTTTACAGCCGGGAACCAGCCCCAGTGCAGGATGAAGCCCACATCAAACAGATCGTACTCTGCCATGTCTGCATGCGACCAGATCGTATAATGGAAATTGGGATTGTTTTCTTCCATATACGGAATGTGATAGGTCTGCATCTCGATATCACCCTTGGTCGGGTCGCCGTCGGCAATGACGCTCCACAGCGGCAGATTTGCATCCGCGATCACATCCCAGCCGGTGCCGCCCCAATCGTCGCCCGTTTCAGGATCCGGATCATATGCGTGCCAGTAGAGACAGTGCAGGGACGCTGCGACGAAATCGATGTTGTAGGTATCAAACCAAAGCGTGGACTGCCAGGCGGAGAAGCCAACGGCGTAGATGCGGTTTTCATCTACAATGCCTTCGGCAACCAGCTTGTCGGCCATCGCACGGATGTCATCCAGCTTCGTTTTGTCACAGCTGGTTTCTGCTGGAATCTGGGGAACCAGCACCACGCAAGGATGCTTGGCCTGATATTCGGGTTCTGCCCAGCATACGGCACCGCGGTAATCGACCAGCGGCAGATAGGTATCGTCGCCGCGCTCGCCCGCGCCATGGAACCAAATGATCAGCGGAAGCTTTTCATCGGTGTCCGGCTTATAAATGCGGTAGTTTGCCTCATCAGTCCAAACGACTTCGAACTCGTCCACCACGGCGGTGTCGAACGATACGACATCGTCTTTGGTGAAGCTGAACAATACCTGACCATCCACAACACAGCTGATCATGAAGCCCTGCTTCATCAGGAATGGGTCTACTTCGATGGTCATAAAGCCGTTGATGACAGTCACATCTTCAACGCCGTCAGAATACCATGCAAACGACGGATGCACCTTGTTGTTTTCAATCAACAGGTTATCTACGTCGATGTCGGTTGCGTCGAAGTCCTCGGCGAGTTCCACCGTAAAGGAATCGACAAACCACCCCAGATCCTCCACGTGCGTTTTGGCAGTCACGGCTACCACGGGTGTGTTGGCAGGTGCTTCCTGGGCAAATGCCGGTACCATGCTCAGAAGCATTACCATGCCGATTGCAAGTGCTACGATTCTACGATTCATGCCTGCAGTCTCCTTTCAATTTCCAGTCCAATATGTTCATTTTTATACGGTCTCTGGCCATCTTCTTTGTACTGCTCCATTGTGGATCGGTATCCGCTTCACAAGTCACGCTACACCGGAGTTTGGCCATTCTGTCTATCATAGTAGTCAAACGCAGCCACGAATGAAATACACGGATTTATGAATTGTGTTCAATTACTTACGGTCTTTTGCTTTGGTTTTTTGTGCATGTTGCGTAAGGTGAAAATATTCCTGTACCACATGAAAATATTCATCAATGCATCACCTTTTCTCGAAATGCCAACATAAAAAAACCGCCGATTGACGGCGGCTTACATTGTAGTTCCCTTGCTAAATGGATTTCTGTCAGTACTCCCCCATGTCCCGCAGCTTTTGCAAAACCGCGATAAAGTCATGCGCCTTGCCCGCGTAGGTTTCGGGATTGACGGGATAATGCACGTTGTACAGGTAGCCCTGCTGGCCATAGCGGCCCTGTTTTTCCTCATCCAAATACGCTTCGTCCATGCAGATGTTTTTCACTTTCAGGCAAAGCAGCGTGTGATCGCTGCCTTCGGTAAGGTCTTTTTCCCAGTGATAGTCACATTCCAGCGCCAAAAAGCACTCCTGAATGCGCGGAGCGTTCACGGTGGTCGCCGGTTCGGCTGTCAGGCCGGAGGCGGCGATTTCATCAAGCTCCCACTGATTATTCTGTATGGTTTTCACGCAGCGGTCGTACACATCCTGCGCCGGAAAGTTCAGCACACATACGCCGGTATCCTTCAGCGTTTGATAGAAGTGCCCCTGCTTGTACACCGCCGACAGGATGGCGAAAAACCCGCCAGCGTTGCCGGTAAAGGTCGCCCAGGATTGCAGGCAGGCATTGGGCTTGCCATCCGGTTTATAGGTCGTCGCCACAAACAGCGGGGACGGAATAGCCGTGACAAAGTCCATCCACGAAAAGCCGTAGGTTTCCATGCCCTCCATGGCCGGCGGGATGGCGGAATACTCTTTCTTCATGTCGATCCCTCTCTTTTGGGTCCGATTGTCAAACGCAGGCATACTATATCCCCATTATACCCGGCAACCGCACCCGGCGCAACGCCAGCTCCTCAGAAATTGCCGCTTGACATATCCATAATTATTCCTTATTATTACCTATATTGGTTATTTTAAGGAGTTTACTATGCGTAATGATTACTATTCTGTAGCGCAAATCGCCGAGATGCTCCATATGCATCCCAAGACCATACAGCGCTATATCCGCCAAGGCCAGCTGCAGGCAAACAAAATCGGGAAAAGCTGGCGCGTTTCCGGCCACGAGCTCAGCCGGTTTGCAGAGACAGCCCAGTCTCCACAGCCTAGCACCCAGGCTGCACCGCTACCGGAACGCACCAAAGTATCCGTTGTCATGGATATTGCAGTCATCGGCCAGGAGCATGCCACCGGCCTAATCCAGTCTCTCCAGGCGGCCATGAATGTAAAACCGATTGAATACGGTAAGGCCTCACTGTTTACGCAATACATCGAGGAGCTTTCCATCGTACGGCTAACCCTGTGGGGAAATCTTCCGTTCTCGGCTGCCGTATTGGACTTAACGAACACCTATCTCAACCAGACCAAGGAGTCAACGGAATGAACAAGCAAAGTGTATTTCAATCCATTGCAGGGCGCGATGCCATTCGCGCTTTTTATACCGGTATACTGGGCATGGTGCCGCTGAACCAAAAAACCGTTGCAACGAGCTACGGCAGCACCTTTGTGCTAGAAGCAGGCGATGTCAGCAAGCCTGCTGTTGTCCTACTGCATGGCTCATGCAGCAACAGCGCAGCCTGGTTTGGCGATATGCCAGCACTTGCTTCGCAATATCACGTTATCGCCATCGATATCCCCGGCGAACCCGGTGGCAGCGAAGAATACAGACTGGATTTCCAGTCCGATGACCATGCCCACTGGCTACTTGAAACGCTGGACGCGCTTGGTATTGCCAAAGCGGCAATCATCGGTAATTCGATGGGTGGTTGGATTGCGCTGCAGTTTGCCATTGCATTCCCAGCACGGTGCACTGCTTTAGGCCTAATTGCAGCATCCGGTATCGTACAGCCCAAAGACGCTTTTTTGCAGCAAATTGCAGATGCTGATACACAGGCGGAAGACAGAAAGCAAATCAATGAAACGATGACAGCCGATGCCGCACTGCCCCCGGAAGTCCTGGCTTTTATGGCGCTGGTTGCAGAGCACTTTCAGCCATACACGCAAGCGCTTGCCGTTGCAACGGATGAACAATTAGGGCGTTTGACAATGCCCGTACTCTTTCTTGCCGGAACCGCTGATAACACCATGGATGTACAAACCGCCGCCAGTCGCCTGTCCGCGCTGGTGCCTCATGCACAAATCATTTTGCAGGACGGCGTACACATCATCACAACCGCAGCGCAGCAGATACTTCCGTTTCTGATGCAGTAACCATGCGCCTGTTTACGGTTTTTGTTGACAAAGCCCACAGGCATCCTTTACACTAATGCCGTTCCAAGAAATTTAGAACCTTTGAAAGGGGATGTGTTGATATGAAAAAACTGAGCTTGGTGATCCTGACCTAGAACTGCATATCTTGGCGAGCAGAGGCGCGTTTACGCGCGTATGCCATGCCGACCACAAGACCCTTTCTACCCATATGCTGTAAGCGGAGTACGAAGTATCGTACTCAACGTAACAAAGCCCGCACACAGCAGCTGCAAAGGCTGCTTGTACCGCGGGTTTTTTGCATTCCAAATTTAAGGAGAATCTGGATGATCGATCTGAAAACCTATGGATACCAGGAAACCGAAACACCGTCCGATGGCATGCTGCCGGGGCGGGTGACCGAACTGCGCCGCGAACAATACACCGTGATCACACCGCTTGGCGAGATTGCGGCACGGCTGCGCGGTAAATTCTACTACGACAATCAGCAGCGTACGGACTTCCCCTGCGTGGGGGATTATGTACTGCTGACCCCCAACGAAAGCGGTATGTCGCAAATCGCCAAGCTGCTGCCAAGGCGCACCAAGTTCAGCCGGGCTGACCTATCCGGCCACGCGGCGGGTTATGCCAAAACGGTGCTGGAACAGGTGGTAGCGGCAAACTTTGACTATGTGTTCATCCTCTCATCGCTGAACCTTGATTTCAATGTAAGCCGTATACTGCGCTACCTGACCCAAACCGCCCAATCCGGCGCGCAGCCGGTGATTATCCTCACCAAGGCCGACCTGACCGGCGATGTGGAAACCCCCGTGGCGGAAGTCTTGGCCGCCGCGCCGGATGTTCCCGTACACGCCGTATCCAGTCACAGCGGCTTTGGGCTGGATGCTCTGTCGCAGTACCTTAAGCCCGGAAAGACCATCGTATTCCTGGGTATGTCGGGCGTGGGCAAGTCCTCGCTGCTCAACAAACTCATGGACAAAGAAGTCATGGAGGTCAAAGCCATCCGCGAGGACGATGCTCGCGGCCGCCACACCACCACCCACCGCCAGCTGTTCATGCTGCCCTGCGGCGCGATGGTGATCGACACCCCCGGCATGCGCGAGCTTGGCCTGTTTGATGTGGATGAAGGCATCACCACGGCCTTTCCCGATGTGGAAGCGCTGTTTAAGCGTTGCCGCTTTGCCGACTGCAAACACAAGACCGAACCCGACTGCGCCGTGCGCGCCGCGCTACAGGACGGCAGCCTGACGGAGGATCGCTGGGAAAGCTACCTTGCCCAGCAGCGTGAAAATGTCTACCACAACTCCAAGGCCGCCTACCTGGCCAGTCGCCGCACCCGGAGCAAATCCATCGCTAAAATGACTAAGCAGCTAGACACTGAGGAGTATTAAAGCATTGTCCAAGCAACACCCGTTTGATTCCCTGAAAACAAGTCCGGTTCCGATGGATAAAGACGCGCTCCGCCAGGTCACCGGTAAACTGCTGGGCGTGCCGGTACTCCATATAGACTATGACGCAAAACCGCTTCATGGCGGCACACTAGGCGACGTACAGCTGATTGAAGGCAACGCCCGCACCACAAGCGGGGAAACGCTTGCGTTCCGCCTTGTGCAGAAAACACAAAGGCAATGGCTGCGTCCCGGCGATCCCCAGTCCTGGCGGAGAGAATATGACCTGTTCCAATCAGACTTCCATACCCTGTGGACAGACACCTTCAAAAGCCCCGCCATCTATGGCGCGCAGAAAAGCGAAACGGAAACCCGCCTCTACATGGCGTATGCCGAGGGCACTTCCGGAGCCACGCTGACCCTTGACGACCTCGCCCTGGCAACCCAGGCGCTTGGCCGCTTTCAGGCCCGCTGCCACGCGCAGGCAAGCACGTTGCAATCCATCCCCTGCCTGTCCGATGCCGGCGCTATGCGGCGCGACTTTGCCCAGTGGACGCCGGACACTGCGGAGTACAAGTATCTGCACTCCGCAGGCTGCGCGCTGCCCCCGCAGCTAAAGCATATGCTGCTGGACATACAGCAAAACGCCGATGCCGTATTCTCCGGCATGGCTCGCCTGCCGCAGGTACTATGCCACCGCGATTACTGGACAGAAAACATCTTTGTGGCAGGTGGCCGCGTCATCGCCATTGATTGGGACTGCGCCGGGTGGGGAGTCCCCGGCGAAGACCTTGCCAGCCTGATCGCTGATGAAACGCCCGACGGGCAAATCGGTGCGTATGCCAAACGCCTGCTTCCGGCTTACTACAAAGGCATCGGGGAGAGTCTACGACTCCCCCCGATGGAAATGCTGCCGCTTCGCCAGATGATTTTGTTTAAGTTCGGGTACCGGTTATTGCAGCAGCTGATGTATGCGCCTTCACAAGCGCTGAAAGACAGCGCCGTCCAGAAGCTTGCGGAAATCAATGCCCTGCCGTAAGGGCCTACGAACGCTCCGATGAATCCTTGGTGTCCCGGTTGATTTTCTCACTGGCAAGCACCATCACCACCAGCAGCGCCGCCAGTGCGTAGGGCAAAATGCCCAGTGTCAGCACGGCCGAGACCGCGCCAATCAGCGGCGGCATGAAGGTGCTGCCCACATAGGCGGTCGCCATCGAAAGCCCGATCACCGTCTGCGAAGCGGCTTTGCCAAAGCGCTGCGGTACCAGATAAATCATGCTGGGATAGATGGGCGCACAGCCAAGCCCGATTAAAATCAGCCCTACCATACTCACCACCGGTGGCAGCGGGAGCAGCAAGGTGGCAACCCCGCCTGCGATAACAACCAATCCTCCACGAATTAAATATTCGCTCTTGATCTTTTCTGAAAGCAGTCCATTGATAAAGCGGCCCACGGTGATGCCGCCGTAGTACAGCGAGACCCAAAATGCCGCGTTTGCGGGCGTTATGCCCCGTTGCGTGGTCAGGTAGCTGGCCGCCCACAGCCCAACGCCGATCTCCAGCGAACAATAACAAAAAAAAGTAAGCAGCGACACTTTGACCCCGCGAATTTTCAGAGCGTCACGGTTTTTCACATGCCCGCTACCCTGTGCCGCCTGCTCCGCTGCGGCCGTTTCCGGTACCGTCCATAAGCGTTTTGATGCCCACAGCCCTGCAACCAGCGCTGCCTGCACAATGCCGATGGTAACATAGCCAGTGCGCCAGCTGCCGCCGCCGCTTAAGAACGCGGCGATGACCAGCGGGCCGCCCGTCGCTCCTACGCCCCAAAAGCAGTGCAGCCAGTTCATATGCCGGGGCTTGTAGTGGATGGCGACAAAGTTGTTCAGTGCCGCATCCACCGCCCCTGCGCCCAGGCCCAGCGGCACGGCAAAGAGCAGCAGCATCCACACCGCTGTCGCGCTTGCAAAGCCCAGCAACGCAACGGCTGTCAGCATAACGCTGTAGGTGACCACGCGCCACGTACCCATGCTGCGAATAACGCGCGCAGACATGAGGCTGGACAGAATCGTACCCCCGGAAATCACCATCGCAATCAGCCCGGCCAGTGTGATGGGTGCGCCGATATCGGTATACATCACCGTCCATGCGGTGCCGAGCATGGAATCCGGCAACCCCAGGCTGATGAACGCCAGGTAGATGATCAATAACAATGCCGTCATAGCTTCACCTCATCACAGGAGCGCGTCATTTTAGTCAATACACCGGGAGGATTTCTGTCTGCCAGTGTATCGTTTGGCGCTTACTTATTTCGTAGCCTTTTTCTTCTTGCCCAGCATGAGCAGTAGCATCAGGATAAAGTATACAACCAGCAGGCCGATGGTCAGCCAGGTCATTTGGGTGGAGTTGGGCGCGATGGCAACCAGCAGCAGCATCGGTGCGCCCAGCAAAATGGCAAAGCCCGATCCCACCAGCATATTGGTGGATGCGCGGGACTGAAACAGCGGGTCCACTTCGCGTAGCAGCAGCACGCCGGAGGAAATGGTGCCCGTCATCATTCCGTACATGGACAGAAGTCCCGCATAATAGTAATCCGGATACAAGCGTTTGCAGATAAATTTCAGGTAGAAGAACGTTACCGCCGCGCCAAACACTGCCATAAGCACAAAGGGGAGCCATAGCGCTTCCAGCTGTTGAATGTCGATGGAGGCAATGCCGGTCACAATCATCAAGTCAAAGAAAAATCCCGAAATGCGGCTGAGCAGATAATTGTTCTGGTACTGATGGGTCATCCACTTGCTTTTGCGAAGCACGAACATGATTGAGCGGAACAGCATCGCGATCAACGCGCCGATGAGGAAGTTAAAGCCCCACAGCAGCTGCGTGATGGTGTGGGCCGTCCCTTCGCCAAGCGAGGACGACAGCGATGTCAGCCCCACAATGACCCCGTAGGTGATCAGGTACACCGTCAGCACCAGCGCCATCTGGATGGTCAGCTTGTCCACCGCCTGCGAGATGGGAATCTCGTTGGGGTCCTGGAACACGCCTACGCCGCCTTCGCGCATCATTTCTTCATCGTCGGTCTGCTTCACGCGCTTGATTTTCCCCTTGCGCTGCAAATAGTTCAGGTAAATCACACCAATGACGCAAGCGCTGATAAACCCAGCCGCTGCCAGCGAAACCGCAAACGAATGTCCGCCCAGGAAGCCCAGGCCTTCGTATGTTGTGCCAATGTTGTTGGCTTGCCCCGGTCCCTGCCCGTAGCCCATCGGCAGCAGGATGCCCGCAGCCTTGAACATGTCCGGCATGATGGTATAGGAAAGGCCGACTGAAATAGTAAGCCCCAGCAAAGCCTGCAATACATAAGTACTGGCAATCAGCGCACCGGACTTCATGCCGACACGCCCGACCCCGTCCTGCAGTTTCTCTTTGCGAATGGTACGGATGGATAGTGCAATAAAGCCAATGGCAAGCCCGTGATAGGTAAGCATTTCTAACAGTGCAACATCAATTTGAATCCAGCCGGTCAGCCGCAGCCCCAGCAGCAGAAAGCCGCCGAGTACCGCCGTCGGCAGTAATAGTTTTTGAATCACGGGTAGTTTTCTGCGCAGGATGTTGGAAATCAATAAAATGGCAGAAATGATGCCAAGTTGCAGGATCAGGTTCCAAAGCTGGGTATTGGATGCTGAAAATTCCATGATCATGGTTGTGCGGCGATGGTTTCATCGTCGCACGCTCCTTTCGCGTTATTCTTACAATACAGGTAAATACGACGATATTTCAGCGCCGAGTACCCGCTTTGACTGCGAATTTCGTAGTACCCGTTGCTGGTGGTTTCGAATACGAGAGTATTGATGTCGATAATCGCCAGGTCGGATATCTCGTCCAGCGGAAACTGTGACGACCCAAACGTCAGCGCAGACCGGGTGATGGATACCGTGCCGGATTCCAGCAGCTCGTCCTTTTCGCAGGGGGTAATCCGAAACAGCGACAAGCCTTCATCCCGGGTGATTATCCCGTCGCCTGCGCGGCAGACAAGGGCCTCGGTTTGCTCCTGTTGCCACCGGTCCCAATCCGTCACGGTGGAGTACGGGATTTCTACGCTGTTTTCGCTTTCCAGCATCCCGGTTTGGGTGTAGCGCATATCCAGCCCGCAGGGGCAGAAAAAGCGGTCCCCCTGGCTTTGGATTGTGCTCGTCTGCCCGCAGTGGGGGCAGAGGTAGAGCGCGGTCTCGATGCTTTCGGCTAAGTTCTTGCCGGTATAGGTTGCAGACGTAAGCTTTTGGCGCTCATAAGCATCCTCGTGCAGGTCACGGCAGATCAGGGCGTGAACTTCCTCGGTTGTCATGGCTTGCAGCTGCTCTTTCGTATAGCGACCCACCTCATATCCGCGCACCGGCCCGCGCCGCCCCTTTCTGGCCCAGCGCGGGTGCTTGAAATATCCGCCTTCAATGCGGTAGGTAATCAGCTGGCACTTCGCCATGCGCACCAGCGTTGCCGAGGCCTGGGTAATCTCCCCGGTCAGTCCGTTGTAACTGCGGTTGCCTTCCGGAAACAGACTGACACACCTTCCGGCTTTAATGGTATTGAGTATTTCGCGCACAGTGCGGATTTCGGTTTTACCCTTCATGCGGACAATCGGTGCAAAAAACAGTTTGATCAAAACCGTGATAATGCCTTTACGAAACACATGCTCGCTGGCAACAACGCGCATCGCCTGTCTGTAGCTTAGGCCCAAAAGGCCCAAATCAATATCCAGTGTGTGGTTGCCCATGATGATAGCCGGGCCTTCGATTTTCTTCTCATGCTTGTATCGGTAGCCGATCAGCAGCCAGACGAACGGACGAACCAATGTAAAAAATATCGTCCACGCCACCTGTTGCCCGTAGTGTTTTTTCATGCGTGTCCTCCCCGGTGGGATGCGTTCCCATACCCACTATTTATACCTTATTTTACATGTCGACGCAAGCCGAAGATACGCTTTAGCACACGCCCCGAAAATTGACGAACGGCATAGAATATGTTACAAAAGAAGTACAAAAGGCTTGCAAAGCCATAGGAGTTTTTTTTTCGATGTTTTACCGAAGCCTATTACCCCTGACCCAAAAACTGCACCTGACAAAAGAAGAAGTCGATAAGCTGGAGCCTATTGTGGAAAAATATCCCATGCAGATTCCGGCGTATTACCTGAACCTGATCGACCCCGACGACCCCAACGATCCCATTCGAAAAATGGCTGTTCCCGCCTATTTTGAGGACAATAAAGCCGGCAGCGAAGACACCAGCGGCGAGCTGGGTAATACCGTGTTGCCCGGACTGCAGCACAAGTACCGGCAGACCGTGCTGATTCTTTCTACCAGCAAGTGCGCCATGTACTGCCGCCACTGCTTTCGTAAACGCCTGGTCGGCGGCTCGCAGGATGATGAGATCGCCGAAAACTTCGATGCCATTATCGAGTATATCAAACAACACACGGAAATCAGCAATGTGCTGATCTCCGGCGGTGATTCTCTTCTTATCTCCAATACCATGATACGGCGCTGGCTTGCCGCGCTGACAAAAATACCGCACCTGGATTTTATTCGTTTTGGCACGCGTATTCCGGTCACCTTTCCACGCCGTATTTATGAAAATCCGGAGATGCTTTCCATTTTTAAAGAGTTTGCAACAAAAAAGCAAATTGCGATCGTCACCCAGTTCAATCACCCGCGTGAGATCACCAAGCAATCGAAAAAAGCCATTCGCCTGCTGCGGGAGGCGGGCGCGATTGTGAAAAACCAAACCGTACTCCTGCGCGGCGTGAACGACGATGCCCAAACCCTGGCCACGCTCCTGCGGCAGCTGACAGCTATCGGCTGCCTGCCCTACTATGTGTTCCAGTGCCGCCCGGTTAAAGGGGTGAAAGGCGGGTTTCAGGTTCCGCTGCGCGAAGGATACCAGATTGTGGAAGCCGCCAAAGCCATGCAGAACGGCTTTGGCAAACACCTGCGCTATTGTCTGTCGCACCCCACCGGGAAGATTGAACTGCTGGGGATGACAGAAAGTGGCGATATGATCACCAAATATCACGAGGCCAAAAATGAAGCAGATTACGGCAAAATCGTCATCCGCCATACTGATCCGGAGCAGTGCTGGTACGACTAAGTCATGCACCATAAAGGGCAGTTGCTCCGATACCTCCTGCCATAATAAAAAGCCGCGTAGTACGCGGCTTTTTTGTGGCGCAAGAATAGCGATACTTCACTATCCTACGCCGTCAGCCAGTATTCCGATCCGCTTTTCGTGCGGGCCATGAAGCCATAGGCAATCAGATAGCGGCGGATGGTGACAAAGTCGTCAAAAATAGGCTTGATAATGGCATTGACTTCGGCTTCGGTGTACTGTTTCCCCGGCGCAAACTGCGCAGCGATCCGGGTGAGGATAACCAGCTTTTTCTTTTCCTTGGCCGGAAAGGCTTTCAGCACCGGTGGATCAAGGCTTGCAAACGCGTTCTTTAAAATGCGCTCACGTTCCGGCTCGGTAATGACGTAGCGGTCATCCAAATAAACTGCTTGATTATGAATGGGCATGAGTGTTTCCTTTCCTTCGGTGGCAAAAACCAGTTCGTAGGTTGCCAGGTAGTGTTTGGCCTGCTTGGCTTTCTCCCGGAAGTTAAAGCGTTGGCGCCGCACGGTCGCCGGGCTGATTTGCAGCGCTGCGGCGATCTCCCGGTCACTGTCCCCCGCCGCAATGCGCATCAGCAAGTCTTTTTGGTTCTCGGTGAGGGAGTTGTACTTGGTGTCTGCCTGAATAAGCACGGCAGCGCTGCCGCCATGTTCGTTTTGCACATGCAGGCGCGCGGCATGCTCCGGCGTATAGAACTTGTCTTCCACCGGGTACACCTGTCCGTCATCGTATCCCGCGCCGCAGGCATTACACACATACGCACCGCTTTGTTCATCACACGCGTAGCCTTGTTTCAGCTCCGCCAGTGTCAGTTTCCCAAAATCCATTACCAAGTCACCGTCCTCATCATCATGCACTTATTATACATATGTTTACGATATTCGTCAACACTTTTTCATATCGTTACAAAAACAACTCCCTGTTTCAGGAGCTATCATTGCAATTTTTGGGTCTGTCCAGCAATCCCAGCTGTTCAAACTGCCCTGGGTATACAAAAACGGCAAACCCTCGTCTTACGTGAATTCGCAAGTAAGGTGTTTGCCGTTTAAAGCTGACTATGTCGCTTGGGTATTCCGGGTAATTTCGGGGTTAGGCGTTCTCCACAGGATATACGCTAACCTGCTTTTTGCTGCGGCCCAGACGCTCGAACCGCACAATGCCGTCCTTGAGCGCAAAGAGGGTATCGTCGCTGCCGATGCCTACGTTCGTACCCGGATGGATTTTGGTGCCGCGCTGGCGCACCAGAATGTTACCCGCGAGGGAAAACTGCCCGTCGGCACGCTTGGGGCCGAGGCGTTTGCTTTCGGAATCGCGGCCGTTCTTGGTGGAACCCATTCCCTTTTTATGTGCGAAAAACTGTAATTGAAGCTTCATCATTCCGTTGTCCTCCCGTCGTGTATGGTGATGTTGACCAATTTGGGATATTCCAGGGAGATATCTGTCAATCCCTGAATCACCGTTTGCAGTATGACCTGTGCATCGTGGCTTTCACAGCCGTCCGGCAATGTTAATTGCAGCAGCGCCGTATCGTCGTCCTTGCGGACCAGCGGTACGATGTCCGCCACTGTCTCCAGGGCGTTGATGGCTGTATACATCAGGCTGGATATGGCCGCGCATACGAGGTTCTCCCCGCTTTTTGCCCGTCCCGCGTGTCCCTGTGCTTTCAGCCGGGTTACGCGTCCGCCTTCGCGCCGGATTGCAATGCGTGTCATTTGCTGATACCGGTAATCTCCACTTTGGTGTAGTTCTGCCTGTGACCGGCCTTGCGGTGATAGTTTTTCTTGGACTTGTACTTGTAGACGATCAACTTTTCGCCTTTCACCTGACCCAGTACTTTGCCTTCCACAGTGGCATCCTTCACGGTCGGTTTGCCGACCTTCAGCGTTTTGCCTTCACCCACCATCAGCACGTCGAAATTCACGGTGCTGTCGGTCTCCTGTTCCAGCTTTTCTACGTAGATAATATCCCCTTCGGATACACGGTATTGCTTGCCACCTGTTTCAATCACAGCGTACATGGCATGCACCTCCAACTTTAGAACTCGCCAAACGACAGGCGGCGCAAATTGTGCGCACTTGAAGACCCCGCTTGAGCGGCTTGCCGAAATAAAGTACCATATTGCGCGCCTTCCGTCAAGTCTTATTTACATCGGGAAGGCGTACCTACATTAGTATCGCTCCGGCGCGACTACCGTACGGTCGCTTTGCACATTGCCGGTGTTTAAGGTGCCTTTGGGCTCGATCATCATGACCCAGACCTCATCCTCGGCAACGGGCATATGCTCCACACCTTGGGGAATGATCACGCATTCCCCTTCCGTAAGGTGGATATCCTTGTCCCGCAGTTTCACAGTCAGCACGCCTTTGAACACATAAAACATCTCATCCTCGTGCTCATGCGCGTGCCAGAGAAACTCGCCCTGCAGTTTGGCAATCTTTACAGACGCATCGTTAATCTCGCCGATGATTTTCGGGCTCCACTGCTCGGTAAAGCGGGAAAACCGTTCCTGTAGGCTGATTTTATCCATGCTGTGCTCCTTTATCCCATCGTCACCCTGACTACAACGGGCATATCCGTTTCAATGCCGGGCAGGCTCACATGCAGCCCCTCGCTGTCCCGTGTCCAGTCGGGTTTTCCGTAGCCCAGAATGTCCACATCCTCAATGATGCCGTGGAACACCGGCAGGTGGGAGGCATCCTGCTCTTTCAGCGAGGTGATAAGCCCCTTGCCGTCCTTGGGCCATTGCAGGAAGGTGGCATACAGGTGCTTGCCACGGGTGGTAAAGCGGATATCCTTGGGTGTAAACCCGGTATCCTCGCCATCGGTAAACTGGCCCTCTTTGGTCTCGGTCGGCCCTTCGGCCGCTAGGCGCCACACCGTGGTATCGTATATGGCTTCGCCGTTTATGGCCATCCATGCGCCGATGTTTTCCAGCACCGCCGTGTCCTCAGCGGAGATGGTACCATCGGGCTTGGGGCCGACGTTTAGAAGCATCACACCGTTTTTGGATACGATATCCACCAGATCGCGCACCAGGCTTTCGGCAGGCTTGAAGGTGTTGTTCTCCGTCCAACACCAGGAGTTGCGGGCGATGGCCGTATCGGTTTGCCAGCGAAACGGTTTGGCGTGGGCGAACTTGCCGCGCTCGATATCCACCGTCGCCGTGCCAAAGGCAAACGCATCGTGCTTGTAGGTGATGGTCACGGCTTCGCCCCACTCCGCTGCGCGGTTATAGTAGTAGGCGGCAAATTTTTTCAGGTAGGGCCGAACAGCGCTATGCTGAATCCACCAGTCAAAGTAGAACAGCTTCGGCCGGTAATTATCCACGATCTCGCAGCAGCGCAGCAGCCAGTCCTCCAGAAATTCATCCGTAGGGTCAGGCTTGGAAAACAAATCCTGCTGCTCGCCTTCGGGCATTGACGGCCAATAGAGGTCGCCCCGCTTCAGGGGTTCGTGCACATCGCTGTCAAACTCCTTGCCGTGTCCCAGGAAAAACCAGTGCTCCACCCGGTGTGATGATGCCCCCGGCATCAGTCCACGAGTGGCAAATGCAGCATGCAACTCGCCCAGCACATCGCGACCAGGCCCCATTTCAAAGGCGTTCCAGTGCGAAAGTTCGCTTTTGTACATTTGAAAGCCATCGTGGTGTTCGGCCACCGGCACCACGTACTTTGCGCCCGATTTTTCAAACAAGTCCGCCCACGTTTCGGCGTCAAACTTTGGCGCGGTAAACAGCGGGATGAAATCCTTATATCCAAACTCTTTATGCGGCCCCCAGGTTTTTACATGGTGTTCAAACTCCCGGGTGCCCTGCATATACATCTGGCGCGGATACCATTCGCTTCCAAACGCGGGCACAGCATACAGCCCCCAGTGGATGAAAATACCGAATTTCCCCCGGTACATCCACTCCGGCATCTGCCGCCCGGCCAGCGCATCCCAATCGTCATGGTATGGGCCGTTTGCAATCACTTCGTCGATCGTCTTCCGATATGCCTGTCGATCCATAGTACCCTCCGCCTCTACATTGTTTCTTCCTTTTATTATAAAAAACTCACGGCTAAATACAAGCCCCTGCGCCCTGTTTAACATAATTTAGAAAGTTGCAACTCGTGTGTTGATTTTCTGCCGTCCACCTGCTATAATAAGCAAGCTGTTTTTGACAATGTCAATCAGCCTGTGGGCTCGTAGCTCAGCTGGATAGAGTGTTTGACTACGAATCAAAAGGTCGTGGGTTCGAATCCCGCCGGGCTCACCAAGTAAATGGCGCACCCTTTAGGGTGCGTTATTTGTTTGCACAATCATTGGCGGGATTCGAACCCGAGAGGGCTGGAGCCGTTGAAAACGATTCTGTGTGGTCGTTTTCAGGCGACAGCGCGAGGGAGTCAACAACCGAACGGCTAGCCTGTGCAGCAGGCGGCGAATCCCGCCGGGCTCACCAAGAAAAACCCGTTGTAGTTAACGGCTTCAACGGGTTTGTGTTTTAGAAATCGAATGAAAGAGAATGCAAAAAGGTGACTAAATACTAAGTCAAAAGGTTCAGAATTAGGTCAAAATCTCAGCCAAAAAGCACCTTTCGAAAGAATGAACGAATCGAAACTATCTAACCATAGTCATAATCGGCTCAAGATAGAATAGTCCAGTGTTCGCATCGAATCTATCAACCAAAGCTATAACATGCAGATTGTTGCCTATTCCAAGGTAATCCGGAATATTGTCACCTGTGAGATTCAAGTCAAGGGTTATACTTACATCATTGAACTGAAAATATGGTCCACTGACAGATGTTTCGCTATAATCACCTGCTAATAGTAGAATATCAAACCTTGTTTTATAGGTTCCATGGTAAGTCATATACGCGATGTTACAATCAAATTCTATCGTTCGCCCCGCATACTTCTCTGCAAAAGTCTTAATGCTTGGATCAAACTCATTTTTTAATAGTAGCAAAGCTGCAAATTCATCGTTATTCTCTGCTGTAATAAACTCATCAGTTCCATCTGAACTCTCCTCTGCATAAGCAAAGGAAAACACCGTCAATAGCAGACCCAATAGTAAGACAATGGAAATCGTTTTTTTCATGGAAGTGCTCCTCCTCAATTATATGGTAATTTTTTACTGGTGCATTCATATTATCACATACGATTTCGTTTGTCACGATTCACAGTCATCACCCAATGAAATAACTCACGGGTATCTACAAAAGAGAATAATCCGTTTCATGGTACGAATCATTTACCAATCAGGCTTGCATGTTGATTGCTATCATGTTTGAGATGAGGGGAGCCGAATCTCTTTTGTGTTTATTCCGTCAATAGCAGTGCGTTCCGAAATCTAGTATTTGTAATGATTTCGTCGAAAGCTGCGGATGAATTATATCATAGAATGAAGCGTATTATTATTTAGATAATTGAGGATAATTTTGGGTAAAAAAATAGAAGCGCTATTATGAAAGGCATAATCATTGAGACGATAAAAGAATAAAATGTATGAAACAATAGGATAATGAGGATAACATACAATACATCAGTCTTTCCTAGCGCTACGAACCAAAAGGCCGTGGGTTCGAATCCCGCCGGGCTCACCAAACAAAAGGGTATCCCTCTGGGGCGCCCTTCTGTTTTTGACTGGATGCTTCTTGATTGGTATATGTCTATTCCCTACCGCTTGGGTTGCGGAATTCGCACGGGACATTCACCTGGCACTTGCCACAGCCGTAGCGGTTTCGCTCGCCCGTGCCGCAGCGCTGTAAGACCATCGTGAAATCGCAAAAGGTTTTGCATGCCGCATGGTCCTTACCCAGGGCGACGCCTTTTGCAGGGTCGATTGCATTGACGGGGCAGTTTTTCGCACAGTCTCCGCACATAATGCAGTTTTCAAAGGGGGTCGCATACGGCCGCTCTGTTGGCGGAAGCGGAGCAGTCGTCACAACACTGCCAAAACGCCCGGCGATTCCTTTTTCGGTGATCAAGCCTTTGGAGAGGCTGAAGGTGCCAAGCCCGGCGATATAGGCCACATGGCGCTCAGACCAGTTGCTGCAAAACGGTGCCAGCATTGAAAAGTGTTGGCTGCCGGAAACCTGCGTGGCTTCCCATCCCTCTGCTTGCAGTGCCTTACACACGGCCAGCCCCAAGGCAATTACGGCATCCTGCCCTTCCATGCGGGCTTGACGCCAGCTATCGCTGGGCTCTGTCATGCTTTCCTGATTGGCGCTTCGGACTTCCTTCGTAAACGGCAAAAACCAGGAAATGACACTTTTAGCCGCCGGCAGAACATCCCCGGGGAGCAATACGCCCTCCCCCATGATGCCGGGGTCGCGCAGGGTTAGAAACAGCGGGTCGTTTGCATCGGCGATGCCGATGAGCGGATTGTCATAAAATCGCAATCCGATCAGATCGTCGCTTACCGCATTGTCCTTGGTAACAAAGTTAATGTCCTGCGTAAGAAATTGGGCGGCGAGTTCCTGTAATGTTTCAATGGTCAAATGGTTTACCTCCCGCTCGTCATTTGCTTTTTAGGGTAAACTGTTGCAGATGTTTATAGTACCGATATTCCTGTGAATGTCAACATTGCTGCCTTTATAGTAGTAATGTAAGAAAATTATAGGTCTGTCCTTTGCACTGAACAGGCAGGTTTCACTCGCTTCACGGGCTGTTTGTGTATGGCCGTTTCTGTTGCCCAGTTTTTCCGGCTTTCTGCAATCGAATCACCCTTACCAGCCCTTTCCCCCACCCAAAGAATATGCTAAACTATCAGCGAACTTTCTCACAGCAACGCCAAACAAAGGATCGTGCGCAGATGCAGTTTTCAAGCAGAATGGAGTACTTCAAACCGGGCATTTTTTCGGTGCTGGCGCAAATGCGCACGCAGCGCAGCGCACAGGGGCTGCCAGTTGTGGATTTGAGCGTCGGTACCCCTAACATTCCCCCGGCGCAGCACATTGTGGACGCGCTGGTGTGTTCCGCGCAGCAAACCTGCAACTATGCCTACGCCATCGACGATGCCGACAGGCTGCGGCAGGCCGTGGCGCAGTGGTACCAAACCCGCTATGGCGTAACGCTTGATCCGGCGACCGAGATCACCTCGCTGCTGGGCTCGCAGGACGGACTGGCGCATATCGCCTTCACCATAATCGACGAGGGCGACACCATTTTGATTCCCGATCCCAGCTACCCCATTTTCCGCGACGGGCCGGTGCTGGCCGGTGCAAAACCCTACATGATGCCACAGCGGAAAGAAAACGGCTATCTGATCGACGTTCGCGCCATCCCGGAGGCTGTGGCGCGGCGTGCCAAAATGATGATTTTCTCCTACCCCAACAACCCCACCGCCAGCGTGGCACCGGACAGCCTGTACCACGATGTGATCGCCTTTGCCAAGGAAAATGGCATCATCGTCGTGCATGATAATTCCTACAGCGAGCTGAGCTTTGACGGCCATTGCTGCGGCAGCTTCCTGCGCTATCCCGGTGCGAAGGATGTCGGTATCGAGTTTAATTCCCTGTCCAAAACCTATGGTCTGGCCGGTGCCAGAATTGGCTTTGCGGTGGGGAACGCGGCGGTGATCGACAAGCTGAAATCACTGAAATCCAATATCGATTACGGCATGTTTCTCCCACTGCAGGACGCGGCCATCGCCGCCATTTTAGGCCCGCAGGACTGCGTGGATACCACGCGGGCCGAGTACCAGGCGCGGCGCGATATTCTGGTCGACGGCCTGGCAAAGCTCGGCTGGGAGATCCACAAAAGCCCCGCAACCATGTTTTTATGGGCGCGTTTGCCCAAAGGATATACCGACAGTTTCGCCTTCACCCGGGAGCTGTTTGAAACCTCCGGTGTGCTGATGACCCCCGGCACGGCCTTTGGCGCGGAGGGAGAAGGCCATGTGCGTATGGCGCTGGTCGCAACCCCGGACGAACTGAAACAGGCGATCCGAATGATTGAACAATCCGGCATATTACAGGCATAATCAAGCCGAACCAATAAACCTCACTTGAAAAGGGGCCTCCTATGATCTGGCTGAAACCCATCACCGAAGACAACTGGAAAGAAGCGTCCCGCCTGTCCGTAGGAAAAGAGCAGCAGGCCTTTTTGGATACGCCGACGGGCATCCTGGCCAGAGGGTACGTATACCGCAACAACAATGCCCGCGTATTGTCCATTGTGAATGAAACCGCCATTGTGGGTCTCGCCCTGATTCGCAACCTCGATGAAGAGCCCGCGTGCTACGATCTACAGCAGTTCATGATCGACCAACGATATCAGAAGCAGGGGTATGGAGCGCAGGCGCTTAAGCAGATTGTTTCTCTGCTGCAGTCAGAAGGAGCCTACGACTGTATCGAGGTATGCGTGCATCAAAACAACGCCCCGGCGCTGCGCCTGTTCCAGGCCGCGGGTTTTGCCGATACCGGCTACATCGACGATGCCGCACCGGATTGCCTGAACCTAATGTACTATTTTCAATGACCGGAATTTTCGCTTTACTGTCCTAAGCCTGTCTGCAATCCAAAGCGAATCGGATGTTCGAAGCCAAATCCCATCGATTGAAAAATCGCGCCAAAAAAGGTATACTTGGGCCAAAGCCATTTGCAAAATCAACCGCCGCTTCATCCGCACCGAAACAGCATTTCCTCTTCCTACATCGAATCTTTCATTCATACGGTTTGACATTTTTGCACGCCAGAATGGATTCCATATCGCCAGTATGATCAATGGAGGTATCACAATGTCGCTACACAAACATCCTGCATACAAGTATGCAATCGCTTGTCCCACCAGTATGGGCGTGCGGATTACACCGGATAACCGCATGGCCGTGCAAAATTCCAACCACTTCACCATGCAATCAACCAGCGCGGAAACCAACGTGTGCAACGTATCCGCTTCGCTTGGAAAGCCCTGCCTGGCCCTGACAAAGTTTGTCTCCGGCAGTCCGGTGGCTGCCTTTATTCAATCTGAGCTGCGCAAGCGCAACATTGCCTTTGAAGGCGCATCCGTACCCCAGGGCGGGCCGTGGGGTTATCGCCACCAGTTTAACATCGCCGACAGCGGTTTTGGCATGCGCGCCCCGCGCGTATGGAATGACCGCTCCGGGGAAGTGGGCACCACGCTTGCGATGGATGAATTCGACATCGAACGCATCTTCGGCGCAGAAAAGGTCGCCATTTTGCATATCTCCGGGCTGATCGCCGCACTGAGCGAGCAAACCACGCGCTTTTGCGTAGCGCTGGCCAAGGCCGCCAAGGCGCACGGTACGCTGGTGAGCTTTGATTTAAACTACCGCAAAACCTTCTGGACCGGCCGCGAGGCGGAGCTAGCACAGGCGTTTCACGAAATCGCTGCGCTGGCCGATATTCTGGTGGGCAACGAAGAGGATTTTCAGCTCTGTCTGGGCTTCAAAGGCCCGGAGGCAGGCGGGAAAGATTTACAAGCGAAAATCGACAGCTTTAAGGGTATGATCTCCCAGGTGGAGCAGAAGTACCAAAACGCCAAGGTCTTCGCCACCACGCTGCGGCAAGTGATCAGCGCAAACGAGCACCTGTGGGGCGCGCTGCTGCGCACCGATGGCCAGTGGTTTGTGGAAGAACCCAGATCCATTCCGATTTTAGATCGCATTGGCGGGGGCGACGGGTTTACCGGCGGCCTGCTATACGGCATTTTGCAGGACTGGACACCCGATAAGTGGCTGGGCTTTGGCTGGGCTACCGGCGTGCTGGCCGCCTCCAGTTTGAACGACTACGCCGAGCCCGCCGACGAAAAACAGGTCTGGGATATTTACGCCGGCAACGCCCGCGTGCAGCGCTGACAGCGGAGGAACACAGCCATGAAAAAAGCAGACATCGGCATGATCGGTCTGGCCGTGATGGGCGAAAATCTCTCCATGAACATGGAGAAAAACGGCTTTACCGTGGCCGTGTACAACATCGAAACCGAAGCCGTGACTAACTTTATAACCGGTCGCGGGAAGGGCAAGCACTTTATCGGAACCTATTCGTTTGAAGAGCTGGTTGAAAGCATCCAGCCTCCGCGCGTCATCATGATGATGATCAAAGCGGGCGACCCCGTAGACCAGACCATCGACAAGCTCCTGCCGCTGCTCTCCCCCGGTGATATCATCATCGACGGCGGCAACAGCCACTTCCCCGATACCATCCGGCGCGTACACTACGTTGAAAGCAAGGGCATGCTCTACATCGGCACGGGCGTATCCGGGGGCGAAGAAGGTGCACTCAACGGCCCCAGCATTATGCCCGGCGGTTCGCCTGCCGCATGGCCGCGCGTAAAGCCCATCCTGCAGGCCATCGCCGCTAAAGTGGATGATGGTTCTCCCTGCTGCGACTGGGTCGGCGAGGGGGGCGCAGGGCACTTTGTGAAAATGGTACACAACGGCATCGAGTACGGCGACATGCAGTTGATTTGCGAGGCCTATCAGCTAATGCGCGATCTTTTACAGATGACACCCGCT
This sequence comes from Candidatus Limiplasma sp., assembly GCA_963675925.2. Classification (GTDB taxonomy): domain Bacteria; phylum Bacillota; class Clostridia; order Christensenellales; family Aristaeellaceae; genus CAXXOK01. Next base: position 398,285 of record CAXXIB010000004.1, read on the forward strand.
GAAATGCACGCAGTATTTCAGCAGTGGAACCAGGGCGATCTAAACAGCTATTTAATTGAGATTACCGCCAATATTCTGGCCGTGAAGGACACAGACGGCACCCCGCTTGTGGATAAAATTCTGGATACCGCCGGGCAGAAAGGCACTGGGAAGTGGACGTCCGTCACCGCGCTGGACGAGGGCACGCCGCTGACGCTCATCAGCGAGGCCGTGTTCTCCCGCTGCCTGTCAGCCATGAAGGAGGAACGCGTAACCGCCGCCAAGGTCTATCATCGCAGCATTCCTCCTTACACCGGCGACAAGGCAGCATTGATTGAAAACATTCGCCAAGCGCTGTACGCCTCCAAGATCATCTCCTACGCACAGGGGTACGAACTGCTGCGCATGGCGGCCGATACCTATGGCTGGCAGCTCAACTACGGCGGCATCGCGCTGATGTGGCGCGGCGGGTGCATTATACGCAGCGCATTTTTAGGCAAAATCAAGGATGCGTTTGACCAAAACCCGCAGCTGAATAACCTGTTGCTGGATTCCTACTTCAAACAGCGCATGGAAAGCCTGCTGCCTGCATGGCGGCACACCGCTGCCGCCGCGCTGACCGCCGGAGTCCCTACGCCGGCTATGACCTCCGCCCTTTCGTATTTCGATGGCTATACCACCGGTCGCTTACCCGCCAACCTATTGCAGGCCCAGCGCGATTACTTCGGCGCGCACACCTACGAGCGGCTGGACAGCTCCCGGGGACAGTTTTTTCATACCAACTGGACGGGCCACGGAGGCGATACAACCTCCAACGCCTACAATGTCTAACGGAGCGAGAAAAGCATGCAGGAGTTTGTATACGCCAAAGCCCCCACCGGCTTGACCAGGGATGAAATCCGGTTGTCGCTTGTCAAATCCCTCGCGGGTCGCACGCTGCTAAATGTGCTGATTATCCCGCCGGATTTCACCCGCTACCATTCCAATGCCGGGCTGATCACCAACCAGTATTATCACATGCTCACAGAGCAGGGCTGTACCGTGGATATCCTGCCAGCCCTTGGCACCCATACGCCCGTCACCGCTGAGCAGGCCGCCGCCATGTTCGGCGATATCCCCTTCCAGACCTTCCTGCCCCACCAATGGCGGGAGGATCTGGTCACGCTGGGCACCATACCCGGCGGCTTTATTTCCGGCATTACGGACGGGCTGTGGAAAGAGCCGATCAGCGCGCAAATCAACAAACGCATCATGAACCCCCGCTATGACCTGATTCTTTCCGTGGGACAGGTTGTGCCTCACGAGGTCATCGGTATGGCCAATCATGCCAAGAACCTGTTCATCGGCGTTGGCGGCGTGGACATGATTAACAAAACGCACATGATCGGCGCGGTATTCGGCATGGAACGGGTCATGGGCAAGGATCACACCCCTGTGCGCCGCATCCTTGATTATGCGATGGAGCGTTTTTTGAAACAACGCCCGATTTTGTTCGTACTCACGGTGTGCACTGCGCACAATAACGACATCCACACCCACGGTTTGTTTATCAGCGAAGATCGCAGCTGCCTGAATGCGGCCATCCGGCTTTCGCAGGAAAAGAACATTGATTTTGTCACCAAGGGGCTGCGCAAGTGTGTGGTGTACCTGACCCCGGAGGAGTACCACACGACCTGGCTTGGCAACAAGGCCATCTACCGCACGCGCATGGCCATGGCCGACGGCGGGGAGCTGCTCATCCTCGCCCCCGGCATACGCCGCTTCGGCGAGGATATGCAGGTGGATGGGCTGATTCGCAAATACGGCTATCAAGGACGGCTGCAAACGCTGGACGCCTTTCAAAACGAGGATAACACGGACCTGCGCCAGAACATGAGCGCTGCCGCGCACCTGATACACGGCTCGTCGGACGGCCGTTTCAGCATTACCTATGCCGTGAAAAACATCGCAAAGGACGCCATTGAAGCGGCCGGTTACCAGGCGGCGGATTATGATACTATGATCAAACGCTATGATCCAAATTCCCTGTCCTACGGCTATAACACCCTGCCGGACGGCGAAGAAATATACTTTATTCCCAATCCCGCGCTTGGGCTTTGGATTAATCAGGAACGCTTCTAGCCATAATCTTTTATCACACCATCCCTATACACAAAGAGGCCGCCCCCATCGGTGTGGGGGCGGCTGGATTATTATGCGGCGCATGGAGGTTGTACGCCGCTGCGCAACTATTTCACAACGCCTTTTTTCAATATCATGTTGGCATACAGCGCGCTCTCGCTTGTGGCTACACAGGCGTAGCAGCGCTGTCCACGGGCGTAGAACGCAGGCTTTTCAATGGTTTCGTCCCGCAGGCCCTGCATTTCATGCTTTTGGCCGATTTCCCTGTACTGCTCCCAGATTTCCGGTTTGTAGGGATCGCCGGGGACAACCGCCATCAGCGCAACGGGATGATCCACATAGCTGTCCAGCGGCAAAAACCGGAGCAGCATATCCAATATTTCGGCAATGCCGTGGCCGTCCATGCGCACGCAGCGTTCCGGACAGCCGAACTTGGGATAGTTCCCGTCACACAAAAGCAGTTCGTCGCCATGGCCCATTTCCATCAGGATTTTCATCAGTTCCGGGGGCATTAAATCAGGAATATTTTTTAGCATACGCTATCCTCACTTCGTAATGGTGCCATCTTCATCCCACAGATCATGCCAGTCCTTCGCACTCGGCCACAGGAATACCTGGCCTTTAATCAGGCGGCAGTCGCATTCCACGGTTTTGAGCGCTTCCATTTCGGCATCGGTCAGCAGGTCTTCGGTGGTGCATTTGAGGTTGGAAACATATTCGTTTTCATGAATGGAGAACGGAATGGGAATCTGCCCGCGCTGCACAGCCCATTTCAGGCAAATTACAGCAGGGTGCACGTTGTGCGCCTTAGCGACCTCGACCACCACAGGCTCGGCGATGTCGACCACGTCATCGGCAGTCATATCACGCTCGGGGCGGGTGGGGCTGCCGATGGGGCAAAAGCCGATGGGCTGAATGCCATGCTCGACAACATAATCATACAGCTCCCACTGCTGGAAGCAGGGGTGGAGTTCCATTTCGATCAGCGACGGCTTGATACGGCACAGTGGCAAAACGGCCTCCAGCTTGGGGATGGTCATGGAACTCATGCCGATATGGCGTACCAGCCCCATATCGTAGAGTTTTTCCATCTGCTTCCATGTCGCCATGAATGCGTCCACGGAAAATGGTTTGCTGTCGGGGTTGCGGCTATCGCCATCGCAGCCGGGCGCATGGTAGTTGGGGAAGGGCCAGTGCACGAAATACGCATCAATATAATCCAGCTGCAAATCGCGCAGCGACTTTGCACAGGCCAGCAGCACATCGCCCTTGCCGTGCATATCGTTCCACACTTTGGAGGTGATAAACAGCTCCTCGCGCTTGACCACGCCCTCGCGAATCGCGGTATCGAACACCTCACCGATCAAATCCTCGTTGCCATAAACCGAGGCACAGTCAAACATGCGATACCCGCAGCGGATAGCCCCGGCCACCGCCTTGGAAACCTGCTCAGGCGTAAACCGGTCGCTGCCGAACGTCCCCATGCCAATGCAGGGAATTTCCTCACCGGTATAGAGTTTTCGTTTGGGAACGAGGGAGGGGTTGATAAATTCTGCCATGGTATGCCCTTCTTTCCTTCAAGTCCTAATCACACAAATAAAGTATAGGATGGATGGCCGTATCGCCGGCTTAGTCGTTCACTAACATGATTTTCCCGTGTACCTGCGCGGGATTTTTATACAAATCAAATGCCTGTTTTACCTCGCGCATCGGGAACGTGCGGAAGATGAAATCGGGGTCGAACTTCAGCTCACCGGTCGCAAAATAATGCGCCGTCAACTCCCATTCCCTGCCCGGAAATGGTGCAGAGTAGCTCATCCAGCTCCCGGTCAGGTGAAACTCCTTGCGGTTCATGTTCTCCCACTGCCGGGGCGTGAAGCACAAATCCTCGTGCGGGGTGCCGATAAAACAAACCCTGGCTTTATTGGCCGCCAGCTCAAACGCCATGCGCATGGTGACAGGCATGCCTGCGGTTTCATAAACATGGTCAAAGCCCTTGCCGCCAGTCAACGCCATGGCTTTCTCTAAAAAATCGGGAGCTTTGGTGTTGATCGTTTCATCCGCGCCCATGCGCTTGGCCAGGGCCAGACGGCCGTCGTCAATATCAAACGCGACCAGTTTCCTGGCACCGAAAATCTTTGCCCATTGCGCGGTAAACACGCCGATGGTGCCAAGGCCCAGCACCGCCACCGTGCCACCACCGCTATAATCGCCCTGCAATATGCCGTGCAGCGCAACGGTGGATGGTTCAAACATCGCTGCCTGCTCGTAGGCGATGGACGGATCATACTTCACGGCATTTTGCGCCGGCAAAACAACATACTCTGCAAAGCTGCCCTGCTGGCGGCTACCAATAAAGGAATAGAACTTGCATAGGGCGAAATTGCCCTGCTGGCAATCCCCGCATTTCATGCAGGGGACCAGCGGTGCACCGCTGACAGTATCGCCGACGTGCAGGGTGTCCACACCCTCGCCGACCTCGACCACATCGCCGGAGAACTCGTGCCCCAGCACTACAGGGTAAAAATGAGCACCATGATGTAAAACGCGCGGAATGTCGCTGCCACAGATGCCTGTAGCGCGAACGCGCACCTTCACAGTGCCCGGCGTTGTGACCGGCGTTTCCCAGTCATCGTAGCGGATATCCTCGTTTGCGTAGAGTACGGCTGCTTTCAAAGCGTGTCGCTTCCTTTCAATCCACGGTATTTTGCATCATCGGTTGCAGGCGCGTATACAGTTCCCGGTAGGCCTGATATTGCCTGTCATACACGGGTCGGTTGTCCAGATTGGGTGTATAGGTCTTAGTCACCTGCACGGTTGTATCGGCGGCATCCTGAAAGCTGGAATACACGCCCGTTCCAACACCTGTCAGTATGGCTGCGCCCAGCGTGGCTGCGGTATCGCTGTAGGGCACTTCAATCTCGTGCCCTGTACAATCGGCTTTCAGCTGTGTCCACACCGTGCTGTTTGCGCTGCCGCCAACGGAGCGCATGGTTTGCGCCGCTGCGCCAGCCGCTTCGGCCACTTCCAGATTGTGCCGCAGGGAGAACGCCACGCCCTCCATGGCCGCGCGAATCAGGTGACCGCGGGTCTTAGCATAGTTCAGGCCGAAAAACACGCCGTTGGCCTGCGGATTCCAAATCGGGCTGCGCTCGCCCGCCATATACGGTAGAAAGAGCACACCGTCGCTTCCGGCTGGTACCTGGGCAGCCAATGCATCCATTTGCTGAAAGTTTAGCTCCGGGCACACGGTTTCCCGCAGCCATTTCAGCGCGCCGCCACCGCCTGTGGTGCCACCCTGCAAAAGCCAACGGTCCGGCACGACATGGAACGACAAAATCAGCCGCGGGTCAGCCGCATAGCGGCTGATGCACAAGCTCATCCCGCCAGCCTGTCCCCCTTGTTCCTGGGTCTGCCCCGCTTCAATCACGCCCGCGCCCAACGTGCCGCAGGCAGCGTCCAGCCCACCGGCAACCACCGGCGTACCCGCCGCAAGGCCTGTTAGTGCAGCGGCTTCATGGGTCACATGACCGACAATCTGGTGACACGGGGAAATTGGCGGCAAAAGCTCCGGCCGTATGCCCAGCGCTTTCGCCATGTCCAAATTCCAGGTGCCGGTGTGCATATCGAAGCAGCTTAGGCCATAGCCTTGGGAAAGATCCTGTGTGAATGCGCCTGTCAAGCGCTGCACGATAAAGCTGTTGGACTGCAAAATGTACGCGGTTTTTGCATAGACATCAGGCAGATTGTTTTGATACCAACGTATTTTCGGCAGCGTATAGCTGGGCTGCACGGGATTTCCCGACAGGGCAAACAGCGTCTCCGCCTTCACGCGCGCAGTGATTTCTGTGCATTCCTGCCCGGAGCGGGTATCGGTCCAAATCGGGGTATTGCACAGCACCGCGCCGCTTGCATCCACCGCAACGGCGGACCAGCTTTGGCCGTCAACGCCTATACCGGCAATGTCGCCCGGCTGTATACCGGGCTGCGCCATCACCTCGCGCACTGCGCCGCATACTCCGGTCCACCAATCATCCGGACGTTGCTCCGCCCAGCCGGGGTGCGGGTACAGCACCGGATATGCTTCACTGTGCTGGGCCACAACTGTGCCGTCGGGCGTGAACAACGCCACCTTGCAGGCGGACGTGCCGATATCAATGCCAAGCAGGTACGCGGGCATGTTAGGCCTGCCCGTCGCTGCCACACAAGCGGATCAACTGCATGACCCGCGCCTGAACGGCCTCACGACCTGCAGCAAGATATTTCTTGGGGTCGAAAGCATCCGGATGCTCACTCAGAGATGCCTTCACCCCATCGGAGAACGCAATACGCAGCTCCGTGGCGTAGTTGACCTTGCAGATACCGCGCTTGATACACTCGCGAACCTGATCATGCGGCACACCGCTGGTACCGTGCAGCACCAGGGGAATGGAGACCACCTGCCGGATTTTATCCAGCAGATCAATGGAAAGCTGCGGGGTTCCCTTGTACACGCCGTGCGCTGTGCCGATGGCTACGGCAAAACTATCAATTCCGGTCTCCTTGACAAAGGTTTTCGCCTCTGCCGGATCGGTGTACTGCGGCTTGGCGGAATGGTCGTCTTCCTTACCGCCTACGGTACCCAGTTCCGCCTCCACAGGCAAACCACCAGCGTTTTCTACCACGCTTTTAGTAAGCGTAACGTTACCGTCAAACGGCAGCGTGGATCCATCAATCATCAGCGAGGTATACCCGGCGGCAATGCATTGCTGCGCCAGTTCCAGGCTGCTTCCATGGTCCAGATGCAAGGCTACCGGGACATCCACCGCTTCGGCCAAACGCTGCACCATCCCCGCAAACACAGCCGGAGGCGCATATTTCAGCGTGCCGGATGTTGTTTGTACAAGCACGGGTGCGCGCAGTTCCTGCGCAGCGGCAACCACAGCCTGCGCCATCTCCATGTTTTCAACATTGAACGCAGCTACGGCATAGCCGCCTTGCTGGGCTTTTACAAGAAGCTCCCTGGACGTGACTAATGGCATACAATTCACCTCATAATACGAAACGTTTCCGTTTCGCTTAGTATACGCAATCCTTCGTCCTGTGTCAAGGTGTTTCCCGTGTTCCGGCGGCCCTGTTTCCAGGCCTTATTTTGTAAACGATTGTGCTTGCCGCCAAGGTTTGTTATAATGAAACCAACAAAACCGAAACGACCATAAGGAGATCGATAGAATGGCCGCCACCATGAAAGATATTGCCAAGATGACCGGCTTGGGTCTGGCTACCATATCCAAGTATCTCAATGGCGGTCAGGTACGCCCTAAAAACAAAAAACTGATCGAGGACGCTGTGCGTGAACTGCATTTTGTACCCAACGAGTTTGCCCGCAGCCTGAAAACCAGCCTAAGCCGCACCGTGGGCGTGGTCATTCCGGAGCTTGGCAACACGTTTATCACCTCCATCATCACTACGATGGAGGATATCCTCCGCAAGCATGATTATGCGGTCATCGTGTGCGATTGCCGCACCGATCCCAAGCGTGAGAAGGAAGCCGTATCCTTCCTGATGCACAAGCGGGTGGACGGGCTGATCAACATGCCGACCGATACCAGTGGCGAGCATCTGCAACCCGCGCTGGACAAGGGAATCCCCATTGTGCTGGTCGACCGCATGCTTAAGCACTTCTCCGGTCAGGTCAGCGCTGTGGTCGTGGATAATGTCGATGCGTCCGAAAAAGCAACCCACCACCTGCTGGAGGCAGGGCACGAAGAAATCGGGATCATCCTTGGCAATGAAGGCATTTACACAACCCAGAAACGGCGCGAAGGCTATTTAAGTGCACTGGCAGAATACGATGTCAAAGCCCGCGAGGAGCTGGTGCGTTTCAGCGATTATACGCTGGAGGGCGGCTATAACCAGATGAAAGCACTGCTTTCCCTGTCCACGCCCCCGACCTCCGTATTTGTCACCAATTACGAAATGACACTGGGCGCGATGATCGCACTCAACGAGCGCCACCTCCGCGTACCTGAGGATATCTCGGTCATCGGCTTTGACAAGCTGGACCTGTTTGGTGCCATGTACCCCAATTTAACGTTAGTCAAGCAGCCGCAAAACGCCATCGGCGAGTGCGTGGCAACGCAGCTACTGCGCCTGCTGTCGGAACCGTCGGACGAGTCCCTCAGCCAGATTATTACACTGCCCACACAGCTGGTAAAAGGCGGTACCATTCGCAATTTGAAATAGCAGACACTGCCATAGAATAACGATGCAAGAAGCCGCTTCCCAGACGGGAAGCGGCCTTTTGCATGGAAGGAAATTAGTCGTACAGGTTGGGCGCGATCGCATCGGAGTCGATGTTCTCGACGGTGTAGAATGCACAGCCCGTATCGGTGTCGGCAACGGGCTCGCCCTTGGCGGCGGCCAGCAGCAAGTCAATCAGCCTTTCGCCGATGCCTACAGGGCTCTGGGTGACAGCGCCGAACATAACGCCGCTGCGCACTGCCGCTTTGATGACAACGCCGGAGTCAAAGCCCACGGCGATAATCATATCGTCGGTAGAGCCGCAAACGCCCAGCATTTCATTGGCGGTGATGATGCCTTCGGCAGAAACCTGGTTGGAGCCGAAGATCGCGATGGTGTCAGGCTGGTTGAGCACAACGCCGGCTTCGGTGGCGCACAGCTCGGTGGTGGTCAGCGCAGGCACACGCACTTCGATGATCACGTCTGCATCGGCTTCTGCAACAGTTTCGCCCGTAGCATCGCCAACGTACTTGTCGTTACCGATCACGGCGACTTTGACATCGTCCATGGCGGCGAGCTCAATGAACTTGTCAATGAAGCCCAGGCCACGATTGGTGATGGATTCGGAGGTGGCATCCTGGTTGATTTCGCCAATGCGCACAGCGCCGTCGGCCGCAAGAATGCGATCCTTAATCTTGGCGTACAGGTTTTCGGCCACCACTGCGCCTGCGGCGTAGTTATCGGTGGATGCGTTGGCTAGCACAGCGCCTTCGGGTGCATTGGGCACGCCGGAGTCAAACCCGATGATCGGGATGCCGGCAGCCTGCGCTGCAGCGATGTTGTCGTTGAGGGCGTTTACGTCCAGCGCAGCCAAACCGATGGCATCGGGATTGGCGTTGAGGGCGGACTCAAACTCATTCACCTGCACGGCGATATCGCTTTCGGAGTCGGGGCCGACCATGTTGAACTTAATCATTTCGTAGCCGGCTTCGGTGTTGAGTTTTTCAGTCTGGCTCAAGCAGCCTTTAAGCACTGCCTGCCAATAGGTGGACTGGAATCCCTTGGAGACGATCTCGAAGGAATAGGTTGTATCTTCCGCAACTGCGAAAGACAGCGTACCGATAACAAGCATCAGTACCAGGAACAGAGACAACGTTTTCTTCATGAAAGAATCCCCCTTTTCATATGTATATGACGCCTTCTGGCGCGCATATCGAAAGTTATTTGCGGCGGCGGATCATATCGATGGTCACCGCTATGATGATGATCGATCCGGTGATAATCTGCTGCCAGTTGGCCTGCAGGCCAATGTTGGGAAGCCCGGTTTTCAGCAGCGAGATCAGGCAAACGCCAAGGAACGTGCCCACGATAGATCCGCTGCCGCCGGTCATCGCCGTGCCGCCGATAATCGCACCGCCGATGGCATCCAGCTCAAACCCTGCACCGGTGCCGGGCGTAATGCTGGTAAACGTGCCAGCATACGCAATGGCGGCCAGCCCGGCAAAGAAGCCGGAAAATACATAGGCCATCACATGCCAGCGGGTGACATTCACACCGGAAAGCTTCAGCGCTTCTTTGTTGCTGCCGATGGCGATAATGTAACGCCCCACACGGGAGTGGTTGAGCACAATCGACATAATAATCACCAGAAGTATGATGATTAACAGCCCCACCGGGTAAATAGTCCCGTCGATGCGTATCTTCAGCAGGTCGCGAAACCAGCTCCCTTCCTGGCCTGCCATAGGCCATACGCCGGTCATGCTTTGGGTGAGGATGGAGCCAAGCCCGCGCACAATCATCATGGTGCACAGCGTGGTAATGAAGGGTGGCAGGTTCAGCTTGGCGATGATAATGCCGTTGAAGAACCCGAAGAACACGCCCATGCCCACCGTAACCAGCATGGCCACCCAGATGGGCAGGCCCATTTGGCGCATCAGATAACTGCCGACGATGGAATAGCACACCAGCCCTGTGCCGATGGATAAATCCACTCCACCGGTGATCAGCGGGAAGGTCACGCCGATGGCCATCAGCATGATGTAGTACATATAGCTGGTCATGGTGATGATCGTGGTGTACTTGCGAAACGATGGGCTCATCAGGTAGAAAAACGCGAATAGGATGATCAGCACACCGGTAATCACCAGCCGTTGTACACCGAGCTTCTGAATGATGGGATGTTTGCGTAGGGTGTTCATATCTGTGCCTCCTGCTTGCTTCGTTTGGGCGCTAGTTTTTGCGCTTGCGGCTGATAATATCCGCCGTCACCGCGACCAGAACGATCAGGCCGGTTAGCACATATTGATAGGAAATCGTAAAGCCCATGGCCAGGATGCCTTCCTGCATCAGCGCAACGATGATCGCGCCGATGACCGTACCCAGGATGGACGCCGAACCGCCCGCCATGGATGTACCGCCCATCACACAGGCGGCGATGGCCTCGTTGTTGAAGGTGTCGCCAAGGCCCGGCTGCACGGTGGTGTACGCGCCTACGTAGAAGATCGCCGCTACGCCCGCCAACGCACCGGACATAACATACGCCAGCATTTCCCAGCGGCGGGTGTCCACGCCCGACAGGCGTACCGCTTCTTTATTGCTGCCCAGGCACAGCATATAGCGCCCGGCAGTCGTGCGGTACAGTAGCAGCGCACACAGGGCTGCCACAGCAATGAAAATGAAGAATCCCACGGGAATGCCGTTCCACTTGACCAGATCGCGGTACCACGACCCCGCCGCTGAGCCCGACGGCCAGGTAACGGACTGCGTTTTGGTGAAGATGGACCCCACACCCTTGGCCACCTGCATCAGCGCCAGCGATGTAATAAACGACGGCAAATGCCGAAACGCCACGAAATACCCGCCGATGGAGCCAAACACTGCGCCAACGGCAACGCTGACAAACAGGCACAGCCACAGCGGCATGTGGAACTTGGTCAGGCAGTAGCCGGAGATCAGCGCCGAGCAGAACATGACCGGCCCGATGGAAAAGTCAATCCCGCCTGTGGCGATAACAAACGTTACCCCTAGCCCCAGGAAGCCGATGAAATACGCGTAGTTCAGCGCGCTGAGTACCCGGTTATAGTTGACAAAGCTGGACCCGTTGCGCAGGATGGGCGTGAGGATGGTGAACAGTCCGTACATCAGGAAGATGATCAGGATCAGCACCACGCGGTTGAACCCGATGGTTTTGACAAAACGCAGACTCTTGAACCTCTGCAAGGCTAACTTCATATCCGAGTATCCTCCTACATTGCGATTTCGCGCGTCGCCGCCGACATGATTTTTTCCTGTGTCGCTTCGGCGATGTCAAACTCCGCCGTTTTCTTCCCTTCGCACATCACCACGATGCGGTCGGACATGCGCAGGATCTCCGGCATTTCGGAGGATATCATGATGATGGATTTCCCTTCCTTCACCAGCCGGTTCATTAACTCGTAAATCTCCTGCTTGGCTCCCACGTCGATACCGCGGGTCGGCTCATCAAAAATCAATATTTTGCTTTTGCTGATCAGCCACTTGGCAACAACCACCTTTTGCTGGTTGCCGCCGGATAGGTTCATCACCATCTGGTCCACATCGGGGGTCTTGGTTTTCAGGGCTTTGACCATATCCCGGCTTATTTTGCGCTCCGCCTGCCCGTCAATTAGCCCCAGATACTTAACATAATGGCCAAGGCTTGCCAGGGTGGAGTTCTGGGTGACCGTTTTTTCAAGCACCACGCCAAAGCGCTTCCGGTCTTCCGACAGGTAGCCGATGCCAACGCCCACAGCATCCTGCGGGGAATGGATATTCACCTTCTCGCCCTCGACAAAGACCTCTCCGCTCTCCCGCGGGTCAGCCCCAAACAAGGCACGGGCCGTTTCGGTGCGTCCGGCACCCATCAACCCGGAAAAGCCAAGAATTTCGCCCTTGCGCAGCTCAAAGCTTACATCCCGCACCATGCGGCCGGCATTTAAGTGCTCTACCTTGAGCACCACCGGCGCATCCGCAGGCACATGGCTGCTGGTTTTGGGCTCTTCAAAAATTACGCGGCCGACCATCATGTGGATAATGTCGTCCTTGGTGCATTCGCTGGTAATCAGCGTGCCGACCGCCTGGCCGTCGCGCATTACGGTTACACGGTCGGTAATTTTTTTAATCTCATCCATGCGGTGGGAAATGTATACGATGCCGTATTGCTTCTCCCGCAGCTCGCGGATGATGCGGAATAACTGTTCAATTTCCGTATCAGTCAGCGCGGCGGTGGGTTCGTCAAAGACGATCACCTTGGCCTCGTGGGAGATGGCTTTGGCAATCTCGCACATCTGCTGCTTGCCGACCGTCAGCCGGGACATGGTTTCGCGGGGGTCGATATCAATATGCAGCTGCTGAAACAGCTTGCGGGCTTCCTCGTTCATGCGCGCATCGTCAATCAGCGGGCCTTTTTTCCATTCGCGCCCGATAAAAATATTCTGGGCGACGGTCAGATGGCCCATCATGTTCAGCTCCTGATGCACGATCACGATGCCGGCCGTCTGGGCCTCACGCGGGCTGGCAAAGGTAACCTCTTTCCCTTCAAAGGTGATGGTACCCTCGTCCTTTGAATAGATTCCGGTCAGCACCTTCATCAATGTGGATTTGCCCGCCCCGTTTTCACCCATTAGCGCGTGCACTTCACCCTTGCGCACATCAAAATCAACATGATCCAGCGCATGCACGCCGGGAAAGGATTTATCAATGCCGGTCATTGTCAGAATCAACTCGTTCAACAGAAACCATCCTTTTTCTGATGCAAAGAGACCTACAACCGCAAAAAACGCAGTGAGTCACTCGCTAAGATGAACCGAATTAACGTATACAACGCATATAAAGCGTAACGTTTCTACTTTCGTTCACTATACAATATTGCGAAATACGTGTCAAGAGTTTTGTTACAATATAATAGATTCCGTTCCTATAGCAGTTTTTCTTCCTTGTATCCGAATTTCCATAATCTCTCTAAACCTGTTTTCGTTTCGTGTATAGGATGCTGCGCTGGAAACCCCACCGATTATTCATACCCTGCGGGGTGAGGCGGCTTACACGGCGAAGCATTCTGTGACTTCATCACAGAGGAAATCCGGGGCAGCTGATACAGTATTACGGCTGCGCTGATTATAGCACAGCACCAAGCATTCCATGCAACACATAACGGAGGATGGCTAGATGGCAAATATTTTTGGGTTTTTCAATACAAAAGAACCGGCTTCCAACAAACCTTTGCAGGACAGGGTTCTTGTCATAAGCAAGCACCGCTGCCCGGAGAACCATCCCTGCCCGTCCATCCGCGTATGCCCGGTTGGCGCACTTACGCAGAAAGGCTACGCCGCGCCTGTGGTGGATCAAAGCAAGTGCACCAAATGCGGCCGCTGCGTAAAGTACTGCCCCATGCGAGCGATTGCGCTGGAATAACCCGCAGTGAAAACACTTGCATCGTGCAGGTGTTTTTTTGTTGCAGCGGGAAAGGTGTATCGTTCACCAAACGACCGAGAGGATACACGCATGAAAGTACTGATCGATGCCGACGGCTGCCCGGTGGTGGATATCACCATCGCCTGCGCCGTAAAACGGGATCTCCCCGTTCTGCTTGTATGCGATACCGCGCACTACTTTGAGCGCGAGGGCGCGGAGACTGTGACCGTATCCAAAGGGGCGGACAGCGCGGATTTCCGCCTGGTCAATATGATTAGTAATGGCGATGTGGTCATCACGCAGGATTACGGCCTGGCCGCGATGGCACTGGCCAAACGGGCAATTGTCCTTAGCCAAAACGGAATGCGCTACACCGATAAAAACATCGACGCACTCTTGCTTTCGCGCCACACCGCCCGCAAAATACGAAAGAGCGGCGGTCGGTTGAAAGGCCCGCCCAAGCGCACCAAGGCCCAGGATGACGCATTTCAAACCCTGCTGTGCAGCGTACTGGAACAAACCGAATAGCAACTCCCCCGGCAGAGATTTGCCGGGGGTTTCTTGCATTAACTCCCAATACTTTAGCACATCCATGTGTCTACGTAAGACTTAAACACTAATAAACATTTTAAATACTATATTTTGTTGACATATAGAAGTAATTGCGACTATAATAAACCCATCATTCGCTCCCACGAAAATGACACACAAACTATCCCCGAAAACACATGCAGTGTTTTGGCAAGGAGATTGTGCATGTTTCAGAAAACCAAAGAGTGGTACAGCGTCGTTAGAGCAAAGAACCCTGCTCGCATCGTTTTGTATACTATATTCTTTATCAACATTGCTCTGCTATTGTTGACAACAGGAATCATCTTGATAATCCAGCTTTGCTGCGGAAGTGAAACAAATTTCCTGCTGCAAGCTTACAAAATGCTGCTGATTATGATTGGCGCAATCGATATCAATGACTTGATTGACCAAACAGCCGCCTGGGAGATCCACACGGTTTTTTCAGCCTTCTTTTATCTGCTATTGATTTTTGCCACAATGGTCTCCTTTACCGGTGCATTGATCGGGTATTTAACCAATACAATCTCCACCTATGTTGAGCGCTCCAATGCCGGCGCGCATCCGCTGACGCTAAGCGATCACATCGTCATTCTGAACTGGAACAATCGCGCTGCCGAGATTATCAACGATATGCTGTACAAGCAAAAGCGTGAACGCATAGTAATCCTGGTACAGGATGAGAAAGAAGCGATCATTACCGAGATTAAAGATCGGCTGTCCGATACTGTAAAAACCGTGAACCAAAAGCTTGCATCGCAATACAGCCATACATCCTTCTTGCAAAGACACAGGCTGATGCGCCGCAAGAAACTGCGCAACCGATTAACTATCATCGTCCGGCAAGGTGATATTTACGCAACAGAACGTTTGCAGGATATATCCTTGGACAAAGCCAGAAGTATTATGATTTTGTATCCCGGACATACCGAATGCGGCCAACGCAACAACATCGGGAGGCAGACAAGCAAAGAACACGAAGACTGCTCCACCATCAAATTGCTGATGCAGGTTGCAGACATCACCAGGCACGATACCTCCGGCAACAATCAGCAAATCATTGTTGAGGTCAGCAACGACTGGGCCATGGATTTGGCACGGCATATTATTCGGCAAAAACAAAGAACAGGCAAATCAAATATCATCGCTGTTCCGGTCAACACGATACTGGGCGACATTTTAGCGCAGGTTCTGATTATGCCTGAATTACAACTAGTCTATAACGAGTTGTTTTCCTACCGTGGCGCGGAACTTTTCACAAAAACAGTTGCAGTAACCGATGAAAACAATTTTATAGCAAACCACCTGGCAAGCCATTCCCGCTCACTGCCGCTGACCGTTATGGAAAACCACGCTCTTCAGACCGCCTATTATATTGCTTTGCATCAAAATGATATTGATGCCAAAGATACGAAGCCAACCGAGGCCTACGCCGTCAATCTCAACAAGAGTTTCCAGATGGAGGCGAAAACCGTCATCATACTGGGTCACAGTTCCAAATCCAAAGCGCTGCTTAATGGCTTAAGCGCTTTTGATCGGGAGTGGCGGGGGCAGCGCGTTTCACCCATGCTGGATGTAATCATAATTGACGATGAAGCTACGCTTAACAACAATAACAACTATATCGATTTCCCCATTGTGCGTAAGTGTGTAGGTGCCAATATTTATAATCGGGAGAGGATATGCACAGAGGTCAGCAGCATCATTAGCGCCACGCAGCAAAAAGTAAGTATCCTAATCCTGTCAGACGATATGACCGCCTGCGAAGATACCGACAGAAGCGTGTTTACCCATCTAATCTATATTCAGTCCGTCATTGGTGAAATGCAGAAAACTAATGCTTCTTTTGATGCTGACCGGATTGATGTTATCGTTGAACTATGCGACCCTAAAAACGCCGACATCATCAACAATTACTGTGTCAGCTATGTAATCATCAGCAACCGGTATATTAGCAGGCTCTTCAACCACTTGGGTGAAAAGGAAGAGCTATATGCCTTCCTCACCGATATTCTAACCTACGATTCACTTGAAGATGCCGCAACCGGCAGCAAGGAAATATACAGTAAGCGCGTGGGCGACTATTTTGCAACACCGCCGGCAACAGCAACCGCGCGACAATTGATACAAGCTGTATATACGGCATCTCCACCCGATAACAAAGCTATAGTCATCGGCTATTTGACCGCAAACAAGAAACTCATACTATTTTCAGGCAACCAGCACACCTATACTTTGAACCTGTCCGCTGATGATTATTTGATTGTATTTGGGAATCATTGATTTTTATCCGTAGGGTTATTCAATCCATAGATTTTTCTATTGCTCGTTTTCGTAAATACCGACGATCTCGCCGATATAGATGTAGTGGAAATCCTTCGTCGGGTAGTTGGCCGGAATCAGGTCTTGGTCTACAAACTGCTCCGGCTGCATCAGGCTGCAAAACAGCTTCCGGCAGACGATGGCCGTTTTGCCTTCGCGGAAGGTGGGCTGTCCGCCGACGGTCTCAATATGAAAGCCGACTTCTGCGATTTTATCGCCGTCACGGCCTGATTTTGTGCCAAGGACGGCGAGCTCTTTCTTATATCCGTCAAACAGTGTGAAGGTAAAGTAGTCGCTGCTTTCCACAAACTCCCTCGTGTACCGCTGCGGGCGGATATAGACCGTGACGACGTTTTTGCCCCACAGTACGCCGATGCCGCCCCAGCTGGCTGTCATGGTGTTGACTTTCTCATCTTTCTGCGCGGTAACCAACGCCCACTTTTGCCCGATGGCCTCAAAGGGCTTGATGGCATAGGAATCCATATCTACAAAACGGTAGCTCATACAAATCTATCTCCTTTACACTCCAAAATTAATATGCTGTGTTTCTGTTTTATTGTACCATAGGTTTGCGTGTCCAATAGCGATTGCTGCTATAGGGCCGAAAGCCGATGGCATAGTAAAACGCCTGCGAACTACCCACAAATGCACGCCTTGCGCCACGCCGGGCGCAGCGGCGCAGGCCTTCCAGCACCGCAGCCCGGCCCAGACCCCTGTTTCGATATGCCGGATCGGTCGCTACGGGCTCAACCAACGCTGACTGCGAGTGGGGGTCATGCCACATGCCGCAGAAGGACACGAAATCGCCACCGGACGCAACCACGGCAATCTTCAAATCCAAATCGACATTGGGCCGCTCGAACGCCCCGGCATAGGTGTCTTTCATCACAAACGGGCCTTCGTTACGCTCGTGATCAAAGCCCTTCCAAAGCACCTGCCCGTAGCGGTACAGGTCGTAGGTCTCCCGCATACTCGTGATACGAAAACCATCCGGCAATGCATAGTTGAATGCTCCTGTCGTCAGATCGAAGATCGCTTCGTGCTCTTGGTCGTCGGTCGCCATGTAGCCTTTACGCGCAGCAAGCGCCTGAAAAGGTGCGTCGCCATCGGGAATCAGCACGGCAAACGTGCCATCTTTTTGCAGTGCTTTTTCGGCATAGGCAAGCATCTCCTCTCGGAGATTTTCATACCCCGGAAGCGTTAGTAAAAACGCCTTGCCCGGTTCGCAGTCATACGTTGCCGCAGCGACCACCTCGCCGTCTTCGCTCCATAACCCGATTTTGGGGAGTGCGCCGGCATCCAGATAGTTGTGTGTAATCATCCAATCCCAGCGGCCGAAGTGATAATTGGCATTGTCCAAACGGATGAGAAACCGGCGCAGCGCTGTATAATCGTCCCCAAACAACGGCTGCGGATGGAACGGATGAAACACAATCGCCATAATGCCCTCCCTCGGCTTGTTTTCTGTATCGTAGCAAAGCGCTGTCGCTTCGTCAACCGCTTAAGTGTTTGAAGCGCGGGCGTTTGTTTGGTATACTTACAATAAAGAAAACCCGCATAAAAACCGATGATAAGGGAGCCGAGAAACATGGAAAAACGTGCATGGAAAGCCATTCTGAAACCCGGAATGAAAGAAGAATATATCAAGCGGCACGACGAGCTATGGCCGGAGATGGCAGAACTGCTGCAAAGCGCCGGTATTCACAATTACACCATATGGAACATTGGCGATGAGCTGTTTGGGTATTACGAATGCGAAAAGGGCGTAGACTATGCCGAAAAAGTGCAGGCGGAAAGCCCTGTTGTCGCCCGCTGGAATGTGCACATGTCCGGCCTGATGGACATGGTCAAGGACGAGTCCGGCGCAGCCGCGCGGCTTGAAACCGTTTTTACATTCAACTGAACAAAAACGATAGGGAGTATTCCCTATCGCACAGTATCCACTGGTAGAATCTGCATCTCGTCAGCCTGCAAGCTGAAGGGGATGCTTTTTCTTTGCACACTGACCTTCCCTTGCTGCGGACGGTCCGTTTGGTTGGCCAGTACAAGTTTGCCTGCTGCCGGAAACCACGCACAGTCCACGCCGGGGGTATCGGCTACAGCGTCTACTTCACCGGTTCCAAACAACAGTCCCAGCAAGAGTCTGCTGCTTTCCGGGCTGTAACACCATCCGCCCGCATAGATGCCCTGCCCCTTGCCAAAGGCATGGCGGGTAAGGGCGAGCTTGCCGCCGTCGTCCAACCAGACCTCCGTATCGGGTCCGATCAGGTAGGCCGAAGCATGCGATGGAAGCGTGATCTTGCTATCCTGAATCCACGCAGGTGTTTGCACTGTATACTGCCAGTTGCCGTGGCTGCAGTGTTCGCCGATGGTGACACCCAGCACCTGCGCCATGCGCAGGGTATCGGCATAGCCTTCAATCGCGGATGGTTCATTCACGCCTAAAAAGGTGCCGCCGGTGTGCACAAACGCAGTGACCGCTTCTACAGCCGCGATATCGTTCCATAGCATGCCGCCGCTCCACGCCGTTCCTTTGCGTCCGGCGCAAATCAGCGCGTCCACGCCTTGCAGCGCACCGTTTTTCACATCGTCAAAGCCGATAAAGGAAACCTCCACCGGCAGTCCGGCCAGGCACTCTATCAGGTGCATTAAATCGTGATCGGCCGCCTCGTGGAAGTGCCCTGACAGCGTCCAGCTGCGAAGCCTCCCCCACGCGGTAAGCACCGCCACCTTGCGCGGCAGTGTGTACACAGCGCCAGCCTGGTGCAGGGCCTTGAGCTGCCGGAATTCGCCCGCAATCGTTTCAATACTGTCCACAAATGCCGGATAGTCCTCCACCAAATGCAGATAGCCGCCTAGCCCGATCCGCTCCACCGGCTTACGCAGCAGTGCGCGGCGCACCTGACGCCAATAGGCTTTAGCGTCGCGGGCGGGATCACCGCCCTGCATAAAAGTCGGCGCACCGCCAAGCCCCACCGGGAACAGATAGGGGTGCAGGCGAATTTCATGAACGGGCACGGACACATCGGCGCAGAGCCGCGCCTCAAAGCCGGAGAATACGCACTTGATCAGCCCGTCGAAGTTCATTTTGCCAAAATTGCCGTTGTACGGCTCCATGCCGATCCAGCTGTCATCGTAAAACACATACGCCTTTTTCCCAAAGCGGTGTACAATGTCGGTCAGCTCCCGCGTGAAGCCAGCCACAAACCGCTGCACAAAGGCCATCCAGTCGCGTTTGACCGGGTCGGGTACATCGTGCCCGGGACTGCGCCTGCCGCCTTTGATAAAGTCCTCCGCCGTCAGGGTATAGCCGTATTCCGTCTCAAAATCGCTCAGCATATCCGGGCTGACGGTAAAATCGTAACTGCCCCAGTCGGAAAACAGATAGCGGTTGCGCTCGTTGCTGCCCCAAACCCATGCAAAGTTATAAAACAGCGAGGTAAAGCGCACAATATCAATCGTCGGGTTCTGCTCACACCAGCGCGAAAGCCAGTCCCGCAGGTAAGCTCGCGCCTGCGGGTACACCGGGTCCAGCTGCATGAGATGTTCGCCGTCCCAGCCGTTGGTGTTGTGGTTATACATGGAAATTTCTTCCCACACCCGCCAGGCAAAAAAGCTGACCGTATAGCTGTGGAAAGCCTTGCCATGCAGGGTAACCCGCCCGGTTTCCGCGTTGTATTCCCAGCCTCCGGCAGGCAGCAGCGTCCCTTCGGTACGGTCATACACCTGCCAGCGGGCAAAGGCCTCCGCGCTGTCATTGATGGCAAACTGCCCGGTAAAGAAATCCGCCATCAGGTCGATGACAAGCGTCTCCCCCTCGCACACGCGCGGGGCGGTGCACAGGATAGTCTGCTGGCGGCAGTTCGGATGCGCCTGTATCCACGCATTATGACTGCGGATGACGCATAACGTGGCATAGATGGAAAAGCCTGCCTTGAGAATGCTATCGGACAGGGTGGTGCCATCGGAATCGCGAATCGCGTCAGCACCCCAGCGCTTGGCAAGCGCCAGTGTGAGCTCTTCATATCCGGACTCACCCGGCAGGGTGAAGCTGCCGCTAGTGGGTTCAATCATTGTGCGGCTCCTCTGTTTTCACGATTGCCGACAGGAACGCAAGCGCTAGACCCTGGCCCCAGCCCTGTGTCCAGCTGCGTGAGATTTTCCGGTAGCCGTCCAAATCCTTCATTACGGCGGTGCCGCCGGAAACATTCAGCACCCGTCCATCCGTTGTAATATTATCCAGAATCGCCGGATAAGCTTTGACAATATATTCAGCGTGCAGCGGGTTATCATTTCGCACCATCGCCGCTGCAATACCGCAGGAGGCGGACAGCTCCTCATAGCTTTCGGGGTCATTGAGCACCGTGCGCCAGAGGCCGTCTTCGGTTTGCAGCTTTTTCAGCTCCGCCAGCTGATCGCGCAAAGAGCAATCAATATCCATAAACGGCGGATAGAGGTAGGGCTCTGGCAGCGTCCACTTGACCTGCGACATGGTATAGGCCGCCCAGGCATTGGCGCGTGCCCAGAAAAAGCCGGACATATGGTTTTGATCCACGCTGGAATAGCCATGGTACCAAAGTCCCGTTTGCTTGTCCTGCAAATACTTGATATGCCAGTCATACTGGCTTAGCGCATCGGTAATCAGCGCGTCGTCCTTAGTAAGCACCCCAAAGCGCAGCATAAAATACGCGGCCATAAACAGGGTATCCGCCCAGGCCTGGCCGGGAAAATCATTATGGATGGAAACGGTATGTTGAAGCACATGATCGCCGAAGCGCAGTGCGTGATGACGTAAATAATCGATCTTCTGTCTGGCAATGTCCAGATAGCGATCGTCGCCTGTTGCCTGATACAGCGCCAGCAGGCTATGCCCCATGGCGCAGGTGTTTACGGTAAACGGCGGCAGCCCCAGCTTGAGCAGCGCGTCCACCTTGGTTTGCAGCATGTTTAGCAGGGCCTCATCGCCCGTAGCCTCGAACGCTCTGGCGATACCGTAATAGGCCACGCCACAGGGCCAGTCCCAGGGTAAATCCATTTCGATGGTTTTCTGTACCACAGCGGTAATGATGCCGGGCAGCTGCGCACGGTCCAGTGCTAGTTTCATAGGCGTCTCCTTTGGTATGGTTCATCAGGACAATGGTAAGAAAGGGACGTCCCCTTGCCTTCAAGGTAGAAGGGGACGTCCCGGGTTGCTAGGGATACGGTTGTTACGGAGCCACGGGCAGCTTGGTGGTCTGACCGGCTTCGTAGGCAGCCAGGCGCTCGTCGATGATTTCCTGATATCCGGCATCCAGATATTTCTGGCTCAGCTCGGCGTACAGGGCGTCAAACTCTTCGGGCGCACACTTGGTGAGCAGTACGGAGTATTCCTGGAACAGGCTCAGCAATGTGGCATTATACTCGGATTCGGCCTCAATCGCAACTGCGAACACCGGATCGGAATAGCTCAGGCCCTGATCTGCGATTGCCTTCATGTTGTAGTAGTTGTCAATCAGATCAGGGGTGAAGTTCTGGGGCAGGCCCTGGGGCGACATCGCTTCGATGGTCTGCTCGATGGTGCCAAGCTTCTTGGAAGCATGCACGGCGCAGGTCATGTCGATGTTGTTGTTATGGTTGAGCATGTATTCGCCGCGGTAGTCGCCATCGACGACCGGCAGGCCATCCTCGCCCATGGAATAGGTTACGCCTTCAATCCCGTTTTCCATGACGGCCAGGGTTTCAGGCTGGGCCAGCCATTCCAGGTACATCCAGGCGGCTTTGAGCTGGTCTTCGGTCGCCAGCGACGAGAAGCCCACGATCATACCGAAGGGGTTGTCTGCGCGGAACTGCGGGTAATCCGCAACGCCTTCTTCGACCACGACATTGGGGTGCAGCACGCCAAGTTTCGCATCGGGGTTCTTGTCAAAGAACGCGGTCAGCCACGCCATATTGGAGGAAATGTATCCGCCATAGGAGAAGGCTTCGCCGTTGATGAAATCGGTCTGGTGCTTGGAAGCGCCGCCGGTGCCGGCCATTTCAGCCTGATCCAGCTCATACTCGGTAGAGTAGAAGCCCTTGTTGTATTCGGCATTCTGGCGCTTGAGCAGGCGATAGGTGGGATACCAGCTGAAGCTGGGGGTGCCAAGGCTTGAATGCATGGCCCATTCGGCTTCATCCACAGGGAAATCGCGGAACGCGAAGTTGGCCACATAAGCGGACTTGGGGATACCCAGGCCCAGGGGCACAGGCGCATAGTTTTCTTTGACAGCTTCCACGGCCGCTACGTACTCGGCATAGTTCATAGGAGCGGCAATGCCCATCTCGTCCAGCCAATCCTGGCGATAGAGCGTGACATAGGCAAAGATGACATTGTAGTAGGGGCGTTCCGACAGGACGAAGTAGTTTTCGCCATTGATGACGGAATAACCCAGCTGGTTGTTGTCCACCATGGACTGGTAGTACGTGGGGGCAACCTGAGCAAATGCATCCAGGTCGATGGGCTGCATGGCACCGTCGCTGGCCCACTGGGCTACTTTGGGATAGTCATATTCCATCAGGATGGTCGGAGTTTCGTCGGCTGCGATGAGCAGGGCGTACTTGGTCATCACATCGCCGCGCGGGATGGCAAGATATTCAACATCAACGTTGTACTTGTCGCCGAATTCAGACTGCACCCACTGGGTCCAGTAGTTGTCATCCACTGCGGGATAGCCTTCTTTGGAACGGTCGTAAACGGGAACCGTGATCTTAACGCGCTCGGCAAACGGCTCGGCAGCGATTGTGCCGCCGGCGGCGGGTTTCACTTCGTCAGCCAACGCGGGGGCCAGCAAGCTGACAAGCATAACCACGGCTAGCAGGGTGGTTACCAATTTTTTCATGTTAGAGTCTCTCCTTTTTGTTTTTATGATGAAGATCAGCCTTTCACAGCGCCGATCATCACTCCTTTGACAAAGTGTTTCTGTATGAACGGATACACGCAAATGATGGGAATGGTGGCAAACATAACCATGGCCGCCTGCAGAACTTCGGGGGTGGATTGCACCGACATGCCCTCGGAGATAGAGATCGCGTCCGCACCGGAGTTGAGCACCATATTGCTTAGCAGGTACTGTATGGGCTGCAGCGCTTTTTTGGTGATAAAGTATTTGGCATCGGCGTAGGCGTTCCAGCGGCCCACCGCGTAAAACAGGGCCAGCGTTGCCAAAATGGGCTTGCTCAGCGGCAAAATGACCTTGAACAGAATCTGAAAACTGGATGCTCCGTCCAAAAACGCCGCTTCTTCCAGGCTTTCGGGAATGGTGGACTGCAGATAGCTTTTCATAATCAGCATATTAAACGGTGAAAATGAAAGCGGCAGGACGAGCACCCACATTTTGTTGAGCAGGTTCAAATCCTTTAGCAGCAGATACTCAGGAATCAGCCCGGCGTAGAAATACAGGGTGAACAGAATCATCAGCGAGATGAAGTTCCGCCCTTTTAAGCGCCTGCGGGACAGGGGATACGCCGCGCAGATGGTAACAACCATGCCGATGGCCGTAAACAGCACCGTGACCAGCACCGTATACAGCATGGAGTGGGTCAGCTGTCCATCGCGGAAGATGGTCGCATACGCTTCCAGCGTAACGGCTTTGGGCCACAGGGTTACGTTCTTGGCCAGTACTTCGGAGTTGCCGGAGATAGACTTGGCCGCAATGTGGATAAACGGCAGGATGCAGGTCAAGCACAGGATGATGATGAGCGCGATGATGATGATATCGCCGATGGTCACCTGCTGTTTCATTCCGTTGCTCCCGCGCATGGGTTTGGTGCTTGCTATGTTCATCATGCCGCCTCCTATATCAGGCCGTTTTCGCCAAGACCCTTGGCAAAACGGTCGGCAGCCAGCACGAGGACAAAGCCCAGTAACGACTGGAACAGTCCCACAGCAGCAGCTTTCGAAAAGTTACCGCCGGCCAGGCCTTTTTCGTAGATGTATATAGCCAGCTGGTACTGGTAATCCTTCACCAGCACATTGCCAAACGACGCCAGGCGCTCGTAGTTGGAGCCCATGATGCGTCCAAGGTTCAATATCAACAGCGTGACCGCCGTGGCACGAATGCCGGGAAGTGTTACATGCCAGATCTTGCGCATGCGGTTAGCTCCATCCACGGTAGCGGCTTCGTATAATTCGGGGTTGATGCCGGTAATCGCCGCCAGGAAGATGATGGTGCCCCAGCCCATGTTCTGCCACACGGCCATCAGCAGGTAGGTCACCGCCCAATGCACCTTTTCGGTCAGGAACGGTATGCCTTCGCTGACGAAACCGGACTTCATCAGTGCGATGTTGACAAGCCCCGAACTGGGCCGAAACAGCGAGTAGGCTACGCTTGCAATGATAACCCAGCTTAAAAAGTGCGGTAGGTACAGCACTGTCTGCGAGATGCGCTTAAAGCGGGGATAGCGCAGCTCGTTGAGCATCAGGGCTAAAATGATAGGGACGGGAAACCCGATCGCTAAATCCAGAAAGTTAAACGCCAGCGAATTTTTCAGCGCACGTATAAAATCCGCATCCTTGAAAATTTTGCGGAAAATATCCAGGCCTACATACTCGCTGCCGGAAAACCCTCTGGCGGGTTTGAAGTTCATAAACGCTATACGCAGGCCGGGATAGGCGGCGTACTTAAAAATCAGCACAAAGGCGACCGGCAGAACGAGCAGCAAATACAGTTGCCAGTCCCGCCTGAGGGCGTTGCGCAGGCTGCGCGTGACTAAACCACCATGAAGATTGGGAATCACCGGTCTCGAAACTTTCAAACGGACAGACCTCCAAAAAGACGAACAAGACAAGGGCGTATTCAGCAATTATTTGTCTTAACTATACCGTTGGAAGCGGTTCCATTCCATCGAATATCAACCATGAATTGTGCAATTTCTACTATTTATTTTTTCATACATAGACGATTTGTATGATATTTGGCCAATTTAACGCGTATTGCGGCAATCTAACCGTTTTCCCCTCTAATAGATGGTTGAAATTGCCCACTCTGCGTGATACAGTATTGGCAAAGAGGTGAACGCAGGGATGCCCAGGCATGCGCGTCAGGTGATAGAATACCGTGTCTACGAGCTGAATATCGATTTCCCTGCACTGCTGCTGGACGGCGAGCAGTGGCACATTTCCGATGTGAAAAGCAAGCATCTGCACTTTCACAACTGTTTGGAGATCGGCGTATGCCACACCAACTCCGGCACACTGCTGGTGCGCGATGAGCCGTTCCACTTTCATGCGGGCGATGTCACCCTGCTCCCCCGCCATGTGCCCCACACCACCTATTCGTCCCGCGGCATGACAAGCCTGTGGAGTTATGTATTTGTCGATATGCGGGAGCTGCTGTCCGAGTTATTGCACACCGACGAGGACTTTGAACTATCCAACTTCAGCCCGCAAAACTTTGTGCACCTGTTTAAAGGAGACGAGCATCCGAAAATCCGCTTCCTCGCCTCCTCGATCATCGATGAGCTGAAAACCCGGCAGCCGCATTATCAGGAATCCACCAAGGGACTGTTAACGTCCCTGTTTTTTGAGATCACACGCGCCCTACAGTTGAACGCCAAGACCCAGCCCGTAAAGAAACGCAAGGATACCCTAGTGCTCACCCCGGCGCTGAACTATATTAATGAAAACTATATGCGCAAAATCGCCGTGGACGAGCTCGCGGAGATGTGCCACCTGTCCACAACCCATTTTCGGCGCTTGTTTTTCTCCATCATGGGTGCTAACCCCCACACCTTCATCAACCAGACCCGCATCACAAGGGCCTGCACCATGCTGCAAACCACCGAGGACGCCATTTTGAGCATTGCCGAGACCGTCGGGTTTACCTCAGTGTCCAGCTTTAACCGCTGTTTTCAGCAGATGATCGGCGTGACCCCGCGCCAGTTCCGCAACCCCGACAAGCAGGACCACAAGCCGCAGCGCCCGCAAAGCATTGTGCAATACCGCGGCTGGGTGGCACCCGACCAATAAACAGCGAAAGGCGGGATGCCTATCCAAGCCCCTATGCCCTGCAAGCGCTGCCTGCTGGAAGACATGGACGACGAACAGGCCCTGTATGCCCTGATTCAAAGCCGCATCGCCCTGCTTGCCGAAAGCGACAAAGTAAGTGATGAAGCCTATCGGCACAGGGTGTCGATTTGCAAAACCTGCGACCAATTACTGGGTGGAACCTGCGGGCAGTGCGGCTGCTATGTGGAGCTTCGCGCCATCAAGCGCAGCATGCATTGCCCCTGTATCCCCCCGCGGTGGTAAAGTAACTGAAGGAGACAAATGGTATGGTCAACATCAAACTAAACCCGGACAAACCCTTAGGCACCATCAACCGGAACATCTACGGGCATTTCTCGGAGCACCTGGGCCGCTGTATCTATCAGGGCCTGTTCGTGGGCGAGGACTCGCCCATTGCAAACGTAAACGGCATGCGCAAGGATGTGGTGGACGCGCTGAAAACCATCCGCGTGCCGGTGCTGCGCTGGCCGGGCGGCTGCTTTGCAGACGAATACCACTGGGAAGACGGCATCGGCCCCAAGGAAGAGCGCAAACGCATGGTCAACACCCACTGGGGCGGCGTGGTGGAGGATAACTCCTTTGGCACACACGAGTTTATGGAGCTGTGCAGGCAGATTGGCTGCGAGCCGTATATAAACGGCAACCTTGGCTCCGGCACCATCCGGGAAATGGCCGAATGGGTGGAGTATTGCAACTCCGACGGCGATTCCACCGTGGTGCAGCGCCGCTGGGCCAACGGGCAGAAGGAAAGCTTCGGCGTGAAGTACTGGGGCGTCGGCAACGAAAACTGGGGCTGCGGCGGCAACATGCTGCCGGAGTATTATGCCAACGAGTACCGCCGCTACCAAACCTACTGCCGCGATTACGGCAAACACAAGCTATATAAAATCGCTTGCGGGCCGGGCACAGCCGACACCGAGTGGACCGATGTCGTGATGAAAATGGCGCACGACAGGATGGACGCACTGACCATGCACCATTACACCATCGCCACCGGCGTATGGCAGGATAAGGGCAGCGCGACGGTATTTGACGAAGCGCTGTACTACCAAACCCTGCACAGCGCAATGCAGATGGACCGCATCATCAAGGGGCACTTGGCCGTTATGGACAAGTACGACCCCACCCACCGCGTGGGTCTGATCGTAGATGAGTGGGGCACCTGGCACAACGTGGAGCCGGACACCAACCCCGGTTTCCTGTTCCAGCAAAACACCATGCGCGACGCGCTTGTGGCCTCGCTGACGCTGGATATTTTCAACAGCCACAATGACCGCGTTGTGATGGCCAACCTCGCCCAGACGGTGAATGTATTGCAGGCGGTGATCCTGACCGAGGGTGACCGTATGGTCCTGACCCCCACCTACCATGTGTTTGACCTGTACAAGGCGCATCAGGATGCCGAGCGGATTGACCACACGCTGGTCGCAGGCACGGCCGGTACCGCCAGCCACCCCATCCCCGCCATCAGCATGACAGCATCCCAAAAGGACGGTGTGCTGACCGTGACCCTGACCAATACCGCACTCGATCAGGCGGCGGATATTCAGCTGCAGCCCGGAAAGGCGATCGCCCATGCCCAAGGACGGCTGCTGACCGGCCGCATGGACGCGTATAATGATTTTGACAAGCAGCCCATCGCCATCGCGCCGCTCACCGGCGTGACCGTCGGCAAGGACGGCGTTACTTTCTCACTGCCGCCCTGCAGCGTGGCAGAGCTGACATTGACCGTATAATTTCCTATATTATTAATAGAAGGATCAGGCGGCAACCGCCTGATCCTTTTTCATGAGCAATCGCAGCCCATAGGCAATCAGCGCAGCGCCGACCAGCCCGTTCAGGATTTGGATGGCGACTTCCGGCAGAAAGCCGGATACGCCGCTGCCGATGATAGCGACCAGAGAAAGCGACAGCAGGGTGGACAAAACACAGCCCCCGGCAAACAGCGAAAGCTGCCGCCTGTTCCAGTGGTGCTGGGCGATCTGCGCGGTGAATACCCCGCCCCAGAATAGTATGGTCAGCGGATTGGAGACCGTCAGCACAAAGCCCCGCCAGAATGGATTACCACTCGCCACGCCAAACAGCTGCATACCGGGAAACAAAACGATGCCAAACGCGCCCAGTAAACTATTAAGCCCAAACAGGCACAGCACCAGGCAGCCTGCCCAGGTGACCACCACTCTGACCCTTGCCCGTTGCAGCAGTGCTGCCGCGCCCAGCCCCGAAAGCGTAACAAACAGGGCATCCGCCAATGTTACGGCCAGCGCGACCAGCATGCCGGCGGCAAATCCCTGCTCCGCAGCCGTTTGCAAGGTGAGCAAACACAGCGGCCCCACCGCCAGCTGCAACGCCATGCCAAACCGCAATCCCCGAAATATCATGCAACGACCTTCTTTACAAAGTACAGCCCATACGCCACGATGAGGCTACCCGGCGTTCATTTCTTCCTTTAATGTATGCAGGCAAATCATGGTGTTGGTATCCTTCACACCCTGAATGCCTTTCAGCGTACCGGAAATAAAGGCCTCCAGCGCACGCACGGTATCCGCCGACAGTTTCAGCAAATAATCGTACGCCCCAGTCACATGGTGGCATTCCAGCACGCACGCATGGCGCACAATATCGTCGCGGAAGGCTTGCACCCGATCCGCACCGCCGATACGCACCAACACATACGCAAGCAGCGCTTGGCCGGTCGCTTCACGGCTGAGGCGCACGGTGTAGCCCGTAATCACACCGGCCTGTTCCATTTTACGAATACGCTCTGCCACAGCAGGGACCGATAGTTTCACCTTCCTGCCGATATCGGACACGGTTGCCCGTGCATTTGCTTTCAGTTCGCTTAGGATTGCGGCATCGATTCCGTCCATATCCTCGCCCCCTTTGCCCCGGAGTATAGCATAAATCACGGTTATTATGGTATATTTCGTATAATTCTTTCTATTTTTATCTCATTCATGCATTTATCCTTAATTTCTTATGTACTTCTATCACTTTTCATGAATAAACGCTTGGTTGTATGCAGTGGTTTTACCGCGCTTAACGCTAATATATCCGTGCATTATTCGTATTTATTTTGTTTTTATGCAGATATTGTTGACTTTTGTTCATAATTATGATAGTTTAATGAATACAAAGGAGTTGTACACCACAACTCTATTTTTATTTTGGAGGATTGCAATCATGAACAAAAAAGTACTGGCTCTCATGCTCTCCATCGCAATGCTGCTCTCTGTCGGCGTGCTGGCATCGGCGGATGAAGCGATCGATCTTTCTGACGTCCAACTCATGCAGGACGGCGTACTGAACATCGGTATGGAAATCGGCTATCCTCCGTTTGAAGAGTTTGCTGAAGACGGTGTCACCCCCATCGGCTACGATGTGGACTTCGCCTTGGCGCTGGGCGAAAAGCTCGGCCTGACCATCAACT
The DNA here is from genome assembly GCA_963675925.2 of Candidatus Limiplasma sp. Taxonomy (GTDB): domain Bacteria; phylum Bacillota; class Clostridia; order Christensenellales; family Aristaeellaceae; genus CAXXOK01. The sequence continues at coordinate 428,383 of CAXXIB010000004.1, forward strand.
TCGTCAACACCGCGTGGGACGGCATCTTCCAGGGCATCGGCGTGAATTATGACGTTGTCATCTCCGCCGTCACCATCACCGAAGAACGCAAAGAAACCATGTCGTTCTCCGATCCCTACATTAATAACTATCAGGCCGTGGTTGTGCCCATGGATTTCGAAGGCGAAATCGCCTCCTTCCTGGATCTGGATGGCATGGTACTGGCCGTGCAGAAGGAAACCACCTCGGACATCCTGATGTCGGACTATGTGGACACAGAAACCATCACCGCCACGATCTCCGCCAACGAAAAGATTGCCACCTGCTTCTCGCAGCTGACTGCCGGCGAAGTGGATGCGGTTGTCGTTGACTCCACCGTGGCCATGGGCTACCTGGCCTCTGCTCCCGATCTGTACAAAATCGCCTTCCTGGACGAGAGCGAACCCGAACAGTTCGGCGTCGCCATGGGCCTGGATGCCACTGCGCTGCAAACCGCCATCAACGAGGCGATTGCCCTGCTGACCGAAGAAGGCTTCTTCGACGAGAACATCGCGTTCTGGTTTGGCGAATGATCCTTCTCACGCTCAATCGACTTGTATAAAGTGGGAGTCCAATGAAAGTTGTCAAACGAATCATTGACGTAAAAGCGTGGAAACAAGCGACCAAAACGGCTGCCATCATTGTTATGGCAGCCGTGGCGCTTTTGATTACGCTAAGCGTTATCAACGTGTCGCAGCAGGACATGATGGCCAATGCATCCGAGACCATGGAAAAGGCCATAGAGGCGGATCAAACCAATACACGCAAGCGTGTGACTGCGACCTACAACAGCTTCGGGTTTATTAAGTACCTGTCGCTGTCTACTTCGGGTGCAAACGCCACAAAGGAAGCCTATGTTGGCTTTGCCGGGCAAGTGTACCCGGCCGACGAAGGCTTTATGAAGTTCGTCGGGCAAATGGTGAACTACACCTACCGCATGCTCGGCACCGGGGAAAATATCCTCCACGGCGTAAAGCTGACGCTGCTGCTGACCACGGCATCCATGCTGATCGGCCTGATTTTAAGCATTTTCCTGGCACTTGGGAAAATATCCAAAAACAAGCTTATCTCCAAAGTCTCCAGCGCGTATGTCTTCTTTTTCCGGGGTACCCCGCTGCTGATTCAGCTGTTTGTCATCTACTTCTCCGTACCGGTTATTTTCGGGTTTTCGTGGCGCGGCATCTTTGCCGTTGGCGATCCGGAAAGCGTATTCAAAGGTGCATTCCTGGCAGCGCTGATCTCGTTTTCACTCAACGCCGCCGCCTATTGCGCCGAAATTGTCCGCGCGGCCATCCAGTCCATCAACAAAGGGCAGAGCGAAGCCGCCAAGGCACTGGGTATGGGGTACGGGCAGACCATGCGGCACATTATCATCCCCCAGTCCATCCGGCGGATGATTCCCCCGCTGTGTAATGAGTTCGTTATGATGATTAAGGATGTATCGCTGGTGTTTGCCATCTCGCTGATGGATATCACAACGATTTCCAAAACCATCATGACCAGCGAAGGCAATTACCTGGTGTTTTTGCCGGCACTCATCATATACCTGGTCATCACCGCGATTTTCACCTACCTGTTTGGCAAGGTGGAAAAACGGCTTTCGATCTATGAGTAGGAGGATATGATGAGCGAGTATCAATACATTTTACGCACCGAAAATCTATACAAAAGCTTTGGCCACCTGGAAGTGCTCAAAGATGTGAACCTCAACGTGGAAAAGGGCGAGGTTATCTGCATCATCGGGCCGTCCGGCGCGGGCAAATCGACCTATCTGCGGTCGCTAAACCAGCTGGAGACTATTACCAGCGGCAAGATTTTTATCAAAGACGAGCTGTTTTTACACCGCGAGCACAACCGCACCATTCACCGTATCGGCCCGGAAAAGCACAAAGCGCTGATGCTGGAAATGGGCATGGTGTTTCAGAGCTTTAACCTGTTCCCACACAAAACCGTGCTGGAGAACGTGATGATCGCCCAGGTGCTGGTCCGCAAGAAAAACAAAGCCGATGCCGAAACGCTTGCCCGGGATATCATCAAAATGGTCGGCCTGTCCGACAAGGTGGATGTGTATCCGTCCAAGCTGTCCGGCGGCCAGCAGCAGCGCGTGGCCATTGCCAGAGCGCTGGCCATGGAACCGGAGATCATGCTGTTTGACGAGCCCACCTCCGCGCTCGACCCCGAACTGGTCGGCGAGGTACTGGCCGTGATGAAGAAACTTGCCAGCCAGGGCATCACCATGCTGGTCGTCACCCACGAAATGGGCTTTGCCCGCGAAGTGGCTGACCGCGTCATCTTTATGGATGCCGGACGCATCGCCCAGCAAGGCCCGCCCGAGGACATCTTCGTCAATCCCAAGGGCGACAGGCTAAAACAGTTTTTACAGAGTATTTTATAAGGACGATAGGGGTTCAATCACTTCAAAGGCTTTATCGTTGTCCCGCTCTCTTTCAATTTCAATACTCACTATATCTTCCCAAATCCAATTCGTTAACCGCTAGAAACTTTGCCATATAAGACACGTATTCGAATTATCGCATCAACAAGACGGTTTTCATATACTCTTTAAGCAAAAACTCACAATGCTTATGAAGCACATCACCAACATGACTCTGTTTTACAAACAAAGCCCGTCATGTCAGCTATCTTATAGCACTATTAGTTGCAATACAAATTTTAAGTGTAAGCCTTAGTATTTTCTCGTTTTCCTTATTGATGCTCTAAAAAATCGTAGCAACGGATAATGTAAAGTTAATGGCCTCATAGGATCAATGTCTTTATCACCCTTAAATGAAAATCGCGGTAATGATCCATAATTACCGATTATTCCAATTTCATATAAATCTCTCAATATTTGGTTCGGCTTTTTATTACTTTTCTGTAGGATCTCAACTTCCTTAAAAGTATCTGCTTTCCCATTTATCTGTGCAATAAAGTCATTTTGTTGGAATGGTAATATTAAGCCAGTCAAGGCTTGCTTAATCCCCTCTACTTCTTGATCAGAATATGTGGCTGTTAAAACTTCCTCAAACTCCGTCCAAGATTCCTCTGAATATCTTTGCTTAATTATATCAAATGTTGCTTGATCAATGAAATCTTTGTTTTCGCACATAACTTGAATAACAGAAAACAATCTAATAATGTCTCTAGGTCGATACCATGTTTGCCCCAAAATGTAATTGTGAATAGGTACTGCCGCACTTCCAACAGTCGGTAAAAAATATTCGCTCCAAATATCTTTACTCATTGGAAATCCAGCCATTTTTTCGCTATATTGGAATCTTTTCTCAAGCATTCTTAGCAAGGGATGATCCTTAATATCTCCACCTCTTTGTAGCCAACTAATGTGTATGCCAAAATCATGAATGGGCTTATTTATCTCCAAACCTTTAGACTTAACATTTCTGTAAACTTCATTACGAATAGCGGCAATTATATATACGTTAAACTTTTTTTCCTTTGCAATTTCATTCATATATTGAACAGCAAATATTAAATCACGAATAAGACTTATATCTCTTTCATACTTTTTTGTCCGTTTAAGCGACAATTCTAGCTCATCAACAAAAATATATATGTTACCAAGTATCCCCGATAAGTTCGAGTATAAACTCAGGATCTTCCTTGCAACAGAGTTAAAGGAGACTACTTTTTTACTCTCATCTACCCATTCGAGATCCAAATTCAGCTTCGCGCAATTTGCCGCGTTTACTTCAATGTTCCCTTTTCTTATCTTTGGTAAAATCTTTCTAAAAATGCTAGCATCCTTGGTTTCATTGTAAATTGCGTTAATAAGACCACATAGTTTTATCCAACCATCATTCTTCTTATCAAATACACCGCAGTCATTCTGATCTAACTGGTTGATAATTACTCTCACGAAATATACCTGCCATGCCAACATACAGTTTATCGTATTGTCTGCAGGTATTTCGCTTTCAATTATTTCTTCAAAAGGAGCTTGTGGAATACCAGCTCTCTTAATTTGATTGCGCTGGTCTTCGTCAATTTCCTTTTTAAACCGAATAAATGCAGTTGCATTTTTACCAACATCTGTCAATACTGTGGATTCTATATACTTAAGCAACATTGTTTTACCAGTACCTTTGTCTCCATATACATAGTAAATTGATCCGTCTACGAACTTCTTAAGATCAAATCCAGGATATTCAAAGAAAAGATCTTTGCATACACTATTGCCATATGTTAAGAATTCATTATATCCATCAATTTTACCAACATACAAATCCTTTAATTTTATCTTACCCATATTACAAGCACCTCTGATTGATTTATATTACGTTGCTATATAAAGACCTGTCACAATAAAACATCATTGTTATCATATACTTCTCATCCAGAAAACATTCACTTCAGAAAAATTTCATTGAACAAATTATATCATGAATCAAGTCACTGAATATGCATTTACTATTGTTTAATTTATGTCTTTTGTAATGTTAACTATTGTTCCATTCTTTGTATAGTAAAGATTTCTCTAGGTTGCATTGACAGGTTCCATAGAATTACCAGAAATACCTTGCCAACTTATGGAAGCGTATGTCATGTAGACACTACACAATAGGCTTGACCTACATTAAGATGCTAGTTCCATTGATGATAATTTAAATCGCGACAATGAAGTAAATGAATCAAACAGGTCCAAGACAGCGGAAATCAGACCGCCAAAATGTGCGAGATTTGTTCGTTGTTTGCCTGCAACTAAAACCCGACCAGCGCCATTTGCTGTTCCTTGCAGGAGTGCATCACGCGCTCGGTTACGGTGTCCAGCTGGCCGATCTCCCCAAAGAGCAGCGGGGACTTTGGGTCGTGCCGCTGGCGGTTTCGGGCGATTTCGGAGGGCGAATAATTAGCATAGCAATAGCGGCAGGCGTTGCTGCAGGAATTGTACATCCCGATATCCGTACTTTGCACACAGCCGCAGGCGGGCCGTTGGTTTGTATCCTTGCGCACATCCAAGCGGCAGCCCAGTAGGGTTTCAAACAGATCGCCGTCCACGCAGTGTGCCGGGGCGACCTCGCTTTCGGATAGATCAATCGTCTGGGCGCATGCGCTCATCTCCATACCGCACTCCCCGGCAATCTGGCTGAGCTGCTTTGCCATGTCCCGCTTTGCTTGATCGCTCAATGGCCGGGCTTTAAGCAACTGGGCATTGCGGCGCGCGTTGCGGTAATCGGTATTGAGAAAGCTGATAACAACCTTATAGGTTTTCCCGGCCAGCAGACGCGCCATCATCTCAAATGTGCGCAGGTGCGTATCCACCGTCCAGGTATCGTTAATCAAAATGGGGTCATACCGCCAGATGACCCGGTGGGGGCCGACCTGGTCGGACAGATGATGAAAGGTATTGAGCAGCTTAATCTTCACCGGCAGGTTGGGTTCAATATCCTTGCCGTAGGGCGTGAGCGTAAACTGAAAATAGTAGGCATAGTCGCGCAGTTCATGCAGCCTTGGCAGCATCGGCGCGGGATTTTTCGTCCAGAGCACAAAGCCGTCGGCCACGTCCGGCGTCAGGCGGATTTTGCTGACCTGCAAATGGTTCATCGGGTTGCGAACACAGGCGTATCCTTCCTGGATACGCGTAAAAAGCCAGTCCGCATAAAGCGCGGGGATATCCGTACGGCGGCTGCAGCTAATGATCATAATGCTCTCTCCTTTGCTAAAACTATAACACGAACATATGTTCGTGTCAACGGTTTTTGTAAAGAAAACCACTATTTCAGTACAAATCGTGTATTTTAAGTGCTGAACCGCTTGACAATATTTTAACGATTCGATATATTTATATTGATAATAATTTATCAATTACCCGACCGACCCGAAGGAGGCCAGCATGCCAGGCGAGAATAACCTGCTGCAGATACCGCTGCCCACCCTCAAACGCATGCCGGTCTACTACCAGTATCTCAGCCGCCAGGCCCGCAAAGGTGTGACCGACATCTCCTGTGCCAGCATCGCCAAAGCCATGGGGCTGGTCGCTGTGCAGGTGCGTAAGGACTTGCAGTATACCGCTGCTGTCGGCCGCCCCAAAACCGGCTACAACCTGAAGGAACTGCTGTCAGCCCTGGAAGATACCCTGGGCTACAACAACAAGACAGAGATGTTCCTGATAGGCGCTGGCAGCATTGGCACCGCCCTGCTGTTCCACAATCAGTTCGGGGATTACGGCATCGGCATCGCCGCCGCCTTCGATATTAACCCCGCTGTGGTCGGCACCGAGATCAACAACAAGCCCGTGTTACCCCTTTCGAAGTTCTCCTCGTTATGCGGACGGATGCACGTAAAGTTCGGCATCATCTGCGTACCGGCCGAAGAAGCCCAGGGCATTGCAGACCTCATGGTCGCCTCCGGCATTCTGGGCATATGGAACTTCGCCCCCATTACACTGGACGTTCCGGATACGGTACTCGTGCATAACGAAAACCTGACCGCGTCCATTTCGATATTGCTGAAGAAATTCAAGACCCGAAATTCAGGAAGCGAGCGTGAATCAGCGTGCAGAACATCTTAGCCTTTGAAAAGGCCGGACAGATCATCGAAAAGTACGGGTACAACCAGGCCAAACTCATCCCCATCCTGCAGGAGATCCAAAACGAGTACCGTTACCTGCCAGAGGAATTGATGGTGTATGTCGCCACAATGCTTGGCACCACCTCATCCCATGTATACGGGGTTGCGTCATTCTATTCGCACTTTACCCTGAAACTCAAGGGCAAGTATGTGGTTAGAATTTGCGACGGCACCGCCTGCCACGTAAAGAAATCCATGCACCTGCTGGACGCTGTCCGCAAGCATTTGCAGCTTGCCGAAGGCGAGAACACCACGCCGGATATGCTGTTTACCGTAGAAACCGTCGCCTGCCTTGGCACCTGCGGCCGCGCTCCGGCCATGACCGTCAACGGCGAGGTTTTCGGGCTTTTAACTGATGATAAGGCTGTGGCCGTCATCCAGGATATTCAGAAAAAGGAGCAGTTAGGACATGAGTGAAGCTGTCAACCTGGTGAAACGGGCGCAAGACTACAAGGATAATACCAAAGATATTCAAAAGCGCATTGTTGTATGCGCAGGCACCGGCTGCATTGCAGGCGGCGCGTTGCAGGTGATTGACAAGTTTGAAGAACTGATCAAGGCCAAGGGTCTGCCTGTGGCACTGACCATTAACAAGCATGAAGACGGCTACCAGGTCACCGGCAGCGGCTGCCAGGGCTTTTGCCAAATGGGCCCGGTGGTCACCATCCTGCCCGAAAACATTATGTACTGCAAAGTTACGCCCGAGGACGTCGCAGAGATCATCGAAAAGACCGTTTTGGGCGATGCCCTGGTCGATCGCCTGGTGTACACGCACAAGCCTGACAAAACCGCGTATCCCAAAAAGAGCGAAATGCCGTTCTACAAAGGCCAGCACCACGTCGTGCTGAAGAAAGTCGGCAATATCGACCCCACCGACATAAACGAATACATCGCCCGGGGCGGGTATGTGCAGGCCGAGCGCGTCACCAAGATGACTGCCGAAGAAATCTGCAGCATCATGATGGATTCCGGCCTCAAGGGCAGAGGCGGCGGGGGCTTCCCCACCGGCCGCAAATGGGATATGACCCGCCAGAGTGTAAGCGATAAGAAGTATGTCATCTGCAACGGCGACGAGGGCGACCCCGGCGCATTCATGGACAGCGCGGTCATGGAGGGTAACCCCCATTCCATCCTTGAAGGCATGATGATCGCCGCCATGGCCATCGGCGCGGATGAAGGCTATGTGTACGTGCGCACGGAATACCCGCTGGCCGTCAAGCGCATTCGTGTCGCCGTGGAAGCTGCACAGGATGCAGGCATCCTCGGCGATGATATGCTGGGCACCGGCCGTGCGTTCAACATCACCGTTATGGAAGGCGCAGGTGCGTTTGTCTGCGGCGAAGAAACAGCGCTGATGGCATCGGTCGAAGGCAAACGCGGCATGCCGACCCCCAAGCCCCCCTACCCCGCCCAGAAGGGCCTGTTTGGCAAGCCTACCGTCATCAACAACGTGGAAACGCTGTCCACCGTTCCCCTGGTGTTTGAAACCGGCGCGGACGAATATAAAAAGCTGGGTACGGCCTCGGCCGCCGGCACCAAGACCTTCGCGCTCACCGGCCACGTGCTCAACACCGGTTTGATCGAAGTCCCCCTTGGCTCTACGCTGCGCACGATTGTACATGACATCGCAGGCGGTGTGACCGAAGAAAACGGCGACCTCTCCCCCGAAGGCTTCAAGGCCGTACAGATCGGCGGCCCCTCCGGCGGCTGCCTGACCCAGGAACACCTGGATATGCCGCTGGACTACCAGAACCTGAAAGCCATCGGCGCGATGGTCGGCTCCGGCGGGCTGGTTGTTATGAACCATAAAACCTGTATGGTGGAAATCGCCCGCTACTTCATGGAGTTTACCCAGAACGAAAGCTGCGGCAAGTGCGTGGTCTGCCGCGAAGGCACCAAGCAAATGCTGGATATCCTCACCGATATCACCCAGGGGAAAGCCACCATGGAACAGCTGGCACTGCTGGAAGAGCTGGCCCGCGTGGTGCAGAAGGTATCGCTGTGCGGTCTGGGCAAATCCGCGCCCAACCCTGTGCTTTCCACGCTGAAATACTTCCGTGAAGAGTATGAAGAGCACATCATCAACAAGCACTGCCCCACCGGTCAGTGCAAAGCGCTTCAAAAGTACAGCATTGATGCCGACAAGTGCATCGGCTGCGGCGCGTGCCTGCGCAAGTGCCCCACCAATGCCATCACCGGTGAAAAGAAACAGCCGCACGTGATTGACGCTGCCAAGTGCATCAAATGCGGAGCCTGCATGGACGCCTGCAAATTCGGCGCCGTGCTCGCGTAGGAAAGGGCGGGAATAGCTATGAAAACGAATCAAACCGTAACCGTTGACAATAAACAGGTCCCCATCGAGGGCGAACGTAACCTGCTGGAGCTCATCCGCAAGGCCGGTGTGGAAATCCCCACCTTTTGCTATCACTCCGAGATGAGCATTTACGGCGCATGCCGCCTGTGCATGGTGGATGTCGAGGGCATGGGCATGGTTGCCTCGTGCTCCACGATTCCCACCCCCGGCATGGTGGTGAAAACCTCCACCCCGGAAATCCGCGAAACACGCAAAATGATTCTGGAGCTGCTTTTGGCCAGCCACCAGGGCGACTGCCAAACCTGCCGCAAAGGCGACGACTGCAAACTGCTGGCGCTGGCCAACCGCCTGGGCGTGCGTGACGTACGCTTTAAGCGCAAGGGCCGTGATCTGCCGCTGGATCTGTCGTCCCCGTCCATCGCACGCGACCCCAACAAGTGCATACTCTGCGGCGACTGCGTGCGCATGTGCTCGGAAATCCAGGGCGTGGGCGCGATCGGCTTTGCCCACCGCGGTGCCGACAGCATTGTCACCCCCTGCTTTGAGCGCGATATCGCCACCGTGGAGTGCATCGACTGCGGCCAGTGCACCAAGGTGTGCCCCACCGGCGCACTGACCATCAAATCCGACACCACCGAGGTGTTCACCGCCATTCAGTCCAAGGATAAATACGTGGTCGCGGCCATTGCCCCAGCTGTGCGTGTTGCCATCGGCGAGGAATTCGGCCTGGAAACCGGCGCTAATGCCGTGGGTAAAATGGTCGCCACCCTGAAAATGATGGGCTTTGACGCTGTGTATGATGTGTCCTACTCTGCCGACCTGACTATTTTTGAAGAAGGCACCGAGCTGCTTGGCCGCGTGACCGCAGGCGAAAACCTGCCGATGTTCACCTCCTGCTGCCCCGGCTGGGTGAAATTCATGGAGCAGTATTACTCCGATTTTGCCGGCAATCTGTCCACGTGCAAATCGCCCCAGCAAATGCTGGGCTCGCTGGTGAAGGAAACTTTGCCTGAGATGGTGAATAAAGAGCGCAAGGACATTGTGTTTGTTTCCATCATGCCCTGCACCGCCAAGAAGTTCGAAGCCAAGCGCGACGAGTTCTCCGTGGCCGACAGCCCGGACGTGGATTACGTCATCACCACCCACGAGCTGGCACTGCTAATCCGCGAACGCGGCATTATGTTCAACGAAATGGAACCCGAAGCCTTTGATATGCCCTACGGCTTTAACACCGGCGGCGGCGTGATCTTCGGTAACTCCGGCGGCGTGAGTGAAGCGGCCATCCGTTTTGCAGGCGAGAAACTGACCGGCAAAAAGACCGACGATTACATCATCCGTGAGGTGCGCGGCGAAGACGGCATCCGCGAGGTGGAGTACGACTTCTCCGGCACGAAGCTGAAGATGGCGGTTGTATCGGGCCTGGGCAACGCCCGCAAAGTGATGGAAGACATCAAAGCCGGCAATGCCGAGTATGATTTTGTCGAAATCATGGCCTGCCCCTCCGGCTGCATCAACGGCGGCGGTCAGCCTGTCAACCACGATCGGCAGGCGCGCAAAAAGCGTACCGAAGCCCTGTACCGCACCGATAAAATGCTGCAGCTGCACAAGCCCCAGGATAATCCGTACATCAACGATCTGTACACCAACTTCCTGGGCAAGCCCGGCAGCCACAAGGCCCACGACCTGCTGCACACGCACTACCACGCCCGTTCCCGCATCAAGTCCGACCGCACCGAAACGCCCGCCGCAGTCGATAAACTGCCCGTATCCATTTGCTTTGGTACCGGCTGCTTCATCCGCGGCTCGCAGAAACTGCTGTCCCAACTGACCAGCTTCATCTCGCAAAACGGGCTGGAAGACCAGGTAGAACTGGGCGCAACCTTCTGCTTTGAAAAGTGCGACCAAGGCCCCGTGGTGCGCATCGGCGACGAGACCCTGACCCACTGCACGCGGGTGAAGGCCATCGAGACCCTAACCGAGAAACTGAAGCTGCACGCAAACGCATAAAGCTCCGTTTCTCCTGTAGACCATAAGGAGACCCCTATGAGCATCGTCAAAACACTGGAAGCCATGTGCCGGGACTGCTACCGCTGTGTCCGCGCATGCCCGGTCAAGGCGATCGGTATCAAATCCAACCAGGCATTTATTAACCAGGAACGCTGCATTAACTGCGGCACCTGTGTGAAAACCTGCCTGCAAAAGGCCAAAGTGGACGAAAGCCAGCTGGACGAGATCAAAAAAATCGTCAAGTCCAGCGATGTAGTCGCCTGCGTAGCGCCCTCGTTTGCAGCCGAGTATCCCGGGTACCTCCGCCGCCGTTTGGCGGCGGGGCTCCGGGGGCTCGGCTTTAAGCGCGTAGAAGAAACCTCCATCGGCGCAGATGCTGTAGCCGACTACACCAAAAAGCTGGTTGCCACAACAGGCCGGGGCGGCATCGCCACAGCCTGCCCGGCGGTGGTGGACTATGTGCAGACCTATATGCCAGAGCATATCGACCTGCTTTTACCCGTCGTCTCCCCCATGATTGCACACTGCAAGATTACCAAAGCACTGCATCCGGATATGCGCACCGTGTTCATTGGCCCCTGGCTGTGGCCAAAAAGGCCGAAGCCCAGCAGGAGAAATACAAAGGGATTGTAGACGGCGTGTTGACGTTTAAGGAACTCAACGCCTGGTTTGAAGAAGAAGGCATCGTGCTGGAAGAGATCTGTGATTCCGGCTTTGACCAGATCGGCCACCTGAACACCGCCAAGCTTTTCCCCCTGCCCGGCGGTATGATCAAAACGGCGGGGCTGGACGACAGCATTGATTCCATCAACATCGTACACACCTCCGGCTATGAAAACACCATCACGCTATTGCACGCCGCCGTAGATTCCAAGGACCTTGAAATTATCGAACCGCTGTTTTGCAACGGCGGCTGCATCGGCGGTGCAGGCAACGAAAGCTGCAACAATATCTTTGAAAAGCGTAAAGACATCATCAACTACGCCCACGAAAAGGACGAGGCCGTCGGCGCGGAAGAAACCATGCCGCCGGTGGACCTGGCCACAAGCTTTACCAAAAAGCCGGTCAAGGGCGTGAAATATACCGAGCAGGATATTTTGGATGTGTATGAACACACCTTCAAATCCGCACCAGAAAACCGCCTGAACTGCGGGGCCTGCGGCTATGCCAACTGCGAGGAGAACGCCATCGCCATCCTAAACGGCATGGCAGAGTACTCCATGTGCATCCCCTATATGCGCCGCCGCGCCGAGAACCGCGCCGATACCATACTTCACAACGCACCTGAGGGCGTGGTCATTCTGGACGAAGGTATGACCATTCAGCTGGTCAACCCGGCGTTTGAAAAGTATTTTAACTGCACATCGGCCATTATCGGGCGAAAAATATCCTATTTACTAGATTCGAGCATCTACGAGCGGGTGTTCGCCCAGCCGGGCAAGCACCTGGAATCGATTTTTGAATACATGGGCAAGGAGTTTCACCAGGTGGTGTACTACCTGCCCGCCGAAAAACAGTATGTCGGCATCTACATGGACCTGTCCAACATCAAGCTTAACGAAGCCAAAATACAGTCCGCACGGGACAAGACGATACAGCAAGTGGAAAAACTGATTGCCCAGAATTTGGAGATGGCACAGAAAATGGCCGATTACCTGGGCGAAAGCGCTGCGCGCTCCGAAACCCTGCTGGAAGAACTGATTCAGTCCGATGAGTGAGCCAAAACAACGCCTGTACACCGATTTATTGCTGAAGCAGGTGAACAAAAAGCATTACCGTGAGTGCGGCGATCAGGCAGCGATCGTGCGCACGATGGAGCATACCGATTTTATCCTCGCCGACGGCGTGGGGTCCGGCAGTTATGCCAACATTGCCGCACGCATGTGCATCAGCCGTATGTTGCACCTGATGCGTTCAGGCATCCCCATTCATAAGGCCTGCGAAAAAACGCTGACACTCATGCACCGGGCACGATCTGAAAAGGTTCCGTTTGCCGCGTTTAACGTTGCGCGCATCATGAAAAACGGGCAACTGACCGCCCTTTCTTTTGAAGCCCCGCAGCCGCTTTTGATCCGCGACGGTATTGTGCAAAAACTGCGCACTACGCACTATACCCTGTCGGGTGAAGTGGTATCGGAAACCTCGGTGCTGCTCAAAGAGGGCGACTCCATGGTGTTTTTCACCGACGGTGTCACCCAGGCGGGTCTGGGCCGCGGGCAGGGCATGGGCTGGGGTACGGACGGGTTTATGGACCTGTACCAGAAGTGCATCACCAGCGGCATGAGCCAGGATGATGCCCTTGACCTGATTTTAATGAAAACCAAAGCGCTTTCGGGCAATATACACGGCGACGATACCTCCATCGCCCTGCTCAGCCTGCGCAAAGCCAGCGTGACTAACATCCTCACGGGCCCGCCGGCCAATCGGATGGATGACGAAATCTTCGTCAAGCGCTTTCTATCCTGCGATGGCCTGAAGGTGGTCTGCGGCTCCACCACGGCGGACATGGTCGCCCGTGTGATGGGGCGGCGTGTGAGAATGCAAAAGATTTCCGATGCTTTCACCGCACCACCGGAATACTCCATTGATGGCATCGACCTGGTAATGGAGGGCGCGGTCACGCTCAACCAGGTATATAACATACTGGAAGAAGATATTCAAAACGACAGCGCCGGTGTGTGCAAACTATGCTTGTTCCTGCGCAATGCCGATATTGTCCGCCTGTTTGAAGGCCAGGCCGTAAACGCAGCCCACAACGACATTACCTTCAAGCAAATGGGCATCTTAAAGCGCGCCATCATCATGCAGCTTATCAATGAAAAGCTCATCAAAATGGGCAAGGTTACGAAAGTGGAGAAGATGTAAGAACTTCTTACGAAATCAGCAAAAAGACCGCGTGATGCGCGGTCTTTTTTTAGCTTTATGGCTACCCTTGCGGGCAGGCGATTATTCTGCGTCGCCAGCGGACTCGGCCGGAGCTGCGGTGGTTTCAGCCGCATCGGTGTCAGCCGCTTCATCCCCATCCGTGTCTTCCTTGCGGATCTTCGGATAGGAAACCGACAGGACCAAACGGTCTTCCTCTGTCAGGCTCTGGACGCCTTCCGGCAGCTGCAGCTGCGCAACGGTCAGGTGCTCTCCGGCTTCCATGGCACTCACATCCACCTCGATTGCAGAGGGGAAATCAGAGGGAAGGCCTTTGAGATGCACATGCTCAAGCTGCTGTAGCACTTCAAACCCGTTATGCACCACTTCTTCCTTGCCGGTGATGTGCACGGGGATATCCGCCGTGGTCTCTTCCGTGAGCGAAATGCCCTGGAAGGTGATATGCATATACTCGTAGGTGCCGGGAATATACTGAATTTCGCGAATCATGGCGCTATGCGGCTTTTTCCTGCCGGATTGCAGGGTATAGATGCCGGACATGCCAATCGCCCCGAACGCCCTTCTGAATTCATCTTTCTTTAGCGAAATGCTAACGGACGGTTCGCCCTTGCGCGAAATGGAGCACGGCAGATACCCTTCCCTGCGCAGCTGTTTTCTAGCGCTTTTGCTAAGCGTTTCCCGTTCTTCAAATTTCAGTTTCGTTGTATTGTCCATCGTGTTACCTCCTGTTAATCGTGTACAATTTCGAGATATGAAAAGCAATGTGCCGATCTTTGCACGCTTTTCACACTCTCACTTATTATATTATAGCCGATTTTACCAAATTAGGCAAAACGAAGGTAAACTGCGTACCGTTTCCCGGCTTACTGTCCACCTTAATTTCCATGCCGTGGCGAACGGCAATCTGCCGGCAGATGGCAAGCCCCAACCCCGAACCCTGGCGGTTTTCTTCCGAGGGGGTTTTGCGGAAGCGATCGAATATATAGGGCAGCAGATCGGGCGCGATGCCCGTGCCGTAGTCCCGCACGGTGATGTGCTCCTTTGTCAGCGCTACGGCAATGGTACTGCCCTGCGAGGAGAATTTTACTGCGTTATCCAGCACGATTAGCAGCATTTGCCGCAGCCGCCCATAATCGCCGCGGAAAGTCAGGGGTTCGTCCGGCAGGGTGCGCGTGATGGTCATGGCCTTTTTCTGGGCCATCAGATCGGCGGCGTGCAGCGCATCGCCCAGTACATCCTGCAAAATTACGTCCGTCTGTTCCATTTGGAAGTCCGGGTTTTGCAGCTTGGAAAGCTCCAGCAGATCGTTGGTCAGGCGCTGCAAACCTATGGTCTCTTTGAGCATCTGCTCATGATAGTCCTTGATCTGTTGCTGATCGGTCACCACGCCGTCGCGCAGCGCTTCCAGCGAGCCGCGCAGCACCGTTGCAGGCGTGCGCAGTTCGTGCGATACATTGGATAAAAACTCCATGCGCAGCTGTTCCTGCTGCTCTTTTTGGTGTTTGGCTTCCTGTAGTTTATCGCTAAGCACATCCATAGCCTGAGCCAGCTTACCGATTTCATCCCCGCGATGAACGCCCGTTTTGGCCGTGTACTCACCGCTTGCCAGCGTTAAGGCGGTATCCTTCATTCGGTTGAGCGGCCTACCAAACGCGTAACTCAGCCAAATTGCCAGCATCACCGCGATAATCAGCGCAATGGCCCCGGACAGCGCCAGCACGGTTGTACCCCGCGCTGTAACCGCCTGGATGCCGGATACTGCATCGTGCATCAGCAACGCCCCATAGATGCTGTCGCCCTTATAAAGCGGCACGCCTACGGTGATGGTCGGTGCGCCCAGCACATCGGAAAACCCGCGGCTGACCACCGTAAACCCTTCAAACACCCGGCTTACAAGCCGGTCAGCATCTCGTGGGAGATCCTGATATACGATGGATTCCATCCGTCGGCCGGTGGACAGAAAATTCAGGTCCGCATCCAGCAGCCATACATCGGCATCCAACAAACTGAGCGATGGTAGATAGGCACTCAGGCCCCCGTTCATGCCATTGCCGCCTTCATTCCCACCGCTGCGGCCCATGCCCATACCGGGGCTCTGGCTGTTGCCTGCCACCTCGCCATTTAAAGCCTGGGTCAGCTTATCGGCCAAGGTTGTGGCGCGAGCGGTCAGCTCCCGCTGCGCGTCCTCGGTCATATCACGGGCAAACAGGGTCTGAAACAGTACCCCGCTCATCAGTGCAAACACGCATAGCGGAATGACAAAATATAGGAGTAGTTTTTGCGCGATGCGGTTACGCATGCTCGCTTACCTCTAGCCGGTAGCCAACGCCCCAGATGGTTTTGATGGAAAACCCTTCCGGATCGGCCGCCTCCACCTTGGCCCTAAGGCGCTTGATGTGCGTATCCACCGTGCGGGTATCGCCGAAATAATCGTACCCCCACAAGCTTTCCAGCAGGTTATCGCGAGAAAACACCTTGCCGGGGTGCTCGGCCAGCGTCCATAGGATTTCAAACTCTTTTTTGGTCAAGGTCAGCTGTGTGTCGCCGACTTTGGCCAGATAATCGTCCACCGACACCCACAGGTTGCCCAGGGTAACGGTCTTGCCGCCGCTGTCGTCGTTGACGTGCATACGCCGCAGAACCGCGCGCAGCCGCGCCATGACCTCGCCGGGCGAAAAGGGCTTGACGATGTAATCATCCGCGCCGATATCCAGCCCCATAATGCGCTCGAAATCCTCACCACGCGCAGTGATCATAATCACAGGCACGGAGGATGTTTTGCGAATTTCACGGCATACGGAAAAGCCGTCGATCTTGGGCATCATCACATCCAGCAGCACGGCATCGAAGGCGCGGCTGTGAAACAGTTCCAGTGCCTGCTCCCCGTCCGCCGCCAATACGGGCGTATGGTTTTCTTTTTTCAGGTACTCTTCCAGCACCGAAGCAATCTGGCGGTTGTCGTCCGCCACCAATACCAGGGCCATAGTGTCGCCCCCTTCCACGCCTATCATAGTATAGGGACGGCTTACTGTCCACCTTTCTCACATTCTATTGCGGAAAAAGCCACAGTTTCGCCATAATTTTTTTGCATACGGTGCATGCGGCATGGTATTGCCAGTATTCGTATTCTATACCCGCCTTGAAGCAAGCCGTTTTTTTTTATTCCATATCTCCACAAACGCTTACCAGGAAAGACATAAAATTGCCACATCCTTGCGGGATACTAAACGTGCAGCAAACCAGTGCTGACACATGCTACTTAGAAAGAAGGTATTTCCATGAAACGTAAATCTATGCTCATTCTGATCGCCGCTTTGGTTCTTGCCATCTCCATTCCTGTTATGGCCCTGGCCGCAGGCGGCCCGCGCGGTGGCGGCAATACCGCACCTCGCAACTTCCAAAACCAGATCAGCACCGATCCCCTGACCCCGCAGGGCAACCAGTTCGCACAGGGCGACTATCTGGTAGATGAAGATGGCTTCTGCTATGTGCTGGATGAAAACGGCGAGCAGCAGCGCGTGTACTCTCGCGGTGCCAATGGCGAGCCCCTGTACCTGCAAATGCAGGACGGCGAGTACTGCTGGAGCGACGGCACCCCGGCACAGATCGGCACACAGACCCAGATGAACTACGGCTTTGGCCGCGGCGGTAACCGCTGGAACTAAGCGTTTATCTCCACACAAAAACCCCGGCGCAAATGCGCCGGGGTTTTTTGGTATCCGTTACGCCTTGACCGGGAGAATTTCCAGCCAGTAGCCGTCCGGATCGTTAATGAAATAAAGACCCATGGCTTCGTTTTCAAAGCAGATGACGCCCATGTTTTTGTGCTTTTCATGGGCCTTTTCATATTCCTTGACGCGAAAGGCAATATGGGTTTCGTTGTCACCCAGCTCGTAAGGGGTATCCTTGTCCCGCAGCCAGGTCAGCTCCAGCTTAGGCTCGCCTGTCCCGTCGGACAAAAACACGATGACATAACTGCCGTCCTTGGCAACGCTGCGGCGGGCTTCGGTTAAGCCCAGTGCTTCTTTATAGAATGCAAGGCTTTTTTCCATATCCAAAACATTCAGGTTGGTATGCACCATGGTAAACTGCATTGTATCGTCTCCTTTGCTGTCAGTTGGGGACCGTGTCGCCCAATAGGGTTATTATATCGGAAATTGTGAAATCGTAAACCATCATAGCGCCAGTCAGCGTGCCGTCCGTACTTCTATACAGCCTATACTGCTCCCCTGCCGCAAGTTCCGGCGTGGATAGTACAAGGGTTTGGAACGCCTTCTCCGGCCGAACAGACAGGAGTATGGTCCCTTCGTCATCCGTCAGCAGATAGGTGCTGCCATCGGTCTGCATCGCGGTGAACGTAATCATCACGGAGGGCTGAGTCGAGTCCGCACCCGGTGCTTGCCCCACACCGGTGTAACCGGCCGCCGCCAGCACCCCGCCGGAGATTAAAAAGCTGTCATCATAATCCAGCGCACCATAGTCCATAGATTCGGGGCCGGAAATGATCAGTTCCCCGCCGCTCATGGTCACTGTACCATTGGAATCCACCCCATCGCCATCGGCATTGATGCGGATAACACCACCGGAAATCTCCAATCGCGCATGGTTGCCGACGGCATTCATGCCGTCGTCCGCAGTATGCATGGATAGTACACCGCCGGAAATCTCCACGACTTCGCTTTCCAGCCCCTCCAGCGCACTGACGATCTCCATAGACCCGCCGGTTATTTGCAGCTGTTCTCCTGCGTGCACTGCATCGTCTCCGGACTGCAATGCCAGCACGCCGCCGGACACCAGCACCCCGGTCGCCGCGTGCACCGCATCATCCAGGCTGTTTAGCCGCAGCTCGCCGCCTGTAATCCGCAGCATGCCGGACGATTTCAGCGCTTTCCGGCTTTGGGAATCGCCGCTGGCGGCAGAGCCGCCGCCTGCCAGAATGTCAATCTCGCCACCGGATATCATCAGCGCGCTTTCGGCCTGTATGCCGTCAGCACCGGATACAATGTGCACCGTGCCGCCTTCAATCAAAACCGTGCCATGCTTGCCGCCGGATTGAATCCCGTCGTTCTGGGCTGTAATTTGCAGCATGCCGCCTTGCAGTTCAACGCTGTCTTTCCCTAGCAGGCCGTGGTTTGCCGCTTCCACCAGCAACGTACCGCTCTGGAGCGTGAAGGTCTTCTTTGTGCTCACGCCGTTTTGACGACCCCCGTTTATCTGCAAGCTGCCTTCGCCGCGAATCAGCAAATCATCCTTAGCGTACAGCACGGCGCTCGGTTCGTCCTCCTGCGCAGCTTGTATATCGTTTGCGGCATCCCGCAGTTCGTTTTTTGTTCCCTCGGCCAGGGTGACGATCACACGCTCCGCCTGCCGGCAGACAATGGCCGCAGTGGAAGCTGCCGTCATGGTTACACTATTGAGTATAAGCTCCACAGTTTCGTCCTTGCCCGCGTCTACGATTACCATTCCGTCAACCAGCGAACCCGTCAGCCGGTATACGCCGCCTTTGGTAAGGGTGATCGTAGCGCCATGGATTTCCACGCCGTCTCCCGAAGCCGCAGCGCTTGTCCCGCGCAGGATAATATCCGCCGTTATGCCCGGCTCCATAGACGCACTTGCAAAGCAGTCCGTTGCAATAAGCTGCGCCAGCACAACCACAAGCCCCATCAAGCGTTTAAACACCACGCACCCCTTCCGTGCGCAACACGGCTGCGCACGCATACTATGCCCTATTCTTTCGACCCGCCTGCGGCATTCCCCTGTAACACCCTGTAACACTATACCGCAGTCATGCCTGAACATTTCTACCCACCGGCATTGACATGGCTGCGCGCATGCCCGTATACTCAAGGAACAACCGAATACAGCACGCAAATGCGCTATTCACAGCGCCGGGGAACACCACCCCGCGGGAATCCGGATGAGAATTCCGAGCTATCCCAGTAACCGTGTGGCGGACAAAAAAGCACGATGCCACTGCCGGGCAACCGGTGGGAAGGCGCTTTGGCGGATGAGGCCAAGCCGGGAGACCTGTTTGCGGGGCAACCTCTGGGATTGGGCATGTTTTGCGCTCCTCACGATGCGTGTGCAACAATGGCTGTCCCAAGAGGGGCAGCCTTTACGCTGTCGGTTCGAAAGAAAGGAGTGCGAGTATGCACAAAAAACTTCTTGGATTGGCACTGGTACTGATGATGGTCCTAACGGCCAACTGCGGATTGGCGGATACATCAGCAATCAACGTTACCGACATGATGGACAGACCCATTACAATGGATGCCCCAGCCGCGCGCATCGTCGCGCTGACGGCGGCGGACTGCGAAATTCTCTACGCGCTGGGCGCGGGCGAAACGCTGGTCGGCCGCGGCGCTTACTGCGACTACCCTGCTGAGGTCCTTCTCGTTCCCTCGGTGGAATCCGGCTCCGAGACCAACATTGAGCAGATCATCGCGCTGGAGCCCGATCTGGTTCTCCTCAACACCATGGCGCAGACTGTGGAGCAGGTGAACATGCTGGAAGCTGCGGGCATCACCGTGGCAACGAGCGAAGCTAGCGATATCGCCGGCGTGTACGAATCCATTACGCTGATCGGCGCCCTGTCCGGCAAGGATGCCGAAGCCGCCGCTCTGATTGCTGACATGCAGGCAACCTTTGACTCCCTGAAAGAAACCCCGCTGTCAGGCAGCGTATACTATGAAGTCTCTCCGCTGGAATACGGCCTGTGGACCGCCGGACAGGGCACCTTCCTACAGGAAATTGCCGACATTCTCGGCCTTGAAAACAGCTTCTCCGATTTGGAAGGCTGGGCGCAGATTTCTGAAGAACAGCTGATCGCGCGTAACCCCGATTATATCGTGACCTTGACTCCGGACTATGAGACCGGTGTCACCCCGATTGATGAAATCCTCGCCCGTGCCGGCTGGGAAAGCATCACAGCGATTCAAAACCAGGCTGTGTACTTTGCCGGCAACCCCCTCACCCGACCCGGTCCCCGGCTTGCCGAAGGTGCACAAGCGCTTCGCGACGCCCTGACCACACCCTAACTGTATGAAAAAAGAAGGTTTCCACCCCCTGGCATACCTGGGGTTTGCCCTGGCGACACTCCTCACGCTCACGCTCTGCGTGTGCGCGGGGAGCGTCGCCCTGCCCCCGCTGACCACCCTGCAAGTGATCGGCAAGGCCATCCTAGACATACCGCAGGAGGGCGCAAATGTGGCAATCATCCTATCGGTACGGCTGCCGCGCGTGCTGTGCGTTGCGCTGACCGGTGCGGCGCTGGCCCTTTGCGGCGGCGTGATGCAGGGACTGCTGCGCAATCCCCTGGCGGACGGCTCCACCCTTGGCGTTTCTGCCGGTGCATCGCTTGGGGCGGTCATTGCCATTGTGCTTTCCATCAGCTTTCCCTTCCTGCAACTTGCCAGCACCATGGTCATGGCCATCGCCGGGGCGATACTCTCGCTTGGCATCATCCTGGCGCTGTCCTACAAGCTGGACCGGAGCTTTGCCTCGCACACCGTGATTTTAATCGGTATCGTATATGCCATGTTCATCTCCGGCATTCTCAGCCTGATGATCGCGTTCTCGGGCGAAAAACTGCGCTCCATCACCTACTGGACCATGGGCAGCCTACAAGGGTCAACCTACACAAACGCCCTAATGCTGCTGATTTCGCTGCTCCTCTTCGGCGCCGTCATGCTGATGCATGCGCGGGAGCTGAATGCCTTTGCCGTTGGCGAGGCCAACGCACGCTCGGTTGGCGTGAACGTCAAGCGTGTCCGGCTGCTGATGCTCATCAGCGCTTCGGCACTGATCGGCGTATGCGTCTCTGTGGGCGGTACCATCGGCTTTGTCGGGCTGGTTACGCCGCATATTTTGCGGCTGATTACCGGTCCTAACCATAAAAAGCTCCTCCCCGCCACGGTGTTTGGCGGTGCGATCTTTTTAATGCTGTGCGATTTGCTGGCACGCGTTATTATCAGCCCGATTGAACTGCCCATTGGCGTGGTCACCTCGCTGATCGGCGCGGTGGTGTTCACAATCATCCTGCTGCGCGGCCGGAAGGAGGCTTCGCATGCTTGAGGTCAAACAGCTGTCGGTATCCTACGGCAATAGACAGGTTCTGAAAAACGCATCCTTCTCCCTGCAAAGCGGAGAATGGCTGATGATTTGTGGGCCCAACGGTGCGGGGAAGTCCACCATGCTGGAAGCCCTCATGCAGGGGGTGCCCTACACGGGTGAAATACTGCTGGACAACCAGCCCCTGCAAACCATGAAACCGCGTCAGCGCGCGCTTAAGATGGGCTTGTTAGCCCAGCGCTATGCCGCAGGCTATGCCTTTACAGTAGAGGAAGTCGTACGTCTGGGCCGCTATGCCTACCACGATGCGCTGACAGGCTTTAACGACCAGGACGAGCAGGCCGTTCTCCGCGCCATGCAGGAAACCGGCACCTACGCCCTGCGCCACCACCGCATTTCGGAAATTTCCGGCGGCGAACTGCAGCGTGCGTTCCTGTCGCAGTTATTTGCGCAAAACCCAAGGCTGCTACTTTTAGACGAGCCTTCCAGCCACCTCGACCTTGCCTACCAAAAGCAGGTGCTCAGCCTGATTCAGGACTGGCTTGCGCAGGGTGACCGCGCCGTGATCTCCGTGATGCACGATTTAGGCATCGCCCGCCGTTTCGGCACGCGCATCATGCTGATGGATCACGGCGAAACGCGGGTGGACGCCGCACCGGAACAAGCGCTGACCCCTGCCATGCTGCAATCCGTTTACGGTATGGATGTGGATGGCTGGATGCGCGACATGTACGGTGCCTGGCAACGCTGATTCCATACACGATAAACCCCACAGGGTGACAGCATTTCATGCAAAAACCCCCGCCGCTTTCATGCAGA
The DNA here is from genome assembly GCA_963675925.2 of Candidatus Limiplasma sp. GTDB lineage: Bacteria > Bacillota > Clostridia > Christensenellales > Aristaeellaceae > CAXXOK01. The sequence continues at coordinate 451,082 of CAXXIB010000004.1, forward strand.
CGGGGGTTTTGTTTTGTTATCAAGGTAGATACACGCTTGTTACGGCATATTCTCGATTACATCAGCAATGCGTACGGAGGCGTTGCCGTCGCCGTAGGGATTACGCGCCATACTCATCTTTTTATACTCCACCGGGTCATCCAGCAGCTGGCGGCAGGCATAGAAGATAATCTGGTCATCCGTACCTACCAGGCGCAGCGTTCCGGCATCCAGACCTTCCGGGCGCTCGGTGGTATCGCGCATGACGAGCACCGGTTTGCCAAGCGAGGGTGCTTCCTCCTGAATGCCGCCGGAGTCCGTCAGGATAAAGTAGGCGGCGTTAATCAGGTTGTGGAACTCATCCACTTCCATGGGCTCAATCAGCCGGATGCGGGGGTGATCCGCCAGCATTTCATGGGCGACGGACTGCACCACGGGATTTTTATGCACGGGGTACACCAGCTTCACATCTTCATAGCGGTCCACCACGCGGCGCACAGCGCGAAACATGGCGCGCATCGGATCACCAATATTTTCACGGCGGTGCGCGGTCATTACCAGCAGGCGACTTCCTTTGGCCCAGTCGATAATCTCGGTGTGGAACTCCGGGCGCACGGTGGTTTTCAGCGCATCGATGCCGGTGTTGCCGGTGACAAATATCGTTTCAGCATCCCGGCCTTCCAGCCGCAGGTTGTAGCGCGCCATCTGGGTCGGGGCAAAATGATATTTTGCGACCAGGCTAATAGCCTGGCGGTTGTACTCTTCCGGGAAGGGCGAATAGATGTTATGCGTGCGCAGTCCCGCTTCCACATGCCCTACGGGAATTTGCAAATATAGCGCCGCGACCGACGTTGCAAACGCCGTGGTAGTATCGCCGTGCACTAAAACGATATCAGGCTTGCAGTCCGCAAGCACTTTCTGCATGCCCGCAAGGGTTCTGGATGTGATATCAAACAGCGATTGCTCCTGCTGCATAATATTTAAATCATAATCAGGCACCACATCAAACAGCGTCAATACCTGATCCAGCATTTCACGGTGCTGGCCCGTAACACAAACCTTTGTGTTGATTCTTGACCGGGTCCGAAATTCTTTGACCAGCGGGCACATTTTAATAGCCTCCGGGCGTGTGCCAAATACGATCAAAGCCGTCACTTTTCCTTGTTCATGCATCGGAATTTCTCCTCGAACGCTTGGTAACTTTGTACAAATGTTACACTTCTTAATAATTCTACCACATAGTTATTAATATTTCAATTGTTTCTTAATATTTACGAAATATAAATTCTATCTCGATAAACAGCAATTCGCCAGCATTTTCTCTTGACAACATATCACGATTTAGGTAGAATACTATTCGTCGCCTATATGGGATTGCACAAGGCGGGGTGTAGCGCAGTCTGGTAGCGCACATGCTTTGGGAGCATGGGGCCGGGGGTTCGAATCCCTTCACCCCGACCATCTCTACCAGATCATCAAGGCTCCTTGGTCAAGCGGTTAAGACACCGCCCTTTCACGGCGGTAACGGGGGTTCGAGTCCCCCAGGAGTCACCACCTTCCCCGTGGGCCTTTAGCTCAGTTGGTTAGAGCGGCCGGCTCATAACCGGTTGGTCCGGGGTTCAAGTCCCTGAAGGCCCACCACGAGTGGCCAAGTAGTTCAGTTGGTTAGAATGCCAGCCTGTCACGCTGGAGGTCGAGGGTTCGAGCCCCTTCTTGGTCGCCATTTTCCCTGTTGGTTGGGCATGTGCCGGTGTAGCTCAATTGGCAGAGCAGCTGATTTGTAATCAGCAGGTTGCGGGTTCGAGTCCCATCGCCGGCTCCATCCCCTACCCGTATGCTCACCCCGGCGTTACCTACCCCTACGTTTGCCGTAAACCCTGGATGGGTTCCCGAGTGGCCAAAGGGAGCAGACTGTAAATCTGCCGTCGCAGACTTCGATGGTTCGAATCCATCCCCATCCACCACCTTATATCAATGCAAACCGTTGGTATAACCGCCCGCGGGAATGGCGGAATTGGCAGACGCGCTAGATTCAGGTTCTAGTGAAGATTTCCTTCATGCAGGTTCAAGTCCTGTTTCCCGCACCAAAGAAAAACCCTTGCAGCATACGTGTTGCAAGGGTTTTTCTTTATATTGCTGTTTGTTTGAGCAGTTCTTTAAGAAAGCTGAAATAAGGAAATAAGAAATTTTTTATAGGATATTGCATAATCAATAAAATATGATAGAATGTGGTTAGCCAATGCTAACCCTGTTGCAATGCAGGAGCTTTGTATTGGGAGATGGACTTGTAAGCAATGATAAGGACTTATTTTTTTGGCCATTGGTTAGAGGTATCTAACCGAATAGGAAGAGGGGCATGCTGTGAAAAGAGTATTCTATATGATCATCGGGATGCTGTCGTTAGCGTTGGGGGCCGTCGGATGTGTACTTCCTATCTTACCGACCGTTCCTTTTTTATTGGTCTCATCCTATTGTTTTTTACATAGCTCAGAGAAATTAAGTGCCTGGTTTCAAAAAACCAAACTGTATCAAAAGCATTTACACCGGTTCAAAACGCAAAAGGGGCTTACGCTAAAAGCCAAGCTTTACATCCTGATTCCCGTTTATATCATACTGATCTCTCTATTTATCCTAAAGGACATATTGGCGATGCGTATTGCGATTGTCGTGCTGCTTTTGCTGAAAACGATTGTGTTTATAAAGATCAAAACGATTAAGGAGATAGACCGAAAGAATGATCAACAAGAGATTGATTCGGCTGTGCGGGAATAGCAAAAAGTATATTGCGCTGACCATAGGCGCAAAATGGGTTTCACTGCTGTGCAACATCGCCATCCTGTGGACAGTCGGCAGCTTTGTAGACGCTCTGATCGCAGGAACGACGCTGCATATAGCGCTGTATATTGCCGTGCTGTCTGTTTGTGCTTGTGTTCGGTTTATTGGCGATATGTACGGGGCGCGCTTTTCGCATATGGCTTCCGCGCAGGCTAAAAAAACACTTAGAAGCCGCGTGTATCAAAAGTTGCTGGCCTTAGGACCGGGGTACACGAATCACACCACAACGGCGGGCCTGATCCAGACGGCTGGTGAAGGCATCGAATCGCTGGACAATTATTTTGGTAAATACCTTCCCCAGCTGTTCTATGCGCTACTGGCGCCAATATCGCTTTTTATAGCACTGTCCTTCATTTCCATCGACTCAGCACTGATACTGCTGGCCTGTGTACCGCTTATACCGCTTTCGATCGTTGCGTTTATGAAGATTGCCAAAAAACTGATGAAGGGGTACTGGAACGTTTACACCGATCTTGGGGATACGTTCCTGGAAAATCTGCAGGGGCTGACCACCTTAAAGCTGTTTGGCGCTGATGCGCAAAAGCATCAGGAGATGAATGTGCAGTCCGAGAAATTTCGCCGGATCACAATGAAGGTTTTATCCATGCAGCTTCATTCCATTACCCTGATGGATATATTGGCCTATGGCGGCGCGGCGGCGGGCGGCATTGTTGCGCTTTTAAAATATCAGCAGGGGATCATCAGCATCGGTGGATTGATCACCATCGTACTGCTGTCGGCGGAGTTCTTTTTGCCGCTGCGTATGCTCGGTTCATATTTCCATGTTGCCACAACAGGCATGGCCGCAGCCGATACGATTTTCACACTTTTAGATAGTCCCCAAGACGATGACGGCACGCTTTCAATCAAGAAGATTGATCACCTGTCATTTCGCCATGTTGACTTTTCCTACGATAGCAATCGGAACATCCTAGACGACATCTGCATTGACGTTCATAAAAACCAATACATCGCCATCGTTGGCGAAAGCGGGAGCGGGAAAAGCACGCTGGCTGCCCTGCTGATGAGAATGCAGCGCGCCAAAGCCGGAGGCGTGTTCATTAACGAGTCGGATATACAGAAATTCAAGCGCAGTATGTTGACAAAGACCATCGGGCTGCTCTCAACAAACAGCTACATCTTCAGCGGTACCATACGCAGCAATCTCCTCATGGGCAATGCAAGTGCTACCAATCAGCAGCTGCAATCTGCTTTGCAACAAGCACAGCTGCTGCCCTTTGTGCAAGGGCTTCAGGATGGTTTGGATACGGATGTAGGCGAAGAAGGTGCGCTGCTTTCCGGCGGGCAAAAACAGCGGCTTGCACTGGCACGTATGCTGCTGGCCGACAGGCCCGTGATGATATTTGATGAGGCCACGTCAAACATCGACTGCGAGAGCGAGGAGATGATATGGCAGTCGATACGTGCTTTGAAGGGCAAAAAAACCATCATTGTGATTACCCACCGGCTCGCCAGCGCGCAGGATGCTGACTGTATCTATGTTCTGAAACACGGTACCATAGCGGAAAAAGGCACACACGACCAGCTGTTTGCAGCACAAGGCATCTATCATGCTATGTGGATAACGCAAAGCGAGCTGGAAAGCCTGCAGGAGGATGCATCATGAAGCAGCGCACAGATGCTTGGATACTGCTGAGAATGCTCAAAGAACTGGGTGCGCTGGCGTTTGTGATGGTGCTGACCATACTATGCGGTATCGGCGGTTATCTCACGGCAGCGGCCATTCCGGTTTTCATAACGATTGCTGCCTTTGGGCTCATCGACCCCGGCATCAGCCTGCCAATAGAATCAGCCATTCTGATTGTGGTTGCAGCGGCACTGCTGCGGGGAGTTCTGCGCTATGCAGAGCAACTTTCCGGGCACTATATCGCCTTTAAAATACTTGCTTCCTTGCGGGATAAGGTGTTTGGCCGCTTACGGATATTATCACCCGCAAAGCTGGACGGCAGGGAAAAGGGCGAGCTGGTTTCCGTAATCACAGCGGATATCGAACTGCTGGAAACGTTCTATGCGCATACGGTTGCGCCGGTCGTCATTGCGCTGCTGGCATCAACGGCTTTTATCATCGCTTTACTGCATATTCACTGGCTTTTCGGCGTGCTTGGTGCCCTCTTTTATATCCTGCTGGGTGTGGTCGTGTTGCTGGTGATAAAAAAGATGTCCGAAACATCAGGCGCGGACTATCGTAAAGAGATGGGTCGCTCCGGCGCGTTCTTTCTGGATTCTCTGCGCGGCTTACGCGAGACGCTGCTATTTGGTGCCCAGAAAAATCGCGCAGATGATATAGATGCCTCATCCGACAGACTTGCAAGCGCAGGTAAGAAGCTAAAACGAAACGAAGGGCTGGCGTATGCAATCAGCAGCGTTTCGGTAACGCTTGCCCTTGTATCGATATTAGCGGTTGGGTATGGGCTTGTGCAAAATGGGAGCGTGACGATAGCCGGGCTTGTCATCGCGGCGGTTCTGCTTGCATCGTCATTTGGGCCCGTGCTTGCGCTTTCATCGCTGTCTACAACCCTGGCATCGACCGTTGCCAGCGCTCGGCGCTTGTTTTCGCTGCTAGATGAACAGCCTGTGGTTGACGAAGTCGGCGGAGAGACGGATGTTATCGCGGCCGACGCCGAGTATCGGGAAGTTGGGTTTGCCTACCCGCAGCGAAGGGAACAAATCCTAAGGAAGTTTTCCGTGCTCGTTAAAGAAGGCGGCACCACGGGCTTCATGGGGGCAAGCGGCTCAGGTAAAAGCACGGCACTTAAACTGCCCATGCGCTTTTACGATGCGGATACGGGCAGCGTATTGATGGGTGGAGAGAACGTAAAAGCAATGCCGACATCCGCGCTGCGCAAAAGCCAAACGTTCATATCCCAGGATACGGTGCTTTTCAATGATACGCTGGAAAACAACATCCGCCTGGGAGATAACAGTATGCCGATGGACGCGGTTATAAGCGCTGCCAAAAAAGCGGCCATTCACGACTTTATACTCTCGCAGCCACAAGGCTATCAGACGAATGTCGGGGAGCTGGGCGAGCGTCTCTCCTCGGGCGAAAGACAGAGAATCGCCCTGGCACGGGCGTTTCTGCGCGACAGCCGCATGGTACTGCTGGATGAACCAACCAGCAACCTGGATGTACTCAACGAAGCTGCGATATTGAAAAGCTTACAAACCTACTGCTGTGGGAAAACAGTCATACTTGTTTCTCACCGGAAATCAACCATGGCCATCTGTGACCGCATTGTTGAGTTCGGATCCTGAATGAAAGCCCATCAACATGCGTAAAAGAAAGCAATCGGATAGCGCTGCATGCGCAGCGTACATCTTCCGATACCGGGATATAGAGTTTTTAAGACGATATGGAGGAGATAGAATTTGAGCGCAATGATCGGTAAAGAGAAACAAAAACAGTTGATACTCAATGAAAACATGTGGAAGGTCATGTTCAAGCTTTCATGGCCGGCAATCGTTGCCATGGTGTTGTACGGTCTAAATTCGGTGTTTGATGCTGTGTTCGTTGGCAGGTATGCAGGCGCGACGGCATTGGCGGGGGTGTCGATAGCGTATCCCCTGTCGCAAATGACACTGGGTATCGGTTCGCTGATTGGCGTTGGCGCGGGCAGTGCACTATCTATTGCGCTGGGTGCAAACGACACATTGACACAAAAACGGATTCTTGGCAACATGAACTACCTGACGCTAATCGTGGGTATCATCTACGGTGTGCTGGCCTATCTTTTTGCTGAGCCGCTCGTCCGGTTTATGGGCGGGTACGGCGAGACGCTGGTACTGGGCGTACAGTACTTTCGGGTGACTGTACTTGGTTCATTGTTTTGGATTCATGGCCTTGCCTCCAATATGATGGTCAGAGCCGAAGGAAAGATGAAATCGGCAGCAATGATTATGGCTGTCGGCCTGATCGTCAACATCATCGCAAACTATATACTGGTCGGCCTGATGGGGTTTGGCGTGGTTGGTGCCGCTTGGGGAACGAACCTCGGTATGCTCTTGTACACTGTGTTTGGCCTTGCTTATTTCAAAGGAAAACGGGCGAGCTTTGAGGCACACCCCTTTCAGATACACCGGGATAAAAATATCATCAAATCCATCCTATCCATGGGGATGCCGTCTCTGATCATGTCGGTCATGTCGCTGGTGCAGGCCATTGTGGTGTTCAATGCGCTTTCCGGTTTTGGCACCACTGACGATATTGCATTTTACGGCGCAACCTACCGCATATTCACGCTCATGCTCACCCCGATGTTTGGCTTGATGCGTGCACTACAGCCCGTGGCCGGGATCAACTATGGCGCGGGAAAAAATGACCGTGTCATCAAAAGTGCAAAGGTGTTTATTATAAGCGGTGCAATCCTCATGCTGCCGTTTTGGCTGTTGCTTATGCTGGCGCCGCAGGGGCTGCTGTCCACCATGCTTCCTGATACCCTGTTTGATGCGGCCAGCCTGCTAAACTTCAGAGTATTTATGGCAACACTGCCGGTGCTTCCTGCCGTGTTTATCGCGATGACGTTTTTCCCGGCGATCAACAAAGGCAAGGTTGCCAGCATCATGGGAATTTTGCGGCAGCTTATCCTCTATGTACCGGTCATGCTGATTCTACCGAGACTCCTGGGTGTACAATGGGTCTATTTCGGATCGACCCTAATCGATGTGTTCATTTCGATTGCGATGATTATTATGTTTGTGCGAGAGTTTAGAACCCTTCGCGAATCAAAAGCGGCAAAGCGCTGATCCTAATGATTCATCCCGTTATTTGTGGTTTTGGATATGTTTTCCAAGTTTTGAAAATGTCTCTTCACTGATCACGTGTTCCATCTTGCATGCATCTTCCGCTGCGGTTTCAGGGCTGACGCCAATGGCTGTAAGCCACTGCGTTAATAAACGGTGCCGGGTATAGATCGTGTCTGCGATTTTCAAGCCGGCTTGTGTCAGCTCAATGCTGCCATCGTCGCTGATGGTAATGTACCCGGCTTCTTTTAAGATGGACATGGCGCGGCTGACACTGGGTTTTGAAAACGACATCGCCTTGGCAATATCTATAGAGCGCACAGAGCCGCGACTGTTTTTCAAGACTAAAATCGTTTCAAGGTAATCCTCTCCGGATTTTTGCAGCTTCATAAAAACACCTCCCAGTGTACATTACACTATCATTTGCTACCTGGAATTGCAATATTGCACTTGCCTGCGCTCCATAAACCGGCTTCACAACGCAAACCCCCGCCGCAGCTTGCGGCGGGGTTTTGTGCGCGCCCAAGCCCTGGCACAAGGGCGATACCGGTCATCGCGGCGTGATAAAATTAGTTCTTGCGCACAGTTGCGTACTATGTTATATACTGTGAGTACATAGTGCACACGCAGCGTCAGGTGGTTTCCGTGTATGAACAATTCCGTCCATACCGCTTTTTCTGGCCGCCGCCTGCACAACTAGCACACTACACGCAGAAAGAAGTAATTACCATGAAAATCGGATGCGTAAAGGAAATCAAGCTACAGGAATACCGCGTAGGCATGACCCCGGATAACGTGCATGATTTTGTATTGCACGGCCACGATGTGATGATCGAAACCGGGGCCGGAGCCGGTTCGGGTTTTGATGATGAGGCCTACCGTGCCGCCGGTGCGCAGATACGCCCCACCGCCGAGGAAATTTGGGCACAGGCTGCCATGATTATCAAAGTGAAGGAGCCGCTGGAGGCCGAATACCCGCTGATGCGGGACGGGCAGATTGTGTACACCTACCTGCACCTGGCCGCCAACCGCGCACTGACCGAAGCGATGATGAAAAGCGGCTGTATCGGCGTGGCGTATGAAACCATTGAGGACAAACAAGGCGGTCTGCCACTGCTAAAGCCCATGAGTGAGATTGCCGGGCGGCTATCCATACAGGAGGGCGCAAAGTATTTGGAAAAACCCTTCGGCGGCAAAGGCGTGCTGCTTGGCGGCGTGCCGGGCGTACACAGTGCGAAGGTAATCATCCTTGGCGCTGGAATCGTGGGTACAAACGCCTGCAAAATGGCCGTTGGGCTTGGTGCGGATGTCACGGTGATGGACGTGGATCTGGATAAGCTACGCGCGCTGGACGCCCTGTATTCCGGCCGCGTACATACGCTGTATTCTACCCCGTCCGCCATTCACAATGCCGTAAAAACCGCCGATCTGGTCATTGGCGGGGTGCTGATTGCCGGCGCCAGCGCACCCAAGCTCCTAAAGCGCGACTACCTGAAAGATATGATTTCCGGCTCGGTCATCGTGGATGTCGCTGTGGACCAGGGTGGCTGCTTTGAAACTACCAAGGCCACCTACCATAACGACCCCGTATACGAAGTGGACAGCATTGTGCACTACTGCGTCGCCAACATGCCCGGTGCTGTGCCGCGCACTTCCACCCTGGCGCTGACCAACGCAACCCACGCCTACGGCCTGAAACTTGCCAATCAGGGCGTGGATGCGCTGATGGCCGCCGATCCGCTGTTTAAGAAAGGCATCAACATTTACCGCGGTGCCTGCACCTACGACAAAGTTGCCAAGCACTTCGATATTCCCTGCAAAACGCTGTAACATCGCTTCCCACGATACACCCCGCCGCTGCGATCCTGTTTGCTCGCGGCGGCGGTTCTTTGTACCTGCAAAGCCTTGCGCCACATGGTATAGCGCCATCGCCATCAGCGTAATGCACCCTATATGCGGCGCGAATGTCTGCCAATCCCCGCGCCGCTTCAAAGAGAAGTTTGCAATCGCTATATACAATCTGGGAATATGTGTTATACTGCATCCGTTACCTTTCAGCTACTCCATTGTGTTTCCTGGTTCCAGTTCACTCGAGAATCCATAAAAACCATGCACCACCTGAAGAGTACCCGATGATTGGAGCTAAAACATTTTAAGGAGTACAATCAATGTACACAGACAAAACCCTCTCCTGCCGCGATTGCGACGCACCCTTCACCTTTTCTGCATCCGAGCAGGAATTCTTCGCCGAAAAAGGCTTCACGAATGAGCCGACCCGTTGCCCTTCCTGCCGTGCGGCCCGCCGCAACAACGGTTCCTTCAACAGCCGTGGTGGAGACCGCAATGCGGATCGCCAAATGTATGACGTCGTCTGCGATGGCTGCGGCGTTGCCACCCAAGTGCCTTTTCAGCCGCGTGGCGACAAGCCCGTATACTGCCGCGATTGCTTCAGCAAGCAAAACAGGCGGTAATATCACCCGAAAACCAAACGTCCCTGCCAGCCGGCAGGGGCGTTTTTTTGATTGCATTATCTGATTTCGTTTGGGAGTCTATTTCATCAGCTAAATTGTGCGTCATACAGCTCGCGGTAGAAGCCGTGCTTTTGCATCAGCTGCGTATGCGTGCCGCTTTCTACCACGTTGCCGTCCTTCACAGCCAGGATGAGGTCGGCATTTTGAATAGTGGACAGGCGGTGGGCTACGATAAAGCAGGTTTTCCCCTTCATCAACAAGCGCATCGCCCGCTGAATTTTCACCTCGGTGTGCGTGTCCACGTTGGAGGTCGCTTCATCCAGAATCAGCATTTTCGCATCCACCAGCATAGCGCGGGCGATGGTGAGCAGCTGTTTTTGCCCCTTGGAGATATTGGTTCCGTCATCCGATAGGATGGTCTGGTAGCCCTCCGGCAAGCCCATAATGAAATGGTGGATGTGCGCAGCTTTGGCGACCTGGACAACCTCCTCCATAGTCGCGCCGGGCTTGGCGTAGGCGATGTTTTCAAACACCGTACCGTGGAACAGCCATGTGTCCTGGAGCACCATGGAATAGGCCTTACGCAGGCTATCGCGCGTCAGGCCGCGCACAGTATGCCCGTCCACGGTGATCGTTCCGCTTTGCACATCATAAAAGCGCATCAGCAGATTAATCAGCGTGGTTTTGCCCGCGCCGGTCGGGCCGACAATGGCGATCAAATTGCCGCGATCCGCCCGGAAGCTCAGGTCACTTAGCACCGGTTTGCCGTCCACATAGCCAAAGTGTACATCGCGTAATTCCACATCGCCCTGCGTGCTGGTCAGCGGCGCTGCGCCGATCTCGTCGGGGATTTCGACAGGTTCATCCAGAAGGGAAAACACCCGGTCAGCTGCGGCCAGAGCCGATTGCAGCTCGCCGTAAATGTTGGCGATTTCATTAATCGGGCCAGAAAATTTGCGGCTGTAGAACACGAACGCCGAGATATTGCCAATGGTGATACCCCCGCCCAGGTACAGCAGCACGCCCAGCACGCTGATCAGCGACATGGACAGGTTATTGATAAAGTTAATGCTCGGCCCTGTAGTGCTGGAGAAGTACTCGCTTTTGTAGTAAGCGTCCACCACGTCCTCGTTCAGAGCGTCGAAATCCTGTAAGGTATTAGCTTCCTGATGGTAGGCCTTGAAGGTTTTGAGCCCCGATATCACTTCTTCGGTGTAGTCGTTCAGGTCGCCCATCTTGCGTGAACGCCGGCGAAACAACGGCTGCGTGCGCTTGGTGATAAACCGCGTAATCAGCACCGACAGGGGCACCGTAACCACAAATACCAGCACCAGCACCGGCGAAATGGAAATCATCAGCGCCAGCGAGCCCACGATGGTGATGATACTGGTCAGCACCTGCACCACATCGGACGACAGCGAGGTATTGATGGTATCGACATCATAAAAAATACGGCTGAGCACATCGCCAATCGGGTGGGTGTCAAAAAAGCCCACGGGCATCTCGGCTATGCGGTGAAACAGATCCCGACGCATAGTGCGGGTCACATTGCGGCTGATGTAGACCATCAGTACTGACAGCAGATACCCGAAGATTGACGATGCCAGGTAAAACAGGGCCATCAGCAGTGCGTAATGCAGTACGCCGGGCATATCCACGCCGCCCTGTACGGTGCCGATGCTGTCAATTGCCTTACCGGCGAGCGCCGGGCCGATGAGTGCAAAGGTGTTGGACGCAAGGGTCAGTCCAAACGCCACCAGCAGCAGCCACTTAAACTTCAGCAGATACTTGCCGATACGAAGCAAGATGGCGCGGCGCGGCTTGCGCAGGTCGCCTGCAACGTTGCCGCTGGGCAGTTTGCCCCGATGCATGCTATGCACGGACATCACCACCCAACTGCAGTTGCGCAATCTCGCGGTATAGCGTGCAGGTTTGCATGAGCTCGGCATGGGTACCAAGGCCCCGCACTTGCCCGTCCTCCAGCACCAAAATTTTATCGCAGTGCATGACTGCGCTGATACGCAGGGCGATAATGACCGCCGTTGCGCCTTCCAAATGGTCTAACTCATGACGCAGCGCTGCCTCGGTTTTGAAATCCAACGCACTTGCCGAATCGTCCAGCAGTAAAATCTCCGGTTGTCCGGCCAGGGCCCGCGCCAGCAGCATGCGCTGCTGCTGCCCGCCGGAGTAGTTCTGTCCGCGGGTTTGCACCTGCGCTTTCGGGCCGCCTGCGGCATTTACAAAGTCCTCCGCCTGCGCGCTACGAATGGCCGCGTCCACCTCCTGCATGGAAATTACACGGCCGAGCCGTACATTGCTTTCTATGGTGCCGCGAAACAGCGTATCGTTTTGAAATACAACACCGATGCCCTGGCGCAACTGTGCCAGGGGAATCTCCTGTACATCCTGGCCGTAAATGCGCACGCTGCCGCTATCCGGCTGATGGAAGCGCATTAAAAGCCGGATCAGGGTGGATTTCCCCGCACCGGTCGGCCCCAGCACCCCCAGCGACTGTCCGCGTTCCAGCGTGAAGGACACATCGTGCAGCGCGTCCTCCTTGCCGTTATAGGAAAAGCTGACATGGTCAAAAGCGATGTGCGGCTGGGTCGCATCCGGCGTGTAGCGCTCGTCGCCTGCTTCTTCCTCCTTGGCGTCAATCACGGCGGCAATGCGGTTAGCCGAGGCGACGGCCTTGGAAAACATGGTTAAAATGCGGGTGATGATCATCATCGCCGAGAGGATGATGGTAAAGTAGTTTAGAAACGCGATGATCGCCCCCACGTTGGACAGCCCGCCGTTGACGCGCGATGCGCCTACGACCACCACAACCACCAGCCCCATATTCAGCAAAAACTGCATTACCGGGCCGTTGACCGCCATCACCATGGAGGCTTTCATTTCGCTTTGGGCTACCTCGTCGTTGACGGTCTCAAAGCGCTTTTTTTCATCCTGCGATTTGGACAGGGCGCGGATAATGCGGATGCCCGTGGCGTTTTCCCGCACAATACGCACCAGCCTGTCCACGGTTTCTTGCAGGCCGTTGTACAGTGGTATGCCTTTTTTGGAAATATACACAACCAGCAACGCCATAAACGGCAACATGGCCACCAGAATAAACGCAAGCACAGGGTCCAAAAGGAGCATCATCAAGATGCCGCCGAGCACCAGAATCGGCGCGCGAATACCAATGCGCTGGGCCATGCCGATGACCCGGTACACATGGTAGCTGTCGGAGGTCATCCGCGAAATCAGCGACGGAATGGTAATCCGGTCGATTTCGCTGCCCGACAGATGCGTGATTTTCCGAAGTAGATCGTGCCGCAGGGTGCGGGTGGCATCGCGGGCCACGCCGATGGCGATGCGGTTGGCCAAAATATTAATCACCCAGGCCGCAATGGAGCACAGCACCATCATGCCGCCCCAAAACAGCACCTGCTGTCTGTCATTTTGCATGGATACCGAATCAATGATATGCGCCAGAATCCACGGGATGAGCAGATCCAGAATGGTTCCAAAAAACTTTAGCGTCGTCCCGCCCGCTACGCGCTTGACGTGCGGTTTTACATAGTGCAGTATTAAGTCCAAGCTTGCATTGCCCCGCTTTCATCGTCTGTGCAATAGTATAGCGCGAATCAAGGCGAGGTACAAGACGCGCGGGCGTTTCAACCGGCGCATCCCCGTGTACGCTGATAGAGGATCAATTTTGTTAGGAGCGATGGTATGACACGCAGCAAGCCGGGCCGACCGCTATATTCCTTTGCAGAAAGCTACCGCATTATTTATAAGGCAATGCGTACCGTGCCCTACATGATGCACGGCGAAAAACAAGGCCTGCTGTCCGTTGCCCTGCGAGAACGGCTGATGATGGCAGTCACCCAGGTAAACGGCTGTGCCATGTGTTCCTGGTACCACAGCAAAGTCGCGCTGGAAACGGGCATGGCGGAAGCGGAAGTCCGCCGCCTATTGTCGGGCGAGCTGGCAGATGTGCCTGATGATGAGCTATCCGCCGTACTGTTCGCCCAGCACTATGCTGATACACGCGGCAAGCCGGACATCGCTACCTGGAACCATCTGTGCGACCAGTATGGCAAAGACGCGGCACTGGCCATGCTCGGTGCCATACGCGGCATTATGATGGGCAACCTGCTGGGCATGCCCTCCGGCTCGCTGATGAGCCGCCTGGGCAGCAAACGCTATCAAAAAGACCCCCGCAGCTCGCTTCCTTACGAGCTGATGATTCTGCTTTCCAGCCTTGTATTTTTCCCGCTGGCCCTGCTGCACACGGGCGCAGCGAAGCTATTGCATCTGCCAATCGAACCGTAACCCATAGTCCCCATACCGCCTGCAGCTTGCTTGCAGGCGGTTTTTTACAGCGTCTTTACGCCGCATGTAAGCAATGGTACAATACTTGGGATACCAAAAAGGAGCAGCACCGTTATGTCACCAGAACATCCTAGAATGCGGGCACTTCGGGCCGCCTTCCCCTACACCATCCCGATCATGACGGGTTTTGTTTTTCTGGGCATCGCCTACGGTTATTACATGACAGCGGAGGGGTTCCACGCGCTGTACCCCATTATCATCAGCCTGAGCGTGTACGCAGGCTCAATGGAGTTTGTCACCGTGGGGCTGCTCAAGGAGGCGTTCGACCCTATCCGTGTCCTGATCCTGACCCTGATGATTAACGCACGGCACCTGTTTTACGGCATTTCGATGTTGGATCGCTACCGCGCGGCCGGGCGCAAGCGTTTCTTTTTAATTTACGGCATGTCCGACGAAACCTTTTCCGTCAACTGCGCCGCGGCCATCCCGCCGGATGTGGACAAGGGCTGGTTTATGCTGTGGGTGACGGTGCTTGACTACTGCTACTGGCAGTTTGGCACGGTGGCGGGCGCGCTGCTTGGGTCCGTGGTGAAAATCAATACCGAGGGGCTTTCGTTTGTGCTCACAGCGCTGTTCGTGGTGCTGTTTATTGAGCAATGGCTGCAAGATAAGACCCATCACAGCGCACTGCTGGGTCTTTTCGCGTCGCTGGTTTGCCTTATTATTTTCGGCAGTTCAGGCTTTATTATCCCATCCATGCTTGTTATTATTGCCGGGCTGACCCTGATGAAAAAACCGCTGGAAAAGGCAGGTGATTGCCCGTGACGCTTTCGCAGGAACTCATCACCGTCGGGATGATCATTCTGGGCACAGTCTTAACGCGCTTTTTGCCGTTTATTTTGATATCCAGCAAAAAGCCAACGCCCAAGTACATTCAATACCTGGGCGTGGTGCTGCCATCGGCTGCGATGGGGCTTTTGGTGATCTATTCGTTTAAGGATGTCTCCGTGCTATCGGGCAGCCACGGGCTACCGGAGCTGATCGCCACCGCCGTGGTGGTTGCACTGCACCTGTGGAAGCGGCAAATGCTGCTATCCATCGCGGGTGGTACGGTGCTGTATATGCTACTGCTTCAGTTTGTGTTTTAGCCCGCCATTTACGGTTTGGGGGTGCGGATCACAGTCAGGTTTTTCTTAATTTCGTGTTTTTCTTCATACATCTTCTCGTCCGCGCGGGTAATAATATCATCCACAGAAATATCTTCATTGGACATAAACACGCCGATGCCATGACTGACGCTGACGCAATAAGGCCTTTGTTCCTGCGTATTGATTTCCTCAAACTTCCTGTTAATGCGCTGCCAAACCGATTCCGCGTCGGTCATTGACAGACGGTCAAACACAATCAGGAATTCGTCTCCGCCAAAACGCGCGATAAAATCGTTACCGCGTACGCTGTCCTGGATGACCGTGGCTATGGTTTTAATCAGCTCGTCCCCCCGGTCGTGTCCAAGCGTATCGTTGACTACTTTTAGGTCATTCACGTCGATAAAGCAAACGGCAATTTCATACCCTCTATCCACCGTCTGTTTGCGCAGCTCTTCCAGCTTGTGGTACCCTGCGCGCCGGTTGTATACGCCGGTCAACGCATCAAACTCGGAGTAATACAGAATCTCCTTGTTTTGTGCCCTGCTCACGGCAATGACCGCTGCCAAGGCAAACGCAATGCCGCTGATGAGCAAATAAGCGCTCCAGTATTTCCCTAGCACACGGCCAATGGTTTGCAGCATTGTTTGCGAAAAGCGCTGCCCATAGGTGGATGCCGCCGGAATAAACGATACGATATGGAAAACCCCCGCATCGCTGAACACCAGCACATCGTAGTTTTTTGCCAGAACCGCTTTCTCCGTCGATAGCGATGTATAGAAGAACGTGCCGGCTTCCGTTGAGACCTGTCCATACCCTCTGCTGCCGGAGATGATATCCCATGCCTGCGGGTGCTCGTTTGCAAAGCTTTCGTCTTTGCGGCTTTCAAACATGAAGCCCCATTCCTTTTCAGGATATAGATTGTTGAACAGCCAATACCCGTCCCGGTCGAGTAGGGATATTTCACTTTCTCTGTCCTTGGCAATGTCACGCACATCTTGGAGCATATCATCGGCGTTGTAATTGAGCACAACCACGCCATCCCGCCAGTTGCCCTGGTGCAGTGGCGTGCTCAGGCGCAGCATCGGCCGAAACGGAATTTCTATTTTTCCGTTTTCTACATTTAAGTCCATTTCGGAAATATAGATTTTCCCATTACTCATCAAACGCCCTGTTGAAAAGTAGGTATGCGTACTTTTATCCTGTAGTTCACTTTCATCAACGGCATAGGCACCCTGCGGACTATAGTTGATCCGAATCTGTTCCTGTCCCGCGTTGTCCAGGTAACGAATCTGATCAAATACCTTATATCGATTTGCAAACGCAATCCAGGGTTCCTCGATCCACTTATAATCTCCCAGCATTGTATCGCTTAGCTTCAACATATCGGTAACGAATAGGATATCTGCCGCACGGCGGTTGAGTTTGTCTTCCATGGTCGTCTTTTCAAGCTCGACCAAATCACGCTCTATGATCTCAATCCTGCTGCGAACATTGGCATCTTCATTCACCTGGAGTAAATAGGTAACAACCAGAAATACTAGCGACATCACAACAAAGGCGATGAGCGTGTACAACTGGGCTGCTCGTTTTTCTTTGCGGAGCCATTGAATAAACATCTGTGTCACCGCCTTTTATTTGAAAGCATTACGCATACATTTGTTTCGCTGCAAATAGTATAGTATGTTTACCTAAATAACACAACCGTGGCCGCCCGAAGGCGGCTGTTTGTTTACGCGGTTTCCAGAGTGAAGGACTTCAGGTGCGGGCTGCCGGTGCCGCGATACGACAGGTAAATGGCGTGAACGCCATCCGGGATTTTCACCGGTGCGCTGCTGGTTTCCCACACGTTGGAGGATTTAATGGCTATCGAGCCGAGGGTCGGCCCGTCCCAGGCGGTTTTCACATCAAAGGTGCCGCTGCAGTAGGCGCGGGTGGTGACCGCTACACGGGTGACGCCCTTGCAGTCGAAATACTTAAACCCAACGGTTGTCCCCTCGCGGATATCCGCCACATAGCCGTTCAGCTCGTCGCCGTCGCGCCCGTCCTGGGTAATCTTGGGGAATCCCGGCTCGCCGGACATGGGCTGATCGGTCTGCGTGAACAGGTGGCAGGCAATGTAGGCCGGATATTCGCCTTGGTCTTGCAGCGGGCCGCCGTTCAGGCCGCAGGACGTGATCTCCACCTGGGGGATGCTGCCGTCTGCCAAAATTTCGATTGGCTCGGCGCACACCTGCCGGCTGAAGAACGTGCCGTTGGTATGGCGGTGATAGAATATATACCACTGTCCCTGAATTTCCACGATGCTGCCGTGGTTGTTGCCGCCGTAGGCTACGGGCTTTTTAGCGGGTTTATAGGTATCGATATGCATATCGTTGTTTGAAACCAGCACACCGCCGAAGGTAAACCCGCCGGTGGGGCTGTCGCTTACGGCATAACACAGCTCGTGCATAGCCGCAGACGAATACACAAAGTAATATTTCTCGCCTACCTTACGGATGGAGGAGGCTTCAAAGAACGGATGCTTTTCAAAGCTTGTCCCACCCGCGTACGCGCCGCCGGGCGCGACAAACCGAGGCTTTTCAACAATCGTGAGCATATCCTTATCCAGCACCGTGACCATGGAGCCGTGGCGGGTTGTATCGTGCGCCCAGGCAAAGCCTGTGTACATGTAGGTGACATCCCCCTCGGTGAGTACACCGGGGTCGAACTGTGGCTCATCGCCCTCGCGCTCGCCAAGGCGGGTTCCGTCCGGGTAGTGGACATAGCCGTGGAAGGTGTACCGGCCCGCAGGCGTATCGCACACGGCGACGGACACGATACTCACCTTGTCGTATACATAAAACAGGTAGTACCGCCCGTCCGGCCCCACGGTGACATCCGGCGCGTACAGGCACATTTTTCCCTCGCTGTTGATGGGATCAGCGTTGCGGGGGTAGATGACCCCTTCGTAGCGCCAGTTGCCCAGGTCGTCCACCGGGGCTGACCAGCAAACATAATCGCCCATGCAGTACACATAGCCGTTAAACAAATCGTGTGAACCGTACACATACACCCGGTCGCCAAACACATAGGGCTCGCCATCTGGGATGTATTCCCATGAAGGAAGATAGGGGTTAAACGCCTGTTGTTTCATATCGGCAGTCCTTTCCATATCGTATTGTCCGTTTTTTTTGCAGCCATAGTATACCACGCCCATACCGTAAAAGAAAACGGCCTTGCAGGCCGTTTTCTGGATTCGACTTCAGGTCTTTGTCTTATTTGAACAGCGGCCCATAGGCGGCACAGGCGCGGTAATCGGCACCCTCCGGGTCCATACCGAATGCGTTCCATGCGGCAGGGCGGAAGATGTCTGCCTCCGGCACATTGTGCATACTCACGGGGATGCGCAGCATGCTGCACAGGGTAATCAGGTCCGCGCCGATGTGGCCGTAGCTGATTGCGCCGTGGTTGGCGCCCCAGGCGCGCATGACGGTGTATGGGGATGTAAAGTGCCCCTGCCCGGTCACCCTGGGGGCAAACCAGGTGCACGGCCAGGTGTAATCCGTGCGCTTCCACAGCGCGTCGGACACTGCATCCGGCAGTTGCACGGTGTAGCCCTCGGCAACCTGCACCACGGGGCCGATACCCTTGACCAGGTTTAGGCGCATCATGGTCACAGGCATTTCCGCCTTGGTTTCAAAGCGGCTGGAGTAACCGCCGCCCCGGAAATACCCCTGATCGGCGGCGCACCAGCTGGTGGCGGACAGCATCGCGTCGATATCATGCTGGTTGACCTCGTACCAGGGCTTGATGCAGGGCTTGCCAGCCGCATCGGTGGACACGCCGCTGGCGTCCAGGCAGGATGCGCCGGAGTTAATCAGGTGAATCATGCCGCCGGAGGCAAGCGCTTTGCCCGTCAAATCGAAGCCAGTCGCTTTTTTCACGGCTTCGGGGCTCCAATAAGTGCGCACATCGGAAAAGATCTGCGGCGTGTGGGTCAGTAGCTTGCCAAACAGCATTCCAAGGCCGTTGAGCACATCGTTCTCCGTTGCCAAAACGTATGGCTCCCGCGCACCGTTCCAGTCAAACGAGGTGTTAAGCAGCGCTTCGGGGAAATCGCAGTTGGGGTAGAAGTCCGTCCACTGCCGCTGGCCCTGAAAGCCTGCGCAGATGGCGTTGTGACCAAGCCGTTCCTCCTCGCAGCCAGCAGGCAGCTTGGGATTTCCGGCCATCAAGTCCTTGATGATGCACATCATTTTTACGACAAACGCCCAGTCCTCATCCTTTTGCGCTCTGGACTTTTGTACCGCTTCGGGGTTTTTATCAAAGCCCTCTTTGCAATGCTGCTTCGTCCACGCCATGGCGCGGTCAAACTCCGCCTGGTCGTAAATATTTTCCGTCATGCGGCGAATGACCTCGACCATGTCCACGCTCTCCACACGCATGCCCAGGTATTCTTCCATAAAGGCAGGATCGATGATCGAGCCGCCAATGCCCATACACACCGAGCCGATTTGCAGATAACTTTTCCCGCGCATGGCTACCGCCGCGATGGCCGCGCGCGCAAAACGCAAGAGCATCTCCCGCACGTCATCGGGGATGTCGGTATCGGACGCATCCTGCACATCCCGGCCGTAGATACCAAAGGCGGGCAGCCCCTTTTGCGCATGGGTCGCCAACACGCTGGCCAGGTACACCGCGCCGGGGCGCTCCGTGCCGTTAAAGCCCCATACCGCCTTGATGGTCATGGGGTCGGCATCCATGGTCTCGGCCCCGTAGCACCAGCACGGCGTGACCGTGATGGTAATATCCACGCCCAGGGACTTAAACTTCTCCTGGCAGGCCGCAGCCTCCGGCACGCGGCCGATGGTGCTATCGGCAATCACCACCTGCACAGGACTGCCGTCCGAATAGCGTAAATTATCGCTGATTAGATCAGCGGCGGCCTTGGCCATGTTCATTGTCTGGGTTTCAAGGCTCCCGCGCACATCCAGGCTGCCGCGCCGCGCATCAATCGCGGGCCGAATGCCGATGACAGGATACCCGCCTATAAATCGCGTATCACTCATAGTAATCCCCACTTTATTGTTTTATCGTAATAACAGTATAGTGCTTTACAGGCGGTTTTTTCTTGTGATATAGTAATAAAACCTAGTAAAATATTCACTTATTGGAGTCCTATGAAGTATTTAGAGAAACGGGAGAGCCGCGTACACGGAACGTTTGGGTTCCCCTTTGGGTATTACCACATCACGCCCGGCCATCCGCGCTATATGATGGTGGACCACTGGCACCCGGAATATGAAATCATCCGGGTACAGGAGGGCACGCTACAATTCAAGCTCAACGGGCACGAATACACCGGGCACACCGGTGATTATTTCATCGTGCAGGATGGCGCACTGCACGGCGGCATTCCCCAGCATGGTTATTATGACTGCGTTGTGTTCAGCTTACTGTCCATCGCCCAGCTGAACCCTCTGTGCGCCAAACTGCTACAGCCGGTATTGTATGGCCAGCTGCAATTTACAGAGCATATTGAAAACCCATCCCCGCGCCTCTCGCAGGCGGGCGATGCGCTGTTTGCGGCCATGGCCTCGAACGCGGAAACCGCACCCTTCTTTACCTTGGGCGCGATGCTTACCTTCATCGGTGCACTGCTGGACGACCATACCGTGCCCCGCGCCAGCAAGCCGCAGGCCGCCGAGCTGCGCCGCCTGGCCCGCATAAAGGATGTACTCAGCCTGATCCGCAACCACTATCACGAGGAGATTACCCTGGATACCATGGCCGCCAGTGCACATATGAACAAGCGCTATTTTTGCCGCTACTTTCGCGAGATGATGGGCAAAACGCCCATCCAGTACTTAAACTATTACCGTATCGAGTGCGCCTGCGAGCTGCTGACCACCTCGGAGAGAACCGTATCCGAAGTGGCTCTGGCCTGCGGGTTTAACAATATCTCCTATTTTATCCGCGTGTTCGGCCTGCACAAAGGCGTTACGCCCAGCCTGTTTGCCCGGCAGACATCGCAAACCTGAAACGAGGGAGCCAAAATGAAATTTACGGACGGATTCTGGTTGGCCAAGCCCGGCGTGGAACTTTTCAACTGCGCGCAGGTACAGGACGCACGCTGGGACGGGGATGCCTACGCCGTGTATTGCTCCGTGATGCCCATCAGCCATCGCGGCATGACCCTGACCGGCCCCATGATCACCCTGCGTTTTACCGCTCCGCGCAAGGGCATCATCGCGGTGAAAGCAAGCCATTTCGAGGGTATTCAGCGCAATGCACTGGCACTTACACTGGAACCCGATGGCCAAGCCATTGCCGTGCAAGAGGACGACGACACGATTACCATGACATCGGGATCAATCAGTGCCGTCATCACCCGTAAGCAGTTCAGCCTGCGGTTTTACGAGGACGGACGGGAGTTGACCGGTGTTGGCAGCCGCCACCTAGGCTGCGCCAAAACGCCGGATGGGTGGTACATGCGTGCCAAGCTCGATGTGGATGTCGGCGAAAGCTTGTATGGCCTAGGCGAACGCTTTACTCCGTTTGTTAAAAACGGCCAGACTGTGGATATCTGGCAGGAGGACGGTGGGACATCCTCCGATCTGGCCTACAAAAACATTCCTTTCTACCTGACCAACAAAGGCTACGGCGTATTTGTCAACTCCACCGATAAGGTCAGTTTCGAGCTTTGTACCGAAGCGGTGGAAAGCGCGCAGGTTTCGCTGCCCGGCCATAGCCTGGAGCTGATGATCATCGGCGGGGGTACGATGAAAGCCGTGCTATCGCGCTACACAGCGCTCACAGGCCGCCCGGCGCTGCCCCCGACGTGGAGCTTTGGGCTGTGGTTGACGACCTCATTCACGCCTGACTACAACGAAGAAACCATCCACAGCTTTGTAAGCGGTATGGCCGAGCGCGACATTCCCCTGCATGTGTTTCACTTTGATTGTTTCTGGATGAAGGCCTACGAATGGTGCAACTTTGCTTGGGACAAGCAGGCCTTCCCAAGCCCCGAGGCTATGCTGCAACGGCTGCACGACAAGGGCCTCAAAACCTGCGTATGGATTAACCCGTACATCGGGCAGAAATCCCCGCTGTTTCAGGAAGGGCGCGACAAAGGGTATTTCCTGAAACGAGAAAACGGCGATGTATGGCAGTGGGATATGTGGCAGGCCGGGATGGCGATTGTGGACTTTACCAACCCCGATGCACAGGTCTGGTATCAAAGCAAGCTTAAAGCGCTTCTGGATATGGGCGTGGACAGCTTCAAGACCGATTTCGGTGAGCGCATTCCGACCGATTGCAGGTATTTTGACGGCAGCGATCCCGTGCTGATGCACAACTATTATACCCAGCTGTATAACAAGACCGTGTTTGATTTGCTGGTGCGCGAACGTGGCGCGGGCGAAGCCTGTTTGTTTGCCCGCAGCGCGACTGCCGGCGGCCAGCAATACCCCGTGCACTGGGGCGGTGACAGCTCCTCCACCTATGTAAGCATGGCCGAATCCCTGCGCGGGGGGCTTTCCCTGTGCATGAGCGGCTTTGCGTTCTGGAGTCACGATATTTCCGGCTTTGAGGACACCGCAACGGAGGATGTGTACGTTCGCTGGGCGCAGTTTGGGCTGCTTTCCAGCCATTCGCGGCTGCACGGCTCGACCAGCTACCGCGTACCGTGGCTGTTTGGCGAGCATGCGGTGAAAACCGTGAGGGATTTCACACAGCTGAAATGCCGCCTGATGCCCTATCTGTTTGCCGCATCCGTGCAGGCACACACAACCGGCATCCCCGTCATGCGTGCCATGGCGATGGAGTTTTTCGGCGATCCAGCCTGCGATGTGCTGGACCGCCAGTATATGCTAGGCGACAGCCTGTTGGTTGCCCCGGTATTTCGCAAGGACGGCCAAGTGGACTACTACCTGCCAGATGGTACCTGGACACACCTGCTCACCGGCGCAGTGAAGCAAGGCGGAGCCTGGCAGCGTGAAACCTATGATGTATCCAGCCTGCCGCTGTTTGTGCGCGGCAACAGCATACTGCCGCTGGGACAAAGTGAAACGCAGGTAGACTATGACTATGTGAACGGACTGGAACTGCACCTGTATCACCCCGCAGAAGACACGCCCGTGCAGCTGGCGCTGTATAACAGCAAGGGCAAACACGCCCTGTCCGTACACATGCGCAAGCATAACGGCCAAATCACCCTGCAAGTGGATGGCAGCCATAGCGGAATCACCGTACTTTTGCACGGCGCAGCAGAGACCCGCGCAGTGCTAAGCCCCGGCGAGACCACATTAACCCTACACTGACTGGGTATTAGCCTTCGCACCGACCAAAAGTCACCTCTCCCTTCAAACCCTGCAAAGCCCCTGTAGGACAGCGTCTGCGGGGGTTTTGGTTGTTGTTTATTGGAAGTTGTAGTATGATAATTGTATACAAATGAAAAATGATACAGTGTTATCACAGCTTTCCGCTGTCATCTTCCACCATAGCCCCGTACCCACGCAGCCCGGTAGGACACACAAAGGAGGCGAACCGATGGGTACATCGCCGGTCCGGTTCATCCTGATTGTTGTACTTGCGTTTATTGCCTACGTAGTTACGGCCGATGAATTTGAAACCATGCACCTTAAGCAAACATCTACCGATGTAGATAGCCCGCCTGCGCCATGAGCAAATATCAGCCGCTTTGGCGCTATGTGCAAACCGCAGAAGACGAGCAAATAACCCTTACCTTTGCCCAAATTGCCGACATTCTCGGCTTCCCGATTGACCACTCCTTTCTACAGTTCAAAAAAGAGCTGGCAGCATTCGGTGCCCGGGTCGGAAAGATCTCATTAAAAGAACAAACCGTACTGTTTATCAAACAACCGCCACCATCATAAGCCATTCAGCCTTTACCTGAACAAGGAGATAGCATGCCTGCAACTGAAAGGGTTCCCACGGTCATCCGCGGCGCTTCCGTTGTATTACCGGGCGGTATACGGCGCTGCGATATTGGCATGCGCAATGGAGTCATCGACTATATCGGAGATTCACCGCCTGCATACGAAACCGAGATTTTCGCCGGTGACTGCACGGTTATTCCCGGGATGCTCGACATTCACACCCACGGAGCCGTTGGGGTGGACGCAAACACTGCAACGAGCAGCCAGCTGCAAACCTTATCGGAATTTTATGCCTCCGAAGGCGTTACGGGGTTCATGCCAACCATCGTGTGCGATGCCGAGGTCAAGCTGCTGGACGCCATACGCCGGATTGCACGGGCACGCTCGGCGGCAAGCGGCGGGGCGATCCTCGGCTGCCATATGGAAGGCCCTTTCCTATCACCGGCATATTGCGGGTCCATCCCGCGCAAGCATATGGAAGACGCCGACATGGCTATGGTGGTGCGGTTCTTAGACGCTGCTGATAGCATGCCCCTACGCATGACCGTTTCCCCCGAAACTGCCGGTGTGGAAGCGATGCTTCCCTATATCGTTTCCCAGGGTATCCGGGTCGGGCTGGGGCACTCCGGCGCAGAATACGAACTGGCCATGAACTGCCTGCGCCTTGGCGCGGACAGCTTCATTCACGCCATGAACGCCATGGCCCCGCTGGACAGGCACGAGCCCGGCATGATCGGTGCTGCACTGGAAAGCGATGCCTACGCCGAGTTTATTTGCGACGGCCTGCACCTGCACCCCGCCATTGTGCGGCTGATGCTCAAGGCCAAAGGCCTGCACAAATTGGTGGCAGTGTCCGATTCCATGATGGCCACAGGGCTTGGCGACGGCACGTTTAATCTGGGCAGCACCAAGGTTGTGGTGCGCGATGGCGACGCCATGCTATCAAGCGGCCGTACCCGCGCCGGCAGCACGCTGACCCTGCGCAAAGCGCTGATCAATTTCATGCATTATACCGGTTTGCAGCTGGACCAGGCCATACTGCCGATGACGCTAAACCCGGCCAAGCTGCTGGGGCTTGAAAAACACAAGGGCAGCATTGCCGTCGGCATGGACGCCGATCTGGCGGTACTGGACACCCACCTGAACGTACGCTATACCTTTGCAAAGCAAGCGCTGGTGTATCAGCACCGGGATGCCTGAGGGCCTCTGCCATAAACAAAAAACAGACCCGCCCAATGGCGGGCTTGTTGTGTTTGCAATGCGTGCCTTTATACCTGAGTGTGTTCTTCTTCGGCATCAGGGTTCGGCGAGCTTTCTGCGTTTTCCTGCGTCGCTTTGGGCATGGGTTTCAGCATCAGCAAATGTACACTGACCCCAACGCCCACCAGCACCAGCACCCAGCGCACCGCAGGCACTGCCACGAGTATAAACGAAACTGCAAGCGATGCCCACAGCCCGATCAGCGAAATGATTCTGGCACGGAAAGAAATGGCGCGGTACTCCATATAATTGTGGATATACGTCCCAAACAATCGGTGGTTCATCAGCCAGGCATGCATGCGCTCGGAACTGCGCAGGTAGCAATAGGCTGTCAAAAGCAGAAACGGTGTGGTCGGCAGAACAGGGACAAGCATACCCACAATCCCCAGCCCAAGCGACAGGGTTCCCCCGATGAGCAGCAGGCGTTTTTTCAGCACGTAGTTCTCTCCCCGGCACGTTCTTGGGCATCGCTGCAGCGGCTGCATCGCGGCCCTGACAGTACCACTTCCCTGCTTAGGTAAGTTTTCCTTGTCAATGCAGCGTATTTTTGCTATAATCGCGACTGTAGCCGGCGTGTCGGAATGGCAGACGAGGAAGACTCAAAATCTTTTGTGAGCAATCACGTGTGGGTTCAAGTCCCTCCGCCGGCACCAAATATAAGACCGCTGTTTTCGCAGCGGTCTTTCTTTTCTAAGGAAAACAATCGTGATATCCTATCAACAGCTTCACTCCAAGATAAGAACAGCAGGGTAAATCTCTTCAAAGGACCGCATTCCAGGTCAAGAACCCTATCCTTGTTTGCGCTACGATAGCTGCGAGAGGTGAGAGACAGTGGCAAGCGAAATGCAAAACGCGGCTGACCGCATGAAAGCCTATATTAAGGCCCACCTGCAGGAGCCGATTACCGCACGCGATGTGGCCAATGCCGCCGGGTATTCTCCGTTCCACGCGGCACGGATATTCAAGGAGGAAACAGGCCTGTCCCCGTTTGAATACATCCGCAAGCAGCGCATGACCGCCTCGGCACACGCGCTGCGTACCGGCGACCACCGGGTGCTGGATATTGCGCTGGATTTCGTGTTCGCCAGCCACGAGGGCTTTACGCGGGCCTTTGCAAACGGCTTTGGCATTTCGCCAAAAAAGTACCAACGCTACCCGCAGCCGGAAGGCTGGCTGATTCCCCGCCGCTATCTCGACCGCTCCAAACTAAAGCAGGAGGACAGCACAATGGAACAAACAGCGGTCATCTTTACACAAATCGTCGAGCGCCCGGTGCGCAAACTGATTCTGATGCGCGGCAAGAAAGCCGACAATTACTTCGACTACGCTAAGGAGATCGGCTGCGGCGAAAACAACGCCTCTGCCGCCTGGGATATCCTCACGACCATCAAGGAAGCCCTGTACGAGCCGGTCGGCTTGTGGCTGCCCGATACCATTCGCCCGGAGGGTACGGGCCTCTACGCCCATGGGGTGGAAGTCCCCGCGACCTACACCGGCACCATTCCCGCCGGGTTTGACGTTATCGACCTCGCCCCGTGCAAGCTGCTGGTATTCCAGGGTGAGCCGTACGACGACAAGGATTTTCAAACAGCCGTCGGCCTGTGCATGGACCGCATCGAGAAATTCAACCCCAAGGTATACGGCTACGAATACGCACCTGAACTCGCACCCAAAATGCAGCTTGCGCCCTTTGGCTGGCGCGGTTACATCGAGCTGCACCCCATACGGGAAATGTAGAATTCTAAATAAACACCCCGACCATTCGCCGCCGCTTAGCGGCGGCTTTTTTTATTGACCATCCCCCGCTGACGGTGCTATGCTAAAAGCAGCATGGAACGGTAATGGAGGTGCAACGATGGCATTTTCGCACAAAACTTATCGGAGTAATCCTGCCCGCAGCGGCATGGCCCGGTTGTTGGACGGGATACTTTATTCCTCAAACGGCGATCCCAAAACCAAGCTAAGTCTGCTCAGGCCCTGGGAAAAATCGGCGCGCTATCCGCTGGTGGTGTTCGTGCAGGGCTCAAGCTGGACTACCCCAAACCTCGGCTATGAAATTCCCCAGCTATCGCACCTGGCGCAGCAGGGCTATGTGGTCGCGACCGTTTCCCATCGCGATGTCAAGGAGAGTAACCCCTTCCCCGCATTTTTGCAGGATGTGAAAACAGCCATTCGCTATCTGCGCGCGCATGCGGATACGTACTGCATTGATCCTACACGCGTTTGCATCTACGGTACATCCTCCGGCGGAAACACCGCCATGCTGGTTGGCGCAACAGGCGATGATCCGCGATATAAAACCGAGGAGTATGCCGATCAGTCCGATGCGGTCAACTGTGTGGTGTCCTGCTTTGGCCGGATGGATTTAACAAAACTTCCAAAGATGCAAAACCCGCTGGGCGAGATATTCCTCAGCCTGATCGGGACAGGCGATGCGGCTACGGTACTCAAAGCCATGAGCCCCTATCATGCCATCAACAAGGATACCCCCTTCCCGCCCTGCCTGATTGCCCACGGAACCGGCGATCAGATTGTGCCGTATGATCTGGCGGAGATGATGGCAGAAAAGCTCAAGCAGCTTGGTAAAGAGGTACGGCTTCTAACCGTGACCGATGCCCCGCATGAGGACACCTTCTGGTCCTGGCCGCTGATTGAGGATATTTATGCGTTTATCAAAGCGCACATCTAAAACACATATAAGGAGCTAAGCATGGCAGAGAAACTAAGCTTCCGGTTTGCAACCCCTTCGGATACCCCGCTGGTATTATCCTTCATCCGCGATCTGGCGGAGTACGAGCATATGCTCGACCAGGTATCGGCCACCGAAGAACTATTGCACGAGTGGCTGTTTGTGCAGAAAAAGGCCGAGGTGCTCTTTGCGCTAGCAGATGGCCGGGAAGTGGGCTTTGCGCTGTTTTTTCACAACTTCTCCACGTTTTTGGGTAAGGCGGGGTTGTATCTGGAAGATTTGTTTGTCAAGCCCGCACACCGCGGCAAAGGCTACGGCAAAGCGATTTTGAAAAAGCTGGCGCAGCTCGCTGTAGAGCGCGGCTGTGGGCGGCTGGAATGGTGGTGCCTGGACTGGAACGAGCCGAGCATCCGCTTCTACCGCTCACTGGGCGCCGAGCCGATGGATGACTGGACGGTATACCGCATCACCGGCGACACGCTGACAAAGTTGGCCAGCACATGACCACAGACTTTCTATTGGTACTGACCGACGGGCAAGACCCCCGCTTTGCCACCCTCTGCCAAGAACTGGACCAGACCCTGAACACACTTGTTGGCGGCGAAACACAGCGCAAGCAATATATCCAGTACAACACGCTGGACACCATCCACAACGTGGTACTCGTGCTAAAAAACGGGCAGCCCGTAGCCTGTGGCGGCTACAAGCAGCACGCGCCGGGCACGGCGGAGGTGAAACGCGTGTATGTACGCCCCGACTGCCGGGGACAAGGATATGCCAAGGCCATACTGGCTGCGCTGGAATCGCGTGCCGCATCGCAGGGCTATACCCGCCTGATATTGGAGACGGGTAGCATGCTGCATGCAGCCATTGCACTGTATACCGCCATCGGCTTTGAGCGCATTCAAAACTATCCCCCTTACCACACGATGCCGATGTCCGTCTGCACGGAAAAGCAGCTGGGCAGTTCACGCGACTAAGGAGGGTCTGTTCATGCAGTATGTGGCGTTCTTCCGGGGCATTAATGTGGGCAGCGGACGCGCGGTGAAAATGGCCGAGCTTCGGCAGCTGTTTGCCGATTTAGGATGCACACAGGTGCAAAGCTATATCCAAAGCGGCAATGTGCTGTTTGTCAGTGACCAATCTCCCTCCGCCCTGCCGGACCGCATTGAAGACGCATTTCAAACGCGCTATGGCTTTGCCAGCCAGGTCATTCTGCGCACGGCGGAGGAACTACACGCCATCCTGCGTGCAGTACCCTTTTCCGATGAGGAGATCGCGCAGGCCGAGGCGAAAAGCCCCGGCAAAGCGCATGTTTATGTCTTTCTGTCGGGTACGCCCATCGCGCCGGATACAATTGCCGATCACACGGCGGGGCCGGATCGGGCGGTGCTGTCGGGGCGCGAGCTATACCTGCTGTGCTATCAGAGCATCAGCCGCTCCAAGCGCGCCGCGCCGCTGCTAAAACCTGAGGCAAAGCTCACTTCCCGCAACCTGAAAACCCTGCAAACACTACAGGCCATGCTGCAAAAAAACCCGGAAGCCTGATGCTTACCGGGTCTTTTTCAAATATACCATGTCTTTGAGCTGGATTCCGTCTTCCACCATAATGTGGTCGTAGTTGTCGGTAAAAAAGTTCTTTAGGCGGTGCGACGGAGTAAACCCGCATCGCTCATAAAAGCCCAGGCTGCTTGGCACATCCCCCGTGCCAACAAGCAGTGTGTCGCCATCCGGGTAGAACTCCCAAACGCCGTTAATCAGCGCTTTGCCGTATCCCTTGCGCCGGGCGTCGGGCTGCACGGCGATGTTCTTTAGCTCGTAGCATCCGTCTCCCTCGCATGTGATGACGCACGCCGCCTGTACGCGGCCGGTATCCTGCAAAACGTACATGTCGCCGCGCGTCAGGTAGCGGTCAATCATATCCTCCTGCTCGTCGGCCATCAGCAGCAGATCAAGATATTGTTTTTTGTTTTCTGTCACTTTACGAATCTTCATGGTGTACACTCCTATGTGCTGTGGAACTATATTTAGTATAGGCCAAACCCGCCCGGCATACAATACCCCGCTGTGGCCGCCGGATACGGGCTTGTGCTATACTGATACCATCACCCCAGACTTCCACATATGCTGAAAGGATTGTTCCATGCTTGTGCCCATGACCGCAGAAACCGCAATGCAAATTTCCGGTTGGACTTATGCAAACGAATACGCGGTTTACAGCTTTACCCGCAGCGATGAAACCCTGCGCGAACTGCTTTGCGGCGAGTATTATGCCTGCCTGAACAAAAGCGGTGAGCTGATCGGCTATGTTTGCTATGGAACTAGTGCGCGTATCCCCACCGCAGAGGAATATCCCTACGCACCCGATGCGCTGGACATGGGCCTTGGCATGCGTCCGGATCTGTGCGGGCAGGGGCTGGGGCATGCGTTTATTATGGAGGCCATCGCGTTTGCAAGGCGCGAACTTGCCGCCGGGGATCTCCGCCTGTCGGTCTTTGCCGGCAACCGGCGGGCAGTGCGCGTGTATACAAAAGCCGGGTTCCACTACGAGGCGAGCGTCAATCACCGGCTGGCGCGAACGCTGTTTTATATCATGCGGTGCCCAGGCGGGCAAAGGAGAGCGCTATGATTCGCTATGCACACACCAACATCGTCGCCGCCGATGCACAAACGCTGATTGCGTTTTACAAGTCGGTGCTGGGCTGCCAAAGCATCGGCGAGACGCGCGACCTGCGCGGCGACTGGCTGGATACCCTCACGGGTCTTCCAAACGCGCACATCACGGGGGAACACCTGCTGCTCCCCGGATGCGGCGACAGCCACCCGACGCTTGAGATATTCCAGTACGATGCCTTGGCAGATGATCTGCCCCGTGACATCAACCGCACCGGCATCGCCCACCTGGCCTTTGCCGTGGATGATGTACCCGCGATGCTTGCCAAAGTGCTCCGCTTTGGCGGCAGCGCTGTGGGCGAGCTCATCCACCAGCCATACGAAGACGGTCGCACGCTGACCGCCGTATACGCCCGTGACCCGGAAGGCAATATTCTGGAGCTGCAAAGCTGGACCTAAGCAACACACGAAAGGAACCACAGCATGGCATTTTCACTGCAAACCGAGGACCTTGTTCTTAAAACCGCCGATCTATCCTTTGCGGACATGCTTGTCGAGTATTTTAAGCGCAACCAATCGTTTCTCAAGGCGTTCGAACCCAAGCGTGACGCGCACTTCTATACACTGGAGCATCAGCAAGCCCAGTTGCAGCGCGACCTGACGGACATCATCGAAAGAACCGGCATACGCTTCTATATTTTTCTGGAATCAGACCCCGATACCATCATCGGCAGCGTTGGCTTAAGCAACATCGTATGGGGCAATTTCCTGTCCTGCTTTTTTGGCTATCGGCTGGATGAAGCGCTGCAAGGGAAAGGCTATATGACCCAGGCTGTAAATGCCGTGGTGGCGTTTGCGTTTGATACACTGAAATTGCACCGCATCGAGGCCAATATAATGCCCCGCAATTTAGCTTCCCGCCGGGTGCTGGACAAATGCAGCTTCCGGGAAGAAGGCCTGTCCCCCCGCTACATCCAAATTAACGGGGTGTGGGAGGATCATGTGCATATGGTCAAGCGCAACGAAGCGATGGAAACCGAGGAGAACGTATGAAAACGATCCTGACAACTGACCGCCTGTTTCTGCGTGAGATGACACAAGGCGATCTGCCCGCGCTGGCGGCCATATTGCAGGATGAACAAACGATGTACGCCTACAATGGCGCGTTTTCGGAAGCGGAAACCCAAACCTGGCTTACGCGGCAGCTGGAACGCTACCAAAAGGACGGTTTCGGCCTGTGGGCTGTATGCCTGAAAGAATCTGGGGATATGATCGGGCAAACGGGCATCACCACCCAGCCGGTGGAGGAGAGCATCGTGCCGGAGATCGGCTATCTGCTCAACCGTGCATACTGGCACCAAGGGTATGCGGCGGAGGCCGCAATCGCCTGCAAGCAGTATGCCTTTACCGTGCTGGGCATTGACGAAATTTATTCTATTATTCGCGAGACGAATCTGCCGTCCATGAACGTCGCCATTAAAAACGGCATGACCGTAAAAAAGCGCTTTATTAAGCACTTCCGTGGCGTGGACATGCCGCATTATCTGTTCGGGGTCAAGAAACCAACCTTATAACAGCAGCTCACCTTGCAAATAGCACACGGCCTTGCCGCCGATCTTCACACGCGTGCCGCAGTCCTGGCAGTACAGCATACCACCGCGCTGCGAAAGCTGGGCGGCGGTCATGCTTTTTTTATGCAGCCGTTCGCTCCAATAGGGAATGAGATTGGTGTGGGTAGAGCCGGTGACCGGGTCTTCGTCGATGCCGGTATTGGGCGCAAAAAAGCGGGACACAAAGTCAAGCGTTTCGCCCTTGGCCGTCACCACAAACCCCAGCGGGCCGGGGATAGCTGCCAGCGCTTTGTAGTCGGGCTGTATGCTTTTTAGCACGGCTTCGGACTCGACCAAGCAGAGCATATCGCGCGAGCTGTGCGCCTCCAGTATCTTCACGCCCAGTGCGGCCTCCAGCTCCGCCGGAACCGGGCAGGGTACAGGCTTGCGGCTGGGGAAATCCAGCGTTAAAATATCGCCCTCGCGCGTGACTGTCAGCCGCCCGGAAAGGGTATCAAACCGGACCTCGCTTGCGCCGGGCTCTACATACTGCATTACCACAAACGCGCTGGCCAGGGTTGCATGCCCGCACAGGTCAATCTCATCCACCGGGGTAAACCACCGCAGGTGATACGCGTCTCCGTCCGGGTAGAAAAACGCGGTCTCCGGCAGGTTGTTTTCAGCGGCAATTTGCTGCATCAGCGCTGCGTCCACAGGTGTATCCAGCACGCACACCCCGGCGGGGTTTCCGGCAAACAAAGCGTCAGCAAATGCATCCACCACATAGTATTTCATCGGGCATCCCTCCTGCCTGTTCTTATCCAATATCCTACCGCACACACCGCCCTTTGACAAGGCGAAATCCATTTGCACGGCCGTGGGCCATCTGCTACAATGAAACAAAGAACAAAGGAGGACTGCAACATGCCGCATATCGTGATTAAAACCATCGCGGGTCCCTCGCAAGCGCAGCTGAAACAGGCTGCCGAGCAAATTGCCGACGTGGTCAACAAAACCATGGGCAAGCCGACGAAGTACATTTCCGTTTCGGTGGAGGAGTACTCCTTTGGCGAGTGGGCGGACGTCTATAACGAGTATGTGAAAGATCAGGATAACGTACTGGTCAAGCCCGGTTACACCGACCCGAAAACCTTCACCTGATATGCCAAGCGGAATGGAAAGCCTGCGCGCGGATGCCGATACCATCATCCGCGCGTCGCTTGCCGCCGCCATGCCGGAAACCGCTGTGCGGGACGCGCTGCAAGGCAAAGCCTTTGGGCGCGGCCGCCTGCTGCTGGTTGCGGTCGGCAAGGCAGCCTGGCGCATGGCCGCGGCAACCTGTGAGCTGCTTGAAGGCCGGATTGCACAAGGCATTGTTCTCACCAAATACGGCCATAGCGAAGGGCCGCTGGCAGACCTGCGCGTGCTGGAAGCCGGTCATCCCCTGCCCGACCAGGCCGGGGTGGACGCTACAGCCAATATCCTGCGCATGACCGAGAATCTGACTGCGGATGATACGGTTCTGCTGCTGCTGTCGGGCGGCGGATCGGCCTTGTTTGAACAGCCACTGGTGCCGCTTGCGACCTTGCAGCGTATCACCGATCAGCTGCTTAAAAGCGGCGCGGCGATTGCGCAAATCAACTGCATTCGCAAGCGCTTATCGGGCGTAAAAGCCGGGCGCTTTGCCCAGCACTGCGCACCCGCAAGTGTACTGACCGTTGCCCTGTCCGATGTGCTGGGGGACGACCCTGCGGCCATCGCGTCCGGCCCCGCCGTGGCCGACCCCTCAACCGGTGCGGACGCCCTGGCGATTGTCGAGCAGTTCGACTTGCAGCTTGACGAGGATATGCTTTCGCTTCTACAGAAGGAAACCCCCAAAACGCTTGCAAACGCAGAGACGATAGTCGCTGGCAGTGTGCGCCTGCTATGCGAAGCCGCCAGGGAGCAATGCAGGCAGCTTGGCTACGACCCCTACCTGCTCACCGACAGCCTGCGCTCCTCCGCCCGGGAAGCGGGTCAGTTGTTCGGCTCGGTCGCGCAGGTGCACCAGACCGCCGATCACTCGCTGGCGTTTATCGCAGGCGGTGAAACCGTGGTGCAGGTCAAAGGCACGGGCCTTGGCGGCCGCAACCAGGAACTGGCACTGACCGCCGCTATTGATCTGCATAACCTGTACAACACCGCGCTGTTTTCCATCGGCTCGGACGGTACCGACGGCCCTACCGACGCGGCAGGCGGCTATGTGGACACCCAAACCCTGCGCGCGCTGCGCAGGCAGGACCTAAGCCTCCAGGCGATGCTTGATAATAACGACAGCTACCACGCACTGTCAGCCTGCGGCGGGCTGATTCAAACCGGGCCGACAGGCACCAACGTAAACGATTTGACCGTACTGCTCATCAAACGCAAGAGTAAACAATAAAAAGGCGGAAACCCATGAAACCGATTCGCATCCTGCTCGTGGAAGACGATATGATGATTGCCTCCGGCCTGCAATACGCGCTGGAGACCGAAGGCTACACCGTGGCGCACGCCAAAACCGTTGCCGACGCCTGCACGCTGGCCGCTGCGGATCCGTTTGATCTGGCGGTGCTGGATATGCAGCTGCCCGACGGCAGCGGACGCGAGGTGCTGGCGGCAGTGAAGCCTGCCGGTACGGCCGCACTGTTTTTGACCGTGGTGGACGATGAGGGCGTGATGGTGCAAGCCCTGGAAAGTGGCGCAGATGATTATATTGTCAAGCCGTTTCGCCTGCGGGAGTTTCTGGCCAGGGTGAAAACCGTGCTGCGGCGTAAGGCCGGTGGCGCGGGCGACCAGCTATCCGTCGGTGGCGTGACCATGCAGCTGACCAAAAACACGGCAAGCGCACACGGACAGCCGCTGGATCTGACCGCACTTGAATATAAGCTGCTTTTATTTTTTGCATCCCATCCCGGACAGACGCTGACACGCACCCAGATTTTGGATCACCTGTGGGACGGCGCGGGCGACTTTGTGGAGGATAACACCCTCACCGTTTGCATTAAGCGCCTCCGGCAAAAACTGGGCGACGCTGCCGACATCGAAACCGTGCGGGGGGTTGGCTATCGTGTGGCTGAATAAACGCACCCTTGAAAAACTCTCAGCCGATGTGCGCCGCGTGGCCGACGGCGAAGGCGTGGAGCTTTTAGACAACCGCGAAGGGCCGCTGAGCATTCTGCGCAATGACATTCAGACCCTGGCACGCCTCAAGCAGGAACAGGCCAATACCCTGCAAAAGGATAAGGAACGGCTGAAAGATTCGCTGTCTGATATCTCCCACCAGCTGAAAACCCCGCTGACTTCCATGTTGGTGATGGCCGATCTGCTGGAAACCGCGCCGCCCGATAAGCAAAAAGAGCTGATTCGCAACCTGCAAACCGGGCTGACCCGTACCCAGTGGCTGACCGACGCGCTGCTGAAAATGGCAAAGCTGGACGCAGACGCCGTGGAGTTCAACATCCGCAGCGTCAGCGCAAGCGATATCATCGCCCGCGCTTTGGAACCGCTTTCGATACTGCTGGAAATCAAGGAACAGGCGATTAAAATCATCGGTGACGCGACCCTGACCTGCGACCTGCGCTGGACGGCCGAGGCGCTGGGCAACATCATCAAAAACGCCTCGGAAAATTCCCCGGCAGGCAAGCCGATACTCATCGCCTGCGGTACAAACCCCATTTGCAGCTGGATCAGCGTGACCGACAGCGGAAACGGCCTGCAGCCTGAGCAAATCGGCCGCCTGTTCCGCCGCTTTCAGGGCGGTGCCCCGGCGGGCTACGGCATCGGGCTGCCGCTGGCACAAACCATACTGCGCAGGCAAAACGGCGATATCGAGGTGGACGGCGACAGCCTGCCGCCCCATGTAGCCGCCCTGACCGATACCCCCTACACCGGCGCAACATTTACCCTGAAGCTATATCAGTAACCCATCCCTCACAGCCCTATCGCAGGGCTTTTTTAAATACGTACAAAGCACCCCTTTCGGAATATTTTAAACCATGGTAGCCTTATTTCAGGAGGGAATACAATGAACAATGCTTACGATATGATTTTTAAACGCAAATCGGTGCGAAAGTTTGATCCGGCCCTGCACATCAGCGAGGGTGAGCTGCAAACCATACGCCAGCAGCTATCCGCCCTTGTGCCGCTGGACGGCAGCATCCCCGTTGCCTACCGCCTGGTCGAGCGCGCGCAGACCGCCAACCGCCGGGGCGAATACTGCCTTTTGCTATACAGCGACAAATCCGAGCCGGCTCTGCTCAACGCCGGGTATTTACTGGAGCAGATGGATTTGTTTCTGGCGGCGATGGATATCGGCGTATGCTGGCTGGGGCTTGGCAAACCGGATGCCAAACAGCACGAAGGCCTCAGCTATATCATTATGCTGGCGTTTGGCAAGTGCCGCCCGGAGCAGTTCCGAAACGATGTCACCAAGGCCGCACGTAAGCCGGGCGAGCTGCTGTGGCAGGGTGACTTTGACTTTGCCGGGATTGCTGCTGCACGCTATGCCCCAAGCTCCTGTAACATGCAGCCGTGGCGCGTACAGGCAGATGGGCAAACGCTGACGGTATTTCGCTCAAAGGATGTGCGTTCCGCTATCATGCCCCCGCCCCTGCGCCCATTTTTCAACACCATTGATCTGGGCATTTTCCTGTATTTTCTAGAGCTTACCTTGCAGCACCAGCAGCAGCCCTTTACGCGCAGCGTGCTGGCAGGGCAGGTAAGTGAAAGCGGCGACAAGCGCCTGTTCCCCGTCGCCCGGTACACCCTGCTATCAAAGTGACAAAACCGTCACCTTGTGCGTCACCGCGCTGTCATCTGCCTGTGCGATACTAGGTTTGTACCAACAATAGTAATGGAGGCATCGCATGAGTATTTTACAGGTCAAAGACTTAACCAAGGTATATGGCAAGGGCGACGCGCAGGTCACTGCGCTGGACCACGTTTCCTTCACTGTGGAAAAGGGCGACTTTGTCGCCATCGTAGGCGCATCGGGTTCGGGCAAATCCACGCTAATGCACCTGATCGGCGGGGTAGACCGCCCCACGAGCGGCAGCGTGATTGTGGACGGCATGGACATCTTTTCTCTGAACGAAAGCAACCTGGCCATTTTCCGCCGCCGCAACGTGGGCCTGATTTACCAGTTTTATAACCTCATCCCCACGCTGACGGCGGAGGAAAACGTCATCCTGCCCCACCTTTTGGATAAGCGCAGACCCGACCCCAAGAAGCTTGCGGAAATGCTGGACATTCTCGGGCTTGCCGAACGCAAAAACCACCTGCCGGGGCAATTATCCGGCGGACAGCAGCAGCGCGTATCCATCGGCCGTGCACTGATTAACGATCCCGCCGTTGTGCTGGCTGATGAACCGACCGGCAACCTGGACAGCCGTAAAAGCCGCAGCATTATGGAGCTGCTAAAGTTGTTCAACCGTCAGTTTAACCAGACGCTATTGCTGATTACCCATGACGAAAAAATCGCCCTGCAGGCTGATCGCATCATCACGCTAGAGGACGGGCACATTCAGCGGGACGAGGCGGTGCGCGCATGAGGTCCATTACCGCATCGCTGGCCCTGTCCCAGCTGAAACAAAACCGCAAACGTACCCTGATAACCGTCATCGGTATTGTACTGTCGGTGGCGATGATTACCGCCGTGTTCGGCTTTGCCGCCAGCGGTATCGAAGCCCTGCGCGACCTGGTAGGTGATGAACATGTGAAATCCTACAGTTCCATCTTCATCTGGATGAGCGCAATCTTCGGCTCCATCGTCATCATCGCATCCATCATCGTAATCTCCAACGCCTTCCGCATCAGCGCAACAGAGCGACTGCGCCAGTTCGGCATTCTCAAAAGCACCGGCGCCACCCGGCGGCAGATACTAAAAATCGTGCTGCATGAAGGGGTTTTGCTGTCGCTGATCGCCATCCCGGCGGGTCTGGTCGTAGGCTTGCTGGTGGAATGGCTTGGCACCAGTATTGGCGATACCCTGCTTGAGCCCATGAACAAACTGCTCAACAACGAAGCGGTAATCCACATGCAGTTTATCTTCCACCTCCCGTCTGTACTACTGGCGATATGCCTGTCGTTTGCAACGATCATGCTGTCGGCCTTCTTCCCCGCCCGCACTGCCGCCAAGGTGCCCGCCATGGAAGCCATCCGCCTGACACGGGAGTTTACCACCAAAGGGCACAAAGCCCGCCGCCACCGGCTGGCGCAGCTGCTATTCGGCTTTGAAGGCACACTCGCTGCCAAGTCCATCCGCCGCAGCAAAAGAACCTACCGGGCGATGGTCACAGCCCTCACCATCAGCATTGTGCTGTTTCTGGTATGCGGCAGCCTGAATACGCAGATGACCATGACCATGAACCAGACGTATATGAACATCGATGCGACATCGCTGATGTATCTAAATGCGGGCAAACAAGTCCCCCTGCCGCAGCTGGATACCCTGACTGAAAAATTTGCGTCCTACCCCGATACGGAACTTTATACCCTACAGTATGATTCGCGCTATACGATGTCTGCCGATGATCCGTCCATCAATAGCGCGCTGGAAACCGTGGACAGCGAAGGCAACCCCCAAGATGTGCAGGTTTCGCTGATTACCGTTGATCCCACGCATTACGCCGAGCTTTGCAAGCGCGCCGGCGTGCCGGCCGGCTCCAACATTCTCATCAACAGCACGCAGCAAACGCAAAACGGTAAATCGACGGAGTTTCAGCCGCTGCAATTCACCGGGCAGACCCTCACCCTGCGCAATCAGGATGAAACCCTTTCTGTGCCACTGGATGGCCAGCTGATCAGCACGCAGGTTCCGCAGGAAATCTACAATAGTTCCGTAGCGCCCGTGAAAATCATAACGACAGACGCTGCGGCAATACAAGCGCTATGGTTTGCCACAAGTTTGGATCCCGAAGGCTTTACCCAGTACGCCGCAGACCAGCTTTCTGCCTATGTGGACGCAGACACAGCCCAAACAGCGCACTATAGCTACAGCGCGGAAGATATGACCGCCGTCACCGCCATGACCCGCAGCCTGACCAAGCTCATCACCATTTTCCTGTATGGGTTTGTGGGTATGCTATCGCTGATCGGACTGACCAGCGTACTGTCGGCCATCTCCGCCAATGTGCAGCTGCGCGCCAGAGAATTTGCGGTGCTCAAGTCCGTAGGGATGACCGAGCGCGGCCTGCGCCGCATGCTTGCGCTGGAAAGCGTGATGTCAGCGCTGAAGTCGCTGCTGTACGGACTGCCGCTGGGGTCGCTGGCCATGTACCTGGTCTATGTTGCCATCACCCAGCAGGATGCATTTCAGTTCATCTTCCCCTGGACTTTGCTACTCGAAGCCGTCGCCGGTGTGTTCGTCATCGCGCTGATCACTACCCAATACGCAGCCAGCAAACTGCGTGGCGGCAGCATAGTCGAAACCATCCGCATGGGAGAATAACCCTGCGCCGCCTATGGTGGCCGGTAGCCCAAAATAAGCACAATCAAACAGAAGGCGCAGCTGCGCCTTCTGTTTTTGTTGCGTATACACGGCCCGCAAGCTGTGCTAAAATGAATTCATCAAACAAGCGATTCTGATTCTAGAGGTGCATGATGAATTGGCGAAACCGTGACGGACTGGCTGTTTTGCTGCGGGCACTGCTGCTCGTTTGCTGCGCTGGCGGCATCTATCAGGGCGTGTTTCCGCCGGAGGGCGGCTTCATGGCCTCAGAAAAGATGCTCTACTACACCTACCAGTCCAATGTCTGCGTGTTTTTGCTGACGGCCGTCTATTTTATGCTGGGACTGCGCAAGCTTGCCAGGGGCCGTGTCAGCATCCCCCGCGCCCTGTCCGTTGCCCGCTATAGCGTAGCGGTCGGGATTACGATTACGTTTCTGGTCTTCTGGCTGCTGCTGGCACCCGCGCTGGAAGCTGGCGAGCTGCTGACGCTGAACAACCAGCTGCTGCACACGATTGTGCCCCTGCTGTTTATCCTGGACTTTCTGCTGTTTGACCGGGGCAAACCCTTGGGCAAGTACAGCGCAGTATGGGCAATCAGCCTGCCGCTGTACTACTTTATTTTCTCGTTTAGCTACGCCGCACTTAAACCGGAGCACCTCTACGAATACGGCAGCCGATACCCGTATTTTTTCCTGAATCTGGACAAGTACGGCTGGTTTGGCACCCAGGCCGGAATGGGCGTACTCTGGTGGGTGCTGCTGCTATGCTGCGGCACGCTGCTGATCGGCTATGGCTATCGCTGGGTGCAGCGCAAGACGATACACTAATCCTATGCAGCAATATACTCTATGTTACTGGCGACCCTTCTCCTTGCGCTTTATATGCCAACGCACCGCCATGAACAACAGCCCGTAGATCGGCAGCGCAACCAACACAATCAGTGACAGATCGCGCAGCGGTGCATAGGTCATGCTATCGCTTCCTTTGATGCACAGGTGGGCTAATAGATACGATACCGGGGCAATCGCCGCATACCATAGCGCCCTGTACGCTTTTTGATGCCTGCGCAAAAGCAGCACGGCTATCAGCAACACCACCGCAAGGGCCAGTGCCAGGGTGAAGTAATACGACAAGAACAGGCGTGGCAGGAACACAATATTTTCGTCACCCTTGCCATACAGCCACTGGTGATCTGTTCCATAAGCTGTGTAATAGTACGCCGCCGCAATGTCCTGCCCGTCGGGATTGAGGACAACTTCCTGGGTATGGTTGCCGCGCATCATCCGCCCCAGCAGGCTTGTCCATGCGGTGATGTGCAATTCTTCCCCTGCGCCCGTCTCAGGCGGCAGGCGCTCGATATCGTACCCCGTTACCTCCGGCCCAAAGCGCAAGGAAAGTCTATGGTTTTCGTGTACTGTCAGCTTGACTGTTTCCACAGAATACGGCAGGTACTCCGGCGCGGACAGCCACCCAAACAGTGTAATAGCGACCACCAGGCAAAGCAGTGCCGTCAGCATGATCGCGCGGGTTTTTTGCCGGTTTATTTTGCTGCGCACTTGCCGAAGGCCAGCGGTATCGGTATCGGCGGAAAGCGTAAGTGGTGTTTGCAGCTCTTTCAGTGCTGCAGTGCAAGCCTCACAGGTCGGCAGGTGCTGCTCCACCAGCGCAGCCGTATCCCGGCTGGCAAGCCCTTCTGCATAAACGGGTAACAGGTCACAGATTATATCACAGGTGATTTTCATACGTTTCCTCCAATTGTGCTTTCAACATGGCCTTGGCACGGTGATAGGTTACACAGGCCCAGTTTTCGGTTTTCCCAAACAGGGCGGCAATTTGCCGAAAAGGCAGCTCGCCAAACACCCGGAGGGAAAACACTTCTTTGTAAGGTTCCTTTAGCACATGCAGCGCTTGATGCACTGTTTGCGCTGTTTGAGCAGATAGTACAGCCTGCTCAACATCCAGCCCATCCGCACAGTCAGCAGCGCTATCTACAGGCAGCACATGCCGCTGTTTACGCTGCCGGGTCAAGTAGGTATGCTTTGCAATCTGACATAGCCAGACGCGGATTTCGCACTGCCCCCTGAAACCATCCAGCGCTGACATGGCCTTGAGGAACGTTTCTGCGGTGATCTCCTCCGCCGTTTTCTCATCACCGGACAAAGCCCGTGCATACAGGAATACATCCTGAAAATAGGCGCGATATACGCGTTCGAATTCGGTCACCGGTCCACCTCCCGCCTATAAGACGCACAATGGAGTCATTTCTTACAAACGAATTTCCCCTGCAACAATAAAAACCCTGCTCGAAGCCTACGGCTTCGAGCAGGGTGCAGCGTAAGACGATACAAAAGCCCGCTTAGCGGTCCTCATCGTAAATGGGAATGATATGCCGCTTGTTGCGGATAATAAGGAAGTACACTGCCAGCAGGCCAATACCGCCCATAACCAGCGGCACGGTCTGGTAATGCATCACCTCGCCCAGTGCGCCTGCAAACAGGCGGAATACGACGGCACCCAGCGAAGTGAGAATGGCAAACACCGCCTGCACCCGCGAGCGAATCTCTCCGGGCAGGTATTTTTGTACCGCGGCCTCCCGCAAGGTTGCGGAGTTCACACCCAAAAATCCGAGCACAAAGCGAATCACAATCATTACAGGGTACCAGAGCAGCAGCATCACGCCGTCCAGCGATTCGTACAGGATATAGACCTTCTCCGTGACACGGTAGCGGTACTTGGGCGGGATTTTGAGAAAGTAATGGAACACTCCGCCGATCATGCGCCCGATGGTTTCCGCTGAAATCAACAAAGAATACATAGCCGCGCCCAGTGCGGGGCTACTCTGGAAGAATGCCATTGCCATCAGGCTATTGCCCTGCGCCGTAGCGTTGACCACCGCCATATAGGTATACAGGCTGCGGACACCTTTTTCTTTTTTCAAATACCGGATGCCGCCCAGCGCGTCGCGCAGGTACGCTTGCAGTGAAAATGCACTCTTTTGTGTATCGGCGCGGTCTTTGGTAATACGCCATTCCAGCGTTGAGGCGATGAGCAGCAGCGCACCTTCGGCAGCGAAAAACCAGGATATACCCACCGTTTTATAGATGATTGCCGCAAGCGGCGTCACCACCGTAGTCACGGTGGGATAGATAATCGAGGATACGGAATACCCCTTCTGGGCAAACCCATCGGGGATCAGCTCCGGGTAGAGCGAGGCATAGGCCTGATGGTATACCGTGCCAAGAAAGCTGGATATCAACCCGAACATCATATACATGCCATAGGAAAACTCGGCGTTAAATAAATACGCCGCAAAGCCGAAGTACAAAAGCCCCATAAGCAGGTCAATCCCCGCAATCAGGTTGCGGCGGCAGGCCTTGTCCACCATCGGGGCTGAAATGGCCGGGAGTAGAATGTTTGGCAGCATCGTTACCGCTGCAAACACCCCCGAAAGCCAGGTCGAGCCGGTGTTATCAAACACGATCAGGCTCATGGCAAAGCTGACAGCCGTGCCGCCGATGGCAGAGATAATCGTTCCCAGTGTGATGGTCGTAAAGTCCTTGGTCCAAAGTCCGGATTTCTGTATGCGCACCTGTAATCAACCCCTTCCCGCGCAGTATACCGCCGCACGTAAGAGGTTTCAATGGGTCTCATATTGGGAAAATTAATACTAAATTCTATCGTTATCGAACGTTATGCAAGAAATGCAGGAAATACTCCAACTTCTGCCGCGATGCGCAGCGCTTCCTTATAGCGGCGGTTGTGTACCAGGGCTTCCACCAGCAGGTTGCCCTGGAACTGCTTGAATCCATGATGATATACACTGTCGATCTCCTCGTATACCTCCCGCAGCAGCATCAGGTATTCTTCCGATGTAAGGTAATCGTCCTGAAGACGGAAGCCGACGATACGGATCAGCTTTTCTTCCATCGGGTCTGCGTTTCCCGCTTTGAGCAGGCGTTCCGCCTTGTGCAGGTACTTGGTCGCCGTTTTGCGGTCCCCCACATCAAAACAGGCGATAGCGAGCTTATGGCACAACAGCAGCTTGTCCTTATGCCCGCCATCTTCGGCACGCTTTAGATAGGGCAGGGCATCCGCACTTTTGCGCATACTGACCAGCGTAGCGCCAATGTTATAATCGATATTGGGCATCATCGCCGGCAGGATGCGGCGTGCCAGCCTGCGCGCCTTTTTAAAGTACCGCAGCATCAGCTCTTCCTGATACAAGTCCGCGTGACAGATGGCAATGAGATTGGTCGCCAGCAGCAGGATCATCGGGTTGCCCTCATCCGCTGCGCGGGTATAGGCATTTTGCAGGTTGTCGATGGCCGCCTGGTATTTGCCG
The DNA here is from genome assembly GCA_963675925.2 of Candidatus Limiplasma sp. Taxonomy (GTDB): domain Bacteria; phylum Bacillota; class Clostridia; order Christensenellales; family Aristaeellaceae; genus CAXXOK01. The sequence goes on from CAXXIB010000004.1 coordinate 495,400, forward strand.
AGTGCATGGTAGCACGCGCCCAGTTGGTGCGCTATATAAGCGCTGGGCCGCAAGCGGTTGGCTTTGCCATACCAGGCAAGCTGTTCGTCGAAAGACACGGCAGCCCCGCCACGCGCCAGCGCGTAGAAAAACAGCGTCTGCTCGCTCATTTCCTCTTCCCGGTATGCAAGGCTGTCCAGCAACGTCCGCGCCTGATCGACCTGTACCTGATTGCGCTCCATGGCGTCAAATGCCAAAAACAGCGTGTATTCATCGGTCAGTGGACTTTGCAGCGCTTGCTCACGCATCGCCAGCAGGCGGGCGCGCTCAGCTTCCTGCGATTCCATAGACAGGATATGGTCAAAGTATGCATTCAAATCCTGCCGCGTATCACGTAGAAAGCCTTCATCCATTTGAAACTCCACGCCAAGCGCCGTAAACAAAAGCCGGGTGATTTCCTCCCCCGGGTTGGCCGTGCCCTTTTCAATCTTGCTCAGGTACGATACCGCGCAGATTCCTTTGCACAGCGCAGCCTGAGACAGCCTGCGTTCCAGCCGCAGCCGCCGGATAAGCGATCCTGTTTTTTCCATGCCGTCATCTCCTGCTGTGCTTTGTCTGCTTTGGATGTGTGTGTCAGGTTGCATACTGTCCTGTATGCACCTTCCAAATCCGGTACGACCCATTTGCTTGTACTGTATCGCAGGGCATCGGTTCCGTCAAGACAGTATGATGCCAGCACGTGAATCAGGTATGTACTATGCGGTATTGTTTAATTCAGAACAAACCCAGGCTCATTCATTACAATAATATTGAGCAGATTAAATTTGTTTTTCTCTATTCGTATTGTATAATGATATACACTGTGATTGATTCTCTTACTCATAAGTCCAATACATAAGTCGCATCCTTACAATAAGATCAGCCTTTACTCCAAGAATACTGCACCATCGTTGACAATTTTAGATTTTAACCTAACACAAGATATTCATAAGTTTTGAATTCTACAAGCATCAGATGTAAGGAGCGATAAAAATGCAAAAAAGGAACTACTCGGATAATGAAATAATGGAAATTGCATACAAAAAGCTAAAGTCGAGTGTATATTTTGATAAAACACAGTTACCATTAAGAGATCAACTCGTCATCTATGAAGACGAGAATATCGAAAAAAAGCTAAATAGACTATTTGAATTTTTGAATTCAGATAATGAGCATGAATGGATAGAATTTCAAAACAGCATCATTGCTACAATAAATACATTTGTATTCCCCAAAAAGCTTAAGCCACCGACATCCGATATTATTCTCAATGATGATAATGAAGCGAGCCAAATAGAAAAAGTACAGTACTTTATTGATATGAATGTCGACGGTCATATTCTTGGAGTACTATGGATTATACTGATAGGCACCTTAGTGGATGTTCGTGATGGTAACGGTTCCATTTATGAGCATTCCTATGGAAATCGATTGTGTAAATCTCTAGTCAACAAGCAATCAAAGCGAGTATCATACTCTCCACATCTTTTTGAGCCATACTTCACACAGTATCAGAGTTGGCGAGACAAGGCACTCGATCACGCCAAAGAAAGATTGAATTCAGCGCAAGATGTGGTAATTCTAACACTTGATTTTAAGAGTTTTTTTTACTCCATTGACATTCAAGCTGATCAATATAGTGATATTTTGAGTTTTGTTAAATCGAACCTAGATACCTCTTTTAGCTTTGATGTTTATAAGAGACTTCATACGTTTGTTTATACTGTAATCGAAAGTTACTCCAAGATTCTTGAAAAAGTCAGCAGTGATCGTGATTTGCAAATCGATGGTCGACGCATTTTACCCATTGGTTTTTTACCGTCAAACTTACTTGCGAACTGGGTTTTGACGCCATTCGACGATGCGATAATTAAAAGTTGGAATCCCGTCTATTATGGGCGTTATGTTGATGATATTATCATTGTTGATAAAGTGGAAATTAACAGCCAGTGCCACTTTGGAGGAAGCAAGCAGAAATGCATTCAGGCAGAAAAAAACAAAATCATCGATTACTATTTCTGTGGGTGTCCTTCAACCCGGGAAACACCTTCAACTTGTAAAGATATCCATACTCTAATGACCTCTTCTGATAAGAAAAATCCAACAACAAAAAAAGAAGAGAGAATATATCGGCTCAATGGCAATGCTTTTGGTAAGTCGCTTGAATCTGTTAGCGTTCAAAACGAAAAAATTAAAGTCTTCTATTTTCGGCATGACTCCACTCAAGCTTTATTGGATTGCTTCAAATCACAGATCGCCGAAAATGCAAGTGAGTTCCGATATTTCCCGGATATGGACAACACTCTTTTGCATGATGATTTTAGCCAGATATACAGTCTAAAAAGTGATGACAGCATTCACAAACTCCGTGGCGTTACTGGTGTGGAAATTGATAAATTTGAACTGTCAAAGTTCCTAGGCAAGTATAGAAAAATCGGTAATATGATACGCGACAAGAACGAAATTTCAATTGATAAGTCATTGATTAACATTTTCAATCAACGTTCGATTGTCGATAACTCCTCCCAATGGGAACGCTTGTTTGAGATTATGATTGTAAATGATAGGCTTGATGACCTCAATGTGTTGATCAACAATATCTTCAATGCAATTGGAAACCTTAAAATCCCTGGTGACAAGGTAACTACAAAAACTGCCGACAAAATGAAGCCAATACTCTATACTCATGATGCGTTACTGCGTACTCTCCGTTCTGCGATCACACGTGTACTTGCTTTATACTGGGGCAGTAAAATAACAGATTTGATTAGCAATATTACCAATGGGTTTGATGCGATTAAGGAGAAAATAGCAGTTAGTCCCGATGTTATTCAAGGTTATAAAGACTGTGAAATAACAGAACAACGAGAACGTTACCTAAAAACGCGAATGGTGAACAAATACATTTTACCGCTGCTGGTTGATTGCATGAACTTGGATAGAATAAAGTCAAGCCAAAAACCCGTCCAACTTTGCAATCTAGAGAACTCTAAGTCTTTTATAAAAAACAACTGGGAATCTACGCCTTACAAATTTTACCCGTATATCGTTACACCTCACGAACTATCCTTCTCGCTTACATGCCGTCGTGTTTTTAGTGGTTTACAATTAGACAATCCAGGCGATCAAAAAAAGATGATAAAACGTCTATATTTCGAGTGGAACTATCCGAATACTCATAGTTCGTGCATTAGGCAAGACACTTGCGAAAAAAGCGAGATAATGCCCATAGAGGTTATTAAGATAGATACATTGTCTAGCCAGACTACGGCCAAAGATGTTGGTTTTCAACAGTTCGCGACTGTTGTTATTGATGACATTGACCACAATCAAACAATCAAGGTAGCTATTGGAAATGCACTACTAGTTGAAAAAGATTTTGAAGATTGCATGAGGGGCAAACCTAATCGCACAATAAAAAGATATAATCAAATGAAAGATTTGCTAGGATATGCTCTTCATGAGAGAGTAGAACTACTGGTATTACCAGAAAACTACTTGCCGTTTGAATGGATGCCTGAAGTTGTGAGATTTTGTGCTCAAAACCAAATGGCCTTGGTTACAGGAATAGAGCACATTATAACAGACAAAACAATTGGTTCTGAGAAAACAATTGAAGAAAGTGGACAGCACAGAGTCGCTTATAACTTGACTGCAGTCATACTCCCATATAAAAAGGAGCAATATCCTTATGCATATCCAACATACCATAATAAAGTTCATTTCTCACCAGATGAGAAACGAAAACTGATGGGCCACAATATCATGCCAATACAAGGAAATGGGTACCATTTATTTGGATGGAAGAATATATGGTTTTCCGTTTATTGCTGTTATGAGCTGGCCTCTATTAGAGATAGGACGCTCTTTCAAGCGTATGCAGATATTACAATTGCAGTTGAATGGAATAGAGATGTAACATATTTCAGCAGTATTATCGAATCCCTTTGTCGCGATATACACTGTTATTGCATACAGGCAAACTCATCTGATTATGGTGATAGTAGAGTCTTAGCGCCAAAAAGAACAATAGAGCGTGATCTCATAAAAACGAAAGGTGGCCTTAACAGTGTTATTCTATCTGAAGTGCTTAATATCGCAAAGTTAAGAGATTTCCAAATGCTGGAGTATGAGTTGCAGAAAGAGAATGTACGATTTAAGCCCACACCACCATCTTCTGATTATGATAAAAGAATTATCAAAGAGAAAATTGATGGTACGTTGCTAGATTTCATAAAACACAATAATGATAATTAAGAAGAAGCATGTTTACAGAACTTTTATTGACATATATTTCCCAAAGATACATTATGTACACTTCAGTTGCCTGATGATGGCTCAATTGAATAACTTCGACAGACTGATACTTGTCATTAGAAAAGTTAGAAACTGCAACACGAAAATAGCCGGAAGCATATAAACGCCCCGGCTATTTCCTTACTATTCTTCACTATTGGAAGATACAGCCGAACACACCATTTACGAAGACAAATACTGGTTCGGATTTGGAATGGTCTGGCTGGGGAACTAGGATTCGAACCTAGACAATACGAGTCAGAGTCGTAGGTGCTACCGTTACACAATTCCCCATCAGATGCCTAGTTATTATACGAGCCATCCGGGGCGATGTCAAGTGTTCAAAGCAATGTTTCACGCTGTGATAGGGCACAGGTAGGCTGGCGAATTGCAGGTGAATTTCCGCTTCCATTCCGCAGGCCTGCGACGGGCAAAATCCGCCGCCAAAACACAGCACAAACCACGAAAGAATTATCCGCGACTTATAGTATTGTTTTTATTTTGTTTTTCAATTGCATAAAAATAACAACCAAACCGATTTATGCATGCGCTTGCGCTCTATTCCCCAATCGCAGCGCTCCATAGTCTTTTCTTTCCTATCAACATGCTTGTTGAAGCACCCTCGGAAATGTTGTATACTACCTTTGCATACTAATGTGCGTATATAAAAAAAGAATGCCGAGGAGATTTAATGACAAGCTATATTATCAAGCGGTTGGTGGCCGCAGTGCTGACGATATTCCTGATCGCAGCCATCACGTTCTTCATGATGCATTCCATTCCCGGTGGTCCGTTTACAAGAGAAAAACCCGTTCCGGATTCCATCATGCGGGTGTTAAATGAGAAGTATCATTTAGACGATCCCTTATTTACGCAGTTCATCGATTATATGAAGGGATTGGCCACGTTTGATTTGGGCCCGTCTTTTTCCAAAGTCGGCGTTGAGGTAAACGATCTAATTGCCGGCGGGTTCCCGACCTCCGGTAAGATCGGGCTGATGGCGACGTTGCTAATCATTGTATTGGGTATCCCTATCGGGATCGTCTCCGCCCTCAAGCAAAATAAACCCATTGACTATTTTGTGATGTTTATGGCAACACTGGGGGTTACAGTTCCCAGCTTTGTTGTTGCGACGCTGATTATATACGTGTTTTCCGGGTTGCTTGGGTGGCTGCCGACCTTTGGGTTGGATTCGCCGCTTGGGTATATCGGCCCGGTGATCGCGCTAAGCGGCTACTCGCTTTCGTTTGTGGCGCGCTTAACCCGTTCATCGATGCTGGAAGTGCTGCGGCAGGATTACATCCGTACCGCGCGCGCCAACGGCATTCGTGAGCGCAAGGTCATGTTCAAGCACGCCATGAAAAACGCGCTGATTCCCGTTATCACCTATGTAGGCCCGATGATTGCCGCCATTTTGACCGGTTCGTTCGTCATCGAAAAGATTTTCGTGCTGCCGGGCATTGGGCGCTATTTCGTGGAAAGTATTACAAACCGCGACTACACCACCATTATGGGCATCACGGTGTTCTACGCGGCGTTTTATATTATGATGGTTCAACTGGTAGACGTTGCCTACGCTCTGGTTGATCCCAGAATTAAATTTGCGAAAGGATAATGAGCAATGAGTGTTATTGATAAAAAGGAATTCGCATTCGTTGCTGATAAAGAAAAGCAAAGCGAAACCTTCCGGCCCTCCCTCACCTATTGGAAAGACGCCTGGCGGCGTTTAAAGAAGAACAAACTGGCCATGGTCGGCCTGATCGGCGTAATTTTGATTGTGCTGTTCGGCCTGCTTGGCCCTTACTTTACCAGCGTTTCGTATTCTGATCAGCAAAACAATTTCAAAAACCTGCCCCCAAGGCTTTCCCTCTATGTCTTAAACGACGAACTGTCGGTGTATGTTTCCAACGACTATAACATGTTCGCCGTAGACAACGACGGAACCCTGACCTACCTTACACAGATAGAAAAGGTGTCCACTGCGCTGAACCGTTCGTTTACCGGCGCGGTTCTGTCGCCTTCGGAAAAGAAGAAGCAGCAGGCGGCATCCCAGACCGAGGCTGATTCTCATGTGAAGTACTATGCCTTCGGAGACGGCGAAATTGTGCTGGATTACTCCAACAAGCTGGTGGAAAACCCCACCGGTGATTATGACATCAAAATCACCTATGGCGAGTATGAGTCCACCAAGCAAACCCGCACCATTATGAACAAGAAGTTCCCCTTCGGCACCGATGTGCTGGGCCGCGACCTGCTTACACGCGTCATGTACGGCGCACGCATTTCGCTGCTGGTGGCCTTGGTCGCAACGCTGGTCAACTTCATCATCGGCGTGCTATACGGTGCCTTTGCAGGCTTTGAAGGCGGTCGAACCGATAATATCATGATGCGTATCGTAGACATTATCAACTCCATCCCGCTGATGCTGTATATCATCCTGCTGATGGTACTGGTAGGCAACAAAGGCATTTGGACCATTGTCCTTGCCATCGGTACCGTATACTGGGTCAATATGGCGCGTCTGGTACGCGGGCAGACTCTGGCGCTCAAAGAGCAGGAGTATGTGCTGGCCGCGCGTACGCTGGGCGTTTCCAAGTTCAACATCATCCGCAAACATTTAGTCCCCAACGCCATGGGTCCCATCATCATCTCCATGACCATGATGATTCCCTCGGCTGTCTTTACCGAAAGCTTCCTAAGCTTCATCGGGCTGGGCGTATCAGCGCCGATGGCATCGTGGGGCACGCTGGCCAATGCGGCCCTGCCGGGCCTTTTAACCTATCCATACCAGCTGTTCTTCCCGGCGCTGGCCATCGCGCTGACTATGCTTGCGTTTAACTTCCTGGGCGACGGCCTTCGGGATGCGCTCGATCCGAGACTGAGGAAAGGCTGAGGTGAGGAAGATGGATAAAACGTTTGATACTATATTAGAAGTCAGCAATCTGCATACATCATTTTTCACCCACTTGGGCGAAGTGCAGGCTGTACGCGGAACCTCTTTTTCGATGAAGCGCGGCGACGTGCTGGGCATCGTGGGCGAATCGGGCAGCGGCAAAAGCGTAACCGCGCTGAGCATTATGAAGCTGATCGAAAACCCCGGTAAAATCAAAGACGGCAAAATCGTGTTCGACGGTAAAGAGATTACCCAGTGGGCAGACCAAAAAATGTCCGACATCCGCGGTAACGATATCGCGATGATCTTTCAGGACCCGATGACCTCGCTCAACCCCGTATTCACTATTGAAAACCTGATGGTCGAAGTCATTCGCCGTCACCGCGATATGAGCAAAGCCGAGGCGCGGGCACACGCCATTAAAATGCTGGATTTGGTCGGCATTCCGGAGCCGGCAGCCCGCATCAAGTCCTACCCGCATGAGTTTTCCGGCGGTATGCGCCAGCGCGTGATGATCGCCATGGCCCTGTCCTGCGATCCCAAACTGCTGATTGCCGACGAGCCCACCACAGCGCTGGACGTAACCATTCAAGCGCAGATTCTGGAGCTGCTCAAACGGCTGCGGGACGAGCTGAACCTGACCGTTATCCTGATTACGCACGATCTAGGAGTCATCGCAGAAATCTGCACCGACATTATTGTCATGTACGGCGGCATGATGATGGAAAAAGGAACGGTTGAAGAGATTTTCTACAACTCCAAGCACCCCTATACCAAGGGATTGCAGTCCTCCGTACCGCACATGGACAAGCATTCCAAGGACAGGCTGGTGCCCATCCCCGGCACGCCGGTTGACCTGATGTCACCACCGGCGGGCTGCCCGTTTGCGCCCCGCTGCCCGCACGCAATGAAGATTTGCTTGACCACCCCGGCACCGAAAGTAAAGCTTTCCGATACGCATACTTCCACCTGCTGGCTGCTGCACGAGGATGCACCCAAAGTGGAAGGCTACGAAATGGGAGGTGACGGGAAATGAGTCAATCAGTGGACAAGCAAAAAATCCTACTGGAAGTCAATGGTCTGAAAAAGTACTTTGACGTCGGCAAAAAAATGTTCTCCCGCGAAGCTAAGAAGCTTAAGGCTGTAGACAACATTTCATTCTTCATCCGCCGTGGCGAAACCCTCGGCCTGGTGGGCGAAAGCGGCTGCGGTAAATCCACCACCGGACGCACGATCATCAAACTGTACGAGCCCACCGGTGGCCAGATTGTGTTTGACGGCGAGGACATTACCAACTACTCCCAAAAACAAATGCTGCCGTTCCGCAAGCGCATGCAGATGATCTTCCAGGATCCGTATGCATCCCTCAACTCCCGCATGACGGTTACCGATATCATCGGTGAAGGCATTGGCACCCATAACCTGTACTCGGGCAAAGCCCGCCAGGAACGCATATACGAATTGCTGGAGAAGGTTGACTTAAAGCGTGAGTTTGCCAACCGCTACCCGCATGAATTTTCCGGCGGACAGCGCCAGCGCATCGGCATCGCCCGCGCGCTTGCGGTTGAACCGGAACTCATCATTTGTGATGAACCGATCTCAGCGCTGGATGTATCCATTCAGGCGCAGGTGGTCAACATGCTGGAAGATTTGCAGGATGAGATGGGCCTGACCTATCTGTTCATTGCCCACGATTTGAGCATGGTTAAGCATATTTCCGACCGCATCGGCGTGATGTATCTGGGGCAGCTGGCGGAGGTTTGCGACAGCCAGGAGCTGTACCTGCACCCCCTGCACCCGTATACCAAAGCGCTGCTGTCGGCCATTCCCATTCCTGACCCGCGCAAAACCCGCAGCCAGAAGCGCATCGTGCTGCAGGGTGATGTGACCAGCCCCATCAACCCCAAGGAGAACTGCCGCTTCTGCAGCCGGTGTCCGCTGTGCGAAACCATCTGCAAGGAACAGGTGCCTGAAATGCGCGAAGTCGCCCCCGATCATTTTGTCGCCTGCCACATGGTGGGACGCGGGTAAAAACCGCATAACAACCCCCACGTATCAATACGGCCGTGCATGGCAAATGCGCGGCCATTTTACGTTTATGCATCCATTGTATATTCTATGTTTTCCTTAAAACGTTTCTTGACATCCAATGTTTTCCACATTATACTGGTACTACAATGTCGTACTGTCGACAAATCTAATTATACGGGAGGAAACTGCTCATGAAACGAGTATTCTCTGTACTCCTCGTATGCGCTCTGGCAATCAGTTTGCTGACCACGTCAGCACTTGCCGAAGTACGTACGGAAATGAACTGGAACATCGGCTCCGCGGGTCCCAAAACCCTCGATCCGGGCCTCAATGGTGCCTCTGACGGCGGCGACGTCATCAGCCAGCTTTTTGAAGGACTTATTCGCGAAAAATCCGGTCAAATCTATCCGGGTATCGCCGAAAGCTGGGTAACTTCTGAAGATGGTAAAACCATCACCTTCACGCTCCGTTCGTCCAATTGGTCTGACGGCAGCCCCCTGACCGCGAGCGACTTTGTGTATTCCTGGCTGCGCGCCATGAATCCCGAAACCGCTTCTGAGTATTCCTGGCTTTGGGAATACACCAATGTTGTGGGCGCATGGGACTATGTGACCGGCGAAGGCGAAGCGGATGCAGTCGGCATCTCCGCGCCTGATGACAACACCTTCGTGGTGCAGCTCAGCGACCCGACTGACTACTTCGTATCCCTGATGTCTTTCTATCACTTCATGCCTGTTAAGCAGTCTGCAGTTGAATCTGTTGGCGGCGAAGAGGGCGTGTGGGCCTCCACCCCCGAACTGTTCGTGAGCAACGGCGCATTCGTGCTGACCGAGTACACCATCGGCGAAGGTCTCCGCATGGAGAAAAACCCCGAGTACTGGAATGCTGAGAATGTTCAGCTGACTGCTATCAACGGCGAATTCATCGACACCGCCACCACCGCGTACCTTGCGTACCAGGCTGGCGAACTGGATTTCATCCCCGATGTGCCCGTTGACGAAATTCCCCGCCTGACCGCAGAAGACCCGAACTTCTATGTCTTCCCGCTGCTGGGCACCTACTACTACAACTTCAACATGGACCTCGACCTGTGGGCCGATGCCCGCGTGCGTAAAGCACTGTCGATGGGCTTTGACCGTCAGCTCGTGTGCGACACCATGGCCTCCGGCCAGATTCCGGCCGCCGGATTTATTCCGCCCGGATTTGTTGACGCCGATGGCAAAGACTTCTTCGAAGTCGCCGGCACCTATGGTCTGTCCACAGACCTGTCCAGCCTTGACCAAGCCAAAGCGCTGCTTGCAGAAGCTGGCTATCCTAATGGCGAAGGCTTCCCCGAGTTCACGGTGATGTACAACACCTCCGAAGCTCACCAGACCATCGCCGAAATCCTGCAGGAGCAGTGGAAAACCAACCTGGGCATCACCTGCACGCTGGAGAACCAGGAATGGGCCACCTTCCAGGATACCCGCACAGCAGGCAACTTCGAGCTCGCCCGCGGCGGCTGGCTGACCGACTTCATGGATCCGAGCGGCATGCTGGGCATCTTCAAAGATCTGAATGTTGCCTACAACGATCCTAACTACTACAATCCTGATTTTGAAGCCGCTCTGGACGAGGCCGCCTCTGCGACCACGCCTGCGGATCACTTCGCTGCCCTGTATAAAGCCCAGGATATCTTCATGAATGATATGCCTATCATTCCCATCTATCACTACTCCGATCTGATGCTCGCCGCCCCCACTCTGGAAGGCTGGGATCGTTCGGTGCTGGGCACCCTGGACTTCACCGGCGCTTACTTCGTGGAATAATATCCACTCTCTGTAAAAGCCAAGAGGAACCGGCCGCAAGGTCGGTTCCTTTTTCATATGCGATGATGCAATTGCATTGCAATAAATACGACAGCAGATTGTCATATTCTATGGTATGCTGTAGTCAGAGGTGAGTATCGTGCAAATCCACCGCTTGTTTGACATTGTCTATCTGCTGATTGAGCGCAGGACCATGACCACCAAAGATCTGGCAGACCGCCTGGAAGTATCTACCCGCACCATTCTGCGGGATATTGAGGTGCTGTCGGGCGCGGGCATTCCCCTATACGCCACGCGTGGCCGTGGCGGCGGGATCTCGCTGATGGATGGCTATGTGCTGAGCAAGGCGTTCTTTTCCGAAAGTGAACAGTCCGGTATTCTGGCTGCGCTTCAGCAGCTGTCGGCTACCCAGTTTCCCAGCACTCAGCCGGTGCTGACGAAACTCAAAGGCATTTTCGTCAAGCAGACCACTGACTGGCTAGAGGTGGATTTCAGCCATTGGGGCAGCAGCGCAGCCGACAAGCAAAAGATGTCCACCATCCAGTCCGCACTCATGAACAAGCAAGCGCTGCGCTTTCAGTACTCCAGCGCCAAAGGCGAGACCGCGGAGCGCCTGGTGTATCCGCTCAAGCTTTGGTTTAAAAGCATGTCCTGGTATATTGCGGCCTACTGCACGCAGCGGGAAGACTACCGCACCTTCAAGCTGAATCGCATGCAGCACGTTGCACTGGCCGACCAATACTTTGGCGATCTTGCTCTCAAAGCGCCGCCCCTGCATATTGATGAACCCTCCACGCCGCGTGTGCCGCTTACGCTGCTGTTTGATAAGCGACAAGCCCACCGTGTATACGACGAGTTCGCTGCCGAGCAAATCAAGCTCCGCAGCGATGGACAACTCCTCGTGACCGTCTCCGTACCCGACGAGGACTGGCTGTACAGCTACTTGCTGACCTTTGGGTCGGACTTGGAAATTCTAGCTCCGCCGGAGATACGAAATAAGCTTATAAAGTCGGTCAAAGCAGTGCTCGAAACCTATCGATAGTCTATCTGCAGTTGACAGCTACGATTACATTTTGTTTCTTCTTCTATTACATTAAATGATCTGTGTGGCATCAGCCGTACTTTGATCATCCGCGCATCGTGGTGTTAGCCCGCCCATTATCTCTATTTAATACAGACGGAAATCTCCAAACAGCTCGGGAAAATCCCATTTCATATCGTGATGAAACGGGTAGACAATCACATCTTTATTCTTGGCAATCGCCTTCCAGCTGGTGTCGAGAATCGGCGATGCGGACAGAATAGCATATCGCAAACCGTGGTATTTCGCTTCGTTGATGTAGATTTCTTCCAACGACAATCTTTCAACCCAGATCGATATATTTGGAATCACGATCAGAAACTCTTTCTGCGCGTAATGATCATCCATACGAAGACTCATACTCAGCGGAAAGAAACGGAAAGATGTATACCATTTGCACCACACTATCCCAAAAAGCGCTGCCAGGATAACGATTGTAGTTGCAACGATGCTGTGTAACACAAGGATTAACGCAAATACCAGCAACATCGCCAGGTATAATAACCATTCTCCCCGATAAAATAAATATAATTTTTTCCGTGGCATTTTGTATCGTCTGCTTATTTTTCGCGGCTGCACCTTGTGCTCTCCTTCTACACGCTTCATTACTTTGAAGGTATCAATGATCCCACGCCGTACTCTCGAATACTATATTGTACCGTAAGCTCTTATCACATTCTACTGTCCTATTCCAGCATCGTCAGCGGTGGGAAACCATCGTACTGGTAAGTATTAAATATATGACACCATGTTGTCATATATTCAGTGATACGATAAGACCATCAAAGCAAGGAGGCGGTGATTGTATGGCAGCGTTTGATTTTAAAAAGGATAGAAAAGACCTATATAACCCCGGCACTGCGCCCGGCATTGTTGAGGTGCCGGAGATGCTGTTTATTAAGGTTGACGGTGCGGGCAACCCCAACACAAGCAAGACCTATGCAGAGGCGATGCAAATTTTGTACGGCCTTTCGTACGCCATACGGATGAACAAAACCGAGACCGGCTATTTTGAGTATGTGGTGCCGCCGGCCGAGGGATTGTGGAGCCTGACGGATCGCTCGTTCAAGGGCGGCGAGGCCATTGCCGACAAAGACCAATTTCTGTGGACGATGATGTTGCGGCAACCGGCCTTCGTGACCCCGCAGGTATTTGAAACTGCCAAGGTTAAACTCGGTAAAAAGAAACCGGAGCTCGACCTGCGTCTTGCCCGGCTGGAACCTTACGCCGAGGGGTTGTGCGTGCAGGCGATGCACCTGGGGCCGTACGATACCGAACCGGAAACCCTGCTGCAAATGGAGCGCTATCGCGAGCAGCGCGGCTTTGTGCCAGACTTCACGCAGACGCGCAGGCACCATGAGATTTACCTATCAAATCCGCAAAAATCCGCGCCGGACAAAATGAAAACCATCCTCCGGCACCCGATCAAGCGTCGCTAGACGGTAATAGTTTGATAACACAACTACAAAACGGCACGACCGCCGGGGAGCGTTTATAATGGAACACAGCTACTGTCAAATTACACCGGAGACCCTGGATACTGAACACCTCTGCTGCGCAATTGCGGATAAGAAACACCAATGCGGCGTGCACGACAAAAAACAATGGCTTGCAGCGCGCCTGCCGGAAGGGCATGTGTTCCGCAAGCTGGACGCAAAGGGCAAAGTCTTCATCGAGTACGCCCCGCTGGAAAGCGCATGGGTGCCGGTCATCGGCGACAATTACCTTTACATCTACTGCCTTTGGGTATCCGGCAAGTTTGCAAAGCAAGGACACGGCAGAGCCTTGCTCAACAGCTGCCTGCAGGATGCTAAGCAGCAGGGTAAGGCGGGTATCTGCGTGCTATCGTCCAAGGCCAAACGACCCTTCCTGTCCGATCGGAAGTTTTTCATCGCGCAAGGATTTCAGGTTTGCGATACCATCGGAGACTATCAGCTGCTTGCGCTGCCGCTGGAAGGGTCTTTGCCACAGTTTTCTTCATCAGCCCGAACCCAGCAGATACCCGCCACCGAGCTGACGATATACTACTCGCCGCAGTGCCCCTATATTGCCAACTGCGCCGCGCAAGTCGAGGCGTACTGCAAGCACAACGACATTCCGCTTTCGCTGGTGCCTGTCGATACGCTGGAGAAGGCCAAAGCCATGCCCTGTGTGTTCAACAACTGGGCCGTGTTCCTAAACGGGCACTTCCTCACCCATCACCTGCTCAACGAAAGCTATCTGATCAAACTCTTACAACAAACCAAAGCGTAAAAAACAGGCCGCCGTATGGCAGCCTGTTTTCTTTTTGTTACGTTCAATCAGTCTGTGGTTTCTCTCCGGCGTTTACGTTTTCCGGCGCGCTTGCTACCGCGAAACCCGCCAAACACAATGCTGATGAGCACAATGGCACCGGCCGCGCCCCAGAACACGTTCATTTGTTCTCCGCCGACAATCATGTGAATTACGCGATATCCAAGATAGCCCACACCGCCGATCGCGGCGATGCCCAGCACCGTGTATACCGTTACCTGCAGCCACTGGGGCAGCTGATTCCATCTTTCAAAAAATGTCATACGTGAGTTCCTTTCCGGTTTCACAGTCGATCATGCACACAGTATCTGGCTAGCTGACTTTTTCAAACTGGGAGTTGTACAGATCCGCGTAGAAGCCGTCCTGTGCAATCAGTTCTTCATGGGTGCCGCTTTCGATGATATCGCCTTCATTCATCACAAGGATGAGGTTGGCGTTGCGGATGGTGGACAGGCGGTGGGCGATGATGATGGACGTGCGCCCGGTCATCAGCTTGTCCATCGCGTTCTGAATCAATATCTCGGTACGGGTATCTACAGAGGAGGTCGCTTCATCCAGAATCAGCATCGGCGCGTTTTTAATCACTGCGCGGGCGATGGTAAGCAGCTGCCGCTGCCCGGCGGAGATGTTAGCTTCCTCGTTGAGTACCGTTTCGTAGCCCTTGGACAGGGTGGAGATGAAGTGATGCGCGCCGATGGATTTACACACGGCGACGATCTCCTCGTTGGTCACATCGGGCTTGTTATAGGCGATGTTCTGGCGAATTGTGCCTTCAAACATCCAAGTATCCTGCAACACCATGCAGAACAGCTCGCGTACCTTCTCGCGCGGCATGGCCTGCAAGGGCACACCGTCAACCAGAATTTCGCCGCTGTCCACATCGTAAAAGCGCATCAGCAGGTTGACCATGGTGGTCTTGCCCGCGCCGGTGGGGCCGACGATGGCAATCTTCTGCCCGGCCTTTACGGAAGCGGAGAAGTCTTTGATGATGGTCTTATCCTTATCATAGCCAAAGCGTACGTTACGGAACTCGATATCGCCCCGCACCTTGTCAATGGACAGGGTTTTATCATCTTCGTTTGGCATTTCCACCTCTTCGAGGAATTCAAAGAAGCGGAAGCTGGCGGCCGATGTTGCCTGCAAGCTGGTAAAGGACTGTGCAATCTGCGCCAGAGGCTGGGTAAACAGGCGGATGTAAATCATAAACGCTACGATGATCCCAAAGGTGATCGTTCCGTTCATCGCCATCACTGCGCCGACTACGCTGACCGCCACATACCCAAGGTTACCGATAAAGCGCATCATCGGCATCATCAGGCCGGAGAAAAACTGCGATTTCCACGCGGTAGTGTACAGTTTTTTGTTCAGGTCATCAAATTCCTTGCTCAGCGCTTTTTCCGCGTTGTAGACCTTGACCACATTGTGGCCGGCATATACCTCTTCCACATGGCCGTTGATTTTACCCAGCAGCTGCTGCTGCTTGGTGAAGTACTTCTGCGAGCGCATCAGCACGGCCGACATGAACATGAATCCAAACAGCGACGCGCCGATGGCGACCAGCGCCAGGCGCCAGTCGGTAATAAACATCATCACGGTCGAGCCGACCAGCATCGTAACCGCCGATACCAGGCCGCCCAGCGACTGGTTCATGGTCTGGCCGAGGGTATCGATATCGTTGGTGACGCGGGAGAGGATATCGCCGTAGCTAGTGGTATCAAAGTACTTCAGCGGCAGGCGGTTGATTTTGGTTGAAATATCTTTGCGCATGCCCTTGGTAATGCGCTGGGTAACAGTAGCCATGATAAAGCCCTGCACATACATCAGCAGCGAGCTAGAGCCATAGAACGCAACCAGCGTCATGGCGATGGCCGATACAGCGCCAAGGTCGATGCCGGTCATCATGCCCTGCATGATCACGTCGGTCATTTCCGACAGTTTATCCGGGCCGATGATGGTAAACACCGATCCGCCTATGGCAGCCAGCAGCGCAATCAGCAGCGGCGGCCAGTACTTTTTGCTATATTTGACAAGCTTCCCCCAGGTTTCCGAAAGGGGGTATTTCACTTTGGGTCCTACGGGCCTCATGGGTCCTCTATGCATAATTCAGTTCCTCCTTGGACAGCTGCGAGGCCGCAATTTCCTGGTAGACCGTGCAGTCCTTCAGCAGAGACTCGTGCGTGCCGATACCCACAACCTGTCCCTGATCCAGCACAATGATCTTGTCCGCATGGCGGATGGTGCCGATGCGCTGGGTGACAATGAAGGTAGTCGAACCAATGGTCTGCTCTTTCAGCTGCTTACGCAGTTCGCGGTCTGTTTTATAGTCAAGCGCGGAGAAGGACTCGTCAAAAATCAAGATCTCCGCTTCGCGAGCGATGGCACGGGCGATGGCCACACGCTGCTTCTGCCCGCCGGACAGGTTAATGCCGCCCTGTGATACATGCGACTGGTACTTGTCCTCCAGCTTTTCAATGAACTCCGATGCCTGGGCGATGTCCGCCGCGGCCTTGATGTCTTCCTCACTTGGGGGCGTGCCTGCCGTTTCGCCAAAGGCGATGTTGGACTCCACCGTACCCGAGAAAATCACCGCACGCTGGGGCACATACCCGATTTTGTTGTGCAGGTCTTCCTGCCGGTATTCACGGATGTCCTGCCCGTCGATCAGGATAGCGCCCTCGGTTGCGTCGTAAAAGCGCGGAATCAGGTTGATTAGCGTGCTCTTGCCACTGCCGGTCGAGCCGATAAACGCTACAGTTTCACCGGCGTTGGCGGTAAAGGATACGTTTTTAAGCACATATTCGTCCGCCTGCGGGTATTTGAAGCTCACCCCGCGGAACTCCACCAACCCTGTATTCCAGGCCGGTGCATCCTTGGTGCCGTCAATAATGTGGGTTTTGGTGTTTAGCACCTCGTTAATACGGCGCGCAGCCACTGTAGCACGCGGCAGCATGATGAAGATCATTACCATCATCATAAACGCCATCACAACCTGCATGGCATAGGCAATGTAAACGACCATGTCCGAAAACAGGGAAATCTTCTGCATAAAATCCGCGCCGTTGATCAGATACGCGCCAATCCAGTAGATGGAGAGCATCAGGCCGTTCATGACGATCGTCATGCCCGGCATCATCAGCGCCATCAGGCGGCTGGTATAGAGGTTGGTTTTCGTCAGGTTTTCATTGGCCTGCTCAAACTTGCCTTCCTGGTATTCTTCTGCGTTATAGGCGCGTACCACGCGTACGCCGGTCAGGTTTTCGCGCGTAGCAGAGTTCAGTTTATCCGTCAGGGACTGGATAATTTTAAACTTCGGCAGTGCGAAGATGACCAGCGTAGTCACCAAAAGCAGCATGGCAAACACCGCGCCGCCTGTCGCCAGTGACCAGTTCCAGTTCTTGCCTGCGATTTTCACAATCGCCCAGCCCGCCATAATCGGCGCGCGCAGCAGCACGACCAGGCCCATGGCCACAATCATCTGCACCTGGGTAATATCGTTGGTGGAGCGGGTGATGAGGCTGGAGGTGGAGAAGCGATTAATCTCTTCCATAGAGAAATCTTCCACCTTGCTGTACAGGCTGGCGCGCACACGAAACGCCACACTGGCGGCGATGCGTGAGGCAATAAAGCCCACAAAGACGGACGTTATCATGCTGCCAAACGCGCACAATAACATCATACCGCCGGAGCGCCAAATCTCGCCCATGGAATCGGTGGTGGTCTGCACCAGGGTGGTAATCTCCCGCATATAATCAGGGAGTTTCAGGTCCAGCCACACCTGCACGCAGATGAAGCCGATACTGACCAGTACCAGTCCCCATTCCTTGCGCTTAAGATGCTTGAATATACTCGGCATACAGTACCCTTCCTTACTCGTTAATGTGCAAATAATACGCCAGCAATCTAAACATAAAATAAACACAGACCCTTTTTGGGGGTCTGTGTGCTTGGTAAACGGATTAATTTAGGTCTCCGGCAGCGCTTTGGTCTGGGGCAGGGTGACGGTAAACACATTGCAGCCATCCTGGTAGGAGGCAGCCACCGTTCCCTTGTGGAGCTGCACAATGCGCTGTACAATGGCCAGCCCCAGGCCCGTACCTTCGGTCGCATGGGAGGTATCCCCCTGATAGAATTTTTCAAAAATGCGCTTGCGCGTCTCCTGGTCTACCGGTTCGCCGGGGCTGAAAACCGACACGGACAGCGCATCCTGATGCTGTTCCATAGTCACCCGAATACAGCCACCCTCCTGTGTAAACTTGATGGCGTTATCCAGCAGGTTAATCCATACCTGCTTGAGCATTTCCTCGTTGCCCAGGCAGTGGTACTCGTACTCGTCAAAGGCGATGTCCTGCTGTTTGCCTTCCCATTTCTTTTGCAGCAGCAAAATACAGGTGCGTATCTGCTCGCTCAGGTTAAAGGAATGCACATCGGTGAGAATCGCCTGTTTCTCGATTTTGGCAAGGTTAAGCGCATTTTCGGACATATCGGTCAGGCGGGTTGCCTCGCTGAGGATAATATCCAAATATTCCTCGCGCTTTTCGGGGGGTAAATCGGCGCGTTTCAGCAGTTTAGCAAACCCGAGTATGGACACGATCGGCGTTTTGAACTCGTGGGAAAAGTTATTCACAAAATCGGCGCGCAGCATTTCGGTGCTTTCCAGCTCGGTCGCCATGGTGTTAAAGCTGTCGGCAATCCTAGCGCCGATAGAGGAATGATGATCGATCAGCCTGGTGCTATAGTCGCCCTGCGCCAAGCGGTTCATGCCATCCATCAAGCGCTGCAGCGGGCGCAGCGGCACATGGCTGACCAGCGCTGTGGTCACGACCCCAATCACCAAACAGGCGATAATCCAAACGAAGGTCGGTACGGCGAAGTTGGAATACTCCGGCAGCTGAATCACGTTAAGTGCACTGAGGACGAGCATCACCAGCATGACGATCAAAAATGTCAGTGCCAGAATGGCGGTTATGAACAATGTAAGCAGGCCCACCATTTTTGAAAATTTCGGCGGCTTACCGCGTTCCGCTTTTCGAGCCAAATGTCTGGCAAATTTCCTCATACGCGTTTCACCGCCTTATACCCCAGCCCGCGCACGGAGACGATTTCAAACTCCGGATAATCGGCAAAGCGCTTGCGTAAGCGGTTGATGTGTACGGTGATGGTCTCCCATCCCGTTTCGGACTGAATACCCCAGATTTCGTCCATGATCTGAATGCGGGTAAACACCTTGCCCGGAAAAGAGAGAAGCTGGTACAGCAATAGAAATTCCTTGTGCGGCAGGGTGATGCTCTGGCCGGCGCGGGTCACCGTGCGGGAATCGTAATCCAGGCGCACTTCCCCGATCTCGATACGGTGTTCGGAGGCGATGCGTGCACGGCGCAGCAGCGCCTTGATGCGCAGGAGCATTTCTTCTTCATCGACGGGCTTGGTCATATAATCGTCGATGCCTGCCACAAAGCCTTCCTTGCGGCTGGCCGGTGCCTGTTTGGCCGAGACCATCAAAATCGGCAGGGTATTACGCGTTCCCCGCAGCGCACGGGTGAAGGCCAGACCGTCCATTTTGGGCATCATCAAATCCAGCACCGCCAAATCTACGTGCTCTTCATCCATCACGCGCAGGGCATCTTCCCCGTTAGCGGCGGTGTATACGGAGTAGCCATCCGCCTGCAGCACTTCCTGCATCAAGCGGCGGGTGCTGCGGTCGTCATCAACGACTAAAATATGAAACATCGTATCCCTCAAAATATGAATCGTTGAGTGTACAGATAGTATCTTTGCATGCTTATCATAAACGAAAAAACGCCCTCGCGCAATCACAGCACTGCAATGAAACCGCTTTTATAACAAACGGTGCGATCATCGCTACACTGCAAGGCGCGCAGGGCGTATAGGCTATCGCTTAGTATTCCTTGATCTTGCCCATTTCGTGCTGCATCACTTGTTTTACTTTGGGGTCCTGTTCCTTTTGCAGCTGCGCAGACAGGAAGGCCTTTGTGTGCTTGTTGGCGATTTGGCCCAGCGCCTGTGCAACAGCAATGCGCATATTGGGGTCCGGATCCTGCAGACGCCGAATCAAATAATGCGACGCATCATCCCCGCCCAGCTGTGCCAGACCGACGATTGCCGCCAAGCTGATTTCCTGGTCTTTGTTGTCGGACAGATCAATCAACGCGCCGACATTCCCCTTTTTCAGTGCTTTTTCGACAGCGTTCTTTTTATTACCAAACATGCTTCTACTCCCCTATTTCTTCATTTTGACTCCGGTTTCGATAAAAGTAAACGAAAACCACACTGCATATACGCGTATATGCTTGAAAACGGTGTCCGCTTCTTGTTTTTTATCATCTCCTGTATCCATTGTACCACACCCATCATACTGTTTGATGACCTTTCTGTTAACAATTCCACCCATCTGACCATCAAAGCACATCCCCCGCCGCGTTTTTTTGCACCCTTGGGTAGGGTGATATCGCCGCATGCACTGCATCAACCCAACTTGCAGGCGCAGCGTATCGGTATAGATGCAATATTCCGTTTCAATCCGCTCACGAAATAATATGATATAATCAGGGCAAGCAAACCACATACGCTTCGCAATTTACGGAGGGCGACATGCAAAACAATCATGCACAGGCAGAGCGGCTGCCTATGAACGAAGAAACCGTGCGGCTGCTATGGCAGAAAACCTATAACACACAGGGCAAACCGGACTGGTCGCACCTGTTCCCCTACTATCACGATGATATCGTGTTTCAGGACAGCATTCAGCGTATAGAAGGCAAGGATGCGTTCATCGCCCTGTGCAACCGCCTGACCGAGCGCTGCAAGGAGTTGCACATGGAACTGGGCACGCTGGCGATTACAGGCAACGAAATACTGTTTGACTGGACAATGACCATGATGTTCAAGCGTTTCCCCTCCACGCCCGTGTACGGCTGTACCAAGCTGAGCTTGCATGAGGACGGCCGCATTATAGCCCAGCGGGATTATTACGATTTATGGGGCGATATTTTTAACGGAATTCCCTGGTTTAAAAGACCCTATCGGCGCTTTATGCACAAGAAATTTGGGTGAGGTGCGTTATGAAATATACGAAAAATGATTTAGCCTTCATGCAGCAGCGCGGCGTAAAGCAACATACCACCGATGCGCGGTTGGACGGCAAACTCTGCGTAATTACCGGGGCGACATCCGGCGTAGGCCTGGCCGCCGCGCGCAGGCTGGCACAGGGCGGCGCAAAGCTGGTGCTGGTCGCCCGCAGCCAAAGCAAGGCTGATGCCGTAAAAAAAGAGCTGTCGGATGCGTACAACACCGCGACCGATATCGTAATCGCCGACTTTATGCACCTGGACGAGGTACGCAAAGCCGGTGAAACCATCCGTGATACCTACCCAGTGATCGATGTGCTGATTAACTCCGCCGGGCTGTACTCCATGCGTAAAAAGATAACCACGGACGGCAATGAAATGACCTTTCAGGTCAACCATCTGGCAAGCTTTCTGCTAACCATGCTGCTGCTGAACAACCTATCTAAAAGTGAGCAGGGGCGCATTATCCAGGTGAACTCGGAAGGGCACCGTTTCGGCGGCTTGGAATTGGATGACCTGGACTGGAGTATACGCTTGTATATGGGTCTACGCGCTTATGGAGCATCCAAAATGGCGCAAATTCTGACCGTGCGCACCCTGGCCGAACTGCTGGACGGTACCGCTGTGACTGTCAACGCCATGCATCCGGGCACAGTCGGGACCCAGATCGGCAGTAATAACGGCCTGCTCTACCGGGGCATGATGGCTATCGCCCGCCGGTTTTTTATGAAATCTCCGACCATCTCAGGCGACGCGCTGTATTACCTGGCCGCCGCGCCGGAACTCAGCAAAACGACCGGCAGGTATTTCTTCCTGACGGTCGATTCGGCTCCTATGGCTACTGCGCTGGACGATACTTTACGCCAGGCTGTATGGCAAAAAAGCTTGGATATGACGGATTTAACGCAGGCGCTTTAACACCGCGTCCGCAGCCATCTTCCCGGTGAGGATGGAGATCGGAAACCCGGAGGGGCTGTACGTCCACTGGCCCGCCTGCCATACATCAGGCAAGGGCGTGACGACGGACTTGGCAATCTGGGTCATTTTACTGACGGACGGCATATACGGATTTTCAAACGACCAGCCGGTAATTGCGCCCTCTGTGTTACCGGTGCGCCGCTGCAAGGTGAGCGGGGTGGATACGGAGCTTTCCGCAATCTTGCCCGCCAGCGCGGGGTATACCGTATCGGTCAGGGTCTTTGTCATCGCCTGCTCACACACGATTTTAAATTCGCTGTACCAGCCCATATCCTCGATATGCTTCCATACGGCATAGTCCATCAGGGTGCTGATGATCAGGCCTGTTTTTCCCTGCGGAGCCAAAGCCGGGTCACGCAGCGCAGGGATGGATATTTCATAGGTGGTCAGACGCAGAAAAGACCGCACCCAGCTTTTCAGCGCGTCGCGATCATCCGTCAGCGCGCCGCTCGGCAGGCGAATCTGGGCATCGCTCTGGGAGCTTAGCCCGTCGCTGGAGGGCGTGTAAAAAAAGTGCGGACTGTGGATGCTGCCAAACACTTCCGGCGGCACATCCGCCTGGATATACAAGCTTAGTACCGAGTCGCCGCCACGCAGGCCAGCGATGCTTTTTTTATGTTCCATGGCCGCCGTGCGACCCGGTTCTTCCAGCTCATCAGGCTTGGGCAAAGCAGCATACAGCGCTTTCATATCCGCCGCCCAAATCAGGGTTTCGTATGGGTATTTCGCGCCACCGGCATCGGTTATGGTTTGCACGGTCGGGTTGACCGATACGATTTTCGTATCCGTTGCAATCTCGCCGCCATGGTCACGGATATACTGTGCAAGCGTTTCCGCCAGTACACCTGTGCCGCCTTTGGGATAGCGGTAATCCAAATACAAACTCAGATACGACAATGCGAAAAACGCCGGTGTTTCCTTGAAAAAATGCTGGGCGATGCAGTCGATCAGCGCCTGGTTTTTAAATATTCCCTGCAAAAAGCTTTCTACGGGCATGGATAGCTTTTTAATTTTTCCCATTGCCATCACATAGCGCGCCGCCCACGGCAGCAGGGTTTGGGCGAGGTATTTATAGTCTTTCAGGTTCATGAACACGGGATTGTCTATGCCGTAAAGCACATCCATAGCCTCCATGGTCTGGCCAATCACGCCCATGAGCGTATCAATGTCCTCGGCATCCTGCGGGAAGCTGCGCTTTAGCATATCGCTGTAGGTTTTCAGGCTGTCTTCCCCGGTCAGGCGCACAATGTGGTCTTGAATGCCGATGGAAACCTCATTGGGTAACAGCTCCAGTTCAATGCCCAGGCTTGTAAGCATTGGCAGCAGCACGCCGGAGTTTTCCATGGCGCGCAGACCGGAATCAAACGTGAAGCCATTCAACGTAAACGAGCCGACCAGCCCGCCGGTTACAGCTTCCTTTTCGCATAACAGAACACTGCGCCCCTGCTTGCATAAAAAAGCAGCAGCCGTCAGCCCGGCGATTCCTCCACCGACGATGATTGCATCCTGTTTCATTGGCATCCCCTATTCTGCGCAAGCACTTGCGTTCCTGTAAGCATTATACCTTGCGAAGAAAAACGTTGTCAATGCAGCGAAATTCGCCGCTTAATAAATTGACAAGCGCTGTTTTGCAGGGTACAGTGGAACCCATACAGGGAGGGTTGTTCATGCAATATTTCACATCGGATTCTACCTCACTGATTGTACGCAACCTCGGCGAAACATTGCAGCTGAGCGCTTGGGGCGAAAACAGCCTGCGCGTACGTGCGGTGATGATGGGAGTCATTACAGACGACCGCTGGGCGCTGCTGGATCCGCTTGCCACAGCGCCGGATATACACATCGGCGAAACTACGGCCAGCATAACCAACGGGAAGCTGACCGCCACGGTATCCGTAGAGGGCTGGCGCGGGTTTCCCTCCATCTGCTTTACAGACAGCAATGGCACCGTATTGCTTGAGGAAAGTGCGGAAAATGGCGCGCTGGCAATTCGCTCGCGTGCATTTGAACCGCTGGCTGGCGGCGACCACAGCCTGACCGTGCGCTTTCAAGGTATGGAAAACGAACGGCTCTACGGCATGGGGCAGTACCAGCAGGAAACACTGGACCAAAAACACTGCGTGCTGGAGCTTGCACACCGCAATTCCCAGGCAAGCGTGCCGTTTGTCATGAGCAGCCGGGGATACGGCTTTTTATGGCACAATCCCGCTGTGGGCGAGGTAGCCTTCGGCAAAAACCACACCGTATGGAAAGCCCGTGCTACGCGCCAGATGGATTACTGGATTACTGCGGGCGATACCCCGGCCGATATCAGCCTTGCCTATGCCAAAGCGACCGGCTTTGCCCCTGTGATGCCCGAATACGGTCTGGGTTTTTGGCAGTGCAGACTGCGCTACTGGAACCAGGAACAGCTTTTAGCCGTCGCACGCGAGCATAAACGCCGCGGGCTGCCGATGGATGTCATCGTCTGCGATTTCTTTCACTGGCCCAAGATGGGCGATTTTCGCTTTGATACGGAGTTTTTCCCTGATGCCAAAGCCATGGCCGAGGAACTGGCCTCGCTGGGTATCAAGCTGATGGTATCGGTCTGGCCGCAGGTATCGCTGGAGAGTGAAAACTATCAGGAGATGCGCCAGCAAGGGCTGTTGGTGCACGCCGAGCAGGGCGAGCAGATTGGCATGCGCTTTGGCGGCGACAGCATGTTTTACGATGCCACCAACCCCCGCGCCCGCGCCTATGTGTGGGACAAGTGCAAGAAAAACTATTACGATCAAGGCGTGCGCCTGTTCTGGCTGGATGAAGCCGAACCGGAATACGGAAGCTATGACTATGCAAACTTCCGCTACGTCTTAGGCAGCGCGCAGCGTGTGGGCAACGTGTACCCGCAGCTGTTTGCACGCAACTTTTACGAGGGGATGCAAAGCAGCGGTATGCAGCATCCCGTCAACCTGATCCGCTGCGCCTGGGCCGGCAGTCAGCGCTACGGCGCGCTTGTATGGAGCGGCGACATCCACTCCAACTGGGAAACCTTCCGCCGTCAGCTCTGCGCGGGCCTTAGCATGGGCATTGCGGGCATCCCCTGGTGGACCACCGATATCGGCGGGTTCTTCGGCGGCGATCCCAGCGACCCCGCGTTCAGAGAACTGTTTATCCGCTGGTTCCAGTGGGGTGCTTACTGCCCGGTGATGCGCCTGCACGGCGACCGTGAGCCACACCAAACCCCCACGCGTGCAGACGGAACGGAGGTACTGTTCACCGGCGCAGACAACGAAATCTGGAGCTATGGCGAAGAGGCCTACCCCATTCTGGTTAAATACCTGCAGGTGCGCGAAACCATGCGCGATACCCTGCGCGATATCATGCAGGAAACCCATGAGACCGGCAAGCCTGTGATGCGCCCGATGTTTTATAACTACCCAGACGATGAAACCTGTGCCCTGCTCAAAGACCAGTATATGCTGGGAGACCGCTATGTGGTTGCGCCCGTGATGCAGCCAGGGCAGCGCGAACGCCGCGTATACCTGCCCCAGGGGCTGTGGAAAAATGTAGATACCGGACAAACACAACAAGGCGGCGCCTGGGTGCTTGCCCCTGCGCCGCTGGAGAGTATGCCGGTATTTGAAGCGATATCGTCTACTTAACGGCTTTCAGCGTGAATGATAGCGGAAAGCCCAAGCCGTTGTAGGCATCGGCTATGCCCACATCTTGATCATATTCCTGCAGGCCTGCAATCTGCAATCCGGCTGTAACTGCCGCATTGATGATCGCCGCCATGGTGTGCGAATAGCTGGTAAAGGTATTGGAATTTTCATGATCAGCCATGTACCCGCCGGAGTCCTTTTCATACCATGGCTCACTGCGGAAATAGGAGTAAACCAGGCGGTGCAGGTCCGTTTCATCGTAGCTATCCTCGCCGGGGATGGGAAGCATACCCAAAAATGGATGGTAATCATTAAGCAGCAGCACGCCACCGGGCTTCAGGCAGCGTGACACCACCTGAAACAGCGCCGTCAGGTCTTCAAACCAGGTGATTGCGCCAACGGTGAACAAAACCAGATCGAAGCGGCCGTTATAGCCAGGGTCGATGTCCAAAATATCGGTCGCTGTAAAGCTACAGGGCAATCCGGCCTGCTCAGCAATGCCCTGTGCAAAGGCCACCATGTTTTCCGCGATATCAAACCCGTATCCGGCTGCCGCGCCCAGCTGCATAGCCGACATCAACTCCCGGCCGTTGTTGCAGCAAAACTGGGCAATGGTCTTGCCCTGTAAATCCAGCATCTGCAATGCTTCTTTGAGCATAGGGTTCATATACGGCAAATCGTCCGTGCGTAGGCGCGCCGGTAGATCATCGCACCAGCCTTCGTTGCGGTGTTCAAATGCTTCTTCCCAGGCTTTTTTGTTGTTTTGATGTTGATTCATAGGGCTCCTTTCGCCGCCATGAAAGCGCGGCTTCCATACAGATGATATTGTAGCACAATAATCCTTTCTACGCCGCATTGCCGCGCAGACGAAAAACAGCCGCCCTTATGGCGGCTGTTTTCTATGTTGCCTTTGTTACCAGCCCGATGCGGCCGTATCGGACGACACTTTGTCGTCGCGGCGCGATAGTTTCATTTCCAAAGAGTTTTCCGCCCGGTTGTTGACCATCTCCGGCCGCAGGTACGTGGGTACCACCTGGCGCAGGGCTTTGATGATGATTTCCGGGTCATTTTTATGGATGCACTCCTGCATAACGCCGAGCTTTTCTTCCATTTCCTCAAGGCTGATGGGCTGTTCATGATCGATAAAAATCAGATTGTTGGCCGTCTTCATGACCAAATCCTTGGACACGAGCAGTTCCTCGTACAACTTTTCGCCGGGCCGCAGGCCAATTTCCTTGATCTCGATATCCTTATAAGGCAGCAGGCCGGAGAGCCGTATCATGTTTTCAGCCAGGGACAGGATTTTCACCGGCACGCCCATATCCAGCACATAAATATCGCCGGACTTGGACAGTGCGCAGGTTTGCAGCAACAGCTGTGCCGCCTCGGGAATGGTCATAAAGTAGCGGATGATGCGCCGGTCCGTCAGGGTAATGGGCCCGCCGGCGGAAATCTGCCGTTTGAACAGCGTAATCACGCTGCCATTGGAGCCCAGCACATTGCCAAAACGCACTGCCGAGAACAGGGTTTTGCTGTTCTGCCGGGACTGGATAATCATCTCGCACAGCCGCTTGGATGCCCCCATCACATTGGTGGGGTTGACGGCCTTATCGGTGGAGATCAGCAAGAAGCGTTCGACTGCGTATTCTTCTGCCATCTTCACGGTTTTCAGCGTGCCGAACACGTTGTTTTTAATGGCCTCGGCACTGTTTTTCTCCATCATGGGCACATGCTTGTGCGCGGCGGCATGGAACACAATCTGCGGCCGGTAGGTTTCAAATATCTCCCGCAGCCTGCATTCATCCTGCACAGAGCCGATTTCCGTTCGAATCTTGATATGCTTACCGGTCTTGGGCAGCAGTTCCTGCTCGATATCGTAGGCGTTGTTTTCGTAAATATCAAAGATGATCAGCGTATCGGGGTCCATTTTAACCAGCTGCCGGCACAGCTCACTGCCGATGGAACCGCCGCCGCCGGTGACCAGAATAGTTTTCCCCTTATAGATGGGCTTGCACTCATGATCCGAGAAGTGGATCACCTCGCGCGCCAGCAGCTCTTCAATGCTGAACTCGCGCAGTACACGCTTGCTGTCCTTGCTGTCTTTATGGTTAAAGGGGAAGTCATACAGCTTAACCTTACAGCCGGACTGCTGATAGAACTCGTATTTTTCCATCTTCTGCTGGCCGTTAAGGTGCGGCAGGGCGATAATAACCTCCTGCACCGGCATGTCGCGCAGCCTGTCGATAATCCCCGCTTCGGGGTAGACACGGATGCCGGCAATCATGTTGCCGACCTTCTGCACATCGGAATCTACAAAACAATAGGGATAGTAATGCGCTCTAGGGTTGGATAAAAGCTCGCGTGCCAGCAGCACGCCGAGATTTTTCGCCCCCACGATGGCGATATTAATTTTATTATTGGTCGCATTTTCTTTTGTATCCGACTGCAAACCGGCATTGGCTGTCATGGCGGACTGTCCATCCGTGTGGGCCTTGCCGGGTCTGGCAAAGGCGGAAAACGTATTCAGTCCGGGAACGCCGCAGGTTCTCAGCGCGCTGCGCAGGCGCATAAACAAGCCTGCGTTGGGCGCGCCAGTAAATAAACTCTTTTTCAGCGCATTATGGTAGCACAGGTACGCAAACCGTGTCGATAGCAGGGCAAGACAATTGACCGCGACCACGGTAATGATCTGCCAAACCATCAACTGCATATTCCATTGTTTTAATACAAATCCAAACAGAAAGTACAGCGACCCGCCGATCAGGTCGGCCCAGATCACAGAAAGGTATTCGTGCCCGGTCGCATACCGCCACACCTGGCGATAGACGTTGAATATCATGCGGGACCCAAATACAAATACCATAAGGATCAGCAACGATATCATTCGCTTGCCCACATTGGCGATGGCGCTATCGCTGAGCAGCAGCATCAGTGTGGCAATAATGACATACATACTGAAATCCAGCGCCCATAAAACCAGATCCCTCGACGGCATCGGGTTTCGCTTATTCACGCTTGGTTTCTCGCTTCGCTTCTTTAATTTGTTCATGTTGTACCACCCATTGCATCGTTGTATACAAGTCTTGCTTGTTGTCAGGGTCTACGCTACTCTACTGGTTCATGTACTCTATCACTACAGCGGGATCGCAGCCTTCAAAGGCTTGTGCCGCAATAATTTTCTTAAAGCTGATGTGCACGCTTTGCAGACTTTCATTACCAAAGAACGCATAATCCTCAATGGTATGAACGCCGCCTGCCACGACTTTGCGAAGCTTCAGGCAGCCGTAGCACATGCTGGTGGGGATGACGGTGACGCTGTTTGGCAAATGAAGTTTCGTAAGCGCCGTGCAGTTTTGCAGCAAATGGCTGCCAATCACCTTGAGTTTGCTGTCCTTGGCAAATTTCAGCGTCTCCAGCGCTGAGCAGAAGCGAAACACACTCGTCCCCAGCGTTTCCACGCGCACGGGAATCGTAAAGCTCGGCAGCGATTCGCACAGGGCAAACGCATACTCGCCAATCTCCCGCAGGGCGGACTGTTCCCCGATGTGTACCGCCTTCAGCGCGGTGCAACCATAGAAGGAGCTTGCACCAATCTCCAGTAGCGAATCCGGCAGCCAAATCTCCTGCAAATTACTGCAGCCATAGAAGAAGTTGCCGGGGATGTACTGGATTCCCTCGGGCAGCTCTACACGCACGATGGAATCATCGTTGCGAAAGCCCTTGTCGCCGAGCTTCTGAAACGCCATTACACTGCTGATGCGCAAAACATCGTCCTGCGGCTTGGTGGGCAATGCAGCCAGGGGCTTTGCAGGCTTGAGCGGCTGAAATGCCTCCTCGTCTGCATCCGGCGTATCAAGTGCTGCGGCGGGTTCCGGCTTGGCTGCTACCTGCGGCTTTGCTTTCTCCTTTGTCAGCCCTGCAACTGCCTGCATCGCCGATGTCTCGCGGCTATAGCTGCGTGCAGCAGGCGGCGCTTGCATGGTTTTGACAAAATCGCCTTCGTCCATAATTCGTTCCATTTCCCGCACAAAGACTTCTTTCATATCAAAGTCGCGGTTTTCCAGAACGCTGGTGACTGCCGCGCACATCATGGCGGCAGTTACGGTGGAAATTTGCGAGCTGACCTGCCGCACATTGCTGGAATAATCCCAGAACACGGATTTGACAATGCCGTTGATCTCGGCAACGATCTTGGCCGACGGCTGTGCAGGAGAGTCGCCTGTTTCCACAACAGGCTGCGGAGCGGATGGTTGCGGGCTGAGCGGCCGTTCCCGGTATACGGGTTTTTCCTGCGGGGCTTGGGTCATAGGTACATCGTGCAGCGGTAACGCTTCGCTGGCTTTGGCAAGTTCTTGTTCCCTTGCTTCAAGCTCTCTCTTTTGCTGCGCAAGATACTCTACTTCGCGGCTCAATGCAAACTCGCGCTCTTCCAATTCGTGCGCGATTTCTGCGAGCCGTTCCATCTGCCTGCGTTTCTTCTTCTTGTCGCCCATATCGGTGGCTGCTCCTTATTCGTCTGACCAGCGTTTGCGCACAATGCTATTGAGTATACCCAGAAGGATTGCAATCATGCGAGTCAATTTATTATAATTCTGTTACTGAATTGTGTCAAGCACAAATTTTTTCTTAATATTTAAGTCTTGTTTGTATCAATCCCAGCGAACGCATACCCTCTGATGCCACCTTTCATTACCAATAGGATACTATGCGCTATCCGTATTACGCTATATTGCTGGCTTTAATTGCTCCTCAGCCATATTTGCCTAAAAAATATTAATAAATTATTACAATAGTGTTTACTTTGTGGTAATATTTTGCTATAATCACAGCATTACTGAGCCGCCTTGCCACGGATATCCTCCGTGCAACGCCGCAGTGATGGAGATAACAACACGCTTTTCGTAAGGCCAACCGCCAAACAGGAGTACATTCGATGGATGATACGCGTCATACCGGAAACACGCCAAAGCCCGGTGCGGTGCAGCCCGCTCCGCCGAGTACGCTGGACAGCATTCCGCCGTTTGAGTCGACGGTTTGGCTTGCCTCGCCCACAATGCACGGCGGCGAGCTGACCTATATGACCGAAGCCTATACGCTAAACTGGATGACCACCATCGGCAAGAATATCGACGAGGCCGAGCGCCTTGCCTGCGAGCAGATTGGCTGCCGCTATGCCGTGGGGCTTGCCAGTGGTACCAGCGCACTGCACCTGTGCATGCGCCTGTGCGGCGTGCAGCCGGGCGAGCGTGTATTTTGTTCCGATCTCACGTTCAGCGCGACCGTCAACCCCGTGGTGTACGAAGGCGGCGTTCCTATATTTATCGATTCCGAGCCCGACACCTGGAATATGGATCCCAATGCGCTTGAAAAGGCGTTCTCGCTCTACCCGGATGTACGCGTGGTGGTGGTGGCCAACCTGTACGGCACCCCCGCCAAGCTGGATGCCATCCGGGCTATTTGCGATACCCACGGCGCGAAGCTAATTGAAGATGCCGCAGAATCCCTGGGTGCCGCCCTGCACGAGCAGCAAACAGGACGCTTTGGCGACTACGGCGTCATCAGCTTTAACGGCAATAAGATTATCACCGGTTCATCCGGCGGCATGCTCCTGACCGATTCCGCCGAAGATGCCGCCACCATTCGCAAGTGGTCAACGCAGAGCCGGGAGAATGCGCCCTGGTACCAGCATGAGGTTCTAGGCTACAACTATAGGATGAGCAACGTAATCGCCGGTGTAGTTCGAGGACAGTTCCCCCACCTGGCCGAGCATATCGCCCGGAAGAAAGCCATCTATCAGCGCTACCGGGAAGGTTTGCAGGGGCTGCCTCTGTCGATGAACCCCTATGATCCGACGCAGATGGAACCGAATTTCTGGCTGTCCTGCCTGCTGATTGATGCGCCCGCCATGTGTCCCCAGGAGCGGACAGAGCAAAGTGCAACCTACACATCCCAGCCGGGCAAAAGTTGCCCTACGGAGTTATATGAACAGCTCACCGCGCGCAACGCACAGTGCCGGCCGATCTGGAAGCCGATGCATATGCAGCCGTTCTACCGCGATAACCTATTTGTATCCATGCAGGACGGGCTAGCAGTCAGTGAGGATATTTTCGCGCGCGGCCTTTGCCTGCCATCCGACATCCGCATGACGCCCGATACCCAAGATACCATCATTCAAATCATCCGCTTGTGCTTCCAATAGGAAGCCTGACAGTATTAACAGGGGGTGAACGCCATCGCATCCAACCAGGTTTATACGCGGTTTATCAAGCGCTTGCTGGATATTGTCGTTGCAGCAACCGCGCTGGTGGTGCTCTCCCCGGTGCTTGTGGTGATTACAGTCCTGGGATTGCTGTTTCATAAGCCCCCGGCGCTGTTTTCCCAGGTTCGCCCCGGACGGTGGGATAAAGCCGGTAACGAAACGCTGTTCACCCTGTACAAGTTCCGCTCGATGACCAATGCACGGGACCCGGAGGGAAAACTGCTGCCCGATAAGGACAGGCTGACGGCCTTTGGCCGCTTCCTGCGGAAAACCAGCCTGGACGAACTGCCGGAGCTGTGGAACATCCTAAAGGGCGACATGAGCTTCATCGGTCCCCGGCCCCAGCTGGTACGCGACATGGTGTTCATGACAGATGAGCAGCGCTTGCGCCATTCGGTTCGGCCCGGCCTGACAGGCCTGGCACAGGTTAACGGCCGCAACGCCATCGCCTGGGAAGACAAGCTGGCCTATGACCTACAGTACATTCGAAACATGACATGGACTGGTGATATTAAAATCCTTCTGCAAACCATCAGCACGGTGATCAAAGCTGAAAGCATACACGATGAAGGCATGGCCACTGCGGAAGATTTCGGAGATTATCTGCTCAGAACCGGCCAAATTACCCAGGACACTTACCGCCTGCAAATGCACAAAGCACTGGCGATATTGGAAGGAAGAGGCACATGCAGCAAGACATGAATTGGTACTATTACAACCACGCGATCATCCCCACAACCGCTCCGCACGAGCCGGCAGACCTGTCTGTGTTTGAGCACAAGGATGTTTGGAAGCGCTTTGGCGGACGCCCGTTGCTGGCGCGGTGGACCTCGCATTTCGATTGCGCCGAAAATACCTGCTGGTGGTATACCATCAAGGATACTCCGTTTGATTTCGCGCAAGTCAAACCCAACTACCGGCAAAAGATACGCCGGGGACTGAAAAGCTTCGATGTGCGGGTTATCAATCCCGAAGAGCACGCCGATGCACTGTATGAGGTACTGGCAGAAGCCATTGCAAGCTACCCTCCCAGCTGCCGTATCAACGTGGATCGCGAAGAATTCATCAACGATCTGAAAGACTGGCGCAAGGGCATTACTTTTGCTGCATTTTCCCAAGAAGACCAGAGCATCGCGGGGCATATCTATGTCCCCATTCATGCCGGGTATATTACCTTTTCCGTGCTGAAAGCCAAGCCAAGCGAAGAGAAAAAACAGGTAAACGCCGCGCTGATTTACAGCGTGCTTGAGCATTTTCAACAGCAGCTATCCGAAGGCATGTACGTGCTGGCTGGGGAACGCACCATCAGCCACGATACGAACATCCATGAATATCTAATGAAGTATTTCGGCTTTCGCAAGGCGTACTGCTGGCTGAACATCAAATACCGCGGATTGATCGGCCCGATTGTCTCGTGTCTGTACCCTATCCGCGGCCTGCTCCGTCATTTAACTTTCATCAGCCTGTTCTGCCAGATACAAGGCGTGATGAAAATGGAAGAAATCGCCCGCAACTGCAAAGACGGCGTCTGCAACCTGAACGACTGCAACTCCAAGCTAACGAAGGATTGAAGCAATGCGCATCTGGTTTATTAATCACTACGCCGTTCCCACAAAATACTATCCGCTGGCACGCCCGGCAACCTTTGCCAAGCATCTGATGCAGGCAGGACACGATGTGACCATTTTTGCCGCCAGCACCGTGCATAATGCAGACCTCAACCTGATTACGGACAAAAGTCTGTACCGGGAAGATGTCGTGGACGGCATCCACTATGTGTATGTCCGGGATATCGACTACGGCAACAACGGCTACCGCCGCATCCTCAATATGCTGCTATTCCCCCCGCGGCTGGGCCGCGTGTGCCGGTGTTTTACCAAGCCGGATGTCATACTGTCGGTGTCCGCAACGCCGATGGCCTGTATGAAGGGACTGAAGCTGGCAGCAATATACGGCTGCAAAGGTATTGCCGAGATTGCCGATCTATGGCCGGAAAGCTTTGTGGCCTATGGCCTGACCCGTAAAACCAATCCGCTGCTCAAGCTGATGTACGCGTATGAAAAAAAGCTGTACACCCGCGCGTCGGCTATCGTGTTTACCATGGAAGGCGGCAAGGATTACATTATTAGTAAGGGTTGGGGCAGCGACAGCGGTGGGCCAGTGAACCTTGATAAAGTCCATCACATTAACAACGGTGTAGACTTGAAGGCCTTTGATCGTAACCGCGAAAACGGCGCGTTCGACGACCCGGACCTAAATGACCCCGACACATTCAAGGTCGTGTATGCCGGTGCCATCCGCAAGGTGAACGACCTGTCCATTCTGGTTGACACTGCTGATGTGCTTAGGCAGCGCGGCAGGCAAGACATTAAACTCATCCTGTTTGGTGACGGCGATGAACGGGCCGCGCTTGAAAGCGCAGCTGCGGAGCGTAAGCTTTCCAACATCGTTTTCAAAGGGAAAGTCTCCAAGCAAACGATTCCTTTTATTCTGTCCAAAGCAGACCTGTGCTTGTTGCATTGGAAAGCCACGCCCATTGCCAAGTTTGGTATGAGCATGAACAAGCAGTTTGATTATTTTGCCAGCGGTAAGCCTGTGCTGGCCAACAATCAAACAGCGTACGACCTCATCCAGCGCTATGATGCGGGTCTTGCTGAAAACCTGACCGATGCAGACGCCTACGCCGATGCCATCATCCGGTTCGCGGATATGACAGCGGATGAAAGGGCGGCATACGGCGGCCGTGCCCGTCAGGCTGCACAAGAGTACGATTTTTCCAAGCTGACAGATAAACTTCAGCGCATTATGGGAATTTGACCCCGAACACAAGACCCTACAGAGAAAGGAGCGCTTACTATCACCAGTCAGGAAAGATGGATTGATTTCTGCCTGCATAACGATGATGAAATCTACATCTTCAACAAGCCTTTCTGGATGGATGCCGTCTGCAACGGGCGGGAAAACTGGGATGTTTTTCTCGCGGAAGAAAACGGCGAAATAGCCGCTGCGCTACCCTATTTTTTAAAGAAGCGCATGGGGCTTACCTACATTACCATGCCGCTACTCACGCAGCACAACGGCATCTGGCAAAAAAAATCCAACAGCGAAAAAGCTGAACGACGCATCAGCCGTGAAAACAAACTGTATAAACAGATTGTTGACCAGATCGAGGCATTGAAAATCAGTATGTATCAGCAATGCTTTTCACCCGATGTGATGAACTGGCATCCGTTTTCCTGGAAGAATTACCGCCAAAACACGCTCTACACATTTCGGATTGACCATCCCTATCAGCTGGATGAAGCGGTTCGAAACTTTAGCAAATCCACGAAGCGCAACATTAAGGCAGCCCGTCAGGTTGCCACGATCCACGAGTTTGACGATCTCGAATTGTTTTATCAGCTAAACACCCATATTTTCTCCAGTAAAAAAATGAACAACCCGGTCTCCTTTGCACTGCTTGAGCGGCTCTACACCAGTTGCAAAGAAAACAATGCCGTGAAAATGCTATGCGCAAAGGACAAACACGACACCGTATGTGCCGCTATACTCCTGGTATATGATGCCACGACCGTATACTCACTGATGTCCGGATTACAGCCGGAAAAACGCCATCTCAACCTGGTTTCAGCGCTTGATTTCGAAGGAATCAAATTTGCCTGTGAAACCGGGCGACGCTATGATTTTGAAGGTTCCATGCTGGAAGGCGTAGCCAATTATAATCGTGCATTTGGCGCACAGATGAAACCCTATTATTCCATGAAAAAGGTCCTTGAAAAAAGACCTGGCATCCGTCAATATCTACTGCACAGACTGTATATGAGCCGTGTCAAGTAGATAGGTATCTAAAAAAACGCCGTGTGATCGGCAAACCGCAGCGCGGACATGCGGCCTAAAAATTCCCGCGACAGCGAAGCGTAACACAAGTACCTTGTCCTACCACCGCAGAGGAGAGTAGCCAATGACTAACCAAGAAAAGTGGATTGAATTCTGCAAAACACACGACGCGGACGTTCAGCTCTACGGCAAACCGTTCTGGTTGGATGCCGTTTGCAACGGCCGTGAAAACTGGAACGTCTTTCTCGTGGAAGACCGCGGCGAGATCCAAGCCGCTATGCCGTATTACATCAAACGGCGCATGGGCATTCCCTATATCACCATGCCGCAGCTCACGCAGCGCAACGGGATATTTCTTAAAAAGAGCGCAAGTGAGAAAACAGAGAAAATCATCAACTACGAAAACAAGATGTACAACCAGCTGATCGCACAATGCGAGCAAGCCGGTTTCAGCTTCTACAACCAGTGCTTCTCCATCGAAACGACGAACTGGCAGCCGTTTTACTGGAAAGGCTATCAACAGAAAACCATGTATACCTTCTGCATTGATACCCCCAATGACCTGGAGCAGGCGGAGAAGAACTTCAGCCAGTCGGTGCGCTCCAACCTGAAAAAAGCAAGAAAGATCGGCACTGTATCCGAGTTTGACGATATTGAGCTGTTCTATCGGATTAACAGCATGTCGTTTGAGCGGCAGGGCATGCAAAACCCCGTTCCGTTTGCCTTGATCAAGCGGCTGTATGAGGGCTGCAAGGCAAACAATGCCCTAAAGATGCTATATGCAAAAGACCCCGATGGCAACATCTGCGATGTTGCGCTCTATGCATACGATGCCACCTGCGTCTATGCTATGCTCTGCGGTACCGACCCCAGCAAGCGCAAGTATAATCTGCACACCCTGCTGACCTACGAAGGCATCAAGTTCGCCTGCGAAACCGGCAGACGACTCGATTTTGAAGGGTCGATGATGGAGGGCGTCTCCAACAGCCTGCTGAGCTTTGGCGCAGAGATGTACCCCTACTACTCCATCAAAAAAGTGTATCTCAAAACACCGATACTGAGCCAGCTTATGAAATACAAACTGTATGCCTGACTGCAGATACGTTGCGGGGAGAGCTTGACGGGATGAAAATCATTATTTCGCATGATGTGGATCATCTGCACGGAACCGATCATCTGGCTGACCTGTACTACCCCAAGCTTTGGGTACGGGAAACACTGCAGCTGCTACGGGGGCGAATACCCGCTGCAACATGGGCACGCCGTATGGCTATCCCGCTTCACCGCGATATCAACCACCTTGCCGAGCTGATGCGCTTTGACCGGGACAATGGAATCCCCTCGACCTTTTTCTTTGGCATGGACAAGGGGCTTGGTATGTCCTACAACAGACAGAAGGCACAAAAAGCGATCATGGCTGTGCAGGATGCAGGGTTTGCCACAGGCGTGCACGGCATTGCCTACGAGGATGATACTGCCATGCAGGCTGAATATCAGGCCTTTACCGCACTGACTGGTGCACCGCCACAGGGCATCCGTATGCATTATGTGCGCCGGTCCGCAAACACCCTGCAGTCACTCAGCACCATCGGCTACGCGTTTGACTCCACCGAGTTTGACAAAACCAAAGGCTATTGTATCAAAGCCCCCTATCCGGTCGGCGCAATGTGGGAGTTCCCCCTGACGATCATGGACAGTTACCTGCCCTATCACGCCCAGGAGGCCAAGACCCTGACGATGGATATCCTGCGGCAGACCGCTGCGAAAGACATCGGCTTCTGCACGATACTGCTGCATGATACAAACTATGGCAGCGCCTACCCGGTGTACAGGGACTGGTATCATTGGCTGACCGATTACTGTCAACAACAAGGGCACAGCTTTATCAGCTTTCAGGATGCGATCGAGGAGCTTTCGCACCATGAACCAAAGAATGGAGACTAGGGCATGAAGATTTGCATGATATTAACAAACCCGTTCAATCCGGACGTGCGTGTCTACAAAGAGGCCATCTACCTCACGCAAAACGGCGCAGAGGTGGACATTCTTTGCTGGGACCGCCGCAAAGGTGCACCGGCGCAGGAAACCGAGGTCGTAGACGGGATTACCGTTACACGCTTTGGCAGCTACTCCGTTGCCGGCACCGGTGTCCGGCAGATTCCGGCGTTAGTGCGGTTTATCAGGCAAGTCCGGCGCTATCTGAAACAAACGCCCTACGACTACTACCACCTGCACGATCTGGATGGTGGGATTACGGGCATGTTTGCGCTGCCCAAAGGGGCGCGCTATGTGTTTGACATGCGCGAGTATTACGAGGTTCGAAACAAGCTGAAGAGCCTGGTATTTCGCCGCATCGTTTTGCATGTGATTGGCAAAAGCATCGCGTCGCTGTATGAAAATGACATCTATCTTGCCCCGCCGTACGGGAAGTACAAGGAAAAGCTGTTTTCACTCAAGAATTACCCTGATCATGATCTGCTGCAGCGCAGGGAGAAAACGCCAAGCCCCGTTTTCCGAATCGGCTATCACGGTGCGGTGCGCGGGCAGATTGCACAGTTTGCCGCGCTGTTTGAGGCCGTGAAGGGCAAGCCAGACCTGCGTGTGGATGTAAACGGGAGCGGCGTTGATTATGAGCAGCTGCTGGAAATGTCCAAGGGGTATGATAACGTGCATGTCAACGGTGCGTACGACGGTATACGGGAATCAACGGCACTCTATGAAAACACGGATGTTCTGTTTTGCGGGTATGACAAGCATGTTCCCAACCACCAAAAAGAGGCCGAAGCCATCAAGTTTTTCGAGGCCATTGTCACAGCAACCCCGATGATTATGCAGTGCGATATCGGGATGGGTGATAAGGTCGTCTCCAGAGGATACGGTCTGGCTGTTGAAACCGACAACGCGCAGGAAATACAAGGTGCCATCGTACGGTTCATGACGGACAAAGCCCTGTACCAACGCTGCCAGGAAAACGAAATCAAAGACACACCCAAGTTCTTCTGGCAAAGCGAAGTTGCCGTACTCAAGGATATCTACAAGCTGTAGTGCCCACGCACAAACATCCGGGCACGCCGCCGATGGGTCACACCATCGGCATCCAATTGCCGTATGGCCAACTGCCAGCCGGTCGAAGGGACGCACATGGACAAGTATAGAAAACTGACCAAGAATACATTTATATTCTTTGTGGGCGAGGCCGGTACCAAGCTCGCGGCTTTTTTCATGCTGCGCTACTATACCAGCGTTTTAACGACCAGCGAATACGGGCTGATTGACCTGATCCTCACGACGGCATCCATTTTGGTTCCGATTATTACCCTGGGCATCAACCAGGGCGTGTTCCGCTTCAGTATGGATCGGGACATTGACCGAACCCAGGTGCTGTCCATCGGTTTGATCATCTCCACCGCCGGCAATCTGCTGCTGCTGCTTGTCATCAGCGTTGTGGA
Organism: Candidatus Limiplasma sp.; assembly: GCA_963675925.2. Classification (GTDB taxonomy): domain Bacteria; phylum Bacillota; class Clostridia; order Christensenellales; family Aristaeellaceae; genus CAXXOK01. The sequence continues at coordinate 535,068 of CAXXIB010000004.1, forward strand.
TCTGCAATTTGAGTTTTGGAACTATATCCTGTTTGCCTGGCTGATCTGCTTTACCACCGGCACAAAAACAATCATCGTCAACTACTGCCGGGGCATTGAGAAGGTTAAGCTTTTTGCGGCCGCCGGCCTGATACAATCCGCCATTCAGATCGGCACCGCGATCGTCCTGATCAGCGGTTTTGGCCTGCGAATTAAGGGCTATATCTACGCCGTTGCCATTGCCAATGTCCTTGTGTCGATTATCGTCTCCATCGGCATCCGCAAGGAATTTCATTTCAAGTGGCGGATTGATACCGTGCTGACCAAGCAAATGCTTCTGTACTCTATCCCGCTGATCGTGCAGCTCATCGGCTGGCTGCTGATGTCCTCGATTGACAAATACGTTATTCTGGCGCATTTAACCACATCGGACAACGGCATGTACTCCGCTGCCGACAAGCTGCCAATGCTGATTACAACCATATCCGCCATTTTCATGCGCGCCTGGCAGATGTCCTCTGTGGACGAATCAAAGTCCGTCGACAAGGCAGCCTTTTACTCCAAGATCTTCCAGCTGCTTCACATTACCCTGGCGCTGGCTTCCATGGTGCTGCTGCTGGCCATCCGCCCCATTTACGCGATATTGGTCGGCCCGGCATTTGAGGGCAGCTGGCAGTATACACCGTTCCTGATCGTATCGGCTGTGTTCTCAAGCTTTGCCAGCTTTATTTCCGCCAATTACATCGCTATGAAGAAAACCAACGGCGCAGTTTATACAACAGCCGCCGCCGCTGTGCTCAACCTGATACTGAATATTATCCTCACCCGGCGCTTCGGCATCAGCGGCACGGCGTTTGCCACCATGCTATCCTATATCGCCCTGTGGATTCTGGTGGCGATCAATACAGCGAAGTTCGTCCGGATTGAGATGAACATGAAAAAGTTCATCGCAACCTATCTGCTTTTGCTGGCACAGGCCTTTATCGTCGCCTGCGGCCATAGCCTGTACCCCGTGCAGGCAGCGTTGATTGCTTTGATGGTGATTTTGAACTATCGAGACATTATTGCGGTCTACCAAAAGGTGATGCGCCGGCTCAGGCGGATGCGGTAACCGGGTTAAACAGCCGCGGCACCTGTTGCCGCGGCTGTTTGCTTGCAAAAAACCAGCAGGCCGGGGCTCCCGGGCAGTGCTTTCACAGCCGTCTTCTTCTTTGACAAGCCCTGGGTAACCGATTATAATACGAACAGATCGTATGGCTAACCAGACACGCAGTTTGATCCATACAAACGATCGCAACTCCTTGCGTGGAGTGCAACAATCACCACTGCCGCTTTCCCGAATGCGATACGCGTTACCCTGGCTGTGCAGCTGCCCGGCGGCTGCCACTTCGCTAGGCGCGTAAGGAGCCAATATGCTGCTGAAAAAACGCCCTCAAATGGTAGACAAAGACGAAAAAAAGATCAGCACGCTGCTGACCTTGATCTTTTTTTGTCTGATTATCGTCAATATGTCGCCCATTATGGAGTCAATCACCGGCATACCGTATAAAACCGTATCTTCGTTTGCGAAAATGTTTCTTGCAGCAGGCTGCGTGCTCTATTCGCCGGTGCTGCTGCGCCGGTTCCAGCCTGCGATGCTCTTTTTACCGCTCTTTGCGGCGATGATATACCTGATACAATTGGTTTTTTTCGATAAGCTGCAAGTGTTCTTTTCCGAAACCTTTAATTCATTTATTACACTATGCCTCCCGGCCATGATGTATTGCTTTACACTGCGGGATTTTGAGCAGTTGCAAAAATCCTTCCTGAAAATGTCGTATCTGATATCGGGGATGACCGTTCTATTGTTTGCCGTCGGGTATGGCGCGGTTCAGGCGTATTTCGCCGCCGATTCCTCCTATGCGCAGGGGCTGGGCTATGCGTATCTGATCCCCATCCTGTTCCTGATTCAGGACTATATCAAAAACAAGAAAATCGTCAGCCTGCTATGCGCCATCGGGCTGTCGCTGTTCATCCTCATCTATGCTTCGCGCGGTCCGCTGCTTGGCATTGGACTGTTCAGCGTCGCGTATCTGTACCGTACCCTGTTTCGCAAGCGCAATGTTCTGCTGATCATCATCATCACCTCCATTGCAGCACTGTTTGTTATCGGCTTTGATCAAATATTGCTGGAGCTGCTGAAACTGATGCAGAAGCTTGGGATCAACAGCCGGTCCATGTCGCTGCTGACCACCAACCTGGTCTACGATTCCGGCCGGGGCACGATTCAGCAACCGCTGCTGAGAGAAATCGCGGCCAATCCCTTCCTCATCCGGGGGATCAATGCCGACTATCTGCTGGTGGGGGGCTATGCCCACAATATCGCCATCGAGCTGCTGTACGAGTTCGGCGTTGTGGTCGGCGGTGGGATTTTGCTGTATATTGCATGGCTTGTGGGCAGAACCGCTTTTTCCAACATCACCGAAACCGCCAGAAGCATCTGTTTCATTTTTATGTGTGCCTCTATTACCTCCCTTCTTGTCAGCGGTACGGTATGGGCAAGCCAAACCTTTTGGATATGGTATGTGTTGCAGCGGAATGTGTTTAAGGTATCAACTGCACCCGACCTGCACCATCAGCCTGCCGTCCGGTAGCCTGTTCCCGCCTCTGGAAAACACGACATAACAAAACACAGCATAGCATTGTTTTGAAACATCCGCTGCTGCTGTGTGTTTTTATCGCTGTACTCCGGTTCAAGTCCCGGTATGCCGCCGCATCATAAGGGCGGTGTTATGCGCTGGCTCCCTCTGTAATTTCAGAGTAAACCCGCAGATATTTCGATTTACTGCAAATGCCAACTCTTTCAAACGAGGTGTTTTTAATGCCCCGGATGGAGGCCTGGTTTTCGTCCTCAATCAAAACATACACGTTCGATGTATTGGCCTGCTCGGTCAGCACTTTGGCGATGCCTTTGACCACGGTGCCGTAAATTCGCTTTCCCCGGCAATCTTCCCTGGTCCAACACGGGCCGATATGGTAGTCGCCCTTTTTCAAGAAACGAAACTTGAAACTCTTGGGCACCACAAAGGAGTAGTGCACCAAACCCTTCTTGTCATCCACACAGTAAATACGGTATCTGCCAAGGGAAATGAGCATAAATAAAATAATGCTGAACCGAAGAATTTTATCCTTTCTGAACTTGCAGACAGATAAAGTGTATTCACTGCGGTCAAGACCTGCAAAAGCGTCTTCGTTACTGCCTCCGATATAACGGAACGCAACATATTTGTGTCGCATAAAAACACTCCAAATAAATCATTCACATAATCCCCAAAAAAAGAGGGATAAAACAGCGAAAAGGACTTTGATTCGGGAGCCTACACTCAAAAGAATCAAACAAATGTTACTCGATACGTACGCACCAGTATAAATCGTAAACCGATGTCTGTCAACTGAAACACAAATAGCAACAGCCGCTGCCCTGCTTGGCTGCCACTATATATAAGCCTTTTCTGCCGCGTGCCTGCGCTTAGCGCATATTGCGCTCTCGATTTTTCAGCTGCGATTTCAGCCGGTATACCTTGACTACCTGATCGATCGCTTTTTCATCAACAGCGCCCAGGTAGGCCTCGGCCGTCATTCCATTACCCGTCAACCTGTCGGCGTATTCCCGCCCTACCAAAGCAACCAGCCTTTCGTAGGTGGCTTTCATGTTGCAGCGCCGCTTTTCCAGATCGTGGGTATCGGTCGCAACATAATCAATCATCTCCAGCTGTAACAGCCGCCGAATGGTGCGGTGCATACGCCGCTTGAGTATGGTTTCGCTGTTGACCTGGTAGTACACATTGTATTCTTCTTTCAGCGCTTCCAAGCGTTTCGGCTGGGAAATAAAGTCCTTATAACGCTCAATATGAGCGATGATGGGCACTACACCGTTGCGAAGCACCGTCTGTACGGCGTCCTCGATGACCTCAAAGCGCGTACTGCCGGTAAACTCCATGAGCAGCCGCTTGCTGCCGCCAAGCGTTGGAATGGCTCCCTGGGCCAGGTAGGTTGATGTCTGCTCTGTGTAGCGAATTTCCGCGCCGGCCAGAATACGCAGATCCAGGCCAAGCTCCCGGCACATCTCCTGGGTTTCCAGCAGCCTTTGTTGGTACACAGTCATAGGAAAATGCTCAATACCGGGCGCAATATGGGGCGTAGCAACAATGGTGCGAACGCCTTGACGCGAAGCGGCCTTGAGCATTTGCTGTGTAGTTTCCCGGTTCTTGGGACCGTCGTCCAGTCCGTAGACTATGTGATGATGGATGTCGATCATAATAAGCTATTGGCCTTCTTATCTTCCTTTTCGTCTTCCTTGAGAAGGCGGCTGTCGGGTGTGTACATTTTGCGATACTTGCCGTACATACCCTTATACTTGCGGCTGTTGTAAATGTTCATAGGTACGTTATTGAGCACCGCACCCAGAACCGCGCAGCCGGAGCGTTCGATTTGTTCCTTGGCTTCCATGAGATCGTTTCTGTGGACACGGTTATAGCTCACCGCAAAAATAGCGCCGTCGCAGGACTTGGCGATTTCCGCCGCGTCAACAATGATGCCGATGGGGGGGCCGTCCACCAAAACATAGTCTGCCTGCATGGCAAGCTGGTCCAGTAAATCCTGAAACTTGGGCGAGCTGATCAGTGCCAGCGAGTTGGATACATAGTACCCTACGGGAATATAATACGCCCGGCGCAAGTTGGTGGAATAGAGTATATCTTCCAGCGTACATTTGCCCGCCAGATAGTGCGTAATGCCAAGATCGCTGGAGGTATTATACTGGATGCCGTAGCGCACGCTGATTTTAGAGCGGCGCAGATCCGCATCGACCAGAATAATACTCTTGCCTAGCTCGGCCATTTTACGGAAGATTTCCATAGCCAGAAAGGACTTACCTTCCCCTTCGGTCACGCTGGTGAGCATGATTTTTTTATAGGTTCTGCCGGTAAAGGTCAGGTTGGTGCAAAGGGTGTTAACCGCTTCGGTGACCTCGTAGGATAACTTCGGGAAATTGGTAATTTCAATACTTCTCATGTCTATCTCCCCCGCCCGGACCGTTTTGTGCTTGCATGTTTATGCTTTAACGCGGGCACAACAGCCAGCACAGGCAGTGTGGCGTATTTGCGGATATCTTCTGCCGTTTTTACCTTATCATCGATCATATAGCGCAATACAACAGCCCCGCCCGACAGGAACAGCCCGACCATAAAGCCCATCAGCAGGTTGACCGTTTTCTTGGGCGACGTAGGATAGGCCGGCTCCAGTGCCGCTGACATAATATTGGGCTCTTCGGTTGCCATGGTTTTGGAAATGAACTGTATGGCGACCGAAGCATATTCGTTGGCGATCACCATCGCCTCGTGCGGGTCCGGTGACTCAAACGTAATAAAGATGATACGGGTATTGCCGGGATTGTACACGGTGAGATTGTTCTGCATATACTTGGTGTTATAGGGAAGGTCAAGATTTTGGATGACCATCTCGTGCACTTCCCAGGTGTTAAACACTTCGATATAGTCGCTGGCAAGGTAAGAACCCACCTGCAAGTCGGACAGGTTGATGGCGGAGTCGCCGGAATTGAGCACATATAGCTTGGCGGTGGATTCGTAAATCGGCGTTACATAATAAAATGTATACAGCCCTGCAAGCACCGTACCAATAATGGCTGTCGTTAAAATGAGTCCGATACGCGACAATAGCTGCCGCAACAACTCAATGGGGTCAATCTCCGTTTCCACCTTATCCCGGATGAGCTTGTTATCGATATCTTGCATCGTATCATTCCTATATCGGTCTGTATTTGTGCTTTCCTGCAACGTGGGTGCCACGGGAATATGCCTTTAGGACAGGATGCCGAGAATGGCCTCGGATCCAGCCCTGCGTAACAACTCCGATGGGATATTAACTCTCACCTGGCCATCGACGGATACGGTGTTGAGCGCCGTCCATACGATCGTGCCGCTTTTCTCGCGGTAGCCAAACATGGCAACGACCGTTTGCCCGTCCTTGTACTCGCTGGCAAAGCCGAAGGTGGAGGTTACATCAACATTGCTTTCCAGCGCCTGGTTGATTTGCAGCGATACGTATTCGCTGAGAATTAACTTGGAAAAATCAAACCCGTAGTAGTTTGGTGACAGGGCACCTTTCAAGACCAAACCTTGGAAGTCCGCCCCGAAGTACCCGACCACGCCCTGGCCTTTGCCTACATAATCCACAATCGTATCAAACGCTGCCCGGGCGTCCGGTGTCAGCGTTTCGTTGATGGTGAACAGGCCGTTGAGCGAGACACCATACCCCTTCACGGACGCGGAAAAGCGGGTCAAGGTGTTGAGCGTCATGCTCAGGGTTGGGGACATCGCCTTGGTTGCGCCGGTGCCGGTCACCTGGTTTAAGTTCTCAAGTGCCATACTCATCGAGGGCGACTGGTTGGTACCGGTCACCTGGTTTAAGTTGCCAAGTGTCATGCTCATCGTGGGTGATTGCCCCGCTTGGGGGACTATTTCAGTTACCTGACTCAGGTTGGTCAGTGTAACGCTCAGGGTGGGCGACTGCCCATTCCCTTCGTTCGTGCCACCTGACTGTTTCAGGTCGTTGGTTGTGATGCTGGGGGATTGCGCCAGCGCGGTGATCGATGTGAGGACCAGCGCAAGCGTAAGGAGGAAGCAAGCTGCTTTCTTCATGATATTTCACTCCTTTCCAAGTCGCATTATATCATATCAGCTCTTGTTTTGACAGATACGTCAAGTCATCGGTTCGGTCGCAATCGGGTAGTAGAATATATCCATGAGCATATCGCTCAGTGCGTCTTCATCAGCATAAAACTCGTTAAATCCATTGGGGCCGGTCCGATACTCTCCCGCCATGCGTACAGGCTCTAGCTGCCGATAATCGCGGGTGTTCCAGGCTTCGTTGATCATGCGGCCGCGCCGCATATCGGTTTGAAAGTAGGGAGCAAGCGTATCCAGCAGATTATGCAGAAACGCGGCACTGCCCTCTTCGTGGATGCGCTGGGAGATGCGATCGGCCAGCGTATCCATGAAAATCCGCTGGCGGTTCATGCGCGCTGCGTTGGTGCCCACCCCGATGTACATGCGGCCGCGGACGAAGTATTCCGCCTGCATGCCTTGCAATGTCAGGGTTGCCCCTTTGACCATCTCGGGGTCTAAAATGGAGAAATCGTCCTCCAGCGTTACCGTTACGCCGCCAAGAGCATCGTTCAGGGCCGGGATACCGTCCATATCCATGGAGATATAAAAGTCGATATCCGTATCGTTGAGCAGCTCGCTCACTGCGCGAACTGTTAACTCGCAGCTTTGCTCCTTGCCGTCGCCAAACCCGTGCGACAGGCAAATCTGCACCACGCGCGAACCGGTTTCATCGCCCAGAACCCCCAGGATGGTAATGCGGGTCATGGTGTCCCTGTCGATTTGTATAGGCGTTATGGTGCGGGTATCATCGTTGAGTACCAGGAGCTGTAAGTAGTCTGCCTGACCGCCGTTGCGGTAGGTGAGGCCTAAATCCTCCTGATCGGAGTAGCGGTCTACGCCGATGACGAGGATGGTGGTGAGATTCTCGTAAGGGCGGTACAGTGCACCTTTGTATTGCGTGGGAGGCGTTTCAGCAAAGCGCGCTTTCAAATCTGCATCCAGCGCGATGTTCTTTTGCTTAACTTCCATCGACTGTCCCAGCCAGGAAATGACAACAATCGCAATGGCTAACAGGATAATGAGAATGGTAGATACCCCGTACACAGATCTGCGGCTGGCGTTGTGCAGATTCCAGCGCTTTGACATCGCTGGGCTCCTCCCATTCTTCTATGAACCCTCATACCCGTTGATGAACAGCCAGGGTCAATATCTTCAGTATGACGCAACGACGCGCCGTAAAAACATGCATGCTTATGCATGGTAATTATAGCATCAAGGGTTTGGCAAGTCAATGAAGCAAAACACACAACGTTTTCACGCCCGCAGAGCCACGGTTTTTACCTCCGTTTCTATATGGACATGAAACCCCATAAATATATTACAAAAGTGTTTACAAATTGCTAAGCTTTTGTTATAATCCTTTCATAAACCGGCAATTACCGTGCTTTTGTGCAAGTCGAATGTGCCCGGCGCAGCGGTTGCCCTACCCGCACCAAGTCTAAACCGAGGAAATGAGCAACATGAAAACGAAGTTTACGGCCTTTTTACGGGAAAAACAGTCTCTACGGGAGCTTGTCGTGACCGACGCGGGAAAACCGTCTGTCGATGCTGCATTTGCCTTGCCATGGCAAAGCAAGCTCAATCTGCTGGCGATGGAGTCCGACAAGTCTACAGCGGTGTTTCTGCGCGTGCAGCAAACAGCTGTCACCGTCTGGCTGCAAAGCAATCAGGCAGTGCAAACATCCGTCCAGCAGCTGTTTCAAAGCGGCCTGTACCTGCGTACCGGGTACGGCAGCGAAGGGCTGCTCATCGCCAACCGCAGCGCTAATGATAAAAGCGGCAGCCCCGCGGCGATTCCCACCTGCTTTGGTCTGCCCGTCCAGTGGCCCGACGGCGTACTGTTCGGCGTACTTGCTATTGTAAATTATCCGGGTAAGAAATTAAAACCCGTGTATGAAAATCTATTATCTGACCTGCAGGACACCATCGAGCTCGCGCTCGATACCCTGCAAGCACCGCCTGTCACCGATGAAGCGGAGTCTGAAGAAGCACCTGCACCGGCCGCAGTTCCCGCGCCCACGACCCCTGCTGCCGTGCAGCCGGAGGCTGAAACCCCGGAAGAAACTCCGGCCGAGGCCCCCGCTATTGCCGAGACGCAGCCCGCGCCGGAGACCCCAGCCCCCCAGCCTGCGCCGGTACCCGTGCAAAACACGGAAACTGACACGCTGACGGGCATTTACAGCCGAAAGAAAATTGAAGAAATTCTCAAGCACGAGTTTGAACGCGCCCGCCGCTACTTTAAAACCTTCTCCGTGAGCATGATCGACCTCAACGGATTTCAAGCGCTGAATGCAAACTTCGGCCAGGATGCCGGAGACGCAGCGCTGAAAGCCTTTGCTAAGAGTGTAGGGTCAAAAATCCGCGAAACGGACTCCTGGGGACGCTGGAACGGCGATGCGTTCATTTTGGTATGCCCCTATGCCGATACCGTGGAAACACAGCAAATGTTTGCACGCATCAAACCCTTGGTCAGTAGCGACATGAAGGATATTGAAGGGTTTTCGGATTATTCCCTCGGCGTATCACAATACGAGCCCGAAGACCTGAGCTACATGGCGATCATCGGCCGGGCTGAGGATAATATGCATCACTATCAGGAGGTGATCAAGCGCAAGCCTTTCCTGGCGGCGGATGACCGCAACGCAGGCACGCGCTGATGTGTAAGCCCCAGTGCTTACGCGGCAGGGGCGCGTTTTGGCTTTAGGAACAAAAGGTACAGCAGCACACCGATCAGGCAGCCCAGGGTATTGTTGAAGAGATCATCAAACTCGAAAAAGCCCCGCTTGAAAACCAGCTGCGCAATCTCCGTCATCAAGCTCAGCGCCGTTCCCGTGAACACCACAACCCAGGGAAAGGCCTGAAACCCGCTGCGCAGCCGTGGATGCGCCGAAAACTTTGGCAGCGTCAGGATACGCGGCCAGGCAAACGGCAGTAGATACCCAAAGGGCACGTAGAGCAGGATATTGAGGACAATCTGCTTTAAAATGCGGTTGTCAGCAATCGATAGCCCCGGAAACAGCCCACCTCCGCCCATGCTAAAGGCCCTGCGGTAGGACCAGAACGGCGACAGCAGCACCCGGAACCGATACCCGGACGGACGCGTTAACAACGTAGCGGTTATGATGATTGCCACATACAGCGCAAGAAGAAATAACCGCGTGTAGGACAGCAACTGTTCATGGCGCTGCAGCGGTTTGGTCACCAGCTTCAGCAAAAGCGCGCCGCCCAGCGCGGGGATTGCAATTAGAACAATCCATGTCCAAGGAAATGTCATCATCGTGCCAGCTCTTTCTATCAATCAATGCCGCGGGAATGTCCCGCGTTCCCGGCCGATATGCAGCGTACGCGCATACCCGCCAAGGTGCCTACAGTATAGGGACGTACACAACCGCTGTCAACCACAGCATAGAGCCATCCCATCCCCCATTCAACATTCAGGAGGACACGCCATGAAGTATGCGCTGATCGGCTGCGGACGCATTTCACCCAACCATATCGAAGCGGCAAAGCAGAACGCGCTGGAGTTTTGCGCGATTTGTGACCCGCTGCCCGAGCGCATGACGGAAAAGGCTGAGGCGTTTGCCCTGCCCGACAGCGTGCACCATTATACCGATTACAAAGCGCTGCTGACCACCGAAAAGCCGCAGCTGGTTGCCATCGCGACCGAGTCCGGCAAGCATGCGGCCATCGCGCTGGATTGCATTGCCGCCGGCTGCCATGTGATTATCGAAAAACCCATTGCCCTGTCCATACAGGACGCTGATGCCATTATACAGGCAGCGGAGCAGGCCGGGGTTACGGTTTGCGCCTGCCACCAGAACCGTTTTAACAAATCCGTGCAGAAGATACGTCAGGCGATGGACGAAGGTCGCTTCGGGCGGCTGCTGCACGGCACGGCGCACATCCGCTGGAACCGTGGCAAGTCGTACTACGAGCAGGCCTTGTGGCGCGGCACCTGGGCGCAGGACGGCGGCGCGCTGATGAACCAGTGCATTCATAATATTGATCTGCTTCGCTGGATGATGGGCAGCGACATTGATGAGGTATTTGCCTACACCGACCAGTTGACCCACCCCTATATCCAGGCCGAAGACCTGGGCATGGCGCTGGTCAAGTTTACCAACGGGTCCTACGGGATCATCGAGGGGACGACCAACATCTACCCTAAAAACCTGGAAGAGACGCTGTATCTGTTTGGCGATAAGGGCACCGTAAAAGCCGGGGGTCAGTCCGTGAACATCATTGAGGAATGGCGCTTTGCCGACACGCTGGACGACCCAGAGCAGGTGAAGCAAACCTACCACGAAAACCCGCCCAATGTATACGGCTTTGGTCACACACCGCTGTACGCCGATGTGATCGACGCGATTGCGCATAATCGCCAGCCCTATGTAAGCGCACAGGACGGCAAGCGCGCCCTGGAGCTGGTGCTCGCCATTTATCAATCCGCCGCCAGCGGCAAACCCGTGAAACTTCCGCTGGAACACGGCTCCACCATGGACTTTACAGGACTGTTTACAGTATGAGTTATTTTGTACATGCCACAAGCGTTGTCGACGACGGCGTGACCATCGGCGACAATACAAAAATATGGTACTTTTGCCATGTGCAGCAGGGCGCAGCCATCGGCAGCAACTGCTCGCTTGGCCAGAACGTAAACATTGCAAGCAACGTAAGCATCGGCAACGGCTGCCGCATTCAGAACAACGTATCTATCTATCAAGGGGTTACGCTGGAAGATTATGTGTTCTGCGGCCCTTCAAGCGTATTTACCAACGTGCTTTTTCCCCGCGCCAAGTACTTAAGCGGCAGTGACGGTTTTGTTAAAACCCTGCTGAAAACAGGCGCGTCCATCGGCGCCAATGCCACCGTGGTCTGCGGTCATACCGTTGGAAAATGGGCGATGATCGCCGCAGGCGCTGTTGTCACCAACGATGTTCCCGACTACGCGCTGATGCTGGGTGCCCCGGCACGCCAGCACGGCTGGGTGTGCGAATGCGGCCAGCGTTTGGGGGACGACCTTCGCTGCCCCACCTGCGGCAAGCAGTACCAGCAGGGTTCTTCGGGGCTCCGCGAAACAGAGAAATAGGAGGCCACTATGCAGTTTCGGGATCTGCAAGCGCAGTATCAGCACTTAAAGGCGGACATTGACCAGGGCATCGCCGATGTTCTGGATAGTTCGGCGTTTATCCTTGGGGCCAAGGTAACGGAGCTGGAAGACGCACTCAAAGAGTATGTCGGCGTGAAGCATTGCGTGGCCTGCGCCAACGGTACCGATGCCCTGCAGCTCGTGCTCATGGCCTGGGGCATAGGCCCCGGCGACGCGGTATTTACCGCTGATTTTACCTATATTGCCTCGGCGGGAACCGCGTCCATCCTCGGTGCAACCCCCGTGATGGTGGACATCGACCCCAAAACCTTTACCATCGATCCGGCCGTGCTGGAGTGGCAGATTAAACGCGTGTTACGCGAAGGCAAGCTTACGCCGCGCGTGATTGTCCCGGTGGATTTGTTCGGCTTGCCGGCTGAATACCCGGAGATTGAACGAATTGCCCGCAAATATGGCCTGCGCGTGCTGGAAGACGGCGCACAGGGCTTTGGCGGCAATATCGGCGGCAAGCGGGTGTGCTCCTTTGGCGATGCGGCAACGACCTCCTTCTTCCCCGCCAAGCCCCTGGGCTGCTATGGCGACGGCGGCGCGATTTTCACAGATGACGATGCGCTTGCTGCCATGCTGCGCTCCCTGCGTACCCAGGGCGGATCGACCACCGACAAGTACGACAACCGCATCACCGGTATGAACTCGCGGCTGGATGCCTTACAGGCCGCCATTTTGCTGCCCAAGCTGCGTGCTTTTATTCAGGAAGAGCTGGAAGCCGTCAACTCGACAGCGGCTGCCTATACCCATTGTTTGCAATCTTTGGTCGAAACACCGTTTGTGCCGGATGGGTACCTGTCCAGCTGGGCACAATACACCATTGTAGCCAAGGACGAAGCCCAGCGCGACCGCCTGCGCGCCGCACTGAAAGACGCGGGCGTCCCCACGATGGTCTATTATCCGCGCGGCCTGCACCAGCAGACCGTGTATCAGGGCTTAGATCTGCCGGACGCCTGGTACCCCAACACCATCCGGGCGACGCAAACCGTGCTGAATTTGCCAATGCACCCCTACATGCAAGATAAGGATATCGCGCTGATCTGCGAAACCATACGCGCAGCACTGCGCCCCTAAACAACGGAGGACAACACATGAAACTGAAAGAAAAAATCCTGTCCAAGACATCCACCATGGGCGTGGTCGGCCTGGGATACGTGGGTCTGCCGCTGGCGGTGGAAAAAGCGAAAGCCGGGTTCCATGTCATCGGGTTTGATGTACAAAAACAGAAGGTCGATATGGTCAACGCCGGCTATAACTACATCGGCGATGTGGTCAACGAAGACCTGGCGGAAATCGTGTCCTCCGGCTTTTTACGCGCCACTGAAAGCTTTGCCGAGGTCGCAAGCTGCGATTGTGTCTGCATTGCCGTGCCCACCCCGCTGGACAGCCACCAGCAGCCCGACATCAGCTACGTGAAAGCCTCCAGCGAAAGCATCCTCCCCTATCTGCACAAGGATATGTTAATCGTGCTGGAGTCCACCACCTACCCCGGCACCACCGAGGAGCTGCTCAGACCGATTTTTGAGTCAACCGGGCTGCGCTGCGGCCAGGATTTTTACCTGGCCTTCTCCCCTGAGCGCGTAGACCCCGGCAACCTGATTTACAAAACCAAAAACACCCCCAAAGTGGTTGGCGGTTGCACACCGGACTGTACCGATATTGCCGCTACCATGTATGAGCTTATTTTGGAAGCGCCCATCCACCGCGTGTCCTCTCCGGCGATCGCTGAAATGGAAAAGATACTGGAAAACACCTACCGCAACGTAAACATCGGCCTGATCAACGAGCTGACCATGCTGTGTGAGCGCATGGGCATCAGCATTTGGGAAGTCATCGAGGCCGCTAAAACCAAGCCTTACGGGTTTCAGGCTTTTTATCCGGGACCGGGTCTGGGTGGCCACTGCATCCCGCTGGACCCGTATTATCTGTCGTGGAAGGCACGGGAATACGGCTTTCATACGTCCATGATCGAAAGCTCCATGATGGTCAACGACCAGATGCCCGCCTACTGCGTGCGGCGCATGATGGAGATTTTGAACCGCCACAAAGTGGTAATGAACGGCGCGAAGGTGCTGGTGCTGGGCGTAGCCTACAAACAGGATATCGACGATTATCGCGAAAGCCCGGCCCTGAAAGTGATTCAAGAGCTGCAAAAGCACGGCGCGAACGTAAGCTACTACGACCCCTGGGTGCAGTCTTACCGTTATGAAGGCGTCTCCATGCAGGGCCAGCCGGAGCTGACCGAAGCCCTGCTGCAAGAAGCCGATATCGTGGCCGTGACCACTGCGCACACCAACGTGGACTACACCTTTGTGCAGCAGCATGCCAAAGTGGTGTTCGATACCAAAAACGCGATGAAGGCAGTTGCCAATCGCGAAAATATCGAAATCCTGTAATAAAACCCAATACCTATCAACACAAGAAAGAGAAGGCAAAGGCCTTCTCTTTTGGTTTGCACTGCTTTTCGCCGGTCTGGGTCTGTGACAACATCACAGACCCCCATCAGCCTACACGCTATGGTAGGGGTAATCAATCAATCGGTAAGGGTAGGTGACTGTCTATGCTAGGGCATGTGATCGGTGCGGTGGTCGGCGGCGGCCTTGGGTATTTGTATTACAAACTGGTGGGCTGCTCCACGGGCAGCTACCCATTACCAGCAATCCGTATATCTCCAGCATCTACGGCGCTGTGTTTGGGTTGCTGGTCGCAGGCATGGTCTGACCAGAAACCTTTCTCATTCGATAACACGCATACGAGCGGCCGTCATGCTTTTTCATGATGTGCCGCGTTTTTTCATGCGCAGTCATCAGCCCATCTTGACTTACAATGCGCTGAGATGATAGCATTTGAATAGAATTCACAAGCCACCTTACGTACATCTTCGGCTATTCATACACAAGGTGCGTTGTTGCAGGGGAGGCTAGCTATGGACTATCAAGGATCGTGCCTTTGCGGCGCTGTACGGTTTACCATCAAGGGCGAGTTTGAAAATTTCTATCTTTGCCATTGCGAGCGCTGCCAGAAAGACACCGGTTCGGCCCATGCGGCCAATTTATTCTCTTCTACAGCTAAATTGCACTGGCTGTCCGGCGAAGACAAAGTGCAAACGTTCAATTATAAGCAGGAAGGGCACATCAAAAGCTTTTGTTCCATCTGCGGTTCGGCGCTGCCCAACTTGCAAATGAATGGAACGCTGCTAGCCGTCCCCGCAGGCTGCCTGGATACCGCCATTCCCCTGCCGCCGCAAGGCCATATATACTATGCCCACCGGGCCAACTGGGATCATGATCTTGAGCAAGTCCCAAAGTTCGACGAACTGCCTGATGCATAAACAAGTATAGCGCCAGTATATCTAAATAAAGTCCTTACGGGTTCTCCAAGTTTCTCCAAACGAGCTGCTAAGCATTGACGGGGATTCGCCGCACGCTGCGCGTGCTGAGGCGTGCTCGTTTCCTCGCACACCCGTGAAGCTAAACATGCCAATACCATGGCATTTTTTACGCTTCACGCCCTCGCGGGTTCGAATCCCCTTTGCGACAGGGAATAACAACAGAGCACCCAAAATGGGTGCTCTGTTGTTATGGTGGAGCATAGGGGATTCGAACCCCTGACCTCTGCCATGCGAAGACAGCGCGCTACCAACTGTGCTAATGCCCCGCGAAAGTGCCGACCATTGCTATGGTCAGCTTTGGAATTATAGCACACCCAGCATTTGAATTGCAAGCGCTTCCTTTGGGTTTCTTGTGGTAATCCTGCATGGCCGGCGCAGCGGCAAACGCTTACCATGTGCCTAATACGGCAGCGTGGGCAGCTTGATGGCGGCTTTCAGGTAGCGGTCGATGATCTCGTCCGTCCATGCGTCAAACACGGGATCGAGCTTTTGGCATTCGGGGTGGCTGAGCACATAGGAAAGCGTCCTGCGTACCCCTTGGTCAAAGCGCACGGTGGCGGTAAACCCTGGCACGGCGCGCTTGATTTTGCTGTTGTCGAAAATCACCGTATGCGCTTTGTCACCTTTCAAACCACCATAGAACTCACTGGAGCTGGCAGCCAGAATATCAGTAGGGATATGCACAGCGTGCAGCTCCGTACCCAGCGCTGCGGCGATGGTTTCATAAATCTGGTTCCAGGTCAGGCTTTCGTCACTGGTAATCTGATAGGTTTCGCCGATGGCGTGAATATTACCCATCAATCCGCAGAAAGCCTTGGCAAAGTCCGTATTGTGCGTCATGGTCCATAGCGAGCTGCCATCCCCGTGAATAATCACGGACTTGCCCTTGCGGATGCGGTCGATAACCGAGTAGCTTCCCTCCCGCCCGTGCACGGCCAGTGGTACGGAGGTATCGCCATAGGTGTGGCTGGGGCGCACTATGGTTACGGGGAAGCCGGATTTGCGGTAGGCTTTCATCAGCTTGTTCTCGCAGGCGATCTTATTGCGGCTGTATTCCCAGTAGGGGTTGGCCAGCGGGGTGGCCTCGGTCACCACCGGGTTTGACAGCGGCTTTTGATACGCCGATGCTGACGAGATGAAGATATACTGGTCGCACAACCCTTCAAACAGTTCAATATCGCGCTTGACATGATCAGTCGTAAACGCGATAAAGTCGGCAACCACATCAAAATGCATATCGGTAAGCTTGATGGCGACATCGTCGGCATCGCTGATATCAGCAGTAATCACATGAGCGCCTTTGGGTACAAAGGTATTGCGGTTTCCGCGGTTTAGCAGGTACAGCTCCCAGCCTTGCTCAACCAGCAGGGCAGAAATAGCGGTGGAAATCGTTCCGGTGCCGCCAATGAGTAATGCTTTCATATTTTTTCCTCCCAAACGACCTATCTATGGTAGAATTGTATCATGGAGCATAGGGGAACACAAGCAGGACTCCCCACGCTCGCCGCAGAATACGCTAAGCAGATACCGTGAAGGGAGCACCACTATGGGCGACCAAAGCTTACAACCGGATATGCACCTCAAGCCGCTTGATAACGAAGCGCTTTTAAAACCCCTACGCAAACCGGCGGATGCGCCGTCGGCACCGGCCGTGCCACCCCCCGCGCCGCCACCCGCTGCGCCCATGGATGTATCCAAGGAATCGCTATTCAAGCGTCTGATTTCCCAAAATGATGAGGAAGACGATCTGTTTTCCTTGCCAAAAACTGCTACCGTACCCCCGGTTGACCCGCCGGAAGCGCTGGCCGACGCAGAGGATGACGACGAGCTCATCCCCCCACAACCGGACAGCCCTATGCCCAAAGAACCGGAACTGGAGCTAGCTCCTGAGCCCGAACCAGAGCCGGAGCTAGACCCCAAAACGGAATCAGAACCGGAACCCGCTGCATTCGTTCCAACGGAACCGGACGCACCGCTTGCAGAGGCATTCGAGCCGGAGGAAGACGCGCTGCCCGAAGCAGATTTCGATGACGATGATCTTCCCGCCCCGCAGCCGGAGCCGGAAGCTGAAAATACGCAAAAAGAAGAGCCGGACGATGCACTGCCGCCTGAAACAGAATCTGCTAAGCCCGCCCCCAAGCACCCCACCTCCTTTAAGCCAACAGATGAACAGGTTCATATGATGGAACTGATGAAGTCCATCTTTGCCAGCGCCTTGAACGCCGGTGTGAGCAGCGGACAACCGCCGCAAGCGCCCGTGCCGCAGCCCAAGGCCAGCATGGGCGACCTGCGCGAGGAGCTCATGGCCCTGCAACAGCAGATTCGCGCGCTGAAAATCCCCGTTGTGATCGTGATTGAAGGCTTAAGCGCCTCCGGCAAAGGTGCGATGCTGGGCAAGCTGATTGAAGGGTTGGATTCCCGCGCTTACCAGACCCACCCTGTCCGCAAGCCCAACTGCGTGGAAGAATCCTACCCCACCATGTGGCGCTACTGGACCCAGATGCCCAAGCGAGGCCATATTGCCCTGTTCTGTTCCAGCTGGTACGGTGAGCTAAACAAAACCTGCATGGCGCACGAGGACGATGTCCCCGAAATCCTGCCCCAGCGGCTCAACGAAATCATCAGCATGGAAAGCCAGCTGATCTGCGATGGTACGCTGATTTTGAAATTCTTCCTGCACGTCTCCCAGCAGGAGCAGTACAATCGCCTGAAAAAAATGGAAAAGAAAAAATCCACCGCCTGGCATGTGGTCGAGCAGGATCACGAGCAGAACAAGCGGTACGACGAGTATATGAAGGGGATGGACAACCTCATGTCCATCACCAATTTAAAGGGTGCGCCCTGGCACATTCTGGACGCGACCGACCTGAAAGCCTGCAAGCGCAGCATTTATAAAACGGTCATCCGTTCATTCAAAGATGTGATCCGCGAGCGGAAAACGGGGCTTAGGCCGTGGGATGTGCCCATGCTGCCAAACCTCTCCCCCATCACGTCGCAGGGCTTCCCGCCGCTTAGGACCATTGACCTGTACAAAGAGCTGGAAGTGCCCTATAAGGACGAACTGAAAGCCCTGACCAAGAAGCTCAAAAAGCTGCAAGAAAAGCTGTACCGCAATGGCATTCCGCTGGTCGTCACCTTTGAAGGCTGGGATGCCGCCGGTAAGGGCGGGGCGATTTATCGGCTGATTAAGGGGCTGGACGCGCGCGGATTTACGGTAACAGCCATCAGCGCGCCTACACCGCTGGAGGACAGCCATCATTATATGTGGCGTTTCTATCACGCACTGCCGCCCAAAGGCCATATCGCCATATTCGACCGTACCTGGTACGGCCGTGTGATGGTTGAGCGCATAGAAGGGTTCTGCACCCAGCCCCAGTGGCAGCGCGCGTACGAGGAAATCAACCGCTTTGAAAAGCAGTGGACGGATTCGGGCGCGATACTGTGCAAGTTCTGGCTGCAAATTGACGAGGAGGAACAGCTGACGCGCTTTAATGACCGCGCCGCCGACCCCGAAAAGCAATGGAAGCTGACCGATGAGGACTGGCGCAACCGCGACAAATGGCCGCAGTACGAACAGGCCGTTGACGAAGTGCTCCAACGCACCCACACCGCGCACGCCCCCTGGACAGTGGTGGAAGCCAACGACAAGGAATATGCACGCATCAAAGTGCTGCGCACCGTAATCAGCGCCATCGAAAAGCGATTGCAGCAAGACGATGACAAAAATGATTAATTGTCGTTTCTATCCCGATCTTTGAAACCGTTAAGGGCCGGTACTTTCGACAACGCCAGCATCAGCGGTATTCCCAGTATATACACAACAGCCAGCTGCCCCAGCCCCACCGTTGCCATGGTGGGGAGTAGGGGCAGTTGTAATACAAAATGCAATAACCCCCCGATGATCACCGCATTGACCACCACCGGCGGTGCGGCGGCTAGCCATATATTTTTACGCAGGCCGTAGGTCAGCATCGCGGCGATTAGCGTGGCCAGCGTGCCCAAAACCACATCCCATATGCCATAGCCGCCCACGAGATTGGCAACCAGGCATCCTACCGCCAGCCCCGGTATGGCCTGTGGCAGCAGGATGGGCAGCAGCGTAAGCGCTTCGGCAATACGGAACTGAACCGCGCCGTAGCTGATGGGTGCAAAAACCACCGTAAGCGCAGCATACAGCGCGGCGATCACGGCGGCGATGGCAAGGTCTCTGACAGTAAACTGAGAGAATTTTTTCATTGGGATCTCCTCCAACTTTATTATAGGGCCGTGCAGCCAATCACGTTTGCTTTGCTTAGCAGGCACCTTTTGGGATTACATTCCGGATTAATCATCTCTTTCTTGATGATCAATAACAAGTATACCACGTCATTTAAATATCCACATCCCTTTTTATGACATAACGCTTGCCTTATGGTAATATTAGACCATCAGAACTAGAATCATAGTATCTAGCTTCAGACACATTCGCATATACCACAAATATCAAAAGAAAGGTCATGATCTTGTGGCTACTATTGAAAGCATTAAGCAGAAAATCCTCCAACTGGACGCTGGTTCTTTTCAGAATTTGTGCGATGCCTATTTAAGCAAAATAGGCTATCCAAACATAGTTTCTTTAGGCGCAAAAGCAGGCACACAAAAAACCACTCCAGGCACACCTGACGCCTATTTCACCACGCCCGATGGCAAGTATATTTTCGTAGAATACACAACTCAACTGGAATCGTTATTTGCTAAAATTAAGGATGACTTAGGCAAGTGTCTAGATACGTCACGAACAGGTATTCCTCATAACAAAATATCAGAAATTATCTACTGCCACACTTCATCAAATATAACTCCTTTGCAAGATCAAGAAGTTAGAACGCTATGTGAAGTTGTCGGAATAAAGCTATTCATTATTGGAATTGACAAACTCTCAGAAGACTTATATCTAAATCACCCAATAATAACTAGAGACTTTTTAGGCATCTCAATATCTACTGACCAGATTTTATCTTATGAAGATTTCATACATGAGTATGACGGAAAAAGGTTATCTGCGCCGCTTGATACTCAATTTCTATTTCGCGATAAGGAAATAGATAGTATTGAAGAAGCCTATAAGAAAGTAGACATTGTTGTATTGAGCGGAGCTGCTGGCACAGGAAAAACCAGATTGGCATTACACTATGGACAACTACATTCAGAGGCAAACGATGAAACGCTATTCTGCATACAAAATAATAATTTAGCGATTTATGAGGATCTAAAACTGTTTATAGATAGACCGGGAAACTATTTCCTTGTCATAGATGATGCAAATCAGTTGTCAGGATTACATCATATAATTCGCTATACAAATTTAAAGCCACAAGGTTTCAATGTGAAAATTCTAATAACAGTGCGTGATTATGCAAAACAAAAAGTTAAGAAAAGCATATCCGAATTTGCAACTTTTGAAGAAGTACTTATTAGCGCTTTCAAAGACGAAGAAATCAAGGAGTTACTAAAAATTGCGCTTAAAATAACCAACCCAAAATATTATGAAAGAATTATAAGGATATCCGAAGGCAATGCAAGAATTGCCATGCTTGCAGGCAAAGTGGCTTGCGATTCACAACGACTAGAGTCATTAAGTGACTTATCACAGCTATATAATGATTATTATGGCTCATTCCTTGAGGAACATCATCTACTTGCAAATAAATCCATGTGCATAACTGCTGGTATTGTTGCTTTTTTAGGAGCAATACATTTAGATTATATTGATTCGCTTGTGCCGCTTCTATTGGAGAATGATTTATGCAAAGATTCATTTATCGAAAATATTCGCTTGCTTCATGAACAAGAAATTGTAGATATTTGTAACGATAAAGCTGTCCGCTTTTCAGAACAGTGCTTATCAAATTACATGATAAAGTACATGTTTTGTGACAAAAAGTATATCCGTCTATCAGTAATGATAAAAACATGTTTGGGAAGGTATAAAGAACGGACAATCACCTCCATTAATACACTTCTCTCAATTTACAGGAACCAAGAAATCTATGATTATATTGATAGCGAAATTAAGTCGCTTTGGGATGAGTTGACACAAGAAGAATCCCCCGATTTTTTTGACTTTGTTAAAGCATTCTATTTAGTTAATCCAACTGAATCACTTATAATTCTAAAAGAGAAAATTAATATGGAAGAGAAGGTAGTTATTGAGATTTCTGATATCGATACTAAAACAGGCAAAAACTATCGATCCGTAACAAACGATATCATAGAAATGCTTGGTGGCTTTGCAGATACCGATGAATTACCAGTCGCTATCGATTTGTTTTTTAAGTACTATCTAAAGCGTCCTGACCTGTTCATGGAGTTTTATCATGCTTCAATCAGATATTTTTGCATTAACGAAGGTTCTTCTCACAGTAATTATTCCACACAGATAATCTATTGGAAGAAAATTTCTTCACTCACAGAGGGTTGGAAGCAGGAATATATCATTACTCTTTTATTAGAGGTTGCGAGAGAATTTCTCAAATTACATTTCTCTCCCGCAAAAGGCGGTCGTCATAATACAGTTGTTTTCTATAAAATCCCATTAGTTTTATCTGACGGTGTAAAGAATTACCGTACACTTATTTGGCAGGCACTAATTGAGCTATGCAAAGTTGATAAATATAAACTGCAAATACGTAAACTACTTAATTACGAAGGGGCGATTGAGGCAGTAAGTATCCCAATAATGAACTTTGATTTGCCTTATATTGAGTCCATAATAAAAGCCTTCTTCCCAGCAAACGAGTTGCAAAATTGCTTATTAGCAAAATGGTTGTTACGTACCTATTCAAGCATGGGTATATCATGTGACGCTCAGTTCACAGATTATCTTAATTCGGAAGATGTCATGATATATGAGCTTCTTAAAGGACCCGATCATTCTATTGAGATAAATTATAACGAGCGGAAAGATTGCAGACGGGAATCAATAGAACGGCACTTATCTACTAGTGCTTTTGCAAAGGTAATAAAACTCATTAATGTTTGTAAAGACATTGATGTTATAGATGGTATCGAGGGTCATTTTGCATGGGAAATCTCTGAAGGATTAACCATTGCGTTTCATTCAATCGATACCAATAAAGAACTCTATACCGCTGCAATAAAGTACTATATCGAACAAGATACACCCTGCAATCTTTACCCTAATAAAATTGTAAATTCTCTCTTTTCCTTAATCTCTGATCCAGAAGTATTTGCAATAATTACAAGTGCTGAATACAAGCAAAAAAATGCTTGGCTATATGCCTATTATCATGAGTTGCCAAAAGAGCTCGTCACAAAAGAACATCTAAAGAGTCTTTATACTTTTTTAGCCGACACAGCAGATAAAGAAATCACTTCTTCACCATCTCGGGACGTATTTTTTCTAGAAAAGTACACTATCGTGGATAATGAGGCTTTCATCACTGGATGCAAGATACTTATAGCAAAAATGGACTACTATCCATTCATTGTAAGAATCTATTTTTCATCATTGTTTAATAGCAGTTGTCATGAACCAAGCTCAATTATTGAGACATTCGCTAATAGTCTTGATCTTCTCGAAGAAATATACTTTACTATTCTATCTATTGATACAATTTATGATTACAATGGCGAGTTTCTAAAAATGCTCTATTTAGCTAAGCCTTCAATATTGGAGCACTATATTAATTATTTGGTTACGAATAGAGATTTTCGCAATCATCATCAAGAACTACACCGTTGCTTCTTTTCACTAGATACGTACTTAGAACTCTATGATACTATATTTAACAGAATTACAGAAGAAATCGAATTCCCATCTATGACTGTGCCGGATTATCTCGAAAACATTATATTACCAAATCAAAACGAATGTACCCTACTTGAACGGCAAGATACATGGATTCGACAATGCATTCAAACATACTCTTCTGATAATGTGAAAATGTTTTGCTTATTTGCAATTCTATCCCAACTGAAAACCGATAGGAAATTGGACTATATCTTATTATTTCTTGAAAACAATTCTTCTTATGATGCTTTCGAGAAAATTCCACTTACACCAACATCTTACGGCTGGACTGGCAGTGGAATACCTATATATTCGGCTTGGATTGACTATTTTAAAGCTTTGCTTCCACATTTATCCGGATTAGACTGGCTAGCGCATAAAAACCATGTTTTAAAGACCATTGAATATTGGAAATCTCGGATCGAAGACGAACAAGTTCAAGAGATAATTCGAGGCTAATTCTCCTCATTTTGGATTTCTATTATTTTATCTTACAGCCACTTGCCCCACTCCGCTTCATCCACCCCTACGGTTACCTTCTGGCCGTTGCGCACGATGGGGCTGACCAGGGCCATGGGGTCGTTCATGAGTTCGGAGAGAATGAGATTGTCATCGGTCATGTGGGCGACCGGGCGTTCCAGGGCCTTCATACCGCGGCGGTCGACCAACGCGCGAGCGCTGCCGGCTGCACGAGCAAACAGCTCCAGCTCGCGGCGGCCGGGCTTGTGCTTTTTTATGTCCACGCGCTGGACGGCGATTTTACGTTCCTTGAAAAAGCGCTCGGCTTTGAGCACATCGGGGTTGGTTTTGGTGACATAAATCTGAATGTTCATTTATTTCTTCTTTAGGGTCGGGCGCACATCGCTGCCGATGAACTTAAGCAGTTTACAGCGGGTTTCGTCCAAAAGTCGGCTGGCAATGCGCTCGGTGTAGCGGGCTTTGAGCTCCGGGACGGACAGGTTGGTGGAAATCACCGTATGTCTATTGCGGTTTTGGCGCTCATTGAGCAGATTAAACAGCTGCGTCACGGTGATGTTTTCCATCAGCGGCTCGGTACCCAGGTCGTCGATCAACAGCATCGGCACATGGATGAGCGCGTCCAGCAGGGCGTTGTTGTTTTCAAAATACGATCGGCGCATAATCTCCAGCAGTTTAAACGCGCTGACATATTCCACCGTATACCCGCGCGCGGTCACCCGGTGGGCGATAGCATGCATCAGGTAGGTTTTGCCCAGGCCGCTCTGGCCGGTGAACAGCAGATCATAAAACGGCGTATCGGGAAACGCATCAGCGTACTGCATGCATACGTCGCGGTTGCGCATCATCATTTTCCGCTGGCTGACGGGCGAGGGATCGTCCTTGGCAAAGGTTTCGATATCGAAATTTTCAAAGGTCTGGTCGCCATTGAGTCCCAGTTCCCTGAGCATGCGGCGGTTAAGCTCGGCTTCAAAGCAGCTGCACATACGGCGGGACGGATCGTACACAAAACCCTCATCGCGACAGAGCTCGCAGGTGTAAATCGGGTCGAGCACTGAAGGTTTTAGCCCATTTTCACGTAAACGTCCATTTATAACTTCATTTAACAATTGTAATGCACCAGGCACTACGGCATTTGCTTGATCGTATTTTCCATCAGGATAAAACGCATTGCGAATGCCTGACATTATCAACTCACGTCGCTCAGATATCAATACATCCAACCCAGAAACTTTTTTGCAAATTTCTTGAATATGTTTTTCATACTCTTCCACGTTCCGGTCGCGGCGAGCCGCGTATTCATCCTGCAAAACGGCGATCATGCGGTCACGCGTCATACTTGAGCGCCTCCTCTATCTCCTCCGGCGTCAAGCCGTCGTAATCCTTGGGGTCGTAGTCGCGCTGGGTATACTGCTGCTCAATCACCGTTTTGCCGCGCTTCTTCGCGGGCGATTGATAGCTTTGCCCGTGCTCCTCGTGCGCCTTGCGTACAGCGGCCAGCGATTTGACATCCTTTTTGAAAAAGCTTTCCAGCACCTTGTTCATAAACGGCATCGGTGCGGACTTGCCCCGCGAATACCCGGCCACTTCCGTAAGCACCTCATCGGAAAACGCCCAGTCCTCGCGCCATTTGCGTAAAAGCTCCCGGTCAGAGGGCGATGGACTTAAGTCCGCGCCCATCGCCGCAAACAGGGTCTGTAAAAAGGCGTTCTGCTGCTTGACCAGCGACAGGTAGTTTTGCACATCTTCCTTGGTCTTCACGCCTTTTTGGTGCCATTTTTCCACCAGTTCCTCCAGGCGCTGTACAGACTGATTTTTCTTGGAGCGGCTGATTTCTCTGGCGGCCATCACCAGGGCATCGTGGCTGACCATGGAAATCATTTTCTGGTAGCTTTCCTTGATGGTCGGGTGATTGGGGCTTATTTTCAGGCCCGCGGCGTTTAATACCTCGCGAATGGCCGCGCTTTCTTCCTTTTCCCTGCTAAGCTGCTTTTCCAGCTGCGAGGCCGTGGTTGCTTTCCGGCCGGAGCGTTCGTGTATACCGCGCAAAATGGAATCCAGATACTTAAAGCTCGGGTCGCCGCCGGTCATCTCCGCGCAGGCGGCTTCCACGGCCTTGGGCGCAAAGCCCCATTCCTTGGTCCATTTCAGGTACAGGTCAATTTCATCGGTCGTGGGCGGGCGGAACTTGCTATTCCTGCGAAGTATTTTGCGGGTGCCGTCCCACGCGGCGGAACTGCGGGCGAAAAACTGCTCCGCATCCTCCATCTGTACAATATTGCGCTCCTTCATCTCCAGCGCTACCTTTTGGGCAGCCTTGAAGGAAAAATTCACCCCGCGTGTAAAGGCAAGGTGCTGTACCAGCATCAGTACCACTTCCCGGGGCAGGCCAAGCTGCTCGACCCACTCGTAACACAGCTGGGTTTCCCCGCCATGCAGTTTGCGGCGGTCGCCGAAAATGGCGTACAGTGCCTGGGCAAACTCCATATACTGATCGTCCACCGGCACGGCCTGCCGCCCCATCATGGCCTGCTGCACATTCAGGTAGGTGTAGCGCGGTGGTTTATCCTGCGTGCGGGCAACCAGCCTGGCGCGCTCCCAGTATTGCAGGGCCGAAAGCACGTCCGCTTCCTCCATGCCCAGCTCTTTAGCCAAAGCCTGCACGGTCATCCCTTCGCTGGCGCAGGCAAAGCGCGCATACATCAACCCGTAAATGTACACCTTGACATAGTTTTCCGGCGCAGTGGGCATGTATTCAATCACAAAGGCGTTGGGCAGCGCGATGCTGTCCCACAGGACACCTGCGGTATCTGCGTTAAACAGCGCCATTCCCCCGCCCCCTTTTGCTTGTTTGTGTGGGCACAGTATACCATAATCCACGCAAGCGCGGCAACCGAACACGCACTAGCGGACAATCGCAAATCCTACGCAGCGAAGCAGCATAAGCGTCCTAGTCCAACCTGTAATAATCCCGCACCGAAACGCCTATCCTGTTGCGTGCCAGAGGCATTTTATGGTAAGATGAAGCCGATTGAACCCTGATGATACCCTCGCCCCAAAGGAAGGTGCAATATGCGTAAATGGCTGATCGGCACAGTGCTTCTACTGTTGCTTATTTTCATATCCGGCGCAGCGCTGGCGCAGACCTATGCGCTGGACACGCTGATGGCAACGGTGGATATCCCCGAAAACTACGTTGTGATCACGCCCGAAAACATTGGCACCTACGCCGAATGGCTGACAGGCAAAGGCCTGACCTCCGAGGCGACGCTAAACGATATGCTCACAAGGGGCGTGCTTTTACAGGCCTGGGATCAGGAGGAAACCGACCGCCGGTTTGAGCTGACCGCAACCCAGGACGAACAAACCCTGCTAACGTTTGATGTCAACGAGCAGACCAGCGATTTCCGCCGCAGCTACCGCACCAGCTATTATCCCGATAACGACTATACCGGCCAGGGCTACACCTTTTCCACTTCGAACTGGAAGCATACCGACAATGGCCGCTTTTTAATTCTGGAATACATCTACCGCAAGTACGGCGATATCGACCACCGGGGCTATATGCGCCGCACCGTGCGCAACGGCTACGAAATCACCTTCGACATGCAGGTGTACGACCGCAGAACCACCTCCAAAGACAACTATGCCCTCAACAAAATCTGGGATAGCTTCGAGTTTGTAACCATCATGCCGCTGCCAGCCAAGGCGCAGGCCCAGATTAATATCGCAACCCCACCACCGCAGGAGACCAACGCCGCAGAGTTTGACATTAGCGGCACGGCGGCCGCCGGCGTTACCTTCTCCATTGGGATACGCGGGCTGAATTATCCTACCACCATCCTGTCCGAGGTAGAAGTCACCAAAACCGGCAAATTCAAAATACCGATTGAACTGCCGCGGGAAGGCGTGTTCGGTATTCGGATTACCGCCGACTACGCAGGCGAAACCGTGGCCGATTTCTTCTATGATGTTACCTACCAGCGCACCTTGCTTGCCGTGAACATTCAAAGCAAGATTCCCGAGACCGTAAGCTCCGATTCCATTACCATCTTAGGCACGGCGGAGCCCCGCGCTGAGATTCAGGTGTTTGTCAACGATGCCTCAACCGATACCACCAAAGTCTCCTCCGACGGGAAGTTCTCCATCAAGGTGGACACAACGGACGAGGGCGTTTACGAAGTGCTGATGGTGTTTTCTAAAAAAGGCTTGTCCTCCCGCCGTATCACCCAGACCTTTACGCGCAATTGGACGGCCGAGGATATGAACAACCGCATCAAGGCCGATGCCGTGACCCCCAATTACGACACGCTTGTGAAGGATGTTGCACGCTACGACGGTCGTACCATTGTGTATAAAAGCTATCTGGTGGAGGTCGTGCAGTCCGGCAACGACTGGATTTATAAAATGGCACTGCACAGAAAAAATGGCAATTATTCCGATATTATCCTCGTCATCGCCAGCGAAGAACCCAGCTACGAGTTGGGTACGCGGCTGATGATGTATGGAAAGTCCGTGGGCATGTCGGTCAGCGGCAGTGAGGGCGAAAGCGCGGGGGGTGAAGCCACCGATGCTGAGTCCTACCCGTATTTTGAACTGCTGCTTCTAACGGCCGTTGAGTAACGGTTACTACTGCATAAACAAAACAAAGGCCGCGCATTGCGCGGCCTTTGTGTATGCCTGTAAAAGTTTACTTCGCTACGAATTCGTCGAGCAAGCCCATATCCCACAGCATGGAGCTGGTTAGATACTTGTCGCGGATATCGCGAGAATGCAGGAATGCATCGCGGGTCTGCTGCTGGGTGATGTCAATCTCTTCCGGGGTAGTAGGCAGACCGAGCGAGCGCATCAGGCTGATGGTCTCATCGGCATCCGGCAGTTCTTCATCCATAATCGTGGTAATGGCATCCCAGTGCTCTGCAATGCGCGCAAAACGGGCCATGCGGGCCTGCGGATCATTCTTATGCCACAGGGTGTTTTCCTTGGTGATCAGCTCATCTGCGGTACTACCAAACACCGCACGCATGCTTGCTTCCCAGGCCTTTACATCAAATGCTTCCATCGCCTGCCGGGCCGTTTTTTCATCGGGTTGCATGGCGCGCAGCTGCTGCAAAATCTTCAGCGTCAGCGCTGTGCCCACGCCAACCTGAATGCCGTGAAGCTCCGGCGTTTCGTCCGCCTGCAAGGCAAACATCTCCCACAGATGGGAAAAATAGTGTTCCAGGCCGGAGGCGGGGCGCGATATCTCGGCAAAGGCCATCGCCAAACCCGACAGCACCAGTCCCTCGGCTACGGCTTCCACCGCGGCCTCGTCGCGCTCCAGCAGCTTGGGAGCGGCCTGCGTAATCTTCTGTAGTGATTTGCGCATCAGCCCTGCGATTTCCTCGCAGTAGTACTCGCCGGTAACAATGTTTGATATGCGCCATTCGCACTGGGCCACAGATTTGGCCAGCATATCACCAAGCCCTGCCCGCAGCATACGCTCCGGCGCTTTTTTCAGGATATCGGTATCGGCCAGTATGGCCTGCGGGCAGGCGTTGTACGCCGACACCTTCACCCGGTGATAAATCATAGACGAGGAGTTGGACGCGTATCCGTCCATCGACGGCGCGGTGGCGACCGCAATGTGCTTTAGGCCTTTTGCATGGGCCAGCACCTTGGCGCAGTCCGTCAATACGCCGGACCCGACCGATACAACCACATCACAATCCGGCTCCAGCGCTGCTTCCAGCTGGGCGATGGCGTGCTCATCCGGCTCCACATGCGCCTGCTGAAACTGAAAGCGCACATAGGCAATTTCCGCCTGCACCAGTACGCCATCTACCCTATCCCCGGCGGCTTGCCAGGTGTTGCCGTCGCAGATGACAAACGGGCGTTTACATGCAAGCGTTGCCAAGGCCTCGGGCAAAAAATCTACCGCGCCGCTGCCGATTTTCAGTACCTGTAATCCCGCCCGGTGCGTGCGCCCGCAGGAGCATACATACCCGGTATCTGATAATAGTTCCGCCATGGATAAATCTCGAAGCTGTGCCATATCGTCGCCTCCCTGTTAAAAAAAACTATATCACATCCACCGCCCGGCGAACAGTGCCCGGGCATGGAGGATATTGAATATACGCTTCACAATTTTTACCAGCTAACCCCTTTACATCCTCAGAAAACGGGTGTATGGTTACACCTGCGAAACAGCAGTTCGAGCTTGTTTCCCGGAGGCGTAAATGGATACCTACCGGCGCATTTTTAAGTGGTTACACCCCTACCGAAACAAACTGATCGTTTGTATTGTTCTGGTCACCCTTTTAACGGCACTGCGGATGGTGGTTCCCTATATCACCAAATCCGTCGTCAACAATGTGCTGCCCAACCGCGACATGTCGCTGCTCCTAACCCTCAGCGCGGTGCTGATCGGCCTGACGGCCGTGCGCGGCGTGATGATGTACATTCGCGGCATGCTGCTAGAAGATGTTTCCCAAAGCGTGGTGTACGACCTGCGCACCGGTATTTACCGGCGCATGCAGGAACTGCCCTACGCTTTTTATGATGAAAACCACATCGGCGAGATTATGAGCCGCATGACCAGCGATATCGAAGGCGTCCGCATGCTGATCGTATCGTCCGTGCTTGGCGTGCTGGAAAACCTGATGATGTTTACGCTGGCGCTAGTCGGCATGAGCATCATGAGCTGGCAGCTGACGCTAATCATGCTGGCGTTCTGCCCGCTGATCGCCTTGGTGGCCTGGCAGCTGCGCTATAAAATACGCCCAGCGCACACCGCCGTACGCGAGCAAAATGCTGTGCTGAACACCCGCACGCAGGAAAACATCGCAGGGGTGCGGCTGGTAAAAGCCTTTGCCCGGGAAAACTTTGAAAAAGAAGCGTTCGCGCGCGATAACAACGCGGTTTTGGAGGGCCACCTGCGCGTCACCCGCCTTTGGAGCATCTACTTCCCCCTGCTGGATACCATGGCCCGTCTGGCCATCCCCGTGCTGATGGTATCGAGCGCTGCGCTGATGGGCGCAGGCAAAATGGATGTCGGTACGCTGGTGGGCGCGACCGGCTTTGTGTGGATGCTCATCGCCCCCATGCGCAAGGTGGCAACCTTTGTCAACCAGATTGCAAATGGCGTGGTATCCTCCGAAAAGCTGATTTATTACTTAAACCTCGGCTCTCAGATTAAATCTCCCAAGGAAACCATACTCCCGGCCGTCCGCGATGGGCGCGTTGAGTTTCACAATGTAACCTTCCAATACGGCGACCATACCGTGCTGCGCGATATAGACCTGCAAGTAGAGCCCGGCCAGACCATCGCCGTGATGGGCGCGACCGGCATGGGAAAAACCTCGCTTGTCACGCTGCTTGGCCGCTACTACGATGTGGCCTCCGGTTCGCTGCTGGTGGACGGCGTGGACGTACGCAAACAAGACCTGAAAGACCTGCGCAAGAGCATCGGGCTGGTGATGCAGGAAACGTTTTTATATTCCGAGACCATTTTCAACAATATCCGCTTCGGCCGGCCGGATGCGACCAAGGAGCAGGTCGTGGCCGCTGCCCGCGCCGCGCAGGCTGAGGACTTTATCCTGCACAGCCCGCAGGGCTACGATACGGTCATCGGCGAGCGTGGTATGGGGCTGTCCGGCGGGCAGAAACAGCGCATCGCGCTGGCGCGCGCCATTTTGTACAACCCCAGCATATTAATACTGGATGATGCAACCTCCGCCGTGGACATGGAAACCGAGGCCGAGATTCAGCAAGCGCTGCAAACCGTGCTCAAGGGGCGGACCACGTTCATTATCGCCCACCGCATCTCCTCGGTGCGCAAGGCCGACCAGATTGTCATGCTGCAGGATGGCCGCATTATAGAGCGCGGAACCCACAAACAACTACTGGCCCTTGGCGGCGCGTATGCTGCGCTGTTCCACGACCAGACCCGGGACTTTACCCAGACCCAAACGGGAGGTGATGCCTGATGGCGCGCCTGCGTAACCTGGACGACGAGGTGATGGAAGCCCCGTTTGACAAACGCCTGTTTTTACGGGTGCTGGCATACCTGAAACCCTACAAGTGGCAGGTCATCGTTTCGCTGTTTTTAATGATTATCGCAGCGGCGGCATCGCTGCTAAACCCCTACCTGCTCAGCCGCGCCGTCGGCCAGCTTTCGGAGGGGCAATATCAGCATATTCCGTTTTTATTCTTAGGCATGGTGGGGTCGGTGGTTATCGGTGGCCTGTGCCTGATGCTGCGCGTGCGCACGATGGATGTATCCGGCCGCAAGGCCATTGCCGCCCTTCGACAGGACTTGTTCGACCATATCCAGTCGCTGTCGCTGCCTTTTTTTGATAACCGCTCAGCCGGTAAAATCATGGTGCGCGTCATCAACGATGTCAACCGCTTAAACGAGCTGTTCACCGGCGGCATCATCAACGTGCTGGTGGATTGTTTAACGCTGGTGCTGCTGGTGGGCATCATGTTCTCCATTAACTGGAAGCTGACCCTGGTCGCGCTGTGCTCGCTGGTGCTGCTGGTGATTATCATCGTCTCGCTGCGGCGCAGAATGCGCAAAGCCTGGCAACTGGTACGGGCGAAAACATCCACCATGCACGGTTACCTGCACGAAAGCCTGGCTGGGATGCGCGTGACCCAAACCTTTGTGCGCGAACGCATG
This sequence comes from Candidatus Limiplasma sp., assembly GCA_963675925.2. Taxonomy (GTDB): domain Bacteria; phylum Bacillota; class Clostridia; order Christensenellales; family Aristaeellaceae; genus CAXXOK01. Next base: position 567,252 of record CAXXIB010000004.1, read on the forward strand.
AACCAGGAGATTTTTGACGAAACCAACTTAGACATTAAAAAAAGCTGGATGAAAGCCGTCGGCATCAACAACCTGTTCTGGCCGTTTATCGATACCCTGGGTGCGATGGGCACGGCAGGCGTGTACATCGCCGGGCTGATCTTCATGGGCCCGACGGGCAGTGTGGACGGGCTGATGCTAGCCGATTTGGTCGCCATCCTGTGGTACCTTGGCCGCTTTTGGGAGCCAATCAACAACGTATCCACCTTTTACAATAACATTCTGGCGGCCATGGCGTCGATCGAGCGGATATTCGAGATCATGGACACCAAACCCCTGGTGACCGATGCCCGGGACGATTTGCCGGAGTTGCCGTCCATTGAAGGGAAAGTAGAATTTGAGCATGTAACCTTCGGCTACGAGGTAAAGCAACCGGTGCTCAAAGATGTAAGCTTTACAGTGCAGCCGGGGCAGACCATTGCACTGGTCGGGCCGACCGGCGCGGGAAAATCAACCATTGTCAATTTGGTCAGCCGTTTTTACGATGTCAGCGACGGCAGCCTGAAAATAGATGACCACGATGTGCGCGAGGTTACGCTACACTCACTGCGTAAGCAAATGTCCGTCATGCTGCAGGACAGCTTCATTTTCTCCGGCACGATTTTGGATAACATCCGCTACGGGCGGCTGGATGCCACCGAGGATGAGGTCATCGCCGTGTGCCAGGCCGTGCGCGTGCATGATTTCATCATGAGCTTAAAAAACGGTTACCATACCGAGCTTGGCGAACGCGGGGCGAGCCTGTCCACCGGGCAAAAACAGCTGATTTCCTTTGCCCGTGCGCTGCTCAATGACCCGCGTATCCTGATATTGGACGAGGCCACCTCCTCCATCGACACGCAAACCGAACTGCTGATTCAGCAGGCCCTGGATATACTGCTTGAGGGCCGCACCAGCTTTGTTATCGCTCACAGGCTGTCCACCATTCGTCGGGCAGACCGTATTTTGGTCGTACAAAACGGCGGCATCGCAGAGTCCGGCACCCACGAACAACTCATGCAGATACCCGGCGGGCACTATCGCACGCTGGTGGAAGCGCAATATAGTTATTTGGAGGACTAAGCCGCCCCAATTGCAAAAGCCCTGTCAATCCAGTATAATTCATGGTCGAAAGTAATTGTAAGGATGTGCGAACATGAAACTGGGAATTGTAGGGCTGCCGAACGTAGGAAAATCCACGCTGTTCAACGCCATCACCAAGGCGGGGGCGCAGGCGGCCAACTACCCGTTTTGCACCATTGAACCCAATACGGGCATCGTACCCGTGCCGGATACAAGGCTTGATAAACTGATTGCCATGTTCAATCCCAAAAGCCAGGTATATGCGTCGGTCACGTTTGTGGATATCGCAGGCCTGGTCAAGGGCGCAAGCAAGGGCGAGGGGCTTGGCAACAAATTTCTCTCCCATATCCGCGAGGTGGATGCCATTGTGCATGTGGTTCGCTGCTTTGAGGACGAAAACGTCATCCACGTGGACGGATCGGTCGATTCCGCCCGCGATATAGAAGAAATTAACCTGGAGCTGATCTTTGCAGACCTGGAAACCGTGCAAAAGCGCGCCGAAAAGGCCGAAAAACTGGTCAGAACCGGGGACAAAAAAGCCGCCACCGAAGCCGAACTTGGCAGGCGGCTGCTCACCCATTTGGAAGGGGATAAACCCGCACGCACCTTCCAAGTAACCGACGATGAAAAGGCCATGATTCGCGGCTGGTTCCTGCTTACGGACAAGCCTGTGATTTACGCCGCCAACATCGCCGAGGACGATGTCAGCAAGCCGATCAGCGAGCTGCCGCTGGTGCAGCGCGTGCAGGAAATCGCCAAAAAGGAAGGCGCGGAAGTGTTCACCATCTCCGCGCGCATCGAAGAAGAAATCGGCCAGATGGATGCCGAGGAAAAGCAAATGTTTTTGGACGATCTGGGCATCGGTCAAAGTGGGCTGGATCGCTTGATTCAAGCCAGCTATCGCCTGCTGGGGTTGATTTCGTTTTTCACCGTCGGCGAGGACGAGTGCCGCGCCTGGACCATTGAAGATGGCACCAAAGCGCCCCAGGCCGCTGGGAAAATTCATACCGACCTGGAACGCGGGTTTATCCGCGCGGAGGTCGTGCCCTATGAGCAGCTGCTTGCACAGGGCAGCATGGCCGCCTGCAAGGAAAAGGGCCTGGTCCGCAGCGAGGGCAAGGACTATGTGATGAAGGACGGCGATGTGACGCTGATCCGGTTTAATGTATAGGCAAACGCACGCATCATCATTCGCCTGTTGTGTTTCTATATTAGTGCGTTCAGGAGGATTCTATGGGTAAGCTCGTCTTCTTTTTCAAGCGCGTGTTCCGGATGGATTTTAAGCGCTTCGGCAAGACCATGGATTTTCTGGTGGAGCGCAGCGGCAAAAACCGGCTGTGGCTATACTTTGATTTACTCAAATGCGCCCTCAAGTATAACGCGGGCTACATGGACTATAAAATTGCCGAAATGTACCGCCTGAATGCCGCCCAAAAGAAAACCGTCATCACGCGCGGCCTTAGCAACCAAATTGTCCGCGAGATGAACGATAAAGCCTATTGGCACTTTTTTGATGACAAAACGGAGTTCAACACCCTGTTTAAGGACGATATCAAGCGCAACTGGATGCCATTTTCAGCGGCGACAACGCAGGACGAACTCAATGCCTTTTTAGCCGAAAATCCTGATATTATCGCCAAGCCGCTGGAGGGTTCCTCCGGCGTTGGCATTGCGCACTATACCAAAGCCGATTTTGCAGGCCGCGAAGAGGCCTTCCGCCAGCAGCTGATCGACGGCCAGGTGGGCATTTTGGAGCAGCGCGTTGTTCAGCACGATGCCATGATGGCCATGTGCCCGACCTCGGTCAATACCATCCGCATTGCCACCCTGCTGGGCGATAAAAAGCAGGGCGTGGTGTACGCTTTCCTGCGCATTGGCAACGGCAAGGTGATGGATAACGTAGACTGCGGCGGCATGGCCGCCCCGCGTGGACCTTGACAGCGGCAAGCTTTTAAACCGTTGGCGCGGACAAGGCCGGCGACACCTACGAAACCCACCCCATGACCGGCACGCCCATCATCGGCTTTTCTGTCCCCTACTTTAAAGAAGCCGTCGCCATGTGCCTGCACGCCGCCCAGAAAGTACCCCAGATGCGCTTTATCGCCTGGGATGTCGCCATCACAAATGACGGTCCCTGCTTTATCGAGGGCAACTCCTTCCCCAGCCACGCCGTACCCCAGTTCGCCGCCCACTACCCGGACGGGATGGGGATTATGCGGGAGTTTCGCGAGTTTATGACTATTTAAATACCAAATCCAAGGCTATCCGCCGGTATTTAGCGCCTAATTTACCCGTTGACTGCATTATAAAGGCCTTGACGTAGCGCTGCTACTACTGCGGCCTTTTTCTTTGTCAACGAAAATAACTCACATTATATCCAACATAAATAATGAAATTCAGGTATCTGATTTATGAGTCTAATGTTTTTCAATATCATTTATTGCTCGTATAGCGTAATTAGTCCCTCAATACTCTAAATATGTTCTGTAGGCCACTATCGGCACCAACATATCCAGTATTATTACTATAAGATGTATTTGAATTATCATCATCCATTATACTAATAATTCTAGACATTTGGCCGTCAATTCTCCGAAAATCCTCTTTATATTGAGGCATCAGAAAACTAAGAATACCCATTATTGCAGAAACTAGCGCAATTAACATGGCTGTATACGCAACAAAATGGGTTCTTACTTGGCTAATTTCAGCTTTTGTTCTGAACTTGTCCATAGCAAATAGTTTTAAATCACTTGTCGGATACATTTGTTTGTCTACGAATTGTTCGCACAGTTTTAGCTGCTCATCGTTCAGAGTCCATTCTATTAATGAGTAATTCACGATACTCTTTATCGGAGGAACCGATCGAGGCATAGCTGTTTCCTGTCGTTCATCTTGTTCGATTCCACCATTCAGAACTACAGCCTTACCTTCAAAAAACACTTCTATATCTTTTCTTTCAATCTTTTTATTAGATTCAAGTATCAATGACTCACGTCGAAGGTAGGTCCAGAGTAGAATAAAATCCTTAATATCATTGAAATCATTAGCAATATATACACCTTCACGAAAATCAAAATCAAACATTTGTCTTTTATAGGTTATCTTCTTTGGTTTTATATCTTCATTTAATATCGCACGTTTGTATTCCCATTCATCATCCTTTATTGATCCTAGTGTTCTTGGCACCATTTCATACGTTTTTATAGTCTGATCTCCCAAATTATCATACATCGGTACCCGGCTAAAAGCAGAGTGTCCATGTTTAAATATTTTATATTTTCTGTCTTTCTCACATTCTTCAAAACTATTATTCATTTCTTGTAAATTATATTTCTCAACATGTCCTCTATCGAATGCCTGTAGATATGACGGAATATCATAAACTTCTTCCGATATTATTTTCAATATAATGTTTCTTTGATGTTTAGAAAGATTCATAATTATACCTCAGATGATTTTATTTCCAAATCAGTCGTCTTCAATATGTCTGTAACATTTTCTTTGGGTAAATAATGCCGAAAGACCCTGTGTGATGCCGAGGTGGATTTTATTCAGGTTGCGTTTGCAGGGGTTGAAGTAGTAGCAGCGCTACGTCGAAACCCCTGCGGGCGCAAGATGAGGAAAATAAACCCGGCAGCGTACAGGGGATTTTGGCATTGTTTACCCAAACACCTTTGGCACAAAAATGAGTAGCCCCACAACACCCGCCGCAAGTGCGACCATCAGCACGGCGGCGGCGGCGATGTCTTTGACACGTTTGGCACGGGGGTCTTGGTGGGGGCAGACGATATCAACAGCGTGCTCGATGGCGGTGTTGCCAAGCTCGGCACCCATCACCAGGCCAAACAGGGTAATGCAGATCATCCACTCGACCAGGCTGATGCTTAGCAGAAATCCGAAGATGACCACCAGCAGCGCCATGACAACGTGAATGCGCATGCTGCGCTCGGTTTTCAGTGCACCCTGTAGGCCGTCCAGCGCATGGATAAACCCGGAGAGGAAGGACCTGTTTTTAACGCGCATGCTTATCGCTCCTCAATGATTGTATTTTCAAATAGGGCTCGAATATCTGTCAGCGCACGGCCCATGATGGCCTGCTGATCATCGTTCATGCCGGTGGGTGGGGGCTGGTTGGCCAGAACGGGCTGGAAGGTTTGCTGCCTGCCCTTTGCGCCGCGCCAGATGTATATCGGGGAATAGGTTACGGTTTCAAAGCTGAGCTCGCCGATTTGCGGAGTATAGCGCAGGTTGATGTGCAGCAATACGCTGGTGATGACCGGGCGGTTGCGGCGGTCGGAATCTATCAGGTTACCCAGCGAATAGGCACACAGCGTTTGGTGTTTGGTCCCATCAGCCTTTGTGGACGAGAGAATCGTCACCGGCTGCAGCACGCCCGGATTGGTACCCAGGATAATGTCCGCTCCGGCATCGGCGATGCCCTGGGCCATCTCCTGTTGCAGCCTGGTGGGCATACCTTCATCCTTCTGCCCCCAGCACAGGGACACGACAACCACCTGCGCGCCCACACTGCGGGCGGCGGCGATTTCGGCCGTCATCACGGGCAGTGTCAGCTGTGCAAACACATAGGCCTGCTCCTCCTTGCTGGTTGCGCGTTTGCCCTCCGAACTCAGCTCGGCCTGAAAGCTTAAAAACGCGACCTTGACCCCGGCGTAGTCCTTGATGACAATCCGGTTGCGCTCGTCCCGGGTCGGGTAGGTACCATAGGGCAATATGCCCTCTTGCCGCAGCAGTGTCAGGGTAGCCGACAAGCCATCCACACCGCCGTCCAGCGCGCCGTAAAACCCGGTACTTAGCACATTGAAGCCCGCGCGCGACAGGGCCGACACCGCCGCGGCCGGCATATTGACATCTGTCAGCGGACTTCCGGGCTGTACAATGTTTTGCAGCGTCCCAAGGCGGATATCCCCGGTTAGCGCGGATTGAATGTGCGTAAAGCAGCTGTTAAAATCGTAGCCTGTGTCCGTTTGGCTGGCGGCTTGTACCCGCTTGTCAAACGAGAGTTCCCCCGCCGCCGTTATGCTCAGCCTTAGCACAGGCCCCGGCGTTGCCGCTTGCTGCGGGTCCGGGGTGATGGTCGGGGGCGCAGTGGCTAGCAGGTCCGGCGTGTTTGTGGGCTGACCCAGTACGCTATCCGAAAATGCGGAAAACGATTGTTCCAGCGCTACGCCCACCTGCCGCGGGTTGACGCGCTGGTCCACGCGCCCCAGCAGTTTGGGAAATAAGAATGCGCTGCCACCTGCGACCAGAACAAGCAAACAAAGCGTTGCCACCGTGCCAGTGGAAACACCGGACCGTTTGCGCCTGTTCCGCATGGCAATGCCTCCGTATAAGATTTACATTTGATTGGTTTTCTGTTACAAATACAGGGCTTGCACAGGCCGCTTTCGGGTGCGCCCAAACGCGGCAGGGCTTGCCTTTCATTCGCCGCAATGATATCATAATGATACCGGATATGCAATACGGAGGCGACTGTGATGAAGATCAGCTTTTCCACGCTGGGATGCCCGCATTGGAACTGGCGCGAGATTACATCCGCGGCGGTAGACCTGAACTATCAGGGGATTGAGATGCGCGGAATCGGCACGGATATCTCCGTACCTGTGATTCCCATTTTCTCCGACAAAAACATACCGTATACCATGGCCGAACTAGAACGCATGCAGCTGACCATACCCTGTCTGGACAGCGATTGCTGTATCCACCTGCGCGATTCGCAAGCGCCCGTGGATATCGAGGTGGAGGCCTACCTGAAGCTGGCAAAAACCCTGGGTACGCCGTATGTGCGCATTATGGCGGCCGCCCCCGTGCCAAAGCCCGTAGGCACGGTGGACGAGGGCTATGTGAAAGAACACGCCCAGCAGCTTGCCGCCCTTGCCGAGCACTACGGTGTCACGCTGCTGATAGAGACCAACGGCATCTGGTGCGATTCCGAAAAGCTTGCAGGGCTGTTACAGGCCGTAAACTCCAAGCACCTTGGCGCGCTATGGGATGTACACCACCCCTACCGCTTTCTGGGCGAAAGTCCACAGGTCACAGCCGGCAACCTGCGCCCGTGGATCGGCCACACGCACCTGAAGGACAGCCAGAAAACTGCCGACGGCTACCGCTACGCCCTGCCGGGTTTTGGCGATGTGCCGCTGGAAGGCGTGGTGCATGCACTCAAAGCTATCGACTACGACGGCTTTTACTCGCTGGAATGGGTTAAGCGCTGGGATACCACGCTGGAGGAGCCGGGCATCGTATTTGCACACTTTGCCAACTATATGCGCACCTTTACCTGATTCCACCTCGACGCTTCTATAGGAAGGGGCAATTGCCCGTGTTTATTGAAAAACGTTACATCAAACGGATTGAGGCGATCTTTGCCGGGCTCAGCGTGCCGATGCGGCTGCTGGACGCCCAGGGCTATCCCGTGGTACCGGAGGACGGTGAACGCCGCACCCTGCCTACCATGGTGATGACCCCCGGCATTACCCACATGCTGGGCAAAGAGTATTTCCGCGCACTGGACCTGAACCCGCAGCTGTTTCTTTGCTGCGATGCCGGGGCCGCCGGTGCGGAAGATTTGCTGAAGCTGGCCGACGCTATGCTGATGAGCATGCTCAAGTCAAGCCTGTCCATCGCCAGCCAGTCCGACGTGCTCCGCAGAGCGCTGCGGCAGGACGAGATCGGCGCAGCCCTGGCCGCGCGCGCCAGCGAACACCAGATTCCCATGGATATGGAACGCTGCGTGCTGCTGTTCCAGCTGGAAAACACCGACAAGATGAGCGCTTACGCCACGCTGGGCGAGCTGATTCCCCTGACCGAAACCGATGCTCTGGTCGAAATGAACCGGCATAACACGGTACTGATCAAGGATATGAACGGCCTGGACGGTGTGGACGACCTATACCAATTTGCCCTGGCCGTGGAAGAAACCCTCACCCAAGAGGGCGTTCGCCATGTGACCATCGGCATCGGCGAGCCCAAGGCCAGCCTTACAACACTGGCCGAAAGCTATCTGGAGGCCAAACGCGCCATGGAAGTCGGCAACATCTTCCAAAAGAGCGGGATTATCCATGTATTCCGCTATCTGCTGCTGGAGCGCTTTTTAATGGACATCCCTCGCGAGGATGGGATGCACTACCACCAGCTGCTTTTTAACCGCAAAACCGCCAAGCTTTTCAACGACGAAATGCTGCAAACCATAGAAATGTTTTTCCGCAAGGATTTAAACCTCTCCGATACCGCGCGGCAACTATACATCCACCGCAACACCCTGGTGTACCGGCTGGACAAGGTGCAGCGCCAAACCGGGCTGGATTTGCGCAAGTTTGACGACGCCGTAACCTTTAAAATACTCCACGAACTGAAAAAGTGCGGGCGCGAAAAGCCCAAGCCAATTTACTAGAAGGTGAGCTCATGAAACAACAAACTAAGAACCGTAAAACGCTGTGGCTGACTGTAGTGGTTGTAACTGTACTGCTGCTCAGCGTTGCCGTGCCCTATGCCTCGGCGCAGCTATTTGCCCCCTATCAAGCCCCGGAAGATACCATTACCATTTCCCAGGCCGAGTATGACCGCTACCAACAATATGCGGAGCTTGACCGGATTGCCGAATATATCCAGAGCTATTATTACCAGGATACCGATATGGCCACGCTGATTGAAGGCGCAAAGGCCGGTATGGTCGCAGCGCTGGACGACCCCTACTCTTTTTACTATTCCGCGGATCAGTTTCATGAGCTGTGGGAAGACGATGAGGGCGAGTACGCCGGCATCGGCATCCAGATTTCGGCCAGCTACCTGACCGGACTATGCACCATCATCCGCACGTTTGAAGGCAGTCCCGCCGAAGCAACGGGCCTGCGCAAAGGCGATGTGCTGGTGAAGGTGGAAGACATTGACGTGACCGTATACACCTTGCAGGAGGCCGTGGACACTATGCGCGGCACCGTGGGCGAAAGCGTGCATGTCAGCGTGCTGCGCGACACCGAAATCCTGGAGTTTGACGTAGACCGCGCCGTGATTCACATCAACCGTGTGTCCTCCAAAATGCTAGACAACGATGTGGGCTATATACTGCTGTACGAATTTGCAGGCGACTGTGCACAGAGCTTTAAACAGCATCTGGATGCACTGCTTGACCAGGGCATGAAGACGCTGATCTTTGATTTGCGCGACAACCCCGGCGGCTGGGTGAACGATGCGGTCGACATTGCAGGCAACTTTGTTGACGGCGATGTGATTACCTACCTGGAAGACAGGAGCGGCCATCAAGAGTTCTACAACGCCAGCGAAGGCAAGATTGAACTGCCCATTGTGGTCCTCGTCAACCAGTATTCCGCGTCCTCGTCCGAGATTTTGTCCGGTGCGCTGCAAGACTATGGTCTGGCAACGGTTGTCGGCGTACAAAGCTTTGGTAAAGGCGTGGTACAGTCTGTGATCGCGCTGGATCCCTACGATGAAAACACCGACGGCATGCAGGTGACCAGCGCACAGTACTTCACCCCCAACGGCAACTCCCTCCACAAAATCGGCATCACGCCGGATGTGGAAATCGCCCTGCCGGAAGAACAGGAAAATCAGGTGTTCCAGTTTGGCGATATGACCGACGCACAGCTCCAAAAAGCCTATGAAGTCGCGCTGGAGCTACTGGAACAGTAAGACCTTTTCAAACTACATCTCATCGCGGTGATGGCGCTTGTCGCCATCGCCGCGGTTTCGTTTATCCCAACCCTGTGGCACAGCTCTACCGGTATGCAAATGCTGGACGGCAACTATGTGACGGTCTACGATCAAACGCCGGACTATGATACGGTGTTTGGCAAGTCCGAAGACGCTAGCTAGCGGGCGTGGGAGGGCCATCTCCGGCAGTATCCGATATTGTAGGTTTTCATCCCACGGAAATTGTGATATAATTAACAATGTAAGCATAACCCCGCGTGGTAAACCCATCAGGGCAAATGCAACCCCACCCGAAAACCCTGTTGACGCCTGAGGAGTTCCAACGGCGAAAAGAGAGGAGGCCGCCCATGGAGACAAGTAATTTTGACAGCGGTTAGCTTTTTTGTGAAGCAACCGCTGTTTTCATACCACGGAGGAAAAGACTATGAACCAGGAAGCCCGGCTGGGATTTATCGGCATCGTGATGGACGACCGCAAAGCATCCACTGATATCAACCGCATTATCAGTGAGTATGCGGCGGTCATCAAAGCGCGTGTAGGCGTACCCGACAGCCAAACGCAATCCGGCGTCATCGGCCTGATTGTAGAAGGAGACAACCTGACCATCGGCGCGCTGACCGCCAAGCTTGGCAACCTGCAGGGCGTGCAGGTGAAAAGCGCCTTATCGAAAAAGAAATAAGAAAAACAGGAGAGTATACTATGAGTTCACAAAATATCCGGAAAATGGTTGCAACCGCGCTATTGGTTGCGCTGACCATCGTATTTCAGCAGCTTCGCTTTGTGCTGGGAGATTCCATCGTAACCACCTACATCATCGGTAGCCTTGTTAACCTCTGCCTGATCGTAGCCGCAACGGCCATCGGACTGTGGAGCGGCGTAGCGGTGGCGGTGATCTCACCTTTGATCGCCTTTGCGCAGGGGCACCTGCCGCTGCTACAGATGATGCCGTGGGTCATGGCCGGCAATGCCGTGCTGGTGGTGTTCTATGCGGTGTTTGCCATCCAAGACAAAGCCACGCTTACGGTGTTTTGGCCGCGCTGGATTGTGACCGGCGTGTTTGCCGCCGCCGTGAAGTTTGCCGTCATCACCCTGGGACAGTCCACGGTGCTGACCTCCATGAAAGGCCTGGCGTTTTCGGCCGCGCTGTCAGCCGCCGCTTCGGCGCAGTCGGTACAGCTGATTACCGCAGGGATTGCCATGGTACTCAGCGCCATTATCCTACCCATGCTGCCCAAAACAGTGGTCGGCAAATCCGCCTAATCCCTATCGCGCTTCCTGCCGGTTCCCGCCCTGCGGGAGCCGGCTTTATTGATGTTACAATCTTGCAGGGTTTGGCGTAGCGAAATCGTCTTGTAGAGTATAGGGGGTTGTTATATAATAAAGGCAACCATCCAGAAAGGAAGGCACCTTATGAACACTGCAAAACGCCGCACCATTACGCTGGCTGTCATCACCGTAGTGATGGCACTGTCGCTTACGTTTTTAGCACCCGCAGGCCCTATCCTTCCCGATGCGCAGCAGCGCTACCTACAGGAAACCCTTCCGGATTTCAGCCATACGCAAAACGCCTGGGATTATGAGCTTAACGGCGCAATGGGTTACCTGGCCAGCGCCGGGCTGATGGATGCCATCATGCCCACCAACGATATCTCCTATCTGCCGCTGACGTTGAACGAGCCGGGCCGCGTGCCCATGGCCGATAATTTCAGCGAGACAGGCTATCAGGACCCAACCCTCATTGTGGAGATCACGGACCAACGCATGTATGATTCCACCTTCCACATCGCAACGGTGAAGATCGCAACCCCTTCGCAGCTGCGTACCGCCGTAAGCAACAGCAAGTATGGCGATCCGCCGGAGCTGCTATCTATGGCGATGAACGCCGTGGTGCTGATGAACGGCGATTTCTACACCAAAACCAGCAGCGGCAACGGCTACATTGTCCGGCAAACGGAAGTGTACCGGTGGAAAGCGTCCACCAAAACCGACCTGCTGCTGATCGATGAAAACTCCGACCTGCACATTATCCAGCACGGAGATAGTAAGAGCGTTGAGGAAGACGCTGTCGAGGCGTTTTTAAAGGAACATGAGATCATCAATGCCTTCTACTTCGGCCCTGCGCTGGTCGTAGATGGCGTGAAAGCCGAAATTCCCAAGGAATATTTGGGCGACCCGCATTCGAAAAACCCGCGCGCCGCCATCGGCCAGCTGGCACCGCTGACCTATGTCATGGTCACCGTAGACGGCCGCACCGACGAAAGCGAGGGCGTGACGGTGGAAGAACTGGCCGCCTTTATGAACGAGCTGGGCTGCACGCAGGCCTATGCGATGGACGGGGGTAACTCCTCCATACTGGTGTTTAACCACCAGATGCTCTCCAACAAGGGTGGGTACGACACCCGCAGCATCAGCGATGTGATTTTCTTCGCCTCTGCGATCGACAATTGACGGGAGATAGTCTATGACATTCAGCGTGTTGGGCCTGACCGGTTCCCTGTACGGGTTATGTGCAGGGCTCAGCGTGCTGTGCTATCTGGCAGCCGCAATTTGGCTTCACCGGAAAACACAGTTTAACGCGGACACGGTGCTGACCTATGGCATCCTGGGCATCCCGCTGGGGCTGGTCTTTGCACGCATCGTCTTTAGCGCGGCAAACTACACCTACTTCCTGCAAACGCTGGAGCAGCCCGCCAAGATGCTGTATGTGTGGGACGGAGGCTTGTCCATGTCCGGCATGCTGCTGGGGCTGGTGTTGGCCGCACTGCTGACCGCCAAACTGAAAAGACTGATTTTTTCTTCCTTCTTGGACGCGATGGTCCTGCCGCTAGGCGTTCTGTTGTTCGGGCTGCGTTTGGCCGAAGGGCTGACCGAGGGCTTTGGCATCGGTCGCAGCATACAAAGCGGAACGCTGACCCAAAGCCTGCCGTTTTTCTTCATCAACGAAACCTTCGGCACGCTGGAGCTGCACCGCATCGCGGTGTTCCGGCTGGAAGCGGTGTTCGCATTAATCATTCTGGGGCTTATGTTCCTGCTCAAACTGCGCAAAGGCCGCCGCCCCGGCGATCTGAGCCTGCTGTTTTTCGCGCTGTATGGCGCAGGACAGGTGCTGTTTGAAAGTATGCGCAGCGACGGGCACATGGTGATCATCTTTATCCGTGTGCAGCAGGTGCTGGGACTGCTGGCGGTGCTGGTCGCCCTAGGTGTTTTCTGCCACCGCTACGGGACCCGGCATGGCGCGCGCGATACCGTAACGGCCGCGTGGACTATGCTTCCCATCATGGCGGTCATCCTGTGGATGATGATCTTCCCCATCAACCATGTGCTGGACCTGTCCGACCATATCTGGCTTGGCATCGGCGTTTTAGCTGCTATGGGCGTGTACCTTGGATTTTTCCTACGGATTCGAGGTGCGAACCTGCGGCTGATTCTCACCTGGATCGCCGCCCTGCTAACCGTAGCAGCATGCGTCATGCTTGAATTCTCCATGGATGGCTCCCAGACCATCCTGCGCGACTACAGCCTGCTTGGCGGGTTTGCCGCGCTGTTGTTCCTATATCCTCTATCGCTATTTTTACCGCTGAGCAGAGTGGAGGCAAAACTATGACCAACATTTTACTGGTTGATACCCCGCTTGGGGTAATGACACTGGTGGAGCAAGAAGGCCGCCTCGTAGCCCTGCGGCTGCAGGCCAGCCGCAACGACGGCGAGATTGAGCAGGAAACTCCGCTGCTGTTACAGGCCGCCGAGGAACTCCAAGAATACTTTGGCCGCAGACGCAAAACCTTTTCCGTGCCGCTGGCCCCGCAGGGAACGGCATTCCAAAAGGCTGTCTGGGCCGCCCTGCAGGACATTCCCTATGGGAAAACCCAGTCGTACGGCGACATTGCCAAGGCCCTTGGCAAACCGCGCGCGGCGCGTGCCGTGGGCATGGCCAACAACCGCAACCCGCTGCCAATTTTCATCCCCTGTCACCGCGTCATCGGTGCCAAGGGGGACATGGTCGGCTACGGCGGCGGCTTGGATGTAAAGGAATACCTGCTGAAACTCGAAACCCCGTAAACCCTTCGCTGAAAGGATAGTGCATGGCGCTGATTAAAACAAAAATTATTTGCACCCTTGGGCCTTCCACCACCGATGATCATATCCTGCGCGAGATTATGCGCGCGGGCATGAATGTAGCCCGGCTGAATTTTTCCCACGGCACGCACCAAACCCACGGCGAAACCATGGAACGGGTCAAACGTCTGCGGGAAGAGCTGGACCTGCCCGTTGCCATCATGCTGGATACCAAGGGCCCGGAAATCCGTATTGCGACATTTGAAAACAAACAGGTTTTGCTGCAAAAAGGCCAAACCTTCCGTTTATGCGCTCAGCCCGTCACCGGCAATGACCAGCAGGTCTCCATCACCTGGCCTACCCTCGGCCTGGATGTCAACCCCGGCGATATGATCCTGCTGGACGATGGCCTGATCAGCATGACCGTGACCGAAATTGACGGCAGTGACATTGTATGCCGGGTGGAAAATCCCGGCCTGATCAGCGATCATAAAAGCGTCAACATCCCGGGCACGCACATCCATATTCCGTTTTTAAGCGAGCAGGATGTGCTGGATATCCGCTTCGGGATTCAAAACCATGTCGATTTTATTGCCGCGTCGTTCACCCGCAGCGCAGAGGATATTCTGGATATCCGCAAACTGCTGGGCAGCGAAAGCGGCGACGACCCCAAGATTATCGCCAAGATAGAAAACCTGCAGGGCGTGAAGAATATCGATGAGATTCTTCGCGTATCCGACGGCATTATGGTGGCACGCGGCGATCTGGGCGTAGAAATTCCGCTGGAGGATGTGCCAGTCATCCAAAAGAAACTCATCCACAAAGGCTACTCCTCCGGGCGGCCTGTAATTACCGCCACGCAGATGCTGGACAGCATGATGCATAACCCCCGCCCCACCCGCGCCGAAGCCACCGATGTCGCCAACGCCATTTACGACGGCACCTCGGCAATCATGCTATCCGGCGAGACCGCGGCCGGTTTGTACCCAGTGGAAGCGGTCAAAACCATGGTACGCATCGCCATACGCACGGAAGCTGATATTAACTATGTAAAACGCTTTCAGGAACGCGAAGGTAACCGCGCACCGGATGTCACCAATGCCATCAGCCATTCGGCCGTGACCAGTGCGCACGACCTGGGTGCGGCGGCGATTATCGCCGTAACCAAATCCGGCCACACTGCGCGGATGATTTCCAAATACCGGCCCAACTGCCCCATTATCTGCTGCGCGATGGACGAAACCATACGCCGTCAGCTGAACATGAGCTGGGGCGTAACCCCGCTGATTATGGAAGAAGCATACAACACCGACGACCTGTTTGAACGCGCCGTAGCCGCAGGCGAGAAAGCCGGCATGCTAAGCGATGGCGAGGTTGTGGTCATGACCGCCGGGGTACCCCTTGGCATCAGCGGTACCACGAATTTGATGAAGGTGCACGTTGTCGGCAATATCCTGGTTACGGGCAGCGGCATCAGCCACTCCAGCGTATGCGCACCGCTGTGCGTATGCCAAAACGAGCAAGAAGCGTTGGATGACTTCCGCCCCGGCGATATATTGGTTGTCCACCAGACGACCAATACGCTGTTGCCCATCATCCGCAAGGCCTCCGGCCTGGTGCTGGAGGACGGCGACCTGAACGGCCACGGGGCTATCGCGGCGATGAGCCTTGACTTGCCCGTGATTATCGGCGCGGAAAACGCCACCAAAATTCTAAAATCCGGCGCGGTCGTTACGCTTGATGCCGAGCGCGGCGTGGTCAGCTGCAATAATGCGGCAAGCACCAAACCATAAAGCAACATCCACCGTACCATAAAACGGCCGCGCAATCAGCGCGGCCGTTTTCTTCAATCTGCTATTCCTCCGGTATAAACGCAGCGGCTTCCACCGCATCTGTTTCGTTTGGATGGTTTTTCATCAACCTGCCAATCAGCACCGAGCTGAGCACGACCAGCGGCAGTGACACAGCATAGCGGATCAGTGTAAATTCCAGCCCTAAAAAAGACGCTTCGAAAATCGTCATCGGAATTCTGCATATCGCGCTTGCACCCAGGTACGTCAGCACGATTTCCAGTTTTGCTCCTTTTTGATACAGCGCGCTTGCCATCGGAAGCACAACGATAAACGGATACAGCGTTGTACAGGACAGGAGAATCGCGCCAATGTGTCCCTTTGCTCCAGCGTGTTCACCGAAGTATTTCTCTACCACAGACCGGTCTACCCAGACCATGAACAGGCCGACCAGAATAAACGCCGCCGGGAACAGCTTAAACATATCAACAATGAACAATACAAAGTTCCCTGCAATTTTCGTACCCGCCTCCAGATTGAAGAGGTACGATGCGGCGATAAACAGCGCATACCCGCCCAGCAGCACAAATAGCAGCGTTGGTTTTTTGGGCTTTTTCTGCATTAGAACACCTCCCCGAACACAATTCCGATTGCCAGCGAGACCAGCACCGCAATGATAAACCCGGCTATGTTGCGATACAGCGCCAGTTTGGTGCCAAAATACTTTCGCTCCATCGGAAAGGTGACAATACCGACCATCATCAGCGTTGTCGTAAACGCCGCAAGCACCGTATAGCTGACACCCTGCCGTAGCAGTAATCCGCTCAGCGGGAAGGTAATAAAGCCGGGCAGCAGGGAAACTGAACCGGCGGCAAGCGCGGCGCTGATGGCTGTGATACTGCTGTCCGCACCCAGGTATTCCGCAATGACCTCCTCCGGCAGCAGATACAGCAGTATGGATACCACCGCGACAATCAACAGCAGCAGTGGCAGCATTTTCAGCAGGGTCTTGAGCGCAATTTTAAGCGCCTTCTTACTTTTATTCAAATCCTTAATGCAGGAAATGGCCAGCGCGCCGCCTGCAACGATATACAGGTACAACATCTTAGCTGCCGCAGGCACAGCTGCTTTTTTTACATTGACTTTCGCAGCTTGCCTGATTGATGCCCAGGGCTTGCTTTTGTTCTTCCAGCTTAGCCCCGTTTGCCATCTGCTCGATTATATTTGTCAGCTCGTGTAAAATTTCCGTCTGCACCTGATAGTGCACAAAGTACCCGACCTTTTCCCCTTTGATCAGGTCGGCATTGCGCAGCACTTTCAAATGCTGGGATACGGCAGACTCTGAAATCTGCAACACCTTTGCCAGCCCGCCAACGCACAATTGCTGGTCGGATATCAGTAAGAAGAGCTTAAACCGCGTTTCGTCGCCGAGTGCTTTCAGCCGTTGAATGAGTTTATCCAAGATTGCACCAACTTTCTAATTAAGTGTTTGCTTAATTAAAATATATCATTCCATTTTAATTAAGTCAATACTAAATTAATAGCATTGTCTGTTTTCTTTCAAAATCCAGCTCGTATATACCGCAAAACAAGCTGCCATCCGCTTGTTTGACTCAGTACCGTCAGCAAACAGGGGTAGGAATCCCTCCGAACTGCACCCGGCTTTATCACGGCACAAAAAAAGCGCAGTCCCACCTCAATCCGTGTCAGAGGAGGGACTGCGATAGCTTCTCAGCTGATTTTTTAACTTCCTGGCAGGCGTATTAGCGAAGCCGGATCAGGTGAATTTGCGCAGGGGCGAACAGGCGCATCGGCAAAATGGATGTGCCCACACCGTTGGAGACCAGAATCTCGGCCCGGTTTTCCGATATCCAGCCGGACAGATAGCGCGAGGAGCTTTCGGGCTTCAGCACGGATAGAACCGGCGTGCCAAACAGTACAATCTGCCCGCCGTGCGTGTGCCCAAACAGGGCCAGATCATACCAGTGGGTTTTCCCGTCTTTATCCACGGTGCTCACCGCCTGGTTGAGTATATCCGGGTTGTGCCCCAGCAAAATGACGAAATCGTCCGTCGTCACCTGCGACGCTACAGCCTCAATATCCGTTCCGCCGGTTTGCAGATCGTCCACCCCGGCGATATACAGAAAGCTTTGTCCCACCTTGATTTTCGCGACCTCATTGACCAGCGGTGTGACCCCGGCGTCCTTCATTGCCTGGGCCAGATCACCGCGTGCCTCAGCAGTTTCCGCGCGGTCTTTGTTGCCGAAAATACCATACGCGCCAAGCCGTGCCTGAATCAGCGGCAGGTGCTCAAAAAACGCAATCGCGCCGTCCGGATCCATGGCATAATCGCCGCCCAGAAGCACCAAATCGGCCCCCAGGCTGTTGACCATCTTAACGATTTTTTCGGTACGCGCCCTGGAATCCCACAGGTTTTCGTGAACATCGGACAAAAAAACCACTTTCAGGTTGCGCAGCGACGAGGGCAACCCGGCAAGCCGGGTTGTATGCTCGGCAATGTTGATATGAAACGCCTCAAAAAACGGATACGCAAGCATAAGCACCAGCGCGATCACAAGGATGATGGTTCCAACCCTGATTTTGCGCCTTTGCGGTTTGCGGTACTTATATTGGTATCTGGGCATGTTCCATCACCTCTTCGTCAGACAGTCTTTGCAATGATCCAAGCGTTTTTAGTTGCTTACTTCTTCCCCATCAATCCGCCCAGTATGCCACGGGTCAGCTTGCTGACGATGGTGCGTGTGGCGGTGGAGATGGCCGTGTTCTGCACGCGGCCCAGAATGCTGTCGTTTTTACGGGCACGCTGGGCACGTTCCTCGCGCAGGTCATCCATATGCTGGCGGCGGGCACGGGTTTCGGCTTCTTTCTGCGCTTTCAGCCGCTGCTTATGCGCCTTTTCGGCGTCCAGCTTGTCCTCTTCGGATACGACCGGCGCATATTGCCCCGTAGACGGGTCCAGCACAAGGGTCATATCCCTGCGGACATACTGTCCGGTGGCCGGGTCGAGCACCAGCACACTCTGCTGGGTGCTTTGCACCAGCTGGTCTGCCGGTTTTGGCACGGGGTTTTGCTGGGTGGTCGCCATAGCCGGGATTTCCTTGGCCTGATACCCGCCGGTCGCGGGATTATACACCATAAAGGTCGGGGCCTGGGGAACCTGGGCCTGCTGCACGGGGGCTACCGGCGCTGCGGTAAACACAGGCGCGGCTTCTACCGGGGCCGGCGTCGGCACAGCCGGACGTCCCTGATTCATAGACGCGGCCAGGTACTCGTACGCGCTTTTGCGGTCCACAGGCGTATCGTACACGCCAGCGAACACGCCGGTATCGATAAAGGTTTTTCTCAGGGCGGGGTCAATCGTACCCATCATGCTCTGGGGCGGCAAAATCAGCGTGCGGGTCACAACCTGCGGCGCGCCGCTTGCATCCAGGAACGACACCAGCGCTTCGCCGGTGACCAGCTTGGTGATGGCTTCCTCGGTATCAAACGCCGGGTTTTGGCGGAAGGTATCGGCGGCGACCTTTACGCCCTTTAAATCCAGCGGCGTAAAGGCACGCAGAGCATGCTGCACGCGGTTGCCAAGCTGCCCAAGGATATTCATGGGCACATCCGCTGGGTTGTGGGTGACAAAATAAACGCCTACGCCTTTGGAGCGAATCAGGCGGACAATCTGTTCAATCTTGTCCAGCAGGGCTTTGGGGCAGTTTGCAAACAGCAGGTGGGCTTCATCAAAGAAAAACACCATACGGGGTTTGTCGCTGTCGCCCTGCTCCGGCAAGGTTTCGTACAGCTCGGATAGCATCCACAGCAGGAAGGTGGAATACATCAGGGGATTGCGGAACAGCTTGTCAGCGGCCAGAATGTTGATCACGCCACGGCCTTCCTCATCCTGACGCAGCCAGTCGCTAATCTCCAGCGCCGGTTCCCCGAAGAACTGATCGCCGCCCTGATCCTCCAGCACCGCTACGGCACGCTGAATGGCCCCGATGGTAGCTTTGGCGATGTTACCGTAATTCAGGGTATAGCGCTCGGCATTTTCCCCCGCATATACGAGCATGGCCTTCAAGTCTTTCAGATCCAACAGCAGCATGTTTTCATCGTCCGCGATGCGAAACAGCATGTGCAAAACGCCTGCCTGTGTTTCATTCAGGCTTAAAAGCCTTGACAGCAGCAACGGGCCCATTTCGCTAACGGTGGTGCGTACCGGGTAGCCCTGCTCGCCGTATACATCCCAGAACTCCGTGGGAAATGCCTGAAACGCGAAGCGGTCCACCCCTGTGGCAAGCAGGCGTGAAGCCAGCGCGTCGGTATTCTCGCCCGGACGCACCATGCCGGACAGATCGCCCTTGATGTCGCTGAGGAACACGGGCACGCCCATGGCGGAAAAGCCCTCCGCCATCACCTTGAGTGTAATGGTCTTGCCTGTGCCGGTCGCCCCGGCGATCAGCCCGTGGCGGTTGGCCATGGCAGGTTCCAGCGATACGGGCGTATGCCCGGCTGTGCCGACCCAGAGTTTGCCGTCAAGAATCATTTTGGTTCCTCCTGTGCTTTCGCATCCGTTTCCTGTATCGTCAGTTGAATATTATAGTTGTCCTGCGCTGCAATGCGGAAGACCTCCGCAAGGCGCGGAATGTAGTTTTCATGTCCTTTGATACCGTGATTATGATACTTTAAGGTGATTTCCACAGGCGTTTCCATGCTGGTGAGCTCATCGTAGAGCGCATCCAGATTGGCCCCATAGTAAAATGGAAACTTCAGCATATCCTTTAAATAGCTGTGCAGGGATATTTTTTCCTCAAACGGTGTAATATCAAGCAGAATTCCCGCCATTGCCA
This sequence comes from Candidatus Limiplasma sp., assembly GCA_963675925.2. Lineage (GTDB taxonomy): Bacteria > Bacillota > Clostridia > Christensenellales > Aristaeellaceae > CAXXOK01. Next base: position 587,746 of record CAXXIB010000004.1, read on the forward strand.
TGTCCTCCTTTGCTTACGCATACCCTTAGTATGTCGTAAAAATCGTTTTGTTAAACCCGGACCACGCGGAAATCCGCCGCGCGGCGCAGCCGGTTCATGACTGCCAAACCGATGCCGGCGCTGTCCACCGCTTCGCAGATAATGACAGCAATACCGTCTTCATCCATCTGCCTGAGCGCTGCAAACAGCGTATGGGCGATGGTTTCCGGCGCGTGCAAGCTGCCCAGCGTATAGCTTACAAGACCTTGGTATACCGGCAAACGCTCCTTGGCAACCAGCAGGCATACCGCTTGACCCGCGGCCTTGGCAGCCTGATAGCGCTGCTTGCATTCAGCCTCCACCGCCTCGCCTGTGCCTTCGACCAGTGTCAACTCGCCCTTGGGGGCGTAATGGGTGTGCCGCATACCGGGGCTTACGGCGGTTTCGCCGGTTTGCAGGGCACGCATAGCGGTTTCCGCCACATGCACGCCAGGCAGCACGGCCTTGAGCATTTCCAGTGTTACGCCGCCGGGCCGTACAATGGCCGGGGCATCGCCGGTCATCTCCAGCACCGTGGACTCCAGCCCTACGCGGCAGGGGCCACCATCCAGTATCAGGGGAATGCGGCCGTGCATATCGTCCCAAACGTGCTGGGCGGTGGTCGGGCTGGGTCTACCGCTGCGGTTAGCGCTGGGCGCGGCGATGGGTCGCTCGGATGCCTGCAAAAGCGCAAGCGCTACCGGGTGATCCGGCATGCGCACGGCGACGCTGGCAAGCCCCGCGTTGGTAACTGCGGGAATCACGGCGCGTTTGGGAAGCAGCAATGTCAGCGGTCCCGGCCAGAACGCGGCTATCAGGGTGCGTGCGTCGTCCGATACATGGCAAAGCGTGTCTGCCGCCTCGGCGCTGTGCACGTGAACGATCAGTGGATTATCCGCCGGACGGTTTTTGGCCGCAAAAATCTTCCGCACCGCATCCGCATTCAGGGCATCTGCGCCCAGGCCGTAGACGGTCTCGGTGGGAAAGGCGACGACCTCGCCCTTACAGATCAGGCTGGCCGCCCGCTGGAGTTCTTTTTCCGTTGGCGGGCTGATATGGGTATGCATGCTTACGCTCCGATTTCCTTGAGCTTTTCGGCCTGATCCTGCAGGGTCAGCGCGTCGATCAGCTCGTCCAGATCGCCATCGGTAATCAGATCGATATTGAAGTTCTTGCGGGCATCATCCGCGCCGCTGAGGCGATGATCTGTCACCCGGCCCTGCGGGAAGTTATAGGTGCGGACGCGCTCTGAGCGATCCCCCGTGCCAACCTGCCCGCGACGATGGGCGGCGTATTCGGCATCCTTCTCGTCGCGCATTTTCTGGTACAGGCGCGATTTCAAAACCATCATGGCTTTGGCGCGGTTTTTAATCTGGCTTTTTTCATCCTGACAGGTGACCACCAAGCCGGTGGGGATATGCGTAATGCGCACGGCAGAGTCGGTGGTGTTAACGCACTGGCCGCCGTGACCGGAGGAACGGTACACGTCGATGCGCAGATCCTGATCGGCGATGTTAAGCTCCACATCCTCGGCCTCAGGCAGCACAGCCACGGTCGCGGTAGAGGTGTGAATACGCCCGGAGGATTCGGTCGAGGGCACGCGCTGCACGCGGTGCACCCCGCTTTCAAACTTCAAGCGGCTGAACGCGCCTTTGCCTTTGATGTTGAATACAGCTTCCTTCACGCCGCCAAGCTCGGTCATGGTATAGCTGACCGGTTCCAGCTTCAGGCGGTGGCGCTCGGCGTAGCGGGTGTACATCCGCAGCAATATGGCCCCAAACAGTGCAGCCTCATCGCCGCCCGCGCCCTGACGGATTTCCATGACCACGTTGCGGTCATCGTCGGGGTCTTTTGGAATCAGCAACAGGCGCAGCGCAATCTCCTGCTCTTCCTTTTGCTGTTCCAGGCGCTTGAGCTCCTCCCCGGCCATGTCGGCCATATCGGGCATGGAGAGCATCTCCTTGGCTTCTTCTATTTCAGACAGGGTGCTTTGATAGGCCTGCCAAGCCTCGACCTGCGGGGCAAGGGATGCCAGTTCTCGTAATAGTTTCTGGTAACGCTCGGTATCGGCAATGATATCCGGCTGGCTGACCGCCTCGGTGAGTTCCTGCTGGCGGGCAACGATAAAATCAAACTTGTCAAACATTGTTGTTCTCCTTTAGTAGCGTAGTGTGAGAGTGCAACCATGTTCGCTACGGATACAAAAGCGCTTCCAGCACGCGGGGCTTTAAAAACAGGTCCTTGTGGACACGCACACGGGCAAATCCAGCGGCGGTAAACAGCGCGGGTACAGCGCTGTCCTGTCCGTCGCCAAGCTCGGCAAACACCGCGCCGCCACGGCGCAGCAATTGAGGCGCATCCTGTGCAAGCCGACGGTAAAACGTAAGGCCGTCTTCCCCGCCGTCCAGCGCCATACGCGGCTCTTTGCGCACTTCCGGTTGCAGGGTAGCCAAATCCGCCGCCTTAATATAGGGCGGGTTGGACACAATGCAGTCAAAGGTCTTTCCCTGTAACGGTTCCATGAAGTCTCCTTGCAGAAAAGTGATGGCCGCAGCGCTTCTTTTGGCGTTATCACGCGCAACGTTTAGAGCGGCTTGGCTGAGGTCGGTTGCAAACACGCTGGCATCCGGGCAGTGTTTCTTGATGGCGATGGCAATGGCACCGCTGCCGGTGCACACATCGGCCACGGCAGGCTGTGCAAGCGGTTTTAGATAATTGAGCGCCAGCTCGCACAGGGTTTCGGTTTCGGGCCGCGGAATCAGCACCGCTTCATTGACGGCAATGTCCAGCCCGAAAAAGTTCTGCGATCCCAGAATGTATTGTAGCGGCTGACGGTCACTACGCTGCTGCAAAGCATGTAGGTAGTCTGTCTCCTGCGCCAGGGTCAGCACTTTGGCAGGCTGCAGCTTGAGCTCCATCCGCTGCATGTGCAGTATGCTGCTGAGCAGCAGTTCAGCATCTACACGGGGATCGGGTACGGCCATCAGGGTGTGCTCCCCGTGCCGCAGGGCTTCCAGTATGGTCATACCGTCGCCTTGTCTTTCGCGGGGATCGGCGCATCCGCTGGCATATAGTTCGGCTCGCTTTCCTCGTAGCTGTGGAGTATCGCCCAGCCCTCGGGGGTCGTTTCGGCATGGGTTGGCATGCCGTGCAGCGCTACGTTCATGGCAACGATTGCAATCTCGACCATGCCATCGTCCGGGGCCTTGGTGGTCAGGCGTTGCAGCTGAATGCCAGGCCAGCGCAGCAGGCGCGCCAGCATGCCGCTTGAATGAGCTAACAGCTTTAGAATTTCATAGCTGACCCCGGCCACAACCGGAAGCAGCGCCAGCCGGCTCAGCAGCCGCCAGGCATATACATTGCCCTGATACCCCACCACGGTGAACAGCACAATGGAGATGACAAACACCAGCAGCAAAAAGCTGGTGCCGCAGCGCGGGTGCAGGGTGGAAAATGTCTGCGCGGTTTTGGGTGTCAGTGGCTTTTTAGCTTCGTGATTGTACACGGTTTTATGCTCCGCGCCATGGTACTGGAAGGTGCGGCGCACATCGGGCACCATGGCACATACGAGGATATAGCCGATCAAAATCAAAATGCGCAGTATGCCCGACAGCAGGTTGACCAGCCAGTTCAGGCTGCCGCCTGGCCACACGCCTTTCAGCAGCCTGGCAAAGCCTTCGGGGATGGCGAAAAACAGCACGACGGACAATAAAACGGCCAAAACAATCGCCGTACCCATCACAATTTTATCAATGCCCTTGCCAAGCTTGCGGGAAAGCCACTGTTCAAAGCGTGAGGGTTCTTCGTCCAGTACGCCGAGCATATTGGTGGATTTTTGCAGGGTCTTCATCCCAAGCGAGAGCATGGACCCCATATTCACCACCCCACGCACCAACGGCCAGCCCAGCCACTTATGCTTTTGGGATGGCGCGGTATAGGCCTGGCGATGAACGACAATGGTCTGATCGGCCTGCGCACGGCCACGGCCACGGCATCGGGCGCTTTCATCATCACGCCTTCCAGCACGGCCTGCCCGCCGATATCGATACGTTTGGGTTGTTTGTTTCGTTTTTCACGCTGTTATCGGTCCTTCCCTATTGCGTTGGCAATCGCCGCTTAAAACTACATTTTCAGGCTTCTGTCGAACAGGCCGCCCAGGGTTTTTCGAATGTCCGCATCGTGATAGAGCACTTCGTACACAGCGCGGCTGATGGCAGTTCCACGCCTGTTTGCATCTCCAAATCCATCAGCGCTTCGGCGGTATACACGCCCTCGGCCAGCTCGCTGTACGGCAGCCCCGTAGCCAGGCATTCGCCAAAGCGGCGGTTGTGGCTGTAGGGGGAAAACCACGGTTGCCTCATAATCGCCCAGGTGGCACAGGCCGTACGCGCTCAGTTCGTTGCCGCCCAGAGCCTGAATTAGCCGGGCTACCTCTCGGGTGCCGCGGCTCATCAGTGCGCCTTTCAGGGTGGACAGCTTAAGTCCGTCCAGACACCCCGGCAGCGATGCCGACCACGTTCTTGGCCGCCGCGCCGATTTCCGACCCGATCAAATCGCGACCATAGTAAAAGCGAATCAGCTCACCGGACAGTGCTTCCACCAGCATGGCTTTCAGCGCTTCATCCTCGGCATCAATCACCATGCAGTTGGGCACGCCGCGGACAAACTCCTGCACATGGCCGGGCCCCAGCCACACCGCAACGGGCTGATTTTGGCCAAGTTCCTCGTGCACGACCACCGACAAGCGCTTTCCCGTGCCCATTTCAAGCCCCTTCATGCACAGCACAATGGGGATACCGCGCAAGGTTTCGGCATGCTGCCGGACCACCTCGCGCAGGGATTGGGATGAGACGGAAATGAAAAAAGCATCCGTCTGCCGGGATAGTACGGAGCTGAACGTAACGCTGCTATCCAGCGTCACCAAATCGTTGCTCCGGGTTTGCTGTAGTTGCTGAAAGCGGGGTGAGCTTTCGCGCCCGAACAGGCACACGGAGTGGCCCCTCCGGCTCGCGTACCATGCCAGGAACGAACCCCAGCGGCCGCTGCCGATCACCGTGACTTGCATCCGCATTCCTCCCCATGACATCATACCACGGATAGGGTTTTTCCGAAACTGGTGCTCCTGCCGGAGAGCGCACAAAAAGCCCGTCCGGACGGCGGGCTTTTTGTGCGCAGCTAGTGCAGGCTAAACGGGGCCAGCGGCAGGCCGTTATGTCCAAAGATGTGCACCATGCCAAAGTTGACCCAGGCATAGCGCACAGCCAAAGGCGCGGCTACCGCCTCGGTAAATACGCGCAGCTCCTGCCCCTCCAACTGGCACAGCGCAGGGTGAAATACGCCGTCTTCCCCGGCGAGCTCAAACAGGGTAGCTTCCCCCTTGACCTCCACTGGCGCAGACAGGCTTACAACCATCGCATCGCCGTCCCGACGGGCAGCCAAGGCCCTGGGGCTGTCAGCATCGATATCGCGGCCAAACGCCACCTTCAGCGCTTGCAGATACAGGCGATAGCCTACTGTTTTTTTATCTTTGGGGTGAATGTTGTCAAACTCGCCGCAGTCAATCAGCACGGCCAGGCCGGTATTGCGTACATCCATAAATGCCTGTTCCTGTGCCTGGCGCAGCAGCGGCCAATCGCGCATATCCTCCTCGCCTTTGGCGATGAACATGGGCAGCTGGCAGTTGAGAAACGGCAGGGTAGCATCGCAGAACAGATCCCGCCAGAAGCTGATCAAATTGCGCAGCTGCTGCCGGTAGAGATACGCTTGCGACGCGTCCGTTTCGCCCTGATAATACAAAAACCCGGTCAGCGTATAGGGGGCAATGCGTTTGAGCATGGTTTCGGCCAGCCCTGCCGGGCGGAACCCGCTCTTGCGGCCTTCGGGCTGGGGCCAGGGGCCGGGGCCGACGGTTTCGTTAATCTCCTGCCAGCTGATATCGGGTTTCTTCCGCTGGGCATCCAGTATGCGCTGCCACCACGACTGAAAGGCTGCGTTGTAGGTTTTCATTTCGGCATCGTACTGCACATCGGACTTGTCCTTCACGCGCCGGGTATATTCGTCCAGCAATCTAGCCCCGTCGGTGGTTGTGCGCAGGGTTTCCTCGTCCATCCAGCAGACGATGGACGAACCGCCCCAGTTACAGCCGATGATGCCGACCGGGACGTTTAGCTCCTGTTGCAGCTCCAGCGCAAAATAACAACCCACGGCGCTGATATCCCCGCATGCGCCGGGCCGTAGTGCTTTCCAGCGCATGGCATGCTCCCGGGCCAGCGCCTGTTCATCCAGCCAGGCGTTTTTGGGTACGTTGCAATAGCGAATCATGGGATTGTCCAGCGTCTGTATCAGCTCCGGGCCACCCTCCGCCTGTTCCAGCGCCCATTCCATATTGCTCTGCCCACCGGCCAGGTACACCTCGCCGATCAGCACATCGTCGCAGGTCTGGGTGGTTTGCCCGTCGGTCACCGTCAGGGTATGCGGCCCACCGGCCGGCATTGGCGCGAGTGCGACCTCAAACCGGTCGCCATATGTGGCGGTCTCAGCCGACTGCCCCGCAAGGGACACCGTAACCAGCGCACCCTCCGGTGCCGTGCCGAAAATGCGCACAGTCTTATGCCGGCTTAGCACCATATGATCGGTAAACACCGCCGCAAGCTGCAACGTTTGTTCCATATGCATTCCGTCCTTTATCAGCGTTTCATCATTGCCTGGCGATATACGCGTGTCAGGCTTTGGATTTATGCGAAAGAATAACATCCAGCCACGCAGTAATGCCCTCCACAATATCGCGGTAAGTTACATCGTACTGATGGGTGTACCAGGGATCGTCCACCTCGCCGGGGCGGGATGTACGCTCCATCATCCGATGGACTTTGCCCTGCGGATCGCCGCCGGTGAGACGGTTGATGGCGCGTATGTTCCGCTCGTCCATGGCAAACAGCCAGTCAAAGGCATCATAGTCTTCTTTCGTCAGCTGGATGGACACTTTCCCATCGCAGCGGATGCCGTGCTTGGCCAGTTCTTCCCTGGCTGGCGGGTACACGGGGTTGCCGAGTTCCTCTGTGCTGGTGCCGCGCGATTCAATATGAAAGGAATCCGCCAGCCCGCGTTTTTCAACCATATCCTTACAGATAAACTCAGCCATCGGGCTGCGGCAAATGTTGCCATAACAGACAAACAGGATACGAACCATTCGTTTCACTTCGCCTTCTTCACGGTATAATGATATTGTACCGTATGCGAGACAACAGCGCAAGAAAATGCATAGCGCGTTAGGAATAGATTAGAATCTGCTAGAGTGCTAGACACCCGCATACGAATTTGTATACTGAAATAGGTCAGGCGCAAAGGCGCCGCTAGACAAACTATAAACATTGGAAAACCGTACCGGGATGAGCCGGTACCTACAACATCAAGGAGGAACTATATGGGTATTGTATCTTGGATTATTATGGGCGGACTAGCCGGCTGGGTTGCCAGCATGATTATGAAACGCGACGCCAACATGGGCGTGATTGCCAACATCATCGTGGGTATCGTCGGTGGTATCGTCGGTGGCTTCGTCGCCTCGCTGCTGGGCCTGGGCACGATTACCGGGTTTAACCTCGGCAGTTTCCTGATCGCCCTTGGCGGCTCGTGTCTGCTGCTGTGGATTACGGGCATGTTCCGCAATCGAGCGTAATCATCCAACCAAGCACCATCGCAATGGCCGCGCAGCTGCGCGGCCATTTTTCTGTGCATAAAGGGTCCGTGCCTGCTACTTCGCCCCGGCTGCTCCACCAGCAATCAGGCCGGAGGCAAACGCAAACATGAGGTTGAACCCGCCGCAGTCGCCATCGACATCCAGTATCTCCCCGGCGGCATACAGGCCGGGTACCAGACGGCTTTCCATGGTGGCGGCATCAAAATCTTCTGCTACGATCCCCCCGGCGGTCACCTGCGCAGCGTTAAACCCGCGCGTGCCCGTTATCGGCAGGCGGACACAGGCAAGTGCATCCGCCACGGCGCGCAGTTTGGCCGCGCCAAGGGATGCGATGGGCATGCTTCCATCGCTTACACCGGCCTGACGCAGTACCAGCCGGGCCACCGGGGCGGACAGTGCGCCGGTCAGCAGCGCGGTTGCGGGCTGCCTGCCCCGCGCATCGGCCAGCGATGTGATAAACGGCAGCATATCACCTTGCATGTTCAGCTCGTCGCGCAGGTCCAAACAGAGCGTCATATCCGCTTTCACAAAGCGTGCCAGCTGCATGGCCGCGATGCCGCTGACCGCGTCGTCGGCAAACAGCGCTTCACCCTGCGTTTCCCGCACGACATGCCCTTGCCCGTCTTCCAGCCGCAGTGTGGCGCGTACGCGCTGCCCCTTTAGCCCGTGCAGCGCCTTTTTTGGCACAGTCAGCGCGCACAGGGCGGGAAGCACCGGGGTCAAGCGATGCCCAAGCGCTGTCAGCAGGGCATAGGCTGTGCCGTCCGTGCCATGCACGGGATAGGCCGCGCCGCCGCAGGCGACGATCACCTGATCGGCATGCAGGGAAAACGCGGTTTGTGTTCTGTGCTTTGGATCGTCACCGGACGCCTGCACGCCGGAGAGGGTAAACCCGCTTGTCTCCCGCGCAATATCCGTGACCTGCGAGAGGCATTGGATGCTAATAACGAGCTGCTCCGCCCGCAGTAATAACGCCGCCTGTACGGACGATGCTTGCAGCGATGCGGGGTACAGTAAATGCGTTCCCTCTTCCCGCAGCGGCACGCCGAGCGACGTAAAAAACGCAGTCAGCTCCACTACGCCGCAGCGCGTGAGTACTGCCTGTGCAAACGCGGAATCGCCATAATACACAGGGTTCCCCGTGTTCATCAGGTTGCCGCGTCCATTGCCGCTTACACCGAGCTTTTTCAGCGGTTTTGCGTTACGCTCCAGCACCGTAACCTGCGCGCCGGACTGCGCCGCAGCAATGGCCGCCGCAAACCCGGCCGCTCCGCCGCCGATCACCGCGATATGCATAGCAAATCCCTCCCCCACAGCACCATCATAGCAGAGCGCACAGCCCGCGTAAAGCGCTGCGTTTGCGCTATCGCCCAGCCCCGTTGACAGCGGCACACTAAGCGGTCTATTCTATAAGCGAAACCTCATGAAATTCACACCCGTTTGGAGGCATCATGGCAAGCAGCACCATTTGGAGCACCTACGGCAGCGACCTGAAAGCCATGGCGATCGCTGTGCTGGAGGCCGCCCGCGTGCACGAAAGCATACCATCCGGCAACGCGTTGATCGGCATCAAGCCCAACTTAGTGCTGGCATCGGACGCGAGTAACGGCGCAACCACCCATCCGCAGATTGTGGAAGGCATCATCGAGTACCTGCGAGCGCACAGCTTTGACAACCTTTGCATGCTCGAAGGTGCCTGGGTCGGCGCGCGCACCAAGGATGCCGCCGACGTATGCGGCTACACGGACCTGGCAAAGCAAACCGGCGTTCCGTTTATCGACACCCAGCCGGACAGCTCCACAGCCGTGGACTGCGGCGGAATGACCCTGCGCATTTGCGATAGTGCACTAAAGCTTGATTACCTGATTAACGTTCCGGTCATGAAAGGGCACTGCCAAACGCGGCTGACCTGCGCGCTGAAAAACATGAAGGGCTTAATCCCGAATGCCGAAAAGCGCCGCTATCACACCCTTGGGCTGCACAATCCCATCGGCCACCTGTCGCTGGGGCTGACGCAGAACTTTGTTTTGGTGGATGCCGTATGCGGCGATTTGGACTACGAAGAGGGCGGCAGCCCCGTTCAGCGCGATCAGGTGTTTGGCACCTACGATCCGGTTCTGTGCGATGCATACGCCTGTACGCAGCTGGGGTATAGCCTGTCCGATGTCCCCTACATCGGCATTGCGGAAGCGCTGGGCGCGGGGAACGCGGACCTGTCCGCATTGGATGAAATCATTCTCACCCCGCCAGCCACCACCATGCAGCCGCCACAGCGCAGAGTGAACCGGCTTTTATCCCGCGTCACCCAAAAGGATGCCTGCTCGGCCTGCTGCGCCAATACCGTATACGCCCTGCTGCGCCTGGACGAGGCGGGAAAGCTAGACAAGTTAAGGGTTCCCGTGTGCGTAGGACAGGGCTATCAGGGGCAATCGCAGCCGCAGTGCCTTGGCATTGGCCGCTGTACGGCCGGGTTTGAAAAAACCGTGCCGGGCTGCCCGCCCAGCGCCGGGGATATCCTCCGGTTCCTGGAAAACGAGCTTGAGGGGTAAAGGCCTGTAAAACCTAGTTCCCACGCCATACGCAACGGGGACAAATGTGGTATAATACCCTTGATGTTAGAGGAGGGTCAACCAGATGTTCGGCAAACTTATGAACAGCTACCTATACGGCAAGTCCGGCAAGGGCGACTACACCAAGGACGATCTGCCCACAACACGCGGTCAGCTCTTTCGCGAGATGCTGCGCGTGCGGATAAGCGGCCTGATGCGCCTGAACCTTTTATACATGCTAGCCTGGCTGCCGGCGATGATCATTATCGCTTATTTCATCATCCTGATTTTTACGGCGCTAAGCAATGCGGCCGACCCCCAAACGCTGATGGATGAAAGCAGCCTGATGCAAATCGACTTTACTCAGGCCTTGGAACAGATTCGTTCCCTCGCCTTTGTCGGTTTGTTGTGGCTGATTCCCGCCATAACCCTGACCGGGGTGTTTACCCCCGGGCTCTGCTACGTTACGCGCAACTGGGCGCGCGATGAGCACGCGTTCATCTTCAGCGATTTTAAGGACGCGGTGAAAGAGAACTGGAAGCAGGGACTGATCACCGGGTTTATTACCGGGCTGGTGCCGGTGGTGGTCTATGTGTGCTGGAACTTTTATGGCGAGCTGGCCAAAACCAACAGCGTATTTTTTGTGGTTCCGCAAATGCTGACCCTGATGATCGGCGTGATCTGGATGATGAGCCTGATCTTCACCTATCCGCTGATGGTCAGCTACAAGCTGGGCTACATGCAGCTGATCCGCAACTCCTTCCTGCTGACCATTGGACGGCTGCCGCAGACCATTATGTTTAAGCTGATTACCATACTGCCCGCCGTACTGGGGTTTGTCGCCGTACTCTTGGGCGTCGTGTATATCCTGGTTGTGGTCATCTTGTTCCTGTATTATATGCTGCTGGGGTTTGCGTTCAGCCGTTTTATTACCGCCAGCTATACAAACGCCGTGTTTGATAAGTTTATCAACTCCAAAATTGAGGGTGCAACGGTAGACCGCGGACTGCACAAAGAAGACGATGATGATGACTATGACGATGAGCCTGAGGAAGACCAGTAAGGCCTGCGGGAGACTGTAAGATTGTATACCGCCTTCGCATCTGTATATGACCGCCTAATGGCCGATGTGGATTATCCCGCATGGGCCGCTTTTTACCGCGAACTTTTATGCCTGCAGGGCGTACCGGCGGGTACTGTATGCGAGTGCGCCTGCGGTACCGGCGGGCTGACCCTGCCACTAAACCGCCAGTATGACATGACCGGGGTGGATCTATCCGCCGATATGCTGGCCGTAGCCGCCGATAAGGCGCGGCGGCAGGGCGCGTGCATTCCCTTTGCGCAGATGGATATGCGCTGTTTGTGCCTGCACCGGCCACAGGATGCCGTACTGTGCACCTGCGACGGTGTCAACTATCTGCCCAGCACGCAGGATGTCGCCGCATTTTTCCGGGCCGCGCATCAAGCGCTCAAGCCCGGCGGCGCGTTACTGTTTGATGTATCCACCCCCTGGAAACTGCAAACCATACTCGGCAACCATACCCACGGCGAGGATGCCGGTGATATCGCCTATCTGTGGCAAAACCATTTTGATGACACCGCCTGCCGTGTGGAGATGCAACTAACCATCTTTAGGCGCGAACAGGACGACCGCTATACCCGCATTGAGGAAGAGCAAACACAATACGGCTATACCCTACCCCAGCTGCGCGCGCTGCTGGAAGCCGCAGGCTTTACCGATATCCGGGTCTATGGCGATAAAACCCTGCAAGCCCCCACACCCAATGAAAAGCGCTGGCATATCGCCGCCACGAAGAAGGAGCAATAAGCTTGGATACCATGCTGCATTTTACCCTGCAGGACGGCGCTGTGCGCGGCGTACTGATGAACGCAACCCAAACCGTACACCAGGCCCAGCAGCTGCAAGGGTCCAGCGCCGTGGCTGCCGCCGCGCTTGGCCGCGGGCTGATGGCTGCCGCCATGCTTTCCTCTACGCTGAAGGAAGCGGATTCCACCGTAACATTGACCATTGACGGCGACGGCCCGCTAAAGAAAATTGTCTGTGTCGGCGGACAGGCCAAAGACGGCGGCATCGCCGTGCGCGGCTATGTGCAAAACCACACCGTGCAGCTTCCCCTGAAAGACGGGAAACTGGATATCGGCGGCGGCGTAGGCAACCATGGCCGCCTCAGCGTGGTCAAAGACCTGCGCCTCAAAAACCCTTACATCGGCCAGGTGAACCTGATCTCCGGCGAAATCGCCGCCGATCTGGCGTTCTACTATGTGCAAAGCGAGCAAAGCCCGTCGCTGGTCAGTTTGGGCGTTATCGCTTCGGATGTCACAGTGGAGTCGGCCGGTGGGGTACTTTTGCAGGCGATGCCCGGCTGCGACGACGCGCTGATCGATCAGCTGGAGCTTCGCTCGCCCATTTTTGGCGATATTGCAGCCGAGCTTGAGCACGAAACGCTGGACACGCTTTTAGAAAACTGGTTTTCCGGCTTGCAGCCCAAAGCGCTGGAAACCCGAAATCTGGTTTACCAGTGCAACTGTTCCCGCCACCGCATGGAACGCGCCTTGATCGCACTGGGGCCGGACGAGCTTAAACGCATGATTACCGACGATGTCGACGGCGCAGAGCTCGTATGCCATTTCTGCAACCAAACCTATACGTTTTCAACCCCCGACCTGATCAAGCTGCTCAATCACCGCAGATGACCATGACAGGGGATCGCGCGCCGCAACGCGAACAATACCTTATGCCTTATGCATTACGAGAGGAGATTCTATGAACCTGATTGATTTTGACGCCGCCTTTTCCCAGGCGCTCAGCCGCTGGATTGAGGACAATCGCGGACACTACAAGACCGCCGATGCGCTGGAGGAAGCAGCACCGGAGTTTTACACCACCTGGTTGCAAACCCCGGCCGATTTTCTGGCCGGAGAGACGCCATCGGGCTATTTTGCACGCTATACCGTCGCAGCGGAGCTGATTGCCCTGATGCGGGACTATATCACCGAAGGTGTTGCCGTTCCCGACCCCTTAGTACAGCAACTGCTGGCCCTGGGAGACGAGGACGCGCTGCTGGCCCTGCTGCAAGATAAAAGCGCGCCCGTGGAAGCCAAAATGCTGGCAGTGGACACCCTGCGCGAGCTTGGCAGCGATAAACCGCTGGTCGATTATATTCGCTGGCAGGTGGAGCGCACCGAGGATGAAGACCTGCTGGATGCGGCACTGGAAAGCCTGGCCCTGATGGGCGACAAGGTATTTGGCCCCGCAAAAATCGCCTTCACCGCAGCGGACGAGGCCGGCAAGGAAGCGCTGCTGGATATTCTGGCCCAGCCCGGTGCAGACGAAAGCGTAGTAACCTTTGCCATCGAACGCTTTCAGACCCAGCAGGACAAGCGCGCGCTGTATGCGGGCTACCTGGGGAAGCTGGACGATGAACGCGCCGTAGCGCCGCTGCTAATTGCCGCCGACGACAAGGCCGTACCCTATATTGATTATATTGAAATCCGCAACGCCATCGAGCGCCTGGGCGGCGAAGCGCCCTACCGCGATTTTACGGACGACCCGACCTACCAGGCCGTACAGCAGCTGCAGCTGCGCTAAGGAGAGCCGCATGATAACACTAGCCGAAATTAAACAAAACGAAAGCATACGCTCGCTGATCAAAGCGGGCAACCGCTATCTGGAACACCTGGGGTATACCGATCACGGTCCGCGGCATTTAAGCTATGTCAGCCGCACCGCCAGCCATATCCTGGCCCAGCTTGGCTACTCCGAGCGGGAGATTGAGCTGGCGGCCATTGCCGGATGGGTGCACGATGTGGGTAACTCCATCAACCGGCACGATCACGGCCCCAACGGCGCTGTGTTGCTGTTCCCCATCCTCCAGCAGGCGGGCATGAGCATCGCCGATGCGCTGGAAGTGGTGACTGCCGTTGGCAACCACGAGGAAGAAAGCGGCACGGCATCCTCGGCAGTCAGCGCCGCACTGATCATTGCCGATAAATCCGATGCCCACAAAAGCCGGGTGCGCAACGGCACCCCGGATTTAAACGATATTCACGACCGCGTGAACTTTGCCATTCAAAAAAACGAAGTGATCGTCAACCGGAAATCCCGTATCATCCGCCAGTCGCTGGAGATGGATACCTCCAGCTCCGTGCTTGAATACCTGTCCATTTACCTGCCCCGTATTCTGATGTGCGAAAAGGCTGCCCGCTTTTTTAAAGCAGCAGTTTGAGCTGGTCATCAACGGCCATCCGGTGAACAACCAATCGGCAGACTCCTGCAAGGCATAAGCCTTGCAACTATCCGCCCAACCACCTGAGAGCGAGGTTCTCTTACACGATGTATTGCAAACAATGCGGTAACTATTTACCCGACGATGCCGTGATGTGCGGCACCTGCGGTGAAATGGCACACCGGGAGGACGACCCCGGCCTGCGCGGTATGCGCCAGGGCCGGCGTGGTGACGCGCCTCCGCCTGTATTGCCCGACGAACGGCGCGATTCCGTACCCGAGTACGGCGACTATGAAATGTCCCCCCTGCCGCCGGAAGGCAGGCGCAGCGTGCGCCGCACCAGCGCAGCCAAAACAGGCGAAGGGCTCAGCCGCCCGGACACGCGCTCCGGCGTTCCCGTACAGGGCAGCGTGGGTACGCGCTATGTTACGGCCAACCGCCAAAAGCCCAAGGGCATGCAATACCATAAGTTTAACTGGATGCTGCTGTTGGTGATTTTAGTCATCCTGCTGGTGCTGGCTGCCGGAGGGTACTTCATTTACATGAAAGCGACCGATTCCGGCCAGCGCATTACCGGCCGTAAGCAGGTGCTGATCACCACCGAGGAGGAAATTCAGCTCCTGCAAAGCAACGATGCCACCCTGCGCAGCGAGCAGGACGAGCTGCGGGATCGCTTACTGACCGTGCCTGTGCAAACCTACTGGCTGGTCGGGCAGGATTATACCGACCTTGGCGATATGGCCTCGGCTGTCAAGGCCTTCCGCATTGCCGATGCACTGGATAAAGAAAACTACGACGGGCTATACCTGCTGGCGACGGTGTATGAGCTAAGCAACGAGGACGAACTGGCCGAAGCCGTATACCGCAACCTGATTGAAACCGTAAGCCCTTCGCGCACCGAAGCGTACACGGCGCTCATCGCCCTGCTGATTCGCCATGACCGCAGCCCTGAAGCAGCCGACCTGATGCAGACCGCCTACAAAGAAACAGGCCGGGAAAGCTACCGCGTGGAACGCCTGTCCTTCATCCCCGAAAAGCCGGAGGTCGATGCCACCCAGGTCGCCGGCCGCTACGAACTGGAACAGCATATCCGCCTGACCTCGCCGCAGGGGTACGATATTTACTACACGCTGGACGACAGCAAAGTCCTCCCTGAGGAGGGCACGCTGATGACAGGGGATTCCGTCCTCATTACCGAAGGCAGCTATAAGCTGCGCGCCGTATGCGTAGTCGGCGATTTGCACTCCGACGAGTTTTCGGCGCAGTATACCGTGTTCTATCCTACGCCCGCTGCGCCCAAAGCAAACCTCGCCCCCAACACCTACAACAAGCTGAAGTCCGTCACGCTGCGCGAGGGAGAGAAATCACCCAATTATAAAGACAAAACGGATGAACAGAAAGCCAAGGAAGACGACCTGACCTTCTACTACACATACGATGGATCCCAGCCGGATGAAGACATCAGCCCGATCTGGGATCAGGAAAATCCGATAGCACTGCCCACGGGCCGCGTTACCCTGCGCGCCATCGTGGTCAACGGCTATGGGAAACGCTCCGCCGTTATGGAAATCGGGTACAAGTTCACCGTCAGCCCCTATCTGGCCGACCCTTACTCCAGGGATGATACATTCGCCGGTTTCACACTCGGCACAACGCAGCTGGCCAGCTTTACCGATTCGTTCGGCCAGCCTTCGGCCACGCAGGATATCCAGTACCTGTTCTACGAAGGACAGGCGCAGGAGCTAAGCTATCCCTGGGGCAAGGCGGTGTTCATTTTGGTCGGCAACCAGTGGCAGCTGGCCAGTGTGGACATGAACCGCAACATTGTCACCCCGCCGCGCAATGTAGGCGTTGATTCGACCGAAGCGGAAATTGTCGGCGCGTTCAAGGACTTCGGTATGCCCGACAACCAGGACGGCAGTCGTAACCTGTACTATACCGACCCGGATATCGGCGTGATTAT
This sequence comes from Candidatus Limiplasma sp., assembly GCA_963675925.2. Lineage (GTDB taxonomy): Bacteria > Bacillota > Clostridia > Christensenellales > Aristaeellaceae > CAXXOK01. The sequence continues at coordinate 604,222 of CAXXIB010000004.1, forward strand.
GAACAACAGCGACGGCACCCATACCATACAGTATTCAACCACATCGCTGACCAACAAGCTGATGTACCTGCAATTTGTGCTGGACGACCGCGGCGTATGTACGCGTGTTACGCACTTCCTCCGGCCATAGCACCCGTCAAACTGTGATACAGCAAAACCGCCACAGACGAATCTGCGGCGGTTTTTTTGTAGCAGTCTGATCGCGCAGGGCTGACTACATATTGGCGGCACCCACGACAAACAGGATGACGGCACCGGCTGTCGCCAGCACGCCGAACACCACGCAGGTAATCATCGTGGCTTTGTCGCTGGGTTCTTTGCTGCCTGAAAACATTTTCAGCTTCTGCTTGACCAGCTTCATCAAACTTTGCGGCTTGAGAAAGCCGATGGCAAAGCACAGCAGCGCATAGGCCGCACAGGCAATTCCTCCGACAAGATATCCGGTTTCCATAGTCGTTCCTCCTTCAAAATAATGGACTGTATGTTATTGCAGGGATTTGCGAATGGATTTCAGGCTGAGGGCAAATACCCCCACGGAAATCAGCGCAATGATGGTCGTATACAGTAGTGTGCTGCCCCACTGGGCCGTGCCGGTAATCACTTCCGTAATGCCACGGTATGCCCAGTAGAACGGGCTCCACCATACGGTGAAATGCCAGGCGGGGTCGACCAGTTCGTACACGACTACGGAACCTATCATCGGCAGCATCAACATTTTCACACTGCCGGAGGCCTCGATATAGTCCGATGATGCCAAGCCGATGACAAACGCAACGATTATAGAAATCATTGCCCCGGCGACCAGCATCAGCAAGATTTGCCCCCAGTTGATGGCGGTCATGCCCAGGATGAGCAGCGCTAGAACCGAGGATATCAGCAGTGCGGTGATCCCGATAAAGCTTTTGGCAACCACATACAGCCATTGCGGTATAGGGGTTACGTTGGCCGCTCGGATGGTTTGGTCGTTTTTTTCGTCTACCAGCCCAAGCGAGATCAGCATGGCGGTGAATACGCTGATCATCAGCAGCATGGAGATGGACAGCGAGCGTTTCAGCGGTGAGGTTTCATCGCGGAAGGACAGGAAACCGAAGTGCTCGCTCTGCGTGGTATCAACCATTCCGGTTTCGGCCATTGCGCTGAGCAGCTTGGCCATCGCCAGCGAGGTTTCCGCCTCGTTTCCCTGGCGCACCAGTACGGCGCCGCTTTCGCCCGGAATCAGGCCAAACACCTCGTCACGGCGCAGTACACGCTCGCGCACGGCATCGGCATCGTCCAGCAGGTCTACGTTTGCATACGCTGCCAGGGTATCGGTCACAGCCCGGGGCAGCGCGGCATCGGCGGCAAAGTTCACCGTCGTCTCGCTGATGCCGGGCGACATCAGTGAAATAATCAGCGCTACAATCAGCGGCGCGATAATCACCATAAGCGCCAGCGGGTCCTTTATGGCCAGTTTCAAGTCACGCTGTAAGACACTTAGTGCTTTTTTCATTCCTTACACCCCCAAAAGCTTGCGGTAGCGGCGTTCCGACAACCACAGCAGCAGCCCGGAGACGACGATCATCCCGCCGCCAACCAGCAGTACATAGCCGGTATCCGGCGTTTTGAGCAGGGTCTCTTTCACGGCCTGCAGCATGGGATAGGTCGGCATCAGCCGAATCCACAGCGGCGCAAAGCCGGGCAGAATATTGCTGAGTGCCGGGATAATCAGCAACAGCATCATCAGGAAGATGATTCCGTACGCCGATTTGATATCGGCGAAAAACGATGCCAGCCACAGCCCGAACATAGACGCAACCATGGATACCAGCGCGGCTGTGGGGATAAACAACAGGTAATTGGGCTGCGTGCCCATAATGGGGATCGTCACAACCAGCGAGGAGATCAGCGAGGTGGTCAACACCACCAGCACCTTGCTCATCAAGTAGCTGCGGGTATGCATGGGCGTAAGCGCCATGGCGCGAATCAGCCCGGAGGACTTATCAATAATCAAGTAGGAAATCACCACCAGCATCCCCATCAGCCCGTTCATGATGACAACCGCCAGGGGCATAAAGCTTTGCCGGTTATCCAGCGCCGTATCCTGCCCCAGGGTTTCCACCGGCTGGTCCTGCACAGCCTGCTGCAACGCCGGGGTATTCCCCGCGCCCATCACAGCGGAAATCAGGTTTTGGTAGCGATCGCTTTCCGAGCCAAACAGCAGCAGCTTGTAGCTTGGCAGCCCGTCTTCCCCTATTTGCACCGTGGTAGCGTACCATTTTTTGGTCTGCGCCAGGCGGAGCATATCGTTTAGGCTTGGGGCAATGTACAGCGTTTTTTCCTGCATACCGGTAGCGGCGTTGTAATACTCCCAGGTTTCCAGTTCCAAGGTCTTTTTATCGTCAAAGGACAAGTCCGTCTGCTGGCCGGTTTGCTCATTATAATAGGTAATATCCATGGGGCGCAGCCGGACTTTGGTGTCTTCTGCGCGCACATACTGCCCTGCTTCGCCGGGCGTTTGCACAAGCATTTGCTCCAGCGCTGCGGCAGGCCCATCCACAAAGAGCAGTTCCTCCGACACGCTGGTGGGTTCGGCCGGTACAAACAACAGCAGGGCCGCCAGCAGGATGACCGCGGTGAGTATCTCCATATAGAAGTAGAAGCCACGGGAGGCGATTTTCAGCTCTTTTTTGTAATTATCCCACAGTTTCATCCGCTGTCAGCCCCTTTCCGGTGACCTTGATGAAGATCTCTTCCAGCGTCGCCTCTTTGGAATGCATGGTAATGATCTCGCCGCTATTGAGTATCTCATGCAGGCGCACTTTATCCTGCTCCTTTTTCGGGGCCAGGGTTTCCTTCTTCACGGTGTCGTCCAGCTTGTACTCCACATCGATGGTTTTGTGCCCGTACTGGAGTTTAAGCGCCTTGGGCGAGTCAATCAGCTTGATTTCGCCGTCGACGATGAACGCCACGCGGTCGCAAAGCTCATCGGCAATAAACATATTGTGCGTGGTTAAAAATGCGGTAACGCCGCTTTTGCATTCGTTTCGGATAATGTCCTTAATCTGGGCGGCAATCGCCGGGTCCAGGCCAGTTGTCGGCTCGTCCAAAAACCACATGGCGGGGTTGTTGAGCAGCGAGCGTGCAAACGTCAGCCTGTGCTTCTGCCCTTTGGAAAACGAGCCCGCTTTGCGGTTTTCCTTGCCGCCAAGGCCGACCATATCAATCAGCGCGCGCGGGTCGCGGGTGGGTACATCAAACAATTTGGCGTAGTAGCGCAGGTTTTCCTCGGCTGTCAACTTGGAATAGAGGTTGGACTGTTCAAAGCTCATGCCGATGCGATTAAAGCGCTTTTTGTCCTCTTTGTGCAGGTCGTAGCCATCGACCACAGCCTGCCCCTGCTGCAGTAGCAGCAACCCCGTTAAAATGCCCTGCGTGGTCGATTTCCCGGCGCCGGACGGCCCCAGAAAGCCGAAGATCTCGCCTTTTTCAACATCAAACGAGATATCATTCACTGCATACCGAGCGTCCCGGGTATAAGAATAGGAAAGGTTTTTCACATGAATCATGGTCACATCTCCTTTTGGGGTGTTCTGTCGTGCTATACGGTATTTATGTCGCGCTGATGCCGTGGAGTACAATTTGCACCCCCAGCTCGCACAGTGTTTCCAGGTCAGTGGTATCCATACCGCCGCCTGCTTTTCTGTCGATCAGGTACTCGATAATTGTTGCGTTGATGCCGGTTAATAGTTTAAAAAACAGCTCCGGGGTGATGTTTTTGTTGAGTTCACCGTTTGCAATGGCCTCGCCAACGACCTGAAACAGCCAGGCGGCCAGATCGCTTTTTTCGGCCATGGCAATCATTTTGCGGTATAGCTCCGAGTCCTTCATGCGCAGCAAGCTTTCCGCACATTTGTAATAATCCTCATGCTCCAGTCCAAAGCGCATGCCGCCCAGATACATGGCGCGAATGACGCTTTCCAGGTCGCGGCCAGCGCTTTCAGACAGCGCTTGCTGCATATAACGAGCCTTGAGCCGGCCAGCTTCCAGCGCAATATAGATAAACAGGTCTTCCATGTCCTCAAAGTACTGATAGAAGCTGCCGGTGGCGATATGCGCTTCCTTAACAATGCGGGTCACGCTGGCCTTATCGTAGCCATTTTCGGCAATTTCGTGCAGCGCGGCGCTGAGTATACGCTGTTTCTTTTCCTCTTTCAGGTTTTCAAACGTCTCTCTTGGCACTTTCACATTCCCCCGCTTGTTATCATAGTGAATATGAATTCACATTCACATTATAGGCGCAGGATATCTCTCTGTCAAGCGGTTTTCAAAAATATGTGCGCGGTGGGTATAGATGCCGTCGTGTGCTGTATGCAACGCTACGACTGCAATGCATACAGCTTCTTGCCACTATGGGCATACAACGGGCGCTGCAACGCAAAAAACGCAGCGGCTTATAAGCCGCTGCGTTCATACGATTGGTTTAGCGTTCGATGGCCTAGCGCGGCTTTTCCGCCAGCGTGCCCCAGAAGGTCGGAACGTTGAACTTGTGCAGTATCCCCTCGGTATTGTAATCCTCGTACAGGTCAATCAGCCGCAGTCCGGCCTGCATCTGCCCGCGAATCTGCTCGTCAAGCGTGTGGGAAAACTGTACGCCATCGTCGTCCTGCATGCATTTATCAAACAGGGCTTTATCCTTGAGGGGGTTAAAGGGCAGGGTGTAGCGGATTTCCGCTTCGTCCCAGTCGACGATATAGTTCATTCCGTTGTCCAAGCCCGCCATCAGACGGCCGCCCGGCTTTAAAATGCGGTAGCACTCCCGCCATACATGGTGTACATCCTCAATATAACTGTTGGAGACGGGATGAAAGATTAAATCAAAGCTCTCGTCTTCAAAGGGCAGGGTCTCGGTCATGTCAGCGCGGACGATTGTGATGGCATAGCCTTCACGCTCGGCGACCAGCGTTTCCGATTCCAGCTGCTTTTGCGAGTAATCCAGCACCGTGCACTCCGCGCCAAGCGCGGCAAACACGGGCATCTGCTGCCCGCCGCCGCTGGCCAGGCCCAGTACCTTGCAGCCCTTCATCGGGGGATACCATGCCTTGGGCACCGCAATTTGCGGGGTGAGCACCATGTTCCAGTCGCCCTGGGTAGCCTTTACGTAGTCTTCATGGGAAATCGGTGTGCCCCACTCCCAGCCTTCTTCGCTCTCAATCCAGCCGTCAATGGTTTTGGCATTAATGTCCTGATATTTCATCTGTTTCTATCTCCTGAATCCAGGCGGGGTATGCATCCAGCACGTCCGCCTGCGCGGCGCGGTGTAAATCATAGTCCAATAGTGAAAACGCAACGCAGTCCAGCCGTACATCTTCGGGCAGTGTGCGGAAGACCCGCGTGCCTTTCAGCCGCAGGATAGCGGCCAGGGCATCCTCCCGGGGGAGCAAGTCACTAAACGCATGGCGGCCGTCGATATCGCCGAACTGATATTCCATATCATCGCCCGAATCAAAGCGCTGGGTCAGGACGGAAATCAGGCGCGCGGCGTTTTGATCGTCCTCCATCAAGGTTTCAAAATACGCCCTGAAGGCCGTACCGTCGGCCTGATACCAGTACTCCAGCACCGGCAGCGGCTTATGCGACAAAAGCCAGTTGTCGCGCAGTGAAATGGAATGGATTTTGGTTAGCAGTTGGCGCAGGTGCGCGGCGATATGGTCATCCTCCATGGCAATACTCTCTGCGCCAGGTGCGCCGCGGCGTATGGCCGTAAGCACGGACACCAGCACCGGCAAGGTCAGCTTGCTGGCGTTGGCCACGGCCTCGGCCAGGCATTCCTCGCGCATAAAGCGCTGCATGTGCGCCAGCAGTTTGAGCGCCGTATTGCTGCACTCCTGGAAGAGTGTACGCTGGAACAGTTTGTCCGCCGGGGTTTTGCTCTCCGGCAGACGGCTGAGCCACAGCACTTCCCTAAGGAACAGCGGCAGCCGCTCCTCGGCAATATCATCCAGATAGTGGGGCAAGTGGTTTAAAAACGCGGCCCGGCGTTCCTCGCCGGTCAAGCTGTCGGTATAGGCGCGCAGCTGGCTGGAATCCATCTCGCAGATGACCTTCATCATCTCTTTTTGGGTGATGACCAGCCCGTTTAGCGACTGGGTGAAATACAGGTCGAAGAACTCCTCGCAGCAAATGCGGCGCATGCGTATGAAGCGCGGGTCTGCATCATCGACATAGACATCGAGTATCTGTTTGCCAAAGCGCGGGAACATGTACCCGATCAGCTCTGCCAGTGCGCCGCTGGCCGGCTCGTCCAGTTCAGCGATCATCTGCCGGTACTCGGCCTTGATGCTTTTCTGGGTCGCCGTGTCCGCGCTGCTGTAGTGAAGGCCGCCGCCGCGCAGCAGATCATCCCGCCGGCTTTGCAACCAGGGCATGGCCTGGGGCACAAACAGCTGAAGAGCCGTTATGCATAGCAGATCGACAAAGTTGACCTCGTTTTGCAGCGCCTGGTAGCGCGCCTGAAAGGTGTTAATGAAGCGGTACACATCGCGAATCGTGCCAATGCGGCCAAACAGGAAGGGGGCGACGGCATCAAAATAGACGCGGTCAAAGTTCAGCCCCTTGTAGGTTTCCAGCCACATGGAAATATACGCCATGAGTATTTCCTGAATACGGCCGGGTTCCGGCGCGGGGATATCAAACTGCAATTGGATGAATTTTTCCATATACTGCTGCCCGTCGCCATACAGCTCTTTGGACAGCGCACCGACCACAACATCCCGGTCAAAGGCCAGCAGGTACACAAAGCGCGGGAAACCCGCCACGGACTTCACCAGCTGCAACACATTCAATATACGCTGAGAGGACAGGCGGTCGATATCGTCCATGACGACATACACGGTCTGTTTCTGCTTTTTCAGCAGCTTAACAACCTTGGCCTTGCGCTGCATAACGCGCCGGGCCCTGTTTTTATTCTTCTTTTTTTTCTTTTTCTTTTTCGATGCTTCGCCCCGCAGCTCCGCCAGCGTTTCGGACTTGAAATTCGGCAGGCAGCTTTCCAGCGACGATGCGTACTTCTCCATCGCCCGGGCCGCCTTGTTCAGTCGTTCGCCGCGTGAGGACTTCCGCAGGTCATCCGCCAGGGTTTGCAGCAGCTGCCCCGGCAGCAGTTCCTCCGCCGCGTAGTCCCAGGGATTAAAGTGAATCAGGATGGGCTTTGGCGCTTTTTTACGGCGCATGGCCTCGTCCACCATGTTAAGTACCGAGGTTTTACCGGAGCCCCACTTGCCATACAAACCGAACACAAAGCTGCCGCGCTTGCCCGGACGGCAAGACAGCATTGCCGAGGCAATTTGCCCGGCAAACGCCGCGCGCCCCAGCAGGTCGTCCTTTGCGGTTCGGATAGGCTGGTCGGATAGCATGGCTCACCTCAAACTCGTTAGTCTTACTATCATATCATATTTTTCCGCATTATGTGAGAGCCTATAGACAATTAGCCGTTACCCGATTTCGATCTGATTGCGCTTGTTGTACAGCGTGCGGTAGCCAAAGTACAGCGACCCGAAGGTTGACAGGCACACCGTGGTGCAGATGGCAATCATGATGGCGATTTGGTACAGGATGGCGGTGGTGGGCAGCGTACCCGATAGAATCTGCCCGGTCATCATGCCCGGCAGGGACACGATACCGATACCCACCATGGTGTTAATAGTCGGCAAAATGGCCGTTTCCATGGACTGGCGTACAAACGGCAGAAACAGTTTTTCCGGCTTCACACCCATGTTTTGCAGGGTTTCGATGCGGTCGGTTTGGTCTTCCATGGTCTTGTACAGGCTTTTGACGCCCAAGGTGACCCCTGTCATGGTGTTGCCCATCAGCATGCCGGAAATCGGAATAACATACTGCGGGTTACCCAGCCGCTCGCCCACAACCACCAACACGAAGTAGGCCATCACCATCACGCCCGAAAGCGCGATCGACCCGGCGATAATCAGCCGGAAGCGCGGGTTGAGCTTCGGGTTTAAGTGAATGACACGGTACACGGCAAAGCTGATCATCGCCAGCAGGTACAGCGCTACGAATACCGGATGCGGGTTTTGGAAGATGTATGTGAGAATTAAGCCCGAGAGGGTGAGTTGCAGCGTCATGCGTGCGCTGCCCCAGAGCAGGCTTTTCGTCTGATTGATTTTAGTAAAGCGCAGCACCGAGACGACCACCAAAAGCAGCAGGTAGATCAGCGCGAAATGCCACACATCCAGCTGTACAATCTGGCTCATTCGCATGCCTCCTCAGTGAGAGATATTACCGTGTCAGCGACCTCGCCAACCAGCGTAATATCGTGGCTGATGGCCACCAGGGTCATGCCATGCTGCTTGCAATAATCCTTCACCTGGGATAGCAGCAGCTTGGCTGTTTTCTTGTCCAGCGCGGCGGTGGGCTCGTCCATCATGAGCACTTTTGGCTGCATGGACAGGTGAATGGCTAAAAACACGCGCTGCTTTTCCCCGCCCGAAAGCGGCTGGCAGCGCGTGTTTAAAGGAAATTCGATACAGCACAGGCGCAGAAACTCCCGCATTGCATCCTCGCTGATGCAGGGCTCGCCACGAAAGGCATAAAACTGCTTAAAATTGCCCGCAATGGTATCATCAAACAGGTATACCTTCTGCCCGGCCAGCAGCACCTGCCGGCGCAGCTGGATGGTATCCATATCGGCGATGTCCTGCCCGTCGAAGGTAATGCTTCCTTCGGAGGGTGTATAGGTGGCGTTAAGCAACTTAAACAGCGTACTTTTCCCCGTGCCGCTGGGCCCGCAGATGAAGCTTACGCTTCCCGCTTCGATTTGGATGTCGGGGAAGCGCAGGATATCCAGAAATTTCAGGCTTTTTGCGCTTAGAATCGCTGACATAGTACCCCCTTATATGGAAAGATCCCGCTTGGTAAACACGGTGACCGCCGCCGCAAACAGCACCACAGCCCCGCCCAGCAGCACCCAGCTGCCACCCATCGCACCGGCCTGCCCTGCAGCGATGGCATCAGGCTGGAAGAGGGTGAAGAAGGTTGCGTATTTGAAGCCCTCTGTAGCATCGCCCGCCTGGGATAACAGCATGAGGATGAACATCAGCCCGGGCAGCCCTGCGCCAAGGGCAATGGAATAGCGGGTTTCATCAAACAGGCAAGAAGCCAGGAAACAGATACCGCCGATAAACAGGTGCAGCGAAAGCAGCCCGAAGTTCAGCTTTAGTAACATTACGGTATCGGCCTGCTCAGGCATGTGCAGTGCGATGGTAAACATCTCAAGCGCTGTGGCATAAACAACCAGCCACACAATGCCGGTCAGCAGTACGGTCATCTGCGTTAGCGCCACCGTGCGGCGCTTAACCGGCGCAGCCAGCAGCGACACCATGGAATCCCGGTCCACATAGCGGGCGACCAGACCGTTGCCGCGGATGATGGAGAAGATCATCGGGAACACGATCAAAATAAACCCGTACAGTCCGCTTGCCAGATAGCCAAGCAGCGTCAGCGAATCAGAGGAAAAGTCCATCTGAAACGAGTTCATCAGCTGTGGCATGGTCTGAGAAAACTGCCGGAACATGTCCAGCATTTCCGGTGTGTACATGAACACCATTAAGGAGATATACATGGTCAGAATCGCGGTGAAAATCGCCAGCAGTTTCCAGCTGGACTTCATTTCGCGTTTGTACAGCGTCGCGTTCATGCTTTGTCACCTCCGTAGTACTGCATAAAGATTTCTTCCAGGCTTTGGTTGGGCGCGGCCAGGTTTTGCACCGGGTAGCGGCCCAGCACGGCGATCAGCTCGCTGATGTTATCGCCCACAGTAACCTGTACGCGGTGGTGGGTCAGCATCTCGGTCTCCAGCGCTTCCTTGCCGAAGTCCTCGGCGGCTTTGGAGTTTTCAAACGTAATAATAAACTTCTTTTGCTGTTTGGCCTTGAGCGCATCGACCGCGTCCACGGTGACCAGATCGCCCTGGCGGATGATGCCCACGCGGTGGCAGGTGCGCTCCACCTCTTCAAACATATGGCTGGACATGAGTATAGTCTTGCCGCGCTGTTTTTCGCTCATGACGAGCTCAATAAAGCGGCTCTGCATCAGTGGGTCGAGGCCGGAGGTCGGCTCGTCCAGAATCAGAATTGCGGGGTCGTGCATCAGCGCGGCCACAATGCCGAGCTTTTGTTTCATGCCCTTGGACATCTTCTTGATACGCCCGGCGGTATTCAAATCGAAACGCTCAATCAATTCTTGTTTGCGGCCTTCGCCCTTCATGCCACGGTAGCGGGCCATGAAGCGCAGGTATTCCGGACCTGTCATATCGTCAAAAAAGGCAATTTCACCGGGGATATACCCCAAAGACTGCTGAATTTCGGCGCGGTTGTCCCAGCAGTTCATGCCGTTGATCTGGCATACGCCCTGCTTGGGTTTCAAAAATCCCATCAAATGGCGAATGGTCGTCGTTTTTCCGGCACCATTGGGGCCCAGAAAGCCAAAAGCTTCTCCCTGGTCAACGGTAAACGATACATCAAACACGCCCCTGTGGCGGCCATAGTCGCGGGTCAGATTTTGGATGGTGATCGTACTCATAGTAACGTCCTCCATATGGTACAAACTCGGTTTGTTCGTATGGGAAACATCATATCACAACAGGCCAAAAAAGCAACCAAAGCCGCTTGTAGCGTCGGTTTGCGTGGCTGAAAACAGGCGGAGTATGCTATACTGTGTATACAGTTCAAACAGAAAGATCAGGTGCGTTCCATGCAAACAGCCGCATTCGCTAAAGCCGTACAGGAAAATATTGCCCGGGTCATCGTCGGGAAACAAGAGATAATCGAAAAGATGATGGCTGCGGTCATCGCCAGAGGCCATGTGCTGCTGGAAGATGTGCCCGGCACGGGCAAAACCATGCTGTCCAAAAGCCTGGCCAAGTCGCTTTCGTGTCGCTTTGCCCGCATACAGTTCACACCGGATTTGATGCCCTCCGACATTACAGGCTCCAGCGTATACCAACCATCGACCGGCGAGTTTCAGTTTCAGCCGGGGCCGGTGTTTACCAATATTCTGCTTGCCGATGAAATCAACCGCGCCACCCCGCGTACGCAATCGGCGCTGCTGGAGTGCATGGAGGAACGTCAGGTTTCCGAAAGCGGTATCACTCGCACCCTGGAAGAACCCTTTTTGGTCGTCGCCACGCAAAACCCGGTAGAAATTCAGGGGACCTTTGCCCTGCCGGAAGCCCAACTTGACCGCTTTTTAATGCGGCTATCGCTGGGCTACCCTGAAGGCGACGAGGCCGTGACCATTTTAAGCCGCTTTCTAAACAGCGATCCCGTAACCGCGCTTGCAGCCGTCGCCAGCGGGGAGGATTTGGTCGCCGCGCAGGCTGCCTGCCCCGCGGTGCAGGTGTCCGTGCCGGTGATGGAATACATCGCCGCGCTGTGTGCGTTTACCCGCAAACTGCCCCAGGTTATGCTGGGTGCCAGCCCGCGCGGTATGCTGGCGCTGATGCGCGCCTCGCAGGCTTTAGCGCTGATTCGCGGGCGTGATTTTGTTACCCCGGACGATGTGAAAACCCTCGCTGTGCCGGTGCTTGCCCACCGCGTGATCCTGCGCGGCGTATACGGCAAAACCGACGCCGGGCAAGCCGCCGTGCTGGAAGCCCTGCAAGCCGTGCCCGTGCCCACCGAGGACCCGGACGCATGAGTATTTTTATCCTCCTGGTTGTCACAGGGGGATTCATCCTCTTACAGGGCTGGCTGATCGGCAAATCCGCCCTGCGCGGCGTAAGCTATGAGCGGCGGTTTTCCAAAATCAGCGGCCATGAGGGGGAAACCGTGGAGATGATCGAGGTCATCCGCAACCGCAAGATTCTGCCTGTGCCCTGGGTGAAGGCCGAAAGCCGCATCTCCCAGCACCTGCGGTTTCAATCCGACGCTGCCACCCGCGTGTCCGGCGAGCGCTACCATAAAAGCGTGTTTTATCTAAAGCCCTATCAGCAAATTACACGCACGCACCATGTCACCCTGCAAAAACGCGGCTATTACAAAGCCGGGTCTGTTTCCCTACAGGCGGGCGATCTGTTTGCCATTGCCATGCCCTGCCTGCAGGCGGATACCGGCGCGGCGATCGAGGTGTATCCCCGGCTGCTCTCCCCCGATGACATGCCCCTGCCCTCCACACGCTGGCAGGGCGACCTGCTGGTCAAGCGCTGGATTCTCCCCGACCCCGTGTGGGTTGGCGGCATCCGCCCCTATGCGCCGGGTGATGAGCGTAAGGATATTCACTGGCGGGCTACGGCACGCACCGGGCAATTGCAGGTGAAGGTGCACGAAAAGACCGCCGACCCCAAAATGCTGGTGGTCATCAATACACAGATGACCGAAACCCAGTGGGGCGATCTGATGGAGTACGAACAGCAGGTCGTAGAAACGATGATCTCGCTGACGGCAACCCTGTGCCTGCATGCCCTGAAAGGCGGGGTGGAAGCCGGGTTTGCCGTGAACGTTCCCGTGGATGAGGAAGACGGCCCTACCGTGCTGCTGCCGGCACGGTCCAGCCAGCGCGAAGGGGAAATCCTTTCGGCGCTTGCGCACCTGACCATCAAACGTACGCGTACCATTTTAAAAGTGCTGGACGACCTGTGCAGCCATACGGGGCTGGATATTCTTCTGCTGTCGGTGTATGATTCCGCCTTGTTGCAGGACAGGCTGAGCGCCCTGCGCCGCGCGGGCAACACCGCCGCCTTGCAGCTGATTGACCGACAAAGCGCAGAGGAGGCCGCCTCATGAATAAGAAACTAACGCCCAAGCTGTATGCTGCACTCGTCTGCTTTATTGCGCTGGAGCCGCTGTACCTGCTGGCGGCATCGGCACTCATCCCCGGCCGGTTGTGGCTGGCAATCGTTTTGCCCCTGCCCGCCCTGCTGCTTACGGGCCTTGCCGGGCTTTTGCCCGCCAAGCGGCGCGTCCTGGCACTCCTCCTCAGCATCGCCATCATGGCGGCTGCATGTACGCTGTTGTTTCTGGAAAGCCTGCTGCCGGGCATCGTGCTGTTTACACTCTGCGTATTCCAAATGCTATTATTTCTGCCTGCCATGGCACGTCCCGCACACGAGGAATGGTCGATGCGGCTGCTTTCGGCAGGCCTTGCCGTGCATATCGGCGCGCAGTTTGTCAAGGACTTACCCCTGTTCACCCACGCCGCAGCGCTGCTGACCTGGGTGTTCGTGGTCTACCTGTTCATGCTTTTATTCTCCTTTAACCGTATGACACTGGTCGCAACCGGCTCGACCGCGGGCAAAGCATTGCTACGGCATAACCGCAGGCTGCTGACTGTGTTGAGTCTGCTGATACTGCTGCTGACCAACATCCGCGGCATCGGCCAGGCGATACGCCGGGCGATTGCATGGGTTGTGGTGCAGATCACCGCCCTGCTTGCCTGGTTTGGGTCTTTGCTGCCCCAGCAAGACCCCGGCGGCGGTGCACAGGAGTCCCTCCCGCTTGAGGGCTTGATGGAAGAAACCACCGAGCCCAGCGTGTTTTCACAGATTATGGATGTCGTACTGATCGTGTTTGGCGTATTGGTCGCCGCTGTGCTGGTGTTTCTTGTCGGCAAGCAGCTCATCAAACTCTTGCGCAAAGCCTTTCGAGCGCTGGCAGACAGGCTTCGGCTGTTCAAACAAAGAATTACAACCGATTACGAAGACCAATCCGAAACCCTGCTGGATTGGACCGAGGTGAAAACCGCCGCCGTCAGGCGCATGCGGCGCATCCGAAACCGCCTGCGCCCCACCCCGTGGGACGCACTTGCCCCCGGCCAGCGTGTGCGCCGGGTGTACCGGCTGCTGCTGCGCCGCATCGATAGTCCGGACCCCGCCCTGACCGCGCAGGAAGTGCTGCAAAGCGGTGCACTGCCCCTGCCCGGCGATGCCGTGCCTACCGCCGCCGCGCTTTACGACCGTGCCCGTTACTCCACCCACCCCATCGCCCCCAAGGAAGCCGACGAGCTGCGCAGACAGGCCGGCGTATAGGCAGGTACAGCGCTGGTCTCTCATCAAGGTTTAACCATGTTTTAAGCCAATCCTCCGTTGTTTGCGCAGGCAGGCTATGCTATACTCAGCGTATTAAGTCGTGACAGTGAAAGGAGCAACTCCATGAATATCGGCATTATCATCTACTCCGAGACCGGCAACAACCTGGCTGTCGCACAGCGCGTGGCGGAGACCTTGAACGCCGCCGGCCATACGGCGGAAATCAAGCAAGTGACCATTGCAAAACGGGAAAACACGAGCGCTGCGGTGACGCTTAAGGACATCCCCTCCACCGACGGGTATGATCTGCTGATCTTCGGCGCGCCCGTACAGGCGTTTTCGCTATGCCGCGCGATGACGCTGTACTTAAAGCAGCTGGGTAGCATTGAGGGCATCCCGGTCGGTTGTTTTAACACCCAGGGCCTGAACAAAAAGTGGATGGGCGGCAACCGCGCCTTTAAAACCATGCAGACCCTGCTGCTGGCAAGCGGCGCAGCAAGCGTTACGCGCGTGGGCCATGTGCACTGGAAAGCAAAGGATCGCGACCAGCAGATTGCCGATCTGGTCTCCGGCGCAGCCCGGTTTGCCGCAACGGCGCAGTAAGCAAAGCCTGACCATACAAAACCCCCCGGCAGAATTGCCGGGGGGTTTTGTTGCTGCTCACTTTTTTAGTCGTGATCGGCGGCCCAGAGGGCCGTATTATAGCGGCGCAAGGGCAATAGGAGGATGTAGGATAAAACCATCAACCCAGACAGCACCAGCGTAGCGGGATGGAATTTCACGCTAAACACCGCCTCCACGCTCAGCAGGTTGGCGGCCAGTAAAATCAGCTCCTGATAGGAAACCACACACAGCGCGATGCACAGCACCAGCGTGGGCAGCCACAGGAGCAGGTTTTTCCGGCGCAGGGTGCGCAGTGCGCCTTTCTTTGGCAGGCGTTCAAACCCGAAGCGATAGGCCCCCGTTTGAAACACGCCCCACAGGTACAGCGCAAGGCAGCCCACAAACAAAACCACCAGCACAAGGCCGCCGCCCAGCACCCCGGCATCCACCCAAACGGGTTTGCTCATAAGCAGGCGCGGGATGGCCGCAAACACGGTCGCAATGGCCGAAGCCAGCCAACTGGGCGCGCCAAGCAAGGCTTGCAGGGCCGCAAATACATTGTCCATCGCCCACAGTGGAATCAGTATAAAGGCCGACAGCACAATCAGCGGCAGCACTTTCACCCGCAGCAGTTGAGCGCGGCCCAAAAAGCTCTGATGCCAGGGCTTGTCCCGGTTGCACAGCGATTGCAGGGTCAGGGGTGCGGACGCATCCATGGCATAGGCGGCGACGATTGCGCCATAGCGGATGCGCACGGGGCCGACCACCGTATACCACAGCAAAGGGGAAAACACGACCAGGACTTTGGACCAGGTGCCAAGCGGGAGATAATACGCCAGGCAAAATGGAATCCACGGCACAAGGCGCGGCAAAAGCGACACCAGGGTCAGCCGTAGCAGGGCAAAATAACGCAGCGGAGCGCTGCCGGATGTTTTACGCATGGTTATCTCCAATCCAACTGGAATTCATTGATGTGCGGGTTTTGGTACCAAACCACAGGCTGGGACTTCCAGGGGCGCTGCTCTTCATAGCCGAGGGATGCCGTCAGCTCGATAGCCAGATCGCGCATGGCAACGCGGGCATACTTCATCTTGGTGATGTCCTTATGGTCCAGCGAATCGCAGGCCTGTTGGAAGTAGTCTATGGTCTCGTCATACGCGGCACGCAGCTGTTGATACATATCCTTTTGTTCGGCGGTCATGGGCGGGTTTTGCGCCTTCAGCTCTGCGAGCAGTTCCGTGCAGAGATTGATGACATGCATGGAGTAAAACCCCACATCCTCGTAGAACTTCGTGTGCTCACGGCTTACATAGGGCATCGGCGGCACGGCAATGCCGTACACAGCTTGGATCAACTCGATACGCGCATCCTGATCGGTAAAGGTGAAGTTCCAACCCATGGCCGGATGGTACCCGCCCACCATGGTGTAGGAGTGAATCTCCGGCCCGCCGCTTTTAAGCAGCAGCGGCGCCAGCGATAAAAAGCCCGTAGCTTTCACGCCTGTCATGTTGGTGAACACGCCGTTGGCCGGGTCTGCCAGCGCGTTTAGCACATTCAGGGCGCTGGCGGAATCGCGCATCAGCTTTTTCATGATGGCGGTGATCATCTCCCGCTGACGGCGGGTACGGCCCAGGTCGGTACCGTCTACTGTGGCATTTTTGCGGGCACGGACATAGTCCATAATGCCCTGGCCATCCAGGTGCTGAAAGCCCTTGGTGTAGCGCCTGCCGCTGTCGCCGCCGTAGGTCATGTCCACTTCGTAGTCAATGCCGCCAAGTGCATCGCCCAGCTTGAACATCGTGCCCATATCCACGGCAAAATAGCCGCTGATTTTGATGCCGCCCAGCAGCTGTTCCACCGAAGCCTGGGTGCGTTCCAATCCCTGTGCCAAGGTCGTGGCGCAGTTGACCGCGGAGTTGAGCTTATATATGCCCCGCACCCCCGGCACGATGGTCACCGTATCGCGCGGGATGGATATAATATCAATTTTGTTTTGGGTCAGGTTGAACGCTACGACCATCACCGCGTCGGTGTGGCAATCGGTGATGGTGTCCTTGAACGCGCTGCCCCAGTACCCTTCCCTGCCAAGGTCTATGCCCAGCAAGAGCACATTTAAAATGGTGTCGGGGTATGCGATATAGTCAATGGTTTCGTTTGGGAAGATCAGGGGATTTGTTTTCTCCACCGCCAGTGCCGCAAAGGGCATAACAAGGAGACAAACGCCCAGCCATAGGCTGATCATCCTGTATTTGAGCCGCATGGTGTATAATCACTGCTTTCTAGATCAATGGATTCAAGGGGTCTGCCGTCTTGCTGCCGGCAAAGGCGTGTGGGGCGGTCCAGTGCTCCACTGCGGGCCGTAACAAACGGGGCAAGACACCCGGCGGACAGGCGATGCCCTCCGCCGCCTAAGCATAACAGAAACAAACAGGAGTCACAACATGTTCTTGATTTTGGAATGATTGTAAACGGCGAGAATATCCCACTCGTTCAGGCATGCAACATGCTGAAGCTGACGCTGCTGCGCCTTGCTTTCGCCCGGCTGTTTCATGGTAAAAAGACCGCATCCATACGCGGCCTTTGCTCTAATAATTATATGGAAGTTTCTAGTCTTTATAGTGCCGTTTTACGGCTTCGATGATCTCATCACACGAGATGCCAAGGCTGCGGCAGGCGTGTACATCCTCCGCCAGTCTGGCGTTTAGAATATCGGCCTTGGTCTCCTCCATCTGCCGGTCGGTGACCTGCGATACGGTGGTGCCGCGCCCCACGCGCGTTGTAATCAGCCCCTGGCTTTCGAGCAATTCCCAGGCTTTTTTCACCGTGATGACGCTGATACGCAGCTCCAGCGCCACCGTACGGATGGGCGGAAGGGGAGCGCCCGAAGGCAGCTCCCCGCGAATGATCTGGGCGCGGATTTGTTCATAAATCTGCTGATAGATCGGCGCATTCGCCGTGTCCGATATCACGATATTCATAGATCAAGTGTCTCAAACCGCTTGGCGGACAGGCGGTAGGCGATGGCATTAAGCCCTGCAAAGCCCGCGATGCCGGCGATCAGCGTTACCACATGCGCCGCTGTGGTTTGCATGCCGTCAAAGGTGTTTTGCACAAAGGGAACAAACACGATGCCAAGCTCCACCAGCGCGGCAAAGCCCAGCGCAGCCGCCGTGCCAAAGAGCGCGGCTCCCAGGATTTTGTACGCGGTTTTGTAGTACAGCGGGAGCATGACAACATTGAACAGCCCGAACATGATGAACGAGAGCCCCAGAAATGCCAGGTTCCCATCCAAAAACAGGTAGTTGGGCGTGGTCAGCACGGTTAGCTTCAACGCAACACACACAGCGGCTACTAATATTTGCAGCGTTTCCAATGCGGCCAGCGTAATCACGCGCGCCTTGACAATATCCCGGCGCGGCACGGGCAGGGTTGCCGAAAAGTAGACTTCCTTGTAGGTCTTGGACAGACTTAGCAGGTTGGGCGCGGAGATAAAGCAGAAGTACAGTAAGGCAACAAAGTATACCCACTGGGAGATCAGGATCAGCGCCGAGAGAAGCGCCACAGTGTAAAACATGGGATTGACGAGCAGTTTAAACTCTTTATAAAGCAGCGCTTTCATGTGCGTATCCTCCTTTTCTTTCATGGAAGACCATAATGTCTTCCAGCGTCGGGGGGTCAATGGTCAGGCCGTCAATTTTGGGTATACGGTCGGTTTCCAGCAGTGCCTGAAAGCCCAGCGAGTTACTCCGCACCGATACCGCGGCAGCCTGCACGCTTTCCAGCTGCGCGGGCGTACCCTTGACAATGCGGTACTTGCCAATCAGATCATCCTTGGAACAGCTTTCCAGCATGCGGCCGTTTTTAATGTAGGTAATAAAATCGGCACATTTATCCAAATCGGTGGTGATGTGTGTGGAAAACAGGATGGAGCGGCTGCCGTCTTCGATCAGCTCCTGAAACAGCTCCAGAAGATCATCACGCGCCACAGGGTCAAGGCCCGAGGTGGGCTCGTCGAGGATTAAAAGCTGTGCATTGTGCGACAGGGCGAGCGTCAGGTTGAATTTCACGCGCATGCCGCTGGATAGTTCATCTACCTTCTTGCTTTCATCCAGGCCGAAGCGGCGCAGGCAATCGCGGTAAGCCGCCTCGTTCCAGTCGGGGTAAAAGCGACGCACCACATCGGTAATCTGGCGCAGTCTGTGCTTGGGGAAATAGTCGGTCTCCCCCATCATAAAGCCGATTTTCTGCTTGACTGCGTTCTCGTTTTCGGCAAAATCCAGGCCAAAGGCACGCACGGTACCGGAATCCTTCCGCACCAGATTCATGATGGATTTCAGCGTCGTGGTCTTCCCGGCACCGTTTGAGCCGATAAAGCCCATAATGTATCCGGGCTCCAGCGCAAACGAAATGTTTTCCAGCTTAAACGTGGGATATGTTTTGTTCAGATTCGCAATTTCTAAAATATTCATAGGGTCCTCCTTGCACATTGTGCATACACAATATACACAATATACACAATCGTGTCAACCCCCTTTTTGAAAAAAGTTTGAAAGTTTTTCAGCAGCAAGAAATCCCTTATGGGATAAGGGTCTTGGAAGATTGTTTGAATTTCATAAAATGTATAAAACAAACACTCAAGCCGAAATGAGCGACAAAATACTATATTAATAACTTTGTTCTATATTATTATCTTTACGCAAATTAACTAAAAAATACAACATCATTAGTCATTGAGAATACGGGAAATAATTAATTAGGTACCACTCGTTTTCATTTACTCCGCCAATATTAGAATAACACGATTGTGTTAACTAAAAATACAAGTGTAATTTTTATCCTGGAATATAACTAGCTGAATAATCGGATATACAGATATTCTCCTGAGTTTAATATCCAAATGCTTTTTGAATAGCAGGTGTATCATACAAGATTTTTTCAAATCTTTTTAACTTTTTTCTTGTTTTTGCTTTAGGTGAATATTCCTTAATTTCGGAATAAGACAGATATGCAATCTGATTGAAAATCGTTGGGAAAATAAGGACAAATGATATTACTCGGTATGTATATGTAAAGAGAGCTATTGTAAAATACTTAATTCCCTTCTCTTTAATGCGTTTTAGTTCAAACTCAGCTGAGACCCAAAGCAATCCAACAATAATGAGAACTGACATTGGAATAAACAATATTAAAGATAGCTTTAAGCCATATCCATTTAAATACATTGAGAAAAAAGCACCGAAAACAAGCCCTAATACTATTCCGCTAATTAAGAACTTGATCACATTTCCACCTCATTCACGCCGTTTCATCTAAAGTACTATTCACTACTTGATTCGATTTGATTCTAAATGGCTTTGGAATCATATGAACAAACCATAATGCTAAATAAGTAAAAGAATTAATCAGTGCACTAATTCCCCATATGAATGTTATACTAAACAAATGGTATTCAGGCCATAAGGTGCTTTTTTGCAAAACTATCAAAGCAGCCCCTGAATCCATATCCACAGAAGCAACATCAAAAAGAACCATAACGCATAAAGCAAGAAGAATGAAATTAATCACAGAAGATATCCCCTTGAGAATTTTAGAAAAGAGATTCATTGCGCGCACTATAATTATACTGGCAAGACACGATAATAAAAGTATAGTCATTGCCACAATCCACTCGGTACTGTTAACATATCTGAGAACTACAATATAACTAAACACTAAAGTTGCAAGTGTAATAAGATGATTTCGACCAAATTCCTTCTCATAAAATTGCATTTTGTTAAAATGCTTACATGCATGCATTACTTCTTCTTCACAAGCAACACTAGAAATTTTGCTGGACAAGATATCCACTCCTAAAACAATTTAACAATTGCAATATTATAACAATTTTGTATACAATTTACAAGTACCAAATGATACAATAGGTGTCATGAACCCCTCAATATATTGATATTATAGCCCTTCTATACATGCTTGACAACCCCACGCACCCTATGCTAGACTGTATCCAACTTCATAGCAAACCTGTGAAGCGGAGATAACGGTGGTTATGCTCTTACAGAGAGCCCGGATTGCTGGAAACGGGCAGAACACAAGCCATCAAATGGACCGCTGAGGGCGCGGGGAAAAGGGGTATGGCCCCTGAGTATATCGCGACGAGAGGGCATACGTCAGTTGCCGGGAAACTGTTGGGTTTCCGCTAAGCGCACGGTAGCAATATCGTGAATCAGGGTGGCACCGCGAGTGAATACAACGCTCGTCCTTGACTAACAAAGTCAATGACGGGCGTTTTTTGATCTACAAAAATGCGCGCAGACACACAGGAGGATGATTCAATGATCAAGCCAACACTCGACGAAGCCCGGCAGCTGGCAAAAAGCGGTGCGTACACCATCGTGCCCATCAGCTGCGAGCTGTACTCCGATTCGGTCACGGCCATTCAGGCCTTGACGCGGCTGAAAGCGGCCAGCAAGCACTGCTTCATGCTGGAATCGGTGGAAAACCAGGAAAAGTTCGGCCGCTACACCTTCCTGGGGTATGAGCCAAGCCAGGTGCTAACCTGCACAGCCGGGCGGGCGACGCTGAAAGCCGGCGATACGCTGATTCGCGAAGGCGCAGACCCCAGCCAAATGATACGCGATCTGCTTGCAGCGTACAAAAGCCCGCGCATGGAACACCTCCCCGCGTTCACGGGCGGGCTGGTGGGCTACTTCGCCTATGATTACATTCAGTATTCCGAGCCCACGCTGGTGCTGGATGCCGACGACCAGGAAAACTTTCAGGATGTTGACCTGATGCTGTTTGACCGCGTGATCGCGTTTGACAACATCCGCAACAAAATCATTCTGATTGCAAACATCGCCTGCAAAGACCTGGAAACCAGCTATAAGCAAGGCGTGGACTCCTTAAAGGAAATGAAGAACCTCATCCTCCACGGCGAGCCATGCACGCCGCAGCCGCCGAAAATGACCTCGCCCTTGCGGCCGCTGTTTTCGGAGGACGAGTTCTGCCGCATGGTGGAAAAGGCCAAACACTACATATACGAGGGCGATATATTTCAGGTGGTGCTCAGTAACCGGCTGGACGCGGACTTCGAAGGCAGCCTGCTGGATGCCTACCGCGTACTGCGCTGCACCAACCCTTCCCCCTACATGTTCTACTTTTCGGGGGATGATATCGAGGTCGCCGGGGCCTCGCCCGAGACGCTGGTCAAGCTGGAAGGCAGCGAGCTGTACACCTTCCCGCTGGCGGGCACGCGCCCGCGTGGCGAAACCGCTGTCGAGGATAAACGCCTGGAAGAAGAGCTGCTGCGCGACCCCAAGGAGCTGGCCGAGCACAACATGCTGGTGGATCTGGGCCGCAACGACCTGGGGCGCATCAGCAAATTCGGCAGCGTGAACGTGGAAAAATACTTAAGTATCGAACGCTTCTCCCACGTGATGCACATCGGCTCCACCGTGCGCGGGGAGATTGTAGACGGCAAGGACGCGCTCTCCGCTGTGGAGGCTGTACTGCCCGCAGGGACCCTGTCCGGCGCACCGAAAATTCGCGCATGCCAGATTATCAACGAGCTGGAAAACAACAAGCGCGGGCTGTACGGCGGTGCGATCGGCTATATCGACTTTGCCGGGAATCTGGATACCTGCATTGCCATCCGCATTGCGTACGCCAAAAACGGACGCGTGTTTATCCGCTCAGGCGCTGGCATTGTAGCCGACAGTGTACCAAAAACCGAGCACCAGGAATGCATTAACAAGGCCAAGGCCGTTGTGTACGCGCTGGAGATTGCGCAGAAAGGACTGGACCATGATTGTTCTGATCGATAATTACGACAGCTTTTCCTACAACCTGTACCAGCTGATCGGCGCCCTGCACCCGGACATCCGCGTGATCCGCAATGACGAAATGACGGTAAAACAAGTGCAGGATTTGCACCCCAGCCATGTCATCCTCTCCCCCGGGCCGGGCTACCCGCGCAATGCAGGCATCTGCGTGGACGCGGCCAAAAGCTTTGACGACAGCATCAAGGTGCTAGGCGTGTGCCTTGGCCATCAGGCGATTTGCGAGGCCTTTGGCGCGACCGTATCCCACGCCAAACAGCTGATGCACGGGCGGCAGTCCATGATCTCCGTCAAGGCGAGCTGCCCGTTGTTCAAGGGGCTGATGCCGTGGATCCCCGCCGGGCGCTACCACTCGCTGGCGGCCAAACGCGATACCCTGCCTAAGGAACTGAAAATCATGGCCGAGACCGACGACGGCGAGGTGATGGCCGTGCAGCACGCCACGCGTCCCATCTACGGCCTGCAGTTCCACCCCGAAAGCATACTAACGCCCGACGGTGCAAAAATTCTGTCCAACTTCATCAACCTGTAATAAGGAGGGGTTTCGATGATTACGCAAGCTACCGCGAAATTGATTGACCACCAGAACCTGACCTACGGCGAGGCCGAGGCCGTGATGGACCAGATTATGTCCGGCACGCCCAGCCCGGTGCAGACGGCTGCGTTTCTGGCCGCCCTGTCCGCCAAGGGCGAGACGGTGGACGAGATTGCCGCCTGCGCCTCTGTAATGCGCCGGCATGCAAAGTCTGTCAAACATAACCAAGACCTGCTGGAAATCGTCGGCACGGGAGGCGATGGGTCAAACACCTTTAACATCTCCACCACCTCGGCCATTGTGGTCGCGGCCAGCGGTGTCAAGGTGGCCAAGCACGGCAACCGCGCTTCGTCCTCCAAGTGCGGTGCGGCGGACTGCCTGGAAGCGCTGGGCGTGAACATCACCCAGCCCCCGGAGCGCTGCGTGGAGCTACTTAACGATGTCGGCATCTGCTTTTTCTTTGCGCAACAGTATCACACCTCCATGAAGAACGTTGCGCCCGTGCGCAAGGAGATGGGCGTGCGCACAATATTCAACATATTAGGCCCACTGACCAACCCCGCCGCCGCCACCATGCAGGTACTGGGCGTGTTTGCCGAGCATCTGGTTGAACCGCTGGCGCACGCACTTGTGAAGCTCGGCGTAAAGCGCGGCATGGTGGTCTACGGCATGGATAAATTAGACGAAATCAGCCTGTCCGCACCAACCCTTGTGTGCGAGTTTGACGGCGAGGACTTCAAGACCTACGAAATCAAACCACAGGACTTTGGTATGCAGCCCTGCCTGAAAGCCGACCTGGTTGGCGGCTCCCCACAGGAAAACGCAGCCATTACCCGCGCGATTTTTTCCGGCAAGCAAGGCCCCATGCGCAATGCCGTACTGCTCAACGCCGGGGCCGGCCTGTACATTAGCGGCAAGGCCGGCACACTCGCAGAGGGCGTGCAGCTCGCCGGGGAGCTGATTGACAGCGGCGCGGCCATGCAAACGCTGGACGCGTTTATTATGCAGTCCAACGCAGGAGGCGCGGCACAATGATATTAGATGATCTGGCTGCCCATGCCAGAGAGCGGGTAGCCGCCGCCAAGGCAAAAACACCGCCGGAGACCCTGCGCGCACAGGCCCTGCGCCTGCCCAAGGGTGATTTTCGCTTTGAAACCGCCCTCCGCCAGCCCCGTGCCGCGCTGATCTGCGAGGTGAAAAAAGCATCCCCGTCCAAGGGCATTATCGACAAGGCATTTGACTACCTGCGCATCGCCAACGACTATCAGGACGGCGAGGCGGATTGTATCTCCTGCCTGACCGAACCACAGTGGTTTCTGGGCTCGGATGCCATCTTTGCCGACATACGCAACGCGGTATCCCTGCCCATGCTGCGCAAGGATTTTACCGTGGACGAATACCAGCTGTACGAAGCCAAGCTGCTGGGCGCGGACGCGGTGCTGCTCATCTGCGCGCTGCTGGACACCAAAACCATCGCACATTACATCAATATTTGCGATGAACTAGGCCTGAGCGCAGTGGTGGAAACCCACGATGCGCAGGAAATCGCATCAGCCACTTCAGCCGGGGCGCGGATACTCGGCGTGAACAACCGCAACTTAAAGGACTTTTCCGTGGACTTTGAAAACGCAGCTACCCTGCGCAAGCTGATTCCGGATAATGCCATTTTCGTGGCAGAATCCGGCGTGCAAACCCCCGCCGATGTCGCCGCTCTGCGGCAGGCTGGTGCGGACGCGGTGCTGGTGGGCGAGGCGCTGATGCGTGCAGAAGACCGGATAGCCTTATTGCAGCAGTTTCGGGAGGCGGCACAATGAAAACAGCCATCAAAATCTGCGGTCTGTTCCGCCCGGAGGATGCCGCGGCCGTCAACGCCGCCATGCCTGACTATGTCGGCTTTGTGTTTTACGCAAAAAGCAAGCGCTATATTATCCCCGGCCTTGCCAAAGAACTGCGCGCGCTGATTGACGAGCGCATCCGCACGGCCGGGGTGTTCGTGGGTGCATCGGTTGCGGAAATCGCTGCCATCTATCAAAGTGGAACCATCTCCGTAGCGCAGCTCCACGGCATAGAGGACGACCTAACCATAGCCACGCTGCGCAAAGCCGCGCCGGGGCTGGAAATCTGGCAGGCGTTCAAGGTCTATTCCAAAAGCGACCTAACGCGTGCCGCGCAAAGCCAGGCAGATCAGGTACTGCTGGATGGCGGCGCAGGCGAGGGTAAACCCTTTGACTGGCAGCTGGCAAACGACTTCCCCCGCCCCTTTATTGCAGCGGGCGGGCTGACACCCGAAACCATCCCAAAGGCCATCCGCACGCTGCACCCGATGATGGTGGACCTGTCCACCGGTGTGGAGACAAACGGCGTGAAAGACCCGGCAAAAATCCTGGCGGCAGTCCAGGCGGCAAGGAGTGTGACACAATGAGCAAGGGACGCTATGGCATCCACGGCGGGCAGTATATACCCGAAACGCTGATGAATGCGGTACTGGAGTTGGAAGAAGCATACGAGCACTATAAAAACGATCCGCAATTTGTGATGGAGCTGGATACACTCTTTCGCGAGTATGCGGGCAGACCATCGCTTTTATACCACGCGGCTAAAATGAGCGAGGATTTAGGCGGCGCGAAAATCTACCTGAAGCGCGAAGACTTGAACCACACCGGGGCGCACAAGGTAAACAATGTGCTGGGGCAAGCCTTACTGGCCAAGAAGATGGGTAAAACCCGCGTGATCGCCGAAACCGGCGCTGGGCAGCACGGCGTGGCGACCGCCACGGCGGCGGCACTGATGGGGCTTGACTGCGACATTTACATGGGCGAGGAAGACACGCAGCGGCAAGCCCTGAATGTTTACAAAATGAAGCTTTTGGGCGCAACCGTGCACCCTGTGCTATCGGGCACGCGCACGCTAAAAGACGCAGTATCCGAAACCATGCGGGAGTGGACCCGCAGGATTGCCGACACGCACTACGTGCTGGGCTCGGTGATGGGCCCGCACCCCTTCCCCATGATCGTGCGCGATTTTCAGGCCGTGATCTCCAAAGAAATTAAGCAGCAGTCATTGCAAAAAGAAGGCCGCCTGCCCGATGCCGTACTGGCCTGCGTTGGCGGCGGCAGCAACGCCATCGGCGCGTTTTACCATTTTATTGAGGACAAGGCTGTCCGCCTGATCGGCTGCGAGGCGGCAGGACGCGGCGTGGATACCTTTGAAACCGCCGCGACCATCGCCACCGGGCGCGAGGGCATATTCCACGGCATGAAAAGCTATTTCTGCCAGGATGCCTACGGGCAAATCGCCCCGGTGTACTCCATCTCGGCGGGGCTGGACTACCCCGGCATCGGCCCCGAGCACGCCCAGCTGCACGATACGGGACGCGCCGAGTATGTGGCCATTACCGATGCCCAGGCCGTGGACGCGTTTGAATACCTGTCCCGCATGGAGGGCATCATTCCGGCCATCGAAAGCGCGCATGCCGTGGCCCATGCCATGACCCTTGCGCCGCAAATGCGTAAGGATCAGTTCATGGTCATCAACCTGTCCGGCCGGGGCGACAAGGACTGCGTGTCCGTCGCCCGCTACAGAGGGGAGGACATCCAGGAATGAAAACCATCGCACAAGCCTTTGCAGGGCAAAAGGCGTTCGTCGCGTTCCTAACCTGCGGCGACCCCGATTTGGCAACCACCGAGCAGCTGATTTTGGCTATGGATGAAGCGGGCGCGGATGTCATTGAGCTCGGCTTCCCATTTTCAGACCCGACCGCCGAAGGCCCGGTGATTATGGCGGCCAGCGAGCGCGCCTTAAAGGCCGGAACCACGACGGATACCATTTTGCAGATGATCGAGCGCATTCGCCCCAAGGTGCAAGCGCCGCTTGCCATTATGACCTATGCAAACGTTGTATTCTCCTACGGTACGGAGCGCTTTTTGGCCGCAGCGCAGGCCGCCGGCATTCAAGCGCTGATTCTGCCCGATATCCCCTACGAGGAAAAGGCGGAGTTCGCCCCGGCCTGCCGGGCGCACGGTATCGCCTTCATATCGCTGATTGCGCCGACCTCGCACACGCGTATCCAAACCATTGCCAAGGAGGCCGAGGGCTTTGTGTACCTGGTGTCCTCCATGGGGGTTACCGGCGCTCGTTCGGCCATCACCACCGATATCGGCGCAATGGTCGGCCGTGTACGCGAAGTGACAAAGACACCCGTTGCGGTGGGCTTTGGCATCTCCACGCCGGAGCAGGCCAAAGCCATGGCGCAAACAGCCGATGGCGTGATCGTCGGCTCGGCCATTGTGAAACTCATCGCCGAGCACGGGAAAAACGCCGCCGGGCCGGTGGGAGACTATATACGAGCGATGAAGGCGGCCATTACGCAGTAAACAAAAAGCACTCCCAAACGGGAGTGCTTTTTTATATTCCGGCTTAAAAGTACTGCCTGCGGACGAAGCGCTCTAACTTCAGCCCTTGCTTCATATAATCGATCAGCAATAGCGCGGCGGCGCGGCTGTCGCTATCGGCATGGTGGTGGTCCAGTTCAATGCCCACATGCGCCGACAGGGTGTTCAGCTTATGGTTTGCAAGCTTTGGGTAGCACGCGCGCCCCATGGCACAGGTGCAGGCATAGCTGGTATACGCTTTCCAGGGGATGCCGTAAGCGCGCAGGCAACTTTTCAGCACGCCCATATCAAACGGAGCGTAGTGCGCCACCAAAATGCCGCTATCAAACAGCGGGCGGATGCACTCCCACAGCACCGGAAACGTGGGCTGGTCTTTGACCGCTTCTGGGGTGATCCCCGTCAGCTTCACGTTGAATACATCAAACCGCGCCTCGGGGTTGACAAGGGAATAGAGTTCCTCGGTGATAACGCCGTTTTCCACCACCGTAATGCCAATAGCGCTCATGCGGTCGTTAGCGGCGTTTGGGGTTTCCACATCAAATACGATGTAGCGGTCCATGGTCCACTCTCCTTTGCGATGTGTTCTGCTCAGTTCGATACAGTATGGATTGAGCCTCTACATGTTGTGCCCTACTCTACCATAAACACCAAATAAAGACAACGAATACACAACAATCCCGCGCATTGCAGCGCGGGATTGTTGTGTAAGCTATATTGTGAATTGGTGTTTTCCGGCGACTGCCGTTTTACGGCTGTTGCACGGCTGCATCGTCGCTAAGGAAGGGGCAGTTGGCGGGATCCATCAGGCGGGTGCCTGTGGCATTGCGCTGGTTCCTGCCGTAGGTCTGGGTTGCGGCGGCCTGGCGGTTGCCACGGCCGTACACGGCGGTCTGGGTCATCGCCTGACGGCCACCGCGGCCGTATGCCTGCACCTGCACACCGTCCACACCAAAGCGGGATGCTCCGCGGGAGAAGGCGTTTAAGTGGCTTTCGGAGGCGCGAATCAGAGCTAGAAACACGGCTGCAACATCGGCGGATACATCACCCTGGTCCAGGAATGCCTGGTACATGGCAATGTTGTTGATCTCCGCCTGTACGCCGATGGCATAGGTTTCGGCCAGGGTTGCGGGGATGACCACGCTGGACGCGGCGGTGTTTTCCGGTACGGGGATGCCATAGGCTTCAAACAGCGGCAGCAGGAGCTGCTCATGGCGGACTTCCGCCTGTTCAATGTTCGTATAGGGATTGCTGATGCCAAAGGCTTCCTGGATAGCCGCGTATTCGGCCTGGGCCATGTACTCATCCTGCATGGCGTAGGTCAGCATCTGTTCCACGGTGTAGGTGGCATCTTCGGTCACAGCCGCAGAGCCGGTCGCATCTTCTGCAAGGGCTGCCATGGGCAGAATCATCAGGGCAAGGGCCAGGGTTACGAGTTTTACAAAGCGTTTCATTTTCATATCTCCTTTAATCTTCGGTGTCGTGTGTTTCTGGGAACACTTATACTGTAATCGCCGAATGTGGCAAATGTGTGGCGCATATCGTACGCTTTTTAGGCAATGAAAACACTTAAAAAGCCCTCCGCTTTTCGCAGAGGGCGTAGTTTCCGTATCGCTTACAGTATGATTGCCCGGCCCAGCCATACCGCGCCCAGACCGATAATAAGACTCAGCCCAATATACAATAGACCCATGCTGAAATTCTCGCCGCCCAGCAGTACGGTGCTTTCCAGTGCAAAGGTAGAAAAGGTGGTAAAGCCGCCGCAGATGCCGATTTGCAAAAACGCCATCCATTCGTTATTCAGCCCGGGGAATTTCACAGAAAGGCCTGCCAAAATGCCGATAAAGAACGCCCCGGCGATGTTGATCGCCAGTGTAACCAGCGGAAAGCCTGAACGCTGTGCAAACGGGAGCAGCGATAACAGGTAGCGCATGACCGCGCCAACAAAGCCCCCCAGTCCAATAATCATCGCAGCGCGCATGTGATACACTCCTCCATCGCCGCTTTGGAGCATCGCCCCAAAGCACAAACTACCGCGTATTGTACCGTATTGCCGCTTTGTTTTCAATCTTTCTCCTCTGCGCTGCGCAGGCGCGGCATCTACAGCCCCGCTCAAACCCAGGCGCAGCAAGCCACCGCCCTGCCAAGGCACAGGCTCTTGCCGGGCTGTTGTTTTTATTTTGTATAGGTTTTAGAAACACATATATTTGTTCAGATACATGCACTGACAGCCATCATTTTTGTTAGGATATCTGTACCTATCGTACTTTTTGCGGGCTTATGGTTTGAATTATCCGGCCATCCATGGTAAGGTTTAATGGAATGAAAAAACGAAAGGAAGTTATGTGCAACATGAAGAGAACAATCGCATTTCTTATGACCATGATTACTGTTATCACACTCCTTGGCGGTGCAGCACTTGCCGAAACCACCCACGCGGTATTCGCCGACGCTGGCTGGGACAGCATCCGCCTGCACAACGCCATTGCCGCTTTCATCGGCGAAGCCGCCTATGATCTGGATACGGAGGAGATCTCCGGATCCACACCCCTGACTTACACAGGGTTGCTCAGCGGAGATGTTTCTGTATATATGGAGCTTTGGACCGACAACCTGTCCTCCTATACTGAAGATCTGGCCGCAGGCAAGTTCGTGGAACTCGGCGTGAACTTCGACGATAACGCCCAGGGCTTTTATGTGCCCCGCTATGTTATTGAAGGCGACGCCGACCGCGGGATTGAGGCCATGGCTCCGGACCTGAAAACCGTCGAAGACCTGAAAAACTACGCCGATGTATTCGTCGATCCCGAATCCCCGGACATGGGCCGTATCTACGGCGCGATCTCGGGCTGGGATATCGACGTGATTATGCATAATAAGTACGAATTCTACGGCCTGGATGCAATGTTTAATTACATGGATCCCGGCTCTGATGCCGCGCTTGCCGCTGCGTTTACCTCCGCCTATAAAAAGGGTAAGCCCATTGTAGGCTACTATTGGGAGCCCACCTGGCTGACCGGTAAGTATGACCTGGTCCTGCTGGAAGACGCCCCCTATGAACCCGAGCTTTACCCCTTGGGCCAGTGTGCATGCCCCAGCGTATCGGTTACCATCGGCGTCAGCAATGACTTCTATGCCGCCGCACCGGAGTACAGCGAGTTCTTAAGCAAGTACCGCACCTCCAGCGCGATGACTGCCGAAGCCCTGACCTATATCCTGGACAACGATGCATCCTACGAAGACGCTGCCAAGTGGTTCCTGACCCAGCATGACGACCTGCTGGATGCATGGATGCCCGCCGATAAAGCACAGCTTGTGCGCGATGCGTTGGCCGAATAACATCGCCACCGTAAGCGACACCAATCGCTAAAACCCAATAAAATTCACGGCCGAAAATATTGCCGTGAATTTTATTGGGTTAAGCGGGACCCGCGATCACTACGAATCCAACCCCCTGAAGGAGGAGGCTTTCATGCCGGACTGGTTACTCCATTTTCCCGAAACCATATCTTTGAATATACAGGATCCCATTAACAATGCCATTGATTATATTCTAATCCATTGGGACGCGTTTTTTGAAGGGTTTACAGCCTTTCTGTTATCGCTGCTGCGTGGTGTTGGCACAGTCATCAACATCATCCCCTGGTGGGTGATGATTCTGCTGGTGTTCATCTTAACCGTGCGCATGACCAGGAAACTGTCACGCGGCATCTTTTATGCGCTGCTTCTGTTTTTCATCGGCGCGGTCGGACTGTGGTCGATGATGTACGAAACGCTGACCATTATCATCACCTCGGTAATCATCTCGCTGGTGCTGGGATTCCCGCTTGGGATTCTAATCTCGTTTTCCAAACGCACCTACTCGGTGGTCCGCCCGGTGCTGGATACCATGCAGACCATGCCAAGCTTTGTTTACCTCATCCCGGCGGTTATGTTTTTTGGCCTTGGTAACCCGCCGGCTGTTATCGCAACGACGATATATGCCATTCCGCCTATCGTGCGGCTGACCTGCCACGGCATACAGCAGGTAGACCATGAGGTTGTGGAAGCCAGTAATGCTTTTGGCTCCACCAAACTGCAAACCTTAATCAAGGTGCAAATTCCGCAGGCCATGCCTACCATTATGACCGGTGTCAACCAAACCATTATGATGGCCATCGCCATGGTGGTAACCTGCTCCATGATCGGTGCACGCGGCCTGGGTGCGGAAGTTATCTCCGGCATCAACCGGCTGGACAGCGGACGCGGCTTTGCCGCAGGTATTGCGATAGTTATCGTCGCAATTGTCATGGACAGACTGACGCAGAGTATTTTCAAAAAAGATGGTGAAGCAAAATGAGTACTGCGGCAAACGATGTAATCCTCAAGGTAGAGAATTTATATAAGCTGTACGGCAGCAATAAGCAAGCCGCCCGCAAACTGATGGCCCAGGGTGCGAGCAAGGAAGAGATTCAAAAACAAACCGGCGTAACCGTAGCGATCAACAATATATCGTTTGAGGTGCAGCGCGGCGAGATTTATGTGCTGATTGGCCTGTCCGGTTCGGGCAAGTCCACGGTGGTGCGCTGCCTGAACATGCTCAACCGCCCCACGGCCGGCAAAATTTTCCTGGAAGGCAACGAGATTGAAAAGTTCAACAAGCAAGAACTGCTTGATATGCGCCGTACCAAGATCTCCATGGTGTTTCAGAGCTTCGGGCTGATGTCGCACCGCAACGTGATTTCCAACGTAGCCTACGGGCTGGAAGTGCGCGGCGTAAAGAAGGCCGAGCGTGAGCAAAAAGCCCTGGAAATGATCGGCATGGTAGGATTGGAAGGCTGGGAGTACAGCAGCATTCAAAACCTGTCGGGCGGTATGCGCCAGCGCGTAGGCTTAGCCCGCGCCCTGACCAACGACCCGGATGTGCTGCTAATGGATGAGCCGTTTTCAGCGCTGGACCCGCTGGTACGGCGCGATATGCAGTTTGAGCTGCTCACCATCCAGAAAAAGCTGAACAAGACGATTATTTTCATCACTCATGATATTAACGAAGCGTTCAAGCTGGGCAATACCGTATCCATCATGAAGGACGGGGCCATCATCCAGACGGCAACACCGGAAGAGATGACCACCAACCCGGCGGATGAGTACGTGAAAAACTTTATCGACAGTGCAGACAAGGCGCAGATCTTCTTCGTCAAGCACATTATGCAAGCGCCCGATTGCCTGATTCACTCCCGCGATGGTGTTGCCAGCGCGCTCAAGCAAATGCAGCGCTATAGCCTGTCCAGCGCTTATGTGGTGGACAACGATATGCAGTTTGTGGGCGTACTGCCGCTGGACCGTGCCCTGCAGGTGAAGGAAAAGGAAATGACCTTTGCCGATGCAATTGTCAAAGACATTACCACCACCACGCCGGAAACGCAGATTGCCGATGTGCTGCCCCTGGCAGCCGAGGCCAGATTCCCCATTCCCGTTGTCGACGAGAACAACCGCTTCAGCGGAATTGTGTCCAAGGCGGCCGTCATTGGTTCGCTGACCTAAGCCATTTTAAAACACAAAAAAACCGCCGCAACTTGCGGCGGTTTTTTACTTACTCGGATTCCCCGGCCTTTTCTCCCAGCAGTTCTTTGAGCTTTTTAGGGAACGGCACTCCGGCGAGGTTTAAGTTTTCCATTAACGAAATGCCTTCATTGGCAACGTAGAACCAGCATACGGCATCGCGAAACATGGTATTGCCCTGTCCCAGCGCTTTATCCAGCAGCGCGGCGACGAGCACCACCATGAGCATCAACCCTTTGCGCACCAACCCGATCGCCCCCACCTTGGAAGACAGGCCGCCGTACTCGCTTTTCAAACTTTTGCCCATCCAGCCCACCAGCGTACCGCTGATGTAATCGGCCACCATGCATGCTAGAAGCACCGTCATAAGCCAGCCCCAGCCGCCGAAGATACCCGCGACCGCGCCGATCGCCGCCGCCGCGATTTTAATTCCTTTATCCCAAATGGGTTCCATCCATCGTTCCTCCGTTTCTATCGCGTACCGCCTGCGTAAGTGCAACCCAGGTTTTGGGCCCGACGATACCGTCCGCCTGCAACCCCTGCTCTGTTTGAAAATCGAGCACTGCCTGCCGGGTCAGCGGTCCGAATCTACCATCCACAGCCAGGGTATCGTGCAGTTTATTGAGCCCCGTTTGCAGCTCCCTTACGCCATTGCCCATACAGCCTTGCTGAAAGGTAAGACTGGAAAAGCGCGGCCTCCAAACCGGAATGACCGGGGTAACATCCCCGTCAGTTTCCGCCTGTGACAGGCCATAGTCCACGCCGTCAATCAGGCCGTAGGCGTTTGGGCCGCCGTTGACGATGGATGCATCGTAAAACAGGCGCGTGGTGACCATTAGGTTGCTGGCACTGGCGTGCACCAGAATATCGTCGGACACCTTCACATACACATGCCAGGCATTGCCCTCGTCGTCCTGATATATATCGGGTTCGCCGCCGTCGTGATCGACAATAAAAATCAGCGCACCCAGCGGAATTTTGCCAAAGCGCGCAACCCCGTCTTCAATGCTGCCCTTCACGGACACCAGATTGCGCCACATATCGTTGGTGCCGCGGTAATTGGAGTGCAGGCCCAGCTCCCTGAGGGTCCACTCCACCAGCCCCTGGCAATCCATGCCTTTGAGTGTCTCGCCGCCCGCCACATAGGGGATGGTTCCCATGAGCAGCAGGCTTTTGGCCTTCTGGGCGACCTGCGCGCCTGTAATCATGATGGTATCGCTCCTTTATATGTTTAGGCCGGGACATGCAAACGCCGGGCCTGTGTACAGCCCGGCACCGTGTCAGGGTTTCGTTTTATGCTTCGGGGTCAGGTTCCGGCGGGTTTGGATGGATAAACACCCCGTCCGCATACAGATCTCCAATGAAGGCAGGCTGCGTGCCCAGCTTGACCGCACCGGGAAACTCGGCCGCGTTTTCATCGTTGAGTACAATAATATTGACGACCACGCCGTCTTCAATGATCGCATAGTTCATGGTATTCATCTCCCTTACCTTGCGTTGCGGATCATGATAATGCCAGAACCGCCGCTTTGGCCGCCGCCATCATCAATACTGCCGCCGCCACCACCACCGCCGCCCGTGTTGGGCGTGCCGGCCATGCTCTGATCGCCTCCACCGCCTGCGCCACCAACGGCATTGTAACTGCCAAAGCCCGCGCCGCCGCCTGCATACAAGCTGCCGCCGGTTTCGTGAAACGCACGAGTCGTTGTGCCCTGCCCTGCGCCACCGGGTCTTCCGGTGCTGCCATTTTCACCATTAGCGCCATTGCTGCCGCCATCGCCCGGATAGGTGCCGAAAGCACCGCCGCCGGACCCGCCATCGCCACCGCCCTCCACAGTGATGCCGCTGCTGGCAGCTTTGCCACCACTCGCGCTTTGGCCCAGTGCAGCCGTTGTGCCGCCATCACCCGCCGCGCTGGTTGGTGCTCCGTAGCCTCCGGCCCCGATGGTGAGCAGGTATCCGGTGTTCTTAACGATATCCCTGCCGCTTTGCAGGGTCGTATACCCGCCGCCACCGCCCGCATAGCGCGACCCGCCGCCGCCGCCGCCGACCAGAAACAGATCAATCCCCTTGGGGTCTTTCAGGAAGGTCAGCGTGCCGCTGGTCAGAAACATCACGCGCCAATTATCATCGCCGTCGTTTAGTATCGTCTTGCTGCCGGTAAACGTTAAATCGGTATAGGGGTCAAACTTGGCCATGGGAAAGCCCATGCCCATCCGCCTGCTCATCCTCATGCCAGGTACCCCGTCAGCAGCCAAAGGTTGCCGCTGATTTTCTTGATGCTGGCACAGCCCCAGCGTTCGGGGATGGTTTTTTTGGATTCCACCGAGCACACTGTAACGCCGGACGCCGCAGCAATGGTTACCGGGCCGGTGTTCCAGCGAACAATTTCTATTTCCGTATTGATGGGAAACTCTAGCACCTCATCAGCCGGAACGGTGAGTGTGATTGGCGATGTATTGTTGCACAAAAGCAAGCGCCCAGCGTTGCTCAGCGCCAGCGTTGTGCTGCCCGACAGCGTATCCCGTGCCGCGCTGGCCCTGTCCGGCTTAACCTTGCCAGCCTCCGCGCCGATGTAATCCGTCCCCTCGGTCGCCGCGCTCACTGCCCCGGAGCCATTGCCTTTCAGCATGCCGGATGCACTTACCGTCTGCTGCGCGCCGATGTTCTGGCGCACCTGGGCCTGCTGGCCCGTCTCCAGCGTCTGGGTGGTAAAGCGCAGCACATCGGCCGTCTCCTGGGCAAGGGCCTGATCAATCGCGCTGTCCATCATCTGCTCCAGCACCGATTGCGGAAACGCATTGGGTGCCATCAGCCCGCAAACGGCCTCGTCTGCGCGTTCATCGGTGATATCTCCGGGAAGCAATGCCGAAGCGCCCGCCTGCACCAGCACCTGTGCCAGCGAGAGCTCATAGGTTTCCGCGTCACGTGTCAGCGCAGGTGCCTGCGGCGTGCTGGCTGCCGTGCCGATCAACTTTTCCATGCTCACGCTGCGCTGGGCAAGGTTTAGCCGCAGTACAATGCGGTCGATACGGTTGAGCGCTTCCTCAGTGGTGTGCTCGATGGCCCACGCCCCGCTGCCGTCATCCCGCAGGCGATAGTAATAGCCCTCCACCATGGCCGACCCGAAACCCACCAGCGTGCGCATAGTGGAACCTTCCGCCGACACCTGCAAACAACTTCCCCCGTCTGCTACGCCACTACGCGAAAGGGCACGCAGCACGGTGGCCATATCCGCCGCATCGTAACTGCGCTCGTCCCCCACTGTGGAATTAAAAAAACCGTATTGTTCCTGGGCCACGAAAAATCACATCCTTATCTGGCTGTTTGCCTGAGCTGCTTAAGCAGCGTGTTCACAGTAAGCGGTGCGTCGCCAAAGCTTGCCGCCAGCGAGCGTACGCCGTTTTCATAGGTTTCGGTCATCTCGGCGATGCGGACTGCCGCGCTGCCAAAGCGGCCCGCAACGAGCACCCTATCGCCCACATCATAATCCCGCTCGTAGCGGCACGCGCCCGAATCGATCAGCGTAGCGCTCACGGTCAGCTTTGTGTCGTTTTCCCCAAGCTTACGCTTGGCATAGAGCTCAATCATCGCCGGGTCCTGCAAGCTTCCGGCATCCGCCCAAAGCTCGCGTCGGGCTAATCCGCTTTCCTCCCCGCCACCGCAGAGAATGAAACGGTCTTCGTCCTCCCCTGCGCCACCAACATACGCTGTCGTCGCGCTGCCGGAAAGCATCTGCCGGTACTGCACATCCGCCGCGTTACCGTTTTGTTCCGAAATCAGGCACAGCGCATCGCCGCTTGTGCGGTCCACGCCCTGCCACGCGGTGAACACAAACACCTTGCGCTCAAAATCCGGCAGGATATCCCAGCCCAACCCCGTACGCTCGCCGATGGCTTGAAACAAGGTGTCCAGCCGATCAAACCGGGCCTGCCAGGGCAGTACCGCGCCACGATTCAAGGACTCCGCCGCGACAAGCGTTGGTATCATGCGGGCTTCATCATCCGGCGCGATCAGGTTGTTTTGCGCGTAGTGCAGGTATGCCGCTTCGGCGCTGCCTGTGAAGCGATCCCATCCGAAGTCCTGATAGTTCCGCGCCCCGGCCGCCAGCGGTGGCACGCACACGCGGCGCTTGGCCAGGCCTTTGAGCATACAGCCGTTCACCGTAAGCCGCTCACGCGACAGCGTTTGCACATCCTCGATCAAGAACGCCTTTTGCGCATCCACCAATAGCAGCACGCCAGGCGCGAGTGCCTGTGCACCGCTGACATCCGGGTGCAGCGTCAGCGTAAGCCGCCCTGTGCCCAAATAGCTGCGGGTAATTTGCAGGCTTTCAAACTGCGCAATCTCGGCCAGTTTTTCAAACTCCAAAGTCATGAGCTGCAGTGTAATCATCGCTTATACACCTTCATATGCATGTCTCCATGTCACCGTAATTTCGCTCTGCGCGCTGGCACCGCCGGCCTCGTACACAAGGGCGTTCAGGCCCGGGCGCAGGGTAAAGTCCGCCAGCGGTGTGTCCAGACTTAGTTTGCCAAACGCGCCGGACTCCACACCGCCAGCGTCAATAATGCGGGCATCCAGCCGGGCCGGATCGGTATTAAGGATCAGAGTATTGCCCTCCGGCACCGCTGCCGACAGGGCAATTTCCTTGCCGGTCGTCAGGTTTTTAAGCCGCGGCACTTCACCCTTGCACACCACGGTGATCTGAACAGGCACGGAAACCTGCCCCAGGTTGCTGGCATCCCTGGCGTAATCCCGGCGGCCGAATTGCACCGGGAATTGAAACGGCAGTGCAAAGCCTTCACCCGTATCCGCAAATACAACGGACGAGGGATTCACCGCATACCAGTACGGGCTTTCGCAGCGGAAATTGAGCTTCACGTTGGGCTGGGTATCCAGCGTTCTGCCCTGAGCATCCAGTCCGCCATCCGGCACAGCGTAGGTCATGTAGCGACCGTTGTCGTTTTCATAAATCAATACGGCACGGCTGTCGCCACGGGCCGCTTTATCCGGCGATAATACGCGCAAAAGCGCCATTCGCCGCTGGTACAGCTCAGCGCGGCTATTGCCCATAATGTGCAGGGTCACCGTCAACATACGCTTCTGGCGGCGGAACGAAAGCGCCGTATCCCCCTGCTGGTACGCCCCGCGAATGCTTTGAAATTCCAGCTCCGGCAGACCCAGCCCGCCGATTTTGGATAGCACATACGGCGCGCCGCAGAATACCGCCTGCTCGTTGCTCAGGTTGATATAGGTCAGCTTTTGCATGGTTCCTCCATCATTCGATCCTGTTTTCGGACTGTTATTCTATGTTCCCAGTCAGCGCTTTTCTAGGTATGCAGCAGCTCCGCCGCAAGCGCTTCATTGGCCTGCCGTATACGCCAGGCGGTATCGGCGGGGGATTCCACCGGGGTGTTGAAGGTGTTTTGCTGGGTAATGGTCACGCCTGCGGCAGGCGGGTGCTCCTGATAAAAGCCATCGGTGGCAGCTTGCAGCGCCGTGTTTAGGTTTTGCTGCAATCCCAGCACCATGGTGTTCAGGCGTTCCATCCAGCCGGAGATACTGCCCGCTTTGTCCATGAAACCCGCAAGCATCTGCTCACCCAGGGTTTGTCCGGCGGCGTTGTAATCGGGCGCAAACGCAGCGATGAGCTTGACAATTTCGTCCTGCGTACCGGCCATGAGCTGTTTTTCGGCCTCGGCTCGCAAGGCGGCTGCCTGTAACTGTGTGTCGTATGTATCATTGACAGCGTTTTGCTGCGCAGACAGGGCTGTAAGCTCCGCGTCTGCCCGCTCGCTTACGGCCTGCAACTGCGCCTGCAGCGCAGCTTTCTGATCCTCGCGAGTCGTTTGCGAAAGCCAATTATCATACTCCGCCTGCGCATCCGTCAGCTGAGCCGACAGCTGTCCCCGGTTAAAGGCATCCTGCTCGTAGGCCAGGGCCTGCTGCAGTTTTTCAATCCGCCGCAGGTACGTGTCCTTAGCGGCGGCACGATCCTCGGCCTGGGCCAGTGCGTCCAGCGCATCGATCTGCGCGTGAATCGCTTCGGTGCTGGAATCCTTCCAGGTCTGCCAAGCCTGGCGGCTTTGGCTGAGCATGGAAAGCTCGGCATCGCGCATGGTTTCGTAGCGGTTGCGCAAGGCATTCATCACACCGGACAGCAGCGTATCGAGGCTCTGCGCATCCCGCGCGGCGATTTGCGCCTGCACAGCCGCCAAACGCTTCTGCAAATCCAGCGCGTCCTTTGCACTCATGCGCAGGCGGTTCATATTCTCCCGGATGGTGAGCAGGTATTCCAGTTCCTGCTCATAGGTCGTGCGGGAGAGGGATTTCAGCGTTGTCAGCTCTCGAATCGCAGCCCGATAGCTCCGCTGCGCGGCCGCTGCCGCAGACGCGGAAACGCGGTTGCCATCCGTGTCTGTTAGCAACCGGCGAACGTGCTGGCGCAGGGTATCGAGCTGCCGCTCCGCCTGTGTAGTACTGATTTGCAGGGGAATCGGGGTTCCGTTTACCAGCGTGCTGATCTTACCCGCCACCCGATCCAGCTGCGCGGCCGCCTGCTGTGCCGCCTCGGATACATACCTGGAAATGTCTTCAGCCGTCAACCGTTTCACCTCCCGTACCAAAAAATGTCATAGGGTCTACCGCTTCGGTGCCGCCCTGCTCTGCGCCGTGACGATCGGTATAGGCTTTCAGCACCACAGGCAGCTCCGCCGGGTAATAGTCTTCCATCAGCTCGCGCTTTGCAATGCCGAGCGTAAGCCCTGCAGCAATCAAACGCTGCAGCCAGGTTTCCATGTCGCGGTGAGCCGGCTGATATGACTGCGCAGCCGGCGCGCCGCCTGGGTAAAATTTTCCGCCATGTTCACCTCAAGCCATGCATTGACTATGTCCAACAGACCGTCCGCACCGATTGCCGCGTCGGACAAAAGCGTCTCTTCGGGAATCTCCGTCAGCACAGCTATCAGCTTCACAGTTTGCTCCGGCACCACCGTAAGCGCTTTGAGGGCTAAATCAAGCAGCTTCGCCCGATCCATTGTTTTCAGCGTTTCCAGAAAAGCGGAGACATCCGTGTCCGGTATCAGCGCTTCCGCCACCTGGCGCGGGAAACTTTCCAGCAGTCGGATGGCCTGCAAATACCGCCCCAGCGGCATTTTTGTAATCTCCTGCCCGCGCACCGTAATACTGCGCGGCAGCGATACATCAATCGAGTTCATACGCGTCCTTTCTCCTGCGGTGGATTCCCCTCGACACCCCGGTGCAGAGGCAATGCCCCTGCCGGGGTTA
The DNA here is from genome assembly GCA_963675925.2 of Candidatus Limiplasma sp. GTDB lineage: Bacteria > Bacillota > Clostridia > Christensenellales > Aristaeellaceae > CAXXOK01. The sequence goes on from CAXXIB010000004.1 coordinate 644,431, forward strand.
CTCGGGGTGACACACCGTGGCACTATGCCTCAGGCTTCACTTCGGCAGCCGTCAGGAATGCGTTGCATGCCTCTGCATTGCTGCCGTCTTCCTTCAGCTGCATGACGGCCCAGGGTTTCAGGCTCATGAGCTGCGGCTTTTTAAACACGCCGGAGAGAATGACCTCGCATACCGATGCGTTTTGCTGCTTGGAGGCGAAGTTATCAAACTTTACGCCGGTCAGCTCAAACACGCGATAGTTGAAGTAAAACGGCAGACCGGACACGGTATCGGCCACGCAGCGCAGCGCGAAAAACTTACCCGCGACCGAGAAATTCGCTTCCAGCGTTTCGGTTTGCGCGTCATACACGCCAAGGCCCAGGGTTTCCAGCCGGGAAAGCGGCACCTCGGCCAGGCGCAGTTCCACATCCTCGCCGGATACATTGCGCAGCTGGGCGTACAGGTCGTCGTCGTAATAGATATCGGTTTTGTTCTCCTTGACGGAACGGCTCATCTGCCCCGCATATTGCAAGGCCGCCCCGGCGCCGGTTTCGTATGCGGTGATGGAATCGGTCAGTATCGGCGCAAGTGCGACGCCCCGAAAGCCGATAATGGCTCGTTTAACACTCATGGTTTTATCCCCCTACTCCAGTTTTTCAAAGGTCATGCGCAGTTGCGCGGTTTCAGTTTCGCTCTCCTGCACGCGTTGCAGATTGTAGCGCAGCCCAGTCATTGCGGTAGTGATCGGGCCTTTCAGCGCGTCACACGCGGCAAGTGTGGGCCCAAACACCCTAAGCAGGTAACGGCTGCGGGTCAAGTACGCCTGATTGTCTCGTGTGTCCACCGCGCTGCGCTCCAGCAGCTGCACGGCCGCGCACGGGTATTGCACGTCATTCTTTGGCCAGCCGCGCGTTACGCTTTGGATGGCCTCGATGGATGCCAATTCCTGCATAATGATTTCTGTCTCGTTCATGGGCTTACTCCCTCCGGCACGTCATGCCCCGTGTGTTTCATACCCTTGCTTTGTGCGATTGCCGCCATGAAGCAGCGGCGACCCATGGGTTATTGTTGTTCACAGGCCGCCCCGCCCCGGCGCAGCCTACCCACGCTGCGTTGGCGGGATGAAGGCAAGCGTGTATTCCTTGTGGCTGTGATAGCACCTGGGCATTTCCGATATACGGTAATCGCAGGTCGTGCTCGTATTGGGTTCCACGCACACGCCCATGCCTTCATCCAAAGTCAAATCGCCGTCGTAGAGCATCAGGAGTGTTGCCTCCCCGATCTGCCCCTGCACAGCGAGTTCCGTTTTCGCCGAAAGTGGCTGCAATACCACACGGACGGACACGGCTCCCGTGTCGTCAAAGCGGTATAGCCTGCCTGATTCCTGCACTTTCTGCGGCGCGGCGGCAGGCTTTACGGTCACGGTCTTTTTCCTATGTTCCAGCAAACGCATTCCTAGCCCACCTTTGCCATGCGGCAGCTGTCCAGCTGGGTTTTAAGCATGGCGGGTAAGCCATCCACGCGGATAGACACGCTGCCCTCTCTGTGCTCCAGCTGTCCTTCCATGCCCAGCCGCCCATAGCTGATGGCCGCCAGTTCTACCACCACGCCACCCGCCGCCTCCGGCAGAGGATCGCGCCCCGTGTAGCCTACGGCAAACGCCTGCGCGTCGGTGAGTAAATCTTCAAGCAACGCGTCCTGCTCGCCATCTGTTATGCGCAGTCTGCGCTTGAGCTTGTCTAAAAACTCGGTCATTGCTTCATCCTTTCACCGGAAACGCCGGAGGCGCATCACCCCCGGCGTTTCCGCTAGCACACCCATACCGACTACCTGAGATGCCAAACCGCAAAGTGGTAAACGCCTGCGCGTCGTCCTATCCTTGATACAGGCCGCTGCTTTGCAATTTTCATCCTGCATCCGGCAGGGCTATCTGTCGATTATGCGTTGGCATAGTGCAGGTAGATACCGGTTGCCTTGTTTTCGTACACATCCGCGATAGCCACATGGCGATAGCCGAACTTGTAGCCGTCGGTAGACTGGTTCACATCGGGCAAAATCACCTTGGGGGCAACATGCTTGCTGAACTGAATCACAGCGCTGCGATGGATGACCATGAAGTTGATGTTCTTGGCCGTCGCACCTTTGACATATCCGCCGGCTTCCTGGCCGGAGCTCGTACCATCGAGCATGTCCACAGCGGTGTAAAAGCGCGTTTGCGGCACCAGCACCTTGCCCTGGAAGCGTTCCATGACCTGACGGCTTTTGGTGGTGTCAAGGTCTGCGATCATGCCGTCCAGCGTGGGGGTGATGAAAAGGTAGCGGTCCTGATAGGGGATTTCCGCCTCGTCCATGGCGGCTACAGCCTTGCGCAGTGCGGTAATCACAGCCGTACCGGTGGTCAGCGCCGTGCCGGATTCTATCACCGAGATACCGCCGGTGCCCGCATACTTGGCAAAGCGGAAGGCATCCAGCTCCGGCACCACTTTGGTGCGAATCAGCTCGCCCGCCAGCCTGCCGTAGGCAACGCCAGCGGTTTCCAGATCGTCCATCGAATCCACGGTGAACATACGGCCGCGGTCGAAATTGCACTGTACAGTCTCGTTGGTCAGGCTCACATCGCCGGACACATAGCCCGAGGCCTTGTCGTAGTCCGCCAGGCCCTGCACGCTCATCTTGGGGATGATCAGCTCGTTGGCGTTTGCACCTTGCTTGACCAGATCAGCGCTGCCGTCCAGCACGGCAGTCAGGCTGGATAGCTTGTATACCTCGTCCAGCGTATCGGAGAGGGTTTGTTTAAACAGCGTAATGGAATTTGCCATGTACATGTCTCCTTTTTATGTCGGTTAAGTTTACGGGCATCATTTCTGAATCCCGACCGCCTTTTTAAGCTTGGCTTCAAACCCGGCGGCGGTGCTCACCGTCGCGGCGGGGGCCATGCCCTTCATGCGCTCCTCAATGCCCTGCTGCAATGCCTGGCGAAACGCCTGCTCCAGCGTATCGATCGCCGCCGCAGCGCTGTCCGCATCGGCATAGGTCAGGGTATCTGCAAGCTCGGCAGGCAGCCCTTTCTTGAGTAGAAGCTGCACGGCACCGGCGCGTATTTCGTTGCGCTTTACCGTATCCTCGCGCTGTGAAATGGCAGCCTCCCGCTCGGCCATTCTGTGCTCGGCACGCTGCTCGGCGGTCATCTGCGCCAGTTCCTCCGCTTCCTTCCTGGCCTGGCTAATCTGCGTTTCCGCCTTTTTGCGTTCGGATGCGATGGTCTGGCTGACGATGCGGTTGATATCATCCTGCGTAAAGGTTTTTTCGGCCGATTCGGTCTTTTCTGCGTCGGCGGTTTCCTGCGTTTTGTTCCTGGTTTCTACAGCGGTTTCGCTCATATCATTTCCTCCCGTTTTACGCCCGTCGGCTAGTCTCCCTTATCGGGTTGGTATGCAATGCGGTTGCCCGCGTTCCATCGGCTACAGCTTGGCAATCTCCGGTGCATTGTCAACGAAGGGAATCTGCGACAGTAAAATCTCGTTTGGCAGTATTCCCTTATAGGCCTGCACGGTTTTGGCGATCTCCAAATCGTTGGCGGGCAGGGTACGGCGGAAGGTGATCTGCACCTGATCGACATCAAACGCCGCCGCCCCCTGCACGCGCATAAAATGCGCCAAACGGTGCAGGCGCGTCCGCAGTGCTTCCCGGAACCAGCGTTCCTTGATTTTCGTCCGCTGCTCAAAGCCCAGCAGCTTGTAGCGCATCGCCACGCCCGAAGCATCGCTGGCGAACTTGGCATCGGTCAAATCCGGCACAAAGCTCAGCTTGTGAATATCGTCGGCCAGGCTTTTGCGTAATAGCTCGCTTCCCGATTCGGAATCCGGCTTGGTGATAAATCCGGCATCCGCCCCATCCCCCGGCAAAAACAGCGTGCGCGTGTGCCGAAGCCGCCTGCTGGCGGCCAGCGCGGACGCTGCCGGGTCATCCGGATCCAAATCGGTCTCCGCGTCCTCGGATTGCAGCGCGCCCACGCCCTTGAGCACCATGATGGCATCAGTAAACTGCTGCTTATCATTAATCCGGTCGGATTGCAGGGCATCGTAGGCATCAATCAGCGGCAGTACGGCTTCAAAATCCCCGCTCTCATCGGCATTGTTCCAGTACTCGGTCATCGGCACCCCGCCAAAATAATGCGCCTGGCGCGACAGCTCAACCGGCGCTTCGCTTGCGCGCCGCTCCATGTGTACAATCAGGGTATCGGTACACACGGTCACGCGCTCGCTTGCTTTTTTTAGGTTTTTGTCCAGCACATCGCTGATCGTAATCCCCAAAAGCGGCCTGTGCTCTACCGTATCGTCGTATACCACAAAGGCATGGCGCGGGTCGGCCTGTGCAACGCGCGGTTTGGCCTGATGGTCGGCGTAGCAAAGCTCCACCGCCTTGCCATATACCGCCGCATCCACAGCCAGCTCCGCGTCGATGCTCTGCGTATCGCAGCGGCGCAGCACCCCGACCAGCTGCTCAAACGCCGCCGGATGATCCTGCAAACTGTACTGCACCGGCGCGCCAACCAGATACCCTGCCGCAATGGCGGTGATATACTTGGGCATCGCGTGTGCCAGGCGGTTATTGGGCAGCCCCGAAAGCCGGGTACGGCTGAGGATGGCATGGTTGCCGTCATAATAATCCTTGAGCACGGAAAGCCGTGTCTCCCGCAGCCTGCGGTGCTCATTCAGCAGTGCCAGCAATAGCTCCGGCGGCGGCGTACCGTCTTCCAGCAGCAGGGTTTTGTCGATGGTGATCATTGCGTACTCCTTTATTCATCGTTCACGTGCAACGCGTTTATTTGGGTACAATCGCGCGCTTGACCGCGCTGACGCTTTCCATGGCATACCGCACCGCGTCGATCAGGTGGTTGTCGCGGTCGGGGTAATACGGCAGCAGTGCGCCCGTTTTATCGCGCTCAAATTCATAGCAGCTGAACTCCTGCGCCGCGCGGGGTGTTTTTTTGGGGTCGATCACGATCATGGCCCGGCTTTGCAGCCACTTCATGCCGTGGGCAACGCTATCGGGGCCTTTCCGGGCGGGTATTACGTGCACGCCACGGCTGCGGAGCTCGGCTATCGAGCGTGGTTCTGCGCTATCGCAGGTGACAAATACCTCGCCGGCACGCGTCTTGACCGCGCTTGCCAGTGCATCTGCCAGCATCCGCAGTGATACAAACTCATCCACAATGTAGAGGATGCGCCTGCGCCCGTCGTAAGCGCAGCGTACAAACGCGTCCGGGTCGGATGCAAAGCCGAAGTCCAGCCCGCAGTAGCTTCGAAGCCCTTGCCAGTCCTTTGCCGGCAAGCGTTTGAGCTTTACGTTTTCAAACACCTGCGCCCCGGTGCCTGTGACCTCGCCCAGGTACATGTGGCGATAGGCGCGGGGGTTGCTTTTTTGCAAGGCGTTGGCTTCCGATAGAAAAGCATCCCCAAGCCATGCTTTGGGGATGCTGCGGTAGTCGCTGTGATGTGTCTTGCGCCCTTTGCGCCGGGTACGGGCCTCGTGGTTTACCCAGTGTCCGGCGCGCTCTGGCGGGTTGTAGGTGTACAGGGTCAGGGTGTTTTGGGCTATGCCGCGCAGGATGGATGCCTTGATGGTGCGGATATCGCCCATCCCCGAAAACTCCGTCAGCTCTTCAAACCACAGGTACTTGAAATATCCCTTTTGCAGCTTGACACCTTTGGATTTTTCCGGTTTGTCCGCCCCGCGAAACAAAATGCGCTGCCCGGTCGGAGTATACTCAATTTCCAGCGGCGAGAGCTTCAGCTTGAACCAGTCCGATACACCTAGAAGGCCGATCGCCCATACAAGATGCCCGTATACCGATTCCCGCAGCGTGTCGGCCACCTTGCGGTATACAATAGCGTTAGCTTCGGGCTCGTCCATCAGCCCACGTAGAATATACAGCGCTGCAAACGAAGTTTTCCCCGATCCGCGCCCGCCGGACAGCCACAGTTCGTCACATGTTCCATCCCGTGCCGCGCGCCACACCGGGAAGAACGTTTCCGCAATCAAGCGTGACAGCCGAATATCGGTCATATCAGTCATCCTTCTCTGTCGCTGCGGGAATATCGTCGATGATGCGCGGCACATCCTGCTTGGGCTCAACCGCGCCCAGTACGCCATAGCGCTTGGCCAGGAGTTCTGCGGCACGCAGCCTGTCGCGCGGGGTGATTTTTCCATCCTCGGCATCCCTGCCGCGCAGGACATCGGTCAGGCATTCCAGAACCTCCGTCTCACCGGCGATATGCGCATCGGGCTTGGGTTTCCTGCCGCGTGCGGTCATCGCACCCCTCCTCGCACTTGTTCATGTTGCCAGTATAGGGGGGATTGCAGTGCAATATGGTGCGAAACCTTCTAAAACATCTCACATTCCTTTCAAATCGGCATTATAAAGCAGTCAACTGGCCACAAAACAGGGCCAAACCTCCATAAGCTATTTAGTTTATTTACAAGTCGTTCACAATTCATTCACATATTATGCAATACTTTGCCACTTTCATCCGTCATAATAACTGTGAGGTGAATACTATGGCTAAAATACTCATCTATGGCACCCAGAAAAACGTAACCGATAAACTGACCCGCATATTAACCAAATCGAATCACGAGGTTCTGCGCCTCAAACCGACCGACGGTGTTCCCGGCAATCTGCCTAAGGATACCCTGGTCGTGATGGACGCAAGGCTGAAATGGCCGGACTGCCGTGCCTTGTTTTCTCAAATTCAAGGGCTGGAGTACCCCGTGCTGTTCCTGACTGCGGATCAGGACACCGTATCCCACCTGCGCGCGCTGTACCGTGGGCGTTCGGATGTATTGGTCATGCCGTTCTCCGCCAAAGCTGCGCTGCAAACCGTGAATCATCTCCTAACGCAGAACCAGCCGCTGACACCCCTGACCGTAAACGAGGAAACGCGCGTAGCCATGCTTGGCTCAGAGCGCGTGGAACTCACCGCGCAGGAGCTGGCGCTGCTTTTAACCCTGATGGAAAACCCCGATTTGCCTGTAAGCCGCGAACATCTTTTGCGCAAAGCATGGGGCTACCAAAGCATGGGTGAAACCCGCACCGTGGATGTACACGTACAGCGTCTTCGCCGCAAGCTGGGCATGAACCGTATTGAAACCGTGTACCGCTGCGGCTACCGGCTGAAAACCGCGTAATACAGCGCTGTTTCGTTTAAACGCGAACCGGCTTTCTGTATACAATACCTCTCCTCCGTATTCTGGCGGTCATCCCTTCTACCGGGGATGGCCGCCGCTTTATAGGGTGGGGCTGTGTCGCTGCAAACAAAAAGCCTCCCTTGTCAAAGGGAGGCTGGCTTACAGCGATAGAGCTATTGCTTTGTAACGAAATTCGTTCTGACCCGTGGTTTTTCGGGGCTTGGGAAGGGTAGATCGTTTTCCTTGCCCAGCGCAATCAGCTTGAGCATCCAGGCCATGTTATGGCCCAGGTTGCGCATAACCTGCATGCCCTCCATATCCTGAATGGCGTCCCCGGCATTGGCACCAAACACCATAGGCCAGTAGGTGGAGGGAACCACGGCCATTCCTTTGATGAGCGGGTATTTCAGCAGATCGTCCAGCGTAGCCGTCGTGCCCGCACGCCGCGCAACCGCCACACAGGCCGCCGCTTTCCCGGCAAACGCACCGCCACCCGCAAAAAACATGCGATCCAAAAACGAAAGCGTGGTACCGTTGGGCGAGGCGAAATACACCGGCGTCCCGATGATCAGCCCGTCGGACTCCTTCATCTTGTCGATGGCTTCGTTGACCTCGTCGTCAAACGCCGTGCAATGTCCGTCGCACTGCCCGCAGGCGATGCAGCCGTGTATGGTTTTCTGTCCGATTGTGAAAATCTCGCTTTCAATCTGGTGCTCTTGCAGCACCGTAGCAATTTCGTCCAGCGCGCGGCGCGTGGTGCCGTGCATGTGGGGGCTTCCGTTGATCATCAATACCTTCATGCTGTTCCTCCGTTTTATACGCTTTTATCCGTTGAACTCGCCGGAGCCGCCCTCCGGTGTCAGGCTTGGTGTCGGGGCCAGTGTGGTCTCCGGCTCTGCGGTCGGCACAGGTGCCAGCAGAACTTCCGGCTCCATGGTATCCTGCGGTGCCGGTACCGGTGTACCGGTCGGTACCGCCTGTGTAGGCGAAGGCTCTACCACCAGCTGCACAGCGGGCACAGGCGTAAGCTCCGGTTCCCTGGTTACCTCCGGCGTGGTTTCTGCCTCCGGCAGCACAACAAAACGGTTGGTTTGGTTGACCGCCCCGCAGCCGGATACCCCAAGCACCAGTATGCATAAAAGCACCATTGCAGCCCGTTTCATCATGACACCGCCTCACGATTCTTATTGCCATCATTATAACACATTCCGTCCCAATCTTGCATTCGGCGCGTAATCCGAGTACAATATACCTGTTTGACACTGATGCAAACCAACGGTTTATGATCCTTCTGATCCTTATGGGAAAGGACGATACTTGAGCATGCATGTTTTCCATCCGGCGCAGACCAATAACGGCTTCCCGCCGGAAAACGTATTCCTGCTTGCAGATGCTTCCAACATGGTTGTCGGGCAGGGGCATCTGGTGCGCACGCACCACCCATATTTGTTTCCCGAACGGCCGATCAACATATTCCTGTCCATATCCACGCGCGGACCGGGACGCGAAATGCTCCTAGGCGCTTTGCTTGCGCGCGCCATTCAGCTGCACCAGCAGACCCCGTACCTAAAGGCGCGGGTGTTTGCCCAGGTCGGTATGGATGACGCCGCCATGCTTTCCCTGTATATGGATTCGGGCTTTGAAGCAAACGATGCGCTGGACATTATCAAAATCCAGACGCCGCCGGCCAAGCCCTCCGCTCCCATCGGCTACGATATGGGCTTTATTCCCTTGCAAAACTCCATGGAGCAGGCATCGTTTCTGATGCGCATGAACATGTACCGCCTGGACCTGCTAACCCAGCCGGTGCTTCGCCAGTATATGAGCATGCCGCACTTTATTGCCCTGTACATTGCCCGCGGCAGCGAGATTGTCGGCGAGATTGCCATGACCGGGCAAAACAATACCGCCCAGATTATCGGGCTGTATGTATCCCAGAACTACCGCAGGCTGGGGCTGGCCAAAACCCTGATCGCGGCCGCCATGAACGCCCTGCGCGAGCGCGGCGTGACCACCTTTATGGCCGATGCCATTCGCCGCAACCAGGCGCAATCGGCGCTGGCGCAAAGCTGCCAGGCCACCTTTGTCCGTACGGCATGCCTGTATCCTGGCATTGACTACGATTAATCGCGTATCGGGCCACAGCCGCAGCATGCGGCTTCCGGGATAACGATCACCAGAGTTACAACCACACACCCGTTTTTTCGGGCAGGGAGGACGACTATCGTGGCGATCAGCACCCAAGCGCTGGAAGCAATCCGGCAAAAAAAAGGGTTCATCTGTGATATGGATGGCGTGATTTACCACAGCAACAAACTGCTGCCCGGTGTGCTGGAGTTTGTTGCCTGGCTAAAGCGCGAAAACAAGGCATTTTTATTCCTGACCAATTCCTCCGAACGCGCCCCGCGCGAACTGCATCAAAAACTGCTGCGGCTGGGGCTTGAGGTCGACGAGGATCATTTTTACACCAGCGCCCTGTCCACCGCCGCATTTTTAAAACAGCAAAGCCCCGGCTCCAGCGTGTATGTCATCGGAGAACCGGGTTTGGTCGGCGCACTGTACGAAGCGGGCTTTACCATGAACGAGGTCAACCCCGAATACGTTGTTCTGGGCGAAACCCGCTCCTACTCCTACGACCGTATTCAGCACGCCGTCAAGCTGGTTCGTGCCGGTGCAAAGCTCATTGGCACCAACCCTGACCTCACCGGCCCCATCGAAGGCGGTATCGCCCCGGCCTGCAAAGCGCTGATGGCCCCCATTGAGCTTGCTTCCGGCCGCAACGCCTATTACCTGGGCAAGCCCAACCCGCTGATGATGCGCCACGGCATTCGCATGCTAGGCGTAAAGGCCGAGGATGCCATTGTCATCGGCGATCGCATGGATACCGATATCGTCGCCGGAACCGAATCGGGTATTGACACGGTACTGGTGCTTTCGGGCGTGACCACCGAGCACGAAATGCGCAAGTTCGCCTACCGCCCCAAATATATTTTGCAGGGCGTGTGCGATATAATCGGCTGCGAAGACCCCGCCTAAGCGCTCTACGTTGCAAATCTCAGGCTGACCATGTACAATACCTGTACATTACTTTGGACATTATCATCCCGAAGGAGGCTTCTATGGATTCCTATGTCTTTATGACCGACTCCGATTCCGATATCTCCTATCAGTTCGCTGACGAAAACGACGTGGCGATGATCTACATGCCCTACGTAATCGACGGCGTGGAATACTTGGACGATCTGGGCCGTGCCGGAACCCAAAAGGAGTATTTTGAAAAAATGCGCCATGGCACCGCGCCTAAAACCTCGCTGCTGCCGGTGTCGGCGTACCTGGAGTATTTTGAGCCGTATTTGAAAGCCGGCAAGGATATTCTGTTCATCGCGTTTTCCTCCAAAATGTCCGCTACGCAGGAAAATGCCCGCGCGGCGCGCGAGGAGATTCTGAAAACCTATCCCGACCGCCGGATTGAGATCGTTGATACGCTCACCATTTCCCGCCCGATGGCGCTGCTAGTGGAAAAAGCCTACGCTATGTTCCAAGATGGCAAAACCATGGACGAGGTCAAAACCTGGGTGGAAGAAAACCGCCTGAAGGCACAGGCCTGGTTTACGGTGGATGATCTGGTGTACTTAAAACGCGGCGGGCGCATCAGCGCGGTGGCTGCCACCATGGGCTCGCTCATGGACTTAAAACCCATCCTCACCCTGTGTAAGGACGGGTCCATGACCGCCGAAAACAAAATCCGCGGCCGCAAAGCCGCCCTGCGCTACCTGGCCGACAAAACCGCCGAGAACATTGTCGATCCCGCCGGGCAGGAGCTGATTATCATGCATGCCGATTCCGCGGCCGACGCCAAACGCCTGGAAGACCTGATCCGCGAACGCGTTCCCCAGCTCGGCCCCGTCAAGCATGTGTTTGTCGGCCCCGTGATCGGCGCCCACGCCGGGCCGGGAACGGTTGCCAGCGTGTTTATGGGTAAGGAAAGGGTGCTTTAAAAAGCCAACTTGGCTTAGGCCCGTCCATAAACCCCGATCTGCGGTGTCAGCTGCGAGTGGCAGTCGGCATCACTTACACCGCGGTAAGCTCAACCTCCTGCCACCCTTGCTTCCTAGCATCTCAGGCTTCCTGAACAGGCCATCGTTACTGTTTGGAGCATTGTGGATATAAAAACATAATCAATAAATGGCTGCTACAATGACACAGCCTTTATATTGCAATTAATGGTGAAAATGACATAATCCTTGTTTGCAGCAATCTCGATGCTGTAGTTTAAGCTTGCTCAAAAAGCGTGAGATGCTAGGAAGCGAAACGGCAAGGAGCTGAGCGTACACAATCCGTACGTGATGCGACTTGCCGATGACGCTGACACCGCAGATTGCGTTTTTTGGCAGGCTTACTCGATTGGCTCCACATAGCCCGGCTTGGGCTTGCGTAAAATGGGAATCAAGGATTGCAGGGTTACGGCGGAGATGACCAGCACAAAGCCGAGGATGGCGCGGGTGCCGGGCAGCTCCCCCAGGAACAGAAACACCCACAACGGGTTCATAATCGGCTCGGCTGTTAAAATGACAGACGCGGCCACGGGGTGGGTCATCTTCACACCCTTGGCAAACAGGATGCTCGGCAGGGTGTATTGCAGTACGCCAAGGGCAAGCATGGCCCCGACATTGGCAGGCGCAAAGTGAATGCTTTGATCTGTGAGCAGGAACGGCAGCCAGATCAGGAAGCTCATCCCGCAGCCGATTACCTGCCCATCGGAGGCATTGGTTTCCTTGTGCTGGCTGAGCAGTATCAGCGCGGCAAAGCTGAACCCGGATAAAAGCGCCAGCACATCCCCCAGCAGGTTGGCTCCGCCGAGCTTATCCGAAAACGCCAGGGCGCAGCCCAGGAAGACCAGCACCGTCAGAAAAATATCGGCCTTGGTGGGTTTACGCTTTTGTACAAGCGCCGTGTACAGAAGTATCAAAATCGGCGCAATGTACTGCAGCACAATGGCATTGGCCGCGGTGGTCAGCTTGTTGGCGGCCAAAAACAGAGAGGACGTCATAAACAGCGCCGCGCCCGCCGCCACATTGTACTTGCTGAACTTGATGCGCAGGGCTTTGCCGCTGCGGCAGTGCCGCCAGCGGATGCCCAGCAGAATGGTCAAACAAATCAGCCCCCGCAGCGAGGCGATGGAAAACGTACTCCATGGGATATATTTGATTAAAACGCCGCCCGTACTCCACAGCAGGGCGGTCGCCAGAATGATCAGATTTCCTTCTATACCAGGGCGTTTCTCCACGCCGTATCCACCTCAGCTTTTGCCGGCACTCGCCGATTTTTGGCATTACGGCTGCGCCGTGTCTATGCCCAGCTGCTTGGCCAGCTCCCCGGCCCTGTCGGCCGCATCGCGAAAGCCTGCCATGGCGTAGAAAACATCATACGCTCCCTGCAAATCGCCGTCCTGCATCAGCTCCTCGGCGCGGGCATAGTCCTGTTCCAGCATATAGTTTTTCGCGGTGCGGGCATAGCTTGCCGCGTCATAGCGGTTACCCAGCAGCGTAAACAGCAAAAACGCTTCTTGATACTCCTGTGCGTCCATGTGTTCTGTTGCGCGCTGGAAAATCTGAAAGTTCAGCGTATCCAGCCGCGCCTCCGCATCCCGGTAGCCGCCCGACTCGTCATACTTGACGAGCGCGGTTTCATAGTCTTCCGCTTCCTCGGCGACGCGTGCCTGGCAATAGGCAGCGCGATTCGGTGCATCCTCAAACTCGCCAAGCCCTTCGTACCACTGGGCGGCCTCGGCAAAGTCGCCGGCTTCTTCCAGCACATAGGCATGGCAATAGTTATAGCGCTGCTCGCCGTACATAAATCCGCGCGTGATGGCAAAATAGGGTTCCGCCTCAATATAGCTGCCCTGATTATAATAGGTCAGTCCCTGGGAGTAAGCAGCGTAGGTTTCAGCTTGCAAAAAATCGCCAATCTTTTCAAAATCGGTCGCCGCTTTGGCATAATCCCCTTCGGCAAAGGCGGCCAGAGCTTTTTCGTAGGCGGCTTCCTTGTCGCCGCAGCCCGAAACCAGCAGCCCGATCACACAGACCAGCACCAGTGCTGCCAGTTTTTTTATCGTCTCTCTCTTACGCATGAAACTCCTCCTTAAGGATGGCATACAGCTCCATGTCGTGAAACCGTCCCTTGTTATAAATGCGTTTGCGCAGTGTCCCCTCGTGCCGCATACCCACATGGCGCATCACCGCGCCGCTGGCGGGGTTATCCGTCTCATGCTGGGCCTCAATGCGGTTGAGCAGAAGCTCAGCAAAGCAGTACTTGAGCATACCCCGCAGCGCTTCGGTCATAATACCCTGGTTCCAGTAGGCACGGCTTAAGCTGTAGCCCACCTCAGCGGAGCGGTTCTGCCGGGAGTAGTTCATCAGCCCAATGGTGCCAATCACGCGGCGTTCGTCCGTCAGCTCGATCACATAGCTGAACGGCGGCCCCAGGCGGCAATCGCGTATCATGTGCCGCAGTACGGCCTTGGTATCCCGAATGGAACGGTGCGCGTCCCACAGCACATGCAGGGCAACCTGCGGGTCTTTGGAGTACTCAAACATATCCTGCGCGTCACGCATACGCGCGGGGCGCAGTGTAAGCCGGGGGGTAACCACGGCCATGGGATCAAACAATGGATCAGCTTGCATCGGTCCAATTTCTCCTTCACCGGGAACAATTTTGATTGCAGTGTCGTTCTATCAGCAGAGCAGCCGTGCCGCCATCAGCAGCCCGATCGCCGTTTTAGCATCGCTCAGCTCCCCGCGCATCACGCGGTCAACCGCTTCTCCAAGGGGCATACGCTCTACCTGAAGGAACTCGTCCTCGTCGGGCTTCGCCTTACCGCTTGTCAGCTCCGTTGCCAGGTAGATATCCACAAACTCGGTATCGTACCCTGGGGTTGGGGTCATGCGGGTTAACAGTTTCATGGACCCGGCTTTCAGGCCCGATTCCTCTTCCAATTCCCTGTGGGCACAGGCAAGCGTATCCTCGCTGGCGGAATCCAGCTTTCCGGCGGGAATCTCCAGCATGACACGGTTATGGGCCACGCGGTACTGGCGTACCATGGTCACCATCCCCTCCGCGTCCACAGGGACCACGGCCGCCGCGCCAAAATGATGAACCAGCTCTCGCCTGGCATGCTTGCCGTTTGGCAGCTCCACCATCCGTTCGCTCACGGTAAACACTGTCCCGGTGTACTTGGTCACCTCGGAGAGAAACACCTCGGTCAGCCCGTCTCCTGCCGCCATTTCCATGCCCCCTTTTCGTCTTTCAGAGCTATTCTACACCTGTCAGCCGAACCCCTTTGTCCGCGCCGCGCAGATTCTGTTTCGCGGCGCAGGCCCACCACCCGAAATTTATTGACTTTCTATTACGAAAGCATTAAAATTAAATGTATCAGACAAGTCTCGCATGCTGACATGATCCAGAAGGAGGAACTCCTGCTATGAAAAAAATATCTTATCCGCTGCTGCGCAAAGGCCTGTGGCTTTTACTCGCGCTTGCCTTTATGCTTGCCCAGCCTGTTATCGCGGCGGAACTCACACCCGAGGAGCTCGCGGTTATGCCCACCGTCAGCATCACCTATTATACCGTACAGGACGGCGAGCCTGTGGTGCTGGAGGCTACCCCTACCATGAGCCCGCTTGGCAAAGCGTATTGGGCTATGGTACCGCCGGAGGCGTTTAACTTCCCCATCACGCTGGGTATCGTCGCCTCGGAAACCGCGCCCTATACCTTCGCCCCCACCACCGGGGACACGCTGGAAACCGATATTGGTACCGTGGATTTTGACGGCTCTTCCACACTGATTACGGCCTATCAGAACGATGTGATGGTCGATACGTACTGGCTGTTCATCTCCACTGCGGAAATGCCCATGGATGTCCAGCCGGTTGAAGTCCCCGTATATTATGTGGATAGTGAGGACAACGCCAACGTACTCTACTATGAAGTTGTCCTTGCGTATTACGACCAATCCAATGTCATCAATGTAAATCCTTCGCTGGTGCCTGCCAACTATACCCTCACCGGCAGCGACAGTGCGACGGTGACCGTGGACCAAAACGGCATTGCAACGCCTGAATGGGTCACCTTCTATTTCCAAGCGCAGGTCATGCAGGGCACAGTGACCATCTATTATAACGATGCAGATGGCAACCCCGTAGCCACGGCCCAGTCGCAAACGCTGGATCCGGGCACCTATACTATCACCCCCACGCCCTCGGACCTGGCGGACGGCTATGTGCTCTCGCCCGAAAGCCCCGCGCAGGTGGATGTTACCATTTCCGATATGGGCGTTCCCACGAACGACTCCATCACCTTTGTCTATGAGCAGGAGATGGTGTCGGGCTTCCTGACGGTCAATTATACCGATGAAAGCGGGTCCCCGCTGGCCTCCGCCGAGCTGCTGGAACTGGCCCCCGGGTCCCACACCATCACGCCCAACCCGTCGCTGATTCCTGCCAGCTATGTGCTCTCTCCCACCTCGCAGACACAATTTGATGTCACCGTCGGCAACGACGGCAGTATTTTGCCGTCGTCCTCGGTCACTTTCGTGTACGTGCTGGAGCAGACCGAAGAACCCACTGCTACCCCAACCGAAACACCCACTGAGGAACCGACCGCAGAACCCACTGCTACCCCAACTGAAACGCCGACCAGTACCAATCCGCAGGACTTGTACCCGGATTACAGCACCATCGAAGCCTCCGCTACCATCAATACCGATGCCGTGCGTATCCGCTCCACCCCCTCCACTGCTTCCAACGACACTATTGTCGATACGCTCAACCAGGGTGACGGCGTGTGGGTGTACGGCACCTTCACCGCCAACGATTACCTGTGGGCGTACATCCAATATAACGGTGTGGATTCCTACGTCGTGTACAGCTATGTCACGCTGGACTCCGCAACCCCCACCGCTACCCCAACCGAAACACCCACTGAGGAACCGACCGTAGAACCCACCGCTACCCCAACTGAAACACCGACCAGTACTAGTCCCCAGGACTTGTACCCAGATTACAGCACCATCGAAGCCTCCGCTACCATCAATACCGATGCTGTGCGTATCCGCTCCACCCCCTCCACTGCCTCCAACGATACCATTGTCGATACGCTCAACCAGGGTGACGGCGTGTGGGTGTACGGCACCTTCACCGCCAACGATTACCTGTGGGCATACATCCAATATAATGGCGTAGACAGTTATGTCGTATATAGCTTTGTCACGCTGGACTCTGCAACCCCAACCGCTACGCCCACTGAGGAACCGACCGTAGAACCCACCGACACGCCGACAGAGGAACCTACGGCTACACCCACGGATGAGCCAACAACCGAACCGACCACTGAGCCTACTGAAGAACCCACGGAAACCCCTGCCGACGGCGAACCGGCGGATATTTCCGAAACATATCCCGATTACGCTCCCATCGGCGCAAGCGGTACAACCAATATTAACTCTGTCAATATTCGTTCCACCCCAGTATCCGGGGTCTCGGACAACCTGGTTTCGCAGGTCGCCCTGGGCACCGAGGTGTGGGTACACGGTTCTTTCACCTCCGGCGATACCACCTGGGCCTATATCCGCTATAGCAATACCGATTGCTATGTATGGCTCAGCCTGCTGGATGTCGATACCCCGGTCGCTACCGCAACCCAAACGCCTACCGAGGCACCGACTGCCACCCCGACGGCCTCGCCGACAACCGAACCTACGGCTACGCCCACGGATGAGCCAACAACCGAACCGACCACGGAACCCACCGAAGAACCCACTGAAGAACCCACTGAAGAACCCACTGAAGAACCCACTGAAGAACCCACCGAAGAACCCACCGCAACCCCGACCGATACCCCGGAGGCAACGCCGACCGCCACGCCAGACAATATGCCGGGCGAAGACGATGCTCCTGCGGACATTGCGGACACCTATCCCAGCTATGCCACGATGGGTAAACCCGGCGCGACTAACGCTACCGGCGTACGCTTTCGTGCCACCCCGGATTCGTCCGTGGATGACAATATCGAGTTTCAGGTCGAACGGGGTTCCACGGTCTGGGTGCACGGCACGTTTACCTTTAACGAACGGGACTGGGCGTATATCCGCTACGATTCCACCGACTGCTATGTGTGGCTGAGCCTGTTGGATATTGATCAGTCGTTCATCACCCCGTCTCCCACGCCGACGGCCGTTCCCACCGATACACCCACCGCGGTACCGACCGATACGCCGACCACAGAACCCACTACAGAGCCCACCGCAGAACCCACTACAGAGCCCACCGCAGAACCCACTACAGAGCCCACCGCAGAACCCACCGAAGAACCCACCGAAGAGCCTACCGAAGAACCGACGGCTGTTCCCACAACGCTGAATATGTATGTCGGCTATGCTGTAACCCTTTCACAGGTAGCGCTGCGCAACAGCGCGAGCTTTGACGATGATTCCATCCTCGTCACGCTGCCCGCTGATACGCTGATGTACCTTAACGGACAGCGGGATGTAGACGGCACTGTATGGACAGGTGCACAGACCTATCTGGGCACGAGCGTTATCGGCCTGCTGCCCTACAACGCGGTACGCACCATCACACCGGGCGAAGCGCAACCCTATATTGACGCGTATAACGAAGAACACGCACCGACACCGTCGCCCTCCCCCGACCCAACCCCAACGCCGGCACCCCAGTCGGGTTACTTCTTAACCCTGGGCGATGATGTACCCCTGCGCTCCGTACCCGGAACGCAGGCCTCCATTTCGGCATGGATCGCGGAAGATCAGGTGGTCTATGTATCCGAACAAGTATATTACGATGGCTTCGGCTGGCATGTGAGCAACTACAACGGCCTGCCCGGCTATATCCGGCAGGATCAGCTGCGCGCCATGACCGCCCAGGAAGTGAACCAGTATCTGGCAGAGGGTTCACCTACGCCCACGCCCATGCAGACAGCCGCACCGTATGATCCGTACGCGCTGTCCAGCTACGGCTATGTGACCGCCAACTCCGTTAACTTCCGCTCGTCACCCGGCGGCACGCGTATCGGCGTGCTCAATCAGTACGCCTTCGGGCTGGTGCTGGGCTCACAGGTTTCGGGCAGCACCACCTGGTACAATGTCAATCAATCCGGTACCGTCGGCTGGGTGAGCGGAGACTTCTTCAAGGTGCTCAACCTGACGGAGCTGACGTCCTTCCTTAACTCCAGCGAGTACTATGAAGGCATCAAGAATTCCGGGTCTTCGACCACCACAACAGGCGGTACCACCAGCGGTTCGGCTACGCAGGGGCAGGTCTCGGCCGTGGAAGATTGGAACGTCGGTGCCTGGCAAAATCCGTCGTCCAACCTAAACGCCACCTACGAACCGTTTAACCCCTATGCCACACCACTGGCTCCGGTCGCAACCGAAACCCCCATACCCGAGCCCAGCCCGACCTTTGTGATCGGCACCATGATCCCCATCGCCTATGAAGAGGACACCAAAGAAACCCAGTCCGGTAGCGGTTGGGTCGGCCTGGTCCTTGGCGGCATTGTGCTCGTTGGCGGCGCGGGCGGCGTATACGCCTATGCACTGACCCAAAACAAAAAACGCAAAGCGGCAGCACGCGCTGCAGCAGCCAGGCGTTCTCATTCCAAATCGGCGCAGGATAATCCCTATGCGCGCCGCGCAGCCGCGGCTCCGCCCGCAGCGCCGGGCCAACAGCAGACAGGGACAACCCCCTACCAGCGGCCCAATCCCTACGCCAAGCCACAGCAGCCGCAAAACCCCTATGCACAGCAGCGGCCGCCGTTCTCTAATTCGCAGGAGCCGCCAGCAAACCGTAACCCCTATGCGCGGCCCCAGCAACCAGCCCCCAAGCCTGATAGTAATGCAGGCAGGCCCACCCGCACCGGCCGCCGGTCCGAACGCTATCATAACGATGGTGAGAATAAATCCTGATAGACCAAAACAAACCAGCACCGTCATTGGCCGCGCTACATGCGCGGCCAATTGCATATCGTAAGTCAATTCTCTTATTTCTTTCAACTGCCGGTTGAATTGCGTCCTCTTTTTAGTAAAATCAACGTTTTGGCATCGTGATTCAAAACAGCGCAATCCGCCGATAGTAAAGGGTTTCCTCCGCCTAAAGCGAAGAACTCAACTGTTAGTTGCTGTCCTCCACGCAATCCTTGCCCTATGCTGTTCATGCGGGAGAGGGCCTCCTTCTCCCCGGCAAAGGAGGAGGAAAGCGTGAGCGGATTGCGGAAATTCTTTCATAAACTATGTAAGTCCCACCAGCGGAAAGCCGCCCAAATCAAGCGCGGCAGTCCGTGCAGACACACCCCGGTATCGGGCTGGGAAGAACTTACTCGCCAGGAAGCGATACAACTGTGGAAACAACCACAGAAAGTAAGATAGGAGAATGACTATGTTTGATATGCAACGCGTTGCCAAAACCATATCCACATTGCGCAAGGAGCGCAACATGACCCAGATGGAACTGGCCGACCGGCTGAACATCAGCTTTCAGGCCGTCAGCAACTGGGAACGGGGGCAGACCATGCCCGATATTTCCAAGCTATCGGAACTGGCCGACATCTTCGGCGTAACCATCGACGAGCTGCTCGGCAACGGCAAAAATGCAAAAGTCGTGGAAAAGCTCATTCACGAAAAGCCGATTGAAGACGACCTCAGCGCTGAAGACTTTCTGGATGTCGCCCCGCTGGTCAAGCCCAAACAGGCGGAAAAACTGTTTGAAAACGTACACGACACCCTAAGTACAAAGGAACTGATCATGGCAGCGCCGTTTATTTCAACCTCCGTACTGGACCGGATGGCTGTGGATGCGGTCAAGCGCGAAAGAAGCTTCAAGTACATGCTGGGCCTGATGCCGTTTTTAAGCAAAGACGCCATCGACACATGCGTGGAGTATGTGATGGATGACGAGGATATCAATGTGAAAAAACTCGTCGCGGCCGCGCCGTTTCTGGGCAAGGACAGACTGGACCAGATTACCGACCGTGTCATGCAGGAAGGCAGTGCAAAGCTGCTGCTCCCGCTGGCGCCGTTTATCCGCAAGAAAACCTTAACGAAAGCCGCCCTGCATTTTGCTAAAAAGGACGGGTTCACCGCTATCCTGCCGCTGCTGCCCTTTATGGGCAAAGAAGCACGCGACGACCTGTTCCGACATAACACTGAGGACGAGGCATAAACACGCCGCTACACAAACCGTTCACTAGGTCCCCGCGCACGCTGCCACCTAACCCACACACTGGTCAATACAACTTCGGTCAAAACCAATCCCATCACACTGAAAAAAAGGAAGCGCAGTGCCGCTTCCTTTTTTATGCTTTGTTGGCTGTTGTTTTGTGTTTCCGGACACATGCTTCCTTCAGGTTTCGGTTTTATGCTGCAAGCCTCTCATGAACACTTCCATCTGCTCCCAGGCCTCTTTGGGCAGGTCTGCCAAACTGCACAGGAAAGTTTTCATAAAGGCGTTATCCCCGTCCAGAATGCGCAGCAGCTTTTCCATCTGGGCCTCCTGCCTGCATTCGGTCATTTCACCTTCGCCGCTTTTAAGCCATGAATAGCTTACAGCGCACACCTTGCTAATCAGCCGCAGGATTGCCTCCGAAGGGAACACGCGGCCAATCTCCCAGGATGCGACCATATCGCGGCTCACACCGATCATCTCGGCGAACTGGCGCTGCGTCAGGTTCATATGTCGTCGGATTGTTTTCAGCCGTTCTTGCACACTGTCCACCTCCGTTTGCACCATTGTAACACAAAGAAATGTGGCGGTCTACACACATTTTACACAATATTGTGTTGACATACACAATTCCATCTGCTATTATGTGTTCACATACACACTGTGAGACTTTAATCGGTCTGGCGGTACACATTATGGGAGGCATTATGCAAATGAAAGCAAAGCAAGATTCAGCCCGGCTTTCCCGGGCACAGCGAAGGGCAATTCGCAAGGCGGCCCATTTATCTCCGAGCGGGCAGCAGCTCACCGCAGTATACGCTCTGGGTATCCGCGACGGCCTGCAAATCGCAGCAGATATCCACAACAAAACCAGACAGACCGAGGAGGACGCATCATGACCAACGTATCGGATCGTACCCAGCTTGCCAAACATTGGCTCATGGACTACCGCGACCTGTGCAGCCGCCGCGACGCGCTGGTGAGTGAGCTGGAGTCTCTCCGCGCTGCCACTACCCGTGCCACCGGACACCTGTCCCAGGTGCACATTCAACGTCTGCCGGCCCATAGCAGCTTTGAGGAACGCTCCCTTGAGCTGATCGAAGCCCAGCACCGCCTCAAGGCGCTCATTGCGCACATCTCAGAATCCCTCGCCGTGCGCCTGACCCTGATCGAGCAACTGCAAGACGAACGCCACCGCCTAGTCCTCACCCTGCGCTATATCAACGGCCTACAGTGGTTCAAAGTCGAGCACGCCATGCACTACGAGCGCCGCCAAGTCTTCTACTTCCACGCAGAAGCCCTGAAAGCCGTCGCACAGCTAATGGAGGATGGCGTTCCGCTACAAAGCGGAGGGGCAATCGGAGCATTGCCCCTGTAGCCTCTGCACTCCAATTACGGCCGCGCAATGCGCGGCCATATTTGGGGTAAATAGCTTCCATCTATTACAATCTGTTTAGTTCTTCATTCTGAAATCTAGCTACAAGAGCATCAATGAGCTCTGTCATGCTCGAAAGAACCTTTTTTTGAGACTCTGCATAATGTTCTTTATCAACTATAACGCATTCTGAATATTTTTTCGTAAAGATATTAAATAAATCTTGCAGTTCTGGAAAGTAAAAATCTATTAACTGTGCCGCCCTATCAAGTTTTGATTCATCGAGAAATGTATTTATAGATCTTTGTTGAACATGTTCTCTATAAAAAATTGATTTACCAGCAGTATAAATAACTCCATGGAGTTCTTCAGCCTTTTCTCTTAGTAGATATTTCTCCTCCTTTTTCTTCGATGCTCTAAAAACAAATACTGTTCCGCTAAATCCACTTGCTGCACCAATAAGCGCAGCTAAAATAATCGTAAGATTAGAGTCCATTGATATAACCTCCTTATGGTGGTTTGATAGCTTCAAATTCTCCATTTTCTCCAGACGGCTCAAAAGGGGCAAGATGCGAGGAAGAAAAAGCGGTGAAAGTCTGAGCTTACTGTAGCGTAAGTGATGCTTTCACCGCTTGCATCTGACAAAGCAGATTGCGTCTTTTCAGTCGTCTGAGGGTAGGTCGGCGTTGTGCCACACACTCTGCACATCATCGTTTTCGTCTAGCATATCGAGCATTTTATTGATTTTAACGGCGGTTTCGGCATCCGGCGTGACGTAGTTTTGCGGAATCATCTGAAGCTCTGCGGAGGCAAACGCCATGCCGCTGGCTTCCATGGCTTCGCGTACGGCGGAAAATGCGGTCGGATCGGTGGTGATTTCAAAGGCTTCGTCTTCGACGACCACATCCTCTGCGCCAGCTTCCAGCGCGGCCATCATGACCTCGTCCTCGACCATGTCCTCGGTGCGCTCTAAAATCAGCACGCCTTTTTTATCGAACATGAAGCCGACCGAACCGGTCACGCCAAGGGAGCCGTCGTTTTTGGAAAAGCAGTGGCGCACGTCGCTGGCAGTGCGGTTGCGGTTGTCGGAAATGCATTCCACGATCACCGCCACGCCGCCGGGCGCGTAGCCTTCGTAGGTGATTTCAAAGTACTCCACATTCCCCAGCTCGCCCGCCGCTTTTTTAATGGAACGGTCGATATTATCGTTTGGCATATTGTTAGCCTTGGCCTTGGCAATAACATCGCGGAGCTTGGCGTTGGTCGCGGGGTCGCCGCCGCCGTCGCGCACGGCGATGGCAATTTCACGCCCGATTTTGGTAAAGATCTTGCCGCGCACGGCATCGGTCTTCCCTTTTTTATGCTTGATGGTTGCCCATTTACTATGTCCGGACACTGTAATCAGCCTTTCCCTATAAGTTGTATATCAACTATATCATGGCTGAAAATGAATTACAACCGGCCTTTCTATCACATAAATTGCTGCCGGATACAGGCCCCTGAACTTCGGCATATTCCACAGACAACGCCTCATATATATAGGAAGGATTATTTTGCTTTTTACCCCCGAAAATGGTATACTATGATAGGAATTATAAGGGTTTTTCATAGACTCAAAGGAGTGTACAATTTCGTGTCCGAAACGCCAAAAAACGCCCCCGTTACAAGCGCGAATACATACGATGAAAGCCAGATTCAGGTCCTGGAGGGCCTGGAAGCCGTACGCAAGCGCCCCGGCATGTATATCGGCTCTACCGACTACCGCGGCCTGCACCATTGCGTGTACGAAATCGTCGACAACGCTGTGGACGAAGCACTGGCCGGGTACTGTACGGAGATACTGGTCACCCTGCACAAAGACGGCAGCTGCTCGGTCAAGGATAATGGCCGTGGCTTTCCCGTAGGTATCCACCCCAAAATGGGCCGCCCCGCCGTGGAAGTCTGCCTGACCATGCTGCATGCAGGCGGCAAGTTCGGCGGCCAGGGCTATAAGGTATCCGGCGGCTTGCACGGCGTGGGCGCCAGCGTGGTCAACGCATTGTCCACCCACCTGACCGTTACCGTTTGCCAGGACGGCAAAATCCATCAGCAAGAATACGCCCGCGGTAAAGCGCTGTACGATTTGAAAATCATCGGCGACACCACCGAAACCGGCACCCTGATCCGCTTCTGGCCGGATGTGAAAACAGAAGAAACCCCCGACGGCATTTTTGAGACCGGCGAGTTTCAAACCAATGTATTAAAGGTCCGCATGCGCGAGATGGCGTTCCTGAACAAGGGCATTCGCATTACCCTCGTAGACGAGCGCGAAACCCCGCCCACCGAGCGCAGCTATTACTATGAAGGCGGCATTGTGGAGTTTGTTAAGTACCTCAACAAAAACAAGCAGGTGCTGTTTGACGAGCCCATCTACGTTGAAGGCGTCAGCGAGGACGAAACCAGCGTGGAAGTCGCCTTCCAATACTCCGAAAGCTATTCCGAGAATATTTTCTCGTTTGCCAACAACATTCACACCCCGGAGGGTGGCACGCACCTGACCGGCTTTTCCACAGGCTTAACCCGCGCCGTGAACAACTACGGCCGTAACTTTAAGTACCTGAAGGAAAACGACCAGAACCTGAAAAGCGAAGATGTGCGCGAAAGCATGGCGGCCATTGTGTCCGTCAAGCTCAAGGAGCCACAGTTCGAGGGTCAGACCAAGTCAAAGCTTGGCAACTCGGCCACGCGCACCATTGTGGATAACCTCGTCTACGACGCGGTATACACCCATCTGTCCGAAAACCCGTCCACCGGCCGGGCGATACTGGACCGCTGCGTCAACGCCGCCCGCGCCCGCGAGGCTGCCCGCAAAGCTCGCGAGCTGACCCGCCGCAAAGGCGTGCTGGAATCGGCATCCATGCCCGGTAAACTGGCCGACTGCACCGAGCGCGACCCGGCCAAGTGCGAAATCTTTTTGGTTGAGGGCAACTCCGCCGGAGGCAGCGCGAAAAACGGCCGCGACCGCATGTTCCAGGCCATCCTGCCGCTTCGCGGAAAGATTTTGAACGTCGAAAAAGTCCGCATCGACCGCGCCCTTTCCAACAACGAAATCAAAACCATGATCACGGCCTTTGGCTGCGGCTATGGCGAGGATTTCAACCTGGAAAAACTGCGCTATCACCGCATCGTCTGCATGACAGACGCCGACGTGGACGGCGCACACATCCGTATTCTCATGCTCACCTTCTTCTACCGCTATATGCGTCCGCTGATTGAAAAAGGCTTTGTGTATATCGCCATGCCGCCGCTGTACAAGGTGACCAAGCAGAAGAAGGAATACTACGTCTACAACGATATCGAGCTGGATAAGCTCTTAAACGAAATCGGCCGCGAGCCCAAGCCCGAGATTCAGCGCTACAAAGGCCTTGGCGAAATGAGCGCCGACCAGCTTTGGTCAACCACCATGAACCCTGAAACCCGCGTGATGATGCAGGTCTCCCTGTCCGATGCCATCGCCGCCGACGAGCTGATGACATTGCTCATGGGCGACCAGGTGGAGCCGCGCCGCGAGTTCATTGAAGAAAACGCCAAACTGGTTGAGAATCTGGATATTTAAGTACGCTAGGGGATGCACCCGCAGGAAGCCCCCACTTTGGCCGCGCTATGCGCGGCCAATGATGGGCTAGTCTCCATGGCCTTTCTCTGAATTGAGGCCCGGGGGCGGCATCTCCGACAATAGCAAAGGAGCAGATATATGTCCGAAATCCAAGACCGGCTGATCCCAACCGAGCTAGAACAGGAAATGAAAACATCGTTCATCAGCTATGCGATGGCGGTTATCATCAACCGCGCACTGCCGGATGTACGCGATGGCTTAAAGCCCGTACACCGCCGCATTTTATACGCGATGAGCGAACTGAGCATGACGCCCGACAAACCCTACCGTAAGTGCGCCCGCCTAGTCGGTGACGTATTGGGTAAATATCACCCCCACGGCGATTCCAGCGTGTACGACGCCATGGTGCGCCTGGCGCAAGGCTTTAACCAGCGCTACCCGCTGGTGGACGGTCAGGGTAACTTTGGCTCGGTTGACGGCGACGATGCCGCCGCCATGCGTTACACCGAGTCCCGCATGGAAAAGCTAGCCCTGCACCTGATCGGCGAGATTGACAAGGACACGGTCGCTTTCTACCCGAACTTTGACGAAACGCTGATGCAGCCCTCGGTGCTGCCCAGCCGCTACCCAAACCTGCTGGTGAATGGCTCGTCCGGCATTGCGGTGGGCATGGCCACCAACATCCCGCCACACAACCTGGGCGAGGTGATTGACGGCTGCATTCACATGATTGATAACCCCGACTGCACGCTGGATGATTTAATGGAGTTCATCAAGGGGCCGGACTTCCCCACCGGCGGGTTGATTCTGGGCCGCAGCGGCATTCGCTCCGCCTACCATACCGGCCGTGGCCGCGTGGTGATGCGCGCCAAAACCGAAATTGAAGAAATGACCTTGAACCGCCAGCGCATCGTGGTTACGGAAATCCCTTATATGGTCAACAAAGCCCGGTTGGTTGAAAAAATCGCCGAGCTGGTTCACGAGAAAAAAGTCGAGGGCATCTCCGACATCCGCGACGAGAGCGACCGCTCCGGCATGCGCATCGTTATCGAGCTCAAGCGCGATGTCATTCCTCAGGTGGTGCTCAACCACCTGTATAAGCACACACAGATGCAAGATACCTTCGGTGCCAACATGCTGGCGCTGGTCAACGGCGAACCCAAAGTCCTCACGCTGCGCGATATGTTATTCCACTATATCGCCCACCAGAAGGACGTCGTCACCCGCCGCACGCGCTACGACCTGGACAAGGCCGAAGCCCGCGCACACATCGTAGAGGGGCTTTTGAAGGCTCTGGACCATATCGACGAGATCGTCCAGCTGATTAAATCGTCCTCCGATGTTGCCACCGCCCGCAGCTCGCTGATTGATCGCTTCGCTTTCTCCGAAAAACAGGCCCAGGCCATCCTCGATATGCGGCTGGCGAGGCTGACGGGGCTGGAGCGCGACAAACTGACCGCCGAGCACGAGCAGCTGATGCAGCAGATTACCTACCTGCAAAGCCTACTGGACAACGAACCCCTGCTCATGGGTGTCATCAAGGACGAAATGCAGGTCATCCGTAACAAGTTTGCCGATGACCGCCGCACCGAGCTGACCCTCATCGAAGGCGAGATCGATATTGAAGACCTGATCACCCCCGATGACATGGTGGTCACCCTCACCAACTTCGGCTACATCAAACGCCTGCCCAAGTCCACCTACCGTGCCCAGCACCGCGGCGGCCGGGGCATCAGCGGGATGAGCACCCGGGACGAGGACTTTGTTCGTCGGCTGATTATCGTAAACACTCACGAAGAGATTATGTTCTTTACTAATCGTGGGCGCGTGTTCAGCCTGATGTGCTACCAGATTCCCGAAGCCGGGCGCACGGCCCGCGGCATCGCGATCGTCAACCTTCTGGCACTTCCGGGCGACGAAAAGGTAACCGCGATGATCCCCGTACCGCGCAACGATTTGGAAGAGCACAATTTGGTCATGCTCACCCAGCAGGGGTATATCAAGAAAACCCCGTATACGCACTTTGCCAACATTCGCAAAAACGGGTTGATTGCCTTGAACCTCATGGAAGACGACCGCCTGGTCGCAGTCGAGCTGACCGACGGCAAGCAGAGCCTGGTGCTCGGCAGCCGCCACGGCAAGGCCATACGCTTCGGCGAGGAAAACATCCGCCCCATGGGTCGCACCGCGCGCGGCGTACACGCCATGAAGCTCAAGGGTGACGACCGCATGATTGACATGAGCGTCATCGGCGACGGTCAAACCGTGCTCGCCATTACCGAAAACGGCTACGGCAAGCGGACTGACCCCGATGAGTATCGCGAGCAGGGCCGCAACGGCATGGGCATGATCGCCATGCGCCTGTCCGATAAGACCGGCCCGTTGGTCGCCCAGCTGACTGTAACGGAAACCGAGGATATCCTGCTCATTACCGATGAAGGCGTTATCATCCGTATGGCGGTTGATTCGATCAACGTCATCGGCCGCGCCACACAGGGCGTACGCCTGATGCGGCTGGACGAGGGCGCGAAAATTGTAGGCGTTGCCCGCGCCGAACAGGAAGAGGACGAAGACGAGCTAACTGCAAGCGATATGGACGGCGAAACCGCTGCCGAAAGCAGCACCGACGAACTCTCGTCTAGAGACGAACCGAAAGTATAACCCCAAACACATACAGGGGAGCTGCCTATCGCAGCTCCCCTGTTTTGATGTCCACTCTTTTAAGCGCTTTGTGCGTTCCTATCGCCTTTTGCGGGTATACCCGCCAAGCATAATGCCCACAATCAGCGCGATCAGCCCGATGCCCATCCAAAACCCGGTCGAGCGTTCTTTGGTTTCTTTCGGCTTGGGAGCCTCTGTGATCGGGGCAGTTTCCTCGGCCGGATAGTCCCCTAATTGCACAAAACGAACGGGACGTGCGTCCCCGCTTTCGTCAGGCAGCGCCTCCTGTGTTTGATTTGTCCACAGCTGCATGCCCGCGCCGCTGGTCGCCTCGGCTGTATACACCGGAATCACCGTATCGCCTTGCAGCGGCATGGCGCTCTCCTCATGCAAGGCGCGCGTGTCACCGATCAGGCGCATCCTTCCGCCGCTTGCCGTGATTGACCCGGCAAGATATGCGCCGATGCTATGTTCCTGCCCGCCGGTCGCCTTGAACGTTGCCTGTCCGCCCGCAATGCTAATATTTGCCGCGTGCAGGCCTGTTACCGTGTCTTCCTCGCCAGCCGCATGCGCCACCGCCAGCAGACTGCCGCCGGTAATGGCTGCATCCCCGTTTTCAACATAGACGGCATGCGCAGCCTTGGCCTCTACGGTGCACTGTACATCGCCACCAGCCAGTTCGATGCCGTTTACGGCATACAGGCCGAACCCGGTCTGCCCGGAGGTAATCGTGATTTCGATTGCGCCCGCTTCCACCAGCAGCGATCCACCCGCCGAGATAGCCATCAGGGTATTGTCTGCCGCATCGCTGAAGTTGTTCATGATCAGCTTCAGGCTTCCGTCGCCACCAATGGTCAGCGTGCCTTTGGCAGCAACGCCTAAAAGCGCGGTATCCGTGTCCGTGGTATATCGCAATATGGTTTCACCGGAAAGCTCCACCGTCAAGCTGCCATCAGCGTACAGCAAGCTTTGGGGAACTCCCTGCGCATCAGCTATCGTGTACAGGGTTATGCCATTCAGGAGCAGCGTTCCGGCCGCAGCGTCAAAATATGCATACCCGCCGGACTGCGGCTTGACCGCTGTGGCTGTCGTGCCGCCACTTGCCAGGTAGGGTGTCTGCTCGTCCAGCAATACACCGCCGACATAGATCCCGGTCGCGACTGGCGTGTCCGCCAGTGACGGCAGCGCAAAACACAGCACCACCAGCGCCAGCGCCAATGCCCCGGCTGTTTTCATCCTTTGCATCATATACTCTTCCATCCGTTTCCTTATACTATAAATCGCGCATTCCTGCGCTTTATTGTGCACAGTGTCAATCAAAGAATAGCACAGACCCCACGTTGGAACAACCGTAAATTTACCTATAGGCAGCATGGATATAGCAACCATCACACTGATTTATCCGTACCATACTCCCTATAAAGTTTCAATTTGTATAATTCCTGTACGCCATTGTATACAAGTATTATTCCTTATCTATTCACCTATTTTGTCGCTATCTTTTGCATGGATTCCCTGTTTGTACGATTTTCTACCCGATTCGTATACATTTGGTTGACGAACTACTACACGCATGATACAATGGTCGAAAGCTGTAATTTGTATTGACGAAGGAGCCTTTCAACATGCCCGAACGATATTCCAGCCGGGAGATATTCCGCATTCTGGAAGAAGAAATTTTAACCCTGAAAATCGCCCCCGGCGAAAGCTTATCGGAAAACGAGCTGTGCGAACGCTTTGGTGTTTCGCGCTCGCCCATACGCTCGGTGCTGCAGGAACTGCGCTTGTGCGACCTGGTTTCCATCACGCCCTATAAGCGTACGCAGGTCACGCGCATGAACTTTAATATTATCAACCAGATTATCTACCAGCGCATCGCCGTGGAATCCTTTGTGCTGGAAGACTTTATCCGCATTCCCAATGTGCTGGAGCTGGAACGCCTGCGCCACATCCACAACTCCATGATACAGCTGATCGAAAGCGATCACTTTACCGCACGCGAGTTTTACGAGCTGGATTCCAAGCTGCACGAGACCTGGTTTAACGCCACCCGCAAGGAATACCTGTGGGATACCATTCGCAATTCCAATTGTCACTATACGCGCTTTCGGATGCTGGATATTGTGGAGATCAAGAACTTCTCTCAGATCGTGGAGGAGCACGAGGCCATTATCACCGCACTGGAAAACAGCGATGTCGCTGCCATCCGTCCGCTGATGCAAAAGCACCTCTTTGGCGGCATCACCCGTTTGGGCAAGCTGCTGTTCTCCGATTTGAAGGATTACTTCACCGAGCAGTAGTGTTCATACAAAGACTTACGCCAAAGGCCGCGCATTGCGCGGCCTTTGTTTCTATTCATTGCTTAGCCCCTCAAACATGGTAAACGGGAGGATGAAAGAAGCTTCTCCTTCACTCCGCCGCGTAGTGTATCGGCTCTGGCAGATCGCACTTTTTCCGTTTAAACGCCAAACTATTGCGCACCAAATCGCGAATCATATAGCATAGGATGAGAAACGCGTTCACCGGCACACTGGCATAGAAGAAGCGGTGGTTGATTTTCAGGATGGGCGAAAACTGCGCCTGCGGAATCATAAACTTGATGCCGTAATATAGCAGCATCCCCGCAAACACCAAGCTCACCAGCGTGATGAACAAATTGATGTACTTCATCACCGGTTTGCAGCCCAGTTTTTTCTCCAGCAGCTCAACCCGGAAGTGCTCTCCGTCCCGAAATAACAACGTCGCCATGGATAAAATCATCCACGCCATGGTCAGCTCCACAATTTCCTCCGACCATGCCATCGACGAGGTAAAAAACGGCAGCCGTAAAATAACCCGTGCCAGCAGAATCAGCGCAATCAGCACGCACAGACCCACCGACAGCAGCTTGAGTATCCGGGCGATACCCTTATCCAGCTTTCGCAATATCACCAGACATTTCATCCTCATTCCCCCTTACCCGTACAACAGCGTGGGAATCCACATGGAAAACGGTGCCCAGAACGCGCACAGCAGCAGCACGACAACAATGCCGATTACGTACGGCAGCACCGCTTTGGACAGCTGTATTAAATCCACCTTGGTAATGGAGCACACCGCATACAAACTCATGCCCACCGGCGGCGTGAGCAGCCCCACCATGGATGCCAACACGATAATCACACCAAACTGCACCTGGTCCATGCCGATT
The DNA here is from genome assembly GCA_963675925.2 of Candidatus Limiplasma sp. GTDB lineage: Bacteria > Bacillota > Clostridia > Christensenellales > Aristaeellaceae > CAXXOK01. The sequence goes on from CAXXIB010000004.1 coordinate 675,651, forward strand.
TGCGCTATAATCGGCAGAAAGATCGGTGTCACGATCAGGATGACCGCGATACCCTCCAGGAACATGCCCAGAACCAGCAGAATGCCCACGATGATTAGAATGAGCAGCTGCGGGTTCGTTGTAATGCTCAGCAGCCCCGCGATGATCTGATCGGGGATGCGCAGCCGAATCATAAACCAGGCCAGGAAGTTGGCCACGGCGATGATGAACAGCGTTTTGCAGCTGGTTTTCAGGCTATCGTACAGCACTTTGAAAATATCTTTGAATTTAAGTTGCTTATACACCACACAGCTTAAGAACAGCGCATAAAAGGTCGCTATAATCGCCGCCTCGGTGGGGGTAAAGATGCCGCCCAGAATGCCGCCGACGATGATAACGATGGTCGTCAAACTTGGCAGCGCCTGCCAAAAGTATTGCAGCCGCAGCTTCCAGGGCATCTTTGCGCTTATGGGATATTTGCGTTTTTTGGAGATGAAATACACGCAGATCATCATCGCCAGCGCCATTAAAAGCCCCGGAATAAAACCAGCGGCAAACAGCCTTGGTACGGTGGTAGAGGTAAACGCCGAATAGACCACAAACGGGATGGACGGCGGAATCACCGGCCCGATGGTGGACGATGCCGCCGTGATGGACGCGGAAAAGGTTTCGTCAAAGCCCGCATCGTTCATGGCTTTAATTTCGATGGACCCAAGCCCCGCCGCATCAGCCACGGCCGCGCCGCTCATGCCAGAGAAGATAACCGACGAGACAACGTTCACCTGCCCAAGGCCGCCCGGCCAGTGCCCGACCATGGCTTTGGCAAAGTTGAATATGCGGTCGGTAATGCCCCCGGTGTTCATCAGGTTGCCCGCGAGAATAAAAAACGGAATGGCCAGCATGGTAAACCCGGTCGTTCCATAAAACACGCGCTGCGCCAGCGCGGGCAGAAGCCTTGTCATATCCAGCGCCATAAACGCCCCTGCACTGGTAATGCCCATCGCCACCGCCACCGGAACGCCGATGAACATTAGCGCCAGAAGAACCAAACTCACAATGAGTGCCACCATATTATGAGGAGCTCCCTTCGCTCATTTTCGGAAAAGGGCCGAATGGCAGTGCCGCGACGACTGCCATTCGGCTATTGTTGATCCTGCATGCGGCCTGCAACGCAGGCCTTGTGTTTGTACTCGCTTACGGGTTGGTGCTATCGACGATTGCCAGGAAATCGGCCAGCATGCTGCCGTCGGTATCGCCCGCGTATTCAGACACGGCCGCCCAGGCGGGTTCCATCATGGCTTTGAACAACGACAGGTCGACCGTGGTCACGGTGACGCCGTTTTCTTCCAGCACGCCCACATAATAGGCTTCCGCTTCCTGAATCATGCCGCGCATAACGCCCTTGGCATAGTCATTGGCTTCCATAACCCAGCCCTGCTCTTCAGCCGACAGGCTCATCCACCAGTCGTTGTTGACCGTCAGGTTGACCGACTCCCAGGTGTGGCGGGTCAGGCTGACGTACTTCTGGTTGACTTCCCACATCTTAAAGCTGACGATGGTGGCAATGGGGTTTTCCTGGCCATCGAAGGTGCCTTGTTTGAGGGCCGGCAGGAGCTCGGAGAAGGCCAGCGGCTGCACGGTCGCGCCCAGCGCTTCAAAGCAGGCAACCTTTTGCACTTCCGACGGTGTGCGGATGAGCAGCCCCTTCACATCTTCAGGGGTTTTCACTTCGCGCACGGAGTTGGTCAGCATGCGGAACCCGTAGTCCCACGCGCCGATGTTGTGCAGGCCGGCGGCTTCCAGTACGCCATCGCCAACCCACTGGGCAAACGGGCCGTCCACCACGGCATAGGCCTGGTCATAGCCGGAGAACATATACGGCGCGGTGACAAACGCATAGCGGATATCAAACTTATCCAGCGTTCCCTGCGACACCAGGCACGCTTCAATCAGGCCTTGCTGGGTCTGCTCGATCATTTCCTTGGCATTGCCCAGTACGCTGTCGCCGCGGACATCCGCCATCAGCGTGCCGCCGGACAGTTCCGCTAGCTTTTCAGCAAATGCCTCTGCGGCCGTGCCAAGGGGGTCGCCGGTATCCGGCGCTTTGCCGAAGTGGCCCAGGGTCATGGTCATTGCACTGGCCATCGCTACCATGCTGATCGCAAGGGTCAACACAAGAATCCATGCAAATACCTTTTTCATTGTGAAATTTCCTCCCCTATGTGGTGTTTTATTTGGAAACGGCATCTCGACCGCCGTTTACCATGCATAGCAGATTGCCTACATATTTCCTGTATTCATACTTAACCATTGCTTTATAACGCTTTCAAAGACCTATGGCTTGTATTCAACCTATCTTGTATCCATATTAAACCATAACACAAAACCGATGTCAATAGTCATTTTCGTGTTCTAAAGGCCCTTACGCACCCATCCGCAGCGTTGTTTACCCCCGCAAAAAACAAGGTGTGCTATAGCCCGCTCAATACTCAAAACGACCGGTTCGTGGTAGAATAGAAATAGCAAAACCAAATACGCAAACCGCTGTTTGCGTGCGGAGGTCATGATGATGAACACAGTCACCACTTGTTTTCCCGGCGGCATGAACAAATGCCTGACCATGAGCTATGACGACGGCGTATGGCAGGACAAGCGTCTGATCGAAATCTTCAATCAAAACGGCATGAAAGGGACATTTCACTTAAACTCGGCCATGTTTGGCAAGCACGAGCGCTATCTGAAACCCGACGAGGTGTATACCACCTATCAGGGACACGAGGTATCCTGCCACACGGCCACACACCCGGCCATTGACCGTTGTCCCCTGCCGGCTGTCGCGCTGGAAGTGCTGGAAGACCGCAAAACCCTGGAGGGTATTTTCGGCTACCCCGTGCGCGGGATGAGCTACCCGTTTGGCTCGCACTCGGCTGAAATCCGCGCCATGCTGCCCTCGCTTGGCGTGTTTTACAGCCGCGTGGTGGGCGACAGCTTCAGCTTTGATATGCCAACGGATTTCCTGCAATGGACATCCACCTGCCACCATAATCACCGCCTGATGGAGATGGCCGAACGCTTCAACGACTACGACCACGGCATCCATCCGCGCCTGTTCTATGTGTGGGGGCACAGCTACGAGTTTGACAACGACGATAACTGGGATCTGATCGAGAATTTCTGCAAACTAATGGGCAGCCGTAAAGACACATGGTTTGCCACGAACATTGAAATTTACGATTATGTGCAGCTCTGTAACCGCCTGCAGTTCAGCGCTGATAATAGCTTTGTGTACAATCCCTCCGCCGCCTCGGCATGGATACGCGTAAACGGCGGCAAGGCCATTGAGCTGCCCGGCGGCACGCAAGTTACGCTGGACTAAGCCTTGCATGCATCGCCGCGCTTTGGTATGGTAATATAAGCAACACCTGCTGCGAAAGGAGCAACCCATGGAACAATTCCTGGAAAACATAAAAGAATATTTTCAAACGGCCAACCTGACCACGCTGTTCATCGTCTGCGGACTGGTGGTCCTGGTCTTTATTATGAAGCAACCCCTGGTGACGCTCATATTGCGGCTGGCGTTTACCAAACTGCGGCGCGAATCATCCAATCGCTATGACGAGATCAAAGATAAGCTCGCCAAGCTGCTGGGCTATGTGCTGTTCGTCAGCCTTGTTTTAATCGCACTGCCCTACTTCAGCCTGCCGGATGTGACCAATACCCTCATCCGGAAGGTACTGACCACGGTATTGCTATTGCTAACCTTCTATGCGCTGTACCGCGCCTTGATGCTGACTGTGAACTGGCATTTTGACACCCTCGCCAGGCGCAAGCCGGATAAAATCAACAAGTCCGCCCAAAACTTCCTGATCTCCGGCATCCGCGTCGTGCTGATTATCGTGGCAGCGATTTCTATCCTCACCCCGTGGGTCGGCAGCCTGTCAGGCTTAATCGCCGGGCTTGGGATCTCCTCCCTGGCAGTTGCACTGGCCGCGCAGGAGAGCCTTTCCAACTTTTTCGGTTCCATTTCCATCATGCTGGACAAACCGTTTGACGTGGGCGATTTCATCGTCCTGTCTGATAATCAGATGGGCAATGTGGAACACGTCGGCCTGCGCTCTACCCGTATCCGGCAGCTGTCAGGCAGCATGGTGACCATTCCAAACTCCCAGCTGGCAAGCGATGTCATCAACAACGAAACCAAGCGCTCCACCCGCCGCATCAAGTTCACGGTCGGGCTGGAATACCGCACGCCTGATCAAAACCTGACCCAATTTGTTGACGCGGTCGAAGATCTGCTGCTTAAAAACCCCAACGTGGTCGACGACAGCACCAAGGTATGGTTTGACGACTTTGGCGATTCCGCGCTTGTTGTGGGGGTCATCTACAGCGTCAACATCGCCGATTATTTCGAGATGCTCTCCGTCAAAGACCGCATCAACCACGGCGTGCTCCAGGCCGCCCGGGAAACCAACGTCAGCATGGCCTTCCCGTCCATCAGTCTGTATCAAGCGGACTAGGAACTATCAGCCTTTTCACTCCCGCCTGGGAGCCGCACAAACAGTGCACGAAAGCCCGCGCCATTGGCGCGGGCTTATTGTTGTAACCAAGGGGGTTTCTCTCTGTTTTCGGTTTGCACTTCGGTTTCTACTCCGGCACAGCGTTTGATACGCCAAACCCCAGCAGGCTCATCACCTGCCGCGTGCTGCGGCCATCCGGCTTGGCAGCAGCCACACGGCTGATTTGCTTGCCCATGAACACCAGGGCAGTGGTGCCGCCGCCATCCAAATTGTTTGCTTCCATCACACCGGCTTCATGCATGCGGCGGGCCATCCAGTCCAGGTACACACCGCGCGCGCCATCATAACGGCCGTCCACGGCGATAATTAAATAATGTCCCGGTGCGATCATACCCAGGGCCATACGCGGCTCGTGGTAGTGCATATAGTCTCCTGTTAAAAGCCGCGGGTTGATCTCCCCTCCGCTGACCAGCCATGGCCCAAACGAGAGCACATGCACCGCGCCCATGGCTAAAAAATCATCCGCACGGTAATCCGTGAACTCGCTGGCCAGCATGCTTCCATCCTCAAACACGGCCAGTGTATCCGCCCTTGGATAGTTGGTGGACGATGTCCGAATATAATCCCTGTACACTTCCCCGTCGCGAATGGCAACGCCGTAGCGCCTCATGGTGAAAAAATCATCGGTAAACGCCAGCACCGCCTGATTTTCCCGCGCGATGGCTACCGGCGTTTTGGTTTGCTTCTGTTTGGGAGTATAAAAGCTCAGTAGCTGTTCATCCCCGCGTGTTCGGACCTCGGCCTCGCACCAGATATTTCCCTGGCTGATGTTTTCGTACCGGCGGACATTGACAAACAAAGAATCAGAAATATAGTACCATAGCCCGTCCTGCTCATTGGAATAAATATATTCGCCCCCGGCCTCGGCCAAAAACCCCTCCGCGTCCAGCGGCGGCAGCTCCGGCACGCCCTGCGGCATAACCAGCGGCAGGGGGGTGGGGGTCGGATCAGGCGTGGGAACGATGTAAAGGTCATCCCGCGTCAGTATGATATCCTGTATCTCCGGGGTAATCACCTCAACCGGTGCCATGTCGATATGCGCCAGCAGCTTGTTTAGCCGTTCCAGCGTCAATTTCGACACGTTGGAAGACAGGGTCGCATCGGCATTGAAGTAACCAAGCTCCTGCATTCTTACTTTCAGCCAGTACACATCGTTTCCGGAGTCGCCTATCACCAGGGAGCGCTGCGCCGTGGGTACAGGCATAACCGGCCGCGTGGTTACCTCTGGCGGGGGCAGCGTGGAAAACGGTTGTACGGTTTGCGCGGTCGCCGGCAATGCCCCTATTATAAGCACCATACATATGCCAAGCACAACGATACGATAACAATATGGAAGCCTTTGCATAAACGCTCCTTTTGTATTGGGCGGTATACCCGTCGATATCCTATACTGTTCTTCAGTTCGTTTTGTGAAACAGATTTTGCTGACCCGCCCATACGGCAGCTCAGCATGTAAGCCGGGTCGATTCCGATATGTATTCTTTTTCGCTGTCAGTGCCCTTAACTCCTGTTTGAAATGTAACAACATGGCCGCCTTGCCAAAGCCTTGTCCCTGCAAGGCGTGCCGCACATCGCGTTTGTTGCACATCAAACGCCGAGCGTGTATAATATGGCGTGGAACCTGGCTATAATGAACTGTAGGGCGGTGCAAACACAGGGATGTTCACGCACGAAAAGATGCTCATCAAGGGCGGCCTCCCGCTGACGGGCGAAATCACGGTCAGCGGCGGCAAGAATACGGCGGTCGCTGTAATTCCTGCCACCATTTTAACGGATGAGCCCTCCACCATAGAGAATCTTCCCGATATTGAAGATGTACACGCGCTAATCGAAATCCTGGAAGATCTGGGTGCCGAGTGCGAGTATGTACCCGATCAATACTTAAAAGTCAACCCCAGAACCATTAAAAGCCACCACGTTCCGTTTTCGTTAACGCGGCGGCTGCGCGCAAGCTACTATTTGCTGGGCGCACTTCTTGGCCGTGGCGGCGCAGCGGCAGTCGCCTATCCCGGCGGCTGCGAGATCGGCTCCCGGCCGATTGATCAGCATGTGAAAGGCTTTCACGCGCTGGGTGCCACCATACTGGAGCAGTCCGGTGTTGTGGAAGCCACAGCCAAAACGCTGACCGGCGCGGATGTGTTTTTCGATATGGTCACCGTCGGCGGTACCATCAACATTATGCTGGCGGCCGTCAGGGCCGAAGGCACAACCATTATTTACAATGCCGCCAAGGAACCGCACATCGTTGACCTGGCCAACTTCTTAAACTCCATGGGTGCACGCATCAAGGGCGCCGGCACCGATATCATCCGTATCACCGGGCGGGAAACCCTGCACGGCACCAGCTATACTGTGATCCCCGACCAAATTGAAACCGGCACGCTGATGATCGCCGCCGCCGCCACCCATGGCGATGTGACCATCCACGGCTGTATCCCCACGCATATGGAAGCCCTCACCGCCAAGCTGCTGGAAATGGGCATCGACGTAGGCGACCGCGAGGACATGATTCGCGTCCGCGCACACGACCAGCACCGCGCCATCAACATTAAAACACAGGTCTACCCTGGCTTTCCAACCGATTTACAGCAGCCCATCACGGCGCTGCTGTGCATGGCCAACGGGCAGTCCACCGTACATGAAACCATTTTTGAACAGCGCTTTAAGCACCTGGACGAGCTTCGCCGCATGGGTGCGCAAATCAAGCTGATGGACCGCACCGTGCTTATTGAAGGCGTACCCACGCTATACGGCGCACCGGTTACCATTACCGATCTGCGCGCAGGCGCTGCGCTGGTCATTGGCGGGCTGATGGCCAAAGGCACCACCGAAGTGTACGAAACCGCCTTTATCGACCGCGGGTACGAGCGCCTGGAAGAAAAGCTCCGCTCCCTCGGCGCGGAAATTTCCCGCGAATCCATTTAACCGTTTGCTATACTGCGTATGCCCGCTGTTTATATAGTGGCCATCCGCCAGTTGATCGTTTGAAATCATCCCGCAGGGGAAGCGACACCGCAACCCCGCGCTAAAAGCCTTTGCAGCGCGGGACATACCCGCCGTTTCCCAGCGTGTTACAGGAGGGGTGCTTGTGCCGGACTTGAGTCCCTATACCGTGCTTGGCATCCCCAGCGATTCCGATGCCGGGGCCGTGCGAAAAGCCTACCGACAGCGCGTGAAGGAATGTCACCCGGATCTCTTTCAAAATCCGGATGAGCAAAAGGCCGCGCAGGACCGGCTGGTGGTTTTGAACCTGGCCTATGAACAGGCCCTGCGCCAAAGCGGTGCCCAGCGCGTAGGCTTTAACATGGTCTCCCCCGAGGAAGCCAAACACTTTGCCGAAAAACTGATGGAGCAGGGCAACCCGGAAAGCGCGCTGCGCCAGCTGAACCGTGCCGACCGCAAGGATGCGGAGTTTTATAACATTCAGGGCAAAATTCTGATGGCGCTTGAGCAGTTTGAAACCGCCTACCAGAGCTTCCGCGAAGCGGTACGCTTGAGCCCGGATGAAAACCGCTACCGCCGCGGCGCACTGGATGCGTCCATTGCCATCAAGCGCAGTCGAACCCTTTGGTACAAGGCCGGTAAGTTTCTGCGCGATCTGCTCGGCGGTCGCTGATGTAAGCTGCCACACCCCATACGCACCAAAGGCCGCGCAGTGCGCGGCCTTTTTGCGTGATTGGCAGCTTTGAAATGCCTCAATGGTCTCCCCATTACGACAGCTGCTTGTTGTACACAATCATAAACACGGCCTTGACCGCTGCGGTAAACAGCAGCACGCCCAGCAGCGTAAAGAACACCGTTTGGCTGAAAAACTCAGCGATCACCGTTGCACTGGCCAGCGCGAGCAGCACCCACTGCAGCGCTTCGCCACCCATTTTGGCCTTAATATGCAGGCGGCGTTCGTCGTTTTCGTAAATATACAGGGCCTTGCACTTGTCTTCATCTTTGAGGGCGGCCAGGTAACGGACGGCGGATACCACCAGTACAATCGCCATCACCGCAAACAACCCGGCGTTCATGCCTGTCATAAATGCGCTGATCTGCTCGGTTTTCCCGGCGTTTGGACGCATAAAGCTCATCACAGCCAGAAGCACAAGCCCGGCTGCGTATGTGCCCATGCCCAGCAGCCGTTTTTGTAATACACCTTTAAACTGTTCCATGTTAAAATTCCTCCACATCTGAAAAATCAAAAATGTCTTCTATCGCAAGCCCGAAGTACTTGGCAATTTTATAGGCCAGGACAAGCGAGGCCATATACCGCTCGCATTCAAGCGAGGTAATCGTCTGCCGCGTCACCCCAACGGCCAGAGCCAGTTCCTCCTGAGAGATACGTCGCTGCTTGCGCAGGTCCGCAATTTTCGTTTTCAAGTCCGCATCGTCCTTTCGTGTTGCATAGCTCGCTTTGCATTTTTAGTATAGTATGCTTTGCATTTCCTGTCAAGCCATTTTGCTAATTTTATAGTTAAATACAAGTTATTTCCTGTCAAACTAGGGGAAATCACACCATTTCATAGAAAATGTGTACAAATTTTGCCCATTTTTGCATAAATTGCTTGCGTTTACGCAGCGGGGAGGCTATAATATCATCAATCGTATGCGGGTCTGTGGTTGAAAGCCGAAGCCAGACGCGGGCAAAACGGTCCACGTAAGTTAAGCAAAGTCTTGATGAGCATGGCGCGTTCTAGAGGTAAGACCGACCAACTGAAAAGTTGAGAGAAGGGGCGTAGGGCGCTCTTGCGATGAGCAAACCTTCCTGTCGGCGAGTGTGGGGGAAAAAACCAGGTCAGCCGTAACGATATCCTAAAATACGGAGGAAATCCAAATCATGTACGAGGACAAAACACTCACCTGCCGCGACTGCGGTGCAGAGTTCGTGTTCACCACCGGCGAACAGGAATTCTACGCTGAAAAGGGCTTCCAGAACGAGCCCAGCCGTTGCAAAGACTGCCGTTCCGCACGTAAGGCCAACCGGGCCAATGCTCCGCGTGAACAGTATGAAACCGTATGCGCAGAGTGCGGAAAACCCACCACCGTCCCCTTCATTCCCAAGAGCGACCGCCCGATCTATTGCAGCGAATGCTTTGCCAAGCATCGTAATCAGGAATTCTGATTCTTCATTATACTGCAAGTAGACAAGCCGCTGGCGCAATGCCGGCGGCTTTTATAAAACCCTGTACGGGCGCAGGCCGAAAGGATAGGCATGCGATGATAGCCGAGACTTGGGCATATGCGTACTGGCAGACAGTCGTGCAGAAGGACGGCCCTGCCTTGCTTCCCTATTTTGCAAAGGATGCCGTGATTTGTTTTCATAACACAAACGAACAGTTTACACCGCAGGAGTTTGTACAGGCCAACAGCAGCTATCCCGGCCGCTGGGCGTGCGAGCTTGAGCAGATTACCCGCACCGGCTCCACCGTGGTTACCGCCGTGCGGGTGTTTGGCACGCCGGGTTCGTTTCACGCGACCTCGTTTTTCACCCTGCAAGGCGGCCTGATTACCCGGCTGGACGAATACTGGGGTGACGATGGTTCACCACCCGCCTGGCGGCAGGCCATGCACATTGGAAAACCGATACGCTGAGCGCGTATCGGCTTTTTTATACATTTCCAGACTGACAGGCAATGGTCACACTACGCTACTCGGCGGTTCGGTTGCAGTACTCCACATAAAAGTTCTCATCTTCGTACCGCAGCAGGGACAGACAAGCCGTTTGCAGGCGCGTTTTCCCTGTACCTACGGCCCCGTCTGACACCACCGAAAGGATGGCGTTAATGGCCGCCCCGTGGGATACGATAATCAGGTTACTGCCGTCGTGCTTGCGTACTTGCTTCAGTAAGCCGCCGTATACCCTGTCGCGCAGGACATCGAGCGCTTCCATACCTTCAAACTGCCCATCGGGAAAGCTTTGTTTACGTTGCTCCGGGCTAAGGCCGGAGGCCAGTCCGTAATCCCGTTCCATAAAGCACGCGTCCGTCTCTACGGTGTGAATGTGTAGCGCTTGTGCAATAATCTCCGCCGTTTGCAGCGCGCGGGATAAGGGGCTGGCGATCACCCTGTCCCAGGATTCCCGCGCTAAAAAAGCCCCGGCGGCCCGGGCCTGTACAATACCCTCGTCGTTGAGCGGGATATCTTCACGCCCTTGCAGCCGCCTGGCTTTAGTCCAATCGGTTTCACCGTGTCGTATCAAGCAAACTTTCATCAATGTCTATTTGTACACAGCCCTTTCCCCGCCGATCAGCGGCAGGCGCGAATACGCCATCACCACACGGGCATCGCCGACCCTAGGCTCGTCCATGCGCAACGGCACGGCAACCGGGCGAATGTGCATTCCCACCAGTGTGTCGCCGATATCGATCACGGCATCCGCCTGTATGGCCTGCGCCAGCACGGGGCTTTGCAGCCGATCATACGCCGCCGCTGCGGTGGAGCCGCCAGCTTCCGGTACCGGACGGGCGTTAACCTGGGTCAGGCCCAAGCGGGTCAGGGTCTCCTTTTCCATGACCAGGGCGCGGTTTAAGTGCTCGCAGCACTGCACGACGGCAGAAAGCTTCAACTCCGTGCAGCTGTCTAGGAAGGCCGCCGCCAGCACGCCGCCGATTTCCGGGTTGCGGCCTTTGCCGATTCTGATTCCGCAAACCTCGCTGGAGGAACAACCCAGCACCACCACAGCACCAGCGTCCAGCTTTGCCTCTTTATACAAGTGGGTTACGCAGCGGCGAACTTGATCGTAAATTGTTTGATTGTCCATGGTTTTCCCTCCGAATCCTCACAGATGCTTGTACGTAGCAGGTCAAGCAAGTAGGCTCCTGCCCTATACAGCAGGAAGCGCGTATCAGCGATTTCCCGTAAACGCATACATGGCGATAGCCGCCGATACCGCCAGATTCAGCGAATCTATCGCCTCGCTCTGGCGGATTTTCACCGCCTGTCCATAATCTGCAAACGCCGGGGGCAGGCCTGCTCCCTCGTTGCCGAACACCAGCGTATAGGCTTTAGGTTTAGCGGCAGCCGCCGCGTCCAAATCCATAGCCCCGTCGAGCATAAAGGGGTACAGGGTATGTCCTGGATAGTCCGCGCGGTAGGCCGCAAAGTCATCGTACTGGGTTACGTTCAGGCTGAACAGCGCGCCCATGGATGCCCGCACAACGCGGGGTTCAAATGGATCGGCCGCCGGGCGGATGACCGCCAGGTCGCGCAGCCCAAAGCCCAGCATGGTGCGCTGAATGGTTCCCAGGTTTCCCTCGTCCATAGGCTGATACAGCACGATATGCGGACGCTGTGTGTCCAGTACCTGGGTTTGTTTTTGAAACACGATGGCCGCAAACACGTTATCCTTGCCCAAAATGCGGGACAGCGCTTTGGGGGCAATTTCCTCGCGCACGCCGTACCGGGCGCACCGGGCGCGGAGCTTGTCCACACCGTCCCCCGTCGCCTTGTCGGACAATAGCAGCCGCATCGCCAGCGCAGGCGCATCCTCCATCAGCTTTAGGCTTGGGTATACCCCGGCCGTGTAGCTGTACGCAAGCCCGGAGGTATAGGCCTGTAAAGACGGCATTACTTTGTGTCCTCTTCATCTGCCGCGTCTTCCGGCGGCTCTGTTTCCTCCGGGTTCTCGGGCTCTGGGCCGCCTGCATCGCTTGGCATACGTGCGCCGATTTGCCGCATAAACGAATCGGCTTCCTTTTTGGCATCGGCAATGCCCCCGGCATGTGAGACCGCCAGGTAAAACGCCGATACGGCGGCGTTTGTGTAGGTAATGCGGAACAGCTCCACAAACTGGGCGGCGACCATGGCAATGATGGGGCCAAACGACAGCAGCATGATCTGCACGGCGTTTGCCATCAACAGCCACCCCAGAAACGAGACCAGCAGGATAAAATAGCTCATCTTTTTGTCGGCCATGGCTTGCTTGCTTTTGGCAATGGCCTGAGATGGTGTCAACTCCGGGTTCTCGGCCAGATAATACGGGGCCATGGCATAGCGCAGCGAGGCGATATACCCCGGAATAATGAACAGGCATCCCCACAGTAGGGTGCGGACAATCATTTGCAGGGCGAGCAGGAACGAGCGCAGGAAAATCTTCCGGCGCGACAGCACCCCCATCACGCCCAGGTCTTCCCCTTGCAAACGCCGGATGAAGTAATAGTTGCTCCCCACCGCCAGGACAGGGCTGACGATAAACGACAGCAGCGCGCTCAGCGCCAGCAGCCAGATCGTCTGGGTGGGAATCTGGTTGACGATGTCCATCATCGCATCGACGTTGGTCAAGTCGTATACCGTGGGAACGACGGGTAGCTGGGTTACGGATAACATCAGCAATATGGTCGCCGGAAGCCCGGCAATGAACGATACGATCAGCGCCGTTTGCCAGTTGCCTTTCAGCGCGCGTACCGCTTTGGATTTAAAAATATAGCTGGTCAAGAACATGCAATCCTCCTCGTTGGATAGGGCCGGGGTCGTTTATAGCTGGCAAAACGCACTAGTCAAACAGCGCGTTTACATACTCCTTGGCATCAAAGGCCTGCAAATCGTCAATCCCTTCGCCAACGCCCACATAGAGCACCGGCACATGCAGCTTGCGCACGATGGGGAAAATGACCCCGCCTTTGGCCGTGCCGTCCAGCTTGGTCAGCGCAACGGAGTTGATGCCCGCGGCCTCGGAAAACGCCTTGGCTTGCTGCAGGCCGTTTTGCCCGGTGGTTGCGTCCACCACCAGCAGGCAGCGCACCGTAGCCTCCGGATATTCGCGGTCGATGACCCGGCGCATTTTCTCCATCTCGTCCATCAGGTTTTTCTTGTTGTGCAAGCGCCCGGCGGTATCGACAATCAACAGGTGCGTACCGCTGGCCTTGGCCGACCGTACCCCGTCAAACACGACACCGGCGGGATCGGCGCCCTCCTGGTGGCGGATCAGCGGTACCTTGGCACGCTCCGCCCACACAGCCAGCTGATCAGCCGCCGCTGCGCGGAAGGTATCTGCTGCACACAGCGTAATGGTGCGCCCAAGCGACTGAAACCGCAGGGCCAGCTTGCCGATGGTGGTGGTCTTGCCCACGCCGTTGACACCTACGACCAGCAACACCATAGGCCAGCGGAGCGGCTCTTTGGGAGCGTCGAGCATTGAAACCAGAATCTCCTTGAGCAGCACCTTGTGCCCGGCAATATCCTTGATGCCCTGTGCCTTGGCGCGGGTGCGCAGCTCGTCTACCGCTTCCTGGGCGGAAACCGCCCCCATATCCGACAGGATGAGCGCATCCAGTACACTATCCAAATAGTCCTCGTCCGCCACCGCCTGATCGCCAAGAACCTCGTTCATGTTCTTGCGGCTTTTGGACAGGCCTTCTCTCAGCCGGGAAAACAATCCGTTTGCCATGTTATATCCATTCCAATCTTTCGTAAGGGTACTGTATCTGTTGTATCACAGGAATTTCACGCATATATTCCCTGCGCACTTATTGGTATTCCTTTAAGTTCACGCTAACCAGATCGCTGACACCGCGCTCTCCCATGGCAACGCCAAACAGCGAATCGCAACGCTCCATGGTGCCTTTGCGGTGGGTGATCGCAATAAACTGGGTCTCCCCGGCCATCTGGCGCATGGTATCGGCATAGCTGCCGACGTTGGATTCATCCAGCGCGGCTTCGGCCTCATCCAGAATGCAGAAGGGCGAGGGCCTAAGCTTAAGCATGGCAAAGAGCAATGCACAGGCGGTTAGCGCACGCTCGCCGCTGGAGAACAGGCTTAGTAGCTGCCGCTTTTTACCCGGCGGCTGCACGATGACATCCACATTGCAGTGCAGCGGATCGGCCTCGTTCGCCAATTTTAGCTGTGCCTGCCCGCCGCCGAACAGCCGCTTGAACGAATCGGCAAAGTATTCCTGCAATAGTTCAAACTGCGTCAGGAACACCTTACGCATTTCAGCTTCCAGGCTATCGATCAAACTGAGGAGATCGTCCTTGGCTTTGAGGATATCGTTCTGCTGGATGGTCTGCTCGGTAATGCGTTCGTTCAGCGCGGCATACTCCTGCACGGCATGCACGTTCACATCGCCCATCTCACGGATACGGTCGCGGATGTCCCGCGCCTGCGCCGTTGCGGCTTTCTCGTCGAAGCTCTCGTCCGTCCCCGCTTCCCGCTTAACAAGGAGGTATTCGTCGCGGGCAGCGACCGCCCCTGCATAGCTCAGCTCGTAGGTATCCCATAGGCGCTGGTCCAGCTGGGCCAGCTCGGCCTTGGCACGCTCCAGTGCCATTTCCTGCCGGTGCTGGCGATCCACCGCCTTATCATAGCCAAGGCGCACGCTTTCAATCTCGGTTTGCAGGCTTTTGAGTTCCTTTTGCGCCTGGGTGCGGTTTTGCTCGGCCTCAGCCACAGCGGCCTCGGCCGCCTTGACCCGTGCCGTGGTTTGGGCGATGGCCTCATCGGCCTCCTGCGTATCGGCCGAAGCGGTCAGCTGGGTCGCCTCGGCTTGCTCCTTCTTGGCGGCCAGCGTTTCCAAATCCTTCAGGCAGGCCTGCCGCTCGGCATCCAGCCGTGTGGAATCCCTGCGAATCCGGTCGCACTGATGCTCGGCCTGTTGCAGCGAAAGCATGGCGTTGGTCAGGGCTTCCTGGGTGCGCTCGCGCTCCCTGCGCGCCAGGTTGAGGGCAGCAGAAAGCTGGTTGGTTTTCTCGGCCATGGTCGCCTCGTCCGGCGCATCGGCGGACGATAGATCGGCCTTACGCTGTAAATCAGCCTGCAATTCCTGTATATCTTCATTCAGCTGGGCAACACCGTCGTCCAGGGTTTCAAGCCTGGCCAGATGCTGATCCAGCTCCGCTTTAGCGCTGGACTGGCGCTCGGTATCGCGCACAACGGCAATCTCCTGCTGCTGCAGGGCATAGCGCGCATCTTCAATGGCCTGCTGGGTTTCCTCCTGCTTGGTTTGCAGCGTGCCGATAGCCGTCATGGCAACTTCCAGCGCAGCGGACTTTTGCGTAAGTTCTTTGCGCAGGTCGCGGATCATACGGTCACGGCCGAGTAAATTCTGCGTGCGCTGGCCTGCGCTGCCGCCGGTCATGCTGCCGCCGGCATGCAACACATCACCTTCCAGCGTAACCACCCGGAACTGGTGTTTACCGGCGCGCATAATCTTTACACCGGCGTCCAAATCCTCTGCGATTACAGTGCGGCCCAGCAGCGCTTCCATCACGCCGCGGTGCGTTTCGGCAAAGCCGCACAAATCGCTGGCAACGCCCAAACAGCCATGCATGGACAGCAGCTTACGCTCATTTGAGTCCAGCGTGCGGCCTCGCATAGAAGTCACCGGCAAAAACGTTGCGCGCCCCAAGCGGTTCTTCCGCAGGTGCTCAATGAGTACTTTCGCGGTTTCTTCGCTATCGGTGACTATATTCTGCGCCGCGCCGCCCAGCGCCATATCCAGCGCTGTTTCCAGTTCCGTGGGCACCTCGATCAGCTTAGCCACTACATCGTGTACGCCCATAATCTGATAGTCACGGGCATAGGTCAGGGCTTCCTTGACGGCGCTTTGGTAGCCTTCATAGCCAGCCGCCAGCTCCGTCAGCGTTTCGATGCGCAGTTCCAGCGCTTTGGCTTCCTGCGATACCGCCATGGCGGCTTCGCGCCGATCTTCCACCTCGGCCTTTTGGGTCTGCATGGCCGTTTCGAGCGTTACAAGCGCCTGCTCGCAGGTAAGCAGCTGCTCCTTTTCGCGAGCCAGGTTTGCCTGCGCCGCCGCCAGCGCGTCCCTGAACACGGTTTCCTTTTCGGCATCCCGGGCCAGAGTCTCGGCAAGCTCTTCTTTGCGCATTTCCATTTGCGACAGCATGGTGGCCTGCCGCGTATGCGCGGTTTTCTGCTCCTGCATGCGGTTCATGGCATCGATAATCGCGGTTTTATGCTGGGAGAGCTCGTCCTCCAGTTCCTGAGCCGACTGCGCGGTCTTCTGATGCTCGGCTTTGCGCTGCGCCAGCGCTTCCTCGGCTTCGGCCCGCAGGCGTTCGCCCTCAGCAGCGCCGGCTTTGGATTCGTCCGCCGTTGCCTCGATCATCTTCATGCGGGTTTCAATCGCCGTGCGTTCGCTGTCCAGGCGCTCAGCCGTCTCGCGCGCCGTTTCCGCCCGCGTCGCCACAGCCTGACGCGCTTCCTGCGCGGTAAAAAGGGCATCCTTGGTTTCCAGCAGCGTCGCATGCGCGCCCGACAGCGTTTCCTGTAAGCGCTCCATGCCCTCTTCCCGCTCTTCGCGGGTTTGGTTCAGGGTCTTGAGCTGCTCAAAGGCCGTGTCGATCTCCTCGGCGATCGCCGATAGGGTTTCCTCTACAGTTTTCGTGCGTTTTTGCAGGCGATCGTACCGGATGCAATATAAGGTGATGTCCAGTTCTTTCAGGGTTTCGGAAAGCTTTAAATACTCGCGCGCCACCTCGGCCTGCTCCGCCATAGGCTCCAGCATGCCCTGTAGTTCATCCAGCAGATCGCGGACACGGCTTAGGTTTTCGTCGCTCTTTTGCAGGCGGCGCTCGGCCTCTTCCTTGCGGGCACGGTAGCGGCTGATTCCTGCCGCTTCTTCAAACACGGCACGGCGATCCTCGCTGCGGTTGGACAAAATTTCGTCCATCCGGCCTTGCCCGACAATGGAATACCCCTCCTTGCCAAGCCCGGTATCGCGGAACAGATCAACAATATCCTTCAGGCGGCAGCTGCTGCCGTTGAGAATGTATTCGCTATCGCCGCTGCGAAATACCCGGCGCGTGACCGCCACTTCGGCGTACTCGCTGGCCAGCGTGCCGTCGGTATTATCAAAGGTCAAAGTGACTTCGCAGTAGTTCATGGCTTTGCGCTGCTGCGTACCGTTAAAAATAACGTCGGTCATCTGGTTGCCGCGCAGCTGCTTGGCACTCTGCTCGCCAAGCACCCAGCGTACCGCGTCGGCAATGTTGCTTTTTCCGCAGCCGTTGGGCCCGACGATGCCTGTTACGTTTTCGGGGAATACAATCGTTGTCCGCTTGGCAAAGGATTTAAATCCGTAGATCTCCAGTTTGCTAAGCCTCATGCTGCGTCGCTCCCCTGTCAGTCGTGTTGTTCAAACTGTGCCAACTCTCTTTTTGGAATACTGTTTCAGCGCTAGCCCTGCGGCTGCCTGCTCGGCTGTTTTCTTGGATCCGCCTTCTCCGGTGGCAATACGCTGCCCGGCGACACACACCTCGACCGTAAACCGGCGGTCGTGGGCAGGGCCGTCCTCGGCGATCACCGCGTATTCCGGTAAGCCCAGCCCCTGTGCCTGGGTATAGGCCTGCAATTCGCCTTTCAGATCCCGGCCCTTGCGCGACACCAGCGCGTCATCGTCCCGGAACAGCTGTAAAATCAAGGTTCTGGCAGCGTCCATACCGCCATCCAGACACACAGCCGCTACCACGGCTTCCATGGCATCGGCGAGGATGGCCGGTTTTTCCCGCCCACCGGTGGCCGCTTCGCCATGCCCAATGCGCAGTTGCTCACCCAGGGCCAGCTTATCAGCCAAATGGAAAAGCGTATCCTCGCACACCAGGGCAGCGCGGCGCGCTGTCAATTCACCCTCGCTGGCGGTGGGATAGCGCTTGAAAAGCATCTCGCTGACACAGTACTCTAGCACCGCATCGCCCAGAAACTCCAGCCGCTGGTTGTTGTGCTTGTCCAGCGCCGAAGGGTGCGTCAGTGCAAGCGCAAGCAGCGCTTTGTCCGCAAACGCATAGCCAAGCGCCGACTCCAGCTTGTCCATCCTCACCCCTCCTGATATGACGATTGGGGCTTTGCGCCCGGGTCCTCCGGCAATGGGCAACGCCATGTCGTTTCTTCACTGCCCGCGCCAGGCACGGGCACAATGAAGAAAACGAAAGGCATCACCCTGCATAAGAGTTCAGGCATAAAACCCCGATCAAATATGAATGATTACAGCTTGCGACCATGCACGAAATGCACAGCCGTTTATTGAAGACTTTCGCTGCTAAACCGCAGCGCGAGCCTCCCGTGTCGCCCGTTTACTGGTTCGCTTCGATATAGCTGACGACATCGCCAACGGTTTTCAGGCCCAGGATCACGTCGTCTTCGACTTCGATACCGAACTCGCTTTCCAGTTCGAGGATCATGACCATCACGTTAGCACTATCGGCTTTCAGGTCCTCTACCAGGCGGCTTTCGGGTTTGATGGTTGCTGCATCCACCTGCAGTTGTTCGGCGATCATGTCCCTGACTTTGTCAAATACCATGTGTTTGTCCTCCTTATGATTCCTGCTTAATGGTTGTTTGGATTCCCCGTTCGATCGCGCCGGTTACATCGGCCTCGATCATTTGCACGCCCTGCTTGATTGCACAGGCGATGGCGTGGGCGTTGCACGAACCGTGCGCTTTGATCACAGAGCCGTTCACGCCCAGCAGCGGCGCGCCGCCGACCTCGGAATAATCCATGGTCTTCTTCACGCGCTTGAAGGCGGGTTTGGCTAATAGGGCACCGGTTTTTGATTTGAAATCGGCGGTGATCTCTTTTTTAATCATACCCAGCAAGGTGGTGGCGACGCCCTCCATAAATTTCAGGATGACGTTGCCCACAAACCCGTCGCAAACAACGACATCGCACACATCGTGGGTAATATCGCGGCCTTCCACGTTGCCGATAAAGTTCAGCTCGCTTTTTTCCAGCAGCTTGTAGGTGGCTTTGGTCAGCTCGCAGCCCTTTTCGGCTTCCGCGCCGTTGTTCACCAGCCCGATGCGGGGGTTTTTCACATCGCGCATGCCGCGCATATACGCATCGCCCATCATGGCAAACTGCTCCAGATATTCCGGGCGGCAGTCTACGTTTGCGCCGCAGTCGATGAGCAGAAAGTAGTCCCTGCCGTTTGGCAGCAGGGGGGCCAGTGCCGGGCGGTCGATACCGCGAATGCGGCCAAGGCGGAACATACCGCCCGCCAGTACCGCGCCTGTAGACCCGGCGGATACAAACGCATCCACCGTTCTGTCTTTTAGCTTCAGCATACCGTCGACAATGGCGGACTGCTTTTTCTGCCGCACCGCCATTACAGGGGCTTCCTCGTTGCCGATAATTTCCGGGCAATCGGTCACCGTCAGGCGGGCTTTCAGCTCCGGCGCGTGGCGGAAAACATCGTCCACCAGCGGCGCAAGGGTTTGCGCAGGTCCGCCAAGCTCAATATGCAGCTGGGCGAAGGTTTCCAGCGCTTCCTTAGCGCCTTCGATGGTCGAGCCCGGGGCGTTATCGCCGCCCATGGCATCCAGATAAATCTTCATGTTGTCTTACTCCAGTGCTATGGCGTAAATATAGCTGGGATCCTGTCCCGTCGTAGAAATGATCAGCACATCGCGGTACACCGCAGGGGACGCGAGCAGGCTGCCATCAAGTTGCAGGGTATCCATCGTCTTGCCGGTCGCCGCTTCCATCAGGAAGAGCCGTCCGTCGGACACGCCTTGGATAATCCAGGCGTCACCGGCTGCATTGTAGACAACCACGGGGCTGGACTCGGTAGACGCTGCCAGGTCGGTGGACCAGGCCACGCTGCCGTCTGCTTTACGCAGCGCATACAAGGTGGACTGGCTTCCGCTGGTCGCGGTATAAAATACCAGATCCGAAACGCTATTTTCACCGACGACGGGGCTGGCCATAAAGCCAACACTGTTTTTGGAATCATAGCTCAGGTTCGGCGCATCAAACTGCCAGAGCTTCTGGCCGGACAGGGCGTTGTACGCGTAAACCGAGGCAACCCCTTTGCGGTCGTTTTGAATCATCGTGCCCACATAAACGGTCACAGCGTCGCCCGCTGCGCTCATTTCCAGCGCCGGGGTGGATATAATCTGGTCGCCGGTGCGCACCGCCCATACGGGCTCCAGGGTGTTGACGTTCACACACTGCAGCACGCCTTCCTTGTCGCCAAAGTAGGCATACGGGCCGTACATAGCCACCGAGCCTTCTACCTGGGTCATCTTATCTTCCTGACCCGATGCATTCCAGGTGTAGCGGTGGTACTTGGGTTGAATGGACAAGCTGTCGGTGAGGTAATCAAAGTCCGTACCCATATCAGCCAGGTAGAACACGCCGTTTTCTCCCGCGGCGATCATCGTGCCGGAAATCTTATCAAACAGCGGCGCACCCGTGAAGCCGGAGTAGCTTGTCTGCATGGGTTTTTTGCGACCGTCCAGCAGATCCAGCTGCTTGTTGCTGATCAGATTGAACAGGTGCAAGCCGTTATCCAGTCTGTTTTTATTGGCCTTGATGGAATAGTACTGTCCAAACGCCACCAGCGGAGATCCATCGGTGTTGACCGATACGCTGCCGTTGGCCGGCCAGTCAATGTCAATCGGGTCGCGGGTAAACGTACCGTTGGCCAAATCCATAAAGTACAGCTTGCCGTTTTGACCGCCCACGATGACTTCCTTCAGGGCCGTCGTTTCCTTCATCTCATCGGTAATGCCCAGCAGCTGGCGGACTTCTCTGGGCCACTTGACGATAGCCGCCTGGCCCGGCCAGCCGATGCCGTTAATGTTGGCACCGTTCATACGCATGGTACCTTCCACCGGCACCTGCCAGTATATGCTCATTTTGCCCTGCTCAATTTCCGTGGTGCCGTAAGCTGCGTTTTGGCGCATCGGGCCGCCGCGGAAGGTCAGCACGCCGGACTGCTCCCAGATGGCGTACAAGTTTGCATCCAGCATGTTCACCAGTTCCGAACGGCTGTAGGACGATGTTTTGGAGCTACCATCGTAAATGCCGGTTTTCAGCGAAATAACTTCGGTGGTCTCGCTGTCATCGGCCGCAGCGGGCAACAGCGGCATGAGCGTCGGCCCGGGGGTGGGGGTCGGTTCGGGCTCAGGCGTTGCGGTGGGTTCGGGTGTGGGCTGCGGGGTCGGCTCCATCGTCGGTTCCGGGGTTTCATCCACTGCGGGGTCAACGGCCGGGGCCTGTGTGGGCTCCAGCAGGTTGCCTGGAGTGGATGTCGGTACGGGCTCGCCGCTATCCTCCGGAATGGGTGCCGGTGCGTAATCCACATCCGTTTTATAGTCGGACTGGGTAAAGCCTTCGTCCACGATCATTTCATAGCCGACATACAGCGACCCCAGATAGGGTTCGCTAATCATCCCGGCCAGCGTCCACACGCGGGTGTCACCCGTTTCGGTCATGTTCACACCGGCGGTATTCACCGTCAGTTTGGCAATTTCGTCGCCATAATCGTTCACCACGCGCACTGCCTGTACATCCAGGCTGGTGACCACGGTAAAGCTGACGTTCACCGGCACGGTATCCTGCACGGTTGAGCAGAGGAAATCCTGCACCGGCGGATCAAACACCATCGGCGGTTCAATGCTGATGGCCTGCTGCAGTCCGCCAAGCGCATCCCATTCACCGTCCTTGGCCATAGCCTGGGCGGTCAGGTTGCCGGTATAGGCGGTATCAAAGGTTTGGCGCAGTTTCCATATATAGTTGCCGTCTGAATTCTTCGTTACGACCTGCGTAAGCCGGTCCTGATCGGTCAGGGTTTTTTCCAGAACCGTGTCGCCGTAATCATCCAGAATGCGGATGGTCTCAGTCGCGGCTGAAGCCTGTAACACAAACGACAGCTCAACCGGGGCAATGCCGGTATCCGGCTGTACGGAGAAGGAACGGATCACGATCTCCTCCGGGGCTATGAGGTCCTTAAGGGCCGTCTGTGCCGAGCTGAGCATACCGCCGATGGTACCATCTGCGTTGCTCCAATCGGGCAGCCAGATGCCGGCGAATACGCCTCCCAGCACGATCAAGAGAATAATGAAAATTAAAAAACCTTTTCCGCTGCGTTTGGGCGGACGTTTGTTGTCGTACGGCCCGCGCATTGGCGGTTGGTCGGTTGGCTGCGGCCAGCCATATGCGTCGTCAGGCGGACGTTTGGCCGGGGGGCGCCGCTGGCCGGAGGGTGCCTGCGGCCTGGGACGCGGTACCCCTTCGCCACGGGCAGGCGCGTTAAAGCCCTGTTCCATCGGCGGGGCTTGCGGCCGGGGACGGGGCTTGCTTTCGCTGCGAACCGGCGGGGTAAAATCTTCTTCCAGCGGCGGCGTTGGCGGCTTTGGCATAGGCATCGGCCTGCGCGGTGCAACACCGCCCTTGGGCATAGCCGTTCTGGCCCCTACATAACGCTCGCCCGGATCGGCCTGCCTGCGGGCAGGCTGGGTTCCTGCGGGCGGGGCTAATGCATTTTCATGAAAGCGCGCAACACGACCCCTGCGCCTTGGCGCGGGGGTGTCGGCTTTGGGCTCTTCTTTTTTGTCAGCAGGTGCTTCGGCCTTCGTCTCAGGCACTACAGACTCCTTCGCGGGCGCCGGGTCTTCCACGGCCTGCGAAGGCGGCGTGGCAAAGCTGTTTCCGGCTTCCGGCACAGGGAAGTTCGGGTCCGGGGCCGGCGGCCTTCTGAAATTGTCGCGCTGGGGCGGCGCATAGGCAACGGGTTCATCCCGGCGCGTATCCGGCATACCGGTCTTGGCCGGGGCCTCTGCTTTTGGCACCTCGCCATTCAGTGGCGTGCCGGTGCCTTCGGGGTTGATAAACGGATCATCGTAAGGCGCAAACGGATCCTGCTCCCAGGAATCTTTACGCGGTGTTTCATCATCAGGTTGTGAAGGACCCTTAAAATATTGATCGCTCAAAGTTAACGCACTCCTTATGGGTCATGCCGTGTTCTACCGCTTGTATATACCATCTTTCATTATACCAAGAACCGCCACGCTAAACAAGCCCCGCACGCTTTGCAAGGGCGCGCTCAAACCGCGAAACCTTGACCATTCCATGGGTTTTCGTTTGCAGCGTACGTACCCCAACGCAAGTGAAGCCAGCGCTTTGGTACAGGGCTATGAGTTTCTCGCGCGACGCATCGCAGTCCAGCCGCAGATGGGATTTTCCTTCGTTGTTACAAAGCTGCGCGGCATACTGCAGCATTTGTACGGCCAATCCCCGGCCTGCAAAAGCCCGGCGAACCGCCATCTTATGCAAAAAGCCGGAGGTCCCCGGAGGAACCTGCGGCCAAACCAGTGGATCGGTATCAATCAGCAATGCGGCTACGGCCGCTTGCCCGTCTACAGTAAGGGTTAAGAAGGCATCGGCCGGGTACTGCTTGGGCAAACGCTGAATTTGCGCCTGTGTCCATAGCCCTTGACCGCGCTTGTCCAGCCATCTAGCGGCCTCCAGCATCACGGCAATGGCCGCCTTAACATCGCCCCTGCGCCCGACCGCAACACTCATCGTGCTTTGCGTACGCCACGGCGGCGCGGTGCCAGGCGGGTGCGAGGCTTGGCGCGACGTACTCTGGCCGATCCGCCAAAGCGGTAGTAGTCCCGTGCATAGTGCCTGTACGGTGCTTGTGCGCCCTGAAATTGCCAGATAAACGGCCGCAGCTTTAGTTGCTGCTCATTGACAATACGAAGATACGCGCCGTTCATGCTCTTACCCCGATACAGGCTGTGGGGCGGATACAGCTGATCGTACAGCGCGCCCAGTAGTCGTTTCAGCGGCATGCTTTTGACGATCGGGCGGTAGCGTTCCATCAGGAAGGCGGTAAGCGCCTCGTCCATGGGCTGTTTGTTGATTTCCTCATATGTTTTTCCCATGTAGGCGATCATGCTTTTGAGGGTGTCCCTGGCCTTACGGCCCGCCAGAGAGATCATTTTCTCCACCGGCGCTATCGATGCTATACCCTCTGCGCTGCCGAAGATCGCTTCTTCGGATTTTTCCTCGCGGATCACCAATAGCAGCGCAGAAAAGCTCTGCAAAAACGACAGCGTATCGGTAATGTACAGGGTAAGCAGCTGCGCCTTGCGGCGCGCATCTACCAGCGCAGCCGACTTGCTCCAGTCGTAGGCAGCGCTGCGGAACGCAGCATTGGGCGTATATTGCAGGCACAGGCCAAAGTGCCGCATGGCCCCCATACGCGGAATGACATCTTCGGCGTTGAGCACATGGTACAGCGGGTATGCAGCACCATCCGATTCCATCGGTGCGGCGCTAACCGTAGGCGAGGCAAAGCCGCAGCCAATCATGGCCTCCGGGGGCAGTTGCAACTGGTTGAGCAAGTGATGGCAGTACACCTGCATGACCGCCGCGCCCTGGCTGTGCCCGGCCATCCACAGCGAAAAGCGGCTGTTTTCCCCGCGCATTTCAGTGAGAATGTCCGCAAGCGTCAGCTTGGAAAGCCCCAGCGCTTCCGCCGTATCGGGGAATATAATTTCCGCTTCATTTTTGATGAATTGCTGTGTCAGCTGATAAAAACCCTTGTGAAATCCGCCCTCTGTGCCGACGCGGAAATTGGAAAACCAATCGTAAAAGCGTGACCCGGTGCCCATAAAGCCAATCGCCAGCACAAAGCGGCCGTCTTCGGCGGGCTTGACCATTGTAACGGCCTTGATGGTATCGGATTCCTCCCGCTGGCGCAGCGCGCCGGTGACCTGTGCCAGCGGATTGTGCTCCTTCATGGCTCTGCGAGCCAGCGCCAGCCGCAGATTACCGACCACCGAAGCAATGCGGTCTGATAGGCGCTCCTCATCCCGCGTTTTCAAGCCGGTGGTCAGGCTGTTGTCCACCTGCACCGAAAAATCGGTCCAGCCTGCGCGCATCCACGGTTCCACATCGAAGGTGTAGGCCATACGCGCCAGCTCCAGCGAGAGTTTCATTCCGTCTTCCGTCAGCACGCGGCGGCGTATACCAAACACATCGTCTGCAAACGGGGCAAACAGCGCGCTTGTCGCGTCCAGCTGTACCCCTGTCATTTCGCCTTTACTTTGGCTATAATCCCGGTCGTTTTTGGCTTGACTCATAACAATCCTCTGCGTCTTGAAAGTCCATGGTCACTGCGTTTAGTATAGCATATGCTATCCAGTTTTCGCAGCTCTTTTTGCCCGGAATACAGGGATTCTTTGTTTTCGCTATGATAGGCGATGCTTCGCTGTTTTTTAAGCGAATTATCTCCCGCTACAAGATCATCTATTCAAATGGCATAAATCTGTTTATAGTGTAATTGCGGTCTTTTCGCATGGCCGCGCACCCACGCCAATCCGAAAGGAGCCTTAGGCTATGAGCAAAACCATTTACCTCGCGGGAGGATGCTTCTGGGGACTGGAAAAACTAATGCAGTCCATACCGGGCGTCCTGGACGCGACCAGCGGCTACGCAAACGGCAAGCCCGGCGCGGAGCCCACCTATAAAGCCGTCTGCGCAGGTGGCACCGGATTTCGGGAAACCGTGCGCGTCACCTATACCCCCGAATCCGTCAGCCTGGAAACGCTGCTATTCCAGTTTTTCTCCGTTATTGATCCGGGCCAGAAAAACCGCCAGGCGCACGATATCGGCGAGCAGTACCAAACCGGTGTCTATTACACCGATGAAGAAAGCGGTAAAACGGTACAAGCCGTAGCCGCCATCGAGCGGGAACGGCACGACCCCTTTTATGTGGAAATCAAACCGCTGGAGAATTTCTACGAAGCCGAGGCCTATCATCAGGATTACCTCGACAAAAACCCGGGCGGGTATTGCCACATCCCCCTGGGCGCATTTCAAAACGCTGCGCAGATCAAGGTGGATGCGGGCAAGTATCCCCGTCCAAGCGCAAAGCAGCTAAAGGACACCCTGACCTCCGAGCAGTACCATATCACCCAGGAAGCCGGCACCGAAGCCCCGTTCACTAACCCGCTGTGGAAGCATACGGACAAGGGGCTGTATGTAGATATTACAACCGGCGAGCCGCTGTTTGTATCCACCGATAAGTTTGTGTCCGATTGCGGCTGGCCTGCGTTTTCCAAGCCCATCGACCCTGCGGTCATCGCAGAGCTGTTTGACGGCAGCCACGGCATGCATCGCACCGAAGTGCGCTCCCGCGCCGGCAACGCGCACCTGGGCCACGTGTTCCAAAACGATCACGATTCACCCACCGGCACCCGCTACTGCATCAACTCCGCCGCCCTGCGCTTTATCCCCTTTGGCGAGATGGACAAGGAAGGCTACGGCCAGTTCAAATCGCTGGTGGAATAAACCTATACCAAGTACACGGGACGGTGCTTACTTGTAACTCCGGCGACAGCCGTCCGCAATACCCCTCACAATGCATACACGTAAAACGCCTGCCCCGGTCGGGGCAGGCGTTTTTGCAATACTAGCGCGCTGTTTCTTATATTACTTGAACTGATTTTCGTACAGCGCCGCGTACAGGCCTTGTTTTTCAAGCAGCTCGTCGTGCGTGCCGCTTTCCTTGATCTGCCCGTCCTCCATCACCAGAATGCGGTCGCAACTTTTCAGACTCTCCAAATTGTGGGAGATAATCAGCGCGGTTTTGGATTTCATCAGCTTTTGCAGGGATTTCCACACCACCTGCTGGCTTTCGCCATCCAGTGCGGCGGTCGGCTCGTCCAGCAGCAGCAGTTTGGCATCGGCCAGAAACGCGCGCGCAATGGCAATGCGCTGGCGCTGCCCGCCGGACAGGTTTTCCGAGCCCTCGTCCACAATGGTGTCATAACCCTGGGGAAGTGCTTGGATAAACTTATGTGCGCCTGCCGCCTTGGCTGCGCTGATGATGTCCTCCTCCGAGGGTTCCACTCCGTCGCCGTAGCGGCCCATGGCGATGTTTTCGCGCACACTGCGGTGAAACAGCGGTGCGGATTGTTCCAGATAGATCAGTCTTGCGCGCCATTGGTCGGGGCTGCAGGACGCTGCATCCACGCCGTGCAGAGTAATCGTACCGGAGTCCGGCTCGTAAAATTTAAGCAGCAGTTTAAACACCGTAGTTTTGCCACAGCCCGACGGCCCCACCAGCGCGACCTTTTCGCCGTCGCGGATGGTGAACGAAAGTCCATTCAGCAGCTCGTTCTTGGCCAGATAGCCGAACACAACCTCCTGAAACGACAGCGTATCACCACTCATCCGTGAGCAGCTCGCGGGTTCGGTTTCTTCTTGGGGTGCGCCCAGCGCGGCAATGATGCGGTCGCCAGACACGGCGGAGGTAATCAGCAGCCGCCAGGTGTTGCCCAGGCAGTTGACCATCTCAAACACGGAGCTTTGCAGCGGAAAGGCCAGCAATAATAGCGCAAAGGTGATCTCGCCCTGTTGTATCAATGCGATGCCAACCATGAAGAACACCACCAGCGATACCGCTGATAAAAGCGCACTGAGGGAGCGCACATGCACGTCCAGATTGCGGGCGGCTACGCCATCGCGCGCCAGAGCGTCGCTGGTGTTTTCATAGCTTTCCATCTGTGCGTCGGCCGTGCCCCAGTAGCGGTGCGCGGTATTGCCAGCCAGCAGATCCGAAAAGCTGGACACGGCTGCATCGGTGGCCTTGCGCAAATGCACGTTACGCTGATGAATCTTTCCGCCCATCAGCACCGCGCTCAGCAGCGCGATCAGCCCAAACAGAAGCGGAACAAAAATCAGCCGCCAGTCCACCGTCGCAATGGTAATCAGCGCGGCAACGCCCTGGACAAACGGCATGAAGAAGGTCATCATCATGCCCTGGAAGTAGAAGTTCTCCAGAATTTGCATGTCGGAGTTCAGCAGTGTCATCGCTTCGCCGGAGTGGCGGGCGGACGCAAAGGATTCTGTTTGCCTAAGCCAGGCCGACAGCAGCTTTTTTTGAATGGAGGCGCGGATACCCAGACCCCCGCGCAGGTTGAACTGATAGCCTAGCACGACCAGCGGAACAAAGCATGCCAGCATGATCAGCAGCTGCGTCAGCTTGGGCACGGCGGACAGGCCCAGCGCATATTCGCGCAGCGTTACGCTCATTACAAGGCCCACCAGCAATGCCAGCAGATAACTGCCAAGACCTGCCAACGTTACGCCCAGCAAGCACATCAGCCATTTGGGCATGCCCAGTTTAATCAGGCGGAAGACGGTTTTCATCACGCTGCCAAAGCGCAGATTTTGCTTAGTTTCCATCGTCCTCCCCCTTCTCCTGGGCAGTATACAGCCCGTAATATAAGCCGCGTTTTGCAAGCAGCTGGTCGTGGGTGCCTTCCTCGGCAATGCGGCCTTCGTGCAGGAACAAAATGCGGTCAGCGTCGGTCACGCTGGACAGCCGGTGGGCGATCATTACGCGTGTTTTACCCGCGCTATTCTCCCGCAGGGCTTTGAGGATTTCCATCTGGTGGCTGGCATCCAGCGCGGAGGTTGCTTCGTCCAGCAGTTCAATGGGCGCGTCCTTTAAAAACAGGCGCGCCAGCCCCACGCGTTGCTTGAGTCCGCCTGACAGCAGCGAGCCATGCTCGCCGGCATCGGTATTCCAGCCTTGCTCCTGCTCCCCGATCCACTGGGTCAGTCTGGCGTTTTCCAAGGCGATGGCCAGGGAAAAGTCATCCACGTCCGGGTTGCCCAGCAGGATATTGTCCTTCACAGTGCCTTTAAATACAAAGGTGTCCTGCTGCAGCACGCTCATCTGCCCGCGCAGGGCGGCAAGCTCCCAGGCCTGCACATCGCGGCCCAGCACCCTTACAGCCCCTTCTTGCGGTTGGAACAAGCCCGTAATCAGCTTGATAATAGTGGATTTGCCACAGCCGGAATGCCCGACCAGCGCTACTTTTTCGCCCGGATTCACAGTAAAGCTCAGGCCGTTGAGCAGCGGCGGTTCAGCCTCGTCCTGCTCGGCGTAGCGAAAGCTGACATTGTCAAACTGCACCGCAGGCCCGTTTGCGGGCGTGGTTTCCGTGCCGCTTTTTTCCTTGTCCATATCCCAAATCGCAAACAGGCGGTCGGCCGCCACCACGCCGGACGGAAAGTTGACCAGCACATTGGGCAGCCGAAGCAGCTCCTCGGTGGCCGACGATGCCAGGATGATGGCAATGACAAACAATTCAATGGAGGACTCGCCCCGAAATAAAAGCATCGCCCCGACGATTGCACAGCCAAACATGGGCAGTACATTAATCACCAGAGCGGAGATATTGGCAGTATAAATTTTCCCGATCCCGCGTACGCCTTTTTTACGGTAATCCTCGACCACCTCTTCGGTCCACTGGTCGGCTTTATCCTGCAAACGATAGGCCTTGATGGTGGTGCGGTTTTGGATCAAATCACGGATTTGCGCGCTCATCGCGGCAAAGGACTTGCGAAAGGCAGGGATTTCCGAAAGCGAACGCTTGGTCAGCTGGGGATACACCAGTACCAGCGCCAGCGGAACCGAATAGCCGATGCCCACCCGCCAGTCCACAATAAACATCACCGCAACCAGAATCACCGGAATCAGCACACTGCGCAGTCCATTGATTAAAAATTCGGAGTTGTTGGCCGCAAAGCGGCAGTCCGAAACAATGCGGCTGATGATATCGCCGGATTCCATTTTTTGCAGTCCGCCGTATTCCGCCCGCAAGAGGGCACGCGCGGTGATTTTTCGGTAGTTGGACTCGGCCGCTTCCGTCAGTCGCGTCATACGAATAGACCGGAACCACTCCAGCAGCGCCGCCAGAATCATGGCGGCGGCATAGTATAGGAAACTCTCAGTCAGTGCGGTGCCGCTTTCGGCGGTCAGATTTCGGGTCACCAAACCCAGCGCATGCGCTGCGGAAACATGCAATAAACCAATCAGGATCACCATCATCAGTTGCTGGAAATAGTGTGCTTTCTTATCGCCGCAGCGAAGCAGGCGGCGTGTATTGTTCAATATCTTCATTCTATCGGTCTCTCTGTCATGGAACTGGAAGAAGCAGGGGTTTGCGAATGCCCCGAGATATCACTACGCTTAGAAATCATCTGTACCATTTTACATGCATGTCCCTCAGAAGTCAATCAATACCTTTCCACATAGGCTCTTTCTCGCCATTCTTAACGCAAATTTTACACGACGATTCTGGCTTTTAGTATAGATTATGACAAATAATCAGCATGCGACGCGTTAAATACTGCTTATTGTCAGGAATGCTTATGGTCACTATATACGCAGCGCAAGCCAACCGATACTTGCGTGTTTTTTTGCATACACTACAAAGCGGTATACTGCTAGCAGTCAACAACGCAAGGCGGCACCATAGCCCCTTGCGCCGTCTTGTGCGTATGCTCTCGCGCTTGCCTGCGGCTTGCACTAGAAGCGATCTGTGTCCTGTCACCGAGTGATACACACAGTGGAAGTTGCTTCAATACAAAATCATTGTAATTTCTGTTCCTTCGCAAAACAAAGCCGCACCCATGTGCGGCTCTGTAATGATGCGGATATCCTTTACGGCAGGTAGCGATTGATGGTATCGCGAATCGCGCCAACGCCCGCGTTCATGTTCGTGAAATGCGCTTCCACTTTGTCGCCCAAGCCATGCTGGTACAGGTTCACGCCGCAGTACTCAGGATTTTCCAGCAGCGGGCGCAGCCTTTTGGTATCAAACGGCTTGCCCAGCGTAAACCCGGCGACCAGAGACTGGAGCGTTTCCAGATTCGGGTCGGGCGACAGGGCAAACGGCTGGCCGTCATCACCAATCCCAGTCAGGTAGCGGGCATAACCCGCAAACACCATGGGAATCATGGTCAGGAAGGACAGGTCTTCCTTGCCGCGCTCCACGTAAGCTTTCAGCGTTTCCCCAAAGCGTACGGGCAGCTTTTTGCTGGTATCACAGGCAATGCGCTGGGGCGTATCGGGCACAAAGGGATTGGGCAGGCGTTTTTGCAGCACCTCGCCGATGAACGCCTCCGCCGACATCACCCCCGGATCGACCACCACAGGCATCCCCTCGGTATAGCCGATCTCGTGAATCAGTTTCACTAAGGTTTCGTCCTTCATTTCCTCGCTGATCTTGGTGTGCGAGAGCAGACACCCGAATATCGCCAGTGCCGTATGCAGGGGGTTTAAACAGGTACAGACCTTCATCTTTTCAATCTTGTCCACGGTTTCCCGCGTGGCAAAGATCACCCCGGCCTGCTCCAGCGGCGGTCTGCCGTTTGGAAAGTTGTCTTCGATGGCCAGATACTCGCACTCCTCGGCGTTGACCATCGCGCTGACAAAGGTATGCTTCTGCGTCTCTGCAACATCCATGCCCGTTAGCCCGTCGCGCCTGAGGATATCCAGCACCTCCGGCGCGGGGCGGGGGGTGATTTTATCAATCATGCTCCAGGTGAAGGATATTTTAGCGGGATCGCGCAGATAGCGAAGGAAACCCTCATCCACCACGCCGCGTTTGAGCCAGCTTTCCGCAACCGACAGGATGCCCGCCTTGAGCAGATCGCCGTTGTGGGAACAGTTGTCCAAACTCACCATCGCCACGGGATGCGCCCCGTCCAGATAGCGCGCATAGAGCAGCTTGCAAAGCTTTGCGATGATGGACACCGGATCGGTGATGGACTCGCTGCCGGGATCTTTAACAGCATAGCCTTTTTCGGTAATCGTCATTGAGACAATCTGCAAACTCTGCGCCGTCATGATGTCATCAATGCGTGAAAAGTCGCCGGAATAGGAAAGCGCCTGGGCAATGGAGGCGACCACGCGCTTATCCACATTGCCATCGTGCTTCAGGCTGACGGCGACCGTCAGATTGTCAAACGGGGCAAACCCCTTTTCTATAATCTCTTCATCATAGCATTCCGCCACAATCAGGCCCGTGTCCGTCAGCCCTTCATCCAGCAGTTTTTGCTGCAGTACCGCCGGAAACGCACGGAAGATGTTGCCCGCGCCAAAGTGAATCCAGTGCGGCGTGTTTTGGGTTTTTCCGCGCATGGCCTGCACATCGAACGCAGGGACACTATAGCCAATTTCGGCCAGGGTAGGCAGGCTTTGCAGGGTTAATTTCATTTACCTTGCTCCTTTTTGCGGATTAGCGCATCGTACAGTCCCAGCAGGTATTGGCTGCCCATCGCGCGGTCGTACAGCCCGTAGCCGGGCATTGAAACCTCTCCCCACACAGCGCGGCCGTGATCGGGCCGGACGGGGCCGTGATAGTCAATATCCACCAGCGCCTGCATAATCTCCACCATGTCCAGCGAGCCATCCGCCGCGTAGTGGGCGGATTCCTCAAACACGCCGGGGGCGGTGTGCTTGGTGTTGCGCAGGTGCACAAAGTGTATCCGGTCGCCGATGGCGCGAATCATGCCCGGAATATCGGTGTTCGGGTTAGAGGACAGCGACCCCGTACACAGCGTAACGCCGTTATGGGGGTTTGGCACGGCGCTAAGCAGCCGCTGCAGGTTTTGCTTGCCGTTGATAATCCGCGGCAGGCCGAACACACTCCATACGGGATCGTCAATGTGAATGGCCATATGGATATCATAGCGGTCGCACACGGGCATGATGGCGTTTAGGAAATAGCAGAGGTTTACAAACAGCTTCTCCTCGGTTACGTCCTTGTACATGGCAAACAAATCCTTGATTTTTGCCATGCGCTCCGGTTCCCACCCAGGCAGCCGAAAGCCGTTGGAACGGCTGTCCATCTGCTCAAACATGCGGGTGGGGTCAATCTTGTCGATTTCCTTCTGGTCGTACGCCAGCACGGTGGAACCGTCCGGCCGCCGCTTGGCCAGGTCCGAGCGGGTCCAGTCAAACACCGGCATGAAGTTATAGCAAATCATAGGAATGCCGGCTTTACCCAGCTTTTCCAATGTGCGGATATAGTTGTCGATATAGCGGTCACGCTCCGGCGTGCCTACTTTGATGGCATCGTGAATGTTGACGCTCTCGATGCCCAGAATTTTCAGGCCCGCGTCCTCTATCTCCTGCCGCATGGCGGCGATGGCGGCGGTGTCCCATTCTTCTCCCGGCTCGGTATCGTACAGCGTGGTGATAATTCCCTGAATACCGGGAATTTGCCGCAGCTGTTCCAAGGTCACGGTATCAAAGTTTTTGCCAAACCACCGGAATGTCATTTTCAATGGGAGCACATCCTTTTTCCGCTTGTGTACAATCACCGGGTATAGAGGAAAGGGCGGGAGGTTGTTGCCTCCGCGCCCGGTCAACTCACGGTTACAGTATCATACCAAAAAGCCGGGGCAGGAACAAGCTGATCGGCTGGAAGAACGTCACAATCAGCAGGGCGATAATCATGCAGACATAGAAGGGGAAGGTTGCTTTCACGACCCGCTCCATCGGCACCTTGCCAACCGCCGACCCGATGAACAGCACCGAACCGACCGGCGGCGTAAGCAGCCCGATGCCGCAGTTGAGCACAATCAGAATGCCGAATTGTATCGGATGAATGCCGATTTGCATCGCTAGCGGCAGCAAAATCGGTGTCGTGATCAGGATGATCGGGGCCATATCCATAATGCACCCCAGGAAAAGCAGGATCGCATTGAGCAGCAGCGCGAGTATAATCGGGCTGTTGGTAATGCTGGTAATGGCATTGGCCGCCAGCGTTGGGACATGCAGTATGGTCAGGCAATACCCAAAGGCTTTGGATGTTGCAATCAAAATCAGCACAATGGACAGCGTGCCGATACAATCGCCCAGCACCCTCCACACGCCTCTCCAGTTGAGGCCTTTGTACACATACACACTAACAAACAGGCTGTAGACGACCGCAACCGCGGCCGATTCAGTCGCCGTGAACACGCCGCCGACCACGCCGAACACCACAATCAGGATCGCCGCCAGGGCCCAGAAGGACTTGCCCAGCTGCACAAACAGGTTCTTTAGGCTGAACCGCTCGCCCTTGGGGTAGTTCCGGCGTACGGAAATCGCGTACGAGCCTATCATCAGCGACAGCGCCAGCAGCGCGCCGGGCAGGTACCCTGCCAGGAACAACGCGCCAACCGACAGGCCACCCGCCGTGGTTGCGTAAATGACCATGTTGTGGCTTGGCGGCACCAGCAGGCCCTCGCAGGCCGAGGTGATGGTCACCGCCGTGGCAAAGTCTGCGTCGTAGCCCTGCTCGGTCATCATCGGAATCAGGATGGTGCCAAGCGAGGCCGTATCGGCAGCCGCCGAGCCGGAAATTCCGCCGAAGAAGTAGCTGGCGACAATGTTGACCATTGCCATGCCGCCGCGCATCCAGCCCACGCAGGCGTTGGCCAGGTCGATCAGCTTGCGGGAAATGCCCCCCGTTCCCATAATCACGCCCATGGTGATGAAAAACGGAACCGCCATCAAGCTGAACGAGGAGATCCCGTTCACCATTTGCTGGCAGATGGTGATCAGGCTTTTGCCCTGATAGACCAGACACAGAATGGAGGAAATCGCCACCGCGTATGCGATGGGAAAGCGTAATAGGATCATCAATAAAAAGCTGCCAAGCAGAATGATGATCGCAATCGTTGCGCTGCTCATTGCGCTTCACCTGCCTTTACAGCGTTTGTTTCGTCTTTGATAAAGTACTTCTTAATGTGGTTATAAATGGCTTCAATTTCAAATACCAGCATGGCGATGCCCGCCAGCGGGATGGGGAAATACATCCAGAACTTGGATAAAAACGGCATGGAAATATAAGTGCCCTTGCTGCCGATGCCCAGTGCGTATTTCATGCCCACGGAAATCATGATAACCGCCAGCACCGATACGGCCAGGTCCGCCAGAATGTCCAGCGAAATGATCAACTTTCTGGGCAGGTACTTATCCAGCGCCGACATGCGAATGTGTGCGCCTTTGCGAATAGCCAGCGCGGCGGAAAGCACCGCCATATAGGTCATTAAGGTCAAAACCACTTCCTCCGACCAGGAGGGGTCCGGAATAAACGAAATGTACCGGCCCGCGACCGTAAACGAGGTGATCGCGATATCCAGAATCAACAATATTTTACATAGGAACAGAATCGCGGCATAGGCTTTGTCATATATCGGTTTGATCCGGTCAAGGACAGTAAATATTTTTGGCATTGCCCTCGTCACCTTTCATCGTATCGAAAAATCGGACGCAGAGATACGGTTTCCCTGCGTCCGAAAGTTATTGTTTCCGGAACTCGTTTCAGCGTTTATTTCATGTCCACGATCTGCTGGTAGAGTTCTTCCTGTCCAACGATATTCTCTGCGATGATATCGGCACAGGCGGCAGACCATGGGCTGTTGTCCGGAACTTCAACGAAGTTCACGCCCATGTCTTTCAGCTCTTGCAGTACGGCTTCCTCAGCGGAAGCCGACAGCGCGGCGTTGAATTCCTGTGCATACTGCGCGGCGGCCAGTACGGCAGCCTGCTGGTTTTCGGTCAGCTTGGCCCAGCTGGCTTCGGACACGATAACCTGCACGGCGCCCAGGGTGTGGCCGTCGAGAATCATGCTGTCGGCCACTTCGTAGAAGGCCTTGGATTTGTAATTGGCAATGGGCTGTTCTGCACCGTCGACCACACCGGTCTGCAATGCCGAGTACAGCTCGTTGTAGTCAACCGGCGTGGCGGATGCGCCAAGGCCGTTGACCATGCCGGTCATAACGGGGTCATTGGATACGCGGATTTTGAGGCCCTTGAGGGAGTCGATGCCGGTGACTTCGATGCCCTTGCGGAAGAAGAAGTTACGGAAGCCTTCTTCGCCGTAGAAGATACCAAACACGCCCAGACCCAGTTCTTGCGGCTCCAGTAAGAACTCTTTGGCCAAATCGCTGTTGGCAAAATTCCAGTAATGTGCGCGGCCCGCAAACGTGTAGGGCAGCGACAGGAGCTTGGATTTTGCACAGCCGTAGGTGGTCAGTGCAAACGCCGAGATGCGGGACATATCCACGGTGTCGCCGCCGGCGAGCATGGAGTCCAGCACGACGGTTTCAGAGCCGAGCACGCCGCTGGCCTGAATGTCGATGATGACAGAGCCGCCGGTCAGTTCAAAAACCTTGTCTTTGAATGCCGTGCCGGTCTGGCCGACGATGGAGTCAAGCGGGTTAACTTCGGCATAGGTCAGAGTCACCTGGGGATCATTGGCTACGTCACCAAAATCCTGTGCCAGTGCGGCGGTCGCGCTGAAAACCATAACAGCGGACAGCAAGAGAACGAGCAACTTTTTCATGGGTATGCCTCCTTGTTGGTTGTTGAATTGTCCAGAAGAGCTATCGGATCGACCCCTCTGCTTTAGCCATAGTGTAGCATACTACTATATTAGCGTCAATCCTATTTGTAAAAATTTTTTGTTTTGTATACAAGTTTTTATGCCATTTTCTGTCCGCAACCCTTATCAAACCCAGTTGTATACTAGTACCTTTCACGTTGAAGCCCGCTAGTTGTATACGATCTCAGCAGGCAGTGAAAACAGCGTGCCTTATCCTGCAAAAGCCGACACGCCAATCCGCTTGTCTTCCATGCAGGTGCCGCCGCTTGAAATCAAGCTCCGGTTGTGCCACAATAAGCCCGGTAGCCACCCCAAACAGACCGGAGGCGCTGTTATGAGCACAGACCAGGCCATCACCATTCCCGTTACGCTGGACAAGCGCACGTTCCGGCGCTTTGCCACCTTTGACACCTTCCGCCGGCAACGGCGCTGGCGGCTGCCGTTTGCGTTCTTTGTCATCCTTGCCGCGTTTTCCGTGTTTTTATATTTGCAAACAGACAAACCCCAGGCCGCACTCATCGCCACGGTGCTGTTAAGCGTGGGGGTACTACTGCCGCTGGTGTATGTCCTCACCTTTTATATGAACCTGCGCACCAGCACCGAATCGCACCGCCTGCCCCGCCTGGTGTACACGCTAACCCTGTCCGGCGAGGATGTATCCATCCTCTCCCACACCCAAAGCGGACAAACGCTGACCCTGCACTGGAACCAGCTGTTTGCGGCCTACCGCGTACGTGGTGCCATTTACCTGTATGTGCTGCCCACACGCGCCTTTCTGCTGCCCGATGGCCAGGCGGATGTTTCCGCTGATGCGCTGTGGGATTATATACAAACACGCCTGCAGGACAAGTGCCGCAGCTTCTGCTAAGCGCCCAAACACAAAAAAAGAACGCCGCGCACTGCGCGGCGTTTTCTATATCTTAGGTTTGATTATACCGTGGCGTAGTCCTCCAGCGCGATCCAATACCGCTGCACAATGTGGTCGCCGTCCTGGATTTCATTTTCCATCACACCGCCGCACGCTTGAATCGTACGGGCAGAGGCGATGTTGTCCTTATCGCAGGTCACCAGCACGCGGTTTAACCCCAGCCGCCAGGCAAGGGGCAGCGCGGCGGTCAGCGTCGCCTTGGCATGGCCTTGCCTGCGTGCCGACGGCCGCACCCCGTAGCCGATATGGCCACTCACCCTGCGCAGATGATCGTTCAGCCGGTGCCGCAGGTTGAGCGCACCGAGGATTGTTCCGTCATCGGCAACCCAAACATAGGTATGATCGGGTACAAATGTCCCAACGGCCTGCGTTTGCCGATAGGCATTGTCGGTAATCCACTGCTTGTAGCTGCGCCCCAGCAGGCGCGCGGTATAGGGTACGATCTCCTCGTGATGCCTATCCCATTCCCGCACAAAATCCAGGTACGCGTCCTGCATATCCTGCGTTGGCACCATTAATTTCATCCAATCCCTCCCGCTGCTTAGGTAAGCGGCAGGCATCCGGCCGGGTGTTGCCCCGCGTATGCCTGCCAGTTGTGCCGTATTGTGTTCGGTCTATCGTGCTACAGTGTAATCCAGTACCGCTGCACGATACGCCCGTGGTACTCGATTTCGCTTTCCAGCACGCCGCCGGTATGCGCTATCGTCAACGCCGCACCGACGTTTACCTTATCGCAGGTAATCAGCACGCGATCCAGCCCCAGCTTTTTCGCCTTGGGCAGCGCAGCAGCCAGCATAGCCTTGGCATGCCCGAACCGGCGATAGGACGGCCGCACCCCATAGCCGATATGCCCGCCGACACGGCTGAGCCGCTCGTCCAGCACCGGCCGCAGGTTGAGCGCGCCGATCATGGTGCCGTTGGAATCCATCCAGACATAGGTATGCGACGGCACCGAGCCTTCCGGTGCGGTGGTCTCGCGTTTTTTAAGATCCTCCAGCCACTGCTCGTAGCTGCGTCCCAGCAGCCGCGCCGCATGCGGCCGGATTTTTTCCTGATGATCCGCCCATTCCCGCGCAAAATCCAGGTATGCGTTTTGCATGGCGAGCGTCGGTTTTTCAAGTTTCATGCTTATTCCTCCCCGGCTATTGGGTGATACCGCTTTCGGCCATTTACAGCGGCTTGGCCTTGGACTTCATCTCATTGAGCGCTATTTCCATCTCCGCCAGGCGTTTGCTGGCATCGCGGAAGCAATCATCGGGCACGTTGCAGTGCAGGTAGGTTTCTTCCAGCTCCTGTGTCAGCGCCAGCATGCGCCGGTTAATGTCGAGAAACGCTGCAAAATGACCGCTTTGCATGGCATTTTGAAAGGTTTTCAGGTCCATTTCAATAAACTCGGCAATCGCATCGGCATTGGGAAATACCCCCGCGCTCATCGGATAGGGCCTGATGCGCTGGAGATAGTACTCGTTCTTGGCGTTGAGGTTGTACACATAGTACAGCTCATGTTCGCCGACGGAGAACCGTACATAGTTAATCAAACCATGTATCTGCGTAACTGACGCGCCCATTTGCCTAAGCTGCATATTGATATGGTCCTGCTGCGCCGAAGCATAACTCATTTGATGGTTTTGGTTGTTTAAGCCGTGTCTGTCTGCCACCGTTGTCGCCTCCCAGTTTGTCATTTATAAATAAAACAGTATTAAATACACCATAGACAGGGCAATGGACAGCATCATCATCGGAAAGCCGACCTTCATATAGCTTTTAAAGGTCAGGTTCACGCCCTGTTTGCCCGCAAGCCCTGCGACCACTACGTTGGCCGATGCGCCAATCAGCGTTCCGTTACCGCCAAGGCACGCCCCCAGCGATACCGCCCACCACAGCGGCCCGATATCCACGCCCTGTGCGCCCATGCCAATAATGAGGGGAATCAGCGTTGCCACAAACGGGATGTTGTCCAGGAACGACGATACGATCGCCGAAAACCAGATCAGCAGTATCCCGGCCAGGAGCAGGTTATCGGCCACCATGCCGGTAATCACCATCGCCAGCGACTCAATCAGCCCGACCTCTTCCAGTGCGCCAACCAGCATGAACAGCCCTGCAAAAAAGAAGATGGTCGGCCATTCGATGGACAAGAGCGCATCCTCGATGTCTCCGCCGCTAAGCAACAGCAGCAGCACCGCACCGGTCATGGCGATCATCCCGTTGTCCAGGTTGATCGCATCGTGGAAGATGAAGCCCAGCATGGTCAGCAGCAGCACGATGCCGCACTTGATCAGCAATGCCGTGTTTTTAATGCACACGCTTTCATCCAGCTCAAACACCTTTTGCTTTTCCTCGGGGCTCAGGCGCAGCTGCTTGCGGTACATCAGCCAGAGCACGAAAAAGGTGACGATGAACACGACAATGATGATGGGCCCGAGGTTAACAACGAAATCCATAAACGACAAGCCCGCGCGGCTGCCGATCATAATATTGGGCGGGTCACCGACGATGGTCGCCGTGCCGCCGATGTTGGACGCCAGAATTTCCGGAATCAAAAACGGAATCGGGTCGATTTTCAGTTTCTTGGTAATCACGAAGGTCATCGGTACGATGAGCAGTACCGTGGTTACGTTGTCCAGCAGGGCCGAAACCACGGCCGTGACCACACACAAGAACAGAATAATTCGCCAGGGGTCGCCCTTGGCTTTCTTGGCCGCAATAATCGCCAGATATTCAAATACGCCGGTTTTTTTGACGATACTGACGATGATCATCATCCCCATCAGTACGCCCAGTGTATTGAAGTCGATATACTTCAGCGCTTCGGATGTGGTCAGCACCCGGAGAATCAGCAGCGCAGCGACGCCTGCCATGGCCGCAACCGTGCGGTGCAGCTTCTCCGTGATAATCAGTGCCAGGGTGATGACGAAAACAACAATTGCAAATATAGATGCTAGCGACATAGGATGCTCCTGTCCGTTGGGTCGTAAAGGCTTTTTTGTAACGTGCTACAGTATACGCCTGCCCCTTTGCGGCCGTCAAACGAATTGCCCCCCTGTGCCAAAACTTATGCGTTTTGCCGACTTAAACCCGTTTCTTTTGGTCACTTTTGAAACATTTGCGGCCTGCGCCGCCCCAACTCCTCTCTGCCGTAGTCCTCTTTATAGGTAGAAAAGCACCAGATATATTGTTGATAACACAATCGATAAAATCATCAGCGGGAAGCCGATTTTCAGATAACTGCGGAAGGTAATCTTCACGCCATGTTTACCCGCAAGCCCCGCCACCACCACATTGGCCGATGCGCCAATCAGCGTTCCGTTGCCGCCAAGGCACGCCCCAAGCGATACCGCCCACCACAGCGGCCCGATATCGATCCCCTGCGCACCCAGCCCCGCAATCAGGGGAATCAAGGTGGCTACAAAGGGAATGTTGTCCAAAAATGCGGAAATCAGCGCAGAGAACCAAATTAGCAGAATGCCTGCCAGC
This sequence comes from Candidatus Limiplasma sp., assembly GCA_963675925.2. Classification (GTDB taxonomy): domain Bacteria; phylum Bacillota; class Clostridia; order Christensenellales; family Aristaeellaceae; genus CAXXOK01. Next base: position 716,524 of record CAXXIB010000004.1, read on the forward strand.
AAGAGGTTGTTTTCCACCAGGCCGGTCACCAGTCCCGCCAGCGCACTAATGAGTCCCGTTTCCTCCAGCGCACCGACCAGCATGAACAGCCCCGTGAAAAAGAAGATGGTCGGCCATTCGATGGACAGCAGCGCCTGTTCGATGTTGGCCCGGCTGATAATCACCAGCAGCACCGCGCCTGTCATGGCAATCATGCCGTTTTCAAACTGTATGGTATCGTGCAGCACAAAGCCTGCCACAATCAGCAGCAATACAGCCCCGCATTTATACAAAAGTCCCTTGTCCTTAATACAGCCGGTTTCGTCCATTTCCAGCACTTTGGCGCGTTCCTCTTTGCTGGCTTTAAGCTGTTTTCGAAACAGCAGCCACAGCACAAAGAACACCGCTACGAATATCACAACGATAATCGGGCCGAGGTTTAGGATGAAATCGGAAAACGACAGGCCTGCGCGGCTGCCAATCATGATATTAGGCGGATCGCCGATCAGGGTGGCGGTGCCGCCGATATTGGATGCGAGAATCTCCGGTATTAAGAACGGCATCGGGTTCACGCCAAGTTTTTTGGTGATGACAAAGGTCATCGGGACAATAAGCAATACCGTGGTCACGTTATCCAAAATGGCGGAAATCACCGCCGTAACCACGCATAAAAATACAATGATGCGCCACGGATCGCCCTTGGCCTTTTTAGCCGCCACGATGGCCAGATACTCAAATACGCCCGTGTTTTTCACAATACTGACGACTATCATCATGCCCATGAGCACGCCCAGGGTGTTGAAGTCCACATGGGACAGGGCCTGCGAAGGGGTAAGAACGCGCAAAAGCAATAAGACTGCCACGCCTGCCATCGCCGCCAGGGTACGGTGCAGCGTTTCAGAAATGATCAGCCCCAGAGTAATCACAAAGATGCCAAGTGCAAAAATCGTCGATATAGACATGGTCGGCTCTCCGGTTCTTTGATACTTAATAATTCGTGCCACCAGTATACGCCGCACAGGCCGCTCCGTCAAACCAGAATCTACCTGTAAATGAATATTCGTAGAATGATTTGAAATCATTGTATCCAAGTGCTATAATGCTTTGGGCACTGTCTTTGGATACGGTTCGGGCATTTTGCGTCTGTTCCCTCCGCCACCAAACAGGATGACTTAGCCACGTAAGAGTCGATCGCCCCTGCGGCCACAAAGCGTATTGGCCGCGTTTCGCCTGCCGTATTGAGGAAAGGACACTATTTCATGCTATCCTACGAGTTTCTGCTGGATCTGGCGCTCATCCTTCTGTTCACCAAAATACTGGGGATGTTCACCCGCAAGCTGCACATGCCACAGGTGGTCGGTGCACTGATTGCGGGTTTTGTTCTGGGCCCCACGGTTTTCAACCTGCTGCATGATGTAAGTTTCCTGAAAAAAACGGCCGAGCTTGGCGTCGTCGTGCTGATGTTCAACGCCGGACTGAACACCGACATGGACGAGATGAAGCACGCGGGAAAAGCGTCGTTCATCGTTGCGATGGTCGGCGTACTGGTTCCGCTGGCCGGCGGCTTTGGCATCGCCTGCCTGTTTAACAAGGGTGAATTTTTAGATGTAAGCACCACTTTGTTCATGCAGAACATGTTTATCGGCGTTATTTTAACGGCAACCAGCGTGAGCATCACCGTAGAAACCCTGCGCGAGCTTGGTAAGCTCTCCAGCCCTGTGGGCAGCGCGATTTTAGGCGCGGCGCTGATCGACGACATTGTCGGCATTATCGCACTGACCGTAATCGCCTCCACCGCCGACGCTTCCGTCAGCATTGGCATTACGCTGCTGAAAGTGCTGCTGTTCTTCGTGTTTGTGGCGATCATCGGCTTCCTGTTCTATAAACTGTTCATCTACTTCAACAAACGCAACAACCGCGACCTGCGCCGCTACGTTATCCTCAGCTTTGCGTTCTGCCTGCTGATGGCCTTTTCCGCCGAGCGCTTCTTCGGCGTTGCGGATATTACGGGTGCATTCTTCGCCGGGCTGATTGTAAGCCATACTGAGCGAACCAAATACATGGCCAACCGCTTTTCCACGCTTTCCTACATATTGCTTTCACCAATCTTTTTTGCCAGCTTAGGCCTGCACATCGACCTGCGCGACGATATCAGCGGCACGATGCTGCTGTTTGCCGGGTCCCTGCTGCTGGTAGCCATACTGACCAAGGTCGTCGGCTGCGGGCTGGGGGCACGGCTAACAGGCTATTCCAACCGGGAATCCATGCAAATCGGCGTGGGCATGATGTCACGCGGCGAAGTTGCGCTGATTATGGCGCAGAAAGGCTCGGCCCTGGGGCTGATGTCGGCGGCGTTCTTCGGCCCGATCATCATCATGGTGATCGCGACCTCCATCATCACGCCGATTATGCTTAAGCTCGTATTCTGCGATCCCCCTCCCGGCAGCAACTGGCTGGTTTGCAAGCTGCGCCGAAAGCCCAAGCGTATACCCTCCGATGACGACGCGCCCAGCTGCGATATCTCCCCGCAGGGATAAGCGCTGACACCCTGCATGATTCAACATCAAACCCCTGCACAGTGTGCGGGGGTTTTTCTTGTGTATATCGGACGGCCTATGCGTTTACCGCTCCTGCCAAGGTACCCAGCAATCATCGCCACCGAGAACTGCATCCCTTGTATATGGATGTTTTTCCGCCAGTTTCCCGCAACCCGGATGACGCGCCGGGGTCCAGGTATCGGCGGTTTCGCACAACCCGGGCCACACGGGACGAAAGGGCAAGTCCCAGTCCAGCCAACCCGCGGGGTGCACGCTTGCATCCATCGTGCAGTGCAAAAATGCGGCTCGCCCGTGCGGCCGCCAGGGGCGACCCAGGTACACCGTTGCAGGCTCGCAGCCGCCGCCCTGCACCGCGCAGTGGTCAAACACAAACCCAAACGCCTGCCCCTGTGGCGTGTTGGGTGCAGCGATCATGGCATTAACCGGCAAGCCCTGAGGCACGCAGCGCAGGGTGCAGCGGGAAAACCACGCGGCATAGCTGCCGAAAATAAAATCGGTATTACCCTGAATCAGGCACCGGTCCAGAAACGCTCGTCTGCCACAGGGCACAGGATTGGCGATATCGCCGCTTGCCGGGCCGATGAGCAGCGTATCCTGATGGGCCAGCAGCTTGCAATGCCTAACGGCGCAGCGGTCCCCGGCGATATGCAGGGCCACCGCCTGTTCCACGACCAAACCCGGCCCTGCGTCGTTTTCAATGGTCAGTGATTGCAGGGTGATATCCGCCGCGCTTACCCGGACGGTTGCCGTGCGAAAGGTTGTCAGCGGCCTGCCTTCTGCGTCCGGCAGGTGGGCAGAATCTCCGTATACAATACGTGCCTCGCCCCTGTCCGGCCCAATCAGCCGCAGCCCCAGCATATCCAGCTCCAGCTTTTCCCGGTATACACCGGGGGCCAGCGTAAGGGTCGCGCCCGTCTCTCCATGCAAAGCAGCCGCATCCAGCGCGGCTTGTATGCTTGGATAGGCGTGTATGTCGCTTGCGTCAACCCGGTAGCGTTGCATGCGGCTATACGGTAAGCAGCGCTTCGTTGTTTTTCAGTATCTTCGTAAGCGGCGGGCCCCAGCCGATCAGGTCAACGCCCAGAGCTTCCAGCGGCTCTACCAGCCCCAGCTGCCGCGCGCAGGCCACGCAGGCGGTAAAGGTAACGCCCTCGTGCATCGCCACTTGCATGGCTTCCTGCACCTGCTGATTTTCTGCGGCCAACTTGTCCGACGCGCCCCAGAGGATGACGACCACCTTGTCCCACAGATGGTAGGCCATGCAGCGACTTGCATACATCAGCACCATGTGCAGCGAGGTATCCACATCTCCGGTTGTCCACAGGATGTGCAGGGTATTCTTCTCTTCCATGGTCTCGTCCTCCCCTATCGCGTAATCAGCCGCCAAAGCGGCATTATAATACCATGTCACCGGGCCCGTAGCCGGGCGGCAGGGCTTCTTCCTCCACAAACGCAAAGGATGCATCTTCCAGCACCGGTAAAAATGCCTGATACGGCACCTGTGCAAATTCACTGGCATAGCTGCTGGCGCCAAACCAGCCGCCTTCCTTGGCATGCAGGTTCAAATCGCGAACGAACTTAGTATCGTTGGAGCAATCGTGCACCACGATTGGCCAGGCCTCTTCCCCGGCGGTCTTCATCAGCTGCAGGGTCAAATCCCGGCTCCAAATCGGCGAAATATAGCCGTGCCGGGCAATGTACATCAGCTCTCCCGCATAATTGTCTAGGTTGTTGGGGTTTAAGTGCAGCTCAGCACAGTTGATAAAATCGATCCCTGTGGCTAAAATAGCCTGCCGCTTTTCCATAAACGAGGCGTAAAACTCCGGGGTCATCGGTGTTTCGATGCCGACCTGCCCGATATATCGCTTGGCGACTTCCATGGTGCGGATGACGCTATCGGCACAGTTGCTGGCACCCAGGTTGAAGCGCAGCTCGTCCAGCCCCGCCTCGCCCAGCGCTTTGAGCTGCTCCTCGGTAGCCAAAGTGCCGTTGGTATACAGGTGCTGGTGCACACCGGCGGCGCGAAACTTGCGAATCACAGGGTAGTAGAGCTCGATTTCCATAAACGGCTCCAAATACACATAGGATATGCCCGTGGGCTTGTTTTGCACAGACAGCAGCACATCGATATCCGCATCGTAAAAGCGGGTGCCGCCGATCTCCCACATGCCCTCGCCAATCGGCGGAATCTGATCGAGCACCCCGAAATCGTAACAGAATTTGCAGTTTAGGTTGCATTTATTGGTTTTCCGAATCGCACTCAAGCCCGTACCCAGCAGGCAGGACCGACAACCGGCGGGGAAGCTGGTTTCTTCGCCCACATACAGCGTCCGGTTTTCCAGTGTTTTCAGCCCGGGGATGTCCGCTTTCAGCGCATTGCGCCGCGCGTTGACGGCCGTCTCAATCTGTGCAAAGGTCGCTAGCACTATCTCCGTTTGCTTGGGCGAGAGCTGCTCGTCCTCCGGCAAGGACGCAAAAAACGAAAACCATAACTGTGCGTCCCGTTTCGATATCTTCATGTACTGTCTCCCATCTTTCCTATTCCCTGATAATAAGCGCTTCTGCCTGGTTTTTCAAGCCCGCTTTTTTGAAACCGCCCTACTTTCGTGTCCGATAAAAGCACCCCCGTGACGGGGGTGCTTTTGATTTCGTCGTATAATGCTTTTTCCGGTCAGCCTTTCACACTACCGGCCGATATTCCTTCGATAAAGGTTGACTGCGCCGCGAAAAACACGATCAGCGACGGCATGATAGCGATCAGCGAAAAGGCCAGCACGCGGTTCCAGTCCGTACCGCGATCCACGTCCATCGCCATTTTGATGAACACCGATGTCAGCTGTTTGGAGGTTGTGCGGATGTAAATTAGCGGACCCATAAAATCGTTGGACGACCACATGAATGTGAACAGCCCGGCGGCGGTCAGCGCGGGGATGAGCACCGGCACCAGCACAAACAGCAGCGTTTGGAAGGAGTTGCAGCCGTCGATGGTCGCCGCCTCCTCCATCTCCCGGGGTATGCCGCGCATGAACTGGATAATCATAAAGATAAAGTACGAATCGATAGCAAACAGCGATGGCACAATCAGCGGTTTATAGCTGTTAATCCAGCCCCAGCTGTTAAACATAATGTACTGGGGTGCGTTGAGCACGGTCTGTGGCAGGAAGATCATCGACAGCATAATGGCGAAAAACACCTTTTTACCGATGAACTGAAAGCGCGCAAACCCGTAGGCGGTAATCGTAACCGACAGCAGGGTGAACACGACCTTGGTCAGCACCACGGTGTAGGTATTTTTCATAGCGATCAGCAGGTTAATCTGCCCGCCATAGGAAATGCCGATATCCTTGTACGCCTGAAAGGTCCAGTTTTCGGGCAGCAGCTTGTAGCGGCCAAATATCTCGGCATTGGGCTTGAACGTGGAAAACACCATCCAGATCAGCGGGTACAGCATAAACGCGCCCACGGCGATCAGCAGTGCATAGCGAATGAAGGTGTTGATTTTCATGCGCTTGCTTCCGGCGATTGATTGCATTGGTTCCTTCACTCCCTTCTACTTATCGGCGTAGTACACCCAGCGTCTTTGGCTGATAAACGCCACAGCCGACAGCGTAGCCACGATCACAAACAATATCCACGCCATGGCGCTTGCATAACTCATGTTGAAATGACGGAACGCCTGGTTGTAAATCAGCAGCGAAATCAGCGTCGTGGCCTGGTTTGGCCCGCCCTGGGTAATAATGTAGGGGCCGTTAAACTCCTGAAACGCCTGGACGATCTGCGTGACCAGGTTATAGAAAATGGCCGGGGTAATCAGCGGTATGGTAATACGGAAAAACTGCCGCCATTTGCTGGCGCCGTCCACCGAGGCCGCCTCGTACAGTTCCAGCGGTATGCCCTTGAGCGCCGCCAGAAAAATCACCATGGATGAGCCAAACTGCCACACGCGCAGCATGCTGATGGTCAGCAGCGCCAGCGTGCCGTTGCCAAGCCAGCTAGGGCCGGAAACGCCGATTGCACCCAGCAGGGAGTTGATAATGCCGTTTTTCTGAAACAGCGCCGTCCATAGCACCGCCACCGCTACCGACCCGCCGAGGATGGAGGGAATGTAGTACGCGGTGCGGAACAGGCCGACGCCCTTAATACGAAAGCTGAGTATATAGGCGATGAACAGCGCAAATATCAACTTGAGCGGCACGGTAATAAAGGAATATTTCACCGTGACCATCAGCGCGTTCATCGTAGATGGCGTGGTAAAGAACTTTACATAGTTAAACAGGCCGTATTCCGAAATAACAACATTCTTTTTCAGGACAAAGTCCGTAAAGCTGTAAAACAGCGACGAGGCGAACGGATACAGCTTGAACACCAGAAACCCGATAAGCCATATGGAAATATAGAATAAACCCTTGTTGTTTTTATAAAAATAGCGAAAGCCCCGTTTGGGCAGCAGTCTTGCGGACCCGGGATCAGACATGTACGTGGTCCCCTTTCCGTAGCAGAAAGACGGTGGGGCCGCTGCATATGCAGCAGCCCCACAGGTGTCACCTGTCAAAGTTCAAGCAGGGTTTATTTGGCTGCGTCAAGCACTTCGTTGATGCCGGCGATTAGCATATCGGCAGCTTCTTCCACGGAAATCATATCCGCGCTCAGCTGGCCGAACACCACCGCGTATACGCCATCAGGCGTGCCGCGCAGGGCCGTAGACTCAAACGTGGGATCCAGCGGGAAGGTGTTCCAGCCGGAATCCAGGGCGTACTTGGTGGCCAGGAGGGTGTTTTCATCCACGATATCGTTGGCGGATGCAATCTCGCGGCCAATCGCGCTGGCGGGTACGCCGCGCTGGCTGGCCATGGCTTTCACGCCCTCTTCCTCGTTGAGCAGGAAGTTAATCAGCGCTGCGGCTTCCACCGGATTCTCGGAGGATTCCGGAACCACGAACAGCATGGAGATCTTGTTATAGCCGCCTTTGTAAGGCAGGTCGGTGAACATGGTCGAGATCACAAAGCCCGGCTGCTGGTCTTCCGGCAGGGCATTGAGGACGTTTGCAAACGAGGTGTTCCAGTTGTAGTTACCGGCCCAGTAGCCGTCAATCCAGCGATCGGACTGGTCAATGGGATCGGCGGCATAGTCCGACACCATGGAGATCAGCGGCAGAACGTGCTCGTCTTCGAGCTTATCGATCATCGCCAAACCTTCCATGATTTCTTCCTTGCTGTAGTTCAGCTGGCCATCCACAACCCAGGCTTTGTTATACATGGATTCCAGATAGTACACCATGAAGATCATGCGATCGTATTCGCCAAGGTGCAGCGGATAGTACTCGTCGCCCAGCACATCTTTGAAGGTTTTACCGGCGGCAACTAGGCCTTCAAACGTGGTGGGAACTTCGATGCCCGCTTTGGCAAAGGTATTGCCGTTCCAGTACAGGGTGCGTGCGGTGGTCGAAATCGGAATGCCCTGCAGTTTGCCGTCGATCTCGCTGGCTTTCAGCGCCGCGGCGGGGAACTGGGTGGTATCGAGCACATCGGAATACTGGTACAGGTCTGTAAGCACATCACCGGTGCCGGCAAACTCGGAAATCCAGTTCCAGTTGTACTGCATTACATCTTCACCGGTGTCGGTGGCCAGTTTCAGGCCGGTGGCTTCCGCCCAGCCGGACCATGCACCAAACGTGGTTTCAACGGTGATGTTGGGGTACTTTTCAGTGAATTTCTCTGCGGCGGCCTGCGTAGCTTCGTGACGGCTGTCGCCGCCCCACCAGCTGAATGTGATCGTAAGGTCATCGGTCGTGACGCTCTGCGCCATTGCCGTCATAGGCAGTGCAAGCAGCACCAACGCCATGAGCAGGGCTAGAATTTTGCCTTTAGTCATGAGATGTTCTCCTTTCGTTCTTCCCGGCGGCACAAATGCAAAAGCCAAAACAAAGGGAATGGCGTTCTTTCGCAAACTCTTTTTAGGTTCGGTTCTGTTCTTTGTGCGGCCTTGTATAATTCAGCTTCACCTGGTAATTATACGTTTTCATTATAGAAGAAATATAGCACTTACACGGCTGAATGTCAATAATACTACCATTTCTTCAATCCTAACCCGAAAATGAAGCGAGATAAGGCGAAAGTGCTTACATTACAGTGCAAGCACTCACCTATCCCCTAAAATAAATTATTAACAATTCACAAACATTAATTACAATACTATTGCATCAAGCGCAGCGTGCCTTTACCGCTGCAGCAAGCCTTCCATTTCCACAGCCGCCTGCAGCATCGCGCCCGAGCCCTTGGGGTCGTTTGCGACGATCGGCTCGGACATATAATAGGCAAAGCTGCCGTCGCGCTGCTGCACATTGCCAAGTCCCGCCACCTGGCAGCACTTGGTGACAATGGCATACCCCTTGTACACCTCAATAAACTGCTCCACCGCGCTCTGCCAGGCATGGCACAGAGTGTCCGCTGAAACCGCCTGCACAATGCCGAGCCGCGCGGCCTTGGCCGTAGCGTAGATGAACTGCGCCGAGCAGGAACTTTCCGCGTAGTTGCCGGGGCGGTCGGGTGCGTCCATCACTTGCAGCCATACGCCGGTACGGTTGTCCCGCGCGCGCCATACGGCCGCCAGCAGATCAGACAGCAATGTTGTCAGGGTTTGGCGGGCAGCCGAATCTTCGGGCAGCAGTTCCAGCGTGTCCACCAGGGCGCAGGCATACCAGCCCACGGCGCGGCCCCACACATGCGGCGAGCAACCGGTTTCCTTGTCCGCCCAAGGCTGGACTTTGGCCGCATCCCAGGCATGCAGGGAAAGCCCGGTCGGCTGGTGCCAGGTTTTTTCCCGGATCAGCTGAAACTGCTTTACGACATCGTCCGTCCACGCCGGGCGGTTCATCAGCCCGGCGCAGGCGATGTAAAACGGCGCACACATATATAGTCCGTCCAACCACATCTGGTTTTCATAAATCTTCTTATGCCAGAACCCGCCCTCGGGCGTGCGCGGCTGGTGCAGCACCTGGTCCAGCAGCAGCTCAGCCGCCGTGCGGTAGCGCTGCTCGCCCGTTTTCTGCCACAGGTACAGCAGTATTTTTCCGTTGTTGATGTAATCCAGATTATATTCCTCGCGGTGGTAGTCGCGGATCTTGGTTCCGTCCTGATTGAGGAACGCGTCGATTCCGTTCTTGATATATTCAAAATACGCTGTTTCACCCGTCAGCTCATACAGCGCAGCCATCCCCTTCCACACCACGCCGTAATCGTAGCTCCAGCGGTCTTTCAGCAGGGGGTTACTATGCATAAACCCATCCGCAATGCGGATATGCCAGTTGTCAAACGCCTGTTTCATTGTCTGTCCTCCGTCTCTGTCAGCTGCACGGTGTGATCCGCGTCCAGTGCCGGGCCTGTCTGGTGCAGTATGCGCAGTCCGCGCACATCAATATCCTCACCGTTGCGCAGGAACAGGCCCGCCGCTTCCATATCGGGCAGATCATCCATCATGGCGGCCTGTCCCGCTTTGCCGGGGGTCATCTCCACCGTGCAATCGCTGATGCGCACACGCTTGACGGGACTTTCCGGCAGGCCGTACAAAAAGCCCGCGCAGGCCGTAGCCCCGCGCACGGTAATGGCTTCGATGCTAATATCCGACAGCATAGGCGTGCCATCGTCCACCGGGCGAGCGGCCTTGTCCCGCACTTCGGGCAGCTTGCCGCCCTTGCCGCAGAAGTAGTACATGTTGAACACAAAGGGGCAGAGCACATCCTGCATGCTGATGTTTTGAAACGTTAGTCCCGCCGCCGCGCCGCCGCGACCCCGCCGTGTTTTCAGGCGGATACCACGGTCCGTGCCGGTAAATACACAATCCGTCACCCGCACATCGCGCACGCCGCCGGACATTTCACTGCCGATCACCACGCCGCCATGCCCGTGCAGCATGCGGCAATGCTCGATCGTAATATGCTCGCAGGCGCGTTTGCGGGGTGTATCCTCTGTGCCAGCTTTGATGGCGATGCAGTCATCCCCCACGTCGATCACACAGTCGGCGATATGCACATGGCTGGACCCGTTGGGGTTGATGCCATCGGTGTTTGGGGAATTCGGGGGATTGAGAATGTGGAGGTTTGTAATCGTAACACCGTCGCAGTACAGGGGGTGCACCGTCCAGCAGGGGGAGTTGGTCAGGGTCACGCCGTCCATCACGACATTGCTGCAGTTATGAAAACAAACCAGATACGGGCGCGGATAGCGCAGCTGTCTGCTTACGTGCCGCTGCCACCAACGTGCGCCGCTGCCGTCTATCAGGCCGCTGCCGGTTATGCGTATAGTATCGGCATCCAGGGCGTACAAGCAGGGCATATACGCCGGGCCGGGAATGCCCTCAAACTCCAGATCAACCAGCGGAAACAGCGATTCATCATCCGTAAACACCAGCTGCGCACCGGCCTCCAGGTGCAGTGTGGTATTGCTATACAGCCGCACAGGCGCAGTACCATACCGCCCCGGAGGAACCACCAGCGTTCCCCCGCCCTGCGATGTAAGCGCATTCATAGCTTCGCGGAACGCTTCGGTCCACATACCGCCTGCCGCTAAATGCGCGTATTCCTTTAGATTGCGCCTTGCCTGCTCCACCGTACCACATCCGTCTATTTTCGTTTCTTCCCGCATTATACACGATAGCCCTGGAAAATGCCAAACCGCAGGTAAGGCCTTACAGCGATCATAGCCACCACGAGACAGGCGCATCTGAGCGCTTGCCCAGCCGCAGTTTTCATATGACGCTGCATATGCTACAATAGGTTCCATACTGTATATAAGGGGGAGTGCCGATTTGGCCGTATTGTACTTTACCGCGTTGGCCGTGGGCTTTTCCGGTGCCATGATGCCCGGCTCACTGCTCACTTACACCATCCGCCACTCCCTGAAGGAAGGCCCAAAAGTCGGGTTTCTGGTCATCATCGGGCATGCACTACTGGAGCTGCTGCTGATTGCCGGCATCTTTCTGGGGCTGGATATGGTGCTCAAGTCCGATGCCGCGCAGATCACCATCGGCATCGTCGGCGGCATTCTGCTTTGCTATATCGGCGTGGATATGATACTCAAGGCCGCGCGTGGCCAGGTGAGCGTGTCCATGGACGCCAAAACAAAAAACTCCGACCGCATGATGCTCTCGGGCGCGCTATTAAGCATGGCCAACCCCTACTTTTTGCTCTGGTGGGCAGTCATCGGGCTGGGGTTCCTCACCCAGGCCTATCGCGATTTTGCCGTCTGGGGCGTTGCCATTTACTTTTTAGGGCATATCACAGCGGATTTCGCCTGGTACGGGCTGATTTCCACCGTGGTAGGCAAAACGCGTAAATTTATCAAGGAAAAACCCTACCGCATCATCATCATGGTGCTGGGCGGGCTGCTCATCTTCTTCGGCGCTCGATTCCTGATCGACGCGCTGGGCAAGCTATTGTAAGCTTTTCTGACATCACACGCCTACCGGGTCCCCTAAGCGGCTCCGGTTTTTTTCATGCCGAATGTTATGACTGGCGACAGTTGAGTCCCTCAAATGTACATTTCACGCAACCTTCATTGACAGTGCACGCCCACCTGTGGCACGCTATTTGTGCACAATAATAGGAGGTTTACTCGCATGAAACAACGACTCGGAGTTCTTCTTACCCTGCTGCTATCCATCCTGCTGCTGACAAGCGCACAGGCGGAACAGCTACCTACGGACTATGCCATAATGGACGTTGTGGACAACAGCCCGGCGTTCGCCTATCAGGTATTGTATGCACGCCCCATCTCAGCCGATACGGTTGAAGTGCTGGTGCTGGCCCATGCCCAGGACGAAGCCTGGGACATCACGCAAAACAGCTTCGTGCTGGCCGATACGACAGACACTACCTATACTGCCGATGTGCTCAACACGCCGGGAGATGTATATATAAGAGAATACGCCCTGACCATCCCTGCGGGCGAAAGCCAGGTATTGTCCTTCCATATCCCGTTTGCAGCGACCGATGCCCAAACGCTGCACTTCGTGTGCCAGGATGCAGACGGCACAGCGACGGCGTTTTCCTATGAGCCCGTTGATCCCCTGAGCGGAACGACCGTCACGGCCGATATGCTCGCGCTATTCCAAGCGGCTGATGAACTTGCCTCGTCTGTAGTCATCATCGGTGGCGCGGACGGCCCGACAGAAATTTTCCTGACCCAGCCCGAACCCCAGCCCTAATCATCCGTCCCGTTCATTCAAGCGCCGCATCCCAGCATGGCCGGGGTGCGGCGTTTTTTATGACTGCGAATAAGCAATCTTTCTGCCTACAGGCTTTGGGAAGAAAACAAAGACGAATAGGGGTGAATAATCACTTGAATTGAACTCCCCCTTGACAAATAGGCATCTCGCTCTTATTATTACTCTATCAGATATAGTAATCTGGTAGAGTAATTTTCGATGGGTGGTGGCAGTATGGCGATCTCGGCAGACCTGATTCGCGGGCACCTGGATGCGATCATCCTGCGGCTGCTGATTGAAAAGGACCGCTACGGGTATGAGCTGATCAAGGAGATCAGCCGCCGCACAGCCGGACGGCTGGACGTGAAGGAGGCAACGCTCTACGCGGCCATCCAGCGGCTGGAGCGCAACCTGTACATCGTGTCCTACTCCGGGCAGATTACCCACGGGCGCGCCCGCAAGTACTACCGGCCCACACCCAGCGGCCGGGCCTACTACCGCGAAAAACAGCTGGAATGGCTTGAAACCAAAGATGTCATAGACGCAGTATTGGAGGAAAATCCAGATGATCATCAGACAGCACATTGAGGAAATGTTTCACGGCGTTCCCGACAGTGAAGAAAAGCAGAGCCTGCTTCACGAGCTGATCGCCGATGCCGAGGAAAAAGCGGCCGACCTGATGGCCGATGGCAAAACCGAGGAAGATGCCGTAAACAAAGCACTGGTGGAGCTTGGTGACCTGTCCGAAATTAAGCTTTCATTGATGGGCGCGTCTCCACGGCGCACCGGCAGCCTGCGCAGACTGAAGAACAATCTGCTCTTTGCCGTGGCCGGCAGCGCGCTGATCATCGCGCTGTTCATGTTCATCAACCTGTACTACTCGCCACATGCCCTTTGGTTTGTATACCCGGCGTTCGCTGTCATCTGGTGGCCGCTGTCCATGTTCCTTTACTACCTCAACCATAAAGAAGGGAGCGGAAAATGAAACGATCACTGCAAACGGCGCTGACCATCTCCGGGATGGTCATTGTGTCCGTCATCATCTTAAACCGCTTCACTTCGCCCTTTCCGTGGAGCCTGTACCCGATTTTCGGCATCCTGTGGTGGCCGCTGAGCGTGTACTATTATGGGCGGCACGAGCCGCTTCACTACGCTGTATACGGCACGGGGCTTATTTTCCTGCTGTTGATACTCACCTATCTGTTTGCCAGCCCCGGCGCACACCCGTGGTTTTTCTACCCCATGCTGGGGATGTTCTGGTGGCCGCTTTCGGTGTGGGGGTCCATGGTCGGCGCGCGGCGGTTTTCCGTGACCGGCGCGACCTATGTCACGCTGATGCTTGTGGCCATCAACCTGCTATCCTCGCCGGGTTTCTGGTGGTGGATGTACCCCAGCTTCTTTGTCCTGTGGTGGCCGTTGGGCGTGCACCTGCACCAGCAACGGCGGAAGGAAGGTGAAGCGCAATGAGCAAAGCGCTTCGGACCGCCGTGGTATATTCTCTTGCGATTGTCGTCATGATAGTGACCATTAACCTGCTCACCTCGCCGGGGTTTCTGTGGTGCATCTTCCCGGTCTTTGGCATTGCCTGGTGGCCGCTGAGTGTGTACTTTAGCCAAAAGCGCAATCCGCTTGCCTATGCCCTGTGCGGCGCGGCACTGCTGATCGGCCTGTTTTTAGCCACCTATCTGCTGACCAGCCCCGGTGCACATCCGTGGTTTCTATATCCGGCGCTGGGCGTTGTGTGGTGGCCGCTTTCGGTGTGGGGCGCAGGCAAAGACGCACGTGTTATGTCCATCGCCGGTGGGCTGACGGTCATCGCGACGCTGCTGACTATCAACCTCATGACCTCGCCCTCGTTTCTTTGGTTTTGGTACCCTGCGTTCTTTATGCTGTGGTGGCCGCTGAGCGTGCTGCTGGGTAAACGAGCAAACACCATGGCCTTTGCGCTGGGCTCGGCTGTCGCCGGATCGCTGTTCCTGCTTGTGATGCACGCCATCCAAACGCCTGCTGCTACGCCGTGGTATCTGTTCGTGCTGCTGCCGCTGTTTTGGTGGCCGGTCTGCCGCATGCTTGCCGGACGCGTGAACCAGTGGCAGATCACACTCATCAGTCTGGTGGTTTTCGCGGCATATTACACCGCCATCATCGCACTGCTGTATGGCGTAAACTCACTACTGTCCGTGTTTCTGCTCGTAGGCGCAACATGGCTGACCTACGCCATGGGTATCAGCAAATACCGCAGTTCATTCCTCTTTGCGGCTGTCAACGCCGTCGTCATCGGCCTGTACACCGTGCTTGTGCACCACTTCGTCACCCCGGACTATCACCCGTGGTTTTGGTACGGCTTCTTCCCGCTGCTGTGGTGGCCAGTCTCGGCTGCGCTGAAAAACAGTGCAGATAAACCCCTGCCCGTGGTGACCGGCGCGCTTTTGTTCCTTGGCTACTATGGTGCGCTGAACCTATGGCTCTCCCCCGCTACGCCGTGGGTGCTATTCCTGACCCTGCCCGCTGTCGCCGCGGTGATTGCCGCCCTCTGCCGTCCAAAGCAGGCCTGGACTTCCTTCTCCGTTGCCATGACCCTTGCGGGCATCGCCTATGTTTCCGCCATCAACCTCGTGTACACACCCCATGCATTGTGGGCTGTATACCCCGCATTCGCCCTGCTCTGGTGGCCATTGAGTATGTTACTACTGGGGCGCAAAGCAAATCACGAGGACGCAAGCAACTAGAGACCCAGGTTCCCACCCAAAAGGCCGCGCGATTGCGCGGCCTTTGCTAGTATTTTTGTTTAAGCACAGGGAAACGATACGGGGAGACTTGGTAGCGTGCCAGGGATTTTCGCAGCGTTTCTCTGCCCTTATCCAGCATGCATGGTGGTTTCTTCGATATGCTCCAGCGGCTTTTTGGGTTTCTTTTTGTGTTTCTGGCTTAGGAATAGTCCCGTCATGGTCAGCAGTGCACCGCCGATTTGCAAAAGCGTGATCGTCTCGCCAATCAGCACCGCTGCGCCCAGCATGGTAATGATGGGAATCAGGTATATATAGGTGCCTGAGCGCAGAACGCCGATGCGCTTCATGCCCGTCATCCAAGTGATATAGCAAATCGCGCTAGCGACCACGCCCAAAAACAGTACATTAGTCCATACCTCAACGCGCAGCAAATCCGACCATGTTCCCTTTTGGGGCAAAAACAACAGCGCCGGCAGGGCAAACAGTATCCCGTAGATAAATAGCTTGCGCGTAACGAGCATCACCGGATAGCCATGCTGTTCAATTTTGCGCATGAACATGGTCGCGATACCCCAGGAAATGGCTGTAAGCAAGCTTAGCAGATCGCCCAGGGGATTGAGTTTCAGCTGCTGCCCCGCAAACGATACCATGCCAAGCCCGACGATCGCCAATACAAACCCGACAAAAAACAGCGGGGAGAGCTTTTCTTCTTTCAAAAACACACTGGCAAAAATCGCAATAAAGAACGGCGCAGACGACACGATAACCGCGCAGTTGGCCGACGAAGTAAAGGTCAGCGCGGAGTTTTCCAGCAGAAAGTACATGGTCACGGCAAAAAAGCCCGCACCCATGAAATAAAACTCATGGCTGGGCTTTAATAGCTTTAGTTTCTTAGGCCGGATGATGGTCAGGGCGATTATGGCGATTGCGATGCGCAAAATCAGAAGTTGCACAGGGCTTAAGTACTGCAAAATTACCGTGGAGGAAACAAAGGTCAGACCCCAGACAATGATGGTTCCAATCGCAAACACATGCCCCATGCGCTGCTCGCCCGCCGTAGCTTGTTCCATTCGTTTTTACTCGATTCCGTTATTTTTTTGTGCACTCAGCTGCCGAACACAGCTCAGGGCATAAAAGCCCAGCGCAACCAGCGTAAGTCCCATGGCCGCGTACAAAAGAAACACATCCAGCGACACCTGCCAGGCCCAAAACCCTTGTACTGTCTCGTGAAAGAACGAGGCTGTCAGCCCTGTCGTCAGCAGCACCTGTGCGGCTTTACCGATGGGCCTTGAATACACCACAATGCTCCGGCCCAGCATTACAATGCCGCCGACCACCATGAGAATCTCCTTGAGAAAAATGACAATCACGACCACCAGCGGTACCACCGCGGGAATCGTCTCGTTGCCGATGGTCATCGAAAGCAGCACCGTAAGCCCCATCAACTTGTCGGCCAGCGGGTCCATCAGTTTGCCGAAATCCGTAATCAAATTGTACTTACGGGCAATGGTCCCATCAGCAACGTCCGTCGCCCCTGCCAGCAGGAACACGGTCAACGCCCAGTATTTATGCCCACCCACAAACAACACGATGTACACGGGGATCATCCCCATGCGCAGCATGGTCAGGACATTGGGAAGATTCAGGTTTTCCTTCCATTTGATATCCATGGTCTTACCCTCCGACGATCCGCGCAATATCGCGGAATGTAAATAAAATCAATAACCCGAACAGAAGTATGAAACCGATCATGTGAATGGTGCCTTCCACCCGGCGGTTGACGGGCTTGCGGCGAATGGCCTCGGCCAGCAGGAACAAAAACCGGCTGCCGTCCAGCCCCGGAATGGGCAGCAGGTTGATCATCCCCAGGTTGATACTAATCAGAATGGCGAGGTTTAAGTACATGTACAGGCCGCCGGATCTGGTTTGCTCGGCAATGACCTGCACCACGCCCACCGGGCCGGTAATATCCTGGGCGCCTTCGCCGTGGAAAAACAGTTGCCCAAGGCTTTTGAGTATCAGGGTGGAGGCATACAAGCAGCTATCCCACGCGCCTTGTATGGACTGCCCCACCGTAAGCCGCTCTCCGGCCCGCAGGCCTACGCCGATCAGCGGTCTGCCTTCCGTTTCGCTATACTGGGGGATGACCGCCACGGTGACCGTATCGCCATCGCGGCTTAGCGTCAGGGTTACGGCCTCGCCCTCATCCAGCGTTTCAATGGCGGCGGACAGCGCACTGATGTCGCCGACTGTAATGTCCTCGCCCTGCACCGCTGTAATGCGATCTCCGGGCTGCATACCGGCCGTATAGGCGGGTGTGCCGGGCTGTACATCGGTAATATAGGGCTGCACCGGCATCGCGCTGTAGGCCAGGTGCAGCACAATCGCCAGCACAAATGCCAGAAGAATGTTCATGGTCGCCCCGGCGACCACCACAATCATCCGCTTCCATGCGGCGGCAGCGTTATAGCGGCGCGGGTCATCTTCAGGCAGGGTTTCGGTATCCTCGTCGTAAAACGCGCAGTACCCGCCCAGCGGTATAGACCGCAGCGTATACAGCGTCTCGGTTTTCTCACTCTTGCGCTGCAACAGCTTGGGCCCGAAGCCGACCGAAAACTCCTTGACGGCGATTTTCAGTGCACGGGCGGACAGATAATGGCCCAGCTCGTGCACGGTAATCAAAATGCCCAAAAGCAGAATCGCCAGCAGTACAAACAGTATCGTCATAGGGTTCCTTTCCGAATGTTTGATGCATCAACCGTGATGCTTACACGCGTAATTTATCGGGGTTCTGCCTGGGGCGAAAGCCCCATCAGCTCTAGTGCTACGGCCCGCGCGCGCCTGTCGGCCTCCAGCACCTGGGCCAGCGTATCGGCCGGTAGCGCGCCTACGGTGCGAACGGTTTCCTCCACAACATGAAACAGCTGTCCCACGGTGAGTTTCCCGTCCAGCAAGCGGTTTGCGGCTTCCTCGTTAGCGGCATTGAGCACACAGCAGGCTGCACCGCCTGCGAGGATGCACTCCGCCGCCAGCCGCAGCGAGGGAAAGCGTGTCGGGTCCGGCGCTTCAAAGCTAAGCTCTTTGAGCTTGAACAGGTCCAGCGTGTCGCCGCCGGTGGGCAAGCGCTTGGGGTAGGCCATCGCATACAGGATGGGCAGGCGCATGTCCGGCGTGCCGATTTGGGCGATCACCGCGCCGTCTTCAAACTCCACCGCGCTGTGCACCGCCGACTGTGGATGGATCAACACCTGGATTTGTTCCACAGTCGCGCCAAACAGGTAATGCGCTTCGATCATCTCCAGCGCTTTGTTAAACAGCGTTGCCGAATCCACCGTGATTTTCTTTCCCATCGTCCAGGTGGGGTGTTTCAGGGCCTGTGTCACGGTCGCCGCATCAATACTTTTCTTATCCCAGGTGCGAAACGGCCCTCCGGAGCAGGTGAGCAGAATGCGCCGGAACGGATTGCCGCTCGCACCCTGCAGGCACTGGAAAATAGCGGAATGTTCACTGTCGATGGGCAGCAGGCTGTGCTCTCCGGCCATTTGGGCGGCTTTCATTACCAGCGCGCCCCCGGCGACCAGCGTTTCCTTGTTAGCCAGCAATACCCGCTTGTGCAGGGCCAGCGCATGGAGCACAGCAGACAGCCCGCACATACCGACCACCGCGACCAGTACTTCGTCACAGTCGTCCATACCGGCGGCTTCCAGCAGCGCATCGTCGCCAAACACCCAGCGCACATCGCGCAGGTCGCTTGGAATGTCCGCCATCGAAAACCGTGCGTCCGTCAGCCCCGCCAGCTGCGGGCGAAACGCACGCACCTGCGCAAACAGCGCTTCGCTGCTGCTTTTGGCCACCAGTGCGGCCACGCGAAAGCGATCCCGGTGCAGCGCTGCAACCTCCAGCGCCTGCGTGCCGATAGACCCCGTGGACCCCAATATCGCCAACCGCTTCACCGTGTACACTCCTTTTAGGGCCAAGACCCCTCAGCCCTGCGTTTGGCCGCGCACTGCGCGGCCAATGACCGGACCGTATGATTATACCACTTTTTCGAAAGCCTTTACGCGTCCGCTGTTGCCCAATGTGCCTGCTCGATATCCAGATCGCGGTGGGTAACGGACACCTGCCAGTCCAGCTCACGCAGAAACGCGGCCAGGTTTTCAGTAATGGCTACGCTGCGGTGCGCGCCACCCGTACAGCCGATGGCGATCACCAGACGGTGCTTGCCCTCGGTTACATAGTGGGGCAGCAGAAACTTAAGCATATCCTTGATCTTGACCAGAAACTCCTCGGTGACCGGGTGCCCCAGCACAAAGTCCCGCACCGGTTCATCCAACCCCGTTTGGTGCCCCAGTTCCTTAATATAGTAGGGGTTTGGCAGAAAGCGCACATCAAACACCAAATCGCCCGCACGGGGGATGCCGCGCTTGAACCCAAACGAGATCATCTCGATGCGTAAAATCGCATTATCATCCGATGCGGTAACAATCTTACGCATCATCTTTTGCAGGTTTTTGGTGTTCATTTCCGACGAATCAATCAGGTGGTCGGCAAACTCCTTGAGCGGCTGGAGCATAATGCGCTCACGCTTGATGGCCTCGTCCAGCGACTTGGTTTCCGGCGTGAGGGGATGATCGCGGCGGGTTTCCTTATACCGATTGACCAGGGTTTCGTCCGCTGCGTCAATAAACAGGGTGTCAATCATATAGCCCAGGTTTTTGGCCTCGCGGATCATTTTCACCACGGCCATGGGATCGAAAAACGCGCCGGAGCGCACATCCACGCCGATGGCTGCCATGGGGCGTTCCTGCAGGCTTAAATTACAGGCTTCCATAAAGCGAACAAGCATGGTGGGCGGCAGATTATCCACGCAGAGCGCGCCCAAATCTTCCAAGGTCCGCAGGGCGATGGTTTTTCCCGATCCACTCAGGCCTGTAACGATTAAAAACCGCATAGTGTTCCTCTTCTCTAGGGTGTTTGTTTATTCGTCTTCGCCGATGATTTGCACTTCGGGTTGCAAGTCAAACCCGGATTCGCGCTTTACGGTCTGCTGCACAAACGCAATCAGCTGTAGGTACTCCTTGGCGGTGCCGTTTTGGTCGTTGACCAGAAAATTGGCGTGTTTTTCGCTAACCGATACGCCGCCGATCCGGTGGCCTTTCAGGCCCGCGGCTTCAATCAGCGCCCCCGCGTACTGCCCCGGCGGGCGTTTGAAGGTGCTGCCGCAGCAGGGCATGGTCAGGGGTTGTTTGTCGCGCCTGCGCGCGTTAAATTCCCGCATTGCCACATGCACGGCATCGCTGTTGCCCTGTTTCAGCATCACCGTTGCGTACAGGATGATTTCGTCCTGTATGCGGCTGCGGCGATAGCTAAACTGCATATCTTCCCGGTCGTAGCTGTGCATTTCCCCGTCGCGGTCCACGCAGGTCACGCTGATGATCAGATCGCCCAGCTCGCTGCCGTACGCACCGGCATTCATCCGTACGCCGCCGCCCACCGTACCGGGGATACCCGCTGAAAACTCAAGCCCCGTAAGGCCTGCATCAGCCGCGGCATTTGCCAGGCTGGACAGCAACGCCCCGGCCTGTGCCGTAATAATGTAGTTATGCCCGTCGTGTGTGGCGGGTGCGGAAATATCCTGAAACTTTGACCCAAAGTGCATCACAATGCCACGCAGTCCGCCATCCTTAATCAGCACGTTGGAGCCGTTTCCAAACGCAAACAGCGGTACATCGTAGCGCTTGGCAATGCGCAGAATTTCCACGGGTTGTTCGTCGCCAGAAACCTCTACAAAGATTTCGGCAGGGCCGCCCAGGTGAAGGCTGGTATAGTCGGACATCGGCACGTTAAAGCGTAAATCTTCGCTTGGCACAGCCAGGCGTAATTCGCCTAAAAGCTTCGCCCTGACCGTCTCGTCCATACACAAACCTCCGTGTCAAAATCGACTAAAGTGTACCGCAATTTACAGGAATAGTCAAAGTTCCACACGCTTTTGGGCTTGTCCTGTTTGCGGGCACAACAATATGCATAATTTACGTCTGTTGCTGCCGTATGGACTATGAACACATCCTGCGGTTTCCAGCCTGACTTTAGGCCTATTGCTTCTTTCCTTGTGAACATCACGATTCTTGCCAAAACAGCTTTACCGAGAATTTACACCGTCCATTCTTTGTGCTTACCCGCGCGTCTTACAATGAGCCCGTACGAAGTTTATGACGGGTGGGTTTGCAACGATGCACACAATTCGAAAACGACTACTGCCTTTTTCCCTCTGCTGTTTCATGGCCCTGAGCTACATCGTTTCACCAGCTCTGGCGGCCACCGAAAAAACCGCCGCGGTTTCCGGCATGGTAGCTGACGCTGATGGCAGCGGGCTGATCGCCCAGGTACTGGTTACCGGCGAGGACTATCAAACCCGCATCAATACCGATATGCTGGGCCGCTTCTCCCTTAGGCTGCCGCTGGGCGAATACCAGATAGAGCTAAGCAAGGGCTCGGAATACGAACGCAGCATAGTGCCTGTCAGCGTAGCCGACCGCAGGGCGCAGTACCTGGGCATACTGACGCTGCAGCGTTTGTACCAAACCGACTGGCTAGCCGGAGATCTGCATCAGCATAGTGTGTATTCCTTCGACGGTCGCAACAGCCCGGCGGAGATTGTGCTGTCCGACCTTGCCATGGGGCTTTCGTTCGGAGTGCTGACCGACCACAACGATTTGCGCGGCAACCCTGAGTATGCCAGTGCAACGCTAAACGGGTTTATCCCCATCATGGGCATGGAAATTACAACCGATCGCGGCCATTTTAATGCGATTCACTTTAGCGCCGACTTGGATGTCAGCGTGCAAAACGGCGAAAGCGACGTACGCCGCATTGTTCAGGCTGTACACACGGTTCCAGGCGCACTCCTCCAGATTAACCACCCCACACGCACGGAGTTTGCCTTTGTGGATACGCAGCTTACCTCGCTGTTTGATGTGTACGAGCTATGGAACGGCAAGCGCGCCGCACCCTATGTGGAAGGCGAACCCAACTTTCAGGCTGTACAGACCTGGTTTGATATGCTTGCCGACGGCTTGTACCTGCCCGCCACAGCTGGATCGGACAACCACGACATCAACGGCAATTTGCTGTTTGTCTCCCCGGACGAGCTGAGCGACGATGACCGCTGGTACATGACCGCCATGTTTTCCGGCATGCCACGCCTGTATGTCTTTGCGCCGGAGCGGACTGCCGATGCAGTCCTGCGGGCCATCGGCGCCGGGAACAGCTTTCTGACCAACAACCCGCTCGCCTTTGTGGATGTCGATGGTGCGATTCCCGGCCAGACAACACACGCTGGCGACTGCCATGTTGGCGTTATACTGCAATCCAACCGCCCCTTGCTTTCGTATTCCCTGATCGTAAACGGTGTAGCGCAGGTACACGTTTCCATAGGCGGGCTGACCTTTACAGACACCCACACCCTGCCGCTGCATGCGGGTGACTGGGTGGTCCTTACGGTACGCGGTGTAAACGGGGATTATGCGATCAGCAATCCCGTTTTTATCAAATAAACGATTATTGGAGGAACCTATGATGACCCTGAAAAAACGCGGCCTTCTGGTATGCCTGATCCTCGCCCTTGTTTTCAGTTTCACGGGCGCTGCCGCCCAAAGCACGACCCCGGTTTACCTTGGCGACAGCACCGCCATCACCACCGTCACCCTGCGGATTTATACCGTGGAAGACGAAATTCTGTTTGACGGCCCCGTAGCGATCGTGGACCAAGCCCCCACCGTTTACATGGCGCTCAAAGCTGCCGCCGAAGCCAACGACATGGTGTTGGAAGTTTCCGGTGAGGACACCCCCGACTCGATGTTCTTAAACGGCATCAACGATCTGCTGTCCGAAAACCCTGTGTTCTGGATGTACTACATCAACCAGGCCTCCGCCGAGCTTGGCATGGGTACACAGCCCGTTGCTGATGGCGATGTGATTGAATTTATTTATGAAGACTGGTCCGCCGGCTATGTGGAAGTGCCCGCCGCCTGATCGGGTATAGACAAAAAACCGCCCCGGCCATATGCCGGGGCGGTTGTTGCATGCCGTAGTGCACTTATACGCTGAGTTCCGCTTCCCGGCCCATAGTACCGGCGTTGGCCGTAAGCAGCGGGTCGACCACGGTGATTATAAACCAGTCCACCTGCTCGGCACTGCGGCCGGTGAACTTCTGCGGGTCTAGCAGAGCGTCAATCTCCGCCTTGCTCATGCCAAACGCGGGATCGGCGGCAATGGTCTCCAACAAATTGTTGGGCAGGCCATCGTGCTTGACACGGTAGGCGGCATCCTGGCTTAATACACGGATTTTCTCGTGCAGTTCCTGGCGATCGCCGCCTTTTTTGACCGCATCCATGAGGATGTTTTCGGTCGCCATAAAGGGCAGCTCGGCCATCAGACGGGCGCGGACACCCTTTTCGTAAACCACCAGCCCGCCGGTCACGTTCATATACAGGTTCAAAATGCCGTCCACGGCCAAAAACGCCTCGGCGACGGCAATGCGGCGGTTAGCGCTATCGTCCAGCGTACGCTCAAACCACTGCGTACCCGCGGTGATGGCGGCATTGAGCTGATCGACCATCACATAGCGGCTGAGCGCTGAGATGCGTTCCGAACGCATGGGGTTACGCTTGTAGGCCATGGCAGAGGAGCCGATCTGGCCTTTTTCAAACGGTTCTTCCATTTCTTTAAAGCTTTGCAGCAGCCGCAGGTCATAACTGAATTTGCTGGCCGACTGCGCAAGCCCCGACAGTGCCGACAGCACCTGAAAATCCACCTTGCGGCTGTAGGTCTGCCCGCTAACGTGGACGACGTTTGTAAATCCGAAATCATGGGCGATGTCGCGTTCGATCTGGTCAATTTTCTCGCCATCGGACAAAAGTTCCACAAAGCTTGCCTGCGTGCCGGTGGTGCCCTTTGAACCCAGCAGCGCCAGCGTAGACAGCCGGTAATCCATCTCCTTGACATCCATGACCAGCTCGTTCATCCACAGGGTGGCGCGCTTGCCCACGGTGGTAGGCTGGGCGGGCTGCATGTGCGTGTATGCAAGCGCAGGCACCGCCTTATATTGCATGGCAAAATCGCGCAGCTGCGCAATCACCTTCAGCGCCTTGCCACGCAGCAGTTCCAGCCCTTGCTTCATCACGATAATGTCGGTGTTATCGCCCACATAGCAGCTGGTTGCCCCCAAATGAATGATGGGTTTGGCCAGCGGGCATTGCAGCCCGTAGGCGTGCACATGGCTCATCACATCGTGCCGGGTTTTCTTCTCCTGCGCCTGGGCATCGGCATAGTTGATGGTATCGGCGTGCGCTTCCAGTTCCGCGATCTGCGCATCCGTAATCGGCAGGCCCTGCCGCTGTTCGGCCTTGGCCAGGCTAATCCACAGCTTGCGCCAGGTTTTGAATTTGTTGTCCTCGGAGAAAATAAATTGCATCTCTTTGCTTGCGTAGCGCGCGGAAAACGGGCTTACGTAGCTGTCATGCGCCATGGTGCATCCTCCTTGTCGGTTGCGGGTTACAGTTTACTTGAAATAGGCGACACCGTTTGCAAACAACGGCTGGGCGGTGTTGCCGGATACGTTCTTGTACAGGGCCTTGCCGCTGCGCTCGGTATGCGCCATCTTGCCAAATACGCGGCCATCCGGCGAGAGGATGCCCTCCACAGCCAGTACGCTGCCGTTGGGGTTGAAGCGCAAGTCCATGGTGGGCTTTCCTTGCAGGTCCACGTACTGGGTGGCAATCTGGCCCTTTGCAATCAGGGATTGCAGCAGCGCATCCGGGCAGACAAAGCGACCTTCGCCATGGCTGACGGGAATCAGGTGCATGTCACCAACCGACAGGCCTTTCAGCCACGGGCTGTTATTGGACGCGATGCGCGTGCGCACCAGCATGCTCTGATGGCGGCCAATGGTGTTATAAGTCAGCGTGGGGCAGCTTTCATCGGTGTCGATGATCTTGCCAAAGGGGACAAGCCCCAGCTTGATCAGCGCTTGGAAGCCGTTGCAGATGCCCAGAATCAGCCCGTCGCGCTGATCCAGCAGCGTGTGCACGGCCTCGGTCATCTTCGGGTTGCGGAAAAATGCGGTGATGAACTTGCCGGAGCCGTCCGGCTCGTCCCCGCCGGAAAAGCCGCCGGGGAACACCATCATCTGTGCGCTATCGATCTGCGCGGCAATCGTATCCACACTGCGGGAAACGTGGTCGGGGGTCAGGTTGTTGATCAGCGCAATCACAGGCTCGGCTCCGGCGCGCTCCAGGGCGCGGGCGGTGTCGACCTCGCAGTTGGTGCCGGGGAAGGTGGGAATTACCACGCGCGGGCGGGCGTGTTTCACAGCCGGGGCGGGAAAGCTATCCGCTGTATAGCTGAGCGCTTCCACCGTCTCGCCCTGCCCCAGGAAGGGGAAGACCGGCGACAGTTTCGTTTCGTATGCGTCCAAAAGCGCCGCCAAATCGTGCGTTTCACCCTTGTATTGCAGGGTGAAGGCCTCCGTGGTCACACCCAGCGTTTCGCCGGAGTACAGCGGCTCCGCCGATTCGATAATAATTCCGCCGATGTCCTGCGCAAACAGATCGCGGGTGAAGTGCTCGCTGACCTTCACGCCGAAGCGGTTGCCGATTGCCATTTTAAACAGCCCCTCGGCAATACCGCCGTAGCCAACCGCCCAGGCGGCGACCACATGCTGCTTACGAATCAACTTATACAGGGTATTCAAGGTTTGCATGAAGTGTTCCTTGTCAAAGGGCAGGTAGCGCAATTCATGCCCGGCGGACTTGATCTCCGGCGAGATGACCTCCGCCGTTTTGCCGGGCGCGACCGCAAAGGAAACCAGCGTTGGCGGCACGTGCAAGCTTTCAAATGTGCCGGACATGGAGTCCTTCCCGCCTACGGCAGCGATGCCGCAGTCCAGTTGCGCGTCCAGCGCGCCCAAAAGCGCGGCCAGCGGCTTGCCCCAGGTCGCGGGGTCGGTCGACATACGCTGAAAATATTCCTGAAAGGTCAGGTAGGCTTTGGACGGGTCAAACCCGCTGGCGGCAAGCCGTGCCAGACTTTCGATGACGGATTGATAGGCTCCCTCATACGGGCTTTGCGCCATCAGCTGCGGATGAAAACCATACGCCATGCCGGAGCAAGTGTCGGTTTCTCCGTGCTCCAAGGGCAGCTTGGCCGCCATGGCCTGCACGGGTGTTTTCTGCGTGCTGCCGCCAAAGGGCATCACCACGCTTGCCGCACCGATGGTGGAGTCAAAGCGCTCCGAAAGCCCTTGTTTGGAGCAAATATTGAGGTCGGATACCATGGTCTTTAGTTTTTCGGCCACATTTGTGCCCGCAAAGGGCACGGGGTGGATTTGGTCGTCCTGCACAAACGCCACGGCATGCTTTTGCGCGCCGTTGGAGTTAAGGAAATCCCGGTCGATATTGACAATCTCTTTCCCCCGCCAGCTCATCTTCAGGCGCGGCTCTGCGGTGACCTCGGCCACGACCGTCGCTTCCAGATTTTCCGCGTTGGCCAGGGCAATAAAGGTCTGAACATCCTGCGCATCCACAACCACGGCCATGCGCTCCTGGCTTTCGGAAATCGCCAGCTCCGTGCCGTCCAGCCCCTCGTACTTCTTGGGGACTTTGTCAAGGTCAATGCGCAGGCCATCGGCCAGCTCGCCGATGGCGACGCTTACGCCACCCGCGCCAAAATCGTTACAGCGTTTAATGAGCTTTGTTACCCGCGCATCGCGGAACAGCCGTTGCAGCTTGCGCTCGGTGACAGGGTTGCCCTTTTGCACCTCCGCGCCGCAGCTTTCCAGGCTTTCCAGCTTGTGGCTTTTGGAGGAACCTGTCGCGCCGCCGCAGCCATCGCGCCC
Organism: Candidatus Limiplasma sp.; assembly: GCA_963675925.2. Lineage (GTDB taxonomy): Bacteria > Bacillota > Clostridia > Christensenellales > Aristaeellaceae > CAXXOK01. The sequence goes on from CAXXIB010000004.1 coordinate 743,883, forward strand.
GGTACGCCCGCCCAGCAGGATGATGACATCGCCGGGCTTTGGTACTTCGCGCCGCACATGGGCAAGCGGCGCTGCGCCGACCACCGCGCCGATTTCCATTCGCTTGGCAACATAGCCCTCGTGGTACAGCTCATCTACCATGCCGGTGGCAAGACCAATCTGGTTGCCGTAGCCGGCATAGCCCGCCGCCGCCGTTGTAACCAGCTTGCGCTGAGGCAGCTTGCCGGCAAGCGTGTCCTTAACCGGTACCAGCGGGTCGCCCGCGCCGGTTACGCGCATGGCCTGGTATACATAGGTACGGCCCGACAGCGGATCGCGAATTGCGCCGCCAATACAGGTGGCCGCACCGCCGAAGGGTTCAATCTCGGTGGGATGGTTGTGGGTTTCGTTTTTAAACATCAGCAGCCACGGCTCGGTTTTGCCGTCAATCTCGGCATCAATCACGATGGAACAGGCGTTGATTTCCTCGGAAATATCTAGGTTTTGCAAGCCGCCCCGCGCTTTCAGTGCTTTGGCGCCGATGGTGGCAATATCCATCAGCGTAATGGGTTTCTGCTCGCGGGAAAGCTCCTTACGCAGGGCCAGATAGCGCTTGAATGCCTTTTCCACGGCGGGCTTACGGATGTCCGCATCGTCAATCGTGGTTAAAAACGTGGTGTGGCGGCAATGGTCGGACCAGTAGGTATCCAGCATGCGGATTTCGGTCAGCGACGGATCGCGCTTTTCGCCCCGGAAGTAGTCCATGCAAAAGCGTAAATCATCCGCATCCATCGCCAGGCCGTAGCCTTTGACAAACGCGGCGGCCTGCGTGGCATCCATGGTGGTAAAACCGGTGAGGATTTCTACATCCTCCGGCGTATCGTACTGCTGCTGCAGGGTTTCCCGCTCGCACAGGTCGGCCTCGCGGCTTTCCACAGGGTTGATTACGTAGTTTTTAATTTTTGCCAGCTCGGCCTCGCTCAAGTCACCCTCCAGCAGATAGAGGGTCGCCGTGCGCACGGTGGGCCGCTCGCCACGGCTGATGAGCTGAACGCACTCCTCGCAGCTGGCGGCACGCACATCAAACTGCCCGGGCAGCGCTTCCACCGCCAGGGGGCGCAGTGCGCCTTCCCCTTTCGTTTCCGGGGGAAGGTCAAACCTGTAGCTGTCCGTTTGCGGCTCGTAAAACACCACGGGCAGGCACTGGTCAAACAAAGCCTTGTCCACGCCCTCAATATCGTAGCGGTTGAGTATCCTAAGCCCCGTCAGGGACTTAATGAGCAGAATGTCCCGCAGCTCTTTGAAAAGCGCCTTGGCCTCCCCGTCAAACCCTGTTCGTTTTTCCGTGTAAACGCGATAAACTGCCATAACGACTCCTATTTTTGTAATGCTTTCTTGCCGATATCCGTGCGCTTGTACGCGCCTTCAAAGGTGATCAGGTCTGCTGTCAGATAGGCGCGGTTGACTGCGCCTTGCAGCGTGTCCGCCACGGCAGTAATGCCCAGCACACGGCCGCCACTGGTTACAATCTGCCGACCCGCTTTTTTCGTGCCCGCGTGGAACACCCAGGTATCCGGCTGGCGGGAAGCCTCTGGCAAACCATAGACGGGCTTGCCTTTTTCGTAGTGCTTGGGGTAGCCGCCGGATGCCATCACCAAGCAGCAGCTGGCCTTGGCGGAAAACTGCACGTCCGCGTCTTTCAGCGTGCCAGCCGTTACGTGCTGCATAATGGCAAACAGGTCTGTTTCTAAAAGCGGCAGCACCGCCTGCGCCTCGGGATCGCCGAAGCGGCAGTTGTACTCAATCACCTTAGGGCCGTCTGCGGTCAGCATCAGGCCGAAATAAAGGCAGCCCTTGAAGGGGCAGCCCTGCGCATTCATGGCATACACGGTGCGCAGATAAATTGTCTCGATACACTCGGCCGCGATTGCCTCGGTGTAGTAGGGGTTGGGCGCAATCACGCCCATGCCGCCGGTATTGAGGCCCTTGTCGCCGTCCAGCGCGCGCTTGTGATCCATGCCGGAGACCATGGGGATAATCGTCTCTCCGTCGGTAAAGGCGAGCACGCTGACCTCCGGCCCTTCCAGAAACTCTTCAATCACAACACGCTTGCCGGACTGGCCGAACTTTTCTTTTTCCATCATATCGCGCACAGCCTCGGCGGCCTCGGCGCGGGTATTGCAGATGATAACACCCTTGCCCAGCGCCAGCCCATCGGCCTTGACCACAATGGGCACGGGGCAATCGGCAAGGTAGGCAAGCGCTTTGCTCATGTCTTCAAAAATCGCGCTTTTGGCCGTGGGGATGCCGTACAGCTCCATCAGCTTTTTGGCAAACACCTTGCTGCCCTCAATGCGCGCGGCAGCCTTGTCCGGCCCAAAGGCCGGAATACCGTATTCCTTGAGTAAATCGACCAGCCCCAGGCACAGGGGATCGTCCGGAGCGACGACCACATAGTCCATTTTATTCTCTTTGGCCCAGTCGGCAATGCGCTGGATATCCGTTGCCGGAATATCCACGCACTCGGCCAGGGCCGCGATGCCGCCGTTACCCGGCGCGCAGTACAATTTTTCAATGTCAGGACTTTCCTTGAGCTTTGTGATGATCGCGTGCTCGCGGCCACCGCCGCCAACGACTAAAACGTTCATACGAATAACTCCTTTTGGTCAAGCGGACACAGCTGCAAGCAAAGCAGCAAGCCCGCAGGGGTACCGATCAATGATGAAACAGCCGCAGCCCGGTACACGCCATGGCGATACCGTAGCTGTCGCAGGCATCAATTACATCCTGATCGCGCTTGCTGCCGCCCGGCTGGGCGATATACTGTACGCCGGACTGCGCCGCGCGGTCGATGTTATCGGCAAACGGGAAAAACGCATCCGATCCCAGGCTGACGCCTGTATTCTTTGCAAGCCACGCGGCCTTTTCATCCGCGGTAAACGCGGCGGGTTTTTCGGTAAACAGTGCCTGCCAATTGCCGTCTTTGAGGACTGTGGTTAAGCTTTCGTTGCTGACATAGCGGTCAATAGCGTTGTCACGGTTGGGTTTGGGTGTGCCTTCGATAAAGGGAAGCGACAGCACCTTTTCGTGCTGGCGTAGCCACCATACATCCGCCTTGTCGCCCGCCAGCCGCGTGCAGTGGATGCGGCTTTGCTGCCCCGCGCCGATGCCGATGCACTGGCCGTCTTTCACATAGCATACGGAATTGGACTGGGTGTATTTCAGTGCGATCATCGAAATAGCCAGGTCGCGCTTGGCGCTTTCGGGCAGGGTCTTTTCTTCCGTGACCACATCGGCAAAAAAGTTTTCGTCAATCACGAGCTCGTTACGGCTCTGCTCAAAGGTGATGCCAAAGATATCCTTGTGCTCCAGCGCTTTGGGCTGGTAGTTCGGGTCAATCTGCACCACATTGTAAGCACCCTTGCGCTTGGACTTTAAGACCTCCAGCGCTTCCGGCTCGTACCCCGGTGCGATAACCCCATCGGACACCTCCGGCTTGATGAGCATGGCCGTGGCTACATCGCACACATCGGACAGCGAAATCCAGTCGCCAAAGGAACTCATGCGGTCTGCGCCGCGCGCGCGGGCATAGGCACAGGCCAGCGGGCTTAGCTCCAAATCGTCCGGCACGAAATACATCTTACGCAGCACATCCGAAAGCGGCAGTCCCACCGCCGCGCCAGCCGGGCTGACGTGCTTAAAGCTCGCCGCCGAGGCCATGCCGGTGGCCTGTTTCAGCTCGCGCACCAGCTGCCAGCCGTTGAACGCATCCAGAAAGTTGATATACCCCGGACGGCCGCTGAGCACCTCGATGGGCAGCTCGCCCTCCGCCATGAAAATGCGTGCGGGTTTCTGGTTGGGGTTACAGCCGTATTTAAGTTCCAGCTCTTTCATTCGCTATCTCCTTTGTGTTGCGGTCGTTTGATACAAGACTTAACTGTGTCACCATCCGGCACTGCGGATGGCCGTGTTCATCATGCTCCGTGCTTGTTGACAATGCGGGTTTGCACGGCATCCGTAATCCAGTCCAGGGTCCGCACAAACAGGCTGACACGGTTGTCCGGGTCCAGCGCGTTCCAAAGCTTTGTGGTAAAGCTGTCGATGGTTTCGTCATCAAGCGTCACGGCCACAGGCTCGCCCTGGAAGCTTGGCAGGGGTTTACCGTCGGTCATATAGGTGGAAATAAAGTGTCCTTCGCCGGGCCTGGACTGCGGATACTCAAAGAAGAAACGCTGAACCGACTCGTTCTTGCCCGCTTTGAGGATGGACAGTTGGTAGCGCATGCCCCCGTCGTTTACCTTCATCAGCCCGGAGATACGCGGGGTGAAATTGGGCGGGTCGGGTTCGTACGTCCGGGTGCGCAGGGCTTGTTCAAAGCTCTGTTTTTGCGACAGTGCCGAAAACACGGTATCGGTCTGGTCGCCGTTGGTGACAATGGTAGTCTCCCAGTCAAACACCCGCACCGGCGCATAAATAATCAGGCTGGGGTCGGTCAGCTTTCCGGGGTCAAAGGCCTCGGTGATGATGCCGCCGTCTTTTTCGGTAAACACGCGGTTGCGGCTGTTTTCGCTGCGGCCCATGATGAAATACGCGATCAGCGCGCGCTTATCCGCCGTTTGTCCCAGCAATATACCGCGACCAGGGTAGGGGTTGCCGGACAGCTGTTCAAATATCGTCTTACTCATGTTTTCTCCTTGGATAGCTTTTTAGCGAGTTTTTCCACTTGTTTTGGCAGCAGCACCCACTCTGCTTGCTTCATCACGCGCTTTTGCAGGGTTTCGGGGGTGTCGCCTTTTTTGATTTTTACGGCTTTCTGCGCCAGAATCTTGCCGCCGTCAGGGATTTCATTCACCAGGTGTACGGTGGCACCGGTCAGCTTTACGCCGTAGGCAAGCGCCGCCCGATGTACCTTCAATCCGTAATAACCCGCCCCGCAAAACGCGGGGATGAGGCTTGGGTGAACGTTAAGGATTCGCCCTTCGAACGCGCGCACGAAATTTTCGTGCAAGATCAGCATAAAGCCCGCGAGCACGACCATGTGTATGTCGTGCGCCGCGAGCAGGGCTTGCAATGCCGCGCCGTAATGGGCGGCCGTATCCATTTTTTCAAGTATTGCGGTATCAACCCCCGCTTTTTCCGCGCGGGTGAGCGCATACGCGCCGGGCTTTGAGGAAACCACCAGCCGGATTGCTCCGCTTTGCAGCGTTCCGGCCGCTTGCGCGTCGAGCAGCGCTTGCAGGTTTGTGCCTCCGCCGGAGACCAGCACCGCAATGTTGATCACAGCTCTACGCCCTCCCCTTCGGCAATCTCGCCGAGTACGTAAGCGTCTTCCCCAGCTTCCTGCAGCACACGCACGGCCTTTTCTGCCTGCGCTTTGGGGACAATCGCCACCATGCCCACCCCCATGTTGAAGGTGTTGAACATATCGCGCTCCGGCACATTGCCCTCGCGGGCGATTACGCCGAATATCTCCGGCGTTTGCAGCGCGGCCTTGTTCAGCTTTGCCATCATGCCACCCTTCAGGGCGCGGGGGATGTTTTCGTAAAACCCGCCGCCGGTGATGTGTGCCAGGCTGTGCACGGTGACAGCCTCAAGCAATTTTAGCACTGGCTTTACATAAATCTTGGTCGGGGTCAGCAGTTCATCGGCATACTGGGGCAGTTTGTCCCCCAGCGCTTTACGCACCAGCGAAAAGCCGTTGGAATGCACGCCGCTGGACCTTAGCGCGATCACCGCGTCGCCGGGCTGCATGTTATCCTTTTGCAGGATTTTCGCTTTGTCCACCGCGCCCACGCAAAAGCCTGCGATATCGTACTCATCCTCCGGATAAAAGCCCGGCATTTCGGCGGTCTCGCCGCCCACCAGAGCGCAACCTGCCTGCACGCAACCCTCCGCCACGCCCGCTACAATGGAAGCGATACGCTCCGGCACGTTTTTCCCGCAGGCGATGTAATCCAGAAAGAACAAGGGTTTTGCCCCGCAGCAGAGGATATCGTTAGCGCACATGGCCACGCAGTCAATGCCTACGCTGTCGTGCTTGTCGAGCAGAAACGCAAGCTTCAGCTTGGTTCCTACGCCGTCGGTACCCGAGACCAGCACGGGATGGGGCATATCGGTAATATCCAGCTCGAACATGCCCCCGAATCCGCCGATGCCATTCGCCCCAGCGCCCTTTCCGGCTTCGCCGGTCAGCGTGCGCGCAATGTGGGCTTTCATCAGTTCTACGGCCTTGTACCCCGCGGTAATATCCACCCCCGCGGCTTTGTAGCTGTCGGACTGGCTTTTCATGCTTTGGTCTCCTCCAAATAGGTTTCAAACCGATCCTTCATCACCGCGCCGTTGGGGTCCACGGGATAATCACCGGTAAAGCAGCCCTTGCAAAAGCCGCAGGCCGCACCGGCCGCCAGCTTATCCAGGCAATCCACAGGCATAAAGCCCAGGCTATCGGCCCCAATGAGCTTGCACACCTCGCCCACACTATGGTCGGCGGCGATCAGGTTCTCTGTGGAGTCGATATCCGTGCCAAAGTAGCACGGGTGGGTAAACGGCGGGGCTGCCAAACGCATGTGGACTTCGGTCGCGCCCGCTTCCTTAAGCAAGCTGACAATACGCGCCGCCGTGGTACCGCGCACAATGGAATCGTCAATCAGCACTACGCGCTTGCCTTCCACCGTGGAACGAATTACGTTGAGTTTAATCTTCACAGAGTTGGTGCGCTCCATCTGCCCCGGCTGGATGAACGTACGGCCAACATACTTGTTCTTGATAAACCCGACCCCGTAGGGGATGCCTGCCTGCCGGGCATAGCCGATGGCCGCATCGATACCACTGTCGGGCACGCCGACTACTACATCCGCCTGCACAGGGTGTTCCAGCGCCAAAAACGCACCGGCACGCAAACGCGCCTGGTGAACCGATGCGCCTTCAATTACGCTGTCGGGCCGGGCGAAATAAATGAACTCGAACACGCACAGAGAGGTGCACTTGACCTTTTTGGGAAGCTGCAGCGAGCGTACGCCATCGGCATCGACCACAATCACCTCGCCGGGCTTTACATCGCGCACAAACTTAGCGCCGACCACATCCAGTGCACAGGTTTCGGAGGCAAACACCACATCGCCGTTTTCAGTTTCGCCCATACACAGAGGGCGAAAGCCGTTGGGGTCGCGTGCCGCCAGGAGCTTTGAGGGGCTGACGATCGTCAGCGAGTACGCGCCCTGCAGCAGTTTCATGGCTGCAAGCACGGCCTCCTCAATGCTGGTGGTTTTCAGCCGTTCCCGCGTGATGGTGTAGGCAATGACTTCCGAATCGCTAGTGGTGTGGAAGATCGCCCCGCTCATCTCCTGCTCCTCGCGCAGGGCATGGGCATTGACAATGTTGCCGTTATGCGCCAGCGCCATACCGCCTTTTAAGTGGTTCACCAGCAGCGGCTGGGCGTTGGTTTGGTTTTGTACGCCGGTGGTGCCGTAGCGGCAGTGCCCAATGGCAATCCCGCCCTCGGGCAGTTTCTGCATCACATCGCGGGTGAACACCTCGCTCACCAGCCCGATATCCTTAAAACAGGTGAGAACGCCGCGCGTGTTGACGGCGATGCCGCAGCTTTCCTGTCCGCGGTGCTGCAGGGCGTACAGCGCATGGTATACGGGCTGCACTACGCCCTCTTTGCCGTTCCGCAGATACATACCGAATACGCCGCATTCCTCGTGAATTTTACCCATCGAATCCTCTTTCAATGTTGTGAGTAAAGGGAATCATCAAGCGATCAGCCAGCCCAAGCGAAAGGCTCACGCTGCTGACCCCGCAGAGCGGGTCACTTGATCAACCTACGCACCCATCAGCCGTTTCATAATTTCCTGATACGCGTCTTCCACATTCCCCAGGTCTCTGCGGAAGCGATCCTTGTCCAGCTTTTCGTGGGTGACAGTATCCCAGAAACGACAAGTGTCCGGGCTAATCTCATCAGCCAGCACGATGGTGCCGTCAGATAAACGCCCGAACTCCAGTTTAAAGTCAATCAAGTCAATTTTTAAATCTTTCAGGTACTCACGCAGTGCATCGTTGACACGCAGCGCGTAAGCGGATAGCAGTTTCATTTCTTCCTCGGTCGCCCAGCCCATCGCCGCGATGTGGTACTCGTTGACCATGGGATCGCCCAGCGCGTCGTCCTTGTAGCAGAACTCCAGCACCGTTTTATTCAGCACCACGCCCTCGGCAAGCCCCAGGCGTTTGGACAGCGACCCCGCCGCCACGTTACGCACGATGACTTCCAAAGGTACAATGGTCACCCGTTTCACCAGGGTTTCGGTATCGGATAATTCCTCTAAAAAATGCGTAGGGATGCCCTTTGTTTCAAGCATCCTCATCAGGTGGTTGGTTACGCGGTTGTTGATCGCGCCCTTACCGATTATGGTTCCTTTTTTCTGCCCGTTAAAAGCGGTGGCGTCGTCCTTGTAGCGAACGAGCAGCACCTGCGGGTTATCGGTCGTAAATACTTTCTTGGCTTTTCCTTCGTAGAGCATATCTTGCGTTACCATCGGAAACTCCCCCTACTCTCTCAGCCCCGCTTTTGCCCGTGCCGGGACCGGTTGTGGAATCAATGTGGAAAACTGCCACTGGCACCATTTTGCCGACATTTCTGGGTTCTGTGTGGATATCACCGCCTTATCATAGGGTTATTGTGGAAAACCTTGTGGATTACTCTGCTTTCCGGCGAGCCGCTCCTGCTGCTCCCGGTACGCCAGTCGACCGGTTTTCCACGGTCTGGCGGCGTTTTCCACAGTGCCGAAAGGGCCGTTTGGGCCATCTCCGGCGTTATATCATCTTACAGGTTAGCCGCCAGAGCGGCATCCTTGTCCAGTACTTTGCATTTCATATCGTCGCGTGCGCGGCACAGGCGGGCGTAGAGTTCATCGTCGTCCTGCGCTATGATCTGCGCGGCGAGGATGGCAGCATTGGCGGCCCCGTCAATGGCGACCGTTGCAACCGGCAATCCGGCCGGCATCTGCACGGTGGATAAAAGTGCATCCAGGCCATCCAAGGTCGAGCTTTTTACAGGAATCCCGATCACCGGCAGCACCGTGCGGGCGGCCAGTGCCCCGGCCAAATGCGCTGCCTTGCCGGCGGCGGCAATCAACACGCCAAACCCGTGGTCCTTGGCCTCGGCCGCAAACTTGGCAGCCTCGTCCGGCGTGCGGTGGGCGGAAAATACATGCGCTTCAAAGGGAATGCCAAAGGCTTTCAGCTGTTCAAAACAGGGTTTGAGTACGGGTAAATCGCTGTCCGAACCCATGATTACGGCCACTTTTTTCATCCATACGCTCCTTACTATGCGTGCCTATTCTTCCCGCCGTACTTCGGCGTGGAAGACTTAACTATTATAATGAAAGCCTTAACGCAAGTCAATATTGTGCCATGTGGCGCAAGTGCCGCCAAATCTTACATTTCCAGCCCCTTTTCCACAGCAGTTCAGCCACCGCGGGACGCGGGTCGTCCCACCCATGGCACATGGTGGACTTACACACAGCGGTGTGATAAAATTAATCCTGTATACCCGTATGGCGGCCGCACATCTGTAGCCGTCTCCCCCGGGCTAGAGGAGGAATCCGATGCTTGAAACAATTATCATTCTCGACTGTGACCAGCTGCTGTCGGGTCTGATTGCGCGTACGCTGCGCAGCCAGGATTTCTATTGTGAGCTGATGCCCCCCGAAACCACGCTGGACGATCTGAAAACCGCCAATGTCAAAGGCGTGATTATCGCAGCCGAAAACGGCGGCACGGTTTGCGCGCTGGACGCTTCTCTGCTTAACGCGCCCTTCCCTGTACTGGCACTGGGCGCGGCGGCCGTAACCATTTGCGAGCTGCTTGGCGGCGAGGCGCAGACCATGGCCGACGAAGCCGAAAACATCACCCTGGGGCTTTCCGACAGCCCTTTGTTTGACGGCATTACCGGCGGCGAGCGCGTGATTAAAAACCTCTGCAACCTCACCCTTCCAAAGGAAGCCCAGACCATTGCCACCGCCACGGAGCGCTGCATCGGCTTTCGGATGGAGGGCAACGTGTTTGCCGTGCAATATACCATCGAGCGTAACGATCCGGACTCGCTGCACCTGCTGCACAATTTTGCCGAAAAAATTTGCGGTATGGAAGCGGTCTGGGATGCCAACTATATCATCCACGAGGCCGTTGAGGACATCCGGCGGAAAGCCGACGGCGGCGGCGTGCTGTGCGCCGTATCCGGCGGGATTGATTCGGCCGTCTGTGCCAAGCTTGCACACATGGCCGTGGACGACAAGCTAACCTGCCTGTTCGTGGACACCGGCCTGTTCCGCAAAAACGAGCCGGAAGAAGTTGCCAAAGCGTTTGAGGAAATTCCCGGCATGCAGCTCAAGTTTTTGGACGCAAAAGACGTATTCCTTTCGGCGCTGGAAGGCGTGCGCGAGGAAACGGAGAAAACGCGGATTACCGCAGCGCTGTTCAAACAGGTGTTTTTCGACCAGCTCAAGGAATTCCCCGATGTAAACACCATTGTCATGGGTACCAACTATAACGATTCCTTATACGGCACAACCGCGCCCAAAACGCCCCCTGAGGGCACCCCGGAGCGCTATACCACCGTTGAGCCCGTACGCGCGCTATTCAAATCCGAGGTCAAGCGCTTGGGCGAGCGGCTATCCATGCCGCGTTCCATCCTGGAGCGGCAACCGTTCCCGGCGGCGGGGCTGGCCTCGCGCATTCTAGGCACGGTCAGCCCAAAGAAACTCGGCATGCTGCGCGAATGCAGCGCATTTCTCCATGAAGAAATACTCCGTGCCGGGCAGGAAAAACGCCTGTGGCAGTATTACGCCGCACTGTCGGACAACCCCGACGGACAGCAGGGCTATGTGGTCATCCTACGCGCATGCCAGGCGGGCGACGGCGAGGCCTATGCCGCCAGACTACCTTACGATTTGCTTGAACGCGTCACCGAGCGTATCCTCGCGGCGGTTCCGCAGGTCAAGCGCGTGGTGTACGACCTGACCCCCAGCTACCACTACTCCTTTTTGGAGTAAGCCCCTCGACAGTTTACCCGCGCAGGAGAGAGTTTCATGCTACATTTTACCAAGATGCACGGCATCGGCAACGATTACATTTATATCAACGGCTTTGAAGAAACCCTGCCCGACGATCTGCCCGCACTGGCGCGCCGCATGAGCCCGCGACACACCGCCGTAGGCAGCGACGGGCTGATTCTCATTCTGCCGTCCGATGAGGCGGACGTGCGCATGCGCATGTTTAACCCCGACGGCAGCGAGGCCGAAATGTGCGGCAACGGCATACGCTGCGTGGCTGCCTACAGCTACGACCGTGGCCTGTGTGAGCGCACGCAGATGACCATTGAAACCCGCGCGGGCATTAAAAATGCATCCATCATTTTGGATGATATGGGCCGCAGCAAGGCCGTGCGCATCGACATGGGCGTGCCCGTAACCGCTGGAGACCGCATCCCCAGCCAGTTTATTTCAAACCCCGTAACCATGCAGCCGATTACCGCGCTGGATCAAACCTTCCCCGTCACCTTGGTCAACATGGGCAACCCCCATGCCGTAACCTTTGTGGAGGATGTGAAAACCGCCCCGGTACTGACCGCCGGACCGGTGCTGGAGGCCGACCCGGCCTTCCCCAAGCGCGCCAATATCGAGTTTATACAGGTACAGGATCGCCAAAACCTGATCATGCGCGTGTGGGAGCGCGGCGCGGGAGAAACCCACGCCTGTGGTACCGGCGCTTGCGCCGCAGCGGTCGCGGCCGTGCTCAACGGCCTGGCCAAACGCCGGGTAACCGTGCATCTTTTGGACGGCGACCTGGATATTGAATGGAACGGAGAAACCGACCACGTCCACATGACCGGCCCCATTGCCTATGTATATGAGGGGATTTGGCCTGAATCAAAGTAATCAGCATGCATCACTACAGCAGAAAGCGGAGGGAATACGATTGAACGTCAACCCGAATTATGAGAAACTCCCCGGAAGCTATTTATTTGCCGAAATTGCCCGCAGAGTGAAAGCCTTTCAAGCAGAAACCCCGGATGCAAACTTAATCAAACTGGGCATCGGCGATGTCACCCGCCCGCTGGCCCCCGCCGTGGTCGAGGCCATGAAACAGGCGGCCGATGAGCTGCTATCCGGAGGCACCATGCGCGGCTACGGCCCGGATTTCGGGTACGATTTTCTGGTCAACGCCATTATCGATCACGATTATACACCGCGCGGCGTGGCGCTGGCGTTTGACGAGGTGTTTATCTCCGACGGCGCAAAAACCGACTCCTCCTCCATTCAGGAGCTGTTTGCTGCCGATGCTAAAATTGCCGTCACCGACCCGGTATACCCCGTCTATGTCGATTCCAACGCCATGGCCGGTCGGCTGGGCGAGTTTGTAGATGGCCGCTGGGACAACCTGTGCTATCTGCCCTGCAACGCCGAAAACAACTTTGTTCCCGTGCCGCCCACAGAGCATGTGGATGTTATTTACCTGTGCTACCCCAACAACCCCACCGGCACCACGCTGACCAAAGAACAGCTCAAGCCCTTTGTGGACTATGCCAGGGAGCACGATGCCGTCATCGTGTACGATGCGGCCTACAAAGCCTTTATCCGCTCGGATGTCCCCCACTCCATTTATGAGGTCGAAGGGGCCAGGGATGTGGCCATCGAGTGCAATTCGTTTTCCAAAACCGCCGGATTTACCGGCGTACGCTGCGCCTATACCGTAGTCCCCCACGCCATACAAGGCAAGGGTGCCGCCGGGCAGAGCGTTGAGCTGAACAGCCTTTGGAAACGCCGTATGGGCACCAAGTTTAACGGCGTAAGCTATCCCGTGCAGCGGGCGGCAGCGGCCGTATTTTCGCCCGAAGGCTGGGCACAGTGCTCTGCGACCATCGAATACTACCTGCGCAATGCAAGCCTGATCCGCACCACGCTGACCGATATGGGCTACACGGTGTTTGGCGGTGTGGATGCACCCTATGTATGGCTGCAAACGCCTGCGGGCGACAGCTGGGCGTTCTTTGACACGCTGCTCAAATCCGCGCAGGTTGTGGGTACGCCTGGCGCAGGCTTTGGCCCCAGCGGCGAAGGGTACTTCCGCCTCACCGCGTTCAACACCCTGGAGAAAACACAGGAAGCGCTCGCTAGAATCAAGGAGCTGTAATACCATGGGCAGTCATCTGATCGCGCTGGGCGGTACCGGGCAAAAAGCGCTGGAAATGATCACATACGCCTGTGCCTGCGACGCGCTGTACGCACTGGATGATGACCTGCGCCGCCAGCCACTGGACGCGCTTTCCGTTTTGTCGGTCGATACCGCCCCCGCTATGCCGGAGGCTGTAGAACGCTACCAAACGCTACGCCAGGCTTTTCAGGTCAGCGGCCAGTCCCGCGTGGGCTTTCATACCCAGCTGGATTGGAACGCCCTGTCCATCGCGGAGGATGACCGCCCGTCGGTTAAGGCCTGTGCAACAGGCCGCGACAGCCTGCTGACCGAGACCCTGTTCACCAAAGAAAACGCCGCCTTCGACGTACGCGAGGGCTTACAAGGACATGCCGATCTTGGCATGTTTTTTATTGCCGATACGCTCACCCGCCTGTCCCAGCAGCTGGTGCAAGGGGAAGACGTGCCGTTTTTTGACCGCATCCGGCAGGAGCTGGATGCCGGGGACGATGTGCGTGTGCTGCTTGTCGGCGCGGTTTATGGCGGTGTCGGCATGGCCGGCATCCCAAGCTTTGCCCGCTTCTTACGGGGGCAGTTTTCCTCCGACCGGCTAACGCTTGGCGCGGTGCTCACCCTGCCGCCACACGACCCGCGCCATGGCGACGAATATAATGTCCGCGCGGCCGCGACCCTGTACCAATACGGACAAACCGGGCTGATGCGCCACGCACCTTATGACCGTACGGGGCTGCTGGATGCGGCCTATCTCGTGCGCATCACCGGTAACGTATACGCCGCAAACTACGCCACCGCCGCCGGCGCTGCACAGGGCGATATGCGCCAGGCCGACTGGCTGGCGGCCCGCAGTGCATCGCAGTTCTACTCCACCCGCTTTGCCGATGAAGGCAGCAGTGCGCTGGGGCTGTACCACATTCCCCGCATGTCGCACCAGCCTTCCTGGCGCAGCTTTGATGACGACCGCGCCTATTTCCGCATCCGGTTCGGCGGATTGCTGCGCGCTGCCGCGTTACAGCTTGCCGAGTGTCAGCAACCCATCACGCAAAGCCTACAAGGCAAGCAGCGCACCCCTCAGGTGCTGCAGCCGTACGTGCGTGCAGTGAAAAAACACGCTATGACCGAGCAGGCCGCACTGCAAACCTTATTTTCAGACTTTCATGCGTTCCTTACGCAGTTTGTGCGGCGCATGGGCGAGGTGCAACGTGTGCTGCCACCGCCCGCGCCCGGCAAAACCGAAGCGGACTGTTTCTTCACCCCCAACGCCCTGCAAGCGCTGGAGCGCGTTGTGCTTTCCCCAAGCGGCATGGAAGACTCTGCCGCCCTGCGCCAGCTACGCGAGGCCATGCCTGCGCTGGTATCCGGCGGCGAGGACCCAACCTTTGCGTGGAAACGCATGCTGTCGGCGGTTGCCAAAGGCCGCAAGCCTAATACCGATACACCGGACGCAAGCTTTGCTGCCTATGCCGCCGCGCTGTTTTCTGCCGCTGCACTGGGTACTTCGGGGCTGCCACCCGCCATGCTGCCACCCCCGGATTCCTTCGGGGTCGACCCCAATCATCGCCTGATCATGCTCGCCCGCAGCCTGCCCCTGACCGAGACTGCACCCTATGCCGACGCACCGGACATACTGGCCTTTGAAACGCGGCTGTCTGTGATGCTGTCGCTGCCTTATGCCCAGTCCGTGCAGCGGCCTGAAGTCCTGCGCTGGCGCGGACTGCTTTCCATGCTGCTGCTTTGGGATGGCTGGGAGCTGCGCCACACCCTGCCGGAGCTCGTCTGTGCCCAGCCGCCGGAAGGCATGGCGACCCGCGCAGCGCTGACCGCCCTGCCCAAAGATCGGCTCAATGCGGGCCTTTGGCTGTTTACCCTGCAAAAGGATGTAGACGGTGTGTTGTTTGAAGGCCCGGTCGGGCTATTGTCTTCCAAAACCGGGTTGCTGTCCGCTGCCGATCCCCACGCATTGCACGGGCTAATTCCCGATTGTATGCGCTGGTACGACAGCGACGCCAAACAATTTCTGGATCCCTGCCCGCACCTGAGCGAGCCGGATCGCGCCCGCCTGATTCACCGGCTGAAGTGCCTGCAAGCGCTGGTAGAGCGTGCGGAGTTGAAAAGCCCGCTGCTGGATGCCGGGGCGCTGTATGCTGCGGCGGATGCCTTTTTAGGCGATTTGCAAAACCGCCACGATTTCTGGCTGGAACGCTTTGAGCGCGACGATCCGCAGGCTGTGCACGAGCTGTACATCCGCACGCTCGCTGTGTATGGACCGTTCATCGAAGGGCTGGAAAAGCAGGAAGAGGAGCTCTCCTTGCAGGATTTGAAGCAAAACCCGCTCATGAAACGCCTGCTGGGCGAACCGGAAGCCGCCAAGCGCGGTCACCCGTCCTCAGCGCTGTTTAAAAGCGAGCCGATGACCACCTACTATTATCGGGGCGCGCCCTTTGCTGTGGACAGTCAGCGCTACCTGCTCACCCCCGTAAACGCTCAGGATGACCAAGTGGTTCTTACGCAGCTGGATGCCGTCATCGCCGCCATGGCCTCGCCCGCCTACCATACCGAAACCGCCCGCCGGTTGTTGGCCATCGCCAACCGCCTGACCAGCCGCCCCGGTGCCAGTAAAAAGGCCGTGTCTCTCCTGCGCGCCTGGAGCGTAAAGCATAGCAAACTTTCCGCAGAGTAAGCTTAGGGCTTATCATCAGATACTACAAAAGGCCGCCATGCAGGCGGCCTTTCGTGTTGGGTTTATGGACTCTCTCTATAGTACGCTATGCAACCTGTATCTTTGCTGATTTGGGGACTATAGGGAGCGGTCCATCCGCGCATCTATTATGGCTTTGTTACATCGTCCGGCGTGTTGTTGTTGATTTCACACGCGTCCACCGTATAGGTGGATCTCTGCAAATAGATCCCACCACCGGACTGGTTTGCTATGTTGTCTTGAATCGTTCCGCTTTTAAGTGCAAGCTCGCTGCGCACCGCATAGAGGCCTCCACCATCATCGGCCCTATTGGCGGTTATCTCCCCACCGTCCAGCAACATGCTTGCGTTATTGGCATAGACCGCGCCGCCGGTTGCCGCCTGGTTTTGGGTCAACTGCGTTTCGATCAACCGGATGGACTGGTTATACGCACTGATGGCACCGCCGTTATTCACCGCTATGTTCCCATCCAGTACGCTATCCTCAATCGATATTTCACATCGGGTTGCGTAAATCGCGCCACCATCTTTTTCGGCCTCGTTTTCCGAAAACATGCTGTCAAAAATCGTCAAACTGCCTCTAAACACATAGATTCCGCCGCCTTGCTGTCCCTTATTATTGCTGAAGGTGCAGCCGCTTAGGATCACATCGGCGTCTTGGGCATACAAACCTCCGCCATAACCGCCCCAGTTATCCTTAAATTGGCAATCCGTCAGTGTTGCATCTCCAAATACGGCAAGCGCACCAGCGCCAACCATAAAATTATTCTGGAATGAACAATTCTCTGCCAAGAGCGGCCCCTGTACGGATACCGCCATACCTTCGGAGTGAAACACTTTGGAGCTTGCGTGAGAGTACCCGCCACTTTTGAACGTAAGTCCCTCAATGGTCGTACGTTCCGTTAACGGCGTATCTTGATTTTCCCCCTGCACCACGAGGATTTGCTTGCCTCGGCCGTCAATGGTGTACCGCTTGCCAGTCTCCGACCGCAGCGTGACTGAATTGCTAAATACGATCGTTTCGTCCTCTTGTCCAAAAAAGATATTGCGGACGACAATCACCTCGCTGGCTCCCGCAAGTGCAGCCGCGTTCAGCTCCGCCCAGGTGCCAACAGTTACCGGTGGATCGCTCGGGGTCAGGGTGACGGGCATGACCAGGGTTGCCGCCGCATTGCCGCCAGCAAGCAACAGCTTCAACGACAGCGTATCCGGCAGGCTGCCTGTGCCGTAAAATACCGCTTTTATGGTATGTGCATCCGCCCGCTCCAGGCTCTCCGGGCGCAGGTAATTACCGTCGCCGTCCACGGCGGAGATCTCGTACCAGCAATCACCGTTTAGCTTCGGCTCTCCGGGCTCATTATCAAAGCGCTGCATGGTGGCGTACCAAAACGCCTCGTCCGGGACCGGAAATTCCCCATCCCTTAGTTGCACAGAGACCTCGACATTCGCGGTGGATACCTTCGCCGCCACCGCAACCGGCGCGCCGAAATACGACCCGGTACCGGACAAGAACGGCTCCGGTACATCCTCCTCCGCCTGGCTTGTGGCCACAAATTGCTCCGGTAGGGCGGTCTGGTGTGCGGTTTCCCCGATGCGCGTATCTTGATTGCCGCCGAGACCAAACAGGTTCAGCCCTGTGGTCAGCGCGACACCCGCCGCAACCACCATAAGCAGCGATGCTGTGGCGACGATGCCCGTCAGTTTTCGCTTACGCCGGGGGTTGCTATCGGCGCGCACCGCGTTTCGGATGCGCGACCGTCGCGTATCGGATGCCTGTATATCGGAAAGGCGGCTGTCCATTGCAGCGCGGATTTCTTCAGGATTCACTTTCATTGTGCCATGCCTCCAATTCGGTTTGCAGCAGTCTTTGTGCCTTGGTCAGCCGGTTATAGACCGTCGCCCGTGAAACCTGCAAAGCCCGGGCGGTTTCTTCGCCCGTCAAACCTTGGTACCAGCGCAGAAGCACGGCTTCCCGCAGGCGGGGTTTGAGGTTCATCACAGCGCGGGTCAAGGCGTCGTCTTTTTCGGTAAAAGGCTCCTGCCCTTCCGGCAGGGCGGCCGCGCGGTCGGTATGCCGCAGCCACGCGCTTTTACGCAAGTCCTTGCAAGTGTTGACGGCAATGCGCATCAGCCAGGTTTTCTCCGATGCTTCACTTCGGAAACAGTCGTACCCTTTCCAGGCCTTCAGAAAGGTTTCCTGTACCGCATCCTCGGCCAGGGCCCTGTCGCGAAGATAGGCAAAACACATACGCACAAGGCTGATTTCCCAGCGCGCCATCATGTCTTCCAGCCACACATCCCGCTCATTGCCCAAGCTTTTGTACCGCCTTTCATTTACATAGACGAGACACAATCCCGAATTGTCCAGTTTTCATCAAAAAAGCCGCAACCAGGCGGCTTCTTTGATCGCTTATCACGTTAGCGGCTATGGCACAACCACATCATCCGGCGTGTTGCCGAAGATCGCGCCCAGCGCGTCGGTCACGGTGCCGGTCTCGGTATATGCACCGCCGCCGCTTTCCGTTGCGGTATTCCCGGTCACGCGGCCACCTAGGATCTCCACCGTACCTGCAACCGTGTACAGGCCGCCGCCGGATTTTGCGCTGTTGGCAAACACCAGCCCGCCGTTTATAAGAATATCGCCGTTCACAGTTAGCACGCCGCCGCCGAACACCGCAACATTATTGCGGATTCTGCCTTTTTCAAGCACCACGTTGCCGTCGTTGTTGTAAATCGCGCCGCCGCTGGTGGTGGCACTGTTATCACGCAGCACCCCGCCCGACACCGTAAGCACGCCACTGGATGCATACAGCGCCCCGCCGTACTCGGCACTATTTTCCAGCAAGCTGCCGCTTTTCAGCTCTACCTGTCCGCTGTCAGCATACACAGCGCCGCCGTAGGTCGCGCTGTTTCCGGTCATCAAAGCGCCGTCTACCGTGGTTAGGCCCGAATCGGCATACACCGCGCCACCGCTGCCCTCTGCCTTGTTGCCTCGCAGGGTAACGCCCGCAAGCAGGGAAACATCAGCCGTCTGCGCATATACGCCGCCGCCATACTTTGCACTGTTTAAGCGGATGATACTGCCGGTAAAGCTGCCCGAGCCGTTGCCCAGGTACACCGCACCATAGGACGCTGTGTTGTTTTCCACCGTGCCGTCCGTCATGGTCAGCACGCCGTTTTCAACATCCACCGCACCACCAGCTGCGCCGGCACTGTTGCCCGACAGCAGGGTCGCACCGTCAATGTCCACATTGCCGTACTGGGCATACACGCCGCCGCCATTTTCCGATGCGTTGCCGGTAATCGTTGCATCGGTCAGTTTGATGTTCCCGTAATGCGCATACAAGCCGCCACCGAAGTCCTGGGCCAGGTTGCGAGTGATCTCGCCCGCAATGACTACGATGTCCCCATTGAGCGAATACACCGCACCGGCGGATGCCGTCATGTTTTGATTCACCGTGCAGTGATCCAGCACAATTCTACCGTCCGCACAAACCGCCGCGCCGTACACAGCGGAGTTTTCAAGCAATGTACAGTTCGTCAGCTTCACATCACCCAGCAAAAACAGCGCGCCGCCTGCGCCCGTTTGGTACGCGTCGGCGGATTCCGTCATGGCGATGCCGCCGGTTAGCGTCAGGTTTTCGATTTGCGTCAGCCCCTGCAGCGCAATCGCCGGATCCGGACCCTGCACGCAGAACATCTGCGTACCGTTTCCATCGATGGTAAAGTGTTCTCCGCGCTTGGAGCGCAGAGTTACAGGTCTGGAAAAGACAATCGTTCCCTGCTCCTCGCCAAATACAATATCCGACGTGATGATGATCTCCTGTTTGCCGTGCAATGCCGCCAGTTTCAGGTCCATCCAATCGGCAGCCTCCACTGTTTTGCCCGGCTGGCCGATCAGGTCGATCACCACGTTGACGACCGCTTCACCCAGAGAATCCATCAGGGCGTTGTCTTCCGCCATCGCACTGCCGGCCGCACCGGTCAGCAGGAAAAAGCACAGGACGAGTGCCAGAACTTTGTTTGCGTTCATGTCAAAAGTCTCCTTCCGTTGTCACATCAAAGAGCTACGTGTCTGTAACTATAAAAAACGATACGTTTGTCTGCACAAATCGTACCGTATTTTATGGGTTTTTTCAAGCGCGGCGTTTTGTGCCGGGCGTAAAATCTAAGTAAGGCGCACCGCCTTTGCGCGTAAGCCTTGCAGGTAGGCACCCGGCGTCAGGCCGAAGTGTGCGCGGAACACGCGGTTAAACGTGCGAATGCTTTGAAATCCGCTGGCGTAGGCGACATCCGCCACACCCCTGTCGCCCTGATCCAGTGCGGCAGCCGCTTCGCGCAGGCGTACCATGTTTACATATTCCTTAAAGCCCGTGCCTGTGATTTTCTTAAACTCGCGGGAAAAGCTGCTTTCGCTCATCAGCGCGGCCTTAGCCATGCCCGCAAGCGTAATCTCCCCGGCGTAATGCTGCTCGATATGGGAAATGCTCTCGCGTATGGCGTGCAAATGCGGGCGATTCACCACACTGCCCGCCACAAAGGCACGCTTGCGATAGTGCCGCTGTAAAATCCCCTGAATTTCCAATATATACCCATACAGAAAAAATGCGCTGCCCTCGCCCATGTGCTCATACTCATAGTGCAGGCGGTCCAGCAGCGGGTTCAGGCCCGCGTCCGGGTTGCCGGGGTCAGGGCGAAAGATTCCCGAGCGCACGGTGGCGTCCATCACCAGCGTACCGGCCTTGCGCGCCGCGAAGGGATCGAAAATCAGCACCAGCGCAGAAAAATCGCTTGATGGCGCGGCATAGCTGTGGATATCGCCGCCGGAACAGATAAACACATCGCCCGCCTGCAATACCGCCTGCACGCCGTTGCGCGTGACCGTAAGCCGGCCCGTACGCAGAAACACGGCCTCAAAATCGTAATGCCAATGCGAGGCAAACACGCCATTGTAGGTTGTTTTCACGCTGATGGGCAACCCCAGCGCGTTTTGATAGGTTTTGTGCTCGTACTTCACAGCCACACCCCCGCTATGCAAAAAATGACTAGTATTGAAAACTACGTGTATTGTCTCGCAGTATCGGAAACACTATAATCATAGAGGTTTCCTTCATGTCCGTCAATTCCGTTTTCGTTTTACGCGACATGAAATTCAAAAAACGACTAATCGCAGAGAGGTATGAACTATATGGACTATATCGCCGAGCCCTTTAAAATCAAGACTGTGGAGCCACTCAAGCTGCTCACTCGCACCCAGCGTGAGCAAAGCATAAACGCTGCGGGGTATAACCTGTTTAACCTGCGCGCCGAGGATGTGTACATTGACCTGATGACCGATTCGGGCACTGGGGCCATGAGCCAGAAACAGTGGGCCGCCATCATGACCGGGACGAAGCCTACGCCGGTGCGCAGAGCTACTACCGCCTGATGGATGCCTGCAAGGAAATTTTCGGCTATGCGTTCTTCCAGCCCGTGCACCAGGGCCGCGCTGCTGAAAAGGTGTTCATGCCCATTATGCTTTCTGGCGGCAAGGTCGCCATCAGCAATACGTTTTTCGATACCACCCGCGCACACGTCGAGCTGGCCGGTGCAACCGCGCTGGACTGCGCCGTGCCCCAGGCCGCTGATACCGACAGCTTTTTCCCCTTCAAGGGCAATATGGATGTCGCCCTGCTGGAACAGGCCATTGCCGAGCGCGGCGCCAATGCCATCGGCATGATTGTGATGACCGTCACCAACAACTCCGCCGGCGGGCAGCCCGTGTCCATGCAGAACATCCGCGAAACGGCAGCCATTGCCAAGAAACACAAGATTCCCTATGTAATTGATGCCGCTCGCTACGCCGAAAACGCGTACTTTATCCAAACCCGCGAGGACGGCTACGCCGACACCTCCATCATCGCCATCGCAAGGGAAATGTTTTCCTATGCCGATGCGTTTATGATGTCCGCCAAGAAGGACGGCATTGTGAACATGGGCGGGCTGATCGGCGTGAAAGAGGACGAGCTGTTAATCCGCGCCGTGAAAGAGCGCGTGATTCCCTACGAAGGCTTTATCACCTACGGCGGCATGGCTGGCCGCGACCTGGACGCCCTGGCCGTGGGTCTGCTTGAAGCTACCGACGAAGCCTACCTGCGCTACCGCATCGGGCAGGCCGAATATCTGGGTGACAAGCTCCGCGCCGCAGGCGTGCCCATCCAATACCCCACCGGCGGGCATGCCGTGTTTGTCGATGCGGGCAAAATGCTCTCCCACATCCCCTACGATCAGTTCCCCGGCCATGCGCTGGCCGTTGCCCTCTACGAGGAAGCGGGCATCCGCTCCTGCGAGATCGGCTCCTACATGCTTGGCCGCGACCCCAAAACCGGCCAGCAGCTTAAGTCCATGTTTGAGTTCACCCGCCTGGCCATCCCCCGCCGCGTCTACACCCAAGCCCACCTGGATGTCGTCGCCCGCGCGCTGATCGCCATCAACCAGAAAAAAGATACCCTCCCCGGCTACCACATCACCGATTACAGAACCCCCGGTCCTCCGCCACTTCACGGCGAAACTGGAACCGGTGAAATAGGGGGAACGCTCTTCTTCTCTTTTGGAAAAAAGAGAAGAAGCAAGAGAAAATCATATAAGGGTATATGGAAAAGCCGCGCAGATAGCGCGGCTTTTCCATATTGTCTCTTTACACACTAACATCCATCTTCACTTCGAGCTCTTCATATTTTGTAGCATTTGTTATATAATAGTAGCAATCCCAAAAAGAAAGCTTTGATTGCATTATGAAATCTCTTTTAGTAGGAAATGGAATAAACATTCAATTTGATAATACGAACTATTCCTCGCCACAGATTGTTTTACGTATACTGAAAAACTGTACTAGAAATGACTTTCCTTCGCATATAATCATCGATGACCCGTACTTGCTAAAAAATTACCTGGGGTTATTATTCCTAGAAGTCCGAGAAATTTTAGCAGATAAATATGACAGTTATACGTTTGGGAGTGCCGAGAAATTAGCGTTATCCGCTTTTAAAAAAAAGTATAAAGCTGTACATGAAACCTTGCGGATCACAGACATCGGTTTTGAGGATTATTACTTAATCCATGATCTAGTTTGTCATAAAACAGGCACAAAGAACCCTGAACAATATTACGCTAGAGAATCAATGAAAGCTGCCTATTTATATTCCATCTACAATGATGGTAAGCTTAATCAATTGCACAAAAGATATCCTTCTTCTTTTGTTGAATATCTTTCAGCATTCGATTGCGTTTTCACAACTAATTATGATTCCAATATAGAACTAGCAACTGGTGTGAATGTCTATCATATTCATGGGCATTTTGATCAAAAGAGTGATGTTTACACCGCCAATTCTTTTCGAAACCATTTGCCTGATGCGCCAATACAGAACTATGTGATTGATGAAAACTTCTATTACTTATACTCAAATGCTTTATCAACACATTGTGGCGAATATAAAGAATTCCAAATCAAGCAATCCTCTCAAGCAAATAAAGCAATTGAACGAATGGCCTCTGCTTATACTACAGACCAAAAATTCCGCGAAGAAGTCGAACGGTGGGCAAATGATGATAATCTTCTAACTGCGAATTTCGGTCATGGTATTAAAGTAAAAGCAGCAAACCCCGATCTGCATATCTCTGATGATTATCATTTTGATGCTCTAAAATCAATTGAGGGGAGTATAGAAATACTTGGATTATCACCGTGGAACGATTTTCATATCTTTGAATCTATTGACAGCTCTGCTGTTAGTAATTGCATCTATTATTACTTCAACGATTATGAATGCTATGAGATTAAGAATCTTTTGCCCACTTTATCAAAAAACGATCAATTGAAATTCGTTCCAGCAAACACATTATGGGAGGGTTTTAATGAAACCAAAAGCTAAATTTATTACACGACAAGAGTGTCGACAGTGGATTAAGTTATCTAATTCTTTTGCTAATAGTTTGATTCCACAACAAGAGGCCTTAAAACAATTTAACTCTCTTGATGCCAAAACAAGAATTGCTATCGTACATTCCTTTGAAGAGCTTGATAGTATTCGCAGACAGAAACTCACAAAGAATGATGGTGACGCACCATGGTTTCTTTCAGTTATAGTTGACGCACATATTATAGCTACCGAGCACAATATTGATCCTCTGACAGTTATAATGTGCGTTCATCCACCGTGTAAGGTTTTTGAGCGGGTTTATATAAAATAGAAAACAATTTCAGACAATTAGTATCTTACTCCCCCAGCGGCAGCGATATGATCGCATCCTCTGGGGGTTCGTCGTTCATAAGCTTTAGGAGGGCGGTGGCGGCGGCGCGGGCCATGTCCGGGATGGGCTCACGGATGGCCTGGTAGGGGAGCAGACCGTAGCGGTGCAGGCGGTGCTCACCAAAGCCGAGAACCTCGACCGTGTCCTGGGGGATGCCCTGGCTACGCAGCACGGTGAGCGCGCCGATGGTCAGCCGGGTAGAGGTGCAGAAAATGGCATCAAAGGGGATACCATGGTCAAACGCGCCCTGCAGGGCGGAAATTGCTTCGGTGGTGCGCTGGGAGTCGACCAAAAACTTGGGGCCGGGGGCGAGGGCCGCGTCCGCAATCGCTGTATGGTAGCCGCGCATGCGCTCGCGGTGTGGGGAAAAGTCCATTTCCTCGGACAGCAGCGCGATATTGCGGCGGCCACCGGCGATCAGCCTTTGCATAGCGCTGCGTGCGCCTGCAAAGTTATCGCATTCCACAATCACGCTGTGTTCCGGCGCGTCGCCATGAGGGCGGCGGTCGAAATACACCAGCGGCAGGTCGCCGGCATCCACATCGCTGCCGTTGCGGTCGGGAACATACACCAAACCGCTGGCACGCTGGGTTTTGAGCATATCCACAAAGTGGCTGGCGAGACCCGCGTCCTCATTGGTATTAAAAATCGAGATGGAATATCCGTTTTCGAACAATGCCTGCTGAAGCGTGCGCACCATCAGGGCATAGTTTTCATCCATAATATCGGGCACGATAATGCCCACAATCGGCATACTGCGCTTGCGCATGCCCTGGGCGACCACATCGGGAACGTATTTCAGCCGCTCCATCACCTCGCGGACGCGCTTTTCCGTCTCCGGCGAGAAACGCCCGCTTTTATGAATGACGCGCGAAACCGTGGCGATGGACACGCCCGAAAGCCGGGATACCTCCCGCATGGACACCCGCTTGTCCTTCCCCATTCGTCGATCATCCCCGTCTACTTAGGATTGTCTGGTGAGCTCCACATCGCGGTACCAAATATAGGGTTCTCCATCGTGCAGGCGTTCCTTGCGCACGATCAGGTGCAGGGTGTCGCCCTGGCGGGTCAGCCACAGTTTTGTTTTAAAGCAGGTCTGATAAAACCAGGTGTCCACAAGCAGGCTGTCCTTTTCAAACACGGCGGTGGTGCACTCGTGCTGGAAGCTTTTCATGGGGCAATAGGTTTCGTGGGGGATGCGCTTGCCATCCAGCCGGGCAACCAGGGTGGTTCTGTCGTCAATAATCAGCTCCACCGCTTTTTTGCCGGTACGAATTGCAAGGGTTTTGGCAAATTCATCGTCGGTATCATAAAAATCCCGGTTGACGTTGGTGTTGGCAAAGGGCACCAGCTCCGGATATACATGAAACTTTCCGCTTGTGACAGTATACCGCCCGTCCCAGCCTTTTGCAAACCCGTGTACAGGCGCGGCGGCCCCGTCCGGCAGATGGCGGGACGCGGCATAGCTTCTAAGCGCAGCCAGGGCATCCGGGTCTTCGGGCAGGGTATCGGGAAGCGGCTTATCCAGCAGATATTTCACCATCACGGCATCGTAGGCATCGGTATCGTGCGGCTCGCTGGCGGCCTGCTGGATGGAAAACGCCAAATCCAGCGGACGGCACATCACGCTGTCCTGCCCGTGCCCGCCACTGAACTTGAATGTGCCGGGTTGCTTGTGCATCCACAGCTGGTAACCGTAGCCGGCAACGTCGTTATCAATCTGCTTTGCGGTCGCGTCCTGCACAAAGCGTTCGTCGATCACCTGTGCATCGCCCCAGCGGCCGTTCTGCAAAAACAGCAGCCCCAGCCGCAGATTGTTTTCCGTGCTGGCCGAAACACCAGGCGCGACATGCAGGCCGTTTTTAAACGTCATCCACGACAGTTGATCGGTATTGATACCTATGGGCTGAAAAATACGCTCGTTGGCATAATCGTACACCGAGCGGCCCGTTACACGGCGGACGATTTCCGACAGCATACAGGTGCCGGTGGTGTTGTACTTAAACACGCTGCCAGGCTCCAAATCCACTTCGGTGGTCAGGTAATTTTCAATCATATGCTCGCCGGGCATGGCGTGCACGCTCATGCCGTTGGTCATGCTCAGCACATGCTTAACCTTCAGCTTGGCCATATTGCCGCTGTCGGAAACACCCAAGGCTTTCAGGTCATCGGCAAACAGATCGGCAATGCGGTCTTCCACGGACAATAGCCCGTCCGTCACGGCGGCGCCGACGGCTGCCATTACGTAGGATTTACCAAACGAATGGCAGATGTGGCGGGTCTCCCGCTCAAACGGCGACCACCAGCACTCCAGCACCACTTTGCCGTGCCGGGCAATCATCAGGGCGTGGGGTTCGGTGCCGCAGGTCTCCAGTTCCATCAGCATATGCAGCAGATCCTGGCTGGACAAGCCCACGCTTTCCGGCGTGGCGCGCAGTAATTCCTTCATGTGGTTCCTTCCTTTCCCGGTTAAATCACCTTGCGCCGTTTCAGCCAGAAGGCAAAGCCAAAGGCCGTCAGCAGCGGAATGGTGAATACACTAAACATGGTATGATAGCCGGCTGTCGAGGCGACAACGCCGCCCAGCACCGGAGTAATCGCCTGACCGATATCCGCGCCCAGGTAGTAGGTGCACGAGGCCGCGCCCCGCCGCTCCACCGGAACAGCTTTCATGCTGCTGGCCTGCAGGGTCGGCTGCACCGCGCCAAGGCCAAAGGCCTTAAACATCGCCGCCAGGGTAAA
This sequence comes from Candidatus Limiplasma sp., assembly GCA_963675925.2. Classification (GTDB taxonomy): domain Bacteria; phylum Bacillota; class Clostridia; order Christensenellales; family Aristaeellaceae; genus CAXXOK01. The sequence goes on from CAXXIB010000004.1 coordinate 770,802, forward strand.
CAGCACCACGGCGTTACCCGGCGTTGCCATTCCCAGCAGTACAAAGGCTACGGCCATAAGCGCAAGGCCCGCAAAGATCACTGGTACAGCATGGCGGTCGGCCAGCTTGCCGCTAAGCAGCCGCGACAGGAACAGCGCCGTTGCGCCGATGGTAAAGTACCAGCCCACGTTGCCCTGGGACAGCGATTGTCCAAACAGGGCGATAAAGCTGTTTTCAAGCCCCGTCGCGCCCGAAACCACAATCGCCAAAATACCAAAGGGCAGGGCTTCGCGGGAGATAAAGTCCGCCACGGCCAGCTTGCGGGTGCGCTTCACCCGCTTGCGTTTCTGGGCGGGAATAATGAACCATGCAAGCAGCATCGCCATCAGCGAAAGCGTTGCCGCGGTTAAAAACGTGACCGGAAAGCCAAAGCTTTCACCAATCCAGATGCCAAGCGATGGCGCAAACGCCGCCGTAATGGTTTGCCCTACGGCAAAATACGCAAGCCCCTGGGCCATTTTGTCCTCCGGCACCGCGCCGGCGACCAGCGCCATGGTAACGGTGGTTGCGATGGAGAAAAACAAACCGTGCATAATGCGGAATACCAAAAGCAGTGCGATGGACTGAGTCAGGCCGCAGCCCGCCATGGCTACGCCGCTGCCGAGCATAGCAACCACCAGCAGCATCTTCCGGCTGAGCTGATCGGACAGAATACCGCTGAACGGGCGAATGCACAGCGATGCAATCGACAGTGCGCCCACCACCGTTCCGGCCACGGCCGTGGTGGCTCCAAATCCGGTTACATACAGCGATACAGTGGTGGCCACCATGGCAAAGCTTGCCGATACGATCATATTGATTAAAAAAAGCGACAGATAGGCGCGGTTAAGCAGCCGCTGCGGCCCTGCGGGAGCGTTCATTCAGGCGTTGACTCCCTTCCCGTACAGGCAAACGGCGTCTTTCAGGGTCGGCCAGCCGCGCAAAGGCCGCTTGGCATAAGTCAGGGTCACTCCGTCATCCTCAAAGGTAAAGCGGTACAGGTATTCACCCTGAGCGGCCAAGCTTTTGGCGGCGATTTTCAGAGTGCTGTCGCTACGCCAAATGGCTGTAAACTGACACGCATCCGGGTCGGCGCAATACACGCCGTTATCTATGGTGATTTCCGGCTTCACCAGCAAATGCCGTGGTGACGGCATCCACTGCCCGTTCAGCCCGATTGGCACTGTTTGCAAGCCTGCGCTGTCCTTGTATAGCAAGTCAATCGCGCCTTCCTTTTGCACAAAGGAGATGTCGGCATCGAGGGCCTCAAAGCGGTACCGTTTGGAAAACCATTGGTCTTCCTTTCCACCGCTTTGCTTGCCGCCCTTAGGGGCCAGCGACAGCATACGTCCGTAGGTCAGCAGCTGCCAGTACGCGTTTTTATCCGTCTCCAGCGTCTCGCCGGACAGTGCCCCAACAATGTACTTTTCAAACGCTTCCAATGCATAGGTTGAGTCCGGCATATCCGACATAAGCACAGCGGCCATGTCTTCCTCCGGCAGCACAATGCCGTACTGACCAAAGCCGCCATCCAAGCGGAAGCCACCAAAGGCATTGCGCCAGGTTTGCCAGCCATAACCGGCGAAGTTATCCGGCTGACCGGTTTGGGTATGTTCCCGCACGCACTGGCGCAGAATATCCGCATCCAGCAGCTGCTGGCCCTGCCAGTTACCCTCCTGTAAAAACAGCGCTACGTACTTCATCAGGGTGATAGGTGTCATCGCCATCACGACGGGATTATAGCTGCCGCGCGTATCGGTGGGCGCGTAAATCGGCGCGCCCATAGGCTCGGCAAAGTGGCGGGTCTGATAGCCCTCAAACGGTTCGCCTACGGCGCGTTCCACCGCCTGGGTGACGATCGTTGGGATGGTGTTGTTATAACGGAAGGTTTTGCCCGGCGCTTCCACAGGTGGCGCAGCAAAAAACAAGCGCGTTATATCGGCATTCAAGTCCTTGAACAACGCCAGAAACGGGTCTTCCTCCTGCCCGGAGCGCATGGTGAGAAGGTCGTCTATCGTCATGTTGTCAAAGCGGGTATCGCCATCCAGCAGATCGCGGAACAAGTCGGCCACCTTGTCGGTCGGCTTCATTTTTCCGTCCTGTATGGCGCGGCAGGCGCTAAGCGCCAGAATGGACTTGCCCGCCGAATACACGCGGTGCGGGGTGGACAGCGTATACGGCGCGGCCGCCGATGCAAAGCAAATCTTGCCCCGGCGCAGCAGTATAAACGCGTGCAACCGGTATTTATTTTGCTCTAAGGCCTGCAAAAAGCGCAGCACCGCTACCGAGGGAACGCCCACCGCCTCCGGCTGCGTGGTTTCGAACGGTAACTCGTCCTGGTGCAGTGTGGTTTCCTTCATAGCAATCCCCTTTCAGTTCATATGGTGTGGCTCAGCCCTTTACGCCGCCGATCACAATCCCTTTGACAAACCCGCGCTGCAGGAAGGGATAAATAATCATGATCGGGATCAGCGCAATGACTGCGATCGCCATACGAATGCCGACGCTTGGCACCGTCACCCCGGCAGTCAGCGAGGAATTGGCCGCATTGTTGGCAATAAAGTCAGCACTGGCAATCAAGCGGTTTAGTAAATTCTGAATGGTATAGAAGTCCGTGCGCTTGACCAGGTAGTACAAGCCGTTAATCCAGTCGTTCCAGTACGCAAGGCCTGACAGCAGTGCGATGGTCGACAGAATCGGGGTCGACAGCGGCAGTACAATTTGAATCAAGGTTCGGGTTTCCCCGGCACCGTCGATACGCGCGGCCTCCAGCACCTCTTCGGGAATGTTGGTGGTGAAGAATGTACGCATGACGATTACGCCAAAGCCGTTCATCAGCAAAGTCGGCAAAATCAACGCCCAGAAGGTGTCCTTAATGTGGAACACCTGCACCCACATAAGGTAGCTTGGAATCATGCCGCCGTTAAACAACAGGGTGAAAAACACCATGAACGAAAAGAAGTTACGGCCCGGCAGCCCTTTGCGTGACAGGGGATAGGCCATCAGCGTCGTGATGGTCAGGTTGGACAGCGTACCCACGGTGGTCGCCAGAATGGTCATTTTATAGGCATTCAGGATTTGTGCGCGGCTGAACCATAGATATCGATAGGATTCCAGGCTGAATTCCCTGGGCAAGAACGAATATCCGTGCTTTAGCAGCGACTGCTCCGATGCAAACGAGCTGGTTACAAGCAACAGCAGCGGCAATACACATAGCAGTGACAAAATAAACAATACTATGTTGGCCACCCTTGAAAAGCCTTTTCCATATAAACCCATCGTATTTCCTCCCGCTTAGAACAAGGCTTGTTCTTTTTCGATCGCACGTACGGCATAGTTGGTTCCCAGCACCAGCAGGAACCCAAGCACCGATTGGATGAACCCCGCCGCAGACGCGCGGCCGACATCGTTGGTTTCTAGCAGCCCGCGGTACACATAGGTGTCGATGGTGCTGGTCGCATCGTACAACAGCCCTGTGTTCATGGGCACCTGGTAGAACAAACCAAAGTCCGAATAGAAGATGCGCCCCATTGACAAAAGGGTCAAGGTGATAATCACGGGCTTGATCAGCGGCAGGGTAATGCTGGTGATTTGTTTCCAGGTTCCGGCACCGTCCACCACAGCGGCCTCGTAATAGGCCTTGTCGATGCCGATAATGGTGGCAAAGTAGATGATGGACGAATACCCAAAGGTTTTCCAAACCTGCACCATGGTTAGAATCACCGGCCAGTATTTGGGGTCTGTATAGAATTTCGCAGGCTCCATGCCCAGCGGTATCAGGATGGCATTGTTAATCATGCCGTTGCTTTCGCCAAGGGCCGCGTAGGCAATGTAGCTAACGATTACATACGAAATCAAATAGGGGATCAGGATAACGGTCTGGTACACCTGCTGTACCTTTTTGCGTTGAATTTCATTGAGCATGATGGCCACGAAAATGGCAAAAATCGTGCCCAGAATAATGAATACGAGGTTATACCCCAGGGTGTTGCGGATAATGGTCCACGCATCCCCGGTTTTGAACAGATAGGTAAAGTTTTTTACGCCGTTCCATGCGCTGCCCCAAATGCCCTGCACATACTTGAATTTCTTAAACGCAAGCTGCAAGCCGGTCAGCGGGATGTAGTTGTTGATGATGATATAGGTCAGGCCCGGAATCATCATGATATACAGCGGATAGAACCGCTTCATTTTTTTTAGTGTTTGCCGAATGGACGTTAGCACGAGCTGGCCCCCTGTCTGTAAAATGGGCAGAGCGGCGCCCTTGTGGAGCGCCGCTCTGCAAGGTAAGGGAGTGAGGTATGCTTAGTTAGCTGCCCAGGCGTCCAGCTGCTCTTGCTTAGCGGCGATGATATCATCGATGCCGGCGGCGTCCAGCTCGGACAGGAGGGAGGCGTACAGGTCGTCAGTGTCGCCAATGTTCAGCAGCAGCGCGTTGACGTACTTATCCACAATCGTTGAGCACGCGGATGCTTCGTCGGAAACGACGGAGGAGTCAAACGCAAAGCCCAGCGCCGGGGATTTTTTACAGGTCTCGTTGGAGGCCAGCCAGCCGTCATACAGGTCGGCGGGATCGGGAGACCAGGGATAGGTAATGCAGATGTTGGGCCAGAAGGTACCCATGCCCGACGGCCAGCCCGTGGTCACGGGGTCGAGATCGCCGGCGAAGGTGATGTTGCCTTCTTCGGTTACCACATAGTGCACGCCTTCAATGCCGTTGCACACGAGGTTGGAGATTGACGAATCGGTGAACAGCAGGTTCAGGAACTGGGTCGCAGCCACCTGATGTTCGCTAAGGGCGGGAACGCACCAGGTCATCCCGGCAACGTTGCTGGTGGTTGCCCAGGCATCCTGGGTGATCTGTGCGGCATACAGTTCTTTGCCAACGCCTTTTTCCTGTACGCTCAGCGCGGTACCTTCATCGCTGTAGGATACAAAGGAGCCGAAGGACTGGCCGTTGGACAGGTAGGCCATGGAGCCGTCCTGTGCGTTGAGGGGATCTTTCATGAAGAAACCTTCCTCGTTCCAGATCTTGGCGTACTCCAGCATGGATTTGAAGGTATCGGTTTCGTAATAGTTGACAACGGTCGTGCTCTGGCCGTCCTCGCCCAGCATCAATGCGCCCAGGGGGTCGCCGGTGCCCAGCAGGTCGGTGTCAAAAATGTCCAGGTACGCGCCGCCGTTGCCGTTGGCGATCATGGTCATGTCGGGGTTTTGGGCCTTGACCACTTTCAGCGCTTCGGTCAGCGTGGCAAAATCGGTGATGGCTTCGGGGTCGATGCCCGCTTCGTCCGCCATTTTCTTGTCCATCATGAACATCAGTGCGGAGGAGAAGGCATTGACTTTGGGTGCGCCGTAGAGCACGCCACCCACGCGGGCACATTCAATGTACTCGCCCAGCGAATCCAGAATGCCCTGGCCGTATTCTTCAAACAGTTCATCCATCGGGGCGATGGAGCCCTGGTCGGCCAGCATGGAAAGGCTGGTCATAAATGCGGCATTGAACAGGTCGATGCTGCCGTCGGTGAGCATCAGGTTAATTTGCGTGCCCCAGGATGCAAAGTCGATGCAGACAAACTCGATCTGGAAATCATAGCCGAGTTCTTCCAGCCGTGCGTTGATAGCGTCCTGGACCAAACCACGTTCCTCTGCGGCGTTCATCGCCAGCAGATACGCGACCTGAATGGTTTCCTTTTCTTGTGCAACGGCAACGTTCATGCTGCCGACCAGCATCACCGCAAGCAAAAGAAGCGCGAGAATTTTCTTCATGTGTTGGTTCCTCCTCTAGTCTTTTCGTGAAATTTGGGTAATCGTTTACCCATCTTTGCGACAAGTTTAGCATTGAGGATTTGGTAAGTCAATGCGCAAATTTTTACCTTTCGCTTGCCTAAACTTAACCTGAAGCGGCTACTATTTGCCTGCAAAATGCACGCCGCACCGCTGAATCGCGTTCACTGTAGCGGTGTTTGCGCACGCAAATTAAAAAAAGACCGCGCTTGCGCGGCCATAGCGTTTTTTTGTTGCGGTCATGAACCACTTTTAGTGGCGGGCGAAATTTTATACGTCTTCCAGCCAGCAAATGAACGCCGTTTTATCCTCCCGGTTAAACCCGCAGCGTTCATAAAAGCGGAAGGTTGCCTCGTCCTTGTTGCCGGTGGTGAGCGATACTTTATAGCAGCCGGCCTCACGGGCGATGCTGACCGCCTCGTCCATCAGCGCTGCGGCAATGCCCTGCCTGCGGTAGGCCGCTGCTGTAATCACGTTTTCGATCACCGCATAGGGGCGTGCACCACGGGTGAGGTTTGGAATCACGATCACCGTCACGCTCGCGGCTATCTCACCCTCCGCCTTGGCCAGGAGAATGTTATAGGCGGGATTGTTAAATATCGTCTTTGCCACACCATCCAGCGCTTGCCCGCCGGGCGCCGGGTCGCTTGGGTGCAGCTGCTTATACAGTGCCAGCAGCGCGGGCAGATCGCCGCGCGTTGCTTCCATAATTTCAATGGTTTGCTTCATGTGCGTATCCTCCGCTCTATCCATTTCCACATTCGGTTCGAATCACCGTATGCACGGTGCGCAGTGCGGGACTCAAGTCTCGCTCCGGCCCCAAATCGAAACGGGGCAGGCCGCTGCTATCAATATGCACGCGGTGCAGGGCGGCGCAGCGTGGGCTGTCGGTGGTATTGTACTCGGCATGGTAGGCAATGTAACGCTCCCCGCCCTCTAGGAAAAAGCTGTTGTGTCCAGGGCCAAAGCTTCCGAGAATGGAACCGTAATGAAGCACCGGCGTGGGCCGCTTGCGCCAGTTAGAGGTATGCAGCAAATCTCGGTGCGCGTCTGCGGTCAACAGCCCCACGGCATAGCTGTAGCCGTTGGCGGCACCGCCGGAATAGGTCAGATACACCCGGCCTTCGTGCACAAATGCATAAGGGCCTTCGTTGTTGATGGTTCCATCGATATTCTCCCACCCCAGCAGCGGTCGCGATAAAAGCACCGGCTCGCTTGTTAGCCGCGCGGGATGTTGCGGGTCGATTGTGGCAATATAGAGCATCGAGCCGCTGTCGCGCTTCGTGCCGATGCCTTCGCGATACGACCAGACGACATAGTGATGCGCTCCCGCCTGAAAGTAGGTCATATCCAGCGTAATGGCATCGCCAGCCAAATCGCTCCCGTTCCTGCGGCACACCCGAATGGGGGTCGTCCAGTCCTCCGCGCACAGGATATCCCCGCCGGGTTTCAGTTTCATCAAGTGGCACTGCGGCCCCCACTGCTTGCCCGAAACCGCAAACAGCAGGTACAGCGCGCCGCCGATTTCATGAAACTCCGGCGCCCAGAACGTTTGCACAAACTGCTCGCTTTCATCCAGGATCAGGCTTTGCTCCGCGTCCGGCGCAAACAGGCCCTCCACCGTTTGTGCGCGGCGCACGATAAAACCCCTATCGTCGTTAAAGTCGTTGGTATAGATGTAGTAGACCTGTCCCTGCCAGTGAAACACCACCGGATCGCCGTGCTGCTGCTGGATAGGGAAGCCCGGCTCCAGCTGCCGCACCGTGCCGGTCATGGGATAGTCGCCCGGACGGGTGAAATCGACCCCCGGCAAATCCCAATCCACAGGCTTTTGGCAGGTTGAGCCATCGCTGTACACCGCCGCTACGCAGATAGTTTTCGCTTGCGCTTCGTCGGTAGCAGTCACCAGAGCGGGCACGCGGATTTCCGTATTGGTCAGCGGCGACCAGGCGGCTATCATTTTGCGCGCCAGCGTGTCCGGTATTGTCAGGCAGTTGCCGGGGACTGCACCCGGAAGAGCTACGACCGTCTCCGGCGCTGGCATCGGGGCAGGAGTCTCGCACGTACCCATGTACTGAAATTCAACAAAATCCCGCGTCGTCCACTGTGGGTACAGCGCCTCGGCCTCGCCGCTTGCATTCACCTGCTGCGCCTGGATGAGATACGCGCCGCCCTCCATTTGCCGAACGCGAGGCTTTAGCAGGGCTTTGGGGGCGATGGTGTTGTCCACATTGACCGTTCCTTCAGCAAACAACATGCCGTAGTTTAGGTTCAGCGGCTGAAATCCCTGTCCGTCCAAGTCGCAAGCAAAGTGCACGCTGCGCGCCAGCGCCGCATGGTACAGCGCCGCTTCCGGCTGCCGTGTATACACCAAGAGTAAGGCCATGGTTTGCCTCCTGTATTGCTTCATGCATCCGTATTTTGCTTGAGTATGCTTTGCAGCGCTTATTTTGTCAACCCTGCAAGGCTGCGGACAAAAGAAAAAGCGGAAGGTATTACCACCTTCCGCTCTTTTGAAACATCAGCGCAGTTACTGCGCGGATTTGATTTTGTTGATCAACCCGCCTGCGAGGATCATCGCCTGCTGCCGGGGGCTGAGGGCAAGCTCGGTATTGATCGTGATGCCCTTGGTATGGTTGATAACGGGAATGATGGCCGTGCCCTCTTTCACCTTTTGCCGGACATCGGCAATCTCTATCTCATCATTCACATCGAAACGATCATAATCAGCCTCGTTTTGGAAGGTCAGCGGCAGGATGCCGTTGTTAATCAGATTGTCCTTATGGATGCGGGCAAAGGACTTGGCAATCACGCCCCGGATTTTCAGGTACAGCGGAACCAGCGCCGCGTGCTCGCGGCTGGAGCCCTGGCCGTAGTTCTGCCCAGCAATTAGGAACCCGCCGCCTGCCGCCTTGGCACGTGCGGGGAAGGTTTCGTCCACCGGAGTCAGGCAGTAATCCGACAGCTTGGGAATGTTGGAACGGAAGGGCAGAAGCTTGGAATCGCTGGGCATGATGTGGTCGGTGGTGATATTGTCTTCCATCTTCAAAAGCGCTTTGCCCGTCAGGCTTTCGGCCAGGGCTTCGGCCTTGGGGAAAGGCTGGATGTTCGGGCCACGAACGACCTCTACCTCCTCACCGGCCGGGGCAGGCGGGAGTATCAGGTTGTCGTTATATAGGAAGGTTTCGGGCATGTCGACCGTCAAATCAACGGTCAGCGAGCGCGGGTCGGTCAGGATGCCGGTCAGTGCGCTGGCGGCAGCCGTTTCGCAGGAGGACAGGTAAATGCCCGCCGATTTGGTACCGCTGCGGCCAAAGAAGTTACGGTTGTTGGTGCGCAGGCTGACAGCGCCCGTGCGCGGGCTTTGCCCCATGCCGATGCAGAACCCGCAGGCCGTTTCGTTGATCCGCGCACCGGCTTGAATCATATCATTCAGCGCACCGTTTTTCGCCAGCATGCCCAGCACCTGACGTGAGCCGGGCGCGATGATCAGGCTGACACTGGGATGCACGGTCTTGCCCTGCAGGATTTTTGCTACGCGCATCATATCCAGATAGCTTGAATTGGTGCACGAGCCGATACAGACCTGGTCGACCGCAATGGGCCCGGTTTCTTCCACGGTTTGCACATTATCGGGCATATGGGGGAGCGCCACCAGCGGCTGGAGTGCGGACAGGTCGATTTTGATGACCTCATCGTATGTTGCATCATCAGAGGGCAGCATTTCTACATAGTCCTGCTCGCGCCCCTGCGCAGCCATGAACTGCTTGGCGTTTTCATCGGCGGGGAAAATGCTGGTCGTTGCGCCCAGCTCCGCGCCCATGTTGGTGATGGTGGCGCGCTCAGGGATGGACAGGGTTTTCACGCCCTCGCCCGTGTACTCCATCACCTTGCCCACGCCGCCTTTCACGGTTAAAATGCGCAGCACTTCCAAAATAACATCTTTAGCAGCCACCCCGCGCGAAAGCTTGCCTGTGAGCTGAATGTTGGTCACCGACGGGCAGGGGATGGAATACGCCTCGCCGGACATGGCCACCGCCACATCCAGGCCACCCGCGCCGATGGCCAGCATGCCAAGGCCGCCCGCCGTGGGGGTATGGCTATCCGAGCCCAGAAGGGTTTTACCGGGGACGGCAAAGCGCTCCAAGTGCACCTGATGGCATACGCCGTTGCCGGGCTTGGACAGATATACGCCGTGCTTTTTGGTCACGGTTTCCAAGTATTTATGATCGTCGGCATTTTCAAAGCCCGACTGAATGGTGTTATGGTCAATATAGGCCACCGACAGCTCCGTTTTCACGCGCGGAACTTCCATGGCTTCAAATTGCAGATAGGCCATGGTGCCGGTGGAATCCTGTGTCAGGGTCTGGTCGATTTTAATGGCGATCTCTTTTCCCGCGACCAGCTCGCCCTCAACCAGGTGCTTTTGTAGAATTTGATAGGTTAGATTCATACTGTCTCCTTTAATATGCGTGATTGCGTTTGGGCTTGCGCCGTCCTGCCAATGGGTGGTATCTTGCGTTACAAACAAAGAACGCCCATGCCCTGCGGCACGCCGACACAAAACAGACAAGGCCATCTCCTGCGGCTGCCGCTCCACATCGAACGCACCTTCATCATACCTGCTTAGGGGATAAAGTCAATGTACCATGCGGGAAAAGTGCACATTGTATACATACAAGTTAAATAATTAACAATAGGATGTTGGGGTATTGCTGATGCCGTCATGGTGCTGCAACAGGCGCGCTGCTATGATACATCCGGGCAAAGCTGCGCCTACCGTGCTGCCGCTGAATTGCTTCAATATACCCTGCTCCTCGATGTGCGAACGATGCAAATTCCCCCGCGTTTTATCGGCAGGCGTTGTCCTTCCCGCGCCAAGGGGTATACTAGGCAAAGCAAACAAGTGGAGGGTTTTACCGATGAAAGAACGCTGGGACGCTTACCTGCCCGATGGCCGCCTGGCCGGACGCACGCTGACGCGCGGTGAGCCGGTGCCTGCGGGGTTGTATCACATCGTCGCCGATGTGCTGGTCAAGCATGCGGATGGGGACTACCTAGTGATGCAGCGGGATTTCCGCAAGGAAGGCTACCCCGGCAAGTTTGAAGCCGGTGCCAGCGGCGCGATTTTGCAGGGCGAGAGCCCCTGTGAGGGTGCGCTACGCGAGCTGCGGGAGGAAACCGGAATTTTGGCCGACGCCCTCACCTTTCTGTTTGCCGCCAGTGACCTGCAACAAACCCTGTACTTCAGCTACCTCTGCCTGACGGACTGCGACAAGCAATCCATCACTCTGCAGGAAGGCGAAACCATATCCTACCACTGGCTTTCGGCGGATGACTTCTTTGCGTTTATCCACACCGATGATTTTGCCTCCGGCCCGCTTACGCGCTGGGCACCGTACTGGGATATGGTCAAAGCCTTTCCCCGTGTGAATGCATAAGAAACAACGCGAAACCGGTTTCCACCCTCTCTTGAATGCAATAGTGCCTTGTGCTATACTCAATTTTGGATACCATGCCATATTTTCCACAATTACGAAGGAGATTGGACTATGAGTAAGACCTTCGGCGTCCTCACCAGCGGCGGCGACAGCCCCGGCATGAATGCTGCCGTTGTCAGCGTAGCCCGTTTTGCCGAGCAGAACGGCGTTGAACTGATGGGCATCCGGCGCGGCTATAACGGCCTTTTGGGTAAAAGCGAAAATGAGCTCAACGACATCCGCAAGCTGCGTTCCGAAACCGTGCTGGATATTCTGGATATGCGCGGCACCTACCTGCGCACAGCCCGGTGCGAAGAGTTTAAACGGCCTGATGTGCTGGACAAGGTCGCCGACGACCTGAAACATAAATACCATATCGACGGGCTGGTCATCATCGGCGGGGACGGCAGCTATAAAGGCGCGCTGGACCTGTGCAAGCGCGGCATTCCGTGCGTGGGCATCCCCGGCACGATTGATAACGACCTGCCCTATACCGAAGCCACCCTGGGCTACGACACAGCCGTGAATGTATGCGTGGAATCCGTACGCTCCATCCGCGCCACCAGCCGCAGCCACGACAGACCCCATGTGGTCGAGGTCATGGGCCGCTACTGCGGGGATATTGCCATGCGCACGGCCATTTCCACCGGGGCCGAGTTTGTAATCGTGCCTGAAATGAAATGGGATCTGCGCGATGTGATCAAGCGCTTGAAAGAGCAAATTGCAAACGGCAATCGCCGCGCCACGGTCATCATCTGCGAGCATGCCTGGGAAAACGGCAACATGGCCGATTACCCCTGGCGTGAAGTTCTATGTGAAAACGACAAGTGCGTGCACGAGGATACCCCCTTCTCCTCGGAAGCCCTGGCCCGCGTGCTGCGCTACGAATGCGATATCGAAGCCCGCTCTACCGTAATCGGCTATACCCAGCGCGGCGCCATTCCCACGGCGTACGACTCTGCCTTTGCGTTTGAAGCCGGCCGCATGGCGGTGGACCTGCTTTTAAACGAAACCCCGCCCGAGAACGACGGCTTTGCCATTGGCGTACGCGACGGGCGCGTGTTCCACAGCTCGCTGCACCGCGCAGCCATGAAAATGGACGCCCGTCCGTTTAACGAAGAGCTGTACCGCACCGTGAACAACCTGCCTTACCTGCCCCGCGAAGATGACCTGATTTTGGTCGCGGCCCGCAACGTAAAAAAATGAGCAAACGCATTTCGCTATTGCTTTGTGATGTAGACAATACGATTTTTGATTTTCGCAGCGCCGAGCGCGCGGCCTATGCCGCCGTTACGGCGCGCTTTTCATTGCCGGAGGACGAGGAACTGTACTTGTTGTACAAAGCCATTAACACCGCCCACTGGCAAAAGCTGGACCGGGGCGAAACCACCCAGGCCAAGCTGCGGCTGGACCGCTTTTCAGATTTTATGGCCGCCCAGGGCGTGGAGGATGCCGATATCCCGGCCATGAGCGCATACTTTGTGGAAATGCTGGGAAAGCAAAACATCCCGGTAACCGGCGCCGAGGCCTTTCTGGAGCGCATGTCTGCGCGCATGCCTGTGTGTTTTGTCACTAACGGCTTTGCTGCCGTACAGAAATCGCGCATAGAAACGTCCCCCCTGCGCCGCTATGTCAGCGATGTGCTGATTTCCGAAGAGTTTGAACACGCCAAGCCGCACCCGCAAATGCTGCTGGAGGCCATGCGGCGCAGCGGCATAACCGACCCGGCACAGGTTGTGATGATCGGCGACAACGAAAACACCGATATCCATGCCGCCAAAGCCGCCGGAACACACAGTATTTTGTTTTTGTGGGGCACACAGCCGCCCGCCAGCACGCAGGCGGATTTCGTAACCGATTCGCTAAACGACGCAGCCGACTGGATCCTCTCCTAACCCTGCTTATATCTACGCATTTTGCACTGACCAGATTAGATTAGCTGACAATTTTTCCGTCCGCAATGGTAATCACACGGTCGCAGGCCTCTGCAACAAACGCTTCGTGCGTAACGATGATCACTGTGTTTCCCTGGGCATGCAGTTCTTTGAAAATATCGATGATTTTGACGGCGTTTTGGTGATCCAACGCGCCTGTCGGCTCATCTGCCAGGATTATATCCGGTTTGTTCACCAGCGCGCGTGCGATAGCAACGCGCTGTTTTTCACCCCCGGATAGCTTCGACACCCGCTGTTTTGCAAGTTTCTCAATGCCAAGCCGCCGCAGCTGTTCCCTGGCCAGTCCATCAATGGACAAAAACGGGGTTTTGGAAAACAGCAGCGGAATGCCCACGTTTTGCAGCGCATTATCTTCTTCAACCAGGGCAAAATGCTGCATAACAAAGCCGATCTGCTTGTTGCGAATCCTTGCCAGTTGGGCGGCGGACTTAGTTTTCATATCCTCGCCCTCCAGCAGGTATCTGCCCTTAGTGGGTGTATCCAGGCAGCCCAGTATTTGCAGCAGTGTGGACTTGCCCGCCCCGGACGAGCCTTTGATGGCAACCATTTCATTTCTGCCTATGCTCAGGTCAACGCCGTTTAGCGCGTTGACCACTGCACCGCCCCGGATAGCCGCATAGGTTTTTTCGATTCCCGTCATTTCAATCAACATGGCCGTATCCTCACTCTCCCTGCTGCAGGTTTTTCAACGAGTCCGCTATATCGCTGCGCATGAGCTTGATTAAAAATCCCGCTTTCACGCCGATAAATACCACGATGATATAGGCAAACGCAAGGCCGTAAAACATCCGCGCGCGTTCCGGCGTCATCCACTCCAGCATCAGCAGCCCATATTGACCCATCAGCAGGCTCAGCGCCATGGTAATCAGGATCAGCACAAGCGTCCGGAACAGTTCAATCGCCGCGCCCCTGCGCCAGTTCATCCCCAGCAGGTAGTAAACGGTGAAATATCTGCGGTTTCGCAGGCTCTGTATCACTTCGTTGCTCAGCACGGCGGTGGCCGCCAGCAAGAAAAACACCACGAAGAAGATCAGCCCGCCACCGATCATGGTTCTCGTATTTCGCTCATAGGTCGCCATCAGTGAACGCATGGGGATCACTTCGCCGTACTTGCGCCATGCGTCCATCGCCGCCGCTTTATCGTCCTCCCCGGCCCCGCTTCTGAGCGCAACGAACAGCGGCTCCTGCGCATGGATGGCCTCCGGCCGCAGCAATACGGTGGTGTCTCCAAAGTCTTTATCCCGCATCATGACCACCGCGCGTTGTTCAATAATCATATCCGCGGCAAAATCAGCCGCGCCTGCCCCGCCAGACGGAAACAAGTACTGCACGGGCTTGGCAAGCACGCCGGTTACCATCAGGGTCACTTGTTTCCCACCCGGCAAAGTCAGCGCCGTTGTATCGCCCAGCACAAACCCCGTATCCGGCGAAACCACTACCGGTATCGTGCCACCGTCTGCCGGCGGACTAGCCGTTAGCCACACACCGCTTTGCAGCCGGGGCGTATAGCGGGTATAGATGCCTTCGTTGTATACAGCCAGATTGCAGTTTCTGTTATTACATTGCACGTTGCTTATATATGTGCGGCCAACGGCTTCAACCATGTCTGATTTCTGTATGACTGTGGCAGCCTCCGCCGCATCGTAGTAGTCAAATACGTTGACAACCACCATGTCCTTCACGGGCAGCTCCTTCAGGGCTTGCATATTATCCACATGATCGGTAATAAACACAAACAGCTGGGCAAGCATCGTAATGGAAAGCAAAATAATGAGCACCAAAATCAAATTCGCCAGCTTGCGCTTCCAAAGCAGCTTGAGCGCGATATACAGTGTTTTCATGCGTTTGCTCTCCTTCCTTTATTTTTGGAGGATTTCGTTGCCCAGCACAACGGGAAGCGCCCTGATGTTGACCGTTATCAGTGAAAAGGCCAGCGCTCCCAAATAAATGACGACATAGTCCGCTAGCGGCAGCAGGGAAACCAGCCCTGCCGGCGTCAGTTTTGTAATGCCGTAAATCAGCAAGCAGGCACAGGCATAGCTGCCTGTGACCAGAAACCACACATTCATGGATAAAAAGAATACAATTTGCCAGCGTCTGGCGCCGCAAATTCTATAAATTGTATAGCGTGCAAGCTCAGCCCTGAGCCAATACACCAGCACGCTGACAATGCTGAGCAGCGACACCGCAAGGATCAGCGCATACTGCGCCGTAGCGCTGATATAACTGCTGACGGCGCTGGTACTCCCTTCTTTGGGCAGCGAGAGTTTTGTCAGGGAATCATAGGGCTGTAATAGGCCGGATAAATGCGCTCGCTGCTCCCCGGAAAGCGGCGTGGAAAACACCACGCGCAGCTGCGTTGGTGCCAGGCCAAGCTGCAAATAGCGTTGCAGCGTAAGCGTAAGCGACGTTGGCAAGCTGCTTGTTTCATAGCGCGATTCCTCATCAAATGACACATCCCAGTCATGATAGTTGCCGATGGCGCGCAGCGGCGTATTGTGTATCACAATTCCCATATCCCATATGCTGCCAAGCTGCTCTTTGGATAGCTGCCGCAGGTACTCCATGCCAAGCAACACAACCGGCGCACCGGTTTCCATTTCCTCTGTACTGAAAAACCGGCCATATGGCGTGTACCAAACATCCGGCTGCCATTCCCTATCCCAGCTAACGCCCGCGTACGTTGCATCGGATAGGGTGGCAATCCCCATACGCGGAAGCGCCGCGTCGCTTTTCAGTTGTGAGTATATCGTTTTCAGTGTCTGCGGATCGTCGCTGGCGATATACAGTGTTTGCGTTTCCTGTGTTAGTTCAGTACTGACCGTATAAGCGTAATACCCCTTCTCCTGCAAAAACAGAAAGCTGACAAATGCGCACACCAAACAAAGGCAGGATAAGACCAGAAAGCCTTTGTGTTTTCGGCATAGTTGCAGGAAATTTGTAAGCGCTTGACGCATCATAGGCAATACTCCTGATATACACATGTAAATACCTGACAGAAACCTTATGTAGTATTCTACGCTATTTGTCGGAAATAGCAACGCTTTTTTTGAGCCCACGCTGCAAAGCGGCGGGCTGGGGAAACGGCTGACTGTCTACCATAAGTATACGATGCGCTGTTGACATCCCCTTCCCAGATTGAGTACAATGAACGAAACAACCCCGGAAAGGTGGATAAATTATGTATCGTGAAGTCATTGACACTGCCAAGGATAAAATGCAGAAAACCATCCATGTTTTTCAGTCCGAGCTTCGCTCCATCCGTGCCGGCCGGGCCAACCCGCAGCTATTGGACCGGGTGATGGTGGACTACTACGGCTCGCCCACACCGCTGACGCAGATGGGCAACGTATCCGCGCCCGAGCCGCGCATGCTGGTGGTCAACGTTTGGGATCAGTCGGCCCTGGCCCTGGTGGAAAAGGCCATTCTGAAGTCGGACCTGGGTTTTAATCCTTCAAACGACGGCAAGGTGATTCGCCTGGTCGTGCCGGAGCTCACCGAGGAGCGCCGCAAGGATCTGACCAAGCTCGTGGGCAAAACGCTGGAAGAGGCCAAAGTGGCCATCCGCGCCATCCGCCGCGATGCCATGGATCACGTGAAAAAGCAGCAAAAGGATTCCGAGATCACCGAAGACGATCTGTCGTATGCCGAGAAAAAGATTCAGGACGCGACCGACGTGGCCGTAAAAGAGCTGGATGAACTTGCTGCCGCTAAAGACAAGGAAATCTTGGAAGTTTGAACAAGCCCTTTGATCATCTCCTGGGTCTTAACGCAAAGGATGCACTGGCGATACTTAAAAGCGCCGGCATCTTTGATGTGCGCGTAACCTTCACGACCGCGCCCGCTCCTTTGCGCGCCAAAGCCGCAGCGGAGGATGAACCCGCCGCAGCGCAAAGCGCACTGGCGGGCATGGCCAAACAGTTTACCGTAGCAGACGATGAGGAAACCCCAGCCCCCTTCGACCCGCTGCTGGAGCCGGAACTCACCGATGGACTGCTGACCGAGGCACGCGTAATCGGCGTACGGGACGACGGCAGGCAACTGCTGGTGTCGCGTTTTCGCCTGTCGCCAAAACCAAGCGACGAGGAAACGACGAAAGAGGTCCTACCATGACCCAGTCGACGCCGGACCTGACCCGCCTGCCGCGCCATATCGGCATTATTATGGATGGCAACGGCCGCTGGGCCAAAGACCATGCCCTGCGCGTAGCGCTGGGGCACAATGCGGGCGTTCAGGCGATGCGCAATATTATCCGCGATGCCAACGATATGGGCCTTGCGGTGCTGTCGCTGTATGCGTTTTCCACCGAAAACTGGCGGCGTTCCAAGCTGGAGGTCGACGCGCTGATGGCGCTGCTAATCCAGTACTTCCGCCAGGATATCGGCGAGCTGCAGGAAAAGAACGTTCGCGTGCTGATACTTGGCGATAAGGACGGCATGCCCGCGCCCCAGCGGGATGCGCTGTATAATGCCGAAGAGCGCACCCGGGCTTGTACGGGGATGACGCTGTGCCTGGCGATCAACTACGGCGGCCGCGCCGAGCTGGTCCGCGCTGCGCAGCAGCTGTCGGCCGATGTGCAGGCCGGTACCCTCACCCCGGATGCCATCGACGAGGACGCACTGAAAAGTCGCCTGTACACCGCGGGGCTGCCGGATGTGGATTTATTAATCCGTACCAGCGGCGAACTGCGGCTGTCCAACTACCTGCTCTGGCAAAGCGCATACGCGGAGTTCACCTTTCCAGAGAAACTCTGGCCGGATTTCACGGTTGAAGACTTCCGTGCCTGCATCACCGCCTATCAGCAGCGCAAACGCCGTTTCGGCGGCCGCTGACCGGCCCGATACTCAAAAAAAACACTATGGAGGGCATCACCATGTGGATGCGCATCGTAACCGGCGTGCTCCTGGCGCTGTTTGTCATCGCGGTCCTGTTCGTGGGCGGGTATGTGTTTAGCGCGGTCGCGCTTGCCGTCTGTGTCCTGTGCCTGTATGAAGCACTGCATTCCTTAACTTTAGGCGGTCACCGCCCCGTACACTGGCCTGTTTATTTTGCCATGCTGGCCAGCGCGCCGCTGATGCTGTTTGTGCGGCCCCTGGCCATCGTGCCGGTGCTGATGATTGCGTGTTTTGCGGTCATCGCCCAGGTCATGCGCCGCCAAAATCCCAACCTGACCGATGTCATGATCAGCCTGCTGCCGATTTTAACCATCGTGCTGCCGGGCCTGTGCCTGATTTCCCTGTCGGGCATCCAGCCCCGCCCGATGCAAGCGCTGATGACCTCGCTCGTGTTCGTGGTTTCCGTCGGCACGGACACCTTTGCCCTGTTTGTGGGCACCTCCATCGGCGGCAAAAAGCTGTGCCCCAAGATCAGCCCCAAGAAAACCGTTTCCGGGGCCATCGGCGGGCTGCTTGGCGCGGTAGGGCTGACGGTACTGGCCGGCTGGGTGTTTTCCCTGTGCTTTCCGGACGCTGGCTTCCCCCCGCTGTGGGCACACGCGCTTGCGGGCCTGGTCGGCGGCATTGCGGCGGAATTTGGCGACTTGCTGGCCAGCCTGATCAAACGCTACTGCAACATAAAAGACTTTGGCAACCTGTTCCCCGGCCACGGCGGCATGCTGGACCGTATGGACTCCATCCTGTTTTCGTCGGTGGTCATCTTCTGCTATTACGAAATTCTTAGATTCCTCGCCTAACCGCCCGTCCTATGGAAGGATCGTTATGATGAAACGCGTTGTAACACTGATTGTATTACTCACCCTGCTAATCACGCCTGCACTGGCCGCAACCCCCAGTCCAATCTTCGCACTGGATTACGATAGCCTGTCCGATCCGCCCGATGGTGTGAACAACTACCTGATGGCCTGTTTTGACACCTGGGATTTTAAAGAAAATCGTATGGGCAATACCGATGGCCTGATGCTGGTAACCCTGGATACCGTGCAGGAGCGCATGATCTTTACCTCGATAATGCGCGAGATTCTCATCCGGCGTCCGGACGGGAAAATCGGCCGCATTACCTATATTACAAAAAACTACGGGCCCGAAGCGCTGTGCAAGATCGTATCCACACACTTTGGGGTGAAAGTAGATAAGTACCTGTTTTTCAGCATGGATAATGTTCAGGATATGATTGACGTGCTGGGCGGCGTGTACATTACCGTGACGGACGCCGAAGCCGATTACTTAAACCGCTACCGCATCTCCCGTGACTCAACCACGCCCAGCATGGACAAGGGCGGCACCTATCTGTTTTCGGGTCACGCAGCGGTCATCTATATGCGCATACGCAAAGTTGGCGGCGATGGCGATTTAGGCCGTACCCGCCGCGTACGAACCGTGCTTGAAACCTTAATCCGTGAAAACAGGAATATCACCATGTCCGAAGCCATCGGCGTAGCCGTGGCGCTGACAAAGAATGTGTGCCTGACCAACCTGTCCATGAACGATCTGCTCATCGCCATCGGCGATATTTTCGAGCTCAAGGCCGCCGATCCTGAAGGATTTCAGCTGCCGACGACCGAGTCGATGACCCCCATCACCTATGTGGGCATGATGACCAACGAGGTGGACTTTAACCGCTGCCGCAGCACCTTCCTTTCGTTTATGAACGGAGAAGAACAAGCGCAGTAACTCTCCGCACCGCTGTGCACCCGCGCCCCAGGTTTTCCGCATCAATGTGGACAAACCCACGGAGAAAAACTGCGCAACCTAGGCAAGGCCCTGCGCCGCCTAATGTACTGCTTCCTTACTCTGGTTCTCCACAGCCTGTGGGTTTATGGGAAACCGCCGAACTCCGCTGATTTTACTCTGTAACAACCCGCTGTAATAGAGGAATTTACCCGCCAAAACGAGAATTGTATGTACAACTGCGGCTGCGCGGACACGCCGTTCGCGCCCGATGTTGAAAAAACCCCTGTTCCACAGGGTTTATCCACAGGCATTCCACAGGGGAAAACCCATACAGGAAAACAAGAAACCCGCTTTTCCATGGTTTCCACACCCCCTACTACTACTACGAAAGTCTATATACTATATATAGCTACTGCTTTAACACAGGAGGCAACGACCATGAAACTCAAATGTTCCGCGCAGGATTTAATGATCGGGCTGGTAAACGCTACGCGTGCGCTGGCGGCCAGGCCGTCCACACCGATTTTAGAATATGTGAAACTTACGGCCCAAGAAGGGCATATTGTGCTCACCTGCACCGATGGATCCCTCACCATTCGTGCCCAGGTCAAGGCAGAGGTTGAGGAAGAGGGAGACATTTTACTGCCCGGCAAGCTGCTGACGGAAATCGTACGCAAGCTGCCCGAGGGTTTGGTCTCGCTGTCTGTAAACGATAAAAACATTACGATCATCAAGTGCCTGCAAAGCCGCTCTACGCTCACCGGTATGCCAGCGGAAGATTTCCCGCTCATGCGCGATATTATCAACACGCATGCGCTGCATGTGCCCCAAAAGCGCCTGAAGGACATGATCTCGCGTGTCACCTTTGCCATCGCACAGCATGAGAGCCGCCAGACGCTCACAGGAAGCCTGATGGAAGTGACTAAGGATGAACTCCGCCTGGTCGGTTTGGACGGCTTCAGGCTCGCCTTGCAGACCATGAAGGGGGATTTCATCCTGCCGGAGGACAAGGAAATCTTAAAAGCGATTATTCCCGGGCATGTGATGTCCGAAATGAGTCGCATTATGAGCGATGAGGATAACGCCATGGTGACCTTCCACATGGATCAGGGGCATCTGATGGCGACCATCGGCGATACCACAGTGCTGACCACCTTGCTTGCGGGCGAATATATTAATTACCGCCAGATCCTGCCTAAGGACTGGAAAACTCGGATCACCGTTAAGTGCAAGGAGTTTGAGGAAGCCATTGAGCGCGCCTCGCTGATTGCACGCGAGGGCAAGAATAACTTGATTAAAATTAACGCAGAAAACGATATGATGCGCATTACCTCCATGTCCGACCTTGGGGATGTACTGGAGGAAATCGGCATCCAGCTGGAAGGCGAAGCTATTGAAATCGCCTTCAACGCCCGCTACATCGGCGATGTGGTGAAGAATATCGACGATGAACTGTGTATGCTGTCGATGTCCAACTCCGTAAGCCCGTGCGTGCTTTCACCGGTGGAAGGCGACAGCTACTTGTACCTGGTGCTACCGGTGCGTGTGTCCAACTAATACACGACACAGGATTTCAATGCGACGAGGCGAAAACAGTATGATCGAGTTTCTAAAGGCGGCAGTCAAGGGTGTTGTCATCGGGGTTGCCAACGTGATTCCCGGCGTGTCGGGCGGAACGATGATGGTTTCCATGGGTGTGTATGACACGATCATTTCCAGCATTACGGGGCTGCTAAAGCATTTTGTTAAAAGCGTAAAAACACTGCTGCCCTATTTATTGGGCGCATTGGTGGGCATTGTGGCTTTGGCCAGCGTGCTGACCTATCTGTTTGATAACTTTCCGCTGCCAACGGCCACGGCCTTTATCGGGTTAATCCTGGGCGGGCTGGCACCGCTGCTCAAGCAGATTGATATGAAAAAAGCAGGCGCCGGTGCGGTTGCGCTGTTTTTGATGTTCCTGGCGTTGATCGTGGTGATGGCAATTATTGATCCCAAAGAATCGGGCACGGCGATTGCCTTTACCTGGGGGCAGGCCGCCGTATTGCTGTTGGTTGGCGTTGTTGCCAGTGCAACCATGATTATCCCCGGCGTCAGCGGATCAATGATCATGATGCTGCTTGGATATTACCGTACCGTAATCGACGCTGTAACACAGCTGAAGGATGCGCTGCTTGGCGGCGGACTTTCCATGGCTTTAGAGCCGCTGAAAGTGCTATTGCCGTTTGCGGTGGGTATCGTTCTTGGTATCTATGCCGTGGCCAAGCTGATTGAATGGCTTTTACGGCGCTACCCGGTACACACCTATTCGGCCATTTTGGGCCTGGTGGTTGCTTCGCCTGTGGCGGTATTGCTGCGCAGCGATATGTCCGGTGTCACGCCGGGTATCGTGCTGATCTCGCTGGCGACCTTTATCGCAGGTTTCCTGTTTGCTGCGTGGATGGCGTCGCTGGGCAAGAAAGAACGAATAGAAGCTAAATAAGAATACTTTTTAATCATAGCAAAAAATAAAGCACACAACACGATTTCGATGTTGTTATAGCCGGAGATTACACCGGCTATTTCACTCAGGACGCTCTAAAAACATCTTAAAAGGGACCGCTCGGATAGGCGTACCATTACTTAGTGAACAAGCAGACGTATGTGTTAGTATGTCAACGAGTAGACTTACTAAACGATACAACGCTTTTCGCCGATTCCTCGCTTACAAATAATTCATTAGCAACGCTTTAAAGAAACAAGCGAATTGTTATGCAATAGCAACCGTTGATGGTAACCGGAATTATATTGAAGTTGAAACAGAAGGATAGGAAAAGCGCAAGGGATATGTTCAGGCAGCGGATATCAGCCAACTAAATAACAAGAAGGAATAATAAATATATAAAATCTGAGGTGTGGTAGCGATTAACACAGGGCATTCAAACATGACAATGGCTTAGGGTGTTAAAATGTTATTTCCTTCAAGTCAGGCAGAATCATCCGCGAAGAAACCATCGCTATTTCATATGAGCTTTCCATCAAGGTACTTATGCAATACAAAGGGGTTCTATAGTATTGCAACGCTGTTCAGCCACGATTGCAACAAGCAACGTTGCCTTGCGTTCCGTTAGCAAGAATACCTAGTATAGTGCCCGATGAAAAGCGCTTGCGTTTCTTAAGGAAATTCGCTATACTGAAATAGACAACAGCATACCTTAATAAAGAGTGGTCGAGGGAACGAGCCCGATGAAACCCGCCAACCTGTACAGTGTGCAAGGTGGTACATCTCGCGGCGGGGTCGCCGGAAGATAAGGAAAGAGATTTTCGAAGACGCCCGCCATGATAAGCGGGCTTTTTGCTTGAAACGGAGGAAATTGGAATGCGGAAACTGTTTACATCCGAATCGGTGACCGAAGGGCACCCGGATAAGCTTTGCGACCAGGTCAGCGATGCAGTACTGGACGCGATTTTGGAAACCGATCCCATGGCGCGCGTCGCCTGTGAGACTAGCGCTACCACGGGGCTGATGCTGGTGATGGGCGAGATTACAACCGATGCATACGTGGATATCGACGGCATTGCCCGCGGGGTGGTCAAGGATATCGGCTATACCTCGGCGGACATGAATTTTGACTACAACTCCTGCGCGGTGCTTACGGCGGTGCATGCCCAAAGCCCCGATATCGCCATGGGTGTAAACGCGGCATCGGACGCCAGTGATACGCTTGGCGCGGGCGACCAGGGAATGATGTTTGGCTATGCCTGCAGCGAAACCAAGGAGCGTATGCCCCTGCCGATCAGCTTGTCGCACCGGCTGGCAAAGCGGCTGGCGGACGTGCGCAAAGACGGCGAGCTTGCATTTCTGCGGCCCGATGGCAAGGCGCAGGTCACCGTTTTGTATGAAGACGGCAAGCCTGTTGCCGTGGACACGGTGGTCGTATCCGCCCAGCATAACCCGGAGATTTCGCAAAAAACGCTGCACGAGGCCATAATGGACCAAGTGATTGTTCCCACGCTGCCGCGCAATCTTATGACAAAGGACACGCGCGTGTTCATCAACCCCACCGGGCGCTTTGTTCTAGGCGGCCCTGCGGGCGATACGGGGCTGACCGGGCGTAAGATTATAGTGGATACCTACGGCGGATATGCCCGCCACGGCGGCGGCGCGTTTTCCGGCAAGGATCCGACCAAGGTGGACCGGTCCGCGTCCTACGCTGCGCGCTATGTGGCCAACAACATTGTAGCCGCCGGGCTGGCCGAACGCTGCGAAGTGGCCCTGGCGTACGCCATAGGCGTATCAAAACCCGTAAGCGTGCAGGTGGATACCTTTGGCACCGGCACCGCTGCCGACGATGTGCTGGCCGCGGCCGTGCAGCGCAGCTTTGATCTAAGCACTGCCGGCATTATCCGTATGCTGGACCTGCGCTGCCCCATCTACCGGCCGCTGGCTGCGTACGGGCATTTCGGCCGTACAGACCTTGCTGTGTCCTGGGAAAAGACCGATAAGGTAGAAGCCCTAAAAGAACAGCTATAATAGACTTACAGAAAAAAGATTGCAAAACAAAGCAAAACGCCGTGCATTGCGCGGCGTTTTGCTGTATCGTCTGCTCTAGCAAGCCAAGGAGAAACGGCGAATGCAAGGCGTTGGCTTTGTGTCGTTTCTCCGATTATCGTTTTTATTCGTACTCGGATGTCAGCGCCTTGGCGTTGGAGGAGTACAGAATCTGCAAGGTGTTTGCCCCGGCAACGCCGTCGATGGACAGGCCGTTGATGCCCTGGAAGTTGCGAACGGCGTTCTCGGTTGCCTCGTCATAGGTACCGGTGATGGTGCCATCGTAGAACTTCAGTTCATACAGCGTATATTGCAGGGTGCGTACATCCGATCCCGTATCGCCCGGGCGAAGCGTAGAGTAGGAGCCGTTGGCGGCCGTGCCGCCAAAGAGCATACGCTGCATGGCGGGGCCGGCCGTACCGGTTACACGCAGGCCTTTGTTGGTTTGATAGTTCCTCACCGCATCGGCGGTACCACCGCCGTACTTGCCATCCAGCGAGCCGGTATAGTACCCCAGCGAATTCAGCGAGGTCTGCAGCGCAGTAACACTGGCGGTGGAGGGGCTGTTGGTGGTCGACAGCGTTTTATAGCCGGTCGACGAGGCTGTTTCGCCGTATTTGATCGGGTCAGATGCCGTGGAGGATGACCCGCCGCTTGAGGATCCGCCGCTTGAGGATCCGGTGCCGGAGTACAGCAGGTTCAGTGTCGCTTTGCCGGCAATGCCGTCGGCCGTCAGGCCGTTTACGGTCTGGAATTCCACGACAGCAGCGAAGGTATTCTCGCCGTAGTCGCCATCGATGGATCCGGAATAGTAGTTGAGGGTTTTCAGCTTGGATTGCAGCGCGCGTACGCCGTCACCATTCATGCCCTGCCGCAGCGAACCCAGATAGGCAACAACGGAGCTTGCTTTGCGTGCCGAGCTGGAATATAGCTTCTCCAGCGTTGCCGGGCCGGCAACACCGTCCGAGGTCAGGTTGTTGCGGGACTGGAAGGCGACCACGGCCGCTTCGGTGGTTTCGGCAAACACGGCGTCCGCCGATCCGGCAAGGTAATCCAGATAAATCAGCCGGTTTTGCAGGATGCGAACCTGATCGCCGGTGGACCCCATACGCAGGTACAAATTGGTTTTCCCGTTGGTATAGGGATTGGCCGTCGTAGAGGGGGTGGTATTGGGATTGGTGTTGCCGGTTGAGGTCGAAGACCCCGAGGTGGAACTGCTTTTGGCAATGGCATATTTGCCATACAGCACACTCTGTGTTTTCGTACCGGCAATGCCGTCAGCCGTTAGGCTGTTCACGGTTTGGAAGTCTTTTACGGCCTGGGCAGTCCCGGCGCCATACGCGCCGTCCACCGAGCCGGTATAATATCCCAGCGTTTTTAGCCGATCTTGCAGCTGTTTGACTGCCGTGCCGGACGAGCCAGACTTCAGCACCGAGTTATCGGTGGTGGTGTTCTGCTGGGTGGGCGCGGGGGTGGATGAAGTGCCCGTCTGCGGGGTGCTGGTCGCCGTAGTTCCGGCGGCGCTGGTCGGCTGTACGCCAGCGGACGGCTGGCTGGTCGCCTGGTCCGCAGAGAAATCCCATTGGCTCCAGTCATATTGCTGGGCGGCCACGGTGGCCGTGGGGGCCGGGGTTGCGGGCGGCGGCGTGGTGATTACAATATCAAAGTTCTGCCCTTGGGTGCCGATGGTCAGGCCGTCGGTATCGTCGATTTGGCGATCCGGGTCTACGTAGCAGCCGGACAAGATTACGGTGACACCCAGCAGCAATAACAGCAACAGCAATTTTCTGTGACCGTGCAGCACCTGTGTTACGCGATTATTCTTCATCTGAACACTTCCTTATTCAGCGATATGTGTATACTGGCCTATGGTAGGGGATACTTCATTTTACAAGGGAACCGTGCAAATTGCAAGAGAAAAATTAAGGTATCTTCATAAAAAAGACGAAATATCGTATTGATTTGTTCCAAAATTGAAACAAAAACCGAAAATTCTGTCGCAGTACAGTGCACAGTACCCACCATGGGCACTATAAATAAGACGAATCAACACCCGCTTTTGTTCCCGGCACGGGCAAGGGAGAGGGATTAGGCCTGGTCCGGCGCGGCGCCAAAGTACTGTGTCGTGCCTTCCCCCAGCGAAAGGGAATACAGCGTCACGCTATACACGGGATAGGGCGTGAGCGTTTCAAGCGCGCGGTGGTACAGGTCCAGCTGCGCTTGGTACAAGGGCCACAGGTCTTTGGCGGTACGCACGGTGTCGGTTTTGTAGTCAACCAGCACCCATTGGCCCTCGTGCAGGTAGCACAGATCAATAACACCCTGCACGAGCATGCCGTCTTCCTCCGGCAGGGTGAGCACAAAGCCCCATTCGCGTTTGACGGTCGCGGCGTGCAGCGCCCCCCGGCCCAGTTCGCTTTCAAAAAACGCGGCCAGGGACTCGATGTTGATCAAATCGAAATCGGCCTGGGTAAAGATGCGCCTGCCAAGCATGCCGCCTAGCTGCGACTGTATCGTATCGCGCAGCGCAGCAGGTGTATCACAGCTGCGCAGCGCAGCGTAATTCAGCAGGCTGAGCGCTTTATGGGTAGCAACGCCACGGCGTATGCCCGGCTGCTGGGTGGTTGTTTCATGCAGAAAGGCTGGCAGCGCGGGTAAATCGGCAATCTGCCGGGGGCGGGCCAACGTTAGCGGCAGGCGTTTGCGTTCCACCGTCTCCAGCTCGGCGGGATCATCCTCCCCGGCGGCGTGCAGCGCGGGAATTTCGGGCGCGCTGCTGTGGCGGGCCCGCGCATAGGCGGTCGCCCCGACCTTGAAGGGCTGATTGCTGAGGACAAGGTGGGGCAGCAGCGGATCATCGGCATCGGGATCGGCCGGGTGTTTTTGGGCTAGCTTGCGGGCATCTTCGGTCAGCGCAGCCAGCGCCGCTTGCTGTTTTTCCAGCGTTTCGCGGTCGGATTCGGGATGTAAAATCCGTATGAAATCCACGGCCTCTTCCGCAGAATTGTGGGAAACGACCGTAAAACACCCTGTTTTATGTGGAAAAGATGTGGATAGAGTTGACGAATCGGAAGGATTGAGGATGTGCGCGTCCCGGTCAGGATCGCTGCAAAGCGTGACCCATTCCAGCATATGCTTGGCATTGGCCACCGCATAGGCCGACGGCGGGGCGGCGGAAAAGCGGGGTGTTTCCATGCACCCGGTCAGGATTAACTGATCGCGGGCGCGGGTCATGCCCACGTACAGCACGCGGGCCCGCTCGGCTAGATTTTCGGCTTGTTTGCGCAGGCCGATGGCTGATGATAATAGCGTATCGCCCTTCACGCGGCGGATTTCATCCACATAGGGCAGGGCAACGCCAAGCTTTGGATGCATCGCCAGGCCGCCGCTGCCGCGCCGCTGCATGGGGGATTCCAGCCCCATTAAAAACACTACAGGAAATTCCAGCCCTTTGGATTTGTGAATGGACATGATACGAACAACATCTTCCTTGGGGCCGATCACGGTAGGGCTGATGCTTTCTCTGGCGGCGGTGACGGACACAACGGACTGCAAAAACTGTTGTAAATCCCCCGCGCTGTGGGTTTGAAAGGCCACCGCCTTTTCGCAGAGCAGCCGCAGGTTGGCCTGCCGCAGCTTGCCGTAGGGCTGGCAGCCGTAAAAAGCATACAAGCCTGAGCGGGTTAAAAAGCTCCACAGGTATTCGGCCAGCGGCATGGAGCGCATGAGAAAGCGTTCGTGCTGTAGCGAGGCAAGTGCGGCATTGCAGCGCGCCGCCAGCGCATCGGTCCCCTCTGCCACGGAGCGCAGCGCATCCAGATAGCTGCCGCGCGGGCAGCGAACGCGCACATCCGCCATTTCCTGATCCGACAGCCCGATAGCAGGGCTGCGCAGGCAGGCCAGCAGGGAAAGGTCATCGCGAATGTTGTCCATCAGCCGCAGATGGCATAGCACCTGCGTAATTTCTTCGGATTGCAGGCCCGCACCGCTGCCTTCGGCATAGACGGGAATGCGCAGGGCTTGCAGCGCGCGGGTGACGACTTCATCCACGCCCTTCATCTGCGGGGCGAGGATGGCGATATCGCGGTAGCGCAGGGTACGCTGTTTGTTTTCCTTGCGGTCAAAAAACGGCTGCCCCACGAGTTTTTCGATTTCCCTGCCGATGGCGGCGGCCTGCACGCGCGTGCGGTCGGCGCTGTTGAGCGGTGTGGTAAACAGGTGCAGCTGCACGGGAGGGTCATCTTCCGTCTTCACGCCGGGATACAGCCGTGCGCGGTCATCGTAGGCGATTTCGGTGACATCCGGGCGCATGATGCGCTCAAACACGCGGTTGACGGCGCTAAGCACCCTGCCGCGGGAGCGGAAGTTCTGGTTCAGGTCTATGCGCCGCTGCGCCGCGCCCTCATCGCTTGCAAAGCGCTTTTCCTTGTCCATAAACAGGGTCGGGTCGGCCTGGCGAAAACGGTAGATGGACTGTTTTACATCGCCAACATAGAAAAACCGCTGCGCGGCCTCCGGCTCCCCTTGCTTATCGGTTGGACTGCGCTTGATGCTGCGCATCAGCGCTTCCTGCACGCCGGAAATATCCTGATATTCATCGACAAACACCGCGTCATACCGCGCGGCCACCGTTTGGCGAATATCCGGATGACGCAGAATTTGCAGGGCCATGTGTTCCAGATCGTTGGGGTCGAGCAGCGAGCGCTGTTTTTTACGCCGCATATAGTGGTCATGCAGGGAAACACTAAGGTCATGCAGGCCTTGCAAGACGGGCTGCATGGCGTTCAGCCGGGCAATGATGCGCTCTGGCTCCTGCGAAAGCAAACTGCCCACCTTGCTGGCCAGGGCCTTCAGGCCATCGCGCAGGCGCTTATACTCCAGGTTGATTTCTTTTTCTTCATCGTCCAGGTTGCGCAGGCCGGGCATGCGCTCCAGATGAAAGCGCTGCGCCGCCCGCACCACGGCCTGCAAGCCCTGTGGCAGCGCAGAAAGCAGCTCCTGCACGGCGGCACAGTCCATCGCAATGGAGGGGATATACTTTTCGGGACACACGGGGTGGGCCGCCAAGCTGTCCAGCTCCCCGGCCAGCTCGCGTGCGCCGTCAAGCAACACGCGGCAATCCTGTAGCAGCGTTTCGGCCATGGGGCCGGTTTCAAGGTCTGATAGCGTATAGGCTTTGGCGGCGTGCTGCGTCAGCCACGCAAAGGGCTCGGCCAGTGTCATTAAGAATGGATACAATTCTGTTATCATCGAGACAATCTGCTTGTCTTCGAACTTCGCGGTCAGCTGCCTTGCGGGTTCGTCACCGGCGGCCGCCCGGTCATACAGGGCATCCATGGCAGCATCCAGCGCTTCCTGATACAGGTTGGAGGCCACGGTCGTATCGGCAATGGCGGATAGCGGATCGACATCCGCGGCCTGAAAAAACTCGGTCACCAGCGTGTGGCAGAAGCTGTGCAGGGTAGAAATCTGCGCAAGCTCCAGCCGCTGGCGCTGCTTGCGCAGGGCTGGCGAGGGGTCGCCCGCCATGCGGCGCTTTAAGCGCTCGCGCATTTCCGCCGCCGCTGCGCGTGTAAAGGTAACGACCAGCATACGGTCCACTTGCAGGCCCTCGGATTTGAGCATGGTATATATTTTTTCGATCAGCACGGCCGTTTTGCCGCTGCCTGCCGCAGCAGACACCAGCAATTCCCGGTTTTGGGCGGCAATGGCCGCTTGCTGTTCTCTGGAAAACTCCATAGGGCCTCCAGTCTTCGGGTTCAAGGGGCGGGGAAAGGAATCAGCCTTACCGCGCTTTGGCGATCTCGATAATCAGCTGTGTTACCTTTTCCAGCTCCGGCACGCTGACATATTCCATCAATCCGTGCACGTTGTGCGAACCGGTGGGGAGGTTGGGACAGGGTAATCCTTTAAAGGTCAGCATAGCGCCGTCGGTGCCGCCGCGAATGGGGACGACGTTCGGCTCCTCGCCGATGGCACGGATGCCGTCCAGCGCGCGCTGCACGACCTCGGGGTGTTTGTCGATTTCGTCGCGCATATTATAGTAGGAGTCCTTCATGGTGACGGACACGGTGCCCTCGCCGTACTGGCCGCTTAGATACGCGGCGGCATCCAGCATACGCTGCTTGCGTGCGTCAAATTTTTGCCGGTCGTGGTCGCGGAGGATATATTTGAGTGTCGCTTTGATCTCCTCGCCGCTAATGGATGCCAGGTGATAAAAGCCCTCCCGGTGCTCGGTGTGGGCCGGGGTTTCGGCCGGTGGCAGCAACGCGGCAAACTCGGTAGCGATCAGTGCGGCGTTTTTCATAATATTCTTGGAGGTACCGGGGTGCACGTTCACGCCCAGAACCGTAACTTCGGCGGCGCAGGCGTTAAAGCACTCGTAATTGAGCATATTGGGCGGGCCGCCGTCCACAGTGTAGGCAAAGTCCGCGCCAAAGCCTGCGACATCGAAATAGTCCACACCCTGGCCGATTTCCTCGTCCGGGGTAAAGGCAATACAAAGCTTGCCATGCTTGATGCTATTGTCGTTTACCATGCGCTCGCATGCGGCCATGATCGCGGCAATGCCTGCCTTGTCATCCCCGCCCAGCAAGGTGGTGCCATCGGTGACAATCAGCTCCTCCCCGGCGTTTTTGGACAGCTCCGGAAAGGCTTTTTCCGTCATCACCACGCCGTGGCCAATGGGCAGGTCGCCGCCTTCGTACACCACGCTGCGGGCATGCACCGGGCCGGTGGGCACGGACGGGGAGGTGTCCATATGCGCGATAAAACCGATGGCGGGCTGATTTTCGGCGTTGGCCGGAAAGCTTGCGTACACCACGCACTGCTCCGATACGCGTACGTCCTGTGCGCCCAGCGCAGTTAATTCCTGCTCAAGTAGCCTGGCAAGCGTCCACTGCTTGTCGGAGGAAGGATGCGTGCCGGAGTTTTCGTCTGCACCCGTATCGATGGCGACATACCGGAGAAACCGTTCTTTTGCTGACATAGTCAATCTCCTTGTTTGTAGTATCGTGGTGTAAGCCGCAAGCCAGGCGGCGCGTTGTTTCACGTGAAACAATTATCCCTGCCGCTGTTTTAAGCGTGCAACACAATCGGCCAGGGGTCGGCGGATGATGGGCATGATATTGCTGGGCAGGTGGTCGATGTCGAACCATTGCAGGTCGGTGGTTTCATCAGTCTGCTGCAGCGGCGTGCCGTAAAAATCCTCGCACAGGTAAAAAACGCCGATGAAATACGCCTGATCGCCGTTGGGGTAGGTGTGGTAAAAATCTTCACCGGAATACACGCCCAGAAATTCCAGCGCACCGGCGGTCAGGCCGGTTTCCTCCAGCAGCTCACGGCGCGCGGCATCCTCCGGCGTTTCGCCGATTTCTATACTGCCGCCATGATCGCCCCAGGTATCATTATCCCGGCGGCGCTGCAACAGCAGTTTACCGTTTTGGTGGATGAAAACGCCTGCACCAGCCAGCAGAAGCCTGTCGTGTCCGATTTTTGCCCGCATGGCGGCGATATAATCGTTCATCGTACCCTCCCGTGCTTTTCCTCATTCTACCACGCGCAAAAAAGGGCGGCAAGGGATTGACAGCGAAATACCAACATGATATCATCGCACTCCTGTGCAAAAATATCTACCCTATGTCAAAGACGAATACAAACAAGCGAGGTACGCATGATCGAGCTGCAAAACATCAGCAAGGCGTTTCGGGTCGCCAAGCGCAAAACGGGCTTTCGACAAGCGATGAAGGCCTTTGTTTCGCGCGAGGTGGAAACCGTGCACGCGCTGGACAAGGTAAGCTTTCAGGTCAGCGATGGCGAGATGGTCGGTTATATCGGACCCAACGGTGCGGGCAAGTCTACGACGATTAAAATTATGTGCGGCATCCTCACGCCCGATAGCGGCGCGTGTGTGATTGACGGCCGTACGCCCTGGAAACAGCGCAGCGCGCATGTACAGCACATCGGCGTGGTGTTTGGCCAGCGCAGCCAGCTGTGGTGGGATGTACCTGTGTGCGACAGCTTTACCCTGATTCGCGATATATACCGCGTTGACCCAAAGGCCTATCAGGAAACGCTGGATGAACTGACGGAGCTGCTGCACCTGAGTGAATTACTCAAAACGCCCACCCGCAGCTTGAGCCTGGGCCAGCGGATGCGCTGCGAGATCGCCGCTTCGCTGCTCCACCGCCCGACCATGCTGTTTTTGGATGAGCCGACCATTGGCCTAGATGCCGTGTCGAAAATCGCGGTGCGTCAGTTTATCAAACGTATGAACAAGGAGCACGGCACGACCGTGATTCTGACCACCCACGATATGCAGGATATAGAAGCGTTGACCGAGCGGATATTGCTGATCGGCAAAGGGCGGATATTGCTGGATGGCAGCCTGCAGGAGCTGAAACGCCGTGCCTCGGCGCAGAAAACGCTGGTGGTGGAGTATGCAGGCACACAGCCTTCGCTGCTTCCGGGGATGTGCCTGTGCGAAAGCCGCGAAGGCCGCATGGTGATCACCCTCGACCCGGCTGTACTCTCCGCATCGGACGCGATTGCCGCCATCGCCGCGCAAACGGAGATCACCGATGTATCGGTAGCGGGGATCAGTGCCGAGGAAATGGTGGCGGCGCTCTATCAGGAGTATCAGATATGAAAGCTTACCTGGCGGTGTTCCGCATACGCTTTTCACACACCATCCAGTACCGCGCGGCGGCCATTGCGGGCATGGTAACCCAGTACGCCTGGGGATTTATGGAACTTTTGATGTTTTCGGCGTTCTATCGCGTTAGCCCGGAAGCCTTTCCCATGAGCTTTCAACAAACCGTGAACTACGTGTGGATACAGCAGGCCTTTTTAGCGCTGTTTATGAGCTGGTTTTGGGAAATGGAGATTTTTGATACCATCACCTCCGGCGCTATTGCCTATGAAATGGCGCGACCGCTGGATTTATACGCGCGCTGGTTTAGCCAGTCGGTCGCAACGCGGCTGGCACGCTGCGTGCTGCGCGCAGTGCCGATTTTGCTGGTTGCGCTGCTCATCCCCGGCCCGCTGCGCATGACCTTGCCGCCAAACGCCGGACAGTTTACCTTGTTTTTGCTATCGACGCTGCTATCGCTGGGTGTGGTGGTGGCGTTTTCCATGCTCATTTACATCTCCGCGTTTTGTACGCTGTCAGCAGTCGGTATGCGCGTGATGGCCGCCGTGCTGGTCGACTTTCTGGCGGGCGGCGTTGTGCCCTTGCCGTTTTTCCCGCCGGTGCTGCGTACTATTGTAGAGCTAACACCCTTTGCCGCCATGCAAAACATGCCCCTTCGCATATACTCCGGCAATATTGCGGGTACAGAGGCGCTGTTTGGGCTGGCACTGCAGGCGTTTTGGCTGCTGGTCATGGTGTTGTTTGGCAAGTGGTGGATGCGCAAAGCCCAGACCAAAGTCATTGTGCAGGGAGGTTGAGCCATGAAGCTGTATTTGAAATATTTGTCCATCCATGTTCGCAGCCAGATGCAGTATAAGCTTTCGTTTGTGCTGCTTACGCTGGGGCAGTGTTTGGTGTCGTTTACGGCACTGCTGGGACTGTGGTTTATGATGAGCCGCTTCCACACGGTAGAGGGCTTTACCCTGCCTGAGGTGCTGATCGGCTTTTCGGTCGTGCTCATGGCCTTTTCCCTGGCCGAAGCTACAGCGCGCGCTTTTGACCTGTTCCCCCGCTTGATTGCAAATGGCGAGTTTGATCGTATGCTCATGCGCCCGCGCGGGCTGATCTTCCAGGTGATTGCCGCGAAAATGGAGCTGAGCCGCATCGGCCGCGTAGTGCAGGCAGCGCTGATGCTGGTCTACGCAATACCCGCCAGCGGCATCGTGTGGACGCCGGACAAGATACTCACCCTGTTGCTGATGATTGCCTGCGGTACGGTGGTGTTTGGCTGCCTGTTCCTGATTTACGCGGCGATTTCCTTCTTCACGCTGGAAGGATTGGAGTTTATGAACGTGCTCACCGACGGCGGGCGCGAGTTTGGCCGCTATCCGTTTTCTATCTACGGCAAAGAGGTATTGAAGTTCCTCACCTATGTGGTGCCGATGGCGCTGTTTCAGTACTATCCGCTGCTGTATTTGCTTGGCCGAGAAACCAGCAAGCTATATATGGTCTTGCCGCTTGTAAGCCTTCTGTTTGTGTTCCCGGCATACGGGTTATGGCGGCTGGGACTACGAAATTATAAGTCCACCGGATCGTAATGTTTCACGTGAAACAATGGATGGTACATCTAGGAAGATAGCGCAATGCGGCGTAAAAACCGGCCTTTGCCTATCTTTTTTCATTCGTGCTATAATGAAACCTGAAGTTTGTTCCGGGAGGATACATGTATGCCTGCGATAGCCTGCGATTTGAACGCAATCAAGGAAGCCATTACCGGTAAGTTGCTGCGCTACTACGGGGTCACCGTGGAAAGCGCCACCAAACGCCAACTGTATAAAGCCACAGCCATCACCATGCGAGACCAGATCATGCAAATGTGGATGGAAAGCCGCAAACAAAACGAAGCCGAACAGGGGAAAATGCTCTATTATCTCTCCATCGAGTTTTTAATGGGGCGGAGCCTGAACCAAAACTTAATCAACATGAGCGCGCAGCGTGTGTACACCAAGGCTTTAAAAGAGCTTGGCGTGGATATTCGCGATCTGATGGCCGAGGAGCCGGAACCCGCGCTGGGTAACGGTGGACTGGGCCGCCTGGCCGCCGCGTTTATGGACAGCCTTTCCACTATGGACATCCCGTCGGTGGGATCGACTATACGCTATGAGTACGGGTTGTTCCGCCAGCGCATAGTGGATGGTCAGCAGGTAGAACTGCCCGACCCGTGGCTTTCGGACGGCAACGTATGGGAAATCCCCGTCACCGAGGATATTTGCCAGGTGCAGTTCGGCGGCGAGGTGAAGGAAAGCATGATGGGCGACCACCGCGTGTTTACGCTGGAAAACGCCTATTCTATCGACGCCGTTCCCTACGATATGCCGGTGGTCGGCTACGGCTCCGGCAGGGTCAACACGCTGCGCACCTGGTCGGCCCGCAGCCGCGAGAGCTTTGATTTACATACCTTTGGGCGCGGTGAGTATGACAAAGCCATGGACGAAATGCGCATGGCGGAGGTCATCAACAAGGTGCTCTACCCCGAAGACAGCCACTGGGAGGGGAAAATGCTGCGCTTAAAGCAGCAGTATTTCTTCACCTCGGCTACGGTGCAAACCGCGCTCAAAAAGTTTAAACACCAACACGGTAACGACTTTCAGCGTTTACCGGACAAGGTGGTCTTCCATGTCAACGACACCCATCCCGGTCTGGTCATTCCGGAGCTGATGCGCCTGCTGATCGATCAGGAGGGCCTGGGCTGGGACGAAGCACAATCCATTGTCAACCGCTGCGTGGCCTATACCAACCATACCGTCATGCAGGAAGCGCTGGAGCGCTGGCCGCAGGACATGATGAAGCAAACCCTCCCCCGTATTTTCATGATTCTGGAGGAGATGAACCGCCGGCTGTGCGAAACGCTGTTCAATGCCTATCCCGGCCAGTGGGACCGTATCGGCCATATGGCGATTCTCGGATACGGACAGGTACAGATGGCCAATCTCTGCGTGTCGCAAAGCTATAGCGTAAACGCTGTCAGTCAGCTGCATGGGAAAATTTGACCGATGGCCTGTTCCACGACTACTTTGCGCTAAACCACGATAAATTCAAAGCCATCACCAACGGTATTACCCACAGGCGCTGGCTGCTTTCGGCCAATCCGGGCCTGACCGAGCTGATAGAGCAGGCCATCGGCTCCGACTTCCGCGGCGATGCGGCAGAGCTTGCAAAGCTGAAGCCCTTTGCAGACGATGCGGCCTTCCGCGAACAGTATGACAAAGTAAAATACGAAAACAAGGTGCGTTTGGCGGCGCTAATCAAACAGCGCCAGGGCGATTTGCTCAGCCCCGATTTCATTTTCGATGTGCAGGCCAAACGCTTGCACGAGTACAAACGCCAGCTGCTCAACGCCCTGCATGTGCAGGTGCTCTATAACCGCATTGTCGATGACCCCAGCTACACCATGCCACCGCGTGCGTTCCTGTTCGGAGCCAAAGCCGCGCCCGGCTACTACCGCGCGAAGCTGATTATTCGCTACATTAACGCGCTAAAGGGTTTAATCGAAAAGCACCCGCGCGCCAGCAAAATGCTGAAAGTGGTTTATATCGAAAACTACGATGTATCCACCGCGGAAGTGTTGATGCCCGCAGCCGAGATCAGCCAGCAGCTGTCCACGGCAGGCAAGGAGGCCAGCGGCACCGGCAACATGAAATTCATGATGAACGGCGCGGTCACCCTGGGCACGATGGACGGTGCAAACGTGGAGATTTTCGACCTTGTCGGCGACGACAACATCTACATTTTCGGCATGCGTGCCGATGCTGTGGAAAACCTCTACCGCGAGGGCACCTACCGCCCCATGGCCATATTTGAATCCAACAACGAGCTGCGCAAGGCGCTGGGTCAGTTTATCGACGGCACGCTGTTCCCCCACGAGCCGATGGCATTGCAGGACCTGTACCACACCCTGCTGCTTGGCGATCACGGCGGCATGGCCGACAGCTACTTTGTGCTCAAGGACTTTGGCAGCTACGCCATGGCCAACCGCCGCATGATGGACGACTACCAAAACCGCGACAAATGGCTGAAAATGGCCGTCATCAACACCGCCATGTCCGGCCACTTCTCCTCCGATCGCACGATACGCGAGTATAACGAACGGATTTGGCATATATAGCCAGCCGGCCCATAAGGCGCGATCTGCGTTGTTGGCGGCGTCGGGGTTTCGCATCACTTACAAACGAGTAAGCTCAGCTCAACCCCTCCTTGCCGCCGCGCATCTCACACCTTCTGAACCGGCTGGAGCGTTTATGTGTCTAGAAAATTTCTATGAAAAAACCGTGTAAATTGAACAGCAAAATATTGTCTATCAATACATAAATCACAGGGTACTAACAGTTCGTTTAAAAGCAATAGACCTTCTAAGTTAATTAAAGCTATAGAAAAAAATTTGTATTTGTGTTAATATGTTCTTCAAGTATAGATGATGTCGCTTGGACAGTTAAAGCAGGATTGTTGAGGGATGTATGAAAAGAGGATATATTGCTAAGTGGGAAAATATAGAAGACTGCAAAAATCTTCTGTTTTTTGCCCAAACGGTTGATGAATTAACCTTTGATTATTCAATAGCTTCCCATCGATTACCAACTCTGAATTCACACTATTTATGCTTAGATGCTATGAGCACGATTAATGATATTGATAATCACGGTGTTCCCGAGGGAACGTTAAGGCCTATTTTTGAAGAACTATATTATTCGCTTGAAAATGATCCATTATTCCCTGAAACGGATTCGCCACTAAAATACTGTTTAAAGGAATCTCAAGGAAAACATGATAGAGTGTATAATCCGCGAGATTTAAATTACGAAGAGCGAAAAGACATAATTCAAGTGATACATGAAAGAGTATTCAAAAATAATGCTTATTTCGATAGACTAAAAGGAACAATTATTGAATTAGTTAAATCAAAAAAGGAAGAAGAACAAAGTACGCTTTTCACTTTAACAAAGGCGCTGATAACAGAATTGGTAAACGCAGGGTATGACCAGCGATATATAAGAATAAAGTTAATCTATTGTTTCTTTAATATCAAGACAACTGTATGTATATGTGATCATATTGATACATTTTTTTCTGCTTTTCCGTTCACAAAGAAAAAATTTGAAGTTGTCCTTATTGCAGATTCTCGTTTACAAGACACATTGCAGAACACTGATGATGTAAAAACCGAAAACCAGTATACACCCAAAACGAGAATTACTGAAGAACGAGAATTTCTACAAGGGAAAGCAGAGAGTGAAAGGTTTTTCATAGTTGAAGTAGACCAAGAGATGGACCCCTATTCGGCCGCAGAGACAGTTGAGTTTATTATTAATTTTAGAATATCATTTTATATACTATATGATCATGCGTTTGATGCTTTGAGCAAAAGTACAAAATTTATAGTGTATGATGAAGCGAATTACTATACTATTGTTCCACAAAAGAAGAGTGCTGTTCATCGAATGAAAACACCGAGTGTTGAGATTATTATACATAAGTTGGGAAAGATTAATGAAGCCTTACGAAAGAATGAAAAAAACGGAGTAATCTTATTTCTAGCGTCAAACTTGCATAGCTTATCTTTAAAAAGTAATGCCGAAGAGAACCAAATACTTGACTTGTGGGCGATTATTGAATGCATTTTCAACATCAGGCAGGGCCATACCTCTGATCGTATAACCCAAATATGTAGCAATCTAGTTCCGATTATTAATTGCAATTATCTATATAGTTTATTCAATCAACTTTTACTAGATATCAGAAACTATGATGAAGACAGAATACAACAAATCATTGGTGATGAAGAAAATGAGTTTAAAAGAGTTCTGATGCTCGCCCAATACATTCTACTTGAAGCTCATAGGGATAAATGTGATAGATGGATAGATCAATGTGGCGATTTCCCACTACTAAAATTCAGAATTCTTAAATATCGAGAAGTCTTTAATAATAGGGGTACACTAGCAGATTTTCTCAAAACACATTCGCAAAGAATCACATGGCAAATTATGCGAGCGTATCGAAATCGCAATTTAATTATTCATAATGGAGAAACAATGCCATATACAGCGTTACTAGTTGAGAATCTTCATGCATATGTTGACGATTTACTTGACTATATAATAATGGCATTTGCAAACGACTACTCTATTAATAGTATCAGACTAGAGCTTTTTGCCCAAGAGTGTGAGTGGAATGAGAAAACCGAAAAGAATAATGCTAGTAAATTGATAGATGAGGAGTTTTTAGAGTATGCACTGAGCGCAAATAAATTTAGGAAAATATGATTTTGGGTAAAATAAAGATATAACATAGATACAAGATTTTGCTTAAACCCCTTTGCCCTACTTAAGTAGGGCAAAGGGGTTTAAGCTGCTAATGTAAATGTTGTCGCACCCTACTTATTAACTTTCGCTAGCCCAGCATCGTGCTCCTTATCTCGATCCAAGGCCGCCAGTACGCCCGGCAGGACGAATATGATCAGCACGCAGGCGATGAAGCCGCCCTTGGCGATGGTAAACAGGATTTCAGCGGTGGAGGGCTCGGCGTTCATGAACACAAGCCCGATGCCGGCGGTCATGGTGACGAGTACCATGCCTGAGGTGAGTATGGTATGAATGGCATTTCGCAGGGCGTGGATAACCGCGTCTTTCTTGTTCATCAGTGCACGCGCCTTGCGGTAGTAGTCGGCGTACAGAATGCCGTAGTCTACCATGGAACCCAGCAGCAGGCACTGCACGATCAGCATCGGCATAAAGTACATGCTAATGCCTTGCAGGTAATTGGTACCCAGGGTGATCCATACCGCGCACTGGATGATCAGCGTCAGAATCAGCGGGATAGTCAGCTTGCGGAACACGAGGGCCACAATCAGGAAGATCGCAACGACGGTGAGTAGCGTGATGCGGTTCATTTCGCCGGGGATACTCTCGTGCAGCTCATAGGCCACGGGCGTTGCGCCGACCAGAGAATAGGCCGCGCCGGTTTCGTCCAGAGCGCTGGTTACGGTCTCCAGCAAGGCAAAGGAGGCGTCGCCCTCTTCCGGCATGCGCGTGTTTAAAATAGCACGGGAATGTACAGGGCCGACAAACGCGTCCGCAACCGAGCCAAGCTGCTCCAGCCCGCCTTCAGGCAACATGCTGGCATACATTGGGTTCTGCGCTACGGAGGTTTGAATGTAAGTGAGCAGATCGCCAAGCGGAATACTGTCCGCGCCGTAGGCCTGGAAGAGCTGCGAAACCATCAGAGGATTCATATCCGCAAGGGCGGCAAACTCGTCTGCCGTATAGGGCTTAAGCATAGTGGTGGCGTAG
The DNA here is from genome assembly GCA_963675925.2 of Candidatus Limiplasma sp. Classification (GTDB taxonomy): domain Bacteria; phylum Bacillota; class Clostridia; order Christensenellales; family Aristaeellaceae; genus CAXXOK01. The sequence continues at coordinate 811,175 of CAXXIB010000004.1, forward strand.
GCATTGACGCTTTCAATCTGTTCATCTGCCTGCAAGGCCGCCAGCACCGGGGCAACGGCCGCTTCGTCTTCATTGTTATACAGCACCACGATGGGGTTGGCGGGGCTGAAGTGCTTGTTTACCTCTTGGTATTCGGCCAGCGAGTAGGTGATGTTCACGCCGGACCGCAGGAAAAAGCTGCCCACCAGCAAAATCACGAAGCCAATTAAGATGAAGTAACGGCTCTTGTGCTCAAACGCGCCGATTTTCGTCATCTTGGGCGCAAACGTGCGCTTGCGGGTTTTTTCTAATACGTTGTCAAACAGCAGAATCAGCGCAGGCATCAACGTAAGAATGCAGATCAGGCTGATGAGCACGCCCTTGGCCAGCACTAACCCTAAATCCATGCCGATGGTAAAGCTCATCAGCGTCAGGGCGAGCATCCCAATAATGGTGGTGATCGAGCTGCCGGAAATGGCGGTTACGCCGTGGCGCAGTGCGCGGCGCATGGCCTGTTCCTTGTTCTCTGCGGTTTCTTTCTCCTGCCGGTAGCGGGAGAGCAGCATGATGGAATAGTCGATGGACAAACACACCTGCAAAATGGCCGCGATGGAATACGTAACATCGGATACGCTGCCGAAGATGATGTTAGACCCCATATTCAGCGCGATGGCTACGCCGACGGTGATGACGAACAGAATCGGCTCCATCCAGGAGGTGCTCATCACGAACAGAATCAGCAGCAAAATCACGCTGGCGATGATGATCAACACCGGAATCCGCTCAAGGGCGGTATTGCCGGCCGCGTTGCCGGAGACAAACATGGTATCCCCGTCGAACTGGTCGGTAACGGCGGCGACGATCGCCTTGCTCTCGGGGGTATAGCCCGGCGCATCGGTGCTGATCTCGTACAATGTGTAGGGACCGTTGTTGAATACGTCGGTCGAATCGTAGGATACGGTCAGTATGCCCTCGGTCTGTGCGATCTGTTCGTATACCGCCTGTTTGCGGTCTTCGGGCAGGTTTTCAAAGAGCAGGGTAAAGGTACTGGCCGGGGAAAATTCCTCGCTAATGACATCTGCGCCCTGTTTGGCGGGTGAGTTGTCGGGCAGATACTTGCTTAAATCCCCGTTGATGTTCACCTGGGACATCAGCACGACGCTGACCACGGTCAGCACCGCGAATAGAATCAGAATCAGTTTGTGGTCCCGTACAATGTTGCGTGCGATGGTTTTCATGCGTAGGCTCCTTTTGCGATAGTTAGGCGACACATGGTTGACAAACCGTGTCGACCTTATCATAATAACCATATGTGGACAAAACAACCAACTGTTGTTTTAAGTTTGCTGTAAAACCGACAGATTGGGGTAAAGTGTCTACGCTGGAGCAACCCAGCGCCCATTTGTTGCAAGTGTGAACCGGATATAACGGGAGGCAAAGCCATGTCTGATAACCAACGCGTGCGTCTGTCCAAGCAGTTGCTGCGGCAGAGCCTGATCAAGCTGCTGGGCGAAAAAACCATCCATAAAATCTCCGTGCGCGAGATCTGCGAGCTGGCGGAGGTCAACCGCTCGACCTTCTACAAATACTATGGCAGTCAGTACGACTTGTTCCGCGATATGGAAAACGAAATTTTGGAACACGTCAACGACTACCTGCACGACGGACCCGCAACCACGCCGGGTGACCTGTCGCAGATTACCAACCTGATGGTTTTCGTCGCCGACAATGCGGAGCTGTGCCGCATCATCATCAACCATAACATTGATCCTCAGTTTCCCGAAGCACTGGTGAACTTGCCAATGCTGCGCCAGTGGATCGACACGCACTTCCGCCCCGAGTACTCCAAAACCGAGATGGAATACGTGTACGGGTTGGTGGTCAACGGCGGGTTCTCCGTCATCCGTATGTGGCTCAATAAGGACAATCCCGAGCCGCCGATCGTGATTGCGCAGGTTCTCTGGTCAACCATTGCTAAACTCTTCCCTGCGGCGGTGTAAATCTCGCCGCGCGTATGCTATACTATGGATAGTAAAGATAACACATACGGGGAAAGCGGCCTATTCCTACTTGGTGCAACAGGCTGGTGATGTACGGCCATACCCGCTGCTTAACCAGGTAGAAACGAACATCTGCCGCCGAAGTCTACGTGTAACCCCCGCAACACCCCGCGAAGGAAGCTGCAAGGAGGAATAGAGTATGCGTATACGAAATCTTGTCGGCCTGTCGCTTGCGCTGGTACTGCTTTTCAGCGTTGCCGCCGCGACCGATGCCCCGCAACCTGTTGACCCAGCGGACACGAGCGTTACATTCCCCAACGGACTTACATGGCATGCCACCCTTGACGATATGCAACGGGTGCAGGGCGTTGACAACGTAAACGATTCCCTGTTGCAGGCAGCCGGGGATGTGCAGGAGTATTGGTTTGCAAACCCGGAGGCGTTACCGTTCCCGGTTGGAACGTATTATATCTTTATCATGAACCAGCTGGCTTGCCATGGGATTGATTACGGAGTATACGAGGCGGAGGCTGAAGCGGAGATCATTAGTGACCTGACGGAAATCTATGGCACACCGGCGGAGCCGGTGACGGGGCAGGTTGTCGATATGTTTAACGCGTATAAACCGGAGGCATTTCCGTCTGATATCCTATATTCTGCACTGGGATGGATGGTTGGCGACAGTACAGCCGTCTATTATATGAACATTACCGATGAAATGTACGTTTTTTACGCCAACGAAGGCAGGCTGTTTGCCGCAGACGACCCGGCTGAATGAAGCGCACGAGCTGGAAGGAGCACCAAACGATGACCCAAACGAAGCATCGAACTCTATGGAGCGTGATTGCACTCGTGTTACTGATGGCGGTTGTCAGCACAGCCGCTGCCGACACGGCGTTTTCGTTTCGCGGCGGTATTACCTGGAACACGACGCCTGAGCAAATGCTTGCCGCCGAAGGGGTGGAAAGCGATGGCTATACGCAGCAGAATGCAAACGGCTACTCGTTTTTCTATATAAAAGGAAAGAACGCGTTTTATGTCTACCGCGATCAGCAGCTGCTGCAGGCCTACACAACACGGTCGGCCGATGCCTATGCCGGTCTTTTGGAAACCCGGACCGCGCAGCTGGGCGCGCCGGTGGAGCTTTCGGCAGATCATATCAGCGCGCTGATCAACACACTCAATGGCGCAGGCACCCTGATCCCCCAGGAAATAACAAGCCTTGCTGCCTGGTACATGCCGGACGGCACCCTGGCGGCGCTGTTTATGCTCGGCGGAAAAGCCTGCATGACCTATTTTAATGAGCAGGCCATCGCCGGCGGCTGATAATTTTAGGCGCAATTATACACCCATAGAAGTCCCCGTTAAAAGAATTTCGGGCCTGGTATGCAGGCCCGTTTTCATTACGCTATATATGGTATATACACGCCGGTGATATCTACAAGTTGCGAAAATTCGTGTGAAAACTGTGAAATTAAAGGTTGACATTAGGGCATCCATTTGTTATCATAGATAAGCTCGCTTAAGAGCGCGAACCTTGAAAAAGATACAGAGAAGAATGAAGAAAGAACGCAACGCAGTCAATAAAATTTGAGTGCAAAAAGCATAGCCAAGCTAAGCTTTTGAGCTAAAAGGATTAACATAAGAGTTTGATCCTGGCTCAGGACGAACGCTGGCGGCGTGCCTAACACATGCAAGTCGAGCGGGGATACTGTAAGAGTAATCTAACAGTATTCTAGCGGCGGACGGGTGAGTAACGCGTGAGCAACCTGTCTTTGTCTGGGGGATAAGGAGCCGAAAGGCTCTCTAATACCGCATGAGACCACGAGATCACATGGTTTTGAGGTCAAAGGAGTAATCCGGACAAGGGTGGGCTCGCGTCTGATTAGCTAGTTGGTGGGGTAACGGCTCACCAAGGCCATGATCAGTAGCCGACCTGAGAGGGTGATCGGCCACACTGGAACTGAGACACGGTCCAGACTCCTACGGGAGGCAGCAGTGGGGAATATTGGGCAATGGGCGAAAGCCTGACCCAGCAACGCCGCGTGAAGGAAGAAGGCTTTCGGGTCGTAAACTTCTATCCCAGATGAAGATAATGACGGTAATCTGGAAGGAAGCCCCGGCTAACTACGTGCCAGCAGCCGCGGTAATACGTAGGGGGCAAGCGTTGTCCGGAATGATTGGGCGTAAAGGGCGCGTAGGCGGCCTTTTAAGTCCGATGTGAAAGTCCTACTTTTAAGGTGGGAATTGCATTGGAAACTGGAAGGCTTGAGTGCAGGAGAGGTAAGTGGAATTCCCGGTGTAGCGGTGAAATGCGTAGAGATCGGGAGGAACACCAGTGGCGAAGGCGACTTACTGGACTGTAACTGACGCTGAGGCGCGAAAGTGTGGGGAGCAAACAGGATTAGATACCCTGGTAGTCCACACTGTAAACGATGAGTGCTAGGTGTAGGAGGTATCGACCCCTTCTGTGCCGGAGTTAACACAATAAGCACTCCGCCTGGGGAGTACGGCCGCAAGGTTGAAACTCAAAGGAATTGACGGGGGCCCGCACAAGCAGCGGAGCATGTTGTTTAATTCGACGCAACGCGAAGAACCTTACCAGGTCTTGACATCCAGTAAAAACTGTAGAGATACAGTGTGCTTTCGGGCATACTGAGACAGGTGGTGCATGGTTGTCGTCAGCTCGTGTCGTGAGATGTTGGGTTAAGTCCCGCAACGAGCGCAACCCTTGTGATTAGTTACTAACGTGTAATGACGAGGACTCTAATCAGACTGCCGGGGACAACTCGGAGGAAGGTGGGGACGACGTCAAATCATCATGCCCCTTATGACCTGGGCTACAAACGTGCTACAATGGCCACTACAGAGAGCTGCGAACTCGTAAGGGTAAGCCAATCTCATAAAAGTGGTCCCAGTTCGGATTGTGGGCTGCAACCCGCCCACATGAAGTCGGAGTTGCTAGTAATCGCGAATCAGCATGTCGCGGTGAATACGTTCCCGGGCCTTGTACACACCGCCCGTCACACCATGGGAGTTGATAGCGCCCGAAGTCGGTGAGGCAACCGTAAGGAGTCAGCCGCCGAAGGTGAGATCAATGACTGGGGTGAAGTCGTAACAAGGTAGCCGTATCGGAAGGTGCGGCTGGATCACCTCCTTTCTAGGGAGACAGCAGAAGCGGAAACGCAGACGCTCATCTTTAGGTCGATCTAACTTGCAAAAGTTAGTCAGTCGCAGGCACAGCCTGCGGAGCCGCTGGGCTCGGATGCCAGTCATCCAAATACAGACCCCTGTGAAACCGTTCTTTCTGACAGCCAAACCGGACAAGCAATTGACCGGAGCGGTATTACCTTGGTAGCGAGCCACAAGCTCAAAGCCGGGTGCGGGCATTGCCCGCCTCTGTATCTCTTTCAGGGTTCGAGCCTTACGCTGGGCGTGGATGCTCAATGCACCGAGCCGCGACCGTGAGCGCAGCTCACAGCGGTGTGGTGAAGACCTCAATCAGGGCTTTGCTTTGATTGACACAGGCGTAAGCCTGCTGCCGTGGGGGTTTAGCTCAGCTGGGAGAGCGCCTGCTTTGCAAGCAGGAGGTCAGCGGTTCGATCCCGCTAATCTCCACCACATGGATTGCTAGCTCAGCCGGTTAGAGCACTCGCCTGATAAGCGAGAGGTCGGTGGTTCGAGTCCACTGCAATCCACCAGGCCGCAGTGCGGCTACCAAATGGGTTTACCGCTTCTTTATAAGAAGCCGCATACCCACCTTGCACCTTGACAATTGCATACGGAGGAAACGAATGACACTCTGGCAACAGAGTGGAGAACGTTTCAAAACAAGAGATGAGAAAAAGAGATCATTTCTGTTCAGTAGACGGAAACGTCAAAAGAAAGAATGGTCTTAGGATTTAAGAACCAAGCGAAATAAGAGCACAGGGTGGATGCCCTGGCACCATACGCCGAAGAAGGACGTGGCTAACTGCGAAAAGTTGCGATGAGCCGTAAGCAGGCATTGACTCGCAAATATCCGAATGGGGAAACCCGGCGGAAGTAATGTTCCGTCATCCTGGAATGAATACATAGTTCCAGAGAAGGGCACCCGGGGAAGTGAAACATCTAAGTACCCGGAGGAAGAGAAAGAAACATCGATTTCCTAAGTAGCGGCGAGCGAACGGGAAATAGGCCAAACCAGAGGGCATGCCTTCTGGGGTTGCGGGCCGGCGACATGCATTGACGAAGGATAGTGGAAGCGCGTTGGAAAGCGCCGCCAAAGAGGGTGACAGCCCCGTAGACGAAATCTGGAGTCAGCTAGCCGGTACCAGAGTACCGCAGGACACGAGAAATCCGGCGGGAAGCCGGGGGGACCACCCCCCAAGCCTAAATACAGTATGGTGACCGATAGCGCATAGTACCGTGAGGGAAAGGTGAAAAGAACCCCGGGAGGGGAGTGAAAGAGAACCTGAAACCCTGTGTTTACAAGCAGAGGAAGCACGATAGAGGTGCGACCTCGTACTTTTTGTAGAACGGACCGGCGAGTTACGTTATGTTGCAGGTTAAGTACTTAGAGGTACGGAGCCGAAGCGAAAGCGAGTCTGAATAGGGCGTTAGTAACATGATGTAGACCCGAAACCGGGCGACCTATCCATGGCCAGGTTGAAGTGAGAGTAAAATCTCATGGAGGACCGAACCAGACGTCTGTTGAAAAAGGCGGGGATGAGCTGTGGATAGCGGAGAAATTCCAATCGAGCCCGGAGATAGCTGGTTCTCCTCGAAATAGCTTTAGGGCTAGCCTCGTATAAGATTACCGGAGGTAGAGCACTGAATGGGCTAGGGGGTGAAAACTTACCGAACCCTATCAAACTTCGAATGCCGGATAATTGATGTACGGGAGTCAGTCCGCGAGAGATAAGTTCCGCGGGCAAAAGGGGAACACCCCAGACCTTCCGCTAAGGTCCCCAAGTTCATGTTAAGTGGAGAAGGATGTGTGATTGCACAGACAACCAGGATGTTGGCTTAGAAGCAGCCATTCATTGAAAGAGTGCGTAACAGCTCACTGGTCAAGTGGTCATGCGCCGAAGATGTACCGGGGCTCAAACATGACACCGAAGCGAAGGATTGCAGTTTACTGCAGTGGTAGAGGAGCATTGTGTATCGGGCTGAAGCCAGATCGTGAGGACTGGTGGACTATACACAAGAGAGAATGCCGGTATGAGTAGCGAGAGGCATGTAAGAAACATGCCCGTCGAAAGCCTAAGGTTTCCTGGGGAAGGTTCATCCGCCCAGGGTTAGTCGGGGCCTAAGCCGAGGACAATTGTCGTAGGCGATGGACAGCAGGTGGAGATTCCTGCACCGCCATGAGAATGATGCAATGACACAGAAGGATACCGTGAGCCGGGTGATGGTCAACTCGGTTGTCAAACGAGGTTGGGAGTTAGTTAAGTACGGCTCCTGTGAAGGCTGAGTGAAGACGAGAGCGAAATTGAGTAGCGAAACATGGGAATTCACGCTGGCGAGAAAAGTTGCTAGTATATTGAAATGGCGCCCGTACCGCAATCCGACGCAGGTAGGCTAGGTGAGAATCCTAAGACGAACGGGAGAATCCTTGTTAAGGAACTCGGCAAAATGACCCCGTAACTTCGGGAGAAGGGGTGCCGATGGAGACATCGGTCGCAGAGAAAAGGCTCAAGCGACTGTTTAGCAAAAACACAGGTATCTGCGAAAGCGAGAGCTGACGTATAGGTGCTGACACCTGCCCGGTGCTGGAAGGTTAAGGGAAAATGTCATCGCAAGAGAAGCATAGAACCGAAGCCCCAGTAAACGGCGGCCGTAACTATAACGGTCCTAAGGTAGCGAAATTCCTTGTCGGGTAAGTTCCGACCCGCACGAATGGTGTAACGACTTGAGCGCTGTCTCAACAGGGAGCCCGGTGAAATTGAAGTATGGGTGAAGATGCCCATTACCCGCGACTGGACGGAAAGACCCCGTAGAGCTTGACTGTAGCTTGATATTGGATTTCGGTAACGAATGCACAGGATAGGTAGGAGACTTGGAAGCGCGCACTCTGGTGTGTGTGGAGTCAACGTTGGGATACTACCCTTTCGTTACTGGGCTTCTAACATAGCACCGTGAAACCGGTGGATGGACAGTGTCAGGTGGGCAGTTTGACTGGGGCGGTCGCCTCCGAAAGAGTAACGGAGGCGCCCAAAGGTACCCTCAGAATGGATGGAAACCATTCAAAGAGTGTAAAGGCAGAAGGGTGCTTGACTGCGAGAGTGACAATTCGAGCAGAGACGAAAGTCGGGCTTAGTGATCCGGCGGTATGAGAGTGGAATTGCCGTCGCTTAACGGATAAAAGCTACCTCGGGGATAACAGGCTGATCTCCCCCAAGAGTTCACATCGACGGGGAGGTTTGGCACCTCGATGTCGGCTCGTCGCATCCTGGGGCTGAAGCAGGTCCCAAGGGTTTGGCTGTTCGCCAATTAAAGCGGCACGCGAGCTGGGTTCAGAACGTCGTGAGACAGTTCGGTCCCTATCCATCGTGGGCGTTGGAATCATGAGAGGAGCTGCTCCTAGTACGAGAGGACCGGAGTGGACGCACCTCTGGTGCAACTGTTGTCGTGCCAACGGCATAGCAGGGAAGCGAAGTGCGGAAGGGATAAACGCTGAAGGCATCTAAGCGTGAAGCCCCCCTCAAGAAGAAGATTCCTAGCGCGTAAGCGCGAGAGACCCCTTGAAGACTACAAGGTAGATAGGTCATCGGTGGAAGTGTGGTAACACATGTAGCTTGATGATACTAATGGTCAAACGCTTTGTTCACATTATTTAAAACCTAAGACCAGCATTGGAAATGATCTCAATGCCTCACTCACAATCCTCCGTATGCAGTTGTCAGGGCGCAGCCTGAGGCGAGGAAGTATCCTCCCCCCGGGGACAACCCCTGCAAGAGCCCGGATCCCGATGTTTCGTGTATCCTTACCCCGTACAAACATCTTGATCCGCGTTCAATCGCCTGTAACACAGGCACTTGAATTCGTTCACCCTTTGCGGTGGCAATAGCCTGAGGGATCCACCTGTTCCCATACCGAACACAGAAGTTAAGCCTCAGCACGTCGATGGTACTTGGCTGGAGACGGCCCGGGAGAGTAGATCGTCGCCGCATTCCAATTAAACATCAATCCTGAATGTAAGTTCGGGATTGATGTATATAATCCTCAGTAGCTCAATGGCAGAGCATTCGGCTGTTAACCGAAGGGTTATAGGTTCAAGTCCTATCTGAGGAGCCATCGTCGCCGCGGACTATATATGGTTCGCGGCGACTTTTTTTGTTGTAAAAAAAGCCACCGACTCATTCATGCCGTCGCTCCTCCTCTCGCCTCGAAACAGGTTTCTCGGCGGCAGGACGAGGAACGACGTATACAGTCATCTGGAAATGTAACACACATGTTTGACGGAAATACCATTTGGAGCTAACATGCTCTGCCGTTTCGCTGCTTCGTCTTTGCCCGGGCTCTTTTATTGTCGTCCGCCTTTCCTCGCTCAGTCGCCGTACTCTGTAAAAGAGCACAACTCCACCTCGCTTTGGGCTATGCCCAAGCACCACACAGGGTGCCTGCTTGGTTCCGTTGCCCAGTAGCTCAATAGCAGAGCATTCGGCTGTTAACCGAAGGGTTATAGGTTCAAGTCCTATCTGAGAAGCCATCGTCGCCACGGACTATATATCGTTCGCGGCGACTTATTTTGTTGCAAAAAAACCCCGGCTCGGTCCTTCCGCCGTGCCGCCTCTCTTGACACAATCAGCAGTCAGGATATACTAAAACTATAGTAACGAAAATATGGTCACCCACAAGTGCTTGAATATTCTAAGTTCTATGTGATAAACAGCCACTGACCTATATCTTTCTGTTTCCTTGCATCGTTTAGTGTAGTTGGAAAGGAGTACATGTCATGAAACGTAGAAAAACGCCGATCTTTTTGTCAACCATATTCACCGTATTGGTGTTTATCATGAATTATTCCGCCGCATATGCCGATCCTGGAGAATGGGTACTGCCTTGGAGGGCATATGATCATAATCTGATGAGCAGCGCTGTTGTTTTTAACAGTGACGTAAGCGATTACGTAGGGAAGGTAAACTCAGGACAATATGGTACGGGGTATTGGCATTATATGTTTGTAAGTTTTGATTATTCCTTGCCCTATTATCTTCAGCTGATTGCGCCAGCTGGGGGTGTCGTATTTCAAAGCTCGAAGAGTAATCTATATGTACAGACTGACGATGGAGATATCTATGGAGTGCAGCTTTATGGAAATAGCGATTCAATGGAAACGTTTTATGAGGGAGAGCGAATCAATACCGGGGACGAAATAGGTGAAGTATATTTACTGACGCAAGAACCAAAGCTGGAGGTTATATATTTTTTCAGATCGGAGCCTGATACGCTTTTCGGAGAACCGACATGGAAATTTGTTGATGGGGCAGATCTAACCGACCTTAGCTGCAATACATATGGCACGGCTGGATCGACTGTAGAAGTTGATCTACTCCTCGAAAACATGGTTAGATGGGGAGGCGTGTATGATGCTTATGCTTATAAACCGAATTATCCTATCAGCTTTAACGCGGTTGTTAAACTCGATGGCAATCTTACTTCTGGCGGATTTTGGATACGATGGACCGTCACCGGTGAAAATAACTATCAGCATGATGATTACATATGGTGCGAGGCAGAAAACAATCCGACAAATCCAGAACCACACGAGTTTGTTTGGACTCCGCCGCACAACGGGACCTTTTGGATTTATTGCAAATTGGATCCCTATAAGGATATCCCTGAATCAAATGAGGCGAATAATGATAATTGGGATAATCCCTGGGAAATTTCCGTGGACGATTTCACCGGAGACGCTGGAGTAACGATTGGTAATTAGGAGGGCAAGAGCAAGTGGGATGCTGTTCCTGCGAAAAAAACGAAAAACTATCACACCAAGTCTTCGAATTTCAGTAGATACTCGGTATAGTAGTTATTGTCGATTTGGCAATCAACGACCGTTAAGGCAGCTTCCTCTGTTTCGTCAAGGCAAAACAGGGTGGTGGTCTGCATGGCGGCGGATTCCGCGGTGCCGTTATCGTGAATGGTACAGCCTTGGAAAGTAATGTTGGCACAATCGGACTCAAGCAGGACCAGATACTGCTGGTAGCTGTCTTCTGTTGCATTATCGCGGATGTCCGTTCCAAGGAAACTGACATCTTGTGAGTTGCTAATATAGACGGCGGAGTCGTAACACTCTCGAATGATGCAGTCCTGCAATACGATGTCCGAAGCGGCTACGACGGTTACACCACGAATGCCGCACCCGTATAAATCGTAGGCAGTCAGCGTTACCGCATGGCTGCTGGTGATGTCAATCACATCGCCGGTACATCCAATCAAAAACAGCGTCTGCGCTAAGATCATAGTCGCCGGGCAGCAGATTAATGGTCGTGTTTGGCTGTATCGCAGCCAGGAGCGATGCCGCGTCCGTGACTTCAACGCGATACGTGCCGGATGGTGCGGTTGATGATGTATCGTTCTTGAAGGTGCTGTCAACCTTCGCGTCAATGACAAACTCCGACGTCGAGGGGTCCCAGGGCACAGTGACCGTCAGCTGATCGCAGTCTGCAAAGGCCCTGCTTCCAAGGGAGACAAGGCAAAGGCGCCAATGGACAGAATGCCGTCCGGCACGACACAGAACGTACCGTCTTTACTGCCCGGGCAAGTGATTAGCGTCATGCAGGCGGTTTCTACGAGCATACCATCCATATTGGCAAAAGGATATTTAGAAGCATAAGAGGATGATTGTTGACAGTTGAGATGAAATGGTTAAAGAAAATGAACAACGATCAACATAAAAGGAAGGCATTGTATGACAAAAGAACAAGAGATAATGACGTTTCTACACGAGAAAGTATTTGACCCAGTTCTTAATGCGCCTAATGCTTCAAAAGAACTTAAAAGTGGAATTAGGTTGACGATTTATCGCATGAGCCAACGTGATGCGCTGGGAATGGTTAGCTATTTCTGGGCAGCGGTTAAGGGAACCGATCGAAGTGTGCGGTTTGCAGATCTTATGAAGCAGGAAGGGTTTGATCGTTTTGAGGAAGCGCTTGAAGAATTTAGAGTAATATTTAATGACAAATGGATTAGAAGTTAGTATTGTTTTGCGTAATACAATGGATTAAGAACGATAAGAGGATGCCAGCAAAGTATACACCGCCTTGCACACCTATCTCATCTGTGCTATTGTGTTCTTACGGAAAAGGCGTTTCAAAAGTGAAAAAACAACGTACGATGAACAGTATACGACCGATAACTTTCCAAATTGAAAGGAAGGAAGAACCCTATGAAAAAAATAACGGCGATTGTTTTGTGTTTGCTGATCGGCTTGATGGCTGTCCCTGCGCTGGCCGCGGGGAAGCTGGATGTATCCCAGGAAAACTTTTGGGTGGTCGACAGTTACTGGCTGTACGGCTATACCTATGCGCGGATTGACAACGTGGGCGACAAGCCCATCAAGGTCAACGCCGGTGTGCTGGAAATTTTCGATGCAAACGGAGACCCGATTACCTCGTCTGACTATTTGAATGTGTTCGCTGAATACCTGGAACCGGGCGAGTACACCTACGCCACCATTTATGCCCAGATTGAGGATGTAGCAGCGGACGCGGTGGACGATTATTCCCTGACCATTACCGGCAAGAGCGACAGGGACTATGTATCGGTGCGCCTGCCCGTGACCACGGACTACAAAGAGGGCGTTGAGGAATGGTATTCCACCTACAACTACATGTACGCAACTGTGACCAACAACACCGATCAGCCCATTTACGATGTGGAAACGGTGCTGGTGCTGCTGGATGAAGGCGGCAACATCCTGTACATGGCTGATGCCAGCATGTATAGCGATAAAGCCATCATGCCGGGCAGCTCCATTCAGATTAAAGAATATGTTGACAGCGACTTTATTGCCTTGTACGAGGCCAACGGCTTAACCCCGGCCTCTGTGGATGCAATCGCCTTTGCGAACGTAGCACAGGAGTAACACAGCGTTACAACCGTACAAACAAACCACCCCATGGCAGCTGCCATGGGGTGGTTATTATTGTGTAGAGAGTGAAACTGAAGGACTTATACGGCTTTGGCCAGTGCTTCAAAGATCAGCGTTCCGGCTACGGCACCGCCGTCGATCAGGCCCAGAGCTTTGTCACCGTAGTAGGCGGCGCGGCCGTGTACGGCCTTCATGTCCTTGGTGCTTTCGGCTCCGGCGCGGGCAGCATCGGCGGCAGCCTGCAAGGCAGCGGCAAAGCCTTCCTCTGCATGGGCGGTTATTGCCTTGGCGGCGGGGTCCAGTGCGTCAAGCACGGTTTTCTGCCCGGGCTTGGAGCCTGCGCGTTCCATAATCTTATCCACACCGGCGGTCAGTGCCTGTGCAAACAGGGCGGCATCGGCGGTCTCGTTGCCCTTCAGCGTGCGGGCCATACCCAGCATCATCACCGATAAAATCGTGCCCAGCGACGACGGGGCAGCTTCGTTAAATGCCTTCGAGCAGCCGACCAGCAGCTTGCCCAGGTCGGATTCTTCGCTGGCAGAGGCGGAGGCATACGCGGCGGCAAACCCTTCATCCATGGAGATGCCCAGGTCGCCATCGCCGTTGCGCTGATCCAGTGATATCAGGTAGTCGCGGTTTTGTTTCATGATATCGGCCACCGCGCCCAGCGCGGTGGTGAATGTAGTTGCGTTCAGCATAGGAAGCTCCTTTACAGGTTGGCGTTGGTATAAAACGGGGTGCTGGCGGGTGCTCGCAGCAAGATTTCCAGCTCATCGTCCAGCTTGAAGAAGGTCACGGACAGCCCGGCCATCTCCATGGAGGTCGCGTACTCGCCCACATGGGGCATAATCAGGCGTACGCCTTTTTCCGTCAGCAGTTGGTGCACGCGGCGGTAGACAATCAGCAATTCTTCCTTGGGGGTTGCGCCCAGGCCGTTGACCATCACCGAAAGGGTATCGCCCTTGGATAGCGGCATATCGGCCAGCAGTTTTTCCACCATCGTGTCGGTCAGGTTGTCGGCGGTGGTCATCTGTTTAACTTCGATGCCCGGCTCGCCATGGATGCCCATGCCGATTTCCACTTCGTCGTCCTTGATGGAGAAGGTCGGCTTGCCAACCTCCGGCACAATGCAGGGCGACAGTGCAATGCCCATGGTACGGATGTTGTCCAGCGCCTTCTGGGTGACGTCTGCGACCTGGTCCAGCGAGCGGCCTTCATCGGCGGCTGCGCCGGCGATTTTGAATGCATACACCATACCGGCTACACCGCGGCGGCGGGAGGCTTCTTCCGGCGGGGCGGAAGCAACATCGTCCGTCACACGCACGGTGCGGGTTTTGATGTCGTCTTCCAGATCCACGGTCTCGCAGGCCATGTCAAAGTTCATGTTGTCGCCGCCGTAGTTGCCGTACAGGCACAATACGCCGCTGCCGCGATCGCACGCCTTAATGGCATCGGCCATCTTCTGTGACGAAGGCGAGGCGAACACGTTGCCCACGGCGCAGGCATCCAGCATGCCGCTGCCCACATAGCCCAAAAACACGGGCAGGTGGCCGCTGCCACCCCCAGTGACGATGCCGACCTTGTTGTCCCGCACGGGTTTGGCGTTGACCACAATGCGCTTGTCCCCAGCCAAATACTGCAGCCTGTCGCCATAGGCGGCCATGATGCCGTCCATCACTTCATCCACAAAAGCAGTGGGTTGATTGATAACTTTTTTCATCCTGCATCCCCCTTTGATTGTAATTAAATTCTATTGAATCCCGGCGGACCGGCTCAATCGCTGATCATCGCGTCGCCAAACGACTCGATATCTTCCTTAAGCAAACGGCTGGCCAGGGATACGTCACTCTCCTGCAAGGCGTTGGTGATTTTGATATGGGTTTCGTTATCGAAATGAAAGCGCACGCGGCGCCATTTATCCCAGTAAAACTGCGCGTAGGCGCGCTTGAGGACGGATAAACTCTGCTTGACCTGCTCGTAGCAGTAGCGGTTGCCGCTTAAGCGCAGCAAATGCAAGTGAAACTTAGAGTTATCCTCCCAGGAATCCCATACATCTTGATCCTGGGCCGGGGTCAGGCTTTTCATGAACTTGATCAAATCGACCAGGTTCTGCTTGCTGGCTTTTTCAAATACCAGCTGCAAGCTCTGGCATTCTACCATAATGCGGAACTGCAGAATATTGCGGACCTCGGTCTCGGTCAGGGTGACGATCTCATACCCGTAGCGCGGTATGCTGCGCAGTACGTTTTCGCAGCGCAGCTCGCCCAGCGCATCGCGTATGGTGGATTTGGTCACGCCGTATTTGTCCATCAGGCTGCGCTCGGTCAGCATACCCTGTTTACGGTATTCTCCCCGAATAATATCCTGGATGATATCATGTTTAATTTCCTTTTTCGGATTTTTATCCATGCGTATCATCGTCCTTTCAGTTGATATGAATATTCGGGGTTGAGCACGACGTTGCTGCCGCCGGAGATTTCCAGGGATGTTCCCGTAATGTAGGACGCACGGGGGGAACACAGAAAGGCAATCGGCTCGGCAATCTCCCGTGGCTGGGCCAGGCGGCGCAGCAGGATGCCCGGGGTATGTGCGTCAAGCTCCGCCTGGGTAATGGAGGCGGCGACCTTGGGCGTTTCTGTAAAGCCCGGCAGCACCGCATTCACCCGGATGCCGTAAGCAGCGAACTCCGCTGCAAACATGGTGGATAGCGCAGCCACGGCGGCCTTCAGCGGCCCGTACAGGGTGCTGCGCCCGGCGGTACCGCTGCGCGCGGCCAGCGAGCTGACGTTGACAATCGCGCCGCCGCGTTCCTTCATATACGAAAACGCCGTTTGGCAGCCAAAAACCACGGTGTGAAAGTTTACGCTTTCGGTGGCCGTGATTTCCTCTGCTGTATAGAAAGTCTCCTTGCGGGGTATGCTGGCACCAACGTTATTGACCCAGCAATCGATGCCGCCGAAGCGATCGGCGACGGCTTTGGCAAAAGCGGACAGGGACAGTTCGTCCGCTGCATCCGCTTCAAAGGCGAAAACCTCTCCGAGGGGGGTTAAAGACGCGTATGCCGCTGTGAGCTTCCTGTGATCCCGGGCGCAAATGGCAACGCGCGCACCCTCGGAGAGGAACGTCTCGGCAGTCGCAAGTCCAATGCCTTGACTTGCGCCCGTTATCACCACTGTTTTCCCTGCCAGTTCGAGTTCCAGTGTAATCTCCTCCGATTTGGCCGTTAGTCTCCCATCATGATATCCAGGATCTCAGAATCTGTAGACCGCATGCCGTCGCGGCCCATTTTTCCTATGGCCTGGATGGTTTTTTCTACATCGGTACGGACCAACCCTTCTCCGGGGGCGAAAACCCCGCCGTTCTGTTGCAAATCAAACGCCATAAACGCCGTATCCAGCGCCGAGGCGATTTTCGCCGCACAGGAGGGTTTGGCACCGTCGCAGACCATACCGCCGATGGTGGTGATGGTGTTGGTGATGGTGTTGGCAATCGCCTCGTAGCCGTAGCCCATGAGGTACGCTACGCCGCAGACGGCACCGGTCGCAGCGCTGGTTGCGCCGCAGTAGGCCGACAGATATCCCAAAAACCGTTTCTGATGGATGGAAATGAGGTTGGATACGATCAGTGCCCGCAGGAGCTTATCGTGGCTTGCGCCTAGGCCCTTGGCGTATTCCAGCACCGGCAGGGACACGGTCAACCCCTGGTTGCCGCTGCCGGAGTTGATGACCACCGGCATGGGGCAGCCGCTCATCCTGGCATCGGACCCGGCGGCGGCCATGGCGCAGGCGCGTACGGTCAGGTTCACCTCATCGCCCTTCAGCCTTTTCAGCAGGGCTTTGCCTACGCGTACGCCGTAATCGTTCTTCAGGCCTTCGTTGGCGATGCTGAGATTGGCGTCAATCTGCGCCTCCAGGGGTTTGCGCACCAGATCCAAGTCCACGGTATCGGCAAAAACCAGAATGTCTTCTACGTTGAGCAGTTCCTTCAGCGTGCTGATCTCATCCGAGGAGGGATCGACGCTGTGCTGTTTGCTCTGAATGGATAAAGCTTCGCCGTCGCGCTCCATGGCGATGATGTGGGTATGGTCGCCGCGAATCTTGACCAGCGCGCTGTGTCCGCCGCCCTGCATGGCGACTTCAATGTCCAGGGTATCGTCGCCAGCCAGAATGCCGCTACGGCAAAACGCGTTGTCCTGCATCAGGGTGGCTAGCTCGGCGCGGTGTGCATCGGTGATGCCGGCCAGTACATCCAAATTCTTGTCCGGATCGCCGCCGATAGCGCCCAGCACGGCCGCTACGTCAATGCCTTTGAGCCCGCCTGAACCCGGGACGATAACGCCTTTGGCGTTTTTAATGATGTTGCCGGAGCAGTTCACCTGCAGCGCCTCGGGGGTTACGCCTAAAATCTTGCGGGCTTTGGCCGCGCAGTAGGCAATGGCGATGGGTTCGGTACAGCCGGTTGCCGGGATGAGTTCCTTTTGGATAATCTGCGCATACGCGCGCATGGTTTGATCGTCTATCGTTTTCATAGTATGCCTTTCCGGCTTACGATGGTACGGGCGCAGCGAAAAATGCTAGGCGCCCAGGTAAGCGCGTTTGACTTCCGGGTCTTTGAGTAGCTGTTCGCCGGTGCCGGTCAGAATGACGCTGCCGGTCTCCAGCACGTAGCCGCGATCGGCGACTGACAGCGCCATGGAGGCGTTCTGCTCGATTAACAGTACGGTTTTGCCTCTTTCGCGGATTTTTGCGATCAGCTCGAAAATTTCTTCCACGATAATCGGGGCCAGCCCCAGCGAGGGTTCATCCAGCATGATAAGCTTGGGGTCCATCATCAGCCCGCGGGCGATGGCCAGCATTTGCTGCTCGCCGCCGGACAGGCTGCCACCAGCCTGCTTGGCGCGCTCTTTAAGGCGCGGGAACATGTCATACTGCTGTTCCACCAAAGCGGCAATGGTGTGCTTGTTGGCTTTTTGGTGGCCGAAGGTACCGGCGACCAGGTTTTCATACACCGTCAGCTGCGGGAAAATTTTCCGGCCTTCGGGTACATGGCTGATGCCCAGCTTGACGATTTTTTCCGGCGAGCGCTTGGTGATGTTCACCCCGTCGAAAAACACGTTGCCGGCGCTTTTATCCACCAGGTTGGAAATGGACATCAACATGGTGGTTTTCCCGGCACCGTTGCCGCCGATCAGCGAGATGATCTCGCCTTCGCCAACTTCGATGCTAACGTCCTTGAGGGCGTTGATGTAGCCATAGTATACGGTCAGGTCTTCTACGCGGAGCAAGGATTGTTTCATTTGCCGACACCTCCCGCAGTCATTGCCTTGCCAAAGTACGCCGTTTGCACCTCTACGTTATTGCGTACTTCGTCCGGCGTGCCTTCCAGAATCTTCTGCCCGAAGTTCAGCACCAGAATCCGGTTGCAGGAGTTCATAATAAAGCGCATGTCATGTTCGATGACGGCAATGGTGTAGCCGTCGGCGTTGAGCGCTTTGATGAACTCCATCAGCCCGCTGGTTTCCTGCGGGTTCATCCCGGCGGCCGGTTCGTCCAGCAGCAGGATTTTGGGGTCCAGCGCCAGCGCGCGGGCAATTTCCACCTTGCGCTGCATGCCGTAGGACAGGTTACCCGCCAGCACATCGCTGCTGTGGTCCAGGCCGATGCGCTTTAGGATTTCCATGCTCTTTTCAGTGGTATAGGCTTCGGTTTGCTTATACGTTTTTGTGTGGAAAATGGCATCGGCCAGGTTGGTTTTGGTTTTAATGTGGCAGCCGATTTTCACGTTTTCCAGCACCGTCATAAACTTAAAGATCTGCAGGTTCTGGAAGGTGCGTGCAATGCGCTTTTTGGCTACAAGCGAGGCGTTCATTGCGGTGATATCTTCGCCGCAGAAGTGTATTTTACCTTTGGTGGGCGTGAAAATACCTGTGCACATATTAAAGAATGTGGTTTTGCCTGCGCCATTGGGGCCGATGATGCCGAAAATATCGCCCTGACAAATCTGCATGTCTACATTATCTACGGCTTTAATACCGCCGAAATACTTGCTGATTCCCTTGGATTCAAGCAGCACGTTGGGGTCGCTATGTATTGTTTGGGTCATGCTTTCAGGCCCTCCCTTTGCGGCTTGCGCTTGATTTTGCCGCCCGCGAGCATCGATTGCGATGCGCCAGCAATGCCCTGGGGTCGCACCCACATCATCATGATGATGATCACGGCGTAAATCACATACCGCCACGCCTCCAGGAAGCGGAGGGTTTCGGTGAGGATGGTTACGATGACGCTGCCGACGATGGGCCCGATCAGCGTGCCCTGGCCGCCGATAACGACCATCGCCAGCACGTTAAACCCGGCGTCCAGTGAGAACTGGCTGGCCTCGATGTAGTTGACGAACGGTGCGTATGCCGCGCCGACCACGCCGGCCCAGAATGCGCCGTACATGAAGTTCAGGCTTTTGTAGAAGCTGGTTTCCACGCCCAGGGAACGGGCGGCAATCTGATCCTCGCGAATGGAAATCCATGCGCGGCCCACGCGGGACTTGAGTACCCGGCGGGTGATGACCAGAAACAAAATCGCGATTACCAGAAAAATGAAGTAGTAGTACTTGGGGCGGAAGGTATCCAGGCCGAACAGCCACGGATAAGGAACGTTTTTGATGCCCAGTGCGCCGCCGGTGACAGGCTGCCAGGTCTGGGCGATGACGCGGATGATCTCCGAGGCGCCCAGGGTGACCACCGCCAGATAAATACCGTTCAGCTTGAGCGTCGGCAGCGCAACGATCAGACCGACTAACGCGGCAAACATACCGGCAATGGGCAGCAGTAGCCAAAAATCGATGGCGAACTTGGTGGACAGGATAGCGCAGGTATACGCACCGATGGCAAAGAACCCCGCCTGACCCAGGTTAAACTGGCCGGAGTAGCCATTGATTACGTTCAGCGAACCCGCCAGGGTGGTAAACATCAAAATGTTGCAGGCGTAGCGCACATACAGCGCTTTTTTCACTACAAAGGGCAGCACGCACAGTGCAACCAGCAGCAGCAGGATCGCGATGACTCTGTATTTGTATAAAAACTCTTTTATGTTGCTCATACGCGGTTCCCCCTTTTGGCAGCAAAGCCCTGCGGACGGATAACCAGAATCAGGATCAGGAACCCGAACGCGAATACATCGCGGAAGGTGGCCGAGCTGATTGTGATGCCGAGGTTTTCAATAATCCCCATGCACAGGCCGCCAAACGCCGACAGGCGTATATCGACAAGGCCGCCCAGCACCGACGCAGAGAACGCCTTCATGCTGAACCCGCCCCACATGGTGGATGATACTGCATAGTAGTAGATGGACAAAAGGATGCCCGCAATGCCGCCAAAGGCGCAGCCAAGGCTGTTGCCCAACATGGCGGTGGACTTAACGTTGATGCCCATCAGGTAAGCGGCCTGCTTGTTCTGGCTGACGGCGCGCAGCGCAACGCCCCAGCGGGTGCGGTTGAAAAACAGCGTCAGGCTGACTGCAAATAAGATGACCAGTCCCATGACAACAATTTGCAGTAGTTTAAAGTCCAGCGTAACCGAACCGAGGCTTAGGTGATAGGTTTCGTTGTTGATAATATTAATAACCGGTTTGAGTTCCGGACCGAATACGATTTGAGCCAGGTTTCTTAGCAGCATGCTAAACCCGATTGTGCAAAGCAGCGAGATATGCCTGGGTGCATTAAAGAATTTTTCATAGCAAACTTTATACACCGCAATACCAACGATAAAGGAACTAGAAAATGCCAGTACAATGGCCAGCGGCAGGTTGTTACCAAAATACATGAAACTATAGTATGCGCTAAAGGCACCGATCATCATAATTTCGCCGTAGGCGAAGGTTACCATGCCTACCACGCCGACGATGACGGAATAGCCAATCGCCATCAGGGCGTAAATCGAGCCCTGGCAAATGCCGTTGACAAGTTGGTTGAGTACGTATTCCATACTTCCTCCTTTGATATACCAAGGATAAGGAAGAGCCTGTTGGGCCTGGCGCCGGGAGCGGGCAAAAGGGAGGCCTGCTCCCGGCGATGGCCGGACTGGGTGGTCAGTCGTACAGGTCAGAAATTATTCCTGGCTGTAGTCAAAGCCTTCCAGAATGACCCACTGGCTGTCCACAACGCCGCAGATGAGGTAATCGCGGGCGATGTCGCCGGCTTCCTCAAACTGGATACGGCCGGTCAAACCGGTGAATTCGATGGTCTTGAGAGCGTCGTTGATGGCATCGCGGGTGACTTCGCCGTCGCCGATGGACTCGATCGCGGTGGCGATCAGGTAGGCGGTGTCATACGCGCAGGCCGGGTGCACGGTGGGCTGGAAGCCTGCCGCTTCAACAAACTTGTCTTTCCAGGCGTTCAGGTCTTCGTTCGTGGGATCAAAGAAGAACGGCGAGGTCGCGATCAGGTTGTTGGGGTCGATGAGCTGACCCAGGAGCTGTTCGGAGGTTCCCGGTCCAAGGGCAACGTGCGGTACATCCCAGCCAGCCGAATCGGCGGCGTTGAAGATGGCGGACACGGGCAGGCCCTGGTCCATGACGACCAGCACTTCGGGCTCGAATGCCTTCACTTTGGTGATGATGGAGGAGAAGTCGGTCTCGTCGGACTTGTACTTTTCTTCCATGACTTCCAGGCCTTCCAGATCAGCCTGCGCCTTGAAGTTGGAGAACGCGGACTGGCCCCAGTCGCTGTCAACACGGATGACGGCAATTTTGGTGGCGCCCAGGTACTTTTTGAGCACGTAGGTGGCCAGGAAGGGAGCTTCCTTGTCCTGACGGCCCATGATGGAGTAGGTGTAGGGGCTCATGCCGGCGTAGTCCGAGGCGGACGCGGTGGGCGAGAGTTGCACCAGGCCGTAACGGTCTACGATGGGGGCGTTGGCTTTACAGCAGCCGGAGGAAAAGTCGCCCAGGATCGCGAGGATTTCGTCGTCTTCGGCAAACGCGGTCGCCATGTTGGAGCTCACCACGGGGTCACCTGCGGTGTCTTTAACGTCAATCGACAGCATATAGCCGTTGGCGCCGCCGGCGGCGTTGATTTCGTCAATCGCCATTTGCCAGGCAATTTGGAATCCCGTGCCGTACTCGGCGTAGTTGCCGGTCAGCGGGGCGAGGCCACCAAGCTTGATGGTGCCTTTTTCGGCCGTTGCGGGCAGTACTGCCAGCGAAAGAAGCAGTACGACGGTCAGGAACAGAGCAGCCAGTTTCTTCATGGATATCTCTCCTTTCAGTATAACCTCTATGATAGATGCAGCATACGCTGCCGAGGTTTGGGGTAAGAAAACCAAGCGGTTTATTTTTTGAAGTGCAGTTTGCAGCTTTCGCAGCCCTTGGCAATGGTGTCGCCAAGTTCAAGCTCCAGGCCCATCGCCTTGGCGATGCCGCGGTCGCCGTCCATGGCCATATCACACAGAAGGGAGATGCGCTCATCGTCAAAGCCAAGTTTCTTCCAGGCCGATACCAGCGCGCAATAGTGGAAGTCCACGGTCACGTTGTCGTGGTCGGCTTTGATGTTGTCCATATTGAACGTCTGCGGGCCCAGGCAGGATTCGTCGCCCAAGAACGCGTTTTTAAAGTCCGTGCAGTTATCGGGGTCGGGGCACATTGCCTTAAAGCGTTCACCGTGCATCAGGCCGGTGCGCATAATGGCGCGGCGTACGATGGGTTCGGCGTCGATGCCGGCTTTGACCATTTCATCATAAATCAGGCCCATCCAGGTTGCGCGGTGCTCGATTTGGGCGCGGTTTACATCGGTGATTTCTGCCACGGGGTTTGCTTCGTTCTTGATCATGTGGGGGTCCTCCTCAAAAATATGAATATCGTTGATGGAACAGCGGCCGGTCATCCGTTTCGCCGTTCCAGATCAGCCTTTATTAAAAGGGCAGCTGTTGCGGCGGGCTTAGACAAACACAAAAAGTCCTTCGTTTGCCGCGCCATTGCCGCAATCCCGCAGGATGGAATCAAATACTAAAAAAACGGAAAACCAGCTCCTTTACCCAGTAAAACTGTGCGGAGTTGACATCGTTGTCATATGTTTCGTCGATCACACAGGCTTTTCACCTGATAGACCATTGCTATGTCACTAATATACTATTGGTCGACCAGCATGTCAAGAACAAATTTTCCGCCTTTCGTTTTTCTTTTGTATGCGGTTTGGCGCGCTTGCCAAACGAGAAGAAATACGGTACACTTTGCCTGCGTAAAGGTAAACTGTATAGGAAAACCACCACCGCCCACGGGGTGGGCTGCCTGCGCATCGCCGGGGACGAACGCGCTGCCAGGGTGTTTTAGGCACCATCCCGGCATTAACACGAGGATAAGGAAGTTGAACCGATGAAAATACTCAACTATGGAAGTGCAAGCCTGGACCTGGTCTTTTCGGTCGACCATATTTCCATGCCGGGAGAGACCATTTCATCCTCCAAACGCGAAATATTCCCGGGTGGCAAGGGTCTAAACCAATCGATTGCCGCCGCCAGAGCCGGGGCGGAGGTCTACTTTGCCGCCATTGTCGGCCAGGACGGCGCAATGCTGCAGGATGCCTGCCGCGATGCGGGCGTGCATACTGACTACATGGAAATGTCCACCGAGGCGCCGACCGGCAACGCGCTGATACAGGTGGATGCCAACGGGCAAAACAGCATTGTCCTGTTTGCGGGCACCAACCGCAGCCATACGCCGGAGCGGATGGACCGTATCCTGAAGCAGTTTCAGCCCGGCGACATTGTGCTGATGCAAAACGAAATCAACCATCTGGATGTGCTGATTGATAAAGCACACGCCCTGGGCCTGACCATCGCGCTGAATCCCTCACCCTTTGATGAGGCCATAACGGCCTGCGATCTGCAAAAGGTGGGCATTTTCATGCTCAACGAAGTGGAAGGCGAGCAGTTGACCGGGGTGCATGGCGAGCAGGCCATGCTGGATGCGCTGGCAGAGCGCTTCCCGGCGGCGCGTATCGTGCTCACCCTGGGCGAAAAAGGCGTGTTGTACCGCGACCCGAAGGAAAGCTGCAGCCAGCCGGCCTTTAAAGTGCAGGCGGTGGATACCACAGCCGCAGGCGATACCTTTACCGGGTTTTTCCTGGCGTCGCTGGTGCGCGGACTGGACACGCCCAAAGCTCTTCGCATCGCAACCAAAGCGGCAGCTATTTCCGTGTGTCATCAGGGGGCATCGTCCTCCATTCCCGACTGGGATACCGTTGTTGAGGCTCTGGACGCGTAAATAGCGTCCAGACCGGTTAAATCCGGCCGCAGTAATCAACCATCGGGATACGAGATAACCCGCTGTCAACACATACCGTTGGCGGCGGGTTTCGTTTGTGCGAATATATACTATAGGCTGTTTATATGGACGGAAATATGTCTGAACTGGAAGTATTTGGAAAGCGCTTTCATCCAGACGGAAAATATTCAACCTTTGGCGGAAAATATCCCCTTTTAATTAGCGCAAACTCATGTATAATGAGGGAAATTGGGTAAAGCGAAACGTTTCCCACTTGAAAATTGAAGGAGGACCCATTCTATGAAGAAAACCCTATTCCTCGTTATGGCCCTGGTTTTGGTATTGAGCCTGACCACGGCTGCCATGGCTGCCGAACTCATCGGTATTGCCATGCCCACCCAGTCGTCTGCGCGCTGGATTTCCGATGGCGGCAGCATGAAAGAACTGCTGGAAGCCGAAGGCTACGAAGTTGACCTGCAATACGGCGAAGACATCGTTGAAAACCAGGTGTCCCAGATTGAAAACATGATCACCAAAGGCGCCAAGGTGCTGGTCATTGCCGCCATCGACGGCGAATCCCTGACCTCCATCCTGGAAAAAGCCAAGGATGCCGATGTGGCCGTTATTTCCTATGACCGCCTGATCAAAAACACCGATGCCGTCAGCTACTACGCCACGTTTGATAACTTCCTCGTGGGCGTGCAGCAGGCACAGACCATCGTGGACGGCCTTGGACTGCCGGATGCGGAAGGCCCCTTCAACATTGAGTTGTTTGCCGGCTCGCCCGATGACACCAATGCCTACTACTTCTTTGATGGCGCGATGAGCATTCTGCAGCCCTACATCGACGAGGGCAAAATGGTTGTCAAATCCGGTCAGACCGCGTTTGACCAGGTTGCAACCCTCCGCTGGGACGGCGCTACCGCGCAGGCCCGCATGGATAACATCATTACCGCGCACTATGCTGATGGCGGCCTGGATGCCATCCTCAGCCCCTATGACGGCATTTCCATCGGCGTGCTGGCCTCTGTGAAAAACGTTGGCTATGGCTCCGACGATATGCCCATGCCCATCATCTCAGGGCAGGATGCGGAACTCCCCTCCGTTAAGAGCATTCTGGCGGGCGAGCAGTATTCCACCATCTTCAAAGACACCCGCACTTTGGCGGCCAGAGCCGTCGAAATGGTTAACGCGGTGCTGGGCGGCGAAGAACCCACCATCAACAACACCACCACGTATGACAATGGCGTGTTCATCGTGCCCTCCTACTTAGAGGAGCCGGTGCCGATTGATGCGACCAACGCCGTGCAGGTGCTGGTGGAAGACAGCGGCTACTACACCATGGAACAACTCGGCTTGTAATCGCAGGGTAAACTGCGTCGTATGGCGGCAGCTTGACTGCCGCCATACCTCTGTTTATACTGGTAGCAATCGTACCGCAAAAGCCGCAAAGGGCAAAATAATACAATCCTAAAACCAGGGGAATAAGGAGCGTGAATACCACCTTGGACCAGGCGATTTTACACATGAAGGACATCACCAAACTGTTCCCCGGCGTCAAAGCGCTGGATCGCGTGAACCTGATTGTAAAGCGCGATGAAATCCACGCGCTTGTGGGCGAGAACGGTGCGGGCAAAAGCACGCTGATGAACGTGCTGGGCGGCGTGTACCCGCATGGAACCTACACCGGCGAAATTATATTCGACGGGAAAGAATGTATATTCCACAACATTAAAGACAGCGAAAGCAAAGGCATATCCATCATTCATCAGGAGCTTGCCCTGGTGCCGTATTTAAGCATTGCCGAAAACATGTTTTTGGGCAACGAACAGGCCAGAGCAGGCGTGATCAACTGGCAGAAAACCCGGTCTAAAACCACGGAGCTGCTTAAGCTTGTGGGGCTGGCCGAAGACCCGGATACGTTGATTGCCGATATCGGCGTGGGCAAGCAGCAGCTGGTGGAAATCGCCAAGGCGCTTGCAAAAGACGTAAAATTACTGATACTGGACGAACCGACCGCTGCGCTTAACGAAGCCGAATCCGATCATTTGCTCGAAATTATCGTAAATCTGCGGGCAAAGGGCGTGCCGTCCATTATTATCAGCCATAAACTAAAGGAAGTGGAGCGGGTCGCCGACAGTATTACCATACTGCGCGATGGCGCGACCATTGAAACCCTGGTCAAAGGCCAGGATGATATCAGAGAAGACCGCATCATTCAGGGCATGGTTGGCCGCGAGATTAAGGACCGCTTCCCCGCCCGCGACTGCGAAATCGGGGAGACGGTGTTTTCCGTGGAGAACTGGTCCGCGTTTGACCCGGTGGACACAACCCGCCAGGTGCTAAACGACATCAACCTCTATGTGCGCAAGGGCGAAGTGGTCGGCATTGCCGGACTGATGGGCGCAGGGCGCACGGAACTGGCCATGAGCATGTTTGGCAAAGCCTACGGCAAAAAAATTACCGGCACGATGATGAAGGACGGCAAACCCGTGAATTTCAACACCGTGCATCAGGCGATTGAAAACGGCGTGGCCTACCTGACGGAGGATCGCAAAACCGCCGGGCTGATCCTGATCAGCGATGTGAAAGAAAACATTTCCATGGCCAACCTCAAGGGAATCAGCGAAATGCTGATTATCAACAAGAGCAAGGAAATTCACGTCGCGGAGGATTACCGCAAAAAGCTGTCTATCAAAACGCCGTCTGTGCATCAGATTGTGGGCAACCTTTCGGGCGGCAACCAGCAGAAGGTATGCCTCAGCCGGTGGATTTTCGCCGCGCCGGATGTCCTGATTTTGGATGAACCGACACGCGGCATTGATGTGGGTGCCAAGTACGAGATCTACACCATCATCAACCAGCTGGCCGCTGCGGGCAAGGCCGTTATCATTATCTCCAGCGAACTGCCCGAGGTACTGGGCATGAGCGATCGCGTGTATATCATGAACGAAGGTCGAATGGTGGGCGAGCTGCCCAAAGAGGAAGCAACGCAGGAAAGCGTTATGCGTTGTATCATGCAAAGCAGCAGGGGGAACTGACGAATGCAACAAGCACAAAAAAAGAGGAAATTCGAGTTTAACAGCCGGCAGTACGGCATGATCATTGCCCTGGTGGCGATCATCATTCTGTTCCAGTTCCTCACCAAGGGGATTTTGTTAAAGCCGCTTAACGTAGCCAACCTGATTATGCAAAACAGCTACATTCTGGTGCTGGCCATCGGGATGCTGCTGGTTATCCTGACCGGGAACATCGATTTATCGGTCGGGTCCGTCGCCGCGTTTATCGGGGCGACAAGCGCCGTGTTCATTATGGACTGGAACATTCCGCCGGTCGTGGTGCTGTTCATGTCGCTGATCCTGGGCGGATTGATCGGCGCATGGCAGGGGTTTTGGATTTCGTATGTCCGCATCCCGGCGTTCATTGTAACCCTGGCCGGACAGCTGATCTTCCGTGGACTAACCATGGTTATCCTCAAAGGGCAAACCAAAGCGCCGTTTCCGGATGTGTTTACCTCCATCTCCGCGGGCTTTGTGCCGGACTATATCACGAATCTGACCGGTCCCATCAACCTGTTTGGAAAACAGCTGCACCTATTGACCCTGATCGTGGGGCTGCTGCTGAGCATCGTGTTCATCATCGGCGAGCTGCGCAAGCGGCGCGAAATGAAACACTATGGCTTTGCGGTGTCCTCCAAGATTGTCCTCGCGGTGAAAATCGCGATCATGGTGGTCGTCATCAACATCTTTGCCTACTGGCTGAACCAATACCGGGGCATGCCGACGGTGCTGGTGCTGCTGGGTGTATTGATTATGATTTACTCCTTCGTAACCAGTAAAACGACCATCGGGCGGCATATCTATGCGTTTGGTGGCAACGCCAAGGCGGCAGCGCTGTCGGGCATCAATACCAAGCGGGTGTTTTTCTGGGTGTATGTGAACATGGGCGTGCTGGCGGCGATTGCAGGCATCGTGTTTGCGGGCCGACTGAGCGCGGCAACGCCAAAGGCCGGTGTCAACTTCGAGCTGGATGCCATCGCCAGTTGCTACATCGGCGGCGCGTCGGCCAGCGGCGGTATCGGCACGGTCATCGGCTGTATCGTTGGTGGTTTGATCATGGGCGTACTCAACAACGGTATGTCCATCATGGGGATCTCGATTGACTGGCAGCAGGCCATTAAAGGCTTTGTTCTGCTGATGGCCGTTGTGTTTGACGTGGTCAACAAAAAGAACAAATAATCAGAAATCAAAAAGCACCCCGGTCTGCATGAGCAGGCCGGGGTGCTTTCCTGTAGGTATGGATTGTCGCGGTTTAGCAGACTATGCTACAATGAGCCATACTGTACCAGCGGAAAGGACGACCGTCATGACCTGCATCACCGTAAGTGGCGTGCCCATCGCCATACTCGACACCGCCGATACCCTGCACACCGAGCAGGACGCGCTGGATCGGATTGCTGATATCGGGTATACCCATCAGGCCGACCGCGCGATGGTTCCGGCCGAAGCGCTGGACCCTGCCTTTTTCCAGCTGCGCAGCGGCTTGGCGGGGGCGATCCTGCAAAAATTCGTCAACTACGGCGTGCGGATTGCCATTGTCGGCGATTTCTCGGCGCATGAAAGCAAAGCCCTGCAGCAGTTCATCGCCGAATCCAACCAGGGCAAGCAGGTCAACTTCGTGGCAACGCAAGCGGAAGCGATAGCAAAGCTCACCGACTGAACCCATCCCAGCGGACAACAGCATAGGGCCCCAAGGCAAGTGTGACCGACCCAGACGGAGCATAGTAGCATGAATATCAGACGGTTTCGGCCTGCCGATGCCGATGCAGTGGCCAAGCTCATTATTCGCAACCTGCGCGAGGTGAATAGCCGGGATTATCCGGCGGCGTATATTGAGGCCAATATCCATTCCCACGACCGGGATATGATTGTGCAGCGCAGTCGGCAAGTGCATATGTATGTCTCCTGCGAGGGCGATACGGTGCTGGGCTGTGGCGCAATTCAAGGCTATTACGGCAGCAAGACCGAAAGCGTATTGCTGACCATTTATGTTCTGCCGGACTGGCATGGACGGGGTATCGGAAGAGCCATCATGCAAGCGCTGGAGGCAGACGAATACGCCAAGCGCGCAACCCGTATTGAGATTCCCGCGTCCATTACCGCCTGCGACTTTTACCGCAAACTGGGCTACGCCTACAAGGGCGGCGTGCGCCGGGTGGATGAGGACGGGTGTATCCGGCTGGAGAAGTTTCGGGATATAAAGTAACGCAAACGCTGCTGAAAACCACTGAAATTCAAAAAAGACCGTGCAATCGTGGCACGGTCTTTTGGAATCGTCTGGCGATTAGTTCACGGCGCACTCCGGCAGCGGCATATCCTGCTTGGGCACTTTGCGCAGCACCAAAATATAACACACAATCAAAATCGCCAGCGTGGTTGCCCAGGAGATGGGATAGCCGATGTACAGCGTTTCCAGCGTACGGTCGGCGGCAAAGGCCGTGTACATCCACCCGATGCGGATGCCGGAAATGCCCGTGACCGATACGACCATCGGCAGCATACCACGGCCCATGCCCCGCAATTGGGAAGCGAAGGTCTGCATAATGCCAAAGATGAAATACAGCGGAAAAGTGATGCCCATCCGCAGTGCCGCAAAATGCAGCACCTCCGGCGTGTTGTTGTACAGCGAGGCCAGTGGTTTGGCGTATGCCGCCATCAGGTTGGACAGCGCACCGCCCGTAATGCTGACCAGCACAATGGTAATCAGCGGCGACATGCGCACCCGGTGATACTGGTGCGCACCCATGTTCTGGCTGGTGAAGGTCATCCCGGCTTGGGTGATGGACTGCATGGTGACATACACCAGTCCCATCAGGTTCACGGCAATGGCGTTGCCCGCCACCACCATCGACCCAAAGGAGTTGATTGCGGATTGTATCATCACATTGCTGATGCCAAACATCGCGCCTTCCAGCCCGGCCGGCAGGCCGATGCGGGCGATGGCTTTGAGCATGCTTGCTTTAATGGTCAGTTTTTTAAGAATAATGCGAATCGCGCCTTCGGTGTGGGTCAGTACGCGTAAAATCAGGTAGGCGGATAAGATGTTGGATAGTACCGTGCCCCAGGCCACGCCGGCCACACCCATGTGGAAACCGATGACAAACAGCAAGTTCAGCGACACATTCAAAAGTCCTGACAGCGTCAGGATATACAAGGGGCGTTTGGTATCGCCCACTGCGCGCAGGATGGCCGAGCCGAACACGTTGATAAACGAAAACGGAATGCCAAGGAAAAACAGCCGCATATACAGCGTTGCCTGGTCCAGCACATCGCCCGGCACGCCCATGGCCATGAGTATGGGCTTGGCCAGCACAAAGCCGACGACTGCCATAAATACCCCGGCGATCGCCGCTACGGTGATGGCTGTGTGCGCCGCGTCGCTGACGGCTTTCAGGTTGCCTTCGCCGTAGTACTTGGCCAGCACGATGCTTGCCCCGACCGAAAGTCCGACAAACAATGTAATCAGCAAATTGATCAGTGAGCCGGTACTGCCCACAGCCGCCAGCGCTTCCTTGCCGGCAAACTGCCCGACCACAATGGTATCTACCGTGTTATATAGGAGCTGCAATATGCCCGTGAGGGCAACGGTCAGCGAAAACCGCAGCAAATGGCGCGGAATGGACCCCACGGTCATGTCAACTTCGTACTTGCTCTTTTGGCAACTTTCATCTTTACTCATACAGTCCAGTATTATAGCACGAAATCGAAAAACAGGGGTTTCCTGTGTAGATTTTTGCAAAACCGGGTATGTACACCAGGACGGCGGCGGATCTACAGCCATCCAGGCAGGAAATCTTTAGCTGCTGGCGAAGACCTCGTATGCATACACACTCCATGTAAGACGGAAAGGAACACAGCATGAACACAAACGGAAACATCTCCAATGAATTTTTAACCAAAGCCGAACAGGCCTATAGCCATAACCCCTCCAGGATTGTCGCCGGGAGCGTGATTCAAAACGGAATCGATGCCGCGGCGCGAAACCAGCAATCCCTGGTGCAGATGCAGCAGGTTTTCTCTGATGAAATCGACACGCTGGACATTACCAACCAGAAGAAAAGCGGCCGCTGCTGGATCTTCGCGGGCATGAACGTGCTGCGCTATCACATGAATAAAACGCTGGGTTTCAAAGACAAAAACTTTGAGCTCTCCCAGCCCTATTTGATGTTCTTTGACAAGCTGGAAAAGGCCAATTATTTTCTGGAAAGCGTCATCGAAACCGCAGGCGAAGCAAAGGACAGCCGCATGGTGATGTGGCAGTTTCAAAGCCTGATGAACGATGGCGGCCAGTGGGATATGCTGGTCAACCTGATGAAGAAATACGGCGTCGTGCCCAAGTCCGCCATGCCGGAGTCCTACCACTCCAGCAACTCGGCCAGCATGAACACCATTTTAATCAATAAACTACGCAAAGACGGCGTTACCCTGCGCCGCCTGGCAGCCAAGGGCGCAACGGAAACTGACCTGCGCGATGCGAAAGATGAAATGATCACCGAAATTTACGGCATGCTTCGCACTTTCTTAGGTACGCCGCCCCAGACCTTCGATTTTGCCTATCGCGACAAGGATAACGCCTATCATCGCGACCTGAACATGACCCCGCTTGCGTTCTTCCAAAAATACGTAGGCGAGGATTTTATCGACGATTTTGTCAGCGTCATCAACGCCCCGACGGACGATAAACCCTACGGCAAAACCTATACCGTAAAATACCTTGGCAATGTGGTGGGCGGCAAGCCCGTGGTGTACTTAAACCTGCAAGCCGAGCAGCTGGCCGACATGGCAAAGCAGCAGGTGCAGGCCGGGTCGCCGGTGTGGTTCGGCTGCGATGTGGCCAAGCTGTACGACCGGGATGCGGGCATTATGGACACGGGCCTGTATGATTACAATACAGTGCTAGGCACCGACCTGACCATGACCAAGGCCGATATGCTGGACTACGGCCAAACCGTACTCACCCACGCCATGACGCTGATGGCCGTGGATGTGCGCGAAGGGAATATCACCAAATGGAAGGTAGAAAACAGCTGGGGCGATGAAGTGGGCGAAAAAGGCTTCTTCGTCATGAGCCAGGACTGGTTCAACAACTACACCCACCAGGTGGTCGTGCGCAAACAGTACCTCACGCCTGAGCAACTGAAAGCCCTCGAAGCACAGCCTATCGAACTCAAACCCTGGGACCCGATTGGATCGCTGGCGGTGAGCAGGTAAACACTGAACAAATACCCTGCACGCTGCCGGTCGCCTTTCCACCATCTTACGCCTGCGGGATCCCCGATATTATATTTTGCGGCCTCGCCTTTTCTGTGTTCAGGCGAGGCCGCGCGCTTTATTCACTTCGTGAATTTCGGACGTTAGTCGGGCTTACACTCCCATATCACGGTCCGCAGACTCAACCTGATGAAAGTGCGTTGTTTCATCACGTTGTCCATACTCATTTCGATGTAAAATAACACACTTAAGCAATGAGAGCGATAGTATAGGAGTATCTGGACTTATTTTAGTCTTAAGCTGTGACTGCTTCTTACAATTAAAAAACTTGACAAATAGTGCGTCTTTGCTAAAATAATATCATCATAAAAAATGTATAATAGACGAGAGGGAAAGATAAATAAAGTGGAACGACTAGAAAAATGGATTAATAAACCAATTCCAAAAAACCTATTACTCACCTTTATCCCCGCGCTGCTTACTTTTTTTATTGCGTGGTATTTTTCTCCATTTTCCAAAGGTGTCAGCACATTGCTTATCATCGCGATATTAGCGATACTTACCATTCAGGGGATTTGTATTTTACACTATACAAGGGTTGAAGTGAATAAAAATCGGGCAATGGATGAACTAAGGAGACAAAACACGGCATTTAGAAAAGCAGATAGAATCATTCGCTCTCTTTTTCAAACAGATGCTCATATTTTAACTGAAGTTGCAAGTGATATTGTGGAAAAGGGAACGGTAAATCTAGCACCTGTATCAATAAGCACATGTTGTGGAGATTTGTGCAAAGCTATTTATGATGTTGTTTCAAGTTTTGATGCAAGTTCCAATTTAGAAGTAACATATGTCGCAAGAATTGACGATGATCATATTATGACAATAGGGTATTACAATACCACTAACGAGTACCCAACTGTTTTTGAAAAAAAAAGGAAAATTGATGAGACAAAAGCGTTTTTTGATGCTCAACAGTTTAGGCATAATGGTGACATGGGAATACAAGCCCTTAGTGAAGAAGCGCTGCATTCACGATTTGTAAGTTCCCTTGGGGAAAACAAGTACGATAAGTATAAACAATATATATCTGCCCCGGTTTTATGTGCCAAAAACAAAATGATAGGTCTAATTCAAGTGGTTGCTAACAATGATAGCAGACTAGCTTTGGATGATGATCAACTTAGAAACATTGCAGATACGTATTTGAATACATTTGCAAATTTAATACTGTTAAAAAGTAAGACCGAGAAGGTGATATCAGCAACACCTCAAAACATCCCTGCTTTAAAGGGATAAAGTTATAAGGGAAACACACGTTCGATTAGTGGAGGATATAGTATGGCAAGAAGAAGTCTAAAACAAAGACTAGCGGTTCAACGTAAACAAAGAAAAAGACGATCCCACTATATAGATGTTTCGAACAAAGCATATATTGAGTTTAAGAAAGCAGACGATATAGTTTGTCCGATTTACTTATATGATATTAAAGAGTGTTCTTATAACGAACCTGTTGAAAGATTGCTGAATAGAAGTGCATATACTATCTTCAAGGAGAAGCTTTTAGCAAATAAGAGATAGCATCTTGTAGTTCAATGAATTCCAATCAACTAATATATTTTTTGGTGGAGTAGAGGATAATCTTTATCTTGAAGCGACAAAGCTGATAGCTTGACATCCCCACCCCTGTTTGCTATGCTGTATTCAATCTTCACGGCGTAAAGGAGGCGGATCTGATGGATTGTATGATGATGCGAATGCCCCGTCAGATGGTTTGCTGCCCCGAAATAGGTCGTGGTTGAGCGGCGTTTTGCCGTATACAGGTAATACTCAACCCTTCCCTTACGGGGGAAGGGTTTCTTGTGCAATCAATACCCCGCCTGCAGGGTCGGCTGCGCGCCGCCGCTGCGGGGTATGGGGGACAAACGAGAACACCCAACCTCCGGCGAAGCAGGCAGCATCGCACCGGGGGCTTTTTTACCGGAATTTTCCCGTGAAACGGCCAATAGTCTAACCATTTACGGTATAATAACACTTGAAGGAGAATGCACTATGCCAGTTAAAATCCCAGACGCCCTGCCGGCGACCAAAACCCTGGCGGACGAGAATATATTCGTGATGACCGAGAAGCGGTCAACCATGCAGGACATCCGCCCGCTTCGAATCGCTATTTTGAACCTGATGCCCACCAAGGAAAAAACCGAAACCCAGCTGCTGCGCATGATATCCAACTCACCGTTGCAGGTGGAAATCACGCTGCTGCGCACAGGCAGCTATGAAAGCAAGCACGTATCCGCCGATTACTTAAACGCCTTTTACCGCACCTTTACCGATGTAAAGGATGAGGTATTTGACGGCGTGATCATCACCGGCGCGCCGGTGGAGCAGCTGGACTTTCAGGATGTGCAGTACTGGGATGAACTGACCGATATTATGCGCTGGGCAGACGAGCGGGCTTTTTCCACGCTGTTCATTTGCTGGGCGGCGCAGGCGGGCCTGTACTTCCACTACGGCATTGAAAAAAAGCCCCTGCCCAAAAAGCTGTTTGGTGTGTTTGATACTGCCATCACCGATGTGCACGATAAGCTGGTTTGCGGGATGGACGATACCTTTACCGTGCCCATGAGCCGCCATACCGAGCTGGATGAAGCCGCCATCGGCAAAAACCGCGATCTGATCGTGCTCGCCTGGTCGGAAAAAACTGGGTCGGCCGTGGTGCGCAGCTGCGATGGCCGCCGGGTGTTTGCTACCGGGCATTCGGAGTACGACCGCGATTCCCTGGCCACGGAATACTTCCGCGACAAGAGCAATGGGCTGGATATCGATCTGCCGGAGAACTACTTCCCCGGCGATAACCCCAACATGCAGCCGCGCATGACCTGGCACGCCCATGCCAGCCTGTTGTTCATCAACTGGCTGAACTACTTTGTCTATCAGGAGACGCCCTACGACCTGCGCGAAGGCTTGCTGCATACGCCGCAGAGCAAGTAAAACCCGCAGGCGACTGAAAAACATAGCATGTCTGATTTGAACTCCCGAGCATAGAGGAGAACGCCATGGAAAAGATGATTGACCTGTTCACCGATGCCGTGACCATCAGCTGCGAGGTGTTTCCGCCCAAGGAGTTTGCCCGGGTGGAGGAAGCCAAGCAGATCGTGCGCGATATTGCCACGCTCAAGCCCCAGTTTATCTCCGTAACCTACGGGGCGACCGGCATAACCCCGCAGTTCACCCGTGAAATTGCCCAGACCGCGCAGGAGGCGGGTGTCCCCGCCCTGGCCCACTTGACGAGCGTGAATTCCACCGTGGATACCATTGACGCGGTATTGGATGATCTGGCAAGCGCCGGTGTGCACAATGTGCTGGCGCTGCGCGGTGATATCCCTGTCGATGGCATTCTGCCCAGCGGCAAGCGGTTTGAACATGCTACCCAGCTGGTCAGGCACATCAAACAGCGCGGCGGCTTTTGCATCGGGGCGGCCTGCTACCCTGAAGGCCATCCCGAAAGTGCAAACCGTGCCGTTGATCTGGAAAACCTGAAGAAAAAAGTGGACGCTGGGGTTGATTTTTTAACCACGCAGATGATTTTTGACAACACGACGCTGTACAACTTCCTCTACCGCGCCCTGCGTGCAGGGATTGATGTACCGGTGGGCGCGGGCATTATGCCGGTGATCAAAGCCCGGCAGATCAAGCGCATTACCGCGCTTTCGGGGGCTACGCTGCCGCCGCGCTTTTTGTCCATTGTCGATAAGTTCGGTGCCGATCCTGCGTCCATGCGGCAGGCCGGTGTGGCCTACGCTACCGAGCAGATTGTAGACCTGATTGCCAACGGCATTCGCCATATTCACCTGTACACCATGAACCGTTTCGATGTGGCGGAGGATGTATTCCGCAACCTCGGCGCAATCATCGGGAGGTAAGCGATGCACCCGTTTTTAACGTTACTGAAAACCCGGCGCGTGATACTGGACGGCTCCATGGGCGCGATTTTGCAAGGCATGGGCTTGCCCAGCGGCATGAAGCCGATGGAGTGGAACACCCTGCGCCCTGATACGGTGAAGGCCGTACACCGCGGCTATCTGAATGCGGGCGCGGATGTGGTGTATGCCAATACCTTTGGCTTTGACCCGGAGGAGCTTTCAAACTGGGAAGAACTGATCACCGCAGGGGTGCGCATCGCCAAAGAGGCGGTCAAAAAGGCCGGACACGGCTTTGCCGCGCTGGATTTAACCAGCCTGGGGAAACTGCTTGCGCCCTATGGCGAGCGGGCGTTTGAGGATGCGGTCACCTGGTATTACACCATCGCCAGCGCGGGCATACAGGCAGGCTGCGATTTGATTGTGCTGGAGACCATGACCTGCCTGACCGAGGTCAAGGCGGCGGTGCTCGGTATCCGCCAAGCCATCCAGGAAAAAGGGGGCAATGCCCCCCTGCCCTTCATCGTCTCCCTGTCGCCGGATGAAAGCGGACGGCTTTTAACAGGCTCGGATATCGAAGGCGCGGCGGCCATGCTGACGGCAATGGCGGGCGTGGACGCGCTGGGCATTAACTGCCATGCCGAGCCGAAGCTGTTGCTACAAAACCTTAAGCGCCTTTTGGCCTGCGCAGCCGGGAAACCGGTGCTGTTTAAGCCCAACGGGGGCATACCGGAGCTGGTGGATGGCTGTACGCTGTTTAAAACCGAGCCGGAGGGCTTTGCCATCGATATGGCCGAGGCCGTTTCCCTGGGTGCACATGCCGTGGGTGGGTGCTGCGGCACCACCGACAAGCATATTGCCGCGCTGGTAAAAGCCGTAGCCGATCTGCCCTATACACCGCCGCAACCACCGCAGGCGGACGGGCTTACACACTGCCGGGTCTCCGGCCACAGCCAAACGGTGACCATCGGCGAAAAGCCCGTGATCATCGGCGAGCGCATCAACCCCACCGGCAAACCCAAACTCAAGCAGGCATTACGCGAGCAAAACATGGCCTATATCAAGCAGGAAGCCGCCGCGCAGATGGACGCGGGCGCGGATATATTGGATGTTAATGTCGGCCTGCCGGGCATTGACGAAGCCGCCATGCTGACCGCCGCCACCAAAGCCGTACAGGCCGTGACCGCCGCGCCCCTGCAGCTGGACTCGGCCGACCCCGCCGCGCTGGAAGCCGCTCTGCGTGCCTACACCGGTAAGCCAATCATCAACAGCGTATCGGGAAAACAGTCTGTGATGGACGCGGTCTTCCCGCTCGCCAGGCAGTACGGCGCGGCGCTGGTCGCTCTCTGCCTTGACGAAAACGGCATTCCTGATACTGTGGGCGGTCGCCTGGCGATTGCCAAACGCATTCTGGCCGAAGCCGACCGCCACGGCGTGGATCACAGCGACATTCTGTTTGACGGGCTGACCATGGCCGCCGCCGCCGATCCGCAAGCGCCGTCGGTGACGCTGGAAACCGTACACCGCCTGCAAACGGAGCTGCATGTAAAAACCGTGCTGGGCGTGAGCAACGTGTCCTTTGGGCTGCCGGGGCGCAGCCTGATTACGGCGGCGTTTGTATCCATGGCGCTGCTGCGGGGGCTGTCCGCCGCGATTATCAATCCGCTGGACGGGCAGGTGCTGCCAGCCTTCCACGCGGCCAGCGCAACCTTGGGCTTTGATGCAGGATTTGCGGACTATATCCAGAAGTACTCTGCGGTAACCCTGCAAACTGTGGTGCAGAAAGACGCGCCCAAAGCGGACGCAAAGGCCGGGGGAGACTCCCTGAGCGCGCTGATTATCGCCGGGATGGATGGGCCTGCCGGGGATGCCGCTGCTGCGCTGCTGGCCAAGGGGGAACAGCCCCTTGCGGTGATTGAAAACCATGTCATTCCCGCATTGACTGAGGTGGGCGCGCGCTACGAAAGCGGTAAAATCTTCCTGCCGCAGCTGATGCAATCGGCAGGCGCGGCCAAGCGTGCCATTGCCGAGGCCACCGCGAAAATGCCGGCCGCCGAGCCGGAGCCGGGCAAAACCATCGTGCTGGCGACCGTTGAGGGCGATGTGCACGATATCGGCAAAAACATCGTTTGCACCATGCTGCAAAGCTACGGCTTTCATGTGCTGGACCTGGGGAAGAATGTACCCCCGGCCGAGGTACTCGCCGCCGTGCAAAGCACCGGGGCAACGCTGCTGGGGCTATCGGCACTGATGACCACCACCGTACCCTCCATGCGCGAAACCATTGCGCTGGTCCGCCGGGAGTATGCATCGCCGGTCACTGTCATGGTCGGCGGCGCGGTATTGACCGAAACGCTTGCCAAGGACATCGGCGCGGATTACTATGCGCCGGACGCCATGGCCAGCGTGCGCATCGCCAAGGATGTTCTGGGCTAACGTTGGTAGATTTCGGGTATAGCTTCGAAATAAAAAATCACCCTATTTCGTTGGCTGCGCTTTGCGCGGCACAAGGAAGCGCCAAGGGGAAGCCTTTGGCTGGGGTTTGGGGGCCTTGCCCTCAAAGAAAGAAAGGGGAAACTGTATGGATATCCTTTCCTTTATACGGGAAAGCACAGCGCGTTTCGGGCCTGTTGGCTACGAACAGGCGCTGGCGCAGTGGCTGAAGGAACAATTTCAGCCCTACTGCGACGAGGTGTATGTCGACGCGTTTTCAAACGTGGTCGCCATTCAGAAACCGACACTGAAATTAGCCAACCAGAAACAGGAAGGGGGCACGGCCCCCCCGAAAATCATGTTCGTTGCGCATATGGATGAGGTCGCTCTGCTGGTGACCGAAATTCTGAAGGATGGCTCCCTGCGCGTGCGCGGCATGGGCGGCGTGGACCCGAAAATCGTCCCTGCGATGACCGTGACCGTGCATGCCGAAACGGGAGAGCTGTTTGGCGTGATCGGCGCAAAGCCCCCGCACCTGCAAGCCGCAGGCGACCAGAAAAAAGGCGTGAAGTGGGACGACCTGTATATCGACCTGGGCATGGATGCCGACAAGGTAAAACAAACCGTGAACATCGGCGATATGGTCACCCTCCACGGCGAGGTCGTGGAACTGCTTAACAATCGCGCCGCGAGCAAAACCATGGACGACCGCGCCTGCATCGCCGTGATGCTGGATGCTGCCGAGCGCCTGCAGAAACTCAAGCACTCCGCCGAAGTCGTATTCATGTGCTCCACCCAGGAAGAGGTTGGCGGGTTTGGCGCAATGACCGGTGCCTATTCCGTAGACCCGGACATCGGCTTCATTTTGGATGTGACCCAGGCAAGCTACCCCGGCGCTAAACCGGACAGCACCGTGCCTGCGGATGCGCCCGCCCTTACCATCGGCCCGTTCATTCAGCATAAGCTTTTGCAAAAGCTGAAGGATACCGCCAAAGACAATGGCATTAAAGTGAATTTGGAGCTGGCCGAACGCGGGACCGGCACCGATACCGACGAGGTGGAAATCGCCCGCGATGGCGTACCCTGCGTGCTGGTCGGTCTGCCGCTAAGCTACATGCATACCACGGTGGAAACCGTGCAGCTGGACGTAATCAAGCAGTGCGGCCGCCTGGCGGCGGCTTACGCCGCAGACATTGAAGAAGGGTGGGATACAGACTTATGGATCTGAAAACCCTTTGTGAATTACGGGCCCTAGGCGGCCGCGAAGAGGCCGTACGCAAGGTTGTGTACGATATCTGCGTGAGCAAACTGGGCAAAGAGAATGTATCGTTTGACGGCATGGGTAGTGTAATCGCTGTGCGCAAGGCCAAGGAGTCCAGCCTGCCGCGCGTACTGTTTGCCGCCCATATGGACGAAATCGGTCTGGTATCGATTTCCGCAAACGACGATGGACTGATCAACTTCCGCGGCATCGGCGCAGTGGACCCGCGGGTACTGCTAAGCAAGCGCGTAATGGTGGGTTACGGCGAGGATGCCATCCCCGGTGTGATCGGGTATACGCCCATCCACTTGCAGTCCAAAGAGGAATACCACGGCGCGCCGACCATCGACAAACTCAGCGTGGATATCGGTGCCAAGGACAAGGCCGAGGCCGAAAGCAAGGTTCCCACGGGCACGCATATCACCTTTACTACGAAGTAT
This sequence comes from Candidatus Limiplasma sp., assembly GCA_963675925.2. GTDB lineage: Bacteria > Bacillota > Clostridia > Christensenellales > Aristaeellaceae > CAXXOK01. Next base: position 851,807 of record CAXXIB010000004.1, read on the forward strand.
ACCGAGTTCGGCGATGGGTTTGTCTGCGCCAAAGCGCTGGATGACCGCGTGGGCGTGTATAACCTGCTGCGCCTGCTGGATGCGGACTATGATGGCGAGCTGACGCTGGCCTTTACCGCCAGAGAAGAGGTCGGCCTGCGCGGTGCGAAATCCGCCGGTTACCGCGTGCAGCCGGATATCGCCATCGTGCTGGAAGGGACCACCGCTAACGATTTGGGCGATACCGAGGACCAGTTTAAAGTCTGCACGCCCGGCCAGGGGCCGTGTGTGTCGTTCATGGATACGTCCTCCATTGCCGATCACGCGCTGTTTAAGCTCGTGCTCAAAGCGGGCACGGAAGAAAACGTACCCCACCAGATTAAAAAATACATCGCCGGCGGCAACGATGCCGGCGCGATTCAGCGTGCGGGCGCGGGCTGCAAAACCGTGGTCATCTCCGTACCCTGCCGCAATATCCACAGCCCCTCCTCGGTGTGCAACCTGCAGGATGTGGATAGTCAACTTCAGCTCGCCCAGGCGACACTCAAGCATCTGATGAAAGGATGATTTGCATATGAAAGAACTCTTACAACAGCTTACCGCCCTCTACGGCCCCAGCGGCCACGAGCACACTGTGGCGGATGTAATCGAATCCCTGGTCAAGGACTCGGTGGACTCCGTCCGCCGGGATGCCCTGGGTAACCTGATTTGCGAAAAGAAAGGCACAGGCGACAAACGCATTATGTTTGCCGCGCACATGGACCACATCGGCCTGATTGTCACCCATGTGGAAAAAGAAGGCTGGCTGCGTGTGTCCAACGTCGGTGGCATTAGCGTCAGCATGAGCCGCGCCCGCCGTGTGAAGTTCCAAAACGGCGTGGAGGGTGTGCTCTATGAGCAGGCCTTGAAGAAGGGCGAGCAAAGTGCAATGTCGACCCTGTATATCGATATCGGCGCTAAGGACGAAGCCGAAGCCCTGTCTATGGTGGACATCGGCGACATCGCCGTGTATTCCGAGCCCTCGTTTGATGTAGGCAAAACCCGCATGGCCTCGCCCGCGATGGACGACCGCTCCGCCTGCGCGCTGCTGATTTCGCTGCTGAAAAACCTGCCGGACAAACACCAGTCCATCGTGGCGGTGTTTACTTCGCAGGAGGAGGTAGGCGTGCGCGGCGCAACCGTGGCGGCCTATTCCGCCCAGCCGGATGAAGGCATCGCGATTGATGTGACCGTCGCCGGTGATATTCCGGAGCTCAAGCTCAACGCCGTGAAGATGGGCGAAGGTCCGGCCGTGAAAATCAAGGATGCACGGTCCATTTCTCACCCGGATGTGGTCAAGCGTATGCTGGCCGCCGCCAAACAGGCAGGCGTGCCCTGCCAGCGCGAGGTTCTGCCCTACGGCGGCACCGATGCCGGCGCTATGCAGCTGTCCCGCGGTGGCATGCCGGTGGGTACGCTGTCCATCCCCTGCCGCTATGTGCACTCGGCCTGCGAGATGATCGACATGGATGACATGGAAAACGGCCTGAAATTGCTTGTGGAGTATGTTAAGGCATAACCCCCCTTGCAATGCGCGCAAACCTTTTAAAAAACTGCTGCAATAAACAGCAGTTTTTCTTATGTGTAGCGCAATGCGCCTGATTCTATAGCTCCTTGGCAGCGCGCAAGAACGCACCACAGGTTTTTTTCTTGACGCTTCCAGTCTTTGCCAATATAATGTATAGAAGACAAAAAACTATATTGACCAAACTATGTTGCAATGGATAGCGTACGCTGGGAAAGACGGAGGCTGACCTATGAAACGAACCGGAGTGATACTGCTTGGATTGATCCTGCTGCTGTGCCTGACCCTGACCACCGCGCTGGCTGACGGCGAATGGATTTGCCCCAGCTGCGGAACCAAAAATACCGGCAACTTCTGCACCGAGTGCGGCACGCAAAAACCGCAAACCGGCGACGGCAGTACGATTACGGATGTGACATTTACATCCTTGGATAATGGGGATACGCTGTTAGAGTGGCAGGATAGCGATAAAGCATCGGACTTCACGCTGTCCTATGCCAACGATAACTGGGAGTACTATTATTGGATCGACGATATCAAAGACGAGCGCTATATTCTGGATCATCTAATTCCGGGTCTCACCTATCAAATTACCGTGTCCAATCATGACTCGGAAACAACGGTCGACTATACCGTGCCAAGGCCCATCTTTACCGAGTACCAGGCAGGCGACAAGTACCTGAACCTGTCCACCAACGATTTCTCCCTGGCAAAAATGGAGAAAGACCCCTCCATGACGTTTAGCCTGCGGGTCAGCTACCCGCAGCTGAAGCACTCGCGGGAGTATAAGGCGAAGATCATCCTCGAAACGCCGTTTGGATATTGCAGCACCGTGTATTGCTGGGAAAAGTACAAGCTTCAAAACTATTATACCTATGTGTATACCACCTTTTCCATGATGAGCGATTTTCTGGAAAACGTGGAGGACGACTTCGGGTCGATTCCGACCGGCGAGTACAGATTTGAAATGTATATGGACGGCCAGCTTTACGGCTATGAGGACTTTACCGTAACGAAATGATGAAATAGCGTAAATGGCAGCAAACAACACCCCTCCGGGAACTATCGCCCGGAGGGGTGTTGTGTATACGTTGCTTGAAACGATGTTAGTTTTGCAGCAGCGTTCTGGCCGCAGCGGTAACTGCCGTAAGCAGCGCATCCGCTTCGGCTTTGTCTGCATGTTTCACATTGATATAGAGCTTGATTTTAGGCTCGGTACCGGATGGACGGACGCATACAAAGCCGCCGCCCTGCAGGCTGAAATACAGCATGTCGCTTTGCGGATAGCCAAGGGGTTCCACCGTGCCGTCGGCGCTTGTTTTTGTGCCTTTTAAAATATCGAGCACGGCTTCTACCGCTACGCCGCCGATCTCTTTGGGCGGGTTTTCGCGCACGGCGGACATAATGGCGTGCATTTTTTGTGCGCCGTCCAGGCCGGGCAGTTCGGTGCTTTCCACATGCTCCAGATAATACCCGTAGGTCTTGAAGATCTCATCCATCACATCGGACAGCGTTTTGCCCTGGCGCTTGTAGTAGGCCGCGGCCTCGGCAATGAGCAGGCTGGCGTTTACGCCGTCTTTGTCGCGCACAAAGGTGGAGGACAGGAAGCCGTAGCTTTCCTCAAAGCCAAACAGGAAGGTGTGGGAGCCTGTGTCCTCAAACTCCTGTATCATCTCGCCGATAAACTTAAAGCCTGTCAGCGTATCAAACAGCGCAACGCCGTGTGCATCGCAGATGGGCTTGGCCAGCTGCGTGGAAACGATGGATTTAACAACCGCGCCATTACCCGGCAGGGTACCGGCTGCCTGCTGGGTGGAGAGGATATAGTAAATCATCAGACAGCCGATTTGGTTGCCGGTTAGCAGGCGGAACTGTCTGTTTTTCTCGCGCACGGCTACGCCCAGGCGGTCGCAGTCCGGGTCGGTGGCAAAGCAGACATCTGCACCGACCTCGTTAGCCAGCGCAGTAGCAAGGGTGAAGGTTTCCGGGAACTCAGGGTTTGGCTGCTTGATGGTGGAAAAGTCCGGATCGGGTAGCTCCTGTTCCTTCACCACGCTTACGCCGGTGATGCCGATCTCCTTCAACACGCGGCGTACCGGCACGTTGCCCGCACCGTGCAGCGGCGTGTAGACAATTTTCAGGGTTTTGCCCTCGTCCCGGACAATGTCTGGGTTGATGGACAGCGTTTTTACCCGGCGGATGTACTCATCATCCACCTCGCGGTTGCCGATGATCGCCATCAGCCCCTTTTGCAGGGCTTCCTGCCGGGTCATGGTCTTGGGATCGGTGAACTGTAGCGCGTTGATGGCAGTGATAACCTGCTCGGCGGTCTCGGGGCCGATCTGCGCGCCGTCCGGCCCGTAGACCTTGTAGCCGTTGTACTGCGGGGGGTTGTGGCTGGCGGTAATCACCACGCCTGCGTCCGCCTGCAAATGCCGCACCGCAAACGACAGGATGGGCACGGGGCGGAGCGAATCGAAAATCTTCGCGGTGATGCCGCTGGCGCATAGGGTAAGTACGGTTTCCATGGCAAATTCCGGGCTCATGCGGCGGCTGTCGTAGGCGATAACTACCATCGGCCGCCGTCCCTTGATTTTGGCGTTTAAATAGTTGGCCAGTCCCTGCGTGGCGCGGCGCACGGTATAAATGTTCATGCGGTTGGTGCCGTAGCCCAGCACTCCGCGCATCCCGGCCGTGCCAAAGGACAGGGTTTGGTAAAAACGGTCTTCGATTTCCTTGTCGTTACCAGCGATGGCGCTCAGCTCGCTCACCAGCGCGTCGTCGTCCCGGAAGTCTTTAAGCCATTTTTGATAGCTGTCTTTATACTGCATATGAATCCCTCTGCTTCTGTCATGTTAATGGGTTGTATCGTTCTAGCTGCGCCTTTATACGCGCAGCCCATACACCAGCGAGTCCGAAAGCTTCGCTTCAAACACTGCGGCTACGGTGCCGCGCATAAAGCTGTGTCCGCTTTCATCAATGCGGATGTCCAGCTCGCCGCCAGGCATCATCACGGTGACATGGCTATCGGTCAGCCCCAGCTTGTGGGCCGCGGCAGCCGCTGCGCAGCTGGAGGAGCCGGATGCCAGCGTGTACCCCGCGCCGCGCTCCCAGATTTCCAGCTTGATGGCGTGGCGGCTGATAATCTCCACCAGCTGTAAATTAATGCGGTTTGGAAACAGTGCATGGTCGACCACAATGGGGCCCAGCGTTTCGGCCAGCGCCTTGGTCGCGCGCTCGACCACGATAACGCAATGCGGATTGCCTACGGACACGCAAGTCATGCGAAAGGGCGTGCCGCCCAGGTGAATTTCCTCGGCCACCACATCGCGCGCTTCGCCGTTTACGGGAATATCCCGGCTCTTAAAGGATGGAATGCCCATATCGACCTCCACCAGCTCGGCACGCTTGTTGAGAAGCGTGCTGTGTGCCATGCCGCCTTTGGTCAGTACGTCAAATTCCGTACGCCCCTTCAGGTAGCCCGCATCGAACAGATACTTGGCAAAAATCCGCAGGCCGTTTCCGCTTTTTTCGGCCTCGCTGCCATCGGGGTTGAAAATCCGCACTTCAAACGGCTCCTCGGTGGTCAACGGACCATATAATATTCCGTCCGACCCGATGCCGAAGTTGCGGTCGCAAAGCGTGCGGATATTGTCCTCGGTCATGTCCGCGGACAGGTAGTTGGGATCGACCACGATATAATCATTCCCCAGGGCATGGTACTTGGCTACGCTATTGTCCGTCATCTCTACACTCCTGTACTAAACGTTACCTAAGTATACATAACGCAGGTACTGTTTGGCAACCTCGGCCAGGTGGTAGAGCAGGGTTGTATCGGTCGGCGGCGTGGTTTGCATGGTTTTATGGGGGAAAAAGCGGGAGAGGTGATAGGGAATATCCGGCGAGAGGGACGAAAGCCACTGCGTCATCTGCCGCAGCTCGGCTTCCGTGTCGTTCATGCCCGGAACGATCAGCGTGGTGACCTCCACATGGGCCGATGCGGCAGCGGTTTGTATGAAGTGTTTCACCAGCGATAGATCGCCGCCCAGCGCCCGGTAGCCTTCCTGCGTAAAGCATTTCAGGTCGACGTTGAAAGCATCCACATACGGAAGTACTTCTTGCAGCACCCAGGGCTCCACGCAGCCGTTGGTGACCACGGCAGTGTGCATACCTTGGGCTTTCAGCAGCTTGGCCGCATCGCGCACGTATTCAAACCCGATCATCGGCTCGTTATAGGTGAAAGCCGCACCGATGTTGCCCCGGGGCTCAAGCGACAGGGCAATGTCTACAAGGGCCTCCGGCGATACGGTGCGCGTGTCAATCGCTCCGGGTCGCCCCTCGGCGATTTGGAAGTTCTGGCAAAACGGGCAGGCCATATTGCAGCCGAAGCTCCCGGCGGACAGAATCTGCGAGCCGGGGTGGAAGCGGTACAGCGGCTTTTTCTCGATGGGGTCCAGCGCCAGCGCGGTCAGCTGTCCGTAGCTTTGGGACACGCTTTGGCCGCCTTTGTTAATCCGCGCGCCGCACAGGCCGGTTTGGCCTTCGTGTAGTGTGCAGCGGTGGTGGCATACGGTGCAGGTGAGACTAATGATGGCGGATCACCTCGAAACGCTGAAGGGTGATGGGGTCATCCGGCGCAATGCCAGCCTTGCGTCGCGCGATGGCTACCTGCTCATCTGCGGTGTCCACACCGTCCAGCGCAGGCAGCAACAGCCCGCGCTTTTGCCCGTGGGATACGATGACACCGTAGCGTTTGGGGTCAAGTTCATCCATGCCGGAGATAGCCTCCGCTTCGCCCAGGACATCCACCGAGCATTCGATCTGCGTAAGTTCATGCGCTTGCACCGGCGAAAAGCGCGGGTCCTGCGCGCAGGCAGAGATGGCGTTTTGGATAATTTCCTCGGCAAGGCTATCCTGCGTGGGGGAGATGGTACCGATGCACCCGCGCAGCTGCCCGGCCTTATGCAGAGTGACGAACACGCCTGCGCGGTGTTTTGTCAGTTCATCGGGCAGGTTCTTAGGAACGGATATGCGCTGTTTTTGCGTCACCCAGGCCGTAAACGACTGGCGCGCCAGCTTGACATACGCATCCTCACCGGCCTGCGCTTGTGCCGCGTCGCGCTCAACCGCTTGCAGACGCGCGTCCAAAAAGTGCCGCGCGCTATCAGTGCTGCCGGCTTTGAATGTACACACGCCATAGCCCACGCCGAACGGCCCTTCGTACGAGAGCGCGGCAGACTCTACTTGCAGCCCGTCCAGGCATCCCGCCATTGTAAGAAACGAGCGGTGCCCGCACTCTGCGGCGGAGGCGCATACACTGTCGGGGATGGCGAAAAGCTCTGCAAACGCGGCGCGGGCCATAATGTCCATAATCGTTTTGTCGTACATCGCGCCATCGGGCGACAGGCCGTAGGGTCCGTCCTCTTTCAGCTTGTGGGATAAATCGCCGCTGGCGACCACCACCACCTTGCGCTGCAGGGTATCGGCTGTTTTTTGAATGTGCATACCGAGTTTATAGTGATGTTCCGGCGGCAAGCCGGAAATGCCGATGCGCACCACACGCGGTCGGCGGCCGGTAAATTCGCGGAAGATGAAATGCAGCGGAATCATGGTGCCGTGGTCAAGGCTTGCATCGCGCTCGCCCAGCGTACCGGCGGCCAGGCCCTCCTGCTCACACAGCGCGGACAGGCTTTCTGCAAAGCTTTCGTCGTACGTTGCCTCCACCTTCACAAACGGCGCACCGAAATGCCCGAAATCGCCCTGGGCCTCCCGCCCCGGCGAAATGTGGTTGTAGTCGGCATAGGCCGTTGCGTGCGGCGAGATCACCACCAGCGTTTCCGGCGAAAGCTCCGCCACAAAGCGCGCGGCCTGTTTCATCGCCGCCGTGGTGGCAGAAATAGCTGCATCCTGCCCCTTGCCTATTTGCGGCAGCAGCAGCGGCGGGTGCGGCGTCATGATTGCGCCAAGTATGCTCATATACTCACCTTCTTTCCTGTATTATATCACTTTTTTGCAGGGCAACGCTGCATGAATCCCACGCGTTCTGGCGACTGCCTTTCCGCCATCTTGGGCCTTCAAATCCTTGTGGTAGCTCTGCTACAACTTCGGATTATCAGAACCCAACCTGACGAAAATCCAATGCGCCATCACGCATGGTCTTCATTTGCGTTACCCTGATTAGGCTGAGGTGCTTATTCAAAGGGATACAGACAACTTTATATATTGTGAACTTCTATTTATCGGCATCAGTTTGATATCATTCTTTGATTGTAAGCTCATCAATCAAAATAATTCCATAAAGGAAATTTATTAACTTAATACAATCAAAACGAGTTTTCTCTCTTATAGAACGTCCATGAATTGACCAGTGCCTATTCAATTTTTCAGGCTCTTCATCATATGGAGGTATTTCTTTAAAATCTATTCGCTTATAAAGTGTTCTAAACATTGCTTGGAATGTACTGACTAGCATTAATATTGCATATTCCTCATTATCTATATCAGTATTGTCAGCTAGCTTTTTTATTAGTGCTTCACATCGTGTTTTTGGTATATTTGTAGGGTCGCCACTTGCAATTGATAGTGCACAATCAATAACTGACATCAAACCAATCACCGCAAGTTCATATTGGCCTTCACGATATACCTTTATAGTTTGTTCATATAGTCGTTTTTGAGGTTCAACAAATAAATGCACAGAACATTTTTCTATTACGGCATTTGACTTTCTATAATTATCTTTGCTTTCATATTCTTGCAGTGACTCATTTACATCTTGGGAATTAAGAATTATATCAACAAATTCTGACGTAATATATTCCCAAAACACATTTTGTGATGCTGTGATTCGATGAATTGCACGAATTGGACGAAATGCCTCACTAAACGTGTTCCCTAAATCTTGGATCTTTCTGTTTTGGGCATTTAGTGCATCTACTAAAGGTTGCAACTTCTCTTGATACCTTTTCATAGCATCATTAATGGGTTGCATCATTTCATTATATTTTTGGAAAGCTTGGAGTATTGGCTTATTCATTGCTTCTTGTGCTTTAGTTAGTTTAGATAATTCCTTGAAAGCATCTTGGAGATATGGTTTATCATTACTCACGATGGGCCTCCATATTTACTTCATCATAAAATCTTGCGAAAAAAGATATTGAAAAATATTGAAACTTGTATCCATTAAAAACGAAAATAAACCGACCAATACAAATTTAGGATAGAGCCTGGGAGTATTATACCATTTTTCCACGTTCAATCAAAGATCACTACGATTCTTTACGAGAACAGCCACACAGCCCCTTAGCTTGCGCCTCCTTTCGACTTGCTGTACAATAACCACACAATCAAGGGAGGCGAAGGCATGCAGGGGTACGATGCGGTGGTGGTCGGTGCGGGGCACGCGGGTGTGGAAGCCGCGCTGGCGTGTGCGCGCATGGGACTGAATACGCTGCTCATGACGCTGGATATAAATGCCGTGGCGCTTATGCCCTGCAACCCGGCCATCGGCGGCACGGGGAAAGGCCATCTGGTGCGCGAAGTGGATGCGCTGGGCGGCGAAATGGGCGTGGCCATTGACCAGACTTTCATCCAGAGCCGCATGCTCAACCGCGGCAAGGGTGTGGCGGTGCACAGTTTGCGCGCCCAGGCCGACAAGCGCCGCTACCATGAATATATGCTAAACGTCCTGTTTGCGGAAGAAAACCTTACCGTGCGCCAGGGCGAAGTGACTGATATCGAAACTGAAAACGGAGGCGTGTCCGGCGTTGTGCTGGATACGGGCGACCGCATCCCCTGCCGTGCGTGCATTTTGTGCACGGGCGTGTACATGAAAAGCCGCATTATTATCGGCCCGCTTTCCAAAAACACGGGGCCGATGGGCCTGCGCCGCGCCGAGGGCATATCGGACGCACTTTCAACCCTCGGGTTTCAGCTTAGGCAGTTTAAGACCGGCACGCCTGCGCGGGTGGATGTGCGCACCGTAGACTTTGACCAGATGGAGCCACAGGAGGGCGATAACCCGATCACCCCGTTTTCGTTCCTGACGGACGCAAGCACGCTTACAAACCGCATCCGCTGCTACCTGACCTACACTAACGAGGAAACCCACCGCATTATCCGCGATAACCTTCATTTGTCGCCCATGGTGCGCGGGGAGATCAAGGGAACCGGCACGCGCTACTGCCCCTCGATTGAGGATAAAATCCGCCGCTTTGCCGATAAGGACCGCCACCAGATTTTTATGGAGCCGGAAGGCCTGAACCACCCCGAGTGGTATGTGCAGGGGATGAGCTCGTCTCTGCCCGCGCATGTGCAATGGGCCATGTACCGCTCCATCAAGGGCCTACACCGCGTGATTCTGACACGGCTGGCCTATGCCATCGAATATGATTGTATCGACCCCACGGAGCTGACTCAAACCCTGGAAAGCCGCCGGGTGAAAGGCCTGTACTGTGCCGGGCAGATCAACGGTACCTCCGGCTACGAGGAGGCCGCCGCGCAGGGCATACTCGCGGGGATCAATGCCGCGTGCGCACTGCTTGGTAAGGACCCGCTCTTGCTCCGCCGTGACAATTCCTATATCGGTGTGATGGTGGACGACCTGATTTTAAAAGGCGCGGACGAGCCTTATCGCATGATGACCGGGCGCTGCGAGTACCGCCTGCTGCTGCGGCAGGACAACGCCGATTTGCGGCTGACGGAGCTCAGCTACCGGCGCGGACTGGCAACAGAGGCGCGCTTTGATCGCATGAAGGAGAAAAAAACCGCCTCCGATGCCCTGACCCAAACGCTGGAAACCACGCGGCTTAAGCCAACCCAGAAACGCAAGGCGTGGCTGGCGGCGCAGGGCGAGCCGGAAACCGAGCAAAGCTACACCGCCGCCGAGCTATTACGCCGCCCCAGAATTGATCTGGATGCGCTTGCCAAACTGATGCCGGAGCTAACCGAAAACCAGTCGGAGGATGTGCTGGAGCAGGCGGAAGCGTCCATCAAGTACGCGGGCTACCTGGCCAAGGAAGCCCAGCAAATTGCCCGTGCACGGGATATGGAAGCCATGCTCATCCCGGGCGATACCGATTTTTCCTCCATCACCGGCATCCGCATCGAGGCGCGTCAGAAGCTCGCCTGCCGCATGCCCCGCACCCTGGGACAGGCCGGGCGCATACCGGGCGTGAACCCGTCGGATGTCGCGGTGCTGATGATTTATTTGAAAAAACAGCAGGCAAACGCCTAAGTTCCCGAACCTGCGTCAAAACCCTGTGCCTAGCACAGGGTTTTGTTTTTGAGATGGCAAACGCTGCGATATACGGTTGAACGATAGAGCTAGAAATGCTACAATGGAATAAATTACCAGTCGCGCTTCGAACACAGCAGGCGGACACAAGCTATTTGCCAACCAAAAACAAGGGTATGCTGCGGTGACAGCTGGAACCCCAAAAGGATAAGGAGCTGTTTTATGGAAACAGAACGTGTACGCAGGGCGCAGAGAACGGCGGCATCAGCCAATGGTGTTAGAGCTGAGCAAACCGCCTCACCATCGCCGGACGCTTCCGGGGTCGTTCCGACTAACCAGACATTGCATTGGGCATCGGTCTATTTCATCATTTTGATGGCTGGAAGCATTCTGATGGATGTTATTGAGTGGATTGCAGCGCCGGTCCTTTTTTCATCACAACTGTATGAAACTGTATCGCCGCAAACGGTAGTGATTGCCCTCTACTTTGAAAGACTTGTATTGTGGCTGGCGCTGAGTGTTTTGGGGATACGTCTAACCCATAAACGCTTTGCTTGTTCAAGAGCCTGGAAACTGTTTACGCTGCTCAGCATTCTACTGATACCTGTATTAACATATTTTTTCGTCGCCCATGATCCGATGCTGATAGTTGAAGGCGCGGTAGTGACTGTTCTACCTGTTTCTGCGGAGTATCTGATCAGCGGGCTGCTATTTTCGCTGATTCCACTGGCGTATTTTGGGTGGGTTCTATGGATGAAACAGAGCCTACGGAATCATGGTCAGGTTATACAAAAAGTGAAAACGTCGAAAGCCGGACAGTCTCAGGGTCTGCATTGGGCGGTCGCGTTGCTGATCCTTGTCGCAAGCAATACTGCGTTGTTTTTCTTCATCTATTTGCTTGACCGGGGGAGTGATACTGCAGTAACGATGAACGACAGCGAATGGTTTTTAATGGGCTTCTACGGACTATACTTCATTGTTTTCATTTGGGTGGTGATTGACGGTATGCTTTGGATTCGCCTGACAAGGAAACGATATGCAAACTCCGTGAATTGGCAGGTGTGTACCGTGGCCTTCTGGGTTCGATGTGTCGTTTTGTTTTATGTGACTATGAATGCGGCTGCAATGGGGTTATCAGATTGGATAGGATACGATGGCGTGTTAACAATTTCCATGCCGGTGGGAATGGTTATAGCTTCCATGCTGGGGTTCCTTCTTCCGCTGCTATACTATTGGCGCGTGATTCGGCGCGCCAATGCAAAAAGTGACGATCGCGAATTCTATGCTCCGGGTGCGTCCGTCGACTAGGGATAGACGGGGTCCATGTAGCACGGATGATGTTGTAAAGTGGCGTGGTTCTTACAATCAACGGCAAGCCCGCGCATCGCGCGGGCTTTTATCCGGGGAAATCTGTGCTGACCAAGGCCGCACACACGGGAAATCCCATAAAACCCTATCTATAGTCGCGGATTTCGACAGTTGAAGCAGGGTGGCTTGTGGGGTCATATCTGCTTTGGTATACTGCCATAAAGAGGTGAAATGGATGCCTGCGGAGAGTTTTTTGGGGTTTTTTGCGCTGATCATTATCATTTCGGCGGTGCTTTCGCTGTGGCGAAAATCATCGGCCGTGCGGCAGCAGCTGCGCAATAGCTGGGGGCCTGATGGCAAACCGTATGCCATGGACGAGGACGCGATGATCGCCCTGCGCGAGTGCTACCAGAGCATGCCCAAGGCCGAGACGGCGTTTGCCCATGTGGACGCGATTACCTGGGCGGATTTGGACATGGACGCGATATTCCGCTACCTGAACCATACGCAGTCCGGCGTTGGGGAAGAAGCACTATTTGCTATGCTGCACGAAATTGATGGCAGCGAGGACGATTTGAAACGCCGCGACCGCTGGATGCGCGCGCTGCGGGACGACGAGGCCAGCCGTATTGCCTTGCAGCAACAGCTGCGCAAGCTGGGCCGGGAGCACGACCACGGGGCGTTTGCGTATTTGAAGGATCCTTTGTCATCAAAGCCCAGGCACGCGGGGGTGTATTACCTGCTGGCCGGGCTTCCGTTTGTGTTTGTGGGCCTGGGCTTTATAAACCCGTACTGGCTGCTGGGCATAGTCGGCGTGTTTATCATCGATGCGGCGGTGTACTATCGCACCAAAAAAACATGGATGCGGGAGCTGGCTGCCGTACGCCATCTGGCTGCGGTTTTGCGCATTGGGCGGCGCATGGGCAACACATCGGTGCAGGGGGCGGAGGATGGATTTGCAGAGCTCAGTTCCCTCAGTGCCGGGCTGAAAGCCTTTGGCCGCTGGAACAGTGTGTTTAATATGCAGCGCGTGGCCGATTATGATTTTATCACCGATTATCTGCGCTTGGCCTTCCAGCTGGATATGATCGCCCTGTGCCGGATGTCGGACTTTATAAAAAAGCATGTTGATGAGATTCTGCGCGTATGCCAGCTCGTGGGTGAGCTGGACGCCTGCATCGCCGTTGCCTCCCTGCGGCAAACGCTGACCCACTATGCCGTGCCGGAGTTTACCGGGGAGCGGCATGTGCAGATTGACGGCGCGGCCCACCCGCTGCTAAAGAAACCCGTGACAAACGACCTGGACTGGAACAGTAATGTGCTGGTCACGGGCTCGAACGCTTCGGGGAAATCCACGTTTGTCAAGGCGGTCGCCATCAACGCGATTTTGGCCCAGAGCATTTACACCTGCTGGGCGGATAGTTTGCGCATGCCCCGCACGCAGGTGATCACCTCCATGGCGATTCGCGACAACGTTCAGGGCGGCGAAAGCTATTTTATTGTGGAAATCAAAAGCCTGAAACGGATTTTGAATACCCTGCGGGACGATGTGCTGACCCTGTGCTTTATTGATGAAATTCTACGCGGCACCAACACCGTGGAGCGTATCGCGGCCTCCAAAGCGCTTCTGTCCTACATCGGCAAGCAAAACGCGCTGTGCATTGCCGCGACCCACGATATAGAGCTCACCCGGCTACTGCCCGGCTACCGGCAGGTGCATTTCCGCGAAGAAATCACCCCGCAGGGTATGGTGTTCCCATACCACCTGCTGGAGGGTGTGTCCGACACCCGCAATGCCATCCGCCTGCTGGAGCAGATGGGCTTCCCGGCGGCGGTGATTCGCGATGCCGATGACATGGCTAAGCCACAGCAAAGCGACGGGGCTGACGGGTAAGCCGTAAAACCATTGCGTACGTAATAAAAAACAAGGCGGGCTACAGGCCCGCCTTGTTATATCCGCAGTCAAAATAGCTAAAAAAAGACCGAGCATTGGCTCAGTCTTTGGGTTTGCTGTCGGTTTGCCAGCCCACATGCTTTAGGTACGCGGTGGGGGCCATGCCGACCACTTGCTTGAATTGCTTGGAGAAGTGGTACGGGTCGTGCATCCCGATTTCGATGCCGGTCTGCCGCACGTTCAGCCCGCTGCGTAAAAGCAGTTTGGCACGTTCCATTTTTAAAAATTGCAGATACGAAAGCGGGGGCAACCCCAGTTCCGCAGAAAAGCGCTTGCGGAAGGTTTCAATCGGCATACGGCTGATGGCCGCCATGTCGGCAAGCGAAAAGCTTTCTTTATATTCGCTGCGGCGCAGGGCATCTACCACGCGAGAAATCTCGTGGCTCAGCGTGGCGCTCATGGCTACGCTCTGGCCGGAGTGGGCTGCCAATAGCCCCCACAGAAGCTGACCGAGCTGGAAGCTTGCGTCCCCGGTGCCGGCGTGGCGCACCAGCACCTGCACAATTTGCTGTGTTAATATCACCTGCGAGGGCAGAAAACCCTGCTTGGCGGGCGCGGTGGTCAGCGAATTCATTTCCGCCAGAAAATTCGTAGCCAGGGGGCCGTCAATGGTCAGCCAGAGGATGCGGGCATCCTTGGCATGGTGCAGCCGGCAGTGCGATACCTGCAGCGGCAGCACGGCGCACTCGCCCTTGCGCAAATCGAATTTACTATCCTTATGTTCTAGCGTAACACGCCCGGTTTCCACAATCAGCCAGGTCCAGTAGGTATCCTTTTCCAGCGTATACGCGGTTTGCTCCAGCATCGCGCTGCCAGCCGAGTGGATCCAAACCCCGCTGTCTTCAATTAACTGTACAGGCGTGTGCACACCCTGCACAAAAATACCTGCGTCGCTGCCATCGGCGCAGGGGGGATCGGGGGTGAATTTGATGACGCTCATATCCATTCCTCATGTCAATATTGTCTGAATATGATACCAATCAGACTAATTTATTATACTAACAAGCGGTAGCCTTGTCAAACGCAAGGAATGTAAAATTGGAGAAATCTTACAATAATTTACAGGTATGTTGTAATGTTGCACGCCGCAAAGTGCGCCGGGCAGCAAACATCCGCGCCTCTAGCTTTACAGTGTCTATACCGCTGATGTATAATGAAAGTTACGTACCGTAAAGGACAGGAGGGGGCTCCATGGTGGAAAACAAGCGGATCATCCTGAAATTGAGCGGCGAAGCGCTGGGCAACGGTGGACAGCTGTTTGATTATCAAGCGTTTCTGACAGCGGCGAAAACCCTGATGGCTGTACAGGCGCAGGGGTTTGAGCTTGCGGTGGTGATCGGCGGGGGCAACGTATGGCGTGGCCGGCGCGGCCAGGCCAAGGCGATGGGCGCGGTTCCAGCCGACCAGATGGGCATGCTGGCCACCATACAAAATTCGATTATGATGCACGACGCGCTATGCTCGCTGGGTGCAAAATCCACCGTGATGAGCGCAGTGGACATCCACCGCTTTGCAGAGCCGTTCCAGGCCACAAAGGCCAAGCGGCTGCTGGAAGACGGCCATATTCTGCTGCTGGGCGGAGGGACGGGCAACCCGTTCTTCTCAACCGATTCGGCGGTAGCGCTGCGCGCCCTGGAGCTGGACTGCGGGCAGATACTGATGGCGAAAAACGTAGACGGTGTCTACGATAAAGACCCGGCAGAATTTGCCGATGCGCAGGTGATACCGCAGATCAGCTACGAAGACTGCCTGAAAAAAGCCCTGCGCGCCATCGACCTGACGGCTATGATCCTGCTGCGCGACAACGCGTTTCCCAAAGTGCGCGTGTTCAAGCTGGATAAAGCGGGCGATAACCTGCTGAAAGTACTGGCAGGCGACCCGATGGGAACAACCCTGCATTCGTAACGCTCTCCCGCAGCACAGGCTGCACTACCGCAGCGGAGACGCATAGTGTCCGCCCATTGAAAGGCATTGCATGACGCAGATATCCGGAAAACTGAAACGGTTTTTCGCCCCCATGGACATGACCGAGGGCAATTCCCTCAAACAGATTATTCGGTTTTCCATTCCGTTGCTGATCGGCAATTTTGCCCAGCAGATGTATTCCACCGTAGATGCCATTGTGGTAGGCAACTACATCGGCGACAGCGCCCTTGGCGCGGTGGGCCTGTCCTTCCCGCTGATTATGCTCATCTTTGGCATGTTCATCGGCGTTTCGACCGGTGCTGGTATTACCGTATCGCAGTATTTCGGGGCCAAGAACCGCTTGATGCTCAACAAAGCCGTGGGCACCATCATTATGCTGGCGTTTTGGGCCGGGACTGCGTGCACGCTGCTGGGAACCGTAATCGCCCGGCCACTGCTGAAACTACTGAATTCCCCGCCGGAAATGATGGACATGGCGGTCAGCTACCTGACGATTTACTTCGGCGGGGTAATCTCGCTGGTGTATTTCAACATCCTAAGCGGCGTGTTGCGCGGCATGGGCGACAGCGTATCCCCGCTGATTTACCTGATGGTCGCATCGTTGGTCAATATTGCGCTGGATATACTGTTTGTCACCCAGTTTGGCATGACCACCGACGGCGTAGCGCTGGCGACGGTCATTGCACAAACCCTGGCGGCAGCGCTGGCGTTTCGCAAGCTGCGGCGGATGAAAAACGTCGTTGATGTAGACCGCTCCACGGTGAAGATGGAAAAAAGCATCGCGGGGAAGATTATCAAGCTGGGCGCACCGCTGGGCGCAATGCAGATGGTGTTTTCCATGCAGGCGGTGCTGGTACAGGCGCTGATGAACTCCATGGGGCCCATGGTGATTACCACTTTAACGGCGGTGATGCGCGTGGACGGGTTCATCATGATGCCAAACTTCACCTTTGCGGCGGCATCCACAACCTTTACCGCGCAAAACTTCGGCGCTAAAAAGCTGGACCGTATCCGCCAGGGGCAAAAGGCCACGCTAAAGGTGGCACTGGTATCGTCGCTGTTTCTGGTGACCTGCATTTTGCTATTCGGGCGGCAGCTGATGACCGTGTTTACCTCCACCGAGGCGGTTATTGCGCTTGGCGCACGCTTCCTGCGCATACTGGCGGCCGGCTATGTGGCGTTTGCCATTTTGCAAACGCTGGTCGGTGTCATGAACGGCATGAGCCAAACGACCATCCCGATGATTTTGTCCATCATCTCCACAATGGTCGTCCGCCTGCCGCTTGCATACCTGATTGCGCATCTGACGCAGTCGGTTACCTGGCCAAACGGCAACCCGGACGCGATCTATATCAGCCTGCTGATCAGCTGGGTGTTCAACGCCACGGCGATCGCAGCCATCTTCCGATGGGGTAAATGGCGCAAGAGGGCTGAAAGTAAACTCTTATCCGAGGGGGTACGAACATGAATGAGATTAAATTGGAACTCGCCGCGCTGATCAGCGATGCGGTCAAGCAGCGCTTTGACACCGAACTAAGCGCGCAAACACTGGAAGGGTACCTGGAGGTGCCGCCCGAAAAGACGATGGGCGACTACGCCTTTCCGTGCTTTCGCCTAAGCCGCGAGCTAAAGCTTGGACCGCCGCAGATTGCTGCCGCGCTGGCTGAAGTTATCAACGCACCTGGCTTTTCCACCGCCAAGCAGATGGGCGGCTATCTGAACTTTTATTTGAACCGCGCGCAGGTCGCCCGCCGCACCATCGAGGCGGTACTCGCCGGCCAGTACGGCGCGTCGGATATCGGCAACGGTAAAACTGTGTGTATCGACTATTCGTCCATCAACATTGCCAAGCGCTTTCATATCGGCCATCTGTCCACGACTATGATCGGCCATAGTTTGAAGCGTATTTTTGATTATCTGGGCTACACAACCGTGGGCATTAACCACCTGGGCGACTGGGGGACGCAGTTCGGCAAGCTGATTTCCGCTTACAAACGCTGGGGAACCAAGGAACAGGTTGAGGCCGAGGGCGTGGAAGCGCTGACCAAGCTGTATGTCCGCTTTCACGAGGAATCCGCCAAAGAGGTGGACGAGCAGGGCACCCACACCCTGGAGGATGAGGGCCGCATGTACTTCAAAGCCATTGAAGACGGCGACGAGGAAGCCCTGAACATCTTCAACTGGTTTAAGCAGGTCACCCTGCGCGACTGCGAAAAAACCTACAACATGCTTGGCGTAAGCTTCGACAGCTACAACGGCGAGGCGTTTTATAACGATAAAATGCAGCGCGTGATTGATACGCTCAAGGATAAGGGTTTGTTGTCCGTGTCCGAGGGCGCCAGCGTGGTGGATCTGGAAGACGAGGGTATGCCGCCCTGCCTGATCCTGAAAAAAGACGGCGCAACCCTGTACGCTACGCGCGATCTGGCTGCGGCCATGTACCGCGCTGATACCTATCACTTTGATAAATGCCTGTACGTGGTTGCCTACCAACAGGACTTGCACTTCCGCCAGGTGTTTGAAGTACTCAAAAAGATGGGCTATGCCTGGGCGGACAACATGGTGCATGTGTCCTTTGGCATGGTCAGTTACGAAGGGCAAACCCTGTCCACCCGTAAAGGGCATATCGTATATCTGGACGACCTGCTGAAACAGGCGCAGGAAAAGGCTTTGAAAATCATTGAAGAGAAAAGCCCGGGCCTGGAAAACAAGCAGGAAGTCGCCCGGCAGGTTGGCGTTGGCGCGGTGATCTATACCGATTTGCAAAATAATCGCATTAAAGATATCGACTTTTGGTGGAACCGCGCCCTGAACTTTGACGGCGAAAGCGGCCCCTATGTGCAGTATACCCACGCGCGCTGCTGCTCGGTGCTGCGCAAGGCCGATGCCGCCGGGGTAAACGACGCAGCTGCGGATTACGCTTCGCTGGCTGACGATTCCGCCGGTGAGCTGATCGCCCTGCTTTCCCGCTTCCCCGAAGCCGTGTACGACGCAGCCGCCAAGTATGAACCGTCCATGGTCACCCGCGCCGTGACCGATATCGCCCAGGCCTATAACCGCTTTTACTACGATAACCGCATTCTGGACGAAAATCCCGCCGTGCGTGCCGCGCGCGTGCTGCTGACCCGTGCCACCCGCGATGTGCTCAAGCAGGGCATGTACCTGATCGGTATGGAAGCCCCGGAACAAATGTAGCTAGAATAGAAGGACAACGCCATCTCGGCGCGGTCTTCAATATGCTTAAGCGCTTGGCATTCAACCGTATTGGCCTTTAATTTGCATTGTGCAAAGATTGGAATCTTGTCATGGATAGAATCGAAAGTTTAAAAAACCCGCGCGTCAAGGCGGCGCGGGCCTTGCATACCGTAAAAGGCAGGGATGAAAGCGGCTTGTTTTTATGCGAAGGCGAGCATATGGTGCAGGAGGCCGTGAAGGCCGCGGCGATGAAAAGTGCCGTGGGCACCGCCTTTGCGCTCAGTGCAGCCTTTGCCGTAGATACCCTGTTTGTGGAGGATGCGCAGCAGGAAAAATACCGGGATTTGATCGAGGAAGCCCATACGGACAACGTATTCCTGGTCCCGCAGCACGTGCTGGCGGCACTCTCCACCGTGAAATCGCCCCAGGGAATTGTCGCGGTGGTCCGGCTGCAAATTCCACAGCTTGAACAGCGGGATGATCTGGGCGTGCCAGGCATATCGCCCGCTGCCTTTGGTATTCACCCGGCAGACCCGGCGGAGTCTACCGATTACCTGTTTGACGAGCTGGTTTCACCCCTGCTCACCGAGCAAGAACCGCGTAAGCCCATTGAAGCGGATGCATCGGAGGATGACGATGCGCTGGATGCGGCCATGTCCCCGTCCATTCTGGGAGATAAGCTGGTGCTGATGGAAGCCGTGCAGGATCCCGGCAATGTCGGTACCATTTTGCGCACCATGGACGCGGCAGGCTTTGACGGAGCGATTTTGTCCACAGGCTGCGCCGATCCATTTTCACCCAAGGCCCTGCGGGCCACCATGGGGTCTATTTTCCGGGTGCCGACGCTGCAAACCTCGTCGGCCACGCAGGCGGCTCAAACCCTGAAAGCCGAAGGGTACGCAGTGATTGCTGCCGCCCTACACGGGGAAGACTTCTTCCAGCGCGGGCCCCTGCCCGATAAAATCTGCCTGATCATCGGCAACGAGGGCGCAGGCATCTCCCCGCAAACGCTGGCACAGGCCTCCCATACCTATAGCCTGCCCATGCGCGGGGGCGCGGAAAGCCTGAACGCTGCTGCCGCCGCCGCCATTATGCTGTATGATTTGGCCCACAGGGGATAGCATGCTGAGCACTGCGATACAAACCGAAAAAATACAAGGTTCATTCATTTTGACTGAACCTTTTTTGTGAATGGGGAATAAAGTATGGTACACTTTAGAGGACTGGGGGGAACCCCATAGCAAGGGAGTTTGAACCATGCAGCACGTGCTATATATCGAAATCAGTGCCGTTGGAATCTGCCTTTTACTGATCATACTGCTCAAGCAGCATGCTGAGGTCGGCAATTCCATCATGAAACGGCAGTTCAACTACTTAATTTACGCAACCCTCGCCATGCTGGTCGTGGATACGGCTTGCTGGACCTTAGACGGCGCAACATTCCCCGGTGCGTATGGGCTGAAACTCACCGCCGAATCCGTTTATTACGTTTTCAATGTTTTGATTCCATACCTGTGGCTGATGTTTGTGGAGGTTGCCGTCAGCAAGGAAACAAAGAGCACCTATCGCCGGTTGAAATGGCTGTCGATTCCTATGTTTTTGCTGTTTGCGCTGATTGTTGCCAATGTGTTTACCGGCACGCTGTTCATTATTGATGAGCAGAACGTATACCACCGCAATACCGGGGTTTACGCAGTCCTGCTTGTGGTGTATGGCTACCTGATTTACACCGCGACACTGGCCATACAGGCGGCACGCCGCGCCAGCTGGAAGGAAGACAAGCGCCGGCACTACGCCCTGGCCGTAGCAGTGATTCTACCCGGTCTCGCCGGGATTATCCAGGCGTTCCTCTATGGCATTGCGGTGATTTGGGTATTTACGGCGATTTCCATTATGATGATGTATATTGACTCGCTAAACCACCAGATTTCCGCCGATCCACTCACCGGCATCAACAATCGCCGGGAGCTTAGCCGCTATATCCTGCGGGAAACGCGGGATCAGTCCTCCCAAGGTCTGCTGGCGTTGATTATGATGGATGTGGACAACTTTAAACAGGTGAACGACGTGTTTGGACACTATCAGGGCGACATGGTGCTGGTAAATGTAGCGGACATCCTGAAAAGCGCTTGTAAAAGAACCACGGCCTTCCTGGCGCGCTATGGCGGGGACGAGTTTTGCATCGTCTATCCGGCAGAAAACCTGCGGGAAGTGGAAAGCTTGATTGCCAAAATTCTACGCAAAACCGCCAAATGGAATACCAATACGGAAAATCCCTTAAAAATCGGACTCAGCATCGGGTATTCCACCTGGCGCTTTAACCAGGGCGATAGCGTGGACGCGTTTTACCGCCGCGCGGATGAAGAAATGTACCGTGTAAAAAGCGAGAAGAAAAAAGCAGCCAGCGCAAGAGGAGTATAAACTTGGAAGATAGACACTTGTACGTCGTTGCGCAGTTTGATGCGCAAACCGACCAGAAGCTCAAACAGCTGTACCAAACCCTGGCGCAGGAGGGCTTTATCGGCACCCAAACCAAGGACATCCCCTACCACATCACCCTGGGCACGTTCGAAGTGGAGGACGAGGTAGAGGTCATCCGCCGCGTGCATAAAACAACACAGGCCATGCCCGCGTTTACCATGCGCATGGCCTACATCGGCCTGTTTGGGCTGAATGTGCTGTTTGCGGCACCGGCGGTCAAGTGCGAGCTGATTCACCTGCGGCAGTGGATTGTGCCTGGCGGCGGCACCGCCGAGGAGTTCCCCTGGGTGGCACATACCACGCTTCTCATGGATGAGCCGGACACCATCCACCGCGCCATTCCCGTAGTGACCAAACATTTTCAGCCCTTCCGCGCAACCGTGGAGAGCGTTGGCGTGTATGAATATTTTCCCGAACGCAAAATCGGCGTGTATCCGCTGAAAGCATGACAAACCCTTGGGTTTGCCATGAAAAATATTTCCGAGAAGAATATTGACTATTTCAACAGGGAAAAGTTTGCAAATAAGTCATGCTATTTGAATGGAAATATAGCAAGTGGTATTTATAGAAAATCATCCCGCTGGGGAGAAAATACATCGATTAAGGTGCCTTCGACCGTGCATACACAGCCGTGCACCTCGTTGCGTTCAAAGGCCAGGGTATCGCCGGTGGATACGGTGTGGTTTTCGCTGTCACCGGTAAAGACAAAGGTGCCGGACTCCACATAGGTACACTGCATGTGCGGGTGGCTGTGGGGCGCGCCGACGCTGCCTTTTTCAAACGAAACGGCCACGACCATGCCTTCGCTGGTGTGTGCCAGCACCCGGCGCTTGACGCCGCCGCCGAGATCTGTCCATGGGGTTTTCTCCGAACTTACGACCTTCACTTGCAACACCTCTTCAAACTGATTACAATGAATTGTACCATAGATACACCGGAGACAACAGCCGGAAATTGGGGAGGAACACGATGCAATCCGTAATCAGAGATGCAGCGCTTGCGCCGCAGGGAATACAGAAAATTGAATGGGTCAAACAGCATATGCCGCTGCTGAAAGAATTGGAAGCGCGCTTTGTAAAAGAACAGCCCTTCCGGGGCCTGAAAATTGCCATGTCCGTGCATATGGAAGCCAAAACCGCGCGGCTTGCGTTGCTATTCAAGGCCGGGGGCGCACAGGTGCATGCCACAGGCTGCAATACCCTGTCCACCCAGGATGATGTAGCCGCAGGGCTGGCCGCCCAGGGTGTAAGCGTGTTTGCCTGGCACGCCGCAACCGACGCGGAGTATCACGAGCATTTGCTCAGCACCCTGTCTCTGAACCCCCATCTCGTGCTGGACGACGGAGGTGACTTGACCCAAATTCTGTGTGACGAGCGTCCCGATTTGGCAAAAGATCTGCTGGGCGGCGGCGAGGAAACGACCACCGGTGTGATGCGCCTGCGGGCGCGGGCTGAAAACGGCACGCTGGGCTTTCCGATGGTCAGCGTCAACGATGCGAAGATGAAAAGCTTTTTTGATAACCGCTATGGTACCGGCCAGTCCGTGTGGGATGGCATCGACCGCACCACCAACCTGGTCGTCGCCGGGAAAACCGTTGTGGTGGCCGGCTACGGCTGGTGCGGCAAGGGGGTCAGTATGCGGGCCAAGGGGCTGGGTGCTAAGGTGGTCATCACCGAGGTTGACCCGGTCAAGGCGGTCGAGGCCGTGATGGACGGGTTTACCGTGCTGCCGATGCATGAAGCCGTGAAAACAGGCGATATATTTGTCACCGTAACCGGCTGCAAGGACATTATCACCCCCGCCCATATCCGGGATATCAAGGAAGGCGCGGTGCTATGCAATGCCGGGCATTTCAACGTTGAAGTCGCCGTAGCGAAGCTGAAAAAAGAAGCAACGCGGATTGAGGATGTGCGAAAGAACATCGAAGCGCTGCGCTTTGATCTGCCGGATGGCAATACCAAAACCGTGTACCTGCTGGCGGAGGGCAAGCTGGTCAACCTCGCGGCGGGCGACGGCCACCCGGCGGAAATTATGGACATCAGCTTTGCGTTGCAGGTGCTGTGCATGGAGTATATCGCCAAGCACCACAGCGAGCTTAACCCCGGCGTGTACCCCGTGCCGGAGGATATCGATCAGGCCGTGGCTGCCCTGAAACTGAAAACCCTGGGCGTAGAAATCGACCGGCTCACCCCCGAGCAGGCGGCGTATATCCATTCCGAGAACGGCGGGGATTGAGCGAAAGTAGAAAGAGAGAATAGTATGCCCTATGTGTATGCGCCCGGCTGTGCGCTGACGGACTATAAACCCCACCTGGCGGCAAAGGCACACGCGTTTTTATGCAAAACCCTTGGCGATATGCCCCTCTACGATACCTGCTGCCGCGTGCCCCATACCCTGGCGGACGGAACAACCGTGATTAACACCTGCCCCGGCTGCAACCGCCGCTATAAGGAAGAGCACGAGGGCATTGATACTCTGTCGCTGTGGGAAGTGCTTGCGGAGTCTGACAGCTTTCCCTTTCCCAATTACAGCGGCCTGCGTCTGGCCATTCACGATGCGTGCCCGACGCGCACAGAGCCGGGCGTGCACGCTGCGATCCGTACGTTGCTTCAGAAAATGAACATCACGGTTGTCGAGCCGGAGTATACGCGCGAAAATCAGCGCTGCTGCGGCGACAGCGCGTATCCGGAAAAACCCATCCCGGAAATCTATGCGCAAATGAAAGCCCGTGCCGACGAAATGCCGGCGGAGGAGGTTTGCGTATACTGCGTCTCGTGCATCAAAGCCCTGGCGACCGGCGGCAAAACCCCGCGCTATCTGGTGGACCTGTTGTTTCACCAGCCGACTGACCCCAGAGCGGGCGATGATCACAGCTTTTACACGCAGCTGTGGGCCTATCAAGCCGAAACCAAGTCGGAGTAAATATTACCCTGCTATAAAAAAACCGCCCGACAATCGTCGGGCGGTTTACTTGTGTGGGTGTTTAGGCCAGGCGGATGCCGCTGCGCTCCTGCTCGGCCTGATAGCTGGTCACCAGCTTGCGGATGCGATCATAGGGGTTAAGCAGCTGGCTGATGCTGCGGTCATGGTTGATGGAGGCGATGATATAGGAGATGAACTTGCTCATATCCGCCTGCACAAACCAGGGCATGGCCTTCAGCTCCGGGCGCGTATAGGTCAGGTTGGTGGAAATCACGCGCGTGATAATCCCGTCCTCGTACGCCTCGTTGTACTCCTCCAGCCCCGCGGTGAACAGGGGGAAGGTAACCGCCGCGTAAATACGGCCCGCATTGCGCTTTTTCAGCTCCTTGGCCAAATCCAAAATGCTTTCGCCGGAGGCCAGAATGTCGTCGGAGACGAAAATATCCTTGCCTTCCACGCTGTCGCCCAGGTATTCATGGGCAACAATGGGATTGCGGCCGTTGATGATCTGGGTGTAGTCGCGCCGCTTGTAGAACATACCCATATCCAGCCCCAGCACCGAGGAGTAGAATATGTTGCGGTCGATGGCGCCCTCGTCCGGGGAGACGATCATCATGTGTCGCTTGTCCAGCCACAAATCTTTTTGCTCGCGCATGAGCGCTTTCAAAATCTGATAGGTGGGCTTGACCGAATCAAACCCGATCAGCGGAACGGCGTTCTGCACGCGTGGGTCGTGGGCATCAAAGGTCACAATATTGGTCACGCCCATGTTCTTGAGTTCCTGCAGTGCCAGTGCGCAATCCAGGCTTTCGCGACTGGTGCGGCGGTGCTGCCGGGCTTCGTAGAGCATGGGCATGATGATATTAATGCGTTTGGCGCGGCCGCCGATGGCGGCAATAATGCGTTTTAAGTCCTGATAGTGGTCATCGGGGGACATACGTACAGGGCTTCCGTACAGGTCGTAGGTCACGTTGTAGGCGCCGATATCTGATACGATGAAGATATCGTACCCGCGTACCGAGGACTTGATCATTCCCTTACCTTCCCCGGTAGAAAAGCGGGGGCAGGAGATTTCGATCAGGAAATTGTCTCGGTCTGCGCCTAGCTCGCCTCGCAGGGGGATGTTGGTATCTTCCATCGCCTCGTTTTCTTCCCGCCAGCGCATCAGATACTTGTTGATTCTGGCCCCCATCTCCTCACAGCCGGGCATGACGATTAGCCCAAGCGGTCCGTAGGGGGCCGAGTGAAATTCCTCGCTTGGTGTTTTGCCGGTATTTGGCATGATGATGCTCCTTTGCAATCACGTTTGTCGGGTCTGCGCCACCAGTATACCGCAAATTGCCTGGATTGGAAAGATGCTTGTAAGAAGGAATTTAAATCAATGTTCGGAGCTGGTAAAGGCATCCTTGCGGAAAACCCAGAATTTACTGGCAATATAGTTAAATACGATGACCAACACCAGCACTAAAATGCGTGCCAGAATATTGGGCGTGCCCAGCAAACTCAGCAAGGCTGCCAGTCCCAGCTCAAACAGCAGCAGCGTGACGATGCGTGCCGAGGTGAACTGTAAAAATGCCTTCATGCGGGCTTTGGGGTCGTGATATTCCACGCGAAATACCATCTTCCGGTTGATCCAGAACGCAAACAGCACCGCGGCAATCCAGGAGAGTACGTTGGCAACCGTCACCTGCGCGGTGGTCGCCAGGTTGATGACATCCACCACCCAGCGAAGCGGTGTTGCCTCAGGCATTGCCGGGGCGCTGCCCACGGCCAGCAGAAAATACAGCCCGTACGATACCACCAGCGAGACCGCTGTGGTCAATACACCGGCGACAATATAGCGGAATAGCTCCCAAAGCTGGTCATGTTTATCATGGTAGAGTGTTTTTAGCGTTTGCACAGTGATTCTCCTTGCGCGTTATTACCGGCAATGGTACCGCATAGGGTTTCCACGCCTGCCTGTGCTTTCCCTGCCCTGCGGGCTTTATCCGCATGCACTGCTGTGGTACACTGGCAAAAGATGTAAAAAAAGCAAGCCGATGCTGTAACGAAATATAGCCAGGCGGCACTAATTGAATGAATGGGCGTAAAAGGAGGGGACCCGCTTGGATGAATTCGGTGAGATTTATCAGCAATACGGCGGGATGATCTTTGGCTTCCTGATGCGCCTGTGCGGAAACCGCGATCTAGCCGACGAACTGACGCAAGAAACCTTTTATCAGGCCATCAAGGGCTGGAAGCGCTACCGGGGGGATGCCGGTGTTTCCACCTGGCTTTGTGGGATTGCCAAGCGGCTCTACTGGGCATCGCTGCGCAAGGCGCCGCCCACGCCTGCCTGCACGACAGAACCTTGCGTACCGGACTTTACCGAACAGTTAATCACCGGGGACCGCGCCATGGTAGCGCAGCGCTTGCTGCACGAGCTGGCAGAACCCTACCGCGAGGTGTTCACCCTGCGCACCTTCTGCGAGCTAAGCCACGCGCAGATCGGTGAGCTGTTTGCAAAAAGCGAAACCTGGGCGCGTGTTACCTATTACCGGGCCAGACAAACTCTGGCAGCGGGGATGAAGGAGACTGATACCGATGAAGCATGATTGTAACGTTGCCCGCGATCTGATGCCGCTTATGCTGGACGACGCGGCTAGCGAAGAAAGCCAGAAACTACTCAACGAACACCTGGAGGAGTGCGCCGACTGCCGGGCCTACTATGATGGCATGCAGGCCGCGCTGCCCTTGGCGCACGCAAGCGGCAAGCGGGAACAAAAGGAGTTTGACGCGGCGACACGCAAGCTTCGAAAAAAGCGCAGGTTGCGCATCTGGCGCAATGTGCTCATCGGCGTACTGGCGGGCGCGCTGGCGACGGCCGGCTGGGTGCGACTGACGCAGGTTTTCAATGTGCCGGTCTATCATGGCGAGTACAATGTGTTTCTATCCCAACTGGAAAGCGGCCAGGTATCGGTGAATGTAGATTATCAAGGAAGCAATAAGCATATGGGCGTCGCCTTTAACAAGCAGAGGGAGGACGGCAAGCATATCTTCTATGTGTTCAACAATACCACGGTGATCCGCAACTTGATGAGCCAGCCGATGGAAAATCGCTCCTGCACGACTCTAAGACCGGAAGATATGGACGAGTTTTACGAAATCCGTGAGGGCGTGCCTAGCGATTACGCCGTTGTATGGCATACGGGTGACGATATTCCCGCCGCATCTTCCGAGATGGAAACGTATTTTGCTCTGCTGGACGAGCTGGCGAACTTGGATGATGTAATGACCGACGATGGCGAGTATCATGCTCTGTTCCATAGGAAAAACATGCGCTCGGAAGAGCTGCAAAATCAGCTGTATGAGGTCAAGGAAACCGTGCCGGAGTGGCAATAGAGGCAAGCGATAAAAAACAGGCGGGAACCCCGCCTGTTCTTTTGTCCGGTTTACAGCGTTACGGTCTCCCCGCCCGGGGTGAGCATATCCACTGCGATGTAGATGTCCATACACTCCACACCGTTTTTGGTGTGCACATGCTCAAAGCAGTCAAGCTGGCCCTCTTTGGTTGCGTGGCCAATGGCATGGCTTTCGATGTGCTCTTGAATGGCCTTGTACGCGCCTGGAATCAGGGCAAACGGCGCGCGGAACGGATTGCGCACGGTGATACGCGCATACTTGGTGGTCTCCTGCCATATCTCCCGCACGCCTGTGCATTTTGCGGTGAAGTGATCCGGTAGGATAACTGCGGATAGATACCCGCGCAGGCCATAGACGGTTTTTTGCTCTATGGTCAGCATGGGAAAATCACAGCCGATCATGGGGGCGTTATCCAGCCCGTTTTGCTTGGCCCATTTTTGCATGTGGGCAATGCTGTCGTCCTCCGGCTCGCCGGAGAGTACCACGTACTGCGCCATGCGGAAGCGATCGAGCTTTACGATTTCCACGGGCGAGAATGCTTCGTTGATGAGGTTTAAATCCTTGATAACGAGCTGGTCGAGCGTGCAATGGAAAAATTCGGACAGCGCAACCAGCTTGTCCACCTCCGGGAAAGCCGCGCCCGACTCCCACTTGGAGATGGTCTGGCGGGACACGCCCAGCGTGTCGGCCAGCGTTTCCTGGGACAGGTTTCCGCTTGCTTTGCGAAGTATTTGCAAGTTGTTTGGAAAATTCATAAGGGCATCCTCCGTTCTGTTGTCAGAGGCCTCTGCGTGCATCAATGCAAGAGGAAGTATAGCGCATCTGGCGGGAATTGCCACCAACCAAAGTACGCCGCGCAGACAAAATGCGCAACCAGCGGGTGCGGCTGCCTGCCGGTGAACGTGTCAAGGCCCTGCGCCCCTTACAGTGGTTTCGGTTTTGAAAAATAATACCCCTGAATGATAAAGTGCCCGATCTGTTTTAAGATATCATACTGGGCCTGCGTTTCCACGCCCTCGGCCACCAAAGTGAAGCCGTACAAATCCTTCAGTCCGGCAATAATCTCGATGAGCTTGGCGATTTTTTCATCGGTCACGACCTGATCGATAAACGATTTATCAATCTTAATTTCATCAAACAGCAGCCGGGACAAATACGCCAGCGATGAATAGCCCGACCCGAAATCATCCAGGGAGATGCGGTAGCCAAGCTGCTTAATATCCTTGATGATGGTCAGCGTATACTCGATATTGTCAATCAAGGTTTCTTCGGTAATTTCAAAAATGATGGATTCCGGCTTGATGCGATCCAAAATGCTCTTTTCGGATATCAGGCTGATGAAGTCCGGGCTGAGCAAATGCTGCGGGGATACGTTGATGGAAACCATGATATCGCTGGAGTATTTGGCGCATAGTTTTGGATAGTCGTTGAGCACCATGCGAATGATCTGGTTGCCGAATACGGAATACAGCGTGGATCGGTCGACCACCGGAATAAACACCGATGGCGGCACCATGCCCAGCGTTTCGTGGTGCCAGCGGGCCAGTGCTTCAACGCCTACGACCTGCTCGGTTTGATTGTCTACCTTCTCCTGGTAATACACGGTGAACTCGTTGCTCGTAATCGCCTCGTCCACCGTCTGGCGGAAGTTGTATTCGCCGCGTATGCGGGCTTCCATGTCCTCGTTGTACTTCACCGGTAGGGAAGCGTGGTTGACCTTGGCCTCCTGCAATGCGATTTTTGCTTTTTGGTAGGAATCCAGCAGGTTGCCGGGCGGCTCCTCGCAAAGGAAATAGCCCAGATGGAAGTGGATGCCGCGCTTCCATTTAACCAGCCTTTGGTGATTTTGCAACGCCTGAATGGACGTTTCCATAAAGGGAAAGAAATCAGCCTGTCTGCTTTTTTTCCAAATAAAAGCAAACTCGTTCACATCGGTGCGGGCAAAGGCCAGGAAGTTGTCTTTTCTGTCCTCTAGCAGCTCGCTGATCGCAATGATAATTTCATTGGTCACTTCTTCGCCGTAGATGGAATCAATCAGCGTATAGCCGTCGATACTAAACAACACAAGCATCCCGGCATCATCGTGCAGGGCCTCGTTTTCAGACAACAGCTTGTTTTTATTGGGAAGCCCGGTCAGTGTATCGTAAAACGCCAGATGGTTGATTACGGCCAGCTTTTCCTCTGTTTCACGCAGGCTTACGCCAAAATTACGTTTCAGCACAGTGATAATCACGATGATGACCAGCAGGCAGATGTAAAACACAAGCAGCAGATTAATCCAGCTTTGCACCAGATTGGGGTTGAACTTGGGGTCTGATAAATCATAACGGAACACGTCAAGGTGTATCAGCAGGATACAAAAGCCCAAAGTCGCGCCCAGAAACAGCCCATAGAAAATAGAGGTCCGCCTGGATGAAAAACCGGTTACGAGCATGGACCCGGCCAACAGCGTGAGCATGCCCGCGCCGGCAAAGCCGGATACTAAAACGGAGGTAAACCCGGCGATGATGGTAAGCAAGGCGATAATGATAATTTTAAACCAGTTGCTGATGTTCTTTTTCAGCAGGGTTAGCACAAAAAGAGACACGGCGATGGACGCGTCAATGATTAAAATGAGTACATTGTTTCGTAAATAATCGTTGATAGCCAACAGCAGTACCAGCGGAATTGTCACTGGAATAATAATATTGAGGATGTGTTCAATTTTGGCCAGGATGAGTTGATTAAAGTCCTTTTCGATAAGATGCCCAGTAACCGGCGACGTGCTGTTATGCGTTTTCATAGCCTGTCAACTCCTTGAGCTTCCGGCAGATGCTGCTCTGAAAATATGGTAGCATGAAATGGATGGCTTGTAAATTTAAAATTAAGCGCGGAGATAAATGTTACGCTTCGCCGTTGTCGCCGCGGGCATACGCGCAGCCGAGGATATCGGTAAGGGCGGCGGTGACCGGGGCTTTTTTGCCGGACATCTGCAGGGTAGCGCTGTGGTCATCCAGCGCGAGCACGACGGCGTTTTTTTGCACAATCACACCGTTCAGCAGCAGCATAACGCTGATTTTGCGCTCGTTTTGCAGGGAATACCGTAAAAAGCGGTTCATGGCGTGACCGCTTCGGCATCCCAGATGACGGTATTGCCGCTTTCGCTTTCGTACACGCGGGGGAACAGTGCATCCAGTGCCGCTTCATCAACCGTGTAGGAGCTACGCTCCCAGCTACTGATGTACACATAGGAAACATCGTAGGCTTCCAGCAGGCCAAGGCTATCCGCCGGGCTATCGTAAAACGCGGCGATGGCGCGCTTGCGGTCGGCGGTGGAATAACCGTGGAAGTACAGGTACAGATCGGTGCCGCACACAATGCTGCGCCCGGCCAGCGATGCGGCGGGGTTTAAGTGCTGGGTGCCGGTGATAAACACGCTGTGCTCGGGGGTGTTGTCGCGGATAAACGCGGCTGCCTCGACATCTTCCCTGGTGTAGGCCTGATAATCGCTGACCAGCTCGCGTGCTATAGTCAACCCGGCCGAAAGGAAACACGCGATCAGCAACAGCACGGCCAATATGCGCCGCCCGCCCAGGCCGCGCAGTTTTTCGTAGAGGGTCATCAGGTAGTCGGCGGCCATCGGCAGGCACAGCAGGAACCATACATAGATCAGTTTGTTGTTATCATACTCATTGGGCTGGAACAGGATAAACTCTGCAATCAGCAAAATGAAAAACGCGCCCGCTGCAATGAAGCGGTACTGGCGTATGGTAGCATTGTGCTGCTTGGTCTGATTGAGCTTTGCGCCGGAGAAAACGACGGCGCTGTTTCCGCCTTGGATTGGCTGGCGCACGGCCTCGCTGTGCTGTTTCCGCTGGAATAGGGCAAGGATAATCAGCAGGTAGGGGATGCCGATATTTTTTAGATAAAACCAAAGGTAGGGTTCCACCAGGCCGTTTCCGCCCCGGTTGTTGCACCAGTTGAACTGAAAGCGCAGAAAGTGGTCCGAGCCGGTTGCCTGCGCAAATGCAAGCGGTATAAGCTGCGGCAGCGCAAGCAGGACCGCAATGCCGCCAAACAGCAGAAATGGTTTGAATGCCTGCACTTTATCGCCCTTGCGTGCTTCCAGCAGCGTATAGCCGCTAAAGCCGATGCTGGCAAGCCCTAGCGCCAGAAAGCTGTGCGTGTGGACAAGCGGCAGACCACCAGCCATGATGCCCGCCTGTGCCAGTTCGCGCAGCGGCATGCGGCGTTTTTGGGACAGCGGTGGCACGAGCAGTAAAAGCACAGGCATCAGCATCGCCCAGCCGGCAGCAAAGCTGCGTTGGGGAATCAGCATATCGCAGATGATATTGACCCAGCGCAGGTTATAGGGATCGGGTTGGTTGGTTGGGGTTTTGTAAAAGCCAGTCATTGCTTCGCGCAGATTGTCCCACACGGTGGTGGTGACGCCGTTTTCCACCGTGCCGGAAAGTGTATAGAAAAACCCCAGACCGCCGTTTAAAAACAGCAGCAAAACCGCAAGCGTTGCCGCGCCGCGCTTTTTACACAGCACAGAGGCCAGCAGCACATACCCGGAGAACGCAAGCGCGGAAAACAGCGTTCCGGTTAAGGCCATGGCCATCGGCAGGGAAACGCCCAGCATATACAGGCTGGTCGCGGCGGTATCCGACAGGTAGGGGTAGGCAAGCGTCGCGCCGACAAGCAGGTTGTTTTGCAGCGGAAAGCTTGCGTTCACCGCCGATGTGGTGATCGCCAGGTGCAGCGATAAATCACCATAGGTGGACTGCCCCACATGATAACTGCCGCCTGCTGCCGGGCGGAGGGAATGTGTGTAGGCCAGGTAGGCTGTCAGCAGCGTCAGCGGCAGAGCGATGTAAAGCAGCAGCCGGAGGTTGGTTTGATCCTGCTCGCTGAGCGCAAGCGGTTTTGCCGGGTCTCGCATGAAATACGCAAGAGCGACCAGCAGCACAAGCGTGATCGCCGCCAGACCATGCCCAAGCAGGGAAAAGCCCACCGCGTATGCCCACAGCGCAGGTAGCCACATGTAGAGCAGCACGCCAAGCGCCGCGCCCAAATACCAGCGCACCACAGGCCGCCGCTGCGGCAATACAAACCGCGTGATGGCCACGCCCCCGGCTAGGAAGAACACAAGGTAGACAATGCCGCTCAAACCCGAAGCCTCCTATACACTGTAGCAATTCAACTTTGATTTATACCGATAGCATCTGCCGGAAAAACTGTACGGCTACTTGCAAGGCGGCATCATTGGCCACACACTCGCCGCGCAATGCTTGCTGGGCGGTGAGCAGGAAGGGGGAAAAGCGGTACACATTGCCTTGCAGCGGCGCGTAGAAGCGCCCGTCGGTCACATGGGGCGACAGGCACGGCGCGATGACCACACGGTCGAACAGAATTTCGATGGCGGTCTCCAGCGCATCCCAGGCGGGGTGGTCTACACTGCTTTGCGGTGAGTGCTCGTTTTCAATGGTCACGGCCAGCTTGCCGCCGTTGCGATTGGTGTTTTTAGACAGCCGCGTGGTCCACCAGTCCAGCTTACGCTTGCCCGGAACCGTGGTCAGCGAAAACGCAAGCGAGGCCGAAGTCGGCGGCCGGCTGGCCTCTCCCTTGGTATGGATGCCCGTGATGGTCAGCTGGTTCTTAAAAAACTGCGCCATAATCGCCCGGCCGCGCCAGCGCACCCGCAGCAAGGGGAAGAACAGGCGGGGGTATTGCAGGAAAAAACGATAGCGCGCTGTCGCGGTTTGGGACAGGGTCTTCAGCATGATCTCGCTGGCCGGGCACAGCTCGTCGCGGCTGTCGTGGCGGGACAGCCAGGTGCTGGATTTAAACAGCGTATTGAGCGCTGAGCCCATGGCGTCCTCCGGGGTTTCGGTCGCGTCAATATGCCCTTGCAGCTGGCCTTTTTCGGTAATGCCAATCAGCGCTAGCGGCGCACCGGCGGGCAGAAAGCGGCGGAAGGCCGCATGGGTTACATAGCCGCCGTGATCCAGCACAAAGCAGGGAGAAATCTTACGCCGGGTCAGGTAGTCGGCGATGGATTTTGCGCCGTCGCCGCCGGAGAGCCCGTCCATCGACAGTGCGACAATCAGATCGCCGCCGGGGCGGTAGCCTTCGGACAGTAAGGCATCCAGCGCCTCCAGCAGCGCGATCAAATGTGCACGTTGCAAGGGCACGGGCTCTCCGGCCGTCTCTGTGGACTTGCAGGAGAGGCTATCCAGATGCGATACAAAGATGAGCGGGTCGCTGGTACTGGCCCCGGTCATCTCCAGGGTGAAGGCAGCGTGGTCAAAGTCGCGCACTTCCATGCGCTCAAACAAGCGCGGATAACGAGACACCAAGAGGGCACGTACCTTTTGCGCGCCTTTTTTAGAATAGGCAGTGTAAAAGCTTAGCGCGCGGAGCATGTCCTGCGCACGGCGGCTGTTAAGTGGAACCAGAAATTCGTTCAAAAGCGTCCTCCCGGCCCGCCTGGCGGGCAAGTAGTACAGGATAGCGGAAAGCCTTGCTGTGCCTGCTTCGGGTCACAGCAGACGGGGTTTTCCAAGGTCTGTATCGGTATATAGTAGTTCTGTTTTTAGGGGATGAACTCCTGCCGTTTGGGGTCTGTGTGGTTTCCTTTCCCTGCAAAACATGCTAGAATGAATTGATAAGCTGCGGAAACTTTTATAGGGCGCAACGCCGCAGACCCAATGCCAGTTTGCCCATGACTGTACAACAGTTTTCATAGGGTTTTCTTTGAAGGAGACGATTTTTTGACCCGTTCCATGAAGATCGGCAACGTGCCCATAGGCGGTGGTGCGCCGGTCACGGTGCAGAGCATGACCAACACCGTCACCCGAGATGCCAATGCCACCTTGAACCAAATTCGCGCCCTGGCGGCAGCCGGAGCGGACATTGTTCGCGTCAGTGTGTATGACGACGGTTGCCTGACCGCATTTCAAACCATTTGCGAGGCTTCTCCCGTGCCTATTGTGGCCGATATCCACTACCGCGCGGACCTGGCGGTTGGCGCGCTGACGCGCGGCGCGGCGAAGGTACGCATCAATCCGGGGAACATCGGCTCGGAGCGCAAGGTGAAAATCGTTGCCGACTGCGCCAGGGAGCACGGAGCGCCTATACGCATCGGCGTCAATGCCGGGTCGCTTGAAAAGGATATTTTACATCAATACGGCGGCGTAACCGCCGAAGCGTTGGTGGAAAGCGCACTCAAGCATGCCCGGCTTTTGGAAAAGGCCGGTTTTAGTGATATTATATTGAGCCTGAAAGCGTCGGACGTGCCCATGACCGTGCTGGCAAACCAGCTGGCCTCCAAGGCCTGCGATTATCCCCTGCACCTGGGCGTGACCGAGGCGGGGCTGCCCGGTGACGGGCATGTGAAAAGCGCAATCGGTATCGGCAGTCTGCTGCTGCAGGGCATCGGCGACACCATACGCGTGTCCCTGACCGGCGATCCCGTGCCGGAAGTTGCGGCGGGCATTACCATCCTAAAGGCGTGCAACCTGCGCAGTAAGGGCGTAAAAATCGTTTCCTGCCCCACCTGCGGGCGTACGGAGATCAATGTAGAAGAAATTGCCTTGCGTGTCCAGCGGGAGCTGGGCGATATTCAAACGCCCCTGACCGTCGCGGTGATGGGCTGCGTGGTCAACGGCCCGGGGGAGGGCCGGGAGGCCGATATTGGCCTGGCAGGCGGCGGGAATGGCAAGGGTGTCATCTTCCAGAAAGGCAGGCCGCCTGAACCTGTGGAAGGGGACCTTGCCGAGACCTTGATAGAGCGCGTCAGGAGTTATGAACTTGAACAAAGCCGAACTAATCAAAACCCTTGAAACCACGCTGCCGGAACTCACCGGCAAGCTTTCCATAGAACGTGTGCTTTTCCGCGCGGCGGACAATAAGGCCTATTTCAGCCTCCTGTCCGACGTACTGGTGGATGAGCGCGCGTTTTTAAAGCTCGATGCGCGGCTTGCGTCGCTGTTTCCGGGCATGCAAATCGCCCTGCGTGTGGCTTCGCCGCACTTAAAGGAAGAATTTTTATCCGGGATCGAAGCCTTCACCCCTGTGCTGAAGGCGTTTTTGCGTCGGCAAAGCCCGGCCATTCGAACCTGGCTGGATGATGTGGGCTGGAGTATTGAGGGCGAGCAGATTTTACTGGTCTGTCCGGATGATTTTGCCGTGCAGTTTTTTAAGCGCAACAAGCTGGATGAGAAACTGTCCCAGGCGGTATGGGATATTTTCCGCCTGCGCCTGCCCGTATTGCTGGAAAAATGCGGCGAGCGTGAACAGTGGATAGAGCGTATGCGCGCCGAGGCGGAAGAGCGTAAAAAGGAGCAGCAGCAGGAAAACCGCGACGGCAACCCGCACCTGAAGGAGCCCGTGGCAGAAACGCCGTCCGCACCGCCGCCCAAGCCTGTAAAAGCTAAAGCGAAACCGAAACCCGAGAAAAAGCGCACCGCCGCCCTGAAAGGCCGCAGCATAGCCGAAAAACCCGTGCCCATCGCCGAGCTTTCGGAGGAAAGCGGCGTGGTGGTCATCGAGGGTATCGTCGCCAACACCCCGATGTTCAAGGAACTCAAGGGCGGGGAAACGGCGTTATTGTCCTTTGCCCTGGGGGACGAGACATCCACCGTGTTTTGCAAATCGTTCTTCAATTATAAGGACCGCCGATCCGACGAACCGCCCACCCGTGCCCAGAAGGACAAGATTAACAAGCAAGTCGAGCAGATCACCCATGGCGCACGCGTGCGGCTAAGGGGTGAGTGCAAGATGGATAGTTATTTGGATGAGCTGTCCGTCAATATTCGCGATATGCAGCTGATGCCCGTGGAAACGCGCAAGGATTTGGCCCCGGACGGGCAAAAGCGCGTTGAGCTGCACATGCATACCCTGATGTCCGCCATGGATGCCACCGCCGATGTGAGCGATTTGATAGCCCAGGCCGCCAAGTGGGGGCATCCCGCCATCGCGGTGACCGATCACGGGGTGACCCAGGCATATCCGGCGGCGTTTGCCACCGCGAAAAAGAAGGGCATCAAGCTGATTCCGGGACTGGAGGGTTACCTGTGCGATACCATGCCTTTGGTCAAAAACGTAGATGCCCGGCCCATCGGCGATACGATTGTGGTGCTCGACTTTGAAACCACCGGTCTGTCGCCTGTGGCTGACCGCATTATCGAAATCGGCGCGGTGAAACTGACGGGCGGCGTGGTAACGGAAGAGTTTTCCATGCTGTGCGATCCCGGCGTGCCGCTGCTGCCCAAGATAACCGATATCACCGGCATTACCAGCGCCATGCTGCAGGGTAAACCTACGCCTGCCGAGGGCGTACGGCAGCTGATGGAGTTCATCGGCCCGCATGCCGTGGCTGCCCACAACGCGCCCTTTGACATGGGATTTTTACGGGCCGAGGCCCGGCGCAACGGCCTGCAATTCTTTGCCCCGGTGCTCGATACCCTGTCCCTGGCCCGGCGCATGTATCCAAAGCTTCGCAGCTACCGCCTGGGCGCACTGTGCCGCCGCTTAAAAATACCGCTGAAAAACGCCCACCGCGCCGTGCACGATGCAGCGGCCACCGCCAAGGTGCTGCAAAGCATGTTGACCGAAGTGGAAAAACGCGGCGCAAAAACCCTACAGGATATTGACGGCGTGATTTCCGGGGAAAGCTACAGCGATTCCAATCATATCATTTTGCTTTGTAAAACCCGCGAGGGTATGGAGAACTTAAACCGCATTGTATCCGAGTCGCACCTTAAGTACTTCCGCAGAACGCCTACCATACCGCGCCGCTTAATCGACAAGTACCGAAAAGGGCTGCTGGTGGGCAGCGCGTGCGAGGCGGGAGAGCTGTTTCAGGCCGTGGTGGCCGGGCGCAGCGACGAGGCGCTGGAACGCATTGCCTCCTTCTATGATTATCTGGAAATCCAGCCCGTGGGCAACAATGCCTTTATGCTTAGAAATGGCGAAGCCGAAAGCCAGGAACAGCTCCGCGACTTCAACCGCATAATTGTCGCCCTGGGTGAGCGCTTGCGCAAGCCTGTAGTCGCCACCGGTGATGTGCACTTTAAGGAGCCGGAAGACCGCATTTACCGCGCCATCTTGCAGGCCGCTGTCGGCTTTGAAGACGCGGACGATCAGCCGCCGCTGTATTTCCGCACCACGGATGATATGCTGGAGGAGTTTGCCTATCTGGGCGAAGAGAAAGCCATGGAAGTGGTGGTTCAGGCCCCGCAAAAGATTGCCGCTATGGTGGACGATCTTACCCTGTTCCCCAAGCACCCTACCGGTGCGGAGACCTTCCAACCGTTTTGGGAGGACGCCGCCGAAAACATTGAGACCACCTGCTGGACGCGCGCCAGGGAGCTGTATGGTGATCCCTTGCCCGAATCAATTGAACTGCGGCTGAAAAAAGAGCTGCAATCCATCATCGGCTACGGCTTTGCTACGCTCTACGCCATTGCGCAGAAGCTGGTGCAAAAGTCGCTGGACGACGGATACCTCGTCGGCTCGCGCGGCAGCGTAGGCAGCTCGTTTGTTGCCATGCTCTGCGGTATTACTGAAGTCAACCCCCTGCCGCCGCACTACCGCTGCGAGAGCTGTGGCACGGTGGTCTTCACCCCGGCGGAGCTTGCTGCCGTAGGGCCTGACCTGCCCGACAGCGTATGCGAGCACTGCGGTGCGCCGATGATTAAAGACGGGTACGACATTCCCTTTGAGGTCTTTTTGGGTTTCAAGGGCGATAAAGTGCCTGATATCGACCTGAACTTTTCAGGCGAGTATCAGCCCCGCGCCCACGCTTATGTGGAAGAGTTGTTTGGCAAGGGCTTTGTGTTCCGTGCGGGCACGATCTCCGGTCTGGCGGAAAAAACGGCGTTCGGCTTTGCTGCCAAATACCTGCAGGAGCGTGGCATACGCGCCGGCAAAGCCCATAAGGAGCGCTTGGCCGAAGGCCTAAAGGGCGTCAAGCGCACCACGGGCCAGCACCCCGGCGGCATTGTGGTGCTGCCCAAAGACTACAATATCAACCAGTTCACGCCCATTCAGCATCCGGCCGATGACGTTGGTGCGAATGTGCTGACTACGCACTATGACTTTTCCTCCATGCACGATATTCTGGTCAAGCTGGATTGCCTGGGCCATGTCGATCCTACGATGCTGCACTATCTGGAGGAGATTACCGGCGTACCGTGCCGTACCTTGCCGCTGGTCGACCCCGGCGTGATGGGCTTGTTCCTTGGCACGGAGACCATCGGTGTTGATCCCGAAGATTTGATCAGCCCCACGGGTACGCTGGGCGTGCCGGAGTTCGGCACCGCGTTTGTGCAGGGCATGCTGACCGACACCAAGCCCAAAACGCTGGAAGAACTGATCCGCATTTCGGGCCTGAGCCACGGTACGGATGTGTGGCTTGGTAACGCGCGCGATTTGGTCATGAGCGGTACGGCCAAGCTGGCCGAGTGCTTCTGCACGCGCGACGATATTATGAACTTTTTAATCAGCAAGGGTATGGACTTTAAGCTGAGTTTTGACATTATGGAGGCCGTACGCAAAGGCCGTGGCCTGAACCCGACCATGGAAAGTGCCATGAAGGATGCGAGCATTCCCGCCTGGGCTATCGACAGCTGCCAGAAAATCAAGTACATGTTCCCGCGCAGTCACGCCGTGGCGTATGTCATCATGGCGCTGCGCGTGGCATGGTACAAGGTGCACCGCCCGCTGCATTACTACGCGGCGTATTTGTCCATCCGCGCCGTCGGGTTTGATGCCGCCACCATGCTTACGCCCATCAAGGCCATCCGTGCCCGCATCAAGGAATTGCTGGCGGGGGACCGCATGAACCCCACGCAGGAGCGCGAGAAGAACGCCCTGCATATGATTTTGGAATTGCATCTGCGCGGCTACAAGCTGCTGCCGGTGCATCTGTACAAGAGCGACAAACGCAATTTCCTTATTGAGGACGATGGCCTGCGCTGCCCCTTCCTGTCCATCAACAGCTTTCCCGAAGCCGCTGCCGATGGCATCATCGCCGCGCGCGGGGCTGACCCGGCATCCAGTGATACCGAGGCGGCGCCGCCTTTCCTGTCGGTGGAAGATCTGAAACAGCGTGCCAAAATCGGCGACAGTGCCATCGACATGCTCAGAAAGCAGGGCGCACTGGAAGGATTGGCTGCCAGTAACCAAATAGACCTGTTTTCGATGATGGGCGGGGAATAAAACGATCAAAATCCGGCTATGTTCAGGCTGTATAGTAGAATACTGTCTGGTGTTTTCCTGTCCAATCGACCGGATTGGCGGCAATCGTTTCCCGTAGGGTGGATAGCTTCGAATAAAGCGAAAACTACCTATGGGCTAGGTTTCCGGCGTAAAACAGGGGCAATGCAGTGCGGTTTGTGGTGGAGGAACTACGGGCGAGGCGAGGGTCAATCCGGCGGAATATGTCCCGCTGGGCATAAAATATCCCGAAAAATCAGCAAATTTGCAGGATTTGGGCAAAATTTTACCGAAAAGTGTATAAATCCCCCTTTATTTTTGGAAACGGTTCTGCTAAAATAGGCTTTGTTATGAAATTAACAAAATCGCGCGACACATTGCACCCCTAATTGTTATTTATTTAACAATACTGTGGGACGGCATGACAAAACTACCGGATCGGGAGTGAAAGCTATGGATGGGAAAACTGTCAGCACCGCGAGAAGCGGCTGCACCACATGCAACCAGGACGCATTCGACGAGATCGGAAACATCATCGACCTGTATAAAGGCAAAGAAGGAAGCCTGATCCAGGTGCTGCACAAGGCGCAGGAGATTTATGGCTACCTGCCGCTGGAACTGCAAAGCTATATTGCCGACGGGATGGATAAATCGCTAAGCGAAGTCTCCGGCGTAGTGACGTTCTACCCTTTCTTTAAAACCAAGCCTCACGGCAGGCACACCATCAGCATTTGCATGGGCACTGCGTGCTATGTGCGCGGCGGCAAAAAACTGGTGGAAACCCTGCAAGAGATGCTGAATATCCAAGTCGGCCAGACCACGGAAGACGGCATGTTCACCTTTGTGGTGGAACGCTGCATCGGCGCGTGCGGCCTGGCCCCGGCCATCATGGTGGATGATACCGTCTACCGCGAAGTGGACGATGAAATGCTGCGCGCTATCATTGCAAAATACCGCAAAGAAGAGGTGAGCAACGCATGACAGAGCTGATTAAAACCCTAAAACAGCTGGAAGACATTCAAAAAGAGTATCTGGCCAAGCAGGCGGCCTATGACTATACCGTCTATGTTTGCGGTGGTGCGGGCTGCGTAGCCGCCAAGTGCGACAAGGTGAAAAATACCCTGCTGGCCGAGACGGAAAAAGCCGGCATCGCCTCGAAAGTCAACGTCATCCAGACTGGGTGTATGGGCACTTGCGCCATCGGCCCTGTGCTATTGGTCACTCCCGGCAACATCTTTTATACGGATTTAAACGCCGCCAAGGTCAAGGCTATCGTAGCCGAGCATTTGGTCAACGGCAATGTAGTGGAAGAATTCACCTACTACGATGCAGCGCTATCCAAGCATGTTCCCTGCATGGACGACATCAACTTTTTCAAAAAACAGGTCAAAATCGCCCTGCGCAACTGCGGCGCGATGGCGTATGACTCGATTGATGCCTATATCGCCCGCGATGGGTACCAGGCGGCCTATACCGCGATGACCGAGCTGTCGCCCCAGAAGGTAGTCGACGAGGTCAAAGCCTCCGGCCTGCGCGGTCGCGGCGGTGCGGGCTTCCCCACCGGCATTAAGTGGCAGGCGGCGCACGACCAGAAGGCCGAGCAGAAATATATCGTCTGTAATGCCGACGAGGGCGACCCCGGCGCGTTCATGGATCGCTCCATTTTAGACGGCGATCCCCATTCCGTGGTCGAAGGCATGCTGCTGGGCGGCTACGCAACCGGCGCGACCATCGGGTATATCTACATCCGCGCGGAATATCCTGTAGCCATTGAGCGCATTGGCGAAGCCATCGACCAGGCGCGCAAATACGGCATCCTCGGCAAGGATATTTTCGGCTCCGGCTTTGACTTTGATCTGGAACTGCGCATGGGCGCTGGCGTGTATGTCTGCGGCGAAGAAACCGCGCTGATGGCATCCATCGAAGGGCACCGCGGCGAGCCCAGGCAAAAGCCGCCGCTGCCGTTCCAGTCCGGGCTGTTTGGCTGCCCGACCAATATCAACAACGTGGAAACGCTCGCCAACATCCCCGCCATCATCAAAAAGGGCGGTAAATGGTACGCCCAGTACGGCATTGAAGATTCCAAGGGCACCAAGGTGTTTGCCCTGGCCGGTGATGTGGTGATGACCGGTATCGTGGAAGTGCCCATCGGCATGACCATGCGCGAGATTATCTTTGATATCTGCGGCGGCATTCCGGGCGGCAAAAAGTTCAAGGCCGTGCAAAGCGGCGGTCCCTCCGGCGGCGTGGTCACGGAAATCGATTTGGACACGCCCACCGATTATAAATCCCTGCAGCAGCTGGGCGCGATTATGGGCTCCGGCATCCTGATTGTAATGAAC
The DNA here is from genome assembly GCA_963675925.2 of Candidatus Limiplasma sp. GTDB lineage: Bacteria > Bacillota > Clostridia > Christensenellales > Aristaeellaceae > CAXXOK01. The sequence goes on from CAXXIB010000004.1 coordinate 894,319, forward strand.
GAGGACACCTGCATGGTCGACTCCGCCCGCTACTTTATGGAGTTCACCCGTGAGGAAAGCTGCGGTAAGTGCAACGCCTGCCGCCTGGGTACCAAGCGCATGCTGGAAATCCTGGAGCGCATCGTGGATGGCGAAGGCGAAGAAGGCGATGTGGAACTGCTGGAAGAGCTGTGCGAAGTCATCGCCAATACCTCGCTATGCGGCCTGGGACAAACCGCGCCCAATGCCGTACTATCCACCATACGTTACTTCCGCCACGAGTATGATGAGCACATTCGCGATGGGCTGTGCCGCGCTGGCATCTGCTTCACCGAGCACGACAAGAGGGCATATCCGCAGCGTCTGCGCGGGCGTGTGCTGTAAAGGAGTAAGAATATGGCTGAAATTACGATTAACGGTCTGAAAACTACCGTTGCCGACGATCTGACCATTCTGGAGGCGGCCAAAACCGTCGGCATTCATATCCCAACGCTGTGCAACATGGCGGATGTGAGCTCCTTTGGCTCCTGCCGCATTTGTGTAGTCGAGGTCGAAGGTGCGCGCACCTTGCAGGTTAGCTGCCTGACCAAGGTGCGCGACGGCATGGTGATTAAAACCAACTCCGGCAAGGTGCGCAAGGCCCGCCGGGTGCTGTACGAGCTGCTATTGTCCGATCACGATCAGGAGTGCCTGACCTGCTCACGCTCCGGCAGCTGCGAGTTGCAGGCCGTGGGCGAAACCCTGGGCGTGAAGGAAACCCGCTTTACCGGCGAGCATCTGTCGCCCCCGGAAGATATTTCCGTGTCCATCACCCGCGATATGGGCAAGTGCATACTCTGCCGCCGCTGCGTAGCCGCCTGTAACGAAATACAGAACACCGGCGTGCTCAACGCGCAGGGCAGGGGCTTTGATACCGTCATCGGCCCGGCGATGTTCTCGCCCCTTGGCGAGGCCAGCTGCGTATTCTGCGGCCAGTGCACCGTGGTGTGCCCCACTGGCGCCCTGCGCGAAACCGACGCCACTAAAAAAGTGTGGGATATGCTCGATTCCGACAAGCGCACCGTGGTGCAGGTGGCCCCGGCCATCCGCGTAGCCATCGGCGAGGAATTCGGCATGGAACCCGGCTCGCAGGTGACCGGCAAGCTGGCGGCCGCCTTGAAAGCCCTGGGCTTTGACGATGTATTCGACACCAACTTCACCGCCGATTTGACCATCCTCGAAGAGGGAACGGAGTTCCTGGGTCGCGTGAAAGCCGCCCTGACTGGTGGCACTGCAACGCTGCCGATGATTACATCCTGTTCGCCGGGGTGGATTAAGTTCATCGAGCACCGCTATCCCGATCGGCTTGATAACCTGTCCACCTGTAAATCGCCCCACACCATGATGGGCGCGCTGGTCAAGAGCTTCTATGCCGATAAGATTGGCAAAAAGCCGGAAGACATGCAGGTTGTCTCGGTCATGCCCTGTACCGCCAAAAAGTTTGAAATCAACCGCCACGAGATGATGAACGACGGTGTACCTAACGTAGATGCCGTACTCACCACCCGCGAGCTTGGCCGCATGATCCGCGAAGCGGGCATCGACTTCTGCGCCCTGCCCGATCAGGAATTTGAAAATCCGCTGGGCATGTCCACCGGCGCAGCCGATATTTTCGGTGTAACCGGCGGCGTGATGGAAGCGGCCCTGCGTACCGTGTTTGAAGTGGTAACCGGCAAGGAACTGCCCTTTGATAAGCTGCACGTTGCCCCCATCGTGGGCTTTGAACAGGTCAAGGAAGCCGCCATTACCATCGAGGATCCGCTGCCCGATTACGCGTTCCTCAAAGACGTGACCGTGCGCGTAGCCGTAACCAGCGGCACCGCAGGCGCGACCATGCTGATGGATCAGATTGAAAAGGGCGAAAGCCCGTATCACTTCATCGAGGTCATGGGCTGCCCGGGCGGCTGCATCATGGGCGGCGGCCAGCCACGCTCGGCCGATCCCGATGTGCGGGAAAAACGCCTCAAGGGCTTGTACTCCGAGGACGAGAGCAAGGTCATGCGCAAATCGCACGAAAACCCCTTCATCACCAAGCTCTACGAGGAATTCCTCGGTGAGCCCAACGGCCACAAATCCCACGAATACCTCCACACGCACTACACCAAGCGCGGGATGGAAAACAGATTGGTGGCAGATAAGGACATGGTTAAAAAGGAAGTCTCCCCAGCCTGACCATAAGGCCTGACCTACTTTGTCAGCTACAAGCGGCAAAAGGCATCACTTACGATTGTGTAAGCTTCGCCCTTTGCCGCTTTTGCTTTCGCGTATGACAAGCCTTCTGGTCAGGCTGGAAACTAGCCTCCTATATTGGGTTATGCAGAGATGCGTTAGCGGCAAACAGGGTCACTTACGCTTGTGTAAGCTCACCTGTTTGCCTTTCTTGCTTCCTTGCATCTTAGGCATTCTGCTCAGGCTGTGAGAAAGCTTTGATGTATATTTTTTAAGTGATTAACTACAAGCGGCAAAAGGCATCACTTACGATTGTGTAAGCTTCGCCCTTTGCCGCTTTTGCTTTCGCGTATGTTATACCTTCTACTCAGTGGAAAATGTGTTCAGATGGATATAATATCTGGCGGAGTTAGATATTTGGCACTAATGACTATCCTTTCACAAAAACTATCTTCTTGTCCGGGGGTTTTACTATTCTTACTAATTTTGGAGCAACTGGTTGACTATGTCTGCATGATGAACAAACATACTTCTGGAAGTAATCATCATAGTATGAAATTCTTCCGCAGCATTCGCAAATTACCATTTTCATGTCTTTAATCCCTCCATTTTGAAATATCCTCGGTAGGTTATACCTGAAAAGGCATCAATCTTAACGCCACCCATATTCAGGACATCTTTGGCCTCTTTCATAGGATATGGGCTTGCATAGACAATTTTCTTAATACCAACACTGACAATTTTGTTCGCGCAAAGGTTGCAAGGAAATGTTGTGGTGTATAAAGTAGCTTCATTGAAAGCTGCACTATTCCCATTCCGAATCATACTAAGAATTGCATTCTCTTCAGCATGTAGTGCTCTGCAATAATCCATAAGCTTAACGTTTTTTCTGTACAAAGCACAAACTGCATCAGTACTTTCTGGTTCTTTTACAATTGTATTAACCCCATCTCTAAATTCTGATCTCAGTTTTGAACGATAACACCCACCAAAGGCCTGTTGACATGGTTCGTTTTCTGGAGGGACTTCGTTATATCCGGATGCCATTACTCCAGAATATTTATCGACAATCACTGCACCAACTTGTCTTTTAAGACAAGATGATCTTAAAGATGCTGCCTGAGCCATAGCCATGGAAGTTTCCATTTGTGTAGGGAACAACTTGTCTCGATTTACAAGATTAAGGAATCTCTCAATTTGCTCATCTAAAATATTATACTGCCCACTCCCTCTTTCAGCAGTTTTATTATTGTAGATAACATAGTCAGCACGCTCAAAACATTTCTCTACTTGTTGACCGAAGTCCTCTTGCCCATCTTTATCTCGTTTCTCATCCTTATTAAAAGCACCTTGATTATCATTATATATTTTTTTTATTCGGTTCCATCTTATCTCATAATCTGCATTTATGCCAAGCAGATAAAATTCGGATATGTTTTGCTTAATGTAATGTATTTCTGCGGGATTTCGAATGCTATCAACAATGTAATCCTGATCATCCTTTTTTATAATGTCATAAGCTAAAGCTGCTAAATAATCCGACCCATTTTCTCGACGTAATTCATCCCCGAAATCTTGCAACTGAATTCTTGTTGGATCAGTTGGTGAACCGGTTTTTGCTTTATAGTGGTCCCTTAATATATTAGACAAGCTAATGTATTTAAACGAACGTTTTTCAAGGAAATTTTTAGCTATAAATGTACAGCCACTCCCGAAATTGCCTGTAATTCCTATTACTTTCATTATTTTCTCCATATTTAATTACTTTTCTATATATTATTACTATATCATACATATTAGACTTTTTAAATAATTATTGCGTATTTCTAATAACTTAGGACTATCAGATTGATAAACTATATTGGGTACTGGGTTAATTCATTATGGTTATGAGGATACTATTTCGGTATGGTAAGATATTTCGTGGGAGGGAGGGGAAACGCGATGTTTGAAGGGGTTAAATGGTTGTTTTTTGATATGGGATCGACACTGGTTGATGAAAGCGATGCCTACAAGCTGTGGTTTCAGCGCGCGTCGGAGGCCGTAGGCGGGCAGATCAGCGCGGAGGCCCTGCGGCAAAAGTATCGGGAGGGCATGGCGACCTACAGCGTGACCATTGCCGGGCACTTAAGGCCGCTTGGCTTTCAGGCTGACAGTGCCAGCTACTTGTACCCCTCGGAGCTGGATAAAGCCTATCCGGCGGCAAAGCCGTTGCTGGAAACCCTGTCCAAGTCGTATCAGCTTGGGGTGATCGCCAACCAGTCCATCGGCTCGGCCGAGCGCTTGCAGCGCTATGGCTTGCTTTCGTACTTTTCTTTCATTCTCGGCTCAGCCGAAGCGGGCGTGGCCAAGCCGGACCCGCGTATTTTTGAGATGGCGCTGGAAAAGGCGAACTGCAAGCCACAGGAAGCCATCATGATCGGCGATCGGCCGGATAACGACATTTTCCCTGCCAAGCAGCTCGGTCTGCGTACCATCCGTATCCGTCAAGGCACATCGTATGAGCAACTACCCAAAAGTGAAGCTTACGAGGCCGACGCGACGGTGCACAGCCTGCAAGAGATAGAGGGACTGCTCACATGAAAATACTGTTGTTTTACTTCAGCGGTGCGGGCTATACGCGCTGGGTGGTCAACCGGCTGAGCGGATTACTCATCGGCAAAGGGCACAGCGTGCACCTAGAAGCTGTGGAAAACTGTGATATGGCAAGTGTTCTACAGCGCGAGGATATGATCGACGCCATCGGCTTTGCTCAGCCGATTTACGCCGCCGATATTCCGCGCATCATGCGCCGGGCGATCGGCACATTTCTGCAGGCGGCGGCTGGCTATCCTGCGCTGCCGACAGGCGTATTTTTTGTAAATACCTATGCCTATGTCAACGGCAGCGGCTATCTGGAAGCGAAAAAGCTGTTTGAGGGGTCTGCGTTTCAAATTCACAGCTATGCAAACGTGAAAATGCCAAACAGCGCATTGGGCAAGCGTCCGGATTCCCTGCCCAAAACAGCCGTCCCTGGAGACGCGCTGGCCGCTGCGGCCATGCAAAAACTATCGCGCCTGGTGGAAAGCATTGAAGGCGGCAGCCTTTTCAATGATGGCCTCGGCCCGCAAACCGTAGGCGGCAAGCTGGTCCGCAAGCTGCTGCGCAAACAGATTCAAAATGCCTATCAACGCTTTCAGGTCGAGGCCACCCGCTGTACCCGCTGCATGCACTGCGTGGATACCTGCCCCGTGCAGGCAATCACCTATAAAGAGGGAAAAGGCTTCACCTTTTCCGCCACCTGCGAAGCCTGCATGCGCTGCGTTCACGCCTGCCCTACGTGGGCGATATCCGTAAAGTAGTCGATCAGGAAAACGATACCGAAATTTCATGCGCGCGGGCGATACTCTTTCCGCTATCATGCGCCTGTGCAGGGTCTCAACGTAGCGCTGCTACGTCCTCGCCACATACAACCGCAACCTGACGAAAACTGCATTCATCAGCGTACACGTTCTTTCGCTATCATTTTCTGTTAATATTCTTAGTAGAGGAAGATTCCTCTTTAGAATATTGTAATAGTCCAACAACTGCTATTATTACAGTAGACAATGCATTTTATTTTATACCTAAAGGAATAAAGGAGATTCCATGATCAGATAATTTTCTGTGTGCTTCAATCGTTAAATACTTTGCATATGTTGATTTAGAATTATCCTTATAGCCCTCTAAAAATCCTGCAACATAGCATATTTCCTTATTTTCGAATAACTTTAAAAAATCATCCTCGTTGATTATTGAGAGTTCGTTTACACCGTACTTGTCACAAATTGTTCTATAATACGTTCGAAGGAAGCCAATGCCAATAATTGTATGGTTTCCTCTTAAGCATTCTGCTGAAGTCAACATTTGATTAAGCAAATCGCGTGCCCCAATACCATTAAACTTTCCTTTATTATGTAGCAAGTATAGTTTCTCATCATCCCAGAATATTGCATCTGCGAATTCGACATTATTATAATTGCATCTATGTGAGACGATGATCCTGGGGTTATCTTCTAAAAGAGTGTTGTACTCTTCTTCTGTCTTAGCGTCCAATATTAGGTTATAGTCTGTTTTTAGAGTGGTTGAAGTTTGCTCTTTCTCGTTGAAGAGTTTTTTGAAATCAAGATTTAACAATTCATCGAATAAGTCATCAAATACATACCATTCACTATTAATTAAATAGTATGGTTTGTTCTCTTTGCCAAATTCTATAAAGCCTTGAATTGAGTCAATGATCGGCCTTGGATATAGTTCGAAAGAACCATCAGGTCCAATAGTGGCTACTTTCCATTCTCTAAGGAGCTTTAGTATAAAGTGATGAGATAGACGTATGTCTTCTTCAGTGAGTTTTTGAAATATATCAGTTAAGGTTATTGGGACTATACTTTGTAAGAAAGTCTTTCTACTCTCTGTGAAAATTATATATTTTGAGGCATCAATAAGATAGTTTGTGTAGCTTTCTCCAACAATTATGAAGGATGTATATTTCATATTCATGAAATTATCTGCCAATTGATCCAACAAGGTACTTTTCTTAATTCGCTTTTTCCGAATCTGTACAAGATAATTTAGTGCAAAGCGAGCTTCTTGTCTCTCAAGGTGGTTCAAGCTACGAATTGTAATTGCTAATTCATCAAATGAGAGTAAGCGTCTTATTACTATGGAGTCTTTATTGATTAAGTGAACTCGCTTATTTGGCGATTCCGCTTCGTCTAAATCTAAGCCAAGAGCTGAAGCAAGATCGCTGTTTATTTCAACATTTAATTCTTTGAAGATACCACTTAAGTCTTGTTCGGTACTAAAGCTGGTTGTAGTTCTATTGGTTCGATTGGTAGATATTCTATTGCCGGTTAAAAAATCCTGATTTATTATTCGCAATACATGATCATCTCGCTTCATAAATTTTGGAAGCAAGTATAATCCATAGTTTTTTTCTATGAATCTAGATATAAGCTTGCTGCCAAAACCTCCAGTCATGGCATATAGACAACTTTTATATAGGTATAATAAAACATATGATACATTCAGATTATTAAGAGTGATGTTGTTTTCATTGGATTGCTTTTTACTTTCTGATTTTGACAATAAGAATAAAATTGCCATTTTCCAATCTGGTTCGTGCTCGGTTTGATATACATATCCATGGAATCCGTTATAATCAATTTGATGATGTATCTTACAGTTTTTTCGACTATAAAGATTTGATTTTATATTATCGGATATTAAAGAAAGCGCTTCCTGTGCAGATAAATGTGAATCTTTCAGTTTGAAAGCTTCAACTACATTCTCAAGGTCAATTTTATATATACTAAATTGTGCCGCTGGGGTATTTATTTCACTCATACTAACACCTCAAATCAAAGGATGTTCTACGATTCTATATGTACTAATTAGTACCAATATATCTTAGAACTCAATATAATGCAATACATATTTGCTTAGCTAGCATATGAGCATAGTAAAAAAGTGAGGTATTGTACATATTTAGCGGTATTTACCATTCACTATATACATATATAGTAACACTGGAATAAATATTAAGAAATGTTTACAAAAGTATGTGTTTATGGTACAATTTCTTCATAATTTGGGCAAGTAGGCGGTGGGCAAGGGTCCGGCGGCTGAACTGTGTGACCGATCTCTGGCTTGGACGACGCTGAAGGAGCAGGCAGTATTGCAATGAAGACGATCGAGGCGTTTATACGCGAGGATGGCATCCTGCGTACGGTGGCACTCACCGGCGCGGAAAAGCCCGGCATTGACAGTGCGATGATTGAGCGCTGGCAGTGCTTGTTTGCGTTGATCGCCAAAGAGGTGCGTGCGCCTGCGGCTATGATTTTGCGCCTGACACACCAGTCCATCCGTGTTCTGTTTAACGCCGATGGCAAGCATAAAACCGAATATTATTTTGGCAACGGCCTGTATTGCGAGTCGATTTCAGGCGGCAGCGCGTTGCTGGTAACCCATGCGGGCTACGGCATGGTGATGCGCGGCAATCACGCCAAGCTGGCCCCGGTATTGACCTGTAGAGGGCTGCCGGTATTCTGGCCGGACGGTGAGCTATACGCGGCGATCTGTGTTCCGGTCAAGGCGTTCATGGGGCTGAAAAAAACCTACCAATCCATCGTCATGGAGCTGAAGGTTTCGCTGGAGAAGGAGCTTGCCTCCCTATACCGGCAGCACAACCTGCTGCATACGGCCGAAACCGATGCGCTGACGCAGATTTTCAACCGCCGCAAGCTGGATAGTGTTCTGAAAACCGAGTTCGACCGCGCGCGGCGTTACGGCAGCGAGTTTTCCGTAACGATGATGGACCTGAACTCCTTTAAACAGGTGAACGATGTATATGGTCACGATGCGGGAGATGATATGCTCAAAGCGTTTGTCAAAAGCATTGCAGCCAAACTCCGCGAGACCGATCTGCTGGGCCGCTGGGGCGGGGATGAGTTTGTACTCGTTTGCCCGCACACCGATCAGGATAACACCCGGCAGATGATGGACCGTATCAAGCCCCTGGTGAACAGCGAGCTGGAAGCGATGCCGGCGTTTGCGGGCTTTAGCTACGGCGTGGCGCACTACGAACCACCCGACCCGGACTTTCAGGCGATTGTCAAGCGGGCGGACGAGCGAATGTACGAGCATAAAATGGCGCAAAAAAAGAAGCCTGACCCGGCTACCGAACCACAGCAATGAATAAACAGCCTCCCGCAAAGCGGGAGGCTGCTGCTATTTGCGTCAGGCTTTGCGGGCAACCACGCCGATGATCGGCGATTTATCCCGGACGAGGGTTCCCGTCAGTGCGGATGTTACACCGCCCGATGTTCAACCGGGTGTTTTCGCGCCCGCGCGCTGCGCCGCAGACCGGAGATGGCATACACCAGCGCGACCATACCCAGCAGCAGGCCCGCAAACAGCCAGGAATAGCGGTAATCCAGACCCGCGCTGATTAGATAGCAATACAGGCTGGCGATAAGCGAGCCGATACGAAAAACGAAGGATAATAGCGATAATATGCTCGCCCGCTGTTTTGCGGGCGCTTCGTGGTTGAGCAGCGTTTGTTCCGCCACGCCGTTGCTGCCAAGAAAAATGTACCATAACACATAGACCAGAATGAACGGCAGTTGCAGCACCATGGCAAAAAGAACGGACAGGCAAATGCCCATCAGCGCTTTGGAAATCAGAAACAGGAAAACGCCGCGCTGTGGCAGCCGGGTCAGCAGGGTTTCCGCTAGCTTGCTGCCGACAACCACCCCGCCAAAGCCTAAAAATCCGACCACGCCAAATAGCAGCGTATTGGATGAAAACGCACGAAATGCCGGTTGCCAGAAGGTTTCTACGGTGACCATCGCAAACGATGTGACCGCAGTCAGCACAAACAGCATCCGCGCTATTTTAGATTCCCATACAAACGAAAAGCTCTTTTGCAGGTGCTCTTTCAAGCGGGGTTTTTCCGAAGGGCTGCGATCAATGTGCGGCGATTCGGTTACGGTCAGCTGGGTCAACAGCAGCACCACCCCATACCCGGCAAGGCCCAGCAGGATATTGGCCGCGTAGTGCGGGGCCAGGGTAGCCAGCACACCGCTGCCTAGCGCGCCGATGGCAAGCCCTGCGCTCTCCAGCACGTTCAGCTTGCTGGTAACTTTTACAAGCGCGGCCTTACCATCCGCTTCATCAATCACCAGCGCTTCGATACTGCCGGAGACAAATGCGCGGGACAGGCCATACAGAATCATTCCAATTGCCAGAGCCAGCGCAGAGCGGAACCAAAGCAGCAGTGCGTATGTGGCCATTTGCAGAACAACCGCCAAGACAAACGAGCGTTTCCGGCCGAATAAATCAGCAAACACGCCGCTGGGGAACTCAAACAGCAGGGTGATCAGCGAGGAAAGTCCAACAAACAGCGATACCGTTTGCACGGTTGCGCCGTGGGTTGTGAGCACCAGAATGAATATTGGGGCGACCGTTCCCAGCAGAAACGCTTTCAGGAACAGGATGATTTGCAGCGATCTACGCATGATCGTCCTCTTCAATGGGATAGAAGATGGTCGTATAGGCAAACGGAATGCCCTTTGCACCGGGCTTTTCATGCTCGTGGATGAACGCCATTATCAGCTTCTTCAGTTCCAGCACTTCGCTTTCCTCTATGTGGAGTATGCCCCAGTTCATGTCGCCCAGGGCTTCCTGCGGCGGGCTTTGGGTGGTCTGTGCGTAATTGGTAAAGCCTGAAAAGGTGCTCGCCAGGTTGTTTTGCATGATGGCGATACGCTGGGCGTTTTCAGCGCTGTTGGGGGTGCGGCCCATGTTTATGGTACGGGGCGGGAACCAGTAAAACTTCGCGGTAATACCGCGCATCAACTCCGTATGGTGGAGCTTGACCACCCCGAGGGATTCCAGTTTTTTCAGGTGGTGCTGCACCGATGAGGCGGAAATGTTCAGCCTGCGGCTAAGCTCCTTGGGGGTGATCGGCTTGTTGACGATCTGCATCTGGCGCAGAATTTCCTGCCGGCGAGGGTTGATATAGATGTCCAGTTCTTTTTTAGTGGCCAGTACGATGGGCTCTAGCATTGGCAGTGCCTCCTCTATCACGTTACACAGACTATAACAGTACACACTGTGTACTGTCAAGGGGGAAATGCGTACTATCAAAAAAACCGCCTCCGAAAGTCGGACGCGGTTGTACGTTGGAATGGAAATTATACCGTCTGCCAGAGCATGCGGTTGTCCTGGTAGCGTACGGCAAGCTTACCGCTGTCCTTCAACCAGGCGAGGTAGGAGCGCACGGTGCTGCCCACCAGCACATATTGCGCGGCGGTCATGGTGAGCTTGTACTGCGTGAAAATCTGCTGGAGGATGTCTTCAAAGATCAGTGGTGTTTGACAAATTCTCAGAAGCGCATCCGCAATTTCCAGAATTTTGTCCCGATTCAGGCATGCCAGCGAGGCTGCATCGGCGGTTGCCTGCGCGTGGGAGGGGATAAAGAGGGTCGCGCTCATCACTTCGACAGCGTTTAGCGTTTCCAGCTGCGCACCGATATCGTACAAAAAAGTCACGCCGTATTTTTGCAGGGTGGCTTCGTTCATCACGCAGTCGGCCAGGAACATCACATCATCCGGCGTACGAAAGCCCACCATATCCAGAAAATGCCCCGGCAGGGGGATGGGCTTAATTTCGCCGGGGAAGGCGGGGTCTGTTATATCGCGCGCGTCGCTTTCCTGCGCGTGCAAAAACTTGTGGTGCAGCTCTTTAAAGGGATAGCCGCCCCAGAGCAATACCGGCTCCAGCTGGGTATGGCAGGTGATGGCCGCCTCCACGCCGGGTGCGAATATAGGGCAACCGGTTTGCTGCTGTAAATAGCGATTCCCGCCGATGTGATCGGCATTGGAATGGGTATTCAAAATGCCTCTTAGCGTCCAGCCCTGCTCCCGCAGTAGCTTGAGTACCCTGCGGCCGGCATCCTTATCGTTACCGGAATCAATCAGGTATACATCGGTCGGGCTTTGTCGGTAGACGCCGATTTTGGTCGGGCAGTCGATATAAAAGGTGTTTTGGCCGGCCTGAACGAGTTCATACATGCGCTTTGCTCCTAGTGGGCGGGGTAGAAAATCAGGTTGTACATGGCACAGCTTTCGCCGTAGGGGTTGTTGTATTCATGGGGCAAATCGGCGTGAAAGCGCACGGCCTGCTGCTTGTGCAGTGTTAGTTTTTTCTGGCCGATGGTGACGTCCACCTTGCCGTGGGCTATCATTATGTATTCCTCAGTGCCCTCCATGTGCTTGTCCGAGCCGTGCGTGCAGCCCGCGTCCAGCTCCAGATAAAAGATTTCCACGTTGCGGACTGGGTCGTAGGGAAACAGGTTGCTGGCGCGCATCATGCCGTTTTCTTCTTGGAGCAGGGTATCAAACTCCACCTCGGCCAGCACGTACTCCGGGGCTTCTTCCCGAAGGAAGGTGCTCAGGGGCACCTTGAGCCCGGTGGCAATTTTGGAAAGCGTTGTAATCGTCGGGGCGGATTGGCCGCGCTCAATCTGCCCGAGCATGGGCTTGCTCACGTCGGTCAGCTTGGCAACTTCCTCCAGCGTCAAGTTTTTCTGGGCGCGAATCGACTTTAAACGGTTGCCGATCATTTCGGTCTGAATAGACATCGTTTCGACCTCCTTTGTATGTTATAACATATGTGAGTATAGTATAACATATTATTTCGAAAGCGCAACGGGACAGCTGTCAGATCGGGGCAGTGGAATAACCGATCTTCCTGCCGGGGGAAAACGACGTACAAAAAAGGATGCTGCGCTGCAAGCGCAATGTGTTAATGGCCCTTGTGCTTGTCTTTTCGCTTTTGCTGTTTCAACGCAAACTGCCGCAATCGTTCAGCATCCCGCTGCGCGCGGGTTTTGGCCTTGTGTGCGGCTTTGACCTCTGCGTGCTGGAGTTTGAGTGCCTGTTGTGATTTTGTGCCGGTGTATGGCGCATTTGTTTGCCGCCTTACAAAGCGCTGCATGCGTTTGTAGCCTAAGGCAGCGCTCTGTTGCCCTGTATACGGTACAGGCGGACTGAAACGAAGCAAATGCCAGTTTTCCAGCAGAAAGCTGTATACTTCGTAATCCTTCGGTTCTGCGCCGAAGGTGATTTTACATACGGTCAGGGTGTCTTCTGTCACCCGTTCATACATCCCGACCCAAAACGGATCTTCAAAAAATACTGTCAGTGTGCTTTGCGTTCTTTGCACAAAAACTGCCTCCTCGCTTTTTATGCAAAGACCGGACAACCGAAGAGGCAGGTTACTGACAGGATTTCTGCGCCCGGACTACCAACCGGGTCTGTGTTTTTCATCTTTGCGTGTATTAATTTGTCCTGTTTAGTATACGGCAGGCAGACTTAAAAATCAATGCGGGCGCGGCTGTGGAATTCCATCCTATAAATGTAGGAAAAGCAACGGATGTAAGTGCTGCTAAACCCTTGTAATATAAGGGATGCGAAAGGCATGCTACGGTGGTAAAAATATGTATTGACAAGTAAAAATCTTGGGCGCATAATGCAGGTATTCTCAGGGAGAGGAGGGGAAGTTCATGCCCGCAACCGCGAAGAAACCGGCACCCAAAAAGGCCACTTCGAAAGCTGCCCCCAAGAAAGCCAAGTAATACGAATAAAGTTCCAAAGAAGCCGTTGCGCGGCTTCTTTTTTATGGCAACAAGCAGTAGCGTGAGGGCCGGGGCGGCGTGTTCCAGCCATTGTTTCAACTTCCGTGCGTATAGTGTATAGTGATGAAAACAAAAGGGGATGATTTGTATGACGGCGGAAGAACACAAAAAGCTGGGGATAGACCTGTTTAACACGACCTGGGATTTGATCGATAAATCAGACCGCAGCGAGGCCGAGGCGTTCCAAATGATTCACGCCGCGCATGCATCGGCCTGGCATTGGATCAAAGCCGGGGGCAGCGCGCTGAACGAAGTCCGCAGCCAATGGCAGATTTCCCGCGTCTATGCCATTTTGGGCATGGGCGAATCGGCCCTCAAGCACGGGCAGCGCTCGCTGGCGCTGTGCCAGACAAACGATATTGGGGATTTCGACCTGGCCTTTGGCTACGAGGCCGTCGCCCGCGCCTATGCGCTGCTTGGCAACGATGCCGCCAAAGCGGAGAACAAACAAGCTGCCCTCGCCGCCTGTGAAGCCATCGCCAAGGCGGAAGACCGTACCTATGCCGAGGGTGAGATTAATAGCATAGTTTAAACACATGAAAAATGCTGCGATATCAAGGAAGCCGCATCTTGGCTTCTTTTTCATTGCGCAGATTTACGCCTTAGAGTATACTTATTATATGCGTGGTTAGGCATACCTAGTAATCTAAACTAAGCAAAATTGCGACATTGGCATATAATCTTCAACTCAAAAACGAGGTGTTAGTATGATTAATAAAATTACTATGAATAATGTTAGCTGTTATAAAAATCAAACAGTTCTTAAAACAGACAAAAAGGTAAATTTAATCTATGGACTTAATGGAACTGGCAAAAGTACAGTGTCGGATTTTTTGTATAATCAGTCAGATAAACGATTTATTGATTGCTCTATTGAAGGGCTGAAAGATAGTGGCATTCTTGTCTACAATCAACAGTTTATCCAAGAGTACTTTTATGCCTCCGAGGATTTAGAAGGTATTTTTACTGTATCAAAGGAAAACAAGCAAGCAATAGAAGCAATTGAAAAAGCAAAAAGTGAGATTGAAAGATTAAAAGAATGTAGTCTAAAAACGGAAAAAGATAAGGATGAGAAGTTGAAACGATTGGAGGACATTGAAGAAACAGCGCATAATGCTACATGGAGTATTAAATCAAATTATACTGGTGGAGATCGAATCCTTGAGTTCTGCTTGGAAGGCCTAAAAAGGGAAAAAGCTAAATTGTTCCAACATATTAAAAGCATTGCCAAACCAGAGAGCAAACCACAAAAGACCATTGATCAACTAAAAAAGGAAGCAGAGGCAATTAGTGGAGACGATGCACAGAGATATGATTTGCTTCCGACAATGGGGCCAGAAGCTTTATATATTGAAGGGAATACTTTATTTTCAAAAACTATTGTAGGCAATGAAAATAGTACGGTCGCGGAATTAATTAAGAGTTTAGGTAACTCTGATTGGGTCAAGGAAGGGCTTCGGTATATCTCAAATGATAAAGAAGAAACAGGGATATGTCCATTTTGTCAAAACAAGACAATTACAGAAGACTTGCGTGATAGCATTAGAGCATACTTTAATGAGTCTTATGAAAATGATTTAAATGAATTAAAAAACCTATGGGTACGTTATCGTTCAACTATTGAAAATCTACCAAAGCGAGAGGTATATCAGGATAATCCATTTATCACCGAAAATAGGCAGGAATTTGAAAATTTGTATACTGCTTTGCACCATTCCCTAACCAGCAATAGTAGGAAAATTGAAAGTAAAATCAAGTCGCCAAGTCAATTGATACAGCTTTCTGATTCTAGTCAGCTGATAACAGATTTCAATACGTTTATTATAAAAATCAACGAAACCATTACATCATACAATACGAAACTTAATGATAAAAAAGGAACACAAAGGACAATAAAAGATGAGTTCTGGATGATTATGAGATGGGAATACGATCAAACCATTTCATCTTACTTGGAAAACTACGAAAGTATTCAACGAAAAGTCAAAGATATCAACGATGAAGAGAAGAAGATAACTGGCGATGTTAATGTGCAGAAACAGATCATTGAAACTCAGCAGAAAAATACAATTAACATAGAAGAAGCAAGAGAAAAGATAAATAGTGGTCTTCAAGAATTGGGTATTGATGAATTTCGAATTGAAAAACATACCGATTCTCAGTATAAAATAGCCAGAAATGAACAGTGTGAGAATACATTCTCTTCATTAAGTGAAGGGGAAAAAATGATTATCAGTTTTTTATATTTTAGAGAATTATGTAAAGGAGCATCTAGAGATAGTAGTAAAACAGGAAAGAAAATTATTGTAATTGATGATCCAATTTCAAGCTTATCTCATGTTTTCATTTTTAATATTGGACAGATGATTAAGTATGATTTTCTTGATTCGAAAGAGTACGAGCAGGTTTTTTTATTGACACATAATTTATATTTTTTTCATGAAATGATTAAGCAAGTCAAGGCGAAGGATAGATTACTTTTTAAGCTAAGTAAAAATCGTCAAGGCAGCAATTTTTCGGTAATTAGTAAAGAGGATATCCAAAACGACTATCAAGCATATTGGAGTGTGGTTAAGGCTAAGGATCAACATGGAGCGCTAATCGCAAATTGTATGCGAAATATTATTGAATATTTCTTTGGCTTTATTGAAAAAGAGGATTTGGATAGTGTTTTTAAAAAACCAGTATTGAGAGAGAAAAAGTATCAAGCATTTTACAGATATATAAACCGTGAGTCTCATTCTGATGGGGTAAATATATATGATTTTACAGAGTTCGATTATGATTTGTTCAAAGAAGCATTCCGCTTGGTTTTTTATGAAAGTGGCTATGAAGAACATTACAATAAAATGATGAGATAATTTCTTTTGCTCCAATATAGCTTCATAAATCACACCAAAACAACGATCGCGCGGTGATGCAGGCGTACGGCTTCTCCGTTAAAATGACCGAATCGGAATGCGTGGCTGAACTGATGAAGCTGTACCAAAAGCTGGTTGAAGAAAAGAAGCAATAGCGACAATGAACATATACCAAAGGCCGCGCAAGTGCGCGGCCTTTGGTGTGCGGTTTCCTTTTGTTTCCTTTTCCTTTTTCCAAAGGAAAAGGAAGGCTATGCCAGCGTGTACGCCGCGATGCCGATGAACAGCACCAGCGATACCAGGGTTTGAATGGACAGGGTTGTG
This sequence comes from Candidatus Limiplasma sp., assembly GCA_963675925.2. Lineage (GTDB taxonomy): Bacteria > Bacillota > Clostridia > Christensenellales > Aristaeellaceae > CAXXOK01. The sequence continues at coordinate 910,909 of CAXXIB010000004.1, forward strand.
GACACATAGGCCTTGTGGGCGGGGTCGGTGGCGTAGAGGGGGATAATGAAGGGTGCGGGCAGGGTGTAGGCCAGCAGCAGGGCGACGAACAGCGGTTTTTCAAACGGGATGACGGCAAAGATCACAAGCGCGCTCAGTGCCAGCAGCGGCAGCATGACCAGTAGCCGCAGGCCCACGGTTTTGATGACCGGGGAGAGTAGCGCCCTGTCAAACCGCAGCTCGTAGCCGACGATAAGCAAAATCAGCAGGCTGGTGGGTGCGGCGAGAAACTGAAACAGCGCGGTAATCACCGGGCCGGCGGCTGTAGCCATAGCCCAGCGGCCAACGCCAAGCACGCCCAGCACCGCGCCGGCAATCATGCAGATGAGCACTACGTTTGAAAACACGGTTTTCATCAGCGCTTTTGCGCCCGCGGTTTCGCCGTTGGCGGCTTTGAGGGCGATTAAAAACACGGTGAAGGTGCAAAAGGTCTGGCCGATATCGATCATGGCAAAGATGTGTGTCTGTCCGGCGTAGAGTAGCCCAAACAGCGCATAGCCGAGCATACCGGCTTCAAACTCCGTCAGCAGAAACGGCAGGTACTTGGCGTAGGGTTTCATAAAACGGCGCAGGGCATACCCGGCCAAAAGCCCCAGCACACAGGCCAGGAACACCGTGCCGAAGGTCAGCGCAATCCGGCCGGAGTACTCCGCTGTGAAATAGGCGTAGAACAATACGGCCGGCAGGGTGATTTTCCCAACCACGGCTTTCAGGCCCTTGAGGCCCTCTTCACCAAACACATTTTTTCGCTTTAAGACATACCCCAGCCCGAAGGCAACGAGTACCGGCAGCACCATTTGCAGAATCGACAGAAACAACGCCATCTCTCCCTTTGTATGTACTAAGCAGGTACAAGCTAGCTTCGCTGCGGTTTACAAAGTTCCTGCTATGTCCGTGTTTTTGAGCTGCATTTTCATGGTCAGCACCACGGTAGTCCCTTCGCCGGGCGCGGAGCGAAGGGTGATGCCCGCGTCCTCGCCAAAGTACAGCTTTAAGCGCTGATCTACGTTACGCAGCCCCACGCCGCGCGGGGTATCCGGGTCAAAGCCCACGCCGTTGTCTTCCACGGTGAGCAGTAAAAGCTCGCCCTGCTGGCGGGCGGATACCGCAATATGCCCGATGCCGTCCATCGGCTTGATGCCGTGGTATATGCTGTTTTCCACGATGGGCTGCAGCACGATTTTGGGAACCATGCAGTCCTGCAATGCCTCGGGAATATCAAACGTGTAGGTCAAGCGCTCGCCATAGCGCTCTTTTTGAATGTACAAATACTGCTGCGCGTGCGCGGCCTCGTCGGCCAGGCTGACTATAGCGCGGCCTTCGGCAAGCGACAGCCGGAAAAACTTCGCCAGCGTTTTGGTCAGGGCGATAATTTTATCGTTATCCTTAAACTCCGCCAGCCATACAATGGTATCCAGCGTATTGTAGAGGAAATGCGGGTTAATCTGCTGGGTCAGCGCTTCGATCTCGGTTTGCCGCAGGGCATGCTGCTTGTGCTCCAGCTCGGCCATCAACTGCTTTATTTTTTGTATCATGCGGTTGTAGCTTTCGGTCAGTACTTGCGTTTCGGATATTTCACCCGTCAAGGCGCTTAGCTCCTGCAGGCTTTCGATGTCCTCCATGCTGCCGGCCAGCCGTTTCAGCGGCGTGGTCAGCTTGCGGGAGTAGGCGGCGGCGATCAGCACCATCGCCAGGAACAGCAGTACCCCGGTCAGCGCGACCATATCCAGCAGCTGGCGCTTGATGACATCCAGCCCGCTTAAATACACCCGCCCGGTCAGCCACCACTGGGTTTCGGGTATCATGTAGCGCTGGGTCAGCACGTTGGTCTTTGGGTTGTAGCCCAGCTCGCCGGGCTGGGCGGCCTGCCCACCGATTGGGAAGATAACCGTGCCCTGGGTATCGGTAATGGTGATGCCGCCGCCGATATCCATCGCGCTGATGGCGTTATCGACCATGCAGTAGTCAAGGTCCAGCGCCAGCACGCCGGGTATGCTGCCGTCGTCCAGCTCGATGGGTACGCCCATGGTGATGACGCAGCCGTCGTTATGGTCATAGCTGGCGGCGCGCGCGGTGGTTAAAAAGGGCATATCGTTTGCAAGCAGGGATTGGTAATCCGCACTACTTTCAAAAATGGACGGACTTTCGCTGATCACCCGGCCGTCTGCAAAGGCGGCAAATACGCCAAACACGTAAAATTCGGCATCGGTGATGGCGTTCATCAGGTGGATTACCGTCTCCTCGCCATCGCCGGTTTTGGCATAGTCCATAAAGGCGGGCGTGGTGGTTAATAATTGTAGCAGGCTTTTGGCGTGGCGGATGTCTGCGCCGATTTCCACGGCGGTTTTTTCGATTGCCATTTCGGTCTTCATGACGTTTTCTTTGACAAAGATATCCGACACCACCACGTACACCACCGCGCCAAATAGCGATACGATCAAAAGCCCCGCGATCAGGTTGAACGCGGTGATCTGAAACCATAAACTTTTCAGGCGCTTGCGCCAGGTGTCACGCTTCATATGCGCCCTCCCGCCTTGCGGAACTCCGAGACCGTGGTGCCGAACTTGCGCTTAAACAGCGCGGACAAATAGTTGGGGTCATCGATGCCGATGGCCTCGGCTACTTCGTAGTTTTTCATTTGCGAGGATAAGAGCAGAATTTTCGCCTTTTCCAGCCGCATGTCCAGCAAATAATCCCGGAAGTTAGCCCCAAACAGCTTCTTAAACAGCGTGGACAGATACGCCGCGTTGTAGCCGATGTCATCGGCCAGTGCGGACAGGCAAAATGAAGGGCTTGCAAGGTTTTTTTCGATGGCCGCCGCCAGGGTGTGCTTCAGGCTGTCGTCGTCGCCCGCAGGCGCAAGGCCGGCCAGCTTATCGGCGGAGGCGAGAACGGATTTGATGCCGTCCTCGGTTTTGCGTTTCTCCACAAGCTTAATCAGCAGCTCGGTAACATCGTCCTTGGAAACGGGCTTCAAAATATAGTCATCCACGCCCAGCTTCAGGGCGGTGAGCACATAATCAAAATAATCGTAGCCGGTGATCAGCGCAATTTTCAAAGCGCTGTCAAACTCCAGCGCTTTTCTGGCAAACTCCAGCCCGTTCATGCGCGGCATATTGATATCCGCAAACACGATGTGCACATCGCCGCGCTGTACAATGTCCAGCGCCTGCTGGCCGTTTTCAGCCTCGTACACCGTGCCAATTCCGAGCGCAGCATAGTCCACAAGGGTTTTAATCCCCCTGCGGACTATGCTTTCATCGTCGGCGAGCAGCAGGTTATACATGCGTTACTCCTGGTCGATATAGGATTGCAGGAAGCCGTAACCTTCGGCGTCCATCTGGTCGTAGGGGATAAAGCGCAGCGCCGCCCCGTTAATGCAGTAGCGCAGGCCGCCACGGTCGGCAGGGCCGTCGGTAAACACATGGCCCAGGTGGGTGTCGCCCGCACGGGAACGAACCTCGGTGCGAACCATGTTGTAGCTGGTGTCGGTCAGCTCGACGATCACCTGCGGCACGATGGGCTTTGAAAAGCTCGGCCAGCCGCAGCCGGAGTCAAACTTATCCGCCGAGGAAAACAGCGGTTCGCCGGTGACAACATCCACGTACAGACCCTTGTCAAACAAATCGTCGTACACGCTGGTAAAGGCGTATTCGGTGGCGTTTTCCTGGGTGACGCTGTATTGAATATCGGTCAGGGTGGCTTTCAGCTCTTCCTGCGAAGGGATGGGATAGTCCTGGCTGTTGATCCAGCTTTGCAGGGCTTCGTCTCTGGCGGAGGATAGGTCGATATGGCAGTAGCCATAGGGGTTCTTTTTCAGGTAATCCTGGTGGTATTCTTCTGCTTCGCAGAAGTTTGTCAGCGGCAGAACCTCGGTTACGATGGGGTCTGCGTACTTAGTCTGCTCCTTGGCGACAACCGCCTGGATGATGGGCAGATCAGCCTCGTCGGTGTAGTAAATACCGGTGCGGTACTGGGAGCCGATGTCGTTGCCCTGCTGATCCACGCTGGTGGGATCGATAATGGTGAAAAAGGTGGTTAGCAGCGCATCCAGCGGGACGATGGAGGCATCGTAGGTGACCAGCACGGTCTCGGCGTGTCCGGTGTTATTGTAGCAGACTTCCTTGTAGGTTACGGTGTCGGAGTTTCCGTTGGCGTAGCCGGACACAGCGTCCAGTACACCGGGAATGCGGTCCATAAACTCCTCCACGCCCCAGAAACAGCCGCCCGCCACATAGATGGTTTTCACGTTGGCGGGTGTCTGCGGAGCTAGGGTGCTTACAGCGGCAGCGGGTGCGGTCGCCTCAGGGGCGGGGCTGCCCGAAAGCAGTGCGATAACCTCTTCGCTGGGCGTGTGGCCTACGCTGAATTTGATCAGCTTGCCGCCTGCATCAATCAGCGCGGAGGAGGGATAGGCGCGAACGCCAAAAGCCCGCATGGCTTTGCCGCCCTCGTCAAACAATACAACGGTGTTTTTATAGTCTAGCCCATTGTACCATGCTTTAAAGCTTTCCGCATCCTTTTCGCCGTCCACGCCGGGGGCGACCACGGTGATGATGGTAAAATCAGTATCCATGCCCGCGAGGGTATCGGTATCGTGCAGGGTGCTCAGGCACACCGAGCACCAGGATGCCCAGAACTTGATATACACGGACTTTCCTTGCAGGCTTTTAAGGGTCACGGTGTTGCCGTCAAAATCCGTAAAGGTGGCGGCCGGTGCGGGGGGCAGGGCTTTATCGTTTGCCAAAGCGCTGAAGCCTGCAACGCCTGCCGCCAGCAAAATGGCGAGCACCAGCATAAGTCCAAGCAGTTTCTTCATATTATCCTCCAATCCAGGCAGTGAGTACGTTGAGGCGGTCGGTCATCAGCAGGAGTCCCATGATAATGATCAGGATACCGCCGATGATTTTAATCACGGGCAGGTATTTGTTAATATGCTTGATCTTTGACAGGAGCAGTTCGGAAAACAGGGCCAAAATCAGGAACGGTACAGCAAAGCCTAGGGAGTATACGCCCATGAGAAACGCACCGTAGAACGCCGCGCCGCCGCCGGCCGCTACGCCGAGGATGGCCGCAAGGACCGGGCCGATGCAAGGCGTCCACCCGAAGCTGAACAGAAAGCCCAGGGCGAAGACCTTGAACGCACCAAGACGCGTTTGGGTGTGCATCGTGACCCGCTTTTCCCGTTCTAGAAACTTCAGGTGAAGCAGTCCGGTTTGGTGTATGCCCAGCAGCACCACGATAGCGCCCAGCACGATCATAAAGACGCGGCTGTTGAGTACGCTGCCCAGCGCGCCTGCGCCAAAGCCGAGCAGGACGAAGGTAACGGATATCCCGGCGATGAACAAAAGCGTTCGTAAAAACAGCTGCAGCCTGCGGCGGGATGGGTCTTCCGCTGCGGCGGGTGAGGCCAGGGTGGACAGGTAAACCGGTAGCAGTGGTACAATACACGGGGAGAGGAACGACAGCACGCCCGCGATAAATACGGTGGAAATATATAAGGTTTCGTTGGTCATGCGCTCACCTCCCAGTGGGCTTCCGTGTAGAAGCGGCACCCGGCACAGGGCCGGATGCCGCATTCCGGTGTAAGGGGTTTAGGGTCAGTTATTCAACCGGGAATCCGGCATCGGTCCAGGCGCTGAAGTTACCGATCAGGCGGAACACGGGTTGGAACCCGGCGTCTGCCAGTTTGGTTGCGCCAAGGATGGACGCTGCATCCGTGTGGCAGTAGACCACATACGGTACGTTACGGTCGAGCATCGAAAGGGCGTTATCCAGGGTGCCGTCGCCAACATAGTAGTTCACAGCGCCGGGCAGGTGCCCTTCGTTATACATCGGGGAAACATCGATGATCACAAGGCTGGGAATGGCTTCGGCCAGCGCTTTGACCTGCTCAGGGGTAATGTCGATAAATCCGGCTTCTGTACGCATGCCCATTGAAGCGGCATCGTTTAAAAGCATTTCCTCTGCAGCCGTCAGGGTGGATACCGGGAATCCGGCCTCTACCCAGCCGCCGAAGTTGCCGTGCAGGCGGTATACGGGATCAAAACCCGCGTCAACCAGCTTGCCTGCGCCAAGCATGGAGGCTTCATCCGTGTGACAGTAGACCAGATAGGTCTTGCCTTTGTCCAGCATCGGGATGGCGTCGTCCAGGGTGCCGTCACCTACGAAATAGTGCAGTGCACCGGGCAGGTGGCTTTCGTCATACTTGGGGGAGACGTCGATAATCACGAGATTGGGATCTTGCCGTATCAGTTGCAGGGCTTCGCCTGGGGTGACATCGATGAATCCTTGTTCGGTCTTCATGCCGACCATCGGCATGCTCTCGTCTTGGGTCATATCCTCAGCCAGCGCTATCGTGCTGACTGCCATAAGCAGTACGACGAGCAGAGCGGTGATTTTGAAAAAATATTGTTTACGCATTGTGGTAAACCTCCTTTATAGTTTGTATTGTAAACGGGTTAGGCATAAGTGAACATAGATTGTTGCTGGCTGTTTCTTGGTTTTGTTTGGATATCGGGGATAGGAAATGAACTTTTTATCGTTTGCGTCGTCTAAAGGGCAGATAGCGAAAAAAGCGGGTGCAGCGCCCGCCCCTAAATCCCGAAAGGAGACAACCATGAAGTTAAAATCACTGCTAAGTCTGATTCTGGTCATCGCCCTGTGCACGGCACTGCTTGCGCCGGGGCTGGCACAGGAGGAGGGCGATGCAAAAGTCACCAAGGCCCACTTTTTGATGCTTTTACGCGATGCCTTCCCGGCGTATCGACCGGAGATGAACAACGATGAGACAATCCTTACCTATCAACTCGCAATTGAAGCGCTGTGCGGCGCGCTGGGCTATACCGGCGGCACGCAGGCGCAGTACCTGGCCTTTGCCATAGAAAACGATCTGCTGCCCGGGATCCCCGCCGTGACGGACGCGCCGGTCACCCTGGCAAACGCGCAAACGATGATCGACGCGTTTGCGGCCTTCCGCTACCACATGGTGGAGCAGCAGCTGTTTGGGGAAATGCAGCGCAGCTATACCCAAGCCGGTGGGGCGCAGCCCTTGGCAGCGACCATGGAGTCCATGGCGGACGATACAACGTTTGGTATGCCGAATACGGCCATGCCGTTTGATTACAACGGCATGAACGACGAAAGCTACGCAAGCACCGCTGAAAACCGCATGCAAAACCCGTTGGACAGTCCCTTTTCCACCTTCGCCCTGGATGTGGATACCGCGTCCTATGCCAACATCCGCCGTTACTTCCTCGGCGGCGGGTTCCCGGACAAGGGGGCCATTCGCATTGAGGAAATGCTCAATTACTTTGACTACGATTTGCCCGGCGCGACTGCCGATGCACCTGTGGCTATCACTACGGAACTGGCCGTATGTCCGTGGAATCCGGAGCACCGACTGGCGATGATCGCGCTGACAAGCTATACGCCGCCGGCTGATGCGCTGCCCGGCAGCAACCTGGTGTTTTTGGTGGATGTGTCCGGCTCGATGGAGCAGCAAAACCGCCTGCCGCTGGCCCGCCAAGCGCTCAAACTGCTGGTGAATCAGCTGTCGGCACAGGATACCATCAGCATCGTAACCTACGCAGGTACGGTGGGCACGTTGCTTGCGCCGACCTCGGCAGACCGCAAGGATCACATCCTCGCCGCGATCGACAGCATGCACGCGGGCGGCGCGACCAACGGGGCGGGCGGCATTCAGGCCGCGTACGCGCAAGCCAAGGAAGCGTTCATCAAGGATGGCAACAACCGTGTGATTTTGTTGACTGACGGCGATTTCAACGTGGGTGTGCAAAGCGCCAGCGAGCTGGAAGCGCTGATCGAGCAACAGCGCGATTCCGGCATCTACCTAAGCGTACTGGGTTTTGGCATGGGAAACCTGAAGGACTACGAAATGGAAACCCTGGCCGACAAGGGCAACGGCAACTACGCGTATATCGACACCCTGAAAGAAGCCAAAAAGGTGTTCGTGGACGACATGACGGCCACCCTGTTCACCGCTGCCAAGGACGTGAAATTGCAGGTGGAGTTCAACCCGGCGACGGTTGCAGGCTATCGCCTGATCGGCTATGAAAACCGCCTGTTGAATACCGAAGACTTCAAGGACGACACGCGGGACGCGGGCGAAATGGGTGCGGGGCACCAGATGATCGCCCTGTACGAGATCATCCCCGCGCAGGACGGCACGACATTGCAGCCAAGTGCCGAATCCCGGTATCAGAACCGGACGCTGAAACACTCCGGCGAGCTGCTCTATGTGGCGGTTCGCTACCAGAAACCCGATACGATGGAGATTGTGGAAACCGGTAGCGTGCTGGCGACCGAGCTGCCGGATGGCATGAGCGATACGCTGGCCTTTGCCTCCGCTGTAGCGGAATTCGGCCTGTGGCTGTCGGACTCGGACTACAAAGCCGCGGCAAATCTTGACAGCGTATTGGCACGCGCCCTTGCAAATCGTGGGGAGGACCGCTTTGGCTACCGTGCGGAGTTTGTGCAGCTGATCGACCTCGTCCGCCTGCTGGACAGGCAAGCGGAGGTTGAAGACTAAATCCAAGCATAGAAGAAGCGATAACCGCCGATAAACGCAATTAAAAAGCGACTCTCGGCGGTTTTCATGCAGCCGGAGCGACAGGATAGCGGGTTGGTATAGACGCAAGGTTGTAAAGTGCTATACTCATTGTAACAAAGCATGACAGAATAACCGATATTGGTCCAGGAGGTACCCCATGAAAATTGTAAGCACTTGGTTTCTTTGTTTCGTGTTGAGCCTGACGTTCCTGTTCTCGACTGTGGGTGAAACTGTCACCATGCAAACAGGGCAGTATACACGCAACGCGCAGGTCGACCTGTCGTTTTCCTATGAAGCGATTGAGATGGATCATTGCACCGTCGCTTTCGGCCCTGCTACGGGGCTGACACCTGATCAAATGGAAGCGAGTGCAAGCAATATCGAGGAGATTGCCGCGTTATTGTGGACTGCATTTCCCGGCGCGGCGCTCCAAAAGCCCACCGTGTATTTGCTGAGCTATACCGGGCGAAATGTGCCCTTCACCCAGCATAACGAAGCGTTCATTCTCGCTGCTACAGCGTTTAGCGATGACGATGCCGTCATGATGATGCAGGCGATGCTGGGCCATGATATACGCTGGATGGCGGAGGGCTGCTATCAGTATGCCGCTGCCCTTCGCACCGGCGACAACCTCGCGGCAGCAGAGCTGACGGAGCGCTATACAACGCAGGCTGATCGGGGGATGATAGACTTACTACCCACGCGTTTCAGCGCAGCACTGAATACGCCGGAGGACTTGGAACTGGCCGAGCAAACAGCGCTATCGCTGGTGACGGATCTGCTAACGGTGGACGGCCCGGAGGCCCTGACGCAGGATGTGACACAGGAGCGTATGGCACAGTGGCGTGAGCGCGCCGGACTTCCGCAGGATGCCGATCCGGGCAGGGTGGCCGTGCTGCGGCAGTTTCGCTATACCTTCGGGCAGATCAACGATTTGCAAATCAACGGCGAGCACCTGTACTATGCCCTGAACGCGGGTGATGCCTGGCTGGCGGATGCCGCCGCAGTGGAAGACTTTGTCTACCGCACCGCCACCGGGCGGGATGGGCTGCTTGCCTATATCCAGGCCAATGCTTCAGCGGAAAATGCAGCCTACTTTACGCAAGCCCTGCCGGACTTGCGGTTCAAGGGCAGAGAGCCGCAGGGTGGCGATAAAAGCTGGGTTATGTACCCCGATAGCGTCGCGCTGTACGATTACCGCTTAGCGGGTTATACCATGGCCGACAGTATGCTGTGGCAGCCCAAGGCAGCGCCTGTGCTCAGCAAAGGGCTGGCTGTGTATCTGGACTTGCAGCTTCCGAAAAGCCTGCTGGGCGATGCATTGCTTCCGCTGATTCTAAAATCGGATGCGGACTCTGCATTCGCTGCGGCGCGCGACTTGTATATTGCCTGGGCTGGAACACCCACAGAGCAAGATGTTGACATGCGCGTGGTCGTTGATGCAATCGCCGCGTATGAAAATCAGCAGTACAGCGGTGCGCAGATGGACCTGCCCCAGTGCGGCTCATTGATGTACTATTGTATCGACCAGTACGGGCTGGACACGGTGCTTGACTATATCCGCCTGGGGCAAAGTGAGCAGGAAGCCTTTGGCAAAAGCTTCAATATGCTGCACAAGGAGTGGAGCATGGCCCTTGCGCGCAAAAGCGATGGCAACTAGCGAAACATAGGGTCATCCAAGGCCGGGAAACCGGCCTTTTTTCATGAATACGCTTCACTTGGTTAAAACCCGTGTAAACTATATAGGAAGGTATTGCCATCCCGCCTGGGTTGCAATACAATAGTGATAGATAGTTGAACCCAACCGACGAAAGGAGAACATAATATGAAAGGCAACCCGAAACTTATTGAGGTATTGAACTCGTTGCTGGCCGACGAGCTTACGGCGATCAACCAATACATTGTGCATGCGGAAATGTGCGAGGATTGGGGCTACACCAAACTGCACGACGGCTTTGAAAAGCGCTCCATTGATGAAATGAAGCACGCTGAAAAGCTGATCGGCCGTATCCTGTTTTTGGAGGGCACCCCCATTGTGTCGGACCTTAAAAAACTGCACATCGGCGCGGAAGTGCCCAAGCAGGTGGATAACGATCATGCGTCCGAGCTGGATGCCATCAAAGCCTACAACGATGCCATCGCGCTGGCAGGCGAAGTGCGTGATTACGCCACCCGTGAGCTGCTTGAAAAAATCCTCGCCGACGAGGACAAGCATTTGGATCAGCTGGAAGAGCTGCACAGCCAGATTGAGCAGATGACCCTGCCCATCTTCCTGACCACGCAGATGTAACAGAGTATTCGAAAGCGCAACGCTGCTTTTTACAGCAGTATGCGACCCCGCCCAGCGCCTTGCGCGGGCGGGGCTTTGTGTTTTGGCGCGTAGTGAAAGCACGCGTGTGATGGGCTTGGAAATGCAAGACTGTTTTACATAGCAGAAGAACCGGCCTTCGGCCGGCTCTTCTTATGTCAGATAATTTTTTATTGTTTGCCGTACTTGCGCCTGCGCCGCCAGTTGAACAATGCGGCTCCGTAATAAGTGAAGAAATCCATGGTGCGGCTCCACTTTCGTACCGGAGAAAGTGATTGAAAATGCACGGTTCCGGGCACGTTGTTTGGGTTTCCCGGGCATACGTCTTTCTCTACGCCATCGATAGTAATCCGGCACCACACATGCCCGGAAACGAAGTTATGCACAGGTACGCCCATGAGAACGGTTTCTGGGAACAGATTACGAAACGCGTGCACCAGGCGGCTTTGCAGCCCCAGGCCGTGAAGGATTCCCTGCAGGGCCTTGGCCTGATGCCAGCAATACCCCTGCCCTTTGGCAAAGGCGGCGGCTGGCGAGTCCAGCGAATTCTCGACCGAATAGCGCATGGTGCGGCTGACCAGCGCCTGGGCATAGGCGACCAGCTCCCAGCCTGTCAGGCCCGTTTCACGGCATGCGACAATGGCTTCCTGAATCGTCAAGCGTGTTCCTCCTTCTGCTACGGGTAATCCCTAGCTTACAACATATCACAGTTTCAAGCATTACGAAAGCTGCGCTTTCCTGCCGGATACACGGCTGTAGGCAAATACCGCTGGTATCGCAGTTTGTGACCACCATCAAGGATACCTCCTTTTGCGCGGTGGTCGGCACGTATGAGCTGTCCTTCACCTCCAAAATCGTCGCGGCGCACCGTACCATCGTCACGGCAGAGGACATCTTGGTGCTCTATCTGCTCATTGCCATGATCTACTACGTTATCAACCGCGTCTTTTCCGGCCTCACCCGGCGCGAGCGCGGCAGCGCTATGAAAGGCATCGTGCGCTAAAAAAGCACAACAATAAAACGCCCCCGCCGTTTGGCGGGGGCGTTTTGGTATACGGTCAGGACGGTTACGGCATCATTTCCTTGACGTCTTCCTCAGCTTTTTCTTTCTTTTCGCCGATGGAGAGGATCAGGTTGAGCAGGATGCCCGCGATGGCCGCACCGGCGATGCAGGGAACCTGCAGGCCGAAGAAGTTGATATTGCCGCCAAAGGCGTACTGGCCGCCCAGGGCAATAATCATAATGCAGGCGATAACCGCCAGGTTCTTGGAGGAGAACATGTCGGTTTTCTTTTCGATCATGATGGCAATACCTTGCGCGGCGATGGCACCGAACAGGTAGATTTCCAGACCGCCGATGACGGGCTTTGGAATGGCATAGATGGCCTGTACCAGCGGCGTGAAGAACGAAATGACCATGGCGATAATCGCCGCGGCAATCATAACGGCCGAGGAGAACACCTTGGTGATGGCCATGGTGGAAATGTTCTCGCCGTAGTTGGTGCCTGCCGGGCCGCCGACTACGCCGGAGATCATATCGCAGATACCGTCGCCGATCAGGTTCAGGTGCAGGAGGTCATCAATCTTATAGCGGCCCTTGCCCTTTTGCTTGGCTACGTTATTGACATAGATGTCCAGCTGGTAAATATGCGCGGTAGACTCGGGGATGGTTGCAATGGCGATGGGCATGATGGCGAAAATCGCCGCCCAGCTGGCCTTAGGGAAGGTGAATGCAGGCACTGCCAGCACATTGCCGATTTTAAACAGCGAGGCATCCAGCGCGGCGGGTTCGATAGCGCGGAACAGGCTCATGCCTTCCCCGCCAAACAGGTAGATCAGCGCGGCAGTGAGGCAGCCCATGGCCGCGCCAAGCAGCAGCGGCAGCTGGGACAGAAAGCCTTTCAAGTAACGGGAGAACAGGATGGTCGAAAGCAGCGTCACAACCGATACGACCCAGGTCCAGTCGGATGCATACACAGTTCCTCTAAACATTTCTGCTGTTGCAGGCGCTGCGTCGGACAAGGCTGTACCCGCCAGTGTTAAGCCGATCACCAGCGCGATGGAGCCGGTAATCGTCGGCGGCAGTATTTTCTCCACAGCGTTCTTGCCGGAGATCCGTACCAGTATACCGGCTGCGATACTGACCAAACCGGACATAATGATACCGAACTGCGCAAACGCGATCGCTTCCGGCGGCATCACGACCGCGCCTGGAAGCTTATCCATCCAGGCGGTCAGCTGCGTGAGCGCTTCGGGGCTGAGCTTATCGGTAATCTGCTGGCTGGCCATCAGGCTTCCGATTGCTGTAAGATACGCAAAGCTGGAGCCGTAGTACATGGGAATTCTGCCCTTTGTGATGAATACAAAGCACAGGGTGGCAAGACCGCTGGCAAAGATCGTGGTCGATACCTGGAACCCCGTAATCAGCGCGACGGCGATGGTCGCGGGGAACATGACGATCACTTGCTGCAATGCGTATAGCAGCAGTTTACCAAGCGGCGGCCGCTCGTCCGGCAGATAGGCGTGAGTGGCTGTGGTTTTCTGCATGAAGATACTCCTCCCGTTCATGAATTAGAATGAATCAACTGTATCAAAGCGCGCGGCGTGATTGCACAGCGCGTTTGTACCGGGTGGGGGTGGATCCGTCCTGTACAATATGTGCTATACCAGCAGTAAAATCATCCATATCTTGCGGTTTCCTGTATGAGAGTTTAACATTTGTAAAATGGCCTGTCAAGGCCGCAGGCGGCGGGGTTTGGCCGCTTGTATACAGGAAAACAGAAATAAATCGCTACTAGCCGTTTTATGATGGGGAGATTCTGGTATCATAAACGGGAACGGGGGAATGTCGTATGAAACGGATATCAGGCGTTATACTCATTATACTGTTGCTGGCTACGCTGCTGACCGGCTGCGTGCCGCAGGCGAATGTCGCGCCGGAAGCGGGAACAGCGACGCTGGACCCAAACAGCAGTTACACCACAAAGGACGATGTAGCAAGCTACCTGCATTTGTATGGCGAGCTGCCGCCTAACTTTATCACCAAGGCTCAGGCACGCACGCTGGGCTGGGATGGCGGCGGGCTGGAAGATGTCGCCCCCGGCAAGTGCATCGGCGGCGACCATTTTGGTAATTTTGAAGGACTGCTCCCGGAAGCCGAGGGCAGACGCTATTTTGAGTGCGATATCAATACGCTCGTTGAAGACAGCCGGGGTGCGGAGCGCCTTGTATATTCAAGCGACGGCCTGATCTACTACACCGCCGACCACTACGAAAGCTTTACCCAGCTTTACGGCGAAGCAGGCACCTGATTATTCTCCTTTCATGCCCACGGTTTCGGTGTTTCCGTCCAGCACTGCAAGCGCCAGCTTGACGGACTGGCCGATGGCCGCGTCGATATCGTCCGGCGTGACGCCAAGGGGCTCGCAGGCCAGGGCTTTGTCAATGAACTGGTTCCGGGTTTGCAGCGCGGGGAATTTTTGCAGGTTCAACCCGCCCTGGATGCCCTTTTTTTGTTGCTGCTTAAAAAGCCTGCGGCTGAACAGGGCGAACACGACCGTTGGAATGGTGATAATCTTCTTGCGCGGGGTGCCTATATGCTTGTGGAAAATCGTGAGCATGTCCCGCCATGTCATATTGTAATAACCGATGGGGTAGCAGGTGCCGCCGCGGCCCTTTTCAAGCGCGCCGGCTATGGCCTGCCCCACTTGCTGCACGGTGACCATCGTGGTGCCGCCTTTGGGATACACGGTGACGGGTTTCATGTTACGCACATACTCCACCAGAAACACCCACACGGGCTTACGCCCCGGCTGCGCGCCGAATATGTAGGGCAATTCAAGGATGGACACGGCGAAATTGTCGTCAGCAAAGGACAGGGCCATCATTTCCTGGTCACGGCGGCTTTGGATGTAGGGATGCCACGTTTGTAGCGCCAGCTCCGGCCAGTACTTATCAAAATAGCTGAAATACGAACCGCAAATCACCGCACGTTTTACGCCCGCCTGCTTGGCTAGGCGCAGAATGCGCTCCAGCGGCGTAATATTGTACTTCTTGAAAAAATCGTAAATCGGCGGCGGGCCTTCCACCCGCTCATCTACACCGGCGGCAAACACCAGACCCTCGCAGCCGCTAAGCAGCGCAAGCATTGCATCGTCCGTCATGTCCAGATAGCTGCCAAATTGCAGGGTCATCTCCGGCGGTGTATCGCCCATGGCGGGCGGCAGGGCCAGGCCGGTTACGGTATGTCCGCGCCCGATCAGCTCCCGTGCTGCCTGGCTTCCCAGTAAACCCGTACCCCCGATAATCAGCACCTTCATACGCGTATCCTCCTGTTGGTCGCTGCGCTCTACCTGTAGTATAGTGCGATGGTTTGACTTTGTCATCCCGGCCTGCGGTTGCTTGACAGCGGGGGGATGACGGATTACTATGAAACTGTCCAATGCGGGTCTCGCGCCGCATACGGGTCAACCCCAGTGTAACAACGCGGAGGTCAACATGAACATATTGCTTACAGGCGGCGCCGGGTATATCGGATCGCATACCTATGTGGCACTTTGCGCTGCCGGTCATCAGGCCGTGATTGTGGATAACTTCTATAATAGTTCCCCTGTGGTACTCAAGCGCTTAGAGGCGATCACAGGCAAGCCCGTGCCATTTTACCAGGCGGATGTCTGCGATCCACAGGCGATGGATACAGTCTTTGCAGAAAACAAATTTGACGCGGTGATACACTTTGCCGGCTACAAGGCCGTGGGAGAAAGTGTTGAAAAGCCGCTTGCCTATTACCGCAACAACCTGGACAGCGCACTCACCCTGTGCGAAATGATGCAGAAACACGGCGTAAAGCGCTTCGTGTTCTCCTCTTCCGCTACGGTGTATGCACCAAGCTGCACCCCGCCGCTTGAGGAAACCATGCCGCGGGGCTGCGTAAACCCCTACGCGTGGACAAAGTTTATGACCGAGCAGATTGTAAGCGATGCCGCCAATGCCAACCCCGGCTGGGCGGTGGCGTTGCTGCGCTATTTCAATCCCATCGGCGCGCATGCGTCCGGCACCATCGGGGAGGACCCGGTCGGCATTCCCAATAACTTAATGCCGTTTATCACCCAGGTGGCCTCCGGCGTGCGGGGCAAGCTGCGTGTGTTTGGTACCGATTATCAAACGCCGGATGGTTCCTGCATCCGCGATTATATTCATGTCGAGGATTTGGCCAGAGGCCATGTGGCCGCTTGTGAATACCTGATGACCCATGACGGAACCGAGGCGTTCAACCTGGGCACCGGCACCGGCTACAGCGTACTGGATGTAATCCACGCGTTTGGAAATGCCACAGGCGTGACCATACCCTACGAAATCACGGAACGCCGCCCCGGCGACCTGCCCATGAGCTTTGCCAATCCCGCCAAGGCGAAAAAGCTGCTCGGCTGGGAGGCGGAAAAGACCCTGGACGATATGTGCCGGGATTCCTGGAACTGGCAGAAGAAAAACCCGCAAGGGTATCGGTAAAATAGAGTATATAGCAAAACAGCGGTGAGCGATCACCGCTGTTTTTTGTTTAGGGCGTTTCCACCTGCAGGAGCGTGTACCACAGCCCGTCCTGTGCAACATCCATCGCAAGTGCGACTCCGGGCTGATTTGTGGTGGGGGCGAGGATGCCAACGCGCAGCGTGTAGGGCCGGGTTTCGGGCGGCAGGGTAAAGGTGACGGGTACATCTTCACCGGGGAGCACGGAAAGCAGGTCAAGGTCGAGTGGATACAGGGCCTGCGCGCCATCGGCAAACAGCGCCGACAGCGCGGGCTGCCAGCCGAAGTAAAACGGGGCGATGCCGTCGTTTGTAAAGGTCAGGGTGATTTGGCTTTCGCCGGAGGCGGTGGAGAGTACATCGCAGGCAGCCACGCGCAGCCTATAGCCCAGCCTGCGGCTGAGCGTATCCAGCGCGGCCTGATCGCTGCCGTCCTTTGGGATGTCGGCAAAGCTGCCCGGGCCGATCCAACTGGCGTGCGATTGCTCAAACAGCGATAGTGTATCCGTAAAATTGTCGCGCAGCAGCGCTTTGTGGGTCATAAAGGTGGATAGCTCCCCGCCGATGGGTGCGGTTTGCCAGGCGGCAGGCATGGGCACGAGTGCGCCTTCGCCGTCGGTGGATTCAAAGTCGCCGCCCTGCTGAATCCACGAAAGCCAGGTCTCGGTTGACTTGGGTTCGCCTGCCGTATCGTTAAACAGGCCCAGGCCGTATTCCGCCGCGATGGTAAACGGCCGCCGCATCAGCAAAAATGGGCCGGGGAATGCGTCAATATAAGGTAGTACATACTGGTCGCGCACGGCAGCTTCTGGCATACGGCCGATTTTTGAGTGCAAATGCCATTCGCCCCAGTGCCCCAGCGACCCCAGCTGGACATAGGCAAAAAACGGATCATTGCCATAGCGCTCGCCCAGGGCGGCAATGGCTGCAGCATGCGCCTGGATGAGCACGGGATTATCATAACTGGGGCTGTAGCCGCGCCCGTAGGACACGGAATACTTTGTGCCGTCCTTCTCGGTGGCCTGGTACAGCCAGTCAGGAATGTCGCGGTGTGCACTATTAGACGGTACATCCAGCACAAAGCGAAAAATAAGGTGCTTGCCCTCAGCACGCCAGCGATCAAGCTGGTTCTTTGTCTCAAAGGAGTCAAAATCATACTGTCCCGGTTCCGGCTCAAAGTCTTTCCAGGTTAAATCGGCATACACCAGGGTAAAGGGCTGCTGCGGATCGCTGCGGTCGCGCGCCCAGACAGCATTGCCGATATAGGGGTTGACCAGCACGTTGTAGCTTGCGGGATACACGAAGCGGAGCGTCTCCGCTCCGGCTGTGTATACACCGGCGAGCATCAAGCACAGCAGTAGCAGCCACGCTGCCTGCCGCTTGCGCAGTTTAGTCCACATAGTCGCCGTCGTACTGTACGACCGTAAGGTCAAACACATGGTCCAATGTGCGGATGCGGTCCACAAACGACAGATCGCCCTTCTTCACCCGCACTTCCACGGCCATTTCCATGTCCGCCTTGCGCATGGTTTTGGATTTGATCTGGTAGGGCCGCGTGCCGATGGCCTTGCGCACGGCATCGTCCACATCCATGCCCTCGTAATGGATGAGCAGAATGTACATCTGATCCCGCGTGCGCTTGCGGCGGGTGAGCGTCAGCAGAAGTATGATCATGACCACCAACACGATCAGCGACAGGTAGAACATGTTGGCGCCGATTGCAATACCGCTGGCCACCGCCCAGAACAGGTATAACAGGTCCAGTGGGTCCTTGATGACGGTGCGGTAGCGTACAATGGACAGCGCACCCACCATGCCCAGCGACAGCACAATGTTGCTTTGAATGGTCACGATGATGGAGCAGGTCAGCACCGTCATCCCCGCAAGCGAGGTGGCAAACGTGCGGCTGTACACAACGCCCATATAGGTTTTTTTGTATACCCAGTAAATAAACAGGCCCATCAGCAGGGAAAGCACGATGGTCCCCGCGTATCCTAAAAGAATCTCCAGGGAAAATCCATCCTGATAGCCGGATGCCTCCAGCACCGATTTTTTGAAAATATCCTGAAATGTCAGCGTGCTGTCCATGGTAGCCCCTCCGTTCGATTCATGTTTTGATCCCGTACCGCTGCATTGCAGCAGAGTACGTATTTCGATGCCGCCGTCATGATGCTGGCACGCGGCGGCAGCAGGCCGCGCACAATACGCGGTAAAAACTCCGTAAATTTCACTTCCATAATCATCTGGTCGCCGGGTAGCACATCCAGCATCGGGAGCGCGGGATCAAACAGATCCATCTGGCCAAAGCCCGCGCGTACATGCTTGTCAAAGGTAATGCGCACATCTCCCGCGTCCATCACATAGGGTTCACGGTCGTAATCCACCATCACGCGCGGACGCATGAGCCGGGAGGTGCATTCGTAGTAGAACTCCCGCAGCAGCGGATGATCGCTCTTTTCGAAAAAGGCATACTGGCCTTGCAGTAGCCGGTCGACCTGCCTGCGGGTTAAGGGCGCGTCCTCCTTGTGAATATAGGGCCCAAGCTTTTGCTTGCGCTCCAGCCGAATGACATTATCGGCGCAGTTGTACACGCGCAGGCGGTACTTCTTGCGTATCATCACGCCGGCTTCTTTATCCTCAAAGGCGGTATGCCAGTAGTCGTCAAAATACAGGCTACGGATTTGGTATTCGCCATACCGGTCGGCGTTTGGATCGCGCTGCATCACGCCCGCCAGGCGGGTTTGCAGCAGGGCCCAATCCGGCAGGTTGATCAGGTATTTCAGCTCGTGCCGGAAGCGTTTTTCCATCATTCGGGGTTGCGCACCTCCCCTGTGTCGGTCACGGTAAAGCGGCGCATGCCGTAATGGTATAGGTCGCCGGTCATAAACCAGTCAAAGGCAATCATTTCGTAGCCGCTTTTGTTGACCGCCGTTACGCGCCATACATAGTCGCCCGGTGGCAGCATAGGGATGTTGGCGGTAATGGTCAGCTGCGGGCTGGTTTCAAATACAATAGTGTCGGGGGCAAAGGACCAGTCGGTGGCAACTTGCAGGGTATAGTGTACGGTCTGGGCAGTAAAGCTGAAGGCCTCCTCCCAGGCAAAGGACAGCGTTTTCCCATCGCGCGCCACATCGCCCAAAAAGAAGGGCATGGGCTGCTTGAGCGAGGTGGTAAAGTAGTCATAGGCGATGTCCAGATTGCCGGGCATGTTTTGGTAAATCATTTCCTGCTGCTCCAGCGTGCAGGTCAGGTTGATCAGATCCGGCATGCGGGTTGTGAAGGGGTCTGTCACGCTGCGGTAGGACGCGATCAGGTCGTCCACCATCGCCGGGGTGATCAGGCTGCGCAGCAACTCCATCTTGTCCACCAGCGCCTGGCGGTATTCGGCTACGCGCAGCATACGGTTGAACAGGCGCATGCCCCAGTAGTTGCTTACGCCGCGCTGCCAGAGGCTCAAGTCGTTTTCGGTGTTGAACAGGCTGTGCTCGTAATAGGGCAGGCAGCCGTCGCCGTCCCAGCAGAAGAAGTACCAGGTGTTAGAATTAAGGGGGTTGTACAGCAGGTAGTTCTGGGAGTTGGTATCCACGTTGCCCATCAGTATATTGTAGGCCAGGAAGCTGGTGAGATTATCTAGGTTGAAGTAGGTGTCGATGGTTTCTTCAATCGGGGTATTCAAATCGTTGACCGCGTCCAGCATTTCCAGCAGCTTATGGTGGTCGTTGCCGGTTTTGGGTTCGAGCACCTGGGAAAACGCCGCCGGGTCGTACTGTGGGTCGGTTGCCAGCTTCAGCTGATCGGGGTAGCGGTACAGCTCGCAGAAGTTGGCCTTATACAGGTTGCCGTTACGGCTTAAGCTGTGGTTGCGCAGGTAGCGGCCGTTGGGGAGTTCCACCTGGGTAAACAGCCCGTAGTCGCTAAATGCCGTTTCCCCGGCGGTTTCGTCCTTGATAAACACCTGTACAAACTGCGTGCGCAGCGAGGTCATCCCCGGCACCTTTTGCAGCAGGGTGAAAAATAGCATGTTGCGCAGGCGTGTGCGGTCGTACGGATGCTTGTTAATGGCAATGGCACGCTGCCCGCGCCACAGCCCGGCTGTATCGTACAGGTCAATGCGGTAGGATTTCTGCGGCGCGGTGGTTGAGGTGCGCCCGCGCACGTTCATGGTGGCGTTGTTTTGCACGGCATCATAGCCGATCTCGCCCGGCAGGGGGCCGGTGGCATCGCCGACCTGGAATACAATGCCGGTTTTGATCTTTTCCACATTCTGCATGGATTGCAGGTTCACATAGCGGTTGACCTCGGCCAGGGTATGGTCGGTGCCGTCGGCAGCGGTGCCGCCGCGTACCGTGATGTAAAAATACGAAAGAGACGAGGGGTCCTGCTGCTCATACAGCGAAGCATCGTCTGTAAGTGGCAGGGTGTTAATATCGGGGGTCGGGTTTTTGTCCACGGCGCGCGCAAGCGCAGGGTCTGCCGTAGGCAGCGCAGCCGTGCCATCGCCCGTGTCTCCCTCCGGCATGCAGCCGCTAAGCAGCAACCCGATTCCAATCATTGCGGCAATCAGCAGCCAGCGTTTTGCTTTCATCCTTGCATATCTCCTTTACCGGATTATCGCAGGTGCGCTTTTTCCACGGCGCTGGCCCGCTTGTTCAGCCTGGCAGCCAAACGCTGCAGCATGCTTTGCTTGTGGACGGCAAGCACAGGCTGCCCGCAAAACACGTGGTAGTCAATATTGCGCACATAAGTCAGCAGGCGAATCAACCCAAATACATACATGGAAAGGCCTGCAGCGGTCATCCCTAGGCCATAATACAAAGGGCTTCGGTGCATGGTCCATAGTGTGCCGACCAAATTGATGGAAAAATAGAGCAGGCAGGTCATCAGCGCACCCTTGCGGTCGTTGAAGTACAGTTGCAGCAGCATCATGCTGTTGCCGATGGCGTAGGCCGAGTAGCCCACCGACATAATCTGGAACATGGCGATGGTATCGCGCGTGAAGCTTAGGGACTCTAGCACGTAGCGCATCAGCACCGTAAACAGCACCATGACGAACACCTGAATTTGCGTCATCCGGAATATTTCCTGGGTGAGCACCGTTTTCATGTTGCGCTGCGCCAGGCGGATTTCCGACAGCGTCCCGCCGCCGGTGATGGCCGAGAAAAAGGTCTTGTATTTTTCGTAGAAATTGACCTCGACCGATACCACAAAGTTGATGCTGGTGGGAACGGCGACCAGGTAGGCAAAGAATGCCGCCGAATCGTGCAGGGGAGCAAAGCGGAAGTGCCCGGCGACCACCGTGCCAAGCGGCGAAAACCACATGACGATCAGGTGCACAAACGCGCCCGTCATGCTGAAAAAGCCGATCAGCACCAAATCGGGATACTTACCAATCCATTCGATAAACGAAAGCAGGCTGCCCGACCCTACCGGGAAAATGCGCAGCAGTACGCGGTTAAAGGCGACCATCATCACGCCGTAGCCTAAAAACAGCGAAAGCATCATGCCGGTGATCGGGCTCATGCCAAGCCATAGCAGCCCCGCGCCCAGAACAAACACCGTAAGCACCCCGGCAGTAAAGCCGATCAATATACGCTTGTAGTCCTTGGCGGCGGTGATATAGGCCATTTGCAGCCATACGATGACCAGCAGCATAAACAGCCCCCAGTTGAGCACCTTGTCTAGAATCGATATCCCGTCCGCCGTCCACAAAAACCAGCCGTAAATCAGCCCGCCGGGGACCATGAGCAGCATCGCGCCGCCAAACAGCGACGGTAAAATGCGGTCGGACAGTTTTTGGTACATCATATCCGCCACATAGCGGGATAACAGCATCTGCAAAAACGAGCTTAAAATCAGCGAGCCAAGCATCGCGTAGATCATCAGCACCACGAGGATTTCCACATCCAGGTCCGTTGCTCCAAAGGCGCGGCTTAGCAGCTGCACGCCCAGCATCAGCACCACGGCAAGCACCATGGTACCGGAGGTGATAATGCTGGCGTAGGCGTACGCCCGCACTTTGGACATGGCGCCGCGCCCGACAAACAGTTTCCGCAGTTCAAATCCGATGCCTGCCATTTACGGATGCCACCTCCTTTGCGCCAATGCCGTAGCCGTTTCGTAGGTGTTGAGATAGTGGTGAATCATTTGCTCGTGTCGGTACAGGGCCTGCACGCGTTTGCGGCCGTTTTCACCCATGCGGCGGCGCAGTTCCGTATCCCGGCACAGGGCGACCATCGCCTCGGCCAGCTCGCCCTGATGCATGACCGGCACACAGTACCCGGCGTTGCCAAAGCCATCGTCTACGCCGTCCAGCAGCTCGCGGCAGCAGCCCACGTTTGTGGTTACGGCAGGGCGACCGGCGGCCATGGCCTCCAGCACCGCCAGGGGCTGGCCTTCGGATATGCTGGTCAGCAGGGTAAAGTCGATACGCTCCAGGTACTCCTGCACATTCACCCGCCCGGTAAAGCTCACGTTGTCCAGGCCCAGGTCTTCCTTGAGTTGCAGGCATTCATCATAGTATTCCTCGTCCTCGTCGGTCGGCCCCATAATGTGCAGGTGCACGGCGGGGAATTCCGCCCGGACGCGCGAGAAGGCATACAGCATGGTCTTAATGTCCTTGATGGGCACGATGCGCACCACCGCGCCGATATCCACGATGTCGCCGGGTTCCTTGAGGGGAATGGTTTCAAAGCGTTCGGCATGCACGCCGTTGCGGATGACCGTGCACTTCTTTACATCACAGCCGATTTCCTGCTGAATCAGGCTGGCGCGCTCAAACAGCGAGGTAACCTGATCGGCATACCGGTACGCACAGCGCGTGAACATGTAGAACATGTTAATCCATAAATCCTTGAAGTGCGGTGGCACCCAGTTGGTACGGAGGATTTCTTCCTCGCGCTCGCGGGTATAAATGCCGTGCTCGGTCAGCACATAGGGCTTTTGGTAATATTGCGCGGCCATGCTGCCCAGCACCCCCGCGTAGCCCGCCGATACCGAATGGTACAAGTCAGCCTCCGGCGGCTTGCCCCCCAGCAGGTATAATAGCGGCAGGAACATGGACCGTATGGTCCAGAAAAAATCGGTAAAGCCCACAAACGGGTAGCGCTCCTGGCAGATTTCCTGGAGGATGGCAAAAAAGTCGCGGTTGACAAGAAACTCCACGCCTTTGAGGCGGTCGCCCCGGAATAGCTGAAAAAATCTCATCCCAATCCGGGTCCTGGGAGGACAACATGGCTTCCAGCGCTGCGCGCTGGGGCGCGGTCAGCCGGTAGCTGCGCGGGTTTTCCTTCAGGGTTTCGTGGATGACCGCGTCCAGGTACACATCCACAACCTCGACCACGTTTTCCGGCAGCTCGTAAGCAAAATGGCCGCGCTGCTTTTCCTGGGCGGAGATCGCCCAGACCACAAACTCGTGCTGGGGCATTTGCTTGATCATGTTTTGCAGCCAGCTGGATACGCCCCCCGGCACAAACGGATAGCAGCCCTCGGCAATCACACATATCCTCACGGCGTGGCCTCCCACTGCACGGTGACGACTGGTTCGTCTGCCCGAATCCAGTAAAAGCCGTCCGCGATTTGAAACAACTCCCCACCGGTGATGCCCGTGGGCAGGACGCGGGAACGGAAGGCCAGCCAGGCCTCGTCATAAAAGTTGGACAGGGTCAGTGTCATCTCGGTTTCGCCCATATCGCGCTTGACGGACAGGCGATCGTAGCGCTGCACGGCGGCCGCGCCCTCGGCAGCGGTAAAGAAGCGCAGCTGGGGATAGGTTTCGTGCAGCTCGATCAGGTGCGAGCGAAACAGCTCGTACAGGGTATCCCAGCCCAGGTCGTGGCTGCGCTCGTCGTCCAGCACATCGTCAGGGTGAATGAAGTGGGAATACACGCCGTGGAGAACCAGCTCCTGCGCGGTGACGAACTTCATAAAATCGTCAATTTCAAACCCGGAGGTAATACGCGGTACGTTGATGGAACCGTCGTCGGCCTCGTCAAACTCCTGCACCAGAGCATCTACGCCGACTTCGGACAGGTACAGACCCGCAACGACTTTGATGTTGGGCAGGGTTTCCAGCAAGGTCTTACGGCCGATATCGCTTAAAAAGTTGGAGGGCGGTACATAGGTTTGGTAATGTGCGCCCAAAAACAGGGTTTTGCCGTAGCGGGAAAGCTCTCGCAGGCTCTCGGCCATGTTCAGGGTGGAAGGCCACGGGGTATAGTCGGCATCGCCGAAATCAAACCCCACGGGGCACAGCGGCATGTGGTTGTAGCCGTGCAAACCCAGCTCTCCGCCGGAGTGCAGCAGCTCCGCCGCGTAGTACTTGAGCAGCGAATCATTCAGCTTGTTGGCGGTAAAGGGACCCATTACATTGTCGTTGTAGGTTTCAATCAATAGCCCGGTGTAGCGCACACCCAAATCCCAGCTGAGCTGTTTCATGTCCGGCCACCAGTGATTGCGGAAAAACCCTTGAATATTGTAGCCGAACTGCTGTTTCAGGGTTTCGTTGAAGCCCTCGGGCTGGGGCGCGGGAAAATCATCAATAAAGATCATGCCGGCGTTTATGATGGGATAGACGATGGTGTCCTCCAGCGCGTAGAGGGTCGATACGGCAAAGCCGCGGCCGCTCTTGTTGACCATCAGCGTGGTGTTGAGCACCGCAATGCGCCCCTTGCCCACATCCCGCTGCCAAAGCAGCGGAACCTCCATATCGCCGCCGGAAACCATATGCACGGTGCAGGCATCGTCCAGCCGCACGACCAGGGCAAAGTCCGACAGGCTATGGTTTTCGTGATATATGGTGGAACCCCACATCGGCAGGAGGGCTGATGTATACCGCAGGGATTTATAGTTGAAGTAATCTCGCGTGTATTCCACAATGCCCAGCTTGCGGTAGAGAATTTGGAATACGCTGTCGTCCATGGGCGTCATCATCAGGGCGAAGTGCCCGCCGCTGTCTATCCACGAAAGCAGTTCGTCCATGTTGTGTTCCATGGGCATTAGCGACTGGCTGCAATATAGAAATATGTTGAAGTCCGATAGTTCCGGCAATGGCTGGGTGGCAATATCCACCGTGTGGTAGTGCATGCGCATTTCGTCCAGGGTTTGGGTCAGCGTGGTGGCAAATGCCATTTCCGTATCGCTTTGGGCGTTGATGGCTACCAGCACATGGGTGGTGGAAATTTCGGTTTTATTGCGCTGCGGCTTGGCATCGGCTAAAAACTGCATCTCCGCGCCGCGCTCTTCCACGGCCATGCCAATCATCTCGGCCAGCAACAGACCGGCAAACACCAGCATAACCAGCGCGGGCAAAAGCAGCTTTGGCAGTAACGACCGGTTTTTCATGTCCGCACCTCCTCCAGAAAATGCAGGTGCTCTCGACCCGCGGCGGTCAGGTCGATCTTCTCGTCCTCAATGCGTTTGAGCAGGGCGCGCATGCCTTGCGGGTCGCGCGTTTCGGTGTATACGCGCATGCCCTCCAGCCAGGAGCGCTCGTCCCGTGGAAATTCATCAATCAGGTGCAGGGCGGTTTTACGGGCCTCCTGCGCGTCCTTAAGGGCCAGACTGTTGCCCACCTTAATGCGCAGCAGATCTGGGTCGTCTTCCAGTTTCAGGGCCTCGTCCAGGGCGGTTTTCAGCAGCAGTTGCTGCCGGCGCAATAGCTGGCCTTCTAACAGGCCGCTAAGGCAGTAGCGCGAAAGCAGCTGGATATACTGCCGGTGGGTGTCAAAGCTTGCGTCCTGCTTGGTGAGCTCCAGCTGGAAGTGCTGTAAATCCAGCTGAAACTGCCGCTGAATTTCCATGATGGACGCGGTGGCGTAGTGCGCGGTTTCGGTATCGTCGTTGTAACGGGCGATGAGCAGTAAATCAAGGTAGCGCATGGGGTCGGACCGCAGGATGTTCATCATCAAATTGCGGCGCTTGTGGGGATCGTTAATCAAAAGCGCTTCTTCCAGCGGCACGGTGCTTTCCACATTGGAACGGGCTACGATGTTGATGCGGTGGCGTTCTTCCTGCTGCTGCAAAAGCCAGTCGGCATCGGGGGGCTTGCGGCCTACAGCCCGGATCAGCGATAGCCCGGCCAGCGGCCCGAAGATGGGAATGAGCAATATCCAGCTAAAATGTGCATGGTTAAACGGACGGTTGTGCCGGGGCGCCAGCGCAATCAGCCCCGCGCACAGAAACAGGTGCAGCGATACGGCCAGCAATACAAACGTAAGATCACTCATACCGGCCACCTACGATGTAACCGTGCAGCGCAGTCCCGATGCCAGGAAGCGCCGTTCGATCTGCGGCATATTGTCAAGGCTTGCCTGGGGCAGCAGCACATACATCTGGCCGTTTTGCAGCTTGCCTGCGATATCGGTGCGGCGCGTGGCCTTGCCGATGCGGCGGTCGTACTCCTCAAGGGTTAATACGCCGTCTGCACTCTCCACAGCCAGCAACAGGTACTGTGCGGCACGCTTTTTGCGCATCTGGCTGTACACGCTCAAGGTTGAGCGGAACGCTTTATCGGCCAAAATGTGCGTATTTTCAATGTACATATCCTGCGCCGACCCAAAGTAGTGCAGCGCACGCACCATGGCCGACTGCACCAGCCCTGCCACCACGCTGAACAGGTTTTGCCGGTACAGGGTCTGCTGTTCAAAGGGCACATCCCACAGCGCGATCAGTGCGATGGTATCGCCATCCTGCACCACCGGGGCGCAGAAGGCCGGGTAGCCGGGTTCAAGCTTTGTATTGGCAAATATCTCGCCCCGTTTGTATACGCTGTCCAGCAGGGGGAAGGCGGCAAGGTCTAGGGATTTAGGCAGTTCCTCCATAGCGCGGGAATGCACCACCAGGCGGGCAAAGGAGGATTCCTGCGAGCAGGTATACAGCGCGACCGACTGGTTTTGCATAACGTCTTCCAGCACATCCAGCGTGGATAAAAACACCTGCTCGGGTTGCAGGGTATCCAGCTCCTGCGTGATGGCGTAAATGCGCCCGTAGCTGTCGCGGAAGCGAATGACCTGCTCCTGCAGGGCGTTGCGGTCGGCATCCACCTGCTGGTACATGCTTTGGATAAACTGGGATTCCTCGTCGCGCTGCTGCATCTCCTTTTGCATGGAGGCCAGTTTTTCAGCGTTGCGGTCATGCATATAGCCGAATATTCCGCCGCCCAGGATGTACATAATCAGCGGTAGCCAGTTATCCTTGTTATATAGCAACAGGTAGATATCATTGCCGGACTCAAACCAGCTGAAGCTGTAGCCGATACAGGCGATAACCCCCGCAGCCATGCCGATAGGCCCGCCGTGCATGCTGCCCATCAGGATGACGTATAAAAGCCAGTAATCCAAAAACCGGAAGGTAGCGTTGTACTGTGCTGTGCGCAGTAAAAGCTCGGCAACCAGTGCCAGTACGATCAGCTCTACCCAGGGCAGTGCGCTGCCAAACAGCTTGCGCAGCAGGCCGGATACCCTGGCCCCCAGCGAAAGCTTTCGCGGGCCGCTGTCCACGCCGGCGAGGATGTCATCCAGCTCCGACACCCAGTGGTGACGGGGAATCCAGCCTGTTTGCTCGCGGGCGTTGTGACATTGCAGCATTGTGCGGGTGGAGCGGCTGCCTGAAAACGTAAGCCGTAAGTTTGGCAGGTGGTCTTGCAATAGTTTGGCGGCCTCGCCGTAGCTTAAGCGCTCCCCATAGGTCAGGTGAACCACGCCCGTTAGCTTGTGCTCCAGCGCCAGGGTAATGAACAGCGCCAGATCATCCACATGGAGAAAATCGCATATGGTGTCGGCGGTGCCATCCAGCAGCACAGGCTGATCGGCATCCACGCTTTGCAGTGTGCGGTGAAAAAACGCATCCGTCCGGCCGGGGGAATACAGGTGGGATACGCGAATCAGCAGGGTTTGAATTGCGCTGGCATCCACGCAGCGAAGCACTTCCTCCGCCGCGTTAATCAGCACGCCCGTGGGGGTCTGGGGCAGCGGGGTTTCGTCTTCCTTGCCGGCCTGTTCGGCACCGAACACGCGTACATCCGTGACCAGGAAAAAGCGTTCCACGCCGCTGATTGCCGCCGTGTGCTGCAGCTGGAACAGGGCGTCAAGCATCGAGCCCTGAATGGAGCCGTAGGCGCGGGGATCTTCGGATTGGTAGGCATAAAAGAACACAACCAAACCGAAGCGCCCGGCCTCTACCACTTGTGTGGCTTCGGGGTTGCCGGGAGACATATCGTGTAAGGTTGCTTTGATTTTCGGCGGCGCAGGTGCAAGCCCGTGGCCCAGCAGTGAAACCTGGTGGCCTTCACGGGTTAGCCTGTCCACCATGTCCCAAATCATCGGGGAGAGAATGCCGGTCAGCAAAATCTTCAAAGGACTCTCCTCCAGATATGGCAGTATAAATGTTGCCAGCATCTACCGGTTGTATAGTCTTCATTGTATGTAGATTCCTGTCGTTTGTCAACGAACGGCGGTATATGCGCATCAAGCGGCGGCGCAGGCACGGTGAATGGCTTGTCTGCTTAGGGAGCGGTTTTCAAAATCAGTTCGCTTAGCACATACTGGTATATGGTATCTTTGTAGTGTAGGATGTCGTCCACTTCGGGGGTCACGGCGATGTCGGGCTGGATGGCACCTAGGCCGAAATCTGAATGAACCAGGGTTGCATACGCAGCGGTTGACAGCTTCATCTCGTTAAGCGTGTTGGGCAGCGTCCTAAAGATCGACCCATCGGTCGCCAGCCAGGTTGCGCCGCTGGGTTCACCGATCAGCAGGGCGAAATCCTGATCCTTGATTTTGGACAGGAAATGCCCCGTTGTAGAGAAACAGCCCCCGTCCATCAGCACATAGAGCGTGCCTGTGTAGTGGGGTTCCAGCTTGGGCTGTGTTTTTTCCAGATCGTCGTACCCCCAGGCATCACTTTGAAAATACGCGTCCTGAACGGGCAGGATATAGCGCAGAAAATACGCGCTGATATAGGGATCGCCGCCGGAATTGCCCCGAACGTCAACAATGACATGGTCAATGTGCTCCCGATCAACGGCTTGAAAAAAAGAATCGAACAGCGCGTAGGTTTCCTGATAGGTTTTCTGGTTGAGTGCAAAGGAACCGATGACGATTTTGGCATAGCTTGGATAGAGGGTGAAGTACGTATCATATCCCGCGTCGGGCAGTGCGTATTCAATTTGGCTTTGTTTTCTGCCTTTTGTTTCGTAGCTGCGGGTTTCACCGCTTTCCGGGTCGGCATATTGTATGGAATAGTCGCTGGTTTCGACCGTGAAAAGGGTATAGAAATAGTAGAAATGGGTGGATAATAGGTATTCCTTGCGAGAAACATTTTGGCTGTCGGAGGGTACATACGGCATCAGGGTCTGTAAAAGGCTGTCCACAGGCTGACCGTTGATGGAAAGTATCTGTGCGCCTTTGGGGATGTCCGGATCATAATAGTTCCCGGTCACAACCATAGCGCCGTCGCGCACAAAGACCCCAAGCGGAAAGAACGCGTTGTGGTTGTTCAGCGTGCTGAGCACCGTGCGGGACGGAAACAGAGCGGAATGCCCGCATTCCAGCGAGGTAACCAGCTTGGCAGCGGCGCGGAAAAAATCCAGCGCCGTAGTTTTCGGGGGCAAGGCAGCCACTGTATCCAGGTACAAAGCGCGAAACACGCTTTGGGTGGTACGGACGAAGGGATGATGGCGGACAACCTCGTCATACAGGTATTTTAGGTCTTCCGCCGCGTCCTCTTGGGTAATGCTCTGCTGGAAATAACCGGATAGGGTGGCTGCATCGGTGGCACTTTCTAAGGCCTGCCCGCCAAGAGGAAGCAGGCATAACGCGATGAAAACGAGAATAACAAAAAGGCTGCGCTTACTGTGGCATGGCATACGGTGACCTCCTTCAGCCCGGGTCTGATTGAAACACCAGTGTAGCATAAATCGCATGTGTACGCCCTGTTGGTGTATCCGTAGGGACGATTTATTTTACAAACACGGCGATTCTTTGTATACTGTGTAGATAGACAGTCCATACCTTTGCCGACATATTTTTTGGAGAGGTGACGGATATGAACAACCTAGTCATACTCTATACCAACAGTTTTGCCGTGCTGGTTCTTTTATTGATTCTTAAAAACTACCGGCTCAAGTTTAGATCCATCTGCTGCGAGGAAAAGGTGTTCGTCCTGTTCACCGTAGCCACGCTTGTGATGCTGGTCGGTGAAGCCGCCATTGAAAACCTGTTTGGGGTGCCGGGTGGCTTTGTGCATGTTTTGCTGTATTTTCTGCAAACCATGGACTATACCCTGGCGGTGATCATCCCCATGCTGTGGCTGTACTACTGCGTGTACCGGATTTACCATATTTCCAGCATTGCCAAGAAAAGCCGTAAGATCATTGCGCTGCCGGCGATACTGTATACGGTTTTGATCGTGATCTCGCTGCATAACGGGGCTGCGTTCAAAATTCTGGAAAGCAACCTGTACGGATCCGGGTTTGCGTATGTGCTTAGCTATGTGGTGGGGCTGCTGTATGTTTCCTCGGCCGCTGTGCTGGTTTTGATCAATCGGAAATCCCTCAACCATGGCGAAATCGTTCCCTATCTGCTGGTGCCGATCATTCCGCTGGTGCTCGCCATCGGCGAAATCCTGTTTACGCCGCTCAAGGGCCTGATGTGGGCCGGAGCCACCCTGGTGATACTGGAAATCCAGATGCTGGTGCTTAACAACCGCACCAATATCGACCACCTGACCAGCCTGAACAACCGCATGGCGCTGGATGGCTATCTGCGCCGAATGATTCACGAAAGCCACAGCACACAAACCCGGCTGGGCGTGATTATGATTGATGTGGACGACTTTAAAAGCATTAACGATCGCTTCGGCCATGTCGAGGGCGACCGTGCACTGAAAGCTACCGGCGACATTTTGCGGCAGTGCTTTTCCGGCAATTTCTTCATCGCCCGCTACGGCGGGGATGAGTTTACTGTGGTGCTCAAGGACAGCAACGAAGAGATACTCAAAGAATACCTGGAAAAACTGGATAGTGAGCGTGTCAAGCACAATACCGCCGCGAATCGCCCGTATGAAATCTGCCTTAGCGTAGGCGCAACGGTGTTTACCGATAGTGAAATCACCAGTCTCCACTCGCTGTATATGAAGGTGGATAGCCTGATGTATAAAGACAAGTTTGGGAAAAAAGGCAAACATTCCTGCGTGCGCTAAGCACGCAGGTAGATTGCGGGGCGGGTTAATCGTCGCCGTTTTTTAGGTTTTCAAACTTCTCCCGCATGGTGGGGTTTTTGCGGGTCAGGCGCTTGACGCTTAGGTCCTGTGCCTTGTTGTTGGCCAGGCGCAGGTTGTTTTCCGACGACAACAGCGCGTCCTTGGTCTTCTGCAGGTGATCGATGGTTTTGTCGATCTCCGCTATAGCGGTTTGGAATTTTCGGCTCGCCAGACTGTAGTTATGGTCGAATTTGCTTTTGAATTCGTTGAGGTCGTCTTCAAAGTGGGAGATGTCGATGTTCTGGTTTTTAATCTCCGCCAGTTGCTGCTGATAACCGATGGAGTTCAGGGCGGCGTTGCGCAGCACGGTGATCATCGAGATAAAGAACTGCGGACGGATGACGTACATTTTAGGGTACTTGTGTGAAACATCCACGATGCCGGAGTTGTACAGTTCGCTTTCCGGCTCTAAAAGCGAGACAAGCACGGCATATTCGCAGTGTTTTTCGTTGCGGTCTTTGTCCAGCTCCTTGAAAAAGTCCTCGTTGCGCTTCTTGGTGGCCGTCGCATCGGCCTCGTTTTTCATCTCAAACATAATGGAGATAAACTCCAGCCCCTCCGGCGTGGTTTCGCGGAAGATATAGTCGCCCTTGCTGCCGGTGGAGGCATCGTTGTCCTTTTCAAAGTAGGCATGCTGAAAGCCTGTGGCGCGCAGGCGGTTGAACTCGGTTTCGCAGTGCTGCTCCAGCGTTTCGCCGATCATTTTGGTGGAGAGCTTCACTTTCAAATCCTTATGAAAGGCAATCTCGGTGTCCTTGGCTTTGAGCTGTACCTGAAACTGTTCCTGCAGGGATTGTTCCCGCAGTTTGGCATCCTTTTCGGCTTCTTTCAGCTGGCTTTGCAGGGCATCGATCGCCTTTTCTCTGGCGAAAATCTCGTCCTTTTGGGCGGCTATGGCGGCGGTCACGGCAAGCTGGCGGTCTTTCTCCTGGGTTTCCAGTTGCGATTTCAGCTTTTCAATGTCGCCCACCAGTTCCGCCATGGTCAGCGCTTTGTCCTTTTCGGCATTGACTTTTAACAACTCCCGCTGCGCGGCTTCGGCCTGCTTGAGCTGCGCTTCACGCTCTGCCAGTGCGGCATGGAACTCCGCATTTCGCACCTGGGATAGAATGGCGGCATAGCCGGTTTCATCAACGGTAAACACCTGCCCGCAGTGGGGGCATTTTATTTCATGCATGCTGTTTCCTCCGTGCTCGCTGTGTGTATGTGCTCTACTGGCAGTATAATACAAATTGCCACACTTGACCACAGCGCAGGACAAGGCTTGACGGGCGACGCCAAGTGACTTATGGTGTTGGTATATAATAAAGAGGATAAGGGGATAGACCCATGACGAAAGACACCGTAACCTTTGGCATCATCGGCTGCGGCGATGTGACCGAGGTCAAATCCGGCCCCGCATTTCAAAAAATACAGGGCAGTTATCTGAAAACTGTGATGCGGCGTGATGAAGAAAAGCTGAAAGACTATGCCGCGCGCCACCACGTGGAGCATTACACCACCGACTATTTGGAGATATTGAAAGACCCGGAGATCGACGCGGTGTATATTGCCACGCCGCCGCACATGCACTGCTTTTATACCCTGGAAGCAGCCAAGTACGGCAAAGCCGTGTATGTGGAAAAACCCATGGCGCTTACCGTGAAGGAGTGTAAGCAGATGATCGCCGCCTGCAAAGCCGCGGGCGTGCCGCTGTTTACCGCCTATTATCGCCGGGGCATGGAAAAGTTCGTGAAAGTCAAGGAGCTGCTTTCCGGCGGAGCGCTGGGGGAGCTGCGGGCGTTCCAGTATCGGTTCGCCTGCCCTGTGCCAGCCGTTGACCCGAACCGGGCGTGGCTGCTGGAGCCAGACATCGCTGGTGGTGGTCTTTTGTACGATGTGGGGTCGCACATGCTGGACACGCTGTGCTTCTTGCTGGGCGATGTAGCGGCTGTCCTTGGGATCTCCGCAAACCAAAGCAATGCGCTTGCGGTGGATGATTGCCACAGCGCGGTGCTGAAGTTTGCCAGCGGCGTGCAGGGAACGGTGCAGCTCACCTTCTGCGCGGCGGAGCGACAGGACGAGGCCATTATCTACGGCAGCCGGGGCAGCCTCAGCGTCTCCATCATGGACAATCAGCCCCTGTCCGTCACCATTGACGGGCAAACGGAGACGATTGCCTTTTCGCATGCCGCCCATGTGCAGCAGGGGCTGATCACCCGTGTGGTGGATACGCTGCTTGGGCAAGACACGCTGGAATCCGGTGGCGGCTACGGCCTGCAAACCCAGGAACTGCTGGAGGCCATCGCAGGCAGTCGCTGTTGGCAGCGGCCGGATGCGATCTAACAGCGGCCACTTAAAAAACAAATTTTACTCTGCGCGCCGGCATTGCCGACGCGCAGGGTTTGTCTTTGTATTGAAAAGCAACACAAAATACAGTATGCTGTGAAAAAAGCGCGGGTGTCTATGCGCTGTGTATCCATACCCGGAGAGGAAGAAACATCGTGAGCTATCGTAAGCTGTTGTTGGTTGCACTGGCGGTGTGTTTGGGCATGCTGCTGCTGGCAAGCTGTACGCCCCTACGGCCCGCTGCCGAACCCTCCGCCGATACGGGCGTACTGCTGGGTTTTTCGCAGCTGGGGTCGGAAAGCGGCTGGCGGCTAGCCAACACCAAGGATATTCAGGATGCCGCACGCCGCGCCGGTGTACAGCTGATGTTTGAAAACGCCGAGCAGAAGCAGGAAAACCAAATCAAGGCCATCCGCTCGTTCATTGCGTATCAGGTGGATGTTATCGCCTTTGCCCCAAACGTGGAGGACGGATGGGACAATGTGCTGTCCGAAGCGCGGGCGGCTGGCATTCCGGTGCTGATCACCGACCGGCGCATCAACACAGCGGATGAAAGCTTGTACGCAGGGTTTGTCGGTTCGGATTTCCTGTCCGAGGGGATGAAAGCCGGTACATTTTTGCAGGAGAAAATGAAGGACGCTGACCACGTCAACATTGTAGAGATCTACGGCACCATTGATTCCACACCGATGCGCCAGCGGGCGGAGGGCTTCCGCAAGGTGCTGGGAGATGATGAACGCTTTACGATCCTCGAAAGTATCTCCGGCGATTTTCTGCGCTCCATGGGGAAGGACTGCATGGAGGGGCTGCTGGCCCGCCATGATGATATCGACGTTTTATACTCCCATAACGATGAGATGACCTTTGGCGCGATAGAAGCCATTGAGGAGGCCGGGCTGCGGCCGGGCAAAGACATTGTCATCATCACGGTGGACGGCGAACAGAGGGCAATCGACTTGCTGAAACAGGGGAAAATCAACTGCGTTGTGGAGTGCGCGCCCATGATCGGTGATGTGATCATTGAGCTGGCCCAAAAGCTGGCCGCAGGCGAGGCCATCCCGCGCGAGACCTATTCGGTGGAAAGTGTGTTTACCGAGTTTGATGAGAACTTGGACGCGCTGCCGCCCAGAGGGTATTAGCGTATGGTTGCGATATTTGACTGGGTGTTCAGCCGTTTGCGCGTACGCAACAGCCTGGCCGACCGTATGCGCATTTCCTTTATCGTCATCATGGTGATGATGCTCATTCCGGCCATTTCCAGCATTATTATGATGAACAACTACGCAAACTCCTACCACCAGGCCATTATGCAGGTGGATCGGGTTGCGTCGCTCAAACCAATCGTCAACTCCGATATCCCCGATGAGATGTGGCGCATCGTCGCCGGACAAACGCTGTTTAGCGAGGGTCGGCAGTACGAGCTGCTCGATTCCGTAAACCAGACCCTGGAATCGCTGACCAAATCCGCCACGGGCGGCGACTCGGTAGAACTGACCGTAGCGCGGCGCACCATGGATACGCTGAAAACCTATATTGACCGCATGGGCGAGCAGATTGCCTCCGGTGCACTGGTTGCCGATAACCAGGTGCTTTTGGAAGAGGTGCGCAGTGTGTCCTCGCTTGTGGGCGATATGCTGCAAAAATACATTACGGTAGAAATCAGCGCGGCCACGCACACCAGCCAGCTATTGCAGCTGCGCCTGTCGATGATCATGTGGCTGATGGGCATATTGCTGGCGCTGACCATCGCCTTTACCATGCTGGCGCAGCGCTCGCTGACCCGTGCCGTGCGTACGCCGATTTCGCAACTGGAAATCATGGCGGCGTCCATCGCCGAGGGCGATTTAAAGGCGCGCGTGGAAAACCCGCATGTAACCGAACTGCAAGGGCTGACCGAAAGCCTGAACATTATGGCGGTCAAGCTGCAACAGCTCATCGATGAAAACCGCCGCGAGCAGGAAAACTTAAAGCGCAGCGAGCTGCGCACCCTGCAAGCGCAGATCACCCCGCATTTTCTGTACAATACGCTGGATGCTATCGTATGGCTGGCCGAGGCCGGGCGTACCGAAGAGGTGATCCATGTCACCGAGGCCATGAGCGACTTTTTCCGCATTTCACTGTCGCAGGGGCGGGACTGGATACCGCTGGCGGATGAAGTAAAACACTTGCAGGGCTACCTGACCATCCAAAAGGTGCGCTATCGTGATATTATGGATTATGAGATTGATATTTCGTATGAACTCTACCAAAAGGAAATCCTGAAACTGCTCATCCAGCCGCTGGTGGAAAACGCCATTTATCACGGCATCAAACACCGCCGGGGCCGGGGCATGGTGCGCATCATCGGTCGGGAAATTGATGGCGACTTGGAGCTGACGGTAGCCGATAACGGTGCCGGTATGTCGCCCCAGCGCCTTGCGCAGGTGCGCGACAATCTGGCGTCGGAAGCGGCCGCCAGCATGGACCGGCCATTTTTCGGGCTGTATAATGTAAACAAGCGTATACAGCTGTACTATAATCAGCAGGAAGGGCTGCATATCGACAGCGACGAGACCGGTACCACGGTCAGGCTGCGCGTACCGTTTGGGAGGGGAAGCCATGGTCAAGGTATTTCTGGCTGACGATGAAATTGTCGTCCGCGAGGGAATCCGCAACAATTTCCCGTGGGAAGACACGGAGTTTTCCCTCGTCGGCGAAGCGCCGGACGGGGAAATGGCGCTTGCGATGCTGCAGGATATTAAGCCGGACGTGCTGATTACCGATATCCGTATGCCGTTTGTGGACGGACTGGAGCTTTGCCGTGCCGTCAGCGCGACCATGCCGTGGATGTATATCATCATCATCTCCGGGTACGACGATTTTGCCTATGCCAAGGAAGCCATATCCATCGGTGTGCGGGAATACCTGCTTAAAGCCCGTTAGCGTACAGGAGCTCAAACAGGTGCTTGCGCGCCTTGGCGCAGGATATCCGCGCCGAAAAGCAGCAACAGGCAAACCTCCGCATGTACCGCGACCAGCTGGCCTCCTCCAACGTCCTGCTCAAAGCAAAAGCTGTTAAGCGATCTTTTATCGGGCATCCCGCAGGAGGAGATTATCGAGCGTGCACGGGCGCTGCATTTGGGCATCACGGCCAAGCGCTATCTGGTGATGGTCATTGACCCGGGCAGCGATAACACCTCCGCTGAAGACCTGCGCTCTGCCGAAAGCGTGATATTGCGTCTGGTGAACAGCTCCGGCGGGGCGGCGTATATGTGCCGGCTTTTAGGGCGTTTTGTGCTGCTGGTGATGGGCGACGACGACGCGGATGTGGAGGAGCGTACCTACGGACTGGCCCAGTCTGTGCGCTATGATATCGAACGCAACACCGCGCTAAAACCCAGGGTCACCATTGGCACGGCGGTCGGATCGCTGGCCGATGTGCAGGCCTCCTATCAGGACGCGGGCAAGCTGCTGACCCAGATGAGCTCCTCAGGAAAAGAGAATCAAGACCGCCGTATCCTCGGCATGCTGGATATTGCCCCCGCCGAAAGCCTGTCACTGATCGATGTCACCATGCCACGCATCTACGAGCGCCTTGAGCATGCCAGCTGCGCTGATGTCGATGACATTTTAGCCGAGTGCGTTGCCGAGATGGGGCCGACGGCTGCTAAAAGCAAGCTGATGATCAACTATTTGTTTGTAGATATTGTATTGGTCGCCAGCCGCATTGTGCGCGACCTGGGCGGGGTACCCCAAGAGATTATCCCCGCGGCATTTGAAAATGAGGGTAAGAAAACCCTGTCGCTTAGCGTGGATGAAACCTTTGCTCTGGCCAAAGAGGTGATTCTCAAAGCGCTGGAGTTTCGGGACGAACAGGGCTCCTCGCGCTATGGCATGGTCATGCGCAAGGCCAAGGCCTATATCGGAAAAAACTTCACCAATCCGGGGCTGACCCTGCGCCAGGTGGCAGGGGAGGTTGCGCTATCAAACAACCACTTCTGCACGGTGTTTTCCCAGGAAACGGGCGTGACCTTTACTGAGTATATTACCACCCTGCGCATGGATAAAGCCAAGGAACTGCTGCGCGACAAGCAAATGCGCACCTCCGAGGTAACGGCGGCCGTGGGCTATAACGATCCGCATTATTTCAGCTACCTGTTTAAGAAATATGTCAATATGTCGCCCAGGGACTTCCGTAAAACCGAACTATCGTAATATTTCGCCCTTTTATCGGAAAACTCCCTACGTTTTCCGTGCTGTTTTTTCATTGCATAAAAAACGCATAAAAAACTTAACCAATTGGGGAAAGGACTATCTTTTCTCATCGGGTGCTTTCACGGTACAATCAATGCATTATAAGGGGAGGACTAGCCTTTCCTATAATTAGTGGAGGAACATCTGGACAAATCCCGTAAAGTGTACGCAGAAATAGAGTGAGCCTTAGAAGCTAAACAACGGCGTACAATATTGAGAGCTGACCAGTGTGGTCAGCAAACGAAGTGGCAAACCCACGGTACTGCAAAAGGGCTAACCGTAGCCAATGGCAAAAATTGCCCCACTTAAAACAAATAACCGCCTTTGCTGCCCAGCAGAAATAGCGTATAATGGAATCAGATAAAACTATTGAAGGGGAAACGGCAAAATGAGACAAAAAGCTTACCTTGGTATAGAACTGGGGTCTACGCGCATCAAAGCGGTGCTGGTTGATCCCCGGCACAAGCCGGTGGCGCAGGGCAGCTATACCTGGGACAATCGTTTTGAAAATGGCGTGTGGACCTATCCCATGGAAGAAGCATGGGATGGCATCCGCGCCGCAGTGAAAGAACTGCTCGACAGCCTGAGCGAGCCTGTGGAGATCGCAGGCCTGGGTGTGTCGGCGATGATGCACGGCTACCTGCCGTTTGACAAGGTGGGCACGCTGCTTACGCCGTTTCGCACCTGGCGTAACACCTTTACCCAGGTGGCCAGCGCGGAGCTTTCGGCCTTGTTCCAGTGCAATATTCCGCAGCGCTGGTCCATTGCGCATTTGTACCACGCGGTGTTGCAGGGCGAGGACCATGTCAAGGATATTCACCACATCAACACGCTGGAAGGGTATATCCACCATAGCCTGACGGATCAGTTCGTCATCGGTGTGGGCGAAGCCAGCGGCATGTTCCCGCTGGACGGCGAGCAGTACAACCAAGCCAAACTGGAGCAATTTAATGAACTGGTCGCAAAGTACAATGTGCCCTGGAAAGTAATCGACCTGCTCCCCGCCGTGCGTATGGCGGGCGAGGATGCCGGCACGCTGACCGAAGCGGGCGCTAAATTGCTGGACCCCAGCGGCCGGATTCAACCCGGCATCCCCGTCGCACCGCCGGAGGGCGATGCGGGCACCGGCATGGTGGCCACCAACAGCGTGGCCGCGCGTACAGGCAATGTATCGGCCGGTACGTCCATATTCTCCATGACAGTGCTTGAAAAACCGCTCTCCCGCGCTTACGAGGAGATCGACATGGTGGCGACCCCCTCGGGCAAACCCGTGGCGATGGTGCACTGTGCCAACTGCACTTCCGACCTGAACGCCTGGGCAGACACCTATAAGGAGCTGCTGCAGTCCTTCGGCATGGATGTGAACATCAAAAAAGTATACGACAAGCTCTACGAGCTTAGCCTTTTGGGCGATACGGACTGCGGCGGCATGGTGGTTGTCAACTACCTGTCCGGCGAGCATATCACGGGCTTTGAAGCAGGCAAGCCGCTGGTGATGCGCGGTGCAGACAGCAGTTTCAACCTGCCGAACTTCTTAAAAGCGCAGCTGTATTCGGCGGTGGCATCGCTTGCGATCGGCATGCGTATTTTAGCGGATGAGAAGGTTGCCATCGACCGGATTACCGGGCATGGCGGCTTCTTCAAAGCACCCAAGGTCGGGCAGCAGTACCTGGCCAACGCGCTCAATACGCCCGTATCGGTGATGGAAACCGCAGGCGAGGGCGGCGCATACGGCATGGCGGTGCTCGCGGCCTACCGCGTGCAAAAGGATGCAGATGAAACGCTGGATGCCTATCTGGAAAACAAAGTATTCCAGGATGCCAAGCGCTCTACCCTCGCACCGGAGGCGGAGGGCGTACAGGGCTTTGCCGCGTACCTGAAGCAGTTTGAAGCCGCGCTCAACGTGGAACGTGCCGCCGTGGAGGGAGATAAATGCTAAAAAAACTAAAG
The DNA here is from genome assembly GCA_963675925.2 of Candidatus Limiplasma sp. Lineage (GTDB taxonomy): Bacteria > Bacillota > Clostridia > Christensenellales > Aristaeellaceae > CAXXOK01. The sequence continues at coordinate 951,118 of CAXXIB010000004.1, forward strand.
CAGCAGGTGCTCAAGGCTAACCTGGACTTGGTTTCGCTCGGACTGGTGTTGTTCACTTGGGGCAATGTATCGGGCATTGACCGCGAAAAGGGTCTGGTCGTTATCAAACCCAGCGGAGTGGATTACGATGGAATGACCGCTGACGATATGGTGGTTGTCGATCTGGAAGGCAATGTAGTGGAGGGCAGCTTGAAACCTTCCTCCGATACGCCCACGCACGTGGAGCTTTACAAGGCGTTTCCGGAAATCGGCGGCATCGTGCACACGCACTCCACCTACGCCACGGCCTTTGCCCAGGCAGGGCGCGCCGTGCCGGCCTACGGCACCACGCACGCGGATTATTTCCACGGGGATGTGCCCTGCGCCAGAGCGCTGACAAAGGAAGAGATCGAAACCGACTACGAGAAAAACACCGGGTTTGTGATTATCGAAACCCTACGGGATACGGAGGTCATGGCGACCCCCGGTATTCTGGTGAAAAACCACGCCCCCTTTACCTGGGGCAAGGACCCGGGCGCAGCCGTGTACCACGCGGCGGTGCTGGAGCGGGTTGCCAACATGGCGGTACTGACCGAAGCCATCAACCCGGAAGTACCGCGCGCCGACCAATATTTACTGGATAAGCATTACCTGCGCAAGCATGGTAAAAACGCATATTACGGCCAAGGAGGAAATCACTGATTATGAAGAAACTCTATTTTATCACCGGTAGCCAGGGCCTGTACGGCGAGGATGCCCTCAACCATGTCGCCAAAGACAGCAAGGAAATTGTCTCGTTCCTTAATGACAAACTCAGCGATGTGACCGAAATCGTTTGGAAACCGACGGTCCTCAACTCCGAAGGTTGCATCGACGTGATGCGCGAAGCCTCCGCCGATGCGGATTGTGTAGGCGTCATCACCTGGATGCACACCTTCTCGCCCGCCAAAATGTGGATTAAGGGCTTGCAGATTTTAGACAAACCCCTGTGCCACCTGCATACCCAGGCCAACGAACGCCTGCCGTATGAGTCCATCGACATGGACTTTATGAACCTGAACCAGGCGGCTCACGGCGACCGCGAATACGGCTTTATCTGCACCCGTCTGGGCGTTAAGCGCGAGATCGTGGTCGGATATTATCAGAATGAAAAAGTCCTTGCCCAGCTCAAGCAGTTTGCACAGGTTGCCAAGGCGCTGGACTTCTCCCGCAACCTGAAAGTCGCCATGTTTGGCTCCAACATGCGCAATGTGGCCGTGACCGACGGCGACCGCGTGGAAAGCCAAATCCGCTACGGCTGGGAAGTTAACTACTACGCCATCGGCGATCTGGTTACTCTGAAAAACGCCGTAACCGATGCGCAGCTGGAAGAAAAGCTTGCCGAGTACCGCAAGGAATACACCTTCAAAACCGAGAATATCGACGCCGTGAAGGAACAGGCGCGCTATGAAATCGCGCTGGATACGTTTGTGGCACAGCAGGGCGTGGGCGCATATACCGACACCTTTGAAGATCTCTACGGCATGGAACAGCTGCCGGGCCTGGCCACCCAGCGTATGCAGGGTAAGGGCATCGGCTTTGGCGGCGAGGGCGACTACAAAACCAGCGCCATGAACGCTGTAATGTGGAAAATGGCCGAAGGCCGCCAGGGCGCGACCGGTTTTATGGAAGATTACACCTATGATATGGCCGACGAGTTGGTTCTCGGCGCGCACATGCTGGAGGTTTCCCCGTCGTTTGCGGCAACCAAGCCCGCCATTGAAGTCCATCCGCTGGGCATCGGCGGCAAGGCTGACCCCGCCCGCCTGACCTTTGGTGGCGTACAGGGCGAAGGCATCGCCGTATGCATGATCGACCTGGGCACGCATTTCCGTCTGGTGGTCGCCAATATTGAGCTGGTCGCCCAGCCCAAGCCCATGCCCAATCTGCCCGTGGGACAGATCATGTGGAAAATTAAACCCAGCTTCGCCGAAGGCGCGAAAGCTTGGATTGAAGCGGGCGGCGGACACCACACCGTTGTTTCTACCGCGCTGACCGCTGAAGACATGAAGCTGTTTGCCAAGTTTACCGATACCGAAATCGTGGTTATCGGCTAAAAAACGAGTCTGTAAAACGCCCTGCATTCAAAAGAATGCAGGGCGTTTCGTATTCATGCCGAGACAGCAGTATTCAGTGTATTAGGGGTCAGAACCCTGATACACAATCGCGAATGCAGACATATAGTTTCATCAGCATGCAGGGCGGTGTATACTCAGGATAGTCAATCATCCCTATTGACCGAACCAAACGGAGGCAAGCATGAAAACAGTGGTATGGACCCAGTATGGGCCACCCGATGTGCTAACGATCGGCGAGGCGGATGTGCCTACCCTAAAAGATAACGAAATACTGGTGAAAATCATAGCCACAACGGCAACCCTTGGCGATTGCGAAATTCGTGCGCTCAAGCTCCCGCTGGCGTTCAAGCTGCCGCTTAGGCTGTTTCTGGGTGTGCGTAGGCCCAGAAAGGGAATCACGCTCGGGCAGGAGTTTTCGGGTGTCGTTACGCAGGTTGGATCTGCGGTAAGCAAGTTTGCGGTGGGCGATGCGGTGCTTGGGCATGCCGGGATAAACATGGGCGCATACGCGCAGTATCTGGCGCTGAAAGAAAGCGCGGTCATCGTGAAAAAACCGGCAAACATCAGCTTTGCCGAAGCCGCCGCCATGCCCCTTGGCGGCTTGGAAGCCAAATACTATATCGAGCGCTCCGGCCTGCAAGCCGGAAGCAAGGCGCTGGTCATCGGCGCGGGCGGAAGCATCGGCACGATGGCGATTCAGCTGCTGAAGCTGTTGGATGTAGAAGTCACGGCCGTGGATACGGGCGAAAAGTTCGGCGCGATGAAAGCCGCAGGTGCAGACCACCTGATCGACTATAAGAAAACAGACTACGTTCATGGTGAACTGCGGTACGACGCGGTTTTTGATGTAGTCGGAAAAATCCCACTGAAAGAGAGTATCAAGCTGCTCCATTCGGGCGGAGTGTATTTGCAGTGCAACCCCAAAATCTCACAGATGATTTTGCGCCGTTTTTATGCCGGCCGGGATAAACAGATCGTATTTAAAACCGGCGAACAGACCGCCGCGGACCTGCAATACCTTGCCGATCTCATGGAGACCGGTGAGATCAAACCCCTGATCGACACCGTGATGCCGCTGGACAGCATCGTAGAGGCTCACCGCTATATCGAAGCGGGCAAGAAGAAGGGAAACCTTGTCATTGCAGTGCAGGAAAGCACTGTCAGGCAGTAGGAGCAGCTTGACCCCTCACAATGTAAATGCTATACTGACCGCAAAGCAACGATGAGCCATTGGGATCATTGGCTGTGTTGTTATCGCTGGCTCACACACTAAAACAGAAATATTGGCTTGGGAGGCTTATTATGAAAAAAGCGTTGATCTGTTTTCTTTGTTTCCTGCTGGTTTTGCTGCCTGCGGTATCGGCAATCGCTGAGGCGACAGCAGAACAAGCCGTACCTGGCTTTCGCAGCATCCTCATGATCGTATCTCTGGATAAGAAGGTTCCCGCGGATGGAAAAACCTATGCCATGGGCAGTTACCTCGTTGTGCTGGATGAAGACAATAAGCTGATGAAATTCACATCGTTTCCCTATAACCTTGCGCTGACGGTTGAGGGGGATACAACCAAACAACTGCAAAACGTTGGCCAGGAGCTGGGGCCGGAGGGGCTAATGGAGGTGCTTACGGAAAACTTCGGCATAGAGATTGACCACTGGTTGATGATCAATTTAACGGGGCTTGCGGATTTTGTGGACGTTGCCGGCGGGATTGCGGTGGATTTGCCAGACCTGTCCATCAACAAGCATGCAGGCAACTTGAAATATATGACGGATAAGCCGTATGTGAAGGTGGAAGAGGCCGGACTGCAAACCTTAAATGGGATACAGGCCATGGCCTATATTACGGACACCACGTATGGGCAGCCGACGATTTCCCAGGAGGAGGAGCGTTTCCGGCAGCGCCATGAGGTGCTTATTCGGGGGATTTTCCAGGGCCTGGGCACGAACCCGATTGATGTTGACAGTCTGCTAACACTGATCGCCGATAGTTTCGCAGGCAGTTATGCAACCGATCTGACGCTTGCCGATATGCTGGTGCTTGGGGGCATGAATTTGTCGGCCAGCGCGCAATATGAGCAGGAGTTCCTATTTATTCCACAGGAGATATTCACCGAGAAAGCGTCTAACGGCTGGGAATCGCTTGGCTTTACGCAGGAGGACATCCAGGCGGTGCAGGCCTTTGTGGGGAACTGACGTTGCCGCATAGACAGTACGTTCAAACATTCACTCCATAATTCAAAGCGGTGCATCGTTTGGATGCGCCGCTTGTTTATATCCGTCCGCTGAGCAGGGATTTCCAATGTTTCCAGTCCGGCATATAGCGGGAGAGCAGCGCGTAGAAGCGCTTGTTATGGCTGCGCTCTGCAAGGTGCAGCAGCTCGTGCAGCACTACATAGTCCAGGCAAGCCGGCGGAAACTTGATCAGCTGCAAATTCAGCCACAGGGTCTTTGTTTGCACGTTACACGTTCCCCAGCGGGTTTTCATATCCTTGGTTTTAAAGGCGGCCGCATGCAGGCCGGTGGTAGTTTCCCACTTTGCAAGAGACTGTGCAATGCTGTCGCAAAGCAGCGTACGCGCCCATTTTCGCAGAAACGCTTCCCGCGTCGCAGGCGTGCTGGTTTTGGGGGCGGTCAATCGCAATTCTTCGTCTGTACGTTCGATGGCATACCGTGTCCCGGTACGCACGGTCAGGCGGTAAGGCGTGTCCCAAAGCGTTACAGTATCCGCATGAATCAGTGCGCGGGTACTTAGGCGATCCGGCGGCGCCGGTTTTGCGCGCTGGGCCAGAATCCACGGGGTTTTCTGTGTGATAAAGCGGATAATCTCCCTATCCGGCATCGCGATCGGCGCTGACAGGGTCACAAGTCCGGTCTGCCGCTGTACCCGCAGGTACACATGCCGTATGGGTTTGCGGGTCACCGTGACGGGGATGGTTCCGACCATCAGGGTTTGCGGTGTCGTTTGTTTCACAGGGGCAACCATCCTTTGCAGGGGAGTATCATAGCGGTACTGTACCATAAGATTGCGCAAAAAAACAGCCGTCCATAGCGTCCGCAAGCGAAGTTGCTTGGCACGATGGTTGTTTTGAAGCCCGTGGAGATATTTACGAATCGCCATTTCAAGGGTATACTCTTAGATAAAGGATACCGAGGATAACCAATCCGGGGCGGGCAAGCCCCAAGTTTGGCTTTGAAGGAGGGTGCGGATATGACCGAAGTTATGGTCCGGCTGGCAACCACACAGCGTGTGCAGGAGTTTGTCAATACCCTGGCACCGCTGCAAGGCGAGTTTGAGCTGATTTCTGATCAGATTATTCTCGACGCCAGGTCGATAATGGGTATTTTTGCGTTTGATTTAACCAAGCCCCTGCGGCTGCGCGTACACGACGATAGTAAAACCAATATGGCCGCCATTGCGCCGTATCGGGTTGACATGGAGGATGCTGCTGATGAGCAATGAATGGATTACGCTGACGATCGGGAAACAAAAAAACATCGCGCTGATTGCCCACGACGGCAAAAAGAAGGAACTGCTGGATTGGTGCAAAACCAATAAAAGCCAGTTGCAGAAGCATTTCCTCTGCGGCACCGGCACAACAGCCACCATGATTACGGCCCAAACCGGCCTGCCGGTGAAAGCCTACAACAGCGGCCCACTGGGCGGCGATCAGCAGATCGGTGCGAAAATTGTGGAAGCTGTGGTCGATTTTGTGGTGTTCTTCTCCGATCCGCTTTCTGCGCAGCCCCACGACCCCGATGTGAAAGCCCTGCTGCGCATCGCCGGTGTGTACGATATCCCCATTGCCACCAACAAGGCTTCGGCCGATTTTATGATTATCTCCCCGCTGATGGATGAGGAGTACGCCCACGAGGTCATCAACTTTAACCACACGGTACTGGAGCGCAGCAGAACCCTGTAAGCTGTAATGTGTGGCCTTGCAAAAGCCTATTTAAACTAAACAAAGCCCCCTTTGACACTGTCAAAGGGGGCTTTTGCCTGGCGCATTATTTCGCTTGTTTGAGCGACAGGGCAATCCGCTTTTTCTGCTTATCGACGGAAAGAACAAGTACTTTGACCACATCGCCGACGGAAACGACATCCGATGGATGGCGAATGAACTTGCTGGCAAGCTCGGAGATGTGCACCAGCCCATCCTGATGGACGCTGATGTCGACAAACGCGCCAAAATCAATCACGTTGCGTACCGTGCCGGTGAGCACCATGCCGGGTTTTAAGTCCTTGATATCCATTACGTCGGTGCGCAGCACAGGGGCGGGCAGCTCGTCGCGGGGGTCGCGGCCGGGCTTGATCAGCTCGCTGACAATATCCCGCAGGGTGGGAAGGCCAACGCCGCATTCCGCCGCCGCTCGTTGCTCGCCGTATTCCTTCAAGCGCTGGGGCAGCGCGGCAAGCGTTCCATCCGTCACATCGGCAAGCGTATAGCCGCAAAGCTGCAGCAGCGTTTCTGCAGCCCGGTAGCTTTCGGGATGAACACCCGTGTGATCGAGCACCGATGGGCTTTCGGGAACGCGCAGGAAGCCCGCGCACTGTTCGTAGGCCTTCGGCCCTAGCTTTGGTACCTTGAGCAGCTGCTTGCGCGATGTGAAAACGCCGTTTTCTTCACGGAAGACCACCATATTTTTCGCTGTTGTTGTATTCAGCCCGGAGACCCGCAGCAAAAGCGGGGCCGAAGCCGTGTTCAGGTCAACGCCTACAGCATTGACACAGTCTTCCACCACGGCGGCAAGCGATTCATCCAGCCGTTTCTGGGGAATATCGTGCTGGTACTGCCCCACACCGATGGCCTTGGGATCAATCTTGACAAGCTCGGCCAGCGGGTCCTGCATTCTGCGGGCGATGGATACCGCAGAGCGCAGGTTGACATCGTACTGGGGAAACTCTTCTGCGGCAAGTTTCGAGGCGGAGTACACCGATGCGCCCGCTTCGTTGACGATCATATAGCTGACACCGGGGATATCGGCAATCAGCTCACTGGTCATCTGCTCTGTTTCGCGGGATGCCGTGCCGTTACCGATGGCGATATGTTCAACCCCGTGCTTGTAAATCAGGCTTCGCAGGTCTTCAATGGCCTCATATTTCCGCCGCTCACCCTGCGTGGGGTATACAACAGCGGTATCAAGCACTTTGCCGGTACCATCCACCACGGCGACCTTGCATCCGTTGCGATAGCCGGGGTCCAGCCCCATGGTGACGTGGCCCTTGACGGGCGGCTGCATTAACAGCGGCTTTAGGTTGAGCGCGAAGTTATGAATCGCGCCTTCCGATGCGCTGTCTGTGAGCATCACGCGGATCTCCCGCTCCAGCGAGGGGAGCAGCAGGCGGTTGTAGCCGTCCTCGGCAGCGGCGCGGACAAATGCGGTCGCACTGGAGCCGGGGATGACGAACTCGTTCCACAGTATGCTCATGGCAAGTTCCCAGTCAATGTCCAGCGTGACTTTCAAGAACCCTTCTTTTTCGCCGCGGTTAATGGCTAATATTTGATGCCCCTGTAACCTGGAGACGGGCTGATTGAATTGATAATACAGGCTGTAGACCGAGTCCTCGTCCTTGGCGGCGACAGTGCTGAGGATGCCTTTGCTGATAACCAGCTCACGCAGGCGACGCCGGACGTCCGCGCTGTCCGATACGATCTCCGCAATAATGTCCGAAGCACCGGCAAGCGCGCGTTCCGCCGTTTCCACGCCCTTTTCGGCCTCGATATAGTCTGCGGCAAGGGTATCAATATCGGCAAGGTCGCTGCGCTGCTCCAGCAGCATCAGCGCCAGCGGTTCCAGCCCCTGATCCTTGGCGATGGTCGCGCGGGTGCGGCGTTTTTGCTTATACGGGCGGTACAGGTCTTCCACCTCGGCCAGCGTTTTGGCGGCGTCGATCTCCGATGAAAGCATATCGGTGAGCTTGTCCTGAGCGGCGATGGTTTTCTTCACCTCGTCCCGGCGGGCATCAAGGTTGCGCAGGTAGCTGAGCCGATCAGCCAGCGTGCGCAGGGCGGTATCATCCATCGTGCCGTGCAGCTCCTTGCGGTAGCGGGCGATGAAGGGAATCGTATTGCCTTCGTCAATCAGGCGGATGACGTTGCTGACGTGCTCTATATTTTTTCCGAGCTCCCTGGACAGGATCGTTGCAGTACTTTCCATGTGGTCTCCTTCATATGTGTAGACTCTTGCCTCTATTCTAGCACAGAGCCGCACGGCGATAAAGGCTAAGGTGTTTATTGGCGCGGGGATTTGCGGGCATGAAAAAGCGGCGCAAAGGAGGAGCGCGCCGCTTTTTGTGGGGTATATGGGCTGCGAATCAGCGCAGGAATTGCTCGATAAAGCTGCGCATCTGCGCGATGGTTAGATCGTGTTCATCGCCCACGCCACGGTTATGGCTGCCGTGGGCGAGTACAGTCAGCAATATGGGCTGGCCCGGCTTGGCGGAACGCTGCATTTGCGCAGCGAACTTCTTGGCGTGGTAGGAGGGGACATTGTTGTCCATTTCCCCTGTTTGCAGGTACATGGCCGGGTACTGCACACCCTTGCGAATGTTGTGATAGGGGGAATAGGAAAACATGTACGCAAACATGTCCGCATCGGTCTGTGGATCGCCGTATTCGGTCACATACATGGAACCCCTGTCATCTTCGCGAAAGCGTATCATATCCGTGTGCGGCACGGAAGCGATGACGCATCCAAACGCATCGGGGGCCAGAGTCGTCGCGGCGGTCACCAGAAGACCTCCGTTGCTCAACCCGGTTGCTATCAAACGCTTAGGCGAGGTAAGGCCCTTTGCGACCAAATAGCGGGCGATATCGATAAAGTCAAAAAATGCGTTCTTTTTATTGGCTTTCATGCCGGCTTCATGCCAGGTGCTTCCGTATTCGCCGCCCCCGCGCAGGATGCAATGCGCATAGATACGGCCCTCTCGCACCCAATCTACAATCGAAATCTCGGTGACAGGGTTTCGTGAAGTCGGTGTAGAGGATACGTTGTAGCCACCGTAACCGTACAGCATCGCCGGTGTGTCGGGGCTTGGCACAAGGTCTTTCAAGCGCGTGATGTAAACCAGAATGCGCTGATTGTCCCGTGCCGGGAGGAAGCATTGTTCTACCGTGATATCATCGGGTATAGCGGCATCGCCCATAGCAAGCGAAAGCTGACCGGTGCGCGCATCAAACAGCATGGTTTGAGGCGGCAGCGTAAAGCTTTCAAAATCCAGATACAGCTTGCCCGTATCAGACAGGGTTAAAACGCCATCGGTGGAAATAGCGCTATAAGCACAGGGGATGGCAAGGTCGTGCTGTAGTACGCCTTGGAAGTCCAGCATCTGCACCTTGGATACGGCGTCGCTTTCATAAAATGCCAGAATCGAAGAGGGCAGAATGCAGGCGTTGGTTAGCAGGCAGTTTTCATCAGCAGCGACGGTTGTGGCGTGATGCAGGCACTCCGGAGTACTAAGCGATTCCACCGGCAGCGAGACAATCGCGCCCATGGGTGACGTTCGGTTGGTGATGAAATAGCAAAGCCCGTCCTGCCTGCCGACATACTGGCACGAGCCGCGGCCGTCGTTCATCGGGGTTACGGTACCATCCTTTGCACGCCAAAGCGCCAGGATGTCATCGTATCCCTTCATCACAAACAGAAAGCAGCCGTCCGGCTGGGCCTGACAAACCCGGATGAACACGCACGCGTCGGTATACGTATACAGCGTCTCGCTTTGCTTTGTCTGCCAGACATACTTGTGTACGGTGTGCACGGTTGCTTGCGCTAAGTCCGTGGATACGTCTGCATAGTAGATGGCAGCACCATCGCTCGACCAGCTGAAATCAAAGGTGCCATCCAGCTCTGCAAGCACCGTTTGCCGGGGCTCGTCATACACCACAACCGTGCAGCGCGGGGCACCGTGTTTCACGGCCAGTACGGCAAAAATCCCTTTAACGGTGGGGCAGGGGGTGGCATAGTATACATGCATGCGGTTATCCAGCATGGCATCGTTGACCAGCACGTCCGTAACCTGATAGTGGCTGTCCAGCATCACGATATCGGTCTGCCCGTGGGCATCAATCCGGCTGGCGCAGAGGACACCGTTTGCTTCGGCCATATGCAGCAGCTTATCCGCCTTGGGCGGATTTTTTACAGCATCATACGTGGAAGCGTACGCGGGGTCTGCTTCGAAAAACGACCGTGTATAGGCGTTTTGCGCGGCCGTGGCCGCGAGGGTATCCGGATGATCCCTCTGCTCCATATAGCGGTAGGGGTCATTGAGCGTCTTGCCAAAGTGAAGGTCTTGAACGCTGGTCTGCGGAATGGATGGATACATTGCGCATTCTCCTTTATTATACCGGGTCAGATGCGGCAGGCCTTTGTGCATATACGAATCAGTGGGTCGTTATGACTGGAGACCCAGGTGCTGCTCTAAAAAGGCCGCGATCTTTGGGTAGCAATCCAGCTTGTTGGCGAGCTTGATGATGCCGTGTCCTTCATCCTCATAGCGAAGATAGGTAACAGGCAAGCCCCTGTCTTGCAGGGCCTTTACAACCTGCTCTGCCTCGGTAACAGGAACGCGGGGGTCGTTGGCACCATGCACAACCATCAAAGGTGCGGTAATGGCATCGGATTTACGGATGGGCGATACCTCGCGCAGAATTTCGCGGTGGTGTTCCAGCGTGCCATACTCCGCTTCACGGTGCGCACGCCGATAGGGTGCGGTGTTTTCCAGAAAGCTTTCCAGGTTATACATACCGACGATATCCACTACGCAGGCCCACAGCGAAGGCAGCCGTGCGGCGCAGGAAAGCGCCATAAACCCGCCGTAGCTTGCACCGGTGACCGCAATGGATTCCTTGCGCGCGATGCCGCTGCTGACGAGATGCTCTACCAGCGCTTCGATATCCTTCACGCTGTCCAGCCGTTTTTCAACGTCGTCCAGGTGATGATAGGTTTTGCCGTACCCTACGCTGCCACGGATGTTAGGGGCGACCACGGCGATGCCGCGTGCAGTCAGGTACTGGAGTAGCGCAGTATAGGCGGGCAGCTCTTGCCCTTCAGGGCCGCCATGGATTTCGATCACAACAGGCAGGTTTTCGGCCTTTTTGCCGTGCGGCGTGTACAGCCAAAACGGCACCGACAGCCCGTCGAATGAGGAATAATGATGGAGCTCTGGTTCGATCAGCTCGCTTTGGGCAATACCGTCGAGCTCGCCATCGGTTACGCGGCGCACGCTCTCGGCATCCAAATCCAGCAGCCAGATGTTTTGCAGCCGCTGCCCGCTGGTTAAAGTAAACAGCAGGCGGTGGCCTGTGGGGGAAAAACTGATAACATCATAGGGAGAGATAACGCCTTTGGGCGGCAGGGGCGGATTGCAAAGCGCTTGGGTTTGCGTATCCAGCACGCGCAGCGCGGAGTAGCCGTCCTCGTTGACTACCATGGCCAAATAGCGATCATCGCCGGAGAGGGCTATGGTTTCTACATCCCAGTTCGTTTCATACACGCGGGTGAAGCTATCGCTGGCAATGTGATAGTAGGCGACATAGCAAAACTCGCTATCAGCATCGCTGATGCAGTAAAACCCGGCGCTGTCGGAGCGCCATACGGGCTGAATGTATTGCGCGGTTTGGGCACTGCTGGGTACCTGCGCCGCCTTACTCGCGGTCATATCCAGCATCCACAGCATATTGTCGGAGGCACCGTTAAGCTTATTGTATAGCATGTAGTTCCCGCTGGGAGATACACTGTGGTGCGCCGGTATATTGTAGTTGCCTTTGTTTTCATAGATCAGCTGCGCACTGCCGCTTTCCATGTTCAGCGTCCAGATATCGAACGTGGACGGGCTGCGGTGGTTAGAGCTGTACACGACGGTTTTGCCATCGGCACGCATCCCGCCAAGGTAATGGCGGCTGGCGGGGTCGCGCGTCAAGTTGCGCGGCTCCCCGCCGAGGGCGATGGCATAAATTTGTTCGCGTTCGTTGCCGCCGACATCCACAGTATATAGCAGAGTGCCGGTTTTCGCGTCCGCAGTCAGGCTCCAAATTCGTTCGTTTTCATTGCTGAGCCTGTGATGGGTGCCTGTGTCCAGGTTCGTTTCCCAGATGCCGATGGTGTCATCCTTGGTGGAGATGTAGGCGATGGTATGACCATCATCCCGCCAAACGGCATTGCGAAACGAGGTTTCCTGCAGGTAACGTTTCAGCTGTGTTTTCGCTTCCATGCTTATTCGTCCCTAAGCTTTCTGGCGATCAGCAAGCCGCAGGCAAGCTGAATGTGAACCAGTTTGCGGATGGGCACAACCTGGTATTCAATTTCGCTCTCCAAAAGCGCAACAAGCTCCTGGTGCATCATGATGGCTTTGGCAAGGGCTTGTTCAAGCGCCTGATATTTCGGCAGGTTGACTTCGCCCTTTTCCTGCATGGCCTTAAGCTCGGTTTCGTTAGCGCGCACGAGCATGCCGTAGCAAAGCGATTGATAGAACTTCCCAAGCAGAAGATTGTCAAATTTCTCGGCGACGGTTGCTGTCTTGGCAAAATCGGGATTGGTCTCAATCATTTTCCGGGTTGCATCATCGCCGGTATCCGCGGTGAACGCTTCCAGCGCCAGCAAGAACGGATTTTCCGGATCGAGATAATCCTTGGAAAGGCTCATGACATCCTTGACACGCTGGTCGGATTCTTTACGCCAGTCCAGCGCATCCAGCGCTGCCTTTGCGCGGGTGATATCGGAATCGGACAGGTCGTTAATGCGCTTGTCGTAAAAATAGGGCAGCTCCGTCAGCAAGGTGACGGCATTGCAAAGTCCTTTGGCAAAATCGGCGGACGATGTACCGACCTTGATAATATCGGCAATGTTTTTCATGCCGTATTTTTCCAAGTAGTCGTAATGCTCCTGTATGCCAAGCATCGCGTAAATTGCGGGGGACAGCTCCGTGCAGAAGGGGGCTTCCGGCTCGCCCAGATGCAGGGGCACATCCACCTGCTTGGCGCTGTTGCGCATTTCGTCGTACATATCGGGCATGGAGTCTGTTATATACCAATAAGCTCCGCCAAAGCCTGCATTATGCAGCGAGTAGATAAACTTGGGGCGGATGTCTTCAATTAACTTCATCATTGCCTGCGTTTCCGGAATGGGGTTATGGAAATGCAGTTCTTTATAATCAATCGGGAAGGTCCAGTCCACCTGCTTGTGTCCGGCAGGCCGGAAGAAATTGCGGGAATAGTTGTACAGCGTGTAAGGGCCCTTCAGCCATTTTTCGTTGAGTTCCAGGCCGTCGCGGTCCCATGCTTTGACGATGTACCAGGTATAGCCAAGTTCCTCACGCAGCGCATCGTTTTCACAGAGCGCTTTGGTGAAATATTCAAGCATCATGGTGCCGATGGGTTCGTTGGGGTGCGGGCAGCCGAACATAAGGGCATTCTGGCTGCCGTGCCCGATTTTCAGGCAGAGCAGGGGGGTACCGTTTTTGGTCTTGCCCATCTCAAACAGGGTAACAAGGTTGGGATACGCTTCCGCCAGCGCGCGCGAACTCTGATCGAGCTCATCAGCTGTCAGGAAGTGCTGGTAATCAGGAATATCCTTGAGTAGTTGTTCGAAAATCGTGTTCATAGCTGCCTCCTGGTTTTGTTAAGGAAAAATCCGGGGCTATCGCCAATCCAGTAACGATAACCCCGGATAGCCATCAGGTTAAGTTAATTCAAATGGATTAGTTGATCTGGGCGTAGGTGAACTCTGCCCAGCCCCATTTGCCTGCGCCGTCGATGGGCAGGTTGATGACGTTGGTGCGGTTTGCATCATATGCGGCATACGCAACGATGTTGATGTAGGGGATATCCTGTGCAAGGATTTTCTGGGCTTCCTTGAGGTATTCGGCCCGTTCTTCCTGCACACCGGTCTGCACGCACAGGGTAAGCAGCTCGTCAACTTTGGGGTTGGAGTAGGCTGCGAAGTTGCTGCCCTGGTCGGTGCCGATACGGTCGCGAAGCGCGGAGGGATCGGGGCCCATGAAGCCACCCTGCATTTCGATAATGAAATCGCGGTCGAGGCCGACTTTCTGGTACCAGGCGTTAAACTCGTGCACCTGCACAATCAGCTCGATGCCAGCCTGCTTGAGCGTTGCGGCCATGAGCTTGGCAGTGTCCGGATACCCGGCAGCTTCGAATACGTCGAGCGTCAGGCCGCGGACATAGTAGCCGTCGGCATCTTTTTCGTAGCCTGCATCTTCCAGCGTTTGGATGGCGGCAGCGATATCAAACGAAGGCAGAACGTCTTCGGAGTTGCTGGCCCAGGCGATCAGAGACGGATACATGGCGTATTCCGGCGGCTGAATGCCTGCAAACGCCTTGGCGGAAATTTCGTCGCGGTTGATTGCGTACGCAATCGCTTTACGGACGGCCAGATCCTGCACAAGGGAGTTGTCGAGGTTGAAGATAATGCGCATCGGCGAAGGATATTCATTCAGGGTGAGGCGGACGTCCGGGTTCGCCTGCAGTTCGGGAACGGAAGCAGCGGGAATGCTGTCCATTACGTCGATTTCACCGTTGACCAGTGCCTGCACGGCAGTCTGGACATCGGGGATGATGGTGTAAACGAGTTTGTCAACATCGGGCATGCCGGCATAGTAGTCTTCGTTGGCCACAAGCGTGACGCTTTCGCCCTGCTTGAACTCGGAGAACTTGAAGGGGCCGGAGCCGATGGGGTCCATGCTGGCGGGGTTGTCTTCCCAAGCCTGACCGTTGTTGAAAATGTGCTCGGGCAGGATGAAGGTGGAGTACCAACCCAGACGGGCGATAAACGATACATCTGCACTGGCCATGTTGAACACAACGGTGCTGTCGTCCGGCGTATCGATGGAGACAACATCAGCCATGCGGCTGGAGAAGTAGCAGGTTTCGTTTTCTTTAATATAGTCGAAGGTATACTTGACGTCCTTAGAGGTCAAGGGTTCACCGTCGTGCCAGGTCACGTTGTTGTGGAGGTGAAAAGTGATGGTCAGCGCATCGTCGCTGACATCCCAACTTTCGGCCAAATCAGCGATGACGTTTTTGGACGCATCCATTTTGACCAAACGATGGAAAAGGTTCTGGGCGATAGGGTAAAGGTAATCGTCAGCGGTCACGGAGGGGTTGAAGGATACGGGATCACCACTGGTTTGGATAATCAGTGTTCCTCCGTTGCGCTCTGCGGCTGTTGCGGTGACTGCAAACATAGCAGATACAACTAGCGTAAGAGCCAAGATGAGAGCCAAGTTCCGTTTCATGTTGGGTTCCTCCTGATAAATATTATATAGCCGGGTGACTATATTCAAATGGATGACAGCATTCTGCAGGCTGCTGTGTGCCCGTTTTCCATCTCCACCATGTCGGGGTATGCCTTGGTGCACTCGCTGCAAGCGTGTATGCAGCGCGGCGCAAAGTAGCAACCCGGACCGGGATCGATGGGTGTAGGGGGTTCGCCTTCAATGGAAATCATTTCGCGCTGATCGTCGGGATCAATGCTCGTGCAGTTGGACAGCAGCGCTTGCGTATAGGGGTGCAGCGGATGATGCAGCACATCTTCCGTTTTTCCGTATTCTACGATGCGGCCCAGATACATAACCGCGACAGTATCGGAGATATACCGCGTCAGGGCGATATCGTGGCTGATAAACACAACGGCGGCATTTTGCACCCGTGCAAGGTCTACCAGCATGTTCACAATATCTGCGCGTACCGACATATCCAGCATGGATACGGGTTCGTCGGCGATGATAAAGCTTGGGTTTAGGAGCATGGAGCGAAGGATGGAAATACGCTGCAACTGTCCGCCGGAAAGCTCATGGGGATAGCGGGCAAGAATATCATCGGCGGGGCGCAAGCCGCTGGAATCCAGCGCTTTGCGGCAAATCTCCAGGCGCTCGGCAGCCGACTCGCCGATGTTGTGGTTGTTTAGGGGGCGCATGAGAATCTGGCGAATGGTATCGCGCGGGGTAAAGGTATCAAACGGATTCTGGAAAACGATTTGCACCTGGCGGCGAAAGGCGAGATTGTCCTTTTTCACCATGTTCGAGGTCGAGACCCCGTCTAAAAACACATCACCGGCCGTGGGTGCTTCCAGGCGCGTCAGCAGTCGTCCCATGGTGGATTTTCCGCAGCCGGATTCCCCGATAATGCCCAGAATCTCACCACGAGCAATTTTCAGGCTTACGTTATCGACGGCCTTGATCCAGCTCTTGGGACCGAAAAGTCCCTTACGGCTGGTTTTCTTGTTTGGGTACCATTTGCTGATGTTTTCAATAGAAACATCGGGCTTATTTACCTGCATTATTGATTCCCTCCCGCTAACCAGCACGCGGCCTGCCTGCCGTGATCATAGGTAACCATAGGCGGCTTTGCGGTGTGACACTTGTCGATTTGTTTGGAGCAGCGCGCCGCGAAAGGACAGCCGACAATCGGCTTGGACAAATCCGGCAGCGAGCCCGGTATGGACTTGAGCGCGGAGATCTTCCCGGTCAGAGACGGGTAAGCATCCATTAGTCCCTTGGTGTAGGGGTGCAAAGGCTGCTTGATTACGTCACGCACAGGTCCGATTTCCACTAATTCGCCGGCATACATCACCGCTACGCGATTGCAGGAGGCTGCGACGACCGACATATCATGGGTAATCATGATTCTTGTCATATCAATCGTTTTTTCCAGCTCTACCATTTCGCGCAGAATCTGCCCCTGGGTGACAACATCCAGTGCCGTGGTGGCTTCATCGAAGATGAGCAGATCCGGGTTGTGCAACAGCGCAATGGCGATGGCAATACGCTGCAGCATGCCGCCGGACATTTCGTGGGGATAGAGGGTGTAAACCCTGTCGGGCATATTGACAAGCTTGAGCAGATACTTCATCCGCGTGGCGA
Organism: Candidatus Limiplasma sp.; assembly: GCA_963675925.2. Taxonomy (GTDB): domain Bacteria; phylum Bacillota; class Clostridia; order Christensenellales; family Aristaeellaceae; genus CAXXOK01. The sequence goes on from CAXXIB010000004.1 coordinate 968,086, forward strand.
TCTCATCCGAGCTCGCTTTGGGGAAATGAACGCGGTAGATGTCTTCGATCTGTACGTTGATGCGATGAACAGCGCTTAACGAGTTCATGGCGTTTTGAAACACGACGGCGATGCCTGTCCACCGCAGCTTGTTAATCTGGGCGGCATCCATGGTAATCAAATCCTTGCCATGGAACAGTGCCTGGCCGGTGACTGCGGCGTGATCGGGCCGTAAAAGACGCAGGATAGCCATCGCCAGGGTGGATTTTCCGGACCCGGATTCGCCCACCACACCCAGGGCATCGCCCTTATCAATGCTGAGGGAAACATCGCGCACGGCCATGACCTTGCGGTCTTTATTGGCATAGGTGACATCAAGATTTTTCAGCTCTAACACATGATCCATCATTGCTTCCTCCCGGCGCTGTTTTTAGGATTGAGAACATGGTTCAAGCCGTCGCCCAGCAGATAGAAGATAATGACTGTTAGCACAATGGCGATGCCGGCAAATGTGGAAATCCACCAGGCCGATGTTAAGAAGGCCTTGCCGTCATAAATCATCTGTCCCCAGGAGATGACGTTCGGGTCGCCCAGCCCCAGGAAGCTTAGGCTGGCTTCGGTTAGGATAGCCCACGCCATACCCATGGTGGTGTTGGCCACAACGGGGAAAATGCCGTTGGGGATGATGTATTTGAACAAAATCTGGGTTTTGGTTTCGCCCATGGCGATTGCGCTTTTAACAAAAGTGCGCTCCCGGAGCGAAAGCGCTTGTGCGCGCATCAGCTTGGCGTTGGATGGCCAGGTTGTCAAACCGATGACGATCATCACGTTTAAGATACTGTTGCCAAAAAGCGCGATGATGAGCAGGATGAGGAAGAATGTCGGCAGCATCATGAAGATATTGATAATCTCCGAAATTACCGCGTCCACCTTACCGGCGAAGTACCCGGATATTCCGCCGATCAGCACGCCCAGAATGCCGGAAATCAACGCAGAGATGACCGCGACCTTCAGGGATACGCCAATGCCTTCAATCAGCATGGAGTAAATATCCTGCCCCAGTTTATTGGTTCCTAAAAAGTGCCCATTTGTTCCGGGTGAGACAAGGACATCCGGGCCGAAGAAGTAGGGGTCCACAGTCATCAGAAGAGGCCTGAAAATCGTGACCAGCAGCAGAACGAGGATGCCGATCATGCCGATGCGCAGCTGAGTTTCCTTCCACGCACGATCAAAACCTTTGCTTGCCTTTGCTAAGAATACCGTCATTGTTATAACTCCTTAGTTAAAGCGAATTCGGGGATCAAACAGCGTATAGACAACATCCACCACGACGGTCATTACGGCGACCGAGATGGACATCACTAAATAGATGCCTTGCAGGGTGGGATAGTCCCGCTGCGTAATGGCCGTAAGAACCAAACGCCCCATGCCGGGCCAGGCGAACACAATTTCGATGAGCGATACGCCGGTGATGAGATACGCCATGGAAATACCGAAGATGGTGATCGTTGGCAAAATCGCATTACGGAATATGTACTTATTGAAAATTTTCTTCTCGGGCATTCCCGTGGCACGCAGGGCGGTAATAAAGTCTTCGTTGCTGACCTGCAAAACAGAAGACTTCGCAATGCGGAAATACGACGGGATACTTACCAAAGTGAGCGTAAGCACCGGAAGAAACATGTGATGCAGCACATCGGCGATATGGGCAAAGCCCTCATAGTCGGCCCTAACATTGGTCATCCCATAGGAAGGAAAGAGTTTTAATTGTGTTGCAAATAGAATAATCAACATCAAGCCCAGCCAAAACGATGGCATGGCGTTCAATGTATAGGAAACATTGGAAGAGATGACATCAAACGCAGAGCCCTCCCGCTTAGCCGCGATGATGCCAAGCGCCGTTCCGATGATCAGCGAAAGCAGTGCCGCGCTGAAACCGAGCAACACGGTCGCGCCCACCTTTTCCCATATCATATCGTTCACCGAACGATTGTAGATAATGGAGGTTCCCAAATCACCCTTGGCAGCATTGCCGAGGTAGGCAACAAACTGCTGCAGAGGCGGATCGTCCAGGCCCCATTTTTCCGTTAGCGCGGCGCGCAAAGCGGGATCATCATTTTCCGGCCCCATGAGGGAACGGATGGGATCCCCGGGGGCAGCCTTGATGATGACGAAATTGATGCCCAGAACAACCAGAATTGTGAGTATACCACTTAAAACCCTGCGAAAAAGATAACGTTTCAACTATCTCACTCCAAATCGATACGCGTATCTAGCATTTGGAGCGTCTTTGCTCCTGATGTTTGGTATTATAAATGAATATATATTAAAAAGTCAAACGTGTTTACATAGTCTATTTTTGTCCTAAAAGGTAACAAAAGCACAGTTTGTGACAGTATGATATCGCGCCTGGCAAAGAGATGGTGGAGGCATCGGCCTCAGTCGATAGGGATGTGCCGGGTAGGATAAACGCCATCGCGCGGGATCGGTGATGGGCATAGAAAGCCTTACAATAAAAGGGATACGGGATTTGCGGGCTGGAGTTTAACCGCTGAAAATCCAGCAGAAATTTCCCCAAGCTCGTCTTTTGAGAACACGGATCGAGACAAAAAAGGGGCGCACATCCGCTTTTTTTTCGGCCAAACAGGGAAAGTGTTTTTATTTTGTGTTTTCGAGTTGACAAAGACCAAAGAAAGCTGTTATTTTAAGATATAACCATTTCCGATGTAAACGTGATTACATTGCAATCATGATGGTAGACCGCGTAGAACAAGCAGGCCGTAACGGCATGCAGCACTTGTCGCAAGAGCGCGAAATCGGTATACTAGGGATAAGTATTAAATGAGGTGAACAATGGATGCGTAAAGATGCGTTTCGACGACTTTCGCCAGCGCAGCAAAAGGAAGTCATGCAAGCTGCGATGAGATACTATTTGGAAAAGCCGCTCGATCAAGTCACCGTCCGTGACTTAGCCGCCCATCTGAAAATCAACGTGGCGACGTTTTATCGGTGGTTTGACGAAAAGAACGATCTTTGCATTGAAATTGCCAAAGATATCTGTATCAGAACCTCGCCGGAAAATCCCAGCCAGGTGTTTGATGAGTTTGCATCCTCCGAGGATATAAACGATGATGATCGGCTGTTTATGAAAAAAATCCTTGCAAGCTCGGATGAGATCCGGCAACGCGTATTTTTTGAAGTGCATGTCGAGGTCTATCTTCCCTTGGTCAAGCAGCATTTACAGATGGCCAGGCTCGACAGCCGTTTGCGCGACAATGTTACAGACGAATTTGTCGCGTATTTATATGTCACGATGGAATACAATTTGCAGCGTTTTAAGGAAAAGCAGGGGATTAAAGATGCAGATCTTTATATCAAGCTGAAGGATTATATGCTGCACAGCCTCCTGCCGTACGGGATTATGAAAAGTGGAGAACCTAAAAAGGACAACAGCCCGGCGGACTGATCGACACAGAAGCGGAAATGCGTATATTGCGAGCGCGGCTCGCGGTCTAAGCTCACCGTATAAACGAGCAGCACCACAGTAAAGGCACCCAGTATGGGTGCCTTTTGCTTGCGTGGGATCTCTGAAAAACCTGCTTTGCGTCACGTGTTTCAAGCCAAGAATCCAGTAAGCGTGTTCTTGTTTTTAACTCACCTTAGGCGGCAGAAGCAAGTCCACTGGCAGTATGTGGGACTGGGCAACGCCAACAATGTCCCGGCGGCGATAATTAAACACAATCGCCACGGGGCCGTCTTCGCCGGAACCCGGGTTAAAGGGGAAGATTTCTAAATGCGCAGTGCGCTCAATGCGGGTGGAGGAGTCGCCTACGTATTCGGGTAAGTAGGTTTCGATATTGCCCGGGGTCATGAAAAAGCCTTGTATGGCGGCACGGTACGCAGGCGATAAATCTACGGTGATCCACGAAGGTAACTTGCGCGGCTTGCCGTGTAGCAGGAGATCGTATTTGGCCAGCCATTGCATGGTTTCGGTGACGGCCAGCCCTTGCGACCGCATAAAACTGGCAAGCAGTTCGTAGTAGCCTATGTCGCTTAGCGGTCTGCCCTGCGTTTCCGCTTGGTAGTGCAGCCACAGCGCAAGATAAAACGAAAACGCATCAGGGAACAGCGCAACAAGGTGCGCGATGCTATGTTGGAAGCGAAAACTGTTGTAGTACGTATTGACCATGTGTGCCACGCCATGCAGCAGCACGATCTCCGCGTAGCTGATCCAGCGGTTTTCCAGCACTTCGTAGGGGGCGTTTTTGGAATACAGCAAGCCGTAGGCCTGCGCCTGCTGCTCCATGGCCGACCCCGGCAGCACCTTTAAAAAACCAAGCTGAAACTGGTGCGGTTTGTACGCATATACATCGTTAAATGATGTTTGAAACCGCGTATAGTCCTCATATGGCAGTCCGGCAATCAAATCCAAATGCACGTGAATATTTCCGGGCGTTAACAGGCGACGCACCTTTGCAAATAACTGCTCCAGGTTCGCGGGGCGGTCGATCTCCTGTAAGGTCTGGGGGTTGGTGGACTGCACGCCGATTTCGAATTGGAATAGCTGTGGCCGCACCCCGGAGAGAAAGGACAGCATCTCCTCGTCCAGCAACTCTCCCGAAAGTTCAAAGTGAAAGTTGGTCACGCCGTTATCATGCGCCGTCAGCCATTTCCATATGCCCATCGCATGTGCTTTGTCGCAATTAAAGGTGCGATCAACGAACTTCACCTGCGGCACCTGATGATCCAGAAAGAGGGAAAGATCTGTAAACACCAGCGGCAAGGAGCGTTTTCGTACGCCATGTTCAATGGATGACGAACAATAGCTGCACGAGAACGGGCAACCGCGCATGCTTTCGTAGTAGACAATGCGGTGCTGTAGTTGATCCAGATCCGGATACGCATAGGCCAGCGCGTCAAGGGACAGGGGCGTACGTGCCGGGGTCGCGATGATCTGCTCGCCCTGGCGGCAGATGATGCCGGGGCAGTCCGTAAGTGTATCGCCCGTCTTCAGCAACCCAATCATCTGGCAAACCGTTGCCTCGCCCTCGCCGGTGACAATGCAATCTACCGCCGGCTCTGCCGCCAAAACCGCGTGCGCCTGATAGGAAACCTGGGGCCCGCCCAGGGCGATGTGCACGCCTGGGAACAGCTGACGCAAGTTGCGAACAATGCGCAGGATGAACTCGATATTCCAAATATAGCAGGAAAACAAATAGGCATCGGCCTTGCTGTTGTACAGGGCGGCCAGTACATCCTGCTCTGGGTTATTGATGGTAAATTCCATTACAGCAAGGGCATAGTCTGTTTCGCGCCGCACATAGGCAGCGATGGAGCGCACGCCAAGCCCGGTGTGTATATACTGTGCATTCACAGCGACTAAGGCTGTTGTAAACTCTTTGTGTTGCATTCTTCTCCTCCGACCTCCGACTCCCTACTATTATAGTATCGTTTAGAAGCGTTTGGCAATTAGATGTGCTATTGGATGCAGGCGGACAATTAATTTTCTATAGTTTATAATTCGTTTATTCAAGCATGCTACAATCGAGCCCTTGAAACCTAATGATAGAGGAGTTATTGGAATGCTTCAAATAAAGAACGTATCCAAACAGTATGTCACAGGCGAACTGACACAAAAGGCACTGGACGATGTCAGCTTCAATTTGCGTGACAATGAATTCGTCGCAGTTCTCGGGCCGAGCGGCTCGGGGAAAACGACGTTGCTTAACGTTATCGGCGGGCTGGACCGCTACGATTCCGGCAATCTCATCATCAACGGAATATCGACGAAGAAGTATGGCGATCGCGATTGGGATTCGTATCGGAACCACACCATCGGCTTTGTGTTTCAAAGCTATAATTTGATTCCGCACCAGTCCATTTTGTCAAACGTTGAAATCGCGCTGACCATCTCCGGTATTTCGAAAAGCGACCGCAGAAAACGCGCCAAAGAGGCCCTGCAGGCTGTGGGGCTCGGCGATCAGGTGCATAAAAAGCCCACCCAGATGTCCGGCGGCCAAATGCAGCGGGTTGCCATCGCCCGTGCGCTCATCAACAACCCGGACATTCTTCTGGCAGATGAGCCGACCGGCGCACTGGATACCGAAACCAGCACGCAAGTCATGCAGCTGCTCAAAGAGGTGGCAAAGGACAGGCTGGTCGTGCTGGTCACGCATAACCGGGAGCTGGCCGATCAATACGCCAACCGCGTGATCAACCTGCGAGACGGGAAAATTGTCGATGACTCCAACCCGTACGAAGTGGATGATGCGAAACTCACACCGCCCAAGCATGAGAATATGGGCAAAGCGTCCATGTCTTTTTTCACGGCGCTGTCGCTGAGCTTCAACAATCTGCGTACCAAAAAGGGAAGAACACTGCTGACCGCGTTCGCCGGCTCCATCGGTATCATCGGGATTGCGCTCATCCTTTCGCTCTCCAATGGGGTTAACAATTATATTGATACCATTCAAAAGGATACCATGACAGCGTACCCCATTACCATTGACGCGCAAGCGTTTGATTTAAGCAGCTTTCTGTCGGCCAGGCGGGAAGTGGCCAATACGGACATCACGCATGATTTGGATGGCGTGTATGCCAACAACGCAAGCTTCCAAATGGCGTCGAGCCTGACCACTTCGATCACCACACAAAACAACCTAACGGCATTTAAGCAGTATCTGGATAACCCGGATAGCGAGATTGCGCAGTTTTTGGGAGAAAACGGCGTGGTGTATTCCTACGATATTCAGTATGATGTCTATGCTAAAGACCCCGACGGTGTTCTTGTCAACACCGACGGCAGTACGCTGTCCGAAGCCGCGGACCGTACGACCGCAACAGACAGAATGGCGGTTATGGCGGGACTTTCAGGTGAATCGGGGCGTTCAGGCCCTTCGGGTTTTTCCGGCATGTCGTCCTCTTCAGTGTTTGAAGAGCTGATCCCGGACCGAAGCGGTAAGCTAGTCAGCACGGCGGTGACAGCAAACTATGATGTGCTGTATGGGGACTGGCCGCAGAACTATAATGATGTTGTTGTGGTGCTGGATGAAAACAACGAAATTTCTGCCGCAACGCTTTACAAGCTCGGCTTGCTGCCAACGGCGCAGTATAGGGAGCTGATGGTGAAAATCCAAAACGCGGAAGATGTAGAGCTGGACAGCCAGAAGCTCAGCTATGAAGACATCGTCAACCAGACATTCTACCTGGTCTCCGCGAGTGGCTATTATGTTCCAAACGAAAATGGCATGTTTTCCTTCATCGGCGAGGACGAAGCTGCCATAGAAGCGCTGCTGGACAATGCTGTCGAGCTCAAAGTGTCCGGCATAGCCCGCCGCTCTGAGGATGCTAACAGCGCGGTCATTTCCGGCACGGTAGGCTATACCGCAGCGCTGACGGGCTTTATCATTGCGCACACCAACGAAAGCCCCGTTGTGCTGGCGCAGAAGGCATCGCCCGATACCAATGTGCTCAACGGCCTTGCCTTTGCACCGGCCGACGATGCCGAAAAAGCAAGCTACGCATCGCAATACCTGTCCGAACTCAATATCTCGCAAAAAGCGGCGATGAGCCGGGATATGATGCGCGTTATTTATCAAAACGACACTGCTGCATTAAGCAGAATCCTGTCGCTGGGCGAGGTCGAGCTGGCGAACATGCTGGATCGATATTTGCAGAATCCGGATACGGCCGTGCTGCTGATGATCTACAATCAGTATATTACGACAGGCTCGTACGATGAGAACATGGCCGCCTTTGGCGTTGTCAACCTCGATGTACCGTCTTCCATCAGCATCTATGCGGACTCGTTTGAAGATAAAGATGCCATTGCCGACAGCATCAGCGCGTACAACGCTTCGGCCGAACAGATCGATCAGATCACCTACACCGATTATGTGGGCCTGATGATGTCGTCCATCACAACGATCATTAACGTCATCTCCATCGTGCTGATTGCCTTCGTGGCCGTATCGCTGATTGTGTCCTCGATCATGATTGGCATCATCACATATATCTCCGTTTTGGAGCGCACTAAGGAAATCGGCATCCTCCGTGCCATCGGCGCCTCGAAACGCAATATCTCGCAGGTCTTCAGCGCAGAAACGTTTATCATCGGCTTGTTCGCCGGTATTATGGGCGTGGGCATCACCTTCCTGCTGCTGATACCGGGCAACGCGATTATTCACAGGCTGATGGACACCAGCAGCGTCAACGCGGCGCTTCCGGCGATCAGCGCCGCCGTTCTTGTCATCCTCAGTATGTTCCTGACGCTGATTGCAGGCATCATTCCCTCCCGCAAAGCGGCCAAGAAAGACCCCGTCACAGCCCTGCGAACAGAATAAAAAACCTTCCACATATAATCACCAAAGCCACCGGTACATACCGGTGGCTTTGTGGTGTGTGCGGCTTTAGTTTCGTTGTTTGATAATGGCACGGCAGAGGTGTAGCATCGTTTTATTGATGGATTCAGTAAGCAAAAGGGAATGCCTGTACGCTATAGGTCATGAGAAGAATATGTCGTCTAAAAAAGCATTTGCACTATTGGCAAAGGTTCACTGACTGGATCAGTGCACAAGGTGGTATGGGTATGTCGGTGTGAATGAGTACCGTAATACGTGGTTGAGTAGTACGGAATTGCTGGTGTATTGGCGGGAGGAATAGAGGCAAGAGTGATTATAGACTCTGCTGTTTTTGTAGGTATTTATTATGTTTCGCTATAACAACTCACATGTGAATGGTATTTTTGTATCCTCCACCACAAATCTTTTATCTCTTCACGTTGTAGTTCCCATTCGGGTTTATCAGCATATTGCTTCAGAACAGGCACTACTATGTATTCGACTTCATTAGCGTTGAAGGTATACGCTGGTTCACGTTTGTTTACTCGGTTAATCATAGCCAATGTCTCTATGTCTTGGAGCCGAACAAATCTACAATATAACCATGCAAGACTATTGCTAGCTATGTCTGGATTCTCCAAATATATCTTATGCTTCTTCTCATTGCCTGGATCATTTACAAAATCCTGAATGATCTTTTTTAGTAAAGCCTGATCTTTGGTATCATTAATGATGACTTGCTGCATGATGATATCTCCTTTAATTGTGTTAATGGTCTGTAAGAAAATTGATTCACATTTTCTGCTTTGTAATTGCCTGCAACTCTTATTTTATTGTACGTCGGCATATAAATGTGTCAATACTTTGGGGAAAGTCAATGTGCCGATGTAGGGTTTCGTTCTGATATACACAATAACAATTGCGGTACAAACAGCGGTATAGATAAACCAGAAACCCTTGTATCTCTTATGATACAAGGGTTTCTTATGGCGGAGAGGTGGGATTGGCCGCCTGCTGTGCAGGCTAACTGCTCGATCGTTGCCTCCCTCACGCTGGCAGCGAAAAACGACCATACAAGGTCGCCTTTTTATCGTTCCCAGCCCTCTCGGGTTCGAACCCCACACTATGTAGCCGAGCAAAAAAGGAAGCACCTATACATAGGCACTTGATTCGTTTCGTCATAACGCCGAGAAACCAGTTTCGAGGCGGGAGGCGGAGAGGGTGGACTTCGATTTAGAGTATAAACATACCTTGGTAAAGCTCCTCTGCCAACAGCATTTTTAATGATTGTGATATACTGTCAAGTAAAAGAATGGACACAAGATATAATACCGGCGAGGAATGAAAATGATTACGATCAAGGAAATTGCTGAGAGTCTTAATGTGAGCACCGCCACGGTATCCAACGTGATTCACGGACATCTTCATAAGATGTCACCTGAGATAGCGCAGCGAATCCGTGAGAAATTGGAGGAGTACCAATACATTCCCAATATGGGCGCGCGAATGCTGGCCAAAGGGGATTCGGAAATCATCGGTGTTATCACCAATTACCCCAATCGCGAAGAAAAACTGGCGCTACAGGATCCCTTTGTAAGCGAGTTGGTGGGATCCCTGGAAAACGAAATTCGATCCCATCATTACTTCACGTTGCTGTATGCAGCGCAAAATGCACAGGAAATCAACCATATTGCCCAGACCTGGAACACGCAAGGACTGGTGATCATGGGTCTGCAGGCCGATCAATGCCGGGCACTGATGAAGCTGTCACAGCGGCCAATCGTGTTTGTAGATTGCTATTTTGACGAAGGGGAACAGTACAATAATGTCGGCCTGGATGATTTCCAGGGCGGGTATAGTATGGCAAAATATCTGATTCAACAAGGGCACCGGAAGATTGCCTATGTAGGAGATCAGCCAGTTTTATACGGCGTTGATGCGCACCGCCTGCAAGGCCACCAAAAAGCGATGGAAGACTATGGGCTGGTTTGGGGAGAACAGTCCTATATCCAGATATCGAAGGACATCAAGCGGAGAATGGCGGATTTTGAACGCATGCTTACGCGTGTGGGCAATACGGATACTGCCTGGGTGTTCACCTCGGATTATTACGCGGTGGAGGCGGTGAATTTTCTGCTGGACCATGGAGTATCTGTGCCGCAGCAGCTTTCCGTTGCCGGGTTTGACGATAATATGCTGGCGCAATTGCTGCGTCCGCGCCTGACGACGATTCATCAGAACGTAGCTCGTAAAGCAGAGAACGCGGTTAAAATGCTGCTGGAGCTGTTGGATAACAAGGTTGAACAGCCAAAGTCCATACAGTTGCCGACCAGGCTGATTAAAGGAGCTACCGCATGTCCGCCATGGACCGACGGATCCTTATAGATATTGCACAAAATTGACAGTAAAAATTGATATAATATGTTAGTTATGCGCATAACATATTGTGCATGCAGTTTTGTTGTGTTACCTTCAAATTGAAATAAGCGATTACTATAAACAGAACAAAGAACCTATGGATTTGATGAATATTGCATGAATCAGAAGCATCGTGTGCGGATTTTCATTCTTCTCATCGGCCTCGTTTGGGCCTCAGGTTTCAACGTTTCTCTTGGAAAGGCGGTTATGTCTACGAATATTTCAACAGATAAAGCCCGGTATATTCCCGGCGAAACGGTACAGGTAACGCTGTATAGCGAGCAAGCCTTCTCGCAGGCGGATGGATTTCACCTTGCTGTTTTTTCGCCGGAGGGTATTGTGTCCGAGGGAAACATCGCGAGTTATGCACTGGATGAGCGGGGGCATACCCTACAAATTTCCTGGCAGCCTTCTGCCGAGGATTTCAGGGGATACCTTGTGCAGGTGTCTGCCCATACGGTGGACGGCAGCAAGCTTCTTGCTGAGATCGCGGTGGATGTATCCTCCTCATGGGTTAAATTTCCGCGTTACGGATATTTGTGGGATTTTACCGAGAATGCAATTGCCGAGGCTAAGATCGAAGCACTGAACCGTTACCACATTAACAGCCTGCAGTATTATGACTGGCAGTATCGCCATCACCAGCCGCTATCCCAGGATTCCGAAAAGTGGCAGGATTGGTCTGCCCGCTGGATTTACGGAGATGTGCTGCGCCGCTATATCGCTGCTGCCGCAGAGCACCATATGACAAACATGGCATACAACATGATCTATGCCGCCAACAAAACCTACCTGCGAGATGGTTCAGGGATCGATCCGGCTTGGCGGCTGATCAACGCCAAGGGTGAAGATTTTACCTGTGTTATGAGCCAGACGCGCGGCAATGTGGGTATTCTTCAGTTCTTCAACATTCTCAATCCTAATTGGCAGGCGCATATCTTTCAAACGGAGATCGAAGCGCTGGATGCCATGGGATTTGACGGATGGCACGGCGATACCATCGGCGAGTATGGAGCAATGACGACAGCCGACGGACAGCCGCTTGGATTGGATGATCAGGGGAACCCGATCCATCTTGTCAAGGACGGATATACGATCTTCCTCGACAAAGCCAAGGCCGCCTTAGGGGAGCGCTATCTCACGTTCAATCCGGTCGGCGCGCAGGGCATCGAAAAGGTATCCGTCAGTGATGTAGACGTGCTGTATTCGGAGTTTTGGCCGTGGGAGAAAAGCCGCTGGGACAAAGCGTTTGACAATTACGCTACCTTGCAAAAAGAGATCTTTGACGCGGCAAGCGTAAGCGGTGGCAAGTCGCTGGTCGTGGCGGCCTATGTCAATTACAGGGCTGCGCAGACAACATTCAATCCACCCGCGGTGCGGTTGCTGGATGCGGTGGTGTATGCCTCGGGCGGATCCCGGATCGAACTTGGCAATGGCGACAATATGCTGTCGGACGAGTATTTTCCAGCGGATATCCACAAAGTGATGAGCGAGGATCTCCGCCAACAAACGGTCATGCTGTACGACTTTATTACCGCGTATCAGAATTTACTGCGCGATGGACAAACACCAATCGAGCGCACCGTTTTGCTTGAAAACATCAAGCATTCTACAACAGGGCAAAACGATGCCGTATGGACCTTTGTCATGGCAGACAGGACGTATGAAATCCTCCATCTCATCAATCTGACAGGCACAGACAATCGTTGGCGCGACGAAACGCAGACCAAGGCAGAGCCGACTGTGCTTGAAAACATCACCGTGAAATATTACACAGACTTAACCCCACAAACAGTGACTCTGGCTTCACCCGACGGCGAGAGCATTGCACCCCAGGCGCTTTCCTTTACCGTTGAACAAGACGGGCAAGGCCGTTACCTCGCATTCACCCTGCCCTCCCTTAAGTACTGGAACATGATATTTATGCGTTGAATACGCGTAAACATATTGAAAGGAGAATTGACTCATGAAAACGAAAAGACTCATCAGCATCCTTGTAACGATCCTTATGATTACATCTCTTGGCGCGGCTCTGGCGGAGGATACTACGATTGTTTTCTGGCATACTTATGGTGATGCCGAAACACCTGTTCTGGAGGAGCAGATCATCCCGATGTTTGAAGCGCAGAACCCAGGCATCAAGGTGGAGGCCGTCCGTCAGGATGGCGGACAGTTTAACCAGATGCTGGTGGCGGCCTTCGGCACCGGCATGGTGCCCGATGTGGCGCGTGTGGACATTGTGCAGACTGCCGCATACGCAAAACTTGGCGGTGTTCTGGCCATGGACGAGATGGATGGATTCTCTGCGTTAAAAGACGCAGTACTGGCCGGTCCGCTTTCCACCAACCTGTACAACGGCGCTTACTATGGCTTACCGCTCAACACCAACTGTAAGGCTGCCGTCATGAACATGAACGTAATGGCGGAACTCGGGTTTACGGAACCCCCCGCAACCATGGAAGAGTTTATTGCAGCAAGCATGGAGTATAAGCCCGGCCAGTATACGCTGAATGTATCCGGCGTTGGCGATTGGGATTTATATCCCTACTTCTGGCTGTTTGGCGGCGTACTGACGGACGATGGGTTCACCACCGCAAACGGATATCTGGACAGCGCACAAAGCGTGGCAGCGATTGAGAAGTTGCAGGAAATCCACGATGCCGGCGTTTTCACCATCCGCGATATCGATGGCACCCCCGACGCTTGGGATGGCATCAACGGCGAATATGCCATGTTCTTTGAAGGCCCCTGGGCTCCCTTCAACGCTGAAAAGAACATTGTCCCCGCACTGATTCCCACATATAACGGGCAGAGCGCATCGGTTGTCGGCGGAGAAAACATTGTGATGTTTACTGCAAGCGAGAAACAGGATGCTGCCTGGGCATTCGTACAGTTTATGCTCACCGAGGAAGTACAGCTGACGCTGCTACAGGTTGGCGTGATCCCGACGCTGAAAAGCTGCATCGAATCCGAGCAGGTTCAGGCGGATCCCAAATGGAGCGTTTATATGCAGCAGCTGGCTTCGGCCAAGAGCCGCATACCCACGCCGCAGTCGTCCGCAGTCGGGCAATACTGGAGCGACGCCATGAACATGATTTTCCTGGAAGGCGCGGATGTACAGCAGACCTTGACAGATACGGCTGCTTATATCGACGCGGAACTGGCGAAATAAGGAATTGATTCCCCGATAGGCTGTCTGCGGCCAAACGGCCGCAGGCAGTCCGATTGATTTGAAGCGGAGGGATTTCATGCACGCGATGAAAACGCAAGACATACTGCAGCAGAACCTGCGGTTGCAGGCACGAAAAAAGCGAATCAAAAATCTCCTTCCGGCTTCGTTTTTTGTTCTTCCGGGATTTTTTCTGGCCTTTATTTTTATTATCTATCCGATGCTGTTTAACATCCGAATCAGCTTTTCCGATTACAATATCGTTCAGCGCACCATCACATGGGTGGGGTTTGATAACTTCATTGCGCTCCTGACGGATCCCCAAAGCCGTTTGTTCATTGCAATCCGTAACAATTTTCTATACGCATTGATCACCACGCCATTTATCCTGTTTTTCGGTTTGCTGTTTGCGGTGATGATCAATAATCTCAGGCGCGGACGGATTTTATTTCGCACGTTCTTCTATCTGCCGGTCATTACCAGCTGGGTGATCGTGGGGATGGTATTTACCTACATGTTCAACGCCGGGGAACGCGGGCTTATCAATTATTTGCTGGTCGATGTGTTCCATATCATGGATACCTATGTACCCTGGCTCCAGCGCACATGGTCAGCCAACACCGTGATCTGGATCATGGGTATTTGGAAAAACATCGGGTGGGCGATGATCATCTATCTGGCCGGCTTGCAGGGAATATCCAGACGGCTGTATGAAGCCGCATCCATAGAAGGGGCAGGGGCGGCGGCACAGTTCCGTTTTATTACGGTGCCGCTGCTTAAAAGCACGACATTCTATGTCATGGTCAATATGCTGATTGGCTCATTCAACGTATTTTTACAGGTGCTGCTGCTGACAAGCGGCAACCCCCGCGGCACGACCTCCGTGCTTCAATACCTGCTGTATGACAAGGCATTTAACCAGTTCGCCTTTGGGCAGGGCGCAGCCATTGGCCTGATTACGGCGCTGCTGATTTTGCTGACGACAACGTTGCTCAATCGTGTGTTTAAAACAGGAGGTGGACACGAATGAGGCTGACGACGAAAATGAAGCGAGCTTTTTTCTGGCTGTGCCTGATTACGCTGGCGAGTTTATTTGTGATGCCTTATCTGTTTATGGTCACAAACTCGTTTGAGGAATTCAGCTATGTGCTTCCGTATCCGCCCAAGCTGTTTCCGACGTCGTTGAATTTCGGCGCTTATGAGTATGTGTTAACCAAATCCAGCCTTCCCCAGGCGGTGATGAACAGCCTCATCATCACGCTGTTTACGGTTTTGTTCGTGGTCGTCATTTCGTCTTTGTCAGCATACGGTTTCGCACGCATTGACTTTGTGGGGCGGGAAGCGCTTTTTAAGCTGTATCTGTTTACGTTAATGGTTCCCGGATTTCTCAGTATCATTCCACAAGTGCTGGTGCTCCAGAGCATCAGGCTGCCATGGTCAGCTGCCAACGGCTTGGTGGGCACCCGTACGGGGCTTATTTTGCTGTATGTAAGCACCGGGATCTGTGGTAACACGTTCTTTTTGAGAGGGCACTTCGCTGCATTGCCAAAAGAGATGGAAGAATCGGTTTACATTGATGGCGGCGGGCATGTGATCACCTTCTTTCGTGTGATGCTCCCGCTCATGCTTCCTTCGGTGGCGACACTGGCGATCTTTTGCTTCCAGGGAACCTGGGAAGAGTTTTTCACGGCAAAAATAGTGCTTGGCGGCGTGCAGAAGTTTATCACCCTGCCGTTGATGATCCAAACGCTTCACGGGCAGCATGCTACGCGCTGGGAATGGATTTTCGCTGCGTCGATTTTGGCGCAGATCCCCATTTTGCTATTGTTTGTGGTATTTCAAAAACGGTTTGTCATTTCCGGATTATCGGAAGGCTCCATCAAAGCATAAAGAGGTATTAAAAATGGAACACTACCAGGTGACAGGCAATGAGTATCTGTCATTTCCGACGCTGCGCCAAACCGATGCGGCGATTGAAGGAATGACGTTTTTGTATATGGCAGCCAAGGGTATGATCGAATTAAAGGGTGATGCGGGTACACCGTTTCTACGGCCTGAGATATCCATCGGTGGGCGCACGCTTGCGCTAACAGACCTGCATTGGGAGCGCAGCCATTACTGGATACCGTGCTTTACCGCGGCCGCGGGCGAACTGAAAATACGGGGAACGTTGCTGTGCCCCATTGGCTCACGCGGTTTCTTTTACAGGATCGAGGTTGAAAACATTTCCGATGCGCACGTTTCCTGCGGCGTATCGCTTCATGGCTGTTGGGCACAGACGCTTCATGTGGTCAACGAATCAAAACCTGTGAACGCCAGAGTGGATGTGGTGGAAAGCAACTGGAATCACTCGTTCGTGATGGAAGCGCGCGGTACATTTCCGTTGTTTGCGCTCGCGCCGATACCGGATGAAGCTATGACATCAAAGGTGAACCAGCGCGAAGGTGGCAGCGTATGGTTCCAGCTGGAGCGTTTGTGTATGCTGGAGGCTGGGCAGTCACAGGCAGTGGAGTACATCTTCGGACTTGGATACGAAGAGGTTGCTGCGGCCACCAGTGCGAAAGAACTCCAGCGCCAGGGATATGCGAACATGCTGTGCGAGACGCAGGCGTGGCTTATAAACCGAGAACGGACGCTGCGGGATGATGATTTACAGACGATGTGCAATACAAACATGTTTTTCAGCTTCTTTTTTTCCTCCGGACGCACTTTGGATACTGAGGAGCTCGTGCTGATGACCTCCCGAAGTCCAAGGTATTATGTCTCCTGCGCCTATTGGGACCGCGACAGCCTGCTTTGGAGCTTTCCCGCGATATTGATGACGGACCCGGAGTATGCCAAAGAGATTCTGCGGCATGTGTTTACCCGGCAGCTTCGCAATGTCGGCGTTCACAGCCGATATATCGACGGAACGGTTCTTGAGCCCGGATTTGAGCTGGATGAACTGTGCGCGCCGATCATCGCGTTGGAAAAGTATCTGTCTGCAACGGGCGATATTTCGTTTTTCGCCGAACCGATTATTAAAAATGCTATTGAGTATATTTTGTCTGTTCTGCAGTCCCGTAAGCATCCGTCTACGGCGCTCTATGAGACATTCCTGATGCCCACGGATGATATGAACGTTTACCCCTACCTTACGTATGATAATGTGCTGGTATGGAAAATTCTGCGGGATTTGGGTCACCGGTTGCAATCGGATAAGTTGCTGGAACAGGCAGAGCAGGTGAAACAGGCGATTGCCGAACACTGTGTGAAAGAAGAAAAGGGTGAGCGTTTTTATTGCTGGTCCACCGACCTGAACGGGAACTATGATACATATGATGAGCCGCCGGGAAGCTTGCTGCTATTGCCGTATTACGGTTTTTGCGACAGTGGAGAGGCGGTATATCGAGCAACGGTCAAAAAAATCAGAGATCCCAGATACCCATTTTCCTTTGCCGGCAGCCCGATCGCGGAGATCGGCTGCGCACACGCTCCGCATCCGTGGGTTTTGTCCGTTGCCAACAGCCTCCTCAGCGGCAACGAGCAGGCCGCGGTAGCGAATTTACGGAAAATGGATATGGATAATGGCATTGCTTGTGAAAGCGTCCATGAGGACACAGGCAATTGCGCGACGGGAGAGGCCTTTGCCACGTGCGCAGGATTTTTAGCATATGCGCTCGATCATGTGTTAGGTAACAAAGATTTGGCATAGTAGCTGTTTTAGTCATGATATACTAGGTAGTACTCCTGGCCTGACCCCGAATAATGTACGGTTTTATCGCAAACAGCAGCTCAACTTGGTGTTTTCTGATGAGTTGGGTTATCACCTTTATACACAAACGGTGCCCAGAAACCAGTTTCGAGGCGGGAGGCGGAGCATTGGCATGAATGAGCGGTGGTTTTCTGCAAAGAAAAAGCCGCCGCGAACGATATGCTGTCCGCGACGACGATGGCGGAGAGGGTGGGATTCGAACCCACGTGCGCTTGCGCGCAAACTGATTTCGAGTCAGCCCCGTTATGACCACTTCGATACCTCTCCAAAGTAGGCGGGGCTGCAGCATCCGGCGACTGAGAGCCCTCAGGCACCGACTGGCAAACCCACACATACTGAAGCGTAGTATATCATTGTAAAGGCGTTGCAGTCAAGAACGGAGCGGATGATTTTGGCGGAAATTCGCCGGTTTGGCAAAGTAAAAAGCCGCAGGAAAATGCTGCGGCTTGATGAGGTGAGCGGAGGTAGCGGGTTACGCCAGTGCGTCGTCGATGGCCTCTAGCGTATCCATGTCCAGTTCCGTGCCGGAGGCCTTGGCGTTTTGCACCACCTGCTCGGGGCGGCTGGCACCGATCAGTGCAGAGGACACGCCGTTTTGCCGCAGCACCCAGGCCAGCGCCATCTGTGCCATGGGGATGCCAAGCTCGTCTGCAATGGTGCGAAGCTTGGCAAGCTTGTCAAAGGTTTCCTCGTTCATCCAGCGGCCGATGAAGCGGTTCATTTTATCGTTGGCGGCGCGGCTGTCCGCAGGAATGTCACCCAGTGTTTTATATTTCCCGGTCAGCAGTCCCTGGGCCAGCGGCGAGAATACCACCTGCCCGATGCCGTACTTTTCGCTGACAGGCAGCACCTCGGTTTCGATGTTGCGGTGCAGCATGGAGTACTGCGGCTGGTTGACCACAATGCGGTCCAGCAGGAATTTATCGGCAATGCGCATGGCTTCTTCAATCTGCGCGGCGGTCCACTCGCTGATGCCTGCGTATAGCACCTTGCCCTGGCGAATCAGATCATCAAAGGCGCGCAGGGTTTCGTGCACGGGGGTATTGTAGTCGTAGCGGTGGGCGTACAGAATGTCCACATACTCAAGCCCCAGGCGTTTCAGGCTGGCATTTACCTGTTCGGTCACGTGCTTGCGCGACAGGCCGCTATCGTTTACTTTGTTGCCCATGGCAAAGTACACCTTTGTTGCCAGTACGTAGGAGCTGCGGTCGTACTTCTTCAGCGCTTTGCCGACCACCTTTTCCGCTTCGCCGAGGTTATATACGTTGGCGGTATCGAATGAATTGATGCCCAGATCATAGGCCTGGTCAATGGTTTTCTCGGCGGTGTTGTCCTCTACACCGTTGCCGTAGGTCAGCCAGCTGCCCAGGCTGATTTCGGATACCTTCAGGCCGGTGCCGCCCAATCGTCTATATTGCATATGCTGCCTTCTTTCTATGGTCCATAGGGGTAAGTGGGGGGTATATAGAAGGTATACCCAGTTCCCGCGCGGATAAACCAGGAAGGACTTACTGCTTTCGCACCTGCCGTACCTGGTCCAGCGTATCCAGCAGCGGATACAGCAGCGCGGCGACGAACCCGCCGGAAAAACCGTTGTTGTACAGGTTCATTCCCGCGTGCAGGAAACCGACATTGGTCACCAGCGCCATGTGCAAAAATCCGGCGATTACGCCTGCGATAATGCCGTACCGCCCTGCGATGGGGGCAAGCGTTGTGCCAAACAGCGCAGCGATCAGCGTAAACGATTCGCTGATTTCGTGAACGTTTAGTAGGTTTGCAAGCGTAACGCCCGCCGCGACCGGAAGTACATTTTTGATGTGCTTGCCATACGCGCCAAAGCCCACCACGGTGAAGATGCCGCCGATGACCGGGCCATTTAGCTCACCGCCCATGACCAGCACATACCCCACTGAAAGAATGCCCAGCAGCGCCATGTTAATCAGCGTTACCCCGAACCCGCGCTCGGCCAGGAAATCGGTCGGCAGCACGCCGGACATACGGCACAGGCGCGCATAGCCCTTCAGCTTCCAGTGGTTGACCCGCAGCCCGATCAGGAATATCCATAAAAACAGCGTCGCCAGCATGAGGGTAAAGGGCAGGTTGCGGCCTTTGGACAGGATGGAAACCGCTTTAACTTCCATGCCAAAGCCGTTGAGCACCGCCATGAAGAACATACCGATGATACCCGCCGTAAACCCGATGTTATACAGGCTGTAGCCCTTGTGGAAATGCAGAAACCGCAGCGACAGCGGTACGATGATTAATCCGGCGAACAGCCCGGACGCAATACCAAGCGCCATCCCCACCGGCAGCGAAAAGCCCAAACTAAAGGAAAATGCGCTGACCAGTGGGCTGAGCGCTGTACCGAACATGCTGTGCAGCACATACTCGCCAAAGGGCTGACCTACGATTTTGGCGTATAGGAACACGCCGAGTATAATCGGCAGCGTATTGTACAGATTTTTGCCGAAAAACGAAAACCCGATCATCGTAAAGATACCCGCGATGATCGAGCCAGAGACCGGGAGTTTGTTCAGCCGGATATTGCTGATGGTAAACAGCGTCATCAGTCCGACGTTGAACAGCGTCGCTCCGGGGTTGGCCAGCTGAATATAGTCCGTCAGCAGATTGGCGGGGGAAAACAGAATTTTCAGCATGCCCTGCCAGATCTCCGCCGGGGAGTTAAACGCAAATGCCAGTGCTATGAACGAGGCACCGATGGAGATTAAAAACAGGTAGTAGTACCGGTGCAGTATGGCGGCGATCTCCGGATGATCGCCTGAAATATCGTCACGCCAGGGGGCGGGACCGCCGGTGGTATGGATGGGTGCACCCGGATAATGCTTGACCGGGAGTTTGAAACGGCGTTTTGCCATGAAGGGAACACTCCTTTTCTGCCTGTATAGGTAGAGGGGGTGCCGCGGTGAGCTGGTTTGGTGCAGGGAAAGCGCAAACGGGAAAGGGGTACTTAGCCCTGTTGTTTGCATTCGTTGAATAACAAAAACAGGGGGACATCGTCTGTGCGCATGCTCCCTTTTGTTTGTACGCACAGTATATCATAGCTGTGCCGCGATGGGAACCGGAGAAACATATTTTATGCAGGGGGAGTATAGCCGCCCCGGATGGCAATGGTTTGCCGTTCGTGCTATACTGTTGCCATTCCAAGGAAGGCAGGCGAAGACCCATTACACTGTTATTACATACCTGCTGCGCGCCGTGCTCGGTAGCCTGCGTGCAGGCGCTGCGCGAGGAAGGCATCGAGCCCATCGCATACTGGAACAATCCGAATATACACCCGCTGATGGAGTACCGCGCCCGCCGCGATACCCTGCGCGAGTATGCAACGTCTATCGGCATGGCGCTGGTGGAGGACGGTGACTACGGCCTGCGCCCGTTTGTCCGGGCGGTGGCGGAGGATATGGATAATCGCTGTGCCTACTGCTACGAAACCCGCATGGATGCCGCGGCAAAGTACGCTGCCGAACACGGCTACACGCATTTTACATCCACGCTATTCATCAGCCCGTATCAAAACCACGAACTGATGAAAGAGACAGCGCAGCGCGCTGCCGACCGATACGGCGTCGGCTTTCTGTACCGCGATTTCCGCCCCCTGTTCCGTCAGGGACAAAACGAGGCCCGGTCTCTGGGATTGTATATGCAGAAATATTGCGGGTGTGTGTTTTCGGAAGAAGAACGCTACGCCGCAAAACGCTAATTCGCTAAGCAGCGATTAGGAAAAACACGAATATGAAACACCGAAGGATTGCTATAGGGCAATCCTTCGGTGTTTCACAGCGTATATCAACTGATGTTATTACTTATCCAGCTTCTTTGGCGGTGCCGGCTGCCAGGCTGTGGTGCCGTTTTTCAGGTGCGCTTTGGCGGCGCGCATATCCTTACGGGTGATGTTGACCTTCTCGGTCTGGACTCTTAAGTTTTCCAGTGTTTGCGCGGTCAAGCGCGTGCCGATCATTGCGGCAATCATCACGGCGATCATCGCCAGGAAAATACGGAAGAAACCCTGCGGAACGAACGTCAGCACAAGAAACCCGGCGACCACACCGACGGCGATGCTGAGCAGGTAGCGGGTGAAAAAGTCCTTTTGCACCTGCTGTTTGGCCGCAAGGTACTGGTCCAGCGCTTTTTTGGAAAAGGACTGTCCGTTTGGAAAGTGTTCCCGTTTCAGATCTGTCAGTTTCATGTGTCATCTCTCCCGTCTATTGTTTATCCGATGCCGAAGGCTTTTAAAAACAGCACCATGAATAGCAGCAGGACCCAGGCAAACAGCAAAATGTGCTTGCAGGTCGATACCACGCCTGCGAACTGGGCCAGGGCGGCGCGGTACTCTGGGAAGCGGCCCAGCATATACAGTAGCAGGGCGTTTTCGGCAAGATCAAGTACGGTTCGCGCGGCTGTCAGCCAGATCATCAGCGGAAAGACCCAGGTTTTGTCACTGACCGTGTTGGCGGACACCGCCATCATCACACCCAGCAGGCAGATGATCAGGCCGAAGTCGTACAGCCAGTACAGCCGCATCAGTGGCCGCCCCTCCGTGCCGGCTTCCTCATATGTATTGTATAGCAGGGCAGGGGTATAATGCAAACGCACATCAGGCATTTTGAAATCCTTGCCCAGTTTGCGCTGCGGGCTGCCGGGGCTTAGGACCATCATATAGTAAAACCCGGCCAGTCCCGCCAGGGACGCAGCGATTAACACAATTCTGAGAAAATCCATGGGGCCTCCTTATCGTACGCCGATTTGCGTGCAGGGAATTTTGCCTGCAATCAGGTCTGCAATGTGATGGCGGGCATGGCCGATAATCACGCGGCTTCCGCTTTGCGCGGCCCTAAGCGCGTAGGACAGTTTGGCATCCGCCCCGCCTGCGCCTTGGCGGCTGGCACCCTGGCAGCTTTTACGCAGTTCCGTAATCTTGGCAGCCAGGGTTTTGATATCGGGCGCGTAGACTTCTTTGACCAGTGTGGTCGGGTCGGTCACATCGCGGTATACACCTTCGGTAGAGGTTAAAAGCACCAAGGTGCTTGCCTGCAGCAGCCCGGCGATTACGGCGGCGGTTTCGTCGTTATCGACGCATTCCACAACCTGCTCACCCATGCCGCGCCGGCCGGACAGTTCCATCTTGCGGTTTTCTTCATCGCTTACAGGGTCGTTATAGTTAATGATGGGAATGCAATTCTGCGTGGCTGCCCGCTGCAGGAATTTTAGAATATGCTCCCGCTTTTGGGGATCGTTAAAGTGGGTATGCTCCACCAGCAACTGGCGGATGCCATACTCCGGGTGGATAAATTTGCGGTAATTGTCCATCAGCACAATCTGGCCCTGAGAGGCGTAGTCGGTTTTATCCTGCTCGGGATCGCCGCGCAGTTCCGTGCCCGCGCGGTGCAGGTAATCCAGCCGCCCGATTTCCGTAGCGCCGCTGGTGACCAGTGCCATACCGGGGCGAAGGTCATCGCCCAAACGCTGAAATATGTTGTAGTCAATGGTGCCGTCTTCAGGTTGTATCAGCGCCATAGAACCGATTTTAACAACTAGATCAATTGCTTTCAATTGCCAGATCCCCTTCCGTATCGGTGAGGTTTTTAATCCACTTGCGGCTGGTGAAATGCGGAATACCGATCACGATTTTGACGACCTCCTCGGCCATGGTGAACAGGTATACGTATTCCACCGGAAGCTTAAGCACGAACACGGCCACCGCGGCCAGCGGAACGCCGATCAGCCACATAGCGCCTACATCCAGCTTCAGGCTGAATACTGTGTCCCCGCCGGAGCGCAGCACGCCCACCACATTGACAGCCGTGAACGCCCGAAACCACATGGTGAACGATTCAAACAGCAGCACCGTAGCCGCCGTTTGAATGACCGGGGCGGACAGCCCCGCAAACAGCCGCAAAATGGGGTAGCGGATCAGCAGCAGGACCACGCCCAGGAATAGGCCGATGAGCATCGCCGCCGAAAGCATGCGCTTTGCGTACAGGTAGGCCTCATTTGGTTTGCCCGCGCCGATTGCCTTGCCGCAGATGATGGCGGTGGCATGCATGGTGCCAAATACGAACAGCCAAAGCAGGTTATCCACGGTTGAGCAAACGCCCATGGCGGCCACAGCCGTATCGCCAATGCGACCGTAGAAGATGCCGTACATCGTCACGCCCAGTGCCCACAGTCCCTCGTTGAACACAACGGGGGTGATGGTTTTGGTAAAGCGCTTGATAAACGCGCGCTCAATGCCCAGCATTTCACTCAGCTTTGCCCCAGCGGGCAAGTGCAGGCCGTAGGACATGATCAGGGTCAGCGACAGGGTAACGGCCGCCGAGATGCTGGTGGCCAGCGCCGCGCCGCGCACGCCCATGGCCGGAAACCCGAAGTGGCCGTAGATCAGCAGGTAGTTTAGCAGCGTGTTTAGTACGATGCCCACAGTAGACGAAATCAGCGGGATATGGGTCTTCTCGCTGGATTTCAGGCAGGCGGCATACACCATATTCACGCCCTGAAACAGGTACGATGGCGCAACCCACCGTAAATAGAGGTTCGCTAACGAAGCGCTTTCTCCTTGCGGAAGGAACAAACGACTGATAAAATCCGAAAATACCGTCGCCCCGGTGATGAACACCAGCGCCACTGCGCCAATCCAGACCAGCGACACGCCCATGCTCTCGCGCATCCGGCGGATATCGCGCGCGCCCCAGTACTGGCTCATAAAGATCGCGCCGCCGGAGGTCACCCCAAAGCAGAACAGCATATATAGGAAGGAATACCGTCCGGCCTGGGTGACGGCGGCATAGCTTGTATCGCCCAAACCCGAGACCATCAGGCCGTCTACAATGTGCAGGGAGGAGGCGATCAACTCTTGCAGAATGATGGGCAGGGTAATTTTCATCACGCGTATGGCAAAGGGCTTATCCCAAACAAAACAGGAAGCAAGAAACGCTTTTATGCGCTGTAATACACTGGTTTTCATGGTTGTCCTCGTCGTTTCTGTAGCATATGGCAATTCGAGGTGATAAAAAGTGGTTGTAATACTATGGTTAGAACGCTGCGCGGATGACGGCCAGTTGCATTGCACCGGAGCATGTAGTCGGGGCCGTGCCGGCGGGCAGGTATAGGCTGTCGCCTTTTTGCAGGGTCGTGGTGTGTCCGCTGCGTGACAGCGTACCGTCGCCGCTGATGCATACAATGGCTGCCATGCGGGTGTCCGTCATGGGAAGTGTTTCGGTTTTGGCCGTGTCATACAGCGTAAGGGCAAAGTACGGGCACGCCATGCCGTGGCTTGTCTGTGCAGGGGTGCTTGTTACAGCTTGCCGGCTGTTCAGCACGTCCAGCGCTTTGTCCACATGCAGCGGGCGGAGGTTTCCCTGCGCGTCGCGGCGGTTGTAATCGTACAGCCGATAGGTGGCGTTGGAGGATTGTTGCACCTCCAAAATCAGGTTGCCCTCGCCTATGGCATGCACCGTGCCCGCCGGAATGTAGTAGATGTCGCCTGCGTGCGTAGGTACTTTACGTAGCACATCTTCCACGGTGCCATCGGCAATGCGGGAGCGCAATTCCGCTTTGCTGATGTCTCGGTTGAAGCCGATGTAAAGGTACGCATCTTCCTCGGCTTCTAAAATCATCCACATCTCGTTTTTACCGTGGTCGTTTTCATGCACGCGGGCATAGGCATCGTCCGGGTGCACCTGCACGGATAGCTTTTGTGCGGAATCGATCAGTTTAATCAGTACCGGGAAATCCCCCTGCGTTCCTTCCGTTTGCAGGTATGCAGGAAAGGGCATACCCGCGTATTTGCCCTCGGCAATCACGCTGGGGCCGTCCGGATGCACGGACACCAGCCATGCCTCGGCAACGCGCTCGTCTTTGGCGTTATACAGGGTTTTCAGTGTTTTACCGCCCCAGAGATAGCCCTTGAATACGGGCGAAAGCTTGACAAATGGTTCCCGGCTCATCGTGGTGTCCTCCAAAAAATGACGCTTCGAATCCATTATAAGCACAGGGATCATAAGCGTCAATTTTTAGCAATATTTTAAAAGAAATGGATGAATGGCGTTACCGGCGGCGCAGCCTGAGGATGAGCACGATAGCGCCCAGCGCAACCAGACCCAGTATGATAAAAAGAACGATAGGCTGGCTATCCCTGGTTTGCGGGACCTCCGGCGATGCCAGTATGTTGAATACGGTATTGGCGTGTCCGTCTGAAAACAGCAGGCTGAGCGTATGGCTTCCGGTAGACAGCGTGTTGAGGTTCGCAGGTAGCAGGGTAACAACGGTGCTGCCGGCATGTGCGCTGTACTGAGATGCGTTTAGCCGGGTTCCATCGACCGAAACCCCACGGAAGCTGGAGAATGTGCCGCTGGAGGTGAAGGTCTTGCCTGCTGTACCGCCGAGGTAGAAATTGTCATCGTCGTCGGGTTTGATATCGTATTCTGCCTCCAGGACGGTGAAGTTCAACGTGACGCTGGCCTGAGCCATTGGCACCCGCAACATCAAAGTAATAAAATTCATAGTCAGAAGGTAAGCTCAACACGAGCCCGTCGGCATTGGTACTATCGACAGGCGTAATATTAGGCAGGCCCATAGAGTCGAAGGTCGCAACGTGTGTTCCCGCTTGCGCTGCCGAGGGTATCAGAAATAGAAGGAGACCTGCGGTAAGAACGGTTACAAGCAGTTTTTTATGCATTTGATAAATCCCCAGACACTGTAAATTTAAACAGATATTGACAAATGTTTACAGCTTGCTTGGTGAAAATTCCAGGGATTACTGCATTTCCGATAGCAGGCTCTTTTCGCGTTCGTCGCGGAACTGGTTGATGTACAGGTCGTGGTAATAGCCCTTGAGCTTGAGAAGTTCTTTATGGTTCCCGGCTTCGGTGATCTCGCCGTCCTGGATGACCAGAATGCGGTCTGCACCGCGGATGGTGGACAGGCGATGGGCGATAATGAAGCTGGTACGGCCTGCAAGCGCTGTATGGATGGCGTTTTGGATTTTGACTTCGGTTTCGGTATCGACCGACGAGGTCGCTTCGTCCAGCACGAAGATAGCGGGCCGGGCGATCAGCGCGCGGGCAAAGGACACCAGCTGCTTTTGGCCTGTGGACAGCAGATTGCCGCCCTCGCCGACGCTGGTATCATAGCCTTTTTCCTGCGCTTCAATGAATTCGTCTGCGCTGACGAGCTTGGCGGCATCGATCACCTCTGCGTCGGTCGCGTCCAGCTTACCATAGCGAATGTTATCGGCAATCGAGCCGGAAAACAGGTGCGGCTGCTGTAGAACATAGCCGAGGTTGCTTTGCAGCCACAGCTGGCTGCGCTTTTTGTAGTTCACCCCGTCAATCAGGATTTCACCCTCGGTCGGCTCGTAGAAGCGACACAGGAGGTTGACGATGGTGGACTTACCCGACCCGGTTTCACCGACCAGCGCAATGGTTTCGCCGGCCTTGACCTCTAGGTTGAAGTTTTTAAGTACGGTTTCCCCGCCCTTATATTGGAAGGAAACATTGCGGAAGCTGATGTCGCCCTTGAGCGCGGGCCAGTTTTCACGCTTGGGGTTGAAGTTGTCGCCAAAGACTTCGATCACCTCAGGCGTATCGGCAATTTCTGGCTCGGTTTCGATCAGCGAGATGACGCGCTCGGCCGCTGCCTGGCTTTGCTGGGCTTCGGCGAAGATGCGTGCGATGCTGGAGATCGGGTCAAACATCTGCATGGCATAGCTGATGAAGGCCGTCAGTGTACCGATGGAGATGGACTGGAGCACGAACACATCGTGCCCGCCCTTCCACAGCAGGAAGGCTGTGGCAAAGCCGCCAAGACCGGTAATCAGCGGGTACAGCCCGGCCGAGAGCACCGCTGCGCGGATGGAGGAGCGGCGCATGGAGCAGGTCAGTTCCTTGAATTCCTCGAAGTTGGCGTCCTCGCGCACGAGGGTCTTGGTGGTCTTGGCGCCCATGATGCCTTCGTTGAACGCACCGGTGATTTTGGAATTGATCTTGCGGACTTCGCGGTAGTTTTTAAGGATCTTCACCTGAAAGTAGCCGGTGATGACGGCCATCAGCGGAACCACCGCCAGGGTGATCAGCGTCAGTTTCCAGTTGAGGATAAACATGGCGACCGATACGATAATCAGGTAAAAGGTCGACCAACCCACATCCAGCAGTCCCCAGGCGATGGTGTCGCCAAGGCGCTGGGTATCGCTGGTCAGCCTGGCGATCAGGTAACCCACGGAGGTCTTATCGTAGAACGAAAAGGGAAGCTCTTGCAGGCGCTTGAACGCGGTACGGCGGATGTGGCGGCACAGCCCCACCTCTACCTGACCGCACAGGCGGATGAACAGGTTGACCCCGAACACAAACGCCAGTATCATCGCGGCGTAGAGCAGGATGAACGGCACCAGCCCGGTCAGGTCCCCGGTCGTGGCAAAGCCGTCGATCGCCTGCTTTTTAAACAGGGGAAAGAGGACTTCGGTCACGGCCACAAAGGCTGCCGTAATGATAATGCCGATCAGGTGTTTGTAGTAGGGCTTGGCTAAGCGATACAGCTTTTTCCAAGGCCCCAGATCGAATGATTTGCTATAGGTTTCTTCCTCATGGTGTTGCATGTATATGTCCTCCCGCTTAAGGTCAATGGCACGTCGAGATTGCAACCCTCCGGCCATCCGGTTTCCGCGATCTCAGGATAGAACCTGCCCTCGCAAAAACGGAATGTGCTGGTGAATACGGTCTCTTGTTGCATTGCCCACGCGCTTGCTTAGTCAATGATGTATAGGGGGGCAGGGGATTACGCTTCGTCGGCCAGTTCTTCTTCCAGAGCAGCCTGAATTTGATAGATGCGCCTGTACAGGCCGTCCTGCTTTACCAGTTCCTCGTGCGAGCCCAGCTGGGACACCTTGCCGTTTTGCAGCACGATGATGACATCCGCTTCGGACAGGGTGGTCAGCCGGTGGCTGATAATGAAGGTGGTCGCCGCCTTGTCCAGCTCGCTGCGCGCGTCTTTCAGCGCTAGGCGGATGGCGCGGTCGGTTTCGGTATCCACGGCCGACAGGCTGTCGTCAAAGATCAGGATATCGTTATCTTTGAGCAGCGTCCGGGCGATGGCGATGCGCTGTTTCTGTCCGCCGGACAGGGTCACGCCGCGCTCACCCACCATGGTGTCGTAGCCGTTTTCAAAGTGGTTGATGAAATCGTCGGCAGCGGCGGTTTTAGCCACCGAGCGAATCATGCCAAAGGATGGTTCATGCCGGGCGATGCCGATATTGTTCTTCACTGAGCGGGAGTACAGGAACGGCTCCTGCAAAACCAGGCCGACGCGTGAGCGAAGGTAGGGTTTGGAGATGCGGTTCAGGTTCACCCCGCCGATGCGGATTTCACCCTGTTTGGCATCGTACAGCCGCTGCAATAGGTTCATCAGCGTTGACTTGCCCGAACCCGTTGCGCCCAGGATGGCCACGGTTTGCCCCTGTTTCACGGTGAAGCTTACGTCCTTTAGGACCGGGGTGTTTTTCTCGTGCTCGTAGCCCACGTGGTCAAACTCGATATCGCGGTCCAGCGGGGGCTTGATGCTGTCGGGGTCTTCCTGTTCGGGCTGCGTCATCAGAATTTCGCTGGTACGATCGAACGAAACCATCGCCTTGCCCAAGTCAGACAGGATACGCCCAAGCTGGCGGATCGGCCACAGTAGCATGCCGGTGTAGCTGACGAACACGGTCATTTCACCGATGCTCAGCTGACCGGGATAGGTGACAACCACCACCGCGCCGATAATTAGCGTCGCCGCGCCCTGAAACTGCGCCAGCATGTCCGAGCCCGACCAGTACACGGCCAGCAGTTTAATCAGCTTGATGCTTTTGTGGTACAGGTCGTCGTTTACGTCGGCAAACTTGTCTTCTTCGTATTTCTGCCGTCCGAAAGCGCGCACAACGCGTACGCCTGTCAGGTTTTCCTGCAGCACGGAGCTCATTTTGCCCTCGGCTTCATCGGCGAATTTATAGTACTTCTGTACCCACTTGAAGAACAGCCACGCAAACAGGAACAGCGGTGGTACCAGAATCATGGAGTACAGGGTCATAGACACGTTGATGGAGAGCATGACCGCAACGGCGATGACCACCATGAACACCGTACGGAAGATTTCCGTCAGCTGCGCAGACATGAAGCGGCGAATGGTATCTACGTCGCTGGTGCAGCGCTGGATTAGGTCGCCCGTCTGCGCCTGTGCATGGTATTCGTAGGATAATGTTTGCAGGTGGCTGTACAGGCGATTGCGCATCGTTTGGGCGATGTTTTCACTGGCGATGGTGGACCAGCGCCCGCGCAGGTAGTTAAACAGGCTGCCAGCTGCGTAGAACACCATCAAAATGACGGCGATAATCCACAGGTGCGACAGCAAGTAACTGACGCCGCCGCGTGCGTTGAACCACGTACCAAGCGGTACAGGCAGGTCGACAGCTGCGTCCAGGTTGCCGTCTGCAGCTGAGACCAGTGCGTCGATCGTACCCGATAGCATCAGCGGCATGATCAGCGAGAACAGTACGCCGATACCCATGGCGACGATTGACCAGAAGAACTTCATTCGGTTTCCGCGGGTGATATCCCTGAGAATGGACCGTTTTGTAGGTTGCATAGGACCCTCCATATCAAATAAAAAGCCGCCGGCGTTTTTGCGCCGGCGGCCTGATTATGCAGAATTTTGGTTATATTCGCATCTATAGACAGGCAGACGGGCACAGATATCCCTTTTGCGCAGCAAAAATTGGATTCATGCGAGCGATGATGACATAGCTATAATTGTTCATTCTGTGCCCTCCTTTCTGTGTAACAATCTTTAAGTGCCTTTAGCAGTATACGAGCGATATCTGGGAAAGTCAATAGGGTTTCGGCAATATTGTAACATTAAAAATTGAAAAAGAAAAAAACAAAGAATGGATGAATATGGTATACTGCCACTAAGGAGTTGACCTGCATGCCCAAGTTTTTTATGATCGTACTGATCGTTGCAACCCTTGTGTTTTCCGTAATGCCGCAGCCCGCTGCCGCCAAGGATAATTTGGATACGCTGTTTGAAGAAGCGCTCAGTGCGCTGCAGTCACCTACTCAGGCGGCGATGCAAACGGCCTCTTATACCCTGCGTACGGGTGAAAGCGCGTATGTGCCTGCCATATCCCCCGGGATTGTCCCGTATGATCAGGAGCTGCCGGCTGTAGACCTTGCCGGGGCTGTGTTTGAAACCACCGATGATCAAATCGTCTCCGTGGATGAAAACGGCATCATGACCGGAAATGCGCCGGGAATCGCTACGGTGATCTGTACCACGCCGGACAACAGCTATTTTTTCGGTGTCACCGTGGAAGACGGTGCCATGCCCGAAGTAGTGAAGAACTTCGTTTATGTCGTAAAGCGCGAATATTATAAGAATCAGCGGGCGGGGATGCCCCGTTCCAACGAGTACACGAAGTGGTACTATAAATCCAAAAAAGCAGTCGGCTGGTGCTCGGTGTTTACCATATGGAGCGCCAATGCCGCCGGGTTTGACCCCATTGACGAAGAAGACGCTAAGGAAATTCCACCTTCGCAGCCGCTGTTTCTGCGCGAGGGACAGGTGGGCAACCAGTACGATGGATTTTCGTACCTGGATCGCTTCGTGGGAATCCCGCGTCCCGGCTATCTGGTGATCTATGCCAACTTGAAAAATACCTACCTGTTCACCCACGTGGGCATTGTGACCGATGTGATCGACAAGGGCGACGGCATATACCAGGTGACCACCGTGGAGGGCAATATGTCCAGCACCGTGAAGCGCTATACCTACCTGTACGACAGCAACAAGGATAACTCGGCCCTGACCAGCGAAACGCGCCAGAAAGTCCAGTCCAACATCGTTATGGTGGAACAGGACCAGCAAACTGACCCCCTTACCCAATACGAAACGACCAAGAACTTTACTGTGTTCGGGTTTTGTGCAACCTGGCTGTAATAAATGAAAATGCACCTTTAGAATGGTTTCAAACACGGTGGAATCGTGTATACTGTAGTTTGCAAGCAATGCGGACACACAACGATATAGGAGGAGAATTTCGTTATGAAAGAGCTCAAAGGAACGAAAACCTACGCCAATCTGGAAGCAGCCTTTGCAGGGGAAAGCAAGGCCCGCAACAAGTACACCTACTACGCATCCAAAGCCCGCAAGGACGGCTATGTGCAGATTGCCGAGCTGTTTGAGGAGACCGCCAACAACGAAAAAGAGCATGCCAAAATTTGGTTTAAGCTTCTAATGGGCGGAGAGGTCCCCGCAACCCCCGAAAACCTCGTGGATGCAGCGGCAGGCGAGAACTATGAGTGGACGGATATGTACGTCACCATGGCCGAGGAAGCGCGCGCCGAAGGCTTTGACCAGATCGCAGATCAGTTCCTGCGTGTGGCAGCCATCGAAAAGGCGCACGAAGCCCGTTACCTCAAGCTGCTGGAAAACGTCAAAGACGGCGTGGTCTTCAGCCGCGATGGCGACCGTATCTGGCAGTGCGGCAACTGCGGCCATCTGGTCATCGGCAAAAACGCACCGGAGCTTTGCCCCGTGTGCAAGCATCCTAAAGCGTTCTACCGCATTCACGCCGAAAACTATTAAGTAGAGTCCGGCAAGCAAAACGCGCCCGCTATGCGGGCGCGTTTTTTGCAGCCATAGCAAATTGCGGTGGAAAAACTGTGAAAGACGCATGAGCAGGAATTGCTTTTCTGGTATAATGGAGGAAAGCGTGATAAAAACACGATGGGTGAGGGATGCGGATATGAAAACTTTCGTGGCGATGGTGCTTGCAGTGCTGCTGTGTATGCAGGGCGGAGCTGCGCTGGCCGGACAGGTGGGCGCGCCTGCCATTGAGCGGCCGGAGTCCAATACCGGTGCCGGTACAGAGGCTGGAAGGCGTAGCAACAGTGTACAGCCCCAGCCGACAGAACCGGCAAAGGCGACATGGCAGGAGCCACATCCGCTGACCTGGTACCAGCAGCAGGCTGCCGAGGGTGATGTGAGTGCGCAGCTGTTGCTGGGGAAAAAGTATTATTACGGCGAGGTCGTGCCGCAAGACTACTGGATGGCGGCAACCTGGCTTAGCCGTGCAGCGGCGCAGGGAAGCGCTGAGGCGCAATATTATCTGGGGATGCAGTATTATTTTGGCTATGGCGTTGCAGAAAGCGATTCGCGTGCACTTGCTTGGTTGCAATCGGCAGCTGAGCAGGAATATGTACCGGCATACCTGTATATGGGATATTTGTACAATTACGGCTTCGGGGTAAAAAAGGACGAGGAGGCAGCGCTGTCCTGGTTCCAAAAAGGCGCGGTTGCCGGCGATTCCGAAGCGCAGTATGTCCTGGCGCTGTTTTACATGGATGAGGGTTTTGGAAAAAACAATATGGACACAGCGCTGTATTGGCTGGAACAAGCCGCACAGCAGGGCGATGCGTTTGCACAGGCACATCTGGGGTGGCTGTACTATGCCGGCACGGATGTCCCAAAGGATGAAAAAGCAGCACTGCGGTGGTTGACGCTGTCGGCCGAGCAGGACAATGCTATCGCACAGTATTACCTGGGGATTGTGTACTATAACGGCGAGGGCGTAGCGGTCGATTATCCGCTGGCGGCGCAATGGTTTGAAGCCGCAGCCTTGCAGGGCGACCTGGATGCGCAGTTCAATTTGGCTTATATGCTGGATGAAGGGATTGGAATCCGCGAAAACAACGCCGAAGCGCTTCGCTGGTACGAACAATCTGCCTTGCAGGGGAACCCGGACGCGCAGTTTAATCTGGCCGTGATGTTCGATCTTGGCGAAGGAACACGACCTAATCTAGAGAAGGCGGCCGTCTGGTATGAAGAAGCCGCAAACCAAGGGGTTGCCAGGGCGCAGTTTAACATGGGTGTTATGTTTGAAGAGGGGGAAGGGAAACCCCAGGACTTCGCAGAAGCGGCCCATTGGTATACCAAAGCCGCGGAGCAAGGCTTAGCCGAGGCGCAGGTGAACCTAAGCAATTTGTACCACGAAGGGCTTGGCGTGGCGCAGGATTTTGCATTGGCCATGCAATGGGCCCGCAAGGCGGCCGAACAGGGCGATGCCGAGGCACAGTATGTCCTGGGGTCGATGTATGAAAACGGCGAGGGTATTGCCATCGATCTGGACACCGCCGTGCATTGGTACGAACTGGCAGCGGCACAGGGACAGGAAGAAGCGCAGGTGCGGCTGGAAGCGTTGCAAAATTTGGATGACTGATTCATATTATCGCGGCAAAGGAGAATGTGCATGCGCATAGCGCACATCACCACAAGATCGGAGGGAACCGCAGGACAGACCGTGCTTTCGCTTTGCGAAACCCTGCAGGATGCCGGGCACGCTGCGCTGTTTTGCTACGCAACGGGCGGCATTCCCGAAGGCGTCCCCAGCTACCGCATCGGCGGCATGGTGGACCGTACCGTGCACAAAGCGCTGGCGCGTGTGCTCGATTGCGCCGGGTTTTGCTCCCGCGGCGCAACCAAAAAACTGACCGAGCAGCTAACACTGTATAAGCCCGATCTGGTCCACCTGTATACCCTACATGGGTATGCCTTGCACTTGCCGGAGTTGATGCGCTATCTGTCCGCTGCGGGAATTCCCGTGGTGTGGACGATGCTGGACTGCTGGCCGTTCACGGGTCACTGCGCGCACTATGCACGGGCCGGTTGCCAGCGCTTTCGCAATGGCTGCCACCACTGCCCCAATCTGCGCCACTATCCCAAAAGCTTGGTGCTGGACCGCAGCGCACAAAACTGGAAGCACAAGCGCGATGCGCTGCTTGCGCTTGAAAACCTGACACTCGTTGCCCCGTCGGGTTGGCTGGCGGGGGAGCTGCAAAGCTCGTTTCTAGGGGCATATCCCATATGCATCGTTCCCGGCGGCATCGACCTGAACTTTTTCCGGCCCGCCGGGGACGGCGATGTGGAATCCGTCACCGCGCGCTACGGCCTGCGGCGGCATGGTGAAAAGCCGCTGATTCTTGCTGTCGCCCGCACTTGGACCGCCGCCAGAGGCATCAACGATTTGATGGATTTGCACGAGGAACTGCAAAGCGAGGCGGCCATCGCCGTTGTGGGCCTGACACCCAAGCAGATGGAATACCTGCCCCCGGGCATGATCGGCATTCCCCGCATTTTCGGCACGGATACCCTGCGCGCCCTGTACACGGCCGCCGATCTCTGCATCAGCCTGCGCTACGAAGAAGCGCAGGATTTGACCCTGATTGAAGCCCTTTCCTGCGGTACGCAGGTGCTTTGCTACGATGCGACCTCGCTGTCGGAAATCGTCACACCGGAGATCGGTACGGTGGTTTCCGCCGGATCGGTGCATGCCGTGGCCGATGCCTGCCGCGCCCTGCTGGAAACCCCGAAAGATCCGCTGGCCTGCATCGCCCGCGCCCAGGCGTTTGACCGGGAGGCGGAGCTGCAAACCTACATGGCACTGTACGCTGATCTATCTGGAGATGTGCGGTAGGGAAAGGACGGTAAGATGGCAATGTGGAACCCGTGGCGTGGCTGCCACAGATGCTCGGAAGGCTGCACGTACTGCTATATTCACCGGGGCGATACAAAGCGCGGCGTGGATACGACGCTGATCGAAAAAACGTACACGTTTGCAGCGCCGGTTCGCAAGCTGAAATCCAGCGCTTACAAAATGAAACCGGGGCAGACTGTATACCTGTGCTTTTCCTCGGATTTTCTGCTGGAGGACGCCGACCCGTGGCGCGGCGAATGCTGGGATATGATCCGGCAGCGGCAGGATTTGCACTTTCTGTTTCTTACCAAGCGCATCGAGCGCTTTATGGATTGCGTCCCTGCCGACTGGGGCGATGGATACGAGAACCTGACCGTCGGCTGCACGGTGGAAAACCAAACACGGGCTGATGAGCGGCTGAAACTATTCAGAGACTTACCTATTAAACATAAAAATATCATCCTCCAGCCTATGTTGGAGGATGTGGACATCTCCCCGTACCTTTCCGGCGATATTGAACTTGTAGTCGTCGGCGGTGAGTCGGGTCGCGATGCTCGCCCGCTGGACTACACCTGGGTGCTGCATGTACGCCAGCAGTGCATAGAGCACGGCGTGCACTTTCAGTTTCGCCAATGCGGCACGCATTTTATTCGTGATGGAAAACAATACACCATTCCCGTGCACCAGCTGATCAAGCAGGCCAAAGCCGCGGGGATTGATTTGTAGGGCAACTCTGATAAAATTTACTATTGCTACTGAACGGATATTCACCAATTAATATTCAATTAGAAGCAAAATTATTCTACCTTTATATAATCATCATATTGCTGTTGCCATGTGTTTATCAACTGATCAATATACTCAGATTTCATTTCGAAATCATCTATTTCAGGATTTTCTTGATGATATGCAAAGGATGCAACTTTTTCTATTGATACTGTTGGTAGCTGCCAAAAAGTATCATTAAACCGCATTTCATTTATCGAACTCATGATTTTTTCGGCTGATACATATTGCTCGTAATCGTCTTTTTTAAATTGATACCCTATAGAATAGTCTTTCCTTGGGGTGTGAAATGTTTGAGCAATGGCAGAAATGAAGCGAATGATATTGATATCTTCCTCAAGAATTTTCGAGAAGTATGCCTTACAATCATCAGGTTCAATATTTTCCCACAGATATATCATGTGTGCAGCATTTTCCATACATAACCAAGATGTATCATTAAGAGTTTTCTTGAATCTAAACAAGTAAATTTTTTCGGCGGAGAGTAAATGATCAAGAGTAATCACTTGCTTTTCGTATTTTCGTCCACTAAAGCGGCCATGAGAATATTCAATATCACTTAGAATCAAAGTAGCAATTCGTAAAGTTTGTTTGCTTATATCCTTAAAAAGGGCCTCAAGAATCTTGCTTCTACGTGGCTCATTTTCATATTTAAACAGTAAATCTATAATTATACGGGATACTCGATATGCAAGAGTGAAGTCAATTGACCTAACTTCCTTTTCTGGCAGATATCCGCATATCGCATATAAAGTCACTATAAATATTTCGATTCGGTCTAAAGGAATTTGATCTAAGTTAGCTTGTAACTCCAATATATAATCGACTATATGATCCCTATCTATAATATTCTTCAAAAAAGAATATAGATCAGGTTTACTCATTTTTGAAAAAGAACGGATGATATCAGTATGAGCGATTTTTATCTCATCTAACGAAATTGTAAAGTAAAGGTCGAATCGTCTTTCACAAGCAATTCTTAGATTTCTGCACAATTCATCTGTGCTAATATCAACACTCCTGTAATTTACTCTGTTATGATAGCTTGGAAATAAACAAGATATTGCGTTCAGGGCTCTTATAGGATTTTCTTTATCTACAGAAGCCAGAATCTTAGTTTGTTCGTTTTTATACTTGTCAATATTGGCCATGTTAGAATCGTCAGAGTGATAACCAATTAAATTGCTTCGATTACTAATTATCCATCTAAATATCTTGGGAGCGAAAACTTGCAATGCGGTAATACCAGCAAGATCTATGAAATCTATCTCGTTCTTAATAATATTGTATTTAAAGTAGAGAATATTAATGAACCGATTAATATCACGAAGGTTATTGATGAATGGCTTTATACAATATAAAAAAACATCCGACCAATGGGTTTTATCAAAATCATTTGAATAAGATTTATCTAAAATTTCGTCAAGTTTGTCAAACAAGACTGAATATACATTTTGCAAATTTACCTCTGGTATATCAAATGGTATTTGAATGATTTTCTCAAGGTATTCTTCACCTTCTCCATACTGAACATCAGAAAGTGCGTTAACAACCACATCTTTATCGAAAGATAGGAGATATGTCACATTTGGGAAACCGGCGACTGAATTAACTAGTTGGAATATAGCGCGAATTTGATCATTTGGTAGGCGGTCAATATCATCAATAACTATTAAAATTCTTCTGTCAAGAGCTAATAGGGCTTTCTCAACTTCTCTTTTTCGATATGAAACGTCATTGAGCTTTTCATCAGCATCTTCTTTCATTTTCTTTCCAATATCTTTTGCAAGGAGAGGAAGTAACTTAAGATATTTTCCAACAATAGGAATAAACTCTGTATATTCAAGAGAGGATGAATAGCTCTCCATGATTTCCCCTAGATGCGATGCGCCTTCTGGTAGATTTTTTATTTTAAGTTCGTTTGATAACGTAACAAAGAATTGATTTAATAACTGGTTGCTATCGGAAAAGTTCCAAGGATTAAAACGAATACATATAATCTTCTCGCTTAATTCTTTCAATGAGGAAAAAGTCATATTGAGAATGGAAGTCTTACCACAACCCCATTTTCCACATAGGCTGATTACAAAATTATCGGAACTGTTAAATGCATAAATTGCGTCAGCTAATTGTTTGGCAAATGTTGCTCGCCCTAACTTGTCTTCATTAACTGATTGGATGGGTTTATCAGAGTTATACATGCAAGCTCCTTATATGACACTTGTTTTAATTGGAACGAGTTGATTTATTGTTAACGATAATTATAAACGATAAACACTTATAGTCAAGATTAAGTGATATAGGCTTTAAAAAAAGACCGCCACACCGGCGGTCTTTTAATTGCTGTACTGCGTCAAACTACTGTGCCCGTTTCACAAGAGTGGCAAAGGCATCCGGATCGTTGACGGCGATATCGGCCAGCATTTTGCGGTTGATGACGATCTCTTTGGCCTTCAGGCCGTGCATCAGCTGGGAGTAGGTGGTGTTGTTCATGCGTGCCGCAGCGTTGATGCGGGTAATCCACAGGCGGCGGAAATCGCGCTTGCGCATTTTACGGCCGATGTAGGCGTAACGCAGGCTGCGGGCGACCTGTTCGGTAGCCGCACGGTACTGGCGGGACTTGGCGCCATAATAACCTTTGGCGAGTTTAAGCACCTTGCGGCGCTTTTTATGCGCGTTGAGCGCTCTCTTTATGCGTGCCATGATGGGTTCCTCCTTGCAAGCTTACAAAGTGCTTATTTGTAGGGAATGAGTTTGCGAATGGTGCGGGCCTCGGCTGCATTATCAATGATGCCGTCCGCGCGCAGATGACGGATGCGCTTGTTCTTTTTCAGGTGCACCTGATGGTTGGCGTTCATCTGCTTATGCTTCACTTTGCCGTTTTTGGTCAGGAAGAAGCGCTTGGCAGCGCCGCGATGCGTTTTTTGTTTAGGCATGGTTGGTCGTCCTCCTCTCAATACGGTTTCGCGCCCGATCTCCGGGTACGAAGGAAAGCCCGCCGCGTGGGCGGCTTTCGCGCAGAGTTCTCCGCTTTCTTTACAACAAGATTGTTAGAACTCCGTGGGCTAACGATGAAGAAAAAACGTGTGGGATTGGTTCATCGTTTGCCGACTCTATCAGATCATATTCTCGCTTTCGCGCTTGACCTTCTTCTTAGGGGCGGGCTGCTGAGAGGCTTTCTTGTCTTCAGCATCTTTCAGCTCCTGTGCTTCGCGCTCTTTGCGTTCCTGCTCGCGCTCGGCAAAGCTTTTCTTTTCCGCCTTAGGTGCGATGATCATAATCATGAAGCGGCCTTCCAGCTTGGGGCGGCGCTCTATGGTGCCGTACTCCTCAAGGCGCTTGGCAAAATCCAGCATGATCTGCATGCCGATGTTGGCATGGGCGATCTGGCGGCCGCGGAAGCGGATGGACACTTTCAGCTTATCGCCTGCCTCCAGGAATTTCACGGCATTCTTGTACCGGGTTTGAATGTCGTTTTCCTCGATGGTTGCTGACAGCTGTACTTCCTTCAGCTCTACGATGCGCTGGTTCTTGCGTTGCTCGCGCATACGTTTTGCCTGCTCGTAGCGATGCTTGTCGTAGTTCATCAGCTTGCATACCGGCGGGCGGGCTTTGGGTACGATCTTGACCAGATCCAAGCCCTTTTCCTCGGCCTTCTGCATGGCGGCCTGCGTGGGCATAACACCCAGCTGTGCGCCGTCGCTGTCGATCAGCCTTACCTCACGATCTCT
Source organism: Candidatus Limiplasma sp. (assembly GCA_963675925.2). Taxonomy (GTDB): domain Bacteria; phylum Bacillota; class Clostridia; order Christensenellales; family Aristaeellaceae; genus CAXXOK01. Next base: position 1,007,774 of record CAXXIB010000004.1, read on the forward strand.
GATTTCGTCGTTGATCATCGGCTCGTTGTTGATATTGATACACCTCCATAGTAGTTCGATAAAAACCTTAGCTCTTACCGGGTTGCGCCCGCGTTTTTACAAAGAAAAAAGCCGGCGCTGAAGCACCCGCAAATTATACAACCGCCACGGACTTATGTGCCGTGACCTGCGCAAATCAGTTTTCGCGCGGTGAGAAGCGGGCAGCTTCTGCTTACAAAGTGCAGTATACCATGGGAAAACGCCGTGTGTCAACCAATTCTTGCGGTTTATAGGCTTCGGGCGTACAATAATAGAAATACCGGACAAATCAGCGCACGGGTTCACAGGTTTTCGTTTATGTCCTGTGATAAGTTTATACCGTTGGAAACGATGAGCGGTCAGGGTTGCTGTCGGAGTTTTCAACAAAAGAGAGGGTTACAGTATGGACTGGATTGAAGGGATGAAGCGGCTGCTTGGGTACATCGAAGAGCACCTGACGGACGCGGAGCTATCGGTGGAGCGCGCGGCGCAGTATGCTGCGTATTCACCGTTTTACCTGCAGCGTATCTTTTCCGGGCTGACGGAGATGTCGCTTTCGGAGTACATCCGTAGCCGGCGCATGTCCCAGGCCGGGCAGGAGCTGCGCGCCCAGGGCGTGAAGGTGATCGACGTTGCCCTAAAGTACGGCTACGAAACCCCGGAAAGCTTTCAGAAGGCATTCACCCGCTTCCATGGTATACCGCCATCGGCAGCGCGTCGTGTGGATGCCAAGCTGCTGTTCCTGGCCCCTCTGCAAATCACGGTCACACTACAAGGAGGAACCACAATGGATTATCAGATTGAAACAAAGGGCCCCATGACGGTATATGGCTTTGAACGCCGTTTCACCATGGAAACCGCGAAACAGGAGATTCCGGCGTTCTGGGATGAGTTCTTTAAAAATGGCTGGTTGAAAAAGGTCAGCCCGCTGCTGGGCGTATGCCTGGAGGACGACAGCCAGACCGACTTTCCTTACCTGATCGGCAACTTCTGCGACCCCGATATGGTTGTGCCGGAGGGCATGGTCAAGCGCAGCATTCCTGCCCACACCTGGGCGCTGTTCCACACCGAGGGCACGGAGGGCAAGGATATTCAGGAGTTAAACCACAGAATATACACCCAGTGGCTGCCCACCAGCACCCAGTATGAACCTGCCAGCGCCATGAACATTGAGGTCTACCCCTGCGAAGAGATGGACTGGGAGGATAAGCGCTGGGGGATATGGCTGCCGGTCAAAACGAAATAAGGCTAGCCTTGCAACCGGCCCACAAGGCGTGCTCTGCGGTGCTGGCATCTCAGGCATTCTGAACCGACCATCCAACTACAATGTCAGATAAACCCCGTGCTGTTGAGCACGGGGTTTTGCATGAGGGGGTAATGATTCACTATTCGCCTAATATATCAAACATCGACAGCTGCGGCGGCCCTTCCGGCAGTGCGTGCAGATAGCGGAACACGGCATTGGGCTTAGAGAGGATGCCGTTTTTTTGGCAAACTTCGTTGTAGATGGTCATTAAACTTTCGTTGTTGGGACTGGTGCACTCGTAGCGCAGGCCGAAAGCATCGATATAGCGCTGCTTCATGCCGGGAAAGTGTGTATCCAACTGCTGAAAAAAGTACTCGCGGTCGCCCTCGCGCAGGGTAACGCCAAAGCCGAAGTTCACTATGCCTTGCACGCCTGCGGCAACGCAGCTATCCAGCAAGCTCCGAAGGTTGTCCTCGGTATCATTGATAAACGGCAAAATAGGGGATAGCCAGACAACGGTCGGAATGCCGCGGCGCTGGCATTCCCTAAGCACCTCGACCCGTGCGGCGGTGCCGGATACGTTGGGTTCCAAAATGCTGCACAGTGCTTCGTCAGCGGTGGTCAGGGTGACCTGTACCACACATTTTTGTCTGCGGTGGATTGTTTCCAGCAGGTCCATATCCCGCAAAATGCGGTCGGACTTGGTTAATATCGTCAGCCCGAAGCCGTGGCGGGCGATGACCTCCAGCGCTCGCCGCGTGAGCTGTAATTCAGTTTCCAGTGAGATGTATGGGTCGCACATGCTGCCAGTGTGAATCATCGCTTTTTTCCGGCGACGGCGTAGCTGGTTGTCCAAAATACGGTCGGCGTTGCGCTTGACCTCGATATCTTCAAACGGATGGTTAATCTGATAGCACACACTGCGGCTGTCGCAGTAAATGCAGCCGTGCGTGCAGCCCCGGTACAGGTTCATGGTGTTATTGGACAGAAGAACCGTTTTATAGTCAGTGTAATGCATTGCCGTCTCCCCAGCTAGAAGAGGAGGCCCAGGATTTTGTCCACGGCTTGCATCATATCGTCGCCGGCGGGCATCTCGCCGGTTACGATCAGCGTGGCGATGCCGTGTACCAGTCCCCAGCTGTAGATTAGCAGCTCGTTTTGGGTAAGGGAAGACTCTGGGTGGGCGTTGGTGTACGCGGTGGTTACGGTTTCCAAAAACAGAAAGTTATCGACCTGCTGCTTTTTGGCTTCTTCGTTGATAAACTGCATGTTCAGGGTGTTGTCGCTTAGAAACAATAACCGCAGATATTCGGGATTTGCTGCAAAAAAACGCACATAGGCGGCCCCCATGGCTTTCAGCTGTGCGCCGGGGTCGCCGGGGTGCTGCTGTATGGCCCCGGCCAGTTGATCGCGAAATGCGACCAGCGCTTGTTGGGTGATGGCGGCAATCAGATCATCCTTATTTTTAAAGTGGCGGTATGGTGCTGTTTGGCTGACGCCGCACGCCTGCGCAACTTTGCGCAGCGAGAAGCCCTGATGGCCTTCCGCATTCAGCAGTTTCAGCCCCTCGCGAATTAGCTGGGCTTTTAGATCGCCGTGGTGATAGGGTTGCGCAGGCACGCTCTCATCTCCGATATGCAATAGTAGAATTTCATTCAGTATACCGTACTTATGTTGACAACGCAAACATTAGGGATTACACTATGTTTACGATGTAAACATATAGGAGGAACTGTATGAACGCGTATATCCTGTCAGACGGCGAATATGCAACCCCGCAGCTGGAACGTTTATCCGTGCTGGTGAAGCGTGTGCTGGAGCCGCGCGGCTTTACTGTGACCGAAAAACAGCTTTTGCCCATGGAGCTTGACTATTGCAGGGGCTGCTTTGGCTGCTGGATTCAAACCCCGGGCGAATGCGTCATCAAGGATTCGATGGCCGATATCAACCGCGGTATGATGCAAAGCGACGTGGCGATTTATCTGGTGCCGGTCGTGTTCGGCCAGTACTCTGCTAACATGAAAAACGCACTGGACCGCTGGATTCCCAATATCCTGCCGTTTTTCAAAGTGCGAAAGAACGGCGATACCATTCACCCCGCGCGCTATGAACGCAATCCACAGTTTATTATGATCGGCTATGGCGAAGGATTGACGGCCGATGATGAGGATTTGTTTGCCAAGATCACCATAGCGCACCGGGAAAACGGCATTGTGGTCTTTTATGAGGGTGATGATGCAGCGACTGAAAAAGTTTTGCACGGCTTACACCTTACGAAAGCGGGGGCAGAGATATGAATAGACGAAAAATAGTCATAATCAGCGGTAGCCCCAAAGCGCCGGGGAAGGCGACTTCCGATTTACTGAGCGAAAAGGCCGCCGAGATCTTTGCACAGGAGGATGTGGAGCTGCGCGAAATGAATGTGCGCTTCCTCTTTACTAAAAACCAAACGCAGCAGGCCTTTGCCGAGATGGCCGATGCCGATGCGCTGGTACTGGTATTTCCCCTGTACATCTTCTGCCTGCCGGGTATATTGATGCGCTTTTTGCAGCAATACAAGGCCTATGCAGACACCCATCCGGCGACCGGGAAGAACGCGCTGGTCTATGCCGTGGTCAACGCTGGGTTTCCAGAGCCGCACATCAATCAGGAGGCGGTACGCGTCGTCGACCGCTTTGCCGATGCCGTGTCGATGCGGTTTCGCTTTGGGGTGTTGATCGGCGGAGGCGGTATGTACGAGGCTGCCGTGCCGCCCGTGCATAAAAAGATGCAGACGTATCAACAGGCTGTACGCCGCATTTGTGACGATATGGCAAAACCCCGTGTGATACCGCCGGCCAATATCCTCATTCCTGCACCCATAGGCAGACGGCTGTATTACACCATGGGCAATGCCAGCTGGAAGCTGCAGGCGAAAAAACGCGGGCTGGAAAAGGCCGAGCTGTACGCCAAACCCTATCAGTAGGGGGCAATCCGCATCTTCAGGCACACGATACAGTAAAACAGCCACGCAGTTCGCGCGGCTGTTTTGCTTGACTTGCCGCAAGTGCAGACGCTATAATATGGTAGGTAGTCCGCATACAATGATACCCGTCGTATGACCGGAGGAACAAACGAATGAGAATACGATTTTTGGCTCCGGCGGCGGTTGCACGGTTGGCCGCTTTTTTGTAAGCGTCAATCTCCATAACTGCTTGCATGCACAGACCGCGAAAAGGAGCAATCGAACCATGGGTGATAACAACAATACCCAGGAACGAATTGAAAAGCTGATCGAGCTGGCCGACGCGCTGGAACAGCGCGAGCAGGCGCTTACTTTGGAATCCAGGCAGCTGGAGCAGCAGAGCCAGGAGCTTGATGAACGTGAACGCAAGTTGGCCCTTGCTAAAAACCGCGCGGCCAAAGAGGAAACCGCCGAGCCAACCCCCGCCCCCGCCCCGCAGCCGCAAGCGGCCCCCGCCGAAAAACCTGTGGAAGCTGCGCCCGGCAAAACACTGCCGTCTGCCAAGACGGTAGAAGAGATTAACGAAATTTTACAATCCATCTTCTTGGATTATTCCAATAGCATTCATACCATTTCCTCGCAGCTGTCCACCGTAACGGCGGCTATGATGTGTGCGGCCGTCACCTGTGTGCTTGAAAACCACGGGTTTGATGCCAAAGAAGCGTTTTTGCAGGAGATGGAAAAGGTGCTCAATGGCGGCGCACTTGGCGTGTCCTGTGCGATGCCGTCTACCACGCCGCGCCCCGAGCCTGAAAAGCCCGCCCCGCCGCAGGAGGAACCCGCCCCGCCCGATGAAGACGAGGCGGACGAACCGGCACCTGCCGAAAACGTGATCCAGTCCATTCTGCAAAAAGAAGAGGGCATGGTACGCATCGGCAGCCTGACAGAGTTTTATCAGCTGGGTGAGTATGGTTACCGTAATGATGAATCCATCGTCCGCGTAGAACTCCCCGATGGCGTGGAACAGCTGCCCGGCAGCTTTTTCTACGGCTGCCGCAACCTGCAGGAGGTTTGGCTGCCGGACTCTATCACGGAGATCGGCGCATACGCGTTTTATGGCTGCGAATCCCTGCACACCGTGCATATAAGCGAGTCCGCTGCGCTGCGGGAGATTGGCGAGTATGCCTTTGCCATGTGCGCGGCCCTGCAAAGCTTTGATGTTCCCCAAAAGGTGGAGGTGCTTGGTACCAGCGTGTTCCGCTTCTGTTCGGCATTGCAAAAGCTGCGCTTTGTAAAGGACGGCAGCCTGCGGTCCATCGGCAGTCATTTGCTGCAAAACTGCACGGCGCTGGAAAAACTGCGCCTGCCCGATGCCATCGACGCCATTCCCACCAGCATGTTCTATGGCTGCACGGCGCTTCGCAAAGTCGTGGCCAAGGGTGTGGATACCATTGAGGATTACGCCTTCTATGGCAACGAAAGCCTACGCACCATCCGCATTCGTACCAAAAAGGAAATTGCACCGCAGGCCTTTGAAGGCTGCAGCCCTGAGCTGGAGATTGAATACTTAAATTACTAAAGCATCGCGGCAAACGGCCGCAAATGAATGAACATCCATTGGCCGTGCTGTGCACGGCCAATTGTAAATGTACGGAGGCATGACGATGAAACTATATCCGCAAGCGGAACTGGTACTGGATGCACGGGCCGAGCTTGGCGAAGGCATACTCTGGCGCGCCGAAAGCCGCACGCTGCAATGGGTGGACATTCACAGCTGCCTGGTGCACAGCCTGCAACTGGATACCGGCGAGCACAGCGCGATTGATACCGCACAGGCGGTAGGCGCTATTGTGCCGGTGCCGGGCGGCGGTCTGGTAGCGGCCATGGCAACGGGCTATTATCTGCTGGACGATCAGGGTGCGCTGCGGCGGCTGGCGATGCCGCAGGAGCTTGTACCCACGCTGCGCTTTAACGATGGCAAGTGTGACCGCAAAGGCCGGTTCTGGGCCGGTACACAGATTATGCGGCAGGCAATGTCCGGCAAGGGCTTTTTCGGCTGCCTGGATGTAGATGGTAGTGTGCGCACGGTGCTTAAGAATGTGACAACCTCTAACGGGCTGGCCTGGAACGAGGATGATACGATTTTATATTATATCGATACTATGACCCGCACCGTGCAGGCGATTCCCTTTGATCTGGAACAGGGCACGCTGGGCGAAGGCAAGGTTTGTGTGACTGTGCCGGAGGCCTACGGCTATCTGGATGGGATGACCATCGACCGCGAGGGCATGCTTTGGGTCGCGCACTGGCAGGGGAATGCGGTACGCCGCTACAACCCGGCCACCGGCGCATGCATCGGTGTGCTGCCGGTACCGGCATCCAAGGTCACCTGTTGCTGTTTTGGCGGGGAGAATTTGGACATACTGTATATCACCACCGCGCGCCGGGATGTGGATATCGAAGCTGAACCGCTGGCCGGTGGCGTATTCAAAGCCAATGTCGGGGTAAGGGGTTATGAAGCGTTTCCGTTTCGCGGCCCCACCCAATAGGAAGTGACCCATGCAGAATTTGTTCCAAAGTTATTATGTAGACAGGGAGTATGCGCAGTTTGACTTGTTTCATCTGCTGCGGGCCGAGCTTGGCATCACAGCAGCGCTGTACCCCGGCAGCTATGTGCAAGTATCGCCTTCGTACTTCATACCCACGGTATGCTATGTGGATACCGACCGCAAGGCCAAGCGATTTTTTAGCGATGTTCCTGCGCTAGAGGCCGCTATTCAGGCAAAGGCAAACTATACAGAGCCTACGGTGATTCGTTTCCATGGACTGGATTATGCAGGGCCGCTGCCGGAGGCGGAACACAGCTTTGATCTGCTGATTTCGCAGTATGCGGGCATCATCTCCCAGCCTTGTAAGCGCTACCTGAAGCCGGGGAAGTATCTGCTGGTCAACAACAGCCACGGGGACGCAGGCGTTGCCGCGCTGGACGCGGATTATACCCTGCTGTTTGCCATAAACCACCGGGACGGCAACTACACGATTGCCAAAACCCCGCCGGATGCATATTTCATTCCCAAAAAGCCCGAGCAAAACACAAAGGAAACCATCCTGTCGCTTGGCAAAGGCATTGCCTATGTAAAAACCGCGCCGCTGTACTTGTTTAAAGTAACTGGATAAATGACTGTCATGCACTATTAACTGTCTTGTAATAGCTTACGAGATGATCTCGTGTTTGAGATCTCGATTCGAAACCAAAATCTCCATAATGATAGTCAAATTGCAGATTGCCGTCGGATATTTAGTTGAAGTGCTATTGGTATTGTTTGAGGGAACTGAGTGTCAGGCGTTGCTATAATATAGAGAGTTACATGGATATAGAACTGTTAAGACACTGTAAATGATATCTGATTTTAATAAGGAACAAGCCCAATCTGGGCTTGTTCCTTTGTTGAATGGCGGAGAGGGATAGATTCGAACTATCGTGCACGTAAGCGCGAGCTTTAGAAGCTTCCTTATGACCGCTTGGATACCTCTCCATTGTGTAATGATAGAATACCATGAATAAGTCTAATAGTAAACATAAAATACAAAAACTAACAATTTGAAGTATGATTTTGAGTAGGATTCTCGAGTAATAGCATTGTTGCTATATCTTATTTCTTGATTGCAGAGTTCTTTGGATCTTAGAACGGTGAAGCATACTGAAAGCGCGTGAACCAATAATGATCAGTGTGATGAAATCAAGCAATGCAAAAAACGGGATGTACAGGATGCATTCATAGCTGATGACCAGAATTTGGAAGGTTATAGCAAGTATACTAAACGCAAGTCCATTCTCTTTAAGAAGCATGAATGCTGTGAAATGGAGTGTGGCTGCAAGTAGGATAAGACCCGACAGAAACGTGATCGGTGAGTGTGAGAGACGCTTCACAAAAAGGAGGGATAAGGATGTCAGTAGGATGCATATCAAAAGGAGCGTTATTCTATGTGCTTTGGAAATGGGAAACGTTTTTTCTCTTTTATCCAACATTATTGATAGAAGAGCAACGATTAGGCTCCAAATAGAGATGACGACACCGTCATATGCGGACTCAAGCAGATATCCCAATGTGAATAGTACACTGCTGATAACAATCCAGTGAAGAAGTGTTTTTTTCTTTCGCCAGAAAGCAAAGCTGTATGGAATGGTGGTGATAATTTGTATGATGGCCGATAGCGTGTGTGTTTCAATATAGTCTGTGATAACGTTGAAAATAGGCATGGTTTAGTCCGTGTCTACTTGATAAAGCTCAAATGATTTTTTCATATAGAAGTGCGTTCTCATAACTGAAGAATATGCACCGCAGTCATGGATAACCAACTGATCACCGACCTTCAGTGATTCGCGCAGATCATAAACGCCTAGGTAATCATCGCTATCGGATGAGTTGCCACAAATGTTTGCCGCATGTTTGCGTCCTTTAGTAATCGTGTCGTCTACGGGAAAACGCTTCCCTTTGAGACGAGCGTCAAGAAGACCAGAATAGATACCTGCATTGATAATCACGATGCGCTGATCGTTGACCCTGCGGATGTCAATAACTTCAACATGCATATCAATACAGGGATTTAGTAGATGTCTACCCGGCTCAACAATAATCTCCTCAGTATGAAGCTGTTCTTTGATCTGCGAAAAATAACGTGTCAATGTACTGAGCCTCTCCAATGAGATGCCTCCGCCGATGTTTAAACAGGGAATTGTGAAACCTGTAAATTCGTTTTTCAAATGTGTCAGCATGGTTATAAATGGCGTGAGCAAAGGAATTTCCTTGGGTATGTAAAAACTGATACCTAAGAATCTTGATGGAGATTGTTTGTTGATAGTCTCAATCAAGGCAATTGCCTTGCTGATCGTAGCGCCCCACTTGTCTTTCCATAACTCGCTTTCAACTTTAAGGACATCGTAAATGAAAATGCGTACAAAGAAGCAGGCATTTTTGGACACGGCGGAAATTTTTTTGTATTCACTTTCAGTATCTACAACATATTTCATAATGCCATAGGAATGGGCTTCTTCAATGTCCCGTACTTGTTTGACAGGAAAACTGTATAGGATATTTTCGGGAGCGACGCCTATATCCTTAATTAAATAACGAATATGCTCGATGCTGTCAACTTCGAAAGAACAGCCATGTTCCGCTGCAGTAGCAACAACCGTGGGGTGATCGTTGGCTTTGATTGGGTAGTAGACCGAGGCGTATGTCATGTACTGAGAAATCATTTGCGTAAACTTATGCTTGTTAAAAACGTAATACGGAGGCGTGGTATTCATTTGTTGTGCTCCTTTTCAAAAAATCGCCTAATTGATCGTGATAGTCATCAATCTCAAGTCCGCTATAGGGTTTTGATAGGTTTTTCAGCAACTGAAGGGCCCGGTTGAGGTTTTCCTGATCATTGCGATCCTCAATCTCATTTGACAACATATGTGCGGAGGGGTCTTGCTCGCAGCCCTGTGCAGCGTGGACATACCACCAGGATTGCGTAAACCCTCCTGCAGGCATGCCTCTGCCTGGTTGATGAAAACGTGCAAAGTTGTATAAGCACACCGAACCGACCGGCAGCATATAGAATGTGATGTCTTTGTAGAACTGTTTCACCTGTTCAAGTGTTATGCTTGGTACTGCGAATTCAGCGGCAATGGCAGTGATAAAGTTTGCCAGTTCAATGTGGATGAACTCATTATTGGGCAAAATGTAACTGTATTTGGCACCGTTCATTATGTTATCCACAATCTCTTTGCAATAGAAAATGTCATAGGCCAGAGAGTTGGTTAAGATGCAGCCGTCACCGCTCTGACGAAGATCCTTTTCTCTCGAGTTGATTCCATGTTCCTGATTTGTCGGATAGTGAGGGTTGACAACGCATTTATTTTGTATTCTGGATAAAACGGCAAATGCATCAATGACTGACGCACGTTTTGCATATCGGTTAATAAAATAAATGAATACGATGAACACCAAAGCAGTTGCAATCATCGCAATGATAGCCCAGTATGGATTCTCTGCGAGGAAGCCAAGTGCAAGGCTGGTCAGCAGACCGATTGCACCGATAATGTTGGATGTCACTGTAGAGCTGAATGCTCTTTTAATTTGCTTCATACCCGCGACCTCTTTCATTGTTTCTTATCATAGCAAAGAATCGTCGAGAAGTTGCTAGAGATGTCTGTCAGTTGAGGCTCGGTGTGATCTTGTCTTTGGAGAACCGGTGACAGCTTGATTCTTTGGCTGTCAGAAAGGATGGTTTCACCGACGGATGGATCCTTTCCATTACCGTTTTGGATATTTACGAGGCAACCTGTACCAATCCAAAAGTCTACAAGAGACAAGCGGGTGGACTTTATGTGAATCCAACCACTTACCGGCTGTGCACTGGGCATACAGCCCCAAGTGCCGACGATAGGAACTCGATAGGGATCTTCGAAATATGACTGCCGTAAAATATAATCGGCTTCCAGAAACGCTTCGTTTGATACTCGTGCGTTTCGCAGTATCTCATCCTGCTGAGCTGTGGATAGGCGGTCCTTTTGATAGGGCTTGATCCCCTGTTCCCACATGAAGTTAGACTCCGCACGCTGTAGCCACTTGGCTTTTTCTACCGGGGGCAAGGCAGAGAATATTTTTTCATAGTCTACCCGCTTGTTTTCGATCAGCTCGTATAGGGCGGCATCGCTTGTATAGAGATCTCTTGCCAGCGTAAACTTGAACGTGAGACGAAGATTCGGATGCTTCGATTTGAGTTTTGTGTGATACAGTTGCAGGAGCTGTTGAAATGATTTTGTGTATTGATCGGTTTGTGTTTGCGGTACATTGTTGTACTGAATTGAAATTTCCTCGGACTCGTACTCCAGAATTACGCCATGATCATAGTCCTTAATAATTGGATATAAATAGGATATGATGAAATTGAGATGAAAAACCTCTGCCCAACCAACTTTGGGATAAGCGGGGGAATGATGATTCTTATAGCCGCCGAAGCAAAACATGAAAGTGATTGGTTTATTCTCTGAAATGCAGTTGATCAGCCGCTCAAGCGTCCATTCAAATGCGTCAAATGACTGCGCATGGCCGGAGTATTTTGCAGCCAATAAACGGCCGAGGCTTTGGAGGCAGAATACCCGATCCTTCGGTCTGCCAGCAAATCTATTGTCAAGTATTTTGCGCCAGTGCATTATCCGATCAAGGCGCATTGTATAAGCCTCAAGCTGTTCCTGCGGGGTACCGGTGGTTGAAAGGTTTTTTTTAACATAGCTTTCAACTGTACTCTGTGCGCATGGAAACAAGCTGCGGATGAGTGGTGATTGACGGTTTGGACTGGTAAAGGGGTGTTCTATGTCAATTGATGGCCAATTATACATACTAGTGCACCTGCTTCCGTAAGAAATTATTGCTACAAAAAGTATATCATACTTAGATGCAGCAATCAATACTCTCGGTATATAATTGCTACAATAAAAAGAGAAAAAAGAGTAAAAAGAGTAAAAAGTTGAGGCCCTTACGGTATGGAAACGCTGCTAAAATGAAGAAGGGTATGGTATAATAGTTTTAAAATCAATGCATGAGGCTAAATCATTTGAGTGAAATCAATTATAAGGGACGAAGGCAATCAGAGTGTAAAGGGAATAATCTCTCGAATAAAGCACGAATACTTCTGGTTTTGGCCAGTTTGATTTTGCTTTTATCCATGCAGTTACTGCTGGGAAAAGATGTGCTTAAACCCTCCACCTACAACTCCTACACCTTGCAGGCCATGCAGTGGCGCAAGGGCGAGATCGCGCTGGAGGAGAATGTCATCCATTTGGAGCTGGCGGTGTACAAAGGCCAGTATTACGTCAGCTTTCCACCGGTGCCGACCGTGCCAGTGTTCTTTCTCACGTTTTTGTTTGGCAAGAATGTGCCCGATTCCCTGCTGGTTATTGCCTATGGCACGGTATCCTGCCTGCTTATGTATTTTGTTTTGAAACGAAAAACCCGCGCCCCGGTACAAGCTGCCGTCTGGGCGTTTTTATTATGTTTTGCGTCGTCCATGCTTCCGATTTTGACCGATGGCGCGGTGTGGTATCAGGCGCAGATGCTGGCATTCCTGCTCACGGTTTGGGCGATCGAGCGCATGCAAAAGGGCGCGTTCACGGCATCCTTTGTGCTGATCGCCCTTAGCGTAGGCTGCCGGCCGTTTAACCTGCTGTTTGGTCTGTTGCTGCTGCTGTACGGTTTCAGGGAGCATGGGCGTGGTCTGAACCGCAAAACGGTCATGCTTCGCATGCTGCCCGGTGTGCTGCTTGGGCTGATCATCGCGCTGGTCTATATGTGGTATAACGACATCCGTTTTGGCAATGTGCTGGAATTCGGGCACAACTACCTGCCGGAGTTCACCCGGGACGGACAAACGCAGTTTGCCCTATGGCACATTGTCGATCACATCCCGATTTTTGTATTCGGCTCTCCGTTTGCTACGGGGGAAGGCGGCCTGCCATTCACGAAATTCGGGTTTTCGTTCCTGCTTGCCAGCCCGATTTTCATTTGCTATCTGCTGTGGATGGGGCGCGACCTGATCAAGTGGCGCTTAAACTGGCTGGTTACGTTGAACTTTGCCATGTTTATACTGCATGCTCTGCTGCTATTGTCCCACCGCACAGGCGGCGGCTTCCAGTACGGCGCACGTTATTTTGTGGACTGCATTCCTTATGTACTTTGCTATATCATCTTCCGCAAGCAGGACACAGCCACCCCCGCACACTTTACCCTCACCCGCGTGCCGTGGGTAGAGTACGCTTTGCTCGGTTTCGGGCTGATTCATAATATTGTTGGGGTGTATTTTATCAATATATAAGGTTTATAAGCAGAGACAAGTTTATGCTTCATTCTCTTGCACGGCATCTTTATTTTTGCTGACTTCTTTCAGGTACCCGGCGGTAATAATACCGGACGGCAATGCAATGATGGCGATGCCGAATATGGAGGAAATCATCGTTACGATGCGGCCGACCATTGTGATAGGGTAAATATCGCCATACCCAACGGTTGTTAAGGATACAGTTGCCCAGTATACGGCGGAGAAGAATGTATCGAATGAATCCGGCTCGACGTTATAGATAATCAAAGCGGAGATAATGATATACGCAACAGCCAGCACGATCACCGCAAGCAGTGCTGCTTTTTGTTTCCTGAATACGGAGACGATAATCGTAAAGCTTTTGGAATAGCGCAGCACTTTAAACACACGGAAAACCCGGAATGCCCGAACCAGACGGATAATTCTGAGCAGTCTAAAGCTGTTGTTCAGCAAGGCAATCGAAGGCAGTATGGATAACAGATCAATGATAGCCATCCAAGAAAACGGATAGCGCAAAAACGAGGATAAGGTCTTTCTGCCGTATTTGAAATCAGCGGTCAAAAGCCGCAGGATATAATCAAGGATGAAAATGCATACGGCAATTCTATCGATAATGATAAACGCAAGATGCTCCTGCTTGAATGCCAGGGGGAGAAGACTGGCGACGATTACGACCATCATGATCGCATCATATATACTGCTGGCTACGTCGGAGTCTTTTGCTACTTCGATGATTTCAAATAATCTTTTTCGCATAGTGTCCATCCTTACATATAATTATCGTGGTGCAGGAATAGAAACTCTTATACCATAGACATTTTTCATAAACTCTATTATACATGATTTCGGATGGACTGTGAGATGTGATTCCTTCGTTGTTTAGTTGTAGCGAATTCTGACGATAATAGATGAAACGAAACGGAGTACCCCCTTGCACACCTGCATTCCCTATGCTATAATGATTCGCACTACGCACCTTTGCCGACCGAGCGATTGTGCCGCAACTAGCGGTGTTCGTCCGGGTAGACGCAAGGGGTGGATACCCCTCCGAAGCATCGCATAAGCGGGCCGGGGGAGGTTAAAAAACAGGGAGGTATTTTTACCATGGCAGTCATTTCTATGAAACAGTTGCTCGAAGCAGGCGTACACTTCGGTCACCAAACCCGTCGCTGGAACCCCAAAATGGCGCAGTACATTTTCACCGAGCGCAACGGTATTTACATCGTTGACCTGCAGAAAACCGTTCGCAAGGCCGATGAAGCCTACGCCTTTATCCGGGATATCGCCATGCAGGGCAAGAGTGTGCTGTTTGTTGGCACCAAAAAGCAAGCGCAGGAATCCATCTCGCAGGAAGCCCAGCGCTGCAACATGTATTATGTGAACCATCGTTGGCTGGGCGGCATGCTCACCAATTTCCGTACCATTCGCACCCGTGTTGACCGCCTCAACCAGATCGATAAGATGGAGCAGGCCGGTCAATTTGACGTGCTTCCTAAAAAAGAAGTCATCAAGCTGATGCACGAGCGTGAAAAGCTTGAATCCAACCTCGGCGGCATCCGTGAAATGAGAAAACTTCCCGGCGCGCTGTTCATCGTAGACCCGCGTAAAGAGCACATTGCTGTGCACGAAGCGCGTACCCTGGGCATCCCGATTGTAGCTATTGTCGATACCAACTGCGATCCCGATGAGATCGATTACGTGATCCCCGGCAACGACGACGCGATCCGCGCCGTGAAACTGATTGCCGGAAAAATGTCCGACGCTGTGCTGGAAGGCAAGCAGGGTCAGCAGATGGATGCCGATGATACCGCTGCTCCGGCAGAACCCGCCCCCCGTTATGGCAGGCCCGCGCCGCCCCGGCCCGCTGCCCCCCGTGCAGCCAAGCCCGTTCCCGCGGCCAAGCCTGTTCCCGCAGCAGAAGCTGCCCCCGCAGCCCAGGCCGCGCCCGCCCCTGAAGCCGTGAAGGTGGAAGCCCCTGCCAAAGAAACCGAAACAGCCACCGAAAAAACCGCTGAGTAAGGAGAGAGTAACGCGCATGGCAAATATTACAGCTCAACTTGTTAAAGAACTTCGCGACATCACGCAGGCCGGCATGATGGACTGCAAAAAGGCGCTGATCGAAACCGAAGGCGATGTAGAAAAGGCAGTCGAGTATCTTCGTGAGAAGGGTCTTGCTGCTGCAGCCAAAAAGGCCAGCCGTATTGCCGCTGAAGGCATGGTAGCCGGATACGTAACCGACGACCACAAAACCGGCGTCATCGTGGAAGTCAACTGCGAAACCGACTTTGTTGCCAAAACCGATAAATTTATCGATTTCACCCAAAAAATTGCCAAGCACATCGCCCAGGCCGCTCCTGCGGACGTGGACGCGCTGATGTCCCAGCAGTTTGTGGATGATGCATCCAAAACCATCACCGATTTGGTGTCCGATGCGACTGTCGCCATCGGCGAGAAGATTTCCGTCCGTCGCTTTGCGCGCTATCAGGCGGAAGCCGGCGTCGTGGAAACCTACATCCACATGGGTGGCAAAATCGGCGTGCTGGTGGAAGTCAATAACGACAACCCCGCTTCCTTCGATGCCGATGCTTTCAAAGCCTATTATCACGACCTGGCATTGCAGATTGCAGCTGCCAAGCCGGAATGTGTGCTGACTTCGCAGGTCCCCACCGAGACCCTTGACAAGGAAAAGAAAATCCTCCGCGAGCAGGCCTTGAACGAAGGCAAGCCCGAGAAGATTGTCGACCGTATGGTGGAAGGCCGCATTGCCAAGTACTACAAAGATGTTTGCCTTACCCAGCAGGCCTTTGTCAAAAATCCGGACCAGTCCGTGAGTGATTACACCGCCGAGGTTGAAAAAGCCATCGACGCGAAAATTGCTCCCGTCCGTTTCGAGCGTTTCGAACGCGGCGAAGGTCTGGAGAAGCGGCAGAACGATCTCGCAGCCGAGATCGCTGAAATGACCAAATAATCAGTCTGTCCATACGCCCTGATTGGCGGGATGACCCCCGTACCTGCTCAGGGAGTCTGCACTGGCTGGACGCTAACACCCCGACGACCGCCCGGTCGTCGGGGTTTGCTTATCGAAAGGAATACGCTATGCTCCGTTTTGTCCCCCGATCCGACCGTGTATTCACGGAAGCGCAAAAGGAAAAGCTACGTCCGTTTACGGGTGTAAAGGCCGCGCTTTTGTTTTCGCGCGGCATGGAAACGGCAGAAGAAGCTGAGCGTTTTTTACACCCGGATACATCGCAGCTGCACGACCCGTACTTGCTGTCGGGTATGCACAAGGCTGTTGAGCTATTGAACGATGCCAAGCAGGCGAATTTGCGTGTGGTCGTTTATGGCGATTACGATACCGATGGCGTTTGCGCTGCTGCATTGCTCACCGAGGCCCTGCGGGCCTATGGTTTACGGACTGATGCCTACCTGCCCCTGCGGGACGATGGGTATGGACTGAACGCCGCTGCTGTCGAAGAATTGGCCAAAGGCTATCAACTTTTGGTCACGGTGGATTTGGGCATCAGTAACGCGACCGAGGTTGCGCTGGCGCAGTCGCTGGGCATGCAGGTGATCGTGACCGATCACCACCAGCTACCGCTGACACCTTGCCCGGCCGATGCGGTGATCAACCCCCTGCTGGACGGCTATCCGTTTCCGTATCTGTGCGGCGCAGGGGTGGCGTATAAGCTTGCGACCGCGCTGCACGCCGCAGATGAAGCGATGCAAAATACCCTTTTACCGCTGGCCGCCGTTGCAACCATTGCCGATATTGTGTCGCTGACGGGTGAAAACCGCGTCATCGTGTCGCTAGGGCTGCCGCTGATTGAAACCAGACTCGGCCTTAAAGCATTGTGCGAAATCGCCGGGGTAAAAGCCCCCGTTGCCGAGGGGGCGGTCGCCTATCAACTGGCCCCAAGGCTCAACGCCGCCGGTCGCGTGGCCGATGCCAACGCCGCTGTAGACTTGCTGCTGACGGACGATCCACAGGAAGCACAGACGCTTGCCAAATCGCTGGATGCGTCCAATACCCAACGCAAAAAACTAGAAGCTGCCGCCGTGGATGAAGCCGCCGAGCAAGCGAAAACCCACAACTTTGTTCAAAGCCATGTGTTGTTTGTACGCGGTGAAGGCTGGCATAAAGGGGTGCTAGGGCTTACGGCCGGGCGGCTGAACCGCCGCTACTGCGTGCCGGTATGCGCCCTGTCCGAGGAGGATGGCATGCTCCACGGCAGCCTGCGTGGCGTAAAGGGTGTGAACCTTGCTGCGTGCCTGAAGCAATGCGACGATGTACTCGTTAAATACGGCGGGCACGAAATGGCCGCCGGGGTTACACTGGAAGCGGCCAAGTACAGCGCATTTCAAACACGCCTGGAGGAAGCGGTCAGCGCATCCGCCGATGCGGATGCCTTTATCCCCGCCCAGGCGTATGACCTGCCTCTAGCGCTGGAAGACGCGGGGCTGGATTTGGTTGATCTGCTGGAAGAACTGCGTCCCTACGGCATCGGCAATCCTGCGCCTGTATTTTTAACCAGCGGCGCACGGGTAGACAGCCGACGCGCCTGTGGTAGAGGCGATGCACACTTGCAGCTTCGGCTGCGGCAAGATAAAACGGTGCTATCTGGAATTGCGTTTCAGCAGGGCAGCTTGGCAAAGACCCTGCCCGATGAAGTAGATGTTGCCTACACGCTGGAACGGAATGACTATAACGGCCGGGTGACCGCCCAGTGCAATGTAGCAACGCTGCGGCCCTCCGGGTATGCAGTCAAGCAGGCCCTGCAAGCGGAAACAGAGGAAGCCTATCAGGACGCAATCGTAAACCGCCTCCTTGCGCAGGCAGGAAAACCGGGCGCGGACGCAGAAAAATTAACATTCGCAGCTGATGGCGAAGTCGTGCCTTTGGGTGACGATGCGCTGCTCAGCGGCTGCCAGGGAACGCTCTATGTCGCCTACACCAAGGACGCGGCGACAGCCTTGCTTCAAACTCTGGAAGACCGGGTAGATGTTTCCGTAGGCACGGTGGAAGACCCCCGCTGTTTCCACACACTTCTTCTGCGCCCCACCGATGTGCCGCTATCCCCCGACTGGAAACACATCGTGCTGCTGGACGGGGCACTCTCCGGGCAGGATATCACCCAGTGGAAGGAACACTGCGGGTCGGCACAGCTGATTGTGCAGGCAACAAGCGATGCACTGCGCCGGGCGTACCAGGCCCTGGACGCGGGCGATGATGCCTACCGCACGCTGTATAAACAGCTGATGCGCTCGGCATTCCCAAGTGCCGAAGCCGCCGCCCGGGCCGCCGGGTTGACACAGGCACAAACGCGGCTGGGTCTGTGGACGTTTGCGGAACTGGACTTCATCCGCTTGACACTTACGCCGTTTTCGTACACCATGCTTCCCGTAGCCAAAAGGCCGCTGGACGAAAGTCCGCTGCTTAAGCACATACGCACCATCGCAACAGGAAAGGAGGGACAGGGATGCTGACATTTATCACCAACGAATGCATGCCGCTGGATAAAATGGTTGCCCGCGTGCAAAAGCAAAACCCCAACGACGATCGCTACCTGCTGGTTAAAAAAGCATACGAGTTTGCCGAAGAAGCGCACAGCTGCCAAATTCGCAAAAGTGGCGAGCCGTATTTCATGCATCCCGCATCGGTCGCCTCCATCCTGACGGATTTGATGATCGACCCGCCCACAATCGCCGCCGGACTTTTGCACGATACGGTGGAGGACTGCTCCACCGTGGATATCGAAACCATTAAAAAGGAATTCGGCGACGAGGTCGCCGTGCTGGTTGATGGCGTAACGAAGCTGGATAAGCTGGATTTTTCCAACCGCGAGGAACAGAAGGCCGAATCCCTGCGTAAAATGATTCTCGCCATGTCCAAGGACATCCGCGTGGTCATTATCAAACTGGCCGATCGCCTGCACAACATGCGCACCCTTAAGCATCAGCCGCCGGAGCGCCAGCGCGCCATCGCCGATGAGACGCTGGATATTTTCACCCCGCTGGCACACCGCTTGGGCATGAATGCCGTTAAGCAGGAGCTGGAAGACCTGGCTTTCAAATACATGGAACCCACCGCCTATCAGGACATTGCCCGCAAGGTGGGGCTGCGCCGGATTGAGCGCGAGGAAAACATTCGCTTGGTCATTCAGAGCTTGTCGGAAAAACTGGACGAGAACAACATTCATTACGAGATTGACGGGCGCTCCAAACACCTGTATTCCATCTACCGTAAAATGACCGAGCAGAACAAGACCTTCGAGCAGATTTACGATTTGATTGCCGTGCGCGTGCTGGTGGACACCGTGCAGGACTGCTACGCGGTGCTGGGCATCGTGCATACGCTGTGGAACCAGATTCCCGGCCGGTTTAAGGACTATATTTCCGTGCCCAAGGGCAACATGTACCAAAGCCTGCACACCACGCTGATCGGCGGGCGCACCATGCCGTTCCCCTTCGAGCTGCAAATTCGCACCTGGGAAATGCACCGCGTGGCCGAGTTTGGCGTTGCGGCTCACTGGCGTTACAAGGAAGGCGCGAAGGCTGACGATCTGGACAACAAGTTGTATTGGCTGCGCCAGATTTTGGATTGGCAAAACGACACGCGCGATTCCAAGGAGTTTATCGACTCCCTGAAAACCGATCTATTCTCCGACGAGGTACTGCTCTTTACCCCCAAGGGCGATATTATGAG
This sequence comes from Candidatus Limiplasma sp., assembly GCA_963675925.2. GTDB lineage: Bacteria > Bacillota > Clostridia > Christensenellales > Aristaeellaceae > CAXXOK01. The sequence continues at coordinate 1,027,553 of CAXXIB010000004.1, forward strand.
CATGCAGCGCGGCGCAACGCCGATTGACTTTGCTTACCGCATCCACTCCGGTGTGGGTAACCAATGCGTAGGTGCCAAGGTCAACGGCCGTATTGTGCCGCTGGATACGGAGCTGGAAACCGGCGACCGCGTGGAGATCATCACATCCGGCAACTCCAAAGGCCCCAGCATGGACTGGCTGAAGATTGTCAAAACGCCGCAGGCGAGAAGCAAAATTCGCCAGTTCTTCAAACGTGAGCTGCGCGGCGAGAACATGGTGCGCGGCCGTGAAATGCTGGAGCACGAGGCCAAGCGCCGCAGCGTGCAGATTCATACCCTGCTCAAACCCGAATTTTACGATCCCATCCTCAAGCGCTATGCGTTCCAGGAGCTGGACGATATCTACGGCGCGGTCGGATACGGCGGCATGGCGGCAAGTTATGTCATCAGCCGCTTGATGGAAGAACTGCGCAAAACCGAAACCAAGGACATGCCGGAGATCAAGGAAGTCTCGCAGGAAGAACTGCACAAGCATGTGGGCAAACCCTCCCACGGCGTGTATGTGAAAGGGCAATCTGGCATATTGGTGCGGTTTGCGCGCTGTTGCAACCCCGTGCCGGGCGACGAGATTGTCGGCTTTATCACCCGTGGACGCGGCGTAACCGTGCACAAGGCGGATTGTTCCAACATTCACGAGTCCGATGCTGAGCGCATGATTGAGGTCGAATGGGCGGATACCGATGCCGCGGACTTCAACGCGTCCATCAACATTATCGCCTATGACAGCGTAACCCTGATGGGTGACCTGGCCACAAGCGTAAATAATCTGGGCGTGCCCATCATCGGCGTGTCGGTCAAGCGCGATAAAAAACACCGCACCAGCAACGTTACCATGGTCGTGCAGGTTAAGACCCGCGAAGAGCTGAACAAGCTCATCAAAGCACTGCGGAGACGCACCGATGTTGTGGAAGTCTACCGGGGGTCATCGTAATGCGTGCAGTGGTACAAAGGGTGACCAGAGCGTCCGTTGCGGTGCATGATCAGATTATTTCCGAAATCGGGCAGGGCTATCTGGTGCTGCTTGGCGTGGAGGCTGGCGATACCGAACAGGACCTGAATTATATGGTGGACAAGGTCGCCAATCTGCGCGTGTTTGAGGACGAACAGGGCAAAATGAACCGCTCCCTGCTGGATACCGGCGGGCAGCTATTGCTGGTCAGCCAGTTTACGCTGCTGGGCGATGTGCGCCATGGCCGCCGGCCGAGCTTTATCGCGGCGGAAGCGCCGGACAAGGCCGATCAGCTGTACTCGCAGGCGGCCAACCGCTTGCGTGATATCGGAATCCCGGTGGAAACGGGCGTGTTCCGCGCCGATATGGCCGTCAGCCTGGTCAATGACGGGCCTGTGACCATCCTGCTGGATTCCCGCAAAACCTTTTAACAGGAGAGACAATGAAAATCAACGTAGAAACTGTTCCGGTCGGCGGAGACTACAAAACCAACTGCTACCTAGTGGAAAACGACGAAACCAAACAGCTTGTCATCATCGATCCCGGCTCACAGGCCGAGTTGATCCTCAAAGCAATCGGGGAACGTACCCCAGTTGCCGTGCTGATTACCCACGGGCATTTTGATCACATTTCCGCCGTGGACGAGATCTGCGGGCGCTATGATATTCCCCTGCATATACACGAGCTGGATGTGGCCAAGCTGACCAATGATACCATGAACGAAAGCGTGACCTTCGGGTTTCACGTAAAGGTGAAAACCAAACCGCAAACCGTAACCGACGAACAGGAACTGACCCTGGCTGGTATCACGTTCACCGTGCTGCATACGCCGGGACATTCCAAGGGCGGCGTGTGCTACCGTATGCCGGAGAACCAGGGTATATTCTGCGGCGATACGCTGTTTAACGGCGGCTATGGCCGCTACGATTTTGGCGACGGAAACTTTTCGGAACTGAAACAAAGCCTGCGCAAGCTGATAAACCTTAGCCCCAAGATGATTGCCTATCCGGGGCACGGACCGACTACCTTCGCGGGAAAGTAATGGGATAGTCCTATGAAAATCTGCCTGTATACGCCGCTGCCGCGCCTGGCGAATGAGCTTTGGGATGTGCTGAAGCTCTTTTTTGCAACCGATGGTTTTGCCGTGGTATCCACCGCGCCCCAGACACCCGAAGATGTGGAGAAAGCGCAGTTTACCGCCACCGCCCCGACCGACGATATGCAGCCCCTGAGCCATGAACTGACCGAAGAGGACGGCAGCTTTTGCTGCCGTTTTATCTTTGTGGGGCAGGAAGCCCAGCGAAGCACGCCAGTGGTGCCCGGGGAGAGCAAGTTATTGTACCGGCGGCGCGTGAAGCGCTTGTGTAAGCTGACGCTGTATGACCTGTGTAAAACGCTGACCGGCAAACAGCCGCCCTGGGGAGCGCTTACAGGCATACGCCCGACCCGGCTTTTTGCCGAGCATCTGAAACGCGGTCTTTCGCACGCGCAGGCCGAAGCGGCCTTGCAGCGGGAGATGGATGTAATACCGGAGAAAACCGCGCTGCTGTCTCGCATTTTAACGGTGCAGCAAGCCCTGCCACAGGCGGGGGAGACGGAGTTCAACATTTATGTCGCCATGCCGTTTTGCCCAACGCGCTGCACCTACTGCACGTTTGCGGGCGAGGCCATCGGCACGGGGGACAAGTTGGAACCGTACCTGCACGCCCTGTACCGGGAAATGGACGCAGTCAAACGCATAATGGCGCAGCAAAACGCAAGCCTGCGCGCGCTGTATATCGGCGGCGGCACGCCCATTGCACCGGATGATGAAGCCTTTGCACTTTTTCTAAACCGCGTGGCCGAAGCATTCCCTGGCCCTGTAGAGTTTACAGTGGAAGCCGGCCGCCCCGATGCCATTACCCTGGCCAAGCTGCAGGCTATGCGGCAGGCTGGCGTGGGCCGTATCAGCATCAACCCACAGACCATGAACGATGCGACCCTGCAGACCATCGGGCGCGGTCACAGCGCTGCGCAGGTGGAACAGGCTTTTCAAATGGCGCGGGAGTATGGGTTTGATCACATCAATATGGATGTCATTGCCGGGCTGCCGGGGGAGACGGAGCAGGACTTTCGCCGCACCATGCAGTGCATCGCTGCGCTAGGGCCGGAGGGATTAACCGTGCATACCCTGGCGCTTAAACGCGGCGGCCAGCTGGAAAAAGAAAAAACACCCCTGCCATCGGTCGAAACCGTGGAAGCAATGGTTGCCCTCGGCGAAGGCTTTGCCACGCAAATGGGCATGTCGCCCTATTACCTCTACCGCCAAAAATACATGGCCGCACAGCAACAAAACGTTGGCTACGCTAAGAAAAGCAAAGCCTGTCTGTATAATATGGACATGATGGAAGAAACAGCCACCGTACTTGCCATTGGTGCAGGGGCCATTTCCAAGCGTGTATTTGAAAACAAAAACAAGCGCATTGTCCGTGCGCCCAATGCTGGCAATGTCGACGTATACATCGCGACCGTTGACGAGATGATACACCGAAAACAAAACCTCTTTATAGAATGAACGTGAGCGATATCGAAGCTATCGGCATCATCCTAGTAAAACAATAGCAAAGGCCGCACCTTTTGGTGCGGCCTGTTACTAGCCTTTGGGACTATCCTTGGCTTCTGCCTTATTCCTCGCCAGTGATGGCGATTTTCTTGGGTTCGGGCTTGGGCTCGGGTTGGATCTTGGGCAGGGTGACCAGGAGTACGCCGTTTTTATAGTCGGCGGAGATGCCGTCGGCGTTGATGCCTTCCAGATTGAAGGAGCGTTCTACATGGCCCGAGCGGCGCTCGGAGTAGACATAGCCCTTGCCTTCTTCCTTCTTTTCCTGATTGAGATCGGCGTGGATGGTGAGAACGCCCTCGTCAACAGCAAGTTCGATCTTATCCTTGGGTACGCCGGGCAGCTCCGCTTCCAAAGTGTAAGCATTGTCATCCTCGCGTACATCCACACGGAATCCCGCGGTGCCGACCATGTCATTCATATCGAAGAACGAACGGAAGAAACGGTCTGCCAGGAACGGCGAGGGCAGCTCGCGGCTTAAGCGATGGCGGAACGGAACGATGGTATACATGAAAGTGACCTCCTTGTGCGCGGCCTTTGCCGCGTAATCTAAAAAATCTTATATGGTGAAAGGGGTGTTTCCCCTGAGCACGATTACAGTATAGTACGAAGGTCAGATATAGTCAAACATAGAAGAATACAACAATGGTCAATTTTGGTCAAAAAGAAAGAGATATCAGCGAATTATGTTCTGATATCTCGTAATATCTCCAAATATCTCGTTGTTTCTACGTTTTTTGAAATCAATGAAAATGTGGGGTTATATTGAATCAGAAAAGACTGACCTACAGCGCTTCAAGATGGCGTTGCAGCGCTTGTACATCCCCCTGAAATCGGTAGGCCTGCCAACCGCAGTCGATGGCGGCTTGTACGTTATCGTCCCGGTCGTCAATGAACAGACATTCGTCCGATTGTAACCCGAAACGGGATTTGAACTGCCTGTACAGGCGATGGTCGGGCTTAACGATGCCTTTCTGGCTAGAAAACAGTACGCCGTGGAAACGATCAATACGCGGGATTACATCCTGACGGCGGTGCATAAAGTGCCCGGCGTTGGATAAAAGATACAGGTGCATACCACGCAGCAACAGGCCGTCAATCAGTTCTGCCATGCCATCAATAGGAAACAGCACATTTTCCGGCATGCCGCGGTATAGTGTGTCCACGGCAGGGTGCAGCCTTTGCGGCAGCAGCGCCTTTACCGCCTGGGTAAAGGCATCCCCGTCCAAACCGCCACGGTCGACTTCGGCCCACTCCGGTCCGCCGAAGTACGCGTTAAATAAGGCCTGTGCATCGGTCTCGTCTGCAAGTAGGGCGCGACAGGCTTCCAGCGGGCGAAAGTGCATCAGCACATCGCCCATGTCAAACACAATATTGCGTATCAAGGGTATCCTCCTGTATGCGCTGCATGGTAAAAGCGCTGATTTGTGGTGAACCGCTTTGGCTGTATGCGATTTATTCGGCCAGAAATGCTTCGATATACCCGCAGGCTTCCGCAAACGGGTCTTTGTCCATAGCAAGCCAAAGGATATTCGGGTCGCGCCGGAACCAGGTCATCTGCCGCTTGGCAAAGCGCTTGATGGCGCGGGATAGTTCATCCAGCATGGCGGCTTCGGTTTGGATTTCGCCCAGCAAGTACGCGCTGAGGTAGCGGTATTCAAGCCCTAGCTTGCGCAGAAACGCCGGTGAGACACCACGGTCCAGCAGCGTTTGCACCTCGGCAAGCATACCGTCTGCCATGCGGCGGTCAAGGCGTTCATCAATACGCTTGCAAAGAATGTCGCGCGGCCAGGTCACACCCAGCTTTAATACGCGGTAGCGCGGCTGGCGCTGGCTGTGGCCGGGGTCGCCCGCGTGCAGTTTTTCCAGCCTTCGCATAACGCGGTTGCGGTTGTGGGCATCCACGCCCGAACCGGGCATCTGCGCTTCCAGCATTTGATACAGTTCCGGTGTAGAGAAGGTTTCCAAATGCTCGCGATAGGCAAGGTCCGGCTTCACATCGGACAAGGCATAGCCGTCGACCACCGAGTCCACATACAGCCCGGTACCGCCTGCCAGAAACGGCAGTTTACCACGGGAGAGAATATCGTCCGCGGCGGCGTAGGCCATGCGCTGGAAGTCCGCCATGGAAAAGAACGCATCCGGCGGGCATATATCCAGCAGATGATGGGGCACGCCCTGCATCTCCTCCGGCGTGATTTTACCGCTGCCCAAATCCAAGCCTTCAAACACCTGACGTGAATCAGCGGAGATGACCTCGCCGCCGTACTGGGCGGCAAGGCGCACGGACAGGCCGCTCTTGCCCGAAGCGTTGGTCCCGACGATGGCGATCAATTTTGGCAGCGTGGTACTCATAATTGTACTGTCACCGCTTGCAGATCTTCATCACGGGAGGAGGGGCCACTCATCAGCGTGTACTCACCGGCCTCCAGCACGCGAGTGCCGTCGCCGTGGACAGCCATTAGGCTATCCAAATCCAGCATAAACTCGACTGTGATGATCTCGCCGGCTTTCAGCGGCACACGCGCAAAGTCGATCAATTCTTTCACGGGAGTCATGCGCTGGCCCGCAGGGCGGCGTGCGTACAGCTGCACAATTTCGGTGCCGTCGGTATCGCCCGTGTTTTGCACATCGACCGAGACAATCCACTGGCCGTCTTCGTTTGCGATCTGCGGTGCGCCGTACTGGTAGGTGGTGTAGCTAAGGCCATAGCCAAAGGCATACAGCGGCGTGGCCGGATAGTCCACATACTGTCCGCCGTGCCAGCCGGGGTAATGGTTATGGTACACAGGCAGTTGGCCCACATGGCGCGCAAAGCTGATGGGCAGCTTGCCAAATGTGTTGGTTTCGCCCGTCAGCGCTTTGGCCAGCGCCATCCCGGCGGTCTGCCCGCCGTTAAACAGCTGAATAACAGCGTCCGCGTTCTCACTGACCCACGGCACGGTCAGTGGCTTGCCGGAGACCAGCACCACCACCAGCGGTTTGCCGGTGGATTTCAGCAACGTAAGCAGCGCTTGCTGATCGCCGGACAGATCCAAATCGCCGCGGTCACGGAATTCGCCGTTCTGCGCCAGAAAATCGCCAACGCAGGCGACGAGCACATCCGCCCCCTTGCAGGCATCCAGTACGGCGTCCGAATCAAGGGGCATAATTTCCGGCAAAATCAGGGTGTCGAGGCTGGAATAGGTATCAACTTTATGCTGGTCCAGGTCGGCCAGGCTGTGCAGAAAGCCGCAGCCTTTTTCATAACGAATGGTCAGCCCATTCGCATCGGCACGCTGCTTGAGCCCCTGCAGCGGCGTGACGGGGACGATCTCGTGGGTGATGGTCTTGCGCTCCCGGATGCCCGGATGCGACATGTAGGTCCAGTCGCCGAGCATGGCGTGGATATGATCGGCGGAGGGGCCGACGACCGCCAGTTTTTTGTTTTGCAGCGGCAGCACGCCGTTGTTTTTCAAGAGTACAATCGCGTTTTCCTGTAGGCGTTCGTTAAGCGCCTGGTGCGCTTTCGTATCCACGGTTTTGGGTTTCTGTTTGCCGTCAAACAGGCCCAGTTTGAACTTGACGGTGAGTATGCGGCGTGCGGCTTCGTCCAGCACAGACTCATCCAGCCGACCCTCTTTCACCAGCGCAATCAGCGCTTCGTAGGCTTCCGGCGTGGACATGAGCATATCATTACCGGCGATGGCCGCCATGTATGTAGCATCTTTATAAGTACTGGCATACTGCTGGCGCTTGACCAGGGAGCCGACGTTGTCCCAGTCGGTCACGACAAAGCCGTCAAACCCCAGCTCTTTTTTCAGGACATCGGTTAACAGCTCTTTGTGGGCGGTCATAGGGATGCCGTCTACGGGCAGGTAGGCGGTCATCATGGTGGCGCAGCCCGCCTCCACCGCCTTTTGATAGGGCGGCAAAAAGGTTTCGCGTATCATGCGCAGGGTAACAGGCGTGTCTACGCTGTCGCGCCCGCCGGTTGATTCGGCATAGGCAATGTAGTGCTTGGCGCAGGCGAGTATCGCATCGTCATCCGCCAGGTTTTCACCCTGAATGCCGCGGATCATCGCACTGGCCAGTTCGCCGATCAGCATGGGGGATTCGCCGAAGGTTTCGTCCACACGCCCCCAGCGCAGGTCACGCGCCACGCATAAAAGCGGCGCGAAGGTCCAGTGCAGGCCGTCCAGCGCGACTTCTGCACCGGTGGCGCGGCCTACGGCTTCCAGCGCGTCCCTGTCCCAGCTGCATGCCATGGCCAGCGGAGAGGGGAACACCGTTGCCTTGTTGTTGAGGGCATGACCGCGTATCGCATCAATGCCGAATAACACCGGAATGCCAAGGCGGTTTTCGCTGGCGATTTTCTGTAACTTGGCGGCGCGCTCGCCCAGCGTATGCAGAAAGCTGCCGACACCCTTTTGGGCCCAGGCCTCGGCTTCCTCATCGGTAAACAGGTTGGTGGGGATCTGTATCATCTGGGCGGCTTTTTCTTCCAAAGACATGCGGGAAAGCAGGTCTTCTATGCGGTTTGTCAGGTCGCTCATCGGCAGTCTCCTATCGTTTTATGTTTTGAGAAGGTATTCTGTACTTGGCTGAAAAGTCCTGTAGCATTTATTTGCTATTTCATGTTGTAATACTGCGATTTACCAGTGGTGTCGCAGTTGTAGGAATATAAACTCCGTTCATTGCCAAAAAGCAACCGTTCATCGCAGCACCTCTGCTATTGGTTGTGGTTTCGTTGACAAGAAAAGCGTATTACATCGACAATAAACCTGTTATGCTCGCAGACCGTATGGAAACAATACACTGCCCCAAGCTGCTTGATGGAGGGTCTTGGATGATGAAAAATAAATCAAGAATACGCTGTGCCGTCACCATGGTTGTGCTGGTGTTGTTTGCTATATGCATCGGCGGGCTGACGTCCGCACAGGCGGATATAAAAACGATGAAGATCTTTGCAGACAAGGATATTTTCAAAGATTCATCAGGCGTATACAGTGCTTGGGACGGCAGTATGTATATCGGGCGCTTCATACCACCCTATGGTCAGTCTAAGGTTGCCATGGGGTTTAATCTGGCGGATACAGCGTTAGATACCTTGCCGATTGTCAGCATCAAACTGACGTTTTTCGCAACCTTTTGGTCCGGCTCGATGTATGTCGTTTTCACGGAAACCGAAGACGACAACTGGACGGATAGCAGAAGCTCCCGCTTTCCGTCGTTAATCGACGCCCAGGAGCTTATCCAGGTTAGGCTGAATATACTCGGACGTTATCAATCGGTGGACATTAAAGACTATATATTAGAGCAATATAATTCCGGGGATCACTACCTTTCCATCATTATGTCAACGGAAACCACTACGGCAAACGGCAAATTTTATGCAAAGGAAAAAACAAATCAAGGGGCTTACCTTGAAGTAAGATATGGGTATCCGACGATTGAAATTTCTACCACATCTGATCAAACGGAGACAGCACTGGACGGTATGCAACTAGATCTGGAGCTTGCCTACGAGGCTTTCACCGAAACGGAACTAATGCCCGATATGTTTACCCTGGACAGCGTTTCGCAGGCGGGCGGCGTTTCGATCAGCAGTGTAGACTATATTGATGCAACGCACGCCCAGCTGACGCTGGCTTACACAGGCGATGTGGACGAGCACTATGACTTGGCTGTAACGGTTAGCGGAGCCGTGCTTACGGACGGCTCGCCGATAACCACGAAAACGCTGGCGATCCACGCGTACGATGAGATCATCCAAGGTGGCATGTATGACCTGGATGATTTTGGTACGTTTCCGGATGTGAGAGTGTATACAACAGAGCCTGTTACTTTGATGCAGACTGCAGCGGTGGCAAAGGAAAATTGCGTAATCCGCAATATGGTAGCAGGCGTTGATCTGACGCTTGCCGGTGTAAATATCAACAATGCTGTCAGCGGCAGCTGGGCCGGGATTGACTTCCAGGGAACTGGCAATACCCTGAAACTAACCGGGGAGAACACAATCAAGACAGATAACGATCCTATACTGCGTGTAACGACCGGCACGGCGCTGACGATTGAAGGGACAGGTTCGCTGACGGCTGAAGTCAAGAAAAGTGCAGCGGCGATCGGTTCGGGAAGAAGCGAAACGCTGGGGGATATTATTATCAATGGCGGTACAATTCATGCGACTTGCATTCTGGATGGAGGTGCCGGGATCGGAAGCGGCATGGATAGCTCCGGTATAGGCACGGTAACCATCAACGGCGGTACGATCAACGCGCAAGGCGGTGAGAGCGGTGCCGGGATCGGCAGCGGTCGCAACGGCGAGATAACAAGCGTCACAATCAACGGCGGTACGATCGTTGCCATCGGCGGCGGCGATGGCCCCGGTATCGGCAGCGGAGAGTATGGGAAAATGATCGATGTAACCATTAGCGGCGGCACAATCACTGCCCGGGGCTGGGGTCCAAACGCCCCTGGTATCGGGCCCGGGTATTATGCTAAAATGAGTACGATTACGATCACCGGTGGTAGGATTACTGCCGGGTATTCGGGCGGCGGTGTGGGTATAGGTGCGGGCAACGCCAGCCAACTGGGTACGATCAATATCTCCGGCGGTGTGATCGATGCCCGCTGGGGAGGAGAGTCGGATTCCGCGATCGGAAGGGATTCAGATGCGGATGTAGATCATATTCATATCAGTGGCGGATTGATTTTCGCCAATGGATACGAAAAATATTGTGATGATATCGGCTATGGAAAGGATCATTTATATGCGCTGGATATGGATGTACAGATTACAGGCAGCGCCGTGGTGTTTTTACGCAATAATAAATTGGCAGATCGGAATGACGGGATATCCGTGCCGTTTCATGATGATGAAACCATCACAAACCATCAGGCATATGGCTTTACCCTGCCGGATGACTGGAGCGGTACGGCCTATGCGTATGTGCCGTCCAGCTTTCCGGTAACGGGAGTCCATATCACGTCGGAAAGCAAGCGATTGAACCTGTCTGCCGCGGAAACATGCCAGGTGACGGCGGAAGTTATTCCGATTTATGCCGATAACACAAGCTATACATATAGCAGTTCCAATACCGGGGTGGCTACGGTGAATGCAAGCGGGCTTGTTACGCCTGTGGGTCACGGTACGGCGACGATCACCGTAAAAACCGATGATGGCGGCTTTACCGATACCTGCACCGTAACGGTGTATATCGGCCTATCGGGCATCAGCCTTGCGCCGCAGCAGGCGACGCTGTATCTGGACGCGGCAACGGCCGGGGCGGATACCGTCACGCTGACGCCTACGTTTACCCCGCAAGACGCGCAAGACAAAACCATATTCTATCGAAGCGATGACACTGGCATCGCTACGGTCGATGCCAGCGGCACGGTTACAGCGGTCAGCCCGGGTACGGTGACCATTACCGCCACGGCAAACGATGGCGGACATACCGCTACCTGCCTGGTTACGGTCAACCAATGCGCTACAGGTGTTTCTGCATCGCCGGATGCGGCTACACTGGTCCTGGGCGACGATAATCCCGCAAACAACACTTCCCAGCTCTCTGCGGTATTCACGCCGTCGGATGCTTACGATCAGACAGTAACATGGGAAACCTTGAATTCCGGTATTGTCACCGTAGACGACAGCGGCCTGGTCACCGCGCAAGCGGCGGGCAGCGCAAGGGTCAAATTGACCACGCAGGACGGTGGCTTTACGGCAGAGGCGTTGATCACCGTATATCAAAATGCAACCGATGTATCACTCGATGTACACGAGGCTAGACTCGCGTTGGGTACTGGCGATCCTGCCGACGCAGCGATAACGCTGAATGCGACCATCGAGCCGCCGGACGCTACGGAGACGGGGCTTGCGTGGACAAGCGATAACACCCTCGTTGCCACGGTGGACTCGGCTGGAACCGTCACAGGGGTGGATCTAGGCACGGCGAATGTCAAGGTAACGACCGCCAACGGCCTGCACAGCGACAGCTGCGAAGTGCAGGTCTATCAGGCGGCGACCGGCGTTGTTGTAGCGCCCACGTCCACCACGCTTACGCTGGGCGATGCTTCGACTGTAAGCGATACGGTCACCCTGCTGGCAACCGTGGAGCCTGCGACTGCTTACCAGCAGGTAACCTGGCACAGCGACAAGCCGGACGTTGCCTCGGTGGATGCCGGCGGCCTTGTAACCGCGCATAAAGCGGGCGATGCAGTATTTACGGCCACAAGCGTGCAAGGCGGCTTTTCGGCCTCGTGCACGGTGAAGGTGGTCCAGGCAGTGACCTCGCTCATTTTGTCCCAAACATTGGCTGTGCTGGTGCTGGATGACGAGAACACGGAAAACGATACGGTATCCCTGACGGCGACGGTTTCCCCCGCGGATGCTGACAATCAGGCGATTGTCTGGACGAGCGATACCCCGGCAGTCGCTACAGTGGATGCCGCCGGTGTGGTGACGGCGGTGAGTAAAGGTAAGGCGATCATTACGGCCACCACAGCCGACGGTGGCTTTACCGCCGAATGCGATATCACGGTGGAACAGCGGGTCACGGGCGTATCGCTGGTGCCTTCGTCCGCCACGCTGGTGCTGGATGATGCGGATACCACCAACGACATGGTGAGCCTGACGGCGACCGTGTTGCCTGCCGACGCGGATAACCAGGTTGTAACCTATGAAAGCTCCGATTCGGCAGTTGCCTCGGTGGATGCAAGCGGAACTGTAACGGCTGTAAGCGCGGGCGGCACCGAGATTACGGTGACGACGGTCGACGGCGGCTATACGGCGGTTTGCACGGTCACGGTGGAGCAGCATGTTACCGGAATTACGGTCGCGCCATCCTCTGCGCTGCTGGTGATGGGCGACGAGGACAGGGAAAACGATACGATAGCCCTGACGGCAAGTGTTCTCCCCGCGGATGCCGACAATCAGGCGTTTGTTTGGACAAGCGATACTCCGGCAGTCGCTACGGTGGATGCCGCCGGTGTGGTGACGGCGGTGAGTAAAGGCAAGGCGATCATTACGGCCACCACAGCCGACGGTGGCTTTGCTGCCGCATGCGATATCACGGTGGAACGGCGGCTGATGCTGCAAACGGGCGGGCGCAGCGGCAAGGTATGCCTGGGCGGAAGCATCACGCTGACGCCTAGCATCGGCAGCGGCAAATGGACGTATGATCCAAATGCAGTATCGCTGCGGGGCAACACCTTCACGCCGCTAAGGGCAGGCACGACCGTGGTGACCTATACGCTGGACGACAAAAAGAAAGGCGATACGCTGCTGCAGAGTATCCTCGCGCTTGTGTTCACCTCCGCTTCGGCGGAGAATGTAGAGTCAGTCAGCTTTACCATCACCACCGAGCCGCTCACGTTAACATCGTCTCTTTCCGGCGGGATGGCGAATCTCCATGCGTCGTTCACCCTGATGCCGAACTTCGCGGGCGGCACATGGAGTTTTGATTCCAACGTACTAGAGCGAAACGGCAATACCTTTACCACAAAAACCACGGCGAGTACAATCGTTACCTATACGTATCAGGGGGAAACAGCCACCTATACGCTGGATGTGATCAATCTGTCGCCGCAGACGGGCGACGAGAGGCCGCCTCTGCTATGGTACGCGCTGCTGGCCGGGCTGGCGGCGTGGGGCGGGCTGTATCTGCGCAGGCTGAAAAAGCGGCGTACGTAAATCGCCAATGGCAGCACCGGTATGCTATAATACCGTATAGATAAGGCAGGTAGAGCGCGCCGCCTGCGGAAAGAGAGAGCTATGCTGCAAAGTTCAGACTGGTTTTTGGTTGGTTCGCTCAGCAGTATCGCCGTGTTCTTTTTCATTTTCTATTTCAGCAAACGGGATGAGACGTATTACCTCGTGTTTGCCATCGGCTGCCTGGTCAGCGTGATGCGCACGGTTATCTTTGCGTTGGTTATTTCGATGGATCAAAGCGCCGCACTGTACGGCCTGGTGGAGAAAACCAACCACCTGACATTCATCTGGGGGCCGTATCTGTACGCGCTGCTGGCATCCGTTATGTTTCCGTCCATCGGCAGCCGCGCGTTACGGCGAGCGCTGCTTGTGGTGGCGGGGGTGATCAGTGGACTGATTCTTTTTGTGCCGCTGAATACTTTAGCGTATGAATATACATACGACTATATCATCATCACGTTCATCGGGTACGGCATGTATGTGTATACCGTCGCATTGCGGCAGCACAAGCCCTATGCTACCCCCGTGTTTATCGCCAACGTGGTGTTTATCATCGGCTTGCTGCACGATGTAATGGTGGGGTCGTACATCCTGTCGCTGCTTGGGGTAGAGATCCTGGGTTTTTTCACGCTGGCGTATGCCGCCGTCATGGCGGCGGTGCTCGCACACCGGTATATGCAAACCGACAAAAAGCGGCTGCAAGCGCAGCTGAAGTTTTTGCACGCACAGATTCAGCCGCATTTTCTGTACAACACCATTGGTACGATTAGCGCATACTGCCAGACCGACCCACCCAAAGCCGGCCAGCTGCTGGACTACCTGAGCACTTATCTGCGCGGGAAGTTTCGCGACCAGAGCGACCAGATGATCCTGCTGCGCGACGAGCTGGAACTGGTGAAGGCGTATCTGACCATCGAGCAGGCGCGCTTTGGAGACCGGATTGCCGTAACCTACGATATTGAGGACAGCGGTCATGTGCTCATCCCCTGCCTCAGCCTGCAGCCGCTGGTGGAAAACGCCGTAAAGCATGGGATTTTAAGCCGCCAAGAGGGCGGTCGGATTGCAATTTCGGTCAAAAAGCGGGAGGACGCGGTGGTGGTGACGGTGAATGACAACGGCGTTGGTATGGACGGGGCTACGCTGCGCCGCGTGCTGGAGGGCAAGGCCGAGGGCATCGGCGTGCGCAATACCAGCCAGCGAATTGCACAGCATTTACATACCCGGCTGGAAGCGGCCAGTATGCCCGGGCAGGGCAGCGAGTTTACGGTTACCATACAGGTGGGCGGAGGAAGCGAAGCATGATTCGGTGTATTATTGCAGACGATGAAATCGTCATTTTAGGCACGTTGCAGCGCGCGCTGCTAAAAGCGGGAGCACAGGTCGAGGGTGCGTATCAGGATGCTGCGGAAGCGCTGGCGGCGGTGAAGGCCGTAAAGCCGGATGCCGTATTTCTAGATGTGGAAATGCCCGGTATGAACGGTATCGAACTGGCGGAGCGCATCCGCGCGATTGACGAGGACATCCAGATCGTCTTTGTAACCGCACACGAGCAGTATGCCATCAAGGCGTTCGAGCTCAGCGCGGCGTACTATGTACTCAAGCCCGTCTCGCAGGAGAAGATTGACCAGGCGGTGCTCCGCGTGCAGCGGGTACGAACCATGCGGCAAAACAGAGGTATCGCCGATATGCCCGCTATGATTGATACACCGGCGGATATGCCGGACAAGCTGAGCGTGAAGGTGCACGAGGATATTCTCATCCTCAAACTACAGGATATCCTGTTTTTAAAATCCGAGAAAGGCAAAACCGTACTGGTGACCAAGGACGGCAGCTATACCTCGATATCCGGACTGAAGTCCTGGGAAGAAAGGCTTTCGCCTGCGGGGTTTATCCGCTGCCACCGTGGCTACATCGTAAACGCTTCGTATATCAAGCGCATGGTGCACATTCTGGGTGAGTACCGCGAACTGGTGCTGGACTTCTGCGAGGTCAACATCCCCGTCAGCCGCCAGCGCGTTGGCGCGGTCAAACGCTGGATGGGAATACAATAGAAAAAGACACGCATAGAATGCATGTCTTTTTTTGATATCAAGCGTGCAGCCGGTATCGAACTTCTGCTGCGTTTTCCAGATGCTTGAGTGTCTTGCTTGCACCATCAGGCACAAACCCCATAGCCTGGTAAAATGCGCGGGCGGGGTGATTTTCTTTGAGCACCCATAGAATGATTTGTTTTGCGCCGCCGGTTTGTATGGCGCGCAGCGTATGCTGCATCAGCACCCGGCCATAGCCTTTGCGTTGGTCGTCGGGGTGGATGTAGAACACCTGAATAGCGATTGCGTCGGGCAGGTCTTCATCGGCGGAAGGGCAGACTACCGATACGCCGACGATTTTCGCGTTTGTCTCCAGTACATAGTAATGGAACTCCGGACGGGTTAGGATGCCCTCACGGATTCGTTTCGTACCCTCGTCCGGGTCGCGGCCATCCAGCAGCGCGTCAGAGAGTATACCACGGTATGCTTTCTGCCAGGCCAGAACGAGCAAACGTGCCATGGCGGGTGCGTCTGCGGGCACAGCCTTGCGAAATACGGCATCCATAGGAGGTCTCCTTTAAAACAGCCCGGAGAGCAAAAAGTAAATAGGGGGAATCAGCACTGCGGGCAGCATATCGCCCACGTGGATTTTCTTTAAGTTGAGCAAGTTGATGCCGATGCCCACGATCAGCACGCCGCCGACCGCTGAGACTTCTACCATCATCGCGTCGGTCAGCAGCGGGGCCAGGAAGCCTGCACCCAGGGTGATTGCGCCCTGGTAGAGCAGCACCGGTACGGCAGAAAATGCCACACCAAGGCCGAAGGTGGTGGCCAGCATCATCGCAAAAAAACCGTCCAATGCGGATTTGATAAATAGAAGCTCATAATTGTGGTGTAGGCCGGATTCGATGGAGCCGAGTATTGCCATCGCGCCCACGCAGAAGGTAATCGTCGCCGTGACCAACCCCTCGGCAAAGGGTACGCTGCCCTCGCGGTGGAACCGCTTCTGGGTGCGCTCGCCCCAGGCTTCCAGCCTGCGCTCGATACCGATCACCGTGCCGATAAAACCACCCACGGAAACGCTAATCACCAGCAGCAGCGCCTGATTGGTTTTGATCGCGCCCATGATGCCGATTACCAGCACGCACATGCCGATGCCCTGCAGCACCACCCGCTGTGCTTTTTCCGAAATTCCCTTTTTCAGCAGCACGCCAAGTGTCGATCCCAGTACGATTGCCGCCACGTTGACCAGCGTTCCGATCATGCTTTTCCTCCGGCAGCCGTAACGATTTGCTTCTTTGGCTGCAATTGAGAAAAGTATAACAGGGTAAAAGGCTTTCGTAAACCGTAAGCGGATATTCGATGGAATTTTAGCGTATAGTCTTGCATGTAGAACGAATGTCAGAGGATATAGATGGCTTAGTTTGGCTGCTTGTGAAAGATGATAAGAAATGAAAGGACTAGCAATGCAATATCCCAGACCAACACTAAAATATCCATCGCACCCATCTGATCGGTGACGGACAGGAGTGCATTCATCAGCAGAAACGCGGGGACAGCCAGCTTGAAGAGCAGTCTTTGCAAGTTCGCAAAAGACAGAACAATAAAGGCTGCGGCGTTGAGTACCATTAGAATAAGTACAGGCGTGGAAGCCCTGTCGTTCCATAGGCTTAGCAGGGTCAGCATAAGCCAAAGAACGCCCTGTAAGAGCATCAGCAGTTTGTAAGCTTTCCCTTTCATTAAAAGACCCTCACTTTGGAATGTATGCTGTTATGATAGCATACCCCCGGCACGTGCACAAGCATCCCGATTGTGCGCTCTCCTTTGGTTGCGCTTTGTGCGTTGACAGGTGTGCGGATGCATGCTATACTTTCATAGCTGTCAATCATTTACGCTTGACAGCGGGAGGAAACTATGGCGGATACCTTTGACGCGCGGATGGAGCTGGGAACGCTGTTTGCCTGCTACGGCGGACTGCTGACCGAAAAACAGCAGCTGGCCGTGCGTTTGTACTCCGGTGAGGACCAGTCATTGTCCGAAATCGCCGGGCAGATGGGTGTCAGCCGCCAGAATGTGCACGAGCTTATCACCCGTGCCGAGCAGAAACTGCGCCGCTGCGAGGGGGCACTCCACATCGCCGCACAGACCGTAAACGTGCAGGCGGGGCTGGATGAAGCCGAAGCAGCGCTGGACAAGGGCGACGCCGAGGCTTGCCGCGCAATTCTCCACAGGCTGATGAACGAGCTGGACAGCGCAGATCAATAGCGATGCGATATAAGATGGCGAAGCCTCAATAGAGTTGCTTCTTGATTCAAAGCCGCGAAAGCCAACTGTACTATACACCTGAAACGACGCGATAGAAAGGGTGAAACCCTTGGCATTTGAGGGACTGACACAGAAATTAAACAACGCGCTGTCCAAGCTGACCGCCCGCGGTAAGCTGACCGAGCAGATGGTCAAGGAAGGCGTGCGCGAGGTTCGCGTAGCGCTGCTGGAAGCCGATGTCAACTATCTGGTTGTGAAAGATTTCTGCAAAAAGATCGCCGAGCGTGCCGTTGGCAGCCAGGTGATGGACAGCCTCACCCCCGGCCAGCAGGTGATCAAAATCGTCTCCGAGGAGATGACCGCGCTGATGGGCTCGGAAATGGCGCGACTGACCTGGTCATCCTCCGTTCCTACAATTTATATGCTGTGCGGCTTGCAGGGTGCCGGTAAAACCACCATGGCCGCCAAGCTAGCCAAACATCTGGTCAAGACCGGCAAAAAGCCGTGCCTGGCCGCTTGCGATATCTACCGCCCCGCCGCGATTAAACAGCTGCAGGTGGTGGGCGAGCAGGCGGGAGTGCCCGTATTTGAAAAAGGCACGCAGGACCCCGTGAAAACTGCGCTAGAGGCCGTGGAATACTGCCGCGATTTCGGCCGCGATGTGCTGATTATCGACACCGCCGGGCGCTTACATATCGACGACGAGCTGATGGACGAGCTTACCCGCATCAAGCAGAAGGTCAAGCCTCAGGAAATCCTGTTCGTGGTTGACTCCATGACCGGGCAGGATGCCGTAAACGTCGCCAAAACCTTTGACGAGAAACTGGGCATTGACGGTGTCATTTTAACCAAGCTCGATGGCGATACCCGCGGCGGCGCGGCGCTGAGCATCAAGGCCGTGGTCGGCAAGCCAATCAAGTTCTCCGGCATCGGCGAAAAACTGGCCGATATCGAGCCGTTCCACCCCGACCGCATGGCCCAGCGCATCCTCGGCATGGGCGATGTCATGACGCTGATTGAAAAAGCAGCCGAGATTGCCGATACCGGCACGCTGTCCAAGGCGGCCAAACGCCGCCCCAGCGATATGACGCTGGACGATTTTCTCGATCAAATGCGCCAGATGAAAAAGATGGGCGGTATGGACGGCCTGCTTTCCATGCTCCCCGGCGGCGCGAAGCTGAAAAACGCGGAGTTTGATGAAGACTCGCTCAAGAAACCCGAAGCTATCATCTGTTCTATGACCCGCAAAGAACGCCGCAACCCAAACCTGCTCAATGCTTCCCGCCGCAAGCGCATTGCCGCTGGCAGCGGCACCACCGTGCAGGATGTCAATGCCCTGATGAACCGCTTTGAACAGGCCAGGTCCATGATGAAGCGGATGATGAAATCCAAGGGCGGGATGCGAGACATTATGCGCAGTATGCGCTAGGCCGCCGAAAAAGCGCGAGCTACGCTGTCATCACTTACGCAATGAGCAAGCGCAGCGCCTGCCACCCTCGATTCCTGGTATCTCACACGCAGGTACTGGGGCGCAAGACACCACATCGTCATCATGCGGAAAACCGCTTGATATAAACAACAATAATGGAGGAATACAACAATGGTTAAAATCAGACTCAAACGCATGGGCATGAAGAAAAAGCCGTTCTACCGCGTGGTCGTCGCCGACATCAACAGCCCCCGCGATGGCCGCAACATCGCCGAAATCGGCTACTATGATCCGATGACCGAACCCGCCACCGTGAAAATTGACGCAGAAGCCGCCAAGAAATGGTTGGCCGACGGCGCACAGCCGACCGACACCGTTCGCAGGCTGCTTAAAACCAGCGGCGTTCTCGAGGGCTGAGACCTATGAAAGAATTGGTCGCCTATATTGCCAAGTCTTTGGTAGACCAGAAGGACGCCGTGACTGTTGAGGAAACGGAAGGCCCGGAGGCTATCATTCTGGAGCTGCACGTCGCACCGGAAGACATGGGCAAAGTGATTGGCAAACAAGGCCGCATTGCCAAGGCCATCCGTGCGGTGGTACGCGCCGCCACGGCCAAGGGCGGCAAGCCCGTGTTCGTCGAAATTCAATGAACAATTACCTGCTGCTGGGCACCATCGTAAAGCCCCAAGGACTCAAGGGCGAGGTGAAGCTGCGCCACGAAACGGGCGATCCTTCGCGCTTTTTTGACCTGGAAACAGCATGGATACAGCGGGGTGAAAGCTATGTGCCGATTCATGTGCTTTCGGCGCGGCTTTCCGGCCCCGATGTTTTCCTGACCCTGGAAGGCGTGGACGACCGTGATGCGGCCGAAACCATGCGCGGCACCACATTGTACATAGACCGCGCCCATGCGCGGCCGCTTGCCGAGGGCGAGGTCTTTATCGCCGATCTGATCGGCTTGCAGGCGGTGGACACCCAGGGCAATGCCATCGGCACCCTGACCGATGTTTTGCAGCCCGGCGGCGTGGATGTGCTGGTGTTTCAAACCCCGCAAGGACCGCTGATGGCCCCGCACCTGAAAAAACTGGTGAAACGCATCACGCGCGAGCAAATCGTGCTGGATGAGGCCGTGCTGCCGGAGGTGGGCGTGTATGAAAATCGCCGTTCTGACGATCTTTCCTGAGATGATCAACGCCGTGCTCGGCGTGAGCATTCTGGGCAGGGCACAGGCGGACGAAAAGCTCACGGTGGAAGCCGTGGATATCCGCCCCTACTCCGATCGCAAGCACAAAAACACCGACGATTATCCCTTCGGCGGCGGCGCGGGCATGGTAATGAGCGCCCAGCCCATCGTAGCGGCGGTGGAAGACCTGCGCAGTAAGGGCTACACCGGCAAATGCCTGTATATGTCGCCGCGCGGCAAAACACTGACCCAGCAAACGGTGGAGACGATCGCGGCGGAGGACGATAATTTCATCATCCTCTGCGGACATTACGAGGGCGTGGACCAACGCGCCATTGATCTGGTCGTCGATGCGGAAATTTCCATCGGCGATTTTGTGCTAACAGGCGGCGAACTGCCCGCCCTGGTGCTGATTGATGCAGTGGCCCGTCACCTGCCCGGCGTGCTGGGCTCCAGCGAAAGCGCGGGCGATGAAAGCTTTTCCGGTGGTCTGCTGGAATACCCCCACTACACGCGCCCCCGGGAATTTCGCGGGCTATCGGTGCCCGATGTGCTGCTTGGCGGCAACCATGCTGATATTGCAGCGTGGCGGCGCAAGCAAGCGCTGCAAATTACCGCAGAGCGCCGCCCCGATCTTTTGGAACGAAAGGATTGATACCATGATTGCCATCGGCTGTGACCATACGGGAATCGACCTGAAACCCAGCGTATTGGAAGTGCTGGACGAGATAGGGATTCCCTATAAGGATTTTGGCACCAACTCCCACGATAGCGTGGATTATCCCGTTTATGGCAAGCTGGCCGCCCAGGCTGTGGCCAGCGGTGAATGCGACCTGGGCATCGTCATGTGCGGCACGGGCCAGGGCATCGGCATGACGGCTAACAAAGTGCACGGCGTGCGCTGCGTCATCTGCTCCGAGCCGTACTCCGCGCAAATGGGCCGTGAGCATAACGATGCCAACATGCTGGCCATCGGCGCGCGGGTCATCGGCAGCGAAGTTGCCAAGATGATTGTACGCACCTTCCTGACCAGCGAATTTCTGGGCGAGCGGCATGCACGCCGGGTTGCGCAGATCAATGCCGTTGACGACGAGCGATAACACGGCGGTGCTTATATAATCAGGTTCCGAAATTTTAACCGAAAGATGCGCGCTCCGCACCTGCGGAGCGTGTTTTGCAGGCATATGACGAAAACACTGAAGGCCAATCTTCTGCTGCTCATCACGGCAACCATCTGGGGTACAACCTTTGTCGCCCAGGGCGTAGCCATGGACAGCATGGGGCCGTTCACCTTTAACGCCGTCCGGCTGATTCTGGGCGTACTTGTGCTGCTGCCGGCCATCGGGTTTTTAGACAAGCAGTTTGAAAAGCGCAACGGACACAAGCCCCCGACCATGAAAACCATGACCAAAGACCAGAAGCGTGTCCTGATTGTCGGCGGCATCGTGTGCGGCGTGGTGCTTTCGGGCGGTATGGCGTTTCAGCAGTACGGCATGGTATATTCCTCGCCGGGCAAGGCCGGATTTATTACGGCGCTGTACATTGTTTTAGTGCCGGTCGCCGGGATCTTTTTCAAGCAGAAGGCGCGGCTGCTGGTATGGATTGCCGTAGGGCTGTGCCTGATCGGGCTGTATTTCCTGACTGTCACCGAAGCGCTGACAATCGGCTTTGGCGATGTGCTGCTGCTCATCTGCGCGCTGTTTTTTACCGCGCATATTCTGGTCATCGCACATTATTCGCCGCAGGTGGACGGTGTACGCCTCAGCTGTATGCAGTTTTTAGTCGCCGCGGTGATCTTTTCTGTGCTGACCTTGCTATTTGAAAAACCACAGTGGATTAACATTATCGACGGCTGGGTGCCGATTGTGTACGCAGGCGCGTTAAGCTGCGGTGTAGGCTATACCCTGCAAATTGTTGCCCAGAAGGATACAACCCCCGCTGTGGCCTCGCTTTTGATGTCGCTGGAAAGCGTATTCGCGGTACTGGGCCAATGGGTTCTTCTGGGCGACCTGCTCACCGGGCGCGAGCTGTTTGGCTGTGCGCTGATGTTTGCGGGTATCCTGCTGTCGCAGCTGCCGGAAGGGAAAAGAACGTTAAATGAAAGAGCGATTGGATGAAGTTTTAGATGAATGTATTATTAAAAAATACGAGGCGGGACAAGATGTGTTGCAAATAAGTAATAATAGTGATATTATCATTAAAAGGGGATACAATATGTATCGTATGAGGTGATAATGTGCTAACGTATTTAGATTTAAGGAATTTTAAATCGTTTTCTAATATCAAACTAGATTTGAGAAAAGCCTATGGAGAGCCGAAGAATTTTGCATTTATCTATGGAGAGAATGGATCGGGGAAATCGAATTTAATTGCTGCGATGATGTTTTTGCTCCAATCTCTTGATACAATCAGGAATCAATCAAAGCTGAATGAGTTTAACAATAAAAGTAATAACATTCTAGATACAATTAATGATGAAAAAATCAAACAGCAGATATTTAGTCAATTTATAAAGAATCGATTCTTAACCTTGTTTGAACTAGTTGACAAATATATAACTATCGGCTCAGATCATACAATGTCTTTAAGATATGGCTTTAGGATCAATGGTGCTGATGGAAGTTATTATATGGAATTCAATAATAATAAGATTGTTTTTGAAGAGCTTCGGTATCAAATTAACGAGCGAGGGGGCACTATATTTTCGGTAAGTGAGGATAAAGTTTCACTAAGCCCAACAATATTTTTCGAAACAAGCTATAAACGGGAGCTGCTTGATAGTATTGAAAAGTATTGGGGTCGGCATTCATTTATGTCGATTGTTTTCAATGAAATTGATATCAAAAATGGAAAGTATATTCAAGCTAGAGTTGGCGAACGCTTACTCGATTTAGTTAAATGGTTTAGTCGGATATCAGTTTGGTGTAATCAGTCTGATACTGAAACAGCTCAAATATCAATCCCTTTTAGATTTTTACGGCAGTTAAAGAGCGGAAAAGTAAAGAAACAAGATGACAAAGAGCTTAAGATATGTGAAAGTATTTTAAATGAATTTTTCACTCATTTATATTCGGATGTAAAATCAGCATATTATTCTTTTTCTCCAGAAGAAAATGAGTACCGATATGAATTATTCTTTAAAAAGCAGATTGATGGAGACATTATTGACGTTCCAGTTTCCATAGAGTCTACGGGAACACATAAACTCCTTGATATCTTTCCGATACTTGTTACCAGTATTATGGGTTCCTCGGTTTTTATTGATGAGATTGATAGCGGGATTCATGATTTGCTTATGAAGAATCTTTTAGAGAGCCTAAAAGAATCCTTAGATGGACAGTTTATCGCAACAACACATAACACTTTACTGATGGAAAGCCTTCCGGCAGAAAGTACTTATATTATCAACATAGATGCTAGTGGAGAAAAAGAAATAAGTAGTGTTATTGATTATAAACAACGTACGCAGAAAAATCACAGCATTCGCAGTAAATATTTAAGGGGTGATTATGGCGGCATTCCTTATTCGGGTTATTATGACTTTGATGAGCTTATGGATAATCTAAAAGAAGTCACTCAACTTAATATTGATGACGAGGTTGTTGATGAATGAAAAGACAGAAAATGATGGAAGTTATGGCTATTGTTCATGGTCAATCAGAATATAGGATTTGCAGTAGTATTAAATCGAACTTGAGATTGAAGCACGAAATTATTTCCAGAGATAAGGGGAAATCGAGCATTCAGATTACGAGTATTATGCAAATCCTAAATGATTCTAGATTTCAATCTCTTTCGAAATTTCGACGCATATTTGACGATGTTTATGTTAAAAAAGATAAGTTAGTAAACTTTACACTATTTGTCATAATGGATGTAGATGACTGTACCGAGCAAGAGAAGGACAGATTTATCAGTAAAGAGATGTTTCGGGGACATTGGCTATTTGATTATATAATTCCCATTTATAATGACCCTAACCTAGAAGCGACTATGAAGCGGGTTGGTATTGAAGTCAAAGAAAAGAGGGATTATATTGTTATTTTTCCAACATCGCATGGTGACTTAGACTTAAATATGGCAAAGATGTTTTATGAAAAGATTAAGCAATGTAATTGCTCAAATATGTATGAGTATGTGAAGCATTGCATATTACTAGCTGAGTCAAATAAAATTAACTCCTAAAGCTATATGAAGGGTAAAATAACGAATAAAAGCCATTTTAGCATTGTGCTTGCTTAAAAATTGATTGAAATTATTAATTAGAATGAACTGCCACCAATGAACTCCCGCAGGATGCTCTGCGGGGGTATTTCTTTGTGCATGTCATCGCCTGCGGGCAGGCAGTATTGCAAAAACTTGAGAATGCGATGCGCGGTCAAGTGTGCTGGCGAGCTTTCGGGGATTGCGGACAGCAGATCCCAGCCGACGGACTTGAGCACCGGCAGCTCGTACTGGAGCGAGGTATTGAACATCACATCCGCTTTTTCCTGATTGGGGAAAATCCAGCGTTCTTCACCTGCCCTGACGCTGCGCCACATGGCGATGGTGCCCTCTGCGTTGATGCCGCGGGTTGCTGTATCGCGCACAATGCGGCGCAAAAGCCGAATATCCGTGGTACGAATGCGGTTGTGGTCATCCAGGTTGACACAATGCAGCGCCGAAACATAGATGCCAAACACCAGCTGCTCCGGCAGCTGCGCAGTCACCTGATCGTTCAGCGCATGGATACCTTCCATAATCAGGGGACCGTGATCAAGCAGCCGGATCTCCTCGCCGCCGTCGCTGCGGAGTCCGGTATGAAAATCAAACACCGGCAGCTTGACCGTTTCGCCGGAGAGTAGTTGCTCAATGGTATCCCGCAGCAGGGTGACATCCAGCGCGTTGATATGCTCCAGATCCGGTTTGCCTTCGGCATCCCGTGGCGCCTGGGTGCGCGGCAGGTAGAAGTTGTCCATGGACAGGATATGCGGCTGTTTTCTTAGCACCCGCAGGTGTACGGCCAGCCGGTGAGCAAAGGTGGTTTTCCCGCTGGAGGAGGGGCCGAATACCAGCACAATTTGTGCCTTGTTGCGCACGATCTGGTCGGCGATGGACGCAATGGATTTATCCTGCAGCGCTTCGTTGACGCGGATAAACTCCGGCATGCGCTTTTCTTCAATCATGCGGTTGACATCCGCCAGGTTGCTGACACCCAAAATCTGGCTCCACTCCTGCGACTGGGCAAAGGTGCGCAGGTGTTTGCGGCGCGGTAGGTAGGGGGCGGGGGTGCTAGGGTCCTTGGGCGCAGGCATGCGCACCACAAGCCCCGGGTAATGCGGCCGCAGCGCAAAGGTGTGAATAAACCGGGTCGACGGCACCATAATACCGTAAAAGTATTCGTACATATCCTTCAGCCGGTACATGGGAATGGTGTCCGAGGGCCGGTATTTAAATAGTTCCGCTTTATCTGGATACGCGCGGAAATGCTGTATGGCTTGCTCAGTAGTCCAGATTTCCTTTTCAAAAGGAATATCCTCCTGAACCAGTTTATGCATTTCCTCTTCCAGCGCACGCACCATGGCAAAGTCCATTTCCTCGTCCATCACCCGCAGGTACACGCCGTACCCCACGGAGTTGAGGATGCGGATGTGCTTGCCCGGGTACAAACGGTGCATAGCCAGCAATAGCAAAAACCGCAGCGAGCGCTCGTACACACGGCGGCCTTCCTCGTTGCGGTAGGTAAGCGGGAGCAAGTAACAATTTTGATGTAGCGGCTGGTTGAGCTCTAGGCTGTCGCCATTGCACATCACACACAGGGCGCGGTGCTCCAGCGCAGGCGCAAGCTGGCTGATGGCTTCCAGTGGGGTGGTTCCCACTGGAAAGGCAGCTGTTTTGCGGGTTAAGGTGATTTCAATGGTATTGGGTGCAGCATTCATGGTTTGGCTCCGATCATTTCTCGTCAAACGGCATGCTGGCGGAGTGCGCCTCGCTCAAGTCCTCTGGATCGGGGAAGGCATAACCGTTTTTGCGGCGATATTGGTACTGCAGTTCCTTGGTGTGCACATAGGCGCGGGTCTGGCGTGTAGCGGGCGATACGGACAGGTTCATGCCAATTTGCTTGCTTCTCAGCGGGGCAAACTTTAACTTGAGTAAAAACGGTCCGTGTTTTTTGCATTTGCAAAGGGCGATATAGCGGCCTGGTGCCTGGGGGATGAGTTCCGTCGTCAGGTCAGCCGGCTGGCTGCAGGACGGACAGGCGGGTTTGATTACATCTTTATGCTTCAGCCCCGTTGCAACAGTCTGCACCGTATGTGTGGAGCGAAAGCGCCTGCGGCTTGGCGAATGGCCGAGCTTGCGGGGTTCCTGCTCGTACTCCAGCACCTTTTTGGGACTGGGCAGCTTTTGCAGCACCAACGCGGTATAGTAGGCATCGTGCAGGGCGTGGTGGAACGCGCGGTTTTCCTCTTCTTCAATCTTTAGCTCTTCCATCGCGCTTTTCAGGGCTTTTTGGCTGTTGCCCAGCTTGAACACTTCGGCATAATAGCGCTGAATGTTATAGGCTTTGGGCAGCTCGCCGGTATAGGAAAAGCAATCCGCATTCTGCTTGAGTACGCTGACATCGTCCGCGCCCCAGGTGCAGAGTACGGCATCGTCGCCGCAGAAATCGGCAAACTGCTGCATCGCATCGGCAAAGTTGAGCTTGTCGGCCAGATCGTCCTGTGAGAGTTTTGTCATCCGCCTCACATAGGGGTGGAGGCGTTTGTAGTAGGTCGGCGAGATTAAAATATCGGTCTCGTCAACGATGCGGAAACGCTTGTCCAGCTTGACTGCACCGATTTGGATAATTTCAAACAGCAGCTTGTCGCCAATCTTTTTGTACGCAGAGGACTGAAAGCTGACCGGTTGGTTCCACTCCAAATCCATGACAATATAGTGCATTCCTGAATACATCCCCAATCAAAACATAGAATAAACCTTGCAAAACGATTGCGCAAGCCGCCTACAGCGAGCTTGCCGCCAGATAGGCGGTAGAAAACGCGATTTGCATATTGAATCCGCCGGTCAGTGCATCCACATCCAGCACCTCACCTGCTGCGTACAGCCCTTTTGCGAGCTTGGACTCCATGGTGGAGGGATTAAACTCCTTCACGGCTGCGCCGCCTGCGGTAACCACGGCGGCTTCGATGGGTTCGGGACCGGTAACCGGCAGTGGCAGTGCCTTGGTCAGCGATACCAACTGCTGGCGTGCAGCCTTGGGCAGCTCGCAGGCAGGCATCTGCGGGTTAATCCCAGCAAGTGTTGCCATGGTCGGGGCCAAATCGCCGGGGTACAGCCCACGCAGGATGGTGCTCATCTGCTTTTTACCCGCCTCGGCCACATCGCGCAAAATACGCGCATCAAGCTGCTCGGCCGTTAATCCGGGTTTTAAGTCCAGGGCGACCTGCAAATCCTTGCGGCCTGCCATCAGGCTGGACGCCGTTAAGACCAGCGGCCCGGAAATTCCCCGGTGCGTAAACAGCATTTCGCCGATCTCGTTTTGCAGGGTTTTCTTGCCGTCGGTCACAAGCAGGCGTACGTTTTTAAGCGACAGACCCTGCAAGGCGCGAACCCATGCTGCTTCGCTGATCAGTCCGCAAAGCGAGGCTTTGGGCGGGACAATGGTATGTCCTACGCTCTGAAGCAGGGCGTAACCGTCGCCGGTAGAGCCGGTGGCCGGATAGCTGACCCCGCCGGTGCATACGATCACAGCGCGTGCGGGAAGGGTTTCACCCGATTCCAGCTTGACACCGGTAATCGCGCCGCCGTCTATAAGCAGTGCCCGTACCCGCGCGTTCAGCCTCACAGTCACACCCAGGCTTTCGATGGCTTTTTGAAACGCTTTGGTTACATCGCTTGCCTTCTGGCTGACGGGGAAGACGCGGTTGCCGCGTTCCACGGTCGTGGGGCAGTCAAGCGTGCGCAGCAAATCCATCAGCTTCTGCGGTGGCAGGGCGCGCAGCGCGGAAAACAGAAATTTCGGATTCCGAACCACGTTTTGCATAAAGGCCTGCGGCGTGCACTGGTTGGTGACATTGCAGCGGCCTTTGCCAGTGACATAAATCTTTTTACCAAGCTTTTCGTTGCGCTCCAGCAGCAACACACGATGGCCCTGCTGCGCCGCCTGATAGGCGGCCATCAAACCCGCAGCGCCCCCGCCGATGATGATAACCGGATCAGTCATTATCTTGCGCAAACTGCTTGGCAAATGCGGCATCCAGACCGCCGCAAGGGTTGCCCAGACGGGTAAAGGTAATGTGTCCTGCATTCAAGTAGCCGATATCGGTCTGTTCATCGGACTCATCCATGGCGACACCACCAGCCAGCCAGAAGTAGGTTCCGGCGCGGGGACTTTCCCGGCGGATATAGCGATCGCGGAACCCGGCGGTAGACAGCGGCGCGACCACAGGCGGACGCAGCTCGGCTGGCTCAATGCCGGGGGCGTTGATGGAAAGCACGGCATCCGCCGCGCCCTCCAGTTGCACATAGGCCTCGGCAGCCTGCACGGACAGGTCAGCAAAATAGTGCAGCATGCTATCGGGCCGCTTGAACGCGATACTGGTGGCCACGGACGGCACATGGTTGAGTGCGCCTTCGCGCGCGGCAGCGATGGTGCCGGAATAGTGCACTGCCATGCCCGCGTTATGGCCGTTGTTTATGCCGGAAATGACAGCATCCACAGGGCTGTCGACCAGCTCGTACAAACCAAGCCGTACACAGTCCGCCGGTGTGCCGGATACCGACCATGCTTGCACGTTGGGCAGATTAAAATCCACCTCGCTGATAAAAATAGGCTCGGCCAGGGTAATGCGGTGGCTGTTGGCGCTGCGCTCGGTATGCGGCGCGCTGATACTAACCTTGTGCCCGCGGTTTACGCACGCTTCACAGAGTGCGCGGATACCCGGGGCGTGAATGCCGTCGTCGTTCACCAATAGGATATGCATGGAAATTCTCCTCTATCGTTTCGCACTGCGAGTAATCAAATCAATCAGCATGCGGACAATGTTGACCGAGGCTGCAACCGCAGCCGCCCACCAAAAACTGTCCACAATGATGGCGTCCGGGTACATGCCCGCGACCGTCCACACCAGCCAGGTATCAATCAGGATATAAATCAAACCCAGCGTCAGGAAGTTGACAATCTTGAGCAGAAGCCGCGCCAGTGGGCGCAGCAGCGCATAGAAAGCCCCCAGGGCCGCTCCGGCGATCAGCGCGGCCTGGAGTTCTGTCATATGTACGCCGGGGTAATAGGTTGCGCACAGGGGGATGGCCGCCACGGTGACCGCAAAGCGCAACACGATGGAAAACATCACAAAACTCCCTTTCCAGCGTACTGTGTACAGTATAGCACAAGCAGGGTAAAAAAGGTACGGCAAAAGGCTTTGCTGTCATTTCATCGGATGGCAGCCAGGCAGGGGGATATGCATGAAAAAAACATTTGCCAATCTTGCCACAGCCTACCCGTAATCCCTGTAAAAACTGCGTAAAAACAATGCGCTGTAAGCCTTACGCTGCATGGCCGCAGAGCGCTGTGAAAACTTGACATAAAAGCACATCTTGTATACAATGTTACGTATCGGCAGTGGGTTCAATTTTGAGCCCCGGCTGTTTATCCATAGATTTTTAATTGGATTGGCTTTCCCCGCCCACAGTCACGCCGCGGCGGGTTTATGACAGGGGTCCGGCCCCTGAAGCATATTTCCGGCAATGGCGCTACAAAGGCAGAGGTATACCCTCGCCAATGTGCTACACCGTAGCCCGGTTACGCTATCGGCATTTTGTCAATCAATCTAAAGAATCTAAACAGCCGCCGAACGGGAAATTTCCCGTCGGCTTTTTCGGTTGTTCCGAAAGCCACATAATGAAGGAATAAAGCCATCGTGAGAAAACAAAATACCTGAAAGGAGATTGACGACATTGAGTGTAACCCTCAGCATTATCATTGCTGTTTTAACGCTTATCATCGGATCCGCAGGCGGCTATCTGTACCGTAAATCCACCGCCGAAAAGCGCATTGGCCGTACCGAAGCTTACGCCAAAAACCTGCTGGAAGAAGCGACCCGTAAAGCCGATGAAAAGAAAAAAGAAACCATCCTGGAAGCCAAAGAGGAAGTTCTCCGCCTGAAAACCGATCTGGATCAGGAATGCCGGGACCGCCGCTCTGAAGTGCAGCGTTCCGAACGCCGCATCCTGCAGCGGGAAGAATCTTTGGATAAAAAGACCAGTACGCTGGAAAACCGTGAAAATCAATTAAACCAGCGCATATCGCAGCTGGAACAGGCCGAAAAGCAACTGGAGGAGAGCCATAAAAAGCAAAACGCGGAGCTGGAGCGCATCGCCGGGATGACCCAGGATGAAGCGCGCCAGATGCTCGTTAGCCGTATCCAGAAGGACGCATACCATGAAGCCGCCGCCACCGTGCGCGAAATTGAAGCCAAGGCACGCGAGGAGGGCGAAAAGAAAGCCCGTAACATCGTAACCCTGGCCATTCAACGCTGTGCATCCGACCACGTGGCGGAGTCGACGGTATCCGTCATCGTGCTGCCCAATGACGATATGAAGGGCCGCATCATCGGCCGTGAAGGCCGCAATATCCGCGCGCTGGAAACCGCCACGGGCGTGGATCTGATTATTGACGATACCCCCGAGGCCGTAATCGTAAGTGCGTTTGATCCGGTTCGCCGCGAGATCGCCAGATTGGCCCTGGAAAAACTGATCCAGGACGGCCGTATTCACCCTGCGCGCATTGAAGAGGTTGTCGAAAAAGCCAAGCGCGAAGTCGATAACCAAATCCGCGAAGCGGGCGATCAGGCTGTGTTTGAAACCAACCAGCATTCCATCCACCACGAACTGGTGAAGCTGCTGGGTCGGCTGAAATACCGCACCAGCTACGGCCAGAATGTGCTGAAGCATTCCATTGAAGTCAGCCATCTGGCTGGCATCATGGCTGCTGAACTTGGCGCAGATGTTGCCCTGGCTAAACGTGCCGGTTTGCTGCACGATATCGGCAAAGGTGTAGACCACGAAGCCGAGGGTACGCACGTAACGCTGGGCGGCGAGCTCGCCCGCAAGTACGGCGAAAGCCCAGACGTTATTCACGCCATTCTTGCCCACCACAACGATGTGGATCCCCAGACCATCGAGGCCGTGCTTGTGCAGGCCGCCGATGCCATCTCCGCCGCCCGCCCCGGTGCGCGCCGCGAGAGCCTGGAAAACTACATCAAGCGGCTTGAAAAACTTGAAGAGATCGCAAACGACTTCCCCGGCGTTGAAAAATGCTACGCCGTGCAGTCCGGCCGCGAAGTCCGCATCATGGTCAAACCAGAAGACGTATCCGACGAGGGTACCCGCCTGATGGCCAAGGACGTCGCCCGCCGCATCGAAAAAGAAATGGAATATCCGGGCCAGATTCGCGTCAATGTGATTCGCGAGACTCGTTCCACGGACTTCGCCAAATAACCTCAGCCTGTCCATAATACCTAATCTACTTTGTCAGCTACAAGCGGCAAAGGGCATCACTTACCACTGTGTAAGCTCAGCCCCTTGCCGCTTTTGCTTCCTCGTATCTCAGGCATTCTGAACAGGCTGGAGACAATCTTATAGAACAGGATTTAAAAGGCTACGCGTCAACGATAAACAGCGAGAGGCATCACTTACCATCATGTAAGCGCAGCCCTCGTTGTTTTTGTGTTGCGTGGCTCGGTCATTTTTGTGGAGAATGACTATGATATAGGAATGGAAGAACCAATCAAAGGTGAAAATTAAGTTTGACTGTTTGACATTGACCGTTGGGGTACTGAAACTCCAGTTTATCTTTGTTGAATATCGGATTGAATAAATGTATCAATCTATGGTGGTTAGGGCAAAGAATAATTATATTGCTTGCAGTATTATTCTGGGAATCTGAGAAATACTCAATATGATGTGCTTCACATATGTTATTAATCATTTCTGGGAAAGGGTTGCTTCCACATAATTGACATTGGTATTTGTATAAGATCTTGAGTTGCTTTATAGTCGCTGGATTGTAAGATCTGTATCGAACTTGCGCTAACTTTGATTTCATTGAGGCTGAAGAGTCAGAACGATTCATGAGGTTTTCAAGTTCTTCTTCATCTAGTGCTGGTGCATCATAGTTCTTTGATGTATCAGTAGAAGATGGCTTCTTGTAACTTTCAATAATTGCTTGCACAATGTCAGTTAGTTCTTCGAAAGAAAAACTTTGCAGGTGTGATGCAATTCTAACTATATCATTTATGGCTGGCCGATTTATCCAACCGCGGCGTGTGCTTGCGCTATTGGGTAATGCATCGAACTCATCACGTCGAAGTTTAAGATAATTATTGTCGTGGTCAAGCGCAATGGAGATTTGTTTAAAGGCCTCGCTTCTGGTTTTATAACCTAGCGACGTAACAGCATCCATATCATATTCAGAGAGATAATATGCAATTGTGGATAGATCTTGACTGCTTTTCCTCATCAAATGATCCTCAGACTAAACACAAGAGCGACAATCTTTCTACGGCGTATTCGCCTCAATGTACTCCTCCAGCGCCCAGTTGTTGTTGCGGATGGTGCGGGAATGGGGCAAACCGACATAGCGGATGTGCCAGTCTTCGGCGAGGTAGCCGGTGATATCCTCTTTGCCTTCTTGGTAGCGGACAATGAAGCCGTAATCCCAGCAGTTTTGTTCCAGCCACTTTTGCTGGGGCGTACCCTTGAAAATGGTATCGGCCACGGTGATATCAAAGGCCAGGCCAAGCTGGTGTTCGCTGGTGCCGGGATCGGCCACAGTCAGGCGGGTGGAGGAAATGGCATTTTGGCGGCTGGAGCCGCTGGCCATGAAACTGTCCACGGACTTGTCAAACAGTTCCTTCTGGTAGGCGTAGCTGCGGTAGCCTGCGCTGACCTGCCAGTCGGCTACACCGTCATTAACGGCGGCCTGAAACATGGTTTTTAGGGCGTTGGTCGCTTCGCGGTCACCCTCGATCTGGCTGCCTTTGACATACACCTGCGAGGAAGGCAGGACATTTCGAAGTAGCACCAGGCTGCTCGGCTTGAAATCTTCGGGCAGGGGGTTGTCGCGGTTGACCAGCACCGGCAGTGTGGCGGGATCAGGCGTTGGGGTGATCACGATCATCTTCGCGCCGGGGTCCATGACGGCAGCCAGGGTCATCGCGCCGATCACGCCATCAACATCCAGCTCGTTTTGGCGCTGGAACAGGCGAACGGCTTCTTCGGTGCCGCTTCCAAACTGCCCGTCGATTTCGCTGGTGTAAAAGCCAAGCTCCTGCAAGCGCTGCTGTACAGCGGTGACGCGGTCGGAATGCTCGCCTTTGCGAATGACCGACGGCGTAGCGGTGGGCGTTGGCGTGGGCTGATAGGTTTCGGCTTTGCCGGAGTTGAGCAGTGCCAGGGTATCGGTGCCGGCCAGGCCGTCAGCCGTCAGGTTATGCTGGGCCTGAAACAGCATCACGGCGGCGACAGTACCATCGCCAAACTGGCCATCGACGACATCGCTATAATAGCCTAAATCTTTCAGGGTTTGTTGCAGCTGCTTAACCGCGTCGTTTTGCATGCCGCGTTTCAGCACCAATGCGGTTGGCGCGGGGGTGTTGTTGGGGTCGATGGTTACATACAGCATGCTGGAAGTATCGGCGGTAGGCGTCGGGGTGGCGCTGCGCTCGATACTCAAGGTGTTATACGCGTCAAGTGCGCGAGGGACCATGACGGCGATGCCGATTACCAGCACTGCCAAAGCGGCCCACAGCAAGCCGCGCAACCATTTCATGAGTGTTGTTCACCCCACAGTATTTCCGGATAGATGTGCTCTGCGGTCAGCTGCCGGAGCGCCTGTTCCACCATCGGGCGGTCGGGCTTATAGGTCACGCCATACCAGCGCTCGGTGCTCTCGTATACTTTGACATGAGCCAGACCCTGCGACACCAGTGTATCCACTGCCTGGGGCAGAAAAAATTCGGCTTTCTCCACGTTTTCTTTGAGTGCCCGGTCCAAAAATGCGGGCAGCAGCGTGCCCAGGTGGCGGGCCATGGCCTGTGGGAAACACCACATATTCATGCTGACCATCGCGTGCGCGCTAAGCCGCGTATACGTCTGCTCGTCTTCGGTCATCAGCGGGCCATCTACCGTGGAAATAATATGCGTACGCTCGACAATGGATTGCAGGGTGCCGTCCTCGGCCACATTGCAAATGCCGCGGGCAACATGGCCCGTATCGCTGAGCGTGTTTTTCAGCAGATAGCCAAC
Source organism: Candidatus Limiplasma sp. (assembly GCA_963675925.2). Taxonomy (GTDB): domain Bacteria; phylum Bacillota; class Clostridia; order Christensenellales; family Aristaeellaceae; genus CAXXOK01. The sequence goes on from CAXXIB010000004.1 coordinate 1,062,027, forward strand.
CATGGCAAAATCGTCGTCCGTTTTTACGGAGCGCAGGTGCTGCGCCGCCAGCTTGAAGGACTCCGCGCCGTAATAGTCATCGGCGTTAATCACGCAGAAAGGCGCATCTAACTGTTCCCGGGCGGTATATACCGCGTGGGCGGTGCCCCAGGGCTTAATGCGCTTATCTGGCAGAGTATAGCCCGCTGGCAGGTCGGTTAATTCCTGATAGGCAAACGACACGGGAAACTTGACCCGCGACAAAAGAAACTCGCGGAAATCCGGTTCGGTTTCGCGTTTGATGACCAGCACCGCGCGTTCAAAGCCGGCGCGTTTGGCATCGTAGAGTGAATAATCCAATATAAATTCACCGTTTGCGCCGATGGGGTCCATCTGTTTCAGGCCACCGTAGCGGCTGCCCATACCGGCTGCCATGATGAGAAGAATGGGTCCTTTTTGCATGGCGGTATCCTCCTTGTGTCGCTGCCTATATTATAGCATACAGCACTATCCGGGAACAGTCTTCCCGCCGGAAATTGACAGGAAATCATTGTAACTATAACGAAAATATAGAGCAGATATTACAACATATGGCATAAGTGTTGACACTATGTATCATATGTGGTATAGTCGTGCCGAAATACCTGTAAACGGAAACAGAATTGCAATGAGTTCCTACAATGTCTACGCGCTGAGCAGTCCGACTGGCAAGTGGTAACAGTTCTGCAATGATTTTAACAAAGGCCTGGCGGGTGCGTTATGGGTTCATTTCAGCGTGACGGAGGATGTACATGGAAAAGCAGCTCAAGGTAACCTACCACCATAACAGTGGTTTTTCGGTGCAGGTTGGCAGCGTTTTGCTGGTGTTTGATTACTGGGAGGGCGAGCGGCGGCAGCTGTCGTCTGTGGGGCAGCTGAACACCAAAATTCTGTCGGTGTTTGAGGAAGTCTATGTGTTCGTCAGCCATGTGCATGCCGATCACCTGGACCCCGTAATTTACGAATGGCGCGAAGAACTGCCAAACATCAATTATATCGTGTCCTCCGACCTGCCCATCGGCAAGCGCGGTAAGCGCATCGCGCCGCTGGAAACCTTGGAGCTGACGCGCGACATCAGCGTATCGGCGTTTTCCTCGACCGATCTTGGTGTCAGCTTTTTAGTAACGGCGTTTGGCATGAAGATATTCCACGCCGGGGATTTAAACCTGTGGCACTGGCGGCAGGAGAGCACCCTGCACGAGATTGAAGCGGCCGAAGAAGCCTTTTATAAGGCATGTGAGCCCATTCCGAGCGATGGTATTGATCTGGCAATGTTCCCCGTGGACCCCCGTCAGGGCATGATGTACGATGCGGGTGCAAACCACTTTATCCTCTCCAAAAAGCCGCGCCTGTTCATCCCCATGCACTGGCAGGAGCGGCCCGAAGTCGCCGTGGACTTTGCCCGGCGTGCCAGCACCCAGCATACCGAGGTCATTGCCATCACCCATCCGGGCGAGACGGCGACTATTACCTATTCGGAAAACTATATCGACGTGCATATCGTAGAGCCGCCCAAGGACTTAAGCCATATGCAGCCGCAAAGCGTATATACGCCCAAGCATACGCCGAAGGACCCGAATGATCCCTTTGTTGACTCGGATTTACCAGTAGACTTGACATAGGCCCGCCCAAAATACCTCATCTGCGGTGTCAACTGCATCGGCAAGTCGCATCACGTACAACACGAGTACGCTCAGCTCCTTGCCGATTTGTTTCCTGGCATCTAAGGCATTTTGAGCAGGCTATCCAGCGGGAACGGGAAAAATGGAACGATAACAACAACAGCCGCGCATTGCGCGGCTGTTTGTATGGCTGGACAGTTTGCATGCCTGAACGGTAGCGTAAAGGCAACGACCTACCGACTGTACACCCCGGTTTGCACTTCGTTGATGAAGGTATCAATGCGGGGAACGTCGGGGGCGGCCTTGGCATCGCGTACGGCCTGATCGCGGTCATACTGCAGCTGTATCAGCTGAATGCCAAAGGGCGCGGATGGGTCTTCGGGGTCGCCCTCCAGCATGGCGTAGCAGCATGCGGGTACGCCCAGGGCGTTGCCCACGCTGCCGCAGTTAAGCAACGTATGGGTATGCACCGAGCGCAGCGCCTGGCGGTGGGCATCGGCATAGCCGGCAACCTCACACAGCTGACCGTCGGCATTGGTAAACAGGGGAAGCAGGTCGTCGCGCTTGTCATGGGCATGGAGGAGTTCTTTCATAATCGGGCGACCATGGAACAGCCGGATGTGGCGGCCCGACAGGGTGATTGTCGTCTCCAGCGGCAGGTTGCGCAGCGTATGCATACGCTCCTCGCCCAGCTGCTTCCAGTAAAAGCTGTCGGGTTCAAAGGACTTGAACCCGATAAATATATCCCAGTTGCCGCCCAGTACCAGATCGCAGTTCGCCATCGCCCAGTCGAAAGTATAATCGCTGGACGGGCCTTTGCCTACGATATCGCCCAGGCAGTAGATGGCATCGGGCTTGCGGCGGGCAAGGTCGCGCTCCAGCGCTTGGGTGGCGGGGCGGTTGCCATGCAGGTCGGCGATGATAGCCAGTCGCATACGGTCAGTTCGTCTCCTTCCAGTGCACCACGGTGATGCCTTCTGATTGCTTTGCGATGCTGCGCAGCTTGCGGCCGGGGTCTACGGCATACGCACGGTGGCACAGGCGCATCATCGGTAAATCGTGTGTGCTGTTACCATAGGCCAGCGAGGTATCCGCGTTCAGTTGATCGCCGGTCTTATCCAGATACGCCTGAATGCGCAGGGGCTTTTCCTCGCCGCGGCAGTTGATGCCGATAATCCGTCCGGTAAACCGGCCCTGTTCATCGGTTTCAAAGCGCGTGCCCAGCACCGCAGTCAGGCCCAGTATATCCACAAGCGGTTCCAGATAAAACGCAGGCGATGCCGAGATGACCAATACCTTGTCGCCCGCCGCCTGATGCCTTTGCAATGCAGCCATCCCCTGCGGGTAGAGCCTGGGGAGCAGCTCGGTTTGACAAAAGTCTTCGGCCATGTGCACATATTGCTCGCGGCTGTAGCCCTTTAAAAACCGCAGGGCCATTTCCTTGGCCCGCTTGGGCGAAATCAGCCTGAAGGTGAACAGCCCGCCCGCGACCACGAAACGGACCCAATCCCACAGCGAGCAGAGCTTGTGCTTCCATACGTAGCGCATGAACGCGATAATGGAATCTCCGCGAATCAGCGTTCCGTCAAAATCAAATAATGCATAGGTTTGAAGCATACAAGCCGCCCTTTCCATTGTGTAGAACCAGTATACTCAACTCCTGCCCATACCGCAAGCGAAACCACCGCTTAGCAACGCCCGACGTCCCTGTGTTTCATTGACACACCATAGGGGGTATGCTATTCTTCTATCAGGTAAACGCTGAAAAAACCCCGCGAATAACCGGGCCAATAACCCCGGCAAACTGCGGACAAAGCCTCATCGTTTCCCGTCAAAAGGCTAATTAGAAGAAGGTGTACGATATGGCCGGTGTAACCTATCATTGCCTGAACTGCGGGTCTTATTTGCGGTTCCGGCCTGAACTGCAGCTGTGGAAGTGCGATTCCTGCGACAGCGAATATGATGAACAAACTCTGCTCCGGATGGCCGATAAACATGAGCACGACCATGATCACGATCATGCCCATGACCACGCACATGAAGCTGCGCAGGAGCAGACCGAAGAAACAGCCGCCGAGCCCGGTGCGCAGCTGGTGTACCATTGCCCAAGCTGCGGCAGCGCCGTGATTACCGATGAAACCACCGTGGCTACGCATTGCTATTACTGCCATAACCCGATTGTGCTGGAAGGCAAGATGACTGCGGATCTGCGGCCGGAAAAAGCGCTTCCGTTTACCATTTCCAGGGAGATGGCGGTTGAGCGGTTCATGCAGTGGGTTGGCCGAAAACGCTTTGTACCCAAGGGCTTTTTTGCCAGAGAGCAGGTCAAAAACATTCAGGGGGTGTATTATCCCCATTTTGTCACCGACTGCGATGTGGATGGCGCGTATGAAGGGGAAGGCTCGAATACGTCCATTACCCAAACAGCGGCCTTTACGGTCACCACGACCCGGCATTTTCACTTTAAGCGCCGCGCGGATATTCACTTCAAGCGCTTGATGCGCCCTGCCCTGAAAGCGGCGGACCGAAAACTGTCCGATGGGATTCATCCCTTCCCGCTGGAGCAAATGAAGCCGTTTTCCGGCGCGTATCTGGCCGGATTCCTGGCGGAGCGCCGCGATATTGACAAGGGCGAAGCCACCGCCGATGTACAGGGCGAGATTGACGATTACATCCGCCCGCTACTGGCACCAACGCTTTCCTATACCGCGCATTCAGGGACTGCTGATGCTACGATAAAGAACATCAACAGCCAATATGTACTGCTGCCGACCTGGGTCATCAGCTATCACCGCGAGGGAGATAGCGTGCCCTATTACTTTGCCATGAACGGCTGCACAGGAACCGTGTGCGGCAAGCTGCCCATCTCCCGGGGGAAACTCTGGCTGACCGGGGGGCTTGTCTCCGCGCTGGCGCTGGGGGCGTACAGCCTGCTGGCGTACTTTGTGTTTTAACAAAGGAGAGTCTACATGAAATACAGGATATTGATCTTGCTTATGGTGGCGGTTTTACTGCTGCCGTCTGCGGTGTTTGGGCAGGAAGCCCCAACCCGCGTGTTTGACTACGCCGGGCTGTTCAGCGCCAAAGAAGCCAGTGAGCTTGAGGACGCGATTGTCGGGTTTCAAGATGCGACCGGGTATGATTTTGCCATCCTGGTTTCGGATATCGACCACGGGTATGAGGACTATCAGCAGCTATGCGATGATTTCTACGCACAGCATAATCTGGGGCTGGGGATGACGGGTTCGGCCATCCTCTGCGTATTGGATCTGTATGAACAAGGGTATTTTTATATTCAGGTTTATGGGGATTTCCAATACCTGATGAACGAGCAGGATGTGCAGTATCTGGCCAGCAAGGCCACCGGAGACTATGCCGGCAATTTCCCGGCCGCGCTGCAGTGGATACTCAGCTTCACCCAGCAGGCAGTGACCCAAATGGGCACAGATAACCCCATTCGCGTTTACGACTATGGAAAGCTGCTTTCAGCCGAAGAAAAGCAAACGCTGGAAACCGCGATAGCAGACTTTCGCGCACTGTCGGGCCGCGACTTCCTTTACCTGTCTACCTATGAAGCGATAGACGGGAACGAGGATGGCTATTACATGCAGGAGTTCTATACCCAGCATGGCTTTGGCGAGGGCGAGCAGCGCAGCGGTGTGATGCTCTATCTGGATTTGGACAACGGAAGTTTCTATGTACAGAACTTTGGCGATATGGATACCTTCGTGTCCCAGGATGACATCGACCGGATTGTTCAAAAAGCCAGCGATCCGATGGCGGAGCGCGATTTTCTAACGGCAGTCCTGGGTGTTGTGGACAATTATGCGGCGGTTTTCCGCTGAGCCGCGCTGTTAAAGGATGGTAGCATGAAAAAAATGACGCGATGCCTGCTCTTGATACTGGTTCTTTTGCTGCCGGCAGCGGCCTTGGCTGCGCCGCATGTGTTTGACAATGCGGATGTGTTTACAGACGCCCAGGAGCAGGAGATTTCCGACGCTGTCACAGCGTTTATCCAGGATACGGGGCTGGACTACGCGGTTGTCACGGTACGCCGCAGTCTGGGCGGGCAAAGCGACCATGAAATGGCGCGGGACTATTATCGTTCGCTGGGTCTTGGTACAGGGGATGATGATTCCGGCGCGCTGTATATGCTCAACATGTTCGAGGACAACCGCTTTGAGTACCTTTACACCGACGGCAAGATGATCGACTATATGACGGATGCCCGCATCGAGCTGGCGCTGGATCAGTCCAACCCCCTGCTTAGAGAAGGACTGTATCAGGACGGCGTGCTGGCAATGCTGGCGGCAGTGGATAGCTTTGTACAGCAAGGGGTACCATCCAACCAGTTCCGCTACAATGTTGATACGGGAGAGATCCTCGCTGTGAACGAAAGTGCGGATGCACCGGTATGGATGAACACCGTGCAGCGTAGCCTGATTGATAATAATCCGGAGGGCGAGTACCGCTACGACCCGGAGACAGATACGATACACTATATACGCTTCTATGTGCTGACCCCGACAGAGCTGCTGATCGGCATCGGCATCGCATTGCTGATTGGCCTTGGGTTTGTTTTCACCGTATCCTCACGCTATAAGCTGAAGGGCTCAACCTACCATTACGACTACCACGCAAACGCTGATATGACCATGACCGAGTCCACCGACCAGTACCTACGCACCACGGTGACCCGGACTCGGCGTGCTAAAAATGTAGGCAGTGGTGGCGGCCATGGCGGAGGGTTCAGCGGTGGCGGCGGCGGAAGCGGCGTGCACTCCGGCGGCGGTGGCGGCGGTCGGGGATTCTAATCAGCGACACAAAGGGTGCAAGCATTGTTTACGACGGAACGGATAAGGAGTTAGCAGTATGCCGGTACGCTGTGCCTGGGCGCGGGGCGAGCAGATGATTCGCTACCACGACGAAGAATGGGGCAAGCCCGAACATGACGACAGGAAGCTTGCCGAAATGCTCCTGCTGGAAGGGTTTCAGGCAGGGCTGTCCTGGGCGGTGGTGCTCAGCAAACGCGAAAACTTCCGCAAGGCATTTGCGGGGTTTGACCCTGTTACAATCGCGGCCTTTGGCCAGCAGGATGTGGAGCGCATGATGGCGGATGCCGGCATTGTGCGTAACCGCAAGAAGATCGAAGCGGCGATTGGCAATATGCGCGTATTTCTGGCCATTCAAAAGGAGTTTGGGTCGTTTGACCGCTATCTGTATTCCTTTGCGCCGGATGCCCCGATCATCGGCGGGCAGGAGCTGATCTGTTCCTCTCCTTTGTCCGATGCAATCGCCAAGGACATGAAAAAGCGCGGTATGCGCTTTATGGGCTCGGTTACGGTGTACAGCTTCTTACAGGCAGTGGGCGTGGTGAACGATCACGATCCGCTGTGCGACTTTAAATTCAACTGAAAGGGAACACGCATGACAATTCAAATCAAGTACCACGCACCCATCACGAAAATTACCCGACTGGAACAGGGAGACTGGATTGACCTGCGCGCCGCAGAGGATGTCACTCTGAAGGCCGGGGAGCATAAGCTGATTTCGCTTGGGATTTCCGCCAAGCTGCCTAAGGGGTATGAGGCACATGTTGTGCCGCGCAGCTCCACATTTAAAACCTGGGGCATTTTGCAGACCAACTCCATGGGAGTGGTGGATGAAAGCTATTGCGGGGAGAACGACATCTGGTATATGTCCGTTTATGCCGTGCGCGATACCCATATTCAAATGGATGATCGTATCTGCCAGTTCCGCATTGTGGAAAAGATGCCGCCTGTCACCATCGAAGAGGTCGATGCGATGAACGCGGAAAGCCGTGGCGGGTTTGGCTCGACCGGCAAGCGCTAATGGCATTAGCATAATTGAATCTAAGTTCTGCAAAAAACCCCCGACAGGAAAGACTGTCGGGGGTTTTGATATAGGGCTGGTAGTTTAGTCTATCGCGGCCAGTGCATCGTTGAGCGCGGTTTTAATGGTGGAAAAGGACAGGCCGTTTTCTGTGCAATAATCGCGAATCAACATATTGGTCGCGGGCATGGGGCCGCCGATGATCGCTTCAATCTCAGCCTGGCTCAGCCCTAGGTCCAGTGCAATCTGGAAGGTGGTCGTGCCTTTCACAGAGGTCGTTTCGCTTGCATCGTGCGTTTCTTCTGTGGCCGGGATTTCGGCCGTTTCAGAAGCCTCGGTTGCGGCGATGTCCACCTGATGGGTCTGGATGTAGTCAATCTGCTCCTGTGTCAAGTCCGGGTTGGATGCCAGCACGATCTCCGCTGCCCGGGGGGTAAGCCATGCATCCAGCGTTACGGGCAGGCCTTTGTACAGGCCGACGAAGAGCTGCACCGAGCTATTGCCGATTTCCGCCTCGCCGTACTCGGCTTCAATGTCCTTGGTCTTGATGGCGGTACCATCGGTATCAGCTGGGATGCCGAAGGCATCGAATAGCACAGTCAAATCGATTTGGAACGCATCGACCACATCCTGGAAGGTGTATGAGCCGCGAATGTCTTCGGGGTTGTACTCCCCGGCGAACTCGCCGCTGCTGTAGCGGGCGGGTTCCTTGTCGCTCTCGGTTGCCCAGTCGCCAGTCAGCATGCTAATGCCGATGCCGCCAAAGATGATCACAATAATCACAAGCGCGATCTGCCAAAGTTTGATTCTCATTGCGCATCCCCCCTTGCCACAGCCGTCTGTTTACGCGTGGGCAGCGTCATTTCCACGGTGTCAGGCACTGGGCATACGCGCTGGGATGTGCACTCCATACAGCTGATGCACTGGAGATCGGTTATGGTTTTCTGCGCGGCGACGTCGATGTTCATGGGGCAGGCTTTGGTGCACTTGTTGCAGGATATGCAGCTGCTTTCGCTGCGCTTGATCTTGAAAATGCGAAACTTGTTGAACACGCCCAGCAGTGCGCCGTAGGGGCAGGCGTACTTACACCACGGGCGCTCGATAAACAAAGAACCGAGCAGCGTGACGCCTAGGATGATCAGTGACGGCAGGGCGACTTCGCCTGTCCAGAAGGTGAACAGCGCATTGTAGGGGTCAACATTGGCAAACAGCAGCGTGGCCGAACGTGCGGTAACAAACACCACCCAAATCAGCACCAGGAAGCGCGCGTAGCGTAGCACCTTGTCAAGTTTACGCGGAACAAAGGTATTGTAGCGCTTCTTAAAAAGCTTGCGTCCGAGTTTGCCAAACCATTCCTGAATCGACCCCAGCGGGCATACCCAGCCGCAAAACACCGGGCCGAAGAACAGCGTCAGCAGCACGACTAAGACCAATAAAACGATGGCCGATGCGTGGATTTTCTGAATGAGCGTGCCCACGGTTAGCAGGTTGTACAGCGTCACCACGCCGCCAAAGGGGCACAGTGCGTGCAGCGAAGCCGTGGACAAAAACGGGATTGTTGCCAGACCTGCTTCCTCCAGCGATTTGTTCACGGCGATGAATGCGATCAGTGTGAAAAAGAAAATCTGCACATACAGGCGGATGCGGGACTTGCGTTTTCCGGGCGTCTCCATGGTGTGTATCCTCCATATTCCGGTTTTGGTCACAGACTGCAATCGCTTGCGTCGCCTGTATTTCGCGTTGAATGTACCATGGAAAAACCTGAGCGGTCAATGGAGCGCAGGTGACGAATTTGTGACGATTTTCGCAACTGGTCTGAAAGCGTTACGCGGCCTTACTGCGGCTTGTATTCCCAGCCTTCCTCGCCGTGATAGATCATGCGTTTGGTCATGCCGCCGTCCACGGTGAGTACCTGCCCGGTGATGTAGCTGCTTTCCTCTCCGCACAGGAACAGCACGGCCTGCACAATATCCTCCGGTGTGCCGATGCGGCCGACCGGCTGCTGGCTGTGGTCGGCCGGGTCAAAGTTGCCATCCGTGGTATCAATCCAGCCGGGGGCGACGGCGTTAACGCGTACACGCCCGGCAAGCGTTGCCGCCATGGCGTGCGTCAACGCCGTGATGCCGCCTTTGGCGGCAGAATAGCTTTCGGTGTTTTGCTGGCTCATCAAATACCGCGTGGAGGAGAGGTTCACAATCGCCGCACCGGGGGCAAAGTGATCTAGCAGCAGCCGGGTTAAATGGTACGGCGCGGTAACGCCCACGCGCAGTACCTCGTTAAAATCATCATACCCGCAGCTGTCCAATCCGCCATGAGTGAGCATGGCATTGTTGACCAGATAATCAATTGCGCCATGCTGGGCAATGACCTGCGCGGCGAACGCTTTGAGTACGCTTTCGTCGGCGATATCGCCCTGAAAGCCATCGTTTGGCAGTGTATCAATCACCAATACCGTGGCACCTCGCGCTTTGAAGCCATCAGCAATTGCCTTGCCGATGCCGCGCGCCCCGCCGGTGACGATAGCGACCTTTCCATGCATGTCCATGGGGTATCCCTCCATATGCAATTCGTTGCTTGTATCATACCCGCGTGCAGTGAGATTGGCAAGTCTGTGGCGATAACAGGATGGCACAAAAAAACCCCCGCACTTGCTTCAAATGTGCGGGGGTTTAGGTGTTCTCGTTCAATGGACTCACCTCCTTATTCTATTTTCTATATCGTCAACGCCTGCTGCTATAGCAGTGCGGTAACAACGGGGCATCCGCTTTATAGCCTATGTTGCGGAGACGGCTGTTGCTTGCACATTGGAATCATCTCTTTCAGTCGCTTTGTTAGAGAAGCGCTTTGATATCGTCTTCCAGTGATTCGGGTTTAGCGCTTGGCTCAAACCGTTTCACGACGTTGCCGTCACGGTCAACCAGGAATTTGGTAAAGTTCCACTTGATACGGCCACTGCCTTCGCCCGGTTGCTGTTCCTTGAGGAACTTGTACAGGGGTGCGGCGTCCTTACCGTTGACCTTCACCTTGGCAAATTGGGGAAATTTGATGCCGTAGTTCAGGGTGCAGAAATCGTGAATCTGTGCAATGGTTCCCGGGGCCTGCAGGGCAAACTGGTTACACGGAAAATCCAGAATTTCGAAGCCCTGATCGTGGTACTTCTCATACAGCGTTTGCAGCCCTTCATACTGGGGGGTGAATCCGCATTTGATTGCGGTGTTGATGATCAACAGTACCTTGCCTTTGTATTCGTCCAACGTCGTTGGCTGATCGCTTGCGTCCATCACGGTTATATCGTAAAGTGCCATGTCTTGTCGCTCCTTTCGTGGTTTCCGTATGAGTAGTATACACATGGTTGGGCGATCTTAAACATCTTTTTTAATTCACTTTTTCGGTGATGGTGTTGGCTTTTACGTGACCGTATAGTTGTGGATTTTTACTGGCAGGCGGCGCGATAGCGGAACACAAATTCGGACAGGGGAACGTCCAGCACCTTGGCGACCACCGGGCACTTGGCCTTGAGCAGATAGAATAGCTCGCGCGGTGGGTTTGACAGCGTTTCAAAATTGCCTTGCCCTTTGGTGATGACGATGTCCGCGCTGCTAAAAACCTGCAAAAATGCATCGCTGCATTCATCCAGTAGTACGCCGGGTACATTGCAGCCGGTGGAGAGGATTTCGGCATATGCGTCCAGCCCCGAGGCAACAGCATCATCGTAGGTAGCGTCGTTAAGTACGGGCTGGTTGCGCACGGCGTAGTAGAGTTTCAGGTCTGGGAACTGCTGGAGCAGCAGGCCGTCAAACACGGTCTCGCCGGTGTTGTCGCCAATCAGCAGCAGGCTTTTGGCAGTTTTCAGCCGGTTTTGCAGTAGCGGCATATCGCAGACGGCAAACGGAAGTTCAAACTCCTGTACCAAGCGGTCAGCGTTTGAGGACAGGCTAATCGCGCTGTCCAGTACGTTACCGGTGGCTGCGGCCTTCAGGGCCCAGTAGAGGGCATCGTCCTTTTGCAAAAACTGTTCATACACGATGGGGTACTGCGCCTTGGCGGCGGCCAGATCGCGCTGCTTAATCGCCTGGTACGGGTCCGGGTTCCCCGTGTGTGTTTTGACAATGCCCTGCACGGTGCGGGCGATGTCCGGTGCGTTGGCAAAGGATGTATAGTGCGTAAGTTCCCCGATCACCTCGGTCATAATCTGTTGTTGAATCGCTTCATCATCGGTAGCCAGCCGGGCCGACTCCAGGGCCTGGCGGAGAACACAGGGTAAACAGTCCAGAAATACTTGCATGCGGTACGCTCCCATCGCTTGGATTGTGGATTGTATTCCGTGTTCGAATGCTGCTTCCCTGCAAGAAAAAGAACGCAATCCATCTGGACTGCGTTCTTGTAAGCGGTGTTTTCTTACGCGTTATGTGCGTGGATGAACTCCATCACCTTGGCAGGGCCGGCATACTTTTCGGCGTTCTGGCCTTTGACAGACACCAGCGACGGGGCCTGCATGACGCCGTACTTTTCGACCAGATCCTGATGCTGGCTGGCATCGATGATCTTGTGCTTGATACCAGCTTCGGCAAGCGAGGTTTTCACCATCTTGCAGCTGGCGCAGGTGGGGGTGGTGAAGAGCAGCAGCTCATCGTCCTGCTTGGCGGCGGGCTGTGCATTTGCATCAACCACATATTCCTTGCGATCGAGGAACTCCTGAGATTTACCATCGTTCCAGTTGCGCACGGGGCGGTAATAGCCGGTGATGCGGGAGTAGACTTCCGCGTCCTGTCCGCAGTCGGGGCAGGTCATATGTTCGCCGGCAATGTAGCCGTGATCGCTGCACACCGAGTATGTTGGGGAGATGGTATAGTAGGGCAGCTTGAAGTTCTCGGCAATCTTGCGTACCAGCGTGGCTGCGGCTTTCCAGTCGGGTAGTTTCTCGCCCAGGTAGGCGTGGAATACCGTGCCGGAGGTGTACAGCACTTGCAGATCGTCCTGGACGGCAAGGGCTTCAAAAATATCGTCCGTCGCACCGACCGGCAGGTGAGAGGAGTTGGTGTAGTACGGTTTGTCGCCGGGGTTTTTGGCGGCGGAGATGATATCGGGGAAGCGCTTCTTATCGTGCTTGGCCAGGCGGTAGGTGGTGGACTCGGCGGGCGTTGCTTCCAGGTTGAACAGCGCGCCGTACTGTTCCTGATAGTTCACCAGCCTGTCGCGCATGTGGTTGAGCACGTTCTGGGCAAAGGCCTGGGTATCGTCATGGGTCATATCCTTGCCGAGCCACTTGGCGTTCAGTCCGGCTTCGTTCATGCCCACCAAACCGATGGTGGAGAAGTGGTTGTCAAACGTGCCCAGATAACGCTTGGTGTAGGGGTACAGCCCTGCGTTCATCAGGTTGGTGATGACCGTGCGCTTGGTATCCAGCGAGCGGGCGGCCACATCCATCAGCTTGTCCAGCCGTGCGTAGAAGTCCTGCTCGTCCTTGGCCTGATAGGCGATGCGCGGCAGGTTGATGGTTACCACGCCGACAGAGCCGGTGCTTTCGCCGCTGCCGAAGAACCCGCCGCCCTTTTTGCGCAGTTCGCGCAGGTCCAGCCGCAGGCGGCAGCACATGGAACGCACGTCGGAGGGTTCCATATCGGAGTTGATATAGTTGGAGAAATAGGGCGTGCCGTACTTGGCCGTCATTTCAAACAGCAGACGGTTGTTCTCGGTGTCGCTCCAGTCGAAATCCTTCGTGATGGAATAAGTAGGAATCGGGTACTGGAACCCGCGGCCGTTGGCATCGCCTTCGATCATGATGTCGATAAACGCCTTGTTGATGATATCCATTTCTGCCTGGCAGTCTCCGTAGCAGAAGTCCAGTTCCTTGCCGCCGACAATTGCGTGTTGCTCAGCAAGGTCGGCCGGTACGCGCCAGTCCAGCGTTACGTTGGTAAACGGTGCCTGGGTGCCCCAGCGGCTGGGGGTGTTGACGCCGAAGATGAAGGACTGCAGGCTTTGTTTTACATCTTTATAGGTAAGATTATCCACCTTCACAAACGGGGCCAGGTAGGTATCGAAGGAGGATACGGCCTGGGCGCCGGCCCACTCGTTTTGCATAATGCCCAGGAAGTTAACCAACTGGTTGCACAGCGTGGACAAGTGGCTGGCGGGCGAGGAGGTGATCTTGCCGGGGATACCGCCAAGGCCTTCCATGATGAGCTGTTTCAGGCTCCACCCGGCGCAATAGCCCGTGAGCATGGACAGATCGTGGATGTGCATGTCCGCGTTGCGGTGGGCGCTGGCGATTTCCTCGTCATACACTTCAGACAGCCAATAGTTGGCTGTAATTGCGCCGGAGTTGGACAAAATCAATCCTCCGACGGAATAGGTCACGGTGGAGTTTTCCTTCACGCGCCAGTCGTCAATCTTCACATAGCCGTTGACCAGCTCTTTGTAATCCAGCAGCGTGGTGGAGGTATTGCGCACCTTTTCCCGCTGTTTGCGGTACAAAATGTAGGCTTTGGCAACATCGGCATACCCGGCCTGTACCAAAACGCGCTCAACGCTATCTTGTATACTTTCTACGCCGATGATATCATACTGGATTTTATCCTGATAATCGGCGGTGACTTTTAAAGCAAGGAAGTCTATCACATCCTGCGTATACTGTTTCTCCTGGGCATTGAAGGCCTTGGCGATCGCGCTGACAATTTTGGAAATATTAAACTCAGCCAGAGCGCCGTCCCGTTTGATAACCTTGTACATCCTTCGTCCCTCCTGTTTATTTTTAGGGCGTCAACTAAAACAGCTTTTTTCAAAGCTCATCCTTTGAGGAGTGTTGGTCGTTTTAGTTTTTTTATTCTAAACTGTAATATGGTGACTGTCAAGCGAAATCGCAACATATTGTGTATTTTATTTCTTGAGACACTAAATACTGGTGTTAGCGCGGATGCGCCCAGTATATATTATGCTGCGCCGCGGATGTGTATGCCCGGTACATAGGGGCGTATAGCGTCGGCAAATGCTTGCAATTCCTGCATTTCAAAGCCCTCTAAACCGGGGGTGAGAACGTCCGGGGAGGCCTGAAAATTTTGCAGAAAATAGACGTCGGCACCCTGAATCCACTGCCCGATTTTAACGAGATCGTCTTGCTGGTGCAGCCCTTTGACCACCGTGGTGCGAAACTCGTAGGGGATGGGGCCTGTCAGCAGATAGGCTACGCTGTCTTTCACGGCTGGGAGCGGGTCTGCCTGTATGCCGGTGGCTAGGGTATACTTATCCGGGGCGTGTTTCAGGTCCATAGCCACGGTATCGACCAGTCCGGCTTGCACCAGTGCTTTCAGCTTGTCGGGGCGGGTGCCGTTGGTATCGACCTTGACAAGAAACCCAAGAGCCTTAATCTTTTGCAGAAAGGCTTCAAGACCATCCCACAATAGCGGCTCGCCGCCGGTTACGCATACACCGTCCAGAAGGCCTTTGCGTGACTGTAGGAAGGCCAACACCGTATCCTCGGTGATCTCCTGTGCATCGTTGGCCGGATCCAGCAGGGAGGCGTTGTGACAATACGGACAGCGAAAATTACAGCCGCCAATAAATACCGTGGCGGCCACCTTGCCGGGATAATCCAGGAGGGTCATTTTCTGCAGTCCCGCAATCATACGCACAAACCCCTTGTGTAGTGTAGTGAAATTGTGTCTTTTGTCATCGTACGCAATCCGTTTTGCGAAGTCAAGACCATGGAAGAAGTTTAGAATAATATCTTTTCGTGTCCGGTGTCTTAGGCCTGCAGTCCCAAGAAACCCGGGCCTCCAAAATACTTTCATCCCCTATATACACCGCTTCTAAACGGGTGAAACACAATATTTAGTGTTTTTCTAAAAATAAAAAATCCGGCGGGCGGATTGCCTCCACGCGCCGGGATGGGATTTTCGCTGCGGTATCAGGCTTTCTTGGCGGTTTCAAACGCGGTGACGGCGTCCTTCAAATGTTTGGTAATCGGCAGGTGCTGCGGGCAGGTTTTTTCGCACTTTCCGCAGTCGATGCAGTCCGATGCCTTGCCCCGGTGCTGCGTGTGCGCGCCATAGTATAGACTGCAGTTCCAGTCCGGGTGCTGTTTTTGGTTGTTCAGGCAGGACAGGATTGCCGGGATGTTGATTTGCTTGGGACAGCCAGCCAAACAGTAGCCGCAGGCCGTGCAGCCGATCAGGTTTTGCTGTTTCACAATCTGTACCACCTTGGCAATGGCTTCATGTTCCGTGTCAGACAGCGGGGTAAAGTGCTTCATGTAGCTGATGTTATCCTTCACCTGCTCCAGGTTGCTCATGCCGCTTAATACCGTGAGTACACCCTCAAAGGAGGCCGCAAAGCGAATGGCGTAGCTTGCGTTGCTGCCACCGCCCAGTGCCGAGAGCACCGCACCGGCATCCTCTGGCAGGTCGGCCAGTGCGCCGCCGAGCACGGGTTCCATTACGATCACCGGTTTGCCATGCTTGCGGCATACCTCGTAGCAGGCTTTGCCTTCCACGCTGGGGTTTTCGTAATCCACATAGTTGAACTGAATCTGCACGACTTCGATTTCCGGGTGGTCGCTTAAAATCTCATCCAGCAGGGCCGCCTTATCGTGAAACGACAGGCCGATGGTTTTCACCTTGCCTGCAGCCTTGAGCTCGCGGATGAAGGCAAAGGTATTGCAGTCAAGGAACTTCTGATAGTTTTTAAAGCTGATGGCATGGAGCAGGTAATTATCAAAATAGTCCACGCCGCAGGTTTCTAGCTGTTTTTCGAAAACGCCGGGCAGATCGGCCTCGGTTTTAAACAGACCTTCAGTCAGCTTGTTGGTCAGCAGATAGCTCTGGCGCGGGTAGCGGGAGGTTAAACTCTGGCGCAGCATAGTTTCGCTGTCGCCGTAAAAGGTGGAGGTATCAAAATAGGTAAAGCCCTCGTCCAGAAACAGGTCTACCATGCGGTTAAACTGCTCTGTGTCCGGTTTGTCGCCGATATGCGGAAGCCGCATACAGCCAAAGCCCAGTAATTTCATCACGGTCATCTCCTTATGTGGTTATGGGGTGTCATCACTGCGTCCGGGGATGGTGAACTGGTCATAATGCGCAAGTTTTATGTCCAGCCGCCGCAGGGTCTCCTGCATGTCTGCGATGCGCTCGATCAGCTTGTTTCGCTGTTCTTTGAGCAGCTGTTTGCGCTGGGCCAGGGTATCATCGCCCAAACGGCAGAGCCTGACATACTCGGCCAGGACTTCCACAGGCAGCCCGGCCAGGCGCATGCATTTGATAAACTCAATCCACTGGCAGTCGTCCTCACGGTAGTTACGGATGCCACTTGGGGTGCGGCCTACGGGCGGAATCAGCCCGATACGCTCGTAGTACCGCAAGGTATCCGGCGTGAGGCCATACTGCCTGGCAACGGCTGCGATGGTCATGGAACCCCTCCTAGCGGCTTATGTTACTATCAGTATAAACATTGGAGTTCACTCCAAGTCAAGCGTTTCCATAAAAAACATAAGAATGAATAAAATAGCACCCCCCGGCGAAGCCGAAAGGTGCTAGTACAGTTTGACGATATTTATGCCTGCGACAGGGTACCGTCCTGCATGCGGAAGGTTTGGTCCGCGCGCGCGGCCAGCTCCAAGTCGTGCGTGACGACGATCACGCAGTAGTCTTCTTTGTGCGCTAAATCGGCCAGGATGGCCACCAGCCGATCGCCGTTATCGCTATCCAGGTTGCCGGTCGGTTCGTCGGCAAGCAAAAGTTTTGAGTTCATCCCCATGGCGCGGGCGATACCCACCCGTTGCTGCTCGCCGCCGGACAGCATGGCCGGAAAGCGGTTTAATACTGTGGATGGCAGGTTGACTTTCTCCACAAGCGCTGCGGCCAGCTGCCGTGCGTCCTCGCCGCGCATGCCACGCAGCTCCATAGGATAGGTAATGTTTTCCGATACCGTCAGCAGTGGAAACAGCCGGAACGACTGGTAGATGACTGCGGCATGGAACAGGCGGTAGCGGTCCAGGTTCATCTGCTGCGTCGGGGTGCCTTTAAACAGGACCTCGCCGCGTTCAGGCAGCATCAGCCCGGCTAAAAGCGATAGCAGGGTGGATTTTCCGCTGCCGGATTTGCCCACCAGTGCATACATCTTCCCGGTTTCAAACGAAGCGTTGACATCCTTAAGCGCTTCCACGGTGTGAAACTTTGTATGATAGGTATAGTCCACATGGTTCAAAGTCAGGATTGCCATAGATGCCTCCCTATTATTCCGGTTCGGAGAGCAGTTCCTGCGTCTTTTGCCGCAGGGCCCGCATCATCCGTATGGTACTGCCGCTGAGCCAGCAGAGTTCGTATGCTGCCAGCAGCCAGATGAATAGTGTGTTGATGCTGCCACCCGGCAGGATAAAGCACAGCATGCCAAGGAGTACCCCGATGCCCGATAGCAGCAGCTGTTCAAACAAGAAGGTCAGCAAGATGCGCGGCGTTCCGACGCCGAGGGCGCGCATGAGCGCAATTTCCGGCTTGCGGGAGTTTTGCAGCAGGTATGCGCCGACCGCGCCAATCAGCATGACCGCCGCATACAGGCAGATAAACAACGCATTCATATAGCGCATCTGCCGCTCCATTCCCTGCACGGTGGATATGTAGTCGGCATCGTCGATCACGGCATAATCGCGCACAAGCGAACGGACACCGGTTTCTTCATAGGGGATGGCTTCCAGTGCGTCGCGCAGTGCGTCTAGCCCCGAAGCGGAGCGCAGGGTGAAAATCATGCTGCGGAAGCTGAAACGGCTAAGCTGCATACGGGTCCACGGCATATCGAAGTATCCCGGCCAGGCGCGGGTGGTTTCTATTTCCCGTTCCGGTGAAGCGCTTGCCGGTGGTGCGCCGGGGAAGTTCAGGCCAAACGGCGTATAAATCACTTCCTCGCCATAGGGAAGCACATAGCTGCCCACCACAAGGAAATCAAACAGCAGGAAAGGCTCTTCGTCGTCATCAAACCAGGCGAGGTAGCGTACGGTATCGCCCAGGTGAATGCCCTGGCGTTCCATCATGGCTACGGGCAGCACGCACAATGCGGCATCGGTTCCGGTCAGGCATCGTTCGTCGTATCCGTCCAGCCATTGCAGGGTGGGGTCGGTCTCGTAGTAAAAGGCTGGCGAACCGCTGATAGAATTGGTCGCAACCCATTTGGGTTCTTTGGACATTTTGTACAGCAGCGTCTCGATGGAAAAGCCGCTGGTTGGAATCACCGGATCTTCCAGCCCCGTGTCCACGCCGTCCGCGGTGCGGGTGATGCCGGCAAAGCGCAGGTTGGACACCGTCCATGTCAGGTTGACGCGATCGGCCAGTTCGGCTTGCAGCAGGGCCTCTACTTTGAAACCGGGGATGACCATACCGTTCATATAGCGGCCAAAAAAGTCCGTTGCATATCCGCGGATGATTGTGTTTTGCCGTATTTCCTGCAGCTGTGCGGCATATTGGTCGGACGCGGAGGTCAAAACCCCCAAAAACACGGCGATCACCGCGCACAGAACCAGCACCGCCAGCGTGCGCATGCCGCCGCGCCGCATGGAAAGCAGTGCGTATTTCAGCCGCCCGGACAGGCGGGACGTACGGCCATGCACCACGCGGGGTTTCTTTTTTTTGCGGGGTTTGCGTTCGTGTACGGCATCAAGCGAGAATGCAGCGGCAAACACCAGGACAAAGAGCAGGAACAAGCCACCGGCCAGCACATACACGCTGGCGGCCGATACCGGCGCAAACATCAGATGCCGCACCGTGAACAAATTGGCGGAGGAAAAGCGCGTATCCGTTGCGCCCAGCGTTTCGGCCAGTACGCGGATATAGTCCAGCACCTGGCCTTCCAGCAAGCGTCCGGCAAGCAGCCCGATGGCAGCCGCTGGCAGGGTAATGGCCAGCGAAGCGGCTAAAAAGCCGCGCAGCGCGTGCGCGCTGCCTACGCCAAGTGCACGCTGGAGCAGGGCATCATCCCGCCTGCGGGAGATGAACAGATAGCTAAACAACGCCAGAACGCCGGGTACGACCAGCAGGCAGATTAGCAGAAAGAGCAGGGATAGGTTTTGCAGCTCCTTGTACGGGCCGGACACCGTGGCATAGCCCTCGTCATACACGGTCAGCCGGTAGCCCGCAGGCAGCAGCGCCTGGGCCTGCTTGTGAAAATCGGCAGCCAGATCGTTATCCAGCCGGAACTGCCCCAGTGTATAGCCGGTCGTCATGACAATCTGCTGGTTTGGTGCAGAGCGGGGGATGTACAGCGTGTCCGGGTGCTCCGAGGTGCGGTAATAAATACCGGTGATGGTGTAAGGTTCCACCGGCGCGAGGACCTCGGTCCAGGCATCGTAAATCAGGTTGTCGCAATCGTTCAGGCTGATGGGAACGGTATCGCCAACGGACAAATCGAGCACCGTGGACAGAAGGTTTGAAATGATGCACACCTTGGCATCGCTTGCGTATTCTTCGGGGGTAAACAAGCGGCCGCCGTCCAGTAGCTTAAGCTCGCCCTGCTGCCAGGGCCTAAGCGTTGTGATATCGGTAACAGGGCTAATCCGGTAGCCGTTGTTGCGGTGTTTCAGCACGCGTGCCAGGGCACGATAGGGGCTGTCCTCCGGCAAAACGCTACCGTTAAGCGGCATATAGCCCGGCAGCAGCTGGGCGCTGTCTCCCGTACCGGCCCAGGCATCCTCCGGTTGAAAGAGGAGGAAGTTATTGGCGCTGTTGATAAAATGGCCGCTGAGCACATAGCTGTCCCCAAGTTGCAGGCTGCCTTCTTCCAGGCTGATATAGGTGATCTTGTCAAACACATCGCCCCAGGCGAAGGGGGCTTCGGTGATGATGGCGGAGTAGGATGCAGTAGACCGCTCCCATTGGCTGATGGTGACGACGATGACTGCTGCGTCCTTATCGTAGACCTGCCAGTCCTTGCGGCGCAGATCGGGAATCACGCCAAGCAGGGCGTCTTCTGCGTCAAACTGGAGTACGCCCGGAAGCGCCAGCAGCGCTTCCAGCGTGTCTGCATTGCCGGAAATCGAGGCAGCCATGGCCGGGTCTGCGGCGTGCGAATCCGGATACTCCGACCCGAAGTACTCAAGCTCGGCAATGGTGTGGTAGTACTCGTTGCATTCGTCCAGATAGCCGCTTACTGCATGGTATACACACATGACAAGCGTAAGCAGCGTGACGACGGTTGCCAGCAACACAAGAAACAGCAGCGCTTTTTTCGGCTGCCGCAGTATGCTTTTGAGGCCGAATCCTTCGGCGAGAAAGCGGGTGCGTTTCGTTGTCTGGGTTTGCGAGCCGGATTGTTTCACGCTGTATGGTTTCCTTTCGGATGAAATGAATGGAAAACGTAGGCTGTGTCCATGTCATGGCTGCATGAAAAACCGAAATACAGTCAATTGATTATACACGCTATCAAAGCCCGACACAACCGGGATCAACCCCGGACGTGGAATACACCTGCGATATTGGTGTCGCTATAGTGCTTCAATGAACTACCCGCCTTCAGTCAAAACAAAGCACGGTGTTCAGGCAAGAGCAAGATCCACCGGGGTGAAGCGTGCATACCGTAAATTTCCAGATACTGTATATAGTATACTACAATTTTGCAGCTTCCGAAAGGGAATGGATGGGGCAAAAATGTTGCTGCCGATGGGTGAAATCGTATGTATCAAACGCGATCAATATGGTACACTAAGCAAAGCGCATGCAGATAAGCAGAAGAAAAAACGTTTTTCAGGCACAGCCAAACAAATTTGATAGAGTTGAGGTGTACCGATGGAACACAATACCAAATGGCAGCGAATCCGCTATATGCCGGGAGTCCCGCTGGGAGCGGACGGACGAAGGGTGACAGGAAGCCCCAATCACATTGCGCTGTCGCGGGAGGCCGCCCGGGAGGGGATGGTGCTCCTCAAGAATGAAAACCATGCCCTGCCGTTTCCAGCCGGTACCAAACTGGCTGTTTTTGGCAAAGCACAGGTGGACTATGTCAAGGGCGGCGGCGGCAGCGGAGACACGACGGTTGCGTATGTGCGCAGTTTGCTGGACGGCTTGCAAGAAAAGGAAGGGGACGGTCGCCTTTCCCTGTTTGCACCCCTTGCGGCCTATTACACTAACAATGTTGAGCAGCAGTATGCTGCGGGCTGCAACCCCGGTGAAACCACAGAGCCACCGCTGCCGGGCGATTTGCTAAAGCAAGCCGCCGCGTTTACCGATACGGCGGTGATCAGCATTTGCCGGTTTTCCTGCGAAAATTATGACCGCACAGGCCAAGCGTTTGACGGGGATTTCTTCCTCAGCCGCGAAGAAACGGCCATGGTGGAGGCTGTGCAGGCGGCGTTTGCCCATGTAACCGTAGTGCTAAACACCGGCGGCATGAATGATACACAGTGGATTCGTCAGAGCAGCACGATTGACGCGGCCCTGCTTGCATGGCAGGGCGGCATGGAGGGCGGCCTGGCGGCGGCGGATATCCTTTGCGGCGATGCATGCCCGTCCGGGCGGCTGAGCGATACGTTTGCCGTGGATTTTGAGTCGTATCCCTCTTCGGCCGGGTTTAATGAATCCGACGCGTATGTGGAGTATCGCGACGATATCTACGTTGGCTACCGGTATTTTGAAACCATACCCGGCGCGGCGGACAAAGTGTGCTATCCGTTTGGGTTTGGCTTAAGCTATACCTCCTTTTCTCTGACCGACCTTGCTTGCGCTACGGAAAATGATGCCTTTACGGCGGAGGCGACGGTCACCAATACCGGGGAAGTGGCGGGCAAGCAAGTGGTGCAGGTGTATTGCAGTGCGCCCCAGGGCAAACTCGGCAAACCCAAGAAGGTGCTTGTCGGCTTTGCCAAGACCAGAGAATTAAAGCCCGGCGAAACCCAGCGCGTAACCATTAGGTTCCAAGCGATGGATTTCGCCAGCTATGACGATACCGGCAAAGTTCACGCCTCTGCCTGGATACTGGAGGCGGGAGACTATCATTTCTATATGGGTGACAATGTACGGGATGTGCAGCCGCTGCCGCTGATCTGGAAAGTGGACGCAAACCGGACGCTATCCCAGCTCTCGCCAAAATGCGTGCCCTCGCAGCTGACAAGCCGCCTGACGGCGGAGGGTCAGATGGAAACCCTGCCGGAGCACCCGGTTCCACCGCGCTATCCGCAAATTGATGAGGTACTGCCGTTTAACGGACAGATACCGCCGGAAAACCCGGAGCAAATGCCGTTTTCGGCTTGGACGGGATCAAACCTGCCGAAGCTGATGGATGTATATGAAGGAACCATGACGCTTGAAAGCTTCCTGGACGTGCTTACGCAGGAGGAAATGGTGGCGTTGCTCGGCGGGCAGCCGGACCGCGGTCCGGCCAACACCTTTGGTTTTGGCAATCTGCAAAAGTACGGCGTGCCGAATGTCATGACCGCCGATGGCCCGGCAGGCCTGCGCATCAGACCGGAATGCGGCGTGAACACGACGGCGTTTCCCTGTGCCACCTTGCTGTGCTGCACCTGGAATCCGGCCTTGCTCCATGCAATCGGCAAGGCGGGTGCGCTGGAGGTCAAGGAAAACGGCTTTGGTGTGTGGCTAACGCCCGCGATCAACATTCACCGCAGCCCGCTGTGCGGACGCAACTTCGAGTACTTTTCGGAAGACCCGTTACTGACCGGTCGCATGGCATCGGCTTTAATTGAGGGGATTCAAAGCGAAGAGATTGCCTGCTCGCTGAAGCACTTTGCCTGTAATAATAAGGAAACCAACCGCAGGAATTCGGATTCCCGGGTATCGGAACGTGCACTGCGGGAAATCTATCTTAAGGGATTTGAAATATGCGTCAAGACGGCAAACCCGTGGACAATCATGAGCTCCTACAATCTCATCAACGGCGTGCGGGCATCGGAAAACCATGATTTGCTCACCGGCATCCTGCGCGATGAATGGGGCTTTGACGGCCTGGTGACCACAGACTGGTACACCTACGGGGAGCAGTTCCGGGAGATCGCCGCCGGCAACGATATTAAAATGGGCTGCGGCATGCCGGAGCATACCCTGCAAAAGTTGAAAGATAATGAACTCAGCCTGGAGGATGTGCGGCTCAGCGTTGAAAGACTGCTCAAACTAATCCTCCGATTAGCCTAAGTTTTAGAAGCTATAAACAGCCCCCTTACTCCGCAATGGAGTAAGGGGGTTTTGTTCTGACGATGTTCGAAGCTATGGGTATCGGTATCAATCCATAGCGTCATACCATATTGCGTTTGACCGCAAACAAGGCAAAACGCATATTCGGATCATCCGTAGCACAGGTCGTCAGAACGATAAGTTTGTCTTTTGGCTTTACAATCATAGAAATGCGATAGACAGACATCGATTGCACTTTTTGTATAAACGCGATGAAAGCCTCGTCAGACAGGTAGTTGCCTTGGTATAGATCCAGGTAATTATCTGCCTTTGGGTTGGTCGAGTAATACACAGCGGCAAATGGTTGATATTCTCCGGATTTATAGAGCGTAGAAAAATGAATCACCGGATACTGGTTGAGATAGTGTAAGGAATCGTATCTGGACAATTTACCAAACGCAGTTCCATCCTTCATGTTATGGCCGTGTATAATGAGCATTCTGCTTTGCGGGAAAATCGAGCAGGTGACATCCAAAAAGATCGCACCTGAGAAATTGTACTCTCCGGTAAAGGATCTGCGTAGGTAATAGGAGTTGTCCCGCTGGACAACATACGTATCGATGCTTTCCCCCAATTTTAGCTTGCCAACGGTGTCCGGATTGATTAATAGTGGTTTCGCAAATTGAGTCAGCGTTTCGGGGGCTTTAGGTTCAGCCTCGACATATACATTTTCTTTTGGAAGCGCTGTTGGTGCAGGAGACGGGGTATGCTGCATGACGGGTGAAGGGTCTCCGCTTTCTACTTCATTGTCACTGGATTCTGCGATGAGCGTACGGATCATCGCTTCTTCCTGCTTCGCCCTATGGCTATGGATAAAATAGGAGCTTATCTGATACACAGCAAAGATGAAAACAGAGACCAGAAATAGCAAGGCGATTCGGTGTAGCCCTGTACGATTTACGGGTTTCTGCTGGGCTTGTGTTTTAGAAGGTCTCGGCTGTGGATAGTAGCCTTGTACAGGCTTGATGCGAGCCGATGGTGTATGTTTCGGTAGGCTTGTACGCGTTTGATTCCTGACTTGATTCAAAGAGGCGTGCGGTAAGTTCTTCCTCGTGTGTGTCTTTGGCTTCATGCTGCGTCAATATCCTTCTTCTTGCTTGCTTTACATTTCTATACAGAAGCAAGGATGCTAACCACCGGATGCCAGCGGCGCCAGTATACAGCACGGTATTTGCAATGCTTTGGGTATCTTCACGTGAGCATCCTTTCCTTTGATAAGGGACAACCCTGTGGTATCGACTACAATAACGAGCCATGCTAGCGATAGCCAGCTTGCTGGTAAAATTAGTAAGTACTGTCTTTACTATACTACAGTTTTGCAGCTTCTGAAAGAGAAAGAATGGATAAGCGATTGCGTTTCAAGTGAGCTAATGCCTTTACTCTACCATCCATTGCTCGTTTAGGAAGGCATATCGTTTCTCAAGAAAATTCTTTAGATAGTCGATGTTTTCTGCAAAGGTCCATCCCGTTTTAGCAACGGCGGATGTGTTTTTCGGAATGGGAAACCGTGTAAAATTCATGGCAGCGGTTTGTTCAATCTGGCGGACATAATCGTCTATGGACTGCAGCGTTCCGCTTTCATCCGTTCGCAGGCACAGCAAAATTTCGATTGCGGGGCTGAAGGCCTCGGCATAGCGCTGCTTGGCAGCTTGCTGAAAGTCCTCCTGCCGATAGAGCGCAGGCCACCAGTACTTTCTGCCCGTAGCGTTGTTGATCCAGAAGCCCTTGCCTGGAAGTACCTTGCGGGCATTGTGCTCCTGCGCATAGCGACCATATGAACTATCATAGTCCCACACGGGGCCAGCAAAGGCGACCGGGCTTTGCTCATCCGCAGGTTTGTAAAAAAACATACTGCGTTTGTTTCCATCGTAGTTTTTCACGACTTCTTCAATCAGATATTTATTGACAAGGGATTGGAAATCAACCAACTCGCTATAATGCATGCCGGACTCGGCATCGACGCCATCGTTAGAAAAGATGGCATTTTCAAAGCGCTGCATAAAGGAGGAGATATAATCCATTTGTTCCTGCGTGCAATATTCCGGGCTTTTTATGACAAGCATACTATCACGATCGGTCCAGTAAACGCTGGTTTCCTGCCCGTAATGCGGGACGCTTTCATACTCGATCAGATACCCACCGGTGATATCCTCAGGCTGATTGGGAATGTCATATGCTTTCCATTTGCCTGCGCTACCCTTTTTACTGCCCGCCATAGCAAAGGTATCCAGCTCGTTTTCGTTCATGTCCTCCGTCAGCTCTTCCAGATTGCGAATCGCCACGCGGTCGTCGTCAACCATCACTTTTTCGCTGAACAGATACGCGCCCATATAGTCCTGGTTGATGTATACCTCCACCATTTGGTGCTCCGGTGTATAATCAAGCCCGACATACATCGCCATATCCAGTGTAATCTGATTGCGCAGCAAGGTTTTATCGCTGGAGTTGCTTGTTACAATCCAAGTTCTGCATTTGCCCATGCCCAGTAAATTCGTGCCATTCTCCAGTTTGAGTTGATAGTTTTTGCGTGAAAACTTAGCGGATGCGTTACCGCGTATTTTGATATACGTCAAAGCCCCGTTATACTCGGGATAGCCGTATTGATTCACCAGCAGCAATGTGCCGGCTTCTTTGTTGGTTTTTCGGTGGTGAATGGTATCGAGTTTGCCTGATTCGGTGGTGATATACAACGCCGGAATACGGGAACCTTGGATGATGTGTAAATTATATTTGTGCTTTTCGTTGGCGATTCTATTTGCCTCATTCAATGCAAAGGACATCAGGTTGTCACCGGGAAGGATTGTTTTATCATTCAGCGTTACATGGTCAACGCTGTCAAACCCGATTTTGAAATTCTCCAGCGGGCAATTTCCCGGTAAAAACAGATAATATCCATCGCGGCCCTTGTACCATGAGATAGCGTCATCACCTTTTAGGCCGTCGCTTGATACCCACAGATCGGTGATACGATCCGCCAAAGCGGGAGAACACAGTAGCAGCATGACAATAATCCATGGAAGCACGCGGAGCCATTTTCGCATGTTGGACCACCTCTGGTGTAATAGTCGGTTTGGTTACTTATGCTGAATACGGGAATTAGTTGATGAGGTTTACGCTGTGCGGTGTTGGTGTAATGGTGAATTGGTATTCTCCGGTGGAATCGAGTGCATAGCTGATATCGGATTGCTGTTCATTAAAAGCAATGGAATCAAGCAGGATACCACCTTGGGACAAAATAATAAGCTCACCGGATGCTTTAAGCTTGAAAGGCATATGATATTCATCGGCGACAGCAGTCTTAACGCCGGAAGCAAACACAACAAGATATTCATCAGGTTGGATTACCGCATCATCGGGAAACATAAAGCGGGCCAAATCTGACCACTTATCGGACAGGCAGACACCCTGAAGGGATATCGGCGTGTCGCTTGTGTTGTGGATTTCAATCCAATCGGGATACAAACCAAACATATCTTCAAGCGAGACGTGGTTCGAGGCCATGATTTCGCTAATGCGCAGGCTGCTGTCGCCAGACTGCGTTTCACCACCATACGCGACAGCGCATAGAAAGAGGAGTACAACGAATAAGAGGACGGTTAGGGTGCGTTTCATGAAGGCTCCTTTCAATGGAACACAATGAATAACTTTCATTGCGCAGTTGTGGAATTATTGTGTTTTTGCCGATTCTGACAGTAGAATACGATTGGATTCTATTGCTCACCGTACGCTGCCTGATATTTACAGGTGGTGATAATCTTATGCTACATATCCCCTTGCTAGAGGCTTCTCTCTCCAACAAGTGTAATAAGCGTTCCTGTTCTTTATAATCAATTTATATAGAATTGTCAATGATTTGTCCAAATTGCTTCAAGAAAATATTGGAAGTCAAGAGGTCGTATGAAAATGCGATAACCTATATTGGTTGAACTTTCCGCCGCGGCCAATGACGCAGGAATATCGCCCTGTGGATTATGTATATAGTCATAGGAAGTCGTTGAATCCAGCTGCGTAGAACGTTTCCGTACATTATGGCGAGAGATACCTTCATCTTTGAGACAACGAAATAGGCTGAGATATCAGACAGCCCTACTCAAAACAGTAGTTTCGAGTAGGGCCTTATTTAGTGTAACGGTGCCTTTCAAGTGATAGACTTACTGTTTGGATTTGATGTTTTTTGTATGTTCTATGTCACTTGATTCAGCTTTTTTGTGAGTACTTGCGATACTTATCGAATTGATTAAGTAAATCAAGGCTTGATTATCAGCTTCATATTGATTCCGCATACCATATTCAAGCGCTCGTTTAATCAGTAATGATACGATACACAAGGGAATAAAGATAAAAATAAAAAAGATTAAAGCATCTAGACCAAAACCAACATTTTTTATATAAGCGAGCAAAAAGCTAAGCAGTGCCATCCAAGTGACGAGTAACAGTGGTGTAGGGAATCCAAAGACTCCACGTACCCTAATACCATTATTGTAAGGAGAGATGCGAAGAGAAAGAGAAGTATAACGTTTAACGTATAGAAGAGTATTTATTCTGTCTAAGCCACTATTATAGTTGCGTATTTCAATCCATCCATATTTGCCTAATACTATGCTGCAACTGCTAATGTCATGCTTCTTTATCGCTTTTACAAATTCATCGGTTGTCATGGATGGAAACCATAGATGCTTTCTCTTCATGCATACTCCTTAAACACATTAATCACGGGGTTGATAGAAAAATCACTATTCTAACTGTTGCGGCTCAAGCAAGACTTTTCTTGTACATACAGAGTGCTCTTTGTGATGAACAAAAGTCTATATCATTACTGTACTAATTCCGAACTGTCAAATTCAATTGTTTTACATACAAACTCGAATCGATCACCTGATGAGAATTGAAATGCACTTAAAATCAAATTATCACGATAATAGTCTGATTCCGGTTTATTATAACTAATGTTATCATAACCGACCTCATCTCGATGAGCAATCAATTGGTTCAGTTTTTCATTGCGTTCTTCAGCGCCCATAATCAGAAAAACTAATATCTCATCCATCCCAATTCCATGGGTTCCATAAAATCCACCGTTCCATAGCTTCATCGCGTTCATTTCGAAGTAAACCAATCCATCGAAGCGAAACTGAAAGTTTTTTTCAGATAGGCATTTTTCAATTGAATCACCATTGTATCTTTTGCATAATCAATATCCATTGACTTGATTTCGGAATCATGCACATAGATAGCACGTTTCATTTCTGCCTGATTAGAAGCATTGATAATCATGTTCTTACCTCCAAGAAAAGTTGAAGTACAGTATAGCATATTTCAACGGAATAGGAGTCCCTGGCTGAAAATGCATTCCCTCCCATAGTGGATTGTGCCTAATGTGATAGTTGGGACCGTACTTGAGATCTTCATTCCATTCGAAAATTACGTTAGATTCTACCATGGCGCCTGAATACCATTTAATTATCGCCCCGTTTTTTGTGCCTGCCAGCGGTAGAGGAGTTAGTCCCATTGGATGAAAATTAGCAGGGTTTAATGGGAATCTAGGCAGTCTTTTTCGTAATGAGATTGGGAATGCTAAACCATCGGGATATTCAAATGGTATTGATCGAGTCTTGTTAACAGAGGTTGATGAATCCGGAACAGCCATTGTATTGGCAGATTCAAGCACCAATTTATTATCAATTGACATTGATAATGCTGCTGAGTTATTTGTAGATGAAATGATTTCCTTCCCGAATTTCCGCTGCCGTTAAAAACAGAGATGTCTGGATTCTTATAACTGATGAAAGAAGGTTTCATAAACGCCCCCTGCAATAATACAGGGGGCGTATTCATATATATTATGTGTTGCAATTTATAAATATGAGATTCCGCCTAATCGAGCTTACACAACGCTTTAAGGTGTGAAATAGTATGAAGTCTATCTATACCTTGAATAATCAATTGTAAACAATGTCATTTTGAAAGCATTTTAAGATTCATTAGCCAATCGTCATCTTGTTCCTCCTGTGCTTGTAGAAGCTTCTCTCTCCATATAACATTGACTTCTGCATCGCTCATCTGCGTTTTAAGGAAATTGAAAACATGGGTTGCTCCAGGCCAATTCAAATCTTTGAGCCAATCAAATAGACCAGCAATAATGCTTTTATTAAGGAGCTCCTTATTGGTGGAACATAGAATAATTGCCGCATTCTCCCAATACTGTTTTCCAAGTGGTTGAAGCAATAGCGAAAAATTAAAACCCTCAATACTTTTGATTTTCTTTTGCGCAAGTAGTTGGATATTCTTTGGGAGATTCCAATTGAGTTCGTTGATCAAATGTTTATAATCACTTGAATTCATATTATTCACCTAACCTTCCTAGAAATTTTTGATAATATTTGTGTGAGAAGATGAGGTTTAACTAATGCGGTAGGTCTTGAATCTATCCATTCTTGCATTTTACTTATATCTACTGGCAATACGCTTACATGATGGGGACCGTCTTGGACTGCTATAAGATATCCTGTAGCATTTACAGCCTCCATTGTAGTAATACTATAATCTCCCATGTAAGGTCGAGTAGTTGTAAACGAAAGACCCGTTTCCTCGTCGTAGACGTAGCTCCTGTAGCGGAAGGGGTTCAGGGTGCCGAGTGTAGTTGACAAGGTGCCGGTTTTGGTGAGGGGTTGCCCTAGGTACATTATATCATTCACTTGCAGGCGTTGTTGACTCAATATAGTAGCGTTTGTTACAGACAATAAGTATAATAGGATGTACAAATATAAACAAGGCCCTGTAACAGTGTTGCTGTTACAGGGCCTCCTGTTATAACGTAAACTATTCGTTCTCTTTGAACATATACTCAAACGCTATCCCGTTTTCCTTGCACCATTTTTTTGCGAAAGTTATACAAAACTTCTCTCTAAAATCATTATACTCTATTTCTGCTTTGCGATCAAAGCGATCCATAATGAATGCGTGAGCTTTATTACTATATTCGGCATCCAACTCGTTGAGTTCTTCATTGAGTTCAATTGGAATCTTCGGATACGCATGCAACCCATATGCTTTATACTCGTCAGAGTCGCTATATTTTTTTTGTAAATAAATCTGCTCAACATGCGCTATTGAGAATTGCGGAAGTTGCAAGTACAGTTCTGCATTTGCCTTATTCTCCTCTGGAACAATGAAATGCGCCATAATATGGCCAGTTGAGTATTCCAAGTAGTACGGAATTCCAGCGAAAAGACCACCGGCTATTGCTTCGATTTTTGCGATCCCCATTATGATATCCTCCTTCTATGACTTTATTCTAGTGGCATCCCAAACCAGATATGAAATTCATGATGCCGATCGTGATAATGTCCATAATAGCCGATACCATGTACTGTTGGCAAACGAAAATCACCTAAAGAAACTGCGAGTATTTTTGCATCAGATTGATAATGAGTATACACACCTCATGGGGTACCATTAAACTATTTCGAATAGTTCCTCAGTGTATCGCTAAATCCTAAATACTGAATTGTCTCAAAGTAATGCATTCCGTTTCCAAGCCGGTGCAGATAACCATCATCTCCAACCCAAGCTATATAATAAAGGCCATTGGTCACTCTGTCGCTTGCTTCCTTATCTGCAAGTTCTCATGGAATCCTGCGAAAGTGATAAATGATACATCCCTTATCATTCCCGCAGGATTATATTTTAGTCAATTTGTTTGGATAGATATAAACTGTATTTGGGATAATACATACAATCAATCATTACGCCAATAGGTGTTGACTATTTTCGCCATTTTAATATGCTCAAAATGCAATTTAATATTGCTATCATTTACAAAACGACATTCATGTATGAAAGTGCCATCATCGCAACATGTAAACTCGTCACTATAGCATTCACCGAAGTTTGTTGGATGGCCAATGTTATAACGAGGTACTTCAGGCTGATTGATAGTTATCTGCCTGACATTTCTATAGATAAGCAAGGTACTATCACAACTATTATTAGATGTGAATTCTAACTGCACGGTCGAGTGACCTTTTTTACTATAGAAGCGGGTTAACAATCCAGTATTACCTATATTGAGGCTAATCAAGTCACAGTCATGCAATTCTTGGTGCATTTCATACTTTTTGAGGAATCCTTTCGGTAGTTTTTTTCGTACTATATCCTGATAATACTGTACATACTCTTTGCTGTGAATCGCAATCTCTTCCCAATCCATTTGCGGCCCTTCTTTCATCTGGTGTTTTATCTTTGGTCAGCACTATTCATGTGGCTATATTCGTCTTGATATATATTCAGCGTCACGAAACCATCATTCTGATGTATAAGAGTGTTATGAATTTTAACGGTTTCATTATCTATCCATTCAGCTGTAATATCTGGATAGTGATATGCAAAATACAAACACCAGCTGCTTTTTCCTTCCCATTTCATACCATTCTCATTTGCTGTAATGATTACAACGGATGATTCTGCCACTGTAGCACCTCTTCCATCATTCCAATACGCATCCAGTCTGTGTAATCCATCTGGAGAGAGTATGCTTTCAATTAAATGTTCTGCTGGTCGACCATCAATTTGCATTGTTTGGGATTTCTGCCATTGATTGTGTATCAATAAACCTACCAATACAAGACCGGAAACAACGACAGTTATACAAAGTATCAATACTATAAGTTGTGAACGTTTAGTCTTCTTTATCATGGGTTCTCCTAAATTCCCCATTAAATATATCGTATCGTATTAGGTTACTCAAGCCAAACATCGAAAAGTCAAGGTTTTGTTTCTTTCTGAGGTGAAAACCATACGCAACCGTCTCTGAAGCCATGGGGTCATCGTCAAAGTTGCTACCACAGCAAGCTCTTTTTTGGACACCTACTTTGATAAGACGGGAATGCGCTCTGAACATTACTGATTACTTGAAGTTTTACGTATGAAGTTTAATAGCTTATCATTTGAACCTTTATAGTAAACAATAAAGTTATGTATCACCCAACAGGACTCATTGCTCAAGCTGTTCTTGTCATAAAGGCGGTTTGCTTCATTTGAACTCTCACAATAATAAACCAACACTTCGGCAGTGGATAATTCGATAATGTCCCAGTTGTAATCATAAGCAAATGGTACCGATTCACTTCTTCCAGCATATGTAAGAGGTTGAATATTAGCTGCTGAGTCGAACTCTATAAAGACATTCAAAATGTCTGCTATAGCGCTATTTCTTGGCTTTTCATTCACGCTATTTATCGTGATGAAAGTAATCAGAATTATCACAGCTAAGACCATTACAATGATAAGTCGTATTATTCTCCGCTTGCCCATGCCTTAACGTCTCCTATATCATTATTCGCCGACAAGTATCTTCATCTTGCCACTATTCAGTCGTTATAAAATACGATCGCTGATTTCTTGAGTGGGAACCCCAAACTCATACCATTGAATGCTTTCTAAACCTAAGTTGCGGTTCTAGCGCTATTTTTTACTATAAGGACATCTTTCGGATATTATAGAATTAGAGCGGTTTCTGCATCAGTAGATGTGATTCCAGTTTGTTGCCTAATTACATTTTGCAATAAAACCTTGCTTGGTTCCCTACCATCAGAATCATAGTTCGTTATCGGTGCGTTCTTACAGTATGAAAACACATTATATGAATGCAACCCACCTAATTCACCAAATGTCGCATCCGCATTCACAAACCTGCCCCACGTGGGGTTGTAGTACCGACTCCGCAGGAAGGACAGCCCCGTTTCCTCATCGTAGACATAGCCCCGGTAGCGGAAGGGGTTCAGGGTGCCGAGTGTAGTTGCCAAGGTGCCGGTTTTGGTGAGGGGTTTGCCCCAAGCGTCATAGGTGAATTTTAGCAGCTACATGTAATATACGTCAACGATAGTGCTTATTACCTGTGCAAATGAAGAGGCCAACAATGGTAATTGATAACCATATCAAGTCATAAACGCTAAACAGAAAGTGAGTACAGCTTAGATAAAATGTACTCACTTTCTATCCTTTTAAGTAATGAATGCTTAGTTATTATTCGCTGTGGGGAAGCTGACGCCATTGAGTGACATTTGTATTATCAATGCCGTCCTTAATCTTAAATACTGCTTCTTCTCTGCTAAACGTTTTAGCATATATAAATTGGTTGTCAATATCAAAAAATTCTACGGTTCCTAGTGGATATATAAGCGAAAATACATATTCACCATTCAACCAAAAGGTAATCGCGGATGCAACATCTGAAAATATCCGGTGTGATTCAATTATATATGCAACTGCATCCCGGTTAATCGAGTAATTATTATCATTAAAAGCATAGTGAATGTTTACATTATCCCATTCGAATGGAAATTCTTTAGAAAAATCAAGCATACCTTCTTCTTGTGCTAACTCCTGTAGATAATTATACCATCTGGATGCATTCTTTTTGTATACTGGTAATCTTTCGGTTTGAATCCAGTAATAAGAAATTCCCGCAATAACCAATAGTATTAGCATAAACCAGATAAAAATGCCTTTATTCTTATTTGAGAATCTTTTAGTCATTGTAAATGCACCCACTTCTTTTTAAGATTGCCGAGATTTTTCTCGATCACATGACGTTGATCTGATAATACACTTTGCAGTACAGCAAATGCTAATTCCCAATATCCGCCATTTGGATCAACAGATTGTGCTGTCTCTATTCCAAGTGCGTTATAATATAAATCCATCATACCATAACTGTGCAGGGTCCCTTCAAGATACGCATCGTTTCTGTTAATCTGATTAAGCTCGTGAGCACTTGTAAACTCATATGCAAGATCTGAATTTGTATTTTTTGTATAGAGCGCAGACAACATAGCGTGTCTAAAAGCGTTTGCTAAAGTTCCATCCAAGTAGTTTGCCGACATTGTTTCTCCAGTAGCATAAGTTTGTGATTCAAAGAACTCATCAACGTATGTATTTACTGCATGACGTGCGGCTGCAAGTCCACTTATTTGTGCAATGTTACATTTATTCCATATTGATTGTTCTTCAGCATTCAGTTTATTATATAAAGCATTTATGTCTAG
Source organism: Candidatus Limiplasma sp. (assembly GCA_963675925.2). GTDB lineage: Bacteria > Bacillota > Clostridia > Christensenellales > Aristaeellaceae > CAXXOK01. The sequence continues at coordinate 1,096,725 of CAXXIB010000004.1, forward strand.
ATTACCGTTACTATCAAGACGTGTCACCGGTTTATTTCGACAGTATGCAAACATATTATGTCCAAACAGTTGCCCCGGTTTCCCCAGCACACTATCCGCATTCAATAACCTGCCCCACACGGGGTTATAATACAGCCTCCGCAGGGAGTACAGGGCGGTTTCTCATTGTATATGTAGCCCCGGTAGCGGAAGGGGCTGAGGGTGCCGAGTGTGGTTGACAAGGTGCCGGTATTGGCTAGGGGGTTGCCCAGGGATTGTAGGACTATTATAGCGGAGTGGGGTATAGAGCGTCAATTATTTGGAACAATAAGCAAAATAAACGTCCCACCCTGCCCGCAGAATCGTGATGCCTGTGAGCAGGATGGAACATATTAATTGAAACTGTTTTGTACGCTAAACATTCTCCCGTTTTTATTATTATTCTTGATATAAGAGGGCATAGATATTATCCAGCATAGCATCGGCGGACTCTTTGTTCACCTTATCATCAAATACCCATATCGAAATATGTACGTTGCTCGAATAAACGTCATAGTTTGTTGTAATTGGATCTTCCTCAACATTTTCTCGTTGCCAATATGCTAGTGAATAGGGTTTCGAATAGACGGGATAATCAAATATCCTTATAATCGCCACAACATGTACAGTATTCGGCGAAGGTTCCGAGACTTTATAGAATGAAACATTATCAATTTGTTCAAAGAAATAGTTTGCCCAATCGTATAGCGGTTCTGCTGATACCGTTTGCTCTGGATGATTATATATCTGTTTATATAAAGCAGATTGCGATATGTTGATGGAACCGCCCCAATAACCCTTGATCAAAAATATGACGGCTGCAATACAGATCACTATGAGGATAATGACTACTCGTTTTTTATGTTTGCTAAGAAATTTTGTTATCCAATGATTCATAGATATTTTCCTTTCTAAATACCCAAAAGTTTGTGCTAGTATACTTTATCAAGCTCAGTTTGCAAGGATTCGTGATGGATCATATTATTTGGGAAATTCTCCCTCATATAATGAATGAGTTGATTTACACCCCATAGATTGTTGGATAGAAAGGGTTTAGCCGCGGGTGTTTGGTTTTGCATTACACCGTTCTTATCATATGTTGCTATTCTAATAATCGCTCCACCAGGTCCATGCACGAGATCAATCGTTACATATGAGTATCCTTTATGCGATAGTAAGGATCTTGCGGTAATGCTGGTTAAGCTTTTTCCCCATGCATTATTGTAGGATATGAATGGCTCAACAGAACTATAAACTAATGAAAGTATGGATGCTTGTTTGCTAGAAACGCCAGGTATATTCATTACAATGTTACGAAATGCTTCTTCTGAGGGCTCAAGATAATCATCTTCAGGAATTTTCCCTTTAAGCATATTAAATGCAGAAGCGAACTCATCTCCTGATAACAGATAAATCTCACGAATCCAGAATGAATCATCGTTCAATGGGGAAATTGCGACTGGAGAATTGCCCATTCGATCAGAATGAACAATTGGTGAATTTCTACAATACGCAAACACATTATGCCCAAGCAACTGTCCGGGTTTCCCCAGCACACGATCCGCATTCACAAACCTGCTCCAAACCGGATTATAGTACCGGCTGCGGAGATAGTAGAGGCCCGTTTCCTCGTCGTAGACATAGCCCCGGCAGCAGAAGGGATTTAGGGTACCCAAGTGTGGTTGACAGGGGGCCGGTTTAGGTGGGGGTTTGCCCCAGGTGCATTATATCATTCACTTGCAGGCATTGTTAACTCAATACAGTAGCGTTTGTTACAGACTATAAGTATAGTAGGATGTACAAATATAAACAAGGACTGTTACAGGGCCTCCTGTTGTAGCGTAAACTATTCGTTCTCTTTAAACATATACTCAAATGCTATTCCGGTTTCCTCGCACCATTTTTTTGCGAACTTAATACAAAAACGATTATAGAATGTATCGAACTCAATTTCTGCATTGTGATCTAACCGGTCCATAATGAATGTGTGAGCTTTATCACAATATTCGGCGGCCAATTCGCTCAGTTCTTCATTGAATTCGATTGGAAACTCCGGATACGCATTCAACCCATACGCCTTATACTCGTCAGAGTCGCCATATTCTTTTTGTAAGTATATCTGGTCGACATGCGCAGCCGAGAAGCGTGGAAGTCGCATATACAATTCTGTGTTTGTTTTCATATGCTCTGGAATAATAAAACCTGCCTTTATTTGACCAGTTGAATATTCCAGGAAGTATGGTATTGCATGAAATAGGGCACGCGCAATTGCCTCAAGTTTTACAATTTCCATTGTAATATCCTCCTTGTTAGATTTCATTCTAATTGCACTCCGAACCAAATATGGAAGCTATGGGGTTCGGCGTGAAAATGCCAGTAAAAACCAGTACCATGGACTTTTGGCTTTGCTCCCATGTTATTTCCAAATGCTTGGGATAATAACTTTGCATCTGATGGGTACTGAGTATATACTCCCCATGCTTTTTCATCTTTATATTGACGAGTTAATCTTATAAGGGTTTCTTCATATCCTAAATATAACACTGCCTCAAAATAATGCATTCCGGGACCAACTCGGTGTAAATAGCCATCTTCTCTGCCAACATATGCTATATAGTAAAGAGCGCTAGTCATTTCGTCGCTTGCTACAATGTCAGCCTCTAAGACGGTTGTCACAGTTTTGGCAACTACGGCAGGACGTGCAACAATGATATCTCTAGATATTGGTGTGCTACTAAAAATCTGTACTGTTCCATCGAAAAAATTGTAAGCTAGCACTGCTAAACCAATTGCAAGCGCACCACCAGCGGGAGAACCAGAATTATATTGGAAAACATTGATTTGCGGTATTCTGCCCGAAAAATCAGACATGACCAAAGGATTATTTCTACAGTACCCAAACACATTATGCCCAAGCAACTGTCCCGGTTTCCCTAGCACACTATCCGCATTCACAAACCTGCCCCAGACCGGATTGAAATACCGGCTGCGGAGGTAACACAGGCCTGTTTTCTCGTCATAGACATAGCCCCGGTAGCGGAAGGGATTCAGGGTGCCGAGTGTAGTTGTCAAGGTGCCGGTTTAGGTGAGGGGCTTTAATAATGAAACAATGAGTGTTCGGCTGGTAGATATCTGCGTACGTCAAGTATGCTGACCTTTCTGTAAAAAGGATTTCCATAAATAAGAACCTGATTCACAGATTGATGTAATCATACATCAATCTGTGAATCAGGTAAAGAAGCGAAAGATAGTAGTAATAATAGCTATATTGTCTTGTAATTAATCAGGGTTCATCAACGTAATTCCCATCTTCAGTCAGTATGGTATATGGCGTCCTAGTCTGTTCCAAATCAACAGGTAATGATGTTGAGCAACCATATTCGTAAGGAGAGTCTACAATTATAGCCGCTTGTGTAACTGGATTGTCCAATAAGACAAGTGTAATTTTTGAAGAAAAGAATATGTCCAGTACTTGAATATCGCCAGCGATATCGTTATGACCTACCCTTTCATGCAACTGATAGGAAATGCCTTTGTTATCTAAAGCCGTAAGATATTCTTCCCAATTCATCCCAATGTCAAGCATTTGTGCAGCAATCATGCAAATAAAGATATCACGCTCTCCTTCGCTGGTATCCTTTTGTGGTGTTAACTTGCTCCAGTCGGTGACAAGATAGTTCACCAACTCACCATAGCCGTCTTCAATACTTTGTTCCACATAACCAGGTCTTTGTGTATTTATAACGCGTTTTCCAGCTTCTCCCAAAGAGAATGAGAATATTAGGATGATGATTAGTAACGTAAATAGACTTTTCTTGTTATTTCGCATAAGGTTCTCTCCATTTCATGAGCTTTATTGAATTCGTAATAGTCAATCTTCAAGTTTGATAACCTTTTTCTTAAGCATGCTTTCTCAGTGATGTTCTAGTCTGTTTGAATCTATACTTTGGAATTTCTTGATGAGTTGTTGTTTGAAAAAACCTATCGTGTAATTAATGGTCAGGGTATATTCTGTATAGGGATATGTATCCATATTCTTTTCTGCTGCAGCACTTATTCTATCTGTGCCGACTAGAATCGCCGCAGAGATGCTACTCCTAAGATTGAATGGAATACTATAATAGTCTAAGACAGCTTGTACTGTGTCCCCAATACTGAAACTTTGTTCAGCAATTGCAAAACAAATACCAGATACATAGGTGTTGAAGTTACGATGCACTTTTGTTTGCGTTGTATATGTTACAGATACGATATCTGGATCCCATAACGTACCATAATTTCCGCCTCTATCGTATTGAGAAGGAATATATAACTGTAACTCTTCTCCAGTGATAGCTTTATAATCTGTAAGTGCATCTAGATAAGGCGTATATATAGCAGGATCTGATACATACCACCCAGCTACTTTTACTTTGAACTCAACTGGATAGGTTGTAGAAAAGGGGGTTTTGCCTTCGGTATCCACTAATAAAACCGGATTACTTCTACAATACGCAAACGCATTATGCCCAAGCAACTGTCCAGGTTTCCCAATCACGCTATCCCCATTCACAAACCTGCTCCACGTGGGGTTGTAGTACCGACTCCGCAGGTAGTAGAGACCCGTTTCCTCGTCGTAGACATAGCCCCGGTAGCGGAAGGGGTTCAGGGTGCCCAATGTAGTTGCCAAGGTGCCGGTTTTGGTAAGGGGCTTGCCCCAGGCATCGTAGGTGTATGGTACCGTTAAGAGCTATGCGCAAATAGCTTCAAGAAAACGAATGATATCATTCGTTTCCTTGTAAAAAATTCTTTTTATGAATATACTTGTAAATACAAGAAATAATGATGTAATAACTCCGAGTGGAATGATTGTAATAAGAAAATCAATAAAGTTATGAGAATTTATACAATCGAAGACAGCATAAATTAAGAAAAGCAAACTAATACTGATGTAGAAGGATGGACGCAAACGAAGCTTACCGTCAAGTTCAACACCATTACCTGTACGAGATACATAAATAATAATAGAAGGCTGAGGATATAATGATACCGCCTTCGCAAATACGTATTTTGTTTTCTTAATCTTAATTTTATCACCATCAACCCTTATTGTAAAACCCCGACTATTTGCTTCATTGAGTTGAGTAATGAAGTTTTCTTGCGTCATAGTTAGTGTCCAATGAAATTTCCTTTTCATACTACTACTCCTTATCCTTTGTATTCCTATTGAGAACAATATAATATAGTGAGCCACTCAATATATTATCCAATGAATAGGTTAAGTGTTGTTATCTCATACTAAACGGGGAAAGTAGAGCTCTTCTTGGATTCAACATATGAGGTGAATGGCGGTAGCTTATATGGAAATATTATCTTCAGTAAATGCAATTTGTAGTATATCGGAATACTTATATTAGTACAACATATCTTTTGATTGTGTAATAGTACTAAAGCCTTGTAGAAATGGTGTGAACGTTAATTACACCATTTCTACAAGGCTAATACTTATCTGTTCTTATTGGTACAAATTGTATACTTCAGGAAAGACCGTGTAATCTAACCCAAAGTAACACATTTACGAGGGCCATATACTATATGACTTAACAACAAGCTAATACAAATAGGCGCTAGAAGCTTCTACCAGCACCAGCTGCTTTTGCCTTCCCATTTCATACCATTCTCATTTGCTGTAATGATTACAACAGATGATTCTGCCACTGTATCACCTTTTCCATCATTCCAATACGCATCCAGTCTGTGTAATCCATCTGGAGAGAGTATGCTTTCAATTAAATGTTCTGCTGGTCGACCGTCAATTTGCGTTGCTTGGGATTTCTGCCAGTGATTGTGTATCAATAAACCTACCAATACAAGACCGGAAACAACGACAGTTATACAAAGTATCAATACTATAAGTTGTGAACGTTTAGTCTTCTTTATCATGGGTTCTCCTAAATTCCCCATCAAATATATCGTATCGTATTAGGTTACTCAAGCCAAACATCGAAAAGTCAAGGTTTTGTTTCTTTCTGAGGCGAAAACCATACTCAATTCCCGCTGCATCCATGGGGTCATCGCCAAAGTTTGGCCACCATTCACCACATCCATGGCTTGAAGTATTTGATATTTGTTGATACAAGCCCGCTCCTGCGCGCAACACGGCTAAACTAAACAACTGTGATCCAACATAGCTAAAAGGTATATTGCCAGGTTCATCGCTTCGTAATGCGATACCATTATAAGTATATGTGTTTTCTCTTCTCAAGCCCCAATCTTCTCTTGCTTTCAGGTTCCACTTTCCGCCACTTTTTACATTTTGATAAAACACATACTCCGCTACTCCATCTGGAAGAAGATTATACCATCCTATTTCCCGATATGCATCTCGCATTTCTTTATTAAGACATTCTGTAATATCAATACTTTCTTGCCCTTCATTATCAACTCGCATTACTGGATTGTTGGTACAGTATGTAAAGAGATTACAACCGCCTATGCGCGCTCCTTTATCAAACTGCCTATCCGCATTGATGAACCTTCGCAACTCAGGATAATAATACCTGCTGTTGAGGTAATACATCTGTGTTTCTTCGTCAAACACATAGCCCCTATAACGGAATGGGTTATAACGGCCCAAGTTGCAGGCCATGGACCCTGTGATTGTGTTCTTCTATTTTCTTATTAGACTTGTCTCCGATATATGCAAAGCTTTGCGCTAATCCATGAAGATTCTAACTTGTCTCCAAGAAAACTGACAATCGATGTACTATCTCTGGAGTGTATTGGAATTCAATAAGTAAATAGGGAAATAACGGGTATACGTAGCTTGAAAAAATTGTTTGCTACTTCCATTGCACTCTTCTGCACCGTCTTATTCGTTCCTAGCGCTATTGCTGTGTTCATTTTACGGGGTCAGGGCATAGTACGATGTAAGATGGTTTATTGCAAAATACCATGTTGCATGATATAATAGTTAGACGAGACTAACTCGGTTCAGTGATGTTTCTATAGTGAAAGGCCCATCAATGATAGCGAACGATAATGCTCAAACCATCATAGGGAACGCAAACGATAAGCATTGCCCCTTGTGTGAAAAACTAAATGAGATGTATGGTAATGATCAATTTCAGCAGTGCATAATTCTACCGGAATGTATTGGGAAGGGGTATTTTCAAAGGACTATTATCAGACCATCTGTCGAAATCGCAATATGCGATATGCGCTTTTATCAGAATTTCAAGTTACGTGGAAACAGGCAGAAACTTGGGTATGATTTTTCTTTTTTCTTTGGCGAAGAAATACAATTTTTTACGACAAATAATCAAAGCAAGTATACATTACACAGCGGAGATAGCTGCGTGCTTGATAGGAACGCACGCTTTGGCATAACGGATATTGATGAAGGACAGCATCTGTCCTATATCAATATTGGATTGAGTAACGACACCCTTCATACTATATTGAATAACACAGCCGCCGATAAGGCGCTGATGGGATTGTTGGAAATGGAACCTATCAGAAGAACCAGCGTCTCAATACAGCGCATATTAAATGATATGAATCATTGCAATCTTTCAGGCGCTGTAAAAAAAATGTATTTGGAAGCAAAAGTAGTAGAGCTGCTTGCTGTTTATATAGACGAGCTGCTGCTGGAAGATCATGTAATGCAATCGACCTCTTTCACGAAAGATGATATGCTGTCGATTTCCAAGGCAAAAGATATTATTGACAATGACATCGCCAATACACCATCCTTGAGTGTGCTTGCCAGAATGGTTTGCCTCAGTGAATATAAGCTGCAAGCCGGGTTTAAAAAGCTTTTGGGAATGACGGTTTATGCATACGTTATCGATAGAAGACTTGAGAAAGCTAGACTTTTACTGGAACAGGGCAATGTGAAGGTATCGGATGTAGCCCTCCATGTAGGCTATAATGAGCTAGGCCGGTTTGCAGAGAAATTCCGAAAAAAATTCGGGGTGAATCCATCGGAATATCTAAAAAAATAAGTAAGATAAATACAGAAAAACGGAGAGACACACGGGGCTCTCCGTTTTTTTGCATATAAAATTGAATGTTTTTGCATAGACTTACCCAATGGAAACGCATTAAACTTTTTGGGAGTGCCTGAAAGGGCGCTACTATTTCGACAAGTGGTTAGACGAGTCTAACTTCAAAAGGAGAGGATACAATGAAACATACGAATACGCAAAAATTGAAAGGCAAAGACTTTGTGACGGTTGGTATATTCACGGTTATTTTTATGGTGGTGTATATGGTAGTCAGTATGCCGTTTATGCCTTTTATAGCGGTGATGTTTCCGTTAATTGGGAGCATATGCGCGCTGTTTACCGCCCCGATCTATATGCTGCTAACCTATAAGGTAGCCAAACGGGGCACCGTGCTGTTGTTTGCGGCGGCATCCGGTCTTCTATATGTATTTATGGGATACTTCTATATACTTCCTATCGGTATTGTTGCCGGAATCGTATGCGAAATCATTCTGCGGAAGGGGGAATACTATCGCAGCTTTTGGCATAATGCGGCAAGCTATTCCGTTTTCAGCGTTTTGATGTTCGTTAGCACTACATATATACCCATTTATGTTTTCGGACCTGAATACTATTTACAGATTTCATCCAATAATGTCGAATCGGCGTTGATACAGATTCAATTTGCACAGTCGCCGCTATGGGTCATCGCTGCAGTTGTGGTTACTGTAGTCGCCTCTATTATCGGCAGCTTGATCGGACGGAAGCTGCTGAGGAAGCACTTCATCAAAGCGGGGCTGATATCGGCTCAATGATATATCGAGGTGAAGCAGTTGAGTAGGAAGGAAAATCACAAGACAGGAATAGCGCGTCTGCTTGAAATAGCGAATGAAAAGCGCGGGCTTTTACTACTGGCAGAAGGGCTGTCCGTTCTAAGCGCGCTTATGCAGCTTGTGCCCTTTGCGGCGATTTATTTTATCGTTGAGGAACTGCTGAAAAATGCAGTCAATCCGGGGCTTATAAACAAAGCTACCATTCAGTTTTGGGGCCTTATGGCGCTTGTTTCACTGGTGCTGTCACTTGTGCTTTTGTATGTGAGTTCTATGGCTTCCCACGTTTCGGCTTTCCGAATCTTGTACGGGCTTCGGCTGAAGTTAGCCGAGCACCTGGCCAAGCTCCCGATGGGGTATCACACGCAGAAGTCCACAGGAGCCGTGAAAAAAATTCTGGAGTTCAGTGTAGAGAAAATCGAAAGTTTTATTGCGCATCAACTCCCGGATTTTGTCGCGGCAGCAGCAACTCCCGTCATTATGCTGGCAGCGATGTATTATCTTGACTGGCGGCTGGCGTTGAGCTGCACTGTTCCCATCCTTGTGGCATTTTTATTGCAAATGTTTGCTTTTATGGGGGAGGAAGGAATGCAGGATTCCAGGCGTTATAACGACGCGTTGGAAGAAATGAATGCAACGGGTGTGGAGTATGTTCGCGGTATGCCAGCAGTCAAGGTATTCGGCATGACGGTGAAGTCATTTTTGCAGTTTTACAACACCATTAAAAATTACCACAGCCTCGCCGTGCGTATAGGGAAAACCTATAAGCGTCCATATGCGGTGTTTTTCGTTCTGTTGACGTCTCTTTTATCGTTTATCCTACCGGTTGGTGTTTTTGTCCTAAGCGGACAACCGAACAATCAGGCGTTTGCCCTGACACTGCTGTTCTTTTTGATATTCGGACCGGGAGTATCCGTACCCGTACTGAAGCTTTTGTATCTTGGCGGGGATCTAAGACAGGTCTCCGAAGGCGTGAAAAGAGTGGACGCGATTCTCGCCAGGCAGCCCGTTGCCGAACCGGAGCATCCCGAGATTCCCGAAAACTATACGGTAGCGTTTGAAAATGTTAGTTTCTCGTATGACGATCAGGATGCGGCGACGCGTGTCAATGCCCTTACCGATGTTTCCTTTATCGCCAATGAAAAAGAAATGACCGCGCTGGTCGGTCCATCCGGAAGCGGAAAATCGACCATCGCAAACCTCATCCCCCGATTTTGGGACGTCTCCTCGGGCAGTATCTGTATCGGGGGCGTCGATATCAGGCATATGAAAATAGAAAAGCTTATGGACACCGTATCCTTTGTTTTTCAAGATGTGCACCTGTTTTATGACACGATCGAGGAAAACATCCGCATGGGAAATATGAGCGCCACCAAGGAACAGATCGTCGAGGCGGCCAAGAAAGCGTGCTGTCACGAGTTTATCGAAAATCTTCCGCAAGGCTATCAGACAAAGATTGGAGAAGGCGGCACCTATCTTTCGGGCGGTGAGGCACAGCGCGTTTCCATTGCACGGGCGTTGCTTAAAGACGCTCCTATTCTTGTGCTCGATGAGGCCACGTCTTTTGCCGATCCTGAGAACGAGACAAAAATACAGCAGGGATTGAGCGAACTTATACGCGGAAAGACAGTGATCATCATCGCTCATCGTCTGTCCACGATACGGGAAGCCGATCAAATACTGGTAATAAACGAAGGGGAAATTGTGGAGAGTGGTCGTCACGATGCGCTTGTGGAACGAAACGGGCTTTATCAGCGGATGTGGGAAGCCCATGTCGACGCGGGAGCATGGGCAATCGCAAAAGAAACGCCTGGAAAGGAGGTGCAGTCGCAGTGAAGAAATTTTTCTACAACATGTCCAGCGGCCATCCAAAGACCTTGGTCATGCCATGCTTTGCCGCTTTTGTGAACGGACTTTGCAAAATACTGCCGGCGGCACTGCTTTTTGAGGTGTTTAATACCGTTTATCTATATTTTGCAAGTCCCGATACGACGCTGGATATCGCGCACCTATGGCTGGTAAGCGCAATACTTATCGGCTGGATCCTTGTTCTGTTTATTTCGTTTTCCTTTGAATATAATAAAACGCTCACCGCGTCCTATGATGTTTCGGCAAAGGGACGGACGGCCTTGGCGGAGCATCTGCGCAAGCTGTCTCTGGGGTTTCTGGGCAGCCGTGATCCGGGTGACCTTACGACGATGATGCTGAGCGATTATACGCAGGTTGAAACGACGAACGCGCACTATCTGCCACAGCTTGTCAGCGCTGTGACATTTCCTGTTTTGGCTTTTGTGTCACTGCTGTTTTTCAGTTGGAAAATGGCGTTGGCCATGTTCGTGGCTATACCGGTATCTCTGATCATTGTATGGCTTTCGGCCGGACTACAGCTCCGCCTTGGGAAAAACCATGTGAAAGCAAAAGTGGACAGCGCCAGCCGCTTGCAGGAATACCTGCTCGGAATGAGGGAAATCAAGGCCCACAATATGGGCGGCGAACGGTTTGAACGGCTGCGAGAGGCCTTTCAACGCCTTATGCGTGAATCCATTCGTATAGAGGGAATCATGGGTTCTGTGATGATGGTCGCCATTGCAATATTACGGTCCGGATTGACCGTGATGATTTCCGTTGGCTCCTACCTGCTTTTGGACGGGGAACTGACTTTCCCTGTGTTTCTTGTGTTCCTGTTGCTTGGAACCCGCGTATTTGATCCGATGACCGCCGTGCTTACTAATTATTCCTCAATCCGCTATTCGGTGCTGAGCGCTGAGCGTATTATGGAAATACGCCACGAAAGTCCTCTGCCGGGAAGCAAAGCTGCGCCGGAGGGAAATAGTATTCGTTTTGAGAACGTGACCTTCTCCTACGATGAAGGCAACGTACTGAGCGACGTTACTTTTTCAATTCCTACCAATAGCATCACGGCACTCGTAGGCCCGTCCGGCAGCGGTAAAAGCACGATAACGCGCCTGATCGCCCGCTTCTGGGACGTGCAGGGAGGCAAAGTGCTTTTGGACGGCATGAATATCAAAGAGATTGACCCCGAAAAACTGCTGTCCCGTATTGCAATGGTTTTTCAGGATGTCTATCTTTTTAAGGATACGATACGCAATAACATCCAAGTCGGTAAGGTGGATGCCACGCAGGATGAGATCGAGCGGGTGGCCAAGCAGGCCTGTTGCCACGACTTTATCATGAAGCTGCCGCAGGGCTACGATACGCCGGTCGGGGAGGGTGGCTGCACACTGTCCGGCGGGGAAAAACAACGGATATCCATCGCTCGCGCACTATTAAAGGACGCGCCGATCGTGCTGCTGGACGAGGCGACGGCATCGCTAGACCCGGAAAATGAAACGCAGGTGCAGCGCGCCATAAACGCCCTTGTTGCAAACAAAACCGTAGTCATTATTGCGCACCGTTTAAAAACCATAAAGGGTGCGGATAACATTATTGTTTTGGACGATGGACGGATCGCCGAGCAGGGCACCCACGAAGAACTGTTAAACAAAGCAGGCCTGTATCATCGCCTGTGGCATCTACAGCAGCAATCGGCAGGTTGGAGCATGAAAGTATGAGGGCGGAAAGCAGAACGCTTCATTTCGACCCAAGGACAAAGCTTTTTGCCATCCTCCTTCTCGGGGCGTTTACATTTACAGCAACCGAAACGGGCGTTCTTATACTGCTGACTGCGACATCTGTCTACCTGCTTGTTCAAGGGATGTATAAAAAAACCTTGCGGTTTTTGCTGGGCTTTGGAATTTTGTTCGGCCTGCAGTACCTCATTGATACGTATTTCACAGGAGCCGCCGCTGTTTTCGGCTTTGTTGTATTTATCATCGTCCGTTTTATTCCTGTGCTCATGGCGGCGTCGGCACTTTCCGCAGCACCGTCCGGGGAATTGATTGCGGCGCTGCAGAAGTTGCATCTACCCAAAGCCGTGATTATTCCCCTGGCGGTCGGGCTTCGTTTTATGCCGAGCATCTCCAAGGAGTTTTCTGCGATCCGGGACGCTATGCGACTGCGGGGCATCTCACTTGCCTCATGGAACACGTTTGCACACCCCGTAATGACGGCAGAATGTGTTCTTGTGCCCTTGCTGATCCGAAGTATGAAGATATCTGACGAACTGGGCGCATCCGCTACGGCCCGCGGCATCGACAATCCCGAACCAAGGACCTGCCTGCGACAGCTTCATTTTGAACTTTCGGACGGAATCACACTGCTTGCACTTTGTGCCGTGGGGATACTGACAGGTATGTTTTTTACATAGACGCATCGAGGACGGAGAATCAATGATTGAACTGAGAAACATTAGCTTTCGATTTAACAACGAACAGGAGCAGATATCTGATCTGTCGCTGAAGATAAAACAAGGTGAATTCGTAGTCATAACCGGCCAATCCGGCTGTGGAAAAACAACGCTGACCCGCATTATCAACGGGCTTATCCCATACTATTATGAGGGAACGCTGACCGGAAAATTCCACTTAAGCGGACAAAACACGGAAGCGCTGCAGCCGTGGGAATTCGGTAAGTGTGTGGGGAGCGTGTTTCAGGACCCTCGAAGCCAGTTCTTTGCCGCCGTTTCGAAAGGCGAAATAGCGTTTTGCTGTGAAAACTACGGTGTACCCTCTAAAGAGATTGCCATTAAGGTTGACGATATGGCATACGCCCTGGGTATCAAGCCGCTCCTTTCCAGGGAATTGCTGACCCTCTCAAGCGGAGAAAAACAAAAAATCGCCGTAGCGTCCGCCTCGGCGATGGGCCCGCCCGTTTATGTTTTGGATGAACCGTCGGCGAATTTGGATATGAATGCCACGCAAGAGCTTGCGGAAATACTGAACCGTTTAAAGAACAATGGCAGTACGATTGTGATTGCCGAGCATCGGCTGTATTATCTGATGGCGCTTGCAGACCGCATCATATATATAACGGATGGTAAAATCCGGCACGAGTACACAGCGGAACAGATGCGAGCCTTAACAAGACAGCAGCTTGCCGATATGGGCCTTCGGGCAACAAGAGTAGAAGCGTCCGACCAGGATTTAATTCGTGGTGACATCGCTATGGGCGATGGCAAACCTGCCGTAAGCGTGAAAGAGTTATATCTGAAAGTTGGAAAAAACCGTGATTACCTTCTTTCAGCGCTGTCTTTTGAGATTCATCCGGGGGAAATCGTGGCTTTGACAGGCTCAAACGGTGTGGGGAAGACCACGCTTGCACGTACGCTGTGTGGACTGGCTCGGGAGACGAGCGGGCAGATTTTGTATCAAGGAAGTGCAATCAAGCCTTCTACGCGCTATAGATACGCATGGTTTGTTATGCAGGATGCCGATTGCCAGTTGTTTTCCGAAAGTGTTCTGGGAGAGATGACCGTCGGCAAAAAGGCATCGCCGGTGCTTTTAGAAAAAGCGGAGGGAATCTTGACGGAGCTGGATCTGTGGCAATACAAGGACAGACATCCGGCCTCACTCTCCGGTGGGCAAAAACAGCGGCTTACACTGGCCGTAGCGCTTATGCAGGAGACCAGTCTTCTGATTTTGGATGAGCCAACCTCCGGCCTTGATGGGAAAAATCTTGAAAAGGTAGTACAGTGCGTGAAAAAGCATGCGCAAGCAGATAAAGCGGTTCTGATCATCACACATGATCATGAGCTTGTACAAAAGGCCTGTACAAGAATGCTTCATTTGAAAGACGGTACGCTGACAAATGATTTTCCTTTACACAAAGATACGTTTGGGACAGCGATCAACTGCTTGCTGGCAGAAAAAGATGCTCAGTATCGGTAATTTGATAAGTGAGGGGTAAAAAGGTGCATCTTACCACGTCAAAAGAGCATTACCTTAAAACAATATATAGTTTGTCAGATGATAATCAGGGCGCGCATATAACAGAAATAGCGGAGAAACTCGACATATCCAAAGCAAGTGTATGTACCACCATGAAAGCTCTGCAAGAGGGTCATTGTAAACATGAAAAGACCGCAATCCTTTATATAGTAGAGGATTGCGGACTTCTCATTCCTGGTGGAGCATAGGAGACTCGAACTCCTGACCCCAACATTGCCAGATAATTTTGTTGGTATTATGAGCTGTCAAGACATATTAAGAAGTCCGAAATCAAATGAAAAGCACATGTGATATTATCAAGTGGTGTTGCTCGGTGGTATCGGTGTTGGGGTATGAGTTGGGGTAGTTAAAAATTGTTTTGTTGTTATTATTCGTTTGCACTTATTATCATTATTTTAAATGAGTGATCTGATATAGTAGGGTGAAACCTTCATTAAAAACTTATGATTCACCCGCTTGTTGTTGATATGCTTGGATGATTATATTCAGAATGTCATCGAGATCATTCAAGCTATCCATAAACATATCTACATCTCCGTTTCCCCATCTACCTAACCCAGTGACATCACGACATATTCCCTTTGGATCAACAACGTCACTATATTTCATATTAACAGTCATACGGAGTCCTGATTTCTGTACTTCTATGTCTACGAAATTTGTATCCAATTTGTAGGCTATGTAAAGTTTTTTGTATTCTCGCTTTACATATATGCTTAGGCCAAGAATACGAGCATTCAATTTCTCGAAAAGCACCCGATTATATGCATTCCAATATGGATAATCTTCCAGTGTGTATTGCGATGTGGGATTTACCTGTTTACGATAAGGTGCCAGTTCATCATCAGTCAGCGAGGGATATGGCCATGCCTTTTTTGCTATTTCGCTTAACTGTGCGGCACGCTCTTTAACTTGTGGTTCAGCCCATGTTGCCTGGGCGATAATATATTTATTCAATCTGAGAGCGCTTTCTTTAAAACCACCTGTCATGTTAAGCTTTTCAGTAAAGGAGGAGTCGCTCATTTCAGAGTTATATGCTGTAAGTGTTAAATTACCGATCGTGTGAAGATGCCTTTGTTGTATTTCGCTCCAATCATCACCTAAGGCATTGATCCACTCTGCCGATAAAGTAGGATTTTGTGGAATAATGTGCTCAATGGTTAAATTATCCAATGACACAATAGATTTGTTATCCCAATTCTCGAGTCGGGTTAGGATATAGCGGCAGCGGTTCATGTTGTAAATGTCTCTAGTTACAAAGGTGGCAAGGAAATGCATATCTGTTGGGAATTCTTTATACGAATCGAGTAAAATGAAGAAAGCTTTGATCGAGTTTAGATAATCATTTGGGTTAATTTCATTTTTCATCGTGGCAAAAGTCTTGTTTAGTGAGTTTGTGGCAATATCACAAACAGCTCTGCGCAATACATAGCTTACACAAAGGAGGATAATATCCTGCAGCTCTTCAATGCTAATCAATCCTTTATCCCGATCATCATGGGTTTTTAGGAGAAACGGATATGCAACTTCCATTCGAATGATTCTCATGTCGCTATATAATGATTTTAAGACAGAATCAGAACTTCTGACAAAAAACATGTCCGTGTAGTATCTCGCAAAACTGTAGATGTCTTTACATAGCTCATGAATGCCAATAGCGTTTTTTTCATGATAACTTTTAAATTCCTTATAGATTTCTTTTTTTCTGGGTATTCTTCCAAGCTTCATTGTAAGATAATCCCGGAAGAAGTTATCCATAAGATCGCTTTGCTGTGCGTGGTCAAATAGCAGTTCTGTAGGTCTCCAGATGCTATTGTATATATCTGTTTGCTTATTAGAATCTAATCCCATAAGAAGATAATTGCGGATGAGATCGGAGTCCTTCAAATTCATGCCTGTTGAGTTAAGACTTTCAAAAATTGCCTGTGGATCATCATATTGACGGTCGAGAACAATATCAACGATTTGAAGCTTTCCAATAGTATCATATAAAGCTGAGGCAGAAATCTTCTGTTTAGCTAATTGTTCTGAAAAGTAATTGTAGTTGTCCAATACACGGGATTTTAGCGTATTGGGAAAAGGTGTAATATCAATCTTTTTTATTAAAGCGTCTCGATCAGATTGTGTAAGGAGCAGTTTGTATTTTGCGTCACCCGATTCATATTGGTTTAGCAAGAGTGTATTCGTTAGCTTTTCTGGGTTTACGCCACAATTAGGGTTATTTATAGCATAGTCACGTAAAGCAACTAGAAGTAAAGTTAAGGTTGTCAGGCGTTGTTGGCCATCGATAATCATTGCTAAAGTTGTACCGGCAGTGGACGGTTCATCTATTCGGACGATAGAGCCGATAAAATGACCTTCCTTTTTGGTAATGTTTAATTCGATGATATCGTTCCAAAGGCGAGCGCATTGTTCTCGTCCCCAGCTATAAGCCCTTTGATAAAGAGGGATCAGATACCTGCAAGTACCGTTAAGATATTTGAAAATGTCACTTTTAAAAGCATTCATGTTGGCTATCCTCCATTAGTTATCTACCCACATCTCGCACTGGCTGATGACTGTTGCAATAGCATCCTCTAAACCCTCAGGTGGGTACTTATGCTGCCTGAGGAGCTTTTTAACCATGCGGCGCATACCCGCGCGAGCGGATTCTTTTTTTTGCCAATCGATTGTACGGCTCTTTCGTAAGCTTTCTGTGAGTTCCCGTGTGATGGATACGAGTTCCGTATTGTCGTAGAAGTCTTTCACAGCGTCTGGCCGCGTGAGTGCATCATAGAAGGCTTGCTCTTCAGCATTTAAACCCAATGCTTCACCATCTGCCTGTGCGTTGGCGATATCCTTTGCCATACGTACAAGCTCTGCAATCACTTCTTCGTTCGATATCAAGCCGTTCAGGTATGCTTTCATCGTTCGGGCGAGCATTTCCGAGAACTTCTCACTTTTAACTAAGTTGGTGCGCCGATACAGCGATACTTGTTCTGCCAATAGCTTCTTCAATATTTCTACAGCAAGATTTCGTTGCTTCATCTTGGCAAGCTCATCTAGGAATTTTGGATCAAATAAAGAGAATTCCGATTGCGCATCAGAGAATAGATTAATCACGCCCTCGCTATGCACTGCCGCTTTGAGCAGTTCATTGATTCGAGCATTGATATCTTTCAATGAAAGCGGCCTGTTGTTGCCTGCAATCCGGGTGACTAAGGTTCGTAATGCTTCGAAATAAGCTGCTTCTAAGCGTTGCTCTGCATTCACAAGCGAGCGGCACAGCGATAATGCTTGCCGCAAAAGCATAGCCTCTTTGATGAATGCTTCTCGCGCGGTTTCCTTGTCCACCGCCGATAGGAAGTTGGCGCCATCCTGCATCAAACGTGCGCGTGTTAGATTGCTTTGTGTTGTGAGAAACTCTGAATAGTCAAAGCCGTGGAGAAGTTCGCGGCACACTTCCAGTTTTTCCAGGAATACAGGCAGCGCTGTTTTCGCAATGTCCATATCACCATATTTCTGCTTATCTCGCCGCGTATAGTCATTCATGGCTTGTTTCAAGGCGGCGGCAATACCAACATAGTCTACCACCAAACCGCCCTCTTTATCGCCATATACGCGGTTTACACGGGCGATAGCCTGCATCAGGTTATGCCCAACCATAGGCTTATAAACGTACATTGTGGATAGTGAAGGCACATCAAATCCCGTCAGCCACATATCCACTACGATTGCTATTTTGAACGGATCATTATTGTCTTTAAATCTTATAGACAGCTCTTCACGGTGTCGCTTATTACCGATAATAGAATGCCACTCTATAGGGTCTTGATTGCTGTCAGTCATCACTACATTTACTTTGCGTTTCCAATCAGGGCGAAGCTTCAGCAATTTATCATATATGCTGATACCGATTGCGCGATTATACGCCACAATCATTGCTTTGCCCGTTTGTTCGTTCTGGCGGTTATCTTCATAGTGTTTGACGATATCCTCGCATAAAGCGCTGATTGTTTCCGGTGCTCCTAAAATGCTTTCCATCTGCCCAAGCTTTTTTTTGCTTTTATCAATTGCCTGTGCTTCTGCGTTTTCAGCCATCAGGTCATATTCGGCATCAATCAAACGCAGTATATCTTCCTGCAATTTCAGGTGGATTACGCGGCTTTCGTAGTAAACGGGGCGGGTCGCGCCATCTTCTACAGATTGGGTCATATCGTAGATATCAATATAGTTACCAAACACCTCTACAGTTGAGCGATCCTTGGAGGATATCGGTGTACCTGTGAAACCAATATAAGTTGCGTTTGGCAAGCTTTCACGGATAATGAGTCCCATCGTCTTTACAATGCGCCCAGTTTCGCGATTGACTCGTTCTTCAATAAACTGACTGCGGTGGGCTTCGTCTGCCATCACAATGATATTGCGGCGATCTGATAGTATATCATCGCTTTCTTCAAACTTTTGCGCCGTGGTGAAGATGATACCATTCACCTGCCGCCCTTGCAGCAGTTCGCGCAGATTTGCGCGGCTTTCAGCCTGTATTGGTGTTTGGCGGAGGAAGTCTGCACACTTGGCAAATTGCGTGAATAATTGGTTGTCCAGGTCATTGCGGTCGGTGAGTACAACCAGAGTGGGGTTATGCAGCACATCTTGCAATAGATGGGCATAGAACACCATAGACAGTGATTTACCACTGCCCTGTGTGTGCCAGAATACGCCCCCCTTTCCGTCGGTTTGGGTAGCGTTTTCTGTAGATGCAACAGCCTTGCGCACTGCGAAATATTGGTGATATGCACTCAGGATTTTATGCTCGCCCGAAAAGCAGATGAAATTCTTGATGATATCTAGCAATCGCTCTTTTTGAAACATACCCTCGGCCAGCGTATCAAACTGCGCATACTGCGTATTTTCATAGCTGCCATCCTTGGTTTTCCAAGCCATGAAGCGGTCTTCCTCCGCCGTGATCGTCCCTGCTTTGTTGGTAGATAGATCACTGATCACCAGGAAAGCGTTGTAGATGAACAGCGAAGGAATTTTGAGTTTATAGTTTTGTAGTTGCTGATAAGCCTCGCTCGCGTCCGTTTCTTCGCGGGATGGGGACTTCAACTCAAACACAACCAATGGCAGTCCGTTTACAAATACGATGATATCCGGGCGCTTTTCGCTGTTTTCTACGATTGTCCATTGATTAGCAATACTAAAATCATTCCGCTCTGGATAAGTATAATCCACCAAATGCACTAACGCCGATTGTAGCCTGCCATCATAATAAAAGCTGACTGATATGCCGTTTTGCAGATAATCCATGAACCGTTCATTTTTATGCACGGGCGAGCCGCCCTCAAAATGCCGCAGCTTGTTTATCGCTTCATCCAGTGCTTCTTGCGGCAGCTTGGGATTGACTCGCTCTAGTGCCGGCAGTAACACATCCATATACAGTGGATTGCTATAATCCCGCTCTACATCCGGGCCGTACACATGCGTGTAGCCCAGCGTGCCGCAGAACAGCTCGATGATTGCGTTTTCATATGTGGCTTCGGTGGTGTGGGGCATGGGCTTCTCCTTAATCCGCTGGAATAGCATATAGTTTATCTAAATAGATCATTCTCTTCTTGAATATTCCATTCTCACTATATATTCTTATAAAGAATGTGAACAAGGACTTTTTGTCTATTATATGCATATGATTACTAAGTTGGTCCATATTAAGATAATTGTCGTTTTCAGAAAGTAAATAAACTTCGTAGTTCTGATACTTATTGTATTCAAGGATATCAATGGCAGGACCTGCTTTTTTCACCTGTACAACCGCTTTTCGTTTTTCTTGTAAATGTAGAAGTATGTATTCAATTTCATGAGTGTTATGCTTACAACTACTTGGTTGGATTAGATATCCGAGGCTCTGTAAATATAACCCAACAATATCTTCAAGATCATCGCCATGTAAAAGCTTTATAAAGTTCGTTTCATTTAGCGGTTTTTGTCCGGTTGTACTTTGAAGGCATGCAGGGATGCTGTCTTTATTATCGCATAATTCGTTGTACACGAGCTTGCAGATATCTTTCAAGTCATCGTTGTATCTAATATCAATTGTCTTTTGATTTCTTGCACGCAGTTGATGAACAATAATCGCGGGGGTATCGTCAAGGCCTCCGATTAAATACCACTTTTCGACATGTCTGTAAAAAGACACATCATAGACTCCAGCATCA
The DNA here is from genome assembly GCA_963675925.2 of Candidatus Limiplasma sp. Lineage (GTDB taxonomy): Bacteria > Bacillota > Clostridia > Christensenellales > Aristaeellaceae > CAXXOK01. Next base: position 1,117,580 of record CAXXIB010000004.1, read on the forward strand.
ATATAGTTCTCATTTGGATGATATCTGGTAACATTGTCTTTTACTTTCGCAATATAGAATTGATTACCATTGCACATAAGGCATAAATCGTTTTCCTTGATGTTAATCGCTTGATGCTCATTAAAAATAATACGTTCAGCAGCATACTTTATTGATCTCAAGGCTTTCTTTTCTTTGTCATCTTGACCTTCAATGGCCCCCTGCAAGTATCTGTATCTGGCATCATCTGCAGGTTTACCCTCATACCATCCAATGAATAGAATGTTGTTGATGATTCCAAATTCACATGAGTTCCTCGTTTTTTTGTTTTTCAATAATTCTTCATCTTCCGAAAAAGCGGTTTTTAACCATATTAGCCATATATTCATGTTGAACTTCCTTGCCATAGTTTAATTTAACACTATTTCAAATTTCTCTATAAGAAATCTTTGTTTCGTTCCTTCAATTGGGTATAGTGCTCTTTCCAAAGTATCAGGTATAGTGCTTCGATTACATTGAATATAAACATCTTCTATTAAATTTGAAATGAAATATCCAAATGCTAGTTTTTTAAGACTATAGAAGCTATAGTGTGGATTATTAGGTGGAATACGTAAACTGCTAGCAGTCGGGAGATCCGCTTTCCAATATTTCATGAATATGTCCTCTCCAAAAGCGATATTATTCACATATCCAGAATATTGGCGTAATGGTGTTTCAACCTTTTCTGGTAAAGCATGTCTATTTGTTTTGAAAGCTGTCTCATATCCAAAAACACCATTAAATATATGATTTCCAATCAACCTGCCGTTTTCATCAGCCTTTAATAAAGCACCTTCAAATTCATCATTTTTAATGGTCGTTTTTACTTCGATTATTCCTCTAACACTTTCTTTTACTACAATTACAAAATCATCTAAACAAAATATTGGAGGAATAGAGTTATCATAGATAATAATATCAATCTGTGAGCTTGGGCGATCGTCATCACCGATCACAAAACCAGTTGCTACAGAAACGGTTTTTGGTAAGTGCTTAATCAACACGCTCTTTAGAATGTTTTCTTTGTAGCGACCATCTTCTGGCCATTGGCGCACAAAGTTGCGAACCCTATTTCTAATAGAAATTAGTTCATTTGATATTGATTTTCTATATTCTTCATATTCTGGCATTATCGACACCTCATCTCTAAATCATCAGGTAAAATCACGTTTTTAAAGTTGGATTCGTTGTAAGAGGTTTAGGCCCAATCCCTCTTTTCCAATTTTCTAGATATTTGATATGATTTATCTTGTGCCTCATGGGTTGACATTACTGTTGAGAGTATTTTTCTGAATGATCGATGCATATGGCTAACAATGCTTTCTCTTAAGTTCCAATCTACAGTACCAACTGTCCTAATAGCAACTTCGCTTAATTCAATTATAATTTGTTCATCAATATTCGGTAATGCTTTCCTTATTATATCTTCTATCTCACTACTAGACCATTGTATCACTTCAGTTGAATATATCGTTATTCTTCTTATATAAGGCTGATATTCCTTTACTATACCTTTATTTGGTTTTTGTTGCTTCTGTATGTATGATAGTTGATGTTCAAGTTCTGGGAAGAGAGTTGCTTCGTTTACATTATAGAAATTCAGTTCATCTCTTATATTATCTTTGTTCTTTGCAGGAATAATAAAACATCCATCAAATTCCTTTGAAAAATCCATTGTGGCTTTTGTAATTAAGGAATCCTTAGTTGCGGAGTTTGTTTCAATATTGATTGAAGGTGACAGTAGAAAAGCACCTCTTTGTTGAGTAAGTCTTGCATTACTATTAGCAGCAACTATAAAGATGCTAGACTGAAGAATCTGTGTCATTCTGAGATAATCCTCACTTTTTAAGAGTCCATTCTCTACGTTCGATATTATTGCTCGTTCTTTCAATAAATCACAAAAGGCTTCAATTGTTATACTTCTATTAAACTCTAAAAAAGGTACTGCCATAGAAATTCGAACTTCCAAAGATTGTAAAGAATATGGGCGAGCAAATTTATAATATACTACTCCATCATTATCTCGTTTTGAATATTGTCCATTCATGTTTTCTAAATATTCTGTTGTTAACTCAGTTGCGAAATATAATGCAACAAAGGGATTCAATGTCACGTCTAAAAGGCGAGTACCAAGTCCATAATGTTGCAACTTGGTTAAAAACTCGAATGTATTACCGCAATCGCGAAACTCTAGAGGATTTTGATTTTTTGCGCTCTCTATTATAATATGTTCATGCTCTAGATTATCATTTCTAAAAATATTTGGTCGAACATCCCATATTGCATCTTTTTGACCGCGAAAAAACCATTGCTCGGAATAGTATGCAGGATTATCAGTGCGCAATTGTTCTATATGATTAACGTAGGCTTTTAATGATGTAACTTTTCTTGATTCCGAAGAAGACATCCATAATATCCTTTCTACTTATATTAATCAGTTAATAGTAGAACAAGCATTTATTACTAACTCTCCTGACACTAAACGAGGTAAAAGGTTGTCTCGTATAATTGCTAATTTCTCGTTTTCGTCTTTTAGATGCATGCGCGTTTGAAATATCGGGCTTAAAACATTCTCAAAATCTTCTAGAACATTTTCATCACATGGAAACCTGAATTCGAATGACTTTATATCTCCTTGATTAAATCCAGCTTGTGCACTTCTATTTCCCCTGTTATTAATCCCTATAAAAAAGTCAGGAGATGTAAGATAACATCGTAAAAACTCACGATATTCAGGTTTCTTAGGTATAACCTTTGCAAGTGCAACATTATAAGCACCCGCTATACCAAAACATATTCGACCTAATGATGCACCATACCGTGCAATCATGATATCTTCTCGAGAGCATATCTTATTCTTTGGAGAAATAGGGATGTAGGTTAAATGTGAGTTGGTTTCATAATCTCTAATTTGTACGAAGCGCATATATCCTTTTTTGTACGTACTAATGAACTCTGCTGCGGGTGGCTGGCTGCCCCCTTGATAATCCATTATATCAGACAGCGAAACTGTTACCCAATCCTCAGGCATTACCCCACCCCATGGCTCAAAATCCACAAACCAGCTCTTGAAAATCACTTGCGCCATCTGCTCTAGACGCTTGTTGATCGCATTATTGTTTTCGATTTTATCGTCGAAGATTTTGAGTAATGATCCAATTTCTATTTGCTCCGGGAGCTGCGGTGCATAGAATTCTAGGTTGTCAAGAACTCCCTGTTGTACTCTTTGGCGACCCGAACTTCCAACCATTGATCGAATTGCAGTGTCTCTGAATATTGGGCTTAGGGATAAGTAATAAATGAAGGTCGCATCACTAATACCGGGCTTTGCTCTAAGAATGATGAATTCTGTTGAGCCAAAACCAACCTCACCTTTTCCTAAGTTATTAACTAGTGCGATTTTTCCATTCTCAAGGCACGGTGTAATACGTGCCATAATGGTGTCGCCATTACGGAATTTTGTCCCACCTTTATACATAGACATTTCATAACCATTGATATCCCGTGTAAATGGCAGCAACTTGTCCATAGCAATTTTCTTAGCTATTTTGTTTTTGGGTAGGACTTCCCGTGGATTAAAGTCAATAAAACCAATTGCTTTCCGTAATGTCCACTCATGAGCAATCTCTTTTTTTTGTTTAGATATCAAACCCAATCGCCCCCAGTCTCTCCTTGATTTCCTCCTCAAGCTCATGGGAGCGTGCAAACAACCCGGACAACTCACCTGTCAACCGTGTCATCTTCTCGTCGAACGGCTCGCCATCGTCTTCCTGATCCTCAATACCCACATAGCGGCCGGGGGTGAGCACGAAGTCGTGCTTAGAGATCTCTTGGGTGGGAATTGCGGCACAAAAACCCTTCACATTTTCCAGCGTTCCATCATCAAATGCTTTGAAAGTATCGGCAATTTTCTTGATATCTTTGTCAGTCATTTCCCGCAAGCGCCGGCTAACCATCGTACCCATTTTTCGGGCATCAATAAACAGTGTTTTACCTTTTTGTTTTTTATTACGATTGATAAACCAAAGTGATACAGGAATCGGTGTGGTATAGAAAAGCTGTGTTGGTAGGGCGATGATGCCCTCAACCAAATCGGCTTCCACGATACGGCGGCGGATATCACCTTCGCCGCCGGATTGTGAGGACAACGAGCCATTAGCCAACACCATACCGATTTTGCCGTTTGGAGCAAGGTGATGAATCATATGCTGCATCCAGGCAAAGTTAGCATTTCCAGCAGGTGGTAAACCGTATTTCCATCGCACATCGTCATTTAGACTGCCATCGTTCCAATTGGATAGATTGAATGGTGGATTCGCCATGATGAAGTCGGCTTTCAGTTGCGGATGCAGATCATTATGGAAGGTATCAGCGTTATATGGGCCTAAATCAGCCTCAATCCCATGAATGGCTAGGTTCATCAACGCCATTTTGCGTGTGGTGGGGTTAGAATCTTGGCCGTATATGGAAAGACTCCGTATGTTTCCGGCGTGATGTTTGACAAACGAAGCCGACTGCACAAACATACCACCTGAACCACAACAGGGATCGTAGACCCTGCCTTCATAGGGTTGTAATACCTCAACTAATGTACGAACAACACAAGATGGAGTGAAAAATTCACCAGCACGTCTACCTTCTTGTTCGGCGAATTTTTGCAGACAATACTCATAGGCGCGGCCAAGTATGTCTTTCTCCTTGCCATGTTCAACCATTTGAATATTTGAGAATAGGTCTACAACGTTACCCAACCTTCGCTTGTCCAGCTCGCTGCGGGCAAAACTCTTGGGGAGTATATCTTTCAGCTGCCTATTTTCTTTCTCGATTGCACGCATCGCGTCATCAATTACAGTACCGATTTCTTCTTTATGTGCAGCAGCTTGAATAACATCCCATCGTGCCGAAGGTGGCACAAAAAACACGTTGACTTCTGTGTAAGCATCTTTATCTTCTACATCATCATTGTCTTTTTTCAATGCCTGGTATCGTGCATCGAACGTATCAGAGATATATTTCAGGAAGATCAAGCCCAGAACTACGTGTTTATACTCAGACGCGTCCATGTTCCCACGCAGAACATCTGCAGCAGCCCAGATTTGCTCTTCAAATCCGATTTTCGCTGAGGATGATTGACCTCCGCCATTTTGATTTGCCACGCTATTTCCTCCAGATCACTATTCATTAACTCCTTGAAGAGCTTTGAAAAGGCTACTAATGTAGAAATTATCGAACACCTTTGAAAAGTTTTATAAACTATGTATTGTATTGAGTATAGCATAATTCGGAAACCAAAGAAACAGATATACGTAAGGCATTTGATTGGTTCAATGATGTATCAATAAACTATACCACTATTTGAATTATTAGCTATAAATGTCAACAAAATATAGTTATTCGGACAATCTGGTGCTATGCCATATAATCAAGCGGCTTGGTACTTCTTTCCCTATAAAAAACTAAGCATTACCCAAGTATGTACTTCCCTTTGGAAGAGGAAGATTTCTATTTAGGTTATGGGGAATCAGTGCGCGACATTTTAAATGATTCCCGTGTGTTTGGTATGATGCTCCACTTGAATAAAAAGCTGGTGTTTGTTGGTCTTAATCGATCTGATGAGGTAGAACCGTACAGGGTTTATGGAACGGATATTGTCTTTGAAAACAGTAGTGGTGATTGGGATATAACCGCGGGATATAAAACGCTTGTTCAGCTTCTTGACACACTGTATGCAACATCGCAGATGGCTCATGACAGACATATTCAAGTGTGTCTACACGTAACATGCAAAAGGATCTTTCTGGCGGAGGCTAAAGGCAAGAAATACTGTAGCAAAGCATGCGCTCAGAATACCTTGAAATAGCGATATCGGCAAAAGAAGAAGCGGGAGGGGAAACAAAAAATGTCAAAAAAAAGAGGAAACAATGACGGATCAGTTCGTCAACGTAAGGATGGCACATGGGAAGCGCGTTTCATTGTTGGGAGAAAAGCAGATGGTAAATTAGATCGTAGGATTGTTTATGCTTCTACTCAAAAAGAAGTACTCTCGAAGATGAAACAAGCACAAGCAGATATCCTGAAGGATGAGTATATTGCTCCTTCTGCCATTACTGTTGAACAATGGCTCGATTCTTGGTATCGAACGTATCTAAAAACCAATGTACGCCCGTCTACGGCCTCTACAACGTATAGGGCAATTCGCAATCACTTGAAACCTGCCCTGGGGAAATATAAGCTTCAGCAGTTGCGGACAGAGCATATTCAAGCCTTTATTATTGATCAGCAAAAGAATGGCCTGAGAGCAAGTACAATAAAGCGTAACGTTGCACCACTTAAAACAGCACTCAAACAGGCGGTACAGAATCGCTTAATTGTTCGCAATCCTGCTGATTATATAAAGCTCCCAAAACAAGAGCAATCTGAAATTCAGTTTTTAACCAGAGATGAGCAGAAAGCGTTACTTGAACTCTTGCCTAACACAACAAACGGTCGCGCAATACGCTTTATTCTTGGCACAGGTCTTAGAGTTGGTGAATTATGTGCATTGCGCTGGTCTGATATAAATAGCGATTATTTTACTGTAAGTCAAACTGCTAGTATCTATCATGATGATGAAGCTGGAAAAACAGTGATAGATTTCAATGCTCCAAAGACCAAAGCTGGTAAACGGAGCATACCTTTATTACCCTCTATGAAAACGCTATTAAGCGAACAAAGACACTCACAGCTTAAACGGCGACTTAAAGCTGGTTCTGCATGGACAGGATGCAGAACTGATCAAAACGATAATTATGTATTTGCTTCTATGGTAGGTACTGCACTTGACAGGGATAATAAAGGGCGTTTTCTGCATACTTATCTGAAAAAAGTAGGTCTTTCATCTCGAGGTATTCATACCCTCCGTCATACGTTTGCAACGAACTGGGTACAAAGTGGTGGAGATATTCGTAGCCTTTCAGAAATTCTGGGTCATACGAATGTGGCTTTCACTATGCAGACGTATGTACACTCTGATATGAGTATAAAATGGTTGGAATGGAGAAGTTGGAAAAGGCGTTATACTGAAAAATAAATGCTCTAAAAACACCGCAAAAGACTATTTGGAGGAGTATTATGCACAGCACAAAGTGGTTATCAATTATTACTTCCTTTTTAACTGCAATAACGCTTCTGGGTATATGTCTACTGTGGAGTCCAAAGTACTCATCCCTTCCATACGATATCTCACTAGCAGCGTTTGGTAGCTCGATTATTGCTTTGATCATGTCAATAAGTCAATACTTCTCTGCTCGGAAAAAGGTACTAGAGCGTTTTTTAATTGAAGCAAGAAAAGTTATATTGAGTTTCAGGAAGGCCGAATATTTTGATGCTGCATCAATTATTCAAACTGCCAAAGTGAACAAAACACCATTGAAAGATGAGGCGGCTAAGTACGAGACTGCAATCATTAGTTGTTTTAATTCATTCATTGCGATTGCAGACAAACGTTACAGAGAGTTCTTTGACACATATGGAGAATTGGATTTTTTATATGGGGGAAAGCTGGAAGAACTTATAAGGTATGAACTGTTTGAACCCATAAAGAAACATGGTGAAAATGTTATTGCTAATGCTTTTCACTTTCGGGAGTATATCAACGGAGAAAGAACTATTGAGGTTTGCCTTGCTAAGCTGGAAAGTCTCAACAAGGATTGGTTTCGCGCTGAGCAAAAGACTGAGAATCCGGCTATAAAACCTTTTGCATATGCTGAAGTCTATGATGATTTAATGGAACAGTCGGATAAACTGTGGACAAAGATTTATCATAAAAAGGATATGCAAATGAAACGTCGTTTAACAAAGGCTGCTATTTTCAAACAATAAAATACCCTCGTTGGGGTAAATTGTGGGGTAGTAACACCATATTGACCCTCTGCACTAAAAAATTAAATATATATAAAAAGACCGCAAAACCTTAATTTACAAAGGATTGCGGTCTTTCGATTCTTGGTGGAGCATAGGAGACTCGAACTCCTGACCCCAACACTGCCAGTGTTGTGCGCTACCAACTGCGCTAATGCCCCATGTAGCTTACAAGCGAAATATAATATACCATACGCTTTGTTGTTTGTAAAGTATTGAGAGGTGAAAAATAACAGTGATTTACTGTTTTTTATGGCTGCCTCCGGTTATAGTGATTGGGACGTGAAATTGTGTGGGGGATGGGGCGGTGTATCAGGCGCGAAAGTGGCATGAAAACGGCGTGAACACAGGAAGCATGACGTGAGTTTTCCTTGTGGCATGTATGGGAATGTGCTATAATGACACAAATCCAGCATCTTTGGGTCAATCATGATTACTATATAGGATCCGCAATCGGATATGGGAGCGATAGTCTCTGATCATCGTCGTAATAGCGGTGAGCCGGTTCTATCTGGGCAAAGCGGACGGACACAAGGAGGCGGCGGTATGGATTGGGCAATCATGATCCCGCTGATTCAGAACGCGGCTTTTTTGCTGGCCCTGTCGGTCATTTATGAGATCGTATATGGCATGCTGTCGCGTTCCCCGCGTTTACAGCAGGCGTTAAACGGCTTGATGATCGCGCTGATCTGTATCGCTATCATGGCAATGCCATACACCTTAAAACCCGGAGTGCAGTTTGATACCCGGTCTATTTTAATCAGCGTCACCGCCTTGATCTTCGGGTTTGTGCCAACCGCGATCACCGCATTTGTGGCCATTATTTACCGCGTAAGCAGCGGGGGTATCGGCGTACTGCCGGGGATCCTCGTCATTTTATCCTGCGCGCTGATCGGCCTTGGATGGCGACAGTGGCTGTATCCGAAATCCAAGAAAAACCGCTGGCTGAATGTGTTGCTGATGAGCATCACCGTGCATGTAACAATGCTGGCTTGCATGCTGTTTCTGCCTTATCCCCAAAACATGGATACCATACGCGCCATCTCGCTACCGGTGCTGCTGATTTACCCGATTACGGCAATGCTGTTAAGTTTAATCATTCTGCGGCAAGTGGATGCGAAAAAAACACAAAAACAGCTGGAGTTATCGGAGGAGCGTTTCCGTATTCTGTTTGATGAAGCACCGCTGGGGTATCAGTCGCTGGATATGGATGGTCGCTTTTTAGATGTAAACCAGCAATGGCTGGATATGTTCGGCTATACCCGTAAGCAGGTCATTGGGGAATGGTTCGGCGATTTCCTGGCGCCGGAGTTTGTGGACAGTTACCGCAGAGCGTTTGTGGAGTTTAGAAGAAAAGGATATACGCAGGTTGAATTTGGAATGATTACCAAAACCGGCGAGAAGCTGCATATCCACTTTGTGGGCAGTGTGCGGTTGAACGAACAGGGGCGGCCTGTTCGCACGCACTGTATTCTCCAAGACGTAACGGGCCAAAAACAGGCACAGGAAGAACTTCGGGCCAGCGAGCTAAAATACCGCCAGTTATTTGAAACCATGACCCAGGGCGTGGTGTACCAGGAGGCCGACGGCACAATCAGCTCAGCCAACCCGGCAGCGCAGCGAATATTGGGTGTAACCCTGGAACAGATGCGCGGAACGACCTCTATGGATCCCTTCTGGCAGGTCATCCGGGAAGATGGAACGGAGCTCAAAGGGGAGAACCATCCCTCCATGATCGCACTGAGAACCGGCAAACCGTTCGGGCCGTTTGTATTGGGTGTGTACCAGCCGAAAACCAAAGACCATGTCTGGCTTTCGGTTAAAGCGATGCCGCTGCTTCGCAAAGGGGAAACGGTGCCGCATCAGACTTATATTCTGTTTGAAGATATTACCGCCGAGCGCAGAGCCCAGCAAAGCTACCACTCGCTCTTCAATGAGATGATGGATGCGTTTGCCGTGCATGAGATTATTCAGGATGACAGTGGAACCCCTGTGGATTACCGCTTTTTGGCGGTGAACCCGGCTTTTGAGACCATGACCGGCCTGCGGGCGGATGATATTATCGGCAAAACGGTGCTGGAGGTTATCCCGGAGGTCGAACCGTTCTGGATTGAAACCTACGGCAAAGTTGCGCTGACGGGTGAAGCGGTGCAGTTTGAGAGCTATTCTGCCAGCGCGCAAAAGTTTTTCTCCGTGAGTGCATACCGCCCCAAGCCGTTCCAGTTTGCCTGCACGTTTGTGGATGTTACCCAGCGTGTGATAGCCGAGCGGGAAGCGCGGGAAAACTCCTGCAGGTTGCATGGACTACTGCATAACAGCCCCGGCCCGATGCTGATCTTTGATCAGGATGGCGTTTGTGTCAGCGTGTCGGACTCCTTCAAAGCGGCGCTGGCATGGTCGCACGGCGAAGAAAAAGACGGTACGATCTATAAACACCTGCCTGCACATATCGCCCGGAAAATCGCAAACGCGCTCAAGATGTTGCAGGATGAAAACCGGGTCGTTGAAGATATTGATGCACTTACCGTGGGCGGGGAGAAACGATATTTCGAAAGCCGGATATTTCGCATCCCGGCCGATGATCAGCACGAAAAACTATACGGATACATCGGGATTGATATTACAAAGCGTATTCTGGCGGAGGAAGCTCTGCAGGAAAGCGAAGAGCGCTATGCAAGTTACATTCAAAATGCACCAAGCGGTATTGTGATTACGGATCAAGCGGGGCAGATTGTGGAGGCAAACCCGGCAGCGCTTGCACTGACCGGCTATACGGAGGATGCGTTTTTACAGAGGCAGTTTATCAGCCTGGTCGATGACCGGCAAAAGAAAGAAATGCTGAAAAAGTTCCGAAGACTGTTGACACGCCATACCATAAACGAGGAGCTGCGCTTTCAGCATGCCGACGGGTCTATGCGCTGGGTCAGCGTAAACGCGGTCAAATTGAATACGGACCGGTATTTGTATTTTATCGGCGATATTACCGAGCGCAAATCCGCTATCGACCAATTGGTTTTTGCCAACAATCATGACTATATGACGGGGCTTTGTAACCGCCGATGCTTTGATGCAGAAGCCGAGCGGTTGAATACGGCTAAGCAGCTGCCCCTATCGGTGATTATCGGGGATATCAACGGCTTAAAACTGATTAACGATTCATTCGGGCCGGCGGAGGGTGACCGTATCATTATCGAAACGGCCAAGCTGCTGGGCGGCTTCACACGCCCCGGAGATATTCTGGCCAGAACCGGCGGCGATGAGTTCTCCATGATACTGCCGAAAACCAGCCAGCGAGAGGCGGACGTGCTTCTGGCGAGCATTCAGCTTGGCTGCGCTGAGTATAATAAAAGAATTGCAGACGATTCCCTGCACATCAACCTTGCGCTGGGCACCGCTACTCGGCGTACTTTGGATGAAAGCTTTGTGGATGTACTCAGGACCGCAGAGAGTATGGTTAATCAGCGCAAGCTGCTGGAAACCAGAAGTTCGCATTCATCGATTATTGCAACCATCAAGGCAACGATGAAGGAGAAAAGCTACGAAACCGAAGCCCATGAAAACCGCATGGCGAATATGGCGCGCAAGGTTGGCGTGGCGATTGGCTTGTCCGAAGAGGAACTCAACAACATTGAGTTGCTGGCAGAGCTGCACGATATCGGCAAAATCGGCATCCGGGAGCAGATCCTCAACAAGCCGGGGCGGCTTACCGATGACGAGTGGATAGAAATGAAGAAACATCCCGAGATCGGCGAACGCATCGCCCTGTCAACCGCCAGTCTGGCGCCGATCGCTATCGACATTCGCTGTCACCATGAACGATGGGACGGCAGCGGGTATCCCCTGGGGCTGAAAGGCAACGATATTCCGCTGCTATCGCGTATCATCTCAGTTGTCGATGCGTATGATGCCATGACCCAGGACCGCGTCTATCAAACAGCGATCAGCCACGAAAAAGCCATTGAAGAGATCCGACGCTGTGCCGGAACCCAGTTTGACCCGGCTATTGTTGCGGTATTTTGCGAGGAGGTATTCCATGATGCCGGTTGAATGGTTGCTGCGGAAATCCCCGGAGAATGATGCTTGTATACGCCTCCTGGAGAGGACTATTCATTCAACGTATAGTGTGCTATAATGACAAAAATGTCCCGTGCCATTGGGCCCGCAATGCCGTGTGCACCGCTTCGAACGATTTCAACTTTACCGATGTTTTAACATCCGGGAATGACAAGGATTGTATATCCTACGGCGGTTTTTGAAAGAAGCAAAGCTGGCTAATGGTCACTGGGCAAGGTATGCAAGCGTATGGCGACAAGTTCCGGCCAAGTGAGAAGCAACGACGACCGGATACGGGAAACAGTACAACGCAAATCAGTTTAAGTGAAAGAGGTTGAGACCGTGGCAAACGTGATACCTGCGAAACACAAAATGATCTGCGTCATGATCGGTGACGTCAGCCATGATTTTTCCGTTGAACTGATGAAGGGATATTTCGACTCGGCAAACCGGGAAGAGGCCCGCTTGCTGCTGATGATGGGGATGCCGCGCCATTCGGGGCACTTCGAAATCGACCGTATTCAGGAGACCAGCTACCGTTTTAACAGCATTTACGATTACGGCAGCTTGTCCGGCGCGGATGCCTATGTGTTTTCGTGCGGCGCTCTGTCTGGCTTTGAAAGCGAAAACACCTATCAGGAATTTCTGAAGCGATTTGAGGGAAAACCCTATGTCATCTTGCAGGAAAACGTCGAAGCGCTTGCGCAGACAGTATCCTGCATTACGGTTGATAATTACTCCTCCTTCTGTGAATGCATTGAACACCTGATTGTGATGCACGGGTATGAAAAGATCGGCTTTGTCGGCGGCCTGAAGGGACACCCGGATACCCGGGAACGCCTGGATGCATATCGCAAAACGATGGACAAACACGGCCTGCCGGTGACCGATACCATGATCGTATACGGCGATTTTTCAGAGTATTCAGACAGCCAAATCGGTTGGCTGATTGACAATAACCCCGGCTTGCAGGCCATTGCCTGCTGTAATGATGAAATGGCCAAGGGCGGGTATCGGGAATGTGACCGGCGGGGGCTTCGCGTTGGCAAGGATATTGCCATCACCGGGTTTGATAATTTTTCAACCGGACAGTTTTTAATGCCGCCGCTGACAACAGTTTCGCAAAATACCTATCAGATGGGCGAGTTGGCCGTACAACAGGTGGTCTCCCTATTAAAGGGTGAAGCCGCGTTTTGTACCAAGCTTGCAACGCAGTTTTATATTCGGCGTTCCTGCGGCTGCAATCCGGATACGGTTGAGGAGCTGTTTGCCAACTGCCGGGCAAGTGATGAGCTGAAAGTAGAACACATTATCGAGCTGCTCAATAACGATCTGGCGGTGACTTATCCTAATTTTAGGGCAAATCAGGTCCGGGAGATGATCCGGGAGTTGACGGATCACTTCCTGTCGCTGTGCGTACGGGACGATGAAGTATTGTTTGACCGCACCGAGTTTTCCGAGTGGCTGTTCCGCTTCTGCGAGCAGTACCACAGCTCCGGCACCATTTTGGCAAGGCGGCTGGCGGACTATGTATTGCATCTGCCGGCGAATTGCCTACGGCATATGCGCATTCGCAAGTTTTATGATATTTTGCAATTTACGGTGGGGTACCTGTATGCTTTCCGGGCACGGGTGGCGGAGAAAAACCTGGATGAGTTTCGCGCGCAAAGCTGGTTCATTCCTGAGCTGATCCGCGATTTGGTCGGCCACGATATTGAGGATGAGCATGTGTTTCGCTCCGTGGTGGAACGGATGCATGGCATCGACCTGGACAGCATCTATATCTGCTTATTAAAGGAACCCAGACCGCTGCAAGGCGTGGAAAATGAAATCATCCCCGATACACTGTACCTGGCGGCGTATTGGGCGGGGGAGGAAACCCAAGCCTATCCGCTGTCGCAGATGCCTGTGATCGATGCCCGTCATCCCATGAGTGAGCTGCCGGGGCTGGCGGACACCACCCATCTGATGTGTTTTTCCATCTTCTCCGGCGATATGCAGTATGGCGTATTTATGTGCGAGATCGACACGCAGAAAAGTTCGCTGATGCATATTATTGGCTTGCAGCTTGGCATTCTGATCAACTTCCTGGAACTGAAACGCAAAGAGAAAATTGTCGGCAATGAGCTGGAGAACATCCGCGAGCGCAACGAAATCCTCAACTTCCTGTCCGAGTACGATTCGCAATGCTCCATCCTCAACCGCCGCGGGTTTATCGAGCGCGCGATCCGGCTCAACCGCGAAAATGTAGGCAAGCGCGCCATCTGCGTGTTTATGGATTTGGATCATCTCAAGGAGATTAATGATACCTTCGGGCATTCGCAGGGCGATGTGGCGCTGGCGGGTGTCAGCACGATCCTAAAGCAAGCGGTGCGCAATAACGATCTGGTGGCCCGTATCGGCGGGGATGAGTTTGTGGGCATGTTCCTGGTGGATACACCTGAGTACGATAAGCTGTTCAAGGCCAGGCTGCAGCGGGTGTTTGACGAATATAATGAAAGCTCAGGCCTGTCGTACTATGTGGAAGCGTCGGTGGGTATCGCTCACTTTACCTGCCATCAGGGACTCGAAATTTCCAAAATTGTCAACGATGCGGACCGCTACCTGTATGAGGCTAAGAAGTTCAAGCGAAAGAGCGCGCTGAAATCCGCCGATCAAAAACGGGCATAGCCGGGAGCGGTGGGTATTGTATAAGCCTGTGAAAGCAGCGTCCCTACAGTGGGCAGGACGCTAGCGGAAATTCCATTAAAATCAGCAGTAAAGCATAAGTACCGTCACGCACATATGCAAAAATATGATACGATAAACCATAAGCCGTCGCATTGAGCGGGGGTATGGGGGGTGCAGCTGTGAACTGGCTTAGTTTTTTTCCGTATGCGATAATTACCACGTTTACGCCGGGACCTAATAACATTATGGCGCTGTCGATTGCCACGCAAAACGGAATCAAGCGCACGATGCCGTTCAATTTTGGCGTGTGGACGGGGTTTTCGCTGGTGATTCAGCTATGCGGGTTTTTAGGCGCGAAGCTGTATGCGGTGCTGCCTGCCATCAAAACGCCGATGCTGTTCATCGGCGCGGCTTACCTGCTCTATTTGGCGTGGAAAACATGGAAATCCACGGGGATTCATGAAGAAAAGGACATGCGCAGCGGATTTCTAACCGGTCTTTTCATGCAGTTTATCAACCCCAAGGGCATTGTGTACGCTATTGTCTCGATGGAGACGTTCGTGCTGCCGTATTATCACGATCAGTTTTTATCGGTCATGCTGGTTGGGTTTTTCATGTCAACGCTGGGTTTGCTGTCCACGACAAGCTGGGCATCCTTTGGCAGTCTGTTTAAGCTGCTGTTTTCCAAATATAGAGAAACAGTCAACGCGGTGCTTGCGTTGCTGCTTGTATATTGCGCGGTTTCACTGTTTCTCTAATCAGCGGAACGCGTCTTCATTGTCTTTAAAAAAAGTATAGTAGCTGCGTACGTTTTCCAGCTCTGTCCAGTGGCGGACCTCCACAGGGTCGGCGTCCAAATCGTATATTTTTGCGCCGCGCATGGATAACAGGAACGGCGAGTGTGTGGACAGGATAAACTGGCAGCCGAAAAACCGGGCGGAGTCTTCAATATACTGTTTTAGCTCCAGCTGGCGCTTGGGCGAGAGGCTGTTTTCCGGTTCGTCCAGCAGGTACAGGCCGTTTTCTTCTACCTGCTCGACAAAGTATTTATACGCACTTTCGCCGTTGGAATAGGTGCGCACGTTGTCCATCAGGTTTTCGCGCACGAATTTAGACTGGGTCTTGCGGCGCGCGTTGTTTACGGTTTTCAGCTTATCGTAATCCGCCATGGACTTCAGCCGGAAGTTTGCGTATTTGGCATCCATGTACTCTTCGAGCACATCTTCGCGCTTGTGGTCGATGCCCTCGTTGAGCATACGAAGGTTGAGCATATAATCAAACACATCATCGCTGGTGATAATGCGGGAGTGCCCCGGCACCGGGGTTTTCAGGTGCTGTTGACACATGTCCACATAATCCTGAAAGAACCCGGTGCGGTTGTATACCGTGTCCCGGCGCACGCCCACGCGCTGGGCAATGACATTGAGCGCGGTTGTCTTGCCAGAGCCATTCCCCCCGTACAGGATGGTAACAGGCTCAAAGGCTATGCGCTGCAGCCCGCGTGAAGACAGCACCTTGAACGGGTAGAACGAATCGTAGCAGGTGCGTTTGATATCACAAATAAAGCTGGTTTCGCGTTCATCATCCGGGAAGCTAAAGCGGTCTAAATACAGCATCGGGTTATGGCAGCGTGTTGCCGGCTTTGAGCAGCAAAGCGTACCATTCCTCGCGGGTCAGGCGGATGTCCGTAGCCTTGGCGCAATCCGTTAAGCGCTGCAGGTTCATGGTGCCGGTGATGGGCTGCATCTTGGCTGGATGGCGCTGCAGCCAGGCGATAACGATGGTGGTATTGCTGACATTATATTTGGCGGCCAGCTCGTCAATCTGCTTGTTGAGCTCCGGGTACTTGTCGCTGCCAAGGAAGACCCCTTCAAAGAACCCGTACTGGAAGGGCGACCAGGGCTGGATGGTAATATCGTGCAGGCGGCAGAAATCCAGGATGCCCCCGTCGCGGTCCACGGCAGCGTCTTCCAGCATGTTTACATGCATGCCGCGGGTGATCATGGTGGCGTTGGTGATGCTGAGTTGCAGCTGATTGGTGACCAGCGGCTGTTTCACAAAGCGCTGCAGCAGCTGAATCTGCATTGGGTTTTGGTTGGATACGCCGAAATGGCGCACCTTGCCCGATGCCTGCAAAATGCCAAAGGCCTCGGCGACTTCTTCCGGCTCGACCAGCGCGTCGGGGCGGTGCAAAAGCAAAACGTCCAGATAATCGGTATGTAGGCGTTTCAGGCTTCCATCCACCGAAGCAAGGATGTGCTCTTTGGAAAAGTCAAAGGCGACGCCGGGTCGTATGCCGCATTTGGATTGCAGAAACATGGTTTCTCGCACAGCGGGTGTCATGTGCACCGCTTTGGAGAAAATCGCTTCACAGTCGCCATTGCCATACATATCGGCATGGTCAAAAAAGTTTGCGCCAAGCTCCAAAGAAGTCTGCACAAAGGTTTCCGCCTCAGAAGCTGACAGGCGGTTGATGCGCATGCAGCCCACGGCAATCGCGGGGACTTGCAGGCCGGATGTTCCCAGTTGCAATGTTTTCATCGGAAGGCCTCCTTCGTGTGTCGTTGAGTTGAGTTGAACGTTGTTATTGAAGTTTTGCGGTAAAGCTGAGCAGTGCGACGCTTGGCACGTTGAACAGGCGGATGGGCATGGGGTAGATGCCGCTGGCGGCAAGGCCGCTGGAGATATGCTGGGTAATATTGTTGATACGCATCATGCCGACGATGCCATCATCGCCGGGGAACCAGCCCCGCTCCGGTACATAGACCGGCCCCAGCCCGAACAAACGCCATTGCCCGCCGCAGTAGTGGCCCGACAGCACCAGCGAGAGGTTGCGGTAGGAGAAGATCTTTTCCGTATCCGCCCATTCGGTCATCTCGCGTACATAGTCGGCTTGCAGCGGGATATGGGTTACGCCGATTTGCAAATCGCCATCTTGGATCTGTTCAATGGTCTTCGCACTTTGTTCAAAGGCTTCCAGCCGATAGCTCAGCGCCCGGTAGCTGGCGCCGCCCTCGGCCTCGTACTGCTTGCCGCTTGCCTCCATGTCCGCCTTTTGGCGGGCCAGGGTGCTGACCATCCCCTTGATGCCGGCACTGTCGGTCAAGCCGATGGAATACAGGTGCTCGGGAATAAACCAAACCGTGCGCTTGCCCACGACCTGACCGATGGTACGGTCCAAGTAAATAGCTCCTTCGGCCTGCGCTGCACGCACCCACTCGGCCAGCGGTTCGGGGCTGCCGTGCAGGGTGGAGTTGACGGCGATGGGATCTTCATCACCCGCGACAAAGTAAATGGGAACATCGGCTTTAATCTTGCGCAGTATGCGAATCAGCGAGACCATGGGTGCATAGTCGCCGCCTTGGCCGACCATGTCGCCGGTCATCACCACGGCGGTAAAACCCTTGCCGTATAGCATGGTTTCCCAGAGGTCTGTTTCAAAGCCGATATCGCTGCCGTGCAGATCGGAGATATGCAGTATAGTAACGTTTTCGTACTTGGAGTTCATGTTCATGATGCGCACCTTATCGGTGTTCAGGTGGATGCGCTTGTTTAAGATGCTGTTAGAGAGGATGGAGAGCGCGATGACGGCAAACAGCACCGCCAGCAGCAAAATCAGGCACCCCGGTGCGTGTCTCTTGGGTTTTTGTTCCATAAAAATATAGCGATTTTTGCTGCGTGCCACTGCGCTTATACCCCCGTGTTTGATAGTTCCAGTATACCGTAAATCGGCGCAATACGCACTAGGGGTTTTGATAGTATTTGTTAAAACTGCGCCAAAAAACTGCCGATGCACAGAGTCATCGGCGCGATAGAGAAGCGCGCTGCGCGAATGAAACACACCCGCAGCCAAGGCCACGGGTGTGTTAGCTTTTATTCCGTACTATTGCAGGTTCAGTCTGCGCTTGAGCATGGTATGGGTGATGGCATAGAAGCCTGCGCCAAACAGCGCGACAATGGCGATGTACCAAAGCAGGTAGGGATGCGCCGTAACCGGCGCGGTATTGCTTGCAGCCAGCACAGCGCCGCTAGCATCCACCGCTTTCACCGTCGTGCTGACAGTGCTTGGAAGCATCAGCAGCACGGCAAGGATTTGCAGCACGGTACTGATGGCAAGGAAGAATCCGAAGGAAATGGCGACCCTGTGCTTTTCAAACAGCATACTCAGCGCCATGCAGGCGTACAGGAACAGGATTCCGCACATGACCGAAACCACCGCTGCTACGGCAAGCTCCACAATGTACAGGAACGTCTCGCCGGCGGGAAGGCCGATGTCATTGAAGATGTGGATGGTGGAGCTGTAACGGATGTCGCTGCCAGACAGGATCATGGTTGCCAGCCATGCCACGATAACACACACGAATGCCCAGAGGGTAGCGGTCAGCAGCTTGCTGACTATCAGCCGGCCCGTGCTCACCGGCAGGGTGTGCATCAAATAGCCTTCCGTGCTTAGCAGGGTTTTGTAAAACCGTTGGATGGTCAGAATCAAGGTTACGACAAATCCGGTGGTAATCAGCATGGACGACAGCATCAGGGAAATGATATGGGGGATGTCCGAGTTGAGCTTGTTTAGCAGCTGGGTGACGGTTGCCATGATGAGGATGGAGCCAAACAGCAGTAGAAAGATGCGCCCGGTGGCTTTGAACTCGTATTTCATTAACTTGCCTAGCATTTGAAAACCTCCCGAAACAGCTGGTCGACGGACATCTTCTGGTCCTCGCGAATGGCGTCCACCGTGTCGTGTAGAACAATTTGTCCATCTTTGAGGAAAATGGCTTCGTCCAGCACCGGCTCCACATCCGCTATCAGATGGGTGGAGATGATAACGGACGCTTCCGGATTGTAGTTGGAGATAATCGTGCGCAGAATGTAATCGCGCGCAGCGGGGTCCACGCCGCCGATGGGCTCGTCCAGCAGGTAGAGCTTGGCGTTGCGGGCCATCACCAAAATGAGCTGCACCTTCTCCTTGGTGCCTTTGGACAGCGACTTGAGGGTCGCTGCCGGGTCGATACCCAGCGAAATCAGCATATCCTCGGCCTTTAGGCGGTCGAAATCCGCGTAGAAGTCGCCAAAGAAAGCAAGCATATCCTTAACCTTCATCCAGTCGTTAAAGTAGGGAGCATCCGGGAGGTAGGACACATTGGATTTGGTGATAATCCCCGGGGCATGGCCGTGAATGATGATGTGGCCTTCGGTGGGGGTTATCAGGCCGTTGCAAAGCTTGAGGAAGGTGGTTTTGCCGCTGCCGTTGGGGCCGAGCAGCCCGATAACCCGCCCGGCTTGCAGCTCCAGGTTCACGCCTTGCAGCGCGTTGGTATTGCCAAATCGCTTGGTCAGGTTGCTCACGCTAACGATGTTCATATCTTTGCTGTCTCCTTATTGATTTGGATTAATACAACGGCGTCCTGTCGATCGTAGCCGATGGCCGCCATTTTGGTCAGGAACAGGTTAATCTGTTCTTTGGCCAAATCCGTTTTGGCCTGTTTGATGACCGCCTTGTTCTCGGTTACGAAGCGACCACTGGTGCGCTGCGCAAATACCAGGCCGTCGCGCTCCAGTTCCTGCAGCGCTTTTTGCAGGGTGTTGGGGTTTACGGCGGCTTCCTCCGCCAATTCCCTCACTGTTGGAAGCTGCGAACCGGGGGCGTATGCACCGGATACGATGTTTAACAGGATGCGCTCTTTCAGCTGCCTGTAAATCGGCCTGTCCGGGTCAAATTGCCATGGCATGCCATCACCTCCTGATGATTAGTTTGTATTACTCAAGTAACACAATAGGACAATAACACAAGAAAAACCGCCTGTCAAGCGGTTTTTGGGAATTGTTTTTAGAATTAGCTAAGCCCGGTGCGCTGTGGTTACGCCAGTTCCTCCTGGAACAGGAGCTTGGAAAGGGGAAAGATATTTTGCTCTGTATTGGTGACGATCGTTGCAGTGTGCTTGCGCCTTGGAAAGTAGATGGAGACAAAGCCGACGCCTACATCCACGCCCACAACATAAAAAGCTACATGCTCGCCCCGGTCTAAACGATACACACCCAGCCCGTAACTGCGTTCATCATCCTGGCGCACATGCGGCATCAGAAAGCTGTCCAGCATCGCGGTGGACAGTATGTTTCCGTTCATCAGCGCGCGCCAGAGTGTGTCCATATCGCTGGCGCAGGTGTACAGGCCGCCGTCTGCGCCGCCGATGATGGGCAGTTTGAAATGATTGGTTTTACCATCCTCGGTATACCCCAGGGCGGTGTTGGCGGGCAGCTGATCCATGCGATAAAAGCCGGTATGCTTCAGCTTGAGCGGCGCAAGAATTGCATCGCTTACATACTGCTGATAGGAAACTTGCGCGGCGGCCTCGATAGCAAGCCCCAGCAAAATATATCCCGCGTTGCAGTAGCTAAAGCGCTCGCCGGGGGCAAACTTCTTTGGCAGCGGCGTTATCATGGGCAGATAGTAGGCAAGTCGCTCCCACAGGTACAGCGGGTACTTGGCGGCCAGTGCGGCGGCGACCGCATCGAAATCGTCGGCATCCTCATCCAGATAATCGCCGATGCCGGAGGTATGGGTGAGGAGGTGGCGGAGGGTTACACTGCGATCAATCTGCCCCAAATCGTATGGAAGGATGTCCCATATCTTGTCATCCAGATGCAGCTTGCCTGCTTCAATGAGCTTGCATACGGATACTCCTGTTAAAAGTTTCGTGCCCGATGCAATGCCAAAAGCCGTATCGGGCGTATTGGGGAGTTGCTCGCTTTGGTTTCGGTACCCGGCACTGGTTTGAAATACGATGCCGTTTTCATCCCTGACGGAAAACACACCGGAAAATGCGGGCGCACCGTCCCATTGGTTCCATAGCTCTTGTATTGATTGCATAGGCTGTCTCCTATTTACGTCAAATGCTTGGTGGATACAAACCATACTACCATGAGCATTGCAACCGGTTCAAGCACCGCAAGGGGTTTGCGGCTTGCGTGTGGTTTGCGTTTATGCGATAATCAATAGGAAATAAACGATGAGGTGATGGCGATGACGCCAAAGCAACAAAAGGCGCACGACTATTTTTACGGCGGGTACAACTGTGCCCAATCGGTGTTTGCCGCCTTTCATGAGGAGATGGGACTGCCTGAGGAGACGGCGTTGCAGCTGATGGTTTCCGTGGGCGGCGGTGTGGGCGGCCTGCGGGAAATTTGCGGCGCGCTTACCGGCGCGGCTATGGCGCTAAACATGATCCAAAAGGAAATCAAGCAAGCCGACCTTGACTATAAAAAGAAGATGTACGCACTCGTGCAGGAAAAAGCCGCGGCGTTTAAAGCCCAGTACGGCACTTATATCTGCCGCGAGCTGCTGGAGCTAAACGACATCACCCCTTCGTCCGTCCCTGCGGCGCGCGATGCAAAGTACTACGAAGCCCGTCCCTGCGGAAGGTACGTGGAATTCGCGGCCAAGCTTGTGGAAGATGAGCTAAATAAGGCCTGAAACACCGTAAACATTGACTTTCTAGGAATACTCTGTCATAATTCTCTATTGGCCGCACACCGTGCGGCCAATGCTGAGGTTTGGAGCAATCGCCAAACCGGAACTCCCCTTTTTTGATTCGTACAACGGAGGCAAAACCCCCATGGCACAGCTCCAGACCACCAAGGCACACCAAAACAAGATTGATAAGCGAAGAACCTTCGCTATTATATCGCACCCCGATGCGGGTAAAACGACATTAACGGAAAAGCTTCTGCTTTACGGCGGAGCCATCCGCCAGGCGGGAAGTGTGAAAGCCCGCAAGGCTGAGCGCCACGCCACCAGCGACTGGATGGATATTGAAAAACAGCGTGGTATCTCCGTCACCACCTCGGCCATGCAGTTTTCGTTCCAAGGCTACCACATTAATATTTTGGATACGCCGGGTCACCAGGACTTTTCCGAGGACACCTACCGCGTGCTGGTCGCGGCCGATGCCGCCGTCATGCTCATTGATGCCGCCAAAGGCGTGGAAGCCCAGACCATCAAACTGTTTAAGGTCTGCAAAATGCGCGGTATCCCGATTTTCACCTTCGTCAATAAAATGGACCGCGCCGCCAAAGACCCGTTCTCTCTGATGGAAGAGATTGAAAATGTACTGGGCATGCGCTCGGTACCCATGAACTGGCCCATCGGCGTGGACGGCGATTTTCAGGGCGTGTACATCCGTTCGTCGGAGAAGATTGACCTGTACTCCGGTGGCGACCACGGCGCGCGCATCGCGATCAAAAACCGCATTTCGCTGGACGAAGCCGAGCAGACGCTGGATGTGCATCATATGAAACGCCTGCGCGAAGAAATTGAACTGCTGGATGTTGCAGGTGACGGGTTTGACCTAGAGCAGGTACTGCACGGCAACCTTACGCCGATGTTTTTTGGGTCGGCGATCACCAACTTTGGCATTGAGCCGTTTTTGGAAGCGTTTTTGGACATCACACCCGGCCCGCTTTCGCGTCAGAGCAACCATGGCACGGTACAACCGGACAGCGACTTTTTCTCCGGTTTCGTGTTTAAAATTCAGGCCAACATGAACCCGGCTCACCGGGATCGGCTGGCGTTTATCCGCGTGGTGTCGGGTGAGTTCCAAAAGGATATGAACGTTTGGCTGTCCGGCGAGAACAAGCAGGTGCAGTTAAAACAGCCCCAGCAGTTTATGGCCAACGAGCGCGAAGCGGTGCAAACCGCGTACGCCGGTGATATCATCGGCTTGTTTGACCCGGGGATATTCCACCTGGGCGACACGCTGACCGACGGCCCGAAGCTCAAGTTTTCCTCCATTCCCATTTTCGCACCGGAGTTTTTCGCCCGCGTCCGGCCAGAAGACAGCATGAAGCGCAAGCAGTTTATGAAAGGCCTGACCCAACTGGCCGAAGAAGGCGCAATTCAGCTGTTTACCCGCAACGAAACGGGCTTTGAGGAACTGCTGGTCGGTGTGGTAGGACAGCTGCAGTTTGATGTGCTGGAACACCGCTTAAAGGCGGAGTACAATGTCACCATGCTCAAGGATAGCTTATCCTTCCGTTTTGTCAGATGGATCAAGGGCGACCCGCCCGTACCCATCGACAAGCTCAAGCTTACATCCTCCTCGGGCCGCGCCGTAGACGGCGACCAACGCCCGGTGCTCCTGATTGAAAACGAGTGGTCTATCCGCCTGGCCATGGAAAACAATCCCGGCCTAGAACTGTCCGAAACCGCCTCGCGCGTTACATACTAAAAAGGAAATTTATGAAGCAAGAGAAAATTCGCAACATCGCCATCATTGCCCACGTTGACCACGGTAAAACCACGTTGGTAGACGAAATGCTCAAGCAGGGCGGCGCATACCACGAAAATCAACAGGTTGTTGACCGCGTAATGGATTCAAACGCGCTGGAGCGCGAACGCGGTATTACTATTTTGGCCAAAAACACCGCCGTACACTATCAGGACAAGAAAATTAACATCGTCGATACCCCAGGTCACGCCGATTTCGGCGGCGAAGTCGAACGCGTTTTGAAAATGGTCGACGGTGTTTTGCTGCTGGTGGACAGCTTTGAAGGCCCCATGCCGCAGACACGCTTTGTGCTGCGCAAAGCCCTGGCCCTGAAGCTGCCTGTGATCGTCGTAATCAATAAAATTGACCGCGCCGATGCCCGCTGCGATGAAGTGGTCGACGAAGTACTGGATTTGTTCATCGATCTGGGCGCAGACGAAACGGCCCTGGATCGCCCGATCATCTATGCGTCGGCGCGTGCAGGTACGGCATCGCTGGACCCTGAAAACCCCGGTGAAGACTTGACCGTGCTGTTTGAGACCATCGTCAAGCATATTCCCGCCCCCGAAGGCGATCTGGATGGACCTGCCCAGATGCTGGTCTCGACCATCGACTATAACGATTATGTCGGCCGCATCGGCGTCGGGCGCGTCAGCCGTGGTACGCTGACCGTCGGCGAACTGGTGATTAAAACAAACCACGATACCAAAGAGAAAAGCCAGCCCCTGCGCTTGACCAGCCTGTACACCTTCGACGGCCTGAAACGCTTGCCGGCCGAAAGTGCCTCCATGGGCGATATCGTTGCGCTGTCCGGGCTTGAAGATCTGTCCGTCGGCGACACGGTGTGCGATGCATCGGCGGTAGAAGCGCTGCCGTTTGTCTCCATTACCGAGCCTACGGTCGTGATGACGTTTTCCGTCAACAACAGCCCCTATGCTGGGCGCGAAGGCAAGTTTGTGACCAGCCGCCAGCTGCGTTCCAGGCTATATAAAGAACTGCAAACCGATGTCAGCCTGCGGGTGAACGATACCGACAGCCCCGAAGCCTTTGAAGTGCGCGGGCGCGGCGAACTGCACCTGTCCATCCTCATTGAAACCATGCGGCGGCAGGGCTATGAGTTCCAAGTCTCCAAGCCGCAGGTCATCTACCGCGAGATCGATGGCAAACTCTGCGAGCCTATCGAGCGCATGGTGGCCGATGTGCCCCAGGCCTATGCCGGCGCGGTGATTGAAAAAATCGGCCGCCGCCGCGGCGTGATGGCGAGCATGCACGGTGTAAGCCGTGTCCGGCTTGAGTTTCTTATCCCCTCACGCGGACTGTTTGGCTACCGCAGCGAATTTATGACCGATACACGCGGAGAAGGCATCATGTCCTCCGTGTTTGAAGCGTACGAACCCCAAAAGGGTGATATCCCGCACCGCTCCATGGGTGCCATGGTCTGCTTTGAAACCGGCGACGCCACCGCGTACGGCTTGTTTGGCGCACAGGAGCGCGGCACCCTGTTCATCACGCCCCAAACCAAGGTGTACAAGGGCATGATCTGCGGGCAGAACGCCCGGCCGGACGAGCTGGTCGTCAATGTGTGTAAGCAAAAGCATGTTACTAATATTCGCAACTCATCCTCCAGCGAGGACAGTCTCCGCCTGGTGAGCGTTCACCCGATGACGCTGGAAGAATGCCTGGAGTTCATCGATGATGATGAACTGCTTGAAGTCACGCCCGAAAATCTGCGCATGCGCAAGCGCGAACTCAATCACGATCAGCGTGCGCGCGCGCAAAGCCGCCAAAAAAACGCGTAACGACTGTCACAAACACGAAAAATCAATTCGCCTGCGCACTTTCATTCAGCGACAGGTGATTTCCTATGGTATACTTTCGGTATCCGGTCTCGGGGAGGGAACATAGTGAAAACGGTGATCATGCGCATCATCCTGATACTCCTGTGCGTCACGCTGCCCTGCGGAGCGTTGGCAGAAACTGCCGCGCCCGTGCAGCCGGTTGTGCATGCCGATTTTACCCTGGGAATGAATCTGCACGCGGATGGATTTCCGGCCGTTGATCTGCATGTTGAGGACTGGGAACAGTACCTGCAAAGGATTTCGCTGGCAGGCAGCCTAGACGTACGCAATTTCCTCAAGCCGGACAACCGCTTCTATCTGCAATCCGTGCTGCGGCTGGATGATCAGGAGCCTATTCCGCTGGTTGTGGACGGGTACGGCACCAATCGCTATTTAATAACCCCCATGCTGCGCAACGAGCCGGTCAAGTTTCATATGCACAGCTATATCGAGTTTATGATGAAGTTCTTCTATTACCAGGGGCTTCCCATGAATTATGTTGCACTGCTCACCTACCCGGAAACGATCTGGTATGTTGCCGACCAGTATGCCACGGTGGTTGCCGATGCCTTTGCCACAGCGCGCAACGCCGCTGTTCCGGCAGAGGATACGACCACCACCCTAAGCTATACGCTTTCCTACGAGGAATTGCAGTCTCTGTGCACGTCGCTTAACGCGATTGTGACGGAAGACACCCATAAGCGCGTGCGCTGGGTTTTGGGTGCGTTGCTGGCCGAACTGTACTTGTCCGATATTACATTAGAAGCAATCTCCCAAGTGGACTTGCTGCTTTTGCTGCTGGATCCCGCCAAACAGGGCATGACCGTGACCGAGACGGCGCAGGGCATAAGCTGCGACATTGGCGGGCGCGAGATTTTCCGCAAGGAGACCGCCGGGGATACCACGGACATCGTTTTCACCCTGCCGTTTTCCGATACGATGACCACTTCGTTTGTCTATCACGGACAAACGAAGAATCAAGCGCTTTCGCTGTTGGCGGAGTTTTCCGTAACCGACGGTGAGGACAGGCTGATATGGGCCGCCGTGCAGGGCGATGGTCTGCCGACGGAATCCGCGCTGGAAGGCGCTGGACAGGTGCATCTTTCCGCCGGGGGCAGCCTGGTTGGGGAGGAGTTTACGCCGCAAACCTTGCAGCTTAGCTGGGCAAGATCGGCGGCAGAGCTGCCCAGCACGATTGACTACACCCTCGACTGGCTTCACCCGCAAACCGGCTTGCCTGCGCTGTCGCTTGAATTGTCGGCTGCACTGCAATCCGGCGATACGGATGTGTTTGTCGATACCGAGTATCCCAGCGATCACTTCTTCGGGCTCAACCCCGATAAGTTGGCGGAGTATAAACAGCGCTGGATGAATTCCATCATCGTTTACCTGCTGCCCGTGGCGCTTTCCATGCCCATCGGTGTGATCGACGATGTTGTCACGTTTTTACTCGACAGCGATATCCTGCTGTCGATTATGGATTGAATTTGCCCAATGGGTATGAATAGAGTATACTGAAGAACGGGTGCTGGGAGGTGTCCGTGTGCAAACGAACCCTTTGAAAAAGACGAGCGAAAGGCCTTTGTACAAACAGCTGATGCAGAGGCTGAAAAACGATATTACGGCTGGCGTGTATCCGTCGGGGGACCGTATCCCGGGGGAACAGGCGCTATGCGCGATTTACAATGTAAGTCGCGTAACTG
The DNA here is from genome assembly GCA_963675925.2 of Candidatus Limiplasma sp. GTDB lineage: Bacteria > Bacillota > Clostridia > Christensenellales > Aristaeellaceae > CAXXOK01. The sequence goes on from CAXXIB010000004.1 coordinate 1,145,027, forward strand.
TGCGTAAAGCGCTGGCGGAAATCGTACGCGAAGGACTGCTGGTGCGCCGCCAGGGCAAAGGCACATTCGTGGCGCAGGAGAAGATCAAACGGGACTTGGGGCTGATTACCAGCTTTTCGGACGCCTGCGAGCAGATCGGGCTGAAAGCGCAGACGCGTGTGATGGAGCGGGTAATGGAGCAGGCGACCGAGGAAGACTGCGCAAAACTGCTTGTGCCCAAAGGCAGTCAGGTGCTGTCCATCTGCCGGCTTCGCTTAGCGGGCGGACTGCCGGTGATGCTGGAGTACAACCGCTTCCCCGCAGCGCTTGATTTTCTGGAGACGGCCCCGCTGTCGGGCTCGCTGTATGCGCTGCTGTCCGACCAGGGTTTAATTCCCAGTCGTGCCGTGCACGATATTTCCCTGGGGCATGCCAGAGATCAGGTGAGCAAGCTGCTCGGAACCAACGACGGCGATGCGCTGCTGCGGCTGGACCAGCTGGTGTTTGACCAGCACGACCGGCCCCTGCACCTGAGCCGGCAATGGATACGGGGCGATCGCTTTACCTTCCGTATCTAGGCAAACGATGACGAAATCCCCGGCATGCTACCGGCCACAGTTTCTTAGGCTCCCGAAACCATAACCTGAGAAAGTTCTAACGTGGTATCAACCCGGGTCTTGTGAATCATTTGTCGATCCAAATGCTTTCGTACTGCCTCAAAAGCGGCAAGACGCACGGTTTGGATCAAACGGACCTATTCCCCTCTAAAACATTGTAAGGAATGATTATTCTGGCTAAATTTGCATTATTTGTAGACCTGGAAAACTGCGGGGCAAAAGTCCCCACGTTTTTGAACGTATTGGAAAAGGTGAAAATCCGCGGCGATGTGCTGCTGGGCAAGGTGTACGGGTATACCGACCAGTACTCCGGCCTGAAAGAAGTACTGCTGTCCAACACCTTTACAGTGGTACCGTCGCTTCGGCACGGCATCAGCCAAAAGAACAACGCCGATATCCTGCTCGTCATCGACGCGCTGGAAGTGGCGTATACGAACCCCTTGATTGACAGCTTCTGTATTGTCTCTGGCGACAGCGACTATACCCCGCTGGTCGGCAAGCTGAAAAGCATGGGTAAGTTTGTGCTCGGCATCAGCCGCAGCGAGGCGGCGTCGTCCATCTTTATCAACGCCTGCAACGAGTTTCAGTTTCTGGAAAACGTCGGCGGACGCAGCCGCAAACCGGCTGGGAAAAAGAAAGTCGTCACCGGCACGGAGGAGAAGGAACCGCTGGATGAGTCGGATCTTAACAAGATGATTGAAAGCATTTTGGACGAGCAGACCGACAAAGACGAAATTTACGCCAGCGAACTCAAGGGAATATTGCTGCGACTGCGCCCGGACTTTTCAGAGCGGGCATACGGCTTTTCCACCTTCGGCAAGCTGCTGGACAAATTGCAGCAGAAGTACGGGAATCTCGACATCCGTTCGGACAATTTCAACGTGATGGTCTCGCTCAAGCAGGCCGCCAAAAATGGTTCGCCGTCCCTGTCCAAGGACAACTGGCTGAAGGCCTTCCGTGAGCGCTTACAGCAGTACAAGGACGATGGGTTCGACCGCATCAATCCCTCCATCCTCAAAGCTGATATTCAGGCCGCCTATCCGGACTTTTCCGAGCGCAGCCTGGGCTTTAAGCGCTTTTCCGATCTGTTGAAAACGCTGGAAAAGGAAAAGATACTCAAGGTTGAAATGGACGAACAGAACACCATGTTGATCAAAGTCCCCTAATGAACCCTGCGGAGGAAAACTATGAGTGATTTTGCCCGCGTCGCCGCAGTCAGCCTGCGTGTGCACCTGGGGGATGTGGAAGAAAACAAACGGGAAATACTCAAATCAATGGCCGAACTGGACGCTAAGGGCGTGCAGGTGGCCATCTTTCCCGAACTTTGCCTGACCGGCTATACGCTAGGTGATCTGCTATTGCACGACAGTGTGCAAAAAAGTGCATACCGTGCCATGCTGGACATCGCCGCGCAAACACAGAGCATGGCGGTGATTGTCGGCCTGCCCGTCAATATCCGCTCCCGCCTGTATAACTGTGCGGCAGTGCTGCAAAACGGAGAAGTAAAGGGCCTCGTGCCCAAAACCTACCTGCCCAACGGCAACGAGTTTTACGAAACCCGCTGGTTTGTCGGCGCGGAGCAGGTGACCGAGGAAGACCGCAGCGCCACCCCGCCCATCGCACCGGATCTGCTTTTTGATATGGGTGACTTCACCTTTGCCGTAGAGCTTTGCGAGGACTTATGGACACCCCAGCCGCCCTCCGGCCGCTACGCCGTGGAGGGCGCGGATATTATCTTTAACCCGAGTGCATCCAATGCGCTGGTCACGAAACACGCCTACCGCCGCGAGCTGCTAAAGCAGCAATCCGGCCGCCTGTATGCAGGCTATGTCTATGCGTCCTCCGGGTTTGGCGAATCGACCAGCGATCTGGCATTTTGCGGGTATACGGGCGTGTTTGAGGCCGGTCGTGTGCTTAGCGAGGGCGAGCGTTTTTCCCTGCATGGCGGCAGCGCGGTAGCCGATATTGATATTCAGCGCCTGCGCTATCAGCGCCAGCGAAACGGCAGCTTTCATCAGGTAAAGAGCACAGCGCCCCCGATGCGCGTTGTACCCATGGCCTGCCAAGCGGTGCTAGACACAGCCCCGCTGCTGCGTCCCATCGCGCCGCTGCCGTTCCTGCCACCGGAAGACCAGGGCGAGGAAAACCTGACCGAAATTGTAAGCATCCAGTGCTCCGGGCTGATGACGCGCCTTAGCGCAATTCACTGCCAGCATGTGGTTGTCGGGGTCAGTGGGGGATTGGATTCCACGCTGGCGCTGCTGGTTGCGGTTACGGCGTTTGATACGCTGAAGCTCGACCGCAAAGGCGTGCATGCGATTACCATGCCTGGCATGGGTACGGGTACACGCACCAAGTCCAACGCCTGGAAGCTGATGGAAGCGCTGGGTGTTTCCGCACGGGAGATTCCCATCGAAGCAGCGGTCAAGCAGCATTTTCAGGATATCGGGCATGATGAAAACATGCACGATACGACCTACGAAAACTGTCAGGCGCGCGAGCGCACGCAGATTTTGATGGACTATGCCAATCGAGTCGGTGGCATCGTGCTGGGCACGGGCGACATGAGCGAGATGGCTATCGGCTTTGCCACCTATAATGGCGACCATATGAGCATGTACAACGTGAACTGCTCCATCCCCAAGACCCTGGTCAAGCGGCTGGTACAGCACATCAGCGACCATCAGTTTGATGGAGCCGTCCGGGAAGTATGCCGCGATGTGCTGGATACACCCATCAGCCCCGAACTGCTGCCCGTACTGGACGGCGAGCTAAGCCAGCGTACCGAGGAGATTATCGGTGATTATGCCCTGCACGATTTTTTCCTGTACCACCTGATGGATTCGGGCAGCGCACGCGCACGCCTGCACCGCTTTGCTTTACAGGCGTTTGACGGGGTCTATCCCGCAGACAAGATTGCCGCGCAGCTGGATGTATTCCTGCGCCGCTTTGCCACCCAGCAGTTCAAGCGCAACTGCGTACCCGACGGCCCCAAGGTCGGCTCGGTCAGCCTGTCGCCGCGGGGCGACTGGCGTATGCCGTCGGATTTATCCGACGGGTTTTGGAGGAATGAACATGAGTGAAACCATTTGCCCGCAGTGCCATCAGGCCATTGGCCCGGTGGACGCCGCGTTCTGCCCGTTTTGCGGGGAGAAGCTGAACAAAACCGGCCCGGACCTGGCCCCGGTGTTGCAGCTAAGCGACCCGGTGAAAAAGCACGAACAGCTGCTAGCGCTGCAACAGCAGTATCCCGATGATCTGGCTATCGCTGAAGAAATTCTTCATCTGGGCCGGCTGTACCAGCGCGGTAAGAAGGGCGTGGATTTTTCCATCATTAAGTGCTACATGCTCAATGTATACCTGGAGCCGGACACGATGAAACCCAAACAGATCGCTGCGCTTAAGCAGGAACTGTTTCACCACCCGGATCTGGATGCATGCCTTGCCCTGGCAGGCGATAAGCAGGAGTTTTTATATCGCTACCTCGTGCGGCTGTCGGAAGACTTCATCCACCTGTTCCTGCAGGGCTCATCCCGGTACATGCACCAGCTGCTCGGCTTTGTCAATAGCTCCAAAGCCCCCAAGTATCTGGCCCAACCTGCGGCTAAAATGCTGATGAACATGCAAAAGGACAACACGCTGGACGATGCCCAGCGCAAACTGCTCATGCGGTCATTCTATGCTGCATTTGCCAGCCGACTGGACGGGCAAACCAGCTACCTGGACGAATTGCTGACGAAGTATAACCTGAGCGTCGAAACACAGTAGGAGACACGCGTTTGGACAATAAGAAACCACAAAACGGGCGCCGCAAACCGCCCAAAGATATGCCCAAAGAGATCGAAACCATACAGCGCAAGTATCAGCAGGAAGAGCCGCAAAGCGATCTTCCCCGCCAAAAAGCGCTGACTGATGAACCGGAACTCAAGCCACCGGCGAAATGGAAAGCGGTGCTTAAAAAAATACTCATCCTGCTGGGCATCGTGCTCGCGCTGGCGTTTTTGTATGTCTTCCTTTTGATGGGTGAACCCGATGATGACGACGAAATGCTGTTGCAGCTCACCAATCAGGAAGAACTGATTCAAATGGCCATGACCGGGCAGGAGCTGGCAGGCGATGTGGATGTCGGTGCGGCGGCGGTCAGCTTTGGCAAACCGGCCATGGAACTGCGCGGCGGCGTACTGCCGCTGCTCAAAGCATCGCTGTACGATACGGCGTATCACGGTGGCTATGCCCGCAGGCTGACGCTGACCTATCAATTCTCCGATGGTCAGGTGCTGACGGTGGATTCCATTCGCCCGGCCGGCGCGGTGGCGCTGCTGGAAGACTCCAGCTATGCCATCCGCGTGGATAACCTATACACGATGGGCGGGCTGGATGCCGTACGCATGGACTCCACCAATTATATCCGCCTGGCGGCGCAGGGAACGGAGGCATCCTACGTGGTCCATATCCCCGTCGCCTATGAAGACCAGCTGGTGGACCTGTTACGCTACACCGGCTTGCTCCGCAACGACACACAATAATCTCTGCTGAGGAGACAACGCATGCAGACCAATATTCGTACCATGAAAAACTCGGATCTACTACGGCGCTTCGCCCCCTACTACAAAAAATACATTCCCATCGTACTGTTTGATTTACTCTGCGCTGCCGTAACCACCCTGGCCGATGTCGCACTGCCGCTTATTGTGCGCAGTATTACCCAGTTGGCCATCGACGATGCTACAGCCCTGACCATTGCCTATGTATTGCAGGTTGGGCTGTTTTATGTCGTGCTGCGCATGGTGGATGCGGCCGCCGATTACTACATGACCGCGCAGGGCCATATTATGGGGTCCTATATCGAGCGCGATATGCGCTTTGATTTGTTCAGCCATCTGCAAAAGCTGGGCTTTTCGTATTATTCCGATGCCAAGGTCGGCCAGATCATGGCGCGAATTACCTCCGATCTGTTTGAAATTACGGAGTTTGCACACCACTTCCCAGAGGAAATGTTCATCGCAGCCATCAAGATTATCGTCGCGTTCATCATTTTGATGGGCATCAATCCGCTGCTGACGCTGATTGTGTTTGCCGCCTTGCCGCTCATGTACTGGATTGCCTGGTATTACCGCGATCGCATGCGCAAAACCTTCCAGGAACGCCGCCATCAGCTGGGCGAAATCAATGCCCAGGTGGAGGACAGCCTTTTGGGCATCCGCGTGGTGAAATCCTTCGCCAACGAGCCGTTGGAGGTTGAAAAATTCCGCAAGGGTAACGATAAGTTCATCGACATCAAACGCAAAAGCTACAAGCTGCTGGCCGGGTTCTCCATGTCCCGCCGCATTGTAGACGGGCTGATGTACATTGTCGTGGTGATCGCAGGCGCGCTGTTTTTGCGCGACGGGGCGATTACCGCAGGCGACTATGTGGCGTTTCTGTTGTTTGTGTCCACGCTGCTGGCATCCATCCGGCGGATTGTGGAGTTTACCGAACAGTTTCAAAACGGCATGACAAGCATTGAGCGCTTCTGTACCCTGATGGACGAAATTCCGGATGTTGAGGATTTGCCCGGCGCTACGGAGCTGAAAGATGTTAAGGGGGAGGTCACGTTTGAAAACGTATCCTTCCACTATAGCGACAATGCCCACGATGTGCTGGCGGATATCAACCTGAAAGTGCCGGCGGGTGAGCGTGTAGCACTGGTGGGCCCCAGCGGATCGGGCAAAACCACGCTTTGCAACTTGATTCCGCGCTTTTATAATCTGTCCGGGGGTCGCATTCTGATCGACGGGCAGGATATCACCACCTTAACCCAGCGCTCGCTTCGCGAAAACATCGGCGTGGTGCAGCAGGATGTGTATTTATTTTCCGGCACGGTGTTTGAAAACATTGTCTATGGCCTGCCCGGCGCGAGCGAAGCAGAGGTAGTGGAAGCCGCCAAGCTGGCCGGTGCCCATGCGTTTATCGCCGCCCTGCCAAACGGCTACCACACCTATGTGGGCGAGCGGGGCGTGAAGCTGTCCGGCGGGCAGAAGCAGCGCATTTCCATCGCACGCGTATTTTTGAAAAACCCGCCCATATTGATTCTGGACGAGGCCACAAGCGCATTGGACAACGAAAACGAACGCATTGTACAGCAGTCGCTGGAGAGCCTTTCCAAAGGGCGCACGACCTTTACCATCGCCCACCGACTGACCACCATTAAAAACGCATCAACCATCTGTGTACTGACCGAAAAAGGCATCGAGGAACAGGGATCACACCTCGAACTGATAGAAAAAGGCGGCGTGTACGCAGGTCTGTACCAAATGTACACACAGGAGTCGTAGCATGCAAATTACAAAACCCAAAACTGGCGACCTAGTGGAAATCTGCGCATTGTATCAAGCCGTAATCGCGGATATGCACGCCCGCGATCTGTACCAGTGGCACTGGGGACAATACCCCTACGAAGCGCTGCTCAAGGAGGATATCGCCCTGGGCCGCCTCTACCGCATGGATGATGAACTGGGGCTTGCAGGCATATTTGCGCTGGTCACAGGCGGCGATGAGCCGGAGTACCAGGCGGTTGACTGGCAGCTGGGGGACAATCCCGTATGTCTGCACCGTATTGCCGTACTGCCCGATCGCGGCGGACGCGGCTATGCCGCAAGCGCGGTGACCTTTGCCAAGGAATTTGGGAAAAACAACGGCTGCAACGCCTTCCGGGTTGATACCTATGAAGATAATGAAAGAGCGCTCCGCTTCTTCCAAAGTGTTACGGCGCGCCATGCCGGCACATTCCGCCTGGATGGTTATGATAAACCGTACCATTGTTTTGAAGCTGTGTTGGAGAGCGCAGTAGAATCGCAATAATTAAGAAAGATCCGTAACAAAACGGCAACAGTGCCTTTACTTCTCTGTCATCTTTTGCTATACTGACCCTATCATCAGAAGGCGCCCGGCGTTTTCGTTTGGAAAGGGGAAATTCAGATGAAGAGCAAGGCCCAACAGACCCTGCAGCGGGCCTTCGTGGTTGCGTTGTTGATTGTGTTTCTTGGCACTACAGGCGCATCCGCACTGACCTTGTATAAAACATTAGAATTTGGCGACAGCGGCAGCGATGTATTACGGCTGCAGCAATCGCTTACAACCCTCGGGTTTGATCCCGGCGGGACCGACGGTCGGTTTGGCCGTGGCACAGAAAACGCTGTCAAGGCGTACCAGAAGAGCGAGGGTCTAACCGTAGACGGCAAAGCGGGCTCGCTGACGCTGAATGCCTTGTACCAGGCTGCCGATAACACGAGCACGACCTATGCCACTGCGACCAATTCTTCCACCTTACAGTATGGCGACAGCGGCGAACGCGTACGCCTGTTGCAAACCGCCCTGAAGGACCTTGGATATACCATCGGCACGGTTGATGGCAAGTTTGGCTTGCTCACGCGCACGGCGGTTATTGCCTTCCAGCGCTCAAAAAAGATCACAGCGGACGGGCTTGCGGGCACCAAAACACTGGAACTGCTTTACAGCAGCGCTGGTTCCGATACGCCCTCGCCAACAGCCGCCCCGACCCAGTCACCGTCGCTGTCTGCGTCACTTCGCAAGGGCAGCCGGGGCAGCGAAGTGCTGGCAATACAAAAAAAGCTTAAAGAGCTTGGCTACTATACCGGGAAACTGGACAGCGATTTTGGCAGCGGCACACTGGCCGCCGTAATCAGCTTCCAGCGTAAAAATGACCTGACAAAAGACGGCATCGTCGGTGCGGGTACGTACGGCGTGCTGTTTTCCGGATCGGCGGTAGCGGCGGGAGGCTCCAGTACGGCGCCGGACGCAACCACGGCCCCCAGCACAGGCAGCCTGCGCCAGGGGGATACGGGCGCGGCGGTCAAAACCATGCAGCAAGCCTTGAAAGATCTGAAATATAATGTAAGCGCCGATGGTGATTTCGGTGCCAACACAAAGGCGGCGGTTGTCGCTTTCCAGCGCAAAAACAAGCTGACTGCCGATGGCATTGCCGGAAGCAAAACGCTTGAAAAACTCTATAGCGGCTCGGCAGTACCCTATACTGGCTCCAGCGCAACCGCTACGCCAACGCAAGGCCCCACCGTAACACCCAAGCCGACGACCATTCCCTCCACTGCGCTGACCGATACCACATCCACGTCCTCAAGTTCCGGGCTGAGTTCATCCGAGTACGGGTCCATTTCCGGGCCGGGCGGTGTCACGGTGCGGCCGCTGTACTGGTACACGGAAGTCAAACCCAAGCTGTCCACCGGTGATACCATGACTGTGTATGATCCGGCTTCGAAGCTGACATGGAAACTGCGGGTTTACAGCCGCGGTCGCCATTGCGATGCCGAGCCCCTCACAGCCGAGGATACCGCCACGATGTACGAGGCCTTCGGCTCCGTCACCTGGACACCCAAACCCGTGTATGTGAAACTGCCGGACGGCCGATGGACACTGGCAACGACACACGATGTGGCGCACCTATCCGGCGCGCTCAAGGATAACGATTTTGACGGTCACCTGTGTGTGCATTTCCTGCGCACCTACCCCGAAACCAAGGTTTTGGACCCCAACTACGGCGTGACCAATCAAAACGCTATCCGCAGTTTCTGGAAGTCCAAAGCTGGTGTGACGATTCCTTAATCAAATTTCAACAAAAAAATCCCTGCATAGCAGGGATTTTTCTTGTATAATAAAGGAAACACAGTTATATTTCCGACTGCATCAACATAGGAGATAGCATGAATACGATATCCATCAAGCGCAATCTGCGGGAGATGAAACGACTGGAAATTAAAACCCGCTTCGGGGTGGAAGCGCCGTCGCGTCCGCCGCTGGTTTGGGATCTGTTTTTTGATTTGCAAAATACCGGCAAGGCAAAGTATACGCTTGAATCTTTGGAGAGCATGAACCGGGACGATTACAAAACCGTGATCGGGGAGTACTGGTCGTATGTGGTCAATACACTTATCAGCGAGCAGGATGTGCACACCGCGCACTTCGATACGGAAATGCTGATGCGCTGGGAACTGCCCTACGATGCCGATGCGGCCGCGGTGAAGCACCGCTTTCGCGAGCTGGCCAAGCGCTATCACCCGGATCTGGGCGGTAGCGCAGCGGACTTTATCAAGCTGATGACGGAGTATAAAACACTGGTCGGACAATAATCTGGGAGGAAAGTGTATGAATGCAGCAGCAAGGGAAATCATGGACGAACGCTTTGGGCGCGACCAGGAAATCGCCTTGGCGACGCTGGATGGCGACCGACCGTCCGCAAGAATTGTGGACGCGTTCTACCGGGACGGCAGTTTTTATACCATCACCCATGCCAAGTCCGGTAAAATGAAGCAGATCGCGGCAAACCCTGTGGTCGCCGTTTGTGGCGAGTGGTTTACGGGGCACGGAATCGCCCAGAGTATGGGCTGGCTGGGCGAGGAGGAAAACCGGGAGATTCTCACCGTACTAAAATCGGCGTTTTCTGCCTGGTACAACGGCGGTCATGTGAATGAGAAAGATCCCAATACCATCATTTTACGCATTCGGATGACGGACGGCGTGCTGATGAGCCACGGAACGACATACGAACTGGAATTTTAACAATGGACAGTGAAAAGCACCTCCGGCACAGCCGGGGGTGCTTTGTGCGTTGTGTATTACACAGATCAGGCAGAACGTTCCGGCTGGGTTACGATGATCTGCACCGGCCCAAGCAGACCGGAGATCAGGGCGTCAGGTTCACGGTCGATATTGTCCTCGTTCCAATAGCGGTTCCAGGCCAAGGCGACCCCCTCGTCCACCAGCATATGCCTGCGCTCGCAGGCGGCGGAGTTGGCGACCACAATGGCAATCTCATTCCGACCATCTTGGAGATGCTCCGTAATCTCAACACGATAGGGCTCCCAAAGGCGTGTGCCACATAAACGACCGTTGACCCAGACCTCCGCATAAAAGCACACACGCCCCAAATCCAGTGTATAAGTGCGGGCTGGGTCTTTTTGCAAAGTAAAGGTCTTTTGATACAATGCACGACCCGAAAACCAGGGAAGTCCGCGCAGGCGAAAATCCCCAAGGGGTATTGCCTGCGGTGTGAGATGAACCCGTATGTTGTTTAATAAACCGCCATTCGGGGAGGGTGCGAGTACGTCCAGTTGAAGTTGATGCGTCTGCCCATCCGTAGGCAGGGTGCTATAGTCGTCTGCAAAATCGACTGGCTGATCATCCAGCATAGCGCTATACTTGCCCGAAATCTCCGGCGCATCCACGCGTGTGGCACCTGCGGGGAGGGTGACCGTGTACCGCAGTGCATACGGGGTTGTCGGTAGTTTGCCAAACAGGGGCAGATCGTCCCAGGGCAGCATCGGCGGTTTGCCACGTTCCCAAGCCCACACCCAGTCGGCATCCGTAAGTCCCGGTGTGACATGGCAGCGCACCTGTTTGGGGTCGATGGTTTGAACCGTGTGCGGCTGTTGAAGGATCCAGTCCGGGGCAACCGAAGCGGCGACCGCCCAGCTGGCATTGGAGAGCAGGGTGATGAGGCCGGTTTCGGTTTCGATATCGCCCTGTAATAGCAGCGATGCCAGCGCGTTCGGCGGGATGACCTCAGCCTGTGTCAACTCGCGGCTTTGCAGGGGTGAATCGGTGTGCACATGTACTGCGATCAGGTTATGTCCTTTGTGCAGCAAAGAAGCGATATCCAGCGTCTGTGGTGTTAGCGCATCGTCGCAGTGTGCAGCCGTTTGTCCGTTGATATACAGGGTAAAGCGAGTCACTGCGGCAATGCAGATGCGCGCGGTAAGCACAGCGGCATCCAGCGTGAGTGATTTTTGAAAATATAAGTCGTGCTTGTCCGCATCGTCGCCCCAGCCAATACGTCGTCCCAGCCAGCTTGCCTTCCACAGGCTGATATGCCGCCCGCAGCGGCCGGGCTGGTTCGCCATGTTGCGAATGCGGATAGTACTACTCCGGTCGGTTTGTGTATCGCTTATGCGCGCCAGCGGTACGGATAGCATGGTTTCTTTAGCGTCGATTGCCCATTGTGTGTCATAGCGTTTGTCCAGCGGCAGGAACAGCCAATCACCGTCCAGCGCAACAGTTTCCGCAAGGGCTTGCATAGGTGGAATCGCCATCACTTCGCAGCCCGTCAATAGCCAGCAGGCTTCCTCAGGCTTTAGGTTCAGGGTGACTGACAGACGCCCGCCATCTTGGGTACTGGCAAGCGGGGTCTCCGTGCCATCCTCCGGCTGCAGTTTACGCACCGCAGCATCCCCGCGCAATGTTAGCTGCAAAGTGCGCGGCGACGGCGATGTGCTGGCAATCATGTAGGCGTATTGCCCGTCGATGATACGGCAGTTGCAGTACAGATGATCGCGCCTGCCATCGACGATATCCAACGCAGGTTGGAAATGCTGGCGATAGCGCGCGGGCATCGCGTCCGGCGTACATAATTCTATTTGGGGAATAGTTTCCGGCACTATGCCACTATCCACGGGATAAAATAGAACGATGCCGCCCTGCGCTCGGAATTGCGCGAGAATATCTGTGATGGCATCCATCCGCCGCGGGGTCGATGGGAAAATCAGCAGCTTGAAGGCTTGTGCCCCTACCCGTAGACACCCGTCCGTCACCTCGGCGCGAAGCAGGCTTTCATGGTCGATCATATCGATATCAATCTGCGTCTCTAAAAAGCTGCGCAGTACAGCATGAAACTGCCTGTCCATCTCCTGCGCCTGCGCATCGGGCGTACCGGCCAGGGTGTGGGCGGCCATCTCTTCGATGGGGTAATAGAGGCCGACGTCGACCACGGCCTTACCCAGCGAGTTCATATAGGAAATGCGGTGTATGTAGGCGGCAAACTGCTCAAAGTACTTCCAATAGGGGTTTTGGAAGAAATAGCTCGCGGGCCAGTCGCCCTGCGAGCCCTGGTGCTCGCAGTCGTTATAAAATCCGTGCAGGATGAACTGGTTGATGCCCGCCGCACCCAGTGCGTTGATGCCGCGCTTGTATGCCTGCAATGTGCAGCCCCAACCGGCACCGCCCATGGCTTCGGACATGGCGCGCGGTTTGTTATACAGCCTTGCGACCGATACGGCATACTTGGGTTCGTGCATGGAAATTTCCCGCGGAAAGCGGTAGCGGTAGTCGTGGCAGTCCGCACCGGGAATGTGCAGGTGCTGCATGGTGCGGAAATAATTGCCCTGCCGCCGGGGATGGTGGAGTACATCTTCTTCGGTGTGCCCGGTTAGTTGCAGGCCGTTTTGCGTGCACCAGTTGCCGATCTGCCTGAAAAACGCCTCTTCATACAGGGCGGCGAGCAACGCATAATAATCGGCGCGTACTTGCCGGGCGGCTGCATCGTCTCCCTGTACCAGTGCGGGCAGCTGCGCCATCAGATCGTAGCCGTATCGCCGGGTAAAGGCTTCGGGCAGGCGATCTGTCCACGGAAGCGTTTGTGCGGCCAGGTAGATTTCGTCAAAGAATATTCCGGGGATTGTCTTGCCAAAATCATCGCCATAATGCTGTTTATATCGCTCGTGGGTGCAGGACAGAAAATCGGCGATGGTATCGGGGTTTAGGTAATCCACGGCTTTTTCATAGATATGCTCATAAAACGCCATGGTGCGCCCATTTGTTAGTGGATAGGCGGCAATCAGGCGGCGCGTAGGGTCCGGTGTACCGGAGATGATGTCGACATCCAGTCCTTTGGCCATGTTTTGCCGCCCCTTGGCTAGCACACGGGACGGCGCTTGCAGCCCGTGGTCAAATGTGCTGCCGCAGGTGCCCGATGGCCAGGCGTACTCGTCGTATAACCATGCAAAAAAGCCGATGCTTCTGGCGCGGTTTACGCAGGCATCCATCACGTGGAACCAGTTCTCGCCGAGGTAAGGGGTTTTCAGGTAGGCGCGTGCATGCATGAATGCGTTAAACACGCCTTTGTCCCGCATGTCGTCCATTTGCTCCGTCATGCGCGCAGGCGAAAGCGTGCCGTTCCAAAACCAGAACGCGCAGGCCGAAAATTCTCTGGGCGGCGACCGAAACGCCTTGATATTATCCATACACACCTCTGTCGGCGGATTGTTCTTATGGCTATCTTACTGAAATTTCCGGCACAATACAAGTCGCCCGCATTGACTGCCAAAGACAAATACAGTATCATCAAATTATATTGAGTTGTGAACGTTCATCACAGGAAATGAGGAAGGTTTCGTGCGTAAATATTGGAGACCGATCGTGCTTTTGTGGGTGCTGTGTGTATGCCTGTCTCCGTCAGCCGGGTTGGCAAAAGCTGGATTTAAGTCCTATCGCTCGGGCGATCCCAATGTCAACAAGATCGCCATCACCGTGGACGATTTATATGGACTGGATCATTTGGAAAGCATGCTGGATATCGCCAAGGAGTATGATATTCCCATCACGTTTTTTGCTCTGGGTATCATGATCAAACCGGAAAACGCGGCCCTGTGGCAGCGCATTGTGGATGAAGGACATGAAATCGGCAATCATACGTTTTCCCATCCGCTAATCACCAAAATTTCCAGCGATCAGCTGGAGCGCCAGTTGCAGCGCACGCAGGAGGCACTTGATGCTGTTTTGCGGGAGCCGTATACCATGCACCTGTTTCGCCCGCCGTTTGGCGCGTTCGACCATAGTGGGCGTGGTAGTGTAGCGCACCTTGGTGCGCAGGGATATCCGTATGTCATTCTGTGGTCGGTCGATCTAGCAACGGTTGAGCGGAAGTTTAAGGCCGTTAAAAATGGTAGCATATTGTTATTCCATACCAACAGCAAGGATGTGCGTGTGCTTAAGGAGCTGATTCCAAAAATTCTGGAGGCTGGGTTTGAACCGGTCACCGTGACGGAACTGTTGCAACTGCCGCCTGTTGAAGAGAGTGTCTCCGGTGACTGAACATACGCTGTCTTTGCGCATGCAGGACACAGTCCGGCGCATTTCCTTTACCGGAACACCGTTGCTGATGCATGTATTGCAAGCCCACGGTGTGGCCTTTGCCCATCCCTGTGGCGGGCGTGGTACTTGCCAAAAGTGCGCTGTAGAAGTGCAGGGCGCAGTATCCGCGCCCAGCGAAAGTGAGCGCGATAGCGGGGTACGGCTATCCTGCCAGCTGCGACTGCTGGGCGATTGCGAGGTCACGCTGTCGGCAACAATCGGGGATCTGACACAGGACGACAGCAAACCGCAGACAGGCGCAGTGCTGATGGCGGCAGACATCGGTACAACAACGCTGGAAATAAAGCTGTTTGATGCGACCACCAAAGAACTGCTGCGGCATACGACCATGCTCAACCCACAGGTAGCGTTCGCTGCGGATGTCATCGGGCGGGTCACGGCGGCCATGGAGGGCCGGGGCGATGCGATGCGCACCCAGTTGCAATCGGCATTGCTGGGTGTGTTGAATGATGGGATGACGGTAGAGGGCGCGGTGATTACGGGCAACACCGTTATGCTTTCGATTGTAACGGGGCGCAGCGTGGCAGCCTTTGCCAAAGCGCCGTTTGTACCGGAGGATCTGTTTGGCCAAACGGAGCAGGTGCTGGGACTTGCTGCGTATCTACCGCCGTGCACCGGTGCGTTTACAGGCGCAGATCTGACCTGTGCCATTTTGCAAAGCGACATGACCGAGAAAGCAGACACCGCGCTGCTTTGCGATATCGGCACTAATGGAGAGCTTGCCCTGTGGCACCATGGCAAGCTGCTGGTTACCTCCACAGCGGTGGGACCGGCGTTTGAAGGCGCAGGCATTTCCTGTGGCATGGGCGGTGTTGCCGGAGCAATCGACAAGGTTTGGGCGATGCAAAACACGCTGGATGCGCGGGTGATCGGCGGTGGAACTCCGCTTGGTATTTGCGGTTCCGGCCTGATCGATGCGGTAGCGGCACTGCTGCAACTGGGCTGGATTGACCGCCACGGCACCATGGAGGATGACACAGTCCCCGTTGCCGGTGGCGTAACGTTGACCCGGCAGGATATCCGGCAGGTGCAGCTGGCCAAGGCGGCTGTGGCGGCGGGAATCGAAATGCTGTTGGATACGGCGGGGGTGCGCGCCGCAGAGGTGCAAACACTGTATATTGCCGGCGGGTTCGGCAGCCATCTGAATCCGCGCAGCGCTGCGGCAATCGGGCTGTATCCGGCCGTGCTGGCACCAAAGGTGCAGGTGCTGGGGAATGCCGCGCTGGATGGTGCGGTCCAGCTGCTGGACGAAAAAAAGAGGCCCCTGGCAGAGGCCATAGCAAAGGCTGCACAGCCTGTACCGCTAAGCGGCAATCCGCTGTTTGCTGAAAAGTACCTGCGCCATATGGAGTTTTAATCGGAACACGAAAGCGATTCTTTCCGGTACATATCCCACAGGGTTTGCAGGGCCAGGCGTGCGTCCGCACTGGTCTGTGCGGCCGGCAGAATATAGGCCTGCTGTACATGCCTGCGCCGCCTGTCAAAATACGAATCCAGCTCGCTGTACGCCTTAAACCCAAACGGTTGCAGCACCAGCGTTACGTCGTCGGTCGCGTTTGCATGCAGGGCATCGCTAAGCGCATGCTTCCATTGTTTTTTCGTGGAGGTACCGGAGAGCGTATCTAAAAGAAGCGCTTCAAAATGCATGGGCGTGGGTGTGGCGTGGTATGCTCCGTCAGTGGCAAGCACCAGCACGCCTTGCTTGGGAAGTGGAATATCCACCTCACGCATATTGAAAGGCTTATCGGCGCACAGGTAATTGTTGATCGGGGCATCCCTGTACAGGCTTTCAAACGCATCGCCAGCTGCGGTGCAATCATCCGTGGACAGCTGGCGCATACCCTGCCCGGTGAGCAGGTATCCGCGCGTATTGCCCGCCCAGTACAGCGTTGCATGGTCTTTATATTGCAAAAAGATGGCCGCAGTGCTGGGCAGTGTGCGCACCATGCTGCCGGTTACGGCCGTTGGAGCGGTGGACAGGTACTGGGTATCAAAGTCCCGGGCAGCGTCTAAAAACAGCGTATCCAGCGCTTGGGCGATATGGGGCACAGGCAGGGACGCTGCCTGGGTTTCAAACCAGGTTTCCAGACTGGCGGCATACAAACCGGACGCGATGTGCGCCCCGGTGCGGTTTTCCAGCTGGGGATAGCGCCGCCCGCCCACACCGCCGCAGCCGTCAAAGGCTGCCAGCAGCCGGACACCGGATTGCCGCAGGCATATCGCGCGGTCCTCGTTTGGTGCTTGTCCTGCCGGAAACGAGAGCTTCAGCGCGGGAAGAGCTGCCTTCTTGCTTGCCATATCATTCGCCTTTCGGGGATTTCTGCGTCTATCATACAAAAACATTTACATAGACGCAAGCTGAAATCCTGTCTCCGGGCTTGCCAGCAATCGTTTTCTGATGTATATATGAAGCAAAGCCAAATCACGCGATGTGGAGGATACGCAGTTGAAGCCATATTTGGATACACAGGATTGCCGCCGGGAAGCGTTTTTCGGCTTTGACTGGCAATTTGCGCTGACAGACGCACTTGCACATCCTGCGGCAGATACTGCCTGGCGGCCTGTGCAGCTGCCCCACGACTGGTCGGTGGAGTATCCTGTGAATGAAGCGTACGATAGCTGCGGCTCCGGCGGGTATGCCCGCACGGGGATCGGCTGGTATCAAAAACGCTTCCGCGTGCAAAAGCGCGCCGGGGAGCAGATCAGTTTGTACTTTGAGGGCGCGTACATGAACTGCGACCTTTGGCTCAACGGTACGCATATCGGCAAGCATGTGTACGGCTATACCTCTTTTGAGGTAGACCTGACCACGTATCTGCTGGACGACGAAAATGTGCTGCTGGTTCGCGTGGATAATTCACGCCAGCCAAACTCCCGCTGGTATACGGGCAGCGGTATTACCCGTGGCGTGTACCTGCGCGCTGCGCAGCCCCTGCGGGTGGCGAGCTGGGGCTTGTTTGTGCATATGCCGGTGATCACCGCAGAAATGGCGGAGGTTTGTGTAGACCTGCATGTGCTGGGCGGCGGCACACAAGATGCGCGTGTAGAAACAACGATCTTCGACCCGCAGGGCCAGCGTGTAGCCCAGCGGCAGACGGATATTCCGCTTGAAGACGATGCCGTTTTATCACAGGAGCTGGTAGCGCTCAATCCGCAGATGTGGGATATTGACCATCCGGTGCTGTATACCGCCAGAGCGGAGCTGTTCATCGGCAATACGCGTATGGACAGCGTGGAGACGCGCTTTGGCATCCGCCAGATTACCTATCACGCAGACGATGGATTTTTATTAAACGGTCGCAAGGTGATTTTGCAGGGTGTGTGCCTGCACCATGATGGCGGCTGTGTGGGCGCGGCGGTACCGCCTGAGATTTGGAAGCGGAGACTGCAAAAATGCAAGGCGATGGGTGCCAACGCTGTGCGCTGTGCACACAACCCGCCGGACCCGGCCCTGTTGGACCTGACGGACGAGCTGGGCTTGCTGGTGATGGACGAGGCCTTTGATGAATGGCAGACCATGAAATGGAAAGAGCTTGGCGCTAACACCCACGACAGCAAGGGGTATTCCGAGCACTTTGACGAATGCTGGCGCGAGGATATGGAGGCCATGGTTCTGCGTGATCGCAATCACCCGTCTGTGATCCTGTGGTCGGTTGGCAACGAAGTCGGCGAACAGATCATGGAAAACGGACATCGGGTGGCCCGGCAGTTGCAGGATTTATGCCATCTGCTGGACCCGACCCGCCCCGTTACGGCGGCGTGCGACCAGGTGAAGGCGGAACCGGTTCCTGCCAAAGAAGCATTCTTGGAAGACCTGGATATCGTCGGCGTCAACTATACCGACCGCTGGCGCGAACGCACCGAAACCTTCTTTGATGAAGAAAAGCGGGAGCACCCGGACTGGCTTTTGCTGGGCACGGAGGATATATCCGTTAGCGGCAAGCGTGGCGACTACCGCATGCACCCGGAGGAAAGCGTTTGGGGGCCGACACCGTACTATGCCAAGATGCTCAAGGCCGAAAAACTGTGGAAGTACCTGCGCGTGCATCCGTTTATGATCGGCAGTTTCATGTGGACAGGCATCGACCATTTGGGCGAGTGCTTCTGGCCGGACAAAAGCGCATCCCCCGGCGTGATGGATACCTGCGGCTTTCCAAAGGATGGGTACTATTTCTACCAATCTCTTTGGCGCAAGGACGAGCCGATGCTCTACCTTTGCCCGCACCTGAACCTGGACTTGTCGCACGGCAGCATATACCCTGTAATCGGCTATACCAACTGTGCTTCGGTGGAGCTGTTTTTGGGCGAGCAGAGCTATGGGGTTAAGGCTTACGAATTCCCCATGCAGGGGATGACGCAGCAATGGGCGCATTTTGATCGGCCTTTTGCGCCGGTAACGACCAGCGATTTGCACCTGAGCTGGGATGTGCCCTATACCGGGGAACCCCTTGTTGCGGTCGGGCGCGATTTGCAGGGCAAAGAGCTCATCCGGCAAACCATAACACGGGCTGGCAAGCCTGCCGTGCTGACACTGTCGCTGGACAGCGATACTCTGCCCGCTGACGGACGCGCCGTGTGCCAGTTTGAGGTCGCCTTACAGGATGCAAACGGTGTCGTGGTGCCCGATTGTGATCTGGACATACACGTAGCTGTTCAAAACGGCGAGCTGCTGGGGATGGATAACGGCAATCCCGCCGACCACACCCTTGCAAAAAGCCCGGTGCGCAGTACGTTCCATGGGTTGATGTACGGTGTAATTCGCGCCCCACGTATGCCGGGTGAACTCACCCTAACGCTGCAAGCCGATGGCCTGCCGCCTGTCACCAAGAGTGTAATAGTAGGATAGAAAGCGAGACACGGGTTTGAAAATATCAGCTTCCATCGTAACCTACAATAGCATCCATGATATTCGCGGCGTATTGAGCAGCTTGCAACAAAGCGACTGCTATGATCGCTGCACAGTAACCGTGGTGGATAACGGCTCTACTGATGGAACCGTGGCGCTGGTGGAAAACGACTATCCCGGCGTATCGGTCATACGCTCAGGCAATGTGGGCTACGGCGCGGGAAACAATCAAGCGCTCAAGACGGCGGATTCGGACTATCACTTTGTACTAAACCCGGACGTGCTATTTGGGCCGACGCTGCTTTCCGATGTCATCGCTTACATGGAACAAAATCCGGCCTGTGTGCTCTGCACTCCGGATGCATACGACGCGGAAGGAAACCGCATTCCCTCACCCAAGAAAGCGCCACGGCTGCGCTACATTCTGGCCCGCTTTCTGCCGTTTCAGTTTACGCTTTTGCAAACCTGGCGCGATGAGTTTACCGATTATCACAACCAAAGCACAAACCCCTACCCGATTCAGCTGTGTCCCGGGTTTTTCATGGCGATGCGCACCGGGACGGCGCAGGCCGTCGGCGGGTTTGATGAGCGCTTTTTCCTGTACTATGAGGACACAGATTTGTCCCGCCGTATGGGACAGCTGGGGGATATCATGTGCTTACCGCAGCTACGTGTTGTGCACAATGAAAAACGGGCGGCCTATCACTCCCGGCGTGCCCGCTGGCAAATGATACGGTCCCTGATTCGGTACTTTCGCAAATGGGGCTGGAAACTATAATGGACAGACGGATGAGGAACGTATGCAGCACGACATGATCGGAAACCCAAAGACATGGATAAAATGGCTTTGCCTGATGTTACTGGTTGTATTGGTACCGGGAAGTGCCATGGGGATCACGTGGCCCGTCAACTTAGAACAAGCGGATGTGCAGCTGGCTGAGCTCAAAGAGGCGCAGCCCCAGTATGAGGCGCAGGCCGCGCTGGAGTTTCATATTCGTAATCTGCCGATCGATACCGCCTATTGGCTGTATGAGGTTCCCCTAGGGAAGAAGGTCGATATCCTTCTATACAGCGATGACTGGTGCGTGGTGCGATATCGCAATCGGATCGGCTATGCCAAAACATACTGGCTGCAACATTTCCGTTCGCTCGACCCGTACCGGTATGCGGTTCCGGGCCTGGAGACACAAGCCGGCATCGCTACCGTTGTGCAGCCGGTCAGCGCAGTGGTCAACGAGTATAGCGGTAACACCTTGGCGGTGGGGGATATCATCGCCCTACGGGCCTATGATGGCGACGAGGCGGAAATCAACATGATGCGCTCAACGGCGACTTTACCCGCAGACAGCCTGGACATTCAGCTGTTTACCGACTGGCAGGAGGCGCGGCCCGGCGACCGCCTTGCCGCTTACACCACCTATTACAACGAATCGGTCGGCGGAAAGCTAAGCGAAAACCGCCGCTATAATATCGAGCTTGCGGTGCAGCGCGTGCATGGGGTAATGCTCGCGCCCGGTGCAATGTTTTCCTATAACGCGCTGTGCGGGCCGTATACTAAGTACAACGGGTACCGCCTGGCGCTTAACATCAGTAAAAGCGGCGAGGGGTATGGCGGTGGCGTATGTCAGTTGACCACAACCTTGTACAATGCCATACTGCACCTGCCCCTGCAGGTGGAGCAGTGGCGCGTGCACCGCGTGAATGGCGTTGATTATATTCAAAAGGGGTTTGATGCCGCAGTCGGCAGCTTCGATTTTTCCTTTACCAATACGCTTTCCTATCCCATCACCATCAGTGCCTTATCGCAAAACGGTGCACTGACCGTGCTCATCTCACGGGCGGAGTAGTAAAACAACGCATCCGTTGCCCGGACTGTGGCGGAGGAAACGAGGGACAGATACGCAGGGCAACGGGATGCCAAAACTTGACTTTCATATTCCGCTATCCTACAATAGGTTGCGTTCCCTATGCGCCTATAGCTCAGCTGGATAGAGCGTCCGCCTCCTAAGCGCATAAAGACAGGAAAAAGCATCTTTGAAACAACAGAAAAATATACACAAATAGCGCATAAACATTCAATCTGTGGTATTCCGATGAAGTATGGAATACCATTGTTATATGCACTTAAGCATGAGCAGGGCGGAGGGATTGAGAAATATAATCCTACCCAAACCAATGTACTCTGACAATATTGATATACTGAGAATTGGCAGGTATTAACTCCAATAAACCTACAACTTTTTACAACTATCCTACATCTTCCTACAACTTCGGTAGGCAAATCTACAACAATCGTACACCTACTTACGATTTGGTATGCAATATCTACAACAGTTGACAGTGGTTTTGCTTGTTTCATACAGTCCTTAAAGAGAAAACAATAAAACAGACAACAAATATGCTGTCTGCTATGGGTCGGGGGTATGTTTCGGGAGAAAACCTAAAATTCCCCACTGAAAAAGAACATCCTAGGCACATTACGGTTACGAGAACAACTATACGATATCAATAGTTATCGCCACTTATTGGTTTCGATAAAAGAAATTAATTATATACTGCCATGCAATGATTTACCATTGACATATTCTGTATAATACTTTAGAATACAAATCAATGTGAGAGTAATTACCCGTATTTTAAATCGTGTTCTTGGTATAAGCTTCTAGGTCTCGAAATGAAGAATTATGAAAATGGGAATTAGGAAATTACCGCGCTTTGTTGTCAATTCTGCTTATTTTAAAGGCGAGAAACAATTCCTTGATGGTTTTTCGAGAAGGTTACTTCGATACAAATCATTGTATTGAAGTAACCTGATAGATGCTGATAGACTGCATTCCTATAAGCGAAGTTGTTTAACCTTATGTGTACATGAAGAATTTAAATTGTAGAAAATACGATACTATAAACTTGATAAGGAGATGCTATATGAAAAAGAATATCGGTAAAGAGTGGTGGACAGATGCAGCACAAATAGATAGGAATGTGGATTATAATGAATATGTCTATCGAAATACTTTGATTAATAGCTTCCTTGAAAATGGTCAATTTCTTATTGCTGGAAAGGGCATTGGAAAAACACTATTATTAACGTATAAAAGATTGTTAATTCAAGAGATATATAGAAAAAATAATCAACTGGCTTCGATAACATTTGCAACAAGTGATGGCTCACGTGTTGACTTCATGGGAGAAATTGAAGTTACATTATCAGAAGCAAAGATATCATTTTTGGAAGATTGGAATAACTGCAAAAAACTATGGATATTTACGATTGAGTTGTCTGCTCTATCACACTGGTCAATCGAGCTAGCAGAATTAATTGACAATCTTCCAAAAAGGGCAAAGAGATATAGTGCTCATTTTCAACATTTGTTACATGAAAAACGAACCGTAGTATATGTGTTTTTCTATCTCATTCGTCTTGGAGAAACTGACCTTATAAAATTTCTTGAAGAATGTTCTTATATTGTAAATGAGAGTTTTCGAGGAATTAATAGTTCTATTTATTTCTTTTTTGATAGACTCGATCAGGCTCTTGGAAGCTCATATCCGGAGATTTGGTGTTCTTTACAGATCGGTTTAATTGAAGCAGCTTGGGTCATAAAGCAAATCAATGAACATGTAAAATTCTTTTTATCGATTAGGTACGAAGCCTATGCATCATATAGTTCAGATAATAAACTGGCAATGTCAAGTGCTGTCACTATTCTAAAATATGAGGGGTTTGAATTGCGTAATTTGCTTAATCATCTTGTTTCTTTCTTCGAAGTAGATAAACATGATATTTATGATTTCTTAGGGACGAAAACTGTATTTAATGCAACAGTACAATCAAATGAAGATGTATTTAATTTCATGCGTAGATACTCTGTGGGTAGACCGCGCGATTTTGTGGCATTTTGTAAATATCTATCAGAACTCATTAATAACAAAGAGATTCCTTATAATCCCGCTGATGATTTAGGACAAAAAATAAAAGATACAGTTATTGATACTTCATCTCAATGGATTATTCAAAACATCCATCCTGAGATTAAAATGCTTTTACACTCGTTGAAAACAAAAGAGCAATTTGATTCATTTGTTGTGTTGCTTGAAACAAATGTATTGAAGTATAGTGAATTGAAATCTATTTGTAAAAAGTTCAATAAGAGTAACTGCAAGGGGAAATGTGCTGATTGTTCAAGTGAATTCCATCCATTTTGCGATCTTTACAATATGGGTCTTCTTGGAAAAGTGGAGAAACCAAATGGTAGTTCATTAGTACAAAAATTCAAAGCTCCATATGAAGATATGATCGAAGGCTTACGAGGTGAGTATGATTGTTTCATCATTCATCCCGCTCTTCGTGGTTATATTAATAATAGGCATGATAAAACCAAAAAGGGAAAACAGTATCTTCTTTCTCCAGACTTGCTTATTGGCGATGGAGAACCTTGGACGATGAAAGACAGTATAATTGCTCAACTGAATAAAGCCATTTATAAAATACGAAATGATCGTCTAGGCGACTATTTCTCAGATGAACGACATAAATTTGCATTTAATTCCGATTATATTTTCGAACAAGAACTCTATAATGAAATCATTGCAGCAAATCCCGTTAGTCAAACCGACTTGAAATATTCGCAAAAGGCAATTAAATTGCTTTCAACGAGTAAACATATTAAAATTTCCACAAAAGAAAGTTTGATGGAAACCCATCAATTGCAAAGTGAAGAATCAAAAAATACTCGAATGATTCCAATGCCGCTTTTCTCTTATATGGGCAATGCAAATGCAACACGTGTATTCTGTGGGACATGCTTTAGTATTCGGTATCGAGGAAAGCCATGGCTAATAACATGCAATCATGTTATTAAAGAAAAGCTTTCAGTTCTTTATAAAGCTGGTATGTACGTCAAGGTTACTAATTTATCAAAAAAGGAAGATGATACCACCGATTCTGCGGCTGATATCTCACTTTTGAAATTGGAAAAAGATGATACATCAACGAATCAGGAGATTAATATGTTTTCTTCTAATATTTCTGATTGTAGTGGTTGGCGGGCTCTTGGTTTTTCAACTAAGCATAGTCAATCCATACAAATCCTACAGGGCTTTTCGGATGTGAACTCTTCTGGGCGCTCTGGTTTGCTGGAGGTCTCAATAAAAACAATCGTTGAAAATGGATTTAGCGGATCACCTGTGATAAATATAAACAATGAGTTGGTTGGGATGGTAGAAGGTGCTTTCGATAACGAAAAGTTATATATTATCCCCACAAAGTATATATTGGAGAAAATCGATTCTTATTTGGAGGATAAATAAATGAAAAACTATGTAGAGACAAACGTTGGAGGCTCATCAATTGTTATTGAAGTCACAGATAGTGAAGATGTGCTAAATTCACAGCAACGAACAAAAATACCAGATAATGTCACATTCGAAAAAGCGATTGAGGACATTAAGAATGCAACTACAAAAATGATAGATACTTTCTCCAATACATTAATTGAAGAAGGTGAAATAGAATATGGGATGAAACTAGGAGTAAAGGCTGGTATTGCTTTCTGGGCAGTTGCCGAGGTAAGTGGCGAAGCCAATTTCACAATAAGAATTAAGTGGAAGAACAAAAAGGATAAGTAGGCTTCGAATCTTAAAATGTATTTCATGTATTGTACTAGGTAGTGGAATTACCAACAATATCAATTCTTTTGTGTTTTATATTCCAAGACGTCATTAAATCGTATATATAAATTTTCTGTTGTATATTCCCCCTTGGGGGAGAGTTTCGCGAGCGTAGCGAGCGAAACTCAGGGGGTATATCATTCTGTTGTGCCAATTTTAAGGTTTGTTATATATTGAATTCCGTTAAATTTGACATAGCAAAAAACAATACGGTACTAGATAAGTGCCGTATTGCCGTTTTTATATATCTTCTATATTCGTATACCCCATTAGAATTGGCAGCACCAACTGTTATGCTACTTCTGCCATCCTAGAAAATCCCATCTATTGAGATATTCGTCCTTGAAATCTGTAAAGGTTCGGATTGTTGTGTCGTTACGACTTTGTCCTTTCGCGCCAGGAGTATGAAGCCATTTTTGGTGTGACTCAGATATTGTTTTTGCAACAACATTACTTGGTACTATGTGATACTCAGGTGTTTCAAGTTCATTTAGAGTAACAAATACATAAATGATATTTTCACCTATTAGATTTTCATTTTTATAAGAAAGCGTCCATCGTTTTTGCCTGCTTGCAGTGGTTTTGACTTGAATCGCATACTGTTTATAGGACTTTCGGTTTATGGCAAGAATATCAAAATCTTTCACGTTAGACATAGGAACAGCAACAGTATACCCTCTACGTTCCATCTCAGCTGCAACAAAATATTCTCCTGCGTTACCAGTGCTTATTTTAGACATGTTTCTATCTCCATAACAATATAAACTTCATTTGTTTTATTATACTATATTATGAGCATGATATTTTCAATATATGATTCTTAAAATACTACGCCCCATTGAAACTGACATTACCCGTGCCTTTATCCGTCTTGGCGCGGATAGTATGGTTTCGCTTGCCCTTGACACGTATCATTTCCACAACCTCATATCCGTTCTTTTTGAGGTTTTTCTGAATGGTGTTCCATTTGCGGAGTTGACCATTAACCCGAATATTGATTGTTTCGGCAAGCGAATCTTTGTCTTCTTTGAACAGCGGAATGTCAAGGAATTCGTCGGGTATTTCGAAGTTGGTTAAGTCCTGACTATAGACAAATAAGTGTTCTAAATCTTCCCTGTAACGCCCGCGCGCCTGTATAATGGTTTCTTCATCGGAACTGTGGATATAGATTGCATCTACGTGACCACGGATATTGATAGAGGTTTCGTATGCCTTGTTATAGAGCAGGACATCAATGTCTTCGCGTATGCTCTGTTTCTCAATGAGATGCTTACGAACCGCCTCTTGTTCTTCACTCATTGGATGGTTTTTGTTGTATGGACTCCAAACGGCAACGGCGCGCAAACCCTTTTCTTCCAAAAGCGCAGTATACTCTTGCAGTTTCGTAATGTGGGAGCAATAGACCATATATTTCTTGCCCTTTTCAAGTTTACCAAGTTCATACTCCAAATTCCGGTATTCTGTTATTTCATAATCCTGTAATCGTATCAATTCTCCTTCCGGCTGCAAATAGTTGATTTCCTTAAAGTGTTTTTCTACTTTCTTAGGCGTTGCCGTTAGCGCAACCACATAACAGTTCCCGCGCTGATACAGTTGTTCCAGTGTGATTTTCGTAATTAACGGTATTGAACGACCCTCTTGGCGCGCTTGCGCAGGATTTGCTTGATAACTTTCTTTATACGCCGCATTAATCATCCAAGATATACTGTGCAGTTCATCACAAATCACCATTTCCAACTCATCCAGAAACGCCGGATGGTACTTCGCCAAATGCCCAAAGCAGGCATAAGTCATGATAGTTATGTTGTTTCCTTCTGCGGCTATTTCCCCGGTCTCAAAGTCAATGGCCTCATACTCATGTGTTTCATCATCCTGAACTATGCCTTTGCGCCAGGTCGGCGTGTAGAATCGCACATTACGGTTCATTTGTTCAATTTGGTCTCTTCCCGCGATTGTGTCTATTAGATAGACAATACGGTTTTGATGCTTTACCAGTTGCGGTAGTTTGGTAAGCGCGAAGTAGGTTTTCCCTGATGATACAGGGGCTTCAATTAAGTTGAGACACCCTTTTTGGACTCCGCCTAGGGATAGTGCTTCGGACAGGTATCTGCCCTTTTTAGGTTTTCTCATTTTACTCCTTGATTGTGGTTTTGCCACAATTCTTAGTCCGCTCACTGATACAGAGAGCAGTGATATATATTTATACTGAATACGTGCTGTTTCTTTTCTATCGTTTATACCTTATCAAAACGTATGTACACCAAATATAAAGTCAACATAATAAATGGCACAAACCATACCCAAAATGTATGTGCCAAACTTCATGTTGTCTATATACTAAGACACCTATAGAATTGGGATAACAGTCTTGTTTGCGTATGCGTTGAGTATTAAGAGTATTATTAGAGTCGAGGTGAATTTCCAAAGACCAAATCGATACATTGTCTTGGAAATGGCGTTTTTACTAATACTCTGATATTTAGGCTACAACCGTTTTAAGCAGAACCCCTTGGGCATCTAAAATAAACGCTTATTACGAACAGCGTGTATCCTGCATAGTTTGCATGATTATGGTTTTGTTTGGCGCGGGCGGACGCAATAAAATTGGCTAAAACCCTTCCAAAGCAAAGATTATTTATCTTTCTTTTCTATAATTATTATACCATAAATTAACAATTTAGTCAAAATTCAAAATCAATTGAATTTTGATTCTGTGGTATACTCATCCTAATAAAATTAAAGGCGTGAACATAATGCCAAAAGTCGGAAGCCAGAAACAAAAGCTATTGCAAGTCCGTGAAATCCTCCTCAACGAAACAGACGAACAGCACTCCCTTTCTATGCCGGAAATCGTCAAACTCCTTAATAGAGATGGAACTACCGCAGAACGCAAAAGCATACGTGACGATATTGACGCTTTATATGATTTTGGATTGGATATAGAGATTGATGAGGATGTTCACCCTACACAATATCGAGTATTAAGCAGGGAGTTTCAATTAGCAGAACTGAAAATCCTGATTGACAGCATACAAGCATCTAAATTCATTACAAAGACCAAGTCAGAAGAATTGATAGATAAAATCGCACACTTGGCTAGCAAACATGAAGCTGCCGTTTTAAAAAGACCTTCTGTTATTGTTGAACGAATTAAGAATATGAACGAGTCTATTTATTACACTTTGGATTATGTGCAGCAAGCGATTTATGAAAACCACAGAATATCCTTTCGTTACTTCAATTATGATGTCAAGAAAGAAAAAGTGTATCACTGTGATGGCGCAATTTACGAAGAAAATCCGTTTGCGCTTATCTATGCTGATGAGAACTACTATTTGCTTACATATAGCGATGATGAGGAGAAGTTTAAACACTATCGGGTTGACAAAATGGAAAAAGTTTCTGTTTTGAACAAATCGCGCTCAAAGCAGAGTAAAGAAAAATACTCCTTAATAAGTCTTAGTGTGTATACCAAGCGCACGTTCTCCATGTACAGTGGCATTGAACGTAGAGTTTGTATGCGGTTTGCAACCAAATTATCAGGTGTTGTGATAGACCGATTTGGAGAGAGCGTTAGAATAAAAATCATTGATGATGACTGGTTTGAAATCAATGAATATGTAATGGTAAGTTCAATGTTCTTTGGCTGGATATTGAGTTTCGGTAGTGATGCATATATTGTTGGGTCGGAATCAATCAAGAGGAAGATGCAGGAGTATTTAGTGGGGATTATGATGAATTATGAAGCACGAACCATTGACAAGCGTTGATTGACACACGTCATAACTTAAAGCAATATCTAAAATCTCTCTTTTCTATGTTTGATGGAGAGACAGAAAAGACACCATTCGTTTTAAAACGAATCTTGCTGGTGCTGTGATTGACCGTTTCGGAAAAGATGTCATGATGAAAAAGATTGATAATGATTGGTTTGAGATAATTGAACGAATAAAGGTGAGCCCGCCTATCTATGCGTGGGTGTTGAGCTTTGGGTCTGATGCACATATTGTTTCGCCAGATAAAGCGAAAGAAGCAATACGTGCGTACCTAAATAAAATACTACCCATTTATTAACCTATAAGGTCCTGTGTTTCGTCAACGTGCTTGTAAGTGACGCTGAAGACCATATCGGAAAGCCATTTCTTAAAAGCTGGGTTGTCATTATACTGTTTGAAGAGTTCCATATTATCGGACATAATACTGAAAATTATTGACTGCAACACACGGTCACTTTCAGTACGTGCTTCTTGTCTATCTGCATTTTTCATCGCATTTTGATAAGTCTTGTCCTTGGAAACCATTTCCGGAATGCGCTCAATTTGCTGCCTCACATTATCTGCATCTTTCCAATCAACATCACCAAATAAGTCATTAAACGTTGCCAATATGCTTGATAGCAAGTCAAGCTCTGGTTCGCTTTTCCCACCAATACCGCCAGTTGGAACAGGGTCAACTTCCGCATCAGCATCTTCAAGTTGTATTGACAGTTGTGTCTGTGCTTCGGTTCTATAACTATCAAGGTCAATGGATTCTAAAACTCCCTGTGTGAAATCATCTTCAATCGGTGATGGAAGTTTTGGTATCAAGAAGTTCATAAAGATGGATAGTCGCTCCCAATCAGGATTTCCATATGGAAGGATTGCGCTCAAAAAACCATACGTTCGCACAAATCCTTTCGCAGAAGACTTGAATTGAATTTGGTCGTCCACATCAAGTTTCTTGTAGAGATTTGCACAAACATCTAATATTGGGTCAAGTAGTTCTCTATCTGCGCCTTTTAAGTATAAATCCACAAAACTATTAACATGATGCTTTGTATATACCTCGTGCATTTCAATTTTGGCAATAAGGTCATAGAGTTTATTTGGGTCGGTTTCGCTGGATAGAATTGTGGTGCGATAATACCGCGAAAATGCGTCTTGTATATCATTTGCTTCATTGGCGAAATCAAGCACAAAGGTATCAAACTTCTGGGGATGAGCACGGTTGAGTCGTGACAGAGTTTGTACGGCTTTGATGTCTGTAAGAATTTTATCAACATACATAGTATGCAGCAACGGCTCATCATAACCTGTTTGAAACTTATCTGCTACAACTAAGAAGCGATATGGGTCTTTTCTAAAGGTTTTTCCAATGGTATTGCTAGGGAAGCCATTAATGGATGATTCATTTAGTACCTTATCTCCATATTCTTTATCACCACTAAATGCGATTATTGCTTTATATGGACTATTTCTTGCATCTAGTTGACGGCAAATGGCATAGTATGTATCTATCGCACGCTCAATTCCTGTTGTTACAACCATCGCACGAGCTTTTCCACCAATCTTGCCTTTAGCAATGACTTGGCTGTGAAAATGTTCTACCATCATTTCTGCTTTATGATTGATGGGATACTCTTCGCTTTCAACAAATTTTCGTAGTTTCTTCTGCGCCTTCTTTTTGTCAAAAGAAGGGTCATCCATCACTGTTTTAATAAGCTTGTAATAACTTCTAACAGGGGTGTAGAAACGAAGCACATCAAGAATAAAACCCTCCTGTATTGCCTGTTTCATTGAATAGTTATGGAATGGATAGTGCTTGACTGTTCCGTTAGGCTGTGGAACAGCGCGACCAAACATTTCAAGAGTTTTATTCTTTGGTGTTGCTGTAAAGGCAAAATAGCTTGCGTTTGTTAGCATTTTTCGGCCCTCAACAAGCTTATTTATCATATCTTCAACGTCATCACCGGGATTCCATTCACCACCAAGTACAAGATTCATATTTGCAGACATGTTGCCACTTTGGCTACTATGCGCTTCATCAATGATGATGGCGAACTTTCGGTTTTTATGTGCTGTACCAATGTCGTTGAGTATAAAAGGAAATTTCTGTACAGTAGTAATGATAATTTTCTTGCCGTATTGAATCGCATCGCGGAGGTCTCCTGAGTGTTCTGCCCCTGCAACAGTATTGGATACTTGCATAAACTGTTTGATAGTATTCTTTATTTGTTTGTCAAGGTTGATTCGGTCAGTAACAACAATAATAGAGTCAACGACGTTATCTCTATCAACCTCAAGCCCTACAAGCTGATGGGCAAGCCATGCAATAGAGTTAGACTTGCCGCTTCCTGCGCTGTGTTGAATGAGATAGCGCTTTCCTACACCGTTTTGACGAACATCAGCAAGTAATGCCTTGACAACAGATAGTTGATGGTAACGAGGAAAAATCTGCGTGCTATGGATTTTCCCTGTATCACTATCTTTTTCCTCAATGACTTGCGCATAGTTCTCAATAATATCAGCGAGCTCGAATTTTGTCAGTATATTCTTCCACAGATAATCAGTCATCAAACCATTCGGATTAGGTGGGTTGCCCGCACCGTCTTTGTACCCCTTATCAAATGGCAAGAACCATGATTTTTTACCATCGATTTTCGTACAAAACTTCACCCTTGCATCATCTACTGCGAAGTGAACGATGCAGCGCTTGAATTGGAATAACAGTTCTTTTGGGCTGCGGTCAGTCTGATATTGATAAACAGCATCTTCAACATTTTGCTTGGTAAGCTGGTTCTTCAACTCACAGGTTATAACAGGCAAACCGTTGACGAAGATACATAAATCAAGTGCGAGTTTTGTGTTATCATTTGAATATTGCAACTGTCGGGTCACACTAAAAATGTTTTTGTCAAACAACTCTTTTGCTTGTGGATTTTTGTCCGAAGGAGTCATGTAGAACATGACAAGATTCGCTGGGTAGACTTTAATGCCATTGCGAAGTACATCTATTATACCGCGCTTGGCAATCTCACCAATAAGACGATTGAGGAATTGCTTGTATTTCTGCGTGCTGTGTTTAACACCTAGTTGCTCTAGTGCTTTTGGCTGTGTGGATTCAAGGAAACGGAATAAACGTATTTCATCAATGGCATATTCGCGATTGTAGTCCTCGTTCGTTCCCTCTTCAAAACTATTTTTATCTAAGAGATGCTGCACGAAAAGAGTTTCCAATCCTCGTTCTCTGGTGTTAGTTGGCATATTCAATCCTCCGTTGCCATATGCGGCAACTCATACAATGTCTTAAGCAAATACTGCATAAATGTTACTGCTTTTGTTGCTTCTATTTCTGTGGCATTCGTAATGTCGTGTACATAGTGATTTCCAAGCGTTCTCAGTTTGTCCACCCACGGTTTGATATATGCAGTAATATAGCCATTATCCTCTAAGAATTTAATGTAAGTTGTAAATGGCTTGTTTTCAGAAGCACCCTGGTCTACAGCAATATACATTAACATGGTTCGTGCTAACAAAACGGTAGAATAAAAGCATTCATTTGCAAAGCACTTCCGACATTCAGCATATAGACTCTCAATTGACTCTGGCAAATGGCTGACGCTTTCGAATGGCAAGTATTGCATTGGTGGAATGACTTCTCCTTTTCGTCCAATCGCAACAGGCATGTGACATTTATTACATCGGAAAGTATGATAAAGTATTGCGCCTGTCGTTGCATCAGATATGCGGGTATCTGAAAGGACACTTACTCTGATAGCACAGTATGGGCAACAAAAGGTTTTTTCTATACTGTCTCTGATTTTTAATTTCTCGCATATCCTCTCGTCAATAGCATATACGGTTGGCATTATTTTTCCTCCGTACCAGTTGGTTCATTCTCTTCTTCCACTTCATCAAGTAATTCAAATTCTGGTATGACAACTTTGCTCACATCAAGTTTTCCAGTCACAACATCTGAGATTAAGCGAGTACGATATTCATAAAATAAGTCTATTTCCGCTTCAATTTTAGTTTTCATTTTTTGGATATTAGTATAAACCATATCAAGCGATGATACTATTGACTCTTGTATCTCAATTGGTGGTACTAGAATTCGAAGCCGTTGTAGAGCCCCCGTAGATAAATGAACAATTATATCTCCTTTTGCCATTGATGCCCGCTGTTTATTAAGATAAGAACAACGAATTGCATAGGTCAAATAGCGAGGTAGTATTGTACCATTGCTCGTAAATATAGCACAATCACCACTACACCAAGTATCTTCATCTATTTCATTTACCATTGCCATGCCAATGTCTTCCTTAGTCTCGCCAGATAATGGAAATAGAACTTCATTTTTATAGACTCTGGCATAAGATGTTGATACAGATTGTTTTATTCTTGAAACAGGTGTATTCATTTTAAAAACACCTGTTTTATATATGTCTCCATATCTAATACAAGCAAATCCATCAGCAGAGTCATCTGCACGCGAACCGCCAAATCCTTTACGAAATACGCCCAGATTGCCTAACCTTATTTCTTTATAATTACTATTAAATTCTGTTGCTTTTGTGTTCAGAATTTTCGCCCACAACTCTTGTGAAAGTAAAATCTGTCGTTTCTTGGCATTGATGAGTTTGTTGATTTGCGACACTTTCCAGTCAAGGAAGCCTACAATTTGGTCCTGTTCTTTACGAGGCGGTATGGGTAACATTGTTTGTTTAAATTCAGAATACCCCAGAGTCAAGCGAATACCCGCACCCATTCCATTAAAAACTTTCTGAGAATCCATTGCTTTTAGTAAATAGCAAGCAAACGCTGGATTGATTGCATTACGAGGTCGAATAGAAATATATGCTGGTGTGATTGCTCCCTTTTCTTTAACTAATGCTACACGTTGCGTGACAAAATCATAATTTAGGTTAAGCCCATTTACCATAATATCATTTGTTTCAACAACAGTATACCGTTTCAAATTTTCAATTGTTTCAGGTCTCTTTTTTCTTACTATTTCCCCATATCGAAATTGTAAAGCAACATCTGTGTTTATATCAGAATTGATTTTCGTATTCTCATTAAAAACAGCACGAGCTCGTTTTGATTCCCAGCATTCAGGTGGAGTGCCGAACCACTTCATTGCTCAACCTCCAATACTTTATCAAGTAAGCCTTGTGTTTCTATATCAATCGCCCGAATATCGGCTATAATTTCTGGAAGTTCTCGTAATTGAATAGGTTTGTAAAAATACTTGGTGAAGCTTATCTCATATCCGATTTGGGTTTTCTTCTCGTCCACCCACGCATCTGGTGAATAAGGTAAAACTTCATTTGCGATAAAGGCATCAATACCACCTGTATAATCGAAAGGGATTTG
This sequence comes from Candidatus Limiplasma sp., assembly GCA_963675925.2. Classification (GTDB taxonomy): domain Bacteria; phylum Bacillota; class Clostridia; order Christensenellales; family Aristaeellaceae; genus CAXXOK01. The sequence continues at coordinate 1,179,211 of CAXXIB010000004.1, forward strand.
TTCTGTATCGGTCAAATCCTTATCGGCAATCATTCTACCTTTATTGTCACGCTCCGGCTTGCCATTTATATCAAGCAAAGGTCGCAACACCGTAACCTTCCAATAGCCAAACGCACTATTGTCGAGAATAATACTGTTTTCATTATCCTTGAAAGCCAAAAACAGACCTGTGATAATTTCCCTTGATTCTTTCGCGAGTTCACAGTTTTTTTGTCCAAGGTTTTTAGGTAGTGAAGATTTGATTTTTGTTGCGTCAATGAGTTGTATCTTTCCTTTTCTTCGTTTTTCCTTACGGTTTGATAACACCCAAATATACGTTCCTATACCTGTGTTGTAGAACATATTTTCTGGCAAGGCGATAATAGCCTCCACAAGGTCACGCTCGATAAGATAACGCCGAGCATTGCTTTCACCACTTCCTGCATCTCCTGTGAATAAAGAAGAACCATTATGCACTTCGACAATCCTGCTACCAAGCGCTGTATGTTCTTTCATTTTGCTCACGTTATTCAACAGAAATAGCAATTGGCCATCACTTACACGTGGGAGCATTTTATAATCGCCTTCTCCTGCAAAGGAAGTTACAAAGCGTGTATCAATAATGCTATTCTTTCCCCCAAGTTTTTCAGCATCGTTTTTCCATGACTTCCCATAAGGGGGGTTGGAGAGCATAAAGTCAAACTGACGACTGGGGAAGGAGTCATTGGAAAGTGTGCTGCCGTAAGCAATGTTTTTAGATTCGTTGCCATCGCCTTTGATTAGCATATCGGCTCGATTGATGGCATAGGTTTCAGGGTTAATTTCTTGTCCGAATAGATGGATGGATACTGTTTTACCTTTTTTCTTTGCAAGGGTTTGAAGTCTATCCTGTGATACAGTCAGCATACCACCTGTGCCACTTGCGCCATCATAACACGAATAGGTCGAATCCATTATCTGTTCTGCTATCGGTAAAAAGATAAGGTCAGCCATGAGTTCTACAACATCTCGAGGCGTGAAGTGCTCTCCGGCTTCCTCGTTGTTTTCCTCATTGAAACGTCTAATGAGCTCTTCAAAAACGACTCCCATTGTATGGTTATCAAGACCAGGCAAACGAATACTACCGTCATCGTGCAGAATAGGATATGGGGATAAATTAATGGTTGGAGAAACAAATTTCTCTATAACTGCACCTAAGATATCTGTGTCTACCATCGTATCTATCTGCATATAAAACTTGAACTTCTTCAGAATCTCTTGTACATTTGGGGAAAACCCATCCAAATACGCTGTGAAATCAGTCTTGAGTTTTTGTTGGCTGGAGCGACTGGTAAGGTCTTTTAGGCAAAATGGTGAAGCATTACAAAACGACTGTTTAGCAGCGTTACAGAGTGCTTCGTTTTGATTAACAATGCCTTGCTCATCTAGTAATTTCTTCATCTTCAAAACATCGTCTTTGGTTTCTTCCAGCACTGAATCCAGCCTTCGAATTACAGTCATTGGTAGAATAACATCCCGATACTTTCCACGCACATAAATATCACGAAGACAATCATCAGCAATACCCCAGATAAAATTCACGATTGTATTATGCGTTTGGGCTGTCATGATTGATTCCCTCCGTATTCTATTCTTGTTTCGATGTTTCATAGTATAGCACAAGCCTTAAGTAAAACAAAATTATGTAACCATGAAAAGCTGCTCAAAGCGTAGAAGAAATATCCGGATGTATAGCCGGCTTCTTTTGATTAATAAGCCACTTATCTACTAAAGTGATTGAAGATAAATCTCCAAAATAAGAAGTGCTGTTTCCTTTTCTTTTATCGAACAAGTATTTAGGCGCTGTATGAGTTCTTCTTCACTCATGGCAAGAGATAATTCTTTTTGAGCGAACAATTCATCTGGCGTTATTTGAAGAGCCTCACAAATACGAAGTAATGTTTCTGTACGCATATTCACAGAACCACGCTCAATATCCGCATAAGTTCTGTCGGATAATCCTGCAATTTCAGCGACCTCTGTTTGTGTTAATCCCGCTTTCTTTCTGATTGCGAGCAAACGATTTCCAATTTCACTCATATCACGAATCAACATCATAATTCCATTCACCCTCCTCTATTAGGAATTTTAGTTCCTAATAGCGTTGACAAACAGGAGCTATAATGTATAATTGTCTGTAGTATGGTTCCTGTCTTCTTGGGAGATATTCAAATGAGAAGACACAGAAATTCGCATCATTAGGAGGAAATCAACCTATGAAAATCAAAAATGGCTTCTTAGTTCGAGCGTTAGCTATCACCCTGGTAACCACATTATTGTCAACAATGCTGATTGGAACAGCATTGGCTACTACGACTAAGAACTATAATGCAGGAACATTTCAACCAGTACTGGTGAATGGCTTTGGGTTTTCAAATGAAATCGTTGCATCCTTCCCGTCGATATTTGCTGTTACGATAATGATGGATTATATAGATTTCGTCAGTGATACTGTGGACCTTAGTGTTTCATCTGGCCAAAGTAGCCGAGAAAAGGTTTATGATTTGTATAAAAACAATGAAGATATTCAAAGTCTTTTTAATGATGGCAATCGCTATGTTTTTACACAAACCACTCCAGAAGGATATGAGGCAATCACCTTTATGGTTTTTCAAGAAGATGGTGCTGGTTATATAATATATATGCCCATCTTGGGGATGGCCTCCTACTTCTTTAACGATGATTATAAGAATTTGTTTAACAACAAAGGCCTTGATAGTCAAGAACTCTTTTTATCATCCATCAGCATCGATTATTTTGCAATAACGGATGAGCAGTGGGAATCCATGATTCATGCGCAAATGGGGAAACGATAAGACATTATATATGATAAGGGTCTGTATCGTATAATTGCTCATTTGGTATTAGTCTTGGCTTTTCGATAAAATGTCGCCTTACTCATTCCGGCGCGTTTCATTGCTTCTACGGCTGTAATATTGCCCTGTCTCCACTCCTTGACTATCGTTTGGAAGTTATGACATACTTCAACCTTAGGCCGCCCTAGGCGGCCTTCTTTCTTTGCTAAGGCTATCCCCTCAGCTTGCCTTTCCAGTAAGCACTCGCGCTCAAACTGCGCGATTCCGGCAAAGATGGTAAGCATTAAACGTCCGGCAGAGGTTGATGTATCAATCTGCTCTTTCTGCGAAATGAAATGAACGCCTTTATTTTCCAGTTTTTCTACAATCGCAAGTAAATCGTGTGTATTTCGCGCTATACGCGAATAGCTTTCAACCTTAACGGTATCCCCTTCGCGCACATAATCAAGCATAGCCTGTAATTGCGGGCGATTGGTATTCTTGCCGCTTGCCTTTTCAATGAACACTTTATCAAAGCCTTCTAAATCCTGTTCCTGCCGCGCTGTATTCTGTTCCTGGGTGCTGACACGGATATATTTGATGACTGCCATTTTTGTTTCCCCTTAATATTTAGAAGTATCAAAAAGTGGTATTGACGTTTGAGACGTATCAAAACCGATTATCGGTATATTTGATACGTGGTTTCTCCCCGATTTTGAGCGTATCAAAGAGTGTAGTATTTGAGACGCGATAGAAAGGGAAAGAGGCCGCCGCATTATTGGCGGCCTCACCCATCTACTATTGCGCAAGGATTAGCTGTATCGCCTTTTCCGCTTTCCCTGCCGCGCTGACGATGAACCGCTTATCATTTCGTAACGCTTTCAACCAATTCTGGATATAAGCGGTAGCATTGCGGAAACTGCTCTTGGTTTCTATACCAATATGATTGATGATGGCAGCCGCGCCGATTTCCGCTATCAGTTCTTCCTTGCTGTATTCTTCATTGAGAAAGAAGGCGGTATTGGTTAGGCGGTTTAGGCGGCTTGTATGCCCTGTGGAGTGTATCAGTTCGTGAAAGGCTGTGCCGTAGTATTCAGTCGTATCAGTGAACTGCTTGCGAAGCGGTAGCGTTATCTGGTCAAGCATCGGGAGATAGAACGCCCTATTTCTTTCTTCGTGAATTACGCTTACTCCGACGCGGTTACAATAGGCGGTGATAATCCTTTCCGCCTTTTCATCCGGCGCTATATCCTGCTGTTGTTGATTTACAGGATATTTCGCGGTCAAGCCTTCGCATTGGCTGATATGGAATACATTGTAGTAGCGGAGAAATGGAACTTCCTTTTCTTCCTTCGTTTCTTCATTCTTAACCATCAGCCATTTCCAAAAAACGATAATCTGTGACTTTTCGCCGCTTTTAACCTTGCCGCCTTCCTGTTGGCATTGTTTATAGGTCACATACTCACCAGAATGCCCCAGAAGCATCTGATTGATTAAGCTGTAAGGTTTCCCTGTGGTATGACTAATCGCGCCGGAAGTAGATACCCAAGGCTTTTTCCAAGGGATGATGCCTTGCTCCATCTGCTGTATCATTCTATCCGTGACCGTTTTGTAGATATCCATATTGTGCTTCCTTTCTTGTGGGAAGCACAGAAGCCGTGATATAATATCTGCGCTTCCCTTTACTTGTAGAGAGTTTAGGCGGGGCATAGGCTTGGATGCTCGCCAAAGCATTCAAGCCGCTTTAATTAATAGAGAATCGGCGCGTGTTGATGGTTTTGGTGTAAGTCGCCGCCAAGTCCGCATAATCCTTTTTAAACCGTGATGTATCAAAGCGGCTGGTCTGGAAGGAACTCCATTTGATACGGTAGGCTCCAGCGGTCAAGTCTTCCGTTTTTCGGGCAGTCATTTCGCCTTTGATAGTGTCCTCTAAGGCTGTGATTTCTGTGTCCAGTTCTTCCTTCATCCGGCGAAGTGCTTGAAGTTCGCGCGCCTTTGTTTCAATGTCCTGTGTGCTCATTGGATTGGTCTCCTTTCATTTGGGAACTCTTTTGTTCCTCTTTATGTATCTATTATACTACGAATAACGTATTAAGTCAATACGATAATAGTAATTATTTTAACTAATTTAGAAATTAGTTTCCTTTTTTCGTGTTGAATGAATACGATATTCGTGATACAATATTAGACGCAAGAGGTGAGATTATGATAAAGTTCAAATTAAAGGTATTACTTGCCATAAACGAAATGACCCAAAAAGAATTAGCAGAAAAAACAGGCATTCGCCCGCCTACAATTTCCGCTATTGCCACAGGAACCGTTAAGCATTTACCTGTTGATGTTCTGGATAGAATCTGTGAAGTGTTAAATTGCCAACCAAGCGATTTTATGGAATACCGCATAAATGAATAAACAAAAAGACGAAAGAACAATTCTGCTCTTTCGTCTTTTCTTTATGCCTTGATGGCTTATGCTGCATCATCAAGGTCATTTTCCTGTTCGGTCGTATTGGTCGAATTTTCTTCTATCAATTCGCTATTCTCTTCAAGTGCGGTATCAATATAGCGGAAAAGTAACTCTCCGTTTCTATCAAAGCGTACAGGCTTGTTAAAATCGGGGAATGATTCTAAAAACCACTTCCGCACCTCGCTGGGTGGGTTGGGATACGTTCTGGATACTTTGCACGCCTTATTAAATAGACGAATGTATCTTTGATTGTCTGGTAGACATTCCAAGTACAACTCCATCTTACGATACGTCAGATGGGTGGAAGGTTTCCCCTTCTTGTGGTATGTCATTACAGTAACATCCATTGAAGGGAAGTCCTTTTGTATAGACATCAGAATGTTATACTCGGGGGTTCCCTTGCGACTAGCCGCGTTTTGAAAACTACGGCTAATCGCAACTGTGTTTTGCGCGTGATTTACACAGTACCTTTTTCTCGTATCAAAGTTCTTTTTCTTACCCATTTCTTCTCATCCTTCCTTATCAGGCAACTCTCTCCTCTGCTTGCGCAGAGGAAGAGATTGCTTCATCGTCGGTCACATCGTTCCATTCTGGTGTGACATCGTAGTTCGGGAACGCACCCAAGAACCACTTACGCACATAGGCATAACAGCCTGATTGCGTTTTTGACAATTTGAGGATTTGCTCATACTCACGAAGAGCGGCAGAATCCTTGCCATATACTTGAAAGATATACTCTCTCATTTTTTTGTAGGTCAGTCGTGAATACGTTTTTTTCTTACTGTTCTTTGTAATCTCTCTGATTACAAATTCGTAATTAGGACATTCTTGACGAAGGCGAACAAGTTCTCCATACTCAGTGCTACCAAATACACTTGCCTTCTTTGCGAAAGCCTTGGTCAGGAATACTTTTTCTCCGACATGGTTCACCGTTACATTCTGTTTCATATAGAAACCTCTTTCTGCAAGGCACTTATTATTTGGCGTCTCTGCCGTGCTTGCGAATTCATCTTATCAAGCAGAAATTATTTTAGCCCGCCCAAAAGCCCGATATTAGACCTCAAGGTAACTATTGACAAACTAATATGATACGCTAAGAACTAAATATGTATCTATATTGAATCTTACAATGCATACATTATAACTATTAGGTGCGAAATATCAGGTATGATAGTGCTCGGAGAATTTCTCTCATTTTTTGAATCGGTCCATTTGAAACACAAAACCGCGCCTCAAACCCTTATATACACTCAAATTACGCTAGTTGTCCGTTAGTTGTCAAAAGATGTATAATAGTTCTACGGATTTCTACAATAGTTGTAAGAAGATGTAAGAAGTTCTTATATAGTTGTAGAAACTTGTACCTTGATAACGGAATATCGCAGATTGTGTTGTTTCTGCGCTATTGATGGAAGGAGAATCCTCAATGGCGAACAGAAAACAAAAGAGAATTGAGATTGATGGTGTCACACATTGGGTGTCTGGACAAACCGAAAAAGAGATTATCGCATCAATTATTCGGCTTGCCCGTGAAACCAATAATACGGTGGTGAAAAAAAGCACAAAACCGAAAGTTAGATTTCGTGATTATGCTGATAGTTGGTTTCTGTTATACAAGCAGAGAAAAGTCAAGTTCAGAGAAGCCCAGAATCATCAGATAATCCTTAAAAAACATCTCTATCCTTTCTTTGGTAAAATGGATTTAGCGAAGGTTGGAACGGAAGACATTCAACTATTCTATAATCAGAAAGTTGATAAGGGATACGCTGGTTCCACAATACATAAGATGGAAACCATCTTAAAACAGATATTCCGTTCCGCTATTGAAGACAATCTGATTGAAAAGAATCCCGCCATTAGCACTCGCTTAAGTTATTCCAAGAGAGAAGAGAGGCGAGAACCATTATCAATGGAAAAGGCAATCGCGCTTTTCAACGCCTTAGGGAACATTCCGCGAGTTCAAGACCGTTTGCTCATCGCATTTCCAATATTCGCAGGAACACGAAGAGGGGAAACGTTAGGTTTGCGTTGGGAACACATTGACTGGATAAACCGCTTCTTGTGTATCCGCCAGTCTATATATTATGAAAATGGTAAGCCCAACGTAGGCAGGCCAAAGACAAAGGCGGGAATTCGCGATATACCACTTGATAATCTGCTTGCATCAATTCTTATACCGATTAAGAAGGATATGGGGTATATCATCGGCGATGGTGTTAATCCAATGACTGAATGTGCGTATAGAAGAAGTTGGGAACGAATTAAGAGTCACATCAATCTTAATGGAAAAACCGCACATCACTTACGCCATACTTACATTACCTTTGCTGAATCATCTGGAATTGACTTAAAAACACTCCAAGCGATTGCCGGACACGCTGATGCTTCTACTACACTGAATAGATATGCGCATCAACGCAAAGATATTCTGAAAGGAGCAGGGGAAACACTCAATAAAGTATTCTCTCAAATAGGTGAAAGTGTGGCAGAAAATGTGGCAAATGCGAAGTGATTCAAACCCTTATGCTACAAAGGTTCCAGGACAGAAAAACAAGCGAAAATGTGGCAAAATATGTGGCAAATTGGATAGAAAAGTGAAAGTTTGGACTATCACCATCAAGACTTGACATCCGCAAACCCTTACCATACAATGAATTCCTGAGTTTATGCGCCTATAGCTCAGCTGGATAGAGCGTCCGCCTCCTAAGCGGAAGGCCCCGCGTTCGAATCGCGGTAGGCGTGCCAATGCAAAACCCCGATAGCATAACGCTTTCGGGGTTTCTTTTGCATTATAGCAGCAGTCAGCTTGCAAGCCTAAAACATGTGTATCAATATCTTGGGTGGCAATTGCCCAGATGTGCGAAAGCTGCCAGCGATTAGTGATTTTACACCGGGATTGCAGAGCTATTGATTTCAGCAACAGCTATGTACGATTATATTCAACGCAATCCGGACTGATTGCAGCGCGCACTACAGTGTCTTGCAATACGCTTCAATCGCCTGCAAAACGTGCGAACAGTCCTTCTCTGAAAGGCCATAGTATAGCGGCAGCCGGAGCAGACGGCGGCTTTCGCGTGTCGTATACCGGTCGGTGCCATGGAAGCGTCCGTACCGCTGTCCGGCCTTGGAACTGTGCAGGGGGATATAGTGAAAAACACTCATGATGCCGCGCTCTTTCAGGTATGCCATCAGTCGGGTGCGCTGGGTTTCGTCTTGCAACTTGATGTAGTACATATGGGCGTTATGCACGCATCCGTTCGGCACGGTGGGCAGTTCCAGCTTGCCGCGATCCTGCAGGGACTGTAGGCCCTCGTTGTATTGGTTCCAGCTTCGCATGCGGTTTTCGGTTATTATATCCGCTTGCTGAAGCTGCGCATACAGGTAGGCGGCGTTCAGCTCGCTTGGCAGGTAGGACGAGCCGATATCAAGCCAGGTATAGCGATCCGTTTCGCCCCGGAAGAAGCGGCTTCTGTCCGTACCTTTTTCCCGCAGGATTTCGGCGCGGCTCAGCATGGTTTGCTCCTTGAGCAGGATCGCGCCGCCTTCTCCCATACTGAAGTTTTTAGATTCATGAAAGCTAAAACACCCGATATCGCCGATGCTGCCAAGTGCCTGCCCGTGATAGCTGGCGTTTACGGCCTGGGCCGCGTCTTCCACCACAAAAAGCCGGTGCTGCCTGGCAATCTGCATAATGGTACCCATTTCGCAGCTTACGCCCGCGTAGTGCACCGGGATGATGGCTTTGGTGCGGGGCGTGATGGCACTTTCAATCTGTTGCTCGTCCAGGTTCATCGTGTCAGGGCGGATATCAACGAACACAAGCTGTGCCCCGCGCAGGGCAAAGGCCGCCGCAGTGGACGGAAAGGTATAGGACGGCAGAATCACTTCGTCCCCGGGCTGGATACGGATCAGCATGGCCGCCAGTTCCAGTGCATGCGTGCAGGATGTTGTTAAAAGCGCTTTTGTGCACCCTGTACGGGCTTCAAGCCACGCCGAGCACTGACGGGTGAAAGGGCCGTCGCCGCTCAGTTTTCGGTTTTGCATCGCCTGTTCAACATAGGCGAGTTCCGTTCCGAGTACGGGGGGATGGTTGAACGGGATCATGCGAAACATCCTTTCCGAATGCTGCCGCTGCGGGCATTGTACTGCTCAGATTATACCATAGTCCGGCGCGTGTGACCGCCGCGCCGCGCGGATTGACTGCCCGGTGTGACATGGTATAATAGGGCCACACTGGAAAACTGTTGAGGTGAAAGTCGTGCTGATATCCATTTGCATTCCATGCTACCGCTCTGCGGATACGCTGCCAGCCGTTGTGGCGGAGATTCAGCGGGAGTTTGCTGCGCGTAGTGGGTATGAATACCGCATCATCTTAGTTAACGACGGATCACCCGACGCAACCTTTGATGTAATCACGCAGCTGTGTGCCAACGACAAGCACATTATCGGCATCAATCTATCGCGCAATTACGGGCAATCACAGGCCAAAATGGCGGGGCTCAGCTGCGCTGCGGGGGATGCGCTTGTGTTTATGGATGACGACGGGCAGCATCCCGCATCGGGCATCTTTCGCCTGCTGGAAGGGATTGAGCAGGGCAGCGATGTCGTATATGCAAGATTTTCAAACAAGCAGCACGGCGTGCATAAGCGCATAGCCAGCTATGTGCATAACAAGCTTTCGGAATGGAACGGGGTCAACCCCAAAGGAGTGCGGCGGTCTGCGTTTGTCGCGTGGAGCCGCTTTGCCTATCAGGCTGTGCAGAAATACCACAGCCCGTTTCCATCGGCTGCAGGGTACCTGATGCATGTAACCAGCAAGATAACAAGCATAGAGGTGGAACACCGCAAGCGCGCGGGTGGGAAATCCGGCTACACGCTGGGCAAGCTGTTTCGGCTCTGGATGGACTCGTTTACCAATTTCTCCGTGGTGCCGCTGCGCTTTGCGTCGCTTATCGGCGCGCTATGTGCTATGGGCGGGTTTGTGTGGGGCATCTTTCTTGTTATCCGCAGGCTGGTTACCCCGTCCATACCCATGGGGTATACATCCACGATCTCGGTGATTCTGTTCGTCGGCGGGATTATTATGCTGATGCTGGGGCTGCTGGGGGAGTATATTGGCCGTATCTACATGACGATCAGCGGTATGCCGCAGTATACCATCGTGCAGACGATCAACCAGGAGCAGCCGCCGCCGAAGGACTGAAAGCCGGAAGCAAAGTGAATATAAAACAAACGGATCCATGCGGATCCGTTTGTTATGTATTGATGGATGGGGGATTAGTCGGTCACAACATCGTATTCGGCAGCGAGCCAGCCGTTGTTCATGCCGCCGCTGAGGTTATACGCATCGTAGCCCAGAAGCCGCAGGATGGCCACGGTCTGGCTTGCGGTCTGGCCGGTGTAGCAGTGCACGACGATGATGCCGTCGGTGGGCAGCTGGGCAGCGAAGTTCTGCTCCATGCCAGCGCCATAGGGGTTGTTCACAGCACCCTGGATGTGGCCTTCGGCATAGGCATCGGCCTGACGGACATCGTATACGAAGTAGCCGTCCAGTTCGGCGTCCAGCACTTCCATCAGGCTGGCGGCCTTGAAGTTGTTGTAGGTGAAGGCGGTGCCTGCTTTGGAGACCATGTCTTCAAAGTATGCGGTGATGGCGGCCTGCACGTCGGGGTCTACATCGTAGGTATCGTCCGGCAGGGTGGCCACATCGGTGGTGGTGTAGGCTTCAAAGCCTTCGGTTTTGGAAATGCCGTTGTTGTAACCGCTCTGGATGTTGGCGGCATAGCGACCAGCCACGTTCAACAGCGCAGTCACCTGGCTTGCGGTCTGGCCGGTATAGCAGTACACGTAAAGCTGCACATCATCGGGGATGTTTACAAGGGATTCGGCAATCGCCATGCCCAGCGGTACGTTCACAGCGCCGGTCAGGTGACCTGCTTCATAAGCGTCTGCCTGGCGCACGTCCAGAATCAGCATATCTTCGCCTGCATCCATTTTCGCAAACAGATCAGCGGGCTTAATCACAACTTTGGAGCCGTCATAGTTGGCAAAATACGCCATCGCCTTTTCCGTAACAACGGACGTTTCCTCAGCAAGGGCAACAAAGGATACGGAAATCAACACGAGGGAAAGCAACAGGGCTATCAGTTTTTTCATACGGTTTTTTCTCCTTTTGATATTTGTGTATTACGAAGCGTCCTTATTAGTAGGCGCTGCGATACCGGTAGGAAGGTCGATGGGGTTGTTGGGGTTGGATGACCACTCAAGATAGGCACCATCGTAAATGCGCATGTTTCTGTAGCCGGCGTCGTACAGGCGAAGCAGTACCGCCGCTGCGCGCATGGAGGTCTGGCAATACAGGATAATGTCGTTTTCGGGCTTGATGCCGGCCTTCATATAGTTGATGCGGGTCGTTTCAATGTTTTTGAATGTGCCGTCCGAATAGAAATTATCGTAGTAGTCAAACATGACGGACGAGGGAACTTTACCATTTTGGTAGTATTCCGCGTCGGTGCGTACATCCAGCAGGATGGTGTTTTTGTCAGGCTCATCAACCTGGTTTTGCACATCGGCCATGGAGGCAAGCCAGGTTTCGTCTTTATCGGCGGCCGTATATTCGGCGGGGGTTATGGTGGGCACGTCGCCGGTCAGCGTATACCCGGCGGCCTGAATGGCGTACAGGCCTCCGTCTACCACCAGAACGTTGTGGTTTTGATACATCAGCATCGTCCAGAACAGGCGGGACGCGCTCATGTTGTTGTCGTCGTAAACCACCATAACGGTGTCGTTGCCGATGCCGTTTGCGCTAAGCAGCTTTTGCAGCTTGGATTTGGATGTCAGCATATTTTGCACCGGTACGTTGATCATGATGTCAGAAACCGGAATGTTGACCGCGCCCTCCACATGGGCAGCCGCGTAGTTCTCTTCGGACTGCATATCCACAATCACAACGTTGTCAGCGCCGATGTAGGATTCCAGTTCCTTGGCCGGGATAATGATCTTTCCGCTTTCCGCATAGTCGGACGTATTGCACGCGGTCACCGATACAACGGTGATCACCAAAATCAGCAATGCGATGAGTTTCTTGGCGGATTTTTTCAATGACATTCCGTCTCCTCCGTTTCCATTGGGTTCCTTAATATTATACTTGATTCGACATTGTTAATGTAATAACAATCCTTTATATACTATACCGCTTGTTGATACCGTGATTCGAAAAACGAATATGATATAATGGCACAATGAGCGCAGCAACACACAGCGCAGGAAAGGATGAGTACCCATGCGTACACGCAAAGAACTGATATGGCTGCTTGGTTTCCTGCTTATATGGGTTTGTCTGAATCTGCTGTTTTTGACGCGCTATCCGCTGGTGCACTCCGATGAAGCATGGCTTGGCGGCCTGACCCGTAACATGCTTGCCCAGGGCAGCCTGCGGGTAACCGAACCGTTTTTTGATTTGAAACCGCGCTATCCGCACGCGGTAAAAATGCTGTTTCATATCCTGCAGATGCCGGCAATTGCGGTGCTGGGGTATTCGGTGTTTGCGCTGCGGCTTGTGTCGCTGATTTTTGGCACGCTCGCACTGGTTATGGTTTACCGCAGCCTGCGGAAAATGCTGCCGTTTCCCATCGCGCTATCGCTGACGGCTGCTTTCAGTGTCAACGGGCAGTTTATTCAGGCTGCGCACACCGCGCGGCAGGAAATCATTCTGCTGTTTGTTCTTTTGTGGTGTCTGTATATCCTCATCAGGAGCAAGGGCAGAATCACGCTGCGTATCGCCCTGCGGCTGGCCGTGCTCACCGGGCTGAGCGCGGGACTGCACCCTAACGGCGTATTGATTGCCGCGGGATGTGTGCTTGCGATGGTGTTTTTGATGATTATCAATCGCAACCCCGTATGGAAGCCGCTGCTGGCCTATGTGGGCGTAACAGGCGGATTGGCCTTGGTGTTTGTGGGGATCAGCCTGTGGTTTGACGGGCAGTTTATCCCACATTGGCTGCAGTACGGGGATACGGAGTTTGATTTGCTGGTTCCCTTTACCGATAAGTTTGGGCAGCTGTTTGCTTACCTCTCCAGACTATGGAATGGCATCAGCGGCACCTACACCCTGCCGGAGCTCAGGCCTCAGCTGCTACTGTGTGCTGTGGGTGTTGTAGGCGGTGGCGTACTGGCGATCAGACAAAAGAATACTGCAATCGCCGCCGTGCTGGGCATGGTGATCGGCGCGTTTCTGGCGACAGTGTTCATCGGCCGCTACAACCAGCTTAGCTCGATTTTGTGGATGTTTCCCTGCCTGCTGCTGGTGGGCGCGCTGCTGCCCAAACGGCCTATACTTAAAAAAACTGCGCCGTTGATACTGGCAGCAGTGTTTGCCGTCACGGCGGCAGGGCCTGTGGTAAAGGCTTTCCGATCCGATTACGATGCGTATATACAGGAAATCAGTGCATATGTACCTTCGGGCACAAAAACGCTGGCGAACTTAAACACGGGATTCTATTTTGATAACGACGCACTGCTGGATGTGCGCAACTTAAGCTACCTAAAGGAAAACGATATGCGCTTTGCCCAGTATGTGGAAAGCCGAAATATCGAGGTCATCATCTGGACGGACGAAATGGGCTTTATTTACGATCATAGGCCGAATTTCAACGTGCTATACGGCAATCCACGCTATGTGCCGGATGCCGAAGCATACTTCCGGGAGCATTGCACGCTGCTGGGGGCGTTTGAAAACACCGGATACGGCATGCGTATTGTACAGCTGCTCGACCAGCCCAGCACGGTACGCATCTACCGCGTTACTCACTAAGCAGCAAACGCAGGTGCTCGGCAACATCTGCCGCGTTGGTGTTTGTCTCGGCGGCGATCCGCAGCGTTTTTCCGGTGAGAACCGCGATGCGTGTAGCCAGCGTGCTTGCCTCCTGCAAGTCGTGTGTTACCAGAATCACGGCGGCACCGGTGGCCTGTTTTAAGGTTTGCAGCGACTGGTACGCGCTTTCCCGCGAGTGCACATCGAGGCTTGAAAACGGCTCGTCCAATAATAGCACTTTGGGGGATAGCGCCATCGCCCGCGCCAGCGCGGCACGTTGCTTCATGCCGCCGGACAGCTGATATGGGTATTTTTCTTGCGCAGCTTTCAGGCCCATGTCGGCCAGGCAATGGTTCGCCAGCTCGCGCGCCTGGGGCTTAGAAAGCGCCGGGCGTGTTTTTTTCAGCGCGTATTGGATGTTGCCGCGTATTGTAAACCAGGGGAACAGCTGGTCAAAGCTCTGGAATACCATCAGCTTATCCTTGTGCGGTTGCAGGCTTATGGCACCGTCCAGCATAACGCTGCCGCTGTCGGGCGGTAAAAAACCCGCCAAAATGCGTAGCAGGGTGGTTTTTCCACAGCCGGACCGACCCGCGATAGCCAGGGTTTCTCCGCTTTGGATGGAAAAGTTGATATCGGTCAGTACCGGCTGGTCGCCGAAGGATTTACTTACGTGCTCTGCTGTGAGTTTCACGACGCAGTTTCCTCCTCCGCGCTGACTGTCCATTTGCGCAGCGTGCTCTTTTCAAGCCTGTCAAATAGCAGCTCCTCTACCAGCATGCCGATCACCGCAACCAGCAGGATGCCGGCAAACAAGCCTGCCGTGTGCATCATGGTGCGCTGTTTAAAAATATACCAGCCCAGTCCGCCGGTGGTGCCGATTGCGCCGAAAATCATCTCCGCTGAGATCAGCGCGCGCCAGGATCGTGCCCAGCCCACGCGCAAGCCGGAAAGCAAATGCGCCATGGCGGCGGGAAGCAGAATTTCGATAATGATGCGGATTTTTGGCATGGAAAAACTGCGCCCAGATCGGTGTACAGCGCGGGGGCGTGTTTCATGCCGCTTTCCAGGCTCAGAAGAAGCGACCAAAGGCATGCGTGCACGATGACCATGAGTACGGCAGGCGTACCTGTGCCAAACCAGATCACGATCAGCGGCAGCAGCGCCATGCCGGGTAGCGGATGCGCCATCGCAGTCAGCGTATCGGTCATCCGCTCGATGAACGGGCTGAGGCGCGAAGCGATGCTTAGCACCAGCGCGATGACGATGCTGATGGAAAACCCCAGCGCGATGATGGCAAGCGAGAAAATGGTTTGTAAAAACAGCGTGCCGGAGACCATGCCGTCAAAGAACGCAACGGCCACCTGTTCCACCGGGGGCAAAAGCAGGGGCGAGATATTGGTTAAGGCGGTCACGCCCTCCCAGACTGCAAGCAGCAGTATAAAGAAGAACAGGCGGCTGCACCAGCGTTTTTCATAGAATGCTTTTTTTAGTAGCTGCATCCATCTCATGGGGCGACCTCGGCATCCGGAAAGGCGTATACGTCGGCCGGTGGCACTTCGGACAGCAGGCCCATATCCACCATGCCGGCGGCGAATTTCCCGATTCCCGTCAGCGCTTGCTGATAAATGCTGCCGTTATATTGCATCATGGTATACAGCATGTCCGCATCGACGCCGTATACAGACGCCAAGCGCTCTGCCGCGGCATACAGGTCGGCATTGATCATGTCCATGGCGGTGGTCATGCTTGCTTGCAGTGCATCATAAATCTCGCGGTTGTCATCATACAGCTTGGTGTTGGCTACGCCGCAGATAAACGTAAATGGGCCGCCCATCACATCCTGCCCTGTCAGTATTTTGTGCATGCCGTTTTGAAGCTCCAAATCGGCATAGGGCGGGGTGGTGATATGAAGTACAATTTCTCCGCCCGCAAGCATAGCGCTCATCGCATCGGGATGGCTTAAGGACACCAGCTGCCGGTCAAAGCGATCCGGGTCCTGAAATTGCTGCTCTGCGGCCATGCACAGCAGCACATGCTGCGTGCAGCCGGGGCTGATGACGGCGATCCGATCGTCCGGGCCGATGTCTGCAAGCGAATGAATGTCGTCGCGGTTGGTGATGAAGGACACCTCGTTGAAAGACAGCGCGGTGAAGGTTTTCCACGCCATGCCGGTATCCACGCCGATAAGCATCGGGCCGATGCCCACAAACCCAACGTCAATCTTCCCGGCAAGCATGCCTTCCCGGATGGCCGTGGGGCCGCCCAGCTGCACCCATTCAACGGTTACACCGGGCAGCGCGGCCTCCAAAAGGCTTTCTTCCTTCATTACCTGTACGGGCGCATACGCGATACCATATTGCTCGGCAATGGTCAGCGTTGTTTTCTTATCGCTTCCGCAGGCTGAAAACAGCAGCGTTGCAGCCAGCAACAGCGAAAAAAGGGCTAAGCGTTTATACATTCGAAATTATCCTTCCCGTCGAAATTTCTGGGAATGACCAGGTTGTTGCCCTGCGAATCCAGTACGCGCAGGGTTTGATAGAGCCGCGCTAAGGCGTTATGAACCTCATCGCCTTCGGCCGCCAGCACGCAGTGGCCAAAACGTGCCATAGCGTTTTGGGCCGCAGGGATTACACTACCTGCGCCGTAATTATACCCCGCCGAGAGCACACAGGGCAACTCCAGCAGGGTTTCCACAGGGGTTATAGACGCGATGTGTCCCGGACGGCAGAATAGAAGCTGGACGGACATACGCGCCTGTCCGCCGGAAGGCTGGATATTGTGCAGGGTTTCCGCCGTAACGGACTGGCCTGCGGCAAGGCGGATGACTGCTTCCAGAATATCAAACCCGGTAAGCCGGGGGATAAAAACATCTTCAAAGGCACCGCCGATTCTGGTGGAGGCTTCGTTGACGATGATGCCGCCTTGGCCAATCAGGAACTGAATATACAGCGGCCCCTGGCGCACGCCCAGCGCGCGGGCGACCATAGTGGCAATCTCGTTAATTTCCGGCGCATATGCCGCGTGGATGCTGGGATACCGGTGCGCCGTGCAGATGCCGATATGGACGGGGTCGTCCAGCAATTGCCGGTCCGTGAGCGTCAGGGGATATACGCGTCCGTCTGCCACAAAGGCCGACAGCGTCACTTCGTCGGACGGATAAAAGCTTTCGACCAATGCGCTATCCTCGCGGGAAAAGGAGAGCGTTTCGGGAAGGTGAAGCATCACATCCTCTGCGGATTGCAGCTTGAATATCCCGCGTTGCCCCTGCGAATCCAGAGGTTTGAGCACAAATGGTGGCTGCAGGCCGGACAGGCACTGGGCAGTATCGTCCGGCCCCACAAAGCGATGGGGAGCGGTGGGGACACCGTATCGCTGAAAGGCTTGTTTCATCGCGCGCTTATTGGTGGCGGTGTAAGCCGTCTCCACTGTGATGGGCGAGGGCAGGTGCAGCGCGTCTGCAACCTTGGCTGCGGTGAGAACCGGCTGATCCGATCCCACGGTGAATATACCGGTGATCTGGTGCCTGCGGGCGGCGTCAATACAGGCGGGTACATCAAAGGTGCTGATGCGCTCATGCGCCGCGCACAGCCGGGCCGCTGGTGGATGGGCGAGGTAATCGGCGAGGATTACCGTATGGCCGAGCGCGTTGGCTTTCTCCGCCGCATTCAGCTGGCTTTGCGAACCGCCCAGCAACATCAGTTTGCCCACATCGTTTCCCTCCACATCCTGAAAATACCCCGTGTTCCCTTGTCTTGTCCGTGCCTGCCTCCTGTGATACAATACTGCCATTGATACAGGAGGAAGCCTATGCACCATATGGATTGTCTGGGGGACATTTGCCCCCTGCCGCTGATGAAACTGATGGACTGCCGCGACAAGCTGGACAAGGGCGAAGACGTGCTGCTGGTCACCGACCACAGCTGCACATCCGAATCTATTCTATCATATTGCCAAAAGCAGAACATTTATACGCAAGTCACCCAGCCGATTCCCGGTATCTGGGAGATTGTGATGAGCAAAACCGATAAATTTTCTTAGCAGATCGTCGTGGATACGATGGTTTCAAAATACTGCTTCACAGTTCTCATCTGAAAATTACAGTTTTCCTTGCTGGTGTTGTATATAATCGATACGTCATACCGCAGGCTGAGATCCTCGATTTCTACGATTTTCAGCTGCTTGAGGTAGATTTCTTTTTTAACCGCCATATACGGCAGAAACGCCAGCCCGTTTTTCCCTACGACCATGGACTTGACGGCCTCTGTGTAGTCCAGATTGTAGGACACGTTAAAATCGTCCATAGCGTAGCCCATGCTTTTGAGTTGCTGCTCTATCATGCGGTAGGATGAGTAGTTTTCATTCAGCATGATCAAGGGATAGCTTTTTAATTTGTCCACCGTCAGCTGCTCAGGTACCCGATAGCCCTTGGCCGCGACCAGTACAATCTGGTCGGAAATGATGTTGCGGCAGTAGAGGTTCGGCTCGTTGGTATCGCCGACGATAAAGCCGATATCCGCCTGGTTTTCCAGCACATGGTGGATGACCTCGCTGGACGGTCTGGACGCAAGCGTGAACGTAAAGCCCGGGAAATGCTCCTTGGCTTTGACAAGCGTACAGGGAATAGCATAGTTAGCGGCAACCTGCGTGGCGATGACACGGCAGGTTTCGTTGTTGTTGCGCAGGTTGTTAAGCTCTTCCAGAAACTGATTATAGGTAAAAATCAGCTGGGTGGCGTAGCGCTGCATCAGCACACCGGCATCGGTCAGCTGTATGCCGCGGTTGCTGCGTTCAAACAGGCGGCAGCCAAGCGCTTCTTCGATTTTCTGCATTTGCAGGCTTAGCGCCGGCTGTGAGATATGCGAGATATCCGCTACCTTGGATATGCTCTTTTCCTTGGCGATTTTTAAGAAAAGCTCCAGATGCTCCAACTGCATATCGGCGGCTCCTTCCGGTGGGCGAACGCGATTCGGCGAATGTATCAACTTCATTATAACACCTCGTATGCCAGGTATCAATATTTCTTATGGCAAAGCCCTGTTTACCCGCGCTGGGGTTTACACGGCAAAGTGCACCCAGTAGCGCGATGCGAGATTGTTATAATATTGTCAAATACAACACAAGGAACTTCAATGCTCCGGCGGAAAGCTACCATGCTATAATATCAACCAGTGACGCCGGTGATTTTACACGCTGCCGGCCATGATGAGGAGGTGCCGGGATGGCGGAAACCGCGAACACGCCGGTGCGGAAATCCATACCCCGAACAACGAAGAGAAGGAAGAAGAAAAATCAGCTGCCAATCGCCCTGATTGTGCTGTTGGTGATGATTGTTGGCGGGGTGCTACTGTCTATTTTTGCTTCGCCCAGCATGGGCATGTTCTTACTGTTCGGCGGAATGTTCGGCTTTATTCTACAGAAGTCCCGGTTCTGCTTTACTGCCAGCCTGCGTGATCCCTGCATCACGGGCAGCACGTCAATTACCAAGGCGGTGCTGATCGCCTTTGCGCTGACATCCATTGGCTTTACTGCCATCAAGTACAGCGCGTTTGCATCCGGACAGCCGATTCCCGGCATGAGCTATGTGCAGCCCATCAGCCTTGCAACGGCGATTGGCGGCATCATGTTCGGTGTGGGCATGGTCATCGCGGGCGGCTGTGCTTCGGGCACGCTGATGCGCGTTGGCGAAGGCTTCCATATGCAGGTGCTGGCGCTTGTGTTCTTTGTCATCGGGTCGCTGTGGGGCGCCAAGGACATGGGTTGGTGGAACCTGAACGTGATCGCCGATTCCCCCAAGGTGTTCCTGCCGGACGTGTTTGGCTGGCTTGGAGCAATTGTCATCCAGCTTCTGATCATCGGTTGCCTGTATATAGCGGCTGACCTGTGGGAACGCAAGAAGATGGGTGTAGCAAACGAGGATTAGTATTATCCAAAACGGCATAGTACTTCCAAAATAAATTCTAGGAGGATCCCCCAATGGCAGAATATGAATTGGATTGTTTGGGCGAAGCTTGCCCCTTACCCCTGATGAAGGCTGAGAAGAAAATGAAAGACATGGCAGCCGGCGATGTGTTGATCGTGCATATTGACCACAGCTGTGCCATGAAGAACGTACCCGAATGGGCGCGCTCGCAGGGCCACAACGTGGAAGTGGACGAAGTGGACGACGGCGAATGGGACGTTGTCATCGAAAAGGCGTAAATCACCGCGCTTACCGAGGGGTCCCCTTACGGGGGATCCTGCCGGAAAAAGAAAGGTAGTGGCACATTGAAGAAAGTATGGGAGAACATCAGTAAAAACAGATATTATAAAATGGTTTTCAAAAATCCATTTACTTACATTACCGGTGCGGTGCTTCTCTCCATCACGCAGATCGCCTTATTCGCGTATTCGGGAAATCCCTGGGGTGTGTCGGGAACCCTGGCAAACTGGGGAGCCTGGATCTATCAGCTGTTTGGCGGAAACGTAGAGAAATGGTACTATTTTTCCTCTTCCGGGGCGCAGAATACGCTCAATGCGGGGATCTTGAACCACAGCGGCACCATGCTCAACGTTGGTATCATCGGCGGCGCACTGCTGGCAACGCTGCTTGCTTCGCAGTTTAAGTGGAAGAAGATCAAATCCGTCAAGCAGGTCATCGCGGCCGTCCTGGGCGGTTTGCTGATGGGCTATGGTGCGCGCCTTGCCGCAGGGTGTAACATTGGCGCACTGTTTTCCGGTGTCGCGTCCCTGTCTCTGTCGGGCTGGGTATTCGCCGTCTTTTTGCTGGTCGGCGCGTGGATCGGAAGCAAAATGCTGGCAAAATTCTTTATGTAGACATCGTATCGTTTGAAATGGCTATATCACCCGGATCAGGAAAACCGTGATGCGGATGCAAACGCTCACGGTTTCTCTATGAAATCAGGCTGATTATAACAAGGCCAAGCGAAACGAAAATGATGCACGGACTCTGATGAAAAGGAACGGAGACTATGGAAAAGAAGATTGAGAATTACGATGTCGTCATTATCGGCGGCGGTGCAGCCGGGATGACTGCGGGTATTTATTGCGGGCGCGCAAGGCTGAAAACCCTGATTATCGAAAAAGCGCTGGTCGGCGGACTGGCGACCTATACAAACGAAATTGAAAACTATCCGGGATTCCCGGAGGGCAGCACCGGCCTGGGCCTGATGGAGCTGTTCCATAAACAGGCAAAGAGATTCGGCGTGAAGTTCAAGCTGACCGACGTACGCAATGTGAAGCTGGAAGGCGATGACAAGGTTGTGGAAACCTTCCGCAACGAGTATCACTGCAAAGTTGTGATTATCGCATCCGGCGGCAAACCCCGCCTGACCGGCGCTAAGGGTGAGGACAAATACCTTTACGACAAAGGCATTTCCTTCTGCGCAACCTGCGACGCGGCGGCCAATACCGATAAAACGGTTATGGTCATCGGCAGCGGCGATGCGGCCATCGAAGAGGGCATGTTCCTGACCAAGTTTGCAAAGAAAGTCATAGTGTCGGTTCTGCATGACGAAGGCATCATGGACTGCAACGAAATCGCCAAGGGCGAGTGCATGCGCAACGAGAAAATGGAGTTCATGTGGAACACCACCGTGGACGAGTTCAAAGGCGATGAGCACCTGACGCACGTTGCCCTGAAAAACACTAAGACCGGCGATGTGACGGATGTTGCGGTGGACACTTGCTTTATCTTCATCGGCTATGTGCCCAATACCGAGATTTTCAAGGGCATGATCGATATGACCCGCGGCGGCTATGTCATGACAAACGAGCGCATGGAAACGCGGATTCCCGGCGTGTTCTGCGCAGGCGATGTGCGTGATAAGTTCCTTAAGCAGGTTGCCACAGCAGTTGGCGACGGTGCGATCGCGGGCTATGCAGCTGAGAAATACATTGCCGAAAGCGAAACGTTTGCCCACCAGATCATGGGCACCGACCGCCGGATTGTATATGTGTACAATGCGGCAAGCGCCGAAGACCGTAAGATGCTGACGGAGATGGAAGAGTACGGACAGTGCTGCTGCGACCTGATGCTCAAGAAGGTCGACGTCTACAAATCCAACGGTATTGCCCAGCGCCTGGGCGTTGATCAGGTTCCCTGTGTGGCCTACATCCGGGACAACCAGGTCATCGGCTGTGTATCCTGCGGCGACATCAACACCGAAAGCATTAACGAACTGGTGAAAAAGTAATAACCTATTCTATACCAGTAACAGGATAAAGCGGGAGAGACATAACTGTCTCTCCTGCTTTTGTGTATCATTATAATGGATGCAATGAAGATGTTTTGCAAATGCCCGGCAAGACAGCCGATGGGGCAGGGGGATTTGGATGAATGTAAAGATTGCACACTTTTTTGAACATTTACGCCATTAAGTTGCATTGCCAATGCAGGCGGGATTGGATATAAAGAATGTAACGCATAAGTGAATATTGCATTAGAGCCGTAGCGAGTATCGAGCGAAGCCCTTTGCAAATATTCACCCATCAAATGAAAGAGTGGAGGAACCAAGAATGAAAAGGACAATTGCATTACTCATGGTAATTGCAGTACTGTTTGCAGCGGCCGGTTCTGCAATGGCAGCGGGCGAAACACTGCGCGTTGCGTGGTGGGGCGGCCAGGAACGGCATAACAAAACGATTGAAGCGCTGGATGCCTATGCCGCAGCCAATGATGTGGATCTCGCGTATGAGTACACCAGCTGGACCAGCTACTTTGAAAACCTGGCAACCCAGGCGGTTGGCAGCAATCTGCCCGACATCATCCAGATGTCGACGACGGACATTATCAACTACTCGGTGAACGGGCAGATTATTGATATGATGCCGTATGTGGATGCCGGGATCATCGACCTGACGAATATCGACAGGGAATCGCTGTCCGGTGGCACGGTCAACGGCCAGCTGGCCGGCTTTACCACGGGCGTGAACTCGGTGACGGTTGCCTATAACGAGGCGATCTTCGACCAGGCAGGCGTGGCCTATCCCGCCGATGACTGGACCTGGAGCGAGTTCATTGAAACCGTGAAAGCCATTTACGAAGCGACCGGGATTCCGACCGATATCCCGTTCCTGGCGGAAGCACGCTGGGTTGTTGAAACCTGGGTACGCAGCTATGGCTACGATTTATTCTCCGAAGACGGCCAGTCCCTGCCCTGGGCAGAAGACGAGCAGGTCATCCAAGGCATTATCGGAGCGATTGAAGACATTGCACAAGGTGTGCAAGAAGGATACTTCATTGATCCTGAAATCCAGATTGCCTGGGCAACCACGGAAGAAAACTACATCGTACAGGGCAAGTCCGCCATGGGCTTCATGCTGAGCAACTACTATCCCATTTACTCTGCGGCGCTGGGTACGGAACTTGGCATGGCGCTGCTGCCGAAGCTTGACGATGGCAGCCAGAGTGGCATGTACCTTAACTCCAACATGTACTGGTGTATTTCCGCTAACAGCCAAAACCCCGAAGCGGCTGCTGCGGTACTCAACTACTTGATTAACGACGAAGGCGCTGCCAAGATCATCGGCACCGACCGTGGCATTTCGCTGTCCAGTGCGATCCGCGATCTGCTGGGGACCGCAGAGGACATTGCGGCGGCAACGACCAACACGCTGGATTACATCAGCCGGGTGTCCGCCGTGGTATCGTCGGTTAATCCCGCAGACCCGGCCAAATCGTCCGAAGCGATCAGCGTTCTCAAGAACGACTATACCGCGGTTATGTACGGCGAAATGAGTGCGGAAGACTGTGTGATGGACTTCATCGAACAGGCAAGCGCGATTCTGCCCAACTAATCACCGGTTACACGGTAATTCTACAGCGGGGGATGGAGCTGCCTAAGTCTCCATCTCCCGCTTGCAAATGAAGTATCTCTTGGGAGGCAAACAGTACAATGGCGAAACATTCTGGCCCCAGAGCCGCGTTTTTATCACAGGTCCAACGAGAAAACCTGGTCGGATATATGTTTATCGGTCCTTGGCTGTTGTGCTTTCTGGCATTTACGGCGATTCCGTTTGTCACGTCCATTGGGTTGTCGTTTACGGATTATAATATGCTGTCCTCACCGGTCTTTGTCGGGCTGGACAACTACATCCGTTTGTTTACCAAAGACAGGCTGTTTTTCACGGCGCTGTCTGTAACGTTCACGTTTGTGCTAATCGCGATACCGCTGCGGCTGGCCTTTGCGCTGGGTGTTGCCATGATTATGAACCGTAAATCAAGGGCCGTGCCGGCGTACCGGGTGATTTACTATCTGCCGTCAATCCTCGGCGGCAGCGTGGCGGTATCGGTCATGTGGCGGTATTGCTTCTCCAAAACCGGGGTTCTGAATACAGCGCTTCAGGCGATTGGTATCGCCTCGGATATCAGCTGGATATCCAATAAGGATACGGCAATCTGGAGTTTGATACTCCTGTTCATCTGGCAGTTCGGGTCGCCAATGCTCATTTTTCTTTCAGGGCTCAAGCAAATACCCAAAAGCTATTACGAGGCCGCAGAGTGCGACGGAGCGGGACCGCTGCGCCGGTTTGTCAAAATCACACTGCCCCTGCTCAGCCCGATTATATTCTTCAACCTGGTCATGCAGATGATCGGCGGGTTCATGGTGTTTTCCCAGGCGATGATTATTACCGACGGGGGACCGATGAACAAAACCCTGGTGTATGCGCTATACCTGTACAGACAAACCTTTGGCTATTACAAAATGGGGTATGGCAGCGCGATGGCATGGATACTTATGGTGATCATCGGCCTGTTTACGTTGGTGGCATTCAAATCCTCCTCTGCGTGGGTTTTCTACGAGAACAAAATGAAATAATGCGCAAGATGGATAGAAGGAGGAATGCCGCGTGAAACTCAAGCAAATCAAAAACACGGTGCTATTTCATGTCTTTGTCGGCGGATTGGGGCTGCTTATGATCTATCCGCTGATTTGGATGATGTTCAGTTCCTTTAAGGAAAGCAGTCTTGTGCTGTCTACGGTGGACCAGCTGTTTCCGTCCCAGTGGCGGCTGGATAACTATGTCAACGGCTGGAGCGGCTTTGGCGGGGTCACGTTTGCAACGTTTTTTAAGAATTCCTTTATTGTGACGTTTATCGCGGTTGCGGGCAATGTGATTGCCTCGGGAATGGCCGCGTACGGATTTTCCAGAATTCATTTCCGTGGCCGGAACATTTGGTTCGTCTGCATGATGATCACCCTGATGGTGCCAAGCCAGGTGCTGGTGGTTCCCCAGTATGTCATATTTCACACGCTGAAATGGACCAATACCTTTTTACCCCTTACCGTGCCGGAATGGGGCGGCAGAGCGTTTTTCATCTTTTTAATCATGCAGTTTATCTCCGGTATACCCAAAGAGCTGGACGAGGCGGCGCTCATTGACGGCTGCGGCAGCACACGCTTGTTTACCCACATCATTGTGCCGCTGATCAAACCGGCGCTGGCCACCTCGGCGATCTTTGCATTCTACTGGAAATGGGACGATTTCATGGGAGCGCTGCTCTACCTGAACGCCCCCAGCAAGTATACGATTTCCATTGCATTGAAACTGTTCAGTGATCCAACAGCAGTTTCGGATTATGGCGCGATGTTTGCCATGTGCGTACTTTCTCTCCTTCCGGTCATTGTGCTATTTCTGTTTACACAGCGGTACATTGTGGACGGTATCGCCATGTCCGGACTCAAAGCCTGATCCGACACTCTTTCACATGGATGATCTACACAGTTCAATGCAGGAGATACTACGGCAAGGTGCAGGCCCTGCCGTGGTACCTCCTGTAAACTGTTTTGCGGGTATGGCTCCAGTCAGCGTGCGTTCCCCAGGTTTATAAAGCCTGCCAATTCAGCCGATGCAAAGGCGTGTAACAGGAATAATGAACGGGGAGCAGAATTCATCATTTGGGGGATTGCGATGAAGATTAAACGACTCACGCTGATTCAGCAGGTGCTGAGTATTTTACTGGTTGGCTTCACCGTTATATTTGTGGCGGGCAGCGCGGTGATGCGGGCCTTGCAGCAGTCAAACCTGCAATATATCTATGGGCAAACGCAAGAACTTGTGCGCTCGTCGGTCTCCGATACGGAAGAGCAGCTGGCCGATATCAATGATACGATCTACAATCTGGTGGTGTCCGATGGCATCCAGGAGGCCGGTAGCCAGTACCTTTCACTGCTCAGCCAGCCCAATAGCCTGTTTGCACAAAATAGCTGGCTGGATGCAATCACAGCAGCAATCCAGAAACGCATCATTGATAACGATTTGATAACCTGCGCAAATTACTTGGATGCCCGCGGAAATGTGCGTGCGGTTGCATCGACGGGCTATATCAAGCTCGGCGAGGAAGCGGCCCGCCTGGTGGAGGAGAAAGCGATCGCCGCCGATGGCCGTACGATTTTACTGGATGGAAGCACGCTGGCAGGCACGGGCGACCAGTACTTGCTGTTTGTTAAAGAGTTGCGGGAGAAAAAGAACCTGTCCATGAATCACATCGGCGTGATCGTTTTGTTTATCGACATGGATGAGATAGGCAGCGCGCTAGCGCAGGCGTACAATGGCACGTATATTCTGGAAAATCAACAGGACGGATTGCTGTACCTGTTTAACGATATCGGCGGGATTGAGCAAAACGAAGAAGCGTTCCTACGTACCGATATCAACCGGCAGGGATATGCGCTGGTGGAGATTGACGGCACGCATTACTTCGTGACCGAGTTTGACGAGGGCGATACGGTGTTTTCATACAGGGTGCTGCTCCCGTATGGCAGCCTGTTTGCCAAGGTGGAACGACTGTTTACCCGCTTTGTATGGATTTTTGTTCTGTGCGTTTTGGCAGCGCTGGGTCTTTCGGTGTTTCTGATGCGGCGTGTAACCATGGATATTCATAGGCTGCGCAACCATATCGGCAATATTACCGATGTGGGAAACATCCAGATTTCCGGCAATATGCCGATGCATAACCGCGATTCCTACGAGCTGTATACCACCTTTAATACCATGGCGGCCTATATTAGTCGTCTGATCCGTGATAATTACCAAAAGCAGATTTTAGTCAAGGAGACCCAGCTTGCAACGCTGCAGGCGCAAATCAACCCGCATTTCCTATATAACACGCTGAACTCCGTTTACTGGATGGCCAAGAAGGACGGCAATGCGGAGCTCGCCGGCATGGTGGATAGTTTAAGCCGTCTGCTTCGCGAGGCGACGAACATCAACGAAACGATGATTACGATGGACAAGGAGCTGGATCTGGTGTGCCACTATGCCAGAATTCAGAAACAGCGGTATGCTGAGCGGCTCAACCTGACATTTGAAGTGGCGGAGGAATGCTCGGACTTGGCTATTCCGAAATTTACCTTGCAGCCTATGCTGGAAAACGCAATCCACTATGGCTTGGAATGCATGCTGGAACCCTGCGATATTTGCATCCGCGTTTTCTTTGAAGGCGAGGATTGTGTCTGCCAGGTGTGCAACGAAGGGCCGGCACCTGCCGACAACTTGATGGAGAAGCTTAGAAACGGAAGCATTGGTCATCAGGGCAACGGCATCGGGCTGGTGAACATTGACAAGCGCATCAAAGCGGTTTTCGGGGAGTCATACGGCGTGGATATCCTGCGTGACGAAAGCTTTGATATGACCATTGCCCAGGCAAGATTCCGGCGGATATCGCTGGAGGAGAGGGGGAGCGAGACAGATGCAGGAAAACTTTAAGGTGATGGTGGTCGATGACGAACCAATCATGCGGGAAGCCCTCGCCTCGCAAATCCCCTGGGATCAATACCAGATCACCCTGGTGAAATCTGCGGCGCACGCCATTGAGGCGATGGATTACCTTGCCGAGCATGACGCGGATCTGATTTTGGTGGATATCAAAATGCCGGTCATCAACGGCATTGATTTGATTAAACTGATACGTGAGAAGAATACGACGATTGAGATTGTGGTGATCAGCGGCTTTGCGGAGTTTTCATATGTGCAGCAAACCCTGCGGCTTGGCGTACGGGATTATTTGCTCAAACCTTTTGATGAAGCGACGCTGCTTAGCGTAGTGCTGGCGGCCAAAGAGGCCTGGCAGAAGAAGAAGATGCTGTCGGATTTGCAGGAAAACAGCGCCCAGGCCCAGCAGCATGCCGCCCGCACCGGAAAACCTTATTCCGCTACGGTGATGCAGGTACTGCGGATTATCGACGAGGAGATTGCCAATAAAGACTTGTCGCTGAAATGGATCTCTGCGGAGCGGATGTTTTTAAACGAGAACTATCTTTGCAAGCGCTTTCAGGAGGAAGTCAAGCAGCGCTTCTCGGCGTATTTGCTTGAGCATCGGATGATTTTGGCGATGCGGCTGATGACAAGGGATGCGGACATGCAGATTCAAACCGTTGCAAGAGAGACCGGCTTTGGGGACAATGCACAGTACTTCAGCATTTCGTTTAAGAAGTACACTGGCTATACGCCAACGGAGTTCCGAAGCCATATCCGCCAAAGCGTATAAAGGGGGCACAGACATGAACAAGGTGATAGATTTTCACATGCACCCGTTTCCGGATGAAACGCAGAACCTCTGCATGTACGACCATGCGGTACCGTCCACCCCGATGGAGATGAAGCGCCAGCTTGAGGATGCCGGGATTGGGCACATCTGCGGGAGCGTGCTCAACAAGGATAGATCGTTTTCTTTGCAGGGACTCAACGATGCTGCCCTGCGGCTGCGGGATGAGTTGGGGGACTTCTATTCACCCGGATTTCATATCCATCCGGCGCTGGTCGATCAATCCATCAGGGAGATTGAGCGTATGCACGCCGAAGGCGTCCGCCTGATCGGGGAACTGGTGCCGTACATGCATGGCTGGGGCGAGTTTGCCGTAAACCCCTATACGCGTGAGCTTCACGAGATTTTGACGGCCGCAGATGCCCACCAAATGGTATGCAACTTTCATACCACATGGGAATGGCCGATTGACGAGGTGATTGCCGCCCACCCGGCGCTAAGCTTCGTGGCGGCACATCCGGGAGAGCGCGAGAGCGTAGAAAAACATATTGAGCGCATGCAAAAATTCAGCCATGTGTATCTGGACCTGTCGGGAACAGGCATATTCAGGTTTGGCAGTATCCGCAGACTGGTGGATGCGGTAGGGGCGGATCGGATTCTGTTTGGAACGGATTATCCCATCTGCAATCCGGAGATGTACATACATGCGGTGCTTGGCGAGCATCTGGGGGATGAGGCGGAGGCACTGATATTGCAAAGCAATGCAGAGCGCTTGCTTGGACTTGCGTAAGGGTCTTGCTGCTAGCCTTATTCCATTGGATTCCAATCCACAAAAAGAGCTGTTCCGTTTGATGGAACAGCTCCTTTTGTGCTTATTGCATAGCACGGCGACCCAATATAGCAACGAAGCTCCTTGAGCGTATCAGGGTTTCGGTGGGGTCTTGTACAGCCTGATGTGAAGCTTATCGCGGGGTTTTGGAAAACTCAAACTTTATCCAGATGAGTGCAATCACAACGGAGAGTACATCAGCAATCGGGAATGAGATCCAAAGGCCGGTCAGCCCCGCCAGGTTTGTCAGCACGATAGAAACCGGAATCAAAACTAAAACCTGGCGTGACAGCGAGATAATGATAGAAGGGATAACCTTGCCAATACCCAGGAAGTACATAGCACTGACTACGCTGAAGGTTGCAAGCGGCAACGCGCAATACATGATCCGCAGTGGCAGTATCCCGGCACTAATCAACGATGTATCGCCAGTAAAGAATGACAATACGGTCTCCGGGAACAGGATCACTGCTGCGGCAATCACAGCTGTGATCACAAAAGCGCTGACCATAGCCGTTTTAAAGCTTTCCTTGATGCGTTTATAATCTTTCAATCCGTAATTGTAGCCTACGATGGGCATAAATCCCTGGGCAATGCCAATCAGCGGTGTGATGAGGAATAGTAAGAGTTTATTCAGAATGCCGAAAATAGCCAGCAGTGATGTAACCTCATTACCGCCAAAGCTGTTAAGCAGGTTATTGACTACAATAATCGTAATGGATGCACCGATTTCTTGCAAAAATGCGGGGGTGCCTAAAGCAACAATTTCCCAAATCAGTTTGAACTTCACTAGGATGAAATCAGTTACTTTTGGTTTGATTG
This sequence comes from Candidatus Limiplasma sp., assembly GCA_963675925.2. Taxonomy (GTDB): domain Bacteria; phylum Bacillota; class Clostridia; order Christensenellales; family Aristaeellaceae; genus CAXXOK01. The sequence continues at coordinate 1,209,441 of CAXXIB010000004.1, forward strand.
TGGTGATGCTTGAGAATTGGAAGAACAATACGATCACCAAGGACAAGCCCTGGCTGATGACCGTTGCAATCGCAGCGCCCGATACACCCATATCCCAAACCAGGATAAATAACGGGTCCAGCGCTAGATTGAACAATGCACCGGCAACCAGTTGTACCATAGCCAGCTCCGGTTTGCCCTGTGCCATCAGAAGATTGCCGCCTGCAACAGCCAGCAGGATAAAAACAGAGCCGGGAATGATAATTTGCAGATAGTCTTTGGCATAGGCAATGGTTTCGGTATTTGCACCCAGCCCGGCAATCACGCTGTCTAAAAAAGGCATCGAGCTCAGCACAACCACGCCATACAGCACAATCCCGATAAAATAGGCCATGCCGATCGTTTGCCCGGCTTTCTGAGTATCGTTTGCACCTAAAGCTCTAGATATGACCGATGATCCGCCCAATCCGACCAAAATGCCAAGTGAGTTGATCATCAGTTGGATGGAAAAGCCAATGCTGATGCCGGCGATACCCAGTTCGCCAACGCGTCTGCCGATAAAAATCGTATCAACAACATTGTAAACGGCGGAGATCATGATCGCTATAATGACCGGGAACGACATGATGAAAATCAGTTTCCCCATTTTTTCCTGTGAAAACAGCCGTTTCGTTTTCTCGTCAAATGAAAATTCCATACATACACCCCCTTAAGGCAGGTCGTTTAGAAACGCCTGTAGTTTTTTAGGATCGTCGGGACCCAGATAGCTTTCGATGGGCCCTTTTGCCTGGGCTTGGTTATAATACCAGCCGCTTTTCACCACATCAGCCAGGGCAACATCAGCAATTTTCGCCGCTGCGCTTGCTGGTTTTTCTAAGAATAAATTCATGAAATTCATGAAAATAGTCGGATAGTCTCGAAAAGCGCTGCTGGCGACCACGCCCGGATGCAGTGCAATCACGTCGATACGCTTACCGTAGGCTGCATACCACTGTGCACTCAGCGCCAAGTTGGCTAATTTTGTATTACAGTAAACCTGCTGCCCCTTATATTTCTTGGGATTGATCATATCTTCAAAATCCAAAGTGCCTTTTTTAAAGAGCTCCGATGTGATATTGATGATTCTGCGGATCGGCGTTCCGGCATCCAGCAGCCCTTGTGTCAGGCGATAGGCGGCCAGCAGATTAACGCTCATGGTCATCTCAACATTGTCTTGCGCTAATTCTTTTTTCAGCTTTAATACACCGGCGTTGTTGATGAGTACATCAATGGTGGTATTCATGTTAACAAGCGCAGTCACTGCGTTTTGGATGTCATCAACACGGCTTAAATCCGCAGGAACAAGCTGAATCGTTTGCGGTCCATATGTCTGAACAAGGGTTTGGATGACCGCTTTGGTCTTTTGGCTGTCTCTTGCAATCACGATCACTTCGTGACCTCTTGCGCACATCTCTTCCACAAGGGCCTTGCCAATGCCGCTATTGCCACCTGTGATAACAATTTTCTTTTTCATTTTATTCCTCTTTCTTCAGTAAGTGTTCTAAAAGCCAAACCTTCATGCGTTTTTCGCTGAATGCGTCTGGGGTGATTGTCGGATCGTTTTGCAGCATTTCAACGAGCATTTTGATTGTCTTTGTGATGGTCTGTTCGTTGATAGTGACAAAGTAGAGTCGGATGAACTGGGCAAACGTATCCGCTACGAACGCTGTGTTTTTCTCGCTCAAATCTGCAGTGAGCCCCAGAAGTTTAACCGCTTCATATAACGAGGCATGCGCGTCGTCGTTTACAGCACGCATGGTTTTTTGCACTTCTTCGGGTGTGAAATACTGCAATAGCACATCATTGTGATCCGACATCTGCAGCATTTCGTAGACTGCGAATACATCCTTTTCCATGATAGTTTCGTTCTTGCTGTGGCGACTGAGAATATGGGCAAGTTTCTTATCAATTTCCTGGAGCGATTCCAGTTTTGCCGCAATCGCTTTTTGTTGGTATTTTAAAACATCAATCAGATTGACATCCGGATTTTGAATGTACTTGCGGATATCCTGCAATGAGAAACCTAAGACTTTCAAGCCAAGCACGACTTGCAGTTTTTTCACATCATCGCTGTTATAGGAGCGATGCCCATTGGCAAGCATTTTACTGGGCTTCAATAAATCAATGGTGTCGTAATAGCGCAAGGTTCGGATGCTGATGCCGGCTAATTTTGCGACTTCGCCTATCTTATAGGTCCGCATGATCATCTCAACTCCTTCCTGTATAGTTTATTATAAAACATTACGTAACGTAAGGTTCAAGCGTTTTTTTAAATTTTATTTTTGGGTATGGAATCAGCGTTCCTATCGGGCATATACGACGATGGTTTCATCTCGTTACTCTTGTGGGTATTATACTTATGGGATATTGCATTGCAATGAGTATGTGATACATGCCTAGCGCTGCGAGCGAAGGCGCAAACAAAGCACATTGCCAGCTGCTTCTTATGGTATACTATTAAGTAAGAAAAGCTGGAAAAAGCGACATTGCAACTGCATGACCGAAGAATATAAGCAATCACACCGTGAAAAGGAGAGCATCCGCATGAAGAAAAACATGGGAAACACTGATAGATGGGTTCGCATCATACTGGGAATTGGCCTGGTGGCCGTTCTACTCTTTGTCCAAAGCGCGTGGCGCTGGGTCGGCCTGCTGGGCATCGTATTGATCCTAACGTCGCTGGTCGGCTTCTGCCCGCTGTATGTACCGTTTGGCATTAACACCAACAAAGGCGGCAAGGCGGAGTAAACCCCGAAAGAGCGTGCTGACAAACCCCTTGCACATAATGATGCAGGGGGTTTGCCGTAGGCGGATTGACAGGCTTGTTAAAACAATAACGTATGTGACAAAGTCACGGACATGGTATGGGGCAGGTGTTATACTGCAACCGTACACCCAATAAGGAGGATATAAAAATGGCAGTTGTAACCTTAACGAAACAGAATTTTGAAACGGAAGTCATGCAGTCGGATAAGCCCGTGCTGATTGATTTCTGGGCAGCCTGGTGTGGCCCGTGCCGCATGGTATCGCCCATCGTGGATGAGATCGCCGCGGAAGAACCCTCTGTGAAAGTCGGCAAGGTGGATGTAGATTCCAATCCTGAGCTGGCACAGAAGTTCGGCGTCATGAGCATCCCGACCCTGATTGTCATGAAAGATGGCAAAGTCGACCAGCGTGTGGTCGGTGCCCGGCCCAAAGCGGCCATCAAGGAACTGCTCGGCCTGTAAATGTGGGCCTCGGCGTTTCCGGCTTGCGTGGACAAACCAAAGGTAGCCGCAGTTTTACGGCTACCTTTGGACTGTCCCGGATAAGGCCGTGATGACTTGTTTATAAAAGCTTTCGAAGCTTTTGTTTATCGAGAATTTCCACACCGCCGCGGTGGACGGCAACAATGCCTTCCTTGGCAAAGTATTTCAGCATGCGGCTGACCACTTCCCGCGCGCTGCCCACATACCGGGCAATCTGCTCGTGGGTCATGGTCAGGTTATCAACACCAGTTTTTGCCGTCTCATCCAGCAGGAAAATAGCCAGTCGACGGTCGAAACTCATAAATAGGATTTGTTCCATCGCCCACATCACATCGGAAAAGCGTTCGGTAACCGAGCGCAGGGCGAAGTTTTCAACATAGATGTTGTGCTCCATGACCCGTGAGAAGGTTTGCGAATCAATCAGGCACAGCTCGGTGGCGTGCACCGCTTCAATGAACAGGTCAAACGTAATGCTGTTGAGCAGGCACGATGCCGACAGCACACAGACCTCGCCGCCTACCAGGCGGAACAGCGTAACTTCCTTCCCCTCCTCGGAGAGGATATAGGCGCGCAGTTCGCCGGACTTGATTAACAAGACACCAACACAGTCGTTGCTGCCGGAATGGATAGTCTCTCCCGGTAAGAAGGCTTGGCTACGCACCTGCTGGGTGAGCAGGGTGGTGTCCTCATCATTTAGCTGGTTCCAAAACGGGAACATGGATTGTACGAATGCGAGTTCCGATGCTTGCATAGTTCACCTCACAACTCTATTCTACCATAACAGAGGAGGATTTCACATGACGAGCCAAAAAGTACTCATCGTCGGCGGGGTTGCGGGCGGCGCTTCCGCAGCTGCCAGACTGCGCAGGCTTGACGAACAGGCGGAGATTATCCTGTTTGAACGGGGAGAGTATATCTCCTTTGCCAACTGCGGCCTGCCCTACTATATCGGCGGCGAGATTACCGATAAAGACGACCTGACCCTGCAAACCCCGCGCAGCTTCCATGCGCGCTTCAATGTGGATGTGCGCGCCCTAAGCGAAGTCACAGCCATAGATAGAGAGCATAAAACCGTAAGCGTTGTAAACCACCAGAGTGGAGAGCGCTATGAAGAAAGCTACGATCAGCTGGTTCTGTCCATGGGCGCCGAGCCTGTGGTGCCGCCGATTGATGGTATTAAGAATGATAAAGTATTTACCCTGCGCAATATACCCGACACCTATAAGATCAAGGATTATATCCTTCGCGAGGACCCGCATACGGCCGTGGTAGTCGGCGGCGGGTATATCGGTGTGGAAATGGCCGAAAACCTGCACAGTGCAGGCCTTGAAGTTACGATGGTGGAAATGCTGGACCAGGTGATCGCGCCGCTGGACTATGATATGGCTGCCGATGTGCACAACCATATTATCGACAAGGGCGTTAATTTGATGCTCAAGACCACCGTGAAAGCCGTGGAAGAACACGGCAATCACCTAAACGTGGTTTTAGATAAGGGCGAAGTGCCGGCGGATATGGTAATTCTCGCCATCGGCGTGCGCCCGGAAAGCCGCATTGCCAAGGAAGCCGGGCTGACCGTAAGCTCCCGCGGCGCGATTGTCGTCACCGATGATATGCGCACCAATGACCCGGCGATCTTTGCCGTTGGCGACGCTGTACAAGTGACCGATTTTATCACCCACGAGCAGACGCTCATCCCGCTGGCCGGACCGGCCAACAAGCAGGGGCGCATTGCCGCCGATAACGTGGCCGGAGGCGACAGCCGCTACACCGGCACCCAGGGATCGGCCATTTTGAAGGTGTTTGACATGACGGTCGCCACCACCGGCATCAACGAAAAGACCGCCAAACGCCTGGAGCTTAACTACGATAAATCCTTTACCTATTCAGCCAGCCACGCCAGCTATTATCCCGGCGCGGAAAGCATGGCCGTGAAAGTGGTGTTTGAAAAAGGTACGGGCAAAATCCTCGGCGGGCAAATTGTGGGCTACGAGGGCGTAGATAAGCGCATTGATGTGCTGGCAACCGCGATCCGCTTTGGCGCGACCGCTGAAGACCTGACAAAGCTGGAGCTGGCGTACGCGCCGCCGTATTCATCGGCTAAAGACCCGGTCAATATGGCAGGGTTTGTCATCCAGAACCTGCTGACCGGCAAAGTAAAGAACTTCCACTGGCACGATGTGCACGACCTGCCCCGCGACGGCAGCGTGACGCTTTTGGATACCCGGTCCCGCGGCGAATACCGGGACGGTCATATCGACGGGTTTATCAATATCTCGGTGGATAAACTGCGCGAGCATATGGATGAACTGGACAAGTCAAAGCCCGTGTATCTGACCTGCCGGGTTGGCCTGCGCGGGTATGTGGCCGCGCGCATTCTTTCGCAGAACGGCTTTGAGGTGTATAACCTTTCCGGCGGATATCGCCTGTACTCCAGCATTTTCGGCGATGTGCCTGTCAGCACCGTGAACTTAAACCCCGAAACGCAGCGGCCGGAATAGCCTCCGTTTCGTATTTTCATCGTATTCTCATCAAAATTAAACCATCCGCCGGTTGTCCGCGCGGATGGTTTTTGCTATGATGAACAAGGTTCACTTTTTCTTTGGCGATTTCGGGTCTTCGGTTTTGCTGTCCTTGGGGGCGGGCGCAGGCTTTTTCGCCTGAGACTTGTCTTCGTAGAGCAGCGTGCTGCACAGCAGCTGGTAGGCCGCGCCTTGCACCGCGCAGACCATCAGCGGCTGCGGCTGCAAATTGCCGATGGCGGCAAACACCGCCTGCTCCGTTTGGCAGAAGCTTTCGTAGTGTGCCTGCATGGAGACGCCCTCTTGTGGCTGCACCAGCGTTTTCATGGCTTCGGCTGAAATGGACTGTTTAAGGACGCAGATCATCAAAAGTTGCGCCAGCTGTTCCCGCCCGTATTTTTTGGCGACAGGGCGTTCTACCAGGCCGATTTTCACATGGTTATTCACCATTGACGGGGTGAAAATACGGTCGGTATTGATGAACAGGTCGCGGCAGCTGCGCTCGATAAAGGTAATGACCTGATCCATGTACAGTCCCAGATCCGGGATTAGCTCCCAGGGCATAGGCTGAAACGCTTTCAAGCTTGCGGTGAAATCCTGCTGTCTGTATGCCATGGTGTCGCCTCCGTACCGTATACCTGTGACCATTTTCGGACCCTCTATTATTGTTTACAGTATAACACATATTGTAAAATAGTTCAAGCGATAGAGATAACCACTTGACAAACGTTACGATGTAGCGTAATCTGGTAATAGATACTAGATATTAAGGATGTGTACCTATGTTCAACACAGAGATTCAAGTCTGGGGAGATTCCATCGCGGTCGGCATTACCTATAACGAACGACGGCAGCGGTATGTGATCTCAAAAGAGCGCTGCCCCAAGCGAATCTCGGATGAGTTGGACTTAAAGGTCGTCAACAACTCCAAAATGGGCGCGACCGTGCTGGACGGCCTGGAACGCTTTGAAGCCGCGGCCCCGGTAGAAGGCGCGCTGTGCGTGCTGGAATACGGCGGCAACGATTGCAATATGGACTGGGAAGAGGTTTCCAAAAATCCCGACCAGCCACCCCGTGCCAAGGTAGAGCTTTCGGTCTTTTCCCAAAAGCTTGAGGAGTTTATTCAAAAGATTGAGCAAAAGGGTATGAAAGCCATGCTCATCACCCCGCTGCCGCTGCACGCAGAAAAGTTTTTCAACTGGGTTTGCCAGGGGCTGGATCGCGATGCGATTTTAAAGGCCATTGGCGAGGTGCAAAACATTTACGGCTGGCAGGAGCGCTACGCCAATGCCGTGCGTAACGTAGCCGCCAAAACCAAAACCCCGCTGCTGGACCTACGGGATGCGATGCTGGCCAACAAGGAGTACCCAAACCTCGTCTGCCGCGATGGCATGCATCTGGAGGACGCTGGATACCGCTTTGTGGCCGATACGCTGCTGCGTAGAATGCGGCTGATACCCGGCTGCGCGTAAACAGAATTTGCAATCTAGAGCCGTCAGGCTCTTTTTTTTGTGCTGTTTTTAACTGATTTCATTGACAACTATATCGTTATATCGTAATATACAAATATACTAATGGGTATGTTATGCCCAAAATCGCCAAATAATTAACAATCTTTACCGTGAAGAGGTGTTTGTCATCAAGGACGCTAAGGAAAGGCTGCAGCAGGTGACCAAGACGGCGGAGCTGCTCAAGGTTATCTCCCATCCAGTCAGGCTATGCATTATCAAAGGGCTGATCATCGAACCCGGTTGCAATGTCTCAAAGATCAAGGGGTGTCTGGATATGCCACAGTCTACCGTGTCCCAGCACCTGGCCAAGCTCAAAGCCGCCAACATTGTGGAGGGCGTGCGCAACGGCCTGGAGGTTAATTATTACGTTGTCAATCAAGATGTGAAAAAAATTGTCGACTGTCTCATTACGGACTGACACATTAAAAAAGAAGGAAGACAAGCTATGAGAAAATGGATTTCCACGTTTCTTGTTGTGTGGCTTACGTGGGTGCTGATTGCGGGCTTCACCCTGCCGGAAGTGCTGCTGGGCGGCGCGGTGGCGCTGGTGCTGTCGCTGCTGATTGCGCGGTATGTCAGCTATGCGTTTACGCTGCAGGGGATTGCAGGGGTGTTTCGGTTCCTCTTTGTGTTTATCCCGGTATTTTTGTACAAGCTGATATTGGCAAACCTTGATATTGCCTATCGGGTCTTAAGCCCTAAACTGCCCATCAACCCGAAAATCGTGAAGGTGCCCACGCAGCTCAAAGGCGATTTTCAAAAGCTGCTGCTGGCCAATGCCATTACCCTGACGCCGGGAACGCTGACGCTGGATGTAGAAGACGACGGCCTGCTGATTCATTGGGTGAACGCAAAGGGCGAAAGCGAAGCGGATTTCAAAAAAGCAATTTCACAGGACTTTGAAGTGCTGCTGGGAGGGAAAGCCGAATGAGTGTCAACTTAATTGTGTTTATCCTAATCGGCATCGGCGTGCTGTTTGCTGTAATCCGGCTGCTGCTTGGGCCAACGGTGTTTGACCGCGTGGTGGGGCTGGATACGCTCAACATTATCATCACGGCGTTGATCGCGTTTTTGGCGTTTGTATTTAAAAACTCTCTGTACCTGGACATTGCGCTGGCCTACGGCATTCTCTCCTTTATTGAGACCGTGCTGTTTGCCAGATTTCTGGAGGGTAAACAGTGATGAATATTTTAGGCTATATTTTTATGATCCTCGGGGGCATATTCCTGGCGCTTGGCGGGTTTGGCGTGTTCCGCATGCCGGATGTGTTTAACCGCATTCAGGCGGGCACGAAAGCAACCACGCTGGGTGCGTTTTCCATGCTGCTTGGCGTTGGGCTTGCTAACCCAAGCTGGCTTGTGAAAGCGCTGCTCATCATTGTGTTCATTGCCATTACCAACCCGGTGGGCAGCTCTGCGCTGGCACGGGCTGCGTACAAGAAAAACGTAAAACAATATGCAAAAGAAAACGGAAAGGCGGGTGAGTAGCATGGACGTCATGGAACTACTGGAACTTGCCATGGGCATCGTGATGGTCGTGCTGGGCATTGTTGCCATCAACGCCAAAAAGAAGATCACATCGGTGATTATGCTGTCGGCTATCAGTATGCTGGCGGTCGTGCTGTTTGTTGTCATGCGCGCGCCGGATGTGGCCATCACCGAGGCCGTTATCGGCTCCGGGCTGGTTACGGTGCTCTTTGTGTTTACCCTCTTTACCAAGAAGAATGAAGGTGAAGACGTATGAAACAAGTCGTATCCATTCTTTTGGTACTCGCGCTTGGTGTGTTTATCTTCATCGCGCTGTACTTTGGCGATGCATCGCCCCTGCAGTTTACGCCTTTTGGTGAGGCCGATGTAAGCGGCCGCGTATCGCAGGGCTACCTTGACAAAAATGTGACCGCATCGGGCGAAGCGGCCGCGCTGACGGAAACCGAAACCACCGCAGCCGAACCCGGCGCGATCGTGTTTGGCGAAACCAAGGACGCGGAAACCGGCTCGGCCAATATGGTGACCTCCATCGTGGTCAACTATCGCTCGTTTGATACCCTGGGCGAGGTCACGGTCTTGTTTGTGGCGGCGCTTGGCGTGGGGCTGTTGCTCACCGGCAAACGCAGGCAGAAAGCGGCCTACGAAGCAAGCTTCATTTTAAAACATGGCGCACGCATGGTGTTTGGCATCATGATGGTCTTCGGCGTGTACGTGTTCACCCACGGTCACCTGACCCCCGGCGGGGGCTTCCCCGGCGGCAGTATCATCGCTGCGGCGATTATGCTGCTCTACATTGCCGATAATGAGTTCCAACTGAAGGTGAAAGCCTTTAAGGCTGCCGAGGGCGTTGCAGGCTCGCTGTATGTCATCGCAGGTCTTCTGGGGCTGATCATTGGCGGGTATTTCCTGCAAAACATCCTGCCCACGGGCGTGGTTGGCGAGCTGCTAAGCGCTGGAATTATCCCGATTGTTTATATCCTGATCGGCCTTAAGGTCGGCAGCGAGCTGTCCGGCGTAATCGCGGGCTTTGCCACAGAGGAGGAAGCAGAATGATACAGTATGTTTCCATTGCGCTGATGTTGGTCGGTATATACGGTCTGCTGACACAGAAAAATGTCATCAAGCTGATTGTATCGCTGAACATTTTCGAGGTTGGCATCAACGTGTTTATCATCTCGGTGGGGTATGTTTCAGGCGGCATTGCGCCCATCCTCACCTCGCAGAACAATACCTCCGCACTGCTGTTTGTCGATCCGCTGCCCCAGGCACTGGTGCTGACTTCCATCGTCATCGGCGTGGGTGTAACCGCGCTGGCGCTGGCGTTTGCGCGCAGACTGCACAAGCAGTACGGAACCTATAATCTGGATGAAATGGAGGGCGAATCGGATGTTGCTTGATATTTTGCAAAACCCAGTCCTCCTGATTGCCGTTCCGCTGCTGTTTGCATTCCTGGCGGTGTTCCTCAAAAAGATCGCCAAAGGGCTGCTTGGTCTGGCTGCCGTGCTGAATACGGCTGTGGCGGTGCTGATCGCGGTACTGTATAACGGTTTGACGATTGTTGAACTGGGCGGCTTTACGCCCCCGTTTGGTATCAGTCTGGTGCTGGACGATCTATCCCTGATCGGTGTGGTGGTGCTCAATGTACTGTTTGCGCTGATTCTGCTGCTGTCGGGCAAGCAGGTGAAGGGCTATGCTACGGTGCTGCTGGTATCGCTGGCAGCGCTCAACGGGATTATCCTCACAGGGGACCTGTTCAACCTGTTCGTGTTTTTGGAAATCGCGGCCATCGCGGCCTACATCTTCACGGCTATGGACAAGGGCTTTAAACACTCGTTTAACTACCTGGTCATCGGGACGCTCGGCTCGGGGCTGTACCTGTTTGGCATCATGCTGCTGTACAACATCTTCGGCTCACTGAACATGTTTGATATTCAGGCAAAGCTTGCTGGGATGGAGGGCGCAGATGCAAACGCACTGATGCTCCCGCTGGTGCTGATCTTCGCCGGACTTTCGGTGGAAGCCAAGCTCATGCCGTTTGGCGGCTGGGTGCAGGGTGTACTGCGAAAAGCAAACGCGCTGGTCGGCACGTTGATCGTATCAGGCTATGCGCTGGCAGTGCTTTTAGCGGTCGGCCGGCTGATGGATACGGTGTTTATGATGAGCGACGCGGTGCTGATCGCCTTTACGGCGGTGGCTGTGGGCACGCTGATCTTTGCCGAAGCCTCGGCATTTTCCAAAACAAAGCTCCGCGAGATTCTGCTGTTTTCCTCGGTGGCGCAGGCGGGCCTCGTGGTGCTGTTATTCCTGTACGGATTGACCGTGCCCGCCGTGCTGGTACTGCTTGGCAATGTGGTGTCCAAGCTTGTGCTATTCACGGTCGCGGCTAAGTTTGCAAAGGACCTGAAAACCGATACCGTGGAAGAGTTAAAAGGTGCATTCGTAAAAGCGCCGCTGACGGGCATCGGGTTCACGGTCGCGGCCATGTCGCTGATCGGCCTGCCGTTGTTCTATGGCTTTGTTGCTAAGATCAATGCACTGGTCGGGTTGTTTGATGCAGGCAATGTGTGGCTGCCGATTGTCATCCTTGCGATGGCGGTGGTCGAAGGCGCGTACTTTGTGCGCATCCTCACCACGCTGTGGAATGCCGGGGAAGAGGGCGAGGTATCGTCCGAGACAAACCTCAAGGCATATGACATGAGCGGGTTCAAGCTCGTCGGCATCGTATCGACATGGATTGCGATTGTGCTTGTCGCCTTGGGCGTTTTGCCAATCCTGAACATCAAGCAGTTTTTCGCGGTCGATTTCATGACCTTTGTACAGCAGCTGCTGGGGGGTATGTAAATGAGTTTTCAACTAAGCGTTAGTCTGGTGATCGCGGGGCTGTTTGTGGCCTCGGTGCTCGCCTTTGTGCTGACCAAGATCAACAAAGCGCTGGGCGCGTGGGTTACGGTCATCGGGTCGGCCGCCGCGTTGCTGGCGATGGTTCTGCTGCACAAGGATATCGGCAGCACGGTGAACCTGTATTTCCTGCAATTCACGCTGACGCAGTATGGTTGGTTCTTCTCGGTGGTCATGCTGGGCGTGTTTGCGTGTGTGTCGTTCTTCAATATTTACTGGATGCCCAAGCTGATTCACCCGGCGGCGTACAACCTGCTGTATCTGCTGGCGCTGGCCGGTACGCTTGGGGCATTTTCCGCCAGAGATTTCATTACGCTGTTCATCTTCTGGGAAACCATTGTCTGGGCATCGATGTTTATCATCCCCTTTGGTAAATCCAGAAAAGCGTCGGTGACCTATTACGCGTTTTCAGCGTTCGGGTCGCTGTCCATGCTGTACGGCATCCTGTTCCTGTACAGCCGCTTCGGCTCGTTTGAGATTGCCGGTGCGCTTTCACAGGCGGCGGGGGACCCCACGGCAGCGCTCGTTGCGTTTATTACCATCGGCATCGCAGGGCTGGTTAAGCTGGGCGTGTTCCCGTTCCATATTTGGCTGCCGCAGGCGCACGGCAACGCGCCCGAGCCGTTTTCGCCCATTCTGTCGGGCGGTCTGGTCAAGGCCGGCGGCTTTGCGGCGTTCCTGGTCGTGGCAGTGATGCCCTCGTTCAAAGCATTCTCAACCAATATTGAGTTTCTTGGCCGTCAACTGGTGATGCCCATTCCAAACTACGTTTTCGCCATCCTCGGCGGAATCAGCATTGTGGTCGGCACGCTGATGGCCATCAGCCAGAATGATTTTAAAAAGCTGATCGCCTACTCCTCGGTAGCCAATGCCGGGTATATCATCATCGGCTTGTCCATGGCAGGGGGCTTAAGCACTGGCGGCGCGCTGATGCACATTTTCGCCCACGCCATCGCCTCGGCGGCGGCGTTCCTGGCGGCGGCGGCGGTAGTCCACCGCACCGGAACCACGAAAATGAACGAGCTCGGCGGCTTAATTCACCGGATGCCGCTGACCTACCTTGTATACCTGATTGCCATCATCTCCATGGCGGGCATCCCGCCGATGGCCGGGTTCATCTCCAAGTGGATGCTGTTCCAGTCCATGATCAACGAAGGCATGGTGTTCATCGCTGCGGCCGCGTTCTTTGGCTCCATCGGTTCGTTCCTGTATGTGTTCAGGCCGCTGTCGGCAGTGTTCCTGGGGCAGCTGTCCACTAAGCATCAGGACGTGAAAGAAGCACCGCCGCTGATGATGCTGCCGATGGTGCTGTTGTCGCTTGCGACGGTGATATTTGGAGTATTTCCAAACTGGATACTCCGAATTATCAGCCAGGTGCAAACCTCGGTAGGCCTGGATGGGCTGACGCTGGACGGCACCAAGATTATTGCCTCCAACGGTGCCATAGACCCGACGTTAATCGTATTCATCTTCGGATTGGGTTTCCTGATTGCGCTGATTATCTTCCTGCGGTTCCCCAAATCCCGCAAGGTACCGCTGATGGACCAGTACACGGCTTCGGAATTCATCTGGACGCCGGAACTATTGCACTACGCCACCGATTTCTATGCGCCGTTTGAACGCCTGTACCAAAAGGCTCCGCGTACCGAAAGCTTTTATCAGGCCCTCGTGAAAAGGGTGATTGAGCTTGGCAGATTTGCAAGCTATGCGTTTTACAGCTACAAGCCCGGCACGGTGCTATTGTGGGTTGCGGTTGTAGTCGTGGCCATGCTTGGGGGGAGTATGTTATGAACATGAACGATGTAGTAGTGGGAACGCTCACAGGTCTTTTGATTCTGGTCTTTGCGTTCGTCTGGCAAACAACGCTGTCGGGGGTGACACGCAAAATTGTCGCACGCTTCCAAAAGCGTTACGGGCCGAAATTTTATCAGGAGTTCCGGGATATCTTCAAGCTGCTGACCAAAACGGGTGTCAGCCACGGCTGGATATACAACTTCGGCGTCATCATGGCGCTTGGCGGCATCATGGCAACGGCCATGTTCATCCCCGTGATGCAGTTTTCGGCGTTTCCGGGGCTAGATAACATTTTCATCTATGTGTATCTGTTTGCCGTCGGCATGCTGGGCATGGCGATGAGCGCTGTGGGCAGCGGCAACCCGCTGGCCAGCATTGGTGTCATGCGCGCCCTGACCCAGATGGTCGGCTACGAGGTACCGTTCATGGTCGTGGTGCTTTCCATGATCTACGGGCACAACACGGCTTCGCTTTCGGGGCTGGCAGCTGTTCAGCAAACGGCCGGGCTTGCCACCTGGAACCTTGTGAAAATGCCGATTGGCACGGTGGTCGGGTTTATCTGCCTGCTGGGTATGCTGGGTAAAAAGCCGTTTGAAACCTTTATCGCACCGGCGGAAATCGCATCCGGCCCGATGGTGGAATACGGCGGCAAGCAGCTGGGTATGCTCATGCTGCTGCACGAGTTTTCCATCTTTATCGAAGTCAGCCTGTTTGTAAACCTCTTCCTTGGCGGTGCGGTGACCATAGTCGGGTATGCGCTTAAGTATGTGGGCGTGTTCGTACTTGCCTCGCTGATCTCGCAGGCGCTTGGCCGCTTTAAGATTGACCAGGTGATCAAGTTTTTCTATCGCTGGCCGATTGCCTTGGCCGTTGTGCAGGCACTGCTGGTTATATTTCTGGGCTGGGGGGTTTAAGGTATGAGTGAACACCAACATATTGATACACTGATTGAAAAAAATCCGAAACTAAAAGAAGGCTGGGAAGGCATATCGCGGTTCTTCCGGGCAAACTCCTTATGGATGCTTATGTACTGCACGGGCTGCTGTGCTATCGAGCTGCCCCAGGCCATGACCTCGCGCTACGATATGGAACGCCTGGGTATGGGGCCCATGGCAACCCCGCGCCAGGCGGATGTGCTGCTGGTGACCGGCTACCTAAGCGTGAAAACCCTGCGCCGTGTCATCTACGCCTACGAGCAGATGTCCACGCCCAAGTATCTGGTTGCGTTTGGGCCGTGCCCCATCAACGGCGGAATTTATTACGATGCCTACGCCGTCATCAATCGGCTGGACCAGTACCTGCCTGTGGATGTGTACATCGCGGGCTGTATGCCCAAACCCGAAGCTGTGATGAACGGCTTCCAGGACCTGATCGACGGCATTAAAAACAAAACAGCCGACGGCTGGAAACGCTACCGCGACAACTACGAGTGGTACAGGAATAACCAAATCGAATCACTCGGAGACCTGCGGATTAAGGATGAGTTCCATGAATAAACACATTGAAAGCATCACACAGGCCGTCAAGGCAAAATTCTCAGACGTTACCGTAACGAAGGTTTTAGACAATCAGGCTGCGGTGGATGTCATTCCCGGCGAACTGCACGCGGCGCTGGCCTACCTAAAGTCCGAGGGCTTCCGGCAGCTATCTATGCTCTCCTGCGTGGACTGGATTGAGGACGGGCAGTTCCAGCTGGTGTACTTACTGTTTGACTGGGATAAGGGCGTGCGGCTGCAACTGCGTACCCGCATTGACCGGGACAATCCCAAGTTCACCACCATAACCAACATTTATCCCGGCGCGCAGTACTACGAGCGCGACGTGCACGAATTTTTCGGCGTGGAGTTTGAGGGCAATGCTATGTCCTACAAGCCCCTGTTTATGGAAAACTGGGACGATATTCCGCCCCTGCGTAAGGATTTTGATTCCAAAGCGTACTCCGACAAAAAGTTCCCGGTGCGCAAGTACCATAAGGACTTTACAAAGGAGGGCGACGGCAAATGAAACAAGTTAAGCTGTTTTTAGGCCCCCAGCACCCCGGTATGCACGGCAATGCCTCCATCCATATGTATGTGGAGGGCGATAAGATTAAGCGCTCGTACTTGCTGCCCGGTATGCTGCACCGTGGGTTTGAAAAAACCATGGAAAACCGTACCTGGATGAACAACATCGGCATTATCCCGCGCATCTGCGTGCCGGAGCCCGACCCCAACGAAATGGTGTTTGCAGGTAACGTAGAAGCATTGGCAAACATCGAAGTGCCGGAGCGCGCCCACTGGATTCGCATGCTGATTTTGGAACTGGCCCGCCTTGCCGCGCACCTGATGGCGTTTGGCGGCTGCGGTGGCCCCACAGGCCTGTACACCGCCATGTTCTGGGCGCAGGCCGACCGTGACGGCATTTTAACCCTGTTTGAGGAGATCACAGGCCAGCGCATCTACCATATGTACATTGTGATTGGTGGCGTGCGTAAGGATTTGCCCAAGGGCATTGAAAAGAAAATCCTCGCGTATGTGGACGGTCTGGAAAGCAGGCTGCCCGATTATGAGGACTTGCTGCTAAACAACCCCACCATCATTGCCAGAACCAAAGACCAGATTATGCTGCCCGCCGAAGTCGTGTGGGAGCTTGGGGTGACGGGTATCGGCATGCGCTCATCTACGGGCAAGGCCTATGATATCCGCAAGGTTGCCCCGTATGCCCGGTACGATCAGGTGGAGTTTGATGTACCCACCGCAACGTATTCCGATGCCTATACGCGCATCCGCTTTAAGTGGCTGGAAATGCACCAGATCATTCGCATCATCCGCCAGATTTTGGATAAGATGCCCGCTGGCAAGGTGCGCGAAAAGGGACTGGACGGCAGCGCGCTGCGCTGGCAGGTTCCCAAAGGCCAGGTTTATACAGCCATTGAGTCCAGCCGCGGTGAGTTTGGCTACTATACGGTATCCAACGGCGGCATCAACCCCTACCGCGTAGCGGTGCGCGGTGCCTCGTTCCCGCAGGGGCTGCTGGGTGTGGAGAAGTATCTGCCCGGCCACAGAATCGACGACGCGGCCCTTTGGTTTGACACCATGGGCGTCTGCTCGCCGGAAATCGACAGATAGGAGTACGACATGAAGAATTCAAGCCTATTTGCTCCTTTCAAGGGCTGGAAATATCTGTTCAAAAAACCAGTGACCGTACCGATGGACGATATTTTCAAGCACCCCCGCGAGTCGCAGGACAACTACCGTGGGTTCCATGTCAACGACTGGGACAAGTGTATTGGCTGTGGTACCTGCTCGGAAGTGTGCCCGACCAACGCCATTTCCATGGTCGAGCGCAAGGAACTGCCAGACGAGCAAGGCTCCAAGCCCGAACGCCCGGTGATCGACTATGGCCGCTGCTGCTTTTGTGCATTGTGCGTGGATATTTGCACTTCCGGCTCGTTAAGCCTGACCAAGGAGTACCTCTACAATTCGCCTGATCCGGAAGATTTTATCTTCATGCCGGGTGCAAAGGATATTACCGGCCGCGACCATAAAGAAGGCTATGTGAAAACCGAGTCCAGCGACCTGCTCGACCTTGAACGCGAGCCCATGGAGCATGTCGGGACGGATGAGCGCAAACAATCGTTCATCGAAATCGTGCGCGGTTATTCCAAGGAGCAGGCCAAGGCCGAGGCCGCCCGCTGCGTGGAATGCGGCATCTGCACCAAAACCTGCCCGGCGCACATGAACATTCCCGAGTATATCCGCGCCATCTGGGAAGATGATCTGGATGCGGGCCTTACCTGGCTGTACCAGACCAACCCGCTGCCGTCGGTTTGCGGGCGCATCTGTACCCATAAGTGCGAAACCGCCTGTGCAATCGGCAACCGTGGTGAAGCCATTGCCATCCGCTGGCTGAAACGCTACATTGTCGACAATATGCCCGACGAGGAATATGAAAAAGTCGTCCTCTCCCAAGTTTCTAAAAAAGGCGAGGGCAAGGTTGCCATTATCGGCGCGGGCTCGGCAGGCCTATCGGCTGCGTACTACCTGGGCACGCTGGGCTATGAGGTAGAAGTGTTCGAGCGTATGCCGCTTGCCGGTGGCCCCATGCGCTATGGCGCGCCTAAATACCGCCTGCCGGACGATGTAACGACCCACGATATTTCCTTTATCGAAAAGTTGGGCGTGAAAATCCACACCAATACCCAGGTCGGCAAGGATGTACCGTATACAGACCTGCAAACAAAGTTTGATGCGATTTTCATTGCCACCGGCTATCCGCACACCCGTGGGCTGAATATCCCCGGTATTGATAACGAAAGCGTGAAAATGGCCATGCCGTTCCTGGCGGCTTCCACCGACTACGAAACCGGACGTGGGCCTATGCCCGATGTGGCGGACGAGGTAGTGGTCGTAGGTTCCGGCAACGTGGCGTTTGATGTCGCCCGTACGCTGGTGCGTTTCCAGAATGAGAAATACGGAAAATCGGCCGTGAAAATGCTGGCGCTGGAAAACGAAACCCAAATTCCCGCCGACAAGGAAGAAGTGGAAGAGGGCGGCGAGGAAGGCATACTCTTTAACCTCGGTTACGGGCCCCAGGCGATTGTCACAGACAAGGGCGGCAAGCTGACGGGTATCGAAGCCAGCAAGTGTGTCCAGTTGTTTGACGAAGATCACCGCTTTAACCCGCAGTTTGATCACGATAATAAAATCATCGTCCAGGGCAAGCAGGTGTACCTGGCCATCGGCCAGACCTCCGACTTGAGCTTCCTGCCGGACGAACTGAAAGACAAGGTAAAGATGGAGCGCGGCAAGATTGTCGTCAACAAGGACAACCAGGTGCGCGGCATCCCTGGCCTGTACGCGGGCGGCGATATCATCCATGGGATGGATATCATCAACGGCGTGGCCGATGGGCACGCTGCGGCAGTCGGCATCGACCATTACCTGCGGACGAAAAAGAAATAACGCAGTATCTACAAAAAGGAAGGGCGTTCCCTTCCTTTTTTGCTATACTAGGGGGAAGAATACCCGCACCGGGAGGGCCTATGGCGTTCAAGCTGAAACATTTCACCGTGGAAAGCTTTAACCGCGATGTAAACCAAAGCGGTGATTTGCTGCGCAAGTATACCAACTGGAGCGGGTATCGGGCGGGTGTTTCGGCCATGATTGACCAGGCATTTACCTATCATCCGAACACTGAGCGTGCGTTGGTGCTCGCCGCAGGTAACCTTAACGATATCGACCTACGCTTTCTGTGCGATAAGCTGTCTGCGCTGACCCTGTCCGATGCGGATGTGCACGCGATACGGCGGGGGATAGACCGCCAAGGCCTGACGGCTGGTGAACGCGCGAAAATCGAAACGCTGCAATCCGACTATACCGGCATAGAGCACGCCGGACTGTTTAAAGCGTTGGAAGCCCTGGTGGTGCAAAAAGCTTCTGCCCAAGCGCTGGCAGACCATATGCAGGCAGCACTGCATGCGCTGGCGAGCGTGCCGGTACAGCCAGATGTAAGGCACTATCCACTGGTGATTTCCTGCCCGGTGTATACCCAGCTGCTGTTTACGCAAATCGAAGTGTTCCTAAGGCTTTTATACGAGGCACAGCTGTATGATTATGCCGACCTGAACCTGATTTTGAATGCGGTCTACGGCGCGATGCCCGGCCTGTTGACACGCTATAATACGCTGTTGCTAAACACCTGCGAACCGGACGGGTTGATTGTGCTGCTGTGTGATATGGTAGAGATGGAAGCAGGCAGCCGGGCGTATCGCGATGCCGGCAAAGCGGCCCATGACGGCCGTATCAGCATGCGAGACGCGAATGTGCTGATTGAAGCCCACGGGTCCGAGCTTTCGGGAATTGGACTGCAGGATTTTGAAAAGCGTACGCATACACTTTCAAAGCAGTACCTGCTGTGGCCGTTTGATGAAAGCAAGTCTTATCTGGTTTCCGCTGTTTTGGCACGGCCTAAGGCTGCGCAATAGTTTTACTGATAAGAAAAGAATAATTCTCTATCAGTATTTCAATCAATACCATGTCCTTATGATGTACTACAAATTAATGGTATAAAAAATGGCTCGAATCTCTCCAATTCGAGCCATTCAATTCAATGCTTAGTATTCTTGTGATTTACTAATGTTTTAGCCGCTTTGCTTTTTGTGGGCTTGCTCGTTTTGTTTGATGCAAGTTTTTTGCCAGCAGCACCGACTTTTCCACCATGATGAACAGGCATTGCACTATCCTCCTTATACTCTTGGTAACTTGAGTAAGTTGTCATTCGGAGTATCATTGGGTTCAGATCGACAGTATTTCTCTCCTCTTGCGCTTAGGGCAGGTATAACATATGGGTACGGCGATATATATACCTCAATACTGTCAGGATGGTTCTTTAGATAGTCATACAGGCTGGCTTTTGTAAAGAAGCCAGGGTTATTGCATCCATCTATATAGATGGATGCAATTTCTTGGGGATTGTTAGAATCGTGGCATCCATTTTCCATTTTAATTTTCTTTGCGTACATCATAATTGTGTTTCTCCTGTTGATTGTCTTAGATAAGAAAGCTACAAAGAAGCTGTATATCCTAATAGAACTTTATCGCTGGAACAAACATGCCAAATGCAATAATAACATGGAGAGATGGCATTGTAATAGAGCGAACGATAAGAAATTACACTAGGTTAATTCAACTAACATTGGCAATCTATCTTACATATGTCGTACTGTTACTTAGAAGCAACAGTAGTATATCATGAATGTGGCCCAGATGCAACACTTATTGTTGCTTTTAGGGAACAAAGATGATAAGATCAAGAAAAAGGAGGACACGAATATGGAGAAACAATCTTTTGGAGAATATATAGTCCAACTTCGCAGCCAGAAACATATGAGTCAGAGGAAGCTGGCAGAAGCGGCAGAATTAACAAACTCCACTATAAGTAGGATTGAGGCGAATTCAGTCAATCCTGATCCAGCAACCCTTGAGAAAATTGCGGTGGCTTTAAATGTGGATAAAGCAATTCTATTAACAAAATGTGGATACAGTGAAGTTCCGGTAGAATATGTTGTTCTTGCACGAAAAACAGGTGAATTGCCAAGGGAGAAACAGGAAGAGTTGTATCGGATTTTCAATACAACAATTGATAGCTTTCTTCTCAGTGATGAGGAGGATGACTAGTAGTGGACAGAACCAATTGGGATGAGATTACAACGAGAGCCTATCTTACTCTCTTGGAGCTAGATGTTCATGAATTTCCGATTGCTATCAAGAAGCTTAAGCTTAAAGGCGTCAAGGTGATTAGTTTCCAAAAATACTCAAAAGTAACTGGAGTTGCAATTCAAGAGATTACACTTGAGCATGAATTAGATGATGCATTTCTTATTAAGGGTTTGAGACCAGACTTACAGATTATTCTATATGATATTGAAAAGTATCCACCTAGATTAAGACATACTCTACTACATGAAATCGGTCATATTAAGTGTAATCATACAGCGCATGGTGAAGTTGAAGAAGTTGAAGCACATTTTTTTGCAGCACAAGCCAATGCTCCAAATGCTATAATTCGGGAGATTAATCGTCGTGGATATAAAACTGATGTTATGTTTTTAATGAATTGTTTTGGATTAAGCGGTGAATCGGCAAAGAAAAAAATAGAATATCTGCAAAAATACCATTTCCAACATACAAACGATTATGATTCTCTACTATTATCACAATTTCAAGGTTTTATAGATTCAAAGTACCCTGTTAGAATTAGCCAATACGATGATGATTATTTTGATGAACTTGAGAATGAACGACAAAACTGGCGCTAGTGCTATATACAATTACACCAAGCGTCTTGATAGGAGGGAGCCCCATGAAACACATTGTTGCGCTGTGTACTGCTGTCCTATTCCTTTGTACGACTGGGGCGGCGGCTGCGCAGGAAGCACTGCAGCCCACACTCACGCTAATCGGCCATGCGCATATCATGATCACCACCGCCGAAGGCACGGTGCTCTATATCGACCCGGATACGGTCAAAGGATATACCTATGAGCGGGATGCGGATATCATTCTGGTATCACATGAGCACGGTGACCATAACCAGGTCAAACTGGTGCCGCAGGCTGAAGACTGCCAGATTTTGCGTGTGAAGCAAACGATTAACAAAGACGGCAGCTACAATCACTTTACCTTGGGCGAAATTACAATTATCCCCGTACCGGCTGCCAACAAGAACCATAAAATCGACCAAACAAACGGCTATATCATTCAATTTGATGGCATTACGGTTTATTTTGCCTCCGATACCAGCAAGCTGGATTCCATGGCCGATTTGCAGGCGTACAATGTGGATTACGCATTTTACCCCATAGACGGCCAGTACAACATGGGCGCGGCGGAGGCGATGGAATGCGCCGCGCTGGTCGGGGCCAAGCACAACACGGCTATCCACTGGTTCAGCGCTAATCCTGCCGCATTCACGCCGGACAATCTGCTGTTTATGGAGTACGGCCAGACCATCACACTGGAAGCGATCCAAACCGACTGAGAGGAGACCGATTATGATCAAACGCTATGCGAACCTTTCCATTTTCTATGCCATACTTGCGCTGGCATTCGGCGTATTTTACCGCGAGTTTACCAAGGCCATGCAGTTTACGGAGGGAACCACCTTATCCGTCATTCATCCGCACCTGCTGATGCTGGGAACCATCATGTTTCTGCTTCTGATGGTGCTGGAAAAGAATTTTGCTATGGCAGAGACGAAAAACTGGCAAACGCTCATTGTATTTTACAATGTCGGGCTGAGTATTACAGTGCTGGGCTTGCTGGTGCGCGGGCTAACGCAGGTCTTGGGAAGCGAACTCAGCGGCGCGCTGGACGCATCCATTTCCGGCGTCTCAGGGCTGGGGCATACGATACTCGGTGTCAGCCTTGTCATTATTCTGTTTCAAATTAAAAAGCAGGCCGTACAAAAGCCATAAAAAACGGTCTGCTATCGTAAAAATCGCGTCCTACGAGGACGCGATTTTTTGTATGCTTTCTACATCCAAAAGCCGGACGCTGGACAGGTAAAAATCCAGCAGTTTTTCCTGCCGCATCAACCCCAGCTCCCGCGACATGGAGGGGCGGGAGACGCTTAAGTAGGTTGCCAGCTCGCTTTTGCTCATCGGGAGGATGAAGGTATCCGAGTGAGTAAGGTTTCGCTGCTCCAGCAGATAGGTGCACAGCTTGGGGCGGATTCCTTTGATCTCCAGATACGCCACCTTTTTGTTCAATCGAATGGCTTTTTCGGATAGGATTTTCAGCATGTTCTGCACCAGCGTTTTATGAAAAGCACAGGCGCGTTCGCAGTTGCCTAAAAAGCGCTGCGGGGGAATGAACATGAGTACGCTGTCCCGGCGTGCGGTGACCGTAGCAGGCCAATGGGTTTGCCCGGCGAAGGCTGCAACCTCCCCAAAGGTTTGCCCTTGCTCGATAAACGATAGTAGCGATTTACTGCCGGCTGCGTTTTCGTGCAGAATCTCTACCTCACCGCTGACCACAATACCAACGCCTGTCAGCGGATCACCGGGACTGGCGGCAATTTCACCCTTGTCATACTGCTTGACTAAGGGGTTGAAGCACGACAGCAGCGAGTGCAGGTCCGCAGGGTGAATCCCGTCAAACAGCGGCGCGGTTGCCAGCGCATCTTCATACAGCAAATCCAAGTAAGCACCACCGATTGTATCTGTAGATACAGAGTATTTGTCCTTATCATAATAAGATGAGTACGGAAAGTCAACCTAGGTACAAATGAGGAGAATGCCAATGAAACGAAATATTGTGGTCATCGACCAGGAAAAATGCAACGGCTGCGGCCTGTGCGTGGACGCCTGCCATGAAGGTGCGATCGCCCTGGTGGACGGCAAAGCCAAACTTTTATCCGAAAGCTACTGCGACGGTCTGGGCGCTTGCCTGCCGCATTGCCCGGTGGATGCCATTACTATTGAAGAACGCGATGTTGACGCGTTTGACGAGGTGTATGCCATGCAGTATCAGCAGCAAAAGGCAAAACAGGCAGCAGCTGCCCAGCCAAAGCCCATGGCCTGCGGCTGCCCAGGCACCCAATCCCGCACCATTGAACGCGCGCAGGCCCCGGCTGTGCAGAGCGCTCCGGCGGAGCCGCAGCTGCAGCAGTGGCCCTGCCAGATCAAGCTGGCCCCGCCTGCCGCGCCCTACTTTCACCAGGCAAACCTGCTGATTGCGGCCAGCTGCACGGCCTATGCCTATGCCAACGTGCATAGCGAGTTTATGCGTGGCCGCGTTACCCTGATCGGCTGTCCCAAGCTGGACGGCGTGGATTATGCAGAAAAGCTGACGGCCATCCTCAGTGCAAACGAGATTAAAAGCGTGACCGTACTGCGCATGGAGGTACCTTGCTGCGGTGGCATCGTGACGGCGGTGAAAAACGCCATTGTTCAGTCCGGCAAAATGCTGCCCTGGCATGTGATTACCCTTACGACCGACGGCAAAGTGCTGGAGGATTAAGCCATGATTGAGGAGCTATTTCACTATACAACGGCCGACGAGAAAACCATGGAGCAGGTTGTTAAGGAAGATACCCTGCACCTAAACCACATTGTGCTTAAAAAAGGCGAGAGCTTTCCAAAGCATACCGCCAACGCGACGGTGTACATGACTGTGATGCGCGGTCACCTGCGCATTGCGCTGGGCGACCAGGCGGAACGCGATTATCAACGTGGAGACCTGCTGAAAATTCCGTTTGGCACGGTGATGCAAGGCTTCAACCACCACGAGGACACCTTGGAACTTTGGATTGTGAAAATCTTTCACTAGGGCGACAAGGGAGGAACCCCCATGAAAAAATACCTATGCGTACCCTGCGGCTATATTTACGATCCTGAGGAGGGCGACCCGGACAGCGGCATCGCGCCCGGAACTGCGTTTGAGGATATCCCCGACGACTGGGTATGCCCGGTATGCTTTGTAACCAAGGAATACTTTGAGCCCATTGAAGAATAGGAGGAACACAATATGAGTATGTTTTGTTATCAGTGCCAGGAAGCGGCCAAGGGCCAGGGCTGCCAGGTGCGCGGCGTATGCGGCAAGACCGATGAGGTCGCCAAGCTGCAGGATGTATTGATCTACGCGCTTAAAGGCCTGTCGGAGGTCGTTATCAAAGAAGCCCTTCCGGTGCAGACCCTAAGTGACGCAAACCGCGCGCTGGTGCATAGCCTGTTTATGACCATTACCAACGCCAATTTCGACCCCGATGCCATCGCCGTGCAGGTGCAAACGGTATTGATGCTGCGGGACGCATTGAAGAAGTCCGCCAAGGGAGAAACCCTGCACGAGGCGGCAAGCTTCCGCGTCGATACGCGCGCCGACATGCTGGCAAAGGCAGAAACGGTCGGCGTACTGGCAACCGAGAACGAGGATGTTCGCTCCCTACGGGAACTGATCGTCTACGGCCTTAAAGGCATGGCCGCCTATACCGAGCATGCCTTGAACCTGGGCAAGGAAGACCCGGCGATCTATGCGTTTATCTATGAAGCCCTTGCCGCAACGCTGGATGACAGCCTTTCGGCCGAGCAGCTGACTGCGCTGACACTGAAAACCGGGGAATTCGGCGTAAAGGCCATGGCATTGCTGGATGCGGCCAATACCAGCAAGTACGGCAACCCCGAAATCACACAGGTTAATATCGGCGTGCGTGAAAATCCCGCTATTCTGATTTCCGGTCACGACCTGACGGACTTGGAACAGCTTCTTGAGCAAACGGATGGCACGGGCGTGGATGTATACACGCACAGCGAAATGCTGCCGGCGCACTACTACCCTGCATTCAAGAAATACACTCATTTTGCGGGCAACTACGGCAACGCCTGGTGGAAGCAGATTACCGAGTTTGAAAGCTTTCATGGCCCGATACTGTTTACCACAAACTGCATCGTGCCGCCCAGAAGCGAGGAAATCCGCAATCGCATCTTCACCACCAACGCGGCAGGCTTCCCCGGCTGCAAGCATGTGCCCGTGATGGCGGATGGCAAAAAGGACTTTTCGGAGATCATCGCCCTGGCCAAAACCCTGCCTGCACCAAAGGAAATTGAGTCAGGAACAATCGTCGGCGGCTTTGCTCACAATCAGGTGCTGGCTCTGGCGGACAAAGTGGTTGACGCGGTCAAGTCAGGCGCGATCAAGAAATTCTTCGTGATGGCCGGGTGCGACGGGCGCATGAACACGCGCGATTACTATACCGAGTTTGCCGAGAAACTGCCCAAGGATACCGTCATCCTGACTGCAGGCTGTGCCAAATATCGTTATAACAAGCTGAACCTAGGCGAGATCGGCGGCATCCCGCGTGTGTTGGACGCCGGTCAATGTAACGACAGCTACTCGCTGGCTGTGATTGCGCTCAAGCTTAAGGAAGTGTTTGGGCTTGACGACATCAACGACCTGCCCATCGCCTTTAACATTGCCTGGTACGAGCAAAAGGCGGTCATCGTGCTGCTGGCGCTTCTGTCGCTGGAGGTAAAGAACATCCACCTGGGGCCCACGCTGCCGGCGTTCCTATCGCCGGGTGTGGCCAAGGTGCTGGTCGAGACCTTCGGCATTGCGGGCATCGGCACCGTTGAGGATGATATCGCCCTGTTTATGAATGCCTAACATGGATACCCACCGGGAAACCGGTGGGTAGTCTTTGTTAAATCAGCATCAAATCAGATAAAAATCGGTTTCAATTGGCTGTCGTTTGGCGTATACTATACATAGTGCATTGATCCATTGAACCAAACAGACAGGAGGGAATTATTATGTGCCCAGTTCATTTCTTCTATTGTAAACACTGTGGTAACCTCGTCGGTACGCTCAATTATTCCGGCGTCAATCCCGTGTGCTGCGGCGAGAATATGACCGAGCTTACGCCCAATACCGTGGATGCCGCAACGGAAAAGCATGTTCCGGTGATCGAAGTCTCCGGCAACACAGTGACGGTGAAAGTCGGCGAAGTGGCCCACCCGATGCAGGAAGAGCATTACATCCAGTGGGTGTATCTCCAGACTGAAAACGGCGGCCAGCGCAAATGTCTGACTGCCGGTGGCAAACCGGAAGCGACGTTTGCAATTGTGGAAGGCGACAAGCCCCTGGCGGCTTACGCGTACTGCAACCTCCACGGCCTGTGGATGACGGAAGTCTAAGCGGTTCCCATCTAAAAAACCCGCCCGAATGGGCGGGTTTTTTAGTACAGAGATTTGCATGCATTGAAGCACGCTAAATAAAGAACATATATCCCTGATCTTTGCGGTGCTTTTTCATTTCGTCGGCCAGGGTTTTCAGGCTTACGCCGGACAGGGTGGTTTTCACTGCGCTGTCAACGGCATCAAACACGGAAATGCGCATGGCCGCTTCTATGCCCGGGGCATGCTCTTTCACCGTGTCTCCAACCTCTTCAAACAACGATAAATCGGTCGCCCACAGCACCTCAAAGGCGGATATGTCCTGCGGGGGGCGGGCCAGGCGGTACCCGCCCTGTGCACCTTTTTGTGAGGAAACTACCTCGGCTTTTTTAAGCAGTGAAAATACCTGTTCCAGATAGATTTTTGAGATGCCCAGACTTTCGGATAAGCTGATGACTGTAATATTGTCACCCGTATCGTAGCGGGTTGCCATGCTGATGGTTGCGGCCAGCGCGTAGCGGCCTCTGGCGGAAATTCTCATAGTTCTCCTTCTTTGCATACCGATTCACTAGGTATTAGTGTAAACAAATCAAAATTCATTGTCAAGAGGGGTTGACAAGCCTTATATATCGGGGTATATTACAAACATACTATTCCTATATGTATTACTTATTTGGAGGCAAGACAGATGACACAGATCGTAAATACCCTGACGGATCTTATCGGCAATACGCCGCTTATTACACTACATAACATCATCAAATCCCACGAACTCAAGGCCAATCTTGTAGCCAAGCTGGAAGGGAAGAACCCCGGCGGCAGCGTGAAGGACCGCATTGCCAGAGGCATGATCGACGACGCGGAAAAACGCGGCGCACTCAAGCCCGGCGCGGTGATTATCGAGCCCACCAGCGGCAACACGGGCATTGGCCTGGCATCGGTTGCGGCCGCGCGCGGCTATCGCCTGATCCTGACAATGCCTGAAACCATGAGCCAGGAGCGGCGCAACCTGCTGAAAGCCTACGGGGCGGAGCTGGTACTAACCGAAGGCCCTGGCGGCATGCGCGGCGCGATTGAAAAAGCCAACGAGCTGGCAGCGGAAACGCCGGGAGCGTTTATTCCCGGCCAGTTTGATAACTCGGCCAATCCTGAAGCGCACCGCAAAACCACCGGTCCGGAAATCTGGCGCGATACCGCCGGCAGTGTGGACTTTCTGGTCGCCGGGGTCGGCACCGGCGGTACCATTACCGGCACGGGAGAATACCTGAAATCGCAAAAACCGTCCGTACGCGCCATCGCTGTCGAGCCGGACGCATCCCCCGTATTATCGGGCGGCCAACCCGGCCCCCATCCCATCCAGGGCATTGGCGCGGGATTTGTACCCAAGGTGCTTAACACCGAAGTGCTTGACGAAATTGTGCGCGTAAAAGCAGACGATGCCAAGGCGGCCGCGCGCGACCTGGCCAAACATGAAGGGCTGCTTGCGGGCATTTCGTCCGGGGCAGCGCTGTGGGCGGCCATGCAGGTGGCAAAGCGCGCTGAAAACGCAGGAAAAACAGTGGTTGTCGTCCTCCCCGATACGGGTGAACGCTATCTGTCGACCCCTTTATTTTTTGAATGAGGAGATGAGACTATGGCAGACAAACTGAGATTTGAAACCTTACAGCTCCATGCAGGGCAGGAGCAGCCCGACCCGGCCACCGGTGCACGCGCTGTGCCGATTTACCAAACTGCGTCGTATGTTTTCCCCGATGCCGCATCTGCGGCGGCGCGCTTTGCACTGGCTGAGGAAGGCAACATTTATACCCGGATTATGAACCCGACCAACGATGCGTTTGAAAAGCGCATTGCGGCGTTGGAAGGCGGCATCGCGGCACTGGCGTTTTCAAGCGGGCTGGCGGCGATTACCGCTTCGGTTCGCAATATTGCCGGTGCAGGCGACCATATTGTGTCGGCCACGTCCATCTACGGCGGCACCTACAGCCTGTTTGCGCATACGTTCTCGGAGATCGGTATCGAAACCACCTTTGTTGACGGGGATGATCCGGCGAGTTTTGAACGTGCCATTCGCCCAAATACCAAGCTGCTGTTCACCGAAACGCTGGGCAATCCCAACTCCAACGTGGCCGATATTCGCGCGATTGCCGATATTGCTCACAAGCACGGCATTCCGCTGATTATTGACAATACCTTTGCCACGCCGTACCTGCTGCGCCCGTTTGAGCACGGCGTGGACATCGTTGTGCATTCGGCGACCAAGTTTATCGGCGGGCACGGTACCTCCATCGGCGGTGTGCTGGTGGACGGCGGTAACTTCGACTGGGCGGCGTCGGACAAGTTCCCCGGCCTGTCCAAGCCCAGCCCCGGCTATCATGGTGCTGTATTTACCGATGTGGCGGGGCCTGCGGCCTATAGTATGAAAGCCCGCGTGACCACCCTGCGGGATACCGGTGCGGCGCTAAGCCCCTTCAATGCGTTTTTGTTCCTGCAAGGGCTGGAAACGCTTTCCCTGCGCGTCGAACGCCATGTGGAAAATGCGCTCAAGGTGGTGGATTTTTTACGCAAGCACGACAAGGTAAGCAAGGTGAACCATCCCTCGCTGCCGGATTCGCCCACACATGCGCTGTACCAAAAGTATTTTCCAAGTGGCGCAGGGTCCATCTTTACGTTTGAACTCAACGGCACCGCCGAACAGGCCAAGGCACTGACCGAAACCCTTTCGATTTTCTCACTGCTGGCCAATGTGGCTGATGTGAAATCGCTGGTCATTCACCCGGCGTCGACCACCCATAGCTCCCTGAGCGAGGACGAGCTGCTGGCTGCGGGAATCACACCCAACACCGTCCGCCTGTCGATTGGTACCGAGCATATTGACGACCTGCTCGCCGATCTCAGCCAGGCGCTGGATACGGTTTGATCGGGATTGCACCAAAAAGCCGCGCTATGCGCGGCTTTTTTATGTGAGGTTACGGCTTAACGGCTAACCGTTCTGGGCACATACAGTATCGATGCGATCAGCGCGGTTAGCGGGGCGGTGAACACAAGGCCGAAGCTGCCGACCAGGGTGTTGAGGAGCTGGCTGGCGACATATTTCAGGTTGATGATATCGCCCGGCGGTGTGCCCTGCCCTGCAAAATACATGAGCATGGACAGGTAATTGCCGGAGTAGGCCAGCATCAGGGTGGTGGCCATGGTGCCCAGCACGTTGCGGCCGACCTCGCGCCCGCTTTTAAACAGATCCCGGCGGGAGATATCGCAGCTGTGAGCCTGGACCTCGTGGGTGGAGACGGCAATGTCCATGCTCAGGTCCATGACTGCGCCGGAGTTGGCAATGAACATCATCCCGATGAACAGCCCGCGCGGGTCAATTTGCAGCGAGCTTTGGGATATAAGCGGAATCAGGTAGGGGATATCTCCGCCGTCCAGCTTTAGTGCATCCGTCAGCACAAGCGCCAGAATGCAGGTGATCAGCGTACCCGACAACGACCCCAGCAGCGCTACGACGCAGCGTTTGGTAAAGCCCGCGATCAGCAGATCAATCAGTATGGTGAGGGCGACAACAGTGACGAAGGACGCGAGGATCGGGTTTACCATATCCAGAAGAAGAGGAATCAGCAATTTCCAGATGATCACCGTACTGGCCGCCAGTGAAATCAGTGCGTTGCAACCCACAATGCCGCCGAATATAATCAGCCCCGCCGACAGCGCCAGGACAATCCATAATTCAGTATTGGCGCGGTAGTGGTCAATCAGCGTAATAAAAACCCGTCGGACGTGCCGTTGATGATGGCATAGGCGATATCTCCGGGCTCAAACAGCTTGTCCTTATCCAGCGCTGCATTCATATAGTTGGTGGCGGTTGTTTGCGTGCCTGTATACTCGCCTGTCAGTACCGTGACAGAGCAGGTTTGCGTACCGGTATATACGATACCAATGGTGATCAGTTCGTCGTTGTTTACAGCGTCAATACGCACCTGCACGCGTGGCAGTGTAGAGTATACGGTCTGATGCCGGGCGGGCAGCAGGCACAGTATACCGCAGAACACGAGCATCACTGCCGCAAAGATCAGGTTGTTCTTTCGTCTTCTCATACGTCCTCCGTGTCGCTTTGAAAAAGCGGGGCTGCCCAACGGCAGCCCCGCGGATACGGAATCGGGTTATTTGTCTGCGGTCAGACCCATGGCTTCCATGGTCTTACCAAAGATATCGGTATTGTCGTACATGCCGGAGAACAGTTCTGCGTTTACGCCCATGGCGTATACGGGGATTTGCAATCCGGTGTGTGCGTACGAGGTATAGCTCAGGCCGGCTTTGTTGTTGATGATGTGGCTGACGGCCATGGACAAGGGCTCGTAGCCGCCGTAGAGCAATTTCTCGTTGTCACCGAGTGTAAGATCTTCGCTGGGCGTCATGCTCAGGTCAAAGGCGGCTTGCAGGGACGCGATCTCGGTGTCAGTCAGGGTGAGATCCATGTCCGGGGTCGTGGTCAGGCCGTAATCTTTTTCGATCAGAGCCAGCGCGTCTTCAAAGGTGGCACCGTCTTCACGCATTTTGGCAACTTCGCCGCTGAAGGTGGCAAACGAAACTTTCTGGTTTTGGAGGTAATTGAAATGCGTGTCGTATGCGGTGGTAGCAAAACCGATGGTCATGCCGCCGGTTTCGTGATCGCCGGTGACGATAATCAGCGTTTCTTCAGGATGCTCGGCTGCAAAATCGACAGCAACCTGTACGGCATCGGAGAAGGCGATGGTGTCGTAAATGCTGGCAGCCGCGTCATTGGCGTGGCCCGCCCAGTCAATCTTGCCACCTTCAACCATCATGAAGAAGCCGTCTTCGTTGTTGATGACTTCGATGCCTGCCGAAACGATATCGGCCAGGGAGTGAATGTCGCCTTCCGTGGCTTCGCGGTTCACGCGGTCGATCTCGTAGGCCATGGCGGAGCTGTCGGCGATGTCGGGGTTGTTGAGCAGCACAGGCGCTTTTGCGTCTGCAATCGAGGCAATGCCTTCCTTGGTGTTGACAATCGTCCAACCATTTTCGGCGGCATAGTCTTCGGTGTTGGGTTTGTCATCTACATACATCTTGCGCAGCTCGCCGCCGCCCAGGAAGTCCAGCACGGTGCCTGTGAGGGCCTGCACGCCGATTTCGTAGTAGTTGTTGCGGGAGGTTTCTTTGGCGTAGTAGGCTGCCGGGGTAGCGTGGTTCAATGAAACGCTGGATACGACGCCGATCTTCATGCCGGCTTCTTTCGCGTATTCGGTGATGAGCTTGGTGGATTCGGTGAGAAGCGAACTGGCCGGTTTTGTCAAGCACGGCGTCCTCGGTCGTGTTGTCCTCGGTGGCGACTGCGTACTTGTAGTTGAGCGCGCCGGAGGGGATTTTCTCGCCGGATGCCATTGCGCTGGCAGTGGAGGCGGAGTCCGGGTTGAAGGAGGTGGCATCGTAGGTCGTCATCAGACCGACGGTAGACCAATCAGAGAAGGAGAGTTCTGCGGGGACAGGAACGGGAGAGTCCGGATTGGCGATCGCGCCGAGGTAATACTGGGTCGCGGTCACTTGGGGGCTGCCCATGCCGTCGCCGATAAACATAAATACATACTTGGGGGTTGTTGCCATGTCGCTGGCAAAGGCTGCGGTGCAGGATACCATTAGTACCAGTGCAAGGAACAGGGAGATAACCTTTTTCATGGAGTGCACTTCCTTTCGATATTCAAGTTGGTTCAACTTACACTATCAAAGGAGTGTTAGCGGTGATGGAACAGGTGTGTAAATCCTTTGTAAGGGATTGCGGGTGCATGTTAAGCGGATTGAAAACCAAAACCGGAGCAAACGTAAACGGCGTGGACGTTTGCATGCAACAAGGGCTGTAAATTTGACTTATGAAGTTTTTTACATTCAAGGGGATTGGGTAAATAGTATGTCAAGCATTCTGCAAAACAGTGCATACGAAAGCCTGCTAAGGCTAGGAATTCACTTCACGGTACTGCTGATAGATGCCGGTGCGCTGATAGCCGATTTGCTCGTAAATTCTGTTGGAAATCGGGTTGTTGCAGTCCACATACAGCGCACACCGGGGCGATGCGGGTGTAATCAGCTCACGCGTCAGCGTGTATACACAGGCCTTGGCATAGCCCTTACCCCGCAGATGCGGCGGCGTGTACACGTAGCTTACCATGCGGCAACCCGTCACACTACGGTGTGAGCTGACCATGGAGACGGGTACGCCGTCGTCCCAAAGGTAAAACTGCTGCTGGCCCACCAGGCGCTTGGCAGTTTCCACGGCGGCACTCAAATCATACCCGCCGATATCGCAGGCAACGTTGAAATCCGCGCACCAGTAGGGCAGGAACCATAGATCATCGTCTGTAGCAAGCCGCAACTTGCCTGCTGCCATGCTTGCAGGCGGCGTCGCGTGATCGGTCACGCTTAGTGCCAGGCGCTGGGCAGGGGCAAAGCGCTTACCGCTAAGCTTGCCGTATTCGCGGATGAAACGCTCTGCAAGCGTATGCTCGGCAAACACAAAATCAATCGCAATGTCGTTTGCAAACAGTGAGCGGGCAAAGAAGGCGAGTGTTTCGTCATCGCACTGATTGTCCCGCCCATACAGTACCAGCGGATGGGGAGGCGTACGGTCGGCAACAAGCAGCACCTGGCCGGCATCATCCTTCACGGTCAGCATGATCTTGCCGTCACCGATGTTGACATACAATAGGTTATTTTCAATTGCATGGCGCTTGAGCACCGTAAGCACATCGCGTTCAAAGGCTTCCGCCGTCGCATACTGCGTGAATTGCATTCCCATCACCTCCGCTTTTCAACAGCATAGCAAACCTGTGCCGGGAATACAATAAAAAAAGCCCGCAGCCGGTATAAACCGGGCTGCGGACATTGCAAAGTCGCTTTGGACTTACGGGGTGGCATAGTCGCTGTTGTACGGCATCACCGCGACAATCTTATCCTCGATATAAACAATGCGATACAGCGTCGAACCATACATGTTGTAGTGGCTGATAAAATCGGCAAAGCTGATAGCGCGGATGGGATTTTGCATGGTACCGTAGTAGAAAATTGCGTCATCGGCACAGGCATAGTCGTACAGGTAATAGGTTTCGTTTACAAAGGAGGACAGGTTGGTGCCCTGGGTGTAGGTGACCGTGACCAGGTCGGCACGGATGTGGTTTTCGTTGCCGCTGGAGTAGACCGAGTCAATATACCCGGCGGACACACGCGTACGCCGCTCGCTGGGCCTGCGCTGGATGTACACGGTATAGGTCTTGGATGCATTTCCGGAACCGACCACCTTAAACACCGCGGAGGTCGGTTGATCCGACAGGGTGATGGTCGGCGTTCTTGTACCGCTGGCTACGTAACTGCCGTTAAAGTAAATGTTTCCGTTGTTGCTGACGGGGGTGAAATAAATCCGGGATACCCAGTCCGCCACCGTGAGCAAATAGCTGGTCTGCCCCGATGAGAAAGACCCCGGCAGCATAATGCCGGTATTGGGCGCGTTATGCGTAAGGGAAGACAGTGTCGGGTTACTGGAGAGCACGACCTGCGATGTCGGCACGGGGGTGGGCGCAGGGGCGGGGGCGTTCGTGGCCGTGGGCTGGGGTACATAGTTGCTCAGCACGGAGCTCATCACATACCCGCGCATCGGTTTTTTGCCGTTTTTATGGACTTCCACATAGGTCCAGTAATTGTTGTACTGGGCCAGTACCGTTACTGCCTGCCCATAGCTTAAACTGGTCAGCGGGGTTTTGTCACCAAACAGCGGATCATCGGTGATGTAGGAATCCTTGGTCAAATAGGCGGTTGTGTTGGTAAAGCTGATGCTAAAAATATTGTAGTCTTCAGCATCCGTGGTGATTTTGTCGGCAGCGCTGGGCTGGATATACCCCATGCGCCATAGACCGCCGCTTGTCTGATAGCCGATCATCAGCCAGCCGCCGGGCTCGGTGCCGTAGTACCGCAAAACGCCGCCGCCGTAAAAGGCGTTGCCGTTGGCGCGGTAGTAGTTGGTGTCGGGGCCGGTATACACGGCAAATCCTTTGGAGAATCTAAGTTTATAATACGTTTCGGCGAAATCGGCTTGTGCAGCTGCAAGCAGGGTGGATAGCACAGTAACGATCAGCAAAACGGACAAGAGTTTCTTTTTCATGACAGGTGCTCCTTATGTTCTGTCGGTTGGAGGGGAAGTGAGGGCTTGCAGGACTATGACATTGCGTTGAAGGTGACGCGTTCTTGCAGCGGCACACGGTTTTGCTGGGGAAGGATTTCTTCGGGCACGCCTACGGGCAGGATGACCGAAACGGTGAAGTGCTCACGGTCTTCAAGGCTGATTAAATCGGCAATGCGCTCGGCGATGCCATCATGCCTGAGTACGCCATCCAGCCAAACGCTGGCGTAGCCAAGCGCGGTAATAGCCAGTAGCATGTTTTCCACCGCTGCGCCATAATCCTGCGGTTCAAAGCTCATGTCGCCGTAGGCGGGGCGATTGTCGCTGACTACGGCGATGATGGCCTTAGCGGTCTGCACCACGGGGCGCGGCAGCAGCTGGGCTATGGCTGCCAGCTTTTCCGGATCGTTGATCACGCACAGGTGCGTGGTCTGCTTGTTGCAGCCCGAGGGGGCACGGGTGCCCGCCTCGGCAATGGTCCATAAATCGGCTTCCGGCACAGGATCGGGCTTGAATGCACCGCGATAGCTGTGGCGGCGTTTGATGGCGTCTAACAAATCCATGGTGTTCCTCCGGCATCGTTGTATTTTGGTTAATAATCGGCGGCGTACGGCATCACAGCGACAATCTCGTCTTCAATATAGATGATGCGGTACAGCGTGGAGCCGGTATCCTGATAATGGGCGACAAAGTCAGCAAAGGTGGTGGCGCGAATGGGGTTTTGCATGGTGCCATAGTAGAAGATCGCGCTGTCGGCACAAGCGTAATCGTAAATGTAGTTGGTTTCGTTGACAAAGGTGGACTGATTGGTACCCGCCGTATAGGTGACCGAAACCAAATCGGCACGGATGGAGTTCTTGGTACCGTTGGACACGGCGGAGGTAATATAACCCGCCGATACGCGTGTGCGGCGCTCGCTGGGCCTGCGCTGAATGTAAATGGAGTAGGTATTGGTTTTGCTGTCAGCGCCGACCAGCTTGATGGTGACGTAGGTCGGCTCATCAGACAGGGTTACGGTGGGGGTCTGCGCCCCGCTTGCAACCACGGTGCCATTAAAGTAAATGGTCACGCCGGGGGTGGAGGCATACGGTACAAAATAAATGCGGGATACCCAGTCCGCCACGGTGAGCAAATAGCTTTCCTGCGTGGGGGAAAAGGTGTTGGGCAGCATAATGCCGGTGTTGGGGGCGTTGTTGGTCAGGTTATCCAGCTTGGGGCCGTCTGTAATGACAGCCGATGCGCTGAGCGGTGCCAACGTAAGAATGAGCATCGCTGCGATAAGCAGTACGACAATGCGTTTTTTCATGATGGAAACCTCCTTTATGGATTCTAAGCATATAACGAACGGGAAATGCTGTTTCTTGCAGGGATTGCCCACAATTTCTGCGTGTTTTTTACGGAAAAGGGTACACGATGGGGCTGCGTCGGGGCAGTTGCGGTCAAACAGTTCCACAAATACGCCTAACATGTTATACTATACCAAATAATGGTTGATGTTAAACGATCATACAGAGCTGAGGTGCGCCGATGGATGACATTGCAAAGATCCGCCTGGAACTCCAGCGAATGCGGCAGGAGCTAACCACAGACGAACCGACCCCCGATGAGCGGGCACTGCGGCCTGTAACGCGCAGACGACCGTGCTTGGATTTCGGGCTGTTTTTGCTTTCCTACCTGTTCTTCCTGATTGTGATCGTCACGGCGGAGACGGCGGTCGGGTTTGCAATTCATCCCTTTACGGCGCTCGCCGCCATACCCTGTGCATGGCTGGCCATTGCCTGGCTGCGCAAAGCGCCGCTGTATGCCTTGCTGGTGACTGTCGCCGGGGCTGTTGTGCTGTTTGCCGCTGCCTACGGTATGCCGCTGCTCTATGATACCGCCAAGGACTCCGCCAGCCTGTACAAGCCCGTAACCGGTATGCTGATGAACGGCTGGAGTCCGTTCAGGCTTTCGTTTACCGAGTTTGCCAACACCCACACTATTTTACCATACAATGATGGCTGGCCTGCTGCCGGGCTGGACGGCTTGCCCAAAGCGGCGTTTATGATCGGTGCGGCGTTTTATGCGCTGACCGGCAACATTGAAAGCGGAAAACTGTATAACCTGATCGCCATGATTGCCTGTGTATTCACGGTAGCACCGCTGCTGAGAGACTCTCTCAAACTCCACCGCAGCGCGGCGGTTTTGGCGGTGCTGCTGGCGGCTGTCAACCCGGTTACCCTGTCCCAGATTGGCGTGTACTATACCGACGGGTTTGTCTTTCAGATGCTGACCATCGCCGCGGCTTCGTTTGCATACAGCCTGTATAAGAAGAGCGGCACTTTGACGACCACGGCAAAGCTGGCTGCGCTGATGGCGGTTGCCATCGCGTTTAACACCAGTCCGCTGGGGGCTGTGCTTGCGGTGGTGTTGGCTGTGCTATTTATGCTTGCCCGGCTGCTGCAAATAGTATTGTCTCCCGGCGATGCGGGCCGCGCGCGGCCGCTGCTGCAAACACTTCTCTATCTTGCGGCCATGGCCGTGTGCGCGGTGCTGGTGATGGGCGCGTCCACCTATGTGGTTAATTTTATGCGCTACGGCTCGCCCCTGTACGGCATGTTGGACGGGGGAACGCTGTCGGGGCTTCCCGCAGGGCAGACCGGACCGGCTGTCAGCGATCTGCCATTGATTGGACAGTTTTTCGGGTCCATGTTCTCCCCGGTCTCCAACGATTTCTTTACCCAGGTTGCCCTAAAGATTCCCTTCACCCTCTCCAGGGAGGAATGGACACGCCCTGTAATGGACGCCCATGTGTCCGGCTGGGGAATGCTGTTTGGCGGCATTTTCCTGCTATCGGTACTGGTGCTCATCGTCTCGGCAATCCGGCAGTTGCGGCGCAATCCGCGCAGCTTCTGGCTGGTTGTATGCTTGCTGGCGGTCGTCATGTTCCCGGCGGTGGTGATTCCCGGTTTGTTCAGCGCGCGGCACTACCTGCTGCCGTTCTGGCTGCCGATGGCCGCGCTGGTGAGCCTGTTTGCGCCAGAGGAACCTGATGCGCACAAACCGATTTGGATGACGGTGCTGCATTATATTCTGGCACCGCTGCTGTGTGTGCTGTTGATCGTCAACGCCTACACGGGGCTGAACTACCTGCGTACGCAGCGGGTGCAAACCGCTGCCGACCAGGCAAAGATTGAAGAGATTCAAATCCGCACCGGACAAGATGGCGAACTGTTTCATGTTACCACCATCGCACGCGGGCAGTTTTACGGTTTGCTCTTTAACCTGCAGGATGCGGACATTGCGTATCAATTCTCCGAAAGCCTGCCGATGATTCAGGATGAACTGCTATACAATCTGGTGTATGCTTTCAGCGATTCCGCTGAGGGAATCGACAAGCAGGCCGATACCTTCCTCAACGCGCTATACAGCAACGGCTATACCATTGCGGTTACGGCCCGTGCTGGCAGCCCCATGCCGCCAGAGATGGCAGCGCGCTTGCAGGCGATCGGGCTCATGCAGGACGGGCCAGCCGATCCGGCTGCTGGCTATCTCGCACTAATCGACCCGGACGGCACTGTACGCACGGAGCAGAGCGGTTTTGTCCGCTATACGGATGAGATCGGGGAAACGGATCTGGTGTTTGCAGTCGCGGAGGATACGCTATCCGCAGAAATTGGTGGCAAGGAATACGGCAATTCGGAACCCGGCTTCCACATCGTGGTGTACGATACGGAAAACGCAACCCCCGTGGCATTGGTACGGATTGACGCTGGCGCAAATCCGGTGATGATGGAGTATCCCGTGCGCATCCCTGAGGGGAACGAGTAAGTATTTCAATATGCAAAACAAAACGTGGCAGGCAGGGCCTGTCGCGTTTGCTGTACCGGCATACAAAAACCGTGGCAGCCTGCTTCCAGACTGCCACGGGGAAAAAGGAGGAAAACCCGACCGGGTTAGTTACCCGTTGTCGGCTCCGGAGCCGGCTGGGTGGTTTCCTGGGGCATGTCGGCCATCGTGTCTTCGGCGGGCTGATCGTTGGTCATTGTGTACACAATGCGCACCCCGCGTCCGCGACCGTTGTTAAACGTATACACCTGCGTGTTTTCATCGTTTAACAGCTGCAGAACCTGCTCAATGCGCTGTGCGTTTTGCACCCTGCGCTGGAACACCACCGCGTTGGAGCGGACCAAGCGTGCGACCGAGTGGAAAACAAGCTTGGCATCGGCAGCGAGATCGGTTTGCGACAGGAAGCTGCGGTACATTTCCAACGCGCTGCCTTCGGCCTGCGTAATTCTCGCATAGGCATCGGCTTGGGTTTCCGGCAGGTCTGCTGTAGTGCTGACCGCCGGCAGGGTTATGTTGTTGGCCTTGAGCAGCATTTCCAGCAGGACAATCTGGGTTTCCATATCAATGCCCGCAAGACTGCGGCTGTCGGGGAAGGCCTCGGCATAGGCGGCAAAATCTGCCTGACGCTGGTAGGCGTCTTGCATGGCCCGTGTGAGCATTTCATCAAGCGGGATGACGGCGGCAGGGGCCTGGGTGCCTTCATCGGTCATGTCCGTATCGACGGCGGGGGCCACATCCTCGGCCATTGCGGAGGCAACGCCGGTCAGCAGCATGGTGAGAGCCAGAAGAAACGATAGGATTTGTTTGTGTTTCATGTTCATTCACCTCAAATTTATTTTGTTAGGCGGGATTACCGTAAGGCCATTGTAGCAAGCAAATATGGACAAACTTTGATGGATTTATCATCAGCTTGTAAATTGAGCGTGAAGGAAATTCAAACAAAGCTTGCACGCTGGCGGCGAACGCTTCGGGGAAACCGGTTATGACCCGATAATACCGGGGGACAGGACAAGCTTGGTAGACCTTGCCCCAGGCAGGGTGGATTTGTTGTCATCCTCTCTGAAATCATGCTATAATCAAAATTGGTGCAAACAGCTGATTCACACAGGAATCCAACGCACCAAAACACCGCTTGTTTGCAAACAAAGGAGAGATAACGCCATTGGCACTTACTGATATGCTTAAAAAAATGCTGGGGCAGTCCAACGAGGCCGAAGTGAAGCGGCTGGAGAAGATTGCCAACCAGGTTCTGGCCAAGGAAGCCGAGTATTCCGCACTGACGGATGACGCGCTTCGCCAAAAAACCGGTGAATTCAAGGCACAGCTCAAGGATGGAAAAACGCTGGACGATATTCTTCCCGATGCCTTTGCGGCGTTCCGCGAGGCCGTTTGGCGGGTGGATGAAAAGCGGCTGTTCCTCGTACAGATTATCGGCGCGGTTTGCCTGCACCAGGGGCGCATCGCCGAGATGAAAACAGGCGAAGGCAAAACCCATACCGCTACTTTGGCGGCCTACCTCAACGCGCTCACGAGCGAAGGCGTGCACATCGTAACCGTGAACGATTATCTGGCCAAGTTCCAAGGTGAGTGGATGGGCAACATCTTCCGCTACATGGGCATTTCGGTGGGCATCATCGTGCACGGGCTGGACAATGCCCAGCGCCGCGCCGCCTATGCCTGCGATGTGACCTACGGCACTAACAACGAAATGGGCTTTGATTACCTGCGTGACAACATGGTCATCCGTGAGCCGGATATGGTGCAGCGCAGTCATGTGTTTGCCATCGTGGATGAAGTTGACTCCA
This sequence comes from Candidatus Limiplasma sp., assembly GCA_963675925.2. Taxonomy (GTDB): domain Bacteria; phylum Bacillota; class Clostridia; order Christensenellales; family Aristaeellaceae; genus CAXXOK01. The sequence goes on from CAXXIB010000004.1 coordinate 1,249,878, forward strand.
TTTTAATTGATGAAGCCAGAACACCGCTGATCATTTCCGGTCAGGGGGACGATTCCTCCGATATGTACGAAAAGGCCGACCGCTTTGTCAGCCGCTTGCGCGAAGAAGAAGACTATACCATCGCCGAGAAGGAAAAGGCCGTGACCCTCACCGAGGAGGGCGTAGAAAAAGCACAGAAGTCCTTCAACGTGGAAAACATTGCCGATCTGGAAAACGCCGACCTGTACCACTATATTTTAAACGCGCTCAAAGCCCACGCCATGATGAAACGCGATGTGGACTATGTGGTGCAAAACGGCGAAGCGGTCATTGTGGATGAGTTCACCGGCCGCCTGATGGTCGGGCGCCGCTACTCCGATGGACTGCATCAGGCGATTGAAGCCAAAGAGCATGTCAAGGTCAACCGGGAGAGCAAGACGCTTGCGACCATTACCTTCCAGAACTATTTCCGCATGTACAAAAAGATCTCCGTATGACCGGTACGGCCAAGACCGAAGAGGAAGAATTCCAGGGCATTTATAACTTGGACGTTGTGCAGGTGCCCACCAACAAACCCATGATTCGCGATGACATGAACGACATCGTCTATAAAAACCAGAAAGCCAAGTTCATGGCTGTCGTGCAGGAGATCATTGCCCGTCACCAGACCGGGCAGCCGATTCTGGTCGGTACCGTGAACGTAGAAACATCCGAGCTGGTATCCACGCTCATTTCGCGCCAAGGTGTCAAGCATGAAGTTTTGAACGCCAAAAACCATGAAAAAGAAGCCGAGATTGTGGCGCAGGCCGGTTCGGTCAACGCCGTGACCATCGCCACCAACATGGCCGGTCGTGGTACGGATATTCTGCTGGGCGGCAACCCGGATTTTCTGGCCCGCCGTAAAATGCGCCAGGACGGTCTGGATGAAGAATTAATCATGGAAGCCATCGGCCACAATGAAGATATATCCCCGGAGGTGCTGACCGCCCGGAAAACCTATCAGGACTATTTTCAAAGCTTTAAAAAGGAAACCGATGCCGAGCACGAGCGCGTGATTGCGCTGGGCGGGTTGCACATCATCGGTACCGAGCGGCATGAAAGCCGCCGTATCGACAACCAGCTGCGCGGCCGCTCCGGCCGTCAGGGCGATCCGGGGTCTTCGCAGTTCTTTATCTCCCTGCAGGACGAGGTTATGCGCCTGTTCGGCTCGGAGCGCATCGCCCCGATGGTGGAACGCCTGGGCCTGAAAGACGACGAACCGCTGGAAGCGGGCATCCTCACCAAGCAGATTGAATCAGCCCAGAAGCGCATTGAAGGCCGCAACTTTGACATCCGCAAAAACGTGCTGGAATATGACGATGTCATGAACAAGCAGCGCGAGCTGATCTACTCCCAGCGCCGTGACATACTCAAGGGCGATAACATGCGCCAAACCGTGATCGGCATGATTCACAACATGGTGGATGCGACCGCCGAGCGCAACTTTACCGGAGACGGCAGCTATGACTGGAGTCTGGACGATGCCCGCGAGTATCTGGAAAAACTCTGCCTGAAACCCGGCGATATTGACAAGCACAAGGACTATCTGGAGACGGCTGAGGAAGCGGACGAGTTTGCTGATATGCTCAAAACGGATGCCGAAGCGTTCTATCAGGAGCGGGAAGCGACCCTGTCGGAGCTTGGAATCGACATGCGCGAGTTTGAACGCGTGGTGCTGTTAAACGCCATCGACCGCCACTGGATGGACCATATCGACGCCATGGACGACCTGCGCAACGGCATCGGCCTGCGCGCCTATGGGCAGCGCAACCCTGTGCAGGAATACAAAATGGAAAGCTACGACATGTTCAACGACATGGTGTACCTGATCCGTGAAGATGCCCTGCGCAGACTGTACCAAAGCCATGTGGAACGCTTGCCGGAGCGCCGAAAGACCGCCGACCCCGCGAAATTGCAGGAGGGCTTTGCCGGTAAGAACCGCGTGGCCGAAGGAGCAAAAGCCCCGCAGGGCGGCGCACCTAAAAACATTAACACCCCCGGCGCGGTAGGGCGCAACCAGCCGTGCCCCTGTGGCTCTGGCAAGAAATACAAGCACTGCCACGGTAAATCATCTAGCTGATCAAGCCGCGCAGTCTGCTTAGGGCAGGCAACGGATTACCCTGCCATGTGAGGAATGAATGACACAGAGTTTAGAAAATGCTACCATCCGCCCGATGACGATCGACGATTACGATGCTGTGTACGCCCTTTGGCTGGCCACGCCGGGCATGGGACTGAACTCGGTGGATGATACACGAAACGGTATTGCAAAGTACTTACAGCGCAACCCGAGCACCTGTTTTGTTGCAGAGGCCGATGGCGAGATCATCGCTGTGATTTTATGCGGGCACGACGGGCGGCGCGGGGTCATCCATCATACCGCAGTGCGGGCGGATTGGCAGCGGCGCGGTGTGGGCAAAGCCCTGTGGAAGGCCGCAGCTGAGGCACTGCAAGCAGAGGGCATAGCCAAGGCCTGGCTCGTGGTGTTTAAACGCAATGAGACGGGCAGCACATTTTGGGAACAAGAGGGGTTTGTGTACCGCGATGACCTGCATTTTATGGGGATAGCGCTGGACGAAACCCTGATCCGAATCGAACCATAGGAGTACAGATATGATTGATATTGACAGGTATCGACAATCCCTGGACGCGTTGCGCGACAGCGTGCAAAAGTCCAGCGAGGGATTGCATTTACCGCAGCTGGAAGAAGAGCTTGCAGAACTCAAGGAAGAGATGAACGCGCCGGAGTTCTGGAACGATTTGGAACGGTCCAAACAGGTGAATATGCGCCTGAGCCAGATTGAACAAAAGATCAATCTTGTCGCCAGTTTAAAGTCCCGCATGGACGATGTGGATGCGATGCTCATGCTGCTGTCCGAGGAGGAAGATGCGGAGATCGCCGCCGAGTGCGAAAAGGAGCTTGCCGCGCTGGAGACGGATGCCGATGCGCTGGAACTGGAAACCCTGATGCGCGGCGAGTACGACCATTGCTCCTGCATTCTCAGCTTGCACGCCGGTGCGGGCGGCACCGAGGCTCAGGACTGGACACAGATGCTGTTTCGCATGTACACGCGCTACTGCGAGCGCATGGGCTTCAAGGTGACCATTAACGACCTGCTGGACGGCGACGAGGCCGGCATCAAGTCCGTTACCTTTGAAGTGGAAGGCGAGAACGCCTACGGATACCTGCGCTCCGAGCGCGGAGTGCACCGTCTGGTGCGTATCAGCCCGTTTGATTCCAACGCCCGCCGCCATACCTCCTTTGCGTCGCTGGACGTGGCCCCCATTTTGCCGGAGGACGACAATTTTGAGGTCAACATGGAGGAAGTCCGCATCGACACCTACCGCGCAGGCGGTGCCGGTGGCCAGCACGTTAACCGTACCGACTCCGCTGTGCGTATGACCCATGTCCCCACCGGGATTGTTGCCCAGTGCCAAAACGAGCGCAGCCAGATGCAAAACCGCGAGGTCTGCCTGCGTATCCTCAAAGGCCGTTTGATGGAGCAGCGCATGCGCGAAAAAGAAGAGCAGATGGCCGATATCAAAGGTGAACTTAAGAAGATTGAATGGGGCAGCCAGATTCGCAGCTATGTGTTCCAGCCGTACACCATGGTCAAGGATCACCGTACCGGCTTTGAGGTCGGCGGGGTGGACGGCGTGATGGACGGCAATATTTCCGGTTTTATTACCGCGTACCTGAAACGAATGTAAGCGGCGCGAAAGGAAAAAGGCATGGACCCATACCTGGTACCCAACAGACCGTATCCGCGCAGGCGCACCAGCTTTTTAGGCGCGCTTGTTTCCTTTGCGCTTGCGCTGTGTTTGACGGCGCTGAGTATGGGCTATGCCGCCGGTGTGCATGTGACTGATCTGGAACGCTTCCGCCAAGCGGCCGATACCGCGCTGGTGCAAACGGAGATCATGTCCGCTACGGATGCGGAGCGCTTTGCCCAGGAAACGATTGGGTATATCACGGGTCGCCGCGCCGGTTGGCTTACGGCGATCACCGTGGAGGGGGAGGCCTTTCCGGTACCGGAGAGCTTTTCTGAGCACATGGCGCAGGTGCAGCAATGGGTGATGGCATTTCGCTATATGCTGCCGCTGATGATTGCTTGTGTAATCGCGCTAGTATTTTTAACACTGCTTGGCGGGGCGGCCATGCGAACACGCACCTTCTCCCCGCGCTTTTATTACCTGGGGGTGACCTTGCCTTTGCTTGTGATAGGGATTGCGTTTCTATGGGTAATGATTGATTTTGCAAGCTTCTGGGAGATGCTGCACAATAGTTTCATCCCCGGCGGCATTTTCGCGGCCGACGAACCTGTCATGCGGCTGTTCCCTGTAGCTATGTTTCAGGAGTATGCCATGCCAATCGGCCTGACGCTTTTGTACCTGATGGCGGGTATCCTGCTGTTACCTTTGATTTTAACGATGATCGACCGGCGCGCCCTGCGGCGCAGGCAGGAGCGGCAACTGCAGGCAATGCCGTACGATCCGATGGAGTACCGTTGATGATGAAACCATATCGTATTTTAGCACTGGAAACCAGCTGCGATGAAACGGCCGCCGCTGTGGTGGAAAACGGCCGGAGGATTATCTCCAATGCTGTGTTTTCGCAAATTGATCTGCATACAATTTACGGCGGTGTGGTACCGGAAATCGCCAGCCGCGCCCATGTGGATGCCTGTGACCGCATGATTGATCAGGCCTTGCAGGATGCCGGGATGACTCTGTCTGAGGTCGATGCCTTGGCCGTCACCTACGGGCCTGGGCTTGTGGGAGCGCTGCTGATCGGTGTCAACTGCATGAAGGGCGTAAGCTTTGCTACAGGCAAGCCGCTGATTCCCGTCAATCACATCGAGGGGCATGTCAGCGCGAATTTCCTGTCAACCCCGTCGCTTACACCGCCGTTTGTCTGCCTGGTTGTGTCCGGCGGGCACAGCCATCTGGTAACCGTGGAAGACTATGGCCGCTACACTCTGCTTGGGCAAACGGCTGATGACGCGGCGGGCGAAGCCTTTGATAAGGGTGCCAGAGTACTGGGGCTTCCCTACCCTGGGGGGCCGCACCTGAGCAAGCTTGCCGAGGGCGGCGATCCGCATTTTCTGCCGCTGCCGCGTCCTAAAGCAGAAGGCAAGTACGATTTTAGCTTTTCAGGGCTGAAAACAGCGTTCATCAACGCCGTGCATAACAGGGAGAAAAAGGGGGAGGCACTGCCCAAGGCCGATCTGGCTGCCTCCTACCAGCAGGCGATTGTGGACAGTCTTTGCAGCAAAACCATCCAAGCTGTGCTGGACAGTGGACTGGATACCCTGTGCCTGGCCGGGGGCGTGAGCGCGAACACACTGCTGCGCGCGCAGATGGCGGACCTGGCAAAGCAACACGGGTTCCGGCTTTGCATGCCGGAGATTGCCCTGTGTACCGACAACGCCGCGATGATCGCCTCGGCTGCGTACTACCGCCGGACGGAGACTGCATCGCTGGATTTAAACGCTATTCCTTCGCTTTCACTGCTGTAGGGCAGCGGATGGCGGCGTTTCTTGACGCGTCGTTGACTGAATGATACAATACTAAAAAACTAGTATGCAGGCTGGAATAATCTGGCCTGAAAGAGGAGCAGCATGAACATTACGGAACGCTTTGCGCGCGAGACAGCGCGGGATTACGCCCTGAGGATGCTCAAGCGCAATATCGCTTCCATGGAACTGGAACCCGGTGCCATGCTTAGTGAAAACGAGATTTCCGCTGCGATGGGTTTAAGCCGCACACCGGTGCGCGAGGCGCTGATTGAGCTGGCCAAAATCCGCATTGTGGAAATTCTACCCCAGCGCGGCAGCCGCATTGCGCTGATTGATTACGATTTTGTGGAAGAAAGCCGCTTTATGCGCATGGTGTTTGAAAAGGCGATTTTCGAATTGGCCTGCGATATGGCGGGTGAGCTTGATTTTTCCATTGCCCAAGCCAATGTGAAGCTGCAGGAGTTTTACTTTGAAAACGAGCTCTACGATAAATTGTTTGAACAGGACGATGAGTTTCACCGCGAAATGTTCCGCCTGACGAACAAAATGCAGAGCTATCAAATGCTGGAAAGCATGACCCTGCACTTTGACCGTGTCCGCAACTTAAGCCTGTTTGCGGTCAAGGAGATCAAAATTGTTGAGGATCACCGCAACCTGCTGGCAGCGGTCATGGCGGGGAACAAGGAACAGGTGTCCACGCTGATTGTCAAGCACCTGAGCCGATACAAGGTGGATAAGGATGTGATCTACTCCAAGTACCGCGAGTACTTTACCAAATAGTGATAGCAATCGTATGACCTATACAAACAAAACCGGATACGCAATCGCGTATCCGGTTTTGTATATGACTGCCGCTGTGTAAAGCGATCAGGCCTTGGCTTGCAGCTTCTGCAAGCTTGCTTGCTCGTCTTCCGCCATCGCGGCAATGCTTTGGTGCAGCCTTGTGACGATGCGCGTGTTTTCATCATTGATCGGCGCATCCGGGTTATAGCGTATCCCCTCGCCGAAGGTCAGCGTTTTCAGCTTTTTGGAGGCGTAGATCGGCACAAACACCGCTGCTTTGTGCGTTTTCTTATACAGCGCCGGTGCTATCATCGCAAAGCCGGTATACAGCTCACCGATGCCTTCCTCGGCATAGCCCTTGTCGCCGGGGCCAAGGTTATCGCCCCGCTCAGGGAACAGCAGCAAATTGTCGCAGGCCTGCATGGCATCCACCGTCATGCGGAAGGTTTTAATCAGCGAACGGGGGTTGTTGCGATACACGGGGATGGTATCCAGGCTTTGGAATGCCCACAGGAAGAAGCGCGCAAACAGCTTGGTCAGCGGCATTTTCAGCCACTCCGGGCACCAGTCCTGCCGCACGGCAGTATTCATGTAGATGTAGTCAACAATCTGTTCCTTGTCCATCATCTCCGCAATGCCCCAGGGGCGGAAGGGGATGGGTACATGCAGCGTGGCCGCCACGGGGCCGTAGACCTCGCCATGGTTGCACACCAGGATGATGGTGCCGTCCTCCAACCCCTGCAAATGTTCCTTCCCCAGCACCTTGTGGGGCATTAGCAGCCGTAAAAAGAAGATGATGATCTTCAGGCCGAAACGGTTGATGTACTTATGCACGACCACGGTATCAAGCTGCTTTTTCAGGGCCGGGTTATCCTCATCGCTGAGGGTTAAAAAGCGCTTTAACTTTTGGAAATGCCGGTTGTTCAGCGGAAAGCGCAGCGCAAGCAGAAAGGCCGCGACAGTCAGCAACAGCGGAGGTAGTATCATCAGCGGACGGAAATCTTGCAGGATCTGCGTAAACTCAATCGTCGTCAGGTTAACACCGGCAGGCAGCGACAGGGCGGCCAAAAGCAGCAGCGCAAACAGCTGTCCCGCCAGGATGGAAAGCTCCGTGTTTACGGAACGGATGGTTCCGTAGCCCTGCATATGGTCGCGCAGGCGGTATTTTGCCACGCTGGTCATTTCGCGTTCGATCTGCGCCAGGCTGGTGACCGAAATACTCAAACCCGCCGAGCACAGCCCAAGCATCAGGTAGGTCATCAGCAGAGAACTATCACCCGATACCATACGGTAGAATAGAAACAGCGAATAGCCCCACAGGAACAAACCGATTAGCAGTAGGTTCAGTGCGGCCGGGCGGTGGTGCTTTAAGCGCAGCAGGAAAAAGTCCGTCACTTCGCGCATGGTGATGGTACATGCCACCGATATGGCAAGACAGGAAATAATCTCCTTGGCGGTGATGCCGATGAAGGTATACACCATAATCAGCGTCATTTGCAGCGCAATTAGAATCAGCGTATGCATCCGCTGGTATGCGCCGTAGGCGTTCATCTGCCGCAGCTCCGCAGCCATGCGTTCCGCCGTTTCCTTGTCCAGTGGTTCGGGGCGGTTTTCCATGGCGATGGACTTGCGGTCGCGCCAGAGGATATACCCCTCCAGCAGCACGCCCAGGGCATAGCCGCCCAGCATATACCAGGCCGATTGTACTTGCAGGGCTGTAAAAAACAGCGCGGCAACTGCGCCGCACAGCAACACTTGCAGCAGCGTGAAGAAGAGCACAAACGCGCGCTTGCGCATGCGCCCGCGCATGACGCTGCCCACCAGCCCGCGGGCGATTACGCCGCGCACGGTCAGTACCAGGGTTATGGCGGAAATTTCCCAAAAATGGGATACATGGGAAAAGAAGGGGTACACCACCCACAGCATCAGCGTGAGTAAAAACATCAGCGCCAGCAGCACGGTGCCGAGGATGCGGGTACGCCGTGTCAGGCTTTTGCGCCGCTCACCGGTATAGGTTTGGGCATAGGCGGTTGCGGCCGCACCGGACATAAACAGCGCACCGCCGAAAACCGGCGACAGCGTGTACGCGTCCGATACCGTCATGGAATACAAATAGTTGTAGAGCGCAGGCAAGGACATCATCACCAGCATAACCCGCCGGGACGATGCCCATGCCGTCGCTTGTGTCTTTTTGGCCAAAGACCCTTTACTCCTTATTTTACAATAGCTTTAATGCGCCGCACCCCTGCGGAGGAGCTTTCTTCCTTTTTGATCTTGAAACTGCCCAGCTCGGATGTGTTTTGCACATGCGGGCCGCCGCAGATTTCTTTGGAGAAATCGCCGATGGAGTACACCTTCACCTTTTCGCCGTACTTGCTTTCAAACAAGCCGATAGCGCCCTGGGCTTTGGCTTCGTCCACGGTCATCTCTTCCATGGTCACGGGCAGCCTGGCGGCGATGACATCGTTGATGATGGCCTCCACCTTTTGCTGCTCTTCTTTATCCACCTTGCGGCCAAAGGAAAAGTCAAACCGCAGCCGTTCAGCAGTGATGTTGGAGCCTTTCTGCGCAACCTCGTCGCCGAGCACCTGGCGCAGGGCCTGGTGCAGCAGGTGGGTCGCGGTGTGCAGCTTGGTGGTCTGCTCGGAATGGTCGGCCAAGCCGCCTTTGAAGGTCTGCTCGGCACCGGCATGGCTTTTCTTTTGATGTTCTTTAAAGCTTTGCTCATAGCCGGCCATGTCAACCGTCAGGCCGCGTTCCCTGGCCAGCTCGGCTGTCATTTCGATGGGGAAGCCGTAGGTATCGTACAGATGGAAGGCGCTCACGCCGTCAATCTGGGTACCGTCCAGGCGGGTGACGATTTTTTCAAACTCGCGCGTGCCCTGGTCCAGGGTCTTGGCAAAGCGCGTTTCTTCCGTAGCGAGCTGCTCCAAAATGAACTTAGCATTGCGTTCCAGTTCCGGATATACGGCCTTGTACTGGTCGATAATCACCTGCGAAATCTGGCCGGTAAAGCCGGCGGGCAGGTTCAGTTCCATGCCGTAGCGCACCGCGCGGCGGATTAACCGGCGCAGTACGTAGCCCTGGCCCATGTTGGAGGGCGCCATACCCCGGTCGTCGCCAAGAATAAACGTGGAGGTGCGCATGTGGTCGGCCACGATGCGGAAGGCTTTTTGGTTGTCGGCATAGGTTCTGCCGCTGAGCTCGGCAATTTTTGCGAGGATGCTTTCAAACAAATCCGTCTCGTAGACGTTGTCCTTGCCAAGCAGAACGCAGATCGTGCGCTCCAGCCCCATGCCGGTGTCTACGTTGGGCTTTTGCAGGGGCTCGTAGCTGCCGTCGGCGGTTTTGTTATACTGCATGAACACATCGTTCCAGATTTCCAGATAGCGTCCGCAGTCGCAGGCAGGGGAGCAGTCCGGGCCGCAGGGCGCTTTGTCGGTGATGATGAACATCTCCGTATCCGGACCGCAGGGGCCGGTTGCACCGGCGGGGCCCCACCAGTTGTTTTCCTTGGGCAGGAAGAAGATGCGCTCGCTGGCTACACCCTGGTCGCGCCAAAGCTTAGCGCTTTCCTCGTCGCGGGGGGCGTTTTCATCGCCGGCAAACACGGAAAAAGCCAGTTTGTCCTTGGGGATGCCCAGGTAGTCCTCGCTGGTTAAAAACTCCCAGCTCCAGGGGATCATCTTCTCTTTGAAATAATCGCCCAGCGACCAGTTGCCAAGCATCTCAAAGAAGGTGAGGTGGCTGGCATCGCCAACGTCGTCGATATCGCCGGTGCGGATGCACTTTTGTACGTCCGTCAGCCGTGTCCCTTCGGGGTGTTTTTCGCCAAGCAAATACGGCACCAGCGGGTGCATACCCGCGGTGGTAAACAGTACGGTGGGGTCATTCTCCGGCACCAGCGACGCCGACGAGATCACCGCGTGACCTTTATCCTGAAAAAACTGTAAGAACATCGCACGGAGCTGGGCGGAATTTGAGAGTTTCATGGTTTTCTCCCCTTGTCTTGTCAATAGTTTACATACCCCAATATTATAGGGTTTGCGGGGGATGATGTCAAACCTGCGGGGTAAGTTTCTGCGCGTGGGAATGCGGGCTTTCGCCAGCGGTCTTGCTTGACATGAAAGCCATGGAACTGTACTATGAAATAACCAATAAAGCACCGACAGGCAAGAGGGAAACAGCATGAGATCGGATCGGGATCAGACCGGAAGAACGCCGCGCCGAAACCCTTCGGTGCCGGTTCCCGGCATGCCGTATCGCTTCCATACAGACGCGGAGGAAACACCGCCCCCACAGCGAGGGCGGAATTTTGATTTCATTGAATCCGTACCGCTTGCCTCCCGGGAAGACGGTCCCGTGGAAGATGCCTATAACCCCTGGGAAGAAATGGGCTGGCAAGGCGGGGAGACGGCGTTTCCCGCTGCAAAAGAGCCGGAAGTTTTGCAGGAAGAGCGCTTCTTTAAGCCGATGCTGGACATCGACCGCAAAATGCCCGAATTGTATAACGCCTACGATGGAAGTGACGAACCCGATGCGTTTGAACAGACCGCGCCGGTGCGCCAGACCTTGGCCGACGAAGCCGAAGTATTCCGTGACCCGCCACCCCCGCCCCCTGTGCCCGAAAAAAAGAAACGGGAGCCGTGGCGCGTGGCTGTGGTGCTCAGCTGTATTGCCGCGCTGCTGTTTTGCGGCATCGAGATCTACCGTATCTCTAAAGATGTTATCGACAGTGAAACCAAACTGCGGGAATACCGCGAGCAGTATTTGATAGAAAATAATATCGATTTTATCCGCAGTGCACAGGCAGTGGCGCTGCGCCCGGCGGGGGAAACCTATCCGCCCACGGCTTCGCCTGTGCCTAGGGTGACACCGGCACCGACTGCCCGCATACAGCAGTCCGACCCGCTCATCGGGGTGATGGCAGACGCAGATCCAAACCAGACCGTAGCGCCCGGCACGGAAACGCTGCCGCCGCGCCAGAAGCTGGATCGCTACCCATTCAACCCACTGCTTATCCAGCTGGAAGAAGTGAATACCCTGCAAACGGTTAACCCCGATATCGTCGGCCATGTGCTGATCGACGGCGTGCTGGACGAGCTTGTGGTCATGCGAAACAATACCTATTATCTCAACCACAATTCGTCGGGCGATTATTCCGGCTACGGCGCGGTGTTTGTCGACCAGAATATTACCTTCCGCTATCCGCCGGAAAATATTGTGCTCTACGGGCGGACATCCAACGAAGGAAAAACCTTCGCACCGCTGAAAAACTATGTCGAGCAGGGAATCGAGTATGCGCGCCAGCATCCGTTCATTACCTACCGGGGGCTGTATGAAGAAGCGCGTTACGGCATTATCGCTGTCATTAAATCCTCCGGCGATCCGACGGCGGCAGATTACTTTGATGCGCAGGTGCTCTCCTTTGCTACCGACGAGGAAATGCTTGCGCATGTAGGCAGCGCAATCGCAAAGAGCTTGTACAGCTTTAACGCCGGGGTGCTGGCAACCGACCGATTATTGACGCTTGTTACCCTGTCCGATGGTACGGACCTGAGCCGCATTATCATCGTCTGCCGTATGCTTCGGGAAGGGGAAGCCGGGTATGTTGCCGGCGCTACACCCATTCCCTAAAGGGAACGCAGGCCTTTACGGCGAATATTCGCAAGAGAACAACGTTTGAGGAGGCTCCCACAATGCAGGATGGATGCATCAAACCCGGAACATTTCTACTCCCAAACCCGGCTACGGATCTGACCGCGTGGGCCTGTGTGGCCTGCGATCAATATACGTCGCAGCCTGCCTACTGGCAGGAGGCGGAGATGCTCGTCGGTGATAAGCCCTCTGCGCTGCGGCTGGTGCTGCCTGAAATTTACCTGGACGAAGCCAAAACGCGCGTCCCGAAGATTCATCAAACCATGCAGAAATACCTGCAAAACGGCACCCTGACACCGCAGGTGCAAAACGGCTTTGTGCTGGTGGAACGCATGGCGGGCGAAGGCGCGCGCGTGGGGCTGGTGGCTATGCTGGATTTGGAGTGCTACGATTACCGGCCCAATACCAAGCTGCCGGTACGCGCAACCGAAGGCACGATTCTGCAGCGCATTCCTCCGCGGCTGTCCATTCGCCGGGATGCGCCCCTGGAGTTAAGCCATGTCATTTTACTGATTGACGATACGATGCAAAGCGTGGTCGAGCCGCTGTTTGAAAAGCGGGCCGCGCTGCGTAAGCTGTATGATTTTCCCCTCATGATGAGCGGCGGGCACCTGACCGGCTATGCCGTGACAGACGATAAGGATATCCAAAGCGTGTATGCCGCGCTGGATGCCCTGCAAGCGCAAAACGACATTCTGTTTGCGGTAGGGGACGGCAACCACAGCCTGGCCGCTGCCAAGAGCTATTGGGAAGAACTCAAGCAATCCCTGCCGCCGGATGCCCTGCAAAATCACCCTGCGCGCTATGCCATGGTGGAGATTGAAAACATCCACGACGATGCACTGATCTTTGAACCTATCCATCGTGTACTCTTCGGGTTTGATGGGGATAATCTGCTGGATGAACTGGCAGCCTATACAGACCGCAAGGGCTGGTCGCTGGGTGCAACCCAGAACGGCCATAGCATAACCATGGTGTATGAGGGCAAGGAAGTGCAGCTAAGCATTGCCGATTCCGGCGATCCGCTGCCCGTTGGTGCGCTGCAAACCTTTCTGGATGAATGGATGCAGGGCCGGGAGGGATTGACGCTTGACTATGTGCACGGCGAGGAAACGGCGCGGGCGTTGGCGGCGCAGCCAAATACCATTGCGTTTTTGCTGCCTGCACTGCATAAAAGCGAGTTATTACCCGCCGTGGAAACACTCGGCGCGCTGCCGCGTAAAACCTTCTCCATGGGCGAGGCCCACGAGAAGCGCTACTACATGGAAGCTAGAAAAATAAAGCCCTGACAGCTGTGTGAAAACGAACCCGGTGATAGGCCGGGTTCGTTTTCATTTTTCATCCTCGCTGAAAGCGGTTGAAATTGGTGCAAAACGGGACAAACAGCACATGAAATAACCTTGACAAAATCTTGTATTTCATGCATAATTTACGAATAATTATTCAAGGGGGCATTGTGGTGGCAAGTAAGATGAAGGTCAATAAAGTGGTTCTGGCGTACTCAGGTGGTTTGGATACCTCGGTGATTATACCGTGGCTGAAAGAGAACTACGACAACTGTGAAGTCATTGCCGTATCGGCGGATGTGGGCCAGGGGTCTGAGCTGGAAGGCTTGGAAGAAAAGGCTATCCGTACCGGTGCAAGCAAACTGTATATTGAAGACCTGAAAGAGGAATTCATTACCGACTTTATTTATCCCACCATGCAGGCGGGCGCGGTGTATGAAGGCCAGTACCTGCTGGGCACCAGCTTTGCCCGCCCCATCATTGCCAAGCGCATTGTTGAAATCGCCCTTAAAGAAGGGGCCGATGCCATCTGCCACGGCTGCACCGGCAAAGGCAACGATCAGGTACGGTTTGAGCTGGCTATCAAGGCCTATGCGCCGGATATGAAAATTATCGCGCCCTGGCGCGAGTGGGAACTGAAAAGCCGGGACGATGAAATTGAATACGCCGAAGCGCATGATATTCCCCTGAAAATCAACCGTGAAACCAACTATTCTAAAGATAAAAACCTCTGGCATCTCTCCCACGAGGGAATGGATTTAGAGGACCCGAAAAACGAGCCGACCTACCAAAAGCCCGGCTTTTTGGAGATGTGCGTCAGCCCGGAGCAAGCACCAGACAAGGCCACGTATGTGACCATTTCGTTTGAAAAAGGTCTCCCCGTTTCGGTGGATGGCGAAACCCTTGCACCCATTGCCATGATTGAAAAGCTGAACCAGCTTGGCGGCGCCAACGGCGTGGGCATCGTGGATATGGTGGAAAACCGCCTTGTGGGCATGAAGAGCCGCGGCGTGTACGAAACTCCCGGCGGCACCGTGCTGTATGCCGCGCATCAGGCGCTGGAATCCCTGTGCCTGGACCGCGATACCCAGCACTATAAGGATGTCATCGCCAACCGCTTTGCGGAGCTGGTGTACTTCGGCCAGTGGTTTACCCCGCTGCGCGAGGCATTGACCGCGTTCGTGGACAAAACACAGGAGTTTGTGACCGGCGATGTGACGCTGAAACTGTACAAAGGCAATGTGATACCCGCTGGCATTCAGAGCCCCTACAGCCTCTATTCCGAGGAGATTGCCACGTTTAACGAAGATGAAGTTTATGACCAGAACGATTCTGCCGGCTTCATCAACCTGTTTGGGCTTCCGTCGGTTGTCCGCGCAAAGCTGCAAGGGAAATAAGCTGCTGATTTGTAAAACGGGCCAATTGATGGCACCGTAAACGCGTCCCGGCAATGTAAGCGACTTGCGCTGCCGGGACGATAGCAAGACCAATCGCATTGAAATGGAGCTTGACATGCATACAGTTTTCATCAACGGTTCCGGCGGCACTACGGGGCTGCGGATTGGGGACAAGCTGAAAGCCCGGCCTGATTTGCAGCTGCTGCAGCTGCCGGAAGCCCAGCGCAAAGATGCGCCTGCACAGGCGGCGCTTGCCGCGCAGGCAGATGTAACCATCCTCTGCCTGCCCGATGATGCCAGCCGGGCGTTTGTTGCCGCGCTGCCCGATGAAAACTGCAAAGTTTTGGATACCTCTACGGCCTTCCGCACGGACGGCCGCTTTGCATACGGCTTCCCGGAGCTGTCTGCCGCGCATGAACAGGCCATTCGCAGCTCCACCCGTGTCGCCAACACCGGCTGCCACGCAGCGGGCGCGATTGCGCTTTTATATCCTCTGGTAATGGCCGATGTGATCGCGGCGGATATGCCCTTGAGCATTTCGTCGATTACGGGCTACTCCGGCGGCGGGAAAGCCATGATTGCCGCTTACGAGTCAGAAAAGCGCGACAAAGCGCTGGATGCGCCGCGTGCCTATGCACTTTCGCAAAGCCATAAGCATCTGCCGGAAATCGTCAAGGTGTGCGGCCTGAAGAATACCCCGATCTTTCAGCCTGTTGTTGCGGATTTCTACAATGGCATGCTGGTGTCCGTGCCGCTGCATCCGTCGCTGATGCAAGCGCGGCTGTCTATGAACGCGCTTACCGATCTGTACCGCGCTCATTACCGAGCCAAGGCGATGATTCAGGTACTCGGACCGAATCCCGAACCTGTCATCGCCGCAAACAAGCTGGCCGATTCGGACGTGATGGAGATTTTTGTAACCGGCAACGAGGAGCGGATGATCGTCTACGCACGTTTTGATAATTTGGGAAAAGGCGCGTGCGGTATGGCAATACAGAATCTGGACCTCATGCTTTCAAGCCTGTAAAGGAGAACCATACATGCAATGGATAGAAGGCGGCATAACAGCCGCAAAGGGATATAAAGCCGCGGGCGAACACCTGGGCATACGCAAAAAGCCCGGCAAGCGGGATGTGGCACTGGTCGTAAGCGAAACAAAGGCCTCTGCGGCTGCCTGCTACACGCAAAACCTGGTCAAAGGTGCGCCGCTGCTGGTGACCAAAACCCACCTGCAAAACGGCAAAGCCCAGGCAATGATCTGCAACTCCGGCAACGCCAATACCTGCAACGATAACGGCATTGAGATTGCCGATGGCATGAGCGCACTGGTGGAGCAGCATCTAAACATCAAAGCCGACGATGTAATCGTCGCCTCTACGGGCGTTATCGGGCAACCGATGACGCTTACGCCGTTTGAAGAGGGGATTACCAAGCTTGTAGCGGCGCTGCGCAGCGACGGCGGCCATCACGCCGCCCAGGCAATTATGACCACCGATACCGTGCCCAAGGAAGTTGCCGTCGAGTTTGAAATGGGCGGGGTTATCTGCAAGCTGGGCGGCATGGCCAAGGGCAGCGGGATGATACACCCCAACATGGCCACCATGCTCTGTTTTCTCACGACTGATGCGGCCATCGCGCCCGATGCCTTGCAAAATGCCCTGTCTGCTGTGGTGAAGGACACCTTTAATATGCTGTCGGTGGATGGAGATACATCCACCAACGATATGGTCTGCATTCTGGCCAACGGCATGGCGGGCAACGCCATCACGGCCGATGCCGCGCCGTTTAAAGCCGCGCTCAAGGCCGTGTGCGAGCAGCTGTGCCGCATGATGGCCAAGGACGGCGAAGGGGCCAGCAAGCTCATCGCCTGTACCGTAACCAGAGCCAAGGATGAACAAAGCGCCAAGGCAGCCGCCAAGGCGGTCATCTGCTCATCGCTGGTCAAATCCGCGTTCTTTGGCGCGGATGCCAACTGGGGGCGCGTGCTGTGTGCCATCGGCTATTCCGGCGCGGATGTCGATGTGGAAAGCATCGATATCCAGTTTAAAAGCAAGGCGGGTCTGCTCAACGTATGCAAGAAGGGGCGCAGCATTCCCTTTGATGAGGCCGTAGCCTCCGATATCCTCCGTGAGGACGAGATTGATATTTTAGTCCAGTGTGAAGGCGGCGAAGGGAAAGCCACCGCCTGGGGCTGCGATCTGACCTACGATTATGTACGCATCAACGGCGATTACCGCACCTGATGGAGGAAAAAGCAATGACCATGACCATTAACGAACGCGCGGAAGTTCTCATTCAGGCGCTTCCCTATATACAGGAATATACGGGCAAAATCGTCGTGATCAAATACGGCGGCAGCGCCATGCAATCAAAAGAGCTGGAACGCGCGGTGATGGGCGATCTGCGGCTGTTGCAGCTGGTGGGCATCCGTGTGGTGCTGGTGCACGGCGGCGGCCCGGAGATCAGCGAAATGCTGAAAAAACTTGGAAAACAGACTGAGTTTATCGATGGCTTGCGCGTAACCGATCAGGAAACGGCGGAGATTGTGCAGATGGTGCTGGCGGGCAAGGTGGGCAAAAACCTGGTGGCGTATTTGCAGTCCATCGGCGGCAAGGCCATCGGCCTGTGTGGCCTGGACGGGCATATGATTACCGCCAAGCAGCGCGATACGGTACACGGTTTTGTGGGCGATATTACCGATGTCAACGTGCAGCCCATTTTGGATGTGCTGGAAAAAGGCTATATCCCGGTGGTGTCCACCGTCGGCGGCGACGGGGAGGGCAATGTGTATAACATCAATGCCGATACCGCTGCTGCCCGCATTGCAGCGGCGCTTTCAGCCGAGAGCCTGATTAACATGACCGATATCCGTGGCGTAATGCGTGACCCGGCGGATGAAAGCTCGCTGATTAGCGTTGTACCGGCCGATACGGCCCCGGCGCTGATCTCCGAGGGGGTTATTTCCGGCGGCATGATTCCCAAAGTGGAGTGCTGCATCGATGCCATCCAGCGCGGTGTGCAGAAGGTGTTTATCATCGATGGCCGCGTCAAGCATGCGATTTTGATTGAATGCTTAACGGACGAGGGTGTCGGCACCATGTTTACGCACTGACCGGGCGGCCAAGAGAGGATTTACCATGAGTGATAGTAAGAAGTTAGAGAAACAATATATGGCCCCGACTTATGCGCGGTTTGATGTCACCTTTGTGCGCGGAGACGGCGCGACCCTGTTTGACGATGAAGGGAAAGCCTATATCGACATGGGCAGCGGTATCGCCGTGAATGTGCTGGGCTACGGCAACAAGCCGTGGGCGGAGGCTGTGTGCAAGCAGATCCATGCGCTGGCGCATGTGTCCAATCTCTATTACACACAGCCACAGGGCGAGCTGGCGGAAATCCTGTGCAAGCGTTCGGGGCTGAAAAAGGTGTTTTTCGGCAACTCCGGCGCGGAAGCAAACGAATGCGCCATCAAAACGGCGCGCAAGTACGCCGCCGATAAGCACGGCGAAAACACAAAACCTGTAATCGTCACCCTGGAGGATAGCTTTCACGGACGCACGCTGGCTACGTTGGCAGCGACCGGACAGGCGCATTACCACCAGCATTTCGGGCCTTTCCCGGAAGGCTTTGTGCATGTGCCGCCCAATGATATTGCCGCGCTGCAAGCCGCGCTGGACAAGCACCCCGTGTGCGCCGTGATGATTGAGGTTATACAGGGTGAAGGCGGCGTGGAACCGCTGGATAAGGACTATGTGAAAGCCGTACGCGAGCTGACCCAGGCGCAGGATGTGCTATTGATTGTGGATGAGGTGCAGACCGGCAACGGGCGGCTGGGAACGCTGTTTGGATATCAGCAATTCGGTATTCTGCCGGATATCGTATCCACCGCCAAGGGCCTGGCCGGGGGGCTGCCCATGGGGGCTTGCCTGCTGGGTGAGCCGGTAGAACAGACCCTGTCCGCCGGAACGCACGCGTCCACGTTTGGGGGCAACCCTGTGTGCGCGGCTGCGGCTGTTGCGGTGCTGGGTCAGCTTACGGATGAACTCCTGTCCGAGGTTAAGAGAAAGGGCGAGTATATCAAAGCAGAACTTTCCGCGTGTCCGTCGGTCAAACGCATTACCGGCTATGGGCTGATGCTGGGCATCGAAACGACCAAGGATGCGCGCGCACTGGTGCAAACCCTGCTGGATAAGGGTGTTGTGACCCTGACTGCCAAGCATAAACTGCGCCTGCTGCCGCCCCTGACCATTGCCTGGGACCAGCTCAAGCAGGCTGTTGCCATCATCAAGCAGGAACTATAGGCATAGCCTGTACCGAAACAGCATCATTCATTTACGACAATATAGCATGGGAAAGGAACATGAAAACAATGCAGCATTTTTTGAAATTAACCGATTATACCACCGAAGACCTTACAGCGTTATTGGACCTGGCCGATCAACTGAAAGCTGAAAATAAACAGGGCAAAGCCCACCCGATTCTTGCGGGGAAGACCCTGGGGATGATCTTTCAGAAATCGTCCACCCGTACCCGCGTATCGTTTGAAGTCGGCATGTTTCAGCTGGGCGGACACGCACTGTTCTTGTCCAGCCGCGATTTGCAAATCGGGCGCGGCGAACCGATTCAGGATACGGCCCGGGTATTAAGCCGCTATGTGGATGGGATTATGATCCGTACCTTTGCCCAGCAGGATGTTGAAGACCTGGCAACGTACGGATCTATTCCCATCATTAACGGGCTGACGGACTACGCTCATCCCTGCCAGGTGCTGGCCGATTTGATGACCATCCGCGAGCACAAGGGCACGCTGCAAGGGCTAAAACTCTGCTTTGTAGGCGCAGGCAACAACATGGCCAACAGCCTGATTGCGGGCTGCGTGAAAATGGGGATGTCTGTTGCCATCGCCTGCCCCAAGGGCTACGAACCGGATGAAGCGCTGGTTGCCTGGGGGAAAGAGAGCGGTCTCTTGACCGTCGGACAGGATGTTCTCGCCCTCGCCAAGGATGCCGATGTGCTCTATACCGATGTGTGGGCCAGCATGGGCGAGGAAGCTGAGGCCGAGGAGCGCGCTAAGGCGTTTGCGGGCTACCAGGTGAACGATGCCGTGATGGCCGCCGCCAAGAAGGATGCCATGGTGCTCCACTGCCTGCCTGCCCACCGCGGGGAGGAAATCACCGGCGAAGTGATGGAAGCCCACGCTGACGAAATTTTTGACGAAGCCGAAAACCGCCTGCACGCCCAAAAAGCCATTATGGTCAAGCTGATGCAATAGAAGTCAATAGGGCGATTGCCTCTACAACCTGAACGAAATACAAAAGCCGCGCAAATGCGCGGCTTTTTGATGCAATAACACCCTACTCGGTTCTTACTTGTACACCTTTTCGTCCAGCACGCCGATGACGGGGAGGTTGCGGTACTTTTCGTTAAAGTCCAGCCCGTAGCCGACCACGAACGCATCGGGAATTTCAAAGCCGGTATAGTCCACACTCAGGGGCACAACGCGGCGGGAGGGCTTATCCAGCAGCGTAATAATTCGGATGCTGGCCGCACCACGGTTGTTAAGAATGCGCTTGAGATACGCCAAGGTCTTGCCGGAGTCCACGATGTCTTCCACAATCAGCACATTGCGGCCTTCAATGCTGGTATCCAAATCCTTCACCAGGCGCACCTCACCGCTGACGGTGTTGGAGCCGTAGCTGGAAATGGCCATAAAGTCGATATCCAGCGGCAGGCTGATATCGCGGATAAGATCGGTAAAGAATACGGTCGAGCCTTTGAGTATGCAGATCATCAGCGGGTTCTTCCCCTGATAATCCTGCGTTATGCGCTCGCCAAGGCTTTGCACGGTGTGCTTGATTTGCTCCTCAGAGATCAAAATTTCCGACAGATCTTGGAACATGGGGCAATCCTGTTTCATGGTGTACTCCTTTACTGCATGGGATTGTGCCAGGGCACTGTGCCCTGCAGGGTGAATAAAACAGCGGAATCCTTTGAAAGGCGTGTGTTTTCCGCCGCGCCGATGCCAACAGCCCATAGCACTTCGTGGTCGATGGCGAGTACAGGTAAATAGCGGCGAAAGGGCGGGTCCAGCTTCTGGTCTGTTACATAGCGGCGCAGCGGCTTTCGCCCGCTGGCTCCAAAGGGGTGGATGGTATCGCCCGGCAGCGGGGTACGCAGCACGGCGGCCTTGCGCTGATCTTCGGTGAGCACGACGGATGCGCGTCCGTCCGGCGGATGCATACCGCCTGTAAATGGCGTGGCGCGCAGCGCAATATCGCCAAACGCGACGGCGGCATCGGCCTGTTTGAGTGCTACTGGGGTAGCCGGGGGCACATCCTGCAGCGGTGCGTCGTCTTCCATGCGTGTCAGGTGTATAAAACGCCGGGTCGCCATGGCATGAAGTGCGCCGGGCAGGTTGATGACCGTATACTCCGGTGCGTTTAGCAGTTCCAGCATCCTAAGTGAGTCTTGCGCTGACAAGGAACGTTCTTCGGTGCTTGCACCGCAGCGTAAAAACCCCAGTTCGGCAAACTTTCGCAGGGCGCGCAGTGCGATGGCGGCAGGGGCGTCCCGCAGGGCTACTCTATGTAAACAGAAGTACGGCGGTTTGTCAATCAGGCACGTTTTGAGCAGGGCATCCGCCTGGGTTTGCAGGTAATCCTCATCCAACTTTAGCAGTTCGGCAGACCGGGCGATATGGGCCACGGCAGCCGGATTTTCCGCTGTCAGCATGGGTAGAATTTGCAGCCGCAGGCGGTTGCGCTGGCATACGGGGATAGTGTTGGTTTCATCGCTGCGGTAGGCTTCGCCGGATAATGCATCCACCAAAACCTGTTTGGGCAAGGATAAAAACGGGCGAATGATACGCACGCCGCTCCGCTGGGAGATCGCCTCCATACCGCGCAGGCCCCTTGCACCGCTGCCGCGCAGCAGATGTTGCAGCACGGTTTCGGCCTGATCGTCCTGGTGGTGGGCCAGCAGCAGGGCATCCGCCTTTTGCTCCTTGGCGCGGGCCAGCAGTAAGGCATAGCGTGCATCCCGTGCGGCGGCCTCCGCGCCGGGGCTGTCCATATCGCCGGACAGATTCGCATGGTCGATGACAAGCGGCACGGACAGGCGCTTGCATAGCGCCGCGCAAAAGGCAGCGTCCGAAAGCCCGGCCTCGCCCCGCAGGCCGTGTTCCACATGCGCGGCGTTTACGTTTAGCTTGTATTTCTTTCCTAGCTCCAGCAGGGTAAATAAAAGGGCAACGGAATCCGCGCCGCCACTTAAGGCGACGAGCACCGCTGCGCCTTTGGGTAGCAAGTCCGCACGCCGCAGGGTCTCCTCAGCGGCGGAAATCAAGCGTTCGTCCATGCCAATATTGTAGCACTCAAGTCCTGTGAAATCAACAATCGCCCGTCCCGGCATACAGCCGGAAACGGGCGATTGGAAAGTGTCTTAGCAGTAGATGTTATTTCAAGGCAACCTCGGCCGTGACTTCCGCCGTTACGGTAATCATGCCGTTTTCAATGGGGGTCGCAAAGGAGGAATCCAGTGAATAAGCCCTGATTTCGCCGTAGTAGGTATTGTAATTGCTGTTTTCCGTGATGGACAGGGGATTTCCGGCTTCCCAGCCAATCGCCTGCGCCATGAGGGCGGCTTTGCGAAGGGCATCCTGCGCGGCAGCCTTCAAGGCCTGTTCATACGCGGTGCTGCGATCGGAGCTTTCAAAGGTCAGGTTGTATACGTTATTGGCACCGGCTTCTACCGCGCTGTCCAGCAGCGAGGGCAGTATGGACAGATCGCGCGCGATAACGGTCACCGTATTGCTGACTTCGTAGCCTGTCACCTTGGGGGTGTCGCTTTGGTAGTCGCTGACAGGGTACACGGAATAATTCTTGGATTGAATGTCCTCTCTGGCAACGCCCAGCGCTGTCAGGGAGTCGATGATGGCCTGCATGGCCTCGGCATTGGCTGCCAGAGCGGCGGTAATCAGTGCGTCCTGCGTGGTAATGCCGACAGTGAAGTTTGCCATATCGGGAACCAGCGACACAGTTCCGGTGCCGATGGCGGTTACGGTGCTGCCTTCGGCCATGGCGGAAACGGACACCAGTACAAGGGCGAGAACGACGAGAATACTCAATAGTTTTTTCATGATAATGCCTCCTTAAGGCTGTTTGTTTTGTTGGCGGTGCCTCCGCACCACACGGTAGATTGTATACCCAAGAATGAGAGGAATGAGCACCGGCGCGGCGGCGATCAGGAATACCAGCATGTTTTCAAAGAATCCGCCCAGCCATGCAAGCGATGCCTTCAGTCCGCTGAGCAAACGCTGACCGATGGTCAGGTCTTCCGATGCGGCGGTTTCACCCGCAGTCTGTTCCTGCAAGTACACGCTCACGGTTGCATAGTCCACCTGACGGTCGATGTGCAAGAGGGAGGATTGCAGCAAGTCCAGCTCGTACTGGGTGTTGGCGATTTCGGTTTCAATGGCGAGCAGGTCTTCTACCGACTCGGCTTTCAGCAGCAGTTCCTGCAGGCGGGTTAATTTGTCCTGCTGGGTCTGCAAGCGAAGCTGGGTATCGGTATACTGGGTGGTCATGTCGATTGTGCTTTCGTAGCGGTCGGTTACGCGGCCAATGCCGGTAAGGCTGCTGACAAAGCTATCGAGCCTTGGGGCGGGAATTCGCAGCTCAAACGATGCGGTCCGGCGGCCGGCGGGTTGTTCGTACATACCGACGGAGCTTGCATACCCACCGCTGCTTTCTGCCAGTGCCAGGATGGCGCTATAGTCCGGGTCAAACGCGGTGGATGCGAGGGTCAGGGATACGGTACGCACTATTTTTCGTGTGTCCATCCCGTCTTCTGCCATCGTGTCCACGCCCATGCCGGCGGCTTCTTCCTCCATATCGGCATAACTGCGCGCAGTTTGCGTGAGCGCGTATGCGGCAGCCGGTTCCGCTGGGGTATCATAGCTGATGCCACCAGCCATATCGGCGGTCTTCATGGCATAGCCTCCCGATTGATTCATCACGGGCTCCGGCGCTTCAACCTGCGTTTTGGGGTCAAGGATGCCGGTGACGACTGTGCCGATGATTAGGACCAGTGCCGCTGCTACAGGCAATGCGGCGCGCTTGAAGCGGGCAAAGACAGGAGCAGGGTTCATGTGTTTCGTCTCCTCTCGTGTAACGGCGTCGCGCCAGGAGGCTTTAAACGCCTCCGGTACGTCCGCTTGATACAGGGTGGTCAACGCGCGGTCAAGCGAATCGCCTGACGGTTTTTGTTTCATGCGGTTGGCCTCCCTTCATTTCTGTTAGACGAGCGGGTTTTCGGTTTGTTCCATCTCATGCTTGTATTGTTTCCAAAGCGGTGCGTAAATTGTCTCTGGCGCGGCTCAGCGCGCTTTTTACTGTGCCCAGCGGCATATGCATGGCCTTGGCAATTTGCAGGTAGCTCATCCCATCGCCAAAGCGCAGGGACAGCAGTGCCTGTTCCCGGTCGGGCAGGGTGTGCAGGGCGTTCTGCAGCAATGCCTGCTCGCTGGTTTGCACATACGCATCTTCTGGAGTGGCGGTGTGGGAAGCGGGATTGTAGCCGCTTTCTTTCATGCCATCCAGCGAAGTGCTTTCGTAGCGCTTGTGTGCGCGCTTGATCATATCCAAACACACATTGTGGGCAATGCGGTACAGCCAGGTTCCCAGCTCGCTGCGCTGCTGAAACCCGGCAAAGGACCGAAACGCACGCAGCATGGTTTCCTGCGCGGCATCCTGGGCATCGGCGGGCGTTTTGAGCATATGCAGGCAGTGGCGGTAGACCATGCCTTCAAACGGTGCGCACAGCGCGATAAACGCATCCGCATTTCCGTTTTTTGCTTTTTCAAGCTTTCGCTCCGACAAACAGCGCACCTCCTTTGCCCTTTCTACCCCGGTCTGTTCATTCAACGATCCTTGTTCTGTGTTTGTTCCCGGACGGTTGACATTTTTCTTCTGCGGATGCACTATAAGAAACGATATTGTAATGAAACGGAGAGCTGCCTGCCTTGTTGTATATTGATGCTCACGCCCATATTTATCCTGATGAAATTGCCATGAAAGCGTCCGATGCGACGGCCGAATTTTACGAACTTACCATGCAATGCGACGGCAAGCTGGATAGCCTGGAAGCGCGGGGGAAACTGGCCGGGATTGAAAAGCACATCGTCCTTGGTGTGGCAATCACGCCGGGGCGCGTGGAAAGCATTAATAACTATCTTATGCGCATGGTAGCCCAGCGGCCGGATAGGCTGATCGGCTTTGGCGCAATTCACCCCGATTGCAAGGATATCCGCGGGGAAATTCGCCGTATCCGTGCCGGTGGGCTGCAAGGGGTGAAAATGCACGCCGATATGCAGAAGATCGCGCTGGACGGCGCAGGGGTGCAGGCGGTGCTGCGTGTACTGGCGGAGGAAAACATGCCCGCCATGCTGCACATGGGCGACCCGCGTTACGCCTTCAGCGCACCAAAACAGCTGCACAAATCCTTGCTGGCTGTGCCGGATGTTAAGGTGATCGCGGCGCACTTTGGCGGCTGGCAGATGTGGGACGAAGCCTGGCGGGAGCTGGCCGATTTGGACAATGTATGGGTGGATACCTCATCAAGCCTGTATCAATTTACGCCGGAGGAAGGCGCGGCGCTGCTGCGCCGCTATCGCACCGATCGTGTGCTGTTTGCCACCGATTTTCCCATGTGGGACCCGGTTATCGAGCGGCAGCGCTTTGATGCCCTGCCCTTAACCCCGGCCGAGAAGGAAGCGATCGGTCGGCGGAATGTAGAGGCGTTTTTACAGCAGTTTGTTTAGTGCATTTTAGGTAGATGTTAGTTCTTATGCAAACCAGGATCGGATAGCTTCCTGACAGTTGAACAGGGAAAACTCCGTAATGTGATAGTCCTGAATACCGGCCTGCACCAGCGGGTCGTTTTGGCAAAAGGCCTCGATATCGTCGCTTTTGATGACGATCACACCGCCGCCTTTGCCATCCGCCCTGGGGCCGGACAGCAGAATGCTGCCATCCTGTAACCCGCTGTTTAGGTAGGCAAGATGCGCGTCGATTGCCTGCTGCATCGCGGGGGTTTGTGCAAGGGGCTTACGAAATGTGCCTTCTAACATATAAAACTGCATGTAGCATCCTTTCGATCGGGGGAACGGCGGGTTAGCTCTCCTGCGTGCGGAACACGCTGGCCAGCAGCTGCTTGACGGCAAACCCAGCTTCGGTGGATAATAAGCCGGCCAGCAGGCGCACGGCCTTGGTACGCGTTTCAAAGTCCAGATGATGAAAAGCCGAGAACAGTTTTTGTGTTTGTCCTTTTAAATCCTCCACCAGGGGGCTAAAATCCGTTACCCCGATGCCGGATACAATTTTGAATATAACGTCAACCAAAAAGCGGCGTTCTTCTGCGGTTTGCTGATCCAGCCAGTGGTTAAACGCTTCGTTGGATACGCGCGTGGAAAAGGTAAGCTCATCCAGCTCCTTAAAGCGTCCATTTTCAATTTGCCAGGTAAATACATCGTGCTGCATCAGCCCGATGGCTTTGGACCGTACCACCTTGTAATCCGGATGGTAGCAGAGCAGCATCCCCACGACCGAACTTTGCGGAATCCAGCTTTGGATTCGCTCACGTACGGCCTGATAGGCGGGGCTGTCCAGCGACTGCTTATCAAGGCCCGGGCCGTCAAAGCTGTACACCTTGGCTATGCGGGGCTGCACATCCGGGGTGACATGGCAGGCGGCGTACAGCGCCAGGTTGCCGCCTTTGGAATGGCCGCCCAGGTATATGGGCTCGCTGCATGCATCGGCGGTTTCCTCCACATATCTTGCGGCCTGCTGCTGCGCCGGTACAGTCATAAACGACATATTAAAGTCTTCTTTCCAGCCGGCGATGCTCACATCGGTACCGCGAAAGGCGATATAGTGCTCGCCGCCCGGCAACACAAACGTACAGGCGCAAAACTGGGTCTCCTGATCGGGATCAATGTGGTTGACGAAGTTTTGAATCGGCAGAGCAGCATACCGCGTGGAAGTAGCGCACAGCAGCGCAAGCTCGTTGCAGTTGCGCTGGTAAGAGGACGAAAGCGGATGCTTGTTGATCTGCGACAGATACAGCTCTCCAAGTGTGCGCACCGTCGGCTTATCGCTGGCCTCGGACAGACCTTCCATGGGCATGTAAGACAGCTGGGTCAGCACCAGGCTGTCCAGTGTATCAAACGGGCGCGTGGTGAAGGTTTCGCCTCGTATATCCTGTACGTGGGAATGAATGTTATACATGCTTGTCCTCCGAATACCGGAAGCGCTGGGAATAAGTTGCTGCCTGTATTATACTGGGGGATTTCGGCCTGCGTCAAGTGGTTTGACAGCCCCCGGCTTTTTCAGTATATTGTACTTGTTAGCGATGGCTTGCCCTCCTGCGAAAAGATGCTAAACAGATTAGAATTTGCTAAGTAGCGCCGCCAGCGGGTACCCAAAGCCCCATTGCTATGATATACTGTCAACATTATTGCGGGTTGATTCGTAGTCGAAGACCCGGAAATGGAGGCACCAACGCTGTGCTGATAGGACAGTTCTGCGAGTCGTATCCGCCATCGCTGGACGGCGTTGGGCGCGTCGCACTCAGCTACTGTAAACATTTGGCGGCGCGTGGGCACCGCACCTTGTATATTGCGCCGCAAAACCGGAAGTATAGCGCGCCGGAAGACTGTGAAACCTTATTGTACGGGGGCGTTCCGGTACCGGGCGAAGCGTACCATGTTGGCATACCGCGCCTGTCGGGTCATTTTCGCCGCCAGGTACAGGCGCTTTCGTTTGACTTGCTGCACGTGCACAGCCCTTTTTTTGGCGCGCATGAGGCACGTCGCATGGCCAGGCGCAGACAGCTGCCGCTGGTGGCCACATTCCATTCTAAATACTACGATGATTTTCTGAAAGTAACGCACTCCAAACTGCTGGCCAAAGCGGCGGTTCGCTACATTGTGCGTTTCTACAATAGTTGTGACGAGGTATGGGCCGTCAACCGGTCTACGGGCGATGTGCTCAAGTCCTACGGGTATAAAGGCGAGATTGTGGTCATGCCCAACGGCACCAATCCGTTTCAACTGACCCAGCAGCAGCGCGATGCGGCTTTCAACCGGTTTCCGATTCCGGATCATGTTCCCGTGTTTATATTTGCGGGGCAGCAGAACCTGAAAAAGAATCCCGATGCCGTGCTTCGCGCCTGTGCCATATTAAAGTCACAGGGACAAAAGTTTTACCTGATTATGGTGGGCGACGGCCCTGATGCAAGCAAGCTGCATGCGCTGGCACAGAAGCTGGACATTGCAGACAGCGTGTTGTTTACAGGGTTTTTGAACGACCGGCCTCTGCTCATGGCGCTGTACGAGCGTGCTGACCTGCTGGTCTTTCCCTCGGTGTACGATAATGCGCCGATGGTTGTGCGGGAAGCGGCCGTGATGGGTACGCCCTCTGTATTGATTCAGGACAGCTGCTCAGCCGAAGGCGTAACCCACGGGCAGAACGGCTACCTGTGCACCTTAAGCCCGGAGGCCATTGCAACAACCATTACAGAAGCGTTGCCTACCGCCAAAGCCGTTGGCGAGGAAGCCCGTAAAACGATACCCGTGCCGTGGAGCGAACTGATGATAGCGGTGGAAGCGCGGTACCAAGCCCTGATCAAATCCATGCAGAAAGGAACTATGCATGAAGCGTAAAATTTTCAGCTTGCTGTTCATTGCGGCGACGCTGGGATTGATTGTGTTCATTGCGTTTTCAAACAGCGATCTGACCGATGCCTGGCAAGCGCTGTTTACCATGAAAATTCAGTGGCTGTTTTGTGCGTTCCTAGGTTGGTTCGGGTATATGTTTTTTGATATGCTTGGCCTGCATTTCTTTCTGCGCAAGCAGAAATATCCCATCTCGATAGGCGCTGCGACCTATATTACCTTGCTTGGGTTCTACTACGCCAATATCACGCCCGGTTCCAGCGGCGGTCAGCCCATGCAGGTGTACTACCTGAGCAAACGGAAAATCCCTGTACCGATTGCTACCTCTGCGCTGTCCATCAAGTTTTTGGCATTGCAGATTATGGTGGTTATTATGTCGACTATACTCTGGGTTTGCAATACTGCCTACGTCAACACCCAGCTGACGGCCGGTGCGAAATGGTTTATCTACATCGGCTATGGGATTAACTTCCTGTCCATCCCGCTGATCTTGCTGGTAGCCTTGCACAGACCAATGGTACAGGCGATCATTCTGTTTTTTGTGCGGGTTGGTTCAAAACTGCACATCATCAAACGGCCGGAAGACCGTATTGTACGCATTGAAGCCGGCATGGATATGTACCATATGTCCATCCTGCGGCTGATGAAATACCCAAGGCGCATCATATGGCAACTACTGTTTGCCGCTCTCAGCCTACTTTCGCTGATGAGCATTCCGCTGAGCGTATACCGCGCGTTTGGCCTTGGCGGTACCCACTGGTACGAACTGCTTACGCTTTCGTTCCTGCTGTACCTCAGTGCCAGCTATACCCCGCTGCCGGGTGCCAGCGGCGCGCAGGAGGGTGGATTCCTGCTGTTTTTCGTCGGGGCGTTTACCAAGGGCACCGTCGGGCTTGCACTGCTGGTGTGGCGGTTCTTTGCCTACTACCTGTTCCTGCTGGTTGGCGCGGTGATTTCCATCGCCGACAGTTTCCGCGGGCACCGAAGCGATAAGGATGCCAAGCGGGAGAAAAAAGAAGCACAAGAAATCGAAGCGCAAGAAACCGAAGCGCAAGAAACCGAAACTCCGGAAACCGCCTCGCAGGAGTAAGGGCGTATTCGTATCCCGCTTGTGCACCGCACAGGCGGGATTTTTGTATCATTGAGGCCGCAGGCTGTATGGTACAGGCGTTTGGGCTTGACGATTGCAGCGCAACTGCGTACGCTATTGTAGGATTGGTTCACTGATAATCGGCACGTATACACAGGCGAGCCGTAAATGAATAAGGAGGCAGGGCATGAGACTGGAAGTGAAACAGCTGTATAAAAACTTCGGGGATCACCAGGTGCTCAAAGGGGTGGATTTCGCTGTAGAAAGCGGCCATTCGCTTGGGTTGCTTGGACGCAATGGCGCAGGGAAAACCACCACCATCCGCATTGTGATGGATGTGTTCGCGGCCGACGGCGGTGAGGTGCTGCTGGACGGCAAAACATTCAGGCAGGGTGAAACCCGTATTGGGTATCTGCCGGAGGAGCGAGGGCTGTACCCCAAACGCCTGATCGTCGATCAGTTGGTGTATCTGGCTAACCTCAGGGGGCTAAGCCTTGCCGATGCCAAGAAAAGCGTGCACACCTGGCTTGAGCGGATGGAGCTTGGCAGCTACACCAATAAAAAGGTGGATTCACTGTCCAAGGGCAACCAGCAGAAGATTCAACTGGCTGTAGCCATGCTCAACGACCCGGAAATCCTGATTCTGGATGAACCGTTTTCCGGACTGGACCCGGTGAATGCCAAACTGCTCAAGGATATTGTGCGCCAGAGCATAGCAGCGGGAAAAATCGTGCTGTTCTCCAGCCACCAGATGAGCTATGTGGAAGAGTTTTGTAAGGACATTGCAATCCTCAACCAGGGCAGCATTGTGCTCAATACCGATATCGATACCCACAAGCGCAGCTATGACCGCCGTCATCTGGTGCTGGATATTCCCCAAAGCGAGCAGGAAAACGCGGCAACCTACCTGACGGCAAAAGGGCTGCGCACAGAGCAGCTCCGGCAGGAAACGCACCTGTATGTGCCGGATGTAAAGGATACACTTTCTATTTTGTCCGGCTTGAGCGATAGCGGCGTGACCTTGGAAGGCTACCGCGTGTTTGAACCAACACTGGAAGATATTTTCGTGGAATACACGAGCAATGCGATATAAGGGGGCGACGAGTGATGCGTAATTTCCGGTCTGTACTCCGGTTTGAACTGGGCGGCTACTTTAAGTCTAAAATTTACCTGGCGATGACGCTTTTGTTTGTCGTCGTACTGATGGTTGTGCTAAGCTTCCCCAATATTAAAGCGATGCTGTCAAAGCAGGACAGCGGCATGCAACAGGCAGCCATCGAGCAGAGCGATACTAGGAATGCACTGGCGGTGCTGAACCAGTCCGGCTTGCTAAGCGACAACGCCCTGGATCGTTTTATGTCTGCGATGGGGGGACGGTCTCTGTTCATCGTCAGTGACGATGAACAGGAGTTGCGAAAACAGGTGCAAAGCGGCCAGTATGATGGTGCGGTCATCCTGCAGGACGCACAAACGGCAACCTATATTGCCCGCAACCTGGCGCTGGGAGATAACACCGCGTCTAATATCTATCAGGCCATGGTCGCGGCGGCGCGGTATGATGCGTTGTCGGCTCTAGAGGTATCGGAGGCGGAGGCCGACAACATCCTAAACCCGGCGGTCAATGTAAATGTGGACAATCTGGGTGTCAGCCAGAATGAAACGTTCTTCTACACATACATCCTGCTGCTGGCGCTATACATGGCCATCATGCTGTACGGGCAAATCGTGGCGACCTCCATCGCCACGGAAAAAGGTTCGCGCACCATGGAACTGCTGATTACCTCCACCCGGCCCAACAGCCTGTTGTTTGGTAAGATTATCGCCGCAGCGGTATCCGGCCTGGTACAAATGGGTGTCATTTTCGGCTCTGCCGTCCTGTTCTACCACCTGAATGCCAATGTATGGGCGGGCAATGCCATCG
The DNA here is from genome assembly GCA_963675925.2 of Candidatus Limiplasma sp. Taxonomy (GTDB): domain Bacteria; phylum Bacillota; class Clostridia; order Christensenellales; family Aristaeellaceae; genus CAXXOK01. Next base: position 1,281,282 of record CAXXIB010000004.1, read on the forward strand.
TAGCGTCTATCTTTAACATGCCGCTGCCCATTGTCGGGTATGTGCTGCTATTCTTCCTGCTGGGCTTTTCCCTGTACGCGTTCATGTTCGGGGCGATCGGATCGCTGGTCTCCCGCGTGGAGGATGTTTCGACATCCATCATGCCGATACTGCTGATCTTTATCGTCGGGTTCGTCATTGTGGTCACGGCCATGTCGTCTGGCAATGCGGACAGCACCCTGCTAAAGGTGTGTTCGTTCATCCCTTTTACCGCGCCGATGGCGATGTTTGCACGAATTGCGATGTCCACCCCGGCGTGGTACGAGATTGTAATCTCGGTACTGCTGCTGGTTGCAACCACCATTGCGACCGGGGTGCTGTCGGCGACCATCTACCGTATGGGCGTGCTGATGTACGGCAAACCGCCCAAGCCTGCGGAACTCATTAAGGTTTTGCGCAGGGCACGTACACACGGCGCTGTGGTGAAGCAGAACCGCTAAAACAGGTTTAAGTTCCCGCCTGGATGGTATAGTATCTGTATGACTGTTATTCAACGGTTGAACCAGTATGGACCGAATAAGCGGAGGGCTTAATGATGACATATGCGATTGAAAAAATTCATGGACGTGAGATTCTCGATTCCCGCGGCAACCCGACAGTAGAAGCGAACGTGACGCTGAAAAGCGGCGCGATCGGCGTAGCTGCGGTGCCTAGTGGGGCATCGACCGGGATCTTTGAAGCGCTGGAGCTGCGCGATAATGACAAAAACCGCTATGGCGGCAAGGGCGTGCAGAAAGCGGTCGGGTATATCAATACCGAGATCAGCAAACTGCTGCATGGGGCAGACGCATCCAAAACCAAGGAAATTGACGATGCCATGATTGCCGCCGACGGCACCAAGGATAAATCCAAGTTCGGTGCCAATGCCATTCTGGCGGTATCGCTGGCGGCAGCCAAGGCCGCTGCGGCGGAGCAGGGCGTGCCGCTGTACCGCTTCATCGGCGGGCAAGACGCACACACATTGCCAGTGCCGATGATGAACGTGCTCAACGGCGGCGTGCACGCGGCCAATAACATCGATGTGCAGGAGTTCATGATTATGCCGGTGGGTGCGCCTTCGTTTGCCGAAGGGCTGCGCCAGAGCACAGAAGTGTTTCATATGCTGGCGAAGATTCTGAAACAGGATGGCCATAATACCGCCGTGGGCGATGAGGGCGGCTTTGCCCCGAACCTGAAAAGCGCGGAAGAAGCCATTCAGTATCTGCTGCGCGCGGTGGAAGAAGCCGGCTATAAGCTGTATGATGACTTCATGCTGGCGATTGATGCCGCGGCCAGCGAGTGGAAGGCTGAAACCGGATACTTCCTGCCAAAGCACAAGCAGAGCTACACAGTGGACGAGATGATCGCCTACTGGGACGACCTGATATCCCGCTATCCGATTGCCTCCCTGGAAGATCCGCTGGACGAAGAAGACTGGAATGGCTGGCAGCGGCTGAATGAAAAGATCGGCCACAAGGTGCAGCTGGTGGGGGATGACCTGTTTGTGACCAACACGCAGCGCTTGCAAAAGGGCATTGAAAAAGGCAGTGCCAACTCCATTCTGATCAAGCTGAACCAGATTGGCTCGCTGTCGGAAACCATTGCCGCCGTACGTATGGCCCAGCAGGCGAAATTCACCAGTGTAATCTCGCACCGCTCCGGTGAGACCAGCGATACAACCATCGCCGATCTGGCTGTTGCCCTGAACGCCGGGCAGATTAAAACCGGCGCCCCCAGCCGCGGGGAACGTGTTGCCAAGTACAACCGCCTGCTGCAAATTGAGGAAGAACTCGGCAAAGCGGCCGTGTATCCCGGGAAAACGGTATTTCACAGGTAAAGCCTGATAAACACAAGGAAAAAGCTGTCCGGTAGCGGACAGCTTTTTTTGAATCTTGAGATGCTCAGAGGGCCTCAGCCCTTTGGCCTGAATCCGAAACCGGTGACATGCGCAGTGGTTTCGGAACTTTACGGAGCAACAGTTCAATACACGGAGAGCTGGCCGTGCGTGCGCCTCTAGCGCTCAACCAAGCCTTGGTGCAGGAACGAAAGAGTAACTTACTTCCTCGAAAGCGTTAGCCTTTCACGCCGCCCAGCGCAACGCCCGCAATAATGTACTTGGACAAGGCGAAGTACACCACAAACAGCGGCAGTACCGTCATTGTCAGGGCCAGGTACACAGCGCCGTACTCGGTTTTGTAAATGTCGCCGCGCAGCAGCTGCACCATCAGCGGCATCGTATAGTTTTTCGAAGCCGTCAGCAGCACCATGGGCATGAACAAAGCGTTCCAACTGGTAACGAACGCGAAGATGCCCTGGGTGGCCAGTGCGGGCTTCATCAGCGGCAACACGATGCGGTTGAAGGTGTAAAACTCGTGTGCACCGTCGATACGTGCGGCTTCCAGCAGATCAAGCGGTAGAGACGCTAGCATGAATTGCCGCATGAAGAACACAGCGGCCGGTGCTGCGATTGCAGGCAGGATCAGCGGTAGGAAGTTGTTCGTCATCCCCAGCTTGTACATGAACTGGAAGAAACCGATACCGGTGATCTGCGCCGGAATCATCATCACGGCCATAATGAACGTGAAGAAGGGCTTACGCAGTTTCCAGTTATACGACACCAGTCCGTGCGCCGTCAAAGAGGAGAAGTACAGCGTGAATATGGTACTGGCGGAAGAGATGATAAAGGAGTTTTTAAAGCCGACAATCGCGTTAAACGATTTGCCGTCGAGAATCTTCAAGTTGTCCAGCAAGTGGGTGGACGGGATCAGCGACAGTGTCGCACCCTGAATTTGGGGGGTGGACCGTGTGGCGTTGACGAGCATAATCACAAACGGGAAAACGCTCAGCAATGCAAGCAGAATACAGGCAGTATAGGCGATAATGCGGAAGATGAGTTGCCCTGTGCTTAGTTTGTTTTTCATACAGCGGCACCTCCTGTTGTTTTGCTAAGCTTCCGGCTGGCCTTGCGCATGGCTTGCTCTGCTTTGCGTGTTTTCTGCGCGTCCTTGTCGCGCATCAGGAAGAACGTTCCGGCGGACAACACAACGATAATCAGGAAGACCAGCATACTGGCAGCCGATGCGCGGGCATACAGGTAGCTGCCGGCAAATGCCTGGTTGAAAATGAACACGCTGACGGTTGTCGTGGCAGAGTCCGGATTGCCGTTGTACATAACTTTGGGAATGTCAAACATGTTCAGGCCGCCGATCATACTGGTAATCACAACGTACAAAAGGATGGTCCTGAGGTTTGGCAGCGTGATGTGGATGAAGGTTTTAAAGTTGGAGGCGCCGTCAATCTCCGCGGCTTCAAAAATCTGCGGGTTGATGCCCAGTACGCCGGAGATGAGGATGATCATCGTGTAGCCGTACCACATCCAGAACTGAATGAAGGCGACGATGTTTCGTGCGGCGGAGGTTAAGCTTTCAAACGGCACGGCCGACTCCACAAGCCCCAACTTCTGCAATATATAGTTGACGGGCCCGGTTGGATAGCCGAACAATGCGTAAAACAAAATAGCGATGGACGCTGCCGTAATGATGTTGGGCAGGTAGAACATCACCTTAAATGCTCCCTGGCCGCGCAGCTTGATCGACGGGGAAGTAAACCATGCCGTCAGCAGCAGGGCAAGCAGAATTTGCGGAACGAAGTTTACGATCCAGATATGGAACGTATTGACAACGGAAGTCTTGAACAAACGGTTATTGAGAATAATGTTGAAATTCCGGAAAGGATCGGACAATAACTGCCAGTTGACATTGCCGATACCTTTGGAGTTGGTAAACCCGAGTAATGCGGTATAAATGGTGGGGTACAGCGAGAAAATCAGGAATACGACCACAAAAGGGATACTGAAGTAGTATCCGTATCGTGCGTAGCTGATGCTCCGTCGGCGGCTTAATTTCATCTCACATTCAACCTCGCTAAAATAAAGGCAGGGGGCGGATAGCGATTGCCATCCGCTACCCCTGCCGGTTCATAGGGTGTTGGGATTAGTCGACGATAACATCCAGCGTATCCTGAACGTTCATCTTGAAGTCTTCCAGTGCTTCTTCGCGGGTCTTTTCGCCCAGTTTGTACTGGCCGACCTGATCGTTGAAGAGCGTGTAGATGGTTTCGTCATACTGGGTCAGCGATGCGCCGGAGGCGAATGCGTTGGCCGGTACGAATACATCAAACATGTTCTGGCCGCCGAGGAACTCAACAGTGCCATCGGATTTAGCCATGACGGTGCCGGAAGCAACGGTGTCCTTGGTGCCGACTTCGCCTTCAACCATGGTGCCGTTGGCCCAGTAGTACTGCAGGCCGGTTTCGGAAGAATCGAGGGTGACCCACTCGATGATCTGACCGACAGCTTCTTTCACGTCGGAGTCTTTGTTGGCCATCAGCCAGGTGCCGCCCCAGAAGAAGCCGACCGGCGGGGTGGTTACGGCCCATTTGCCGTAGGTGTCGCCGGAGTTGCCGGCCATAACGTAGTTAATCAGCCAAGCGGGGCCGAAGAATGCGAACACAGGCATTTCGCCCAGGCCGGCCATATCGGCAAACCATGCATCGCTCCAGGCGGTGGTGTCGTTGATGTAACCATTGTCGTAAAGCTCTTTGGCATAGTCGATATAGGCTTCACGATAGGGATCGATGACCAGTTTGCCATCCACGATCCAGGGCTGTTCGCCGCCGGTACGGATAACCTGGCCGATGTCGCCTGTGCCGGAAACGATGGCATAGCCTTTCGCTTTCAGCTCAGCAGCAGCTTCCATAAACTTGTCCCAGCCGGGGCCGACTTTTTCGGCGATGACGGCGGGATCGTCGGTGCCCCAAACGTCCATTGCGATGTCACGGCGATAGATCATGCCGGCGCCGGTGGCCTGATAGCCAAGGCCGACGAGATCGCCGCTGGGGTTGGTGCCGATTTCCACGGTATATTTTGCAATGTCAGCAGTAGCCAGTTCGGCATCTACATCAATGCCCAGATCTTTGTACGGGGCCGCAAACGCATATGCATCGCCCTGGGTATATTTCAGAACGAAAGCAGATTCTGCGGTGTACATGTCGGGGGCGTCATCGCCGCCGCCAACCAGCGCAGCGTCAAGCGCGGGCTGATATTCACCGTTCGTCGTGGCGACGATGGTGGGGACGACTTCATACATTTCTGCGAAATCAGGATGCAGTTCCATGAACTTTTCAACCATTTTGGGGACTTCATCGGTGAATGTCCACAGATTGATGACGGTTTTTTCTGCCGCGGCGGTACCAACCAGGCCGATCAGCAGGGTGACTCCCAAGAGAATCGCGAGTACCTTTTTCATAATTTTCCCTCCAATATTTTTCTAGGTAGCCGTTTGCTACGCGCTATGAAAAGCTTTTCGGCCGAAAGATGGGGATGTTTTGAGCCCGATCCGTTACTTATCGTTCCGGTTCAGGGCCGTCAGGCATCAAGTTCCATACATTTGCGGCAGTTCAGACTCAACATAGCCGAACATCCGACTAATTAGCTAAACATACTATAATATTTTTGTTGCTTTTTGTCAACACGGTCGAAAATGAAGAATTTCCGGAAACTATACAATATAGACAAATAACGGCAATATACTATGTGCGCAGCAAACAATGTGTGCGGGCACAATCGGCGTTGCCGGCTACCTGTAGGCCAATCGTAGGAAATCGGGCAAAACCATGCGATAAAAGGGTTTTCGGCGGTCTTGCTTGCGCCAAAACAGGAGTTTGACGAGAAAATTATGGAAATTTACGAGAAAATGTGTTGAAAAATCCTTTGCTGGCAACAAATCAATCGTTTTCGTACCAAAGCGCAGTAAGTCCATGTCCAGCGAACGGCGCAGTTGCAAGGTTTGCAGCGTTTTCAGAGGAAGTTGCAGCAAAGGCATCCACTAAAATCAAGGGGAATGCAAGGAATTTGTCTGTTAGTGCAGCACGCCTACTCCTGGTGCATCACAGAGAGTGTGGATGGATCAAAGCAAGCGGATCAAAGCAATTGAAGGGGTACAGGCAAGTCGAAATCGTATTCGTTTCCTATATAAAGTATAGCAGCGTCCCGTGCCGGTGCTTACGATGTATCAAGGTATATGTGCACAGCCAGTCGAGAAACTGCTTGACTAAATGGCACTTACGCGATACGCTACTAGCGAAAACGATGTATTGAAAATGAAAAAGTTACGATAAGATAGGCAGGAATACCGGTATGGCGATAACAATCAGGGAATTATCCAAACGTTGCGGATTATCCATTTCGACAGTATCCAAAGCGCTGAACGGCTACACGGATATTAGTGAAGCGACACGCGAGCGGGTAATTCAGGAAGCCAAGAAGACCGGCTATTACCCAAACCTCCACGCCCGTGCCCTGAAAACCAAACGTACCTATAATTTAGGCGTCCTGTTTTCGGACGATCAGCAATCGGGGCTGACGCACCCTTATTTTTCCTATGTATTGGAAAGCTTTAAAAAGGAAGCCGAACGTCACGGGTACGATGTGACCTTCATCAGCCACAACATCGGCGAAAACCAGATGACCTATCTGGAGCACTGCCAGTACCGCGAGGTGGATGGCGTGTGTATCGCCTGTATTGATTTTTTGCAGCCGGAGATTTCGCAGCTGATCAACAGCAGCTTGCATGTTGTGACCATTGACCATATGTTTTCAAACCGTACCTGCATCCAGTCCGACAATGTCAACGGTATGCGGCAGCTGGTGCAGTATGTGTATGCGCAGGGTCACCGCCGGATTGCCAACATTCACGGCCAGCACAGTGCTGTGACCGACACGCGCCTTGGCTCGTTTTACCGGGCGCTTGGGGAACTGGGAATCTCCACGCCGGACGAGTATGTGATTCAGTGCGAGTACAGCGACCCGACCTCGGCCCGCCAGGCCGTGGAGCAGCTGTTAAGCCTGCCCAGCCGCCCCACTTGCATTCTGATGGCGGATGACTTTGCCACCTTCGGTGCCTATGAGGCCATTTTGGGCCATGGGCTGCAGGTGCCAAAGGATATTTCCATTGCCGGGTATGACGGCATTCCGATCATGCAATACATGAAACCGCGGCTGACCACAATACGGCAGGATACCGGAAGTCTGGGCGCAGAAGCGGCACGCAGGCTGGTCGGACTGGTGGAAAACCCCAAGACCGCCATTCCGGAAATTGTGTTGGTACCCTGTTCCCTGGTCGAGGGAGAAACGGTTTTAAATATCAAGCCATAATTCTATCAATGTTCCCATCAAAAACGCGCTTTAGCGGCTGCCAAAGCGCGTTTTGTTTACAACGTTATTAGTTGAAGGTTTTGTATCGCCGCCAATAATAGGTCAGGATCAGCGTGCTGATGAGTATGGAGAGCACCAGAGAATACCAGGGTGTTTGCTCCTGATAACGGATCAGGCTGAAAACATTGGACGCGATACCCAGCATAAGCGACAGCGACAGCATAAGGATGCCGGTGCGTTTACGCGACAGCAGCAAAAACTCGGTTGCCAGCGTAAACAGAAAGATGGCACCGGCCAGACCAAACAGCGTCCACAGTACCTCGCCCGCTTCCAGGCCGGACAGGTAGGGGATGGCGGCATCCTCGGTGAACACGCTGGCGTTGAGCGCAACAAGCAACATTAAAATGGCAACGACGGCGACCACCAGAATACCCAGCGGATTGATAACGGTAACATAGAGTTTATGAAACTTCATACCCATAGTAGGCCCCTCACTTTAGTAAGCGCTTTGGAAAAAGGGAAACGTCGGTAAAGTCTATGGGATTTCAGTGCGTGTTTATACATCTATTGTATGCCCAGGGGAGAGACATTGTCAATATTGGAAGCGGGGAGAGCAGGGGGACATCCCGTCAATCGGTTTTTTGTGACACGGTGGAAGATAAGTAGCATTGGATATGCAGAAAACAGCAGTATGTGTTATGCTAAGAAAAGCAAGGGAATCCGTTGCATTTGTGGGTTGACAAGGGCAGGGAAAGGAGTTAAAATAGGCTCTGTCTGGGCGTGGTGTGCGGACGTGCGGGCGTAGCTCAATGGTAGAGCTCCAGCTTCCCAAGCTGGTCACGTGGGTTCGATTCCCATCACCCGCTCCAACCGCATGCAGCCGTACCGGCACCAATAAAGAATAGGAACCGTATAAAAGGAGGACATCCACTATGGCCAAGGCACATTTTGAGCGCAATAAGCCTCACGTAAACATCGGCACCATCGGACACGTTGACCACGGCAAGACCACGTTGACTGCCGCTATCACCATGACGTTGTCGCAACTGGGTGAAGCCAAAGCGATGAAATATGAAGACATCGATAAGGCCCCCGAAGAAAAGGCGCGTGGCATCACAATTAACACCGCCCACGTCGAGTATGAAACCGAAAACCGCCACTATGCACACGTTGACTGCCCCGGTCACGCTGACTATGTTAAGAACATGATCACCGGTGCCGCGCAGATGGACGGCGCAATCCTGGTTGTGTCGGCGCCCGACGGCCCCATGCCCCAGACCCGCGAGCACATCGTGCTTGCCCGTCAGGTTGGCGTTCCCTACATCGTAGTCTTCATGAACAAGACTGACATGATGGACGACGAAGAGCTCCTGGAGCTCGTCGAAATGGAAATCCGCGAGCTGCTCGCCCAGTACGATTTCCCGGCCGATGACATTCCCTTCATCAAGGGCTCTGCCCTCAAGGCGATGGAATACCTCGCTGGCGGCGGCACTGACGTGAAAAACGCGCCGGAAACCAAATGCATTTTCGAGCTGATGGAAGCTGTTGACAGCTACATCCCCGATCCTGAGCGTTCGGTTGACCAGCCCTTCCTGATGCCCATCGAAGACACCATGACCATCACCGGCCGCGGCACTGTTGCCACCGGTCGTGTGGAACGCGGCGTAGCCAAAGTCGGCGAGACTGTTGAAATCGTCGGTCTGATGGACAAAGCCCGCTCCACCGTGTTGACGGGTCTGGAAATGTTCCGTAAAACCCTTGACACCGCACAGGCCGGCGACAACGTTGGCGCTCTGCTGCGCGGCGTGCAGCGCGATGAAATCGAGCGCGGCCAAGTTCTGGCCAAGCCCGGCTCCATCAAGCCCCACACCCATTTCGAGGGTCAGGTTTATGTCCTCACCAAGGACGAAGGCGGCCGCCACACTCCGTTCTTCAATGGCTATCGTCCGCAGTTCTACTTCCGTACCACCGACGTGACCGGCAACATCAAACTGCCCGGCGACGTTGAGATGGTTATGCCTGGTGACCACATCGACATGGAAATCAAGCTCATCACCCCCATCGCCATCGAGCAGGGCCTCCGCTTCGCTATCCGCGAAGGCGGCCGCACCGTTGGTTCGGGTGTTGTAGCCAAGGTCATGGAGTAATCATCACCGGCTAAACAACCAAACAGTAAAAGAACTGCCCATTGCGGCAGTTCTTTTTTTTGTGCGCACTTGCGCTGCAAGCCCGGTAGTTATGTGTTCGCAGTTAGTTTTGTTGTTAGATAATGGAAAGTAAGCTTGACATATCCTGAAGTTGTGTTAGAATACAAGATGTAAAGCAAACTTTCCGTTAGAGAAAGGGAGGAATGGCGTGAAGAACAGACTGGAAGCGATCCGCAAGGAGCGGGGAATCCGGCAGGAGGAGCTGGCCCTGGCGCTGGAAGTATCGCGGCAAACTATCAGCTCGCTGGAGAATGGACGATACAATCCTTCCATTCTATTGGCGTTCAAGCTGGCACGGTATTTTAAGCTGCGCATTGAGGACATTTTTATTGACGAGGGAGATACGAAAGCATGAACAAGAAACTGAAATCCTATGGTCTGATTTTGATCGGCATTATCCTGATCGGCACGGGAATTGTACTGCTGCGCGGTGGCATCCCAGAGCAGGGTGCGCTGCTTGCGCTTCCTTATATATGTATCGGTATTGGCTGTGGCGTGCTTGGGCACGGCGGGGGAGAGCTGATCGGGCGTGCCAAGGAAAAGCGCGACCCCGATGCGGCTAAAATGGTACGAATCGAGAAAAACGACGAGCGAAACACGGCGGTCATGCGCCGCGCCAAAGCCAAGGCCCTGGATGTGATGATCTTTGTTTTCGGTGCGCTCATCCTGACGCTAGCGCTGCTGGGCGCGGACGTCTACGTTGTTTTACTCAGTACGGGGGCATATGTGTTTGTCCTGGGCAGCGTTGTATATTACAGCATTCGCTATAACAAGGAGATGTAATCCAGCCCCGGCTTGCAGCGAAAACAAGAACATGATATCGTTGTGTTTGTCCTCTGCAGGTGATATGATGTTGCGGTATCATTTTGGAGGACACGACGGATGATGAAACGAAAATTCCCCCGCCGGGAACTGCTATTGTTTTTTATCATGGTAGGGGCAGCCGGGTTTGGCGCCGGACTCAGCGATTCGGTGTACGCCAACTACTTTAAGGAAGCCTTTCAGGTGACCACAACCCAGCGTGCGTTTATCGAAATTCCCCGGGAAATGCCGGGGCTTTTATGCGCGTTGGTCATTGCCGGGCTATCGGGCTGGGGCGACGCACGTTCCAGCCTTGTGGCGCAGATTTGCTCGTTTGTGGGTTTAATGGGGCTGGCGATCCTCGCGCCGAGCTATGGCATCATGCTGCTTTTCCTGTTCATCAACTCCATGGGGATGCACCTGTCGATGCCGCTGAACGATTCCATTGGCATGAACATCGCCGAACCAGACAAGGTCGGCCGCCGGGTGGGGCAGTATGCCAGCGTGAAAACCATGATGGGTTTTGCCGCGGGCATTTTGGTGTTCCTGGGATTTCGGCTGAACTGGTTCTCGTTTAAAACGCCGATCAACGTGCTGTTCCTCATCGGATCCGGTGCGTACTTGTTTGCAATTATCGCATCGGCGTTCCTGGTCAAGGCCAATGTGCCGGCGCTGTCAACACCGCACAAAAAGCGCCGTAAGTTCGTGTTCCGAAAAGAATATAAATATTATTATCTGTTGACCATGATCAGCGGCGTGCAAAAGCAAATCGCGCTGGTGTTCGGGTCTTGGGTCATTATTGAGCTGCTGGGGAAAAAGGCGGATACGATGTCGCTGCTGATGATTACAATCAGCTTTATCTCGATTTTCTTTATGAATCTGCTTGGCCGCTGGATTGACCGCTTCGGCGTTAAGAAGATGATGTATCTGGATGCGCTGACGTTTATTGGAATCTATGTTGTTTACGGCTTTGTGGTCTGGGGGATTACCGGCAATGTGATTTCCGGTACCTGGCCGGTACTTGCCATTTATGCCCTGTTTGTGATGGATAGGCTGTCGTTCAACATGACGATGGTCAAATCGGTCTATTTGCGCTCGATTGCTGTTCATAAGGAAGAAATCACGTCAACTCTGTCCGCAGGGACAAGCCTGGACCACATTGTTGCCATTCTGGCTGCGCAGCTCAGCGGCGTGGTGTGGGTGGCCTGGGGCCCGCAGTGGGTGTTCTTCATTGCGGCGATCTTCTCGCTGGGTAACCTGTTTGTCGCCTGGAAGATACCAAACGACCGCCCCAACAAACTCGATCATTCCGCTGTGCTGGATACGGAGCGGGCGGCTGCGGCGATGATCGACGACTGATCGGCCGACCCATAAGCCATGATATTCGTTGTTGGCTGCGGCGGATTTACGCATCACTTACCTGCGAGTAAGCGCAGCGCAAACCCTTCTTGTTGCTTGGCATCTCACGCCTTGTGAACCGGCTGGAGTAGCGTATTGGCAAAGACTATAAAAGCGGTTAGTGACGCTAAATTATAATTTAAATATATCAAAAGTTGCTTTTAGCTGAAATCAATAGGCGATTGAAAGCGTCTTGATAATAGGCACTCCCGGAGGCGTGTGCATAACGAAGCGCTGTATCGCCTATAAATCGGGGGATACACGGAAAGATTAGAAGAAATATGGATAATAATCAAAATTTCCCTTGCTTTCCATCCTGATTTCTACTATAATAACAAAGCTGTCTGTTTTGAAGGCGAAGTATGTCCAAATGGGCATTTGATAAGGCTTTCATAGGGATGAACCGGTAAGTTGCCGCCAGGGCCATGGCGGGTAATTATCGGGGACCAGCCCGGAAATCGGGCGACAGATTGGGTACGGACCGGTGGTTTGCCCTGTTAAGGGGCTAAGGCGGCTAGGCCGCCTTGCCGAAAGACTAGGGTGGGCACACACGGCACGGTGTACTTGAATCAGAAATCAAGGGAGGTAAAATAATGGCCAAGCAGAAAATCCGCATCAAGCTCAAGGCGTATGAGCACACTCTCATCGATCAGTCCGCAGAGAGAATCGTAGACACCGCCAAGCGGACCGGCGCGCGCGTATCGGGGCCCATTCCCCTGCCCACAGAGAAGGAGATTGTAACCATTCTCCGCGCACCTCATAAGTATAAGGACAGCCGCGAGCAGTTCGAAATGCGCACGCACAAACGCCTGATCGACATTTTGAACCCCAATCCTCGCACGGTTGACGCGATGATGAAGCTTGATCTACCCGCCGGTGTGGAAATCGAGATCAAGCTCAATGATTAAGCAGGAGGCAGTTATCATGAAAAAAGCGATCGTAGGAAAAAAGATCGGCATGACGCAGGTCTTTACCGATGACGGCCGCCTCGTTCCCGTAACCGTGGTAGAGGCCGGTCCCTGCAAAGTAGTGCAGAAAAAGAACGTCGAGACCGACGGCTATGAAGCCGTACAGGTTGGCTTTGACGTGATCGCGGAAAACCGCGTGAAGAAACTCGTGTCCAAGCCCCAGATCGGGCATTTTAAAAAGGCCGGCGTTGCGCCCGCCCGTCACCTGCAGGAGCTTAAGCTCGACAACGCTGCCGAACTGGAAGTCGGCAACGAGTTGACGGTTGCGCAGTTTGAAGCTGGCGACAAGCTGGACGTGTCCGGCATCACCAAGGGCCATGGCTTTACCGGCACCATTTATCGCTGGAACCAGCACACTGGCCCCATGACGCACGGTTCCAAGTATCACCGCGGTGTCGGCTCCTTAGGTGCCAACTCCGATCCTTCCCGTGTTTTCAAAAATAAGCACATGCCCGGCCACTATGGCGTGGAGCGCGTAACGGTGCAAAATCTTGAACTCGTCAAGATCGATACCGAACGCAACCTGCTCCTCATCAAGGGCGCGGTGCCCGGTCCCAACGGCAGCCTGCTCATCGTACGTAGCGCTGTCAAGGGCGCCTGATCAAGCTCGATTGAAGGAGGAATTATCCATGCCAAAGACTGCTCTTTATAATATGGAAGGAAAACAGGTCGGCGAGGTAGAGCTGAGCGACGCGATTTTCGCAGCGCCCGTGCACACCGCAGCCATGCACCTTGTGGTCCGTTCCATCCTGGCCAATCAGCGCCAGGGCACCCAGTCCGCACTGACCCGTAACGAAGTCAGAGGCGGCGGCCGTAAAATCTACCGCCAAAAGGGTACCGGTCGCGCACGCCATCATGGCAACCGCGCACCCCAGTTCGCCCACGGCGGCGTGGTGTTTGCACCCAAACCCCGCGATTACGTGATCAAGGTTCCCAAGAAGGTTCGCCGTCTTGCGTTTAAGTCGGCGCTGACCTCCAAGCTGCAAGCCGCAGAAATCATCGTGGTGGACGAGCTCAAACTCAAAGAGGCCAAGACCAAGCAGATGGTTGCGTTCCTTAAAGGCTTTGAACTCAACAACACCACGCTTTTGGTGCTCCCCGGCCGCGACGAGACCGTACTGCGTGCTTCGGGTAATATCCCCAAGCTCCAGACCCTCTATGTCAACACCCTCAACGTGTACGACATTCTCAAAGCCGGCAAGATCATCCTCACGCAGGAAGCCCTCAAAGGGGTAGAGGAGGTTTTCGCATGAAACATCCGCACGACGTAATTATCCGCCCGGTCTTGACTGAGGCATCCTATGAAGGCATCCCCCAGAAACGCTACGCGTTTGTTGTGGATGTCAACGCAAACAAGACCGAGATCAAACTCGCCCTGGAAAAAATCTTCAAGGGCATCGAGGTCCAGAAGGTCAACATCGTCCGCACGATTGGTAAAATCAAGCGGCAGGGTCGCACCCAGGGCCGTACACCCGAGATTAAAAAGGCCTACGTTACACTCAAAGAGAGCTCCAAGCCTATCGAGTTCTTCGAAGGCATGGCCGAATAAAGCAGGGAGGAAAGTATCATGGCAATCCGCGTATACAAGCCAACCTCGCCCGCCCGCCGCTTTATGTCGGTGTTGACGTACGAGGAAATTACAGCCAAGAAGCCTGAAAAGTCGCTGATCGAGATCAAGAAAAAGCATTCCGGTCGCAACAAGCAGGGCAAGATTACCGTTCGCCATAAGGGCGGCGGCACCCGCGTGTATTACCGCAAGATCGACTTTAAGCGCGACAAGGTGGAAATCCCCGCCAAGGTTGCGACCATTGAGTACGATCCCAACCGCTCGGCGTTCATCGCGCTACTCAACTATGCAGACGGCGAAAAGCGTTACATCCTGGCGCCTGAAGGCCTCAAGGTCGGCGACAAGGTAATTAGCTCCACGTCCGCCGATATTATGCCCGGTAATGCGCTGCCCATTGCAAGCATCCCCGTCGGCACGCTGATCCACAATGTGGAAATCAAAGCCGGCCGCGGCGGCCAGATGGTCCGCTCCGCCGGATTGTCGGCCCAGTTGATGGCCAAGGAAAACGGCTATGCCCTGGTGCGCCTGCCTTCGGGCGAGCAGCGCAAGGTGCCGCTCAATGCCAAAGCCACCATCGGCGTCGTAGGCAACTCCGACCATGAAAACGTTCGCATCGGTAAAGCCGGCCGTACCCGTCACATGGGTATCCGCCCCACCGTTCGCGGCGTCGTCATGAACCCGGTGGACCACCCTCACGGCGGCGGCGAAGGCAAAAGCCCTGTGGGTATGCCCGCTCCTGTTACTCCCTGGGGTAAGGTTGCGCTGGGTCTCAAGACCAGAAAGCACAAGAAATACTCCAATAAGCTAATCGTCAAACGTGCGGGCAAATAGCGCCCGGCAGAGGAAGGAGGAAGCCCATCCATGAGTCGTTCCATTAAAAAGGGACCTTTCGTACAAGAAGCGCTCCTAAAGCGCGTTGAGGAAATGAACGTATCGGGCAAGAAAGTGGTTTTGAAGACGTGGTCACGCGCCTCCACCATTTTTCCTGATTTTGTCGGACACACCATCGCCGTGCACGACGGCAGAAAGCATGTGCCCGTTTACATCACCGAAGACATGGTCGGTCACAAGCTGGGTGAATTCGCACCCACCAGAATGTACCGCGGCCACTCGGGCGAGAAATCGTCCGGCGGCAAATAAGCGGGAGGAGGAAGAAACATGGCAACCAGAGTGCAGAAAAAAGCGGAGAAGCATATGGCAGAGCGGGACACCCGTCCTTCGGCTCACGCAAAGTATGTCCGCATTTCCTCCCGTAAGGTGCAGATCGTTGTGAACCTGATTCGCGGTAAGAATGTGGACGATGCGCTGGCAATTTTGAAGTTCACCCCCAAAGCAGCCTCGCCTGTGGTGGAAAAACTTTTGAACAGTGCGATCGCAAACGCCGTCAACAACAACGAGATGGATCGTTCCGCGCTGTATGTAGCGGAAGTTTACGCCAACCCCGGTCCCACGCTTAAACGCTGGATCGCCCGCTCGCGCGGCAGCGCTTCTCCCATTTTGAAGCGCACCAGCCACATCAGCGTGGTACTCGACCAGAAAGCTTAAGGAGGCAGCAGAATGGGTCAGAAAGTCAATCCCCATGGCGCTCGCGTTGGCGTAATCTTTAACTGGAGCACGCGTTGGTACGCGAATAAGAAGGACTTTGCATCAAACCTTGCAGAGGATTTCAAGCTTCGCAAGATGCTCAAGGATAAGTATTATCAGACCGGTATCAGCCATATTGATATCGAACGCAGCGCTAACCGCGTTACCATCAACATTTTCACCGCCAAGCCCGGTATGATTATCGGCCGCGGCGGCGCGGGCATCGAAGCCCTGAAGCGCGATATTGACGCGTTCATGGGTAAGCCCGCCAATATCAATATCATGGAAATCAAAGTGCCCGAGACCAACGCACAGCTGGTGGCCGAAAACATCGCCCAGCAGCTGGAAAAGCGTATCTCGTTCCGCCGCGCGATGAAGCAGTCCATGCAGCGCGCCATGAAAGCCGGCGCCAAAGGCATCAAGACCGCTGTCGCAGGCCGTCTCAACGGCGCGGACATTGCCCGCTCCGAGCACTACCATGAAGGGTCTATCCCGCTGCAAACGCTGCGCGCCGATATTGACTATGGGTTCGCAGAAGCAAAGACCACCTACGGCCGCCTGGGCGTGAAGGTGTGGATTTACAAAGGCCAGCGCCTGCCCCAGGCCAAACGTATCCAGGGCGCGCCCAAAGGAGGCATATAAGCGATGTTAATGCCAAAGAGAGTCAAACGCCGCCGTGTATTCCGCGGCCGCATGAAGGGCAGAGCACAGCGCGGCAACTTTATCGCCTACGGTGAATTCGGGTTGGTCGCTACCGAGCCCTCCTGGGTAACCAGCCAGCAAATCGAAGCTGCCCGTATCGCCCTGACCCGTCACACCAAGCGTGGTGGTCAGGTTTGGATCAAGATTTTCCCTGACAAGCCTGTAACCGAAAAGCCCGCCGAAACCCGCATGGGTTCTGGTAAAGGCTCGCCGGAGTACTGGGTAGCCGTTGTTAAGCCCGACCGTGTATTGTTTGAAATCGCGGGCGTGCCTGAACCCATTGCCAGAGAAGCCCTGCGTCTTGCCGGGCACAAACTGCCGCTCAAGACCAAGATCATACAGCGGATGGACACTATGAATGAAGCGGGTGGTGAAGCATAATGAAGGCCAACGATCTTCAAGCCATGAACACAACTGAGCTTCAGACTAAAGTTTCTGAGCTTAAGGAAGAGCTGTTCAACCTTCGTTTTCAGCTTGCGACCGGCCAGCTGGAAAACACCATGGTCATCAAAGGCGTCAAACGCGATATCGCCCGTTGCTTGACCGTCCTTCGTCAACTGGAACAAAAAAACGCGTGAGCATTCGCGCTTGACTGATTATGAAGGAGGAAGCCGCTTCCATGTCTGAACAAAGAGGACTTCGCAAAACCCGCGAAGGCATTGTCATCAGCGATAAGATGGATAAGACCATCGTTGTTGAAGTCAAAACCCGCGTACGCCATCCGCTGTATGGCAAAATCATGAACCAGTCCACTAAGCTGAAGGTGCATGATGAAAACAACGAATGCGGTATCGGCGATACCGTTTCCGTGATGGAGACCCGCCCGCTGTCCAGATCCAAGCGTTGGCGTCTGGTCGAAATCGTCGAAAAGGCGAAATAAGGAGGAAACCCGTATGATCCAGCCGCAAACGCGACTTAAAGTAGCCGATAATTCCGGCGCTAAAGAAATCATGTGCATCCGCGTGCTCGGCGGTTCGTTCCGCAGAGCGGGCAGCGTGGGCGACGTGATTGTGGCCAGCGTGAAAACCGCTAACCCCGGCAGCGCGGTGAAGAAGGGCGACGTAATTAAAGCCGTTATCGTCCGTCAACACAAAGAGATCCGCCGCCAGGACGGCAGCTATATTCGCTTTGACGATAATGCAGCCGTACTCATCAACGACGAAAAGCTGCCAAGGGGCACCCGTATTTTCGGGCCCGTGGCGCGCGAGCTCCGCGAGAAGGCGTATATGAAGATCGTCTCGCTGGCGCCCGAAGTACTGTAAGGAGGGAGAACGAATGAAGGTTCACGTCAAAAAGAACGATCAGGTCGTTGTCATCTCCGGGCCTGAGAGCATCAAAGGCAAACAGGGTAAGGTTCTTACCGTTTTGCCCGATGACAACAAGGTTGTTGTCGAAGGTGTCGCTTATGTAAGCAAACACCAAAAATCCCGTCGCCAGGGCCAACCGGGCGGCATCTACCAGAAAGAGCGCGCGCTGGATGCGTCCAACGTCATGCTCATCTGCCCCAAGTGCGGCAAAGCCTCACGCATCGGTAAAAAGGAAGTCGAAAAAGAAACCGACAAGGGGACCATGAAAAAGACCAGAGTCCGCGTGTGCAAACGCTGCAACGCGGAAATCGAGTAAGGAGGTTCGGCTGAATGGCAACACGGTTAAAGGAAAAGTTCCAAAACGAAGCCGCACCTGCACTCAAGCAGAAATTCGGCTACAAGAACGACATGGAGATCCCCAAGATCCACAAAGTCGTTATCAACATGGGCCTGGGCGACTGTAAGGAAAACGCCAAAGCGCTGGAAACAGCCGTGGCAGAACTCACCCAGATCGCAGGGCAGAAACCCATGATCACCAAAGCGCGCAAGTCTGTGGCAAACTTTAAGCTTCGCCAGGGCATGAGCGTGGGCGCGAAGGTCACCCTCCGCGGCCAGCGCATGGACGAGTTCGTTGACAAGCTTGTCAATATCGTTCTTCCGCGCGTGCGCGACTTCCGCGGCGTATCCACCAAGGCCTTTGACGGCCGTGGCAACTACGCCCTGGCATTGCGCGACCAGCTGATCTTCCCCGAAATCAACTATGATAAGGTGGATAAGATCCGCGGTATGGAAATTATTTTCGTTACTTCGGCGAAGACCGATGAGGAATGCAAAGAGCTTTTGACCCTCCTCGGCATGCCGTACGCTTCGTAAGTACAGAAGGGAGACAACATCGTGGCAAAGACAAGCATGAAGATTAAGCAGGCACGCCCCGCAAAATTCTCCACTCGGGCTTACACGCGCTGCAACCTGTGCGGACGTCCGCATTCGGTTTTGCGCAAGTATGGCATCTGCCGCATCTGCTTCAGAGAACTGGCATACAAAGGCCAGATCCCAGGCGTCCGCAAAGCCAGCTGGTAAGCGGAACGGAACAAAGGAGGTTTTCCCATGGTCATGAATGATCCCATCGCCGATATGCTCACCCGCATCCGCAATGCGCAGGTGGCCAAGCATGATGCGGTCGTCATCCCTGCCTCAAACCCCAAGAAAGCCATTGCTAAGATTCTTCTTGCAGAGGGTTATGTCAGGGGCATTGATTTCATCAAAGACGGCCCGCAAGGTAATATAAAAATCACACTCAAGTATATCGAAGGCAAGCAGCCCGTGATCGCGGGGCTTAAGAAGATTTCTAAGCCCGGCCTGCGCGTGTACGCCAAGAACGGTTCCTTGCCTAAGGTCCTGGGCGGCCTTGGTATCGCGATCATCTCCACCTCTAAAGGGTTGATGACCGATAAGGAAGCCCGTAAACAGATGGTCGGCGGCGAAGTGCTCGCCTACGTCTGGTAACGGCAGGGAGGGGAAGAAGAAATGTCAAGAATCGGTAATGCACCTATCACCGTTCCTGCCGGTGTAACAGTCACAGTGGACGATAAGAACGTGGTGACTGTCAAAGGCCCCAAGGGCACGCTTGTGCAGGCTGTTAACAGCGATATCAAACTCGTTGAAGAAAACGGCGTTCTCACACTGAAGCGCCCGACCGACGCCAAGCCGCATAAGGCCATGCATGGCCTGTACCGCAGCCTGGTGAATAACATGGTCGTTGGCGTGACGGATGGCTTCACCAAGAGCCTCAAGCTCGTTGGTACCGGCTATCGCGCCGCCGCAGAAGGAAAGAAACTCACCATCAACATCGGGTTCTCGCACCCCGTGATTCTGGAAGCACCTGAACACGTGGAGTTCGAGACCCCCGATCAGACCACCATCGTGGTCAAAGGCATCAACAAACAGGTTGTTGGCAACCTTGCCGCCGATATCCGCGCCATTCGCAAGCCTGAGCCGTATCTGGGCAAAGGCATTCGCTATGTGGACGAGCAGATTCGCCGCAAGGAAGGCAAATCCGGTAAGTAAGGAAGGGGATTGCAGATGTATAAAAAGAAAGATCGCAATGCAGACCGCGTGGTTCGCCATGCTCGCGTCCGCAAAAAGGTCACAGGCACCCCGGACATACCGCGCCTTTGCGTATACCGGAGCCTGAACAACATTTACGCGCAAGTGATTGACGATACCAAGGGTGTAACCCTTGTTGCCGCCTCCACCATGGAGAAGGACGTTCAAGAGCGCACCAAAGACACCGACAAAAAGGGCGCTGCTAAGATCGTCGGCCAGGCGATTGCAGAACGCGCGAAAAAAGCCGGCGTAGACAAAGTGGTCTTCGACCGCGGCGGCTATGTGTATACGGGCCGTGTGGCTGAGTTGGCCACTGCTGCCCGCGAAGCCGGACTTAAGTTCTAAAGGAGGACGAACGCATGCAACGCATGGGACAACGCAGAGACCAGGATAGCGAATTTAAAGAAAAGCTCGTCGCCATTAACCGCGTTACCAAGGTTGTTAAAGGCGGACGTAACTTCCGCTTTACAGCGCTGATCGTGGTCGGCGATGAAAAAGGTCGCGTGGGTGCAGGCATCGGCAAAGCTGCCGAAGTCGCGGAAGCCATTCGCAAGGGCGTAGATAAGGCCAAGAAAAACCTGATCAACGTACCGCTTACGGGCACCAGCATCCCGCACGAATCCATTGGCCGTTATGGCACCGGTAAAGTCGTACTTCTTCCCGCACCGGAAGGTACCGGCGTCATCGCAGGCGGCGCAGCGCGCGCCGTGCTGGAACTCGCCGGCGTACGCGATATCCGTACCAAGAGCTATGGCACCAATAACCGCATCAACATGGTGAAAGCAACACTGGAAGGGCTCAAGCAGCTCCGTACGGTCGAGCAGATCGCCAAACTCCGCGGCAAAACCGTGGAAGAAATCCTGGGCTAAGGAGGACGACGACATGAAATTGTACATTACACTTAAAAAATCGCCGATCTCAAGCCTGCAGGTGCACAAAGACACCGTTGCCGCGCTAGGCCTTCGCAAGATCGGCCAGACCGTGGTAAAGGAAGATAACCCCTGTATTCGGGGTCAAATTTTCCGTGTAAAGCATATGATCGACGTAGTTGAGAAAGCTAAGTAGGAGGGATTGCCGATGAAATTGCATGAACTGCAGCCCGCCGCTGGTTCCACCACATCCCCCAAGCGTCTGGGCAGGGGTACAGGTTCGGGTCTTGGCAAGACCTCCGGCAAAGGGCACAAGGGCCAGAACGCCCGCTCCGGCGGTGGCGTACGCCCCGGGTTTGAAGGCGGCCAGATGCCACTGACGCGCCGTGTCCCCAAACGAGGGTTCACCAATATTTTCCGTACCGAGTACGCAACTGTTAATGTCGGGAATCTCGACATCTTCACGGATGGCTCTGTGGTCACTGCGGAAATGCTTAAGGATGCCGGTCTGATCAAAAAGACCTCAAACGGCGTGAAAATCCTTGGCGACGGCGAGCTTACCAAAAAGCTAACCGTGCAAGCAGCAAAGTTTTCCAAGAGTGCACAGGAGAAGATCGAGACCCTCGGCGGGAAAGCCGAGGTGAAGTAACATGGCGCGTAACCGCAACAACCCCGGCATGATGGAATCGCTGCGCAATGCGTGGAAGGTCAATGATATTCGCAAAAAGCTGATCTACACCTTCATGATGCTGGTTCTATTCCGTTTGGTTGGCGTGATTCCCGCGCCCGGTGTTGACTATGTGGCTGTGCAAGCCGCAGTCGGCACGCAGAAGTTACCGCTGTTGGATCTGGTCAACATGATGACCGGTAACAACTTCTCTCAAATGACCATCATGGCCATGGGTATTACACCCTACATCAACGCCAGCATTATTATGCAGCTGCTGACCATCGCCATCCCGGCGCTGGAACGCATGCAAAAGAGCGGCGATGAAGGCCGTAAAAAGATTGCACAAATCACCCGCTATGTCACCGTTGGTCTTGCGATCTTCCAGGCAATTGGTCTGGTAGCAAGCCTTGGTTACATTAAAGCCGGATGGTATAACTATGTGCTGGTTGGCGTCTCCATGGCAGGTGGTACTGCTTTGGCCATGTGGCTGGGCGAGCGCATTACCGAAAAAGGCATTGGTAACGGTATCTCGCTGCTGATCGCCGCCGGTATCGTCAACAACCTGTTCAACGGTTATGTGCAGCTTGGTAAAGAAGCGCTCAACGCCACGGCTCTTGGCCCGTGGCTGACACTGATTGCGGTGCTTGCAGTTTCCCTGTTGATGATCGTGATCATCACCTGGGCAGACCTTGGCGTGCGCCGCATTAACGTACATTTTGCTAAACGCGTATCCGGACGCAAGATGTATGGTGGGCAAAACCAGGTCATCCCGCTCAAGCTCATCTCCGTGGGCGTGCTGCCGTTGATCTTTGCCTACTCCTTCATGGCGTTCCCCGGCACGATTATTCAGTTGGTCGGCGGAGCGGATAGCGGTCTTGCCGTGTGGTGGGCCCAAAATATGTATTCGTCTTCAATCGGATACCAGGGCGTGATGGCACTGCTCATCTTTGCATTCACGTTCTTCTACTCGTCCATTTCTTTCAATCCCGATGAGATTGCAAAGAATATCCAGCAGCAGGGCGGCGCGATCCCTTCGGTTCGTCCCGGCCGGCCGACGGTGGAATACTTAAGTCGCATCAACAAACGACTGACGATGTTTGCCGCCGTCTTCCTGGCATTGCTGGCAACGATCCCCGGTCTGTTTGCAAGGAGCACTGCACAAGCGCTGCCCTTTGGTGCATCCAGTATCCTGATCGTGGTTTCCGTTATTCTGGAAACCAAGCGGCAGTTGGATGAGCACTTGGTATCCCGTAACTACGATAAAATCTCCTAACTCGCCCGTAGGACCTGATCTGCGTTGGCAGCATGAGCCGGTAAACCACCCTCGTGTCCAAGCAGTTCAAACCTTCGGAACAAGCGGGAGACTTGCGTCCTCCTTATGAACAACGCATAGGAGATAATAGGTATGAAAATCATTCTTCTCGGCCCTCCTGGAGCGGGCAAAGGCACGCAGGCACAGATTATCTGTGATACCTTCAAGCTGGCCCACATCTCCACGGGCGATATGCTTCGCTCCGCGATTCAGAAACAAACGGAAACTGGCCTGAAAGCCAAAACGTTTATGGATCAAGGCGCACTGGTTCCTGACAATGTCGTAATCGACCTCGTTCGGGAACGCGTGCAGGAGCCCGACTGCGAAAATGGCTACATTCTGGACGGGTTTCCTCGTACCGTGGAACAAGCCAAAGCGCTGGAGAGCATTGCCACCATCGATGCTGTTATCGACATCAACCTGCCCGACGATTTTCTGATCGAACGGCTTTCTGGCCGCCGGGTATGTCCCAAGTGCGGCAGATCGTACCACACCGAGCTTCTGGCGGGTAAAACCACCTGTGAAGACGACGGAACCACGCTTGTACAGCGCGAAGACGATAAACGCGAAACGGTGCTTAGCCGCCTGAAGGTGTATTATCAGAAAACCGCGCCGCTGATTGAGTACTACAGTGCCAAAGGCATTGTACATGCTGTGGATGGTACCCAGTATTACAAAATCCTCGGCGAAACCATCGCTAAAGAGCTGCGGTCCGTGCAATGATTTATCTCAAAAGCGCGGCGCAGATCGCAGTGATGCGAAAGGCCGGAGCACTGCTATACGATGTGCTCAGCGAAGTGCGCCAGGCTGTAAAGCCCGGCATCACGACCAAAGCCCTCGACGGCATGGCTGAAAAGCTGATTCGGGATCGGGGGGCCAGACCTTCGTTTCTCGGTTATCGGGGATTTCCGGCTACGCTTTGTACATCGCTCAACGAGCAGGTGGTTCACGGCATTCCCAGTGATTCGGTCGTCCTCAAGGAAGGGGATATCCTCTCTGTTGATTGCGGACTGGTCCTGGATGGATGGCAGTCCGACAGCGCGTTTACTGTGGGAGTTGGCAACATTTCCCCGGAAAAACGCAAGTTGATTGAAGTCACAGAGCAGTGCTTCTTCCTGGGCGCGCAGCAGGCTTTAAACGGTGGCCGGCTGCAGGATATCAGCCATGCGATTCAGACCCTGGCTGAAAGCCACGGCTACGGAGTCATCCGCGAGCTGGTGGGTCACGGAATCGGACGCGATATGCACGAAGAGCCCAGTGTTCCAAACTTCGGCAGGGCAGGGCAGGGCGTACGCCTTCGCGAAGGCCTGACCTTGGCAGTGGAACCCATGATCTCCATGAAGGATCCCTCCGTAATGGAGCTATCCGATGGATGGACCATTGTGACCATTGACCAGAGCCCCTGTGCGCATTACGAGCACACCCTGGCCATCAACGAACACGGGCTGCCTGAACTGTTAAGCTTCCCGGGCTATGTATTCTCGGAGGTGGACAGCAAGTGAAACCCGCAGTGCAGGAGATTGGACGTGTAGTGTTCTCTAAACAGGGGCACGATGCGGGCAATGCATTTCTTGTCGTGGGTGTGCTGGACGAGAAATACGTCCTGATCGCCGATGGCGATAGCCGTAAGCTTGCCAAACCCAAGAAGAAGCAGATCAAGCATCTGCGCTCTACGCCTTATGTGGCAGCCGAAGTACTCGACGCCATTGCAAAACAGGCTCAGACCGCCGACAGCGACATCCGCAAAGCACTCAAGACCTATCTTGACACCATCAGTTCTCGCCTACAAGACAAGGAGGAACCCACATTTGTCTAAAAGCGACGTCATCGAAATGGAAGGCACGGTCATAGAAGCGCTTCCCAACGCTATGTTCCAAGTGGAGCTGGCAGGCGGCCACAAGATCCTGGCTCACATTTCCGGTAAGATGCGCATGAACTTCATCCGCATTTATCCTGGCGATAAAGTCACTATCGAATTGTCGCCGTACGATTTAACCCGCGGCCGTATCACCTGGCGCTCCAAAGGCTGACAACAGCATGCGCCGGACACCTAAGATTTGGAGGTTATCGTTATGAAAGTTCGTCCCTCAGTCAAACCGATTTGTGAAAAATGCAAGATTATCAAGCGCAAGGGTCGCGTGATGGTCATTTGCGAGAATCCCCGCCACAAGCAGAAGCAGGGATAATGGCTTGTGTCCGTGTTTCGCACGGATACCGCCATGCAGGATTGCCGGGTAACAATGAATGGTATGTCTGGTTCGCATCTTGCGGCCGGACCGCTGTTTGTTGTTTTCTCAGGTAACCGATAACCCATCGGCATATACGACTGGGCTCGTAAAAACACCGTATCGTCTGATACGGTGTTTTGCTATAGTTTGGTAGAACTAGTTGAAACGAGAGGATTATGGAACAGCGTTCAGGCTTTTAGTATGCCGTTATGCTCGTTCATCGTGCTTGCCATCCTGCTGCGGCGTGAGCAGTTTGGCAAAGAACTGGATGTGTGTATGAATGCGGTGCTCGATTGCCGCCTTATCCTCACCAAGTAATTCCACAAGCCTGTACTCGTTTAGCAGGCCTTCCAGTGCATAGTAGTACTCGGCGGTTACCGCTTCCACGTCGAAGGGGACAAGTGCGCCCTGCTCCATCAGACCGCGCAGTATGGTTTCCGTATAGTCTCTGCGCTGGTGGTACAGGTTGCGCTTGGCCAATTTGGCCGCGGCAGGGCTTAGCAATGATTCCGTCCGGATAATCTGCTGCGCCGTTTGAAAGAGACGGTTGGAGGTGCTTTCGCTGAACCGCTGCATGGTCTGCATGAAAAACGTTTTGACATCACCGTTTTGAATGAAATAGTCGATTTCCTCCTGCGACAAGACCACCGCACGGCTGGCCTGATCGTAGAAGGTGAGAATCGCTGCAAAAAGGCTTTCTTTGCCGGTGTAGTGGTTGTAGAACGAGCTCTCCTTGATGCCAACAGCACGCGTCAGCTCGCGGATACCCACGTTGGCATAGCCTTTTTGTGCAAATAACTGCAGACCCGCGCAAAAGAGCTTTTCCTTGGTTGTTGGCGCAGCGTCGATCAACTGTTGCAGATTGTCCTGTACATTCATGCTGAATTTCTCCAATAACTAACGTTTGTTAGTAATTGTAGCGAAACGAAGCAAATTGTCAAGCGAATTTCCTGTAACCGGGCAGCGGCGGTATCCATCAACACTAAATATAGTGGTACTTTGCGGCTTTGATACTAAACGAAAAAATACTTTGCAAATCATGCAAAAGAAATCAGTGAAATAGTTGTCATGAAAATAAAAATATGGTATACTTCCAAAGTTAGACCCTGAAATGATACCGTGGGCGGCTGCGCGTACGAGAAATCGAATGCGACCACGATCAAAGCCTGGTCTGACAACGTTAACAAAGCGTGTACGAATGGCAACTGTCATCCCAATGCGCGCGGGGTCTTGGGCGGATACCGCCAACGACAAGAGACCCTCAGCCCCAACGGGCCTCTAGCAGGCTCAAAGCAGGTGGGCATACCAAGGCAAACGGAAACGCTTGCCGGAGACGCAAATTGTGTTTCCGCAGGGTTTTCATGGCCGCGGTTCCCCTGAACATTATGGAGGTGTAACCCATACATGGCACGTATTGCAGGTGTTGACCTGCCCAATGAAAAGCGCGTGGAAGTAGGCTTGACCTACATCTTCGGCATCGGCCCGGCGATCTCCAAAAACATTTTGGATGGCACCGGCGTCAGCCCCGACACCCGCTGTAAGGACCTGAACGAACAGGAAGTTTCCAAGCTCCGCGAATTCATTGAAAAGAACGTAAAGGTAGAAGGCGATCTGCGTCGTGAGGTGTCGATGAACATCAAACGGCTCATTGAGATCGGCTCGTACCGCGGCATCCGTCATCGTCGCGGCTTACCTGTGCGCGGTCAGAAGACCAAAACCAATGCGCGGACCCGGAAAGGCCCCAAGCGCACCGTTGCAGGAAAGAAAAAAGCAGTATAATCTGAATGCCTTATAATCGTTATCAAGCGATAAGAGCACGGAGGGAGTTCAACGAATGGCACCTAAGCAGAAGCTGAAAAGGGTATCGCGCAAAAAGCGTGAAAAGAAGCTCGTCGAACGCGGCGCAGCGCATATCCGTTCTTCATTTAACAATACCATCGTCACCTTGACCGACACCAAGGGCAATGCCCTGTCGTGGGCGAGCGCAGGCGGACTTGGCTTCCGCGGAAGCAAGAAATCCACGCCTTTTGCCGCACAGATGGCCGCCGAGACCGCCGCGAAAGCCGCAATGGAATTCGGTCTCAAAACCGTAGAAGTATTCGTAAAGGGCCCCGGCTCCGGCCGTGAGGCCGCCATCCGCAGCCTGCAGGCCGCGGGTTTGGAAGTCAACATGATCAAGGACGTCACGCCCATTCCCCATAATGGCTGCCGTCCGCCAAAGCGCAGAAGGGTGTAAGGAGGTACAACAGTTATGGCTAGATATACCGATTCAGTATGCCGTTTGTGCCGCCGCGAGAGCACCAAGCTTTTCTTAAAAGGCGAAAAGTGCTACTCCTCGAAGTGCGCCATGGAAAAACGGCCCACACCGCCCGGCCAGCACGGTCAGGGACGGCGTATGCGCAAAGCATCCGAGTACGGCATGCAACTGCGCGAAAAACAGAAGGTCCGCCGCGCCTACGGGTTGATGGAAGGCCAGTTCCACCGCACATTTGTCAAGGCCGAAAGCATGAAGGGCATCACGGGTGAAAACCTGCTGCAGCTTCTGGAGCGCCGCCTGGACAACGTTGTGTATCGTGCCGGTCTGGCATCCAGCCGCGCTCAGGCGCGCCAGTTCGTTTGCCACGGCCTGATCACTGTTAACGGCAAGAAGGTGGACATTCCTTCGTTTGTCACCAAAGTGGGCGATATGATCGGCATTAAGGAAACCCGCAAGGATATGGAACACTTCAAGATCGTGAAAGAAGGGATCAACCGTGTCGTGCCCAAGTGGCTTACGACCAACGCTGAAGCGCTGACGACGAAAGTCGAAACGCTGCCCGAGCGGGAGGATATCGATCTCACCTTGCAGGAGAACATGATCGTCGAGTTCTACTCTCGTTAACTATCGGCTTAGAATAGGAGGGTACAACCATGATCGAAATTGAAAAAGCGCGCATTGATTGCGTAGAATCCAGCGCTGACAATACCTACGCCCGGTTCGTGATCGAACCGCTGGAGTCGGGGTTTGGCAACACGCTTGGTAACGCACTGCGGCGGGTACTGTTGTCCTCGCTGCCTGGTGCCGCGATCACCAATATCCAGATCGAAGGCATCATGCACGAATTCACCGCCATTCCCGGCGTTGTGGAAGACGTGACTGAGCTGATCCTCAACCTGAAGCAACTTTGCTTTAAGATGCACACGGATCAGACCAAAACCGTGACCCTGGATGTGAAGGGCCCCATGGAGCTGAAATCCGGCGATATTCCCATGGATGATGAGATGGAGATGTCAAATCCTGATTTGCACATCGCCACCCTGAACGAGGATGCGCACCTGCGCATGACCTTGACCATGGAAAAAGGCCGCGGCTACGTGAGCGCCGATCGCAACAAGGCACACTCCATGCCCATCGGTGTCATCCCGATCGATTCCATTTTCACGCCTATCCGCAAGGTGAACTACACCATCGAGGATACGCGTGTTGGAAACGTGACCGACTACGATAAGCTCACGCTGGACGTATGGACCAACGGTACGGTGATCCCCGACGAGGCGATCTCCACTGCCGCCAAGATCCTGACCGAGCACCTGAGCCTGTTTGTCAGCCTCACCGACCAGGTGATGCCTGTCACGTTCACCGATCAGGAAGACGACAAGCGCGAAAAAGTGCTTGAGATGACCATCGAGGAGCTCGACCTGAGCGTCCGCGCTTACAACTGCTTGAAACGCGCCGGCATTAACACGGTGTCCGAGCTTGTTCAGCGCAACCAGGAAGACATGATGAAAGTTCGCAACCTCGGCCGTAAGAGCCTTGAGGAAGTCGAACAGAAGCTGCAGGCCTTGAACCTTGCGCTCAAGCCCAGCGAAGAATAATTCAATTCACCTACCACAAGGAGGAACCCGATATGGCACAACGGAAACTCGGCCGGACCGCCGACCAGCGTAAAGCGCTGATCCGCAATCAGGTGACCAATCTGATTTGGTATGGCCGGATTGAAACCACGGAAGCGCGCGCCAAGGAAGTTCGCCGCGCTGCCGAGCGCTTGATTACGCTCGCCGTGAAAGAATGCGATAATACCATTGAAGCGCAGAAAAATTCCCACAATGAAAAAGGGCAGATCGTGACGCTTGATGTCGTCAACGATGCACCGTCCAAGCTTGCCGCCCGTCGCAGGATGCTGGCATTCCTCTATCCCGTCTCGGATGTCCGCGGCAAGGATGAGGACAAGGACGACTTCGAAGAGCGCACCAAGGGTGTGAAATACCCCGTGGTGGAAAAACTCTTCCGCGAGTATGGCCCCAAGTTTAAAAAGCGCAACGAAGAAAAGAAAATCGGCGGCGGTTATACCCGCATCTACAAGCTGGGGCCCCGCAGGGGCGATGCAGCGGAGATGTGCGTCATCGAAATCATCTAAACAGCCCGCCCATAATACCCAATCTGCTTTGTCAGCTGCAAGCGGCAAGCGCCTCACTTACGATGTAAGTAAGATCGGCGTTTGCCGCTTTTGCTTTCGCACATCTTGGGCATTCTGAACAGGCTGGGGCTAAATTCCTGAACAGGTTGGCGCTCTTATAACCGCCATTTTGGGCCTGTAAACCCCTTGATGTAGCGCTGCTACTACTTCGGGATTTACAAACCCAATTTGACGACAATCTGATTCGCCGGCCTGTGTGCTTTTATTCATCGTTTACCGATAGAGCCTGCTGAAAATACTAAGTCTACGTTGTCAGCTGCGAGAGGCAAGTGCCGATCTTACATAAGTGTAAGGGAAGCGTTTGCCGCTTTTGCTTTCGCGCATCTTGGGCATTCTGAACGGGCTGGACACAAAACACCAAAAATACTTGTTGAGGCTGGCGATCATATTACCGCCATTTTGGGCCTGTAAACCCCTTGATGTAGCGCTGCTACGACTTCGGGATTTACAAACCCAATCTGACGACAATCTGATTCGCCGGCTTGTGTGTTTTTATTCATCGTTTACCGATACAGCCGGCTGAAAATACAGAGTCTATATTGCCACTTTTGCTTTTGCACATCTTGGGTATCTTAATCATTATTCAATATTTATATCCATACCATTTATTCCTGTGGGTGTTTTGTGTATGTTATGGACGCATTCCCATCTGCTCCGCCTCGGTGCACATGAGCAGAAATGCACCGACACCGTGGAGGTCGTTGGTGCAGCGTTTACGATTGCAATAAAAGGCATAATCGCCGATCCAGGTCCCCTCGGAGATATCATGGATGAGTAGATTGTTGCCATCATATTCCAGGCGGCTTACAATGCCGTGCATGGCTTTTTCGGCGGGCTGCATTGCGGTTGATGGCATCACGCCCAGCCGAACAGCCTTATACAGCGCAGCCGTAAACAGGCAGGAACAGCTCGTCTCTAGCCAGTTGCCGGGCTGGTCGCCTTTATCCACAACCTGATACCAAAGCCCGCTTGCGTCATCCTGATAGGGCAGGAGCACTGTGAGCAGATCGCGCGTAATGCGGGCGAGGGTATCGCGGTTTGCGCCGTCCATGTGTTCCATTTCATTGAGCAATGCGACCGGCACCCAACCCATCGCTCGGCCCCAGAACTCCGGCGAGCAGCCGGTTTTGGGATCGGCCCACGCGTGGCGCTTTTGCAAATCCACAGCATGGTATAAAAGCCCGGTGCTTGGGTCGCGCGTCAGCTGTTCCATCAGCGTGGCTTGCAAGGTCACGACATCAAGCAGATCGGACCTATCAAAAGTTTTGGCATACTGCGAAAGGTACGGCCCTGCCATGTACAGCCCGTCCAGCCACATCTGGTCACGTCCCATGGCATTGTGCCAGAAGCCGCCCCGTTGGTTTTTAGGGAAATGCTCGTAAAACCAGAGGATGGTGTCCATCGCGCTTTTATAGCGTGGATCGCCGGTTGCCGTATGCAGCGGAAACAGCAGCACCCCCGGCTGGAGATAATCCAGCTGCCCCGGATTAAACTCCTCAATATCACCATAGGGGTTGATATTGAGGTCAACCCAGGCTTTGATGTAGTCAAACAGCCGCTTGTCGCCCGTCAGCTTGTACACTTCGTGCATGCCGCTTAAAAACACCCCTTGGTGATAATAAAACCTGCCGGCAGGCGGCAGGTTTTGAGGGGTGTATGTACGCATCATGGTTTCGCAGGCGGAAAGAGCAAAGCTAAGTGGCTGTTTTCCGTTTACGGTGATGCTGCTCATGGGATGTCAGGCTTTGCCGTTGCAGCCCAGAACGTTAACGATCTTATGCTGCACCATGGAACGGATGCCGCTGCGGGCATCGGTCAAATACTGGCGCGGGTCGAAGTGATCCGGATGCTCGGCAAAGTGCTTGCGCACTTCGGCGGTAAAGGCAAGGCGCAGGTCAGAGTCAATATTGATTTTGCAAACCGCCAGAGACGCAGCTTTGCGCAGCATGTCTTCCGGTACGCCTTTAGCACCGGGCATGTTGCCGCCGAACTGGTTGATCATCGCAACGTATTCAGGCACAACGCTGCTGGCGCCGTGGAGTACGATGGGGAAACCGGGAAGGCGTCTGCCGACTTCTTCCAGGATATCAAACCGCAGTTTGGCCTCACCGGTGAACTTGAACGCGCCGTGGCTGGTGCCAATGGCAATGGCCAGGCTGTCGCAACCGGTGCGCTTGACAAACTCTTCAACCTCATCGGGATGGGTGTAAGAAGAATCCTCTGCCGATACCTGAATATCGTCTTCCACGCCGGCCAGGCGGCCCAGCTCGGCCTCAACGGTGATATAGCGGTTTTGGCTGTGGGCGTAGTCTACCACGCGGCGGGTCTGCTCGATATTCTTTTCAAAAGGCAGATGGCTGCCGTCGATCATGACGCTGGTGAAGCCGCCGTCGATGCAGCTTTTGGCAGTTTCAAAATCCGGGCCGTGGTCCAGGTGTACGGCGATGGGCAGATCGGTGTCTTCCAGGGCCGCTTCGATCATTTTCATGAGGTATACGTGCTTGGCATACTTGCGTGCGCCCTTGGAAACCTGCAGGATCAGCGGCGCGTTTTCCAGTTTCGCAGCCTCGGTGATACCCTGAATGATTTCCATATTATTGACGTTAAAAGCTCCAATGGCATACCCGCCTGCATAGGCTTTTTCAAACATTTCCTTTGTGTTAACTAACGGCATAGTACTTGGCCTCCTCTTTCGATATATGGATAGTATAGCATTGTTTGTCCGATTCGTAAATCTTTACAGCATCATATCGCAACGGTAATAAAACTATGCTATACTGTTGCAAAGGAGTGTGTAGGCTTGTTGAAACGTTTTTTAGCCCTTAGTTTTATGGGAATACTCTTGTTTTCGGTCACCGTAGGCTTCGCCCAGGATGCGGCGGAGAGCCAAGCGGTAGACCTGAGCGATGAGCAGGTTGTTGAAGACGACGTTGCCGATGACGGCATGGGCGAGATCGTCGGGAAAACCGACCGAGTATCCCCAAGCGTAAAGGGGCTCACCCCACTCTATACAACCAAAATCAAGTTTTTAACGGCAAACGGAGCGTATGCTACGATTCGTGCCGATCAGGATCAAGACTCTAAGGCGCTGGGCAGTGTCGGCAAAGGCAAGCAGATCACCGTGTACCGCGTGTTCCCCGCCTATGTGCTGGCAGAGTATAATGGGATTTCCGGATTCATTCTGCGTACCTGTGTCGATGAAAACATGACTGCTATCGACCCGGATAACACCCCGCCCTACGGCGTGACGCTGAACCGCTATGTTGCCACGACGACCGCCGATGCCAAGGTGTATGTCGATCCCGATACATCCAGCGAGTCCTTTAAAATTGTGGTGGGGGCTGGCAACAAAGTCGCCATACTCGGCTTCAATGGCAGTTTTGCCAAGGTGCTGTATTGGCGCAGTTACGGCTACATCGATGTGACCCTGCTTAAGGACTTGGTGCCGGTGTCCCCGACGGAAGTCCCCATGAGTGACGAAACACCGCTGGCGGCATTTTCATCGTTCTTTGTGTATGACAACGGTGTAGAGCTTAACGATGGCCGCGTGAAAAATATTGTCCGCTCCTGCGAGTCGATGACGCGCATAATGCAGCCCGGCGAAAGTTTGGACTTTAATAACCAGGTAGGTCCCTACAGCAAGAGCAACGGCTACTTCCCGGCACCTGTACTGGTCAACGGTACGGCAAAACCCGGATATGGCGGCGGCACTTGCCAAAGCTCGTCCACGCTGTATAACACGGTGCGCCAGTTGCCGGGTATCACCATTGTGTATCGCCGCCCGCATGGTCCCGCCTGTGCGCGCTACTTGCCCATGCATCAGGATGCTGCCGTGGGGAACCAATCGCTGAATTTTATTTTCCGCAACGACTATACCTTCCCCATCCGCATTCTGGCCGAGACGACCGGAGAAGGGATTCTCACGATTCAAGTTTTCAGAGCGGACTAAGCCGCGCGCGTTGCGATGCGTCATCCCTGAAAAAAGATAGATATTATCGATATAAAAAGGCCGCGCACTGCGCGGCCTTTTTTGTGCGGAGTGGGAAGTCTTTCTACAGACTATAACCTTACGCCGCTTGCTTTTTTCTGCGCTTCATCAATACCACGATCACCATCATGATAACCGTAATCACATAGGGCGCGGACGCGGTAATATCGGCCGGGATGTACTTCTGCATGCGCAGGCCCAGCGCGTCGATAAAGCCAAACAGCAGCGCAGCCAGGAACACGCGCGGGGGATTGCCGCCACCGAAGATCACGCACGCGACCGCAATAAACCCGCGAGAAGCGCTCATGTTTTCGGAAAACATGGTCAGGTACCCAAGACTTAAATGCGCACCGGACAGCGATGCCATAATGCCACAGAGCACCGAGGCGAGCATCTTCATGCGGTCCGGGTTCTTGCCGGCGGCGCGGAGGGCTTCCGGCGCTTCTCCGGAGGCGCGCAGGTGGAACCCCAGCGGGGTTTTGTACAGTAAAAGCCAGCTAAAAAGCACCAGTATCCAACTGATATACACCAGCAGGGTGTTTCCGCTGAGCAGGGTGCCCAGCACCGGGATGGACTCAATCCAGGCAAAGTGCAGCACCGGCAGCGGAACAATACCCGGCCCGGAAAACGAGCCCTTCACGCCAAACAGCGTGCGCAGCAGGAATACCGTTAGCCCGCCTGCCAGGATGTTAAGTGCAATGCCGATGACAAACTCATCACTCTTAAACTTGACGGAAAACAGATAATAGAATAGCCCCAGCAGGATGCCCAGCACCACCGCAAACACAAGCCCCATCATCCAGCTGCCATACAGGTAGCTGCCCAGCACCGCGAAAAACGCACCCATCAGCATCATGCCTTCAACGCCGATGTTCATAATGCCAACGCGTTCGGTCATCAGGCAGCCCAGCGCGCACAGAACCACCGGCGTGGCAGTGCGCAGCGTGTTTTGGAACAATAGCAGGTTAAAAATATCACTCATGCTGCACTCGCCTCCCCGGTCTGTCCGCGTTTCATCTTACGTTTGGCCGTCCACACGCGCAGTTGCTGGCGAATGCCGCCCTCGGCTGCCATAAAGAAGATGATCACAGCCTGGACGATGAGTATCACTTCACTGGAGATACCTGCTGACAGCTCCATGGCCGATCCACCGATGGTGAGAATGGCAAAGAAGAAGCTCATCAAAATCACCCCAAAGGGGTTATAGCGCATAATCATGGCAACCAGCATGCCATCGAAGTAGTATCCCGCCGATAGATTGGTGATGAAGCGTTTGTGGATGCCAAAGACCTCGATCATCCCCGTAAGCCCGCAGAGCATCCCTGAAATGACCATGCCGGTAATCATCAGCCGATCGGCGCGGATGCCGCCGTACCGGGCAAAGCGCTCGTTGGTGCCGGTGATCTTCATCTCAAACCCCGTGGTGGAACGCGTCATCAGGTACCAGATGACCAATGCCGCGCCCAGCGCCAGCCAGATACTGCCGTTGAGGTTGGATAGCTTTATAATCGGCGAAAACGATGCGGCAATGCTGTCCGTACCGGAGGAGATGCCGCGCTCGGCGGTCTTTAATGGCCCGTTGGCAAGGAAACTGCATAGGTAGATGGCCGCGGAGTTGAGCAGGATGGTGGTAACGACTTCGTTTACCTTTAACTTCACCTTGAGCACGCCGGGAATCCACGCGTAGAACCCGCCTGCGAGCATAGCGGCGATGAGTGCGCACACGATAATCAGCCAACTGGGCGCACCAACCAGGCGCGCACCGACTATGGCAGCGGCCAGACCGCCAAAGTACAGTTGACCCTCACCGCCCACATTGAATATACCGGCCTTGGCCGCAATGCTCATGCCAAGCCCGGTCAGGCACAGGGTGGCGGCCTTGGCAAGCGTATTGCCAAACGCGCGCGGCTTGCCAAGCGCGCCGACGAACAGCGCTTTGTAGCACACAATCGGGTCATATCCAA
This sequence comes from Candidatus Limiplasma sp., assembly GCA_963675925.2. Lineage (GTDB taxonomy): Bacteria > Bacillota > Clostridia > Christensenellales > Aristaeellaceae > CAXXOK01. The sequence continues at coordinate 1,316,641 of CAXXIB010000004.1, forward strand.
CCAGCAGCATAATACCCGCGCCGACCAGAAACGCCAGCACGACCGCAATCAGCAGCGACAGCAGGTACTGCGCCGTCAGGCGGTATTTGGGCCGGCCGACCAGCAGGAACTTCACAGCCAGCAAGAAACGAATAACATGCCTCATGCCTGTGCCTCCTGTCTGCCGCCGGTCATATAGTAGCTGATCTCCTGCTTGGAAATAGTCCCGCTGCGAAACCTGCCGGTAATCTGCCCTTCGTACAGGGTGACCAGCCGGTCGGACAGGCGGAACAGCTCATCCAGATCCGCGCTGACCAAAAGGATGGCACAGCCTGCTTGGCGTTTTTCCAATATCTTTTCATGGATGAACTCAATCGCGCCGATATCCACGCCGCGCGTGGGCTGGTTGATAATCAGCACGGGGGTGTTAAAGGAAAATTCCCGCGCAAGGATTGCTTTTTGCATGTTGCCGCCGGACAGGCTTTTCATGGGCAGTTCCACACCGCCGGAACGCACATCAAACTGCTTGGACAGCTTTCTGGCAAAGGTGGTGGCGCGGCGCTTGTTAAACTGAATTCCAAAACTGCGAAACGCCTTTTGGCGTTGCTTGCCCACCAGCATATTCTCCATAATCGTCGCCTCGGCGGACAGGCCGGTGCGCATTCGGTCCGATGGGATGAAGCTGACGCCCATGCTGCGGATGTCGATGGTGCGCATCCGGCTGATGTTTTGACCGTTCAGGTACACCTCGCCGCCGGTTTGCGGGCGGAGGTTCATAATGCACTCGGTCAGCTCCGTCTGTCCGTTGCCCTCTACGCCGCATATGCCAACAATCTCGCCCGCGTGCAGGGTCAGGTTGATGCCTTTGACGGCAGGAAGATCCCGGTCATCGCGGGCTTGCAGGTTCTCAAGCCGTAGCACTTCCTTTTCGCCGGGCTCGCCGGTGCGCAGTTCGTCAAACAGCACTTCCCGCCCGACCATCATGGCGGCGAGCTGCTTTTCGTCGGTGTCCTCCGTATCCACAATGCCGACAAGCTGGCCCTGCTTCATCACGCCGACGCGATCGGAAAACTGCATCACTTCGTGCAGCTTGTGCGTGATCAATATTACAGTCATGCCCTGCTCGCGGATGATGCTTCTGAGCACCTGAAACAGGTCATCGGCCTCGGCGGGGGAGAGTACGGCGGTCGGCTCGTCCAAAATCAGGATGTCCGCACCGCGGTGCAACGCTTTCAAGATTTCCACACGCTGCTGCTGGCCGACGCTCAGGTCATCCACAATATCGCCGGGGTTTACAGGCAAACCAAAGCGCTTGCCTAAAGCAAGCACCTCTGCATGGATGCGTTTCTGATCGTAGAACATCAGGTTTTTTGTCGGCTCCGATCCCAGGGCAATGTTCTGGGCAACGGTAAAGCTGGGGACCAGCTTAAAATGCTGATGGACCATCCCCACACCCATGGCGATTGCGCGCATGGGATCGTGCCGGGGAGAAATGGATTCCCCTTTGACGATCACGTCGCCCAGTGTCAGGCGGGTCAGGCCGTAGAGCACGTTCATCAGCGTGGTTTTTCCTGCGCCGTTTTCCCCAACCAGTGCAAATGCCTCGCCACGGCGTATGTCCAGGCTGACATCGTCGTTGGCCAGGGTGCTCGGATAGCGCACGGAAACGTGTTGAAATCGTACGACCGGGGCATTGTCTGTCATCCTGTCACCTCACGGGTGTATTGCATGGGGTAGATTGCTCAGCGAACGTAGCGTACTTTGTCTTTGTCGTAATACCCCCGCCGGTCGGGGGTTTCGGCAGCAAGGCCCAGCGCAATAAGCGAAAAGGGCACGGCATCGTGGATATTGAGCAGATCAGCTACAACACCGTAGCGGTCTTCATACGGGTACAGGGCAGACCAGCAGCTTCCGTACCCAAGCTCGGTTGCCTGTAGCATCAGCGTTTGGGTTGCGGCGGCGCAGTCCTGCGGCCAGAGTTCCAGTCCGGGTGCTTTTGGGTAGGCAGTCGGATCGCCGCAGACAACAATCGCCAGCGAGGCCTGGGTTAAAAACTTGGCATAGGGGTGCTTGGCCGCGATCTGTGCCAGCATCTCTTTATTTTGGATTACAACAAACGAGTACGGCCGCATGTTTCTGGCGCTGGGCGCGCACATGGCGGCCTCCAGTATCATATCGATGTGCTCCTGAGAGACTTCCGCTCCCGGAATATATTTGCGTATGCTGCGGCGGGCACGAATGGCTTGTGATGTATTCATGATACTCTCCTTTCGCGGCCTGTGGCCGGTTGGAAATGAAGCTATACTGATTATAAAAACTGGACGGTGGAATGTCAATCTTACCGCAGGTTCAATGCGTTTCATCCCAAGGGGAAATGGGTATATAAGAAAGGTAATCGATACGTATGAACGGGAGAGGAGCTACCTTAATGCAACGCAAACGGATAACCAAGAGGGTATGGATTGTATTGGCCCTTCTGTTGACCGCAGTCACTTTGTCTGCCTGTTCCACAGGGGATTCCGACCAAACAGCTGATGATGGTGCAGCCGTGTATCATAAAATCAGCGCAAAAGATGCAAAGGCCGCGATGGATTCCGAGGAGAATATCGTCATTTTGGACGTACGCGAACAGTACGAGTTTGACGCGGGGCATATTCCGGATGCGACATTGCTTCCGCTCGGCGATATTTCAGCCAAGGCCGCGCAGATATTGCCCGATAAGGATCAGAAAATTCTGGTTTACTGCCGCAGCGGGAGTCGGGCCAGAACGGCTGCCAATACACTGGTGAGGATGGGCTATACGCAGATTTACGATCTGGGCGGGATTATCAATTGGCCCTATGATGTTGTGAAATAGCACAGTCTCTTGCAAAAAACCGTCCCTGATGGCAGGGACGGTTTTTGTATGTCGTTTAGACCTACACGACCCGGCGGACGATCGCGTCGTACACCCGGTCGCCCAGCAGCTTTTGGATATAGACCAAGGGCTTGGCACCCATGCCCAGCAGATAGCGCGTGCGGGGCCTACGTACCGTAGCGGCCTTTACAATGCGGTTGGCAATGACTTCGGGCTTGGTAATTAAGCCATCACCTGAATAGCGCTGCTGCAGTCGCTGCGCGGTTTGCTCAGCGGCGCCGGCATACGCGCCATTATTTGAAACCTTGCGCAGGTGATCCACGGCGATGTTGCCCCACGGCGTAGCGATTGCGCCCGGCTCGATGATAACGACATCGATGTGAAAGGGCTTCAGTTCCAGCCGCAGGCTGGCAGACAAACCTTCGACCGCGAACTTGGTGGCGTGATACCAGGACGCAAACGGTGTCCACACCCTGCCTGCCATTGATGCGATATTGATAATTCTGCCGTGACCGGCGCTCCGCATGGTGGGAAGTACCAGCTGCGTCATGCGTGCCAGGCCGAACACATTGACCTCAAACTGATGGCGCGCTTCGTCCATGGGCACGTCCTCCAGTGCGCCGTGGGAGCCGTACCCGGCGTTGTTGACCAGCACATCGATGCGGCCTTCCTGATCCAGCACATGTTGGACGCACGCCTGCATGGACGCATCGTCTGTTACATCCAGCGCTACAGGGCGAATATCATCCGCTTCCATGGCTTCCAGCTTATCCATACTGCGCGCTGCGGCATAGACCCGGAAGCCTTTTTGCGCAAAGCGTTTGGCAGCCGCTGCGCCGATGCCGGTGGATGCGCCGGTGATGAGTACGACAGGTTTCATATGGTTTATTTCCTTTCCTTGGCTTGAATAGTTTCATTATACGGCAGCTGCAGTTGGCAGGCAACTGCCACAACCGGGTTTCGCTTTGTTACAATTGTGATATACTAGAGAAAACGCATATAAGGAGGATCTTGTTATGCTCAAAGAATTTAAGAAGTTCGCCATCAAAGGCAACGTGATGGACCTGGCGGTAGCGGTCATCATCGGCGCGGCGTTTGGTAAAATCGTCACGTCGCTGGTTAACGATGTCATCATGCCGTTTATCGGGTTGATTGTCGGCGGTGTCGACTTCACATCGCTTAAAATCGTGCTTTCGCCTGCTGTGGGGGAGACGGCCGAGGTTGCCATCCTATACGGAGCGTTCATCCAGACGATTGTGGACTTCCTGCTCATCGCGCTCAGCGTGTTCTTCGTGGTCAAGCTTCTAAGCAAGCTCAAGAAGAAGGAAGAAGAAAAGCCCGCCCCGCCGGCCGAACCGCCGAAGGATATTGTTTTGCTGACCGAAATCCGCGATCTGCTCAAAGAGAAATAATCACCGGCTTCCTTGCGCAGAATGCATCAATAACGCTGCCAGGCGCAACCTCGCTTGACAATGATTTTGGCATGGGCTACAATGAATTTCGCCACGTGCGCGCCCGTAGCTCAGCTGGATAGAGTGACAGACTCCGACTCTGTAGGTCGCTGGTTCGAACCCAGTCGGGCGTACCAACTTAAAACCCTTGCGTCATAAGAGATGCAAGGGTTTTTGCTATTCGAGAACATGAGGTGCATTATAGTGCATTGCACTATTTGTTGCACTACTGCCTTATTTTTCTGCTGTTTTTGATCGGCTTAACACATCCTGCAGGCTCAATTCAGCGACCTGCTTTTTGAGCCTTAAGTTGTCTTTCTCCATCATCTTCAAGCGCTTTGCGTCAGACGTGTCCACCCCACCGTATATTTTCCGCCAACGGTAATACGTCTGTTTGGATATGTCCGCTTGCCTGACCGCTTCACCAATCGTTTTTCCTGGCTGCAAAGTACCTCAATCTCTCGTAGTTTCACAGTGATCTGTTCTACCGTGCAGTTCTTTTTCCCCATCTTTCCCAGCTCCTTTTCGTTGGTTTATCATCCATTGACTAACTTTGTAACTGGTACAATTTTCGGGGGGCATACCAAAAGCGATCTAAGAAGATCGAGCTTGATCTGTGAAGCAGAATAGTAATACCAGTCAAATGAGATTAGTAAGCTTTGGATGTGATGAGATAATGAATTGGGTTGTGGTGGGAAGGCATGTTCGACGGGTACGAAGGCAAACAGGCTTCACTCAAGACCAGTTGGCGGAACGGTTAGATATTTCCGCATCCTTCCTTGGTTATATTGAACGAGGCACTCGTGTACCCAGCGTCGAAACGTTGCATAATCTTTGCAGGGCACTGAATAAAAATAACAGACAGAAAATCTAGCACGCGATGAAAATGCCCCTGCCGTGCATCCCGTAGAACTAGTCACATAGGAATGCATGGCAGGGGACAGTAGATTAAGCAGTGATGGTGAGTGCTATCTTACTTCCACAGCACGTTCGCGGCATAGTATTCAAAGATTTCAGGCCAGTTGAACCAGTCGTGAGCGCCGGTCAGGAAGTAGGTCTGATAGGTGACGCCCTGAGCGTCCAGCGCTTCCATAGCGGGCTTGACGGAGAAAGCCATGCCGTCATAGGCATAATCTTCTTCACCGGCACCCATGAACAGCTTTACATCATGGATGAGCGGGTTATCAGGATTGTAGCTGGTCATCATGGGTGTGACAGCGCCGGAGAAGGCACCGTAGTAGCCATAAGTGCCGGTGCAGTTATAGAACATGTGCATGGTGGTCATGCCGCCCATGGACAGGCCACTGAAGCAGCGGTCGTTCACATCAGTGGAAACATTGTAGATGCTCTCAATGAAGGGCAGTACGCAGTTTTCAATGTTGGCCGCATATGCTTCAAAGTTCCAAAATTCTTCTTCCTGAAAGACATTGCCGTTGGGGGTTACAATGATGGCCGGACGGGTTTTGCCCTCAGCAATCAGGTTATCCATGATGTTGTTCACCTGACCTTGACTGAACCAGTCAACTTCATTGCCGAAGCGGCCATGGGACAGAAAGATCAGAGGATAGGGCTGCGTCTTGTCATAACCGGCGGGCAGATATACGCCCAAGGACTGGGTGTCGCCGTTGATATCGGTATAGGTCTGGAAGGTCACTGTGCCGCGCAGTGCAGGATCCGCGATGGGAGCGCGGGCTGTATCGCCAACGATCAGCTCGCTGTTGGACTGACTGCCGGTCAGGGTTGCCGTGATGGGCAGATTCTTCGGGTCCTGAATGGACTTGTTCTTGTTCGCCGTTTCTAAGCCGAAAAAGCTGCCCTTTTCGCCCGTCTTGGTGGTCACGTTGGACCAAGTCATGATTGTGTTTTCCGGCCCCAGTTCAGGGTTGATGACGAACTGATACGGATAAACACCGGCAGGCAGCTCGAAGGTGATCTCATAGATGCCGTCTGCGTTCAGGGTCATGTCCTCATAGTACAAACCGCCGATGGAAGCCATGCCGGGCTGATACTCGTAGGGGGGATAATACTTTGCAACACCGTCCAGCATACCGGTTTCGTCGGTATGGCCGGTCATATTACTTTCATAAAAAAGGAACTCGCCCTTGATGCCGACACCAGTGACTTCCATGTCCTCAACATCGGCAGGATTAAGGGTGACTGTAACAGAATACAGCTTTGTTGTGGCAGGTTCTTCAGCAAATGCGGCGGACACGCAGCAAACCATTAACAATGCAATGCTAGCTGCCAGCATGCGGCGAAAGAAAATTTTCATCCGAAATACCTCTCTTCATTTTGTTATAGTTGATCGTGTACTGTCAGAAGCCTGATGACGCTGCCTTTCAAAGGATGCTTTATCAAACAGCTGACCAACAAGATGCACCGTTTGGCAGCCTGCAGGACCTGCCGATCACGGTTTATTATGCATTTAGTTATACAGACAGCGCTCAAAAAACACAAGAGGAGCGGCACAAACTGTTGTTTTTTTGTCCTATACTGTTATTCTCTGGTTCAAAGGTGAAATACGCTTACTTCCACATCAGACCTGTTCTACCAATCCTTGCAGGGCAGGATGATATCCATGCAGGAAATATGCTGGTCAGTGTTGATGCTGTAGCGGCTATGATATTTTTGACGATGTTTTCAATGCTCAGCAGGCCAAAACCGTGGTTTTGGCAATCGTCTTTGGAGGTATGGATTCTGCCGTCATCCCATTTAAGGTTGCCCACATTCCCGTTCTCTGTAAGGATAATGGCGAAGCCTTTTTCCCGGCACACGGTCACCTGAATACAGTTTGATAAAATTCTTATAAAAGCATGTTTGGATTTGAACTTTTCGAGATTCCAGGATCGTCAACAGTATTTTGGACAACTTGCCAAGCAACTCGAAATGCATTTCGAGTCAACCAGCGATCTTGGAATTGTATTGGGCTACCCGAAGATCTGATTGCAGCAGGGAATGCCCTGCTGAAGTTGTTTGACAATCCAGATAATCTGTTGCTGCTTGCGAGCGAGCAGGTATCCGGTAGATATCCGGATCCTGTTTTCACCAAAGTATCAGTCAAGCTCAACTGTCTCTGAAAAAGTATTGACATTTTTAAAGCCGGTAGCGATACTATAAGTGAACGTTCGTTTATATCATATACTCATTTGTGGGAGGCTGAAAATGTTTCACAAGAGCATAGACTACGACAAATGTACAGCCTGCATGGCTTGCGAACGAATCTGCGCGAACAGCCGGGTCATCCGAAAAAACAACCAGGGTATGCCGGAATTCGTATTTGACTTCAAGTGTATATACTGTGGGCATTGTCTTGCGATTTGCCCGGAAAAGGCCATTGCTTTTGAACCAGTCATCCAGATTGACCAAACGGATCACGCTTACCAGGCGGGCGCTCTGCCGTTGGATTCAAACGTTCAGGAACAGAATGAGAGAGCGGTTCGTGCGCTTCTCAACGCAACACGATCCAATCGGTTTTTCCTTGATCAGACTGTCGAACGTGAAACTCTTATGAAAGTCCTGGATTCCATGGTCCGTGCGCCATCCGCCGGGAACGAACAAAACCGAAATTTCTACATCCTGGATAACAAGGCCAGGCTCATTGCGCTGGAAGAGCAGCTGAGAGACCATTTCCAGAAACTGCTGGCGATCTATAAAAATCCACTGGTTGTAAGCAGTATGGCTCTGACCATGGCGATCAAAGACAGACGATCGTCAGGCAATCGTCAAACGTATACTGGTCAGCAGAATCTGGGTAAACCGAGTCAATCTATAAGAGCGCTTTATCGAGCTAACAAGAAGGTGTTGCAAGATATTGCATTTGGCGGTGATGCGCAGCCTGTCTATTTGCCTGCTGCCCCGGTTGTCATGATCATAACGACCGGTCCTAGATCAACGCAGATGCACAAGGGTTTCTATAAAGGCGATGCGGGTATCGCAGCAACCTATGGAACGCTCATGGCTAAGGGACTGGGCTTGTCATCCTGTTGGTTAGGGCTGTTGGAGATAGCCGTCAATAAGAATCAAAAGATCAAGCAGTCACTCGGAATTGGAAAAGAGGAACGCGTCGACGCTGCCCTTGCCCTTGGGTATTCTGCCTTGGTCTGGCATCAGATACCTCCGCGCGCTCCGGTGAAGGTTGTTTGGAGCAGCGCAAAAGAAAGTCAGGCGGGATAACAGTGAAAAAGAATCCAGCACCGATCACAACCAAAGAACGCATTTTTGAAACCGCTTTGGATTTGTTTGCGGAGAAGGGCTACGAGGCAACATCGATCAGGGATATTACAAAAGCGGTTGGCCTTTCAGTTGCTGCCTTCTACAACCATTTTGCAAGCAAAAACGAACTTCTTCAGGCGATTTACAACTTCTACCGCAGCCTGGATAATTCGGAAACTGAAGCACTTTCTGATATTGAGCAGATGGTGGAGCGAATGAGTCCTTTCGATATCTTCGACCAAATGGCGCAACAAATCATTGCATCTCTGCATGATGAAAAGCTCGTAAAACTGACGAGAATTATCATCAATGAGCAATATACCAATGAAACGGCCAGCGAAATTGCATGCAAGGACCGTCAGGCACTGCTATCATCCATGGTTAAATTGTTTTCGGTTATGGCAAGCAAAGGCAAGATCAGCGTGAAGGAACCTGAAGCACTGGGCCATCTGGTCGGATATATGTACCTTGGTTTTGCTGAAGAAAACATTCACGCCAGCATTCTGGGAACACAGGATCCAACGACAGTTATCAACAATCAGCTGCGGTTGATTCATTCGTTGCTACGGGAATTTGTTGTTTAAGCTAAAAATTCTTGAATCCACCAAGACTGATCAATGAGTAGCGACTCTGTGATGTTATTGAGCCTTCAAAAGCAAGGGGGGGGGAGAGCCCCACATACCCTAAGAATCGATTGGAAAGGGAAATCCTGTGCTATTTACCGGTGAGCAGGTACACAACGGGTACCTGGACAAGATTTGCATCCAGATTTCCGATGCGATTGTGACTGACTGCCTTCTCAGCGACCGCAACAGTCAAGTGGCAGTGGAGTACATGATCAAAGATGATAACGCCACCGTCGCCGATGAGAACAGGCTGCCCAGCTCGGTGTTCTCCAACCTTTTCTAATCCGTCATTTACAGGTTTTACCAGTGGAAAGACTCTGCCTGCACCAGCCTAGCGAGGATTGGGAGGATGAGGTGATATTATGCGGGTTCAAATTCAATGCTTTGCTAATCGATGAGTGCATTTACCAAATCATAGTAGCTTTGCCAACTTAAAACCCTTGCGTCAAGGGTTTTTGCTATTCGAGAACATGAGGTGCATTATAGTGCATTGCACTATTTATTGTACGACTGCCTTATTTTTCGGCTGTTTTTGAACGGCTTAACACATCCTGCAGAATATCGGCTGAACGCTGCTCTGCCTCCGCAAAAGTATGAGTATAGACGCGCAAAGTTGCACTTGCGTCGGCATGCCCAAAGCGCTGCTTCACTTGATGAAATGATGCCTGTACATAACGATCGCTCAATAAGAGGGTTCTATGATAGTATGTTACATTATTTCGAAACTGTATCTGATGATTTTGATATTAGATGGAACAAGTGGGCTGCAGCTATGCTAAGGTATGACTTAAAATATTGTTGTTTCCTAGAGTTGCCTCCAAATATAAGACATTTAGTACATGATAATATTGTTGATGGATTAAGTTATAAACATCAAATAGAACCTGATGTCACAGTCGAAAGAGGACTTGATTACATTGTTGATGATAAAGAAATAATCAAATCGATATCTACTTGAATTTTAAATTTCGGATCTTAAAGCTGCCTTTCAGTTGACCATTATTATAAGCTTCATGTGGGAATGAACTTCCATCTACAACAAAACATATTTCCTTCAAAGCACGACATATATCCTCAAGTTCAATGATTTTCAGATCAATCGTCGAAGTATGATGTTCTTTTTCACGGTTGAATTCTTTTCCCCAAATGTCGCGTTTTTCACCCTCTTCTGAATGTAATTCCACCCACACTTTATTGAATACGCCTTCACCAAATAAGAGATCAAACGTAAGCGTTTTGAATTTTCTAACATTCATCGAATGTGGGAATTTATAAACCATAGAAACATACTCTGGAGGCTTACTACTAAAAGCATTAGGTCCAAAATCAAAACTGACATCACCGTCATCCGATATCCAAATCACATATTCCTTTTCATAAGAAGCAAATTTTTCAGGCTTTGGTAATTTGACGCCTTTTTTAAACTTCTTTATTCTTTTCTGATTTAATGCCCAGCCCAGATAGGTAGTTGCAATTCCACCTAAAAAAGCAATAATTGCAATGATAATATTCTCACTCATACTTAACCCCCCCATGATAGTTAGTATTTTGTTCATTAGTTGAATTATTACGTCTTTCTAATCAGGGTTCCTCCATTCTTCATCAGATAGCTCCATATCAGCCTGCAGAAGACTGTTTACTAGACCGTTAAAAAAAAAAGTCCCTTCTTCTCCGCGTGCAAATGATGAGAAATGATTATGTCCTCGCACTTGTGCAATGCCAAAGCAAAGAATGGATGATAACATCTTAACGTAGGTGAAGGAATATGTATTCATGCCAAATAGTTATCCCATTCAGACAGCTATATTTTGTCACGGTATTCCTGCGGGGAAATTCCTCGGTGCTTGCGGAAAAAACGCGCAAAATAACCGGAAGATGCAAAGCCGGTATCCTGTGCGATGGTTTGGATTTTCGTTTTGGTTTCCCGCAGCATGCGGCAGGCTTCGTCAAGACGCAATTCGGCAATGTGCTCACTCAGGCCTATGCCGGCGTTTTCTTTATAGATTCGTGACAGGTATACGGGATGAAAATGCATGATATCTGCCAGACGGGTTAATGACAGGTCTTCGCTGAGGTGCATTTGGATATAGTCGTTCACTTCACTTACAACGGTCTGTTGCCGCTTGTCTGTTCGTTTTCCGTGTTGATCCAGCAAAAGGTCGCTTAGTTCACGCAGATCTGCAAAGGCTGCCAGCATGTTCGGATAATCCTGCAGGCTCATTTCGTTCTGCCGATATGCGATCATTTTGAGTTGATTATCTTCGGGAACGCTTTGGGCACAGGCGTGCAGAATCATCTTCATGATATCAAACACGGTTTCGGCATACTGTGTGTTGAGCTCATTTTGCATCAGCGCTCGTAGCGATTCTTCACTTTCCAGGTACAGGTCGCGCTGGCCGGTAAGTAAATACTCATTGAGCTCGTGCAGGTGCTTGAGGATATCCTTTTGCCCAATCCGCAGCACTGGGGCCTCCGCAGGTTTCTCGCCACCGGACAGCGAAACAGAGAGCATTTCGCCGGGCGATGGGCATAACGTGTTGAGTTGCTTTAGAACGCGCATATTGGCAAGTGCAAGCTCATCCCAGTTGATTGTGCGGTCAATCATCACGGCAGTCATTCGCTCGCCCTGTTCTTCAGCTAAACGCTGCGCCGTTTGCAAACAGCGGTTGAATTCATCGTTTGCGCTTTTATGATTCATGCCCTGTGCCAGAACGGCGATTTCCCGCTTGTTCATATCAGCCACCATCAGGTGTAGCTTCTGCCCGGATAGCGCAAGCATAGCATCCATGATGATGTGTAGTGGCGCGTCGCTGCGCCGGAAAATACACAGCGCAAAATGTACCGGCTGCTCAACGGACAAAGGAATCTTCCATGTCTCCAGGCTGCGGGTTAAAAGATCTATACGCAGTTTGGGGTGGTACAGCAGCCTTTCCATCAGCTGGCGGGTGTACAGTGGCCTGGCCTGTGCGAACAGGGGATTGCGCAGAAACTGCCGCGCATCCTCCCCCAGTGCATCCATGGCGTGGCGTACGGTAGCGGTGATCCGCTCGTCCCCATCGCTTTTGAGCACAAAATCAAACGCCTGCTGATGCAGCGCCTGCCGCGCGTATTGAAAATCGGAATAGCCAGTCAGGTAGATGACTTTGATAAACGGCCAGCGTTGCGCTGCCCAGCTGTGTAGGTCCAGACCGGAGGTTTCGGGCATGTTGATGTCGGTCAGCAGGATATCCACACGCTCGTTTTCCAGCAGTGCCATTGCATCTGCGGCGCAGTAGCAGTGGTACACGACCAAAGCATCCGAAAAGGCGTCTTGAAGCATCTCGGAGAGGCCGTCGGCAATCACAACCTCATCATCAACGATTAGCAGTGACATCATGCTTGTGCACCCCCTTTTCTGGGGAGCGTAACGGAAACGCATAAACCGTGATGCAAGCTTTCCAGCTTGAGACCGTATTTTTCCCCGTACCGCAACGTAAGCCTGCGGTTCAGGTTGGCAAGCGCGCTGCCTTCATGCAGTTCGTTTTTTTGAAGTTGTTCCCGAATTCTGGCTACCTGTTTGTCGTTCATATTGCCGCCGTTATCCGCAACGGTAATGCGGAACCATGTGTCGGTTACGTGATAGTGGATTTCCACATAGCCACCTACTGACACATTTTTCACGCCATGTTCAAACGCATTTTCAACCAATGGTTGCAAAATGATGGCCGGCACCTTTTCCATTGCGATGGATTGCGGCAGCAGATCAGCAGCGATGGTGATGCGAGGCGAGAAGCGCGCGCGCTGTATTTCCAGATAGTTGTCGATGTGTGCAACCTCGTCGCCCAGGGGGACTTCGGCCTCATTAGAACGAGTGATGTAGCGGTAATAATTACTCAGGTGAAAGCTCAGCTTGGCGATGTCTTCCGCATCTTCCTTCTGCGCCATGCGATAGATTAAATACAGTGTGTTGTAGAAAAAGTGCGGGTTGATCTGCATTTGCAGCTGTAAAAGTTCTGCTTTCTGCGCACGAAAACGCTCCTCATACACATCGGACACCAGCTTTTCAATACGTTCCACCATGCGGTGGAACTGTTCTTCGATGACCTTGAACTCGTTATAGCGTTGTGGAATGGAGAAATCTGTAATTTTTTCCACACTGCCCATGGCCTGGTATACGGCGTTCATCGGGCGGTATACGGCAGTACGGAAATAGGCAAGGTACATTATAAGCAGGAGCGCTGCCAGCCCCGATAATAGCCACATCCAGGTTCTGTGGCGCGTTAATGGCCCAAGCATGGGGCTGACCTGCTTAAGATAATGCAATTCCATCTGCAGCGATGGGATGCTGCGCCGCAAGGCAATGTATTGTTCGTTTCCCAGGGTGAGGAAGCCGTTTGTATCCCGCTGGGCGGTCATCAGAGCCGCTGCCGTTTCCGTAGCGGCAAAGAGTTCGCCCTCCATATCAGTCAGGGCAAACTGTGCATCGTTTGTGCTGCGCAGCAACCGGATCTCACTGACTGCATCCGCGGGGGCAATGCTCAGCGCAATTAAAAAAGCGATGTCACCGGAGAAAGATTTTTGCAACGTAAGGTAGGCATAATTGTTATAATACTGCATGCTGCTTTTCAGAAGTGTCATGCTTTGGTCTGTTTGTAAGGCGGTAAGGGCAGTTTCGTCCAAAGCAATGTAGATCGGATCGTTGGACGAGATGGTACGCCCGATGCCGGGCAGGTACACCAGAGCTTCGCTGATAAGCGGGCTGAACCGCTTGATGCGCATCAGGTCGTTTGAAATTTTACGGATATAATCGGTGCGTTGATAATCGGTTAAAACATCGTAGGAAATCACAAAGCGAAGCAAAGTTTGGTCGCCAGCCAGTTCCTGCGCGGTGGTCAGCAGGGCATCAATTTCCTGTTCCATGCTCTGTACAACATAGGTGGCTTCCGCATCCGCAGAGCGCTGTAGATCCTGGGTGACATAGCTGATCCCAAGCGTATTGAGGTAGATACCAACGCCGTAGAAAACCATAACCACAGCAATGGTGCTTAGCAGCAGCGGATAATAAACGCTTTTGCGGATTTGAAATGCGTGTTTCACCATAGGGTCTTCGCCTCTTGTTCCTTTGAACATTACGAGCCTGTTTTTCCATGATACCAATCGTTGACTTCATCAACGATCTGCTGTCCGCCCAGCTCATAAAACTCGCTGACGAACCGGTCATATGCATCAATGGAAACTTGTCCCAGAATGATTTGTGTAAAAAGCTCGTTCTGAATCTCATCCAGCGTGCTTAGATAGTTGCTCATGGCTTCGGTTGGTGCTGCAACAAACCGGTCAAACAAAATCCGGTTTTCGTCCATGTATTGTTTATAGATGCTATATGCGCCGTTGGGCCCATAAATTCGCTCCCAGCCCCAAAGGGAGTAGCCTTGCTCCGGGTCGGTTTGGAAGAGTTGCAACTTTTTATAGATGCTCAGCGCCTCACCCTGTACGTTTGAGATATCGCCAGTTCTGCGCGCCTCGTCCAGAAGGAGGAAAGCATCCAGATTTTTATTGGGTTTTTCCGGTGTAACCGGCGAAAGCTTCCAGATGGACTCAGAGTCCAGCGGCGCGTAGTAAATTTCGTTTTGGTTATCCGGGCCCCAGTTGGTATCGATGTACAGGTTATACAGTTTCATCAACGCTTCCGGGTGGTCGGTATCCTTGCGCGCGACGGTCCAGGAGTCTGTGGTGAGGCTGGATTGCACCCTTGCCACATGATCGGTACCTGTAACAATGGGCACAGCCTGCCATTGTGCATCAGGGTCTGCATTTTTACTGAATTGCAGGGGCCAGATTGAGTTCCACTGCGCGCCGTAGACCAGGCCCGCGTGGCCTGTTGTAATCAGTTCCGCAACCATGCGGGCTTCCTTTACGCCAAACTCAGGGTCGACCAACCCCAGCGTGTACATCTCATGCAGCTTTTCCAGCGTATCGCGACAGCCGGGGAGCAGAGAACCGTATACGAGGTCTCCGTCTTGCTCAATCCAGATACCCGGGTATGCGTCATAGGCATTGAAGAACCCTTTCAGGCTTCCAAAGCCGTCCCAGAGCGTGTAGGTGAACACGGGACCGTACGTATCGGCAACGCCGTTGCCGTCAAAATCCGCTTTGGCGAAAGCAAGCGCTACATCAATCAGCTCGTCTACTGTTTCCGGCACGGCTAGTTCAAGCCTATGCAGCCAGTCTGTCCGTATCCAGAGATAGTCTACATCCTTATCGGTCGTTGGCATTGGCATTCCGTAAAGCTTCCCATTGATGGTTGCGGCCTCAAATGGCTCCATACCGCCCATGGTGAGCACCTGCTTTGTAAAATCGGAAGCATAGGTTTCATAGATGTCGTCCAGCGGCAGGATTAGATCGGCTTCCGCCAATTGGCGCATCTGTAGGGTGGATACATTGACGAACTCCGGAATATCGCCTGTAACGATGCAGAGGTTGAGCTTTTGTTCGTACTCGTCTCCGTCTTTCACAATCCAGTCGTATTCAATGTTAATGCCCAGCCTGTCACGGTACAAATCCATCCACAGGTTATCGGTGAGAGATTTATCCGGGTTGAGGGCAAAATAATTATCGTGGAGCGTATTATCATAGCAGCGTGCGAAATGCACAGTGATCTCAGGATCGTATTTCCCCATCGGGTCCGGGAGCTGGGCAGAGGCCCAGAACGGCGCAAGAAGAAGCGCAGCCGCAAGCAGCAGTACGATCAGCCGTGTTTTCAAACGAAACATCACCCTTTCCAGCGTAAGGAAGCAATCAATAAATTAGAGATCAATTTCTCTCATTATAGCACATGCAATGCTCTGAATCCTTAGCCCTTAAGGCCGGAGATTTTTATTCCTTGCACGAAATACTTCTGCATCAGGAAGAACAGGATCAGCACCGGCAACATTGTGACCAGCGCGACGGCCATCATCATGCCGATTTTGGATGTACCTTGCTCGCTGTTCAAAAACTGAAGGCCGATGGCGATGGTGTATTTTTTGGTGGTGTTGAGATAAATCAATGGCACCAGGAAATCATTCCAGTTGTAGACCAGCGACATGACACCAACGCAGATCATTACGGAGTTTACCGATGGCAGCATGATGCGGGTAAAGGTTTGAAACGAGTTTGCGCCGTCAATTTCAGCGGCTTCATTCAGCTCTTTTGGAAGTGACTTGAAAAATTGATGGTACAAAAAGATGTTAAACGCGCCACCGCCCAGCCATGCGGGTATAATCATGGGCCAGTACGTGTCCAGCATCCCCATTTGGAAGTAGATCAAGTACTGGGGTACCAGCGTAACTTGCATGGGAAGCATCAGTGTGGAAAGCAGCAGCGCAAACCAGATCTTCGATCCTTTGGCTTGGAAATGCGAAAACCCATAGGCGACAAGCGCGGCGGAGATTACGGTGCCCGCAGTGCAGGTTGTGGCCAGAAAGAGCGTGTTAAGGGTGAACCGGGCAAAATCTGCCTTCCCAAGACCCTTGGGATAGTTTGTGAACACCCATTTGGCCGGTATGATGGTTGGCGGGAAGCGAAGCGCTTCTGCATTGGTTTTAAACGACGTTAGCACCATCCAGATGAATGGAGCGATGCAGACGACAGCTGCGGAAATGAGGATGAAATAAATAATGAACCGGCTAACTCGATTGCTGCGCTTGGCAGAACGTATGACACCTTGCATAAACGGAAGCACTCCTTTCTCAGTTATCGTAGAACACCCATTTTTTGGATGTGGCCTGGATCAACAGTGTAAACGCCATGATGACAACGAATAAGCACCAGGCGATGGTCGAGCCATAGCCCATCTTTCCGTACTCAAAGGCGTTGGAAAACAGATACATGGCTACGGTACGTGTAGAATCCACAGGCCCGCCCTTGGTTAGGATGTAAGGTTGGCTGAAGATTTGAAACGAAGTGATGGTGCCGATGACGAGATTAAAATAAATTGTCGGTGTGCAGAGCGGAAGGGTAATGGAAAACACCTGCCGTAAGGTGGAGGCACCGTCGATGCGTGCGCTTTCATAATAGGAATTAGGAATGTCCTGGATGCCAGCAAGCATGATCAGAATCCCGTTACCGATCGACCAGAGGCTCATGATTACGATAGATACCATTGCAATGTTCTTGTCGGTAAGCCATCGGGGCCCCTGGATACCCACCAGGGAAAGCAGGTAATTGATAAACCCGTAATCGCTGTTGAAAATCCAGCCCCACAGCATGATGACCGCGACACCGGTGGTGATATAGGGCATATAAAATATAGTACGAAATACACCAAGCCCGCGGACATTGCGGCTTAGCAGCCAGGCAATAAAGAACGAAAGGATCAAGCTTGATGGTACAAACAGTGCAACATACCACAAGGTGTTTAAAAAGACTTTGAAAAACAGCGGATCCGTAACGAAAGCTTTCGTGAAATTATCAAGCCCAATAAATGCGCCGCGTCCGCTGAAGTCGGAGTCGGTAAAGCATAGGGTGAAGGATCGAATCATCGGATAGATTGTCAGGACTAGAAAGCCGATTAGCCACGGCATGATATACAGATAGAAGTTGCGTGTAATTCGCCTCTCCCGTTTTGATAATTTCCGCGATTGTATCATAGGGCTCCCCCCGTATTTTGTTGATAAGCAGACGCAAAGGGTAGCTTGCACTGCCCTTTGCGTCTGCGATAGGATTGCTTACTTTGCTCCCTGAGCGGTGTTGAAGGAGTACGAGGCGAATTCCTCGGCTACGCGCGGCGCATATTCGGCCTGCGTGGCAGCGGGATCTTGGCTGTCGTCGGTGATTGCGGAGACCATGGTGGCCCAGATGTCACCAGCGGAAGCCAATGTGCCGCCGAAGGGGAACAGGTGGGTTGCGCCCATATGCTCTACAAAAATCGAGTTGCTGAAGTCCTGATCGCCATAGGTCATGTTGGCGTAGTAATCTTCGGCAACCTTTTTAGAGGAAGTCATGCCGGACATACAGGTGGCCTTGGCCATGTCGTCGTTTGCATAAGCACTTTCCTTCAGGAACTGCCAGGCCGCTTCGGGGTTCTGGCTCGTTTTGGTGATGGCATAGCCGGTTGCGAACTGGATGTTAATCTCCTTGCCGTCAGACACGCCACTGGGCATGACAGCAACGCCGTAGTTGATGCCGCTGTCGTCGGCATCTTCAATGGTAGACTGGCTGTGCATGCCGCCTACGAAGTACATGGCCGCACGCCCGGAGATGAACAGGGATTCCGCATCCACGCTCTGCTGTGCGGCATCGGTGGGCATATAGCCGCCCTGCACGAGCTGCTGGTAAAGCTCAAGGCTCTTGAGCATTTCAGGGCTGTCGAAATACGAGGTAGACAGATCGGCAGAGTACGGGCCGTTGCCGCCAGCAAACGCCATTACGCTGTTGGTTACCCAGTGGCGGGAAATGGCATAGGTCTGGTTCACGCCTTCGCCGCTGACGAACGCTTTGCCCCAATCCAGCAAGCTTTCCATAGTCCAGCCGGGCTGCGGATAGGCGACGCCGGCGGCGTCAAACATATCTTTGTTGTACAGAACACAGAAGCAGTTGGCCAGAAGCGGGAAGCCTTCCAGCTTGCCGTCCGGATCGTAATACCCGTTGATCATCCCGTCGACCAGCACGGTAGACAGATCCACACCATCGGCTTCCACAAAGGGACGCAGATCCATGTAGTAATCGGTATTCATGCCGTAGTAGTCAGGGCTCATCTGGATGACATCAGGTGCTGTGCCGGTTGCCAGCGCGGCGGATGCCTTTTGGTCCCAAGCGCTGTCGGCTGTGGGAATAACGGAGTATTCCACATCCAGTTCCGGATGGGCTTCAATGAACAGTTCAATGGCCTTGGTGCGGGCTTCTGCCTCAACACCGCCGCCCCATGCCCAGATGGTCAGCTTTCCGGACAGCTGCGTGTCTCCCTCCGCGCTGGAGACCATCGGCACAAGACCGATGATGGAGAGCACCATTAGTAACGCAAGTAGTTTCCTGATTTTCATGACGTATCCTCCTATTTCGTTTTCTGTTCCGTATCCACAGCATGCGTTGGCATCATGCCGATCGACTTTGTTATCAGGCTGTGGGGGGACATTGTTTATTTTATTGTAGGGTTGCCCATGTACGTTTTCAATGTGACAATCTTAACATTGGGCGCACTCTCTTAACTGGATATATCTGGGAAGAAGGCTACACCGAGTTATGAACTGTAGGGCAGGGGAAAGAGATATAAGGTTGACAGCGATGTCTTTGGCAAATCTGGATGTACTCAAAAGCCTCGCTTATATCAGTACAATCTCGATGCGCTATTTATTGCACTGCTGCATATGATAACACGCGAAATCAGACATCATCATCCGACAGAAGATAACGCTGAAATCGTTGATATAAAAGTCTTTTCGTGATTATCCAACAAGAGCCAACGGCCCCTGTGTACAACTCCGACTCTGTAGGTCGCTGGTTCGAACCCAGTCGGGCGTACCAAAACAATTACCATCTGTTGATAAAAGAGATTTATCGGTAGGTGGTTTTTTGTATGATGATAAAATCTGTACCCAATCGTTGAACAGACATCGTTGAATTTGAATCTACTTTGGCATGAATTCAACGATTCCAAAATCAAACAAAAAACACCTCGAATGGTTGGGAAACATGACAGTCGGTTGACTTTTACTAATCAGTTTTGTGTTTTTTGCCTGATCTAGTGTTGGGAAACCATAATTTAACATAAATGCAAATAATTTACAATTTAGACTATTGCGAATATGTTCTGAGAGTGTTATAGTGTACCTAATATCAAGTGTTACTAGCGGTCAATAAATTACTTAGCTTCTAAGTTTGCTGGTCGCAAAGTCGCTTGAAGTTCGCTATAGCGTAACCCCAATAGGCCTATTCATGTCATATGACAATGCTTCATCAAAGCGCTTATATTTCGTAGGTGTTATCTGGTAGAATGATCTCTCTTTCATGGCTAATTGGGCTAAACGGATGAGAGTGATATTCAAATGATGCACGCGAAGAAATATAAGCAAAAGAGCCCCCTACTCTATTTGTGGGGAGGCAAGGTTCTATTAAAGAAAAATTGTAGGAATTTAAAATGAAAAAGAAGTTGGTTTCTGTATTGCTTGTCTTCGTTATGATTCTCTCCAGTGTTACGGCACTGGCTGTTTCAGGAACGGTTACAGGATCTGGCACAAGCGATGGCGGTACTATGGGGCAAACGTCCACTATGGCCTCTATGACATGGGCAAATTATACAACAGCGGGCACTGATAGAACAGCGGCAAAAACAGAATCCGATGCCTCTGGTAAACTTGGTGTCCGGGCGGTTCTTTGGTATACCGGCCCTCTCGGGAATGATACTAAAGCCAGTCAAAAGATACAATATTCGTGTCGGACTGTTTCTTCCAATAGTGTTAAAGCCCCTTCTACATCACATGGTTATAAAGCCACATCTGGGCATACGTACGAAAGTGTTAACTATGGGTTTTGGGTTAAGGGACTTAGCAAAACCTTCTAATCGTTAGTACATATAAGGGCTGTCGCAATAGTCGCATGTTTATTCATAGAAATGGTACCCGAAGGGTTTCCAAAGGGCGACCAGAAATCCCTTTGACCGCATCCACAGACGCGAAACATTTCTTGCTGAATAACGTATACAGAATATGAGCTTAGATGGTGTGGACATGAGAGTAGAACATTCATTTTTTGACCTGATTTTGCATCAAACTGTGTTGTTCGTCGGTTAATACCACCCGGGATTCACCTTCCTTACGCCTTGTTTGCTACAAAACATCCTCAGAAGCTGAACATTTCATCCCATGTCAACACCCTCTAGCGCGACAGCCCTTATAATTGCATAAAAGGAGGAACCGCTGTTGAAAAGGGTTTTATCATTGCTTTTACTATTCACGATACTAGTTTATTTACCATATGTCCTGGCTGAAGAGCAGGTGGACTTTTGGTATGGAATGTCCATTAAGTCTAAGGACCTTCTTCCTTTACCAACGCCATCAATACCATCATCGCTAATCTATGATGGTTTGCAAGTACAGGTAGAAAACATGTCCGATAGTGATGATACTTTTATGCTTTTATTCGTAGCGAATAGAAGAATAATCCCATATTCTTTTAATGATTCACCCATGGCTAAAATTCATCAATACAAGCTGCCTGCAAACGAAACAATACCATTGAGTATTTCGTTTTCTTCTACTGTGCTGGAATCTGTGGAGTCTGGAAGCTTTTTGATACATATAATAGTAATAGGACTATTGGATAAAATGCCGATTGATGAATTTGATAATATGCTATTCTATAGTTTGGCAGGTTCTCTTCCGATTACAGGAAAAGGAGCGGAACAAGAAGAAATTGACAAAAGTGAAGCTCTTGCTAATCGTTTGTTATCGTTTGATGAAATAGAAGGCTATCTAAATCATTTTCGTTTTATTGATAAAGAAACTGGACATAAGGCATCAATATTCCAGCATCAATATTCCGGCTCAGTTGAAATCCCTTTTTCAGTTACAGGTCAATCTGATAATGTCGCTGTTTTCTTTTTTCTGGATAATCATCTTCTTTCATTGGGAGATAATGATGGATTATTGATAAAAATGAAGGAATCCTATGCGTTTGATGATATATTGAATCTTGAACTATCTCCGGGGAAGCACCAACTCTATGCTATCTATGTGCCGAAGGAAGGAAGGATAGATTCCTTTATCGCCTCTGAAAAAATAACAATAAACGTTCCATAGGAACTTCGAGGAGATACTATATATGAACATGAAAAGGCCTTGGTCCACGGTAGTCTTATCCGTGTTTTTCTTTTGTTTGATCTGCGTTTTTTCAAAGGGCGCTATGGCTGAGGAAGTGTCAGATGTAAGTAATATACGTAGCTTTACGGGCATAGATGGCGGCTTGATTTTAGAAAATACGGAAGGTTATTATTGGAAGGACAGTAGTGGTGTTCTTACTACATTGCACGTGCCGGATGACGTTAACCGCGATTCCTTTACGCTCATTGATGGCTATGGCATAGATACAATAACCGGTGCTGTTTATAGGCCTATCATCACCAATCATGATTCTTTAGCATGGTTGAAAGTGGTGGACGAAAATGATGATTTGGTGGAATTGTTTGGTCGATGTTTAGATATTGCTGTAATAGATGATAGTATCTATATTTCAGCATTTTCTGAGGATGATCTAGTAGTCGATATTTACCAGTATTCTATTGTCGACCGTTTCGTTGAAAGGGTTTTGGATGACAACATTCATGCGATTACATCCTATCAAAACTCGCAGCTTATGGTTGCTGGTTTCGATACACAGAATCGGGGCTATACGTTCTATTTGTGGGATCCCAAAACATTAACCGAAACATTGTGGAGCGAAATGGATGGTCCTCATTTTTTGAGCAAAGTTTGGGGGCTGACATATAGTGCATCTGAAAACGTTGCCTATTTTGTGCTTGAAGATCGCGTCTACCGATTAGAACAAGGTCAATCTCCAGAAATCATTGGTTACTTGTCTGATAATCCATCAATGGTGAATGCCGCTGTTTTAGGTGATGGAACATACTGCATAAACGTAGAAGGACGGCTTCAAGCGTTTTCAATTGAAGGCTTTAGCAAAAGAAGAATGCTGACTATAGCGGGTGAATTCCTTTCCAGTGATATGAACCCTTCTTTTTCAAAGCTATATCCAGAAATTGATGTGCGTATGCTCAGTGATGACACGTTCTCAGCGGATCAGGTATTGCTGGATTTAACAACACACCAAGCCCAGGCTGATATTTTTACGCTAAATGTTTCCAGTGGGATCTATTCTGCAATACAAGAAAAGGGATTCTGTTTCGATCTTTCTCAATCCAAAATTCTTCATGATTTTACATTGGAGTTATATCCTGAAATATACAAGTGGGTCGTCTCGGATGGCAGCATTACCGCGTTTCCATTTAAGTTGTATGCCGATTCATTACTGGCGATGAATGAGTTGGTGATGGCAGAATTAGGTCTTGGAAAACCTGCTACATTTCAGGATCTTATTACACTCTATGCACAGTGGGATGATATATCCTCGATACATGCAGATGCCTATACATTATCTACAACGCAACCTATCGCGCACAGTCAGCGCATGATTAGTGATTTTACAAATTTGTATATTTCCTCGATTCCTGAAGGAGAACCAAGAGATTTTGAGGCAAAGGCTTACATAGATACGCTCGCATACCTTGATGAGAAGAGCATGCTGTTTCCAACACAGCGCTCGGAAGGCGAAACGGGGTATAGTGAAGAAGATTTCGAAAGCTTCACATTATTAACCACAAGTTACCCATTGCTGAATACAGATAGTTGCGGTTCAGAATCTAACTTTATTGCCATGCCTCTTGCCATTGACAAAAATCATACCGCTGTTATTCCGGCTTACCTTAAAGTGTTTGCTGTCAATGCCGCATCGCCAAACATAGACATTGCTATTAAGTACCTGGAGTGTTTAGCAAATAATTACCCGGCTGAATCCAGGATTATGTTTTTAAATAGGCCGGCAGTGCCGATAGAAAACGCGGTATATGCAGAGAACAAGCAAACCTATTCTCAAATGAAGGAGGACCTCTTAGTGCTCCTGCAAAATGCAAAACCTGAAGAAGAAGCCAGTCTAAAAACCAAATTGGATGAAGTGGAATTTGCTCTTTGGGAAACAGAAATGTTGCGTTGGTACATATCGCAAGAGGATATCGAAAGGTATCAAGCGATTGCTCCATTGATTCGTATCCTACCTGACGACGGCTTTGATTTTTACTTGACTTTACCCAATATGCAGTTGCTCGTACATGAGTACGTAAACGAAGAAATCACTGCAACTGAATTTGCGAGGAGATTTAACGCAATCCAGAAGATGATAAACGCGGAACGGAAATGATTCGATAACAATGATCACTAATCATATAATTAATTGGTGAATTCAAATTCAACGATTCGCCGTTAGGTGGATGCATTTTATAAATTCATTGTACCGTTGACAACAGAAAACCCTTGCGTCATAAGAGACGCAAGGGTTTTTACTATTTATGAACAAGAGGCGCACTAGAGTGCATTACACTATTTTTGCACTATTGCCGTTATCGCGCTGGAGTTCAATGAAGATACATTCTGCGTTTATGTGGGACTATTACATGAAAACCAAATCAAGAGCATCAATCTTTCCTTGTGGCGAAGTATAGCAACGCTTAGAGGTGGGTTTGTTTCTATTGGTGCGGGGCTAGCTTGTTAATGCCGATAACGGATTATGGGAAAGCACCCGATCTTTGACAACAAATGTAGTGAAATCCATTTTCAAGTGTTTTTGCAGCAGGATATCGTGCCCCAGACAAAGCCCCATCAGCAACACAAAGTCGGCACCGGATTGATTCAGCGCTTCGGCTTGGCCTATGGGATTGCAGGAAACATTGCAGGCCCCCTTGCCCGGAGCAACATCATCTTCTGTGATGCCGTCCACCGTGCAGGAAACCATTGTGGGTTTGATCCCTGCGCGCTCAAAATACTTGCGTAAAAGCGTTGCTTTGTCCTCCATACCATAGCAATAGGCAACGCCTACTTTTTGATACCCCATTCTTTGAATGAATTCGGTAATCTCTTCCAGGCGATTTAACGTTCCTGCGCGACCGTTATCCACCAAAGCCGATGCGGCTTTTACATACGCTTGTTGCGTCGGCTGATGATATGTTTCCAAGTACGCATTGCTGTTATCATGGCAAGGCGCGCCATGCCTGCACCCTTTTTGCGTGCATTTCGTACAATCCATCACAATCGCCTCGTTTCTAATGAAAAACTGCCTTTCTATCGATGTATGGCAGTTTGATATGGGATGTTCTAACGTTTGGGTATATCCATCATCGCGTCTTTAGATTATGCATCGGCGTAACGATACGAAAATCAAACACAACGCAATGCCTACCCAAATCACTAGGTCACTACTATTAAATGCCTTTGTGAGGTTTTTATCAGTGATGTAGTCACAAAGAACACAATACTCTAGCTGTTTAACAATAGAATGCTAAACAATCACGCTTGCATAGGCATAAGTAGGGAAGATGCTGCCGACCATCTCTGTGACTTGCTCACAGAACAAATTGATGGTTTGGGATAAATTTAACAAGAATTCAAATTTAGAAGGAGTACAGTATTGTGAGCCAAAACATTGTTTACACAGATGCCTCGGGATATAACGAATTACTGCAAGAGAATGAATTGAGTATTGTGGATTTCTATTCGGATGATTGCCCTCCCTGTGAGATGCTTGCGCCGATTTTTGAAAAATTGGCCGTTCTGCATGGCGACAGGATTCAGTTCATTAAGATCAAGCGCGAGGAGAACAAGGAGTTTGCCAAGGGCATTGGCGTTACCGGCAGCCCTACGGTTCTGTTTTATAAAAACGGAAAAGAAGTCGCGCCAAGACTCGGCGGATTTTTAACCAAGCCGCAGGTACGCAAGACGCTGGAAGAAGCCTACGGCTCGCAGCTGCCTCCGACAGAAATGAAAGAAGTCAACTGCGATGTGTTGATTTTAGGCGCAGGCACCGCCGGCCTTTCCGCGGCGCTGTATGCAGGCCGTGCCAAGCTCAATACTGTGATTGTGGACGAGCTGCCCCCCGGCGGGCAGACGGCTTCCACGCTGCATGTCGAAAATTACCCCGGAGTTGCAGGCAAAACGAAAGGGAAAGACCTGATTGCCGCCATGCGCCAGCAAGCGGAGACCTTCGGCGCAGTGATTGACGACCTGAAGGAAATTGACGAAGTCAACCTCAAGGACAAAACTGTCCGCACCGAGGATACCGTGTATCACGCCAAGGCGATCATTCTGGCTACCGGCGCACGCCCGCGCGCATTGCCGGCGGAGAATGCGGACGAGTTTAAGAGCAAAGGCGTTCACTACTGCGCGACCTGCGATGGTTCCATGTATCAAAACCGCAAAATTGTTGTGGTCGGCGGCGGTAATTCCGCAGTGGAAGAAGCGGTGTTCCTCAGCAAATACGCCTCCGACATCACTGTGATACACCAGTTTGACAACTTCCAGGCCTCGAAAACTGCACAGCAGGCGTTGATGGACGATCCTAAAATCCATGTGATTTGGGACAGTGAAGTGCGCAAGGTTAACGGACAGGGTCATGCCCTGACCAGCGTGGAAATCGAGAATCTGAAAACCAAAGAGCGCAGCGTGATCGACACCGAGGGCGCGTTTGTCTACATCGGCACCCAGCCCATGACGGATATGTATAAAGACCAGCTTGAGACCAACCAATGGGGCTATGTCGTCGCTGGCGAAGATACGAAAACCAGCGTGGACGGCGTTTTCGCGGCGGGCGATGTGCGCACAAAGCAGATCCGGCAGGTTGTCACCGCCGCCGCAGACGGCGCTGTTGCCGCTATCCTCGCAGAACGGTACGTTGCCAATCTGCACTAATTCATTCAACAGGAGATTTGTAAGATATGAAAATGGGAAACATAAAGGGCCTTCTTTCGATTCTGGTCACCGCGGTATTGCTACTTGCGGGAACCACTGCCAGCGCGGACACCAATGAAAAGGTTTTGACCGTCGCCACCCCTTATACTGTTAAAACGCTGTTGCCCGACCAGTACATGTCGGACGGAGATAGGTATATCATCGGCAATATTTATGAGCCGCTGATCGAGCAAGACAAGGGCGGATATATTCCGGCACTTGCCAAGTCTTGGACGGTTGAGGATGACAACACCTATGTGTTCCATCTGCGGGAAAACGCCTACTGGCAGACGGGCAATCCGCTGTTTGGAGACGAAAAGGTACTGGTGACCGCCGAGAATGTCAAAGCCGTGTATGACTACCTGCAAAGCGAGGACTATCCCTCCTTCCGCAAGTCCTACCTGGACAACCTGGAAAGCCTTGAAATCGTGGATCCCTTCACGATTCGGCTGACCACCAATGAGCCCGATGCGAAGTTCCTTCGCTATGTCAGCGATATTGAAATCTTCCCGATGAAGGCCATCGAAGAAGGCTTTGACCTGAACGAATACCCCGTAGGCACCGGCGCATTCAAATTCTCCGAGTACCGGGCGGACGACCGTGTGGTGCTTGTCAAGAATGAGGACTATTATATCGAGCCGAACCTGGACAAGCTCATTTTCAAAATCATTCCTGACAAAGCCGTAGCCGCCATTGCGCTGCGCAATCAGGAAGTGGATATTGCCTTGCAGCTGCTGCCCACCGATTTGGAAGCTGTGGCAGCTGAAAGCTTCCTGACAGTCGTTCCCAGTCCGTCGGGATCCTACCGCTACATTGGGTTTAATGTTGATGATCCCTTCCTGGCCGACCTCAATGTGCGCTTGGCAATTCGCACGGCGATTGATTTTGAAGCCATCACGAACGCAATCTTTAAAAATGCTATTGGCGCAACGCTTGCCATCCCCGCATACGGCCCGGTAACGCCTGAGTTTTTAGGCTATAACCCGGACGCTTGGAAGGCTGAGTATGCATTCAATCCGCAAAAAGCCATGGAAATGCTGGAAGCGGAGGGATTTGTGAAAGGGTCCGACGGCATGTACCAAAAGGACGAGCAGCGGTTAGCTTTGACCATCAAAACGCCTGCCAACGACCCCAACCGCATGAAGATGGGCGATATTGCGGCGACGTATCTCAAGCAAATCGGGATTGACGCCGTCACCGTACCCACCGAGTGGGGCACATTGCTTTCGGATATTTCAAGCGGCAACGTTCAGATGTTTGTATCTGGCGGCGGTGCGACGATGGACGGGCTGAACTACCTGTTTAACTCGGCGTACGCTTCGGCCAACTCGCACAGAACTGGTCTGGTGGACACCGAGCTGGACGCAATGCTCAACCAGGCCTTCCGCACGGTGGATGAAACAGCGCGCAAAGCCATGCTGGAAGCTGCTTCCTTGCGGGCGGTACAGGATTGTGTGCACGTGGGCGGCTATGTGGAATATGCACAGATTGGCGTGAACATGCGCGTGACCGGATTCAGCGAAAACACTACTACCTGGTATGGGTTTGTGACTTCCACAAGAAATATCGGCATATCGGATTGATTTTTCAAGCCGGGGGCTGTATCGTATAGTATGTGATACAGCCCCCCTATTTCTTTGTCTGTAAATGAGGCATCATGAGGAACTACATCATCAAACGGCTCCTGCAGGCCATTCCCACATTGATTGCTCTCTCCTTTTTAATCTTCGGTCTGCTGTACATTACCCCCGGTGACCCGGTTTACTTAATGCTGGGCGCGGGAGACCAGCAGAGCATATCCCCGGAAACCTATGAACAGGTTCGCCAGGACCTTGGGCTTGACGAACCCTTTTTTGTCCGATATTTCGATTATCTGACCCGCGCCTTTGAAGGCGATTTGGGCACATCCTATATCACCAAGCGAGATGTAGGAACAGAGATTTTTACCCGCATGCCCGCTACGATCATCCTCACGACGGCCTCCATGCTGCTAGCGCTGCTCATTTCGCTGCCGCTGGGTATTTTCGCGGCCAAAAGGCATAACAGCATTTGGGATTCGCTGGCCACCTTTTTATCGACAATCGGCGTATCCATGCCGCAGTTTTGGTTTGCGCTGCTGTTGATTCTTCTGTTTTCGCTGGGCCTGGGCTGGTTTCCCTCCCAGGGGATCGGGTACGTGGAAGACGGGTTTGGCAATTACCTAAAGCATCTGTTTCTGCCTGCGTTTTCTCTGGCGCTGGGCCTGGCAGCCACACAGTCGCGCATGATACGCTCCTCCATGCTTGAGGTGCTTAAGCAGGATTATATGCGTTTTGCACGCGGGAAAGGGCTGAAAGAAGGGTATATTCTCAAGGCGCACGCGCTGCGTAACGCCTTGATTCCTTTTGTAACGGTTATTGGAGCGCAGTTCGGCTCGCTGCTGGGTGGCGCGGTGATCATCGAAACCATCTTTGCGTGGCCCGGCGTTGGCCGTTTGGCCGTCAACGCGGTCGGGCAGCGCGACTTTCCGATGATTCAGGGAACTACGCTGGTGCTGTGCGTGTTCTTTCTATTGGTGAATCTACTCGTGGATGTGATCTGCGCGTGGCTGAATCCCAAAATCAGGCTGAGGTAGCGGAGCGATGGAGCAGAAAACAAGAAGGTATCAGGATGCCGCCGGGTACACCCTTCCACCCGAAACCTGTTCGGGCGCGATTGTGTGCAGCTTTTCCAAAAACAGGCTGGCGGTTATCGGGCTTTTGATTCTTGTTATCATCGTCAGTCTGAGTATTCTGGCACCGCTCTTCACCGGGTATGACCCGGTACTGGGTATGGACCTGGAAAATGCCCTGCTGCCGCCGGGATCGGCGGGTCATCTGCTGGGAACCGATGATTACGGGCGGGACCTTGGGGCGCGCTTATTATATGGCGGGCGTACTTCGGTGCTCACCGGGCTGAGTGTAGCGCTGCTTGCGGCAGGCGTTGGCGTGTTGATCGGCAGCATCAGCGGCTATTATGGCGGCTGGCTGGATGCCGTGCTGATGCGGCTGACGGATATCATGCTGTCCTTTCCCTTCCTTGTAATCGCCATCGCCATGATGGCGGTGCTGGGCGCGACACGGGCGAATATCATCCTGATCCTTGCCCTGGTCAGCTGGCCGGGCTTCGCTCGGCTGACCCGAAGCCAGGTGCTAGCGGTGAAAGAGCTTGAGTTTGTGCAAAGTGCGAAGGCCACGGGCTACCGCGACCCCCGCATTATCGTGCATCATATTCTGCCCAACTGCATGGGACCGTTAATCGTCCAGCTGACGCTGATGGTCGGCACTGCGATCTTATCGGCCGCAAGCCTGAATTTTCTGGGGCTTGGAACTGATGGCACCCAGCCGGATTGGGGTATCATGCTCAATCAGGGGCGGTATTATCTGCAAAGCGCGCCCTACCTGACCATGATTCCCGGTCTTGCTATTTCCCTGACAGTGCTGGCCATGAACTGGGTCGGCGACGGCCTGCGCGATGTATTTGATCCGCGGCTGAGGAGATAGAGGATGATGCGGGAAAAAGTGCTGGAAATCAGCGGACTGAAGACCTGGTTCCATACGCCCGAAGGCGTGGCCCGGTCTGTGGACGGCGAATCGTTTACGCTTAGGCAGGGCGAAACGCTCGCCCTGGTCGGGGAAAGCGGAAGCGGTAAATCCGTTACCGCTTTGTCGCTGATGCGCCTGCTGGATAAAGATGTGGAGATTTCCGCCGATACGTTTGTGATTGACGGCATTGACGCCAAAGAATTGTCCGCACAAGAGGCGCGGCAGATACGCGGGCGGAAGATTGCCATGATCTTTCAGGATCCCATGACGGCCCTCAACCCCGTCATGAAGATCCGAAAGCAGCTGGGCGAGGTGCTAAAACGCCGCAATCCAAAGATGAAACGGGCGGAGGTGCGAAAGCTCTCCATTCGAGCACTGGAAAACGCCGGCGTGCCCAATCCCGCGGAAAGGCTGCACCAATTTCCCCATCAGCTTTCCGGCGGGCTTCGTCAGCGTGTCATGATCGCCATCGCGCTGGCAAATCATCCGAAAATCCTGATCGCCGACGAACCGACGACTGCGCTGGATGTAACCATCCAGGCGCAAATCATCGACTTGCTGAAAAAATACAAGCAGGAACGGCAGATGTCCATGCTGCTGATTACCCACGATTTCGGGGTGGTGTCGCAGCTGGCCGATAGGGTGGCGGTCATGTATGCGGGGGAAATTGTGGAAGAAGCGCCGATTGCGGAGATTTTCAAGAACCCCTGGCATCCGTATACGGAGTTGTTGATTCATTCCATTCCCGGGATATACAGCAAGCGGGGGCAGCTGTTTGACGCGCTGCCCGGCGAAGCACCCGATCCGCTGCAGTATCCGACCGGCTGTCGTTTTCATCCGCGCTGTCCCAAGGCGATGGAGATTTGTAAACGGCTTACACCGCAGGAATATTCCGAGAAAAACCACCGGGTGAGTTGCTGGCTGAAGGGAGGTCATGATGAGCAAGAAAACCATGATATCCATTCAAAATCTTAAGGTGGGGTTTCCGGTTCAGGGTGTACGGCTATTGCACCGCCGCCGCTCCATACTGGCGGTCGACCATGTCAATCTGGACATTCTGGAAGGCGAGACGCTGGGGTTGGTCGGCGAAAGCGGATGTGGGAAAACCACGCTGGGCCGGGCGATTATGCGCTTGAATGAACCCCTAGAGGGCAGTATTGTATTTCGCGGTCAGGATATCCTCAAAACAAAGGGGAAATCGCAGCGCCTGCTTGCAAAACACCTGCAAATCGTATTTCAGGATCCCTACGCATCGTTAAACCCCAGGCAGACCATACGCAATACGATCACCGAAGTGCTGAGAGTCCGCATGAAGCTTAGCAGAAAGCAAAGCAGGGAACGTGCGGACGAACTGCTGGTGCAGGTGGGATTGAACCCGAAAAACGCAGACCGGTTTCCCCATGAATTTTCCGGCGGTCAGCGGCAGCGGGTCGCCATCGCCAAAGCGCTTGCGCTGCAACCGGAATTTCTGGTGCTGGACGAAGCCATCTCAGCGCTGGACGTATCCATTCAATCCCAAATCATCAACCTGCTGATGGCCCTCAAAGAGCGATACCATATCACGTACCTGTTCATTTCCCACGATTTGAACGTAGTCCAGCATATCAGCGATCGGGTGGCTGTGATGTACCTGGGAAAAATCGTCGAGCTGGCACCTACAGAAGTGCTGTTTGATGGTTCTGCGCACCCCTATACGCTGGCGCTTCTGTCGTCTATTCCGCAAATTCCCGGACAGGAAAATCGGGAAAGAATTGTGCTGCCTGGGGAAGTGTCCGGCTCGGGAAACATACCCGCCGGATGCCGGTTTCATCCGCGCTGTGCCTATGCGACCGATATTTGCAGGAAAGCAGAACCCGAACTGACGAAGCGCGGCGACGGACACTGGGCGGCTTGCCATAATATGTGATTCGGGTAACTGCAATGTTTTGATGTATCATCAACCTCAATTTCCCAACAGCAATGCTTTTATGCCGACACAAGGCTTTTAGCAGTATGCGACACCGGTCGGGCATGACACAAAGCCCCTTGCAGTTTCAAGATGCAAGGGGCTTTTGTGGTTAGCGTAGGATTATTGGGTCAGAGGCACCTGAATGGCTTCGTCTTCAAGCAGCAGGGGGAAGCCGACCGTATAGTTGATCAGCAGGGTTTTCGTCTGTGCAAGCTGCTCCGGTGAAACGCGTGAAACGGTTTCACCCTCGTATTTTTCTTGCCAATATCCGCCGTATCCCAGCAGACCCAGGCTGTGATTGTTCAGCTGATAGCTGGCTATTGCAAACCTAAGGGACGCGCCATCGGCATCGCCCAGATCAAAGCTCACATAGCCGGCATAGCCATCGGTGGTATAGCGTGCATAGAAGCCGCTTTTCAGTAACTCGAAGCTTTCCACGTGCAGCGTAACACCGTTTTCCAGCTGCACATCGGCCGGTAGGCTATCAATTGCAATCGATGCCGTACGGCTGGCTTTGTTGGAAGTGTTCCAGTTACCGCCAAGCGGAACCAGCGTAAGCGACTGGCTATTGTCCCCGCCCAGGAACCAGACTTCATTGAAGTTTTCAACCGGATGCTCAATGCTTGCGTCTAGTTTAAAGGTTTGCATCGTCGGGATGATGTTGAGGGCAGCGCCGGCATCATCCATCAATTGGCAGTCAATGTACTGGTTGTTTTCTTTCGTGCCGGTAAAGCGCAGCAGCATACGGTTTCCAAACGGTGTATAGGCAACGCGCTCAACGGTGAAATCGTAATCCACAGCAGCGCTTCCCTCCCACAAGGCCATCGTTTTTTTCACAGGCAGCGAAGGCGTATAGACGGTGGTCGGGTCGTTTGTCTGAGAGCGGTCTACCGTCACATCCAGTCCGCCTTCCCATGCTTGACTTTCGTTGTTCCACTGCGGGCCGAAGGTCAATACCTGCCCGTCTGCGATGGGCTGTTGCAAAGACCAAAGCACAAAGGAGTACTGAGACGTATCATCGATCGGGATGCCTTCGCTGAAGCTATTGAGCATGGGCAGGCTTTCTCCGTCCAGGAGGATCTCGTTCATCATCGCGGCTATACCATATGCGAACGCGTTATCGCCCTGATACGGAATGGGGATGGAGTAAGTCTGCTTAAAAAACAGCCCCAGAACATCATCCGTCAGCACGATGTTTTGCAGTTCATAGTTCCAGATTCCAGGATCGGAATGCGAGTACACCATGGTATCGGGCTGCTCGAAACTGGTACCATCCGGGAACGCGCCGGTGATACCGCGGATGGTTTCGGCGTCCTTCACCAAGCGGCTTTCTGCCGTATCCAGATAGGGGATGGGAGCGCCGTCACCGATGACGATGGCCGGGACGTCCTCCTGGGCATACGCGCCCTGAACCATGGTGAGCATAACCAGCAATGTACAGGCTGTAAGAATGTGCACAAAGCGTTTCATATCAGGTTTCCTCCTCTGTGGTGGGATGCAGTGGGACGGTAATCGTATCGAAGACCTCGCCGGTCTTGCCGTTGTGAAAGCGCAGCGTTATGGTGCCGGGCAGGGTATCAAAGGCGCGGTATACGCTTACCAGGCGCGTCTTGCCGGTATTGGTTGCCCAAAGCGCTTTACTGTCGGTTCCTTCGGGGTAGCTTACACCGCTTTCGTCAAGCCATTCTGTCCAAATACCATCCAGAAGGTTGATATGGGTCAGCGCGGGTGCGTCGGCTGCCGCTTCGTATTCGCTGGTCACATAGGTGGCAATCGGCGTTTGTTCGACGGTCAGCAGCGTTAGCGTCAGATTTCCAAGGGAAAGGTCGATCGGGGTTTCTGCCGCGTAGAAGCTACGCGCATCGGTGATCGGTATGCTCATGTCCAGCTGGCCGGCACTCAGGCGCTTGTTATACGCTTTGTCAGAGGTAAATACTTCGAAGGTGGTAAGCGAAAGTGTAGCGTCCGTGCCTTCCGCCGGGAAGGCCAGCGTGTAGAGAATATCTTCGCCGTCGTAGTGAATCTCTTGCGACATAGGGGTGAGCTCATTGCCGCTGGCATCCAGGGCTTGCAAGGATGCCTGCACTAGGGTGCGGTTTGTTTCATCGGCGTGGCGGGAATAGGTTTCTGCGCTTGTGCCGTTTTGCCACCAGTCCGTTGTCCAAGATGCATCGGCGCTTCCATCCATGAGTAGCACGTCGTCGTCACCATGCACCCGAACCACGGCATACAGGCTGCGGCCATCGTTGATCGCTTCTTCCACGGTGAAGGTCGCGTGCTGTGGCTGCTGCGCTGTTTGGGTGATATCGGTCTGTACCAGCTGCTCTGCGCCGGGGCTTAGAAACGCGCGCAGGGTTTCCTGAAGGGTATCCAGCACGCCGAGCTGCGAAAGCGCGAAGGCTGTACTCGTCAAAACGACAACGGCCGCAGCCATGATCATAGCCAGCCTGGTGCGAACCGCTTTGCGGGGCGCGCGCTGCATGCGTGCGGCCGTCATGCGGACAGTTTCGGAAAACGCATCGGGAATTGTACCGAAAGTGCCTTCCCATTTATTCGTTTTCATCGTTATATTCCTCCGATAGATGGTTCTTGAGTGTTTTGCGCCCGCGGTTCATGCGCGAGAGTACTGTGCCCTTGGGGCAGCGCAGTGCGGATGCGATGTCTTTGATCGAAAAGCCTTCCATATAGTGAAGCACGATAGGCAGTCTTAGGGGTTCGGGAAGCGCGAGGATTTCATCCCGAAGTGCGGAATGGTCGCTTGGGACAGCGGCCGCTGGATCATACAGCGTTTCCGCCGGAAACTCGCGGCTGTTTTTGCGAAGGATGGTATAGCACTCGTTAATCAGTATGCGTACCAGCCAGGGCTTTAACTTGCGCTCGTCCCGTAGGGCAGCCGCTTTCCGCCAACCCTTTTCGATTGCGGATTGTACGGCATCCTCTCGGTCTGCTTCGCTGCGCAGCAGGCTGTAGCTGATGTGGTACAGCGTGCCCGTCAAGGCGATAATCTGGCGTTCGAGTTCCTGTTTGTCCATTGACGTACCTCGTTCTTGCTTGCTTTTCGTGTCGGCCCGACAGTATAAAGACGTGTGAAACACAAAAAATATTCTTGCGATTTCGAACTAAGTTACACTTTTATTAGAGCAGCGTGACCCAAGCCTGGCATAGCGGTCAATGTGCATTGTATACACTGTTTTTTCCGTGTATTCCTGCTGTAAATGTTTTGACTGGATTTTAATGGAATGATACTATGAAAATATAGTTCAATTACTACACTGAATGAAATAAAAGTTTCATGGAGGGTGAGAACACTATGGCAGGCATTGAGATCGAATCAGTATATCCCTCCCTGTCGCAATCCCAAAAGAAAATCGCCTGCTATGTGGAAGAACACCTGGAAGAGGCTGTATTCCTATCCATCAATCAGCTGGCAGACAACCTGGCGCTGTCACCCGCATCCATTGTACGCTTTACCCGCGCGGTCGGTTATCGGGGATATACGGATTATCAAAAATATCTGCGCAGCAGAATCAAAGTGGTTCGCCCAGCACCTGAACCCGGCGTGATGGCCACCGGCCCGGCACTGGCCGCCAAGGCCAGCATCGAGGCGACACAACACATGTTCCAAACCGTGGATATCGCGCAGATGCAGCGGGTGGGAGATGCCGTGATGACGGCGCAGAAGGTGCTCATCGTTGGCTATATGGATAGCTTTGGCACGGCCTCGGAGCTTGTACATCGCTTGTATGGCATGCGCGACAGCGTATACTTTACCCGCCTGATTAACGATTGGGACAGCATACTGAAACTGATGACGCCGGATACGCTGGTGCTGGCCGTGTCGTTTACGCCGCATTATCAATACACCCACACCTGCGTGACCACGGCGAAGGAACGTGGCTGCCAGACGATTCTGATAACAGACAACGCGATTAACCCCCTGTCGGAATACGCCGATGAAATGCTGGTATTTCCGCTTTCCCGTGCGGGGCGCGGCACGCTGCACGAGCAGCTGGATGTTAGCCCGGTGTTTGCGTATATCCACTATATGTTTGGTTATCTGGCGGTACAGTATCCGGAAAGGAAGCTGGATGAAAGTCGGTATCACGAAAAATTCGTTGACGAGTTCAGGCAGTAGGCCTGTAGGGGATGGCAGTATTATTCCTTACGATGCTCGCGGCAAATGGATGAAATCGGTACAGACACCATGGCAACTCAGGGACATTGGGAGATGTTGACACAGTTTTGCCACTGGGCAAACAAAGGAAGGAACGCTGAATGACAGTTTTAGAGATGCTCGAAGCGCTTGTCAAAACGCGGGGGATAACAGGAACGCCGCAGGAAACAGCGGTCGCCAATCAAGTGATGGAAATCATCCGGGACGACCCGTATTTTTTAGAACACCCGGAGCTGTGCGGTCAGTGGGACGGGGTAGATGCGCTCGGCCGGCCAGTGGTTTGGGCCTTGAAAAAAGGTAGCGGGAAACGCACGGTCATTGTCTCCGGGCATTACGACACGGTAGGTACCGGTTGCTATGGTGTGTATGAAGACTACGCACTGAATCCCCAGCAGTTATTGCAGGCGTATTTGAACAATCCGCCAAACGATCCGGCGTTGATGGAAGACATTCGCAGCGGGAAATGGATGGTGGCCCGTGGCTGCGCGGATATGAAAGCCGGGCTTGCGCTTAATTTGGATGCGCTGTTCAGCCATACGCCCGGGGAAGTCAACGTTTTATTTACGGCGGTCAGCGATGAGGAAAACCTGTCCGCAGGTGCGCGGCAGGCCGTGACCCTGTACAGGCAGTTGCAGGAGCGCTTTGGCTTGCAGTATGAGGTAGCGATTGTCAGCGAGTCGATCGAGCGGGATACTGCGGCAGAAGAACCGCATCCGCTCATCAACGGCAGCGCGGGGAAAATACTGCCGGTGGTAGTCGCCAAGGGCATTCCCGCCCATGGGGCCGCAATGCTGCGCGGGATAAACTCCGCCCATCTGATTGCCGAAATCGTATGCCAAACCGAGTACGATACGGCGTTTGTATCGCACGGCGGCGACCTGTATACCCAGCCGCCTGCTGTACAGCTGATACGGGACTTAAAGCCGGGGTACGATGTCTCCATGCCGGAGTATACAGCTGCGGCGTTCAATATGACCTTCTTTTGCGATACAGACCCGCTCTCGCTGATGAACAGGCTGATGCACAACTGCCGCACAGCAACTCAGCAGGTATTAGAGCGCTATCAGGACTGCGCGGAGGCCATGGTAACAGAAGGCACGCTGGCTGACGGCATATACCGGCCGTTTGATCTGTCGGTGATGACGCTGGAAGAGCTGGAAGCGAAAGCCTGCCAGCAAAGCGGGTATGAAGCATTCCACAAGGCTGCCGCTGCACGCAGCATGCAGCGCGCGGCCGACGGAGACACGCTGGTGATGATCAGCATTCGCTACATTGCCGAGCTGATGGCGTTTGCAGGACGCGGCCCGATGGTGGTGGCCGGGATTGCTCCGCCGTATTACCCGGCGGTGAATAACGAATACCTTTCGTGCCACAGTGCGCCTATTATGCAGCACGCAGCGCAAGCGCTGCGGCAGCAGGGCGTGCAGACGGCCATGCGGGCGTATACACCTGCGATGATGGATTTAAGCTATCTGTCCTGCTTTCATCCCGAAAGCGCACACAAGGTGATGAGCAATGTGCCCATACCCAAACCCCTGTATGATATGGACATCGACGCTATGGCGCAGCTTGGCATTCCCTCGCTGGTCGTCGGCCCGGCCGGTAAAGACATTCATCAACTGGGAGAGCGGGTGTTCATTCCGGATCTAGAGGGTGATTTGCCGAAAATATTTCGGCAGATTATCGCAAGTACACAGCAGTATGAACAGTAGGGAGAAAGCTATGAAAGCGATGCAGCTATCCGAGCGTTACAGAGACGAAGCCTGGGCCATGGCACGGTTTGAGCAGGCGGAATACGCCTGTCTGGCAGTCAATGGTGAAAACGGAACACCCTACAACATTCCCCTTTGTATTGTGCGGATTGACGACGCGCTGTACTTCCATACGGCGCTTGCGGGAACAGCGCCGGACTTGCTCCGCAAAGACGGCCGTGCAAGTATAACCTGCACCACCTATACTAAGCGCGATCCCCAGCATACAACACTGCTGTTTGAATCGGCCATGGCCTTCGGCGTTGTGACTGAAATTACGCAGCTGGAACAAAAGCGGGAGATCATGATCGGCTTTTTTGGCAAATATCTGCCCGGAGACCCGAAAACGGAGGCGTATGCCACCCGTGCATCCATGCGGGCGGCTGTCTGGAAGTTTGATATAAGCTCCATCAGCGGTAAAGAGAACAGCTGATAGAGTCACATGGTAAAAAGCATCATCGCCCGGCGACCATGCACAGTGGTTGACCGGGCGATTTTGGTATGCAAAACACCCGCAGACGAAAGTTATACAGGATTTGGTTTATAGTTCCCGGAAACAGGGTAGTAAATAGTATAGAATCATCCCGCGTCGGCGCAGGCCATGCACCATATGCGCCGGCATTGCACAAGCCGGGATGTGACCGGGACAAAGGAGAACGCTATGAGTGATAAAATGAAACCTTTCACCGATGCATACTGCGAGTTTCTGGATGCATTTAATCGCGACGGCGCAACTCGTTATGCGCTCTCGCTGCTGGAAAACGGCGAGATCACGATTGCACAGCTGTATGAGCAGGTGCTCACGCCCGCTCTTGACCGCATTGTGATTCCGCGCTGTGATGAAACCTGCATGATTTGGAAAGAACATATGATGTCCAGCATCGTCCGTGCGACGGTCGAGGCCACCTACCCCTATGTGCTCAAAGAGCGTGAAAAAGCCCCGGCGGCCAATAAGGGTACGCTGGTAGCGCTTGTATGCCCGCAGGAAGAGTACCACGAAATTGGGCTTAGAATGGGTTCGGATTTCTTTACGATGCAAGGGTATGATGTAGCCTACATTGGCGTGAATACGCCCAAGGCCACCTTGCTGGATGCCGTAAAAACCTTAAAGCCCGCCATTGTGGATCTGGGCGTGACCAATTATTTGAATCTTGCGCAGCTGCCGATGCTGGTCAAGGAGCTTAAGGCGCTGTCGCCTGCTCCCAAGGTCTATATCAGCGGCAGTGCGCTTATGCATACGGGAAAACGGGCCAGTGAGTTCGGCGCAGACGGACTGCTGAAAGACTATGAATCAGTGAAGGCCCTATCGGAGGGGGATACCGCATGAAAACAGCTATTAAAATCGCCTGGCGTTTTCTGACGCACGCCAAAGGACAGTCCATCCTCATCGCCGTCGGCATTGCGGTCGGCGTTTCTGTACAGGTGTTCATCGGTTCGCTGATTACCGGCTTGCAGGCAGAGCTTGTGGATAACGCCATCGGCCGCAGTGCACAGATTACCGTAACCGCCGCTAAGAGAGGCGAATTGATTTCCGACTATACCCCCCTGGTGGAAACCATTGAGCAGAACCAACCCGATACCTTGTACGTTTCTGCTGTGGCTGATGCCAGCGGCTTCCTGCGCGGCGACGACGGAACGGATTTCCCCGTGCTGCTGCGTGGATTGGATATTGACAAGGCGGAGGGAATCTATCGTTTCAGCGAAGCGCTGGTCTCCGGGGGCTCCCGGGCGATGGCGAAGTGCTGATCGGCCTGGACCTGGCCAAAGAAGCCGATATCGGCGATACCGTCACCCTGGCAACACCGCGCGGCGAAGTGAAACAGGCCAGCGTATCCGGTGTGTTTGATCTGGGGGTTGCCTCCCTCAACGAACGCTGGATTATCTCCGGCCTCGCATTCGCCCAGGATATGTTCGGCTATCCTGAGCAGGCAACCGCCATCGAAATGCAGCTGGCCGACCCCTTTGTAGCCGATGACGTTGCCCTGGCCCTACAGCAAGTGCTGCCGGACGGGCTGAAGGTTGCCGACTGGAAAACCCAGAACGCGCAGCTGCTGAGCGGACTTAACGGGCAGAGCGTATCCAGCCTGATGATTCAGGTGTTTGTACTGCTGTCAGTCGTGCTGGCGATTGCAAGCGTTCTGGCTATATCGGTGCTGCAAAAATCCAAACAGCTGGGCATACTCAAGGCCATGGGTATCCGCAACCGGGATGCCAGCCTCGTGTTTATGTTCGAAGGCTTCCTACTGGGCATAGCCGGGGCAGTGCTGGGCGTATTGCTCGGCCTTGGTCTCTCGTTTGCCTTTACCAAGTTTGCCTTGAACCCGGACGGTACTCCGGTGGTCGCCCTGCTGATTGACGCCCAATTCATTACAATATCAGCCGCGATTGCGGCGCTGTCGGCAACGCTCGCATCGCTGATTCCAGCACGGCGTTCGGCCAAGCTGGATCCAATGGAGGTCATCCGCAATGGATAATATTATCAGTTTACGCAATATCAACAAGGTGTATGGCACCGAAGTACAAACACAGGTGCTGTTCGACATCAATCTGGATATACAGGCACAGTCCTTCTCCTCGATCATCGGGGCGTCGGGCTCAGGGAAAAGCACGCTGCTCAACATTATCAGCACACTGGACAAGCCAACCAACGGCGAAGTGCTGATTGACGGCAGGCAGACATCCACCATGTCCAAAGCCGAACTGGCGAAGCTGCGCAACGAGCGCATCGGCTTTGTGTTCCAGTTCCACTACCTGCTGCCGGAGTTTTCGGCACTGGAAAACGTGCTGATGCCCGCGCGCATCCGCGACGGAAAAATCACCAAGGATACCATGGACAGGGCACGCGAGCTGATGCGTTTAATGGACATTGAAAAGGTGGCAAACAACAACGCCGCTAAAATGTCCGGCGGCCAGCAGCAGCGCACCTCCATCGCCCGCGCATTGATCAACAACCCCAAGATCATTCTGGCGGACGAACCCACCGGCAACCTGGACAGCGAATCCACCGAGGTTGTGTACGATATTATGCGCGATATTAACGAGCGCTTTCATACCACGTTTTTGGTGATTACGCACGACCGCAAAATTGCCCAGAAGGCAGACCGCATTATTGAGATTAAGGACGGAAAACTTCACCTGGACTTGCAAAATAAGCTGCACCAAGCTGTGTAGAAAGGGTTTTCCATGGCCATCGGGTATGCTTGCGTCCATATTGGAAGCAAGGAAACAAAACTGTCCTCGCTCAGGCTGGCCGGTGCAACGCCGGATGCGCTGAGAGCTGTGATCGCGCGGAACCTGCGTGCCCTCAGCGCGATACTGCGCTATAACGCCGATAGCGGCATCATGCTGTTTCGCATCAGTTCCGATATCATTCCGCTGGCGTCCCATCCGGCGATGACGCTGGACTGGCAAACGGAGTTTCGGGAGTCGCTTTCGCAAATCGGCAGCGATCTCAAGCGCTACGGTATACGCGTGTCCATGCATCCGGGACAGTACACGGTACTAAACTCACCAAAACCGGATGTCGTAGAAAAAGCTGTGGCCGATTTGCAGTATCATCATGCGCTGCTGGATGCGCTTGGTTGCGACACGAAAAGCAAAATCATCCTCCATGTCGGCGGGGTTTATGGTGATAAACCAGCGGCCATGCACCGTTTTGTGAAAGCGATTGAAGCACTGGATAACGGAGTCAAAGCCCGCCTGGTGATTGAAAACGATGATGTATCGTTTACCGCGGCAGATGTGCTGGCGATCTCAAAGTCAACCGGCTTGCCGGGTGTGTTTGATGTATATCATCATCAGCTCAATCCGCCCGCGGAGGCAGTGCCTGTCCGTGAATGGATCACCCGCTTTGCTAATACCTGGGGCGTGGCAGATGGGACACCCAAAATACATTACTCACAGCCCCATGCAAAGGCTCGCGGCGGTGCGCACTCGGAAACGATTGATGTAGTGGAGTTTATGCGCTTTTACCGGGAGCTGCCAACCCAGGATTTGGATATTATGCTGGAAGTGAAGGACAAGAATTTGTCTGCACTAAAGTGTGTGTTAGCCACGCAGGAGACCCTGAAAATACAACAGCTGGAAGCAGAGTGGGCCCGCTACAAGTATCTGGTGCTGGGGCAATCGGCGGCCGTGTACCAACGCATCCGCCAGTTGCTTAAGGATAAGCAACACCCGGATGCAGTGGCGTTTTATGCCCTAATCGATGAAGCTATGGCCTTGCCGGAGGATACCGGGGCCCAGAGCAACGCCGCCCAGCACATATGGGGATACTACAAGGATACTGCTGCGGACACGGAGAAAACGCAGTTTCAAACGCTGCTTTCGGCCTACCAAACCGGGAAACGATCGCTGAACGCCCTGAAGAATTTCCTGTTTCGCATGGCGGAACAACAACAGCAGGCCTATCTGTTGCAGTCACTGTATTTCTATCGCTCTCCGGCCAGAGCTAGCGATTAGACGGGAAAGCGTACATCTGCTATACTAAGCACAACGACTACAATTAAAGGAGGAGCGTTTCCATATGAAAAGAATTGCACTGCTTGTATTGATGATCATTCTGTTTGGTTTATTAACATCCTGCGCGCCGGGCGATGGTGCCAACACGCCGGAAAACCCGGCCGGACTCTTCCTGGGCATATGGCATGGCTGGATTGCGCCTGTCACCTTAATCGTGTCCATCTTCAACAAGAACATCGGGATTTATGAGATCAACAACGTCGGCTTCTGGTACAACCTGGGGTACTATATGGCCATCATCAGCGGCTTTGGCGGGCTGGCACTTTCCCGGAAAAAGCGCAGGCGCAGGGACCGCGTAGACGAATAGAAACGGCGGGTGCTTGTGTGAAAAATACAAGTCATCTATTCTGGAGTCTTGAAACTATGAAAGTCATAAAAAACCCCGGCTGTTCAGCCGGGGGTTTTGCGTGTATTGTCAAGGAAATGTACGACGGCCCAAGTTCACCCCGCAGGATTCCCGCACAACCAGATTGGTTTTAATGACATGGTAAAAATCCTGCCCCTTTTCCCAGTGTAAAAGGTGCGTCATGGCCCGGCGGCCAAGCTCAGAGATGTGCAGATCAATGGTGGTCAGCGGCGGGTTGGTATAGGAGGCAAAAAACTGGTTGTCGCAGCCAACGACCGCGATGTCGTCCGGCACACGAATGCCCAGGCTGCTCAGCTGCCGCAATATACCCATGGCGACCAGATCGTTGATGGCGATCACGGCTGTCGGCCGCTTTTGTGCAGGAAACTCCGACAGCAGCTTTTGAATGCCGATGGCACCGTCCTCCAGATAGTAGCCGGATTCGAGACGCACGCAGATATGCTCTTGCAGACCCAGCTTGAGCATCTCGTCATGGTAACCTTGCTCGCGCTTGGAGGACCCGCGTTTTTGCAGCTTGCCGCCCAGAAACGCGATGCGTTTATGCCCCAGGGCATGCAGGTGGCGTACGGTAATCACCGCGCTTTCGTACATGTCGCCGGATACACAAACGCAGGGGAAGTTTTCCACGGGATCGCCGATCAGCACGATGGGCATATAATTGCGCAAGTGATTGAGGATCGTCAGGCGGTCCTTCTCTTTATCGTCTTCGACCATGCCGCCTGCCAGAATGACACCATCGGGGCGGCGTTCAATGAGCTGGTCCAAAAACATCTGATACCCGCTGATATTATCGGGAATGCGGGATAGAATCAGTGAATAGCCGTTGGCCCTGGCTTCATCAGCGGCGGCGGAAAACAGCTCGCTGTAAAAGGGATGGGCAATTTCCGGCAGACCGATGGAAATCAGCTTGGAGTGTCCCTTGTTCAGCCCCCGCGCGGCGACGCTGGGTTTATAGTTGTATTTTTGGACAACTTCTAGTACCTTGCGCTGCTTGGCGGACTTCAGGTTGGGGGTA
This sequence comes from Candidatus Limiplasma sp., assembly GCA_963675925.2. Lineage (GTDB taxonomy): Bacteria > Bacillota > Clostridia > Christensenellales > Aristaeellaceae > CAXXOK01. The sequence continues at coordinate 1,360,606 of CAXXIB010000004.1, forward strand.
TCGCTGAGCGCGCGCGAAACGGTGGCGATGGAAACGCCAGCCTCGTTTGCGATATCGAAAATATTAATGCGCTTGGTCTTCATAGGTCTCCTTCATTGCATCTTCCCGTGATGTGCACGGCAGTGCCGGGATGGGGCAGGGGACGATATACTTGTATCCAAAACCCACAATAGGTTTATTTTACTCTGGAACGCCGCAAAACGCAACAAAAAAGTAAACGTATGTCAAAATGTGCACGAGCACATGAAAAGTATGAAAAATATGCATCGGGTAAAAACGCCTGCACAGCACGATAATTCGAAAAAACTAGCAATAGTATGTAACAAAGTTATTAAATATTATCCATTATGTACAAAATATGTTGACAAGCAGAGTTAGTTGCACTATAGTATAGAAAAGTAAACGTTTACAAAATAGAGGTGTTGTCATTGCAAAAAGCCTTATTCAGTAAAAAGAGAACCATACACCCGGCACTACCCGGTACGGCTGGGAAATCATCCCTTTGGAGAAATACGGTAAAAAGCAAAACGCTGTTGTTTATGTGCTTGCCGGCGATTTTGTTTTTTGTCGCGTTTTCCTACATCCCAATGCCCTTCAGCTACATTGCCTTTACGAAGTTCAACTATATTAAGGGTATTTTCGGCAGCCCGTTTGTAGGGTTTAAGAATTTCGCATTCCTGTTCACATCGGGCCAGCTTACGCTGCTTTTGCGCAATACAATCCTGTTCAATTTGGCGTTTATTGTGCTGGGTAACTTTTTCCAGATTACCTTTGCCATCCTTCTCAACGAAGTGCGGTCTACGCGCTTTAAAAAGCTGACGCAGTCAATGATGTTCCTGCCCGTACTTCATCTCAGCTGTTTTAGTCAGTCTACTGGTGTATAACCTAATCAACTACGATTACGGGTTCATTTCCGCACTGGTGCGGTCTGCTGGCGGAACCATGCCCAAGCTTTACTCGCAGCCATCCGCGTGGCCATTTATCATCGTCGCGGTCAACCTGTGGCAAACCACAGGCTACGGAACGATCATCTACTTTGCGGCGATTACATCCATCGACGAATCCATGATCGAGGCCGCAACGGTGGACGGGGCCAATGGCTTTCAGCGTATTCGTTATATTATGCTGCCGAGCCTGAAACCCACGGTTACCATTTTGCTGCTGTTTGCGATGGGCGGGATTATCCGCGGTAACTTCGGGCTGTTTTACAACCTGGTCGGCAATAACTCCGTGCTGTTTGACACTACGGACATCATCGAGACTTATGTATATCGTGCACTGATGAACAACTTCAATTTCTCCCAGGGCAGCGCAGTCGGCTTGTTTCAATCGGTGGTCGGGTTTGGCATCGTACTGGTGGCAAACGCGGTCGTACGCCGTATCGAGCCGGATAACGCGCTGTTTTAGAAAGGAGATATTGATATGGCTAAGCGTAAAACCAATGTTAAATTCAGTCACCTGAAAATCGACTGGACGGATCGGACAATCCGCGGGTTTACCTATGTGTTTGTGGCGATGTTTGCGATTGCCTGCATTATTCCGTTCTGGCTGATTATCGCATCCTCGTTTGCCGATGAGGGAGCCATTCGCCGGTCCGGGTTTACCATTTGGCCAGCGGAAGTTTCGCTGCGTTCCTACAAATTGATTTTGAACAATCCCGATCTGCTGATCGGTTCCTATGTGGTCACCATTTTAATGACGGCGATCGGCACTGCCATCGGCCTGTTTGTGGTATCGATGACCGGCTACGCTCTGCAGCGTAAGGATTTCCAGCTGCGCAATAAGATTTCGTTCTTCATCTATTTCACATCGCTGTTTACCGCCGGTCTGGTGCCGTTTTACTATGTCATGGTCAAGCTGTTTGGGCTGAAGGATAATTATCTGGCGGTGCTTTTGCCGCTGCTGATGAACCCGTGCTGATCATATTGATGAAGAACTTTGTCAAGGCTATCCCGCATGAGATTACCGAGTCGGGAAAGATTGACGCGGCGCCTGGCGACTTTACCATCTTTTACAAACTGATTCTGCCATCCATGACACCGGCGCTGGCGACCATCGGGCTGTTTATCGCGCTGGGCTACTGGAATGAGTGGTACTTCTCCTCGCTGTTCCTTACGACCATTGTCAAGTATCGGCCACTGCAATACCACCTGTATAACATCGTCAATACCGTGGCATCGCTGAAAAACTCCGTTGCGGCATCCAACATCGTTATCCAGGACCTGCCATCTGAAACCCTGAAGATGGCGACTGCGGTTCTTGCTACCGGGCCGATCATCTTCGCCTATCCCTTTGTACAGAAATATTTCGTCGCCGGGCTGACTGTCGGTGCCGTAAAAGGATAACCAACCCATGGATTCTTGTGCTGTGTGTAAGGCACAAAATCATATATATTTAAGGAGGAAACCCCGATGAAGAAACTCGTAACTTTACTCATGGTTCTGGCAATGCTGGTGGCACTTGTGCCTGCAGCGATGGCCGGGGAGATGGACACGGATTACGCCGCGTGGTTCCCCGGTGTAGATACTTCCGAACATGTGGTGGTCACCATGCTGGTGACCGGCAATGTTCCCACCAACAAGACCGATGAAGTGCTGGCAGTATTCAACGAGAAGCTGACCGCAGCCATCAACGCTGAACTGCGCATTCAATGGATTGAATGGGCGGACTGGCAGACCAAGTATCAACTGGCGCTGGCCATGCAGGACGGCTCCATCGACCTGGTCGGTACCGCAACGGACTGGCTGTATGCGTGGGACAATGCCCGCAACGGCGGCTTTATGCCCCTGAGCGAGGATATGCTGGCCAAGTATGCCCCCAAAACCTTTGCATCCGTATCGCTGAGCACTGGGATATGTGTAAGTACGACGGCGAAATCTACTTTGCTCCGAAGACAACTATGCACAGTGGACCAACCACGGCTTCCTGTACCGTGGCGACTGGGCCACCGAAGCCGGCCTTGAAGGCGGCGTGATCAACAACTGGGATGAATTGGGCGTATACTTCCAGTACATCAAAGACACCTATCCCGACGTTGTACCGTGGGATGCCGACGGCAGCGGTTCTTCTTACTCTCCGCAGGTTGCCGGCGGCTACATGACCGATAAAGAAGCACTTTTGGCGATTGAAGGCCTGCCCGTAGCGCTGTTCTACGGCACCAAGGACGATCCGTACACCCTGTCGCGCAGCTTTCTCGAAGGCGATACGCTGGTGAACTTCGCTACGCAGCAAAAAGCCTGGTCTGATGCTGGGTACTGGCGTGAAGACGTACTCAACTACAGTGGTGATCCCAGGGATCTGCTGGAGACCGGTCTTTCCGGCGCACAGCAGCATCATACGCAAACCTGGCGCACGCGCCGCACCAGAATGGCCACCCGCCAGCCCGGCAGCGACCCTGCGCTTCTACTGGTTTGGTAAGGAGTCCGGCGCACTGGTCTCACTCAACATCACCCATGGCGCGATGGCTGTTGCCGGCCAGAGCCGCAATCCCGAGCGTGCACTGATGGTGTACGACCTGATTCGCAACGATAAGACCTTCTACGATCTGTTCAACTATGGCATCGAAGGCGAGCAGTACATCGTCAAAGATGGCTTTATGGCCCGTCCTGATAACTATTTAGACGACGCGACTGACGGCGTGAGCTTTGACTACTGGTGGGGGCCGCAACGACGATCTGGAAATCAGAAGCGCCGAGGTTGACTGGGAAGCCTACGAAGCCTTGGTGGCCAACGAATATGATCCGGTCAAGGTGGATTACCCCTACGGCAAGCTTGTCTTTAACACCGATCCGATCTCCGTGGAACTGGATAACATCACCAACGTATACAACACCTACATGCCTGTTATCACCTTCGGCAAAATGGAGGATCCCGCGTCTTATGTTGCGCAGTTCCGCCAGGCGCTGAAAGATGCCGGTATGAAACTGTGATGGAAGAAGTACAGCGCCAGATTGACGCAGTGTACGGCGAATAAAGCTGCTTTTGTTCGTAACTGACTGACTGACGGGGCTTGCAAACCTGTTTGCAAGCCCCGCTTATCCTAAAGGAGCGTAACCATGAGAACATCATCCGATTGAACGCTGACTGGCGGTTTGCACTGGGAGATCATACGCAGGCGTATTTTAAAGGGTACGACGACGGGGCGTGGGAGCAGATCATGCTGCCGCACGACTGGTCGGTTACCCTGCCTTTGACCAGAGCTGTTCAAGCGGTACAGGCTACCTGCCTGGCGGTATCGGTTGGTACCGTAAGCGCTTTACCCTTTCAGAGCTGAAGGACCGCAGGGTGCTGCTTACGTTTGGTGGGGTGTATAAGCATGCCAGGGTGTGGATCAACTCCAACTATCTGGGTTACAGGCCGTTTGGCTACGCTTCGTTTACCTATGATATTACCGACTTCGCCATTGAAGGGGAGAATGTGATCAGCGTTCGCTGTGAACATCAGGACCTGGCGGATTCCCGCTGGTTTACCGGCAACGGCATCTACCGTGATGTAACATTGACCTTGTGCTCGCCTGTACACTTCAAACAGGACGGCGTATTTGCCTTTACAAAGCAGGCCCGATGCAAAAAGCGCGACACTGCAAGTGACGGCCGAGGTAACGGGAGATGCACAGCTGCATTGTGAACTGAAAGACCACACGGGAAAAAACCGTCGCAGAGGGGCAGGATACGCTGACTGTGCCCAAAACCCAACGCTTTTGGTCCTACAGACACACCCCTACCTGTATACGCTGTCGGTAATCCGCCCCTGCAAGGCGATGCAGTGTGCGATACGCCTGGGACATACCCCTTTTGGTATTCGCACCTTTCCGTTTTTGATGCAAAACGAGGGATTTTTTTCTTAAACGACATCAACATAAAGCTAAAGGGTGTGTGCCTGCCACCACGATGGCGGGGGGTACTGGGTGCGGGCGGTTTCCCAAGGAAGTTTGGCTGCGCAGGGCTGCGTAAAGGCTGAAGGAAGTCGGTGTCAACGCCATTCGCAGCAGCCACAATCCGCCGGATTCCCTGCTGCTCGACCTGTGCGATTCGCTGGGCTTTCTGGTGATTGACGAGGCGTTTGACGAGTGGGGAAGGCTGTAAAAATAAATGGTGGCAGGGACACAATGTGTACCCGCCGCAGCTGCATGGTTACTCGATGATTTTCCTGTCTGGCACGAGCAGGACTTGCGGGACTTGGTGCGGCGCGACCGCAATCATCCGTCCGTGATCCTCTGGTCCATCGGCAATGAGATTGATTATCCTAACGACCCCTATGTGCACCCGTTGTTTGCACAGGCGGAGGGGAACAATGATAAAAACAAAACCGCTGCAGGAGCTGCTATACAATCCTGACAAGCCGTACATCGGTCGTCTGACGACGGTCGCCAAAGAGCTGTCCGCCATTGTCAAAGAAAGCGATACCACCCGCCCTGTAACGGCAGCGCTGGCCATGCCGGAGATCAGTAACCTGATCGGGTATGCGCAAACGCTGGATGTGGTCGGCTATAACTATAAAGAACATCTTTATCAAGCGGATCACCAACCTATCCCGGTCATATCTTGATGGGGTCGGAAAACCGGCACGAACCGGAGGACTGGCTCGCGGTGAAGCACAATGCCTTTATCAGCGGCCAGTTTCTGTGGACGGGCGTGGACTATCTCGGCGAGTGCTTCGGCTGGCCGGAGCGTGTTGCCCAGCCGGGTCTGCTGGATTTGGCAGGGTATGAAAAACCCTTGTTCAATCTGCGCAAAGCGCTGTGGACGGATGAACTGACCTGTAAACTGGTGGTCGGCAGCTTGCAGGAGTTTTGGAAGGCTTCCTATGTTTGGGATGGCGAGGGCGGCGCGCTGACGGATGTGATGGTGATCAGCAATGGCGACCGGGCAACGCTTTGGCTGAATGGTCAGGAGCTTGCAACCAAGATAGTTGACGAGACCTGCCTTGTCAATTTCCATGTGCCGTATGCTCCGGGTGAGCTGAAAGTGGTGTGCGTTCGGGACGGCCAAACGGCGCAGGATACGCTGGTCACACCCGGCAAGGCGAAGACGTTGGACGTAAAGGTTTGGCCTGGAGATGCGCAGGAAGTATGGCAGCTGGAAGTCTCATTGCTGGACGGACAAGGCAGGCTGGCAGCCACCGATGATCGGGCTCTTACGGTGACCGCTGATGACGACCGTGCCATTATGGGGATTGAAAATGGCTGCGCGACTGATTTGACTAGTTATGCCAGTCATACGCGGCCAACATGGAAGGGCCGTGCCATAGTCTATGTACGCAAAGGTGCCAAAAACGCGCAGCTTTCAGTGCCCGACCTTGACCCGGTAGTTGTTCCGTTCTAAGGGACAGGATGCAGGTACAATGAAAACAATACAAATTACACAAGGACTCCTGCGGCAGGCCGAAATCGAGTTGCAGGCGGCGGGGCTTACTACCCTGCATATCGGCCCGGATGGTGGCGGACTGGATGTGTCCGCCATTGCCGGTTGTACGGAGCGCTATCTTGTATTTGATGCCGAATGCCTGATGGATCATAGCTTGATTCTGAACCTGAATGTGTATGAAAAAGCGGATGATACCGATGCCGCATTTTATATGCGTTTTTTGGTTTGCTGCCGCGCCTGCGTGCAAGGATATGCCTTGACCTGCAGTGCATGGATGGGGCATATCTTGTTCCCGGAAAGCTATCCGGGGCAGTTGAAGGTGGTTTGCCACGGCAAGCGCGTGGAGCGTGTGGCGGCGGAAAGCATCACGCTGGCGATGCCGGCTTGTTATCATAGCGTAACCCTGCGGCTGTCCGACTTAACGGTGACGGATACATTTCCAGAATCGTTTCCGCTGCCCAATGGGAAGCGGATTGATAGCATGGGCAGTGGAAGGAAAAGAGCTGGCCGGGCAAGCTGTCGTCCCTAGAAGAAATGCGGGAAAAATTGCAGGCCGCAAGCAAGCTTCCCGATAGATTTGTCGATCCGACCTGGGATCGGTATGGTGGATCGAAGACCCATTTCGTGCAACAAGGCACAGGGTATTTTACCAAGGCCAAGCTGGACGGCAGGTGGACGCTGGTCGACCCTCTGGGCAATGCGTTTTTCAGCGTGGGCCCGGATTGCGTCGTGGCTCGTGCTGATTGCCGGGTGGACGCGATGGAACAGTATATGGACTGGCTTCCGGCTGAAGACGATCCCGAATATGGTGCCATGTATCGCCATATGCATTGGCCGCTGGGAGACGAGCCGCGCAAGCGCGACTGTACGCTGTTTTCTTTTACGCAGGCGAATCTGTACCGCGCGTTTGGAGCGGACTGGCACACGCACTGGCAAGGGCTGATGAGCCGCCAGCTAAAGCATGGTATGCTCAACACACTGGGCAATTGGAGTGATGATCAAAGTTTGGGTGTCATCCCTCTGCCGTATGTGACCATGCTTGAGCGTTTTCCGGATACCCGGCTTAAAATCTTCCGCGATTTTCCCGATGTGCTATCTGACGAGTACAGGCAAAGTGCGTTGGACTGTGCAGCATCCCTGTCTGCTCGCGCAAACGACCCGCTGATGATCGGTTATTTTTTGCGCAACGAGCCAGCTTGGGCGTTTGTGGACAATCTGATTCTTGCCGATGAAGTACTCTACAACCCCGCAGCCAGCGCATGCAAGCGGGAGCTAATCGCCTGGCTTAGGCAACAATATCAAACCCCGCAAGCGCTGTCCAAGGCCTGGAACTATACGTTTGCTGATTTTGCGGATTTAAATCGGCCCATCAAAAACGCCTCAGCGCTGTCGGATGCGGCCAGGCGAGACCTAAAGGCGTTCTCGGTGGTTTTGCTGGATGCATATGTCGGCATCATCGCCAAGGCCTGTCGCACGGCAGATCCGAACCATATGAATCTTGGTATGCGCTGGGCGTGGATATCTGACCCCGATCTGGTTACGGGCTGGCAGTATTTCGATGTATTCTCCATTAACTGCTATGCGGTAGACCCGACCGCGATGCTCGATCATGTCGTTTCACTGGGGGTTGATCGGCCGATCATCATCGGTGAATACCATTTCGGTGCGTTGGATCAGGGGCAGACGGCCACGGGGCTGGAAGCGGTTGCCGACCAAACACAGCGCGGTAAAGCGTATCGTTATTATACCGAGCGGGTGGCTGCCCATCCCTACGGGGTCGGCTGTCATTGGTTTCAGTGTTATGATCAATTCGCTTTGGGCCGCTTTGACGGTGAAAACTACAACATCGGCCTGTTTGACACTGCTTCCCTGCCACACCAAAGCATGCTGCGTGCCACGCGGGAGACCGGCAGGCGGTTGTACCATGTGAAATTCCAAACCAGCTCCCCTGTTGAGGACAAGCCTGAGACCATCCCCATGATTGCCTATTAGGGGAAATTTCCGGCCGGCAAATGAAAAGCGTACAGCATAGCTGTACGCTTTTGTGATGGGGGGACGGTTAGAGTTTGTCCAAATAATCCCGTCGCTCCATAAACAACATCAAGTCATCAATGGTCATAGGCTTGGAGAAGTAAAAGCCCTGTACACCTTGAATGCCCAGCGTTTTTAGGTAGCGAATCTGCTCCAGTGTTTCCACACCTTCGACAATCATTTTCAGCCCCTGGTCAACAAACATTTTCACAAACGCTTCAATGATAACCCGTTCCTTTTTATTGGTGGGATCGACCGGAACAAAAGTACGGTCAATCTTCACCTTCAGGTTTTCAAAGCTGCGGATAAAGGCGACGTTGGAGTTTCCGGTGCCAAAATCATCAATCGCGAAGATGATATTATGCTTGTACAGGTCGCGGATGCGCTCCTGGGTGTGCTCGTTGAACACAATGTCCTCCAGAAGCTCCAGCACGATATAGCTTTTTTCCTCTTCGGTCAGGTCGATGATGGTGGTTGGCGGCTGATTGATTAAGCTGTCAAAGGTTTGCTGGCAGCAGTTGATGGAGATAAATGTATCCTTGAAGCACGGCATGGTTTCCATGCGTTTGCGGTCTTTGCGTACATTCAGGAACACGTTTTCATCCAGCATCTGGCCAAGGTTGTAGTGGAGTATCTCATCCATAAACAGGGAAGGCGGTCGCACCCCGTCGCCGGTATTCCAGCGCGAAAGCGCTTCAATGCCAAGCATCGTGCCATCCTGAATGTTGATAATCGGCTGGTAGTAGTTGACAAACTCCTGATTGCGTATCGCCTGCCGCAGGGTGGATTTGGCGTATCGTTTCTCCGTGAACAGATCGGTAAAGTGGTGCCTGTCGAATAGAAACAACAGAATCAGCACCAGCATATATAGCAGCACTACACCGGCCCAAACCAAAACCTGCACCCAGATAGAATCGACTAAGTGATAGAAGTATTTGAAATGCAAATCGCTATGGTAGGATGATGTGTTGCTGTAACACAGCAGGAACCCCATCTTTTGGGCTGCGGTCGAAGCCAGGAAATAATCCTTGCTCCGATCATAGATATTGCTAAACAGCGTATAGCTGCACAAATTGTTTTCGTACACGAAGCTGCCGGTGTCTTGTGTTAAGTCGATATCGGGAAACAAATCCAGTATGGTATGCCCGTAGTGTGGTGAATCCTGCTCGTAACACAAACCGAAGTTCCAATCCTCGTCCTGGCCATTGTACAGGCAGCCGCGTTCATCAAAAATCAGCAGCGGGCAGCCAGGCTGCTCCGTAAAACCACGCATTTCATCTAGCATATCGTGCATCAGAAAATTGATGACCAGGTATCCGTAGCGTTGGTCGTTGATGTCCACAGGCGTGGTAATGCGCAGCGTCGGCTTGGGCAGCCCAGTGAGCGGATTGATTTCGATTTTACCGTTTTCTATGTTCAAATCCAATGCTGAAAACAGGAATTGATGGCGTCCCAGGCCACGGGCTTCCCGGTAGAAGTAGCGGCCAGATTTGTCCTGCAGGTCTTCCTTGCTCACCAAATACGGTTGACCGCCGTTCTGGTTCAGGCGCAGCATCTCCATGCCATCCAGGCCGATAATGCGTATTTTGTCGATCTCCGGATGCTGATGCATATTCTCCATAAACAGGGAAATGAAGTCCTCCCGGGAGGTATCTTTGGCGGCCAGCGTCAAGTAATCGGACTCGATGGTGCGCATGATGGCTGTCATCGCCGATACATGATCGCGGTACGTAATCATCGCCTGGACGATGATATCCTGCTGTTCATGCGTAAGCCTATCTTTTTTTGTAGTATAGGTGGTAAAGCTAATCAAGAGGGAAAGAAGAATGATCAGTACGATCGGGATTGGCAGAAAACGAACAAACGCTTGCTGAAGCGCCTTTTTTTCGCTGGTATCCGTTTTCGTAGACTTCATTTACATAACTCCTGCCGGGTCACGAATACATCTGAAACGACGAGAAACGTTGGTTCAGCTAGACTTTCAGAATGAATCGTTGTTTCTGGTATTAATTGTAACTGATTGCAGAATACTTTGCAAGGTGTTTTATCGCTGCGGGAATCTGCGTTTTGCGGTTGACAAGACGGATTTAAAAGCGTAGGATGAATGTTAGTGCTTACTTACATTACGTGGAGGAATGGTTGTGGACACGGAAGAAAAACTGGTGCTGGCAGCGCTGCGGCAATTTGAAAAACATGGATTTATCGCCGCGACCACCAAAACCATCGCTGCTGAGGCGGGGGTTGCCGAAGTTACGCTGTTTCGCTATTTCGGGGATAAGAAAACCCTGTTTTCCAAAGTGGCGGCATATGTGGCTAGTGATATTCAGCTGATGGAGATTCCCAACATGAAAACGGGCAATGCGCGTAAGGATATTCTGCGCCTGTGCCGGAGTATATTGCAGATGTTTATCCGCTACAACGCATTGTTTCGTATGCTGATCTTTGAAGCAAACAAGTACGCGGATATTCAGGTTGTCGTTTCGCAGGTGCGCGGCCGGGCGATTCAAAACATACAACAGTTGGCCAAGCAGTACTTTCGTACGGACCCGGAACATGCACAAGCCTGCTCCGAGTGGATGAGCAACTCGCTGATGGGTACCAGCCTGAGCTATTGCCTGTTCCATCATCAGGAAGACAAGGAGAGCTTTGTCAGCCAGCATTCCGCCATCGTTGCGGATGCGTTTATTCAACAAATGAAAGCAATGGAGACGTGAAACAATGCAAATTACGGTCAAGAACCTGGCCAAAGGCTTTTCGGGGAAGCCGGTTTTACACGATATTACGTTTGAGATCTCCGGCGGGAGCATTTTGTGCCTGCTGGGGCCGTCGGGGGCGGGGAAAACCACCCTGATCCGTCTGCTTTTAGGTGCACTTCCGGCCGACCGGGGTAGCATTGTGGTGGATGGGCAGCCGGTGCCCGATTTAAATGTGCTTAAAAATATCGGATATATGCCCCAGAACGATGCTCTGTACGATGATCTGTCCGGTGAGGACAACCTGAAATTCTACGGGTCGCTGTACAAAATGGACAAAGCACAAAAGCAGAAGCGCATCGAAGATGTACTGGCGCTGCTGGACCTGACCAAAGATCGCAAGAAGCTGGTGCGCTATTACTCTGGTGGTATGAAGAAACGGCTGTCACTGGCTACCGCACTTCTCAACGAGCCAAGGCTGCTCCTGCTGGATGAACCGACCGTCGGTATCGACCCCGTACTGAAACGCGCGGTGTGGGATCGGTTTCATACGCTGAAACAGCAGGGGATTACCATGATTATTTCCACCCATGTGATGGATGAGGTCACCGAATGCGACAAGGCGGCGCTTTTATACGGCGGCAAGTTGATCCGTTTCGATACGGTGGAAACGCTATTGCAGTCCACCGAAACGGGACATATTGAAGAACTGTTTTTCAAGGTAACGGAAGGGGCGGTGCAGTAATATGAAAGGGATTGCCATGCGGGTTATCCGGCAGATGCGCGGCGACAAACGCATGCTTGCCCTCATCTTGTTTGCACCGCTGCTCATGTTTACGCTGATCTTTTTTCTGCTCAGCGATACAAGCTATGTTCCCACAATCGCCGTGGATCAAAGCGCACTTCCGGCGCAAGTCATGACAGCGCTGGAGGGCGAGGATGTACACCTGATTGACGTTGCAACGCTGTCCTACGCAAGTGAGGAACAGCTTTTGAAGGACGATAGAACCATTGACATGGTCGTCGTCCGGTCTGGTTTGCAAATCGACACCTACAGCCTAGAGCCGACGGTAAAATCGGCACAGGCAATGAAAGCGCTGCAAGGTGCGGTCAAAACGCTATCGCAGCAAATGATTTCCATACAGTCTCATGTTGTGTATAACGATGGAGCGTCTACGTTCCAGTCGCTTGGATTTGTGTTTTTGTCGTTTTTATCGTTCTTCTTTGTGTTCGTGATCTCCGGAATGACCCTGGTACGGGAGCGCACCGGCGGTACGCTGGAGCGGCTGCTGATGACCCCGGTCAAGCGCTGGCAAGTGATGGCCGGCTACACCGCCGGGTATGGCGTGTTTGCGGCCCTGCAATCGGTGTTGGTGGTTGTGTATGTGCTGTTTGTGCTAGGTATGCCTTGTGCGGGCGATGTAGGGCTGATCTTTGCCATCATGCTGCTTAACGCGTTGGTCGCGGTGCTGTATGGCGCAATGGCATCCATCGTGGCATCGTCCGAGATGCAGGTTGCGCAGATGATTCCGGTGTTGGTTGTGCCTCAGGTATTCTTCTGCGGCCTGATCCCCATCGACACCATTCCGCTTGGGCTTGGCATCATCGCCTTTATCACCCCGGTCTATTACTCGGCCGAGGCCATCCGCCGCGTGATGATTGAAGGCGCGGGTTTTTCCGGCATCTGGCTGCAAGGCTTAGCGCTGCTTGGTTTCGGAGCGTTGCTGATGACCGTGAACACGCTGGCACTCAAAAAGTTTCGGACGCTGTAACCGCAAGCGCTGCGAAAGTCCGATGGCACGTGCATAGGAATGAATTTGGGAAGGGAAGCCAATGGCTTTACCTTCCCTTTTTTTCATGTTACGATTCACAAAATAGTTCGTATTAATGCAACCTTTGCCCCCTCTCAATCATCTGTATTGTGTAAGATCGATTTTACAGTCAACCAAAGCATGACCCGGAGGAACGATATGACGCAAGAGGAGTTTGCCCGGCGCATCGTGGCGATGCAGGATACGCTATACCGCGTATCCACCAGCATTCTGCCACAGCTGTGCGACCGGGAAGACGCGGTACAGGGGGCCATCGAAAAGGCGTGGCGGAAACAACGCAAGCTGCGGGACGACCGTGCTATGCAAGCGTGGGTAATCCGCATTCTGATCAACGAATGCTACGGGTTACTGCGCCGCCGCAAATGGGAGACACCCTCCGATACCCTGCCCGAGCGGGAAACGGCACAGGATGCGCGTCCCGATCTATATCAAGTATTCACCTCTCTTGACGAGAAATATCGTTTTCCGTTGCTATTGCATTACGTAGAAGGCTATTCTGTGAAGGAATGCGCCCGGATGCTGAACATGCCGCAGGGAACGCTGAAATCGCGGCTGCATCGGGGGCGGCTACTGCTGCGGGATATGCCGGAGTTGGAGGAGGTACGCGAATGAACCGCAATGATCTTAAGACAATGTACGGAACTACGCCCGAAAGCTTCAAGCATCGCGTGTCCTTCGCCCTGAAACAAACGGAGGAAAAACCGGTGAAGCATACAATGCGCACGGTACTTATTGCTACGGCGATCGTGGTACTGCTGACAGCCGTGGCTTACGCGGCATTTTCGTCCCAGGTGGCGGAATTCTTTGGAAAATTCTACGGAAACGATATGAAACAATGGCTGGAACAGGGCGATGTGGCCGTGCCGGAGCAGTCGCTGGAGTTGAATGGCGTTGTCTTTACCCTGGATGAGGTGGTATACCGAAGCAATGGTTTGTACGGCGTTGGTACCATTGGCGTAAAGGAGGGCAGCAATGTCGTTCTCATTACCCAGGACTACACCCCGGATGCGCCTTTTGGCTATGATGTCTATGGTATCGGCGGCGTGCCGGAGGAAGCGCCTGACGGGACACCGACGAATGCTGATGTAGCGAGTGAAAAAGGAGCAAAGCTTTTGATGGTTGATACCATCCCTGATCAAATCGGTGTAGACGGCGGACCGCTGCTCAACCCGCCGACCGTGGGGACTTCGCTCAAGCCGATGCGGGATGGAAGCGTACAGTTCCTCTTTGAGATGTCGGATGCTACCGTCATAGCTGAGGGAGCCGTGTATGCCATTAAGCTGTGGTCATCTGTAACCGAAGTGACACCGGATGGACAGATGGATCATGAAAACCGACAGGCAGAGTACTGGACGGTGGACATTCGCCCGGAACCGATGGGTGAGCAAACGCAGGAACCCGCGGCAAAACCCGCAGTCATCACACAAAACATTGGCGCTATACAGATCACCGTGCCCGGTGAATACGACAAAAACGGCACACTTCCCATATACGCGGCTACTGTCCGTGATTTTGGCGCAAATCTTGACCCTGCTTTGTTCAATATCTCCGGTGTAGCCAAGACCGAAAATGGTCTGGTGATCTACAATGACGAAGCACAGCTTTCGTGGTCGCCGGAAACGCTGTTTTACAACGAGTACCAAGGTACATACAATGGTAACTACAGAAATCCGGAATCCGAACCATGGGTTTTCCCAAAGCCTACGCTCAGCCAGGCTGCTGCTGATTTGGCAGCGTCTGTATATTCCGGTTTGCGGGAACACTGGGAAGGGATTACGCTAACAAAAACCGAACTCGCCGGTATCACACTGGATGAGTCCAAGGCGGAAGTGGACGCGCTGCTCAAAGCGCTGAACGTGGAAGGCTATACCTGCGACTTTGCCCTGGATATGGACGTTGAACGCATTCAGAGTATGGGTGCGATACAGAACCAGTTCATTGAGGAGAATCAATTTAATTCTCCGATACTGGATTACTTGCTGGCTGCGCAGGAAAACGAAGGATATTATCTGCATTACGGAAACGGCGTGAGATCGGAACGCTATGGCTTTGATGTGTACGCCTATGTGACGGAAAATGGTATTGTAGACATGCATCTGCGTGATTGGTACATTCGGGGCGATGTATATGCAACACCGGATACCCTGGTTTCGCCGGAAGCGATCATGGAACGGCTGCCGGTAGAAATCGCGAATTCGCGTTTTTCCGATATGATGGTTGACCATATCATCAGCATGGAACTTGCCTACGCGCCGGCCCGCGTCGCTAGCGCACCAGACGGTATGGTGTTTACGCCCGCGTGGTATGTAATCTATCAGGATGTCCGCGGTGTAAAGAGCGGGTATGATAGCTACGCCATCTTTAATGCCGTGGATGGGACATTGATTGCATCCCAGTTTTAGTAAGTACTAAGGAGTGGCAAACGAAAAGGGCGTGCTTCCATTGCGGAAGCACGCCTTTGCTTTAGGTGGTGATTGTAAAACGCAGAGTTTGCGGTATGATCGCAGCGAGTCGGTTTTCCTCAATGAGGATAATAGAAGCCGGCGATACCACCGTTACGGGGCGGCCTGCCAGCGCAGCGGAGTTGTTTGCCTGATGAGAATGCCGTTTTCCTGTGGTGCGAAGGATTCGATTGTCTCGTCATTCCTGCCATATACCGCGCGGGAGACGATGGCTTGTTCGTCGCCATCGCGCTGGTGTGTTTCAACAATGATATACTCTGCCATCAGCTCCGGTACAATCTGCTCTGGCATGGTGTCCGGCGTATAGGCTTGGCGCGACAGGAGCTGGTTTTCTTGATCCATCTGCAATACCACAACGGCTTCCGGTTTGAACATAACATGGATGGATACCGTAACGGATGAACTGCTTGTTACAGCTTGACCATCCTGTGTAACTGCCGAAGATGCATCCATGGTTTGGGAGTAGGCTGTCCCTTCGCTGTATGCCTCGGTACTGAAGCTAAAGCCACTGTCAGAAACGGTATAGATGCTGCCGTCTGCGCTTTGATATACGGGGTTGTAATAATATGTATGGACGATATCGGATGCAATAACATACACCGTACCGGTCAGTGTGACGCTGGTTTCGTTATCGCTGGTATGGATGGCGGTATGCGCATCGCTGATGGCGGGATCTGCGATGGTGGTGGTGTAGCTGTTGTTTGGCTGCTCCTGCTGTACGAATGCCGAGAAAAACGCGATACCGTCTACCGGAAACTGGTAGTCGACGATCTCGAATGGTTCACCGGTCTCTTCGCTGGTCAGGGATTTGGTCGTTGCAACAGCGTATAGCTTATCCTGGTAGGACGACACATCACCGTCAATCATCGTGCCGGAGTCGAGTGCAGCGATGTTGTCGCTTATATATCGTTCCATAGCAAAAGTATCCAGGGGTTCCATGGTCAGGAAGACGCCGACCAGCTTGTCGTCTTCCAGACTGCCGTCTGCACCAGGCTGGGCTAATTGACAACTGGTCAAAGCCGGAATTAGCAGAATACACATCAGTAAAGCAAGCAGTTTAGGTTTCATCGTCATCCTCCAAAACACCGTCGAATTTTAGTATATCGCCCACATCACATTGGAGATGCCAGCAGATTTTATTAATCGTTCCAAAACGAACCCCTTTGGCCTTGCCGCTGCGAAGGATGGAAAGGTTCGCTTCGGTAATCCCGATCAGCGCGCACAACTCCTTGGAAGTCATCCGCCTGTCTTTCAGTATTGGATCCAGGTACACTCGAATGGCCATGGAACACCTCTAGATAAATTGCTCGTTCTCTTCTTTCAGCTGTTTACTTTCCATCAATATCCGGGTCAGCAACAATGTGACAAGTACGAACAGTAAGGATACAACGGGGATTTGAACCGTTTGGTTTACAACCATGAGAGACTTGCTAAACAGCGTTTGCAGCAGGTTGAACAAAATGTTGGTGAGGACTGTCACCGCCAGCGCGATAGCACACAGGCGAGATAAGCGCTGCGCTGCCTGTACGGATTCTGTAGAGTAGCGCTGGGTTTGCAGTGCGGCCAGCAGGCGCAGTGCGGCAAAAACAATGGCAGTGCTTAGGATATGGGGTAGAGCGTTGACTAGGTACTGCAATCCCAGGAACACATAGCTTAGCCCCAGCAGTTGTTCATTTCCCATGTTTCCGGCCTGCAACGAGGCGATGGACGAAACCAAGCTATGCAGGCTTACACCAAACGCCATGATGATGAACCCCGCACTGATCACGCCAAGCATCACTGCGATATAGTGCTCCAGCTTTTGAAGCGTTCCGGCATAAAACAGCCGCAGTACCCGTAGCATGATGTACCCAATGAGAAGGGAGTATAGCAGGCTGCCGAGGATGGCTTTACCGATGGCTAAACTGGCAGACGACCCGGGCAAATTTAGCAGGTTGCTGGGGTTGATCATCTGATAGAGCACATAAAACAGCGCTGCGCTCAGAAAAACCAACAGGCTGTCCTCTGCCTGCAATGTACGCTTTTGGCGAATACGAAGCAGCACGCCGATCGGCAAAACACTAACCAGAGCATACAGCGCGATCGCCAGTGCGTTCCCAAATCCGCTCGACAATGAGAGCGCGCGCAGCCCTGCCCCGATTTGCTGAAACGGGAACGCCATCATCACCGGAAGGGAACTCTCCACCGAAATCTTGAGAAAGACCAACAGAACACAAATGGCAGCTTCAGCAATTAGAAATCCAAGAAACACTTTACGCTTCATAACAACCTCCGAATTATTGTTAAACGATAATTCTTGATTGAGTGTACCACCGCTATCCACCCTTGTCAATCATGAGTTTCAAAAGAATGCATTTGTGGCGGGGAGGTGAACGGCTATGGAGCCATTGATGCGATGGACTTTATATAACGCGTACTTCTGTATACAAAAACGGCCCTGCATCCAATGAAAATGCAGGGCCGTTTGTTGCGATAGGTACCAGTGTTTTAGCTGGCGCTTGTGGCTTTGTCGAAATTCTCTGCGACAGTTTTCCAGGAAACCACGTTAAACAGCGCCTGGATGTAATCGGGGCGGAGGTTTTTGTATTTGAGGTAATACGCGTGTTCCCAAACATCAATGCCGAAAATCGGCGTAAGACCGGTACCCTCCATCAGCGGGTTATCCTGGTTGGGGGTCGAGGATACAACAAGCTTGTTGTTCCTGTCTACGGACAGCCACGCCCAGCCGGAGCCAAAGCGCCCGGCAGCTGCCTTGCTGATTGCGTCCTTGAAGGTGGCAAAGCTGCCAAAGGATGCGTTCATAGCGCTGGCAAGCGCGCCGTCCGGTTCACCGCCGCCGCTTGGGCTGAGGGTGGAAAAGTACAAGTTGTGGTTGAAAAACCCACCGCCATTATTGCGGATGGCGGTGCGCAGGGTTTCGTCGGGGATTTTGTCAAGGGAAGACAGAATTGCGCTGATATCCTGACCGGAAACCCCGGCTTTTTCCGCTGCGTCGTTCAAATTTTTGGTATACCCTGCATGGTGCTTGGTGTAATGCGTCTCCATGGTCAGGGCGTCAATATGAGGCTCTAATGCGTTAAATGCATAGGGCAGTTGATACTGTGTAAACATGATAAAACTCCTTATTCGTTTGTCGATGGAAGTAATTGGCGGATAGTTCGCTGCTTTGGCAGCCAATGCTATCTAGTAGTATATCTACCTGAAAAAGAGAGAGTTGAAACCTGATTTATAGAAATGCTAATCAGCTGGCATAGAGCTGTGCACATAAGAAAGCACCCTGTGAAGGCTGCTTTGCGTTGTAATCAATGAGAGGGGAATTTTGTTAAAAAATCGCCGCGAATGATATGCAGTCCGCAAATAAAAACGACCCCCCGTCCAACCGACGAAAAAAATGTTTTTCGGCGAGAAGGAGGAGCGACGGAATGAGTGAGAGGGGAATTTTGTTAAAAAATCGCCGCGAATGATATGCAGTCCGCGACGACGTGGCTGGGGTAGCAGGATTTGAACCTACGATGCGGGAGTCAAAGTCCCGTGCCTTACCGCTTGGCGATACCCCAATAAAAAAATGGGGTGGGTAGTGGGATTCGAACCCACGACTTCCAGAACCACAATCTGGCGTTCTAACCAACTGAACCATACCCACCACGTGGCACGCCTGAAGGGATTCGAACCCCTGACCCACGGCTTAGAAGGCCGTTGCTCTATCCAACTGAGCTACAGGCGCAAGTCACGTTCCCCGGCGTACAGCGGACAAGTGCCGCCGAGAAAAAATTCTATCATAAGGGGGTGAATCTGTCAACAAGTGTAACGATCAAATTTACCGTATTGACAAGGAGTGGTAGACAGCTGTATACTACCGGTAAACAAGTGTCTACCAGCCATCGCTGAAAGGAGCATCCCTATGCCGATACAGCTTACGGACGCGGAATGGAAAATTATAGAGCTTTTGTGGGACGAACATCCGCGTTCCATGCCGGAAATTACCAAAGCATTGGAGCCATCAACCGGATGGACGCGCCATACGATCATCACGCTTTTAAAACGCATGGAGCTTAAGGATACCGTCAGTGTGGATGACACGGGCACGGTTAAAATGTATTCCCCAAAAATCACCCGGAAGCAGGCAACGACAGAGCAGACGAAAAAATTTCTGTCCCGTGTGTTTTCGGGTAACGCGTCGCTTTTAATATCCAACCTGGTGGATTCGGGTGAAGCCGACGTGGAAGATATTCAGGCCATCTTAGATATGATAAAGCAAAACGACAGGAAGACCGGTAAATAGGAGGAGTAACATGCGTAGCGCTGTTGTATTCAACTTTCTGCTTGAGGCAAACCTGATGGCCAGCGCGGCCATTGTGTTGATGATCGCATTCCGCAAATTTCTGCGAAAACCGCTCGGCAACCGGATGATCTACTTCCTGTGGCTGCTGATTGCCATACGCCTCATCTGCCTGATCGCGCTGAACAATCCATGGATCAATGAATTTCGGCCCGGAATGGTGAACGATCAGGCGATTCGTCCGATCGCAGGACAAATCAAAGTACGACTGGATGACATTTTCAGTGACCTGAGACAGCTGACCAGAGGAAATACCGATTCCCTCATCTATCAGGGTGCGAAGAATTTTGTGGATGGGATGTATTTTGGCACCTTGTCCAAACTGTTACTGCGCATCTATCTGTGGGTGGCAGCTACGCTGGTGCTATTCTTTGTAACGGTCAACGTTCGTTTCCGGCATAAGCTAAAGGCCAACCGCATTGAGCTGATTTCCGGCAAGCTGAAAGAACAGTACCTGGACGTATGTAAAAAGCGTAAGGTAAAACCTATCCCCGTATGGTTTGTCGATCCGCTTCCAAGCGCTTGCCTGGTCGGGGTAATTCGTCCCTTTATAGCCCTGCCGTTGACGGCCGCGCCGCAAGAGGCTATCCATGTGCTGACACATGAGCTGTGCCACTATCAGGGTAAGGATCACTGGTTTAGCCTGCTGCGGCTGGTGTGCTGCGTAGTGCACTGGTTTAACCCATTGGTGTGGGTGGCGGCGTTTATGAGCCGGACCGACGGCGAGCTGGCGTGCGATAGCCGCGTAGTCAAGGATCTTCCCAAACAGGAACGGATGAACTACACCAATACGCTGGTTTTGGCGGCATCCAAGCGGTATGCGCCGGGCGTGGGTGTACTCGCCACCGGCATGACCATGACGGGCCGCAAGCTGCAAAGCCGCGTGCGCAGTATTTTGCACATCGACCAGACTGTGAAATGGCTGATGGTAACTGCTGCGATCCTGGCTTGCATGCTGCTGGCATCTTCGTTCTTTACGGCGGAAGGCTATGTAAATGCAGATACCTATCTGTCGGAACTTGATGGAGTTTATGGTATTAGGGCCAGAGTGGATGGCTCGTTCACACATAGGCCTGCCGGTAATATTTCGCTGCAGGATGCGCTGGATATCGCCATGGATACAATCTCGACACAGTTCAACGATGATGCCACAGACTATGCTGTCAACGTGGACTAAAAAGATAATATATGGTTCTTACTAATCAATTTCAGGTCTACAGGCCGCACCTATGACATCTATGTTGATGCAATGGACGGCAGAGTCATACATACCGGGTGGGGACGCGGCTGACGGAAAGGAAACGCAATGAAAAAATGGATCATAACGCTGGTTGCTTTGCTCATGCTGTTTACTGTATCGCATGCCGACAAGGCCACAGAGGAAGAGCTTATACAAATCGCGCAGAGTTTGCTGACCGAGGTGTACGGATACACGCAGGAAGAAGCCGACAGCTTTACTTATAATATTTCCGATGAAGATAAGCTATGGCTGGTTCGGTTTTATCAGAGCACGTCATGGGTGTATGAGGCTAAAATTCTCAAATCCGACCTCAGCTTTTCATCCTATAAAACGCCGTTTGGCACATCCAGTGTATCGAAAGCGTCCGAAAACAGCGTGCGAGCACTGCTGCATGAAATGGAAGAGAACGACTGGTTTTCAAAGTGGAATGCAGATAGCAAACAGGCCCTTGGGGAGACGCTTGCACAGTACAGCGATATTCATATCAACAATAGCATGGATCGCGGATTGCAAACAGATGGCTATACCCCGGCACAGGCGCTGGAGGACTTCTTCCTGTCCTGTTATGGGGAGAGGGCGTATTGGTCTCCAAAAACACTGGTTGCGTGGCGAAATGCGACATTTGAAGCTTTCGGTCTGGATGGCAATGTGCCGTTTGCTATCATGCAGCAGGGCATATAAACCTATACGTTTCATGATATGAGAGTGGACAAAACGACGATCTGTGAGTTTGCCGGCATGGTTCCAGAATCGCTTACACAGGCGTTCTCTCATCCCAAGCTGGAGGGCTGGGTGTGTCTGGCCGGGGCATACCAGGCACGCAGCAAGAGCGTAGCGGCGGATATGCCGCCGGGCAAGGGATTGGCGGCGTTTGGCAAGGGAGAAGAACGCTTGCTAGTCATGCTGGTGCAGGACAACGCGACGCTTGGCTGGAGCGCGTTTCTGGTCAGCGAGACCGCGCTGTATAAAAACCGCGATCTTTTTATCCGCTATGGCGGGAACACCGGCAAGTTCGAGATTGTATATCCCATTTCTGATACGGAAACGGAATACTTCGGGTGCAGAGTGGTGATGATGTCAAGATTGCTAGAGCACCCTTATGTTTGTGAGCTGTACCAATATTGCCACATCAACAATGGCGACAATACCATGTTCATCGTGGATGCAAGACCTAACATTGGCATTTTAAGCTGGTATCACACCAGTACGGTGCAAAACGGCAGTAAGAACGAAGTGCTGTATCCGGCGCTTAACTCCGGGTTAATGGAATACATCAATGTGTCTGATTTCCCAACGACCGAAGAAGCCTGCCGCGAGGCAGCGGCAGCATCGCAGTCGATTCCGGATGGGTATGGGATCACTGCCAGTGTTCACCTTCGCAAGGATACCTCCTCGCACTCCCAGGACCTGGGTATGTATATGCCCGGCACGCTGGTTGAGATACTGGACATTCTTCCCGGCACGAGCGCGCCCTGGTATCATGTGCGTATCGGTGTGGCGGAGGGGTATATGTCCGGTAATTACGTTTCGTATAAGGAAGACCAACCGGGCACGATCTTTCATGCCGTACTGAGAGTTGGGCGCTTGAAAAACGATACACAGCTTAAGCAGGGAACCGGTCTATTGGATGCCGCTGTGGTGAAACTGCCCGCGGGATCGCTCGTGCGGGTGCTGGCCGACGGAGGAAATTGGCTGCATGTAAGCGTGCCAGGCGATGAAAACAGCTGGTTTATGCAGCAGGGGGAAACCAACGGATTTATCAAAAAATCTGCGGTGGACCAGGCGACCGTACCCCTGCAGCTGGATTGGCTGACGCCGGGTGATGAATAAAACTGCCTCCGCTTGTACCCATTCACGCAGCGTGATATACTCCGCGTGAATGGGGGCGTACAATGCTTGCATTAACCCGAGTGATTCTGCCAGAGGAAGATGGAAAGGTCATACGCCAGATTGCGCTGCAGGGCATGAGCATGTCCTATGCGCAGTTTAAGCGCGCCAAATTTCAGGGCGAGATTTTGCTGGATGGCGAATCTGTACATGCCGCCCGCAGGGTGCGGGCCGGGCAGACGCTAGTCATCCGGGTTCCCGAAATGGCCGCTGCTGCGGTTGCGCCGTCTGCTTTAAAGCTTAGCATTGCCTACGAGGATGATGATCTCCTCGTTGTCGACAAACCCGCGCCGCTGCCGTCGGTCAGCTCGCCAAAACAGCAGAGCGAAACGCTGGCTAACGCGGTGTGTGCTTATCTTGGCGTGCCGGAGGGCTTCATCTACCGTCCCGTCAATCGGCTGGACAAGGGAACCAGCGGCCTGATGGTGGTTGCCAAGCATGCCCACAGCCAGCAATTTATGCAAAAACGCCTGCATTCCGATGTGTTTACCCGCGAGTACCTGGCGCTGTGCGATAGGATACCTGATAAACCAAGTGGCGTGATCGACGCGCCGATACGCAAGGCCGACGGCGCGAGCATACGGCGGGTGATCGCGCCTGATGGCAAGCCCGCGCGCACGCAGTACCATGTGGAGCAGACCGGCAATGGTAGAAGTCTGCTTCGCCTTCGTTTGTTGACCGGCCGTACGCACCAGATTCGCGTGCATTTACAATCAATCGGCTGTCCGGTAACGGGCGATTTTCTCTACGGTGAGGAACACCCGCTGCTGCCGCGCCGTTTTGCGCTGCACAGCGCTTACCTTACATTTGAAACGCTGCAAAAAAAACACATCCGGCTGGAAAGTGCTGTGCCGGATGTGTTTATGAAACTCCTCAAGGCTTAGCCCAAGTGCTCGAAATCGTCCAGCGGTTCAGGGGTGGGGTCGCCATCGCTGGGTTCGTCCTGGGCAGGCACCAGGCTGGTGTTGGTAAATGTATAGACCGCGCCTTCGCCTGGAACGCCGATGCATTGAATGGTATACGCACCCAGTTGCCGCTCGTAGGCACCGAAGTTATCCAGCATGCCGTTTTTAATCTCTTCTGCCAGCAGCAAGCGGCTCTCCGGATCCGGGGAGACGTGCATTGACATGATAAAAGCGATGCTGTGGTACTGGGCGGATACATAATCCAAATACAAACTATTGCCTTCCACGGCGCCCTGGGGGAACAGCAGCCTGATTTCGCAGGACTCGATAATCCCGCTGCCATCGGTGATGACAGTTACATGCAGGGCGTCCGATTGAATGGCATATTGCATGTGGCCGTCGGTGCCGTAGCTGGATTCTTCCAGCTCAATGGGCAGCATGTGTCGCTCGGTGACGCTGTTGATAAAGGCGACATTGTCCCTGTAATAGCTTGTAAACGTTGCCATGGTTTGGCCGGACAGCGCAAGGGCACCGGCAGGCAAAAGGCAAACAAGCAGTAATAGTGCAACAATCCGCCGTACTGTACGCGGCATTTAGTTCAATTCCTTCTCAATTAGTTTGGCCAGGCGGAAGACATCGGCATCAATCTCGCGCTGGTAGGGGCCTTCGATCATTACGCGAACCAGCGGTTCGGTGCCGCTGGCGCGCACTAGCAGACGGCCGGTGTCTTTATATTTGTCTTCGATTTCCTTGATCATGTCCTGCACGCGGGAGTTTTGCTTGTAGCTTTCCTTCTTTTGATCGCTGACATGCGCGGCATACTGGCTTTGGGGCATGACTTTCATCACAGCCGCCAGAGACGACAGTGAGGTCTTGGCGTGCACCATCGCGCTGAGCACCTGCAAAGCGGTTAAAATACCATCGCCTGTGGTGTTGAACGCCCGCATAATCACATGACCGGACTGCTCGCCGCCGAGCATATGGTCTTCCTCGCGCATTTTTTCCAGCACATAGCGGTCGCCGACCTTGGTTTTCAGCAGCTGGATACCGTGCTTTTTCATGGCGATGTCCAAGCCCATATTGCTCATCACGGTTGCGACCAGCGTATTGGTCGTGAGCATGTTCTTTTCTTTCATATACACGGCAAGCAGCGCCATCATCTGGTCGCCGTCCACCAGTTTACCGCGTTCGTCCGAGGCGATAACGCGGTCGGCATCGCCGTCAAAGGCAAAGCCCACATCCGCACCCAGCTCCTTGACCAGCTCGCTGAGCCGCTGGGGATGGGTGGAACCGCACAGATCGTTGATGTTGGTACCATCGGGCTCATGGTAATACGTGCTGACCTTCGCGCCCAGTTCCTTAAACACAGCCGGGGCCACATCGTAGGCCGCGCCGTTGGCGCAGTCCAGCACAACATGCAGGCCGTCCAGCCGTACATCAAGCGAGCTTTGAATAAAGTCAATGTAGCGCCGTGCGGCGTTGAACTGGTGCACGGGTCTGCCGATGTGCGTGCCGACGGGGAGTTTGTAATCGGCCGGTAAGCCATGGCGGACGATGTCCTCAATCTTGTCTTCCAGCTCGTCGATCAGCTTGTGTCCGTGTTTGTCAAAGTACTTAATCCCGTTGTACTCCACGGAGTTATGGCTGGCGGAGATCACACAGCCGGCATCGGCCTCGTAATACCGTGTCAGATAGGCGATCGCCGGGGTCGGCATAATACCCACCAGCACAGCGCGCGCGCCAACGCTGCAAATACCGGAGACCATAGCAGACTCCAGCATTTCACCGCTCACGCGTGTGTCGCGCCCGACCAGAATGGTGGGGCTGTGCACGTCACTTGCCAGCACCGCAGCGCTGGCCTGCCCCAGTTTATATGCCATTTCACAGGTTAGATCGGCGTTGGCAACACCGCGTACGCCATCGGTACCGAACATTCTGGCCATATTATTCTCTCCTCGTCTGTACGTCTTGGATCAGTTGCATAACCGCATCGGTGCCGTTTTGCAAGGCGCAGCTGCCCATAGCGGTACGCAGGGTGTCCTGATCGTTCAATAAGCCGATTAATGCATTCGTTAAGGTTTCGGGTGTCAAGTTCTCTTGCGCAAGCACTCTGGCAAAGCCTTGCTTTTCAAAGCTGGCAGCGTTTTTAATCTGATCGCCGCGGCTGGCGGATAGTGGATAGGGAATCAGCAGCATGGGCTTTTGCAGTGCCAGCAGCTCGCTTAGCGTGTTGGCACCGGCACGGCCCAGTACGATATCGGCTGCCGCCAGGGCATCGGGCCATTCCTGTTGCAGGTATTCAAACTGCCGGTAGCCCGGCTCCGTTGCAAGGTTTTCATCCAGATTGCCTTTGCCGCATAAATGTAAAATATCCATTTGGGGCAGCAGCTGCGGTAGCGCCTTACGGAGGGCCAGGTTAATCGCCTGTGCTCCCTGACTGCCACCGGTTACCAGCAATACGGGTTTATCGCCTTGCAGCCCGGCCAGGGCCAGCCCTTGCTCCCGCTTACCGTCAAGCAGGTCCTCGCGCAGCGGCGTACCCGTCATTACGCCCTTGCCGCCGATGCACGCGGCGCATTCGGGAAAGGTGGTGGCGACCACATCGGCAAAGCGTGCCGCAATGCGGTTGGCAAGCCCCGGGGTCATATCGCTTTCGTGGCAAACGGTGGGCACGTGGTTCCAGTGCGCGGCGATAACCACGGGGATGCTTACAAACCCGCCTTTAGAAAAGCATACGTTGGGCTTTAGTTTGCGGATCAGCCAGTATGACTGCCAAATACCGCCCAGCACGCGGAACATATCTGTAAAATTTGACAGACTGAAATATCGCCTGAGCTTGCCGGACTGGACAGCGTGATAGGTTACACCTTCGATGGGGTGGATAATATCATGCTCGATACCGGACCGTCTGCCGATGTAGTGTATCTCATACCCTGCCGCTTTCAGGCGGGGGATTAGCCCTAAATGCGGGGAAACGTGGCCGGCAGTGCCTCCGCCGGTCAACACGATGCGCTTCATTCAATGCGCTCCTTTGTTGTTCTATCGCGCATAGTATACACCAAAACCCGGAAACATGCCAATGCACGCATGCTTGAAAAGAAGCCCTGCACGCGCTATACTGAAACCTGATTATAGTAGGAGAGCACACGCATGAAATACGTTTTGGTGATCGGAGACGGCATGGCGGATGCCAGGCTGAAACAGTTGGATGGAAAAACGCCGATGGAGGCATTAACGCTGGACGCGTTTGACCGCGCTGCCGGCGGCGACTACGGCCGTGTACGCACCGTACCCAAAGGGCTGGTACCGGGCAGCGATACGGCGATCTTGTCAATCTTCGGCAACGATCCCCGCAGCTGTTACACCGGCCGCAGCGTGCTGGAAGCAGCCGGCATGGGCATTACGGTGCCGGACGGCAGTGTCAGCTTGCGCGTCAACCTCTGTGCTGTAGAGGAACAAGGCGGCAGCCTGATCATCCGCAGCCACAACGGCGGCGGCATTCACGGCAAGGACGCCGAAACCCTGATGCACGATTTGACCACCATCTCCTCGCCGTTTGTCGATACCATGCACAAGGCGAGGCTGCAAATTCATATTACGGATACCTTCCGCCATATCGGCGTGATGGCAACGGAAGCAAGCGATTTGTCATCCGTACATCTCACCGAACCACACAATATTCTGGATAAAGCGATTGCGGACTATCTTCCGTCCTGTAAGGACGGAAGCCCGGCTGCCGAAAGAATGTGCCGGCAGATTCAGGAACTGATGCTGCTAAGCTATGAGGTACTCAAAGATCACCCCGTCAACCGTGCCCGCAAGGAGCAGGGGCTGCTGCCCGCCAACATGATTTGGCCCTGGGGGGCGGCCACGGCCATGCAGCTGGATTCCTTTGAGCGCAAGTACCATAAAACGGGAACTGTCATCAGCGCGGTGCCGCTGGTATGGGGCATTGCTTCGCTGGCGGGCCTGAAAACCCCGCGCGTTCCGGGCGCAAACGGCGACCTGGATACCAACTATCAGGGTAAGGTGGACGCTGTTTTGGATGCGCTGTTTAACGGCGACGATTTTGCCGCCGTGCATATTGAAGCGCCGGACGAAATGGCACATGCCGGGGATATGATTAAGAAAATGCGGGCGATCCAGAACGTGAACGATCTGGTTGTGCGTCCGCTGTTTCAATGCGCTGGACAGCCGCGGGGAAGACTACCGCATGCTGGTGATGTGCGATCACCCCACACTTTTAACCACGCGCGGACACGATGGCAACCCTGTACCCTTTGCTATCTACGACAGCCGCAACCCCGGCACCCCCCGCAAGTATTCGGAATCGGGGGCGCAACCCATGCCATTGGTGGATGATGGGTCTACACTGCTAGAAAGGTTGTTTTCAGCGTGACGAAACTGCGCCGGTTTGTTTGGTATCTGGCCACGCGCCTGTTCATCCTGCTGGCGCTGGTGGGCTTTGCTGTGGTAACCTTTTACTATGCCATGAACGCGACCAATATCTCCGTGGTGCTCAAAGATGGCATGGCCATGCGTGCCCAGGTGATTATGATGGACGACGACCCGGATGAACTGAGCAAGTTTTTTCAGGACAATTATCTGCAGCGGGATGAAAACCTCCTGCGTGCGCTGGACGGCGGAAGCCCGTATGCAATTTATACCGTTCGCGGCATCGACCACCGACTGCAACTGACATGGATGTGGTGCTGGCCGTGGGAAACCACCGCCAAGGCGGAGTTTATCGAGCGCATTCCGCGCATCGACGGCCGCATCAACCGCCAGTATGAGGAGACGGCCATCCGGCTGTATGGGGAAGACCAATACGAAAGCCCGCCGCGCTGGCAGGCGGCGCATTATACGGCGACACTGGTCAAGGAACACGACCAGTGGCATATCCGAACGATACAGGTTAAAGAATTGCTGGACGATTAGAAAAGCATCCTGCTAAGGCAGGATGCTTTTTTTACTTCGCGTTTAATTGATCGATTAACCCCGGCAGCTCGTGCAGGGACTGTAGTACGGTATCGGTATAAGGCGCAAGGGCATCGGTATAGGGTTTCAGATCGGGAATCATTACCGCGTACGCACCGCTTTCACGTATGGCGCGCAGGCCGCTGGGAGAGTCTTCCACGCCCAGGCAAATCGGCAGGGTCTACACCGGCGATCTTGGCTGCTTTTTGAAAAATCTCCGGGGCGGGTTGCCGTTGGTGACCTCATCGCCGCATACTTTGCCAGACAGCATACCGTCCAGCTCCGGCAGCGTGGAAAAGAAATCATCCACGGCAAAGCGCGGGCAGCTGGTGGCCAGCACCATGGGCAGGCTGCGTGCTTTAAGCGCGGTAAAGCATTCGGTTACGCCCGGTTTTAGCGGCGTTCCATTTTGCTTTACATGGGTGCGTACATCATCAAACAGGCGCGTATAGATTGTTTCATACGGAAAATCATTGCCGTAGGTCTGTACATACATCTCCTGGCAAACGCCGATAGGCACGCCCAAGGTTTTTATGAAAAACGAATGGGTCATGGTATACCCGTACTCCTGCATGAGGGTCACCAGTTGATCGTAGTATAGTTGCTCGGTGTTGAATAATGTGCCGTCCATGTCAAACAATACCGCTTGGATCATCGTTTATGTCCTTTCGTCCAGGGCCGCTTTCAGACCGTCGAGTGCTGAGGAGATAATGCCGCCGGCATAGCCCGCGCCTTCGCCAAGTGGGTACAGGCCACGCAGCGCGCTTTCCCGTTTCTCATCGCGCACAATGCGCACAGGGGAGGAGGAACGTGTTTCCGGTGCGGTGAGCAGCGCATCGGGCAGGTCGAAGCCGTGCAAACGCTTGCCGAGCGCTGGCAGGGCGATGCGCAGAGCATCGGTGACAAACGCCGGGAAAATGCCTGTAATATCAGTGGGAACCCGCGCCCGGCAGATAGCTGGGCGTCACCGTGCCAAAGCCCTTGCTGGGCCGACGCGCAAGGAAGTCTTCCACGCGCTGGCAGGGTGCGTTGTACCCGGCGATGGCATAGGCCGCCTCTTCCATACGGCGCTGAAGGGCAATCCCGTCCAGCGGCTGTCCAAAATCATCAGGTTTCACCCCGACGAGCACGGCGGAATTGGCGTTCTGCCCGCTGCGGGCGTGGCGGCTCATGCCGTTAATATTCAGGCGGCCTGGCTCGCTGGAGGCGTTGATGACCTCGCCGCCGGGGCACATACAAAAGGTGAATACACCGCGACCATCGGGGGTTCTGGTGTTGAGTTTATAGTCCGCTGGGGGCATGGCGGGGTGGGTGGCAAAGCTGCCGTACTGCGCCTGATTGATCAGCGCTTGGGGATGCTCAATGCGGACCCCGACGGCAAACGGCTTGGCGGCCAGCGGGACATGCAGGTCGTTTAGCCATGTATACACATCGCGTGCGCTGTGGCCGGTCGCAAGGTAGACTGCATCGGTCTCAAAGCGCATGGGGCCGACTTCCACAGCCGTTACGCTGCCATCGTGCACGGTCAGGCCGGTGACTTTATGTTCGAACAAAACCTCTGCGCCAAGCGACAACAGCTTGCCGCGTAGTGCTTTGAGTACGAAAACCAGCTGATCGGTGCCGATGTGGGGTTTGGCATCGTAGAGAATGTCTTCCGGTGCGCCGCAGCTGGCAAAGGTGCGTAAAATGGTGCGGATGAGCGGATCGCTGAGGCCGCAGGTCAGCTTGCCGTCGCTGAATGCGCCCGCGCCGCCTTCCCCAAACACCACGTTGCTTTCGGGGTTCAGACTGCCGTCTTTGAGCAGGGCGGCTACGTCTAGCGTGCGATCGTTTACCTGTTTTCCGCGTTCTAGTACAATGGGCTTTGCCCCGCGGGCGGCAAGTCCCAGCGCGCAAAACAGCCCGGCCGGGCCTGCACCAACGACCACCGGGCGGGCTTTGCCCTTGGGGTAGGCCGGTACGGGCAGGGAGAATATATCGTGCTCCTTTGCTGCCTCCAGCAAAGCGGCCTGGTTGGGCTTAAAGCGCTTGATCAGCTTTTGTTCCAGGGCTGCGGAGCGAAGGGTTACATCCAGCGACAGCATAAAGCACACGTCGCGCTTGTTGCGTGCATCCACGCTGCGGCGTGCGATCCTTACGGACTGAATATCACTATTTGGCAGTTTGAGGCGCGCCGCCGCAAGCGCACGCAGATCGGACGTTCCGTCTGCCGCGATGTCCGGTGCCAGCCTGATTTGATGCAGCCTGAGCATACCGCGCCTCCGTTTCCTAAATACTGCCACCATCCTATCACAGGGTCGGGTGGAATACAACTGCGCCACAGGCGTGAATATGCTATAATAACCGGGAAGAATTTTGGCTCCGGGGAGGACGAAACACGGTGTTTTGGATCATTACGGTTTTGGTACTGCTGCTGGATCGCATTGCCAAGCTGCTGACGCTGCAGCATATGGCGATTGGCCAGCGCGTTGTATGGATCAGCGGCGTGCTGGAGCTGCGCTATACGCAAAATACAGGAATGGCGCTGGGCATTTTATCCGGGTATACGCTGGTGAGCATTGTGCTGCCGCTGATTGCTGTGACGGCCGGCGTACTGATGCTGCGCAAGTATAAACTGTCGCACTTTATGTGGATCGCCGCGGCGCTGATTTTTGGCGGCTTTCTGGCAAACCTGTTTGACCGGGTTTGGTTTGGCTTTGTTGTGGACATGGTATATTTCCCCTGGCTGCCGTATTTCGTTTGTAATGTGGCCGATATTGCTATCACATTTGGCGCGGTGATGACGGCGATTAGCCTGTTATTTCGGCCCAAGGACTGGCAGCTGAAACTTGCGGAGGGTACGGATCGTGAACAAAACCCTGACAGCTGATACATCCGCACGGCTGGATGTGCTGGTGGCCGAAGGCTGCGGCGTTACACGCTCGCAGGCGGCCAAATGGATTGCCGGTGGGTTATGCCATCTCAATGGAAAAGCAGTCTTGAAAGCGGGCACGGCGGTGAAAGCGGGAGACGAGTTAACCGTGAACATCCCCGACCCCCGGCCTGACGCAGCGGAAAAAGAAAACATCCCCATCACGATTCTGTATCAGGATGCGGATATCGCGGTGGTCAATAAGCCCTGCGGTATGGTGACCCATCCGGCGGGCGGCAATACGACGGGTACGCTGGTGAACGCACTGCTGTATGCGCTGGATGGCCTATCCGGCATCGGCGGGGTGCAAAGGCCAGGCATCGTGCACAGGCTGGACAAGGATACCAGCGGCATCATGCTGGTGGCCAAGAACGATCAGGCGCATATAGCGCTGTCCAAGCAGCTCAAGGAACGCAGCGTGGAAAAGCACTACCTGGCGGTGGTCGAAGGTGTGATGAAGGAGGCGTATGGGTTAATCGATCAACCCATCGGGCGCTCCAAACGCGACCGCAAGAAGATGGCAATCACGCAGGACGGCAGACCCTCGCTGACGGAATGGACCGTGCTGGAAGCGCTCAAACAGGCAACCCTGCTGGATGTGCACATACTCACCGGCCGCACGCACCAGATCCGTGTCCATATGCAATACAGCCACCATCCTGTGGCGGGCGATGCCGTTTACGGGGTCAAAGCCGGGGTCAAGGTGCCGCGGCTGATGCTGCACGCACACAGGCTGGCGTTTACCCATCCCCGCAGCGGCGAGCGGATGGAACCTGCGGCGCCGCCGCCTGTAGAATTTGAAGAAACGGTATCAAAATTGCGGTTTCCGCAGGGTCGATAGAAAAGCGAACTTTTGTTCTGTTTTATGCTTCCCAAGCGGTACTCTGTATGGTATAATGAGCCGAACATAAAGGACGGAAGGTACACTATGATCAAAGTTGCGGCCGTGTCGCTTGGATGCGTCAAAAACCGCGTGGATACGGAGCTGATGCTGGGTATCCTCGTGAAAAACGGCTTTACGCTGACCGCGGATGAACGGGAAGCGGAGGTGCTGATTGTCAACACCTGCGGGTTCATCGAGCCAGCCAAGGAAGAAAGCATCGACACGATATTATCGCTGTCAAACTATAAAGAAAACGGCAAGCTGAAGGTGCTGGTCGCCACCGGCTGCCTGACCCAGCGTTACGAGCAGGAACTGCTCAAGGAGATGCCGGAACTGGACCTGATACTGGGCGTGAACCAGTACGAAAAGCTGCCCGAGGCCATCCACGAAGCGCTGCAAGGCAAGCGCGTGTCCTACTGCGCCGACGACTACCATATTTTGTCCGGTGAGCGCGTGCTGACCACCCCGCCGTATACGGCCTATGTCCGCATTGCCGATGGTTGCGACAACCGCTGCGCTTATTGCGCTATTCCGCTGATTCGCGGCGGCTTCCGCTCCCGTACGATGGACGATGTACTTTCGGAAATCAAAACCCTGGCCGAGGGCGGCGCAAGTGAGCTGATTTTAATAGCGCAGGATACCTCCCGTTTCGGTATGGACCGGGAAGGGAAAAGCCTGCTGCCGGAGCTGCTGGACAAGGCGGCGCAAATTCCCGGCGTTCGCTGGCTACGCGTGCTCTACTGCTACCCAGACGAGGTGGACAAGCGCTTGCTGGATGTAATGGCGGCGCATGATAATATCTGCAAGTATATCGACCTGCCATTGCAGCATGCCGACCCGGATGTCCTCCGCCGTATGAACCGCCGGGGCGATATTGAAACCGTTAGAGCCTTCCTGCAACAGGCGCGGGACATGGGCTTTACCCTGCGCACGACCATGATTGTCGGCTTCCCCGGCGAAACGCAGGAACAGTTTGAAACCCTGCTTTCGTTTGTTAAAGACATGCAGTTTGACAGGCTGGGCGCGTTTACATTCTCCCCGGAGGACGATACTCCCGCCGCATTGATGAAGGAGCAGATCCCCGAAGATGTGAAACAGACACGGCTGGACATGCTGATGACCTTGCAGCAGGAGATATCGCTTGCGCGTAACCTGCAGCGCGTGGGAACAACCGAAACCATGCTGGTGGAAGAAGTATCCGACGATGGCACAGCCATTGGCCGTACATCGCGCGAGGCACCGGATGCCGATGGCATCTGCCGTATCAGCGGTGCCACTGGGCTGACACCCGGAAGCTTTGTCAGCGTGAAGATCACCGCTGCGGACGCCTACGACCTGGCGGGGGTGCTTAAATGAACCTGCCAAACAAGCTGACCGTTTTGCGCGTACTGGCTATCCCTGCGGTGGTCGTGCTGCTGCTACTGAATACACCGGCTTGCCGTGCCGCCGCTACGGTGCTGTTCGTGGTCGCGTGTCTTACCGACTGGCTGGACGGCTATATCGCCCGCAAGCAGAACATCGTGACGGTGTTTGGCAAGTTTCTGGACCCGGTGGCGGACAAGCTGCTGGTTCTCAGCACCATGATTACGCTGTCCGGCCTAGGGCAGCTGCCTGCATGGCTGTGTGTACTCGTGTTATTCCGGGAGCTGATGGTGGACGGGCTGCGCATGATTGCCGTACAAAAGGGCATCGTCATCGCCGCCGGGAAGCTTGGCAAGATTAAAACCGTATCGCAGATGACAATGCTGACGGTCGTTCTGCTCAATATTCCGATGCTGAATAACCTGTGGATCGACTGGATTTTGATTGGCTTCGTCACGGTGATGACGGTATGGTCCGGCGTGGATTATTTCCTTAAGAACCGGACGGTTTTCGCGGAGAGCTACGATGTGTGATCTGGAACAGCTAGCCGGGGAGACGGTTGCCGAGGCGACGCGTCAGGGCATTACCCTGGCAACAGCCGAGAGCTTGACCGCCGGGCTGATCGCCGCAACGATAGCGGATATATCCGGCGCATCGCAGGTGCTGCTGGGTGGGATCATCAGTTACGCGCTTTCCGTAAAGCAAAACGTGCTGGGCGTACAAGGCATCACCGAAGAAACTGTGGTTTCGGAGGACTGCGCCAGGCAGATGGCAATCGGTGCCAGGAAGGTAACGGGAGCCTCGCTCGCCCTTAGCTGTACCGGCGTTGCCGGACCCAACGGCGGAAGCAAAGAAACCCCGGTCGGCACGGTATATATCGGCGTTGCCTATGGGGATACCATCTGGGCGGAAGAGCGCCATTTTTCAGGAAACAGGCAAGCCGTGCGGCGAGAAACCGTACGACAGGCACTTTTGATACTACTGAACTGTATGAAAGGCAGGCAATAGCATGGCGAGCAAGAAAACAACAACCGGGAAAACTGTGCAGTCGTTCTCTGGCGATGTAAGCACCATACGCAAGGAAAAACTCAAGGCGCTGGAAAGCGCACTGTCCCAGCTGAATAAAACCTTTGGTAAAGGCGCTGTGATGAAATACAGCGATAAGGGCGCAGTGCAAAACCTGAACGTGATTTCCACCGGTAACTTGATGGTGGATATTGCATTGGGCGTTGGCGGCTTGCCGCGCGGCCGCGTTGTTGAGATCTACGGGCCGGAATCCAGCGGTAAAACCACCGTGGCGCTGCACTGCATTGCCGAAGCACAAAGAATCGGCGGCGTGGCTGCGTTTATCGATGCCGAACACGCACTGGACCCCGTGTATGCCCGCAAGCTCGGTGTGGATATTGATAATCTGTACATCAGCCAGCCGGATACCGGCGAGCAAGCGCTTGAAATCTGCGAAGCGCTGGTGCGCTCCGGCGCGGTGGATATGGTGGTCATCGACTCGGTCGCGGCTCTGGTGCCCAAGGCCGAAATCGAAGGCGAGATGGGTGACAGCTTCGTCGGCCTGCAAGCCCGCTTGATGAGCCAGGCATTGCGCAAGCTGACGGGCGTGATTTCCAAAACCAATGCCGTGGCGGTGTTCATCAACCAGCTGCGCGAAAAGGTTGGCGTTATGTATGGCAATCCCGAAACCACCACCGGCGGTCGCGCGCTGAAGTTTTATTCCAGCATCCGGCTGGATATACGCAGAGGCGAGCAGTTGAAGGTCGGCACGGAGGTAATCGGCAACCGCACCCGTATCAAGGTTGTTAAGAACAAAGTGGCACCGCCGTTCCGCATTGCGGAGGTGGATATCATCTACGGCGAAGGCATTTCCAAAACCGGCACGCTTCTGGACATGGCGGTGGACCGCGATATTATCCACAAATCCGGGGCATGGTTCAGCTACGAGGATCAGCGCATCGGTCAGGGCCGTGAAAATGCACGCCAGTTCCTAAAGGACAACCCCGACATTGCCGATAAGATCGACAAAATTATCCGTGCCGAGGCCATGGCCGCGCTCGAGCCCAAGGAACCCACGGATGTAGAGGAAGAACTGGCCGAGGCTGACGAGCAGCTGGCAAAAGAAGATCCGGATCTTGCACTGCTGGACGATCTGGAATAGGGACATTCAAAAACACATGAGTATGGGGCTTAAGTGAATACAGATAAAACCCGCTGTAGCCGTTGGCCGCAGCGGGCCTTATGTTAGGCATAACATAACAAAACCGGGACGCCATAGGGCAGCCCGGTTCAAGACGATCAAATCAGTTTACGGTTCTTTGACCGAGCGGCGAATATCATCCAGCAAACTGGCCAGGCTGGGGGATTGCTTGATGGAGTTCTCCACCTTGTCAATCGAAGCCATGACTGTGGTATAGTGCCGACCGCCGAATGCATCGCCGATCTTGGTCAGGCTCAGGCCCAGCATTTCGCGGGTTAAAAACATGGCGATCTGGCGGGGCACGGTAATCTCGTGGTTGCGTCGCGGGCTTTTCAGATCGTCCACCGTGATGCCGTAATAGGTGGCAACGGCATCCTGTAGGGTATCGGTGGTGACTTTGGTGGATTCGCTGCGGTTGAACAAATCGCGCAGCGCTTCGGATGCCAGCTGCATATCAATGGGGCGGCGGGTGAGCGATGCATACGCGGTCAGCCGGGTGAGGCTGCCCTCCAGCTCGCGCACGTTCGAAGCCACTTTCTCGGCAATCAGCGACAGGATATCATCGCCAATGCGCAGGTGGTCGTACTCGGCCTTTTTACGCAGGATGGCAAAGCGGGTTTCAAAGTCCGGGCGTTGAATATCGGCAAGCAACCCGCCTTCAAAGCGGCTGCAAAGCCGCTGTTCCAGTTTGGCAATCTCCTTGGGCGGCTTATCGGAGGTGACAACGATTTGCTTGCCGGCCTCGCGCAGATGATTAAACGTATGGAAAAACTCTTCTTCCGTTGCCTGCTTGCCTGCAATGAACTGGATATCATCCACCATAAGCAAGTCCACCGTGCGGAAATGGTCGCGGAAGCGCTGGTTTTCGTTATTCTGCATGGCCTGAATGAGCTGGTTGGTAAAATCCTCACTGGTGATGTAGACAATCTTCATCTCCGGGTATAGCTCATGGGCATAATGGCCGATGGCGTGCATCAAGTGCGTTTTGCCTAGCCCCACCCCGCCATACAAGAACAGGGGATTGTAGGCTTTGGCAGGAACCTCGGCCACGGCAAGGGATACGGCATGGGCAAAGCGGTTGCTGGAGCCGACCACAAAGGTATCAAATACATATTTGGGGTTGAGCGTATCAGGATTGGCGCTGGAAAGCTTTTGTTGCAGCTCGGCTTTGCGGCGCAGTAGTTCGTCGTGGTTTAAAATCTCCACCGTCAGGTGATCGCCGGACGCGGAAGTGACAGCGGACTGGATTTTATGCAGATAGCGGTCAACACCAAAGTCGCGCATCAGCGCGTTGACACATTCAATCAGGAAGCAGTGATCGATGACGGCATAGGGTTTGAGCGCAGACTTAATCCATGTCTCGTAAGACACGGCGCTCATGTCATCTTTTAAGATCTTACAGGCTCTGCTCCAGATGTCTTCGGCGTTCTGCAATCTGTTCCATCCTTCCGGCGAGATTATTCGTATTCAGGGATAGTCAATAAATATGCACTACTTTCAACCTTGAAATGTGCACATTCGCTTCGGCATTTCTTTTTATAGATGCCATTCGTGATGTACCTGTTTTTCTTTCCAATCATAGCAGAAATCTAAGACCTTGGCAAGAAGCCTTATGGCATGGTGTGTTGCATACTATGCGTCCCAATCGTGCCCTGGAACTACCAGTACTTGTGGGCAGATGCGGCCATTGCCGCAAGGTATTGATCCGGTTACATCTTCGTCGCATTTCTGCGTATAATATGTGACAAAGAATGTATAAACATTACGTATATTTCATTTTAAATAATTGTGAAGCGCAGCAGCCAAGGGCACAACTATCGTTTGCTTGCCGCAGGGCGGAAAAGGTGATGAAATTGTGAAGCCCGGAAAGGAAATTGTCACGAAATTGTAGAATATCTTTCTATTGATACCGCATAACCATCGGCACTAGGCCGGCTTAGGAGGAACTATGCCCGTTCCTATCCATCTCGACGACGTAAACGACGCACTCAGGCCGTGGCTTGGGGCACTGTTTCTGATGTCTACACCCCTGTCGCAGGAGCTCAGCTATCAGATGATGCAATATTCCCCGGTGCGGGAAACCTTTGAGCAGCTTCGCAAGCGCCTGGAACAGCATATCCTTGTAAGCCTGAACAAGCTGACGCGCTCCAGCATGTGCATCATGGTGGAGAATTACCAGACTAAGAAGCTGACCCTCAGCGATATTGAATATATGACCGACGATTTGATGGGGCTGATCTTTGACAGAATGTCGCCCTTTTCCTCCAATTTTGAAAAACTGAATGAGTATGCGCTGCGCCATGAAAGCCTGGCGGCTTTGCGCGTACTGTATCAGAAATATGCATCCTTCTTTTCAGAGGAGGAGTACCAATTCATGATCTATATCATGAAAAAGCTGTACCCCAAGGAACGCTACGAGGCCTGGCTTACCGAGTGAGCAGTACAGCGTGGCTACTAATCGTGAAGCAAGGCTAGAGGAATCCATTGCACATCAAAACCCCCGATATGCAAGCGGCGCATCGGGGGTTGAACGACTAAAGGAAAGTCACGCTGGATTGGTGATGATACGGTACTTGAATTACTGGGCAATTTTCAGAGAGCCGAACAAACTGAGCCAGGTATCCTTATACACAACGCCATCGACAAACAGGTGATTGTCTTCCTGGTAGGCGATGACGGCCTGTTTGGTTTGCACGCCGTAAAACCCGTCCACATAGCCGGTGTAGTACTCCAGTTGCCCAAGCTTGCTCTGTAAATATTCCACCAGCAGGCCTTTGCTGCCAAACGACAAGCGCTGGAACTCTACGTCTTCCTCGTTCGAATCTTTGGAAACGGCGGTATCGTAGAGCATATAAAGTTTCGTTAAAGTTTCGTCGCCGGGAATACCGTCGACCGTCATATTCATATCGGCCTGGAACCAGCATACGGCGATCAGCGTTTTACGGCCGAATACACCGTCCCGCTCTGCCGGGCCAAGATAGCCCAGCGCTTGCAGTGCCCGCTGCATATTGAGTACGTTATCGTCCACCGAACCGAAGATGATGGTATCGTAAGCAAACGCCGTCGACGCTATGCCTATGCATAAGACTACGCATAAGAGGAAGCATATCGTCCGGGAAGATCGACTGTGCACCAAATGGAACGCCTCCGATCTGATAGTATCAGCGATTGTGCGGAACAGGGATCATTCTTGCGGGTCGTGGCGGATGACGCCGGTATGTTCATATGTAGACGAATACGACGACATCTCTGCATCGGCGCATAAAACCTTACGCTCATTATAGTGTAGCAATCATGACAAAACAACTACATATAGAAT
Organism: Candidatus Limiplasma sp.; assembly: GCA_963675925.2. Taxonomy (GTDB): domain Bacteria; phylum Bacillota; class Clostridia; order Christensenellales; family Aristaeellaceae; genus CAXXOK01. Next base: position 1,400,018 of record CAXXIB010000004.1, read on the forward strand.
ATGTTAGAATTACGTAAACTAATCATAATATCGGCTTAATACGAATGGAAAATATTCAGGTAGAAATATACAAATTGTAACAGAAATGCATAATAATCCATATATTGTATGAACTTCTGTAAATATGATATAATGCATACGAAATGGAGTGAGCGAATGGAACAGCTGGCAGCAACAGTGCTGGACACCACGTTTCGCAATAGCGAAAACGGCTATTCCGTTGTGCGCGTTTTAGCGGATGTGGAGGAGCAGACGGTCGTCGGCGTGATGCCGGAGCTGTCCGCCGGAGAACTGGTCACGTTCACCGGCGACTGGGGCGAACACCCGGTATACGGCCGCCAGTTCATGGCTAAGAGCTATGAAATATCCCCGCCGGACTCACTCCCCGCCATTGAACGCTATCTGGGATCGGGTTTGATTCGCGGTGTGGGCGCGGCGACGGCCAAGCTGATTGTCAGCTATTTTGGCATGGACACCATCGAGGTGCTGGACAAATCCCCGTATCGCCTGGTGGAAATCTCCGGCATCGGGCCCAAACGCGCCCAGATGATTGCTGAAAGCTATACTGCGCAAGTCAGCACCCGGCGCGTGATGATCTTTTTGCAAAATTACGGTATTACATCGGGCCTGGCTGGGAAAATCGCCAAGCGTTATGGCTCCGAAACCATTGCCGCCATCAAAGAAAATCCCTATCGATTGGTGCTGGACATCGATGGCGTCGGCTTTTTAACCGCCGACCGTATTGCCCTGTCCATGGGAGTGGACCCGCGCAGCGAGTTTCGCCTGCGGTCCGCGCTGTACCATTTATTGACCGAAGCGGCCAATGCCTTTGGGCATACCTATCTGCCGATGCCCATGCTCAAAGAGCAGGCGTGCCGGCTGTTGCAGGTTGATGGAGCGCTGGTCGAGCGCCAGATTACCCAGGCGCTGCTGCAGCGTATTATCATCGCAATCGAGATCCTCGGTCAGGAGGAATCTTGCCTGTGTCTGCCCTACTATTTTCACGCCGAGCAGGAGATTGCCACCCGGCTTTCCTATCTGATGGATGCCCGGCCCTATAAAAAGGTGGATGACTTTCCCCGCAGGATTGCCGCCCTGGAAGAGGAACTGGGCATTACGCTGTCCTCGCTGCAGCGCAAAGCTGTGCGCGGCGCGGTGGAGGAAGGCGTGATCATTATCACGGGCGGGCCCGGTACAGGCAAAACAACGATCATCAAGTGTATTTTGCATTTGCTGGCCGACGATAATGAAATCCTGCTCTGCGCGCCCACCGGCCGCGCCGCCAAACGCATGGCGGAGGCAACCGGCGCCGAAGCCAAAACCATCCACCGTATGCTTGAATACAACGGGGAAGCCAATGTGTTTCAGCGCCGGGAGGATAATCCGCTGGAAACCGACTGCCTGATTGTGGACGAGATGAGCATGGTAGATGTTACGCTGATGCGGGCATTGCTGACGGCAACACTCCCCGGCACGAGGCTGATACTGGTCGGCGATGCCGATCAGCTGCCAAGCGTTGGCGCGGGCAATGTGCTTAGCGATCTGTTGGCCAGCGATATATTGCCGACGGTGCGCCTGAAGGAAATTTTCCGCCAGGCAGAGCAGAGCATGATCGTCATCAATTCCCACCGCATTAACCAGGGGAAACTTCCCTACCTGAACCGGAAGGGAACAGATTTCTTTTTTGAACGCCGTCAAAGCCCGACGGATACCGCCAAAACCATCTGCAATCTGTTGCAGAAGCGCTTGCCGGATTACCTGCACTTCCCGGAAAAGAATCGCCGCCGCCGCATTGTGCATTCCATGCAGGTACTGACACCGACCAAGAAGGGCGACTGCGGGAGCGTAGCGCTCAACCATGTGCTGCAAAACGCGCTCAATCCCCTGCGTAAAGGCATGACCTCGCTCCAGCACGGAAGTACGGAGTTCCGCCAGGGCGACAAGGTAATTCAGACCAAGAATAATTATCAGATCGTTTTTGTACGCGATACGCCCGATGGGCAGGAGGAAGGCACAGGCGTGTTCAACGGCGATGTGGGATATATCGAGTCCATCGACGTGGATGAACACCGCATGACCGTCTGCTTTGATGAGGAGCGTTATGTAAGCTACCAAAAAGAGCAGCTGGATTTACTGGAGCTTGCCTATTGCCTGACCGTGCATAAAAGCCAGGGAAGCGAGTTTCCCGTTGTGGTCATGCCGGTGGTCGGCGGCCCGCCGATGCTGATGGTGCGCAATCTCCTGTACACAGCGCTCACCCGCGCACGAGAACTGGTTGTCCTTGTCGGGCAGGAAGAAATCATCGCCCGCATGGTGAGCAATAACCGTATTGTAAAACGCTTCACCACCTTGCAAACCCGGCTGGAGGCGATGGTCCAATGAGCGCTGTGCTGGATACTGCGCTGTCGTATTTATTTCCGCAGCGCGTGTGCTGCCATGGCTGTGGCTGCTTGCTCACGGCGGGGGAAGGCATGCTCTGCAATGCGTGCCAAACTGCGCTACAGGATTGTACGCTCAAACGCAAAGAGGAAGAGCTTGCGTTTAAACCTGAGCAACTTTCCACTGCTGCTGCCTATGCGTACGATGGCTTGGCAGCCGATCTTGTTCGCGATCTGAAGTTTATGAGCGACCGGGCAGCCGCCCTGCCCCTGGCCGAGGGTATGGCAGCCCGCTACATACGCATGCCAAAGCTGCAAGCGGCAGATGTCTGCGTGGCCGTGCCGTCTCATCCCCGCCAAATCCGCAAACGCGGATATGCGCAGGCGCAGGTTTTATGCGATGCCTTTACGCAGATCATCGGCATGGCGCAAGCGCCGGACGCGCTGGCCCGTGTGCGCCAGGCGGCCTCGCAGGTAGGGAAAACCCGCGATGAGCGAAAAAAGCAAATCGTCGGTGCGTTTGTGACGCGGGGTCGGCATCCGGTGCGGGGGCGTTCTATACTCATGATTGACGATGTTTTAACCACAGGGGCGACGGCCTGTGAGTGTGCACGGGTACTGTATGCTGCGGGTGCGCTGCGCGTTCTGGCGCTGACCGCCTGCAGGGCATAGGAGGATACTATTCGTATGAAAGATGGGAAGAAAATGATCGTTCTGTATTTTTCGGGAACAGGGAACTCAAAGTTTGTCGCGCAGCAGCTGGCAAAGCAGATGGATTGCGCATGCCATTCCATTGAGGAGGAAATGGATTTCAGCGCTATGCTGCTTGCGGCGGATACCGTGGCGTTTGTCTACCCGATTTATGCGTCCCGCATGCCGCGTATTTTACGCGAATTTATCCGGGAGCATCAAAGCGATTTACTGCATAAAGCGCTGGTCATCCTCGCCACACAGATGGGTTTTTCCGGCGATGGCGCGCGCTGCCTGACCGATCTGCTGGACAAGGGCAGCTATCGCGTGCTGTATGCCGAGCATATCACGATGCCTAACAACATTAACAACCTGGCGATCTTCCCGCGCCCGTCGCAGAAGCGCATTGAAAAGCTGACCCGCAAAGCGGAAGCCAAAGTGGCCTGTATTGCCAGTGATCTAAACGCCGGGGTGGTGAAAAAACGCGGCTTCAACACGGGTTCCCGTCTGCTGGGGCAATTGCAGGGTAGCTCTGCCCCGGGTATGGAGCGTAAGGCACTGGACAAGGTCAACATCGGGGAGGAATGCATTGGCTGCGGACTGTGCGTCAAGCGTTGCCCCATGCAAAACCTGATCATGGAAGGCGGTAAAGCAAAGGCCCTTGGCAACTGTACCGAGTGTTACCGCTGCATCAACCTGTGCCCGGAAAAGGCCATCCGTATCTATATGAAGAAAAAGGTGCAATGGCAGTACAAGGGGCCGCTGTCCGGCCGGTAGCACAGGTTCGTATGATAATTCTGCCCAAAGCCTTGCAATTTCAGTATTGCAGGTGTATACTTCTGAAGTGTAAAAGGAGGCGAAATGCATGAAAACAGTCAATATTAAATTGAGTCTGGCTGAAAATGTTAAATCATTCGTCAACATCATTAACCGGTATCCCTACGACGTTGATCTTCGTGCCGGCCGTCATGTGGTAGACGCCAAATCCATTCTGGGTATCTTCAGCCTGGATCTGTCCAAGCCCATCACCATGGAAATCTATGCCGAATCCTGCGATGATCTTCTGGCGGATATCAAGCCCTTCGTGGCCTGATGACCCATGCCCCATAGGGGCAAATCCTAATTGAGCAATCGGCCCTTTACGGGTCATGTATGGGGCAAAGTTTACCTTTGCCCCCTTTCTTTTTATTGTGTAGGTGATTTCATGTCATCCATCAAACCGGCCCCCAGAAACATATCCGAGACCGAGTACATGCTAACGCTGCTACGCTGCGTGCATGTGCTGGACTGTATCACGGAGCTTTCGCTCTGGACTTTTATCGCGGAGCTGGAACTGATGGATTATGTAACCATGCGTTTGTGCCTGCACAAGCTATTGGCAGCGGAACAGCTGCAATACGGTGCGGGATCGCTGAAAAACCATTTATATCTGACCGAGAAGGGTCTGGAAGCGATCAAACTGTTCGGTGAACGCATCCCGGCCGAAGTCGCCGAGAGGATGGACACTGCTGCCCCTGCCTTCCGGGAACGCATTTCCTCAGCCCAGCAGGTGCGCGCTGCCTACGATAGTGCGGTACGGGGCGATTATACGCTCAGCTTGTCTGTTATGGAGGGCGACTTGACGCTTTTGCATATCCGTATGCGCACCAAAAGCCGTCGGCTGGCGGGCAGGGCGATGAAACTGTTTGAAACGCAGTCGCCCAAAGTTTTGACGTACCTGTACGAGCTGGCACAAAACGCGCAAAGCGAAAAGCCGCCCGCTTCCGGCACGCGAACAGACATCGTTCGCCACAGTACCACGGAGTACGAGGCCCGTCATACGCTGTATGGTAAAAAAGCGCAGCTGGACATGGCGCTGACGCTGCCGTCCGAGGCTGCCGCCGGGGCCTACCTTGCCCAGTTTGCGGACACGGCAGTCGCAGCTGAGGCGGCGGAGATGCTCTGCAAGCTGATTTGTAATCTGCATTTATAAAACGGTCAACAGTAAACTGCCGCTCGTTTTCGAGTGGCCTAAGGTGGATGGTTTTCTTGGCAAAACTCTATTTTCGTTACGGTGCGATGGGGTCGTCTAAAACGGCGAACGCCATCATGGTACAGTACAACTATCTGGAACGCGGACAAAAAGCCCTGATGTTCAAACCCATGCTGGACAAACGCGACGGCGCAAAGTTTGTGGCGTCCCGCTGCGGCCTGAGCTGCGAATGCGACTTTTTTGAAAACATCGGCGATTACGATGTAACGCAGTATGATTGCGTTATCGTAGATGAGGCGCAGTTTTTAACCAAGCAGCAGGTGCAGCATCTGGTTCATATCGTGGACGAGCTGGGCGTGCCGGTGGTCGCCTATGGCCTGCGTACCGACTTCCGGGGTGAGTTTTTTGAGGGCAGCCTGTGGCTGATGGCCTGGGCCGATACCCTGGAAGAGATTAAAACCGTGTGCTGGTGCGGCAAGAAAGCGACCTACACCACGCGTATATACAACGGCAAAGTGATTAAAGAAGGCGAGCAGATTTTGCTGGGCGGCAATGAAAGCTATACAGCCCTGTGCCGCAAGCACTGGACCGAGGGGAAACTTGGCGAAGACATGCCCTGAGCTTGAATGATACAATTTTGTTAGCACTCAACTGCGTTGAGTGCTAAATTTTGCTTGCAATCCGGTTTTTCGCGTGATAAAATAAGCCTATGCGGTACTGAAAACCGCAAATATTCATGTATTAGGGAGGCTTTTGCATGGCGCAAAGCAAGGGCAATATTTCCATTCATGCCAAGAATATCATGCCGATCATCAAGCGTTGGCTGTATTCCGATAAGGATATTTTCATCCGCGAGATGGTCTCAAACGCGTGTGATGCCATTGTAAAACAGCAGATGGCACACCCAGGCGCGGAGGACGACTACCGCGTTACGGTGACCTTGAACACCGAAAACAAAGAGCTGCACTTTTCCGATAACGGCATCGGCATGACCCAGGACGAGGTTAAAAAGTACATCAACCAGGTGGCGTTTTCAAGCGCTGAGGAGTTCTTAAAGAACTACGAAGGTGAGAATAAGAGCGGCATCATCGGTCACTTCGGGCTGGGCTTCTACTCGGCGTTTATGGTTGCAAAAAAGGTAACCATCCAAACCCTGAGCGATGCCGAAGGCGCGACCCCTGTACAGTGGGAGAGCGAGGACGGCATGAAGTACAAGCTGTCCGAGGGAACCCGCGAGACGCGCGGTACCACCATCATTTTGTCGATTGCTGACGACGAGGAAGAGTTCACCCACGAGCATAAAGTGCTGGAAGTGCTGCGGCGCTACTGCGAGTTTATGGCGCAGCCGGTGTACTTCGAGGTCATCAAGCCTGAAGAACCGAAACAAGAGGGCGAGGACGCAAAGGACGAAACGCCCAAAGCGCCCGTGCATATCAACGATACGCCTGCCCTGTGGCTGAAACAGCCCAAAGACTGCACCGATGAGGAATACCGGGAGTTCTATAAAAAGGTCTTCCATGTATACGAAGAACCGCTGTTCTACGTGCACCTGAATGTGGACTATCCCTTCAACCTTAAGGGCATACTCTACTTCCCCAAAATCACCAATGATTTCGGCACCCGCGAGGGCGAGATTAAGCTGTTCTCCGGCCAGGTATTTGTTGCCAACAATATCAAGGAGGTCATTCCGGATTTCCTGATGCTGCTCAAGGGCGTCATCGACTGCCCGGACCTGCCCCTGAACGTCAGCCGCTCCTTCCTGCAAAACGATGGGTATGTGAGAAAGCTGTCTGCCTACATCACCCGCAAGGTGGCCGACCGGCTGACCGGGCTGTTTAAGAACGAGCGCGAAGACTACCAGAAATACTGGGACGATATCCATCCCTTTGTGAAGTACGGCTGCATGCAAGATGCCAAGTTCTTTGACATGGTCAAGGATTCGCTCCTGTTTAAATCCACCAAGGGCGAGTATTTCACCCTGCAGGAATATCTGGCGAAAAACGAAGGGAAACTGGGTAAAAAGGTGGTCTACGCCAGCGAACCGACCCGGCAGTCCGCCGCGATCGCCATGTACGAAAAACAGGAGATTGATGTTATCGCCCTCGATTCGCTCATTGACCTGAACTTTGTATCCTTCATGGAATATTCCGCGGGTGTGGAAGGGCTCTCCTTTGTGCGTGTGGACGGCGACGCCGCGACCTTCACCAAAGAAGAAGATGCCGATGATGAAAGTAAGAAGCAGACCGAGGATAACGAAAAAGCGCTGAAGACCCTGTTTGATGAGGCCACCGGCAATGCGGAACTGGAGATTAAACTCCAGACCCTGACCGATGACGATACCTCCGCACTGTTGGTGCAGGATGAACAAGGCCGCCGCTTGAGTGAGATGTCCAAAATCTACGGTCAGGATTTCAAAATGCCCGAACGGCATACTCTGATCCTCAACCGTGGGGATGCCATTGTACAGCGTTTGCTGTCCGAGACCGACGCAGAGACCAAATCCCTGATCGCCGCCCAGCTGTATGACTTGGCGCGGATGAGCGTGCGCCCGCTGGAAAAGGAAGAAATCACCGCATTCCTGGCCCGCTCCAACAAGCTGCTTAAGTTGGTAAAGTAGGGCTTTAAAATGTCTTGATAAATCCTAGAGTCGAGGATGAAATTAGTAGCAATCCCATCAAATGGTTTCGAAGTTCGCAACCATTCTGATGGGATTGCTGAGTATTTGTGTCCTTAAAGAATATGATATTAGGCTTAACCTCTACTATCTGTTTTTTGACCTGCTATACATTATAAAACATTTGATTAAAGTTTTCCCGAAGAATTATATTGCCCGTATCTTGCAGGGCATTAATATAATTTTTAAAATCCTCCTTAATGCGTTCGAGAAAGATATTTGGGTTTATGTCTATTGTACCTTTTTCTGAAAATTCAATTGCATGGTTAAATGTTTGGTTGAGAACAATAGCATCTCCAGTCATACCATTGCGAAATAAACCACATCTCAGATGACGATACAAATTGGTTGCATTATAATCAGTAATGCTTTCTGCGTGAAAGATTCTTTTCAAACCTTTTGTAAATAAATCTCTGCTCATATTGTTGCTTGAATATCCATTACGATATTGTTCTACACCTTCAATATATGAGACTGCAATCATCAGAATCACAAATATACTATTCTCAAAAGGGCCAAGCTGTTCTGCTATATTAATAAACCAGTCCAGTACTTGTCTTTCGTATATGAAGATCTTATCATCGACATTAAACGGGGATAAAGTTCGGCCTGTACGTTGATCCAATATTTTTGGATTCCCACTCGAATCGCGTTCAGCAAAAATGTCAGGAGCTAGATATATTGGGTTATCTCTGAGCAATTTTGGCATACTTTTCTCCCATTCTCATATTTTAATTAGCATAAGACGGTATTTCTTCTTATAAGCTTAATGTTAACGAGGTTTTTTCATGGACACGACTTCGGCAAAGCGCTGCTGCGACGGGGTTCCCGTGAGCTTCTCCTTGGCGGGGAAGGTCTTGTCAAAGGCTTCACTGGCTTTGTTGTCCATGTGGTAGGCGGGGGATTCATGAAAGAGGCCGCAAGCGCTTTGCAGCGCGCCGGGTTTTAGCTCATACGCCTGCAGGGACGCCAGAAACATATTGCTGTTTGCAGCAATGCCGAATGCCTCGGCGGGCTGAAAGCCCAGGCGGCTGTAGTAGGCGGGGTCGCCCAGTATGATGACAGCAGTATATCCCAGTGTCTGTGCCAACGTCAGGGTATGGCGCACTAAAGCACTGCCCACGCCCTGGTTTTGGTAGGCTGGCAGCACCGACAGGGGCCCAAAGGTGAGGATTGCCAGGTCGCCGCCACTATCCAGAGCGATGCGTGACTTCGTATACATAATATTGCCGACGATTTTACCGTCTATCTCCGCAACACAATCCAGGTCTGCGATAAAATCATCGGAGTCCCGCAGAATATGGGCCAGATAGTGTTCATCGCAGCCGGGCCCGTAATGGTTCCAGAACGCTTCACGGGTCAGGGCTTCCACAGCTTGGTAATCGGCTGGTGTTTCCCGCCGGATGATGATGGATGGATGCAAACGATTTCCTTTCAACAAAAAAGCCTTCCTTTACAAGAAGGCTGTTTTGCATTTTGCTTTTTTAGCCCAGCAACATCATAACAATGCTCAGTGCTACAAATAAACCGGTGCAGATCTTGGTGACCAGTGCCAGTTTGGCGTCCATACCTTTGGCCTTACTTTTGCCAAAGAACGTTTCTGCCGCGCCGCCAATCGCACCAAGGCCCGAGCGCGAACCGCTTTGTAAAAGCACGGTCACGATCATGACAATCGCCGATATCAAAAGCAGAATGCCTACAACCCATTGCGCTACACTCATGCAGTGTACCCTCCTTGAGATTCATCAACCTATACTACCATTGGAACCTATAAATTGCAAGCGCTTCCTTCGATCATCTTATGACTTGGGTTGCTTGCCAATGCGGTTTGCTACGGGTATAAGCAGCGACCAGATGGCAACGCCGCTCAGGCCTTGCAGCACATTGCCCAGAATACCGGCAGTGGCTGCGGCCAGGCCAAACCCTAAAATAACCCATTCTGTGACAAAATACCCAAACACCATCACAGCTTCTGCCAACAGCATGTAGAACATCTGTACAGGCTGGCTATGCCGGCGGCTGGCAAAAACAGCAATTGCTGCGACTAGCGCTTTGATGATGAATGTCGGTAGGATATACACGGAATACCCGGCCAGTAAGTCCGACAGCATGCTGCCAAGGGCAGCGGAGATCACAGCCGGCCAGCCCAGCATAGCCGATGCCAGCAGAATGAACCCGTCGCCCAGGTGGATGTACCCCTGTGCAATCGGAATCTTTAAAAAATAGGTGGCTACGAAGATAACTGCCGCCATCATACCGCTCAGCGCAATGGTCAGGGGTGTAATTTTCTTGGCCATGGAGCATCCTTCCTTCTACATCATCTTTTTGCTGGTGCAGCCTACTGCGCCGTTACAGGTAAGGCTTTTTGATATTGGTTGCGCAGAACCCACTATGCTTGCAATACAGCGCATATTGCGACTCCAGTGCCGCCGAAACACCCGCGTCATGCTCTAGTCCAAGCCGTACAAGCAGGTTCAGGCAAACGGCGTTAGGGATCATGGCCATGGTATGAAAGCATAGATGGCGCGGAAGCCATTCCGGTTTGAGCGTCGTAGCCGCCTGAAACTCGGCGTTTCGGTCTTTTGTCGTGAAAATGCTTTTAGCAGCAAGCTTGTATGCCGCGTTGGTATGCATCCCCTGCAGCGTATCCTTTCGCTGGGAAAGCAGATACGCTATGCCGGCAAGGATGACAGGATTGTTCTGCGGAACGCCGAGAGCTAACATACGTTCTATTTGTATAACGGTTGCGGTAACCGTATGCCCGAACGAGCCATCCGTCTCCTGCTCGGCTTGGATTGCTTGGCGTTCATCAGCGGAAGGAGTCCTGCCGCTGTACATCTGAGCATGCTCGGCCCTCCGTTTGGTTCGTGCGCTGGCGATTTAGGCTGTTGTTGGGATAAAGCCTAGAATCAGGCGTAATTCCGCAAAGTGTGCAGGTGCCTGTCTTCTTCGTTTGCGATACGCAAAAGCATATCCGCCGCCTGTTTATCGCTGCAAATTTCCGCAAATCTTCGGTAGGTAGCAGCGGCCTTTTGTTCGGCATTTCCGGCAAACACTATCAGGCTTTTCTTGTCTTTGAGCATGCCCTGGCGCACAGCGCTCATCAGACCACCCTCAAACAAAACGGAGGAGGCGACGGCCGCAAGAATCAGCTGTTGTTCCAGGTCTTTATCCAGCCCTTTATACAGGGATTGAAACTGCGACAGGTGCTGCTGTTCGTCTTGCAGAATGAGGATTATCTGCTGGCGGAGCGCTGCTGTTTCCTCGTCCTGGGTATCGGTAAGCATTAGTGCGCGTTCATAGGTTTGTACGGCGTTTCGCTCCATTTCGATGGCAACGAAAAGCGCTTCTTGTTCTGATTGTATCTGCATTTGTTAACCCTTTCCCGCATGTTGTCCACAGGTTTTCCACGGTTGGAAGATTCTGTATGTGGAAAACCTGTATCCCTTATGATGCAAGGGATACAGGGCGATTGTTAAGAAAATTAATCCTTCTGTGACAAATAATCATTCAGTTTTTCCACAAGCACTTCGGGATCCGAACCGTGCGCAGCGCAAGCATCTGCAAGCGATTCACCGGTGGCGTGCGGGCAGCCGAGGCAGTGCATACCATAGCTGAGGAGCACGTTGGCGGTACCACGATCGATTTGAAGTACTTCACTGATTGACATATCTTTGTTAACGGTTGCCATAAACTCTTCCTCGCTTTCCTTAAGCGGACTGTTTGTCCATCCTAATCTTATCATCGGAGTATCGACTTGTCAATGAAATCGGGCCTGTGTACGGCAGGAAAAACCCCCGAAGAGCCGGTACATCTTCGGGGGTTTTACAGCAGCAATCGGCCATGTTGTTACGGCTGCATGGCGCCAAACAGGACCAGCCAGGCGAGGAAGGATTTTGCGGCCAAACTGAGCACGATATAGCTGCGTTCGCCGTAGAGATAATTCTTCCATTTGCCTATCTTTTTGTATTGCAGAATCATGTTGACGGGGAAGGTGTTGAACATCACGAAGTAGGTGGCGACAATCGCCCACACAAACCATGGAATCTGCCCGAAGTTGCCTGTACCGAACATATACAGCAGAATCGCGGCCCAGGGCGCAAGCCCAGCAATCGCGCCCCATACGAACGGGCCCCAGTTGACATTTTGATTTTCACGGCTTGCGTTCAGCTGCTCCATGACAAGCCCGAATAGGTTCATGGCTGCGTTCACTACGAAGATCAGCACGAGGGAAGCGATGTCGTAAATGCCAAACAGCGTAGAGATCAACACGATCATCAGCGACGAGCTGATCGCGTACTCAAACCAGCGGAACTGATTGATACCCTTTTGCAGATCGCGGTTATAGATGTCGTTGAGCTTTTTGGGTATGGAGATCAGTGCGTGTGCCAGCGCAGACAGCAGCAGAAACACCCCGACCAAAATGCCAAACGGCAGCTGGAACAGGTCGCGGGTCGCGGTTTCCAGCGACTGCGTTTCGATGTTATAGGTCTGGTAAACCTGCGTAATCGTCGGGGAGAACTCGGCGATCTTCTGGATGACGGTTGTTGCCAGAAAGATCATTGCGACCCCCTGAATCAGGTGCAGACAGCCCATGATAAGATTGAAGCGGCGCAGTTTTTTGTAGGTGGAATCCATGATTATCCCTCCATTAAATTGTAAAAGATTGTAAAAAGAATGCGGTTACAGCGTGGTCCGCAGGAAGGTCGGGCAGGAAACTGCATGTATGTTGTATGAAAGTATTATATCATACTATTTCCCGGCTGCAAATACGCACTGAAAGCCTGCGAAAACAGCACGAAAAAAGCGGCTATTTTCATGCCTTACAAGCGTGTATCATGGCCGCCCGAAATGCTTGACACTGTTTTTGGATTGTGATACAAAGGAGCAGACTGCGCTGGCTGATTCAGCGTGTTGCAATGCCACTGAACACTGCGTTTCCGCTTATCAGAAAACGCGAAAAGGAGCTTGCATGAAACGGATATCCATCCTGCTGGCGGCGCTTTGCCTTTTGCTATGTACGGCGGGCTTTGCAACCGCTGACGACCCGCTTCCCCGTGGCTATGTGCGCGGCGAAGGGTTTCAGTTTTATTCTATCGGCGAATATCCACAAGGGGCGAACGGAGACATCTCGCCCCTGTTTTGGCGCGCGCTGTACCTTGAAGATAACCAGCTGCTGCTCATCACCGAATATGTGATTGATATCCAGCAGGTTATTTTTGAAAGCGATTCAAAGATTATAAAAGATCATGCCTACCGCCGGATCACTTCCTTTAACCAGAGCGATTTGTACATGTGGATGAACACGGAAATGCTGGATACCATACTGGGCGAATCAACGCTTCGAAAAGCGCTGGTGGAGGGCGAAAACGGATACCTCTATTCGCTGACGGACGAACAATTTCTGCGGTCTGACTTTGGCTTTTCTCCCGCGCGCTTTGGCGTGGTGAAAGTCAGGAAGGCTGAACCCACGGAGTATGCCCTGTCGCGTGGGGTCTACATGGACCGAAACGGCGCATCTCCCTACTGGGTAGCGACCATCAAAAGCGCCAAAGGATATATGCTGCAGATCGTAGGCTACGACGGACACCTGAGCTACGGCGCGTATACGCGTGTCAACATCGGTCTCAGGCCGTCCATTGCGCTGGATTTGACGAAGGTGACCATAACCGGTGGCAGCGGCACCCGGAGCGATCCGTTCACGATTGCCTATACGGGCGAGACCGCGGCAGAATAGGGTGCGACGGTGATGACAAACGTGATGGGTCACAGGCCTGTGGTGAAGCGAGCGATGGTATGGCTATTGTGCCTGCCGTTGCTTCTATTGCTATTAACGGGGACCGCGGCTTCGTACCGCACACTGGAAACCGGCATGCTAGGCGAGGATGTGCGGGCGCTGAAACTGCGTATGTACGAACTTGGATATTATGTGTCCGATCAGGTGTCGGATGACTATAACAACCTGATGGCCAGCCGCGTGGAGAAATTCCAAACCATGAACGGGCTAGAGCCAACAGGCGTGGCGACCCCGGAACTGCAGACCTTTATTTTTTCCAATGCATGCTTTACGGCGTCCGGTATAGCCTTAGCGGAGCCCACCGCAGCCCCAACCCTCGCGCCGGGCGAAACACCCTCCCCGTACCGTATGCTTGCCGATGGTGATACCGGCAGAGACGTGCTTGCGCTCAAGCAGCGGATGTATTGGCTTGGGTATTTCACCAGCTACAATAATTTAAGCGAGAGCTATAACAGGGTCATGGTGGAGCGTGTCAAACAGTTCCAGCAGCGAAATGGACTGGAAGCCACGGGCATCGCCACCCCTGCGTTGCAAGCGCTGATCTATTCAGATAGCGCAATCCCGACCGATAATGCCCCCACACCGTCACCATCGCCGTCGCCCACGCCGGTTCCGCTGCCTATCATCGGGCCGTTGACCAGCCCGCAGCTACCGGCGCTAACGGAGGAAGGCTTTTTGTCCGATGCCATGGCCGAGCCGTTCGTGCTGGCAGACGCGCAGGACGGACTGTATCTCTACCTATCGCAGGATCTTGCGGTAGAAATCAAACGCTATACAGATCCGAATCTGACGCTGGTCTGGTATGAAACGGAGATTCGGCTGCAAAATGGCGAGAAGCTTACAAGCTACCTTACGCCAAAATCCGGCCGCGCGTACCGTTTCTCCACGCCGGAAGCGCTGGCAGAACAAAACCGCGTGGTGATTGCGTTCACAGATGATTTTTTCGGCCACCGCGTCTATAACAAGCAAACGGTAGGCATCGTCGTGCGCAACGGCGAAATTATCTCTGATAAGACATACAATAAGCGGGACGGCTGGCCGCCGCTGGATACGATGGCGGCGTTTTCGGATGGCAGCATGAAGACATTTGCCAAAAACGCCTATACCGCGCAGGAATATCTGGACATGGGTGCGGAGCAGGTATTTGCGTTCGGCCCAATTTTGGTACAGGACGGGCAAATCGGCCAGCGTATCCTCGATACCACCTACTACCATTACCGTGAGCCGCGAACCGCGCTGGGGATGATCGCGCCCGGGCACTACTTGGTGCTTACGGTAAACGGGCGATCCGACGCGTCCAAAGGGGCGTATCTATCGTGGCTGGCTGAGCGCATGCTCGCGTGCGGCGTGACCGAAGCGCTGAATCTGGACGGCGGGGGAACGACATCCCTGATGTTCATGGGACAGCAGGTGAATGTCGGTGGAACGGGCAATGCTTCCATCCGCAAGGTGACCAGCATCACCGGCGTTGGCATCTACGCAGAAAATGCCGAATAAATGCCGGTTTTCATGGAAGGAAAACGCCGTCCAATCTGCGAAAGGGATTCCGTACTATTTTCAATTTGGAGGTTGGCCATGCGAGGGTTTTGGCGCGTACTAATTCTGGTGACCATGCTGATCGTTCTGACGGCGGTTCTTTCCTCACCTTCACCCACTGACAGGGCCTTTGCCCAAGAGATGGAGTTTACACCGCTGCCGCTGGACGATAGCGCCGCTCCGCTGCCGGGCGAGGCAAACTATCTCCCGGATCAATCTGGATACGAGGACGCGAGTATTTCTGTGCGGATTGACGAATTCCGCATGTTCGATACGACGATACTGGCAGCCTATATCACCATCAAGGACCCGTCGCAGCTTCGCACGGCTATGGCGGGGAAGTTCGGCTCCACATCGGATGTCTACGGCTCCCGGATTGCCAAGCGTGTTAACGCCGTATTTGCCATCAACGGCGATTATTTCAACTATAATAATAAGGGTTACATTGTGCGGCAAAATACGCTGTACCGCAACGAAGTCGCCGAGGGTTCGGATATCCTGCTGATTGATACCCTGGGAGACCTGCATATCATTGTGGACGCGACAGAGGACAAAATCGCCGCGTTTGACGGTACGGTGGTCAATTCCTTCAGCTTCGGGCCTGCACTCGTGGTAGACGGCCAGCCCATGGAGATTGAGGAAAACAAAGAATATGCGTCGCATAAGCCGACACAGCGTATGGTGATTGCGCAGCTGGGGCCCTTGCGCTACGTCTGCGTGGCAACCGAAGGACCGGAAAACACGGACGGTGTGGGTCTGACGCTGGAACAAACCGTGGAACTGATGATGTCGCTTGGCGTGGACAACGCCTACAATCTGGACGGCGGCAGTTCCTCCACGATGGTGCTGAACAATGAGAAAATCAACGCCTTAAGCACCCGAAAGGTGCGGCGCATTTGGGATATCCTTTATTTCGCAACGCTCATTCCGGCGGAGTAACGGAGCGCTGTTTAGAACGATTTGACAGACAATAGGAGCAAGCTATGCGGGAACCTGCGGCCATAGGACAGATCTTTGGCATTAATATATACCCATATGGTATCGGCGTCGTTGTTTCGGTGCTGCTGGCCTGTTTGCTGCTGACCTGGCTATGGAAGCGCGAGGGTCAGGCGCTGCTTGGACTGCGGTTTATGCTGTTTGCGATTCCGCTGTGCCTGCTGTTTGCTCGCGTAGCCTACATCCTGATTCGCTTGAATTTTATCAAGGTGGATTTTGCCGGAGAGTTTGTCTACCGGCTTGATTTCGGTGGGTACGCGCTCATCGGCGGCGTTGCGGGCTTCTGGCTTGCGGCGTGGATTTTTGCGCACGTTGTAAAGTTGCCATTTGACAAAATCGTCGATGTGTCTTCACCTGCCGCGCTACTGGTGCTGGCCGGGGTGCGGATATCGGAAGTATTTACCACCTCCGGCATCGGGGGATATGTGGATAATGAAGCGCTGCAGTGGTTCCCGCTGGCGGTACAGAATGCCTACGGGGAATATGTTGCTCCGATCTTCTTCTGGGAAGCGCTTGCTGCGCTATTGCTGTGCTTTGGGCTGATCCGCTGGATGCAGAAATCGAAACGACCGCGTGGCGATGCAGCTCTGCTAGCGATGCTGATTTTCGGCGGTACGCAGATTCTGCTGGAGAGCCTCCGCGCCGACGACCTGCTGCGTTTTGGGTTCGTACGCGTCAATCAGCTGTTTTGCGTGGGACTGGTACTGCTTCCCATCACCCGATGGGCCCGCCGTGGAAAGCTTTCGCGCATGGGATGGGCGGCACTAGGCCTGAGCGCTGTAGTGAGCGTTATGCTGCTGGCGTTGGTGGAATTTGGTTTGGATAAATCCCCGATCGAAAACTGGATTTTATATTTGGTGATGACTTTGGCCATTCTTGCACAGATTTCCGCAGGAATTCTTCTGCGTAGAAAAGCTGCCAACGTAAGCAAAACAAACGAATAGAAAAGGGTAGTAAACGATAGAAAAATAGTATCGCCGCGAACTGAATTCAGTCCGCGGCGATACTGTTTTGGTGATCCATCGGCGACTCGAACGCCGGACACCCTGATTAAAAGTCAGGTGCTCTACCAACTGAGCTAATGGATCATTCGCTGTTAAACAGCAAAATGTATTATATCGTCAAGGCGGGTGTTTGTCAATGCTTGTTTGCGCATTGTTTTGTGTAAAAGCATCCGGTGGCAAATTGCATTCCCAATCGCTTTTTGGTATGATAAGAGCAATCATTCGCACTATGATCCAATAAGGAGGAAACCCCTATGAGTGACTTTGTTTTAAGTTGCAGTTCAACAGCTGATCTCTCTCAGGAAGAATTCGACGCAAGAGGCATACAGTACATTTATTTCCACTATTCCATTGACGGCGTGCAGATGAACGACGATCTTGGCAAAACCATGCCATTTGATACGTTCTACCAGCGCATGATCGACGGTGCCGAAACCAGCACCTCGCAGATCAACGCCGACGAGTACTTCGAATACTGGGAAGGCTTTTTGGAAGACGGTAAGGACGTGCTGCACGTTACGCTGTCCTCCGGCATTTCCGGTTCGTATAACTCGGCGATTATCGCGCGCGATATGCTCAAAGAAAAATATCCGGATCGCACCGTGCGCGTGGTAGATAGCCTAGCGGCATCGTCCGGTTACGGACTGTTGATGGATCAGCTGGCAGACCTGCGGGACGCGGGCAAGACCGTGGACGAAGCGGCTGACTGGGCGGAGGAACACAAGCTGGAACTCCAGCACTGGTTCTTCTCTACGGACTTAACGTTCTTCATCAAAGGCGGCAGGGTATCCAAAACGGCTGGGTTTGTCGGCACGCTGATGAAAATTTGCCCCGTGATGAACTTGGATGTTGAAGGTAAAATAGTGCCGCGCGCCAAGGTGCGTTCCAAGCATAAGGTTATTAAGGATATGGTCGACCGTATGGTGGACAATGCCAAGGACGGCAAGAACTATTCTGGTAAGTGTTACCTGTCCCATTCCTACTGCCTGGATGATGCCAAGGCCGTTGCAGAGCTGATCAAAGCGACATTCCCCAAGCTAAACGGCGAACCTGTGATACACGATATCGGCACCACCATCGGCAGCCATACGGGCCCGGGCACGGTGGCACTGTTCTTCTGGGGACAGGAGCGCATCGATTAGATCGTCCTCTGTATAAACCAACTCTTAAGAACATTGCAATCAAGCAACAGGCATGCTAGCGCACACCCTAGTGCGCGATGGGTGCAACGTTACCAAAGAACCTCCACGGGAACGTATTCCCGTGGAGATTCTGTTTTTTTGGCTGTTTTGCTGCAACCCATCATCCATTCTCGGCAGTGTAAAGGACCGAACAATAGGGCAGCGAAACGCTGGTCAGTGCGCGGTATTGGCCGCTGATAAGTATTGGTTTTCCGGCGATTGGGCAGGCGGTTTTGCGGGCTTTACCCTCCGCATTTGCTACCCTGTGACAAAGAAAATAACCCTGTTTTCTGTTAGGACAAAGTTTCCAAAAGGTATTGACAATGATCATCACGGTACCCTATACTAAAAATAGTTAATGAAGAATACGATTCATTTCCATGAGGTTTATCCCGCGTGATATACTAATATATCAGGATGTGTGCACGAGCACATTTCTTGGATACTTGAATACCATAGCATAAGCGAGGGACACAATGACAGCTGAAGCGCGAACACAGCGGACACTCTCACGGCATAGGTCGCGGATATTTTTGAAGCGGTACTGGATGCTTTATGCAATGCTCCTGTTACCGTTGGCTTATTTTCTTATCTTTAAGTATATCCCGATGACCTATATTCAGGTTGCGTTTAAAAAGTTTTCCATCACCAAGAGTGCATGGGAGATGGAATGGGCTAAGAATAACGGGTTTGAGTATTTTATCAAAGCGTTCTCTAACCGCGATTTCCTTTATGCCGTTCGCAACACCTTGACACTCAACGTGCTGGGGCTGGTATTCGGGTTCCCGGCACCCATCATTTTAGCCCTGGTGCTGAACGAACTGCCGTATCCGCGCTTCAAGCGCATTACCCAAACGGTTGCGTACATGCCGCATTTCCTGTCCTGGATTATTATTTCCGGCCTTGCACTGCAGCTGCTGGCGACCCGTTTCGGCCTTGTAAACATCGTACTGCGCAATATGGGGCTGGAGGCGATCCAGTTCCTGGACAAGCCCGTCAACTGGGTATGGACTTATGTATTTCTGGGAATCTGGCAATCGGTTGGCTGGAATACCATTATTTATCTTGCCGCGCTGACGGGCATCAACCCGGAGCTGTATGAAGCAGCCGCTGTCGACGGTGCAACCCGCATGCGTAAGATCTGGCACATTACCTTGCCGGGTCTGCGGCCTACGATTATCATCCTGCTTATTTTAAGCCTTGGGCAAATTATCGGTACGGAGTTTGACCGACCGTATGCCCTAACCAATACGCTGGTTACAAGCGTATCCAACGTATTGTCCATCTTTGTGTATAATTACGGCATTAAAGGTACGCAGCAATCGCTGGCGACAGCCGTTGGTTTCTTCCAATCGGTTATCGGCGTTATTTTCCTGGTCAGCGCAAACCTCATTGCCCGGCGTTTTGACGAACGTGGCTTGTGGTAAGGGGGGAATGAAGAATGGTTAAGTCAAAGAATTCCAAAACAGGCGACTATATTGCAGTCATCATCTGCGTATTCCTGATTCTGATCTGTTTCCTGCCGGTATGGAACGTGTTTGTACGCTCCCTTTCTTCCCCGGCAGCGTTGATTCAAGGGGATGTATACCTTTGGCCCAAGGAACTGGACTTTACAGCCTACTCCCTGGTCCTCAAGGACGCAGCCTATACCTGGGCACTGGCCTGGACGGCCATGCTGACCATAGGATGTACGATTCTTTCCATGGTGCTGACGACCTTGTGCGCATTTCCGCTGGTATTTGACCAGCTCAAGGGCCGCAAGCTGATCAACGGACTGATTCTGGTTACGATGTATTTTAACGCCGGTACCATACCCAGCTACCTGCTGTTTAAAAACCTGAACCTGATCAACAGCCCGCTGGTCATGGTGCTGCCGTTCAGCCTGAGCGTGTTCAACATGATTATCATGCGTACGTTCTTGCAGAACATCCCCGTCAGCCTGCGCGAGTCTGCGGAAATCGACGGCGCAAACCCCTTTAAGATTTTGTTTTCCATCTATCTGCCGCTATCCACATCAGTGATTGCAACGCTGTCGCTGTTCTATGCCGTTGGCCGCTGGAACGGGTACTCCGATGCCCTGATGTTTATGAACCGTAATAAAACCTTTTATCCCATTCAGCTGCTCTTGTACTTTATTATCCAAAGCAAGGACAGTGTGGACGCCGCAACGCAGGAAGGCTTTTCATCGCCCGGAGCGTCGGATGCGATTAAGGCCGCAACCGTTATGATTGCAACCATCCCGATTTTGATGGTCTATCCCTGGCTGCAGCGCTTTTTCATCCACGGGGTTACCCTGGGCGCGATGAAAGGCTGAGTTTGATACCCAACACACCTTGATGAGGTTGTGTTTATGGTAAAATAAAAGGAGGGAAACCTATGAAGAAACTGCTTGCGTTACTCTTAAGCACTCTGTTGATCGTTTCCGTAATGGCACCGATCGCATTGGCGGCTGACGATGGATTTGTTGATGGCAAATTCACGGACACGCGTACCATCACGGTCGAAATCTTTGACCGTAATACCGAGGGTTCGGTCGTGGATGACAATGCGTTCACCGATTTCATTAAGGAAAGCATGCTCGAACAATACAACGTCGAAGTTGTATTCCAGCCCACCCCGCGCTGGACGGAAGGCGACGACATTGCCAATTATCTGGCTGCCGGTACCGCTTCCGATATCAGCTACACCTACAATGATGGTGCAATTCACACCTATTACCAGCAGGATGCAGTGCTCGACCTCCAGCCCTTGCTGGACGAGTACAAAGACCTGCTCCCCGACCTGTACGAGTTCCTGGGAAGCAACCTGACCTGGAAAACCGATCCTTACACGGGCGAGACTGAGTGCATTGTGGCGCGTCGTATGAACGTTGCCCGCATCAACACCTTCGTTCGCAAGGACTGGCTTGACAAGCTCGGTATGGAAGTACCCACCACCACGCAGGAATTTGAAGACATGCTCTATGCCTTCAAAGAGAATGCGGAACTCCTGCTTGGCGATGACGCCGACAAGATGATTCCCTACTCCATGACGGACGATGTGGGCTGGAGAGCCAACAACATCCTGTATTCCTTCGTGCCCGATGAGTACACCACCGATAAGTACAACTACCTCTACAGCGATGATCGCCAGTTCCTGCTGCCCGGCGTGAAAGAAGCCGTGCGGATGCTGAACAAATGGTACAACGACGGCCTGATTCTTCAGGACTTCTCGCTGTACGCTGCCGGCGATGCAACCGAGTACAACCTGCTGAAAGCCGGTTATGTCGGCGCTGTTGAAGTCAACTGGGACGATGTTTACCGCAATGCGGAAGAAAGCGTCCACTATATGCTCCAGCAGGCACAGGGCGAAGACGCTGTCTTTATCCCCGTGGATCCGTTCAAAAACGATGCCGGCCTGACCAAGAAGGTCAACTACTCGGCTAATGACCGCTGGATCTTCTTCCCCTCGACCAACACCGAGCCTCTGGCCTCGCTGCTCTACCTGAACTGGATGGCGAAGTTTGAAAACCGCTTCTTCCTCCAGACTGGCGCAGAAGGCATCAACCACGAGTACACCGAAGACGGCACCCTGAAGGCAATCGCGCCTGAGAGCGGCCGCTATAAGATGTCATCCTCCAACAACATCGACACCACCATGATCATCAACGGTCTGGACCTGGGCGATGTGGATAAGACGTCTGCGTCGATGGCACTTGGCTATGCGTATGTTGCGCCGGAGCTGATTAAAGATGCGTTCGCACTTGCGCTGACCAATGGCGTTTCCTACGGAAACATCAACCTTGGCGCTGTGGAAGCTGAAGAAGGCATCACTACCGTACTGGCCGACAAACGCGATGTCATCCTCAATGTTGCAATCAATGCAGCAGTGGAAGACTTTGACGCTGTTTGGGATGCCGGCATGGAAGACTATATGGCTTCCGGCGGACAGGCAATTCAAGACGAGCGCATGGAAAAATATCAGGCGGCTTTCGGCGAATAAGCTGAAACGCTTGCGATAAAGCATCGCTCATTCACAACGACTACAAGAAGCCGCTTGCCTAGGCAAGCGGCTTCTTCTTGTATGAAACAGTGTAGATTACGATTTCGCCTGATCCTTAGCGGCGCAATACAACGCGATGTCTTGAATCAGTTCCTTTGGCAGGGGTTGGTCATATGGCAGATGAATCGCGCCCTTGGATGTTTGGTATGCCTTGAGCCGATCCTGAAAGTGCTCAATGGCCTCTGGCCCGGGGTAAAGCCCTAGATGGGATTGATACGCCGCAAAATGCACGATATAGGAATGCCCTTTGTAGGATGGCATACCCCAGGCAATTAGCTCTTGCGCGTCGGGGAGTACGGCACGGATGATAGCGCGCATCTCTTGCAGTATAGGCTGCTGCGCTACAGGCTTTTGGGCCAGATAGGCATCCACGCTGCGCGGTTTATCGCTGGTATCCATAGCGGGGTCCTCTTAGTCGATGGTTTTATCATCGTTGAGCTTCTTGACCATGGCAACAGCCTCGCTATAGGGCATGGTACCCAGATTATCGCCCTTGCGGTTGCGAATGGTTACGGTGCTGTTTTCCGCTTCGCGGTCGCCCAGTACAAACATGTACGGAATCTTTTGCAGCTGCGCTTCACGAATCTTGAAGCCGATTTTCTCATTACGCAGATCCAGTTCGCAGCGCAGGTTCTGGTCCAGCAGCATCTGCTGGAGCTGCTTGGCGGCGTCATCGGCGCGGTTGGTAATGGTCAGCACTTTTACCTGCACCGGCGCAAGCCAGGTGGGGAAGGCACCGGCGTATTTTTCAATCAGCAGCGCCAGGGTGCGCTCGTAGCAACCCACGGAGGTGCGGTGAATAATGAAGGGCATTTTTTTCTGGCCGTCGGAATCGGTATACTCCATACCAAATTTCTGGGCAAGCAGAATGTCGATCTGAATGGTGATCAGCGTGTCTTCCTTGCCGAACACATTCTTAATCTGAATGTCGAGCTTGGGGCCGTAGAAGGCTGCTTCGTCCTTGGCGACGTGGTAGTCGATGCCGATGTCGTCGAGAATGGTTTTCATGGCGGACTGGGCATACTCCCACTGGTCGGGCGTGCCTTCGTACTTTTCGGTGTTGGCGGGGTCCCACTGGGAGAACTGGAAGGAACAATCTTCCTTCAAACCCAGGGTTTCCAGCATCATGTTTGCCAGTTCAAAGCAGCCGCGGAACTCGTCTTCCAGCTGGTCGGGGCGGATAATCAAGTGCGCCTCGGAAATGGTAAACTGCCTCACACGGATGAGTCCGTGCATCTCGCCGGAGTCTTCATTGCGGAACAAGGTTGACGTTTCACCAAGCCGCATGGGCAAATCGCGGTAGGAGCGCGAACGGTTCAGGTACGCCTGATATTGGAAGGGGCAGGTCATGGGGCGCAGGGCGAAGCATTCCTTGGTTTCATCGTCCGGGTCGCCCAGTATGAACATACCATCGCGGTAGTGGTCCCAGTGACCGGAGATTTTATACAGCTCGCGTTTGGCTAAAAGCGGGGTCTTGGTGCGCAGATAGCCCCATTTGGTTTCGGTGTCTTCCACCCAGCGTTGCAGGGTTTGGATGATGACCGTGCCCTTGGGCAGCATGATCGGGAGCCCCTGGCCGATAACATCCACCGTGGTGAACAGCTCCAGATCGCGGCCCAGCTTGTTATGGTCGCGTTTTCGGGCTTCTTCCACCATTTCCAGGTGCTCACTCAGCGCTTGTTTGTTGGGGAAGCAGGTACCGTAGATGCGGGAGAGCATTTTGTTGTTTTCGTTGCCGCGCCAATACGCACCGGCAATC
The DNA here is from genome assembly GCA_963675925.2 of Candidatus Limiplasma sp. Lineage (GTDB taxonomy): Bacteria > Bacillota > Clostridia > Christensenellales > Aristaeellaceae > CAXXOK01. The sequence goes on from CAXXIB010000004.1 coordinate 1,424,046, forward strand.
TGCGTCAGCTTGAAAGCCTTCAGGTAATTGAGGTTTGGCAGGTGAGGGCCGGCACACAGGTCCACAAAGTCACCCATCTGGTAAAAGGAGATAATGGCGTCCTCGGGCAGGTCTTCAATCAGCTCAACCTTGTAGGGCTGGTTTTTTTCTTTCATCAGGGCGATGGCCTCCTGCCGCGGCAGGGTGAAGCGCTTGGGCCGCAGGGAGGAGCGCATCAGCTTGTCCATCGCCTTTTCAATGGCGGGCAGGTCGTCCGGCTTGAAGGGGGTTTCTACATCGAAATCGTAATAGAACCCGTTTTCAATGGCGGGGCCGATGGCGATTTTAGCATCGGGGTACAGCTGCAGCACTGCCATGCTCATCAGATGGGAGCAGGAATGCCGGAATACCTTTTTCCCGTCCTCGTCTTCAAAGGTGACAGGGGTGATTACAGCGTCTGTCTCGATGGGCGAAAACAGATCGGTCAAACTGCCATCTTCATGCCTGACGGCGTAGAAGGTCTTGAAATCCTCTGTAAACTCGGCCTTTAAGAGATCGCCTGCTGACGAACCCTGTGCTACCTCATACTCTTTTCCAAATACCTGTAATTTCATACCCTTGTCCTCCCTGATAATAAAATCCGCCCCCGCAATACTGCGGGGACGGACGAATATCGTTCGTGGTTCCACCCTGCTTGAGGCGAGCTTTCACTCGCTTCCGCTTTACATAGCCTTCTATCGGGGGCCGGTCGCATCGTCGGCGGGTGGTAACCAGTCTCCTGCAATTGCTTGTCGCTTTCAGCCAATGGCGGCAATCTCTTTGGCAACGCTTGGGAGCGGCGTATTCCGCGTCATACGGTGGATGCACACAGCATAGCACTTGGGAATTGTGCTGTCAAGCCCTGCTTTACAGCCAATGGGCTTGACCTTGGCGGCGGAATTGCTGTATACTAACCGTATTAATAGTATCGGAGGTACTTGTTTGTTATCGGTTCTGTAAAGGGCGAAGTGTATGCCATGATTGAAGCGACCGCATGATCGTTGTTTGGTATACCCTTCTTAGCGCAGAACGATAGCCGACAGTTGCCCCGCATAGGGTTCTGTGGGCATAGCAAATCGCTATGTTTTTTGTTTGCGAAAAAGACTTCGCCCACATCCTGCTCATGCATGATTATAATCCATGAGGAGCAACGCCATGAATACCCATTACAATACGCTGGAATTCCCGGCCATACTGGACAAACTGAAATCCTTTGCCGTGTCCGATGAGGCGCGTACTATACTTGATGCATTGGAACCGTTTTTAAGCGAGCAGATCTGCGTGCAGAAGATGGCGGAGACCACCGCCGCCCGCCGCGTGCTGGATGCCTTTGGTTCGCCGCCCCTGCCCATGATGACCCGGCTGCATGAAACCGTAGCCCATGCCGAGATCGGCACCATGCTCTCGCCCGAGCAGCTAAACGGCGTCAGCACGTTTGCGACCTCCTGCAAGCGCATGGTCAGCTATCTGGATCGTATCGCCTCGCAGGATGTTACGCTGCATAGCTACGGGCAAGCCATTCATACCCTTGGCTCTTTGCAGGAGGAAATACAGCGCTGCATTGCTGAGGATGAAGTACGCGATGATGCCAGCACGCTGCTTCGTGACCTGCGCCGTAAAACAATAGCCCTGGAAGGAAAAATCAAAGACAAGCTCAACCAGCTGCTGCGCACCCAAAAGCAGTATATGTCCGACGGCTATATCACAACCCGCGCCGGGCGCTATGTACTGCCGGTGAAAAAGCAACATCAAAAACAAGTGGCCGGGTCGGTGGTGGATACATCCTCCACCGGCACCACAGTGTTTATTGAGCCTGCCGCCGCCGCCGCGCTGCGGGTGGAACTGGACGCCGTTCGCATCAGCGAGGATGAGGAAATGCGCCGCATTCTCTACACCCTAAGCGCGCAGGTGGCCGATGAGGCACACGCCATACGCAGCAATATGAAGTTGATGACAGAGCTTGACGTGCTGTTTGCCAAAGGCAAGCTATCGGCGGCGATGGATGCCCGCCCGGTGCAAATCGGCGGCGAGCGCAAGCTGATCATTTCCGGCGGCAGACATCCGTTGCTGGACCCGGAAACCTGTGTGCCATTGAACCTGAATTTATCGGACGGGAACCGGGGTGTAATTATCACCGGGCCAAATACCGGCGGTAAGACTGTGACCATCAAAACGGTGGGCTTATTGACACTGATGGCGCAGTGTGGCCTGCACATCCCCTGCAATGAGGACAGCTACATCGCCATGCAGGACGGTATCTGGTGTGATATTGGCGACAGCCAGAACATCTCCCAGAACCTGTCTACATTCTCCGGCCACATTACCAACGTGATTCATATCCTGAAAAGCGCCAGTCAGGACAGTCTTGTACTGCTGGATGAGCTGGGAAGCGGCACCGATCCGGCCGAGGGAATGGGTATCGGTATCGCTGTACTGGAGGAACTGCGGCTTCGCGGTTGCATGTTCATGGTCACCACGCACTACCCGCAGATTAAAACCTACGCCAAATCGGCCGCATCTATCCTGCGTGCACGCATGGCGTTTGATGCCCAAACCCTGGCACCCTTGTATAAATTGGAGATGGGCAAGACCGGCGAAAGCTGCGCCTTGCAGATTGCGCAGCGGCTGGGGCTGCATGAACAGATGCTTTCCCGTGCGCATCGCGCCGTGTACGATGGCGAAGAAACCGCCAAAGCCGAAACGCCCGCTATGCAAGCACCCAAAAGCCGCCTAACCCGCCAAGGTCCACAGGTCAAACAGAAATTTACGAAATTCACCATGGGTGATAGCGTATTGGTGCTGCCGGAGAAGGAAACGGGCATCGTGTATCGCCTCGCGGACGATAATGGCGATGTGATTGTGCAGGTTAAGGGGGAGAAGCGCAAAATAAAACACACGCGTGTGCAGCTACGTGTGCCGGCAGCGGAACTCTACCCACCGGATTATGATTTTTCGATCGTGTTTGATTCTGTGGCAAACCGTAAAGCCAGTCATGTGCTGGGCAAACGCTATGATGCGGACGCGGTTATCGAATACGGAGAACTGGATTAACAAACTCTAGTATAAGCAATAGCGGCCACTTTGTGGCCGCTACTTATCTGCTGTAAGCTGCGCTTTGCCTTGTGTATCGGTTGTCACGCGGTAAAATGCATCGGCTTTGGCCCCGGCTACATCGGATTTATCCGTGCAGGTGATAAAAGTCTGTACGCCCTGCGTGGACTGTAAGAGCGCGTTGCGGCGTTTTAAGTCCAGCTCGGAGAATACATCGTCGAGCAGCAATGTGGGCAGCTCGCCCATTTCGTTTTCGATTAGCGCCAGTTCCCCAAGCTTCATGCTCAGCACGGCGGAGCGCACCTGCCCCTGGCTGCCATAGGCACGCAGATCTTTGCCGGAAAGCATCAGGGCCAGATCATCCCGATGTGGGCCAAACGAGGTGAACATGCGTTTTTCGTCCTCTGTGCGGGTGCGTTTCAGGGCGGCCAGCATATCGCGGTACGGCGTATCGGTGGTCGTCAGGGGACCGGAGTACCGCAGGGAAAATACCTCGTTGGTGTCTTCTGCAATGGCCCGGTACTGCGTTGCCGCATGCTGGGAAAGCTCCGACAAGAACCATTTGCGCGGTTCCACCACATACACCGCCGCACCGGCCAGTTGCTCATCCCAGGCATCCAACTGGCGGCCGAAATCGGCGGAGGGTTTGATTTTATTGGATTTCAGCAGCGCGTTGCGCTTTTCGAGCGCACTCAAATACTGCCGCAGAGCCTTTAAATAGCTGGGGCGGATTTGTGATAACTGCATATCGACAAAGCGGCGGCGTACAGCTGGGCCATCGCGCACAATGCGCAGGTCTTCCGGGGCAAACATCACGGTGGTGGCGTGCCCCATCATATCGGTAATGCGCTCGGCGGGTTTGCCCTGAATTAGCACGCGTTTCTGCGGTTTTTCCAGCGGGTACAGCCGCACTTCCAGATCGTGTTTGCCGTCCAGCCGCCGGGTATGCGCGCGGACAAATGCTACATCCTCGCCCTGGGCGATCATCTCGCGGTCGACGGCCGTACGGTGGCTGCGGCCGATGGATAGCAGGTGCATGGATTCCAACAGGTTGGTTTTGCCCGAACCGTTGGCACCGTACAACACGGTGATGCCATCGCACGGGGTAAAGTTCAGTGATTGATAGTTGCGGAAGTTTTTCAGTTGCAGGGAGCTAAACTTCATGCTTGATCCTCCCCGGCTGCTTGCGGCAAGTTGCGCGTGATGGTGACAGTAGCGGCGGGCGCGTCCATCGCTTTTCCGAATACATCGAGCCCGTCCTTTGTGCTGCGGCGGATAACGAGGGTATCGTCATCCATTGCCTCTACATCCAGGAAGCCTGTTTGCAAAGCTGGGGTTTGCCTACGGTGCAGGAGGATGGCTTTGATAGCATCCCGGAGCGCATCATCCGCATCGTCCCAGGCCATGGGAGCGCGGTTCCACGGGTCGGCCATGCCCTGCATGCCAATTTCGTCGCCGTAGTACACGCAGGGGATGCCCGGCAGTGCACACAAAAGCTTCAGCGCTTCCAAAACCCGTGCTTTGGCCAGCGCCTGCTGCGGCTTGGTCAGGCGCACCAGCATAGCCTCCTCGCGGGGCATCTGTAAAATGCCGGGGGTATCGTACCCGACAAACGCATTCAACGCGCGAACGCGGTCGTGGCTTGCCAGTAAATTCATCACACTGTAATAAAATGGCGCGGGATAGACCTCCCGCTGGTGCAAAATCAGCCGTGCCAGTTCATATGCCGTCGCTTTGCCTGTGAAAAAGTCAATCACGGCACGGCGCAGGGGATAGTTCATCACGCTGTCCAGCGTATCGCCCAGGCAATAGGAACGCGGTTCGTTATAGCTGATTTTATGGCTGGCGTCTTCCCATACCTCGCCGATTAACGCGCCCTCCGGGTCGGCCTGCTTAACGGAATAGCGCATTTTCTGCAAAAGGCGTACGGGCAGTTCATCGGCTACGTCCAGCCGCCAGCCGCTGGCCCCGCGCTGCATCCAATAGGGAAGCACGCCGTCTGTTTGGTTGAGCAGAAAATGCTGGTAGTCGGGCTGGTCTTTGTCCACTGCCGGCAGGGTATAAAAGCCCCACCAGGCATGGTAGTGGTCGGGAAACTGGTCAAAGCTGTACCAGCTGGAATAGCGCGATTTCTGGCTTTGGTATGCGCCTTTGCCGGGGTAGCGGCCATAGCGGTTAAAATATACGCTGTCAGCACCTGTATGGCTGAAGACCCCGTCCAGAATAACGCGCATGCCCATCGCGCTGGCCGCCTGGCAAAGCGCGTGAAAATCGCGCTTCCGGCCTAAAATAGGGTCAACTTTGTGGTAATCGCCCGTATCGTAGCGGTGGTTGGTGCGTGCCCGCACGATGGGGTTTAGGTACAGCACCGTCACGCCTAAATCCTGCAAATAGGATAGTTTTTCCGTAACGTCTTTTAACGTACCGCCGAAGAAATCCAATGCGCGGTTGTCGCCGTTGTCCGGATCAATATCCAGCGTTGGCGGTTCGTTCCAGTGCTTATGGAAACTCGCTTCGGGATGGGCTGCGGCGATCTTCTCCTGCTGCTTGTGTGAAGGGGTTTGACCTCCCTTGTAAAAGCGGTCGGGGAACACCTGGTACATTATGCCCTCCCGCAGATAGGCAGGCGTTTCATAGGCCGGGTCATACACGGTAATCTGAAAGGCGTGCAGGGTATCGTATACCAGCTGCCCTTCGCCGCCCAGACCATCGCTTTGGTTTCCGTAGCGCAGGTCGCCCTGCGAGGTGTGGAGAATAAAATCGTACCAAAACAGCATCGGCGAGGCCGGTACGGAAACGGTGGCCTCAAACAGAGTACCGTCAGCGCTGGTCATGGGAGTGAGCTGCTCGGAGCCATCCCAGGTGCGCAGGGTTACGTCATAGCCCTCATCGCAAAAAAAGCGCAGCGTCATCTGGCTGCCGCAGGGGATGGCCCCTACGGGTTCCCGGTATGTTTCTGAGTGGGAATTGTGACAGAGCATTAGCGCGCCTCCTTTGAAAAAAGCTTGCTCCTATCATAGCGTTTTGCACGGGATTAAGCAACTGGTTTAGCACGCCCCGCCGTGCACGGATGCACCTGCCGGGTTTTCAGAGCCAGGCAGGCGTGCAAGCTGAAAACAGTCTTACTATGCGGTTTTCGGTGCTGATGGACGATCAGGTCGTTTCGCTGCTGCGGTAGTCTGCAATGGCATCCAGTATGGCCTGGGCGGCTTCTTTTTCATCCGCGCCGCTGGCCACAAGCGTAATGTCCGGTGCAGGTTTCATGGTTTGCGACAGCATACCCAGCATGCTCTTCAAATTAACGGCCAGGCCTTCCTGTTCCAGTGTTAGACTGCACTGGAAGTGCCCGCCGATGGTTGCAAGCCGTGCCGCCAGTACCCGGGTAAAGGGCAATAACGGTCCGAGATCGATCGGTGTCCGAATCATATATCAATCCCTCCTTATCTGTTATTCAGTGTCGCCTGCGGCTTCCTGCGCAATGCGCATCAAACGCCGCATGCGGTTATTGACGCCGCTTTTGGAAATGGGCGGATTCATGCGCTGGCCAAGCTCTGTCAGGCTCAGGTCAGGGGCCTGCACCCGTGCCCTGGCAATTTCCTGTAGGCCCATGGGCAGCGCAGCAAAGGAATCCGAACGTAGTAGGGTTTCGATGAGTTCCACCTGTTTAGCGCCTGCGTTCATCTGCTTTTGCAAATTAGCGTAGTCGCAGTTCATGGCGCGGTTGACATTGCCCAGCACCTGTCGCTTGACCAGGGTGCTTTCCAGGGTTGTTACCGCCTGATGGGCTCCGGTTGCCGTGAGTATGGTCAAAATATGGTCACTTTGTTTTACATACAGGCTCAGGGTACCGCGCCGCGTTGTTTGCTTCACGGGAACTTCCAGGTGTTTTAAGCATTTAAGTATGCTCTGGCGAAGTTTTTGGTCCTTGACCATAAACTCCAGATGATAAGCATGTTCGGGGTTAACCAGCGTGCCGCAGCCCAGGATGGCGCCGCGTAAAAAAGCGTGGCGGTCGCAGGCTTTGGTTAACCGGACGTTTGGAATGGTGGACAGGAGCATCGGCGCGTCTCCGCCGGACATCATACCCAGGCGCTGTAATAGTGCCGGCGCTTCTTTGGGGCCGATGGTTAGTACATATTCCCGTGTGCCGCCAAAGCGTGCGTGGGTGATGTACTGCAGCTGCGCTGCGATACCCATCTCATCCTGTACAAAGCGGTAAATGCGCCGGGCGATGGCCGCGCTTTCTACGGAAAACCGCACGCTCAGCCGGCCTTGCCCCAGGATGGACATCGAGCCCAGGCACAGGTACAGTGCGGTTAATTCGGCCAAACGGCAGCAGGGTTTATCGCACGGTACGCGGCAAAGCTCTTCCTTACAGTCGGAGGAAAACGACATACGCTTCCTTTCGCAGAGTTCCAAGACAAACAGCCGATCAAACCGCAGAGCATTTCTGATCGACGCAAACATCCTTGTTATCTGCGGTTATTGTACGGTACTTAGTCTGCTTTCGTCAAGTTGTTTTTCCGGGGTATTTTTGCTATGATAAATCCACAAATGGATGGGGAGTGGGCGGATATGCATAGGATTGGTGCACTGGAAGCCGGCGGAACCAAGATGGTGCTTGGAATCTTCGACGAACAGGGAAACAAAATTAAACAGCAGTCGCTGCCGACGGTGTCCCCGGAGGAAACGGTTCCACGTATCATTGCGTTCTTTACAGAAAACCGTGTGGACGCGCTGGGGATTGCGTCGTTTGGCCCGGTGGATTTGCATCCCGATAGTACGACCTACGGCAGCATTACATCCACCCCGAAAGTGAAATGGCAAAATTATAATTTGCTAAGCGCACTGTCCGGTGCCTTGCAGGTTCCCTGCGCGTTTGATACCGATGTAAACGCTGCGGCGCTGGCGGAGGCACAGCTTGGCGCGGCCAAGGGCATGACCGACGCGGTGTATATCACCATCGGCACGGGCATCGGCGGCGGTGTGCTATCCGGCGGCAATCTGGTGCACGGGCTGCTGCATCCGGAGATTGGGCACATCCTTTTGCGGCCGCACCCGGATGACCCCAACCCCAAAGGCGTTTGCCCCTACCACGACGGCTGTCTGGAAGGGCTGGCAGCCGGCCCGGCGATTGCTGCGCGTGTGCAGGGCGATGCCAAAGCGTTGCCGGACGACCACCCGACATTCGCCATCGAGGCGTATTACCTGGCGCAGATGTGTGTAAACCTGATATTGCTGCTCAGCCCGCAGCGCATTATTCTGGGTGGCGGGGTAATGCAGCGCAAGGTGCTGTACCCGATGATTCAGGCAGAGACCCAAAAACTTCTCAATGGCTATGTGCAGTCACCCGCCGTGCTTGCCCATATCGAAGACTATATTGTACCGCCTGCGCTGTTCCCGGTCAGCGGGCTGGTGGGGGCGTATCTGCTGGGCCGCAGCGTGCTGTAACCCTGCGTATAAACTGCAATACAACAAAAAAACCCGCCGTCTGGCGGGTTTTTACTGTTTGTGACTATTTCACCAACGCTTTGCCCATGCCCAGCGCCTGTTTGTTGACATCCAGCAAATGGGCCTTCTTTTCACCGAGCCATGACGACAGGACATCAAGCAGGCTTTGGGTGGAAAACAGCCTTGAGGCCGCCTGCAATGCACCCAGCATGACCATATTGGCAACGCGCGGGGTCTCCAGCGAATCGGCAATGGTATTGCATGGCACCGCGACTACGCGGACATCGTCGCGCAGGTCTGGGCTTTCGATCAGGGAGGAGTTATACAGCAGCAGACCGTCGGGCTTCAGCCTGGGCATAAACTTGCGCAGGCTGGGCTTGTTCATCGCGACCAGCACATCCGGCTCGCTCACCAGGGGAGAGCCGATGGCTTCGGTACTGATAACCACGGCGCAGTTGGCTTCGCCGCCGCGCATTTCAGGGCCGTAACTGGGCATCCAGCTCACCTCCCGGCCTTCGGCCATGGCGGTTTTCGCAACAAGCTGGCCGATCAGCAGCACACCCTGGCCGCCGAAGCCTGCAATAATAAACTGCTTTTCCATTAGCGGTCCGCCTCCTTGAACACGCCCAGCGGGTAGGCGGGAATCATGTTGTCTTTCAGCCACTGCAGCGCTTCCACCGGGGACAGACCCCAGTTGGTGGGGCAGGTGGACAGCACTTCGATCATCGTAAAGCCCTTACCGGCCATTTGAGCTTCAAAGGCCTTTTTAATGGCGGCTTTTGCGGCTTTGATATGTTTTACATCGTGAACGCTGACGCGCTCAATGTACGCGCTTCCGGCAAGCGTTGCGAGCATTTCGCTCATAGGCACGGGATAGCCGCAGTGGTTCACATCGCGCCCGTAGGGGCTGGTGGTGGTCACCTGACCGGGCAGGGTGGTGGGGGCCATTTGGCCGCCCGTCATGCCGTAGATTGCATTGTTGACGAATATCGCGGTGATTTTCTCGCCGCGCGTCGCCGCGTGTACAATCTCGGCCGCACCGATGGAGGCCAGGTCGCCGTCGCCCTGGTAGGTAAATACGCACTTGTCCGGGCAAACGCGCTTGATGCCCGTAGCGACGGCAGGCGCGCGCCCGTGGGGGGCTTCCATCATATCACAGTCAAAATAATCATACGCAAACACCGCGCAGCCAACCGGCGCAACGCCGATGGCCGTTTCACCGATGCCAAGTTCATCCATCGCCTCGGCAACTAGCCGGTGGATAATGCCGTGGGTGCAGCCGGGGCAGTAGTGCATGGGCTGATCGGTCAGCATACAGGTTTTATCAAATACGACGGCCAAAACTATTCGTCCCCCTCGTTTTGATGATCATCCGCCTTCTTTTGCGATGCTTCCCATTCCTTTTTGAAGGTCTCTGCCGCGCTGGTCACGGATTTCATGAAAGTGTCGATGCCCGAGGCGATCGAATCTCCGGCCTTATTGAAAAATGTGTTGATCTGCTGTCCGGCGTCTTCAATCTTTTCCTTGTTTTTGGGGTCGTTTAGAAGCTCGTCCAGCTTTTTACCGGCCTCGTTCAGCTTGCCTTCCACCGCTTTGGCAGCGGATTTCAGCTTGTCTTCCACGTCATCCAAATTGATATCTTCCAGCTTTTTGCCGGCGGCTTTCATTTTTTCTTCCAGTTTGCTGGCGTGGTCTTCGGCTGCCTCATCAACGGACTGGGCGGCTGCTTCCGCAGCCTGATCCATGGCACTGGAAGCGGACTCAAAGGCATGGTCCATTTCCTCGGCAGCCATGTTCAGATCGTCTTCGATTTCTTCCAATTCCGGGGAATCCGGCTTCATGCCTGCTTTTTCAAGCTTACGCTCCAGCTTCAGCGCGGTTTCCCTGATTTTGTCAGCCATCTTTTCGGCTGTATCTTTAATTTTCTTTTCCATCTCATGAGAAGACGCTGCATCGTAGCGGCCGCTGGCATCCTTGAGCCTCTTTTTCATAGTGTCCAGGGTTTCTTTGAATTTCGCTTCGATTTCATCAAATGCATGTTCATCAAACATCGTTCTGACCTCCTCTGATCAGGCGTCTTGGTTGGGTTGTTTAGCAGCGTTAGGTATTTTGTGTTTTTGGCGGGTACGCTGTAGAATATGGTCTACAGCATCGGTCACGGACTGCAGTTTTTCATCAATGGCGTTTTCCAGGGCGAGCTCCGCCAGCGTTTTGGGGTGCGGCGTTGCGTATTTCTGGATTTCGTTTACGATATCGGCAACGGTGGGTACCATGCCGCCGGTCCGGCCATAAAAATGTACGGGTTTTGCGCCTTCTACGGCCAGGCGAACATCATCCACCATCTGGCCTGTGCTCATTTCTACCACCAAGTAGTGCTTGGCGGTTGGCAGGGTTTTGCGGATGGCCTCGGTGGGGAAGGGCCACAGGGTAATGGGGCGCAGCATGCCCACGCGAATACCGGCTTCCCGGCACTGGCGGATGGCGCTGCGCACGATGCGGCTGGTTGTGCCGTAGGCGATAACCACGACCTCGGCATTGGCAAGCATTTCTTCCTGCCAGCGGCATTCGTTTTCGGCAATCATCCTATATTTACTTTCCAAGCGCTGGCAATGCCGTTCCAGCACCTTGGGGTCAATGTACAAACTGTTGATCAGGCTGCGCGGCCTGTCGGGCGTGGGCACGTGACCGTCGGCCGCCCAGGTTTTGTCCGCCAGGTCGGTCGCCGGGCGATAGGGCTTGTCCATATCGACAGGTTCCATCATCTGTCCGATCATGCCATCGCCAAGCACCATGACAGGGTTGCGATAGCGGTCGGCGATGTCAAACGCGGCCTGGGTTAAATCGACGGCTTCCTGCACGCTGGCCGGTGCCAGTACACAGGTACGATAGTCGCCGTGGCCGCCGCCGCGCGTGGCCTGGTAGTAGTCGCTCTGGGCGGGCTGAATGCCGCCAAGGCCCGGGCCGCCGCGCATGATGTTTACAATCACGCAGGGCACTTCCGCACCTGTTAAATAGCTGATGCCTTCCTGTTTCAGGCTGATGCCGGGGCTTGAGGATGAGGTCATCACCCGCGCGCCTGCGCCGCCTGCGCCATACACCATGTTGATGGCCGCCACTTCGCTTTCGGCCTGTAAAAAGCAGCCGTCAACCTGTGGCAAGCGGCGGGACATATATTCTGGGATTTCATTCTGTGGCGTGATGGGATAGCCGAAAAAAAACTTGCAGCCGGCTTGTACGGCCGCTTCGGCGATCGCTTCGTTGCCTTTCATAAGCTTCTTCATGCGTTGGTTCCTTCCCGGCTTACGCCGTGATCATTTCTCCACGCGGATGGCAACCTCGGGGCACATGGTGGCACAAAAAGCACAGCCAATACACGCCGCAGGCTGGGTACACTGCGCGGTATGATATCCTTTCGGATTGATCTGCGTGGTGCTGATAACCATAATCTTTTTCGGGCACGCTTCTACGCATAGCCCGCAGCCCTTGCAGAGTTCGTCTTTGACGGTGACCGAAGCCATGTTTCCGCCTCCCTTTCTATAGCAGACACGATTGTCACTCGGTGTTTATCATAAGACAACATAGGGGGATTGTCAACGCGGTGCATTGCCCCGTGCCCGCAGGCAAAGTAGCTGAAAATGCCTGTATGCAAGGCGTGAATTGCGCTTGGCAACATTGTAAAAATGCGGTCACAGAACATTCTAATGTTGTGTTCATCCTCTCCTCAGTAGATTTGAAGCGTTTTGTCTTTTCTTGCATGGCGGAATATGCTATACTCTGGAAGATAAGAAAACCAAGCAACGCAAGGAACTTCAAGGGAGCAAACATGAGCAATCAATCCAGAAAAGCGCAGCGTCAAAGAGGGAAAAAAGCCGGGAATATGGCCTTTGGCATTACCTTTCTGCTGTATTTTATATTTGCAGGGCGTTTTGGGTTCGGCGGCCTGTTCGGCGGGCTTATTATCGCGGGGCTGGTTAGCTCAATCGTCAAGAATATGGCGTCGGGGCTGGACTTGAAACCCAACAATAACCAGAGTGTCGAGCGCAGGGCACGCGCTGCCAAGCCCGTGGAAACGGTTAAGGAAGAGAAGCCTGCCCCCGCGGTTCCTGTGGAAAAAACCGGCAACCCCGAAGTGGATGCCATTCTTGCAAAGGGCCGCAAAACCATACTGCAAATCCGTGCGGAGAACCGGCTGATTCCCGATGAACTTTTAACCAAGCAGCTCAACCAGCTGGAAATCCTCTGCGGGGAGATCTTCCGTACCGTGCACGACAAGCCGGACAAAGCCCCGCAGATTCGCAAGTTCATGGACTACTACCTGCCGACAACGCTTAAAATCGTATCCACCTATCGCGTCATCAGCGAGCGCGGGGCGTTCGGCAACGAAATGGAACAGGCGCGTCAGCGCATTGTGGCGGCACTGGGCACCGTAATCAAAGGCTGCCAGAAGCTGCTATCCAAACTGTATCAGGATGACGTGCTGGACATTACCACCGATATCGACGTGTTGGAGCAGATGCTAAAGCGCGACGGGCTGACAGAAACCGAACTGCAAATCGCAGCCGATCAGGCGAGGCGTGCAGCGGAAATCAATAAAGCCATCGATACCAAGGAACGCAGTGCCGCACCCAAGCAAACCAAGCAAACCAAGCAGGCTGAGCCGGCCCAGCAAACCCAGCAGACGAGTGCTGCGGGCAGCGCGGCACAGGCCCGGCAGATTGAATATTAAACCACTATAATAAGGAGGACTTCTTTATGGCAGACGATAACGCAAAGGCGAAAGCCACGGATATACCGGAACTCTCACTGGAGGATCGCTCCATGGCCAAGGACAAGGCCGATTTGGAAGAAGCGGTAGCGGCGCTTGAAAAGGTGAAAGCGACTGCGCCGACCGCAAAAGCCGCCAAGGTGGCCGAGAAAGCGCTCGATGCGCTGGATACGTCCATGCTCAATGAAAGCGAAATGCAGACCATTGAGGAGCTGGCAAAGAAAATCGATATCGAAAATCCGGAGCATGTGCTGCTGTACGGCGCAAGCGAGCAAAAAAAGGTCGCGGAGTTTTCCGACGGCGCATTGCAGGCTGTACGCACGGATCAAACCGGCGAAACCGGCGAAATGCTGCTCAAGCTGATTTCCGAAATCAAAGGCTTCTCCACCGAGGCGGATCGCCCCTCCGGCATCCGTGGCTGGTTCTGGGATGCCCGCAAGAATTTTGAAGAGATTAAAAACCGCTACGAGAAGGTGGACGTGAATGTGGATGTCGTAGCGCGTACGCTGGAAGAAAACCAGGTCACGCTGCTCAAGGACATCAGCATGCTAAACCACCTCTACGATAAAAATACGCAGTACTTCAAGGACTTGACCATGCTCATTGCAGCGGGTGAGAAGAAGCTCAAGGAAGTACGCCAAGGCGCACTCAAGGAACTCAGCGAGCAAGCCACCGCCAGCGGCGACACCATGGACGCCCAGCGTGTGAATGACCTGGCAACAGCCTGTGACCGCTTTGAAAAGAAACTGCACGATTTGAAGCTGACCCGCACTGTGGCCTTGCAGATGGCCCCGCAGATTCGGCTTTTACAGAACAACGACAGCCTGCTTGTGGAGCGTATCCAATCCACGCTGAGCAACACCCTGCCGCTGTGGAAGAGCCAGATTGTGATTGCGCTGGGGCTGGCCCGCAGCCAGCAGGCGCTTAAGGCGCAGACGGCCGTCACCAACATGACCAACGAACTGCTGAAAAAGAATGCCGAGATGCTCAAGATGGGCACCATCGAAACGGCCAAAGAGGCCGAACGCGGCATTATTGATGTCAGCACCCTGGCCAAGACCAACCAGGATCTGATTGACACCATCACCGAAGTGATGACCGTGCAGCGGGAAGGCCGTCAGCAGCGCATTGATGCCGAAAAGCAGCTCGTAGTGTTGGAATCCCAGCTCAAACAAAAGCTGCTTGAACTGAAAGACTGATGATTTTGATCATGGCCTGATGGATTGCCGCATGGCGGCAATCGGGCCTGGATAAACGGGCGGGAGGAATCCAATGCTTGCGCAAGAGGTAATGAACTTTTTAGAGGAAAACGATGTCAAGTTTGTACGCTTGGCGTTTCCTGATTTGTTCGGGAAACTGAAAAATATCGCCATCCAGCCGGACCTGCTTGAGGAGGCCTTCGAGCAGGGCATCCCGTTTGAAGCGTCCGCTGTGGCCGGGTTTCACTCGGCCGGGGACAGCAGTCTGCTGCTTAGGCCCGACCCGGATACGCTGTGCATTCTGCCGTGGCGGCCGCAGGCGGGGCGTGTGTGCCGCTTGATTTGCGATGTGACCCATGCTGATGGAACACCCTATGAAAATGACACCCGTGGTATACTGCGCAATGCGGAAGCAATGGCAGCCGACCGCGGGTTTTCTATCCGTATGGGTGCGGAGTGTGAGTTCTATCTCTTCGAGGCCGACGAGCAGGGCCACATTACGAAAAAACCGCAGGACAGGGGCAGCTATCTGGATGTTGCGCCGCTGGATCGCGGGGAGGATGTGCGCCGGGAAATCTGCCTGACGCTGCTATCGATGAACATCCGGCCGGAGATCAGCCATCACGAGCGTGGCCCCGGCCAAAACGAGATTGATTTTCACCGGGCCGACCCGGTTACCGGAGCCGATCATCTGGTGGCGTTCCACAATGTGGTACGGACCGTTGCCACGCGCTACGGGCTGGCTGCGTCGTTTATGCCCAAGCCGTTACCCGGCGAGTACGGCAATGCCTTCAAGGTCAACTTCGCCCTGTTTAAGGAGCGCACCAACCTGTTCCGCATGGATAACGGGCAGATGCTGCCCGAAGCCAAGGCGGCGATTGCGGGCGTACTCAACCGTTTGCCTGAGATGACCTTGTTCTTAAACCCCATTCCCAACAGCTACGACAGGCTGACCGACGGCGAGACCACCAACCGGGTCTGCTGGTCACATCAGCGGCTGAGAAACGCTGTGCGGGTTCCGTTACCCCAGCACCGGTTCGCAAAAATGCAAATAGCAAGCGCTGACAGCCAGGCAAACGCCTATCTGGCCTATGCATTGCTGATTTCTGCGGCGCTGGAAGGCATCGACCGCAAGGAAGAGCTGCCGGAGGCCGTATCGGGCGATTGGGCCAATGTCAAGAAGCTGCCCGAATCCCTCGGCGAGGCGATTGCGGCAGCGGAAGGCAGCGCGTTTATCAAGCGCGCACTGCCGGACAGCGTGGTATCGGCATTCCTGGTTCGAGCCAAGGACATGGTCAGCAAAGACCAACAGGATAAAACCCGTTTGTTTGAAGATCAGTTTGCAAGCTTTTAACAAGACGCATTTCCTTTTACCTACGCTGCCGGATGAGAACTTTCTGCAAGGTGCAGCCCCGGCAACGCATTGGTTTGAGATACCCTTTCTACCCTCACGAAACAGGAGAGCACGACGTTGACGCAAGGGCGTAATTTGCTGGTAGCTGCAAAGGGGCAGGAAAAACTGATGGAATGGATCAGTTCTGTTTCTGTCGGCGATATAGTCGTGGCTACCGGGGCCGGACAGGCACGCCGTAAAGCCACCGGGGATGATTTTTCCCTTGCACTCATCAATATGCCCCTGCAGGATGAATCCGGACTGGATTTGGCGGTTGACCTGGCGCGCAATACCACTGCGGCGGTCGTATTGCTGGTGAAAACCGAGATCGCGCCCATGATCGCCGATACGGCTATCGAGGCCGGGGTGCTGATCGTGACCAAGCCCGTGAACCTGCTGTTATTTGAGCAGATCGTTAAGGTGGGCATTTCCTGCCGCAACCGGCTGTTAATGTGTAAGGAGCAAACCGCCCGCCTGCAAACCCGCTATGAGGAACTCAAGGTGATTGATCGCGCCAAGTGCCTGCTCATTGAGCATATGCGCATCACTGAGGAAGAAGCCCACCGCGTGCTTGAAAAAGAAGCCATGGACAACCGCATGTCGCGGGTGCGCGTGGCTAAAAAGGTACTCGACCGCTTCGAGCTGTAAGCTAGGCTTGTATCAAATCCTCGCAGGTTGCTGCGAGGGTTTTTATTTTAGACGCAATGGTATCAATCACCGTATGGAAAGCCTCGTCGCCGTGCCCGCTCGGGTCGTCCAGCCCCCAGTCTTCCCGATACCGGCAGGGCAGGGTAGGGCATTGCACGTTGCAGCCCATCGTGATGACGATATCCACCGGGGGAATATCCTGCAGTAGTTTGGGGTGCTGTGTCAGCTCCATATCAATGCCGAACCGCTGCTTCATGATGCGCACTGCGTCGGGATTGATGCTGTCTTTCACGTGGGTGCCTGCCGAGAAGGACAGGAACGCATCCTTTGCATATAACTTGCCCAGGGCTTCGGCAATCTGGCTGCGGCAGGAGTTATGTACACAGATAAAGGCGACTTTGATCATGCTGTTTCAAACCATCCTTTCGTGCGGTTGGCGATGCGGACCAGCATCAGCATCAGCGGAACCTCAACCAGTACGCCGACTATGGTCGCCAGCGTTGCCGGAGAGGATGCGCCAAATAGCGAGATACTCACCGCTACCGCCAGCTCAAAGAAATTGCTGGCACCGATCATACCGGCAGGCGCGGCTATGCAGTGGGGGAGTTTTAAAGCCTTGGAGGACAGGTATGCAGTGAAGAAAATCAGTACTGTTTGCAGCGTCAGCGGTACGGCGATCAGCAGGATGTGCAGGGGGTTTTGTAAAATCACATCCCCCTGAAAGGAAAAGATAATGACCAGTGTCAGCAGCAGCCCGGTAATGGTCACGCCGGAAAACCGGGGCAGCACGGTTTCGTTCAGATAGGTCAGACTGCGCTTTTTGATGATTGCCCGGCGCGACAGCATACCCCCGGCCAGCGGAATGACTACAAACAAACCAACGGATAAAAGCAGCGTATCCCAGGGGATGACAATGCCGCCAATGCCCAGCAGCAACGCGACGATGGGGGTGAATGCGACCAGGATAATCAGATCGTTGGTGGCGACCTGGACTACGGTATAGGCGGCATCTCCCTTGGTTAGATGGCTCCAAACAAACACCATTGCCGTACACGGCGCAGCGCCCAGCAGTACCGCGCCCGCCAGGTAGTCCCTGGCAAGCTGCGGGGAGATCCACGATTTGAAAATGACAGAGAAGAACAACCAGGCAATCAAGAACATGGTAAACGGCTTAATCAGCCAGTTTACAGACCAGGTCACAAACAGACCTTTGGGGTTTTTGCGTACATTGCGTATGCTTTGGAAATCTACTTTCAGCATCATGGGATAAATCATCAGCCAGATCAGCACGGCGATGGGGATGGAAACCTGTGCATATTGGAGTTTTGACAATGCCGCCGGGATTTGCGGCAGATATTTGCCGATCAGAATACCCGCGCCCATGCATAGTAATACCCATAGGGTGAGGTACTTTTCAAAAAAACTGATCGTCGGTTTTTCGCTTGGCTTCATGGGAACCTCCTGTTGTGGGAATTGAGGCAGAGCATTGCGTGCCATGATATAAAATCGAAGTATTTAGATATATCGATATGATTATAGAATACGGAGTACTGCATGTCAATGGAATTTACACAAATATAACAAAACCCCGCGCCACGAAATGCGGCACGGGGTGAATGGATTGTTTTGCTTACTGCACTTTGCTGGCACCGAAGTAGCCGGGCGCTTTATTGTAGGCTTCGTTGATGTTGGACATGTGGGTGGGGCTCACTTCTTTGGAACCATGCGTTAAGCTGCCGTAGAAGTGCATACAGAGCATACCGTACATGTTATTGAGCTTGTAGTAGTACTGCCCGTTGCGGGTGGACCTGGAAAAGCTTGACGTACCATCGAAGCCATGGGGCACAATGTAGATGCTGGCGCAGTATACTGTGCCGTTGAGGTTGACCCATACGGGGATTTTAGCATCGTTGGTGTTGTGATAGTAACTCGTGTCATTCCAGCGGATTTTCGGCCAGGTATACCGGGGATAATCCTCTGGGCCGGAGGCCTTGATTAAGGCAAGTTCACTGGAAGTGGGCGGATCAGGATCATACGTCATGCCCAGAATGGAGGTAAACACAGCGGTATCGGTGGCATCGAAAGGAACAACGTCGGCATGGTTGCTGCCCGACCAGCGCCAGACGCGGAATACCCTGTGCTGGGAATCGTTCACGGCCATGACCGTAGCCATGCTGGCTTTGGGGAACAGGGACCGGCTTCCACCGTCAATCTCAGCCCAGGAGCCTTTTTTCACCTTCGTGAAGGTGCCAAAGTCGCCAACGCTGGGCACATTCCCCGAGCCGCTGCCGCTGCGCTTAGCCTGCAGGGCAGCCATACCGGCGGCAAACAGGTCAATACTGTCGGTGGCGCTTACGGTTTCGTTGATCGGCGATACACCGAACTTGGTTTTGTACGCTTTCACAGCATCCGCTGTCTTGGCGCCGTAAATGCCGTCAATCGTATCGGTGTACAGCTCCAGCTGGTAGAGTGCGGCCTGAATGGCGTGCACATACACGTTGCTGGTGCGGATGGTGGTGGAGCCGCCGAGGGTTTCCCCGGCCTGCTGGCCGCTGGGCAGTCCGGACGGCCAAATGGTGTTAATGATATAGCGGTTCAGTGCGTCTGTGGTCATCAGCCCCGACTTCAGATCGGAGGAATAGGCTGTGTGGTACACATCGCCGTTATTGTAATACACGTTGATGTAGTCGTTGCCGCCTTCGGAATACGAGCTCGTGCTCACAAGCTGCAATACGGTATTTTTGGCAAGCGTGACCGGCGAACCAGATTTGTTGGACGGCTTATCGCCCTTGGTGATGGTCATATTGTCTTTGACGAACTGCACATACCTGGCATCGGTGTCGGGCATACCTGCACTGCCGAAATCGGCATCGGCGCAGTCGCTGCGCACCCAGCCTGTGCGGCCGCTCTCGGTACGGATGTTATACCAGGTGTAGTTGTCCTGTTCCTGTGCCGGCCCGATCATCGTGGCGACATCGCCGGTATTGAGGTGATAGCCGGACTGTGCGCCTGCGGGGGATTTACGGATGTGGGTCCATTTCTTGGTGATGGTCACCGTACCGTAATCGGTAATCGTAGGCGTGGGGGAGGGGGTAGTGCCACCGCCGGAGGACAGGTCTGTAACATAGGTGCCCATGACCCAGCCATAGGTACCATGATATTTAATGTAATACCAGGTGACGCTGCCGTTGAGCTGCGTGCGGGTGTATTCAAGCAGCGTATTGGGTAATGCGATCATACCCAGATAGGCAGAGCTGGTGGAGTAGGACTTGCGGATACGCAGGTTCTTCACCGTGGTCTTTATGGTGTTTTCTCTAACAACATCGCCGCCTCCGGTAGAGGGGTCAGTTTGACCCGGGTTGGCGCGAATATACGCCAGCCTGGCCGTGGACAGCGGGAAGAGCTTGTTGAGCGTAGCTTCATTGGCAACGCCGGTTTTGCTTAAGCTATTGGCACTCTGGAACGCCTTGACAGCGCCGTAGGTAATGGGGCCGTAGCTGCCGTCCATCTTGTCCTTATAGTAGCCCAGCAGCGCAAGCCCCGCCTGCACGGCATGGGTCAGAATATCGCCTTTGTTATACAGCTCGGCACTTTTGCCGGTGTTAGAGGCTTTCCACAGAATATCCTCAATGTAGGTGTTGAGTTCATCCGTGGTTAAAACAGCATCTTCAAACGCTGCGTTATACAGGGTGTGGTATACAATGTTTTGGTAATATACGTTGATGTATTTTTTGGATACGCCACTTTTGGTCGCGTTGTAGGAGGTGCCGGTTACCAGCTGCAGCACCGTGCCGATGCCAAGAGTTACCTTGGTGCCGGATTCGGGGTTGGATGTACCGCTGCCCTTATAAATATCGGTTGCAACAGTGAGTTTTGCATACTTTTTCGTGGTGGACGGCATGCCGGCGCTGTCAAAGTCAGCGGTCGCATACCCGCCGTGCACATAGCCGGAGGTTCTGCTAGAGCGTATGTTATACCAGGTTACGCCGTCTTTGACGACGGATGGACCAATCATCGGATAGTCTCCCGGCTGGGCGAAATACCCGGTCCTGGAGCCTGCGGGGCTGGTACGAATGACCACGTTCTTGGCCGTCACCTTGACGGTACCGTATGCACCGGACGTGGTTGCGGCGGAAGCGGCCGTCGGCAGAAGGGCGATCAACAAGCTCACCATGAGCAAAAGCGATACGCTTCTGCGAAGTATCTTGTTGTTGCGCATTATTGTTTTCATGCTGGTGTCTCCCCGTTTCCGTATGATTTCAGGTCTCTATTTGTGCTATGTTTCCTATAGATAATATCTCAGCCTGATAATATTACAAAATTATTACATTGTCAAGGTGAAAATCAAAACATATCCCAATTATTTGTGAATAAATTGCGCATTTTTCGGCATATTGCGCAAGCGCGCAGAGCGAAGTGTTTATAAGGCTTCCACAGCAGTCAGCAAAGCAGCGACAGTATCCGCTGCTGTGGTCGCGCCGATGCAGATGCGCACGGCGGTGTGTGTGTCGTCAACGGCCTCCCAAAATGCAAAGCTAAAGCTTTTTTGCAGGGCTTGGAGCGCGTCGTTTGGCAGGATGGGGAAAATCTGGTTGGTTTTAGTGTCGGCCAGCAGTGTATATCCCTTTTTCAGCAGCGCATGCTTGATGGTCTGCGCCTGCTGGTTGGCTTTTTTGCCTAAGGAAACGTAATGACCATCCGACATGAGTGCCTGAAACTGCACCGCCAGCAGCCGTCCCTTGGCCAGCAACGCACCCCGCTGCTTAATGCTATAGCGGAAATATGGCCAGTCCGTGCTGTTTTTCAGCACCGCTGCTTCCCCAAACAATGTGCCGCATTTGGTGCCGCCGATGGTGAATGCATCGCAAATGTTGGACAGATAGGTGAGATCAACCTCCGGTTGCGCGGCCAGGCCGTAGGCCAGCCGGGCACCGTCGATAAACAGCTTCAGCCCGCAGTCCCGGGTCGCCTGGGCGATGGCATCAAGCTCGGTGCGGGTGTACAGGGTACCAAGCTCTGTGGGATGGCTTAAGTACACCATCGCGGGGCGCACAATGTGTTCGTGGGTTACATCGTCAATATGCGCCTGATAGGCATCGCGTATCTGCCGGGCGGTGATTTTACCTTGCACGCTTGGCAGCGTAAGCACCTTATGGCCTGTTGCTTCCACCGCACCGGTTTCGTGGGTGTGAATATGCCCAAGATCGGAGCTGATCACGCCCTCAAACGGCCGAAGCGCAGCAGAAATAATGGTCAGGTTTGCCTGCGTACCGCCGACAAAGAAATGCACATCCGCTTGCGGGGCGTTGCACAGTGCGCGAATTTGTACTTTCACATCGCGGGTCAGTGCATCGTCACCGTAGCCGGGGGTTTGCAGGGAGTTGGTCGCCGTCAGCGCTTGCAATACTTTTGCATCCGCGCCTTCCTGATAGTCACTCTGAAAAAGAACCACGTTAATATTCCCTTCCGTTCGAAGCATGTTTCAATCCGGCGAAAATCATACGCCCGGCGCTGGTTTGCAAGACTGTGGAGACGATAATATCGGCCCTGTGGCCCACCAGATGCCTGGCTTGATCGACAACGATCATCGTGCCGTCGTCCAGATAGGCTACACCCTGCCCGGCTTCCTTGCCCTCGCGTACGATTTCCACGGTGATTTCTTCACCGGTGGCAAGCATCGGCTTAAGCGCGTTAGCCAGATCGTTGATGTTCAGGGCCTTGACGCCGGAGATGCGCGCAACCTTGTTTAAGTTATAGTCGTTAGTGACCACAACACCGCCCAGTGTTTGGCATAGGGTCAGCAGCTGTACATCGACCTCGTTGGTATCGTGGTTGTCACGTTCGCGGATAATTACGCGGTCACCCAGTTTGGTTTGCAGCTGCTTAACAATATCCAGCCCGCGCCGCCCGCGTGTACGCTTGAGGGTATCGGCACTGTCGGCAATATGGCGCAGCTCGTCCAGCACAAACTCGGCGATGACTAAATCGCCCTCCAGAAAGCCGGTGGCAGCGATGTCCAGTATGCGTCCGTCGATCAGCACGGAGGTATCCAGCACCTTGGGGGGGATGCCGCTTGGCTTAGCGCTGTCATCCTCCGGCTCGGAATCGTCTAAAATGATGTTGAGCGCGTCAAGCTGCGTCGCGCCCCGGCGTACGGGTTTATCATTGTAGCGCTGGTAACCGATGCGCATGCCCATGGTGCCCAGCACCACATAGAGGATCGCCGAGAGCGACAGCGTAAGCAAACTGGACCCGGCGGACTGAACCAGCAGGTGCAGCAATGCTGCGATGCTCAGGCCGACAATCAGCCCCATCGCCGACAGATAAATTTGGCGGGTAGGCATACTCGTCCAGTTCCGCTCGATAATGCCGGACAGCCGCATCACGCGCAGCATGAAGTTGTGCGAAAATGCAAAAAAGATAAGTCCGAATAAAACACACAGGATGACATATAGCATGATAATGCTGTCCTGCCCGACAAATACGTGCGGATAGGCCCGCTCCATAAATGGCTGTACCCCGGCGGCGACCATTGCGCCAAGCCCGGCACCGACCGCTGTGATTAGTAGCCGGAGCAGCTTAGCAAGCCATTGGTTTCGTCTCATAACGCGTCCCTTCCTTTCTTGTTTAATGTACGATCGCCAGTGCCTGCATCAGGGTGTCGACCCCGGTGACCGATGCGTTTTTCACTGGAGGTAAATTCTTTAAGTTCTGCTTGGGTAAAATGATGTCGGTAAATCCCAGCCGCATGCACTCGGCCACGCGCCGCTCGGCATTGGCGATGGGGCGCACTTCGCCGCAAAGGCCAACCTCGCCCATGACACACAGTTTTGATGACAGTGAAAAGCCCTCCAGGCTCGAAGCCACGGCCATGCATACAGCCAAATCAGCAGCGGGGTCGTCCAGCTCCAGTCCTCCGGCTACGCTGACATACACATCCTGATTGTATAGCTTTTTCTTAGCGCGTTTTTCCATCACGGCCAGCAGCAGGGCAATGCGGCCGGAGTCCAGCCCGCCCACGGTGCGCTTGGGCATGGGGTAAAAGCTGTGTGATGCCAGGGCCTGTAAATCGCACAAAATAGGGCGGCTGCCGCGCATGGTACAAAAGACCACGCTGCCGCTGGCACCTCGCGCACGCTGGGAAAGCAGGGTTTCGCTGGGGTTTTCTACAGGGAACATCCCTGTTTGCCGCATTTCAAACACGCCCAGCTCGTTCACGCTGCCAAAACGGTTCTTGGTCGCGCGCAGCAGTCGATACTCGTGCTGGCGGTCGCCTTCAAACGAAAGCACCGTATCCACCATGTGTTCCAGCACACGGGGACCGGCCAGGGAGCCGTCCTTGGTGACATGACCGACCAGAAACACCGAGAGGCCGGTGGTTTTGGCGTGGCGGATGATGGCCGAAGCGCTCTGCCGCACCTGCGATACGCTGCCTGGCGCAGAAGAACTGTCGGACGATACCATGGTCTGGATCGAGTCAATCACCAGTACATCGGGGGTGAGCATTTCGCATTTTTCTAAAATGCTGTCCACGCCGTTTTCAGCCAGCACATACAGCTTATTCTGTTTTACCTGCAAGCGCTTGGCACGCATCTTGATCTGGCGCGTACTTTCCTCGCCGCTGACATAGAGCACCTGCTGTTTTTGGCTTAGCTCTGCCGCGACCTGCAATAAGAGGGTGGATTTACCAATCCCCGGGTCGCCGCCCAGCAGCGTAACGCTGCCTTCGGTCAGCCCGCCGCCCAGCACCCGGTCCAGCTCCTCGTTTCCGGTCAGTACGCGGGTTTCCTTGGCATCGTCGATGGATTGCAAAAGCACCGCATCGGTCACAGGCATGCGGTAGCGGGCCGCTTTTTCGGCGGTCTTGCCCACGGCCTGTGCGGAGGCAACCGAGGTCTGTTCCTCAAAGGTGTTCCAGGCGCTGCAATCGGGACACTGACCAAGCCAGCGCGGTGCCTGATACCCACAGGCGGCGCAGACATATACGCTCTTGTCTTTTGGCAAATGCGTTCCTTTCAGCATGTGTTTACACGCATTGTATGATACCTAAACAGTATAGCATGATTTTTACGGAAAATCAGGCGCTTAGGTTTGATTTTTTCTTTTATGACTGTAGTCTACAACCGCCTGGGCGGTGGCTTCGGTCATGCCGTCCACGGCCAGCAGCGCTTCCTTGTCGGCATCAAAGATCGCCGCTATGCTTTTAAAGGCCCTCAGCAGGGCAACTTTCCGCTTTTCGCCGATACCGGCAATGGACGTTAGCTCGCTTTGCAGCCCGGCCTTGCCGCGCAGGGCGCGGTGGTGTGTAATACCGAAGCGGTGGGCCTCGTCACGCACGCGCTGCAAAAGGTGCAACCCGTGGCTGCGCTTATCCAGCACGATCGGGTCTTCCCGGTCAGGCAGGTAGATTTCTTCATTGCGCTTGGCAAGGCCGATCATCGGCAGGTTCACACCGCAGGAAAGCATGGCGCGCCGGGCAAACAACAGCTGCTGGGGGCCGCCGTCAATCATAATCAAATCAGGGAAACGCGAGAAGCGTCCCTCGTCAACCGGCTGGCCGTTTTCCTGCCGCTCCTTGCGCTCCTCCAGCCCATGGGTGAAGCGACGGCGGAGGACTTCTTCCATGGAGGCAAAGTCGTTAGCGCCTTCTACGGTTTTGATGCGGAAATGGCGGTATTGCTTTTTATTAGGCATCCCCTGTTCAAACACGACCATGGAGCCAACCGACAGATCGCCCTGGGTGTTGGAAATATCGTAACCTTCAATGCGGCGGGGCAGTGCAGGCAGGAAGAGTGCGTCCATCAGCTCCTGCATGGCCATGGTGGTGCGCCGGAACTTGATCTGCTTGGACTGCTGATGCTTAAGCAGTACGTCTTTTGCATTCTTGACGGCGATTTCCACCAGCTTCCGCTTTTCACCGCGCTGGGGACTGTGCAGGGTAACGGCCGCGCCGCGTCGCTCCCGCAGGAGCTGCTCCATGGCGTCCATATCCTCAAGCTCAGCCTGCAACAGCACTTCACGTGGTATCATGCGCTCCTGGCCATAATACTGGGGGATAAACGCGGACAAAATCTCCGCATCTGTATCGCCGCCCTGGTTTTCCAGCATGTAGTGCTGTCCATCCTCCATGCGGCCCTGATGGATATGCACAAGCTGCACCACCGCGTCGATACTGTCGGAGGCCACGGCGATGATATCCTGCTCCACCGAGCGGGTCTGGATGGCGAGCTGATGGGCGGACACCGCCTGCACATCGGTAATCATATCGCGGTACAGGGCCGCTTGTTCGTACTGCATGGCGGCAGCGGCATCGCTCATCTTTGTGCGCAGTTGCTTGAGTACGGGTTTAACATCGCCATTTAGAAACGCGATGGATTCTTTCAGAATATTGTCATAGGCTGCCTCGCTGATATACCCGGCGCAGGGCGCGTAGCATTTGCCGGTATCGTAATACACGCAGGGGCGGCGCGGGCTTTTCAGCGGAAACTTCAGGTTGCAGCGGCGCAGGGGGAAATAGCGTCCCAGTTCATCC
Organism: Candidatus Limiplasma sp.; assembly: GCA_963675925.2. Classification (GTDB taxonomy): domain Bacteria; phylum Bacillota; class Clostridia; order Christensenellales; family Aristaeellaceae; genus CAXXOK01. Next base: position 1,450,103 of record CAXXIB010000004.1, read on the forward strand.
AGCACCTGGCGAACGGCGGTCGCGCCGATGTAGGGGCCGAAGTACTTTTTACCGTCTTTGGGGTTGTAGGTGCGGGTTACGGTGAGCTTTGGGTACATCTCCGCCGGGTCGTAGCAGAGGTAGGGGTAATGTTTATCGTCCTTTAACAAAATATTGTAAAACGGACGGTGTTTTTTAATTAAGTTGCTTTCCAGCGTCAGCGCTTCAAAATCGGTGCGGCAAAGCAGGATATCAAAATCGTCGATTCGCTCGACCATCGCGCGCACTTTGGCCGTGTGCCCTTCTGGGGAATGGAAGTACTGGCGCACGCGGTTTTTTAAGTTTTTTGCCTTGCCGATATACAAAATCTCCCCGTGACTTTTCATCAGATAGCAGCCGGGGCTATCGGGGAGCATGGCTATTTTATGGGCTAAGTCGCCGGGCATGTTGCGTTCCTTCCTTTGGTGCGTCGGTCTTGACGGAGAGTACGGCACTCTTTATAATAAAGGCACTGACTGATGAACCTCTAGTAACCGACAATCGAATATGGACAAGGAGTCGATACGATGGTCAATTTAAACAGCTTATATTATTCCACGGGGCTGAGTACATGGTACCTGATCTGCGGCGGCCTTGCGCTGCTGGGTGCAGCGGCGGCGATGTATTACTTCCTCCGCCCGCAAGGCAGAACGCAGTATACGGGCCTGATGGCAAAACTTCATGCACATGTCAACTTTGACCGCATGATTTTTCCCCAGCTGTTGAAATTTGCGTATGTTGCCAGCGCACTGTACGCGATTTTATCGGGCATTGTCACGCTGGTGTCCGGCAGCATTGTGGCCGGTATCCTGATGATTGTGCTGGGGCCGATTGTCGTGCGTGTCGGATACGAGTTGACGATGGCGGTGTTTTCCGTGCTGGACGGAATTAAAGAAACCAACCGCCTGCTGCGTGCAGGCGCGGCCGGGCGTACATCACAGCCCCAGCCGCATACGCGGCCTATGTATCCCCAGGACGGGGAGATGGGCCAGCCAAAACGCTATCCCGGTGGGTACGATCCGCTGCATAAGGGATAGGCTTTAGAACATTTTACGCCACCGAAGCACAAAGAACGCAATCACCGTGACCAGCGCGCTCGCGCCGACCACAATCCAAAACCCCATAATGTTTTGTTGAAACGGTACGCCGGTATTCATGCCCCATAGCGATGCAAACAGCGTGGGGATGGCCAGCATCACCGTTAAACTGGTGAGCACTTTCATGACGAGGTTCAGGTTGTTGGAGATAATGGAAGCATAAGCGTCCATCGTGCCGGACATAATGTCGCGGTAAATGTTACACATTTCGATGGCCTGTTTGTTTTCAATGATAACATCTTCCAGCAGATCGGCATCCTCGGGGTACTTGCGCAGCATGTCCATGCGCAGCATCTTTTCCAGTACGATCTCGTTGCCCTTGAGCGAGGTGGAAAAATATACCAGCGATTTTTCCAGCTGCATCATCTGCAGCAGTTCCTGGTTGCGCATGCTTTCCTGCAAGCGCTTTTGCACAAAGGAGGAGGCCTTGTCGATCTGTTTCAAATAGGCCAGGTAACGGGTGGCGTTGCGGTTTAGCAGCTGCAAAAGGAAGCGTGTGCGCTTAAAGGTCCAAAACCCGCGAACGCGCTCTTCGGAAAAATCGTTAATAATCGTGGATTCCCGCGAGGTTACGGTGATAATCACATCATCCACCATAATAATGCCCATGGGGATGGTGGAATAGCTGTAGCCCTTATCTTCGGTCTCCACATAGGGAACGTCGACAATGATCAAGGTCTGGTCGCCGTCGCGCTCAATACGCGCGCTTTCTTCTTCGTCCAGGGCCGCCTGTAAATAGGTGGGGTCCAGCGAGAAGCGGGCGTTAATACCATGGATTTCCTCTTTTGTGGGCGACTGGAGGTGAATCCAGCAGCCTTTTTCAAACGTTGAGATCTCGGAAAGGTGATCATCAACGGTCAGAAATACCCTTTTCATACAAAAAACCTGCCTTTCTGTGCACCGCCGGGGTGACGGCGGTACTTCCGAGCAGGTCTGAACATCATCAGCGCAGGCGGTCTACCGTGCCGCAGTCCTCTGCACAGCCGCTCGGAGCATAGTATTCGATTGACGGTGGTAGCAATTGCCTAAATGTCTACTGTATGGGTCCGCGTCCACGAGCGCTCCTCCTTTGCGTGCAGAATGAAAACGGGAATGTTATTCCCTATGCATATCATAGCCTTTGCCATAGAGAAAGTCAAGGCGCAATCACCGCAAACAGCGCGTTGCAATCCCCATAACGCTCATGTATAATGAGGGCGGTTCCAAGTCACCAAATGAACCGATATTCAAGGCTTGAAAGGGATGAAATATCCGTGAAAAAACTCGTATCCGTTTTCCTGTGTCTCTTGCTGGTTGTATCCGCTGTATCGTTTGCAGCAGCGGAGGAACAACCGTTGAAAGTCGCCATTTGTTTTGCTGAAGCGCTGGGCGACCTGGGCTTTAACGACAGCGCGTATGAAGGACTTACCAAACTGGAAGCCGAGTACGGCGTCGCCGGCAGCTATGTGGAATGTAAATCCGATGCCGGTAAATATCTAACCTCGCTGGTCGATGCAGCCGAGCAAAACGATGTTGTGGTCGCGGTCGGCTGGCAGTACTGGGACGCACTGACCGAAGTGGTACCGCAGCTGCCTGATACCAAGTTTATCTTTGTAGATAACGCGCTGGATGGCCTAGGCGATAACCTGCTGTCCATCACCTATGCCGAAAATGAAGGCTCTTTCCTGGCAGGCTATGCCGCTATGATGACCTCCGCCACCAAAACCGTCGGGTTTGTGGGCGGCGAAGACTCCGAAACGATCAACAATTTCTTTGTCGGCTATCAGCAGGGCGCATTGTATGCAGAACCTGCGGGCACGGTGCTTGCACCTGTATATGCCGGTGATTACGAATCCCCCGATAAAGGCAAGGAGCTGGCCATTGCGCTGTATTCCGGCGGAGCGGATGTGGTGTTCGCCGTTGCGGGGAAAACTGGCCTTGGCGTGTTTGAAGCCGCCAAAGACCAGGGGAAATACGCCATCGGCGTGGACTCGGACCAGAAATATATCGACCCCGAGCACATCATCTGCTCGATGGTCAAGGACATCGGCGAAAGCATTTACCAGATCATCGGGCAGTACATTGCAGACGGCACGTTTGCAGGCGGCACGATCTGGCAAGCGGATATGTCCACGGGAATCATCTCCATTGGCTATGGCATGGAAGACGAAATGCCTCAGCAGGTCAGCGACGATGTGAAAGCCGCGGTGGAAGACCTGTCCCTGATGATCCAAAGTGGCGAAATCGTGGTGAACTCCACGCGTTAATTATTGCGCAGCAGACAGCCGCTGGGTTTCCGGCGGCTGTTTTGTTCCATCTATGGGCGGCAACACCCGCCGATAGTTTCTAAACGCTAGAGAAGGACCTTCGAAATGCACGATAACAATACCATGATCGCGGAGATCAAACGGCTGAAACAAGAATCCAATGCAATCATTCTGGCCCATTACTACCAAACCAGTGACATCCAGGACATTGCCGATTTCGTAGGCGATTCCTTCGGCCTAAGCAAGTTGGCAAAGGACACGGATGCGGATGTCATCGTATTTTGCGGGGTATCCTTTATGGCGGAGACGGCCAAAATCCTCTCGCCGCAAAAAACCGTGCTGTTGCCCGCCCCTGATGCCGGCTGCCCCATGGCCGACATGGTCACCGCAGACGATGTTCTGGCCCTGAAAGCCCGGTACCCGGAAGCGGCGGTGGCCTGCTATGTGAACTCCTCCAGCGATGTCAAAGCCGTCAGCGATGTATGCGTTACCTCGTCAAACGCGGTGCGCATTGTAAAAGCGCTACAGCAAAGGCAGATTATTTTTGTTCCGGATCAGAACCTGGGCCGCTATGTGGCCGGGCAACTGCCGGACAAGGAGATACTACTGCACCCCGGGTACTGCACCGTGCACCACAGGCTGACGGCGCAGGAGACCGAGGCCGCCAAAGCCCTGCACCCCGGCGTGCCGATGCTGGCTCACCCCGAATGCAACCAGGCGGTGCTGGACAAGGCGGATTTCATCGGCAGCACCGCGCAGATTTTGGAGTATGCGGCACAGTCGCCCATGCAGGCGTTCATCATCGCCACCGAGGAAGGCATTTTGCATGAGCTGCGCAACCAAAACCCCGGCAAAACCTTTCACCTGCTCACCAATCGGCTGACCTGCGTGAATATGAAAAAAACGCGGATGCAGGATGTGTACAATGCGCTTTTGCATAGGCAGTATCAGGTTGAGCTGGATGAGGCTGTGATGCGCAAAGCGCGCCATAGTCTTGACCGTATGCTGGAACTGGCAAAGTGAGGGTGATTGTTTGCAGCGTTATATAACCAACATCGCCGGAAGCGACTGCATCACCCATGATGTGGATGTGGCTATCATCGGCAGCGGGCTGGCGGGCCTATACACGGCCTATCATTTGCCGGAATCGCTAAGCTGCGCACTGTTTACCAAAAGCAAAACGCAGGCTAGCTCCTCGTCGCTGGCACAGGGCGGCATCGCGGCGGTGACGGAGAAGGACGATCAATTTTTATACCACTATATGGATACCATCACCGCTGGCGCAGGCCTCTGCGATGAAGAAGCGGTCCGCCTGATTGTGCAGGAGGGGCCCAGCGAGATCGAGACCATGCTTAAAATCGGCACGCGTTTTGATCTCAACGGCGAAGGCCGCCTGATGACCACGCGCGAAGGCGGGCACGGCATGCACAGGATTTTGCATGCGGGTGGCGACGCAACGGGCCTGGAAATGGTTCGGGCGCTTGGCAAAACCATTCAGAGCAAGCCCAATGTACACCTGCATGAAAATGCCTTTGTGGCCGATGTCGTCACCTGCGATGAGCATGTGTGCGGGCTGACAGTACTGGAGAATGACGGCTGGCACCTATACCGGACCAGCCATGTTGTGATCGCCGCCGGGGGTATCGGGCAGATTTACCGCTACACCACCAACCCCGGGGTTGCTACGGCAGACGGCATCGCCATGGCGGCCCGTGCCGGGGCTAAATGCAAGAATATGGAATTTATCCAGTTTCACCCGACCGGGCTGTATACGCCGGAAAACCGCAACCGGCAGTGCTTTTTAATTTCCGAGGCCGTACGCGGCGAGGGCGGCATACTGCGCAACCAGAAGGGAGAGCGCTTTATGAAGCATGCGCACCCGCTGGCGGAGCTTGCACCGCGTGATATTGTCTCGCGGGCCATTTATCAGCAAATTCAGGAGCAGACCCTGCCCTATGTGCGGCTGAACATTGCCTTTGCTGATGCAGACTTTCTGATGAAACGCTTCCCGACGATTTATCGAACCTGCCTTGAGTACGGCATTGATATTACCAAGGACGATATTCCCGTCGGGCCGGTGCAGCACTACATGATGGGCGGTGTGCAGACCGATTTGTGGGGACGCACGAACATCGAAGGCTTGTACAGCTGTGGCGAAGCGGCCTGCACAGGCGTACATGGCGCCAATCGGCTTGCCAGCAACTCCACTTTGGAATGTCTGGTGTTTGGCCGCCGATGTGCTCAGTCCATCGCGGGCAGCACGGTGCGAAAGCCACTGTGCGACACGGCAATCGAAACCCGAAAAGCCCAAGAGATTCCCTTTGATGCTGAAGACCTGATTATCGAGCTGAAGGGCATCATGGTGAAATATTGCGGCATCGTGCGTCACGGCGAAACCCTGCGCAAGGGGCTGGAACGCGTGAACGAAATAATCGTGATGCTCGACCAGGCGAAACTGCGCACAGTGCGCGACATGGAACTGTATAATATGGTTACGGTAGCTGGCGATATTCTGAGCGGAGCGCTCAAACGCCGGGTTTCCGTCGGCTCACACTACCGGACAGACGGGGAGGCACAATAACATGATCGACGCGGGAAACCTGCAAAGAATTATCCGCATGGCGCTGGATGAGGATGTAAACACCGGGGATATCACGACCGCCAGTACGGTCACGCCCGGCACGCAGATCACCGGGCGCTTTATCGCTAAGGCGGAGGGCATGCTGTGCGGCACGGAGGTTGTCAAAGCCGTGTTTGCCGCCGTGGATACGGCCATCACGCTGACATTTCATTTTTCTGACGGCGATACCCTACGCAAGGGCGATGTCATTGCCGATATCGCCGGAGACGCGGCCCATATCCTTACAGGGGAACGCACTGCGCTAAACCTGTTGCAGCATATGTCCGGCATTGCAACCCGCACGCAGGATACGGTAGCGCAGGTGGAGGGCTATCCTGTGCAGATTCTGGATACGCGCAAAACCACGCCGGGTCTGCGTATTTTGGAAAAGTATGCCGTGCGCGTCGGTGGCGGGCACAACCATCGCTTTTCGCTGGCGGACGGCATTTTAATCAAGGACAATCACATTCAGGCGGCAGGGGGCATTACCCAGGCCGTAAACGCGGCCCGCAGCCGTGCGCCGTTTACCCTGAAAATTGAAGTCGAGACCGAAACCCTGCAACAGGTGCAGGAGGCACTGGCGGCCAAAGCCGATATCATCATGCTGGATAACATGACAGCAGACCAGATGAAGGAGGCTGTTACGCTGATCAATGGGCAGGCGGTTGTGGAAGCATCCGGCAATATGGGGCAGCGCGACCTGCGCGAGGTGGCCGCAACGGGGGTCAACTGTATCTCGGTCGGCGATTTGACCAATTTTGTGCGTCCGCTGGACATCAGCTTAAAATTAAATATTCAATCAATATAATAAAGGAGATGGCAGTATGCAGGAAAGCTTTCGCTCCGTCGCAGGCCCGATGCTCTACCCGCGCCTATGGAAACCCGAAGGGGACATTCGTGCAATTGTGCAAATCCTCCACGGCATGGCTGAGCATATCGACTGCTACAATGAAATGGCCAAACGCTTAAGTCAGGCAGGTATACTGGTCGTTGGTCACAACCATCTGGGCCATGGCGAACAGGCCGAGCAACTGGGTCACTTTGGACGTGGCGGGTTTGACGCGCTCGTGCAGGATGCCCACACGTTGAGACTGGAAGTGCAAAAAGACTATCCGGATGTGCCGTATTTCCTGTTTGGGCACAGTATGGGCAGCTTTGTGGCACGTAACTACTGCCTGGTGCAGGAACAAGGGCTAAGCGGGGTTATTCTATCGGGGACGGGGCATTTCCCGCCGCCGCTGGTGACGGTGGGGCTGATGCTTGCCAAGCTCTTGTGCGCGCTGGGCGGGGAGCGCAAACCGTCCAAGTTTCTGGAAAACATGAGCTTTGCAGGCTACAATAAGGACTGGTCCCCTGTGCGCACCGATAAAGACTGGATCTCGCGCAATACGGATAAGGTAGATAGCTATATCGCCGATCCGCTGTGCGGCTTCACCTTCACGGCGGGGGCATACCGCGATATGTTCCTGGGGCTGAAAAAGCTGTATCCGCAGAATTTGTCTTCGATGGATACCAGTGTACCCGTGTTACTTTACGCCGGGGCAAGCGACCCTGTGGGCGGGCGCGGCGCAGGCGTAAAAAAAGTCGCCGCGGAAATGAAAGCCGCCGGCGTGCAGGATGTGACTGTGAAATTATATGAAAACGGCCGTCATGAAATGCACAACGAGCCGAACCGGGAACAAGTTGTTCAGGATATGATCGATTGGATCACTACCCGTTTATAACGTTAACATCATCCCAGAGGGATTGATACGCTTCCTGATAGCGTTTTTCCATGGGAATCCAGCGCGACTTAAACAGACGAAGCGATGCTTCGTCTTCTCTTTTTTGCAGGCGCTTCAGTTGCTCCGGCGCGGACACGCGCAGCAAATACAGCGCTGCATTCATTTGCCTGTAGGCCTCCAGAAAGCGGGGATGCAGCGAATAGCTGCCCTCGATGATGGTGCAGTTACGCGCGTCCACCGTAACGGATTTTACGGAAAAATCGGAACAGTTCAGCGCGCCGTAGGTAAAGGCCTCGCAGCGCTGTAGCGGGGGAAGGACTTCGCTTAAAAAGCGTTCGTAGTGAATATTGCCGCCCGGTTCCGCTAGCCGCTGCGGGGTGCGCAGCGCTTTGGGCAGGAAAAAATCATCCATATGAATAACGCTGCAACCGCAGCGCGCGGCCAGCTGCGCGGCGAGCGTTGTTTTACCCGCCGCGCAGTCGCCGTCTATCACCAGCACCGCACGTGTGCTGGTTTGCAGCTGTGCCTCCAAAGAGGAGAACATGGTATGCATGGTTTCTTGGTTCATGCCATCAGCTTTGCGCGCCGCAGTGCCAATACCAGGACCGGAATCAGCACAAGCTGCACCACAATGCCCGGCCAGGCGTTGACAAACGCACCGGCAAAGAACATCGGCAGGGTGAATGCGTTGGTCATAAACAGGGCATACAGCGCAAAGGTAATCACGCCCCAGACCACGCGGCCCAGCAGCATGGAAACGATCAGGGAAACATATACATTAACCGTTGTTTTTTGCAGCGCATTATACACCATGCCGGCAAACATGCCGTAGGCAGCCAGCTCAAACGCCATGGCAAGGGCGGTGGGCATCATTGGCGGCATGCCGATCAACACAGAGCGTAGCAGCGGGGCAATGAATCCAACGGCAAGACCCCAGGGCCAGCCGCATACGAACCCGCACAAAAGCACCGGAATGTGCATGGGCAGCAGCATGCCGCCAAGCAGCATATTGCCCGTCAGGTAGGGGAGCACATAAGCGATGCCTAAGAACATCGCGCTGAGAACCAGTTGTTTTACATTAAATTTCATGGATGGAACCTCCTAAAGTGATGGTTGCATTGCTTCAGGCAAGGCTCACTGTCTTCATGACAACGGCTGGAAATCTATTGGGGTCCCCGCCTGTCTTCATGGCAGGTCTGGGGAGAAAGCTTTGGGTGGTGCTTGCTTATCGCAGCAGCTTTTGTGCCAGAGGCATACACAGCAGGCGATAATGCGGCTGATAGGCATTGCGGAATGATTCGGAATGGTGCACCGGCGGGCAGCCCTGTTGCTGCCATGTGGTGAGCCATGCGGCCATCCCGCGAACGGGCAGAGCGGCGAGTATCGGTAGCAGGGCTTGCAAATCTTCCGGCGTGCCGGTGTGCTCCCGCGCGGTTTGGATAAACAGCGTGGCAAGCTGCGCGGCGGTCTCGGGTGAGTATGCGGCGCGTGTCATGTGCAGGCGGCACAGGCCGCCGCCAATCGGCTCGGGGTTGCAGGGCACGGGTGTATCCTGCACGGATTGCCATTCCTCGCGGATGAACGCAGCGGCGCGAGTCTCGTCTGCTATCATATGCTCCGGGCCCAGTGCGCTTTGGTACGCCAGCTTGCCGTAGTCCTGCGGCTGCATCAGCGGATAGCGTTGTTGATGAGCGTTGAGAATATCGGCAAAGTTTTCCACAGCGCTACGCCTGCCCGGCAATCTGCGAAACAGCACGGACTACACCCTGTACAGCCTGGCCTACAGGCTGGTCCAAAACACCGATGATCATATTATCACACTGGTTCATGGGAACCAGCACACGCTTGGCAAGGCTTTGCCCGACGGCGGTTGCCATCACGGGGGTGATTTCGCCGTGCATCGAATCGGCAATGACAATGCCAATCGGCCCGATGATGATATCGGCCGTCCTGCAGCCCACAACCACGGCGTTTTCGCCTGTAGCAGCGGTATCCGCCCCGGCTTTTAGCATGGCGGCTGTCGCAATGGAGTTCACGCCGACTGCATGGATGGCATATCCGGCGTCGCTGTCCTTCAGGGCCGCGATAATCAGCTTTCCAAGCCCTCCGCCATGGCCGTCGATGACAAGTATAGTAGGCATTTGCGTAAACTCCTTTCCTGTGTGTTTCGGTGCCCGGAAAATCGCCGGACAACAAGGGGAATTGTACCATACTTCGCTACCTGTGCGCAACGCCGGAGGGCTTTGCATTGACGCGGTATATCCACTGCTATATAATATAGTTTTGCAGCCATCTGTAATGCTATGTAAGGGAGGTCCGGACGTGAACAACAAGCTGCCATTCACCGTACGCGGCGTAACCGTGCCGGGCAAACGGCTGGGAACCGAGCTTGGGTTTCCTACAGCCAATTTGGAGTATCCAATTGGGCTGGATATGCCGGAAAGCGGTGTGTACATCGCCCTGGCGGAGGTCGCCCATCGCAGGTACCTGGCCATTTTAAGCCAGGGGAAACACCCCACCGCACCTGACAGCAACCCGACCATCGAAGCCCATTTGCTGGACTTCGCCGGTGGAGACCTGTACAAGCAGACCCTGACACTAACCTATCTGCATTTCCTTCGCAAAGAAGAAAAGTTTGAAACCTTCGATGCGCTCAAGCAGCAAATCGCCAGGGATAGAGATGATGCCCACGCCTGGCTTGCGGAAAACGGAAGCGAGCTCATCAAGCCCGAACCTGTGACGCTGGAAAACGTCAGCTACCGCTATGACGAGGAAACCCGCCAGGCGGTGGACGATGTAAGCATGGCGGTCAAAGCGGGCGAGTTTGTGGCAATCCTTGGGCATAATGGTTCAGGAAAATCCACGCTGGCCAAGCTGATGAATGCGCTGTATCTGCCAACGGACGGGCGCGTTATTGTATGTGGACTGGACACCAAAAAGGAGCCCCAGCTGTGGAACATCCGTAAACATGCGGGCATGGTGTTTCAAAACCCGGATAACCAGATTGTGGCCACCGTGGTACGGGAAGATGTGGCCTTCGGCCTTGAAAACATGGGCATACCCCGTGAGCAGATGATTGAACGCATTGAAGCCGCGCTGGACGCCGTATCCATGAAAGACTATGCCGCCGCTGCGCCCCATATGCTGTCCGGCGGGCAAAAGCAGCGCGTGGCTGTAGCGGGTGTGCTGGCTATGCAGCCGGATGTAATGGTTATGGATGAATCCACCGCCATGCTGGACCCCACCGGCCGCCGCGAGATTTTTGAAACCTCACGCAAACTAAACAAAGAAAATCACATCACCGTGGTGTGGATTACGCATTTTATGGAAGAAGCCGCCATGGCCGACCGTGTCATCGTACTAAACGAAGGCAAAATTGCCATGAACGACACGCCGCAAGCGGTGTTTTCCCAAGTGGATGCCCTGCGTGAACTGGGGCTGGATGTACCGCCGATGGCGATGCTGGCCAAAATGCTTGGGCAGCGCGGCCTGACCCTGAAGGATGGCATCCTCACGGTGGACGATATGGTAAAGGAGCTGAAGGTATGCCTATCCGAGTAGAAAACCTGTCGCATACCTATATGCCCGGCAGTCCGTTTTCCGCCACGGCGATTCATAACCTGTCGCTGACCATTGATGACGGCGAGTTCATCGGCATTTTAGGGCATACGGGCTCCGGAAAAACCACGTTTGTGCAGCATTTAAACGGCCTTTTAATGCCAACAAGCGGCACTGTGGTGGTTAACGGGACCGATATTGTGGCCAAAGGCGCGGGCCTGCGCGAGCTGCGCAAGCAAGTGGGCCTGGTTTTCCAGTACCCGGAATATCAGTTGTTTGAAGAAACGGTGGTTAAGGATATCGCCTTCGGGCCCAAAAATATCGGCTGCGACAAAGAGGAAATTGACCGCCGCGTGCACTGGGCGTGCGAGCAGGTGGGCATTGATTACGATACGACCGGCAAGGTGTCGCCGTTTGAACTGTCGGGCGGGCAAATGCGCCGTGTGGCAATCGCCGGGGTGCTGGCTATGCAGCCGAAAGTGCTGATCTTGGATGAGCCAACCGCAGGGTTGGACCCGGAGGGCAGACGGTCCATCCTCAAGATGATCAAATCCCTGCACACCGAAACCAAGATGACCGTCATTATGGTCAGCCATAATATGGATGATATCGCATCCCTGGCGACCCGCCTGATCGTGATGAACCGGGGAACGCTGGAGATGGAAGGAACCCCGCGCGAAGTATTCAAACAAGCCGAGCGGCTGCAGGCAATCGGTCTGGGTGTGCCACAGGGCGCGGAACTGGCCCAGCGCTTGCGTGCAGAAGGCTTTAACCTGCCTGATGATATTTACACCCTGGAAGAGGTGCGCGATGCCATCCTGCAGCTGAAGGGGGTGCCAGAGCATGTTTAAGGACATCACACTGGGCCAGTACATGCCCGGCAACACCGTGGTGCACCGGCTGGACCCGCGCGCAAAAATCATGCTCACGCTGGTGTATATCGCCATGGTGTTCACGGTGGAATCGCCGCTGTTTTACTGTATCCCGGCGGTCTATGTGTTTATGGTAGCGCATCTGGCGGGACTATCGTTTAAGCAGCTGCTGAAAACGCTGAAGCCGCTGCGCATTCTGCTGATTCTCACCTTTGTGCTCAACATATTTTTCTCCGGCGGACAAACCGTGCTCATTCACTGGAAGTTTATCTCCATTTCGCAGGAGGGCCTGCTGCTGGCGGTGCATTTCTCGCTGCGGCTGATATTTCTGGTGCTGGGTACGTCCATCCTGACGCTGACGACTTCGCCGGTCGCGCTGTCCGATGGCATCGAGATCCTGCTCACGCCGCTGAAAAAAGTGCGCTTCCCTGTGCACGAACTGGCCATGATGATGACCATTGCGCTGCGCTTTATCCCCACCCTGATTGAGGAAACCGACAAGATTATGAAGGCGCAAAAGGCCAGAGGTGCGGATTTTGAATCCGGCAACCTCATTGCCCGCGCCAAAGCGATGACCCCGCTGCTTGTGCCCTTGTTTGTTAGTGCATTTCGCCGTGCGGGTGAGCTGGCCATGGCCATGGAAGCCCGCTGCTACCACGGCGGCGAGGGGCGCACCCGCCTGCGCGTGCTGCGCTTAACCCGCGAGGACGCCCGCGCCAGTCTGGTATCGGTCTTGATGCTCTGCGCGGTGATCGCCTGTAGCATACTGTGGTAGCGGGGGAGATCGGGATGATGGTCGAAACCGCGCCAAACGTGCGTGAAAAGCCGATGCTGGATAGCGGCGTGCGCCGCATCCTGCTGACGATCAGCTACGATGGCACAAACTACGTCGGCTGGCAGCACCAGCTGAATGGCATGTCCGTTCAGCAGAAGGTGGAGGAAGCGCTGCATGCGCTGCTGGGTACCCAAACGCCAATCACCGGTGCCAGCCGTACCGATGCGGGTGTTCACGCCATGGGGCAATGTGCGCACTTTGATACGCGCTCGACCATACCGGCGGATCGCTTTCCTTACGCGCTCAATACCCACCTACCGCCGGATATCAAGGTGACCCACGGGCGGGAGGTAGACGGGTTCTTCCACGCCCGTTACGATGCCATCGGCAAAACCTACACCTACCGCATCCTCAACACACCCCACCCAAGCGCACTATACCGCCACTATATGGCGCATGTGCCCTTGCAACTCGATACCCAGGCGATGAGTTTGGCTGCGCAGGACATACTGGGCACGCACGACTTTGCGGCGTTTCAGGCGGTGGGCGGCTCGGTGAAAACGACCGTGCGCACCATAGACCACGCCGAGCTTACCCGGACTGATGATCAGCTGACCTTCACCGTGCAGGGCAATGCGTTTTTGTACAACATGGTGCGCATCATCGTGGGGACGCTGCTGGAGATTGGCAAGGGCAAGCTGGATGTACATTGTTTTACTTCGGCGTTTGAAACGAAAAACCGCCGCGACCTGGGCCCGACGGCCCCTGCCTGCGGTCTGGAACTAACCCAAGTGTTCTACCCGCATGCGTCGTCCAAGCGCAAAGAGAAGGAATACTAACAAATCCCGGCGAATTCCGCAGGGAAGAGGTGTTTTTAAAAGCATGGCAAGTGTCAGCGATTTAGCGATTGATCTGGGAACCAGCAATATCACGATTTATATGAGGGGCCGTGGCATTATTCTGCAAGAGCCTACGGTGATTGCCATCGACCGGGACACGCACGACGTGATTGCCTTTGGCAGCGACGCCGCGCGGATGATCGGCCGTACGCCGGGCAATATCCTGGCCCTCCGGCCGCTTCGCGATGGAACGATTTCCGATTACGAACTGCTTTCGATTATGCTCAAGGGCTTTGTGATGAAAGCGATTGGTAAGCGCGTATTTGTGCGCCCGCGTTCGGTTATGGCTTTGCCCACAGGCATCAACGAGATGGAAAAGCGATCCATTATCTCCACCATGCTGGATGCCGGTATGCGCCGCACCCAGCTTTTAGACCGTACCATCGCGGCCGCGCTTGGCTCCGGCCTGCCCATTGATGAAGCCTACGGCACCATGATTGTGGATATTTCCGCGGGCGTCAGCGATATCGCGGTGCTTTCCATGGGCAAAACCGTGGTCAGCGACTGTGTGAAAATCGGTGGCGACCGCTTTAACGATGGCATTATACGGCATCTGCGCCGCAAGCATAACCTGCTGATTGGTGAACTGACCGCCGAGGAGCTTAAGCGCAACATCGGCTCGGCCATCCCGCGCACGGAGCAGCTGTACATGGAGGTTACGGGGCGTAACCTGATTACTGGACTGCCCAAAACCATGCGCATCACCAGTGACGATGTGATCGAATCCATTAACGAGCCGCTCCAGCAGCTGATTGAAAGCATTCACGGCGTGCTGGAACATACGCCGGCGGAGCTGGCGGCGGATGTGTTTGACTACGGCATCATGTTCACCGGCGGCGGGGCCGACCTGTTCGGCCTGTGCGAGGCCGTGGCTGACGCACTGAACATCCCCTGCTCGGTGGCAGAGGAACCGCAGAAGAATGTGGTGATGGGCTGTGCGAAGGTGCTGGAAAACAGTGCCGATCTCGGACGACTGCTGGAGACCGGGCACAGACGGATACTCAGCCGTTAAGCTGTTTGTTTATTTGCTGATCTCGTCCAGAGACAGCTCATACGCGGGGACAAACTCCCGCATAAAATCATCCACTTCAGGCATCTCCAGATCGGAGATGCTTTTTTCAATGGAGGCCTGCGCCTGAATAAACTCAAGGTTACCCGCTTTTTTCTCCTCCACGCACTTGATATAGGCGCAGATGCGGTCGGCGGCCTTCACCACTTTCCACGGATAGCTGTCCTTATCCGGCATCAGGTAGGGGCGGTAGGTGGTCTGCAAATCATCCGGCAGCATGGTCAGCAGCTGCTGATTAGCCATGGCTTCGATGGTTTTATAGGCCTTTTTAATTTCGGGATTTTTATACTTGACCGGGGTTGGTAAATCACCGGTCAGCACTTCGCCCACATCGTGGTACAGTGCCAGGGTGGTTATGGTTTCGGGGTTCAGGGTTTTACCGTGGCGCGTGTTGGCCAGCACAGCCAGGGCGTGGGCGATCATCGCACACTGCATGGAGTGCTCCATATCATTTTCGGGAATGGTATTGCGCATCAGCCCCCAACGTTGAATCAACTTGAGGCGGTTTAGATAGGCAAAGAAGGGATTCATGAAAAATCCTCCTGTTCCTGTAATATGAGCATCGGAAGCTCCGCCGGGTCGCTGGCAAAGAACAGCGGTGTATGTTTTGCCAGTTCTTTGGGTTCGGTATAGCCCCAGCGTACCAGAATGCAGTCCATGCCTGCGTTTTCTGCGGCCAGCAGATCGGTCGGTGCATCGCCGATGTACAGCGTACGCTGGGGAATGGAGTCGATTTTATCCAAGGCGAGGAGCATCAAATCGGGCTTTGGTTTGGAGGGCACACCTTCGCGCGCGCCCACTGCGATATGGATCAGGCTGCCAAAATGCTTTTTGGTCAGGTGTTTCACCTTATCGTCGCTTTTGTTAGAGATGATGGCAAGTTTCAGGCCGGCTTCGTCCAGGGCTGTCAGCATTGGCAATATACCCAGAAACGGGTTGGTTTTATCGCTGACGTGCTTCATATAGTGCTTGCGGAATACGGGCAGCATCGCAGCGACTGTTGATTCCTCTGTATGGCTTGGCAGTGCGCGCCGAATCAGCTCATACGCGCCGCTGCCGATAAAGCGTTTTACATCGTCGCGTACGTGGGTGGGGTGGCCGAAATCCTCCAGCGTCTGGTTGAGTGCGCTTTGGATATCGTCCACTGTGTCTAGCAGCGTGCCGTCCATATCGAAGAGTACCGCGTCATACCTGGACATTAGCCTATGCAGCGTCGCCTTGTGCGGCGAGCCGCGCCTCCTCTCGCTTAAATCCGTTGAGTGCCTTCAGGCCAAGCGGTACGCTCAGGAACAGTGCGCAGATATCCGCAACGGGCTGTGCCAACTGCAGCCCCAAAAGCCCGAAGAAGTGTGGCAGAATAAAGATCGCCGGTAGCAGGAACAACCCCTGCCTGGAAACAGCTACGATGGATGCGTTGCGTGTGTGGCCTATGGTTTGCAGCATCATGCTGTTCATCATCAAAATGGAAAACGTCGGATAGGAAAACGCCTGAAAACGCAGGGCAAGACTGCCGATTTCCGTCACCTCGGGATGGCCTTTTAAAAACAGGTTCACCAGCTGGGGTGCAAAGCTGAATGCAAGCACTGCGCCCACCAGCAGCATGGCAAAGGAGATCTTCACCGAGAACCAATAGGCTTCCCGAACGCGATCGTAGCGCTTGAACCCGTAGTTAAACCCACAAATCGGCTGAAACCCTTGTCCCAGGCCGATTACGATCATCAGTACAAACATGGTAATGCGGAACACAATGGAAAACGCGGCGACAACCGAATCGCCCATGCGGCCCGCAACGGTATTGAGCAGGATGATGGATACGCTGGCAATGGTTTGGCGAATCAGCGCCGGTATCCCGCCGCGCAGAATGCCCTTGAAGTTGCGCAGCGTCGGGGCAAAGCGCTTGATGTGAATTCGCAGCGTATCGCCGTGCTGGGTGCCAAGGTACAATAGCGTAAAGGCGATGATCTGGCTGACCATCGTAGCCATGGATGCCCCGCCCACGCCCATATCGAAAGTGAATATGAACAGCGGGTCGATGGCAATGTTAATCAGCGCGCCGGAGGTCATCCCTACCATAGCAAAAACGGCGTTGCCCTGCAAGCGCAGCTGGTTGTTGAGAACAATGCTGGCAATCAGCCAGGGGGAGGCGATTAGAATATTGCGGGCATAGTCGATTGCGTAGGGGGCGATGGTCTCGGTCGAGCCGAGCAGCACCACCAGCTGGGGCAGGAATAATAGCCCGATGCCCATCAAAACGATGCCGGTGAAAACCGCTGCAAAAAACCCGGTGGAGGCCATTTCCTCGGCTTCGGCTTGCCTGCGTGCGCCTAGTGCTCTGGCGATGTAATTGCCGGAGCCCTGCCCGTACATAAAGCCGACGGCCTGCAGTACTGCCATCATGGGGAAACATACGCCCACCCCGGCAGTTGCGCTGGCTATACCAAGCCTGCCGATAAAAAAGGTGTCGGCCATGTTGTAAAACGCAGTGATCAGCATGCTGATGATGGTCGGAATCGCAAGGGAGAACAAAAGCTTGGGGATGGGGGTCTCCGTCATGCGTTTCAGCTTGGCTTCCTGCGAGGTCTCTTGGGGCATAGTTCCTCCGTAAATGCGTAAGACCGCAAAGCGATGGGTGGGGTATCGTCAGTCCGGTGTGATTCTGGCTACGCCGCTTGTAACGGCTGCGTCGGCCACGGCATGGCCTACAGCCGGCCCTACGCGCTTGTCAAACGCAAAGGGGATGATATAGCTGGATTTGCGGTCTTCATCCGTCACCAAATCGGCAATCGCATAGGCCGCTGCCAGCTTCATTTCGTCGTTGATGCACTTGGCGCGAGTATCCAGCGCGCCGCGCAGGATGCCCGGAAACGCCAGCACGTTGTTAATCTGGTTGTCAAAATCGCTGCGGCCCGTGCCGACGACTGCGGCACCGGCAGCAAGCGCTTCCAGCGGGTCAATCTCCGGGGTGGGATTGGCCATGGGGAATACGATGGGGTCTTTGGCCATCGAGCGAACCATGTCGCCTGTGACCAGATTGGGTGCGGACAGGCCGATGAACACATCCGCGTCCTTCATAGCATCGGCCAGGGTGCCGGTCATCTTGCGCGGGTTGGTCACGGCGGCCATTTCCTGCTGGGCGGAGTTGATACCCTCTTTGCCGTCCACGATGATGCCGTGGCGGGAGACCAGAATAATTTCGCCGATGTTCATTTTAAGCAGCAGCTTGGCAACCGATATACCGGCTGCGCCCGCGCCGTTAATCACGCAGCGGACGGAGCCCATGGTCTTGCCAACAACTTTCAGCGCGTTGATTAGTGCTGCGGCGGTCACCACGGCGGTGCCGTGCTGGTCATCGTGGAAAATGGGAATGTCGCACAGCTCCTGCAGCCTGCGTTCAATTTCAAAACAGCGCGGTGCGGAGATGTCCTCCAAATTGACACCGCCGAAACTGCCCGACAGCAGGTGCACCGTGCGGACGATTTCGTCCACATCGTTGGATTTAATACACAGGGGGATGGCATCCACGCCGCCAAAGGCTTTAAACAGCACGCATTTGCCTTCCATTACGGGCATACCGGCTTCAGGGCCGATGTTGCCAAGGCCCAGCACAGCCGAACCGTCGGTTATAACGGCCACCAAATTGCCGCGGCCTGTCAGCTCATAACTTTTGTCGATATCCTTTTCAATGGCGAGGCAAGGCTCTGCCACGCCCGGTGTATATGCTAGGGACAGATCATCCCGGTTTTGGACCGGTACACGCGGTGAAATATCCAGTTTGCCACGCCATTCGTAGTGTTTTTTCAGGGATTCGGCTCTATAATCCATGGGCATTCCCTCCGTAAAATCAATCCCTGTCATTCTATCATGTTTCAAAAAACGGGGCAATGGCCTGCGGGGATGTGGTATAATCAGAAACAGGGATGAATCCGCGTAGCTCCAAGCAATAAGGAGGCGGTTTTTGTGGAAATTCCGTACAGTCGGTTTATCGTTGGAAGCATTACCTGGTATAGCGTGCTGATTATGTCGGGGATTTTGCTGGCATTTTCCCTTGGCACGCGCGAGGAAAAGCGCTTGGGCCTGCCCAAAGATACGATGCTCGATGTGGTGCTGGTGTCGGTACCGATGGGCATTATTGGCGCGCGCCTTTACTTTGTACTCATGAAACTGGATCAGTATATGGCCGATCCGATTTCCATTCTTTATATCTGGAAAGGCGGCGTGGCAATCTACGGCGCGGTCATCGGCGGGCTGTTGGCTGTGTTCATCTACAGCCGGGTCAAGAAAATTCCCCTGGCTACGCTGGTCGATATCGTCGCACCGGGGCTGGTGCTTGCCCAGGCCATCGGCCGCTGGGGTAATTATTTCAACCGCGAGGCGTATGGCCCGGTGATTACCAGTGCGTTTTGGCAGTTTTTCCCCGCCGGAGTGCTGATCAACGAAGGCGGAGCCGAGGTATGGCACGCGGCGACGTTTTTTTATGAATCGACGTGGAATCTTTTGGTGTTTGCCGTGCTGTGGCTCAGCCGCAAGCGCATGAAAAAACGCGGGGATATGTTTTTGTGGTATCTGGTGCTCTACGGCTGCGGCCGATTCCTGATTGAGCAACTGCGCACCGACAGCTTATATGTGCTGGGGCTGCGCGCAAGCCAAATGCTCAGCTTGATTATGGTAGTTGCGGTAGCGGCGGTCTTTCTGTGGCGACTGTCCAAAACTGCCAAAGGCAAAGTGGTGCTGGCGTATCTACCGGTATGCATATTGCCGTTTTCACGCGTTTTCCTGTCTTCCTCAATTTGGGGCGTGATTGTTACGCTCTTTCTCTACGTGTTGGCCATCGGCGTGCTATTGCTGTGGGCCGACCGGGACCGAATCGCGCTGCTTTTAATCGGGGCGGACTTGGTGATCTACTTGCTGGTATGGATTTTCGGCGGGCAGTGGCTGTGGCTATCGCCCTATTTCTTCTATGCGGGGATCTCGACAGCCGCCTACCTGTGGCTGCCGTACCATCGACTACAGCCGGAGGCACAAAATGCCAGTCACGCCGCGTAAAAACCAACTCTATGCCGCTGCGCTGCCGATACTGGGCAAGCGTTGCCGCTGGCAGCGCGTAGAAGTAACTGGCGGCGATGCAGACAAGCAGCAGGCGGTGCAGCGGGTTTTGCGTAAGCATCATGTGGTCGGCGGCTGTGTGCAGGTGATTCGCAGCGGACAGGCGGCGGAGCTGTATTACGCAGGCTATGCCAAACTAAAACCACGCATGGCTGTGCAGCCGGATACGCTGTTTCGAACGGCATCGATTGCCAAGGCGGTGTGCGCGTTGCTGGTGTTCCGGCTGCAAACGCTGGGCAAATTAAGCGTCGAAGAGGATATTTCAGCGTTTTGGCACAGCGCCATTCGTAATCCGCATTTCCCGGATACACCCATCCCACTGGGCGCACTGCTAAGCCACAGCGCAGGGATTGTGGACACACCGGCGTACTTCCGCTCGTTTAGCGAGGGGATATCAGCGGATGAACTGTTGGCTGATACAGCTAGCTTTGCGAATGTAAAGCCGTATGAACGCTTTCAATACTCCAACTTCGGCGCGGGGCTGATCTGCAGTCTGCTGGAGTACAGGTTTCAACAATCAATCGAAGAGCTTATACAAACAGAATTATTGCAGCCACTGGGCATATCGGCGACTGTGGATATAACAAAAGCGGATATCAACCGCCTTGCAAACAGCTACCGGATTCTACCGCCGGAGAAAGAGGCGGCCTTTGATGCGGCAGCGCGCCTGCGCTCGGCCGAGCCGATTACAGTGCCAAACCCGCAGCGGCATTTCCTGCTGATGTCGGGAAACCTGTTCATTGCGGCGGAGGAGATGGCAAAGCTGTGCCTGCTGGTGATGCGCGGTGGCACAGTGGCTGGCACGCAGTTTATCAGCAAAGCGTCACTGCGCAAGCTGCTCACACCGATTGGCGGGGGAACAGAGCACTGGCCGGGGATACGCCATGGCATGGGCATGTTTTTACTGGACGATGCGGCCGTGTCCAGCCGCGTATTACATGGACACCAGGGCTTTGCCTATGGCGCGGTGAACGGTTTCTTTTTTGATGATGACGGCAACGGCTTTGTGTCTTTCAACAGCGGCGCCAGCGAACAGCGTGTTGGCAGGTTAAGCCTGCTCAACCGCGACCTGATTCAGGAATTGCTGCCATGAAAGAAAGAATAACCAATATCCGGGAGCTGCGCTACGGTGTTCGCGTAACGATCGACACCGGGGAAACGCTGTGCCTGCGCAATAAAGATTGTAAACATATGTCCCTGCAGGAAGGGGATACGGTTGCGCTGGAGGAATGGAAACATGACATACTCTTAAACCAATATCCTGATGCGCTCAACCGTGCCGTTCGGCTTTTGGCTGTGCGGGCCCGCAGTATTGCGGAGATTGAAAAACGACTGACCGATGCCTGTTTTATGACCGATACCGTTGACATGGTGATTACCAAGCTCACGTCAAATGGTCTGCTCAGTGATGAAGACTTTGCCAGGCAATGGGCACGGGATCGATCGGCGCGGCAGATGGGGAAAGCCCGTATACTCTACGAACTTAGGCAAAAGGGCGTGGAGTCCGCGCTGGCGGAACAGGTTGTGGGTGAACTGGAGCCGGAGCAGCAGGCCGACGGGGCGGAGCAACTGGCCCGTAAGCTGCTCAGGCGGCATCAAAACGCGGCGACAGCCGACGCGTATCGAAAGACCATTCAGGCGATGCAACGCAGGGGATATTCCTATGGCGAGGCAAAGCAAGCGCTGACCAAAGCGCTGGAGGGTACGGATCTGTAAGCAAGCGTTCTCAACGACTATGCGGAGGACAAACGAATGAAAAGGGCATCGTTTTGCCTGCTGGTGTGCATCGCGCTGTTATTTTGCGTTGCGTCTGCATCGGCGTTTTCCGTATCCTACAGTGAAGACCAGTCAGCCGGTTTCATGTGGCATTACACGATATCGGACGAAACGGTGCTCGCCGTGACCGATGAAGGTTATAACGGCCCGGAAGCGTCCGGCGGTACTCCGGGCACACACCGATGGACGATTCGCGGCCTGAAGGCCGCGGAAGCCAGCGTAGGCTTTATCTACGCCTGGACCTGGGAGGAGGAACTGCCTGAACCCGATGTGGTCTACACCTTTGCATCCGATGCCGCCGGCAATCTCACGTTGCTTACAACCCTGGGCATGCCGGAACAGTATATGTCCGGCACGCTGACGATACGCCTGAAGGAAAACTCATCCACCGGCTATGTATGGACGGTGGATATGGAGCCGCAGGATAGCCTTTCCCTTGTCCGAAGCGCTTACGAGGAGGCCGCCTCGCCTGATATGCTGGGGGCGGGCGGCGTGCACGCCTGGGTATATCAGGGGCAGGTGCCCGGCACGGTGTTGCTGCTATATCGCTATGTGCACAGTGCCGATACGGGCGGTACGCCGGATGCAGAGATGAAGTTGACTCTGGTCGTCCGGGATGACCTGTCCGTATACCTGATGGGGCTGGATGGCGACTATAGCATGTATGTTCCGTAATAAATGCAAAGCAAAACACCCCGTGCCATGTTCCGGCGCGGGGTGTTTTTGAAGCAAGCGTTATTTAACTCTGCGGATGATAATGTCAATCCAGCGGATAGCGATCGCCAGCATGCTCAAAGCCAGCGCCACAACAATCCACATGGTTTCCGATCCGGTATCAAAGCGGAAATCCGGCAGATAGCGCGCAAGGATACCGGTCAGCCCCCACAGGATGGCGGCCGGATAGGCAATGTTCATTGTTGCACGCGTCGCCGTGATGGCGATGATCGCTGCGACCAGCAGGACAATGACCATCCAAATGAACCACGGAATGCCGAACCCGGTCCAGCCGATATCCAGCAGAAAGACCGATATATTGGCGATGGTTGCTACGGAAATCCAGCCGGCATATAGCCCAAAGGGCAGTTCCAGGCTGAAAAGGTTGGTCAGGGTGCGCTCTGCACCTTTGAGCAGCGTCAGGATACGCGCCAGACTGAAAAGGAGAACGGCCATCAGGATGACCGATAAGCCGAATCGGCTGTATTGCCATGCAAAAATCCAGCCCACATTGGCGGCGCTGGAGAGAATAAACCAGTTTGCAATGGCGGTCATGCGGATGTCTTTACCGAGGCTTTGCGAAAACAGCTGCACAAGCACATAGGCCAGTAGCAGCAGGTATATGATACCCCAAATGGAAAACGTATAGCCTAAAGGGGTAAACAGCGTCGGGTTGGTATCAGAGATCACGGCGGTATTTACGCCGTTAATTACGCCAGTCGTTGCCAGAAAGTTTACGACCACCGTGGCCGCAAACCCGATACCAATCAAAAATTTTGTCACAAGACTCTTGGTCATGTTCATCATGGGGAAACCCTCCTTCATAATCCATGAGTCATCGGGTGTAAAGTACATTCTAGACAGTCACTATGTCCAAAAATCAATAATTGTAAACGAAAGGCGGTCAGTGGCCAGTCTGAAGGGTCGGTTTTGCAACGATAATTGTGTAGGGTAAAGCGTCTCTATTTGCCTATTTTTTGCAGGAATTCCGTCTCTGTCAGTACGGGCACGCCCAGTTTTTCCGCCTTGGCCAGCTTGCTGCCTGCTTTTTCACCCGCGACGATAAAGCTGGTCTTTTTACTCACGGCGGAGGCCGCGTGGCCGCCATGGGCCGCTACCAGCGCTTCAGCTTCCTGCCTGCTGACGGTTTCCAGCGTGCCGGTGATGACAACGGTTTGGTGCATCAGTACATCGGATTGGATACTGCGCTCGTATGTCGGGGTAACGCCGGCTTCCAGCAAGCGTTCCATCATTTGACGGTTTTCAGGGAAGGAGAAAAACTCCGTAATGCTGGCAGCGACAATGCTGCCAATTTCCGGGATAGCCAGCAGCTGTTCCTCCGTGGCTTCAGCCAGGCGCTCCAGCGAGCCGAAGGTATCGGCCAGATCGCGTGCTGTTTTACGGCCGATGTTTGGAATGCCAAGCCCGAACAAAAACTGGTCCAGCATACAGTGCTTGCTTTCCTGCAAGGCGTGAATCAGGTTTTCAGCACGTTTTTTCTGAAAGCCTTCCAAGGGAAGCAAGGTATCGACAGTCAGGGTATACAGGTCGGCTGGGTCTCGCATGCCGAGGGCATCGTACAGCAGGTCTGCGGTTTTTTCAGAAAAACCTTCAATGTCCATCGCATCGCGCCCGGCAAAGTGAGCAAGCCTGGCTACAGCCTGGGGCTTGCAGCTTTTGCGGTTCATACAAAACAGATGCGCACCGCGCGGGGTCAGCTCCGTGCCGCAGGCGGGGCAGTGGGTCGGCGGCGAAATTTCCTGCTCGCCAGGCTCGGCCTGGCCGACGCGGCCCATAATTTCGGGAATCACATCGTTGGAACGGCGTATCCATACCTTGCAGCCGACTGCAAGCTGCTTGCGCTGAATATCGCCGTAGTTGTTCAGGGTGGCGTTTTGCACGGTTACGCCGCCGATATCGGTCGGTGTCAGGTGCGCCAGCGGCGTCAGCTTTCCGGTGCGGCCCAAGTTCCACTCTACGCTTAGCAGTGTGGCGATATCTTCCTGGGCGGCGAACTTATATGCGACAGACCAGCGGGGGAATTTGTCGGTATTGCCCATCAGTTCGCGAGTGCGCAGGTCCTGCACTTTAATCACCGCGCCGTCAATCAGAAAATCGAGGGTCTCGCGTTGCTGCTCGACTTGGTCCACGGCAGCTTCCAGTGCTTCGGCGCTGTCGGCGGGTAGCAGGGGCACGGTGGGGAAGCCGTTTTGGTGCAGGAACGCAATCATCCCCGGATGATCGGTATAGGGTGGATTTTCAATGGTGCCGACCTGGTAGAAAAAGGCATCCAGCTTGCGTGCGGCGGTTACGGCCGGGTCCAGGTTGCGAATGGCACCCGCGGCGGCGTTACGTGCGTTTTTTAACGGCTCATCTGCGGTTTTGTTATAGGCTTCCAAGGTGCTCAGGCGCATAATGCACTCGCCCTGCACCTCGATCAATCCCTGGTAGGGAATGGTCAGCGGCACAGCACGGATGGTGCGCACCTGCGCAAGCACGCCTTCGCCGACCTCGCCGTTGCCGCGCGTGGCCGCCTGGGTGAGCAGGCCGCCGTCATAGGTCAGGTTGAGGGTGAGCCCGTCCAGCTTATATTCTACGCCATAGCGAAGGGGTGGCAGCAGCTCGGGTTGCTGTTCGTGTAGCTTTTCACAGCGGGTCAGCCAGGCGCGAAGTGCGGACTTGCTTTGTACTTTGTCCATGCTCCATAGGTGGCTGAGATGCCGGTGACTTTGAAACGATGTCAGCGGCTGTGCGCCCACACGGCGCGTCGGGCTGTTATCCCGCTGCACGCCGGTTTCCGCCTCCAATAGGACAAGCTCGTCATACAGCTTGTCCCATGCGGCGTCGCTCATTTGCTCCGCCTGTCCGGTGTAATACGCGGCGCTGGCATCATTCAACTGGCGGATCAATTCATCCATGCGTTGCTGTGTATTCATGGACCCTCCGTTTAAAAACAGGACGCCCCTAAGCGTCCTGTCGGGTTTTATGAAATGTTATTCATTCACCTTTACAATTGGCGCAATGCTCAAGGCAAACTCTTTCACGCCGTAGGCCGCAAACGAGATCACGATTCGCGCGTCGCTGCCCTTGCCGTGAATATCCATTACGTTGCCTTCGCCAAACTTTTTGTGCATGACGCGGTCACCCACCTTGAATAGTGAGGCCAGTGCGCTGGCGGGCACACCCGCCGCGGCTGATGGTGTAAAGCCTTTTTTAACGCCCTTGATGCCCAAAGCTGCACTTTTTGCACCGATGCCCGCGCCGTGCGTGACCACTTTCGGCACGCCGAACTTTACCATTTTCTCCGGCACTTTCTTTTCAGCCTGTCTGCGCATGGGCTGCGGCCTTGCCTCATCTTCGGGGAAGCTCTGTTCCCGTTTGGCAATCCAGGCATCGTCGATCAGTTGCTTGGGAATTTCATCCACAAAGCGGCTGAGCGCGTTCATGTTCAGCTGGTTATACAGCATACGCTGCGTGGCATAGCTGATATAGAGGTTTTCCTTGGCACGCGTGATGGCAACATAGGCAAGCCTGCGTTCCTCTTCCAGTCGGCCGTCATCCATAATGCTGCGGCCGCTGGGGAAAATGCCCTCTTCCAGACCCGCCATAAAGACCGTATGGAATTCCAGTCCCTTGGAGGAGTGCACGGTCATCAGCGTTACATGCTTGGTGCTGGCTTCCGCCTGATCGAGGTCTGTAATCAAGGCGACATTTTCCAGATAATTGCTTAAGGTAGGTTCATCGGCGGCCTGTTCAAACTCGTACACCGCGCCCAGGAACTCGTCCATGTTTTCAAGGCGTGTTTTCGCCTCGTCGGACAAATCCTTTTCGTACTGGGTACGCAGCCCGGTTTTTTCAATCAGCAGCTTTACAAACTCGCTCAGGCTGATGTTTTCGTGCTGGGCGACCAGCTCGCTCATCAGCTCGCCAAATTCGCGCACGCATTTGCGCGGCCGTGCCGACAGGGTATCGGGCACGTCCATCAGGGCCGAGTACAAGGGGATTTCGTTTTCCTGGGAGAATTTCAGCAGCTCCCGTATCGTGCTTTCGCCGATGGAACGCTTGGGCTGGTTAATAATACGTCGCAGGCTGATGTCATCCGACGGATTGACGATACAGCGCAGGTAAGCGATGATGTCTTTAATTTCCTTGCGGTCGTAAAAGCGCAGACCGCCAAACACTCGGTAAGGGATACCCGCACGCATCAGCATCTCTTCCAGCACACGGCTTTGCGCGTTGGTGCGGTAGAGCACGGCGATGTCGGAATATTGTTCGCCGGACAGCTGCAACTGCTGAATGCGGTCACAAATCCAGGCGGCTTCCTCGCGTTCGTCGCCCGCGCAGAACAGGCTGATCAGTTCGCCTTCCTTAGCATCGGTCCATAGTTTTTTAATTTTACGTTCCTGGTTGTTGCGAATCACCTGATTGGCGGCATCCAAAATATTGCCGGTGCTGCGGTAGTTTTGCTCCAGCTTGATAACAGTAGCTTCGGGAAAGTCTTTTTCAAAATCCAGAATATTGCGCACATCCGCGCCGCGCCAGGAGTAGATGGACTGATCGTCGTCGCCCACCACGCACAGGTTGCGGCTTTCCTGGGTCAGCAGTTTAACCAGCTGATACTGGGCAAAGTTGGTGTCCTGATATTCATCAACCAGCACATGGGAAAACCGCTGCTGATAGCTTTGCAGCACCGGGGGATGACCGGTAAACAATTCCAGCGTGCGCATAAGCAGATCGTCAAAATCCAGCGCGTTGGCCGAGCGCAGGCGTTTTTCATATTCGGTAAAGATATCGTGTATTTGCTGGCTGCGGAAGTCCTTTGCAGACTCCATAAACCATTCATCGGGCGTTTGCAGGTGGTTTTTCGCATCCGAAATAATCACCTTCAGCTCGCGGATGGTAAAGGCTTTATCGTCGATATCAAGCGTTTTGAGTGTATTTTTGAGCACGCTTTTCTGGTCGTCCTCATCATAGATGGAGAACGAGCGCTTGTACCCAAGCTTTTCAATGTCGCGCCGCAGAATTTTAGCGCACATGGAGTGAAAGGTGCTAACCCAAACATCTTCAGCCTTGTCGCCCACGAGGTTGACAATGCGTTCCTGCATTTCTCTGGCGGCTTTGTTGGTGAAGGTGATGGCTAATATGCGCCACGGCTCCACGCCCGAATCAATCAAATTGGCGACACGGTAGGTGAGCGCACGCGTTTTACCGCTGCCTGCGCCTGCCAAAATCAATACAGGACCGTTAAGCGTTTCAGCGGCTTTGCGCTGCTGAGGGTTGAGCATGTCTAAATTCATCATAAACCTCTAAACTTCTCCATCCAGCTTGGCAAGCACAAAGGAATAACCCTCGGCCCCGTAGTGCAGCGCGCGGTTGACACGGCTGATGGTCGCGGTGCTTGCGCCAGTTTTTTGTGCGATCTCCTGGTAGGTAGCTTTGCTGCTGAGCATAACAGCGACCTCCAGCCGCTGTGCGATGGATTCCAGTTCCTTAATGGTCATGACATCCTCGCAAAAACGATGCGCTTCATCCGTCGTAGTCAGGGTGAGAAGCGCTTTCATCAGCAGATCAATCTGATCGCCCTGTAGCTGCGGTGTGAACTTCATACAACCTCCGGATTTGTTTTGCCGAAAGGGCAAAGCGCGATATGAGCTCCGCCGTAGCACTGCGCGGGGACAGGGCGGCGGTATGGAGATCAACACAACGTTTCTTGGACTTAATTATATCACAAATCGGCGCAGATTCAAAACCCGCACGGCATCTTTCGTGCAAGGCGGGGAGAAATACG
>CAXXIB010000005.1:0-13383 GCA_963675925.2 Candidatus Limiplasma sp.
GCGGTTGAGCGATTTCAGCAGGGTGGATTTACCGCAGCCGGAAGGGCCGATGAACGCTGTAATCTGATGTTCCGGAATCTGCAAATCCACAGCTTTCAACGCTTGGAAATCATCATAAAACAGATCCAGGTTTTTGGTTTCAATTTTGTACATAGTCTACTCCTTCACAATTCTGTGGGAAATCAGGCGCGAGATCCCGTTCATCAGCAGCACAAACAGTAAAAGCACCGAAGCTGCGGCGTACGCTTTACCAATGAAATGGCCTTCCCCGGCAAGCATGTACATGTGCACCGCCAGGGTGCTGCCGGATGACGATATGCCCGAGGCGAGCTTGGCAACCGTCCCTGCTGTAAAGATCAGTGCAGCGGTCTCACCCACAATACGGCCGACGGACAGCACGACCCCGGCCAGGATGCCCGGTGCGGCTGGCGGCAATACGATGCGGAACACTGTGCGAAGCTTGCCCGCGCCAAGGCCATAGCTGCCCTCGCGGTAGCTGACGGGCACGGATAAAAGCGCTTCTTCTGTAGTGCGCATAATCAGCGGCAGTATCATCAAGCTCAGGGTCAGGGCACCGGCGATCAGCGACATGCCCATCCCCAGGGCGATAACGAAGAACACCATGCCGAACAGGCCGTAGATAATACTGGGTATGCCCGCCAGGGTTTCGGCGGTGACACGGATGGTTTTCACAATTAAGCTGTTGCGCTTGGAATACTCGCTGAGGAATATCGCAGCCCCGATGCCCACCGGCACGGCGAAAAGCAGCGACATGAACGTGATAATGAAGGTGTTGATCAGCGACGGCATCAGGCTTTGGTTGTCGGTATTATATTGGAAGGAGAATAAATCCCACGACAGGTTCGGCAAACCCTGGGCCAGAATGCTGATGGTGACCTGTAAAAACAGGAAGACGGTTAGCAGTATACACAGGATTGTCATAAGCCGGATCAGGGCAGAGAACGGATGCCGGCGGATGCGCAGCTTCCACTGCCTGGACTTAAGAGAATACCGCTCTTTGAAGGGCATACTCTTGGGTGTGGTGGGGTTGTGATTGCTCATGATTCCACCCTCCTGTTCAAAACTGAGAATAGCAGATTGATCAGCAGGATGAACACAAACAGCACCACGCCGGTGGCAATCAGCGCTTCACGATGCAGATCGGCTGCATATCCCATTTCAGTAACAATGTTGGTTGTCAGCGTGCGAATGCCTTTGAGTATACCGGCAGGCATTCTGGCCTGGTTGCCTGCAACCATCACCACGGCCATCGTCTCGCCGATGGCGCGGCCGATGCCAAGTACCAGTGCGGCCATAACGCCGCTTTTAGCAGCTGGCAGCACCGCACGGAATACGCTGCTCTCCTCGGATGTGCCCAGTGCAAGGCTTCCTTCAAAGTAAGACTCCGGAACAGCCTTGATTGACGAATATGTAAGCTGGATAATGGTCGGCAGGATCATCATCGCCAGCAGCAGCGAGGCCGCCAGTATGCTAAACCCTGTACCGCCGAAGGTGTTTCGCACAAACGGCACCAATGTACGGATGCCGAAGAACCCGTATACGACCGACGGGATACCGGCCATCAGTGCGATCATCGGCTGCAGTACTTTCAGAAACGACTTTGGGCAGAACCGTGCCATATACACACCGCCCAGTATGCCAATGGGGCCTCCCAATAGAATGGCACCGGCCGTTACATAGATGCTGCCGACTATCATTGGAAGAATGCCGAATATGTCCTGCAGCGGTTTCCATGTCGTACCGGTCAGAAAATCCAGAATATTGACCTTTCCAAAGAACGGAACGCCGGTTAGAAACAGATACACGCAGATAAGCAGTACAGCGGCCACGCTTACACAGGCCGCTGCCATGAATACCCAGCGCATTGCTTTCTCGTTTAGCTTCATTCCATCTACCCTTTCAAACCCTCTTTTACAATCATACAAATGTAAGAATAGTATTACGATGTTATGGGTAAGTACGGCTAATGTAAAATCCACGTTAAAACCGTTGTTTCGCCTATAATCGTGCCTTTTTTGATTTTACATAAGCTTTACGAACGCTGTATAAACGTTTAACATTGCCGCCTTACAATTACAGCGTAAACCAAAAGGATTGAGATTTGAAAGGAATTGGAACAATGAAGAAATTTGCAGGTATCCTCCTGGCCCTTATCATGGTAGCGTCCATTGTCACCGCATCCGCAGGCAGCGAAATCATCGTCATCAGCCGTGAAGAGGGCAGCGGCACCCGCGGCGCATTTGTAGAACTGACCGGCGTAGAGACCAAAGAAGCCGGAGACCAGACCTATATTGAAGCCATTATCGAAAGCGGCACCGCAGCCGTGATCACCACCGTAGAAAGCACCCCCAGCGCGATCGGTTACATCTCCCTTGGTTCCCTGAACGACACCGTCAAGGCCGTGCAGGTTGAAGGCGTAGATGCCACCGTGGAAAACATCTTAAGCGGCGACTATGTGCTCGCCCGTCCGTTCAACATCGCCACCATGGGTGACGTCAGCCCGTTGGTTGCCGATTTCATCGCCTTTATCTTCTCCGAAGAAGCACAGAAAATTGTCATGGAAGAGGGCTACATCTCCCAGGGCTACAGCGATTATACCTCCGCTGACGTCGAAGGCAAGATCACTGTGGGCGGCTCCACCTCCGTGTACCCGCTGATGCAGAAGTTCGAAGAAGCGTACGAAGCGCTCAAAGACGGCAAGGTTGATGTTGAAGTCCAGGGCGGCGGCTCGACCGTTGGTATGACCGGCGCCAAAGACGGCACGTTCGACGTGGGCATGGCCTCCCGTGGGCTGAAAGACAGCGAACTGGAAGTCCTCACCCCGTACGTGGCCGCCATGGATGGTATCGCCGTGGTCGTCAACAACGAAAACGAAGTCTCCACCCTCACCATGGAGCAGATCAAAAACATCTTCATCGGCGAAACCACCGATTGGGCCGACGTGATGGAATAATCCCGGATATCCGGACACACACTCCCCCGTCACAGCGATGTGGCGGGGGTTTTGTTTATGCAGAATACCCGATTTCCCTGTCCGCCCTTTCCCGCCAATCGCAGCTATGCTATAATGCTCTTACAGCAACACAATACCGGGAGGCGCTTACATTGTCTTCATTTATGCTTAGAGATGGGCTGGAACTGGGAACGGCAAGCGCAGCCACGCAGGTGGAAGGCGGAGACCTGAACCACAGCTGGATGGACTGGGCTAACAGCGGACACATCAAGGATGGGTCCTCGCCTGCGCGTGCCAATGACCACTGGAACCGCTGGCGGGAGGATGACCAGCTCATGGCTGAAATGGGCATGCAAATCGCCCGTATCGGTGTGGAGTGGGCACGAATTGAGCCGATGGAGGGCGTGTTTGATCAGCGGGCCATCGACCGCTATGTGCAGGAAGTCCGCTGGTTGAACAAACACGGCATCAAACCACTGGTTACACTGCACCACTTTACCAATCCCATATGGTTTGAGGACATGGGCGCGTTTGAAAAGCGCAACAATGTGCAGTATTTCCTGCGCTTTGTGACCAAGATAGTCAATGCGCTGGGCACAGAGGTGAACGAATATATCACCATCAATGAACCCAATGTCTATGCAGTGCAGGGGTACTACACCGGTGAATGGCCGCCGGGCAAGAAAAGCTTTTTCAAGGCCGTCCGGGTAATGTCGGTGCTTACGGTGGCGCATGTGCAGGCGTATCAGCTCATCCATGCGCTGCAAAAGGGCATGGGCATGCCGGATACGCGCGTAAGCTTTGCCATGAATATGCATGTGTTTGAGCCGGATAACCCGCACAAGTTCAAACACAGGCTGGTGAGCTATTTAATCGACCGCTTTTACCAAACGGCGATATCACAGGCGATGGTTCTGGGTAAATTCCGCTGGCCCATGCGCAACCTGGGCAAGGTGAAAAAGGGCCTGTACTGGGATTTTATCGCGTTAAACTACTATAACCGCACCACGGTGAGCGGCTTTCGCGTGGGTACCCGTAAGGGTGCGCCGGTGAATGACCTGAACTGGGAGGTGTATCCCCAGGGCATTGTGGATTGCCTGCGCAAACTGTACGCGCTGCACAAGTTACCCATCTATATTACCGAAAACGGGACCTGCGACAACAGCGATTCGTTCCGCGCGCGGTACCTGCATGAGCATCTTTTCGCGCTGACGAAATCCGGCTTGCCGGTGAAGCGCTATTATCATTGGTGCTTCACGGATAATTTTGAATGGGTGGAGGGCGAAAGTGCGCGCTTCGGGTTGGTGCATGTGGACTATCAAACCCAGCAGCGCACGGTGAAGCGTTCCGGGGCGTTCTTTTCAAAAATTATACAAAATGGCGGCGTGACCGAGGATATGTACGATGAATTTGTAGCATCGCAGCAGTATCCCGTCAACGCCAAATAGGGGAGACACGCATGGCGCAATGGTGGAAGGACAGGGTCGTTTACCAGATTTACCCCAGAAGCTTTCAGGATTCCAATGGCGATGGCATCGGCGACATTCCGGGTATTATCTCCCGGCTGGACGAACTAAAGAAACTCGGCGTTGGCGTGCTTTGGCTGTCGCCGGTCTACTGCTCGCCGGATGCCGACAACGGCTACGACATCAGCGATTATAAGGATATCAATCCCAAGTTCGGTACGCTCCAGGATATGGACCGCTTGTTTGCTGAGGCTAAACAGCGCGATATTAAAATTATTATGGATTTGGTGATCAACCATACCTCCGACGAGCATGTATGGTTTCAGAAAAGCCGCGAGCGCATGGAGCCGTACACCGATTATTACATCTGGAAACCGGCCAAAGCGGATGGAAGCCCGCCAAACAACTGGACGAGCTTTTTCATGGGATCGGTCTGGACCTGGGATGACAAGCGCGGGGAGTATTACCTGCACCTGTTTGATGAAAAACAGCCCGATCTGAACTGGCGTAACCCCCGTGTGATGGCGGAGGTCAAGGATATCCTGCGGTTCTGGCTTTCGCGCGGGGCGGCTGGGTTCCGCTGCGATGTAATCAATGTGCTGTATAAAGCTTCGTATGCCGATGGCAAGCCACGCGCTGCTGTGCGCGGGCTGGAGCACTACAAATCGCGCGACGAAAACCATGCCATATTGCAGGAATTCCGCCGGGATGTGCTGGATCATTATGATTGCTTCACCGTGGGTGAGAGCGTTTTTGTGGATGTGGAGGAAGCGCATCGGATGTGCGACCCACAGCGGCGTGAGCTGGATATGATCTTCTATTTCAACCATCTGGAGGTCGACCGCTGGATAGCACGCTACATACCTAAGCCATTCAGCGCTAAGCGGCTGCTCAATGTGTTTACGCAGTGGCAGCAGGAACTATCCTGGAATGCCCTGTACCTGGAAAATCACGATCAGCCCCGCATCGTTTCCCATTATGGCGATGACGGGAGCTATTGGGCGCAGAGTGCGAAAATGCTTGGCACGATGGAATTTACCCTGCGCGGCACGCCGTTTATCTTCGAAGGCCAGGAAATCGGCATGACAAACGCAGGCTTTTCGTCGATTGAAGAGTTTAACGACGTGGAAAGCCATAATATCGATGCCTTGATGCGCTCGTTCCACATTCCCAAGTTCCTGCGCCAGCGCTGGATCAGTATCGCGTCGCGTGATAACGCCCGTACGCCCATGCAATGGTCGGCGGAGGAAAACGCAGGGTTTACCACGGGCAAGCCGTGGCTGCCGGTGACGGCTAACTATACGCGCATCAACTATGCGGCGCAGGATACGGACCCTGGCTCGGTGCTCAACTTTTACCGCAGGCTGATCCGCCTGCGTGCTGAAAGCGAGACGCTGAAATACGGGGAGTTTCAGCCGCTGTTTGCCCGCAGACGGGTGATGGCCTACCGGCGGGACTTAAACGGAGAGCGTATCACGGTGGTTTTGAGCTTTACCAAACGCAGAACACGCGTGAAACTGCGCGGCAGCGTATTGATGGATACCTACGAAAAAACAGAGTTTGATGGCGTTCTGGAGCCTTATGAAGCCGTCGTCCTGAAGGAGTACAACCAATGATCTATGTGCAAAACGGTGAATTTCAGCTCAGCACCAAAACCACCAGCTACTGGTTCCATGTGACGCAGTACAAGCATCTGGAGCATGTGTACTACGGCAGCCGTCTGCCCGACAACCAGACGATTGACCCGCTATTGGTCAAGCGGATTATGCCCATGGGCGGTACGGTGGCCTACACCGAGGACGACAGCAGCTATTGCCTGGATTCGCTCTGCCTGGAGTGGTCGGGAATCGGCAAGGGCGATTACCGCGATACACCGGCTGAGATCAAAATGCCGGACGAAAGCTTTACCGCCGATTTCCGGTACCAGAGCCATACCGTGCAGGACGGCTGCGTGCCGATGAAAACGCTCCCCACCGCCGAGGGTGATGATGCACAGACCCTGATCGTTACCATGCTGGATGAGAGCAATCATGTGTATCTGGATCTGTACTACACCGTGTTTTACGAAACGGATGTCATCGCCCGCCGCGCGGTACTGCGCAACGAAAACAAGCAAGCGCTGACCATCCGCCGCATGATGAGCCTGATGCTGGATATGCCAAACAATAACTTTCATATGGTGACTTTTGATGGCAACTGGATATCTGAGGGCCGCAAGCACACGCGCCCCGTCACCTTCGGGCTGACGGTGAATTCCTCCACCACCGGGGATAGTTCCAACCGGCACAACCCCGGTTTCCTGCTGGCCTCGGCCGATGCGCGGGAGAATGTGGGCGAGGTGTACGGCTTTAACATACTCTATTCCGGTAACCACTACGGCGCGGCGGAGCTGAGCACGAATGAGTTGGTACGCGTCAATTTGGGCATCAATCCACACTGCTTTGAGTGGAAACTGCAAAAAGGGGAGCGGTTTGAAA
Organism: Candidatus Limiplasma sp.; assembly: GCA_963675925.2. Taxonomy (GTDB): domain Bacteria; phylum Bacillota; class Clostridia; order Christensenellales; family Aristaeellaceae; genus CAXXOK01. The sequence goes on from CAXXIB010000005.1 coordinate 6,918, forward strand.
CCCCGGAAGCGGTGATGAGCTATGCCGGAGACGGGTTTAACGGCCTGTCGCAGCGCTTTCACAGCTTTGTCAACAAGCATATCGTGCGCGGAGACTGGAAGGGCAAGGAGCGTCCCGTGCTGGTCAACAGCTGGGAATCCTTTTACTTTGGCTTCAACCGGAAAAAGCTTTTGGGGCTGGCCCGGTCTGCCAAGCGACTGGGCGCGGAGCTGTTTGTGCTGGACGACGGCTGGTTTGGCAGCCGGGATGATGATACAAGCAGCCTTGGTGACTATACCGTCAACGAAAAGAAGCTACCCAGAGGACTTTTGGATTTGGCAAACGGCATCCACAAAACCGGACTGAAGTTTGGCTTGTGGTTTGAGCCGGAAATGGTCAATCCCGACAGCGACTTGTACCGTGCACATCCCGAATACGCGGTGCAGGTAAAGGCCAAAACACCGGCGCTAGGGCGCCATCAGATGGTACTGGATCTGTGCAATCCTGCTGTGCGTGATTATATTGTGCAAAACGTGTCCCAAGTGCTGGACACCTGCAAGGTTGATTATGTGAAGTGGGATTACAACCGCCACATGACCGACTGCTATTCGCCCTGCGTCAGAGATCAGGGGGAGTTTTACCACCGGTATATGATGGGGTTGTACGATGTACTGACGCGCATATTTCGTCCGCGCCCGCATATTTTGCTGGAAAGCTGCTCCTCCGGCGGCAACCGCTTTGATTTGGGCATGCTCTGCTTTTCGCCGCAGATTTGGACATCCGACGATACCGATCCGGTGGAACGCTTGCGCATTCAGGGCGGGCTGACAAACCTGTATCCGCCGTCGTGTATGGGCGCGCATGTGGCGGCAGTGCCTAGCCACCAAACCGTGCGCGAAACGCCGCTTTCCACGCGATTTAACGTGGCGGCGTTTGGCTGTCTTGGGTATGAAATGGATGTCAGAACACTATCGCTTGCCGAGCGCAGGGAGGTGAAGCGCCAGATTGCCTTTTACAAGCAGCACCGCAAGGTATTGCAGTTTGGCACGTTTTTCCGCGGGGATGCCGACAGGGACAACCAAATCACCTGGCACTGCGTCAACGAGCAGCAAACCGGCGGCGTGGCAGGGTTTTTCCAAACACAGTTCGATCCCGCCGCGCGCTTTGACCGCCTGAAAATCGGCGGTTTGCTGCCCCGGAAGCGTTATCGCGTGCAAACCGTTCCGCAGCGGTTTTTTATCAAGCGGTTCGGGAGTTTGGTGTCGCATGCGTTGCCGGTACACCTGAAGGCGGACGGCTTTCTGTTTTCCAAACTCAATCGTTTCTATGCACTACAGAGCAATGTGGAGACCTACACAGCGGCCGGGCAGCTGCTGGCACAGGGCATTCAGCTCAACAACCAGTTTATCGGAACGGGGTACCATCCCAAATTACGCCTGCTGCTGGACTATGGGTCCAACCTGTATACCGTGCAGGCTGAACAGGAGGCAAGTGCATGACAAATAAAGCAAGCAGGAGAAACAGTGTCTTTTTCGGGCTGGGGACCATCGGGCGGGATATGTTCTACACTATGGTCAGTCTATTTGTCCTGTTCTACATTACCGATGTGCGCGGCGTAAGCGACGCGACCCTGGTGGTGATTACGGTGTTGTTGTTCGTGCTGCGTACGTTTGACGCATTTAACGATCCCATCATGGGGCTGGTTGTGGACAATACCAAGTCCCGCTATGGTAAGTTCAAACCGTGGATCCTGATCGGTGCGCTGATCGGCGGCGTCAGCATGGTGCTGATGTTTACCGATCTGAACCTATCGGGCACGATGTATATTATCATGTTCGGGCTGTTTTATGTGGTATGGGATGTGTTCTACGGCCTGAATGATATTGCCTACTGGTCGATGATGCCATCGCTGACGACCGACCAGAGACAGCGAGAGTCCATCGGCTCGTTTGCACGCATTTGCGCCAATATCGGCATGTTTGCGGTGGTGGTCGGCATCGTCCCGCTGACCAACGCCCTGTCCGATGCGGTAGGCAGCCCCAAAGCAGGCTGGCTGACGTTTGCGATCATCATCGCAGTTGTGATGATCGGGTTTCAGCTGTTTACACTGCTTGGGGTCAGGGAACGTAAGGGCTACTTCCGCGAAGAGGAAAAAACCTCCCTGCGGGATATGCTGCGCGTGCTGGTCAAGAACGATCAGCTGATGTGGGTGGCGGTATCGATGTCGCTGTTCATGATTGGCTACACCACCACAACCTCGTTTGGTGTGTATTTCTTCAAGTATGCGTTTGGCAATGAGGACATGTACGCCATATTTGCACTGGTGCTGGGCGTATCGCAAATCACAGCGCTGGCTGTGTTTACCAAGGTTCGTTCACGGTTTTCACGCCGCAAGCTCTACACCGGGGCAACCATGCTGGTTGTTGCGGGCTATATACTGTTCTTTGCTGCCCCCATGAACATGGTGTGGCTTGGCGTAGCAGGCATTTTAATCTTTGTGGGACAAGCGTTTATTCAAATGCTGATGCTGATGTTTTTGACCGATACCATTGAGTACGGCCAGTGGAAACTGGGCAAACGAAACGAAAGCATCACGTTTTCCGTGCAGCCGTTCATCAATAAAATTGGCGGCGCAATCGCCAACGGGGTCGTGGGGCTTACGTTGATTCTCTCGGGCATCAACAAAGCGCAAACGGCGGCAGAGGTGAGCGCGGATGGTATTTTGCTGATGAAAGTTTCCATGCTGGTGCTGCCGCTGACGGTGATTTTACTGGGGTATATCGTGTATATGAAGAAATTCAAAATCGACGAGGAAGTCCATGTGAAAATTCTGCAAATGCTGCGTGCCCGCGGTGATATCGAAAACGATCTGTAAGCGCGCATCGGGTTGCGCTGACATAAAAACAAAACAGCCGCGCTTTGCGCGGCTGTTTTGTTTGTATAGCAGGGGTTACCATTTGGGCTTGATAACCGTATTTCCGCCCATATAGGGTTGTAGGGCTTTGGGAATGGAAACGCTGAAGTCCTCGTTGAGGTTGTTTTCCAAAAACGCAATCAGCATGCGCGGTGGCGCTGCTACAGTGTTGTTCAGGGTGTGAGCCAGCGTGTTGCCGCCTTCTCCTCTGATGCGGATTTTCAGCCTGCGTGCCTGCGCATCGCCAAGGTTTGAGCACGAACCGACTTCGAAGTACTTTTGCAGACGCGGCGACCATGCTTCCACGTCCAGCGACTTTACCTTCAAGTCCGCCAAATCGCCCGAGCAGCACTCCAGCGTCCGCACGGGGATATCCAGCGTCTGGAAGAACGCGATGGTATTCTGCCAGAGCTTTTCAAACCACGCCTGGCTGTCTTCCGGTTTGCAGACCACGATCATTTCCTGTTTTTCAAATTGGTGAATGCGGTATACGCCGCGCTCCTCAATGCCGTGGGCCCCCTTCTCCTTGCGGAAACAAGGCGAGTACGAGGTCATGGCGTAGGGGAGCTCGTCTTCCTTCAAAATCTGATCGGTGAACTTGCCGATCATGGAATGCTCCGAGGTGCCAATCAGGTACAGGTCTTCATCTTCAATTTTGTACATCATGGCATTGAGCTCGGCAAAGCTCATCACGCCGTCCACCACAGAAGAACGAATCATATACGGCGGGATGCAATAGGTGAAGCCTTTGTCGATCATGAAATCGCGCGCGTAGGACAGCACCGCCGAGTGCAAACGTGCAATATCGCCCATCAGGTAGTAAAAGCCGTTACCCGCTACGCGGCGTGCCGCATCCAGATCCAGACCCTGAAAACGCTCCATCAGCTCGGTATGGTAGGGGATATCAAACGCAGCGGGCTTGGCCTCGCCAAACACTTCGCGCTCTACGTTTTCGCTGTCATCCTTGCCGATGGGCACATCGTCTGCCATCATCTGTGGCAGAACGAGCATAATTTTGTTTAGCTTTTCCTCGGCTTCTGTCAGCTGCTGTTCCTGGGCTGCCAGCTGCGCGGCCTGGTCGGTTACCTGCTGCTTCACGGCCTCGGCATCGGCCAGCTTCTTTTGCGCCATCAGCTGCCCGATCTGCTTGGACAGCTTATTGCGGTTAGCCCGCAGATCGCTGCTGCTGTTTTTCAAGCGGCGGACATCTTCATCCAGTGCGATGGCTTCATCCACCATCGGCAGTTTATGGTCCTGAAATTTCTTTCGAATGTTTTCCTTTACGGCCTCAGGGTTTTCGCGTACGAAACGGATATCAAGCATAGGGGTACCGCCTTTCCAGTTCAATGCATAGGGTAAAAGCAAACGTCCCCGCCGACAGCTTACGCTGCCAACAGGGACGGAGTACGTTCAATCTCCGCGGTGCCACCCGGCTTAAACACAGTTGTGTTTCTCTTGCGTACGCTATATCGGGCGTGCCCGGCCGGCTCGTCGCCTGCTTGCTCCTGCGGTGGAAATACTGGTTTCGTTTACGGGCTTTCAGCCAAGGCCCGCTCTCTGCCAAAACGAATCCCCAATGGTTTCCGCGATCATAGCACTATCAGTATACCCAACACAGGCAATGTTGGCAAGTTAAATGTTTGCGTACACAGCATTGCGGATTCTGCGAATTACTGCGTTGGTGCCCGCACCGGCAATTTGCTGCATAACAACAAGAATGGATTTTGTTTCCGGGCTGACGCTCATATACGTGCCCGTCCAGCCGTCCCAGCCGAACTCTCCCTTAGCGCCCAGTGAGAACGACTGCCCCGGTGACAGCAAAACGCGCATCAGGCCGCCATAGCCGCAGCCAAGCACCGAATCCCATACCAGGTAGCTTTGCTGCTGGGGGGTCAGGTGATTTTCGGATAGCCACGAAACGGAAGCACTAGATAAAATCCGCTCCTTTTTCAGCTTGCCGCCACCAAGCAGCATCCGCCCGAAATGCATAACATCGTCGATGGTGGAGTAGATGCCTGCGCCACCTTCCAAAACGCTTGGCAGGGAGAATACGCCATGCAGGGACTCGGATTCAGGATGGGTTTTCAGCCCCGTTTCCGTGCGTTCGTACACAGTCACCAGGCGGTCGCGTTTTTCGGCCGGTACAAAGAAGTCGGTATCGGTCATATGCAGAGGCTCAAACAGAACGTCTGTCATGTATTCGTTAATCGGTTTGCCGGATACCACCTCGATCACCGCGCCCAACACATCCGCCGAGGTACCGTATTTCCAGGCTTCGCCCGGCTGGTGCGCCAGCGGGCTTTGCCCGATGCGGTTGGCTGCGGCGATGGTAGAAAGGGGGCTTTGATCCATCATTTCCTGTTTCAGCTGTCCGTACAGCGCGGACATAGCCCGCTCAGCAGGTTCATCTTCGCCGGGGTAGGGCAGACCGGAGGTCATCGTGAACAGATCACGTACCTGTACCGAGCGCTTTACGGGCTCGGTTTCGGTATCGCTCAGGGCAACGCGCTGGTCTTTGAAGCCCTCCAGAAAATCCGACACGGGGGCGAGTAAGTCCAGCTGGCCGCGCTCGATCAGCGTCATCGCGGTGACGGCTGTCATGGGCTTGGACAGTGAATACAGGCGGTAGATGGAGTCGCGCGCAACCGGTTTCTGCTGCTGAATGTCGGCAAGGCCGTGCAGTTTAAACAGCGCTTCTTCATCGCCATGCCAAAGCATGACAGACGCACATGCGTTTTCGCCCTTGGCGGTGGCATCTTCCAGGATTCGTTCTATATCCCGTTTTAATTGTTTCATCGTATATTCGCTCCTTTGGAACTTTGTTTGAAGCATATCACCATAGGATTTTCCTGTCAATCCATTCAGAGTAGGCAGGGTTTATTCATTTGAAAATAGAATATTAACTGGATAGCCATGCAGGAGGTTCTATGGAACAACAAACAAGCAAGTTCGTAACAGAAGGCGAAACGATATTCCACCGAGGCAGTGTCAGCGCTGCCCGCGAGTTGGATGGTGCGCTGCATTTTATGGTAGGAACCACTCCGGAGGCGCAGGTCATTTTGCATGCCAACGGGGAAGCAGTCTGTTCCTGCGGAGGAACGGGCAAAGCCGGGTGCGCCCATATCGTGGCGGCGTATTGTAAAACCACGGAGGACGGCTCCCTGCAGCGTTTGCAGGACGAGCGCAAACTGTTCCTCGGCAAGGAAATGCTCAAAGCGCTCAGCCGCGCCATGCCCGATGGTGAATCCGTTCGCCTAATGCCGGTCATCCGTCTATTTGAAGACGGGCGTACCGGCTTTGGCCTGCAAGTGGGGCAGGAGCGCTTATATGCGGTGAAGAACATTTATGAGTTTTTAAACTGCTACGCCCAGGGGATTCCGCTGGATCTTTCCTCGAAATTTACCTATCGTCCAACCCAGATGCGCTTTGCAAAAGAAGAGGAAGCGGTCCTCAACCTGCTGCAAAGCCACCTGCCGGTGAAAACAGAGGAGGAAGAAACGCCTCCTCGGCCGCACAGCGAGGGACGGTTTATCATCCTGCAAAACGTGTTTTTGCAAAGCGCGATGCGCTTTT
>CAXXIB010000006.1:0-225795 GCA_963675925.2 Candidatus Limiplasma sp.
AAAGCGCGATGCGCTTTTTTGAGCGTCATGCCTTTTATTTGCTTGTCAGCGGCGAGCGCCGCCATCAGCAGGCCATTCGCATGGTGGAAATTCCATTTTGCTTCTCGGTCAAGATGGACGGCGGGATGCTGTCGGTGCAAACACAGGGCGCGGAAGGCATTCGCATGATTAGCGCGGACGGCCGCTATGTGTACTACGACGGACTCGTCCGCCGCCTGCACAGCGCGCAGGCCCGCATTGCCAAACTGATCACCCAGCACGGCAAAACCTTCACCTATCCGGCGGAGGAGGCGGAGGATACGCTATCGTCGTTGCTTCCGGCGCTTTCCATCGTAGGCGAAGTGCTGCCCTCACAGGAATTAAAGGACAAGCTGATTAACCAACCGCTCAAACCGCGTATTTATGTGGATTTGGCACGCGGCAATGTGGAAGCCAAAGTGGATTTGCACTATGGCGATATTGTCATTCATCTGTTTAACCCGGATACCGAAGCGCGGCAGGAAATGCCCGACGGCAAACTGCTGCTGCGGGACGGGCGCGGAGAAACGGAACTGCTGGACTTTTTCTCGGACGCGGGATTCGTGGTGCGCCAGGGGCGCATCGTGCTGCGCCGCGCCAAGGATATCCTCGCCTTTTGCACCCAGGGGGTAACCGATCTTGGGAAGCTGGCCGAGGTGTTTGTCTCCGAAGCCTTCCGGAAAATGAAACCCCGCCGTTTCAGCGGTACGGCATCGTTTCGCATGCAGGGCGGCCGCTTGCTGTTTTCATTGCTGGAGGGGAAAAAGCCCGTGGGCGAGCTTCTGCCTGTACTCAAAGCCATTGAAGCTCGCCAGCAGTATGTGCGCCTGAAATCCGGCGAATTTTTGGATATTCGCGATATGACAGCCCTGGCCCCCGTAGCCCAGGAACTGCTCGAAGCCGCCGCGCTGGATGACCCACAGGCCGAGCCAGATGCGCGGGAGCTGAACTTTGGCGCATACCGCGCAGCGTATATGGTCACCATGCTGAAAATGGCGGGCGGCGATACAAAGGCGACCGACGAGGTGCAAAATACCGCCAAAGCGTTCTCCGAGCATTCCGATACCGCGGAAAACTTTGTCCCGGTGCGGCTGCGCAAAAAGCTAACACCCTACCAAATGCGCGGCGCGGGCTGGATTTTGTCACTGTACGAAAGCCGCATGGGTGGTATCTTAGCCGATGAAATGGGCCTTGGGAAAACCGTGCAGGTCATCGCCGCGCTGTCCGCAGCGAAAAAGAAGGACGGTGCATCCCAGAACCTGATCGTCACGCCGACTTCGCTGATTTATCACTGGCTGGCAGAGTTCAAGCGCTTTGACAAGAACCTGACCATCCGTCTGGTGACGGGACTTAGAGAGGACCGCCGCAAGGAACTGCAAAACATCATGGGCGACCGTTCGGTTGACGTGGTCCTAACCAGCTATCCCTTGCTGCGGCGGGATATTGACCTGATTAAAACCATGCCCTTCCGCTTTGCTATATTGGATGAGGCACAGTTTGTTAAAAACGCACAGTCCATCGGTGCAGCGGCAGTCAAGGAAGTTGACGCGCAGGTGCGCATCGCGCTCACGGGCACGCCCATGGAAAACCACATGGGTGAGCTGTGGAGCATTTTCGATTTTGTTCTCCCCGGCTATTTGGGCAGGCAGGCCAGTTTCCTGCGCCGCTACGGCGGCAGCGAACACGCCGAAGAACTGCAGGAACGGATCAAACCGTTTATCATGCGCCGCCTCAAGTCCGAAGTGCTCAAGGATTTGCCGGAAAAACACGAGCAATCCCTCTACGCGGCCATGACCCCCGAACAGGAACTCATTTACAACCAACTGCTGGAAACCCTGCGCACCCATGTGGGAGAAGCGCTGTCGTCCGGGTCGCTTCCGCGCGCGCGTATGCAGGTGCTCAGCATTCTGCTTAAGCTGCGGCAGGTTTGCTGCCATCCAAAGCTGTTCCTAGATGACTACGAAGGCACCAGCGGCAAGCTTGAACTGCTGATTCAGACCGTGAAACAGGCGATCGAAGACAAACGCCGGCTGCTGATATTTTCGCAGTTTGTCGGTATGCTGCAAATCATCCGTAAACGCTTAAATCGCGAAGGCATCAAAACGCTGTACCTGGACGGCTCCACCCAGCCGGAACTGCGGCAGGAGCTGTGCGACCGCTTTAACGGCGGTGAAGGTCAGGTATTCTTAATCAGCCTGAAGGCGGGCGGGACCGGCCTGAACCTGATGGGCGCGGATCTGGTCATTCATTATGACCCGTGGTGGAACCCTGCCGTGGAAGAGCAGGCCATCGACCGTGCACACCGCATCGGTCAGACGCGGGAAGTGGACGTCATTCGCATGATTGCCCAGGGCACGATTGAAGAAAAAGTAACCGACCTGTCCAAGCGCAAGCGCGCCGTGTTTGACCGTGTTGTGCTGGCCGGCGAAACTGCGCTGTCCAGCTTAACGGAGGACGATATCCGCAACCTGTTCTTCTGACCCTTTGAACCCATGGGAGGCGTACTGTATGTGCGGACGCTACTATATTGACAACGAGGAAGAAAACATAAAGGTTCGCGCCATCATGAAGGAGCTGAACCGGCGCAGGCTGCCCAGGTACGATCAGGTGCATATCGGGGAAATCTTTCCCTCACAGGTCGCACCGGTTATTCTGCTTGAGCAGGATGTCGGCCCCACCGTTCGCCCCATGCATTGGGGGTTTCCGCGTGGCGGAGGCGGGGGACTGGTCATCAATAGCCGGTCCGAAAAGGCCGATATTACTCCGATGTTTCAAAAAGCGGCACGGGAAAGGCGCTGCCTGATCCCGGCGAGCCACTTTTTTGAATGGCGGCGCACCGATGGCAAAAAATCAAAGGACAAGTTTGCCTTTCGCCCCGCGGCAGACGACGCGCTGATGTACATGGCCGGGTTTTACGGAACCTTTCTGGGCGGGTTTGAAAACGGTGGATTTGATGGCTTTGCCATTCTCACCCGTGAGGCGGATGAGCAAATGACACCGTATCACAATCGCATGCCGGTCATCCTTTTAGACGAAGCGCTGAAAAAAGCCTGGCTGAACCATGAGATACCTTACCCCGATCTTCGGCAGGCGTTTGAGTCGCCCGTTTTAAAAGTTTGGGAGCAGGAGCCCGATTCCAAACAATCAGCATAAGGCAGCTGCACGCTTGTTTGCAGCGAAAACTGTATACAAACCTTGACGAAACACAGTGCGTTTGTTACTATCTGCTGTGGAGTATTGAAAAATGTGAGAACGGAAGCGTTTCCGTTCTTTCTATGTGTCATCCGCAGTTTCGTTGCGGATACCATGCTATATTGAGTAGGAGGCGTGCCCAGTGGAGACAATAACAGTAATGCAGTGGCAGATGCCGGTCTTTATCAACTGTTTTTCTCTGGCTGTGTTGTTCATTGTTTTAATGAATAACAGGCAGGAGCATCTGGAAACCAAATCACAGCGGTATTTCTTTTTCCAGCATCTGGTCCTCAGCAATATTGCCCTGCTGGTTTTTGACGGGTTGACTTGGATCTTTGTCGGTTCACCGGTTCCGTCCCACCGCCTGTTCCATGTACTTGCGTCCATTATGTTCTATATTATGGCCCCGATGCCGTCGTTTTTCTTTATCGGGTTTGTGGATGTGGTACTCAATATTCCTAGCGAGAAACGCCGGCAAGCTCATGTGGTTGTATACCATCCCGGTTGTCATCAATTTTATCATAGCATCGCTCAGTCCATTCACGAACTGGTTTTTTCACATTGATCCCGTGAATCACTATCAACGGGGATCGCTGTTTTATGTCTCGTTCCTGCTGTCGTACGCCCTGCTGGCGGTAGCGGTCGTTAAGGTACTGTCTACCTACCGTAAACTGAAAAAAAGCCGTATCGGGATTGCCAAAAATGTGAAAGAGTTTCGCTGGATTCTGGAGTATACGAGCATTCCTGTGATTGGCGGCATTGTACAGGCCATGTTCAACAACGTCACTTACATATGGAACTTTACGGTGCTGGGACTCATTATACTGTATATCAATTATCAGAATGTTGAAATCACAACCGACAGCCTGACGGGCCTTTACAACCGCAGACAGTCGTATTTCTTCTTTGAGCGCTTTATGCGGGAACGCAGCAGGGAACAGGCCACAATCGCTGTCGTGATGATCGATATCAACAACTTTAAAAAGATCAACGATCAGTTTGGACACACCCAGGGAGACGATGCCATTACTGCCGTTGCCAAGGTACTGGAAACCGAGTTCCGGTGGGATGATTTCATCTGCCGTTTTGGCGGAGACGAATTTGTGATCATCACCAAGCATGGGGAGCTGGAAACCCTCAAGGCTATTTTGGACTCTGTTGACAACCATTTACTGTCGCTGCACAAGGAAGGAAAGTATCCCTTTGAACTGGCCATCAGTGCGGGCTATGCCCAGTATTCCCGTAAAAACAGGAAGCTGGACACCTTGATTAAGCAGGCCGATGCCATGATGTTTGAACAGAAAGCAAAGCTTTTGCGCAGGGCCAGCGACAAGAAAGAGTAAGCCTGTACACTTCCGGGGTGGACAAGCCAAACACGGTGTGATACTATATGCATTGGATGAATGCCCTGCCTACGCAGTTTAGAGAGCCGTTTTACAAGCTGAAAGGACGGCCGCGCGGCAAACAGGGTTTCCCGCATCCGCATTGTCGGCTAATCCCCGACGGCTTGCCCCCGTTACCGGGCAGAGAGTGAGAGCATATAGCTCTAAGTCGGGTGGTACCGCGAAGAAAAAACCTTCGTCCCAACAAGCAGTTGGGCTGAGGGGTTTTTTAGTTTAAGGAGGAACGTATGGGTAAGCAGGATGAGAAAAAGTTTGTGGAGTATATCACGCCCCGCAGCGAGGATTTTTCCCAGTGGTATACGGATGTAATTTTGCAGTCGGAGCTGGTGGACTACGCACCGGTGCGCGGGTGTATGGTCGTGCGCCCGTACGGATACGCCATTTGGGAGCGCATCCAGCAGGAAGCAGACCGCAGGTTTAAGGCTACGGGCCATCAAAACGTTTATATGCCCATGCTCATCCCCGAAAGCTTACTTTTGAAGGAAGCCGAGCATGTGGAAGGCTTTGCGCCGGAAGTGGCATGGGTGACCCAGGGCGGTAATGAACCATTGCAGGAGCGCTTGGCCATTCGCCCCACCAGCGAGACAATGTTTTGCGCCATGTATAGCAAATGGGTGGGCAGCTGGCGCGATCTGCCCATGAAATACAACCAGTGGTGCTCGGTGATGCGCTGGGAGAAAAGTACCCGTCCGTTCCTGCGGACGGCAGAGTTCCTCTGGCAGGAAGGGCATACCATTCATGAAACGCCTGAGGAAGCGCAGGAGGAAACCCTGCAAATGCTGGACGTGTATCAGGATGTGGCCGAGAACGAACTGGCCATCCCCGTGCTTTGCGGGCGAAAATCAGAGAAGGAAAAGTTTGCCGGCGCGGTAGCCACCTACAGCATGGAAGCTATGATGCAGGACGGCAAAGCCCTGCAAGCGGGCACGACCCACAACTTCGGCACGAATTTTGCCGAGGCCTTTAACATCCAGTTCCTAAGCCGCGATGGCAAGCTGGAATATGTACACGAAACCAGTTGGGGTGTCTCCACCCGTCTGATCGGTGCGATTATTATGACTCACGGAGACGAGCGCGGCCTGCGCTTACCGCCCCGCATTGCGCCCATCCAGATTGTCATTGTGCCTGTGGCGGCGCATAAGGGCGGCGTGATCGAAAAATGCGATGAGGTTTTCAAAACCCTGACCGATGCTGGCTTCCGTGTGAAGGTCGATGATCGCGATACGGTCTCGCCCGGCTTTAAGTTCAACGACTGGGAACTCAAGGGCGTGCCTGTTCGGCTGGAAATCGGCCCCCGCGACATTGCAAGCAACCAGGCCATGGCGTTCCGCCGCGATACCTGCGAAAAAGCACCCGTATCGCTTGAGAATCTGGACCAAGAGCATGACGGCGCTGCTGGACGATATCCAACAAGGCTTGTTTGATCAGGCGGCGGCATTCCGTGACGAGCGGATTCAGACCGTAAGCACCATGGAAGAGCTGACCCAAGCGGTGCAAACCGGCTTTGCCAAAGCAATGTGGTGCGGCGATGTTGCCTGCGAAGACAAAATCAAGCAGGAGACAAACGCCACCAGCCGCAACATGCCCTTTGACCAGACGGCCGTTGGCGACAACTGTGTTTGCTGCGGTAAGAAAGCTGAAAAACTGATTTACTTCGCAAAGGCCTATTAAGCCATGAACAGCCAGGTGATCCTCTGGGATTGGAACGGGACGCTGTTGGACGACCTGCGTTACGCCATTAAAGTGCGTAACCGGGTCTTCCCGCGTTTCGGCCTGCCTGTGATTGAGGATGTACAGGACTATCTATGCCCAGTTCACCTTTCCGGTACGCCTGTACTATGAGCGCGCAGGCGTAACGGAGGAGACCTTTACAGCGGTCGCAAACGCCTGGATGGATGAGTACATTCTGGGCTGCCATAGCGTGCCGCTGTTTCTCGGATGCGCTCACAGCGATCGACCGCTTTCAGGCGGCTGGTCTCCGGCAAGTTGTGCTGTCTGCCAGCAAAGAAGATAACCTGCGCAATCAGCTGGATCATGCCGGAATTTTGCACCGGTTTGAAGCGGTGCTTGGCCTGTCGCATATTTACGCGACCGATAAAACCGATATTGCCAGAGACTGGCTTACAAAAACCGCAACCGACCCGGCTGCTTGTCTGCTGCTGGGGGATACATCGCATGATGCGGCCGTGGCCGATGCGCTAGGGATGGATTGCATCTTGATTGCGCGCGGGCATATGAGCAGGCAACGCTTGCTGCAAACCGGGCATCCTGTGTGCGAGAGCTTAACACAAGCAACGGACCTGGTACTCGGCAGGAAATAGATACGTATCTGACGAAATTCTACATAAGCAACAGAATCTTATACGCCCTTTGAACGATTGGAGAGATGCAACGTGGCAAAACCGCTGTTTCAAGGCGCGATTACCGATGTGCACGGCATCCGGGTTGGACAGGCGCAGGACATGCGCGCGCTGACCGGGGTGACCGTGGTGCTCTGCGGCGGCGACGGCGCAGTGATTGGCGCGGATGTACGCGGCGCGGCATCCGGCACGCGGGAGATCAGCCTCACACGCAGTGAAGCGACTGTGGAAAAGGCCAATGCTGTTATGCTGACCGGGGGCAGTGCTTTCGGGCTGGATGCGACCGGCGGCGTGATGCGCTTTCTGGAGGAAGCGGGCATCGGCTATGAGGTCGCCTCGTTCTGTGTGCCGATTGTGCCCGCCGCTGTGTTGTTTGATTTGATGGCAGGTGACGGAACTGTTCGCCCGGATGCGGATATGGCGTATGAAGCTTGTAAAAACGCTGCCAAATCCGTACAGCAAGGCGCATTTGGCGCAGGAACCGGCGCGACCATCGGTAAATTTGTCCCGGGTGCGACCCCGATGTTTGGCGGTACAGGTACGGCCAGCATCACCCTGCCCGATGGGGTCACCATCGGTGCCATTGCCTGCGTGAACGCAGGGGGCGATGTCTATCATCCGCATACCGGAAAGGTGCTCGCTTGCGGGCATTTAAGCGATGGGAAGCCGGTACCCTGCGAAGGACTGCTGTTTGGCACTGCACCTGTTGCCGATCACCTCAAGATTACTGAGCGCGGCAATACGACGCTGGTGACCGTGGCAACCGATGCGATACTCACTAAGCCGCAGGCGAACCGTGTAGCAAACTGTGCGCACGATGGCATGGCCCGCGCGATACGCCCTGTGCACACACAGGCCGATGGCGATACGGTGTTTGCGCTTGCAACAGGCCGCGTGAATACCGATGTGAACATGATCCAGCTGTGCGCGGCGGCGGCGGAGGTTACCGCACGCGCGATTGCCAATGCTGCACATCTAGGTGGTAAGCGGTGATCGGCTTAGGAATTGATCTATGCCAGGTGGAGCGTATCGAAAAAACGCTGCATAAAAGCGATGGATTTCTCAACCGTTATTACACGCAGGATGAACGCATCTACTTAAACGATAAAAAGGAAGCGCAGAGCGCAGCCGGTTTTTATGCAGCCAAAGAGGCGTTTTTAAAAGCGCTGGGCGTAGGTCTGTCCGGCGGCGTTGCGCTGGCGGATATTGGCGTTACACACGATGAACGCGGCTGTCCGGCGTATGCACTGTCGGAAAAAGCCCTTGCGGCTATGCAGAACAAGGGCGCAAAACACGCGTTTCTAAGCATCACGCACGACGGGGGCATGGCTGCCGCCGTGTGCGTACTGGAGTAGCCTATGTTGCACACCCTGTCACCGGCGGAGATGAAGCATATTGAAACGCGCTTCATGGCCGAGACGAAAACCGATAGCCTGACCCTGATGGAACGCGCAGCAACGCATGTTGCCGATGCTGCCATGCCGTTTTTGTGGCATGGGGCAAAGCTGCTGGTGCTGTGCGGCAATGGCAATAACGGAGGCGACGGTCTGGCCGCCGCGCGTATTCTGCTCTCGCGGTTTGAAACCCTACAATGCGTGATCTATCAGCTGGCAGGAAAGCAATCCCCGGAGACCGCGGAACAGGAGAAACGACTTGCGGCATATGGCGATCGAATTGATCGTGTAGTGGTCGATCAGAAGGTTCCGCTCATCCCGTCGGACTGTGCCTGCATCATTGACGCGCTGTTTGGTACAGGGTTGTCCCGCCCTTTGGCCGGGGCAGCGCTTGCGCTGGTGGAGGAAGTCAATCAACAAACCATCCCCGTTGTCGCTGTCGATATCCCAAGCGGGCTGGACGGAGCGACCGGATACGCGCCGGAGGGTGGTGCCGTGGTGCAGGGCGATGTAACGGTAAGCTTTCACCGCATCAAGCAGGGGCTGATCCTTGGCGACGGCCCGGATGCCTGTGGCGAGATTACAATCGGCGATCTGGGCATTCCCTTAGCCTATGGCAATGTTTCGGGTTTTGCTGTGATGGAAACAAGCGATGTAAAACGGCCTGCGCGCCGGAAAAATACGCACAAGGGCAGCTACGGCAGGCTGCTAACGGTTACAGGTTCGGCCGCCATGCCGGGAGCAGCGGGCATCAGTGCGCTGGCAGCCCTACGAACAGGAGCCGGGATGGTCACCGTGGCTTGTCCCAAGGAGATTGTCCAAACTGTCATCACAATCACGCCCTGCGCGACCGCGCTGCCGCTGACGGAGGGAAACCCTTGGTCTGTACTGGAACCCGCGCTGGAAAAAGCAAGCGCAGTGGTTGTCGGCTGTGGTTTGGGCCAAAGCCACGCGGTGTCTCGCCTGGTTGAGCGATTGATCCAGTATCTGTGCACCCATGAGCTTCCAGCGGTGCTTGATGCGGACGCACTGAACATTTTGGCGCAGTATCAGGATACCTTTATCGCACAATCCCTGCGCTTTCCGGCACATTGTGTGCTCACGCCCCATCTGGGCGAGGCTGCACGGCTGCTGCGGTGGCCGGTTGGCAAGGTGAAACAGGAACAAGTACTGGCGGCGCGGGAACTGCAAAAGCGCTATGGCGGCAGTATCGTGCTAAAAAGCGCAACCAGCGTACTGATTGCCGAAGACGGTGAAGCCATCAACCGCTTTGGCACGCCTGCCATGGCCAAAGCCGGTAGCGGCGATACCCTGGCCGGCATTTTGGGTGCGCTGCTGGCCGGACAAAAGGTCTATGCACTGCAGGGTGTACGCCTATTGCAAACGGCCTGTGCCCTGCACGGGCTGGCCGGCGAAGCCGCCGCACAAAAATATGGCGAGCACGGGGTGCTCGCCACGGATGTTTGCGATGTTATTGCTAGAGTATAGCCGTTAGAATCAGATAGATACCGTATACGACCATCAGGATACCGCCAATGCGACGCAAGAGCGGCTGATGGTTTCTAAGCCATGTCACGACATTCTTCAGCCACTGGTACAGCACAATGAACACGAGCATCGGCACCGCAAGCCCGAGCGCGAATACCGCAAGGGAGAGCATACCGGTGGTCATGGTTGCGCTGGAAGCGGCTAAGACCAGAGCATTGGCTAGAATGGGTGTCAGGCAGGGCGTCCAGGACAGGGCAATGACGATGCCAAACAGAAGGGCTGAGAAGAACCCGTTGGGGCGCAGAGCGGAGAACTTGCCCGTCCATTTAGGGGCATTGACACCCTGCCAGTGGAAAACTTCCGCCGTCCAAAGCCCAAAGAGAATCATCAGCACGCCGGTGACGATATTGAGCGTTCCCCGGTCCATGTTTTTAATGGCTCCGCCGATTAACCCGGCACCCGCGCCGATCAATGTGAATAAGAGAACAAACCCCAGCACCAATCCCAAACTGCGCAGAAGAACGCCTGTCCAGGCGTTCTTCTTGCTGTCGTCGCTGCTGCCGACCAGATATAGCGTATAAACCGGCAGCATCGGCAGTACGCAGGGCGAAACAAAGGCGACCAATCCGCCTACGAACATAGCCCAAAGGGATAGCTGCTGTGCGCTTTCAGCAAACAAATTATTCGTCCTTTCAGTTACGGAGTTGGAGTTGCTCCGGAGTTTGTATCCGTTGCAGGTGCGCTCTGCGATGAGCTGGGCTGTGGCTGCGTGAAGACAGACGGGGCTTCCCCGGCCTTAGCAACTCCCAGTGTATCCAGTACTTCTGCCAAGGTTTCAAAGCTGATTCGGCTGGCCTCGGCATAGCTTAGGTAGCCAAACGCATCAGCGATTATCGTTGTGGGGTAACCGGGCACGCCAATTGCCGCCGTAATGGCAAAGTCCTCATCCTCGACCACAGTTGCGGCTTGCAGGCCAAAGCGCCCCACTACATTGGCAGAGTTGGACGCGTCTTCTCCATCCCAGGGGTGCACCAGCAGTACGACAAGCGATTCCGGATTATAGGCTTCCAAAATCTTTTGGAAATCCGGCATTTCGTCCATGCAATAGGGGCACCACTCGGTAAAATAGTTGATGATAACGACCTTACCTAGATACTGTTCCAGATCCAGCTTGGTACCTGCGTAGTAATCGGCCAGGTAGATGCGGGTATCTTCCGTGTTTTCGCTTTCCCCGCTGGCTGAGCCGGATTTCGCATCATTCTCGTCTTCGTAGTCCTCGTCGTCTCCCCGGTCTTCATCCTCGTAACGCTCGCCATCTTCGTAACGCTCGTCCTCGTTTTCAGAACGATCGTCCTCGGCAATGGCTACTGTAGCGAGGGTGGCCAGCATCAGCACTGCAAGCAGAATGCTGATTGCTTTTTTGAATTGTTTCCGCATAATAAATCACCTCATCTTGTTTAGTACCAAAAACATACCGCATTGAAACCTATAATTCTTTACGCAATATGTTTTTTCATGGTATAATGCAAAATGTTTTTATACAAGACACAAGGTGTAAAAATGTATAAAAATACCGCAGACCGACAGGAGGGATTCGAAATGGCTTTAGGAATTTCCAGGAAAGCAGCCGGGATTGCGCCGTCCGCCACGCTGGCGTTAAATGCGAAAGTGACCGCCATGAAAGCGGCGGGAGAAAAGGTGATCGGATTTGCAAGCGGAGAACCGGATTTTGATACACCGGAAGTGATTCGCGATGCAGCCAAAACCGCATTGGATACAGGAAAAACCCGCTATACCGCAGCCTCGGGTATGCCGGAGCTTCGTAAAGCGATTCAGGAAAAACTGAAAACTGAAAACGGACTGGACTATGACATCAGCCAGATTGTAGTCTCCAACGGTGCCAAGCATTCGATTTTTAATGCATTTTTTGCGCTGCTGGATGACGGTGATGAGGTCATCATCCCCACGCCCTGCTGGGTCAGCTATCCGGAAATGGTGCAAATGTGCGGCGGTGTGCCTGTGTTTGCCGAGACCACCGAGGAGGATCATTTTATCCTCAAGCCCGAGCATATCGCCAAAGCGATTACCGACAAAACGAAAATATTTATGCTGACATCGCCATCCAACCCCAACGGCAGCTGCTGGGGACTGGAAGAGCTGCAAGCGCTTGCCGACTTGGCGGTTAAGCACGACTTCTATATCATGACGGATGAGATTTACGAGCATCTTTTATACAACGGTGAGAAAAATATTTCTATTGCGTCGCTTGGCCAGGCGGTTAAGGACAGAACCATTACCATTAACGGTGTCAGCAAAACCTACGCGATGACAGGCTTTCGCATTGGGTATGCAGCTGGCCCCAAAGATGTAATGAAAGCCATTGCCGCCTGCCAAAGCCAGGCGACCTCCGCGCCCAACACGCCCGCGCAGTACGCCGCTATGAAAGCCCTGACCATGGACCAGGAACCTGTTAGAGTCATGCGGGAAGCCTTTAAAGCCCGCAGAGACGCGCTGGTGGAAGGTTTGAACGCCATTGAAGGCATCTCCTGCTTAAAGCCGGACGGCGCTTTCTATGTCATGATGAATGTCAAGCAGCTGATTGGCCGCAAGAAAGATGGGCAGGAGATTGACAGCTGTTCCACGTTCGCTGAAAAACTACTGGAGCATGAAAAGGTCGCTGTGGTGCCGGGCGAGGCGTTCTATGCCCCCGGATTCTGCCGCATGACCTACGCCCTGTCCATGGACAATCTACTGGAAGGCGTTGAGCGCATTCGGCGCTTTGCCGAAAGCCTGACGGTCTGAGTATAGTCCACAGAATTTCCACTTGCTTTTCCATATCGCACAGATACACAAAACGGAATAAGCACCCCTGTTTGCCAGCCTTGTACAGGCATTTCCCACAAGCATACGGAAACGCCATGCAATGATATCCATGGTGTTTCCTAACGTTATCCACTAGTTATCCACAAAAACCGAGGGAATCTCCTACGTTTTCCACATTCGGGGGGTTCGGGAAGGGAGTAGCAGCGTATGATCGAATTTAATCAACGCAACAACCAATTGATGCAGGCCAAGTACCGGTATGAGTTGCAGGATGTAGAGGAGCCCAACTTATACCGCGAGATTTACGACTACGACAGCATTCCAAAGGTCACCTTTAACAACCGTTTGGTGCCCACCAATATGCCCGATGAGATCTGGATGACCGATACGACTTTCCGCGACGGTCAGCAAAGTGTAAGCCCGTTCTCGGTCGATCAGATTGTGCACCTGTTTAAACTGCTGTCCAGGCTTGGCGGCCCCAATGGTTTGGTACGCCAGAGCGAGTTCTTCGTCTATACCAACAAGGATCGCGAAGCGCTGGAAAAATGCCAGGAACTGGGCCTTACGTTTCCGGAGATCACGACCTGGATACGCGCCAACCCGGCGGATTTTGACCTGGTCAAAGCTGCGGGGGTGCAGGAGACAGGCATTTTGGTCTCCTGCAGCGATTATCACATTTTTAAGAAGATGAAAATGACGCGCGCCCAAGCGCTTGAGCAGTACCTGAGCATTGTAAAAACTGCAATGGACAAAGGCATCCGCCCGCGCTGCCACTTTGAAGATATCACCCGCGCAGATTTTTATGGCTTTGTGCTTCCGTTTGCCGAAAAGCTGAACGATCTGTCGGCGGAGAGTGGAATCCCCGTCAAGGTTCGCGCCTGCGATACGATGGGCTATGGGGTAAGCTATCCCGGAGCGGCACTGCCCAGAAGCGTGCAGGGCGTGATTTACGGCTTAAACCACTATGCTCAGATTCCCAGCGAGCTGCTGGAGTGGCACGGACATAACGATTTTTACCGTGTGGTCAGCAATGCGGGCACAGCGTGGATGTATGGCTGTGCCAGCGTGAACTGCTCCTTGCTTGGCATAGGGGAACGCACCGGCAACTGCCCGCTGGAAGCGATGGCTGTGGAGTATCAATCCCTGCGCGGCAACGACGGCGGAATGGACTTGACGGTTGTCACCGAGATTGCTGAGTACATGGAGAAGGAAATCGGCATCGAGATCAGCCCGCGGCAGCCGTTTGTCGGTAGGCATTTCAATGTCACCCGTGCCGGTATCCATGCCGATGGTATGCTCAAGGATGAGGAAATCTATAATATTTTCAACACCACAAAGATATTGAACCGCCCGCCCATGGTTTCGGTGGACAGCCACTCCGGCCTTGCCGGGGTAGCCCACTGGATGAACTCCTTCTTCCGCCTGAAGGACGATCATCAGCTCGGCAAGAAGGATGTGCTGGTGAAAACCGTGAAGGAGCAGGTGGATGCTCTGTATGCGGAGGGGCGCAACACCGTGATGGGTGACGAGGAACTGGAAACCCTCGTGCTGAAGGCTGACGAAGAACGCTACTATAAGCTGCTTCGCCACAAAGCGAAATAAATACACGATAGAATCGGATGAACAAAGCGGCCCTGTGTGCACACAGGGCCGCTTTGTATTCCTAGATAATAAACAGGGCTAGGAGAAATCGGTATCAAACTGAACGACAAGCTCGTAACGGGGGTCCATCTGCTTGACAAACCTTTGCAGGGACTGTAGCAGCATGGCCCGATCCATCTCTTCGTTTGGCAACAGGCAATCAAATACCAGGTTGATTTGCTTCTCGCCGGGCACGACACGGAAATCATGCAGCGAAAGTCGCGAATCTATGCTGCGCAAGTGCGCGGCAATCTGCTCGCGCAGGGTATTGATTTTGGGATCGTCCGTTACGGTGGGGTCCATATGGATGCACACTTCGATTCCCAGGCTGTCCTTTAGGCGACGTTCCGCCTGGTCGATGATCTCGTGAATGGCCACAATATCGCCCGAAGCGCTGACTTCCGCATGCACCGAAGCAATACAGCGTCCGGGGCCGTAATCGTGCAAAATCAGGTCATGCAGGCCGGAAATCTCGTCATACTCCAGCAGGATGCGTTTAATATCGCGGATCGTCATCGGGTCCGGCTTGCCGCCAAGCAAGCTGTCGACCGTGTCCTTACATACATCGTAGCCTGCCTTGAGTACGAACAGCGCCACCAGCATGCTGATATAGCCGTCAATTCGCCAGGCCAAAATCCATTGCAGCAGCATACTGATCACCACAGTTCCCGTTGCCAGCATATCCGACAGACTGTCCTTGGCAGCGGCAAACAGCGTTTTGGAGTGAATCATCTTGGCGATGGTCCGGTAATAGAAATACAGCCACAACTTAACAAAAATGGAGGCTGCCAGCAAAAGCAGCGGCACCAGCTGTACGTTCATGGCGGTGGGGGTGATAGCGCTTTTTACGCCTTCGTAGGCCAGCTTGCCACCGGCAATCAGGATGATGATACCAACCGCCAACGCGCCTAAATACTCCATGCGGCCATGGCCGAAGGGGTGGGAGTCGTCGTTGGGCTTGACCGCCATGCGCACCGTAATCAACGCCATCAGCGATCCTGCGGAATCCGACAGGTTGTTAATAGCATCCGCTGTAGCGGCCAGGGAACCGGAGACCGTACCGATAATAAACTTAAGCGCGGCTAACAGGACGTTGACGATGATTCCCGTCACGCTCCCCAAGGTGCCATAGGCCGCGCGTACACCGCGGTCGTTTACGTCATTTTGGGTTTTCATAAAAAGCCGAAACAACAGTTTGGTCAAGTCGGTTCCTCCCATGCAAATTGAAACGGGTCAATATACGATGATTCAAGAAAGAATTATAGCACGAACACCATCAAACGACAATGTGGATTACAGGATGACATACCCGCGAAATCCGCGGCTGGCATAGTAGCTGTCCGCACCGTTATGGTAGAGAAATACCTGCCCATAGCGCTTGTCGCAGAACACCGCACCGCCTTTTCTGCGTACAGAAGCCGGGGTGAGCACCCAGCTGGAGGTTTTCAAATCGAAGTCTCCGTTCGCTTGCAGCGTGCGGTACTGGGCTTCGGACAGGAGCTGAATGCCGATGGTCTGGGCCAGATGCACGGCGCTGTCTGCCGGGGCATTGGCCTTGCGGCTGCGCCGGGCGTCCTCGTCATAGCACAGGCTGCGCCGATTGGCCGGGCTTTCCTTTACGCAGTCCATGAACACGATATCATTCGGGTGCTCGGGATCATAGACGACACTTGGCTCACCGCCGGTTGTCTCCATGGCATGCAGGATGGCAAGCGTATCGGGTTTAGCCTGCAGCTTCGCAAGGACATCCTCCCAGCGAATGGCTTGGTGATAGGCAGGCGTTTTGTGAAAGCGGGTTTGCAACGTAGCAATCAAAGCTTCGCGCTGCGCGGGGGAGAGTGTGGTATCCATGGGTGGTTTCCTTTCATTATCGTTTGAAAGTCAAAGACAGGGCTGCCATGACGGCAACCCTGTCGTGAGATTCAATTGCTTAGGCTTCGGGTTCTTCGGGAGTTTCTTCCTCAGCCTCTTTTTTCTTGGAAGCAGCCTTTTTCTTAGGCTTTTCTTCAGTGGCTTCTGCTTCCGGCTCGGCTACTTCGGTAGCTTCTGCGGGAACTTCGGCTTCAACTGACGGATTCGCTTCAGCTTCCGGTTCTTCGGCCTTCTCGGCAGGCACATCCTGTTTGGGTTCTTCGACTGCGCTGTCCTCAGCCTTCTGGGCTTCCTCTTCCAGCTTCTTGCCTACGGCTTCGATATCGACCGGAACGATCTCATCGTTAGACTCAGGCTGCCTGGGGGCGCGTGCGGGTTCGTCCGGCTCCAGCAGTGCACGGATGCTTAGGCTGATGCGCTTGGCCTGCGGGTCGATGCTCAACACTTTCACGTTGATCTCGTCGCCCACGGACACGGCGTCCTCCACCTTATCAATGCGGGTGGTGGCGCACTGGCTGATATGAACCAGACCATCTACGCCGGGTTCCAACTCTACAAACGCGCCGAAGGTTGTAATGCGAACGACTTTACCGATCACAACCGAGCCTTCGGGGTACTTCTGCGGGGCCACGTCCCAGGGCTTGGGCTGCATCTGTTTGAGGCCGAGCTGAATGCGCTCGCGCTCGTGATCGAGGTTGAGGATTTTTACATCCACTTCCTGATCGGGATGCACAATTTCGGACGGGTGCTTGACATGCGACCAGCTCAGGTCCGTAACGTGGATCAGGCCGTCTACACCGCCGATGTCCACAAACGCACCAAAATCGGTCAGCCTGCGAACAATGCCCTTGATGACCGCGCCTTCTTCAAGCGAGGACCATACTTCGGCTTTCTTCTCGGCTTCTTCTGCCTTCATTACGGCTTTGCGGCTTGCAACAATGCGGCGCTTCTGCTCATCCAGTTCGATGATCTTCAGCGTCAGCGTCTGACCGACAAACTCGCCGATCTTTTCAACATAACGATTGGAGAGTTGAGACGCCGGTACAAACGCACGAATGCCGTCCACATCGCAGATCAGGCCGCCTTTAACGACTTCCTTACCTACGCCCTCAACGTATTCGTCATTGTCAAACTTTTCAACAAGCTTCGCAAAGGCTTTCCGCTTGAGGATATTGCGCTGGGATAGAAGCACATTGCCGTCGCCATCGTTTACTTTCACGACTTCAACTTCAATCTCGTCGCCCATTTGCACATTCTCTGTGACCAGGTCTTCGCGTTTGATCAGCCCGTCGGATTTAAAGCCGATGTTGACACAGACTTCGTCGTCTGTCATTTGTACAATCGTACCGGTTACCGTTTGGCCCGGACGGATTTTTACCAACGTCGCTTCGATGTCCGCCATGAAGCTGTTTTCTTCCGTTTCTTCTACGGGTACTTGTTGGTCCATTTGTTCATTGTCTGTCATGCGTGTGACAACCTCCTTCAGTAACCAATCCGGAGTGCTTGCGCCGGTGGTTATTCCAATGATTTCGGAATGAATATCTGCAAAGTCCGTAGGTATATCGTCTGCGGACTCTATCAGCAAAGTGCGGGGGCAAATTTCTTTGCACGTTTCGAAAAGCTTTTGGGTGTTGGCGCTTTTCCTGCCGCCAAGGACAAGCATGGCGTCCACTTCGGCGGCGAGCTTGCGTGCTTCCTCTTGCCGGAGCGCGGTGGCGGTGCAAATGGTGTTTTCCACCGTAAGCTTGCTTACCTTACGCTCGATAACCGGCAAAATGGCTTGCCATTGTTCGGGGGAGAATGTGGTCTGCGCTGCCAGCAGCGCTTCATCCATCTCCGGCAGGTCCCGGGCCTGCGTTGCGCTGGAGATGGTGTATACCTTGCCATTACACCAGCCGATGGTTCCAATGACCTCGGGATGATCCGGCTGTCCTGCCAGAATCACGGTGCGGCCGTCTGCGGAATAGCGACTGACCTTTTCGTGCAGTCTTTGCACAAAGGGGCAGGTAAGGTCCAGTGTTTCGCAGTTTTGGGAATCTAGCTGGGCATAAACTGCCGGAGAGACCCCATGACTGCGGATGACCGCTGTTTTCCCTGCGGCTTCCGCTACCGAATCCACGGCAAGAATGCCCTGGGTTTCTAGCAGTCGGATGACCTGGGGATTGTGGACCAATTCGCCGATGGTCACAATGGCATCGTTCTGGTCGGTTGCCTTCATGGTCGTATCTACGGCGCGCTTGACTCCCATACAAAAGCCAGCGTGTTTCGCCGTGCGTATCGGCATGAGTCACCCTCCATACGGATAATCAGTTATACTATTCGGTTCAAACTTGCAAATTCCTTCTATGTTTTCCGATAAAAAGCGAAA
Source organism: Candidatus Limiplasma sp. (assembly GCA_963675925.2). Classification (GTDB taxonomy): domain Bacteria; phylum Bacillota; class Clostridia; order Christensenellales; family Aristaeellaceae; genus CAXXOK01. The sequence goes on from CAXXIB010000006.1 coordinate 18,560, forward strand.
AAACAGCGATTATGCTTGCGTTTGCGCACCGTCTTGTACTAATTTCCGATAAATTTCGCGAATTCGAGCCAGTACTTGCTGGGCCGTATCTTTAGTAATACCCTTGGCTTTGAGATCTGAAACTGTGAAAACCTCGCCAAAATAGCAGTGCGTTGTGCGAAACAAGCGGGGCTTTTCCTGGATGTAGGCTGGTAGGATGGGTACGCCGGATTGCAAAGCAATCATAGCCACACCGCCTTCCATATCCTCCATCACACCGTCGCGATAGCGCGTGCCTTCGGGGAATATGCATAGCACATGTCCTTGCTTTAGCACTTGCAGGGACTCACGAAGGGCTTTCATATCGGTGTTATAACGGCTGACAGGTATCATATGAATGCGGTTGAATAAAAATCGCAGGATGGGGTTTTTGGTCAGGTCATCCTTGCCCAAAAAGCGAACTTGATACTTGCGGCAGGCATAGCCGACGATGATCGGATCCAGCATGGACAGGTGATTGCCGATAACGATATACGGCGCGTCCAAATTGGCACGCTCTGGATAGTGATACTTGATCGGTATGAAAATGCGAAATACAATACTGGCTAAAAAGACCACAAAAGCATATAAAAGCGAAAACCGGCTGGATTTGGCGGTGGCATCCTTCATAGCCTGTCCTCCAAGCGCTGGATGATTTCTGCAACCGTTTGCTCCCGCACATAGTTGGTGTTGTCGATAATCACGGCATCGTCCGCCGGGCGCAGGGGATCGATCGCCCGGGTGGAATCCTGATGATCGCGGGCGATGACATCGGCCAGAACGCTTTCATAATCAGCATCCTGTCCGTTTTCCAGCATTTGATCATACCGCCGCTTGGCCCGTTCTTCCGGCGCGGCGGTCAGGAATATTTTCAGCGTCGCGTCCGTCAGCACTTTGGTACCGATATCGCGGCCATCGACAATCATAGACCGTGTTTTGGCAAGCGCTTGCTGCTTTTTCACCATAAACGCGCGTACCGCGCCGCACTTGGAGCTGGTAGATGCGGCAAACGAAATCTCCGGCGTGCGGATTTTATCGGTGACATCCACTCCGTTGACCAGAGTGTGCTGCATGCCGCTATCTTGTAAGTCTACATCAATATCGGTGCGCTCTACCAAGGCAGCAAGGGCCGCTTCATCAGCGGGATCAATGCCCTCCAAAAGCGCTTGATACGCAAAGGCACGGTACATTGCGCCCGTGTCTAAATGGAGTATTCCCAGTTGTTTAGCTACATCGTCTGCCACGGTCGATTTTCCGGCGCCGCCGGGGCCGTCCAGTGCAATGGTAAAATGTTTAGCCGTCATATGGCGCGGTGCCCCAATCCGATACAAATTTCATCCAGATGACCAAGACCGACGCCGAAATAGACGGCAACGGCAACATGATCCTTGTAGCGTGCTACGCCGATTTTGCCGCCGACGTTCATCCCAAGCGCCTTGGTGGTAATCTGGGTGAGTGCTTCCCTGGCTGCGCCGGCAACGCCGCCTTCTTCCAGGTGACTTTCGTTTATTAACCCTTCGCGCTTGGCGGCGACCACCGTGCGCTCGATAATACGGATGATGGACGGCACAAACTCGCCGCCAAAATCCACAGCAGCTGCCGAAATATCCTGCTGTAAAAGGGTTTTCTTCATTTGCGTTTCTTCATCGCGCGAACGGGTGGTGCTCATCAAAATCGCCGCGCGGGCAACATCCCTGCTGCCGGGTATGCTCAAGTTGGGCATATAAGCTCCCTTTCAAAGGTGAACTTGGACAAAACAATCCCAAAGTGCCGCTGCGTCACGTTTTTCACCCGCTATGTATAAGCAGGTTGGTACTCTGTCACGCACTTTTGTCTTCCCCTAACGTAAAGCTACGGGGGCTTGACATCCGTGCGTGAACGCAAGTTCCATTTGTGAAGTGTCGGTAAAAACTAGACGCTGGCGTACACTTCAGGAACAGTTATTATTATAAGCTTTCCGCTGATTTGCGTCAAGCCGTTGACGGCAGTTGCGGTGGCGGGTATACTGCTCCATGAAGTTGATTGTAAGGGGACGCAAACGTGCAAAAACAAAGCGACAACAGGGCAATGCAGGGGTACCTGGCCATCACGGTTTGTATCGTGGGGATCTCGTTTTCACCGCTTTTTTACAAAATGGGGTTCCGCACCGGGCTAAACGCCTTATGGCTGAACGTATTTCGGCTTGGGATTACGGTTACGATCATGGCGGCGATTACACTCTTTAACCCTAAGCATAGAAAAGCGCTGTTTTCGGTCCCGAAGCGCTCGTTTTGGATTAGCGCGCTGGCGGGAACGCTGCTGGCGTTTCACCTTAATGGCTGGGCGCTTTCCCTGGTGTATACCGATGCGTTTGCCGCCTCGACCATCCTGGGCACCTATGTGCTTTTGACAGTGATTTTTTCCGCCTTGCTTCTCAAAGAAAAGACCTCCAAAGGGGCGCTGGCAGGGCTGATTGCCGCAACGGCCGGCGTGGTCATCTGTAATCTTGGCGGCGGGTTCGGCCACCTGAGCGGCAATATGCTGGCGCTGTTTGCTGCTGTAACCGAAGCACTGTATGTGCTGTGCGGGCGCAAGGCGCGTGCCGATATGGGCGCGATTACCTACACCACGATATTGTACGCGTTTACGCTGCTATGGATGATAATCATCGCTCTATTTACAGGAATTCCTGCCAGTGTGCCGATGGAAGGCCTGTTTTGGGCGGGGATGCTGGCGGTGGTATCCACACTGCTTGGGCACAGCATGGCCAGCGTGTCGCTGAAGTATTTCAAAGCCACGACGGTATCTGCGCTGATGATGTCGGGCATCGTGACCGGCCCGCTGATCGTGTTTTTGTTCCTGGGTGATGTGCCCACGCTGTTTTCTGCCATCGGCGGCACAATCATCATCCTGGGTTTGGCCTGGTACCTGCGTGTGGAACAAAAAGAAGCCAAAGCTGCCATGCAAACACGGGCAGCCATCATGGAATAAGGAATTTAATCAGAAAACGGCGGGGGCAGTCTAGTGCCTCCGCCGGTTTTTATATGGATTCGTAGGTGATGGTCTCGTTGAACAAATCGATGGCGAAGCGGTCGGTCATGCTGGAGATATAGTCCAGAATCGCCTGTATGTAGAACTCCTGTGACGGTAAATCGCCGTATATTTTCCGGTTAACGCATTGCCGGGACATCAGTCGCAGCTCCCCGGCCGGAACAAACTCCGGATGGCAGTACCGCGCCAGCCATTTCTTGAAATACTCCACGGTCTTGGGGTAAATCTGGCCTTTTTTGTCAAGCACAATCCAGGTTTGCCGGCCGTCGTAGCAATCGACCAGCAAGCTGAAGATTTGCGAAATCACCAGCTCGCTGTACTTACGGAACGGTTCCTGTCGTGGGTGTTTGTAGATGTATTTGTAGTTAAACTCCTTGATGGCGTTGAGCTGGTGGCTCATGGTGGGGCTGAGCGCAATGCCGCTCTCCGGGGAGGAATGCTTGCAGATATCGGTGATCATGTTGTACATAATAACCGTTGTGTTCATCACATTGGCATCGTTTTCCCGTGCCATCAAAAGCAGTTCGTCTTTCTGAGGCTGTTCCAGAAAGCCTAAATGAATCGCATCTTCAATGTCGCGGCCTAAATAAGCGATTTTGTCGGAGATTTTGACGACGCAGCCTTCCCAGGTCGCCGCCTGGAACTTGCCTGGCTGGTCAAACTCCTGCAAAGGCATCAGAGTTTTACGCGGAACAAGCCCGTTTTCATCCACCTCGCCGCAGTGGGAGATAATGCCGTCGCGCACTGCATAGGTCAGACCTAGGTTCTTGTGCTTGCGGTACTCATCTTCCAGCAGTTCGATATCATCCACAAAGCGCAGGCTGTTGCGCTCGTGCCAGAAGTTAATCCCCAGATGCTCTTTGGCAAGGTCTTTTAAAACGACTTCGCCCTGATGCCCAAACGGGGCATGTCCCAGATCATGCCCGGTGGCGATGGCTTTGGTCAGTTCTTCGTTGAGACCCAAAAACTTGGCGATGGTGGTCGCGACCGATTCCACATGCTGCACATGCTCCATCCGGGTGCAAATATGGTCGTTTTCAATGTTGAAAAACACCTGTGTTTTATGCTTCAGGCGGCGATAGGCCTTGGAGTGAAGGATGCGGGTATAGTCGCGCGCAAAAGGACTGCGTATATCATCGGTGCGGGCGTTGAGCATGCCCTGCCGCTGAATGAGCTGGTCCCATTGCGGGTGGGCGGGGGTTGCGGCGACGTCTTTGAAGCGATTGCTCTGCATGGCCGTACTCCTTCATGGGTGCTGATGTAATTCGTGCTGTATCTATGCTGATTATACCACAAGTCTACGCAGAGAACTAAAAAACCGGCGCAACAATCTGCACCGGCTCTATACTATCATTCGTGCCATTGAAGCTCGACAGGGTCCCATAGCTGCTTGCCTGTGCCAAGGCGCAGAACATGTGTAAAGCCTTTTTGTTTCAGCATTGGCAGCACGGATGCAAAGCTGCAATCCAAATCGCGCAGGTCATGGCAATCAGAGGTCAGGGTTACAGCACCGCCCATCTCGCGCCAGGCATCCAGCAGAAAGTCCGCCGGGTAGGGGAGGGTATCGTATTCTCTGGCGATATTGCCGGTGTTGACTTCCAGCAGCTTGCAGCCCTGATACGCTTCCTCCAGCGCGCTTAGCGCAGCGCGGCGGTATGCCTTGTCCTGCGTGTTCAGGCCGATTACAGAGGCATGTTTGCGCACAAGATCAAAATGGCCGATGATATCGGGTTGATCCGCTTTAACGGATGCACCCACCAGCTGGAAATAAGCCTGTGCCATCGCTATGGCATCGCCGGAGAACACCTCTTGCACAAACTGGGTCAGCCTGTCGCGGGGACCGTCTACCGCCTCTTTTTTACCGTCTTCGGCATCGGACAGATAGTGGGTCGAGCCGATGATGTAATCCAGGTCTTTACGGTTGTCTGCTTTGGCAGCGGGTGGTGTGAGCGCATCCTGCTCAATGCCGATATAAATCCTGGGCGCGATGCCAAGGGTCTCGTGTGCTTTTTGCAGCGCGCGGAGCTCACCCAAATACGCCTGTCTGGTTTCTATGGACATGCTGTAATCCGGATCAAAGCCCTGATAGCCGTGCTCTGAAAAGCCGAGGCTGACAAAGCCAAGCTCCTGCGCTTTGCGCACCATAGCGGGGATGCTGTCGCGTCCGTCGCAATAGGTGGAGTGGGTATGTGCGTTGGATAGAAAGGTCATTGCATGCGCTCCTGCTTGATTTTGGTATCAACAACATGGCGTTTGGCCAGTTCCTGGACGAGTTCTTCGTATTGTATACCCATGTCCGCCATCAACACCAGTGCGTGGTAAGCAAGGTCGCCCAGCTCATACACGGTTTCTTCCTTGTCGCCCTTGGCGGAGGCGATAATCACCTCGGTGCATTCTTCGCCGACTTTTTTGAGAATTTTATCCAGCCCCTTATCAAACAGGTAGCTGGTATAGCTGCCCTCTTTCGGGCTTTGCTTACGACCGCGAATCACGGCATCCAGCGCACTGATGGAAAACGGCTTGATGGTTTCGTTTTCGTACAGCGTTTCAAAAAAACAGCTTTCTGCGCCGGTATGGCAGGCGGGGCCTTGTTTTTTCACCTCGACCACCAGGGCATCGCCGTCGCAGTCGGCCCGCATGGCAACAATGGTCTGCACGTTACCGCTGGTTTCACCCTTGCGCCAAAGCTGCTTGCGGCTGCGGCTGTAAAAGCAGGTACGACCCTCGTTTAGGCTGATTTGCAGGCTTTCACGGTTCATATAAGCAAGCGTCAGCACCTCGTGGGTGGCGTAGTCCTGCACGATGGCCGGAATGAGGCCGTTTTCATCAAATTTGAGTTTGCTTTCGATTTCCTGATATTTCATAGTGCCTCCGTTATATCCGCATGGGGATATCGTTTTGACTGAGCAGTGTTTTTAGGTCCTTGATATCCACCTCGCGGGAGTGGAATATGCTGGCTGCAAGCCCCGCATCAACGCGCGGAAGCTGAAACAGGGTGATAAAATCCTCCGGCTTGCCTGCACCGCCCGAAGCGATCAGGGGCAGTTGTACTGCGTCGCCGATGGCAGACAGCATTTCTAAATCAAAGCCGCCGCGTACGCCGTCGGTATCAATGGAGTTGACAACCACTTCGCCCGCGCCGGACTGCTCTCCGAATTTGACCCATTCCACAGCGTCCAGCCCGGTATCTTCGCGGCCGCCTTTGGCAAACACGTGGAAGGAGCCGCCTACGCGTTTTACATCCATGGACAGCACCACGCACTGGTCGCCATAGCGTTTGGCGGCCTCGGCGATGAGCTTGGGGTTGCGTATCGCACCGGAGTTTACGCTGACCTTGTCCGCCCCGCACTTTAAGACGCGGTCGAAGTCGCTTAAGCTGTTAATACTGCCGCCGACCGTAAGAGGGATAAATACCTGTGCCGCCACTTGTTTTAGCGCATCGGCAAACAGGGGGCGGCCTTCAAAGCTTGCGGTGATATCGTAAAATACCAGTTCGTCTGCGCCGGATTGGTTGTAAAACGATGCCAGCACCACGGGATCTTCCACGTCGCGTAAGCCTTCGAAATTCACGCCTTTGACCACGCGGCCGTTTCTCACATCCAGGCAGGGGATAATGCGTTTGGTTAGCATCAGGCGTCTCCTTTGGCGATGGTCAGCGCTCGTTTGAGCGACAGTGTGCCCGCATACAGCGCTTTGCCGATGATCGCGCCAAACATGTCCAAATCCCGCAGGGATTTAATTTCATCTTCTCCTGTGATGCCGCCCGAAGCGATAATGTTCAGCCCTTGAATGGTCGAAAGCTGCTTGTACGCGCTTAGGTTGGTGCCGGACAGCAGACCGTCCTTGGCAATATCGGTATAGATCACTGTGGATATGCCGACGTCGCGTATCTGCTGGCAGAAGGTAAAGCCTTGCAGTGCGGATGTTTCGGTCCAGCCGTGCGTGGCGACCATGCCATCCTTCACATCCACGCCTACGGCAAGGTGATCGCCGTATTTCGCGCCCATTTTTTGTGTAAACGCAAAGTCTTTCACGGCGACAGTGCCCAGGATTACGCGCTTTGCGCCCAGTTTCAGCGTGTCTTTGATGGCGGCTTCATCGCGGATGCCGCCGCCGACTTCAACCTCTAATGGAAGCTTGCACAGGGCGCGGATGGCATCGCGGTTTTTGGGACTGCCGTCTTTCGCGCCGTCCAAATCTACCACATGCAGCTGGGTTGCCCCGGCATACAGGAAGCCCTTGGCGGTGTCCACGGGATCATCGGAATAGACGGTCATTACGTCGTAATCGCCCTGTTGCAGACGCACTACGCGGCCGTCGCGCAGGTCAATAGCGGGGAAAATTAGCATGATACGGTCGCTCCTTTGGCAAACGCGGCCAGAATGGTTAGCCCCGTCTCGCCGCTTTTTTCGGGGTGGAACTGCGTGCCGCACACATTGCGGTTGCGAACAATCGCCGGGACGGTCACGCCGTAGTCAGCGGTTGCGACCAGTGCGGCTTCGCAGTCCGCTGCGTAAAAGCTGTGTACGAAATACACATGATCGCCGGGATGAATATCCTTGAGCAGCGGATCGTCGGGCGTTTGAAAGTCCAAACTGTTCCAGCCCATATGCGGCACTTTTAAGTCCCCGGTATAGGGGCTCATATCCTGCACATGACCGTGGATTAGACCTAGACCTTCGTGCTCGCCGTATTCAAAGCTCTTGTCAAACAGCAGCTGCATGCCCAGGCACACGCCCAGCAGCGGCTTGCCCTGCGCAGCGAGTTCCTGCAAAAGCGTATCCAGTTTCAGCGCGCGCAGTTTTTCGGCCGCGTCGCCAAACGCGCCCACACCCGGAAGAATGATTTTACTTGCATTTTGCAGGGTTTCCGGGTCGCGGGTCACGACACTGTCCGCGCCGATGTGCTTAAGCGAACAGGTGAGGGAATACAGGTTGCCTACGCCGTAATCGACAACTGCGATCATGCCTTGCCTCCCAAAGTGCCTTTCGTAGAGGGAATATCGCCTGCAAACGCAGGATCAATCGCCACGGCCTGCCGCAGCGCACGTCCCGCGCCCTTGAACATGGCTTCCACAATGTGGTGCGTGTTCTCGCCTGCAAGCTGGCGGAGGTGCAGGGTCATCCGGGCCTCTCGTGTCAGCGCCAGAAAAAACTCCTTGACCAGCTCGGTATCAAACGTACCCACCTTTTGCGAGGGGAGATCAGCCAAAAAGCCCAGCGTGCCGCGTCCGCTTAAATCCACGGCGGTAAGCACCAGCGCTTCGTCCATGGGCAGCGCGCAATCGCCAAAGCGTGTTACGCCGCGCAAATCACCCAGCGCGGTTTGCAGCGCTTGTCCCAGTGCGATACCGACATCTTCCACGGTGTGGTGGTCGTCCACCTGGGTATCTCCCGTGCAAGTGATGGCCAAATCCACTCTGGCGTGCTTGGCAAATAGCGTGAGCATGTGATCCAGAAACCCGCACCCGGTGCTGATGTTTGACGCGCCTGTGCCATCCAGTGCAAGGCGTAGGGTAATGTCGGTTTCCGCTGTTTTGCGGTCAATGCTTGCCTCTCTCATGCGCCTGCCTCCTCAAGTAGTTCTTTGGTTTTATCCAGCAGCGTTTGCATCTGTGCAGCGCTGCCGATGGTAATGCGTACAAACGGTTTAAGCTTGGTATCACCGAAATACCGCACCAGTACACCCTTTTGTTTCAGTCCCCGGTAATACACTTCGCCGGTCATGGTGGGCGGTGCCGCAAATAGGAAGTTGGACGCACTGTCCAGCACCGTAAAGCCCAGGGCGCGTAAGTCGGTTTTGGTCTTCTCCCGCTGCTGCACGGTGGCGGCAATGCACTGCGTAAAGTATGCCGCGTCGCGCATGGCTTCAATGCCGGCGAGCATGGTTAAGCTGTTGATGGAATAGGGGTTGAAGGAGTGCTTGATACGGTTTAGGTCATCGACAATCTCCTTGGATGCCAGCGCGTAGCCCAGCCGCCCGCCGGCCAGTGACCGGGACTTGGAATAGGTACGCACGATCAGCAAGTTGGGATACGCCTTGAGTAGTGGCAGACAGGAATATCCGCCGTAGTCAATGTAGGCCTCGTCAATCAGCACGACCGAATCGGGATTGGATTGCAAAATGCGCTCGATGTCAGCAAGCGTCATCGCAAGTGAGGTTGGTGCGTTGGGATTGGCAATCGCAATCGGCATGCCAAGGCTAACAAACTTCTCCGCAGGAACGCTGAAGTCCTCGTTCAGCGGCACTTTGTGGGCGCGTAAGCCGAACAAGCTTGCATATACCGGGTAAAAGCCGTAGCTGATCTCCGGGAAGGCAAACCCACGATCATCCCCGTAGGCCATAAAGGCAAAGGCCAGCACTTCGTCCGATCCGTTTCCCACGAACACATTGCCCGCCTGCACATCGTACTCCGCTGCGATGGTTTCACACAGGGTTTTACAAAGCGGGTCAGGGTAGAGGTTCAAGCGGGAAATGATGGCGCGGCTTAGCGCATCCACCACGCGCGGGGATGGCGGAAAGGGGCTTTCGTTGGTATTGAGCTTCACGTACTGCATATCCTGCGGCTGTTCGCCGGGCACATAAGGTGCCAGGGATTGCAGTTTGTTGATTAGAAAACGGCTCATTTCGTCTCCTCTGTGCGGATGCCCACAGCGCGGGCGTGTGCGGTCAGACCTTCGCTCTGGGCAAAGCGCTGTGCGTCGGTACTTACGTCCATCAGTGCTTCGCGCGTGTAATACAGGTAGCTGGAGCGCTTGCAGAAGTCATCCACACCCAGTGGGGAAGCAAAGCGCGCCGCGCCGGAGGTTGGCAGGGTATGATTGGGGCCTGCCAGATAATCACCCAGGGTTTCCGGGCACCAGCGACCCATGAACACGCTGCCCGCGTTTTTAATCAGGGGCAGCATGGCAAATGGATCATCCACGCACAGTTCCAGGTGTTCGGGTGCGATCTGGTTGGCGATCTCACAACCGATTTGCAAGTCTTTGACAACAATGATGCGCCCGTTGTTATCAATCGATGTCCGGGCGATATCCTTGCGGGACAGCTTTGGCAGCTGGGTTTCCAGCTCCGCCTGCACAGCCTGTGCCAGGTCCATGGAATCGGTCACCAGCCAGGAGGCGGCTAGCACATCGTGCTCGGCCTGACCCAGAAGATCGGCGGCGATATAGGATGCGGGGGTATCCGCGCCGGAGATAACCAGAATTTCGCTGGGACCGGCGATGGTATCAATCGCCACTGCGCCCTGCGCCGCGCACAGCTGCTTGGCAGTCGTCACATAGATGTTGCCGGGGCCGACGATTTTGTCCACCTTGGGTACGCTTTGCGTGCCGTAGGCCAGTGCGGCCACGGCCTGTGCGCCGCCGAGCTTGACAATATCGGTAATCCCGGCGATTTTCGCGGCGGCGAGAATGACATCGGGTACACTGCCGTTTTCCTCCGGCGGTGTCGCCATCACGATGCGCTCCACGCCTGCGATTTTGGCAGGGATTGCCGCCATCAGCGCGGTACTGGGGTAGCGGGCCGTGCCGCCGGGAATGTACAGCCCGGCACAAGCCAGCGGCAGAATGCGTTGGCCGAGAACCACACCGTTGTCCCGCGTGTCGCGAAAGCCCTCGCGCTTTTGCAGTGTGTGGTAGCGTGTGATATTTTCGGCAGCACGCCGCATGGTTGCAATCAATGCGGAATCCACGCGCTGATAGGCGGCGGTAATTTCTTCTGCGGTCACGGTTAAGGACTCTAGCTTAGCACCGTCAAAGGTTTCGGTGTACCGCAGTGCGGCCTCGTCGCCGTTTTGCTTTACATCATCGAGTATCGCCTGCACAGCATCGCTTACGTTGCGGGTGGGTTCGGACGCGCGGTTAAACAGGGTTGATACCGGCTGACCGGTATAGGCTACGATCTGGATCATGCGGTTTCACCCTCCTTGCGCAGTGCGTCGACCAGGCGTTCAATCTCGGCGGTCTTAAACTTCATGGACGCTTTATTGGCAATCAGCCGCGCGCTGATCGTAAGAACCGTTTCCGTAACTTCCAAGTTATTTTGTTTGAGCGTTGTGCCGGTTTCCACCAGATCGACAATCACATCGGACAGGCCGAGGATGGGAGCAAGCTCGATGGAGCCGTTGAGCTTGATGATGTCGATTTCACGGCTTTTCCCGGCGTAGAAAGCCTTTGCGATGTTTGGATACTTGGTGGCGACACGCAGGGGAGATGTTAGATCTTCCCGAAAACCCACGGGCGCGGCCACGCACATACGGCATTTGCCAAAGCCCAAATCCAGCAGCTCGTACACATCGTTTTCACCCTCCAGCAGGGTATCCTTTCCGCAGATGCCAACATCCGCCGCGCCGCGCTCGACATAGATGGCGACATCGCTTGGTTTAACCTGTAAAAAGCGAATGGATTCATCCGTATTGTAGGCAACCAGACGGCGGTCATCGGCCTGCACGCCGCCGCAGTCCAGCCCGCAGACGGTAAATAACTTGCAGACCTTATTCACTAGCCGCCCCTTGGGCAGTGCAACGGTAAACATCAGCAGTCCTCCTTGAGTACGCCGCCATCAAAACGCAGCGTTTGTCCAACTTTGAGCTCCGGTGCGGCTTCGCCCTTGCGGGTGATGACGCGCAGGTCCTTTGCCGCCAGGGCAAATACCGCTTGGTGCAGCTGCGGTAGACTATCGCCATCCCGGTAGAGAACCAGTACATCGGCATCCAGCGCTTGCCGGTCGGACAGGCAGCGGGTCAACTCGTCCAAATACAGGGCAAAGCCGATACCGTCGGCTTCCTTGCCAAAACGCCGCATGAGCAGATCATACCGGCCGCCGGAGAGCACCGCCCGTGGCGCACCCTCCACATAGCCCTGGAAAACGATGCCGTTGTAGTAGTCCAGCTCGTTGAGCATGGAAAAGTCCAGCCGCAGCGCGTCGGCCGCGCCATCCGCCGCCAGCGTGTCATGCAGCGCTTGCAGCTCGGTCAGCGCTTCGTCGGTCTGCGTGCCCGATGACAAAGCCTGCGCCTTGGGAAAGACGGTTTCAAATGGGCCGGCAAGCTGCGTCAGCTGTATAATGCGATCTGTCATCTGCGGGTCAATCTGCTGGCTTTGCAGGTAAGCTTCCAGCTCGTGTGCGCTTTTACGGCGGATCAGCGAGAGCGTCTCTGCCTGCTGCTCGGGTGAAAGCCCGGCGCTATCCAGCAATCCGGCGGTGAAGCCCATGTGGCTGATATCCAGCACATAGGGGAGACCGATGATCGACAGACTTTCCACAGCCAGCCGGACGGTTTCGGAGACCACGTACCCATCGACATCGCCCATGGCTTCAATGCCCATTTGTTCGATTTCGGTGACTTCACGGCTCAAAGCGGAGTAACTGTAGACACTTTCCTGATAATATACGCGCTCCAGCCCCTGCCGCTTTTTGCGGGCATGCTTGACAATGGACAGCGTCACATCCGGCTTTAAGGCCATCAGCTTACCATCCGGATTGGTGAAGGTGAGCACGTTTTCGCTCTTTAAGAATGATTTGTTTTCCAAATACAAGCCGTATTCTTCAAACCGCCGCATGGAAAAGCGCGTATAGCCAAGGCTTTCGTACAAGGTCCGAAGCCTGTCCAGTAGTTGATTTCGTTTGCTTTCAGTGGGAGCCATCTTGATCCTCCAAACATCCTATACGCTTTGGTTTTGCGTATCGACTGTGCCATCATAGCACAAATTATATACTTTAGTCAACTAACGCGGTGAAGTAATATAATAAAAATTAAGCTTTGCAGTTCTATCATATAGGAAAGCAGGCCGTTTGTTTCGTTTTCTTTCTGTATTCCGGTGAAGTATTCCCGCTCGTCTGTTATAATACAGCGTGACAATGATTGTTCAAGAGGAGGATACTACAATGCGCGATGAGACCAAATGCCTGCACAGTGGATATACACCCAAAAACACGGAACCGCGTGTGATGCCGATCGTGCAAAGCACAACCTATGTGTATGATTCCACCGATGCCATCGGCGCGGTGTTTGATGAGCCCACAAAAGGCTTGATTTATTCAAGGTTTGCCAACCCTACGGTGATGGCGGTGGAACAGAAGATTGCCGAACTGGAGGGCGGCGTTGGCGCGATGTGTACCTCATCGGGGCAGGCGGCGAATCTTCTGGCGATATTGAATCTCTGCGCTGCCGGGGATAGCTTTATCTCCACCACGCAGATTTACGGCGGCACGGTGAACCTGTTTTCCTTTACGCTCAAGCGGCTTGGCATTGAGTGCATTTCCGTGCCGGGCAATGCGAGCGAGGAGGAGCTCAATGCTGCCTTCAAGCCCAACACCAAGCTGGTCTTTGGCGAAACACTGGCCAATCCGGCGCTGACGGTGATGGATATCGAACTGTTTGCCAAAGTGGCACACGCGCATCATGTGCCGTTGATTATCGACAACACGTTTTCCACGCCTGTTTTGTGTAAGCCGATTGCCTTTGGCGCGGATATCGTAACCCATTCCACCACCAAATATATGGATGGACATGCTGTGCAGGGCGGCGGCGTGATCGTAGACAGCGGCAACTTTGACTGGCGAAGCGGAAACTTTCCGGAGTTGACCGATCCGGACGAATCCTACCACGGCATTGTATATGTTGATACATACGGTAAAGCCGCTTACATTATCAAGGCGCGTATGCAGTTGATGCGCGATTTCGGTGCGTATCCAGCGGCGCACTCCGCGTTTTTGCTGAACTTAGGGCTGGAAACACTGGCCATTCGTATGGAACGCTACTGTGAAAACGGCATGAAGGTGGCCAAGCATTTGCAGGCAAGCGATAAAATTGAATCCATTAGCTATCCTGGCCTGGAAAGCGATCCGTACTATGCGCTGGCCCAGAAGTACCTCAAGGGGCCCAGCGGCGTAATATCCCTGGTGATGAAGGGCGGCAAGCAGGGCGCTGTGCGCTTTATGGACTCGCTCAAAATGGCATCCAACGAGGTTCACGTATGCGATATTCGCACCTGTGTGCTGCACCCCGCAAGCGAAACCCATCGGCAGCTTAGCGATGAACAGCTGGTAGCCTGCGGCATCAACCCCGGCATGGTGCGCCTGTCCGTCGGGCTTGAAAACATCGACGATATTTTGGAAGATCTGGAGCAAGCGCTCGAAAACGTATAAGACGTAAGTTTTAAGATCCAATAGCACCCAAGCATACAAAATCGGGTGTAGTAGCTTCGCTTGCCGATGCGGCTTTCATTTTCACCGGTGAATGCGCGTGGAAATGCCTGACCGGCGGCAAGCGAAACTATTTTACGGGAATCTTACACATTCCTACAATGCTTTAACCAAAAGCGTTTGACAATCTATAATTCCAGTGATAATATGTTACAGTTGCCCTTTGTGTGCAAATGCATGTAAGCGGCACGGCGGAAAACAGCCGGAAACGGCAGCTATCAGGCCATTTTGACCATCCTAATGAGGAGTGAACCCGGCATGGACGATGCACTTCGCAACCCGGCCAAACGTGTAGTCGGCTTAAAGCAGGTCCTGCGCGCCGTAAAGTCCGGGCAGGCGTCAAAGGTTTTCCTTTGTACCGATGCCGACGAGTTCATCTATCGCCAGGTCGAATCCGCCTGTGAGGAGCACAACGTGCCCATCACCCAGGTCGATAGCATGGAAGCACTCGGCAAGGCCTGCCTGATCGCTGTGAAAACCGCCACTGCGGCCATCCTGAAATAGCCGCAACAATCACGGTCATATCGCTCCCGGGGTTGAGGAGCTTTATGGATAAATAACTCGGAGGTGTTCTATTTGCCCACGATCAATCAGTTGGTTCGCAAAGGGCGCAAGAAAATGGTGGAGAAATCCATGTCTCCCATTCTGCAGAGCTGCCCGCAGAAACGCGGCGTATGCCTCAGCGTGAAGACACGGACGCCTAAAAAGCCGAATTCTGCCCTGCGCAAAATTGCACGTATCCGTCTGACAAATCAGATCGAAGGTACGTGTTATATTCCCGGCATCGGCCATAATCTGCAGGAGCACAGCGTGGTGCTGATCCGCGGCGGTCGCGTGCGCGATCTTCCCGGTGTCCGCTATCACATCGTTCGCGGCGCACTGGATACCGCTGGCGTAACCGGTCGCAAACAAGCTCGTTCCAAGTACGGCGCCAAGAGGAAATAATCGTAGTTTCTTCAGTCTCTTTGCGTTTCTCATGCAGGAGCAATTTCTGAGCGGGCGCAGGCGATTGTCTATTGCTAAAGTAGCCAATCTCACCGCGTGGCTTTCCGGCCTGCCGGAGCGGTTGATGCTGACAGCCGTATGGAATCCCGTGTTAAGCGCACATGCCAATGGAACAAGTCTACAATCATTTAGGAGGTAGAATTATGCCCCGTCGCGGTTTTATACCCAAGCGCGAGGTGCTTCCCGATCCCGTATACGGGACCACGGTTGTCACCAAACTGATTAACCAGATTATGCTGGATGGCAAGCGCGGCACTGCGCAGCGTATTTGCTACACAGCGTTCGAAGCCATCGCCGAAAAAACCGGCAAGGATGCAAACGATGTGTTCGCTGCTGCGTTAGCCAATGTATCCCCGCAGCTGGAAGTTAAGGCCCGCCGTGTTGGTGGTGCCACCTACCAGGTGCCTATCGAAATCCGTACCGAACGCCGTCAGACCCTGGGTCTTCGCTGGCTGATCGATTTCAGCCGTAAACGCGGTGAGAAGACCATGGCCGACCGCCTCGCAGGCGAATTGCTCGACGCCGCCAACAACACCGGCAGCGCAGTGAAACGCAAAGAGGAAATGCACCGTATGGCCGAAGCCAACAAGGCGTTCGCACACTACCGCTGGTAATTTAGACCCGCTTTTTACGCGCAAACGAAAGGAGACCCACACTCTATGCACAGAAGCCACACGCTCGACATGGTCCGCAATATCGGCATCATGGCACATATCGATGCTGGCAAGACCACTACCACCGAGCGCATACTCTTCTATACCGGTCGTACGCACCGGTTGGGTGAAGTGCATGAAGGTGCCGCCACCATGGACTGGATGCAGCAGGAACAGGAACGCGGTATCACCATCACTTCCGCTGCTACCACCTGTCAATGGAAGGGCCATCGCATTAATATCATCGACACACCCGGTCACGTGGACTTCACCGTTGAGGTGGAGCGTAGTTTGCGTGTACTCGACGGTTCTGTAGCCGTGTTCTGCGCCAAAGGCGGCGTGGAACCCCAAAGCGAAACCGTATGGAGACAGGCAAACCGTTATCATGTACCCCGCATTGCCTACATCAATAAGATGGACATCATGGGCGCGGACTTCTTCCGTGTCGTTAAAATGATGAAAGAACGCCTGGGCGCTAACGTCGTGCCCATTCAGCTTCCCATCGGAAAAGAAGCGGACTTCAAAGGCATCATCGACCTTGTGGCGATGAAAGCTGAAGTGTACTATGATGACGAAGGGAAAGACGTACGCGTAGAGGAGATCCCCGAAGCGCTGAAAGCACAGGCCGAGGAATATCGGCAAATACTGATCGAAGCCGTTGCCGAGCAGGACGAAACGCTGCTGGAGAAATTTTTCGAGGGCGAAGAGCTTTCCACCGAGGAAATTAAAAACGCCATCCGGAAATCGACCATTGCATGTGAGATGACCCCTGTTCTGTGCGGTACATCGTACCGGAATAAAGGTGTGCAGCCCATGCTGGACGCGGTGATCGACTATATGCCCTCCCCGCTGGATGTTCCGGCCATCAAAGGCATGAAGCCCGATCATCCCGAAGTAGAGCTGACGCGCAAGGCCTCCGATGAGGAACCCTTCGCAGCGCTCGCCTTCAAAATCATGACTGACCCGTTCGTGGGCAAACTCGCGTTTGTTCGCGTGTACTCGGGTAAGATTGATGCCGGCAGCTACACCTATAATTCCACAAAACAAAAGCGTGAGCGCATCGGCCGTTTGCTGATGATGCACGCCAATCGCCGCGAAGAAGTGGAAACTGTATTCGCCGGTGAGATTTGCGGTATTGTAGGCCTGAAGGATACCACCACGGCCGACACGCTGTGTGATCAGAAAAACCCGATCATCCTTGAATCGATGGAGTTCCCGGACCCCGTAATCCAGGTCGCCATCGAGCCGAAAACCAAAGCCGGTCAGGAAAAAATGACCATGGCGCTGGTTAAGCTGGCCGAGGAAGATCCGACGTTTAAAACCTACACCGATCCCCAAACCGGGCAAACCATTATTGCCGGTATGGGTGAATTGCACCTGGAAATCATCGTGGACAGGCTCTTGCGTGAGTTCAAGGTAGAAGCGACTGTGGGTAAACCGCAGGTGGCTTACCGTGAAACCATCCGCAGGACTGCCGAAGGTGACGGCCGCTATGTACGCCAGACCGGTGGACATGGTCAGTTCGGTCATTGTAAAATCCGCATCGAACCGACAGAGCCCGGCTCGGGATATTCTTTCGAGTCCAAAATCGTCGGCGGCGTGATTCCCAAGGAGTTCATTGCTCCCATCGACGCAGGTATCAAGGAAGCCGCACAGTCCGGCCTTGTTGGCGGATTTGAAGTGGTTGACTTTAAAGCCACAGTGTTCGACGGTAGCTACCACGAGGTCGATTCCTCGGAAATCGCCTTCAAAATCGCCGGTTCCATGGCATTCAAAGAAGCCCTCAAGCATGCTGACAGCTGCCTGATGGAGCCTTCAATGAAAGTGGAAGTCATTATTCCCGAACAGTACATGGGCGATGTGATCGGCGACATCACCAGCCGCAGAGGCCGTATCGAAGGCATGGAAGCCCGCATGGGCGAGCAAAGCGTGCACGCGTTTGTACCGCTGAGCGAAATGTTTGGTTACGCGACGGACCTTCGCAGCCGTACGCAGGGCCGCGGCATGTTCACGATGCAGTTTGATCACTATGAACAGGTGCCCAAGAGCATCGCAGAAAAACTCACCGGACGCAAAGAGAATTAACGAAATCAGATATTGGAGGTGCCGGCATTGGCAAGTATCGCCCGTAACAGAGTTGTGTTGGCTTGCACCGAGTGTAAGCAGAGAAACTACAATACACTCAAAAACAAGAAGAACACGCCCGATCGCATTGAGCTAAATAAGTACTGTCGTTTCTGCAAAAAGCATACCGCTCACCGCGAAACGAAGTAACGGATAGGAGCAAATTCGATGGCAAACACGAAGAAACAGCCGGCCAAAAAGCAAAGCTCCAACGCTTTGGTGAAAACCGGTTCCGCATTCAAAAGATTCTTTTTGAAGATCGGAAACGCGTTTAAAAACACCTGGCGTGAGCTGCGCAAAGTCACGTGGCCGACCAGGGAAAAGCTGGTTAACTTTTCCATCATCGTCATTCTGATGATCATCTTCCTAATGGTGGTTATCGGCTTGCTGGATACGGGCGCTACGTCCATCATTCAGCTGATGATGCCCAAAGCATAAGGAGTATGGCAATGGCCGAGAAAACAAACGAGCCCTGCTGGTATGTTGTGCACACTTATTCAGGTTATGAGAATAAGGTGAAAGACAACATCGAAAAATCTGTGGAGAACAACGGCATGCAGGATTTGATCCTGGACGTTCGCGTTCCCGTGGAAGATGTTGTCGAGATCAAAAACAACCGCCGCGTAAAAACCCAGCGTAAGGTGTACCCCGGTTATGTGCTGGTGCACATGATTGAAACCAGCGAAAGCTGGTATCTGGTGCGCAATACACGCGGCGTGACCGGCTTTGTGGGCCCGGAAAGCAAACCCGTTCCGCTGACCGATGCAGAAGTCAACATGATGCTGTCAACCCAGGAACACAGCGTGGAGTTCGGCATCGCCATCGGAGAAGAGGTACGCATTCTGTCCGGCCCGCTGGAAAACTTCACCGGCTTTGTAGAGGACGTCGATACCGTGCGGCAGAAGCTGACCGTAAAGGTAAAGATGTTCCTTGGGCGCGAAATGCCCGTGGAAGTCGGCCTGGAGGAAGTTACCAAGGTTTGATCCGCGTCTGCGGCAATCAACCATGCGCATTCTATGCGCGCTGCGCCTTTCCGTTGTGGAAAGGTCGTGGGAGGAGCATACACTGTTCCGCATGACCACAATTCTGAGGAGGCTATAACCCATGGCAAAGAAGATCCAATCCATCATCAAGCTGCAGGTACCCGCCGCCAAGGCTACGCCTGCCCCGCCGATTGGCCCCGCGCTGGGTCAGCACGGCGTGAATATCCCCGGCTTCTGTAAAGATTTCAATGAACGCACGGCCAAGGATGCCGGCCTGATCATCCCCGTGGTGATCACCGTGTACGCCGACCGTACGTTTACCTTCATCACCAAAACACCGCCGGTTCCGGTTCTGATTAAAAAAGAACTCGGCCTGGATAGTGCAAGCGGTGTGCCCAACCGCGACAAGGTTGGCCAGCTCACCAAAGAGCAGGTAAGCAAAATCGCCGAGATCAAACGTCCCGACGTGAATGCAACGGACCTTGCAAGCATCGAGAGCATGGTCAAAGGCACCGCGCGCTCCATGGGCATCACGGTTGAGGAGTAACATCGTTAGATATGTGGGAGGACATTGTGCCGTTATTACCACAAGGAGGATTTGAAACATGAAACACGGAAAAAAATATGCAGATAGCGTAAAACTCATCGAGCCGCAAAAGGCGTATGATCCTGAAGAAGCCTGCGAGCTCGTTATCCAAACCAGCAAAGCCAAGTTTGATGAAACCATCGAACTGTCTGCTCGCCTGAACGTTGACCCCCGCCATGCCGACCAGCAGGTGCGCGGCGCAATCGTGCTGCCCCATGGTACCGGTAAAGTGGTTCGCGTGTTGGTTATCACCAAAGGCGACAAGGTGAAGGAAGCCGAAGAAGCCGGCGCTGATTTCATCGGCGCGGAAGAAATGATCCAGAAAATTCAGACCGAAAACTGGTTTGATTTTGATGTGATGGTTGCCACCCCGGACATGATGGGCGTCATCGGCCGCATCGGCCGCATCCTGGGCCCCAAAGGCCTGATGCCTAACCCCAAGTCCGGCACTGTGACCATGGATATCACCAAAGCAGTCTCCGATATCAAAGCCGGTAAGGTTGAATACCGCGTAGACAAGACCGCCATCATCCACTGCCCGATCGGCAAAGCGTCGTTTGGCAAAGATAAGCTGAATGAGAACCTGCAGGTGCTCATGGAAGCCATCGTAAAGGCCAAGCCTCCTGTTGCCAAAGGCACCTACCTCCGCTCGGTGTACCTGAGTGCGACAATGGGCCCGGCTGTGAAGGTCAACTCGCTGAAATTCTAATCTGATTTCGTAACAAACCCGGCGCAAATGCGCCGGGTTTTTAATTTTCCTATTGTCAGGATCACTGGTGAAAATCCGCTGGTGCTTACGCCTTACTGCTCAATCCGTTCGACAGTGTAGCCTTGCTGCTCCAATAAGTCAGGTATGCTGCTGCCTGGGGCAATCAGATGCAGTAAACCGACGGTCACAAAGTAGCGGCCGCCATCGGCAAGCATTTCGTCCAGCTGTTCGGCCATGCGCAGATTGCGCTGTACAAGCAGTTTGTCGTCATACTCCTCGATCAGCTGCGGGTCGGCCGTTCCGGCGGATAGTGAATAGCTGTTCCAAAAACTTTGAGCATCGCCTTTTTGCCAATAAAGGGGCCAGTCTTTCATATCGGAGGGCTGCGTGGTTTGCTCTTCTTTCAGAATCCAGGAAAGTTCATCGTCAATCAGATAGTCAATGAGCCCCGGGGAGAAGCTTTCCATCATATCGGGATAGTCGGTCA
This sequence comes from Candidatus Limiplasma sp., assembly GCA_963675925.2. Classification (GTDB taxonomy): domain Bacteria; phylum Bacillota; class Clostridia; order Christensenellales; family Aristaeellaceae; genus CAXXOK01. Next base: position 39,363 of record CAXXIB010000006.1, read on the forward strand.
CTGATTCCAGATAGCGCAGCTGTTTATTGTGTTTCTTTGCATACGCTTCCACCGTGTTGTCCACACCCAGCGATAGGCCTTTCTCCATATTGTTGATTCCCATTTCATCTGCGGTGGCATAGACGGCCAGTACGCTGATGACAACCCATGGCTGCTGCAGATTGATAAAGTCGGACCGGATACCCAGGGTCTGGTAAGCGTCTTGCACCCGATCCATGCGCGTATCACCGAGAATATCGCGCAATGATGTGCCAGTGGGCAGGAACATGCGTGCTTGCAGTTCTAGCGTGCTTTCGTCGGAGGAATCGGACTCGAAAACAAAGATATCGGAGTCTTCCATTGCCTGGGTTATATGATCGCCAAACGGGTACATGGCATCCGTACCGATATGGAGGGAACCCAGTAGATAGGCAGTCCCGCTAGGGCCGCTTACACGATACAATATGCCGTTACTGGCTACAGCAGTCTGGGTGAGTAGCACTGTGGTCACGACCGCAACACAAAGCACGAGGGCGACGGCGGCTATCAGAAGTCGTTTCTTCATCGTCTTCTCCCCGCAATCAGCAATAGACGAAGCAGTTGCAAAAGACTGGACACCGCAGAGGCGACATAGGTCATCGCTGCGGCAGACAGCACGGCACGTACGCCGCGAAGCTCCTCACCGGTCATATACCCACCGCTTTCAAGCGCAGCCAGGGCGCGTTTGGAGGCGTTGAATTCCACCGGAAGGGTAATCAGCGAAAATGCAAAGGTCGCCGCAAAGCAGATGATACCGGCATAGAGCAACGGTTCCCAGCTGGCCAGCAAACCGATCAGGAAAATGGGGAAGTAGGCGATGGAACCGAACTTGACGACCGGTACGATAGCACTGCGGATAAGCAGTGGCTTATAAGCGTCAGATTGCTGCAAGGCATGGCCGCATTCGTGTGCTGCAATGCCTACGGCAGCGATGGAAGCAGAGCCATATACGCCCTCAGACAGCCGCAGCGTATTGGAACGCGGGTCAAAGTGATCGGTCAGTTTGCCCTGCACCGGCTCAACGGAAACCGGAATCTGGGCTGCTCTGCCAAGCATATCGCGGCAAACGGCATCAGCGGTAACACCTTGACGGGTTGCAACTTTGGCGTATTTGGTATACGCGCTTTTTACCCGGTACTGCGCCCAAAGCCCAAGCAACAGGCCGGGAATAATAAGGATAAAGGTCCAATCGTAAAAAATCATGTTGTACCTCCGGGGGTTTCAGGATGCGCCTGATAGTAGGGTTCCAAATACTAGAATACTCCTTTTTGGGGGAATATCAAGGGTTTATGGCCGTAATGTCGCTTTGAATGCCACTGCGCTGCGCTAGCAACGGCGACTGACCTGCCTATGGGAGTGTAGCCTGTTGTTCCGATCGCTTGCGTGGTTTTTTACAGCCGCTACATAGCAGTGGTTGCAAAACCCCGCCAGCGAAAGTGCAGGCGGGGTATGAAACCAAAGTAGTCTTTATACAGGCATAACCTGAATGTCTCTGTCGAGCATGGTCGAATCGACCTGCAGCTGTTTGGCCTGCCGGTATTTGAAATACTTGATGGCGACCTGCGGGAACAGTGCATAGCTGAGTACATCCTCTTCCTGCTGGTAATACTCGCGAATTTCCTCGCGGTACTTGTCCAGTTCCGGGGGAATATCGTCGGCGGGGCGATGTGTAATCACCTTTTGGTCGCCGATGATCTTTTTACGGACTTCCTCGTTCACCGGTGCGGGAAGACGACCGTATTCGCCGCGCATCAGCCCCTGGCTTTCCTTGGGGTTCATCTTGTAGGCCTCGCCGGACAGCACGTTCATCACGGCTTGTGTGCCGACGATCTGGCTGGTAGGCGTGACCAGCGGGGGATAGCCGAAGTCCTTTCGGACGCGCGGGATCTCCTCCAGCACGGTGTAGTATTTATCCATTGCGTTGGCCTGCTTGAGCTGGTTGATGAGGTTGGAAAGCATGCCGCCGGGAACCTGATACAACAGTGTATTGGCATCGGTGGCAAGCACGCGGGCGGGATCGCGGAATCCGGCTTTGGTCAGGTCTTCGGCTACGCCGCGGAAATACCCGGCAAGGTCGATGAGCTTTTCCAGATCGATGCCGGTATCGTACTCCGTGCCTCTATAGGTGGCGACCTGCGCTTCGGTAGCTGGCTGCGCGGTGCCGTTACCCAGCGGGGAAAGCGCCGTGTCAATTACATCGGCGCCGGCTTCCACGGCCTTCATCAGCGTCATAGCGCCGGTGCCGGTGGTGTTATGCGTATGCATCACGATGGGAAGATCGGTGGCCGCTTTCAAGCGCTTAATCAGCGAATAGGCTTTGTAGGGGAGCAGCAGGTTGGCCATATCCTTGATGCAGATGATGTCCGCACCCATTTCTGCGATGCCCTCAGCCAGCTTAACGAAGTAATCCTCCGTGTGTACGGGCGAGGTGGTGTAGCTCATGGCGACTTCCGCAATGCCCTTGTACTTTTTAGTGGCCTTGACGGCGGTTTCCATGTTGCGCAGGTCATTGAGTGCATCAAAGCAGCGGATGATATCAATGCCGTTTTCGATAGCCTTTTTAACAAAGTAATCGACCACGTCATCGGCATAGTGCTTATAGCCCAGAATATTCTGGCCGCGCAGCAGCATTTGCAGTTTGGTGTTAGGCATGCCTTTGCGCATAATGCGCAGGCGTTCCCAGGGATCTTCATTCAAAAAGCGCAGGCAGCTGTCAAACGTTGCGCCGCCCCAGCACTCCAGAGAGTAATAGCCAACTTTATCCAAGCGCTCAAACGCGGGTTTCATTTGTTCAATGGTCATGCGTGTCGCGGCCTGGCTTTGGTGCGCGTCGCGCAGAATCGTATCGGTGATTCCGAGTTTCGCCATGTTGATATCTCCTTTCAGATCAGGTGCCGAACATACTTAGCAGGATACCCGCCGCAATGGCGGAGCCGATGACGCCGGCCACATTGGGGCCCATAGCATGCATCAGCAGGAAATTCGTGGGATTGGCTTTGCGGCCTTCCGACTGGCTTACGCGCGCCGCCATGGGAACAGCGGAAACGCCGGCCGAACCGATCAGCGGGTTGATCTTGCCGCCGGACAGCTTGTTCATTAACTTGGCAAGCAGTACGCCGCCAGCTGTGCCGATGCCAAACGCCACGACGCCCAGCACGATAATTTTGATGGTCGTCCATTGCAGAAATGCTTCTGCGCTGGCCGTTGCGCCAACGGTGACGCCCAGGAAAATAACAACAATGTTGTTCAACTCGTTCTGCGATGCTTTGTTCAGCCTGTCAACCACGCCGGACTCTCTAAAGAGGTTGCCCAGCATTAGCATGCCGACCAGCGGCGCGGCCGAGGGAAGCAGCAAGGTGACAATAATCGTAACGGCGATCGGGAAGATAATCTTCTCGCGCTTGGAGACCGGGCGGAGCTGTTCCATAACGATGTTACGCTCTTTTGTGGTGGTCAACGCGCGCATAATCGGCGGCTGTATGACCGGAACAAGGGCCATATAGCTATAGGCTGCTACAGCAATCGGCCCCAGCAGATGCGGGGCAAGTTTGCCGGTGAGGTAGATGGCCGTGGGGCCGTCCGCACCGCCAATGATGCCGATGGAGGCACTTTCAGCGGGTGTAAAGCCAAGCAGGCTGGCGCCGATGAATGTAAAGAAGATACCCAGTTGCGCCGCTGCGCCCAGCAGCAGGCTTTTCGGGTTGGCCAGCAGCGGGCCGAAGTCGGTCATCGCACCAACGCCCAGGAAGATCAGCGGAGGGTAAATCCCCAGCTTTACACCCTGGTACAAGTAGTACAGTAGACCGCCGGTCTGCTTGATATATTGATAGGTGATCGTCCCGTCTTCCAAAATCACCTGTACGCCGTGTTTCCCGGCGTGCTCGGCGGTGGAAAAGTATTCGTACACGGGAAGTCCCATCAGGTCGTTTAGCGGTAGGTTGGCCAGCAACATACCAAACGCGATGGGGAGCAGCAAGAGCGGCTCGTATTTTTTAACTATAGCTAGAAAGATCAGCACGCAGGAGATCAGGATCATGACCAGATTCAGCGGCGTATCAAACAGCGTCATTATGCCGGAGGATTGCAACAGCTTATCCAGACTGCTGCCGATATTCAAAGTCTCCATGGACGTCCGTCAACCCCTTTTCAGTGTAGTCGCTTTGCGGGTCGGATCAGCCGATCACAACCAGCACATCGCCGCTGGAAACGGATGCGCCTTTGGCAACGGCGATTTGTTTCACAGCGCCATCGGCGGGGGAGACAATCTCGTTTTCCATTTTCATGGCTTCCAGAATAACCAGCACATCGCCTTTTTTCACGGTGCTGCCTTCTGTGCATTTCACATCCAGAATGGTGCCGGGCATCGGTGCGGATACTTTGGTACCACTGGCAACAGGAGCGGCGGGTTTGGCAGCGGGCGCAGGCGCAGCAGGAGCGGCGGCCGGAGCAGGCGCTACGGGAGCGGGTGCGGCAGCTACGGGTGCGGGGGCAGGGGCGGCCGTCACAGGCGCGCCGGGCGCAGTTTCTTCCACGGAAACCTGATAAGAAACACCGTTTACAGTAATATTGAATTGACGCATAGAGGTCAACCTCCTTAATGTAATGAAGGGATATACCCTATAATCTGGAGTAAATCTGGTCGTCGCGCCCTGCGCGATTCCAGGCCGGAGCGGTATGAATGCGGCGGACCCTGCGTACGACAAAGCCCGAATCTTCCTGCCATACGGCAGAAATTGCAGCGGTAATAGCCGCGATGACTTCCGGCGAGATGCCGGAGGTGGTCTGCGCCTGTGCAGGCGGCGGGGTAGGAGCGGCGGCCACGGGGGTCGTCTCCGTCTCCGCTTCCGGCGTCGCCTTTTTACGATCTTTGAAGAGAAGTTCAAGAATCTTCAGGCAAATGATGAGCAGCACCAGTCCCGAAAAAACCACCAATATACCGACGGCTGCAACAGAGAGGCCAAACGTTAAATTCATCGTATCTCCTCCTGTCCTTACATCGGCATGTTGCCGTGTTTTTTGGCGGGGTTATAATCGCGCTTGGAGGACAGCATCTCCAGTGCCGAAGCCAGCACCTTGCGGGTTTCGGCGGGGTCGATGACATCATCCAGCAGTCCGGCCTTGGCTGCATTCACAGCGCCGGCAACGGTTTCAACATATTCCTGAGCGAATATCTCGCGGGAAGCTTCGGGGGTGTTTTCCTTGTCTTCGCTGACCTGTTTGCTATACAGCACGGCAACAGCGGCTTCCGGCGTCAATGCCGAGATGGTGGCATCGGGCCAGGCAAAGGTCATATCCGCTGTGGCTTTACCGCCCATGGCGACATACGCCTGGCCGATGGCGCTGCCCGTGATCACGGTCAGCTTCGGCACGGTCGCAGTTGCATAGGCGTATAACAGTTGGCTGGATGCGTTCATCAGCCAGCTCTGGTCGTTGAGGCTTTTCACCTCGACGCCCTTGGTGTTTAGGAAGCTGACCACCGGGATGTTAAAGCAATCCCAGAAGTGTACAAAGCGGGCTGCTTTTTGCAACGCACCGGCACTGAGCGTCTCGGCTGCGGTCGCGATAACGCCCACAGAGCGGCCAGCAATGCGGCCCATAACGACCTTGATGCCGGGTTCGTTTTCAGCCATCAGTTCCATAGCCGTTCCGGCGTCCAGAACCTGCTGAACCAGCGTATCGGTATCGGCCGGTTCAATGGCAGGCAGTAAGCGGTTCATGTCGCTGCTTTCCAGTAAATCGGCATCCTCGGCATTGGAGCCGGGGAGCAAGGAAAGCAACATAAGCGCCGCTTCAATAGCCTTGTCTTCATTGTCAACAAGCAGCGAGCAAGCACCCTGCTTGGCCATCATATCTCCACCGCCGACGGCCTCAATATCATAGCTGATGCCGTGCATAGCCGACAGTACCTGCGGCCCGAACATCATCAACTGCCCAACATCCTTGGCTAGGATGCTGATATCGGCCATCTGCGACATCAATGCCGCACCGCCCATGCATGGGCCGAGGATGACAGAGATCATGGGGCATACGCCGCTGAGTCTGGCAATGCTGCGATAAATTTCGGCATAGGCGTTCATCGCCTCGGCCCCTTCATCAATCCGTACACCGGCGCTGTCGCATAACATAAGTACCGGAGCACCGGTCTTGAGTGCCATATCCAGCAGTTTGGTGATTTTTTGGGCCTGAAGTTTACCAATCGCGCCACCATGCACAGTAAAATCCTGCGCAAACAGGTACACGGGCCGTTGTTGCACCGTTGCATAGCCGGTGATAACGCCCGCGCCTTCCTCCTGTGATGATACAAATGCAAACAGCTCCACGAAGCTGCCTACATCCGCGATTTTTAAGATACGTTCACGCGCCGTGAGCTTTCCGGCTTCACGCTGCGCCTTAATGCGCGCTTCGTCCCCCTGGTTGAGGGACAGGCGTAAATCCTGTATCGTTTGTAGGTCTTGAGAGTTCCGCATGGTTGATCTCCTTCCGTCTGCTTTCCGCCGCGTCCCAGGCAGGGCTATTGGCTGAAAATCTGATTCTATCCCATATTCACAAAATTCTTCGGACAACCCTTTTTCCCTGCTTTTATTTTCAATATTTTACCCGGATTCGGGAAAAATACAGAAGGAAAACATTTAGCCGGGAATCTATACAAAAACGCATGGTCTTGCCATGCGCTCAACGGGGAGGGATGGATATTGCTGTACATGGCCAAACGGGGGGGCTTACAAACCGGGAAACGACGCTGTCAGGGGTCAATCTCTGCGTTTTCTTCGCTGTTTTTTAGCACATAGCCGGTCATGCGGTGCAGTACCTCGCGGTAGGCACCTTCCACATCGCCCAGATCATGGCGGAAGCGGTCGATGTCGAGCGGTTCGTGTGTGCTGGCATCCCAAAAACGGCAAGTATCGGGAGAAATTTCATCCGATAATAAAACATCCCCATGGAACCGGCCGAATTCTAACTTGAAATCGATCAATTCAATGCTGATGTCGCTTAGGATCTCCGTCAGTATGCGATTGACTTTTGTTGCGATCTCTTCCATGGTGCGCAGCTCCTGCGCTGTGGCAAGGCCCATGGCTGTGATGTGGGTCGGGTTGACCAGCGGGTCATCCAGGGTGCGGTCTTTAAGGCAGTATTCAAACACTGTGTTTTTAAGCCTGGTACCCTCCGGATAGCCGATGCGCTGCGCCAGGCTGCCGGCGACGATGTTGCGAACCTTGATAACGACCGGAATAATATCCACCCGCAGCACCAGCATGCTGCGGTCGTTAATGCGGCGCAGAAAATGGTTGGGTACGCCTTTTTGCTGCAGGAGCGTAAAAATATACTCGCACAGCAGATTATTAATCTCGCCTTTACCGATGATGCGTCCGATTTTCAAACCACGAAAAGCAATCGCTTCATCTTTGTAATATACTACGGCTTCGTCCGGGTTGTCGGTGGCATAAATCCGTTTTCCTTTGCCTTCCGCAATTACCTTGGTAATCCCCATACAGCCATCCTTCCGCAAACAATGCGTGTGTCATAAGTTCTATGTATTGTAACATGTTTTACATGTCTGCGCAAGGTGAACCGCGTTCGGTGAAAGTTAAAAAAGTAACGATATTACAACGAGAATCTTCGTATTTTCAATTGATTGAGAGCGGTGAATTGCGTATCGATAATCCCTAAATTTGATGTTCAGTGAACCCATCAAAACGGCTGTGCTATATCGGCGCATATTAAAATGTACAGCGTTAAAACAGAATACGATGCCTATAAACCCGGAAACGGCCTCACAGCGTGCCTCCGCAGGTTGACAGGCTACAATCGGTAATGCATAATGAACTTTGGTGCTTTTTGAACTGCTGAGCGTACGAAAGGGGAACGTCATCGTGGTACGAGTAATCGTCGGGGCAAACTGGGGCGATGAAGGCAAGGGGAAGATTACCGATGTGCTTGCGGAACGCAGCGACGTGGTCGTCCGATTCCAAGGAGGAGCGAATGCGGGACATACGATAATCAACGATTATGGGAAGTTCGCGCTGCATTTACTGCCATCCGGTGTGTTTCACCAAAATATTACCAACCTGATTGCGCCTGGCGTTGCGCTGGATATTGATAAACTCTTTAGCGAGTACGAGGCGGTCGTCAGCCGTGGCGTACCCGTGCCGAAACTGTATATTTCAGATCGGGCACAGGTGATGATGCCCTATCATGTCGATTTTGATAAATATGAAGAAGAACGCCTTGGCAAGAACAGCTTTGGCTCCACCAAATCCGGCATTGCGCCGTTTTACGGTGATAAATACCTGAAAATTGGTTTGCAGGTGTGTCAGCTGTATGATAAGGCCATCCTCCGCGAGCGTCTGGAAAGCGTTGTCCGGCAGAAGAATATTCTGCTGGAGCACCTCTACCACAAGCCGCTGCTCGATGTGGAACAGCTCATGGAAATGCTCGCTGTGCAGGCCGAGAAGATTCGTCCGTTTGTGATTGATTCAACTGCGTTCCTGCATCAGGCACTCAAAGAAAACAAATCCATATTGATGGAAGGCCAGCTGGGCGCACTGCGCGACCCGGATCATGGCATCTATCCCTATGTGACCTCGTCTTCACCGCTGGCCGGGTTTTCCACCGTTGGCGGCGGCGTGCCCGCTACGGCCGTGAAGGATGTACTCAGCGTGACCAAAGCGTACTCCAGCTGTGTCGGCGCAGGCCCGTTCGTGACCGAAATATCCGGCGACGAGGCCGAGGAACTGCGCAAACGCGGCGGCGATGCAGGCGAATACGGCGCGACCACCGGTCGGCCCCGGCGTGTGGGCTGGTTTGATGCGGTAGCGACCCGCTACGGTTGCATGGCCCACGGGGCAACCGAATGCGTGCTCACCAACCTGGATGTGCTGGCGTATCTGGACGAGATTCCCGTCTGTACCGGCTACGAGGTCGACGGTGAGATCATTGATATGTTCCCGTCCACGCCCAGGCTGATGCGCTGCAAGCCCGTATACACGGTGCTGCCCGGATGGAAATCGGATGTTCGCGGCGTAACGGAATTCGATGAGCTGCCGGAGAACTGCCGCCGCTATGTCGATTATCTGCAAGAGCAGATCGGCGTGCCCATCCGCATGGTCTCCACCGGCCCCAAACGCAACGAAATATTATATCGTAAATAAAATAACCAAGACCCGCGCCTGTACGGATGCGGGTTTTTGGCAAGGAGGTACCAATATGTTGGATTTTACATTCTGTAGTCCTACACAAATTTACTTTGGCCGTGACACAGAGAAAAAAGCGGGTGAGCTTTGCGCTGCATACGGCCGCAAAGTGCTGTTGCACTATGGCGGCGGTTCCGTGATCAAAAGCGGCCTGCTGGACACGGTGAAGCAATCGCTTAAAGCCGCCGGGGTTAGTTGGGTGGAGCTTGGCGGTGTGAAACCCAACCCGCGCGATACCCTTGTGTATGAAGGCATTGAGCTTTGTAAGAGCGAGGGTGTGGACGTTGTTCTGGCCATCGGTGGCGGCAGCGTCATTGACTCGTCCAAGGCCATTGCTGTAGGAGTGAAGTACGACGGAGATTTCTGGGATATGTACGCTGGCAAAGCGGTTCCCAAAGATATTCTGCCGCTGGGCGTGATTCTCACCCTGCCTGCTGCGGGAAGTGAAGTATCCAACTCCAGCGTAGTGACCAAAGAAGCAGAGCAGCTCAAGCGCTTTTGCGATTCACAGCTCATGCGCCCGCTGTTTTCCATTATGAATCCGGAACTCACGTACACCTTACCGCCGTACCAAACGGCCTGCGGCTGCGTGGATATGATGGCACATGTGATGGAACGCTACTTTACCAATACGCCGGAGGTCGATCTTTCGGACCGTATGTGTGAGGGTGTGATCCGCTCCGTGATGAAGTATGCCAAAATTCTGGTGTATACACCGGAGGATTACGATGCTCGCGCGAATATTATGTGGGCAGGCTCGATTGCGCATTCTGATATTCTGGGTGTCGGCCGCCAGCAGGACTGGAGCACGCATATGATGGAGCACGAGCTCAGCGGCCTGTACGATGTTGCCCACGGTGCCGGGCTTGCGGTGATGTTCCCGGCTTTCCTGAAGTACCAACTGCCATTCCGCGTGCAGCGCGTAGCGCAGTTTGCGGTGCGGGTCTTTGGCGTCAGCATGGATTTTGAAAAGCCTGAACGCACGGCGCTGGAAGGCATTCGCCGCCTGGAAGCCTTTTACCGGGATGTCGGGATGCCTACAAGCTTCAAAGAGATCAACGCCAAAGAGGAAGATATCGACTTCATGGCTGGCAAGTGTTTGCTCAATAATGGCGATAAATTAGGTAACTTCCATCCGCTAACCCGTAAGGAGATCGCGGAAGTATACCGCCTGGCCTGCCAGTAAACAAGCAGTATTCCATACCAAACGAACGCCTTTGCCAAGGCGTTCGTTTTTGTATATCTGCTAATGCTTTTCCGATGGCTTGATGGTACGATAATATAAAATACTATATAATAAGTAAAATATACTAGACATATAGTAAAATAAATGATACTATTCATCCGTACTCAGGTACAAACCAAGGGAAAGGAACATCCATACGATGTATTATCAACAAAAAAGAAGTATTGTCGGCATCTTCGTTGCCGTCGCACTGTTAAGCTCGTACTTCCTCTATATCCTCGGCAAACTGAGCGAAGGGGCGGTCACCCTGGATGACGTGAAGTTTTTCGCCGTGACCATGCTTGTGTTCATCGGCATCGGTATTGTGCTCGCCATCGTGGTGCAGGTCATATTTCATATACTGTTTTCAATATCGATTGCAGTACACGAGCGGGATAAGGACAACCAAACCATCGAACACGCAATTAACGCGGCGATGGTGGAAGATGAGCGGGACAAGCTGATCGACCTGAAATCCTCACGTATTACGGCGATCGTTTCGATGATTGGGTTTATCGCGGGGCTTGCACTGCTCGCGTTTGGTCATCCCGTGGGGCTCATGCTCAACGTGCTCTTTGGCGCGGCCGGGCTGGGCGCAATCGGTGAAGAGATTTCCAAACTCATCTACTACAGGCTGCGGTAGTCCTATGAATAAAAAGCTTGCGATTGAAAACAACATCCGTACCCTGCGCTTTTTCGCCGGGGAGATGACCCAGCAGCAGCTGGCGGAAAAAGCGGGGGTATCCAGACAGACCATTGTTGCAGTGGAAGCTGGCAAATACGCCCCGTCACTGGAACTTGCGTTCCGCATTGCAATCGTATTCGGCGTTCCCATCGGCGAGGTGTTCAGCTGTGATGACTGTAGCACGGCAAAGAAAGACGCGGAATGAGGACCCAGCTCATCGCCGGTTCTTACCATCACGGGAACACGCTGAAACTGGCCCATGTCATGGCGGAGGTCATGCATGCCGCCGTAGTCACGCCCACTGCCGTTGTGATAAGTACGCTGTCTACGTATGAGTTGATCGGCCTTGGGACCGGTATTTACTCCGCGGCGCATCACCCGCAACTGCTGCAGCTAGCGGACGATATGCCACAGGGAAACGGGGCCAAGGTGTTTATATTCTCAACCGATGGGACACCACGCCGACTTGTGAAGGACGAAGCCCGTCTCCGGAGCAAAATGCATGCAGACCATGCGGCATTGCGCCGAAAACTGGAGGCGAAAGGGTATACCGTCATCGCGGAGTTTAACTGTGCGGGCTACAATACCAACAAATTTCTCAAGCTCTTTGGCGGCCTGAATCAAGGCAGGCCAAACGAAGAGGATTTTAGAAAAGCCAGAGCATTTGCCACCGACCTGATGACCGCAGAACACCACTGAATCAAAGCCCCAAGCGCTGCTTGGGACTTTTCATATAAGCACATAGGCAAATCATTTATGTTTGAATTGCCCGTTATGGGGTATAATAAAACCGTATAGGTTTGGCGATGAACCGCATCAACACGACATAGAAACGAGGATATAACAATGTTTCAGCATATGTGTAATGGAGAGAAAGACTTCTGCAACCTCTTTGACGGACAGTGGGTGGAAGCGTCTTCCAGCAAGTTCCTGACCATTGTATCCCCGGTGGACGGATCGTTGGTCGGCCGCGTGCCTGCCATGAGCCGCGAGGATGTGGACAGGGCAATCCGTAATACCAAGGACAGCCTGCCCGTGTGGGCCAATACGCCCATTCATGAGCGTGCGAGCGTGTTCTACCGCGCGGCAGATCTGCTGGAGCAGCACGCCGATGAGATTGCAAAAGTACTGACCATGGAAATCGCAAAGGACAGCAAGTCCGCCTGGTTTGAAGTGCAGCGCACGGCGGATTTCTTCCGCTTTACCGCGGATGCGGGCAAAAGCATGGCGGGTGAGGCGATCAGCGGGGATAACTTCCCCGGCGGGTCCAAGAACAAGCTTTCCTATGTCAGCCGCGTACCGCTTGGCACGGTGCTGGCGATATCGCCGTTTAATTATCCCATCAACCTGTCGGCATCCAAAATTGCCCCGGCGCTGATTGGCGGGAATGCGGTACTGTTAAAACCAGCCAGTCAGGGGGCTATCAGTGCCCTGTACCTGGCCGATATTTTACAGGAAGCCGGGCTGCCAAAAGGTGTCATGAACACCATTACCGGCCGCGGCAGCGAGATCGGCGATTATATTGTGACCCATCCGGGGATTAACTTTATTAACTTCACCGGCAGTACGGCGGTCGGTAAGCACATCGCCAAGGAAGCCGGTATGGTGCCGCTGATGCTGGAGCTGGGCGGCAAGGATGCTGCGATTGTTCTGCCTGATGCCGATTTCGATTTTGCGGCGCAGACCATTATCTCCGGCGCATATTCTTACGCCGGACAGCGCTGCACAGCTGTGAAGCGCATTCTGGCAACCGATGCGGTCGCCGATCAACTGGTACCCAAACTGCTGGAGGGCATCGCCAAGCTGAAGGTGGGGGATCCGCGCGAAAACGCTACGATCATCCCGCTGATTAATACCCAGGCAGCGGATTTTGTCATGGAACTCATAGACGATGCCGTGGAGAAGGGTGCAAATGTGCTTACGGGCGGAACCCGCGAGGGAAACCTGATTCAGCCGACTTTGGTGGACAAAGTGACCACCGATATGCGTCTGGCCTGGGAGGAACCGTTTGGCCCCGTATTGCCGATTCTTCGTGTGAAGACGATTGACGAAGCCATCGACATTGCTAATCGGTCGGAATACGGCTTGCAGTCTTCGGTGTTTACCAAGAATATTCACGATGCGTTCTACATTGCCAACCGGCTGGAGGTCGGCACGGTGCAAATCAACAATAAAACCGAGCGCGGGCCGGACCACTTCCCGTTCCTGGGTGTGAAGGCATCCGGCATGGGTACGCAGGGCGTAAAATATGCCATCGAAGCGATGACACGGCCCAAGGCCATCGTGTTCAACTTGCAGGAAAGCTAAGAAAGAAAGTCAAATACCTACAATAATAAGGGGGAATAACAAATGAATTTATGTATTGGCGGTGCGGCAGGAGACGGCATTGAAACGATGGCCGGCATTCTGGAAAAAACGTTGCAGCGCTCTGGATTCTATGTGCATTCCATACGCGATTTTATGTCCCGCATTCGCGGCGGGCATAACTTTGCGCAGGTCCGCTTTGATGTGGAACCGGTGAAAGCACATAGAGATGCGCTGGATATTTTAATTGCGTATGATCTGCGCAGTTATCAGCAGCATAAAGACCGCTTGAAAGAGGACGGCATACTACTGGCCGATCCCCAGCTTGAGATTGAGGACAAACGGCTGCTGCCGATTGCGCTGAAATCGCTGGCAAAGGAATCCGGCAGTGCGCGCACAATCGGTGTTGTTTGCATCGGTGCGCTGTCTAAGCTGCTGGGGTTGTCAATGGAAACGGCGGAGACGGTGCTTAAGGAGTCGTTGCCTGAAAAACTGTTGGAGATGAACGTTAAGGCGGTTCGCAAGGGCTACGACAGCATAGAGGAGTCCAAAACGCTTCAATCGGCAGATGTCAAAGGGCAGCTGCTGGTGAGCGGCGCGGAAGCCCTGTCGATGGGAGCGATTGCCGGTGGGCTGCGCTTTTACAGCGCATATCCAATGTCCCCGTCCACATCAATCTTAAACTTTGTCACTGCGCATGCCGAGGAATTTGGTTTGGCAGTGGAACAGGCGGAGGATGAAATCGCCGCCATCAATATGGGGCTGGGTGCCTCGTTTGCGGGTGCCAACGCCATGGTCGGCACCAGCGGCGGCGGCTTTGCGCTGATGGTCGAGGCTCTTGGCCTGGCGGGCATTGCGGAACTACCGATTGTGATGGTCGATGTGCAACGTCCCGGCCCGGCAACCGGACTGCCGACCCGCACCGAGCAGAGCGATCTGCTGTTTCTGTGCTTTGCCTCCCAGGGCGAGTTCCCGCGCATGGTGATCGCGGTTCGCAATCACACCGACGCGTTTTATCAAACAGCGCGTGCCATGCAGCTGGCGAAAAAATATCAGATTCCCGTTCTGGTGTTGTCGGATCAGTACCTGGCGGATTCTTCCGCAACGATTGATCCGCTTGATGTGAAAAGAGCGGCCAGCAGCGTAAAACCGCTGGAGCAAGGTGCTGTCGATGCCGAGAACTACCTGCGCTATCAGTATACGGACAATGGTATTTCGCCGATGCTTGTTCCCGGCAAGACGGACGCATTGGTCCGGTCCGACAGCGACGAGCACACGGAAGAAGGCACCATCACCGAAAGCGCTGAAGTGCGCGTGAAGATGGTGGACAAACGCGCCCGCAAGCTGGACTTGCTGGCGGAGGAATTGCTGGAGCCTGCATACACCGGCGCTGACAATGCCGAAATCCTGCTGCTGGGCTTTGGTACGACGACCGACGCGATTGCAGAGGCAGTTGCGATGCTTACCAAGCAGGGCGTGTCCATCGGCGCGCTGGCGTTCGGGGATATCTACCCGATGCCCCAAAAAGAACTACAGAAGCACTGGAAACAGGCAAAAGCCGTCTACAGTGTCGAGCAGAATGCAACGGCCCAGCTGGCCAAACTCATTCGCATGGAAACAGGCCTGACTGTTGACGATAGTGTTCTTAAGTACGACGGCAGACAGCTGTCTGTGGACGATATTGTTCACGGACTGCAAGCCTTTGGAATCGGCAAGGAGGTGTCCAAATGAGCAGCGGTGTATTTCGTACAACGGAAACGGCATGGTGCCCCGGTTGCGGCAACCATAGCATTATCAAGACCTTGGCGGAGGTACTGTCCGACTTGGAGCTCAAACCCAGTGATGTGCTGCTGGTAGGCGGCATCGGGCAGGCGGCCAAGCTGAACCAGTACGTAAACGCCAACGGCTTTTCCGGCCTGCATGGCCGGTCGCTGCCAGCGGCAGTCGCCGCCAAGATGGTCAACGAAAAACTGACGGTAATCGTCAACACCGGCGACGGCGACAGCTACGGTGAAGGCGGCAATCACTTCCTGCACAATATCCGCCGTAATGTCGATATTACGCACTTTGCCCACGATAACCAGATTTACGGCCTGACCAAGGGGCAGACCTCGCCGACCTCCGATCCCTGCGGGGACGACCGCTCCGGTGCGTGTAACCTGAGTAAGCCGTTCAATCCGCTGCTGATCGCGCTGGCCGCCGGGGCAACCTTCGTAGCACGCTCATTCAGCGGCAATACCGAACATCTGGCCAAGATCATGAAAGCCGCCATCAATCACAAAGGATATGCGCTTGTGGATATTCTCCAGCCCTGCGTGAGCTTTAACAAGGTGAACAACTTTAGCTATTATAAAGAGCACACCTACGAGCTGGAAAAAGAGTATGACAAGACTTGTCTCGAAACTGCCATCCTGCGCAGTATGGAGTATGGGCCCAAGATCCCCATCGGTATCCTGTATCAAGTGCAAAAGCCGACGTATCAGCAGCAACGGCCTGCGATTTACGATGGCACCCTGATGGTTGACAAGCAGTTTTCGCAAGACAAACTCGAAGCGCTGCTTTCCACATACGCATAACTATCGAGTAACAAACCCCGGCGCAGTCAGACTGCGCCGGGGGTTTGTGTTTGTCTTTTGAGATTGTATTCGAAGGTTGGCTTTCCTAAATAGCTTGATTACCTTAGCGCTAAAATATTGATGTCTTAGTAGAACATTTTCTGCCTAAGAATTATTAGTAACGAAATGCCACTTCCTATATAAAAGGCGGCCATATAATCCTCAGCAATTCCTTTAGCAAGGAAATACTCACCAACAAGTATGGCTAACCAAATTAGAATGGGAAATACAAAGTGTTTTTGTCGTGTGCGTATAGAGCCAATAATTTGAGCGAAGCCAAATACTCCGATGGCAAAAGAACAAAATGCCACAAAGAAGAATACTACGAATTCCACGAATATTCACACTCCTCTTATTTAGTTTGTCTCCTCATTAATCTCTTGCATTAAAAAAGATGTTTCCAATGCACTATGCCCGCTATATTGCTCATAAGGCGCGATAGCATTAAGTTTTTTTATTATGTCAATTGCCACATGTAAATAAGCGTCATAATCCAATTTTAGTTTTGATTTGCAAGCTCTCAATTCTAAATATTGCTTATGAACAGCATTGAACTGCTCAACTGACAGGTTCTTTTTAGCATCTTGCATATTGGTTATCATAGTAGTGATTGAGGAAATTGAAATATATGCAAAGCCACCATTTTTTATACGTTGAACACTAGAAAGTGCTTTTATATCTGCTAATATACCCATATGATTTTTCTCCTTCGGATTCAACTGCGTTGTTATCTGAATAAAGAATACCACATGAAGTAACCATGGACAACGGAAATTTATTGCTATGCAATGCGCGCGCATTGGATACACAATAGCAGAGGTGAGTGACGCCATAGTATAAGAAAAAGGGTTTTCTGATCTTCATAGCATGTTGGTTAAGCTTGCCCATCAGGGATTCGCCGCCTGCATAGCAGGCTAACGGCTCGGTCGTGTCTCCCTCGCCCTGTCACCTAAAAATGACCACACAGGGTCATTTTTTAAACGGTGCCAGCCCTCTCGGGTTCGAATCCCTGAAAATAATGGATAATAAAAGGCATCCGATTGGATGCCTTTTTATTATGGTACACCATCAGGGATTCGAACCCTGGACACCCTGATTAAGAGTCAGGTGCTCTAGCCAGCTGAGCTAATGGTGCATACGGCGCAAATGTTTCAAGAGCGCAAAAATCATTATACGCGAAAACAGGGATTTGTCAACCCGTTTTTCTTGGCGGCGGCATGGAAAAACAGTCGTTTTGCAGCGTGTGAAACGGTTTGCACGGCATGGTAAATATGGCTGTATATGCCTTGCACATCAACCCATGTTCATGTATAATATTGGTGAAGCAATGGTTACGTAACGGTAATCAACACCGAACAAGATATTTAAGGAGGCGTTGCCGTTGATTCAGGTGATTGCCGGCAGAAAAGGTTCAGGGAAGACTAAGCGCATCATTGACATGGCCAATAAAGCCAGCCAGGATTCAAAGAGTGATATCGTATTCATCGATGATGATAATCGGTACATGTTTGATCTCCGTCATGAGGTGCGCTTTATTAATGCCACGGAGTACGACCTGTCCAACGATCAGATGTTTACCGGGTTCCTCACAGGCGCGGTTTCGCAGAACTTCGACGTCGGACTGATCTTGATTGATGCATTCAAAAAGTTGATCAAGCTCGATCTTGCGGAGACAGAACCGTTTTTCAAACGCCTGGATACGATCAGCGAAAAACACAATGTGAATTTCGTTCTCTCCATCAGCGAGGCACCGGCTGATCTTCCCGACTTCATTCAAAAGTATGTAATTTAACCCTTTGGAAGTCAGAGGCGGAAGCTTACGGGCTTCCGCTTCTTCCTATCATGCGGCAATTTGGCCGCAGAAACTCGCAGGAGGGCAAGCATGTCGTTTTATTCTACGCGCGGCGGCGCATGCGTTACGGCTTCGCAGGCCATTTTATGGGGTCTTGCCAAGGACGGTGGCCTGTATGTGCCGTCCATGTTCCCGGTGCTGCCGGCGGATCAGATTTTCGGGTTTTGTGATTTAAGCTATCACGCCATCGCCGAGCGCATATTGGGCACGTTTTTAGAGGATTTCTCTAAGGCTGAGATTCGGGAGGCTGTGCAAGCGGCCTATTCGCCGGAGAATTTTGACGACCCGGCTATCGTGCCCCTGAAATCACTGGATGACCGCCTGCAGGTGATGGAGCTGTTCCACGGGTCGACACTGGCCTTTAAGGACGTTGCCCTGAAACTCCTACCGTATCTGGTGCGCCTGGCGGCCCAGAAGAACGAAGAAAAGCGCGAAATCAGCATTATGGTCGCCACCAGTGGCGATACGGGGAAAGCCGCGCTGGAAGGCTTCCGCGATGTGGAAGGCACCAGCTGCAGTGTGTTTTACCCGCAGGACGGCGTCAGCGAAATGCAGCGACTGCAAATGGTGACCACCGAAGGAAGCAACACGCATGTGATCGGCATCAACGGTAATTTCGACGATGCCCAAACAGGCGTGAAACAGCTGTTTTCAAGCCCTGAGTTTCACGAGAAAATGAATGCAATCGGCAAACTGCCGTCTTCGGCCAATTCTATCAATTTCGGCCGCTTGGTGCCGCAGATTGTGTACTATTTCAGTTGCTATGCACAGCTGGTCTGCCATGGTAAGCTTCGTATGGGGCAACCACTGAACTTCGTAGTTCCCACCGGAAACTTCGGCGATATTCTGGCGGGATATTATGCCAAGCGCATGGGACTGCCCATCGGCAGGCTGATCTGCGCGTCCAACCGCAATAATGTGCTTAGCGATTTCTTCCGGGACGGTGTCTACTACACGCACAGGACATTCTTTAAAACCACGTCGCCGAGCATGGATATCGTGATCTCCTCTAACCTGGAACGACTGCTTTACGAAAGCGCAGACCGCGACCCCAAGGTAGTCCGCGAATGGATGCAGTCGCTTTCGGAAAGCGGCAGTTTCTCCATTGGTGCGCAGCGCTTGTCCAAACTGCGGCAGGATTTTGCCGCGGGCTTTGCCGATGATACGATGACCGCCCAGGAGATTAAGCGCGTTTACGAACAAACGGGTTACCTGATGGACCCGCATACGGCGGTGGCAAGCTATGTACAGCGGGAATATGGACTGCAAACAGGCGATTTCTCTCAGACGGTTATCCTGTCGACAGCTAGCCCCTACAAGTTTGCCGGAGACGTGCTGGCAGCCCTGCAGGGCAAGGATGCTGTGAAAGGCTTAAACGCCTTCCAGTGTGCCGAGGCATTGCAGAAATTGACCGGCGTTCCCATTCCAAAGCAGATCACCGCGCTGCAATCTATGCCGGAGCGGCACCGCGCAGTGTGCGAGATTGATGACATGCAGGCAGCGATGCTGCGGGAACTGCAATCCTGACAAACAATATTAAAAGGCGACCGATGCATCGGTCGCCTTTTAATTGGTTTCAATTACTTATCGTATGTCCAGTCCTTACTGCCACCTTGGGTTGCCTCCGGGGGCAGGGTTTCGCCTTTTTTAAGGACATACCCCAGATGGTAGATATAGTTGAGGGACTGGCTTTCCACCCGGAACAGGTCCGACAGCGCAATACTACCGTCGCCTAGCGCCAGACAGCTGGAAATGATGGGCACAGCCGGAACCTGCATCGTAATATCCAGCTCCGGGTATGCGCTGGCCTGCAGCACATATTCGCCGGGGTAGACGTTGGTAAACTCGTAATATCCCCACTCGTTGGAGCGGGTCGTGTAGATGGTCTCGCCGTTTTGTGTCAGGCTGATGCTCACGCCGCCGATCATCGGCTCGTCGATGTCTATCAGCCCGTTGGCGTTTTCATCCAGCCAGACCAGGCTGCCTACTTTGGCCGGAATGGTGAGCAGAACGTTGAGGTCCAGCTGATTTTGTGCCATGTCCAGTGTAATGCTGTCGCTTGTGCCAAATGCGCCGTTGATTTGTGTAATGATGCTGTCGCCGGCGGCAAGATCGGGGTCATCCGGGCGGGTAAACACATAATCACCCGGACAGAAGACCTCAACCATGTACGCGCCCGGCCAGAGGCCGTCAAAACGGTAGACGCCGCTAGCATCCGTATGCGTTGTCTGCAAAATGGCGGAATCACCAGCCCGATACAGGTGTACCTCAGCACCCGAAACCGGTGTGCGGCCGCCGATGCGGTCGGAAAGGATGGTGCCGCCAAGACTTGTCGTGCTTACGATGCCGCTGTCGATCCCGGTAAACACTTCACCCGCGTTGAGCATGATGCCGCTTTGCTGCATGCTGCGCTCACTTTGCGTCATGGTGCCCACACCGCTGACGGGCGAGGATACCGCAGGCAATGCATACGATACGGTATAGACGGATGGACGGACGTTATCAAAAACCACGGTACCATCCGCTGCGGATACCGCAGTTGCGATGGTTTGCTGATTGGTTTCGTCCAGCAGTGTGTAGTGCAGACCGCCAACGCCGGGTTCGCCATCATCTCGCTGGCCGTTCATGTTCGCATCCAGCCAGGTGGACGCTTGCAGGGTCGCGGGGGCAACCACGCCGATGGCGTTGTTATCATGCCGCAGCAGTGTAGCATACAGGACTGAATCGCTATAGGTATTGGTTCTGCCCAGTGGGATACCGCTTTGCGGTATATCACCGGAGAAAATCAAGCCGTCCGGCAGTTGCAGGGTCAGGGTATAGTGTCCGGGCCGCAAATTGGTAATGGAGAATGCGCCGCCTTCACCTGTGACGGTGCTGGCATCTTCGCCGTTGGTTGTCAGCGTAACACTGATCCCGGCAACCGGAGTTTCTCCGGCATCCATCACGCCGTTTGCGTTGAGATCTTCAAATGCAAAGCCCTCAAACGTACCAAGCTTGACAGCACCGACCAGCGGCTGGGTATACTTTTTCTTTGCTTTCAGCTTCAGCCCGGAGACTGCGTTTTCCAAACCCTGGTGCGCAAGGGTGTTGCCGCCTTTGCTCACCTTTGCCATCTCGGCATGCTCGGGCAGGTTGTAGTACAGGGTGTATTCCGTCGGAGGAACACCGCTGAACAGGTAGGCACCGTCTACATCCACGGTCTGGGTTAAATCAATCTCGCCATCGGTGGATACCAGCCGTACGCTGCCATCCACAAAGCCGGTTTCATCCGTATCCATCAGGCCATTGTCGTTTACATCATAGAAGAACACACCGCTGAGCGTAGCGGCCTGCACCATGCCTGCATTGTAGTCCGTCAGCGTTTCGCTCATCGCTACGCTGAAAGGCTCGGTTTCGCCGTAGCTGTCCGACGGGGCTAATACAGCGTCGTTGCCACTTTGCTCCTGCGGGCGGTATTTGGTGAAGGTGTAGCCGGACTTGCGCAGGAAGCGCAGGGTATAGGTACCCGGCATTACATCGCGGAGTGTATAATTGCCTTTTTTATTGGTGCTGATCTCGGATACGACGGTGCCATCGGTGCCGACAAGCTGCACCGTTACACCGTATAAAGCGCCATCGGACCCGTTTTTCACGCCTGAATAATCCTTATCGTTGAAAACCGTGCCGGAGATTGTTCCGCCCAGGGCAACGCCGATATAGTATTCGTAGACCATGCCGTTTTCCACGTCGATATCATCGACCGAGTTCTCACGCCGACCCTCGCGCGCTTCAAAGAGGTTGGAGAAGTAACCGGGCTGATCGGGCACCATGGTAAAGCTGCTGCCGTCATCGGGTACGATGGCACGGAAGCGGTAGTTGCCTTTGCGTACATAGTCAAACACGAACACGCCGTCCTCACCGGTGATCACTTCCTGTACGGGACGGTCAATAAAGTTGCGGATAAACTGTAGTTTCAGGCCCGGATACGGCGGTTCGCCCTCGTCGTACTGGCCGTTATAGTTCATATCCAGATAGGTAATTCCCCGGATAATGGCGGAGTCGATCAAGCCGACGTTCATATCTGTAAGCGGCTCGTTGGCCCGCACAATGAAGTTGCGGTAATTGTCCTCATCATCACCCGTGATAATGGAGCGATAATTGCCCTCGCTGGTATAATGGGCGATCAGCATAGCGGGAGGCAGCTCGACGGTGAACGCATAGGAATCGTTCGGCAGATCGGAAAAGGTATAGATGCCCGTCTCATTGCTGACAGCGGTCAGAATTTCGCCGGTGTCCTGGCGCGTGAGGTGCAGGTTGACACCGGGAACCGCAGGCTCGTCCGGGTCCATTAAGCCGTTGTTGTTCAGGTCGTTCCATACACGGCCAGTGAAATAGCCCATGGATTCGGCTGATGCTGCAATGAATATAGTGATGAAAAGAAGGAGCAGTAAGCTCCATAACATGATTTTGAAGTTTTTTCCGTTTGAACTGGTGTTTGTGCTGTGCATCCGTATTTCCTCCGGCTGTTCGAATTTCCAGGGGGTGTCTTATTCGACGGTATTGGCGATAATTCCCAGAAGTCCGCGCCCCGAATGTACAGCCAGCACGGGGCTGACCGGAGCAATGTTGCTGCTGGTAATGTTTAATACGGTCTTCAGTCGCTCTAAAAGGGTTTGTGCGGCTTCCGGAGCCTGCCCATGTACCACGGATACATCGATTTTCGCTTTTCCGTAGCGGCGAACAGCTTCCTGAATCATCTGGTCGACAGCGGATTTATAGCCGCGGGCTTTAGCCAGCGTCTCGTAAATGCCATCTGCGTTAATAAAAATTATGGGTTTAATCTGTAGCAGGCTGCCCATCACGCCCTCCACCAGACCGATGCGGCCGCCCTTGCGCAAATATTCAAGTGTGCGGATAACAAACATGCCCAGCTGGTTGCTGCGCAGTTTCAGCGCGGCGTCCACCGCAGCATCGGGATCAGCGCCGGCTTCCAGCGCTTTGGCGGCGGCAAGCACCATGGTGCCAAGGCCCATGGACAGCGTTTTGGAATCGACCACGCGGATATTCAGCTTGTACTTATATTCTTCCGACAGGATACGAACCATGTTCCAGGTGCCGCTCATTGCCGCAGAAATGCAGATATAGATAACGTCGGTATACCCCTCTTCAATCAGCTGGGCATAGGCGCTATGAATATCTTCGGGATGGGGGAGACTGGTTTTGGGCAGCTCCTGATCCATCATTTCGTAAATCTGATTTTCACTGAGGTCGACCCGGTCTCTGTATTCCGCATTTTTACAAACAATCCTCAGCGGGATCATGCGGATATTATACTGCGAAAGTAGTGCGTCGCTAAGATCGGAGGCTGAGTCCGTTATTAGCGCGGTTTTCACGTGATTATTCAAAAAAAAATCATCCTTTCGGGTATGTAAAGGCAGTTATTTCATACCTATTATACCATAAGATATACGGGATAACGAGGAGAACTGCGAATATATTGTAAATATGAGATGTTTGCCAATGCGTTGCCGGTGCTGATGGATGAACCGTCCCTATTTACATGGGCAAGCAGCTATGATACATTGATGAAAACACTGCACATGGGAGGAATTCAAATGAGTGTGAAACAGGCAATCGAAGCTCGCAGGAGCATCAGACGCTTTAAACCGGACGCGCTCCCGCGCGAAGTGATAGAACAAATTCTGGACGCGGCAAGGCTTGCGCCATCGGGCAAGAACAACCAGCCCTGGCAGTTTGTGGTGGTGCAGGGAGACCAGCGTGAAGCGATGGCTACCAGCCTGCAAGCAGGGCTGAAATCCGTAAAGGAGCAGGGAATACCGACCGGCAGCGCGGAATATACCTTCCGCATCATGAAGGATGCCCCGGCAACGGTGTTTGTGTTCAACCCCAACGATACCGACCCCTGGGCCGAGCGCACCGTACCTGAAACTATGTTTCGCATTGTCGATACGCAATCGGTCGGCGGGGCAATCATGAGCATGCTGCTGCGCGCGCAGGAACTGGGCGTGGGCTCGCTTTGGATTTGCGATACCCTGGTGGCCTATCGTGAGCTTTGCCAGTGGCTTGGGCGGGACAGTTTGCTTGTAGCCGCCGTTGCACTGGGCTATCCGGATGAAGCGCCTGCGGCCAGACCGCGCCATCAGCTGGATGAACTGGTCGAGTGGCGCGGCTAAGGTATCTATCAAAATACCATACCCGCAAGGGTAAGGAGGACTGTTTATGAGTATCATTAAAGCATCTGTATTGGGTATCGTGCAGGGCTTGGCGGAGTTCTTACCCATCTCGTCCAGCGGACATCTGAACCTGCTGGAGATTCTGATGAACGTGCAGATGGAGCAGCAGCTGTTATTCAATATCCTGCTGCATGTCGGCACGCTGGTCGCGGTACTGGTGGTATTCTGGCGCGAGTGGCTGCACATGATTTTACACCCGATCAAGGATAAGACGCTGTTACTGCTTGTAATTGCATCGCTGCCTGCGTTGGCGGCCAAGCTGCTGCTTGGCGACAAGCTGGACGAACTGATCACCGGCAGCGCGCTGCTTGGTATCAGCTTCCTGTTTACGGGCTTCCTGCTTGCACTTACGCAGTGGGTATCCCAGCGCAACCAAACCATTCGCAGGGAGACCGGCGAGGTTGGCGTATTACACGCGCTGGTTATGGGTGTGCTACAGGCGATCGGTATTCTGCCGGGTGTCAGCCGCAGCGGCTCGACCATTTTCGGCGGCGTTGCGTCGGGGCTGGACCGGATGACCGCAGCCAAGTTCAGCTTTATGATGAGCATGCCTGCCATACTGGGCAGTTTTCTTAGCGAAGGGTACGATGCATACAAAGCCGGTACCTTGGTGCAGAGTGAGAACCTGCTGGCGTTTCTAGTTGGTATGGTGTTTGCCGCTGTCAGCGGCTATCTGGCGATACGGTTCTTTTTAAAGATTATCACCAAGGTATCGCTGCACTGGTTTGCGCTGTATGTGGTACTGCTTGGAATCGCGGTCATCTTTATGCAGGGCATCGGCTGGATTGCAGTTTGAGACGACCCCATCATTTAGGCCGGCATTCGTGCCGGCTTTTTCACTGCATGAAACGATTGTAATCATTGTATATTCCCTGCCAGGCGTGTTATACTAAATAGGCAACAAAGGGGGACTGCACATGAAAAGAAGGATTGGTATTTTAACCAGCGGGGGAGATTGCCCCGGCCTGAACGCTGCAATTCGCGGTGTAGCCAGGGCGGCTTACGAGCTGTTCGATGTTGAGATCATCGGCATTCATAACGGGTATGGCGGGCTGATTGACGGCGATTATCAGGAGATGACGCGGGAACAGTTTTCCGGCATCCTGACGCTGGGCGGAACTATTCTGGGCACCAGCCGTCAGCCGTTCCGTTCGATGACGGAAGTCAACGAAAATGGTGTGGACAAGGTTTCCGCCATGAAGAAAACGTATAAAAAACTCAAGCTTGACTGTCTGGTCACCCTGGGCGGCAACGGCACCCATCGTACGGCCAACCTGCTGTCGCAGGAAGGCTTGAACGTGATCGGGCTGCCCAAAACCATTGATAATGACATCACGGGCACCGATTACACGTTCGGTTTCCATACGGCGATGGATATCGCTACCGAGGTAATCGACCGCATTCACACCACGGCCAACAGCCACGGTCGCTGCATCGTGGTGGAGATCATGGGCAACAAAGCCGGTTGGCTGACACTGTACTCCGGCATTGCAGGCGGCGCGGATGTGATTATCATTCCGGGAATTCCCTATGACATCGAAAAGATTGCCGAAGCGGTGAAGAAGCGTGAAGAGAGAAACAAGTTCTCCATTATCGCAGTCGCCGAAGGTGCGATGTCGGTGGAAGAAGCCAAAATGAAGAAAAAAGAGCGCGAGGAGCTGCGCAAAGCATCGCCGTACGACAGCATCTCAAGACGCATTACCAACAAGCTGACCCAAATGATCGGGGTGGATACCCGCAACTGCGTTCCCGGGCATATTCAACGCGGTGGCAGCCCCTGCGCATTTGACCGTGTACTGGCTACACGCCTAGGGGTGCACGCGGCGGAACTGATCCGCGATGAGGTATACGGCGTGACCGTAGCCTTAAGCGGCAAAGACATTATTCACAACAAACTGGAAGACATTGCAGGCTCGCCTAAGCTGATTGAAAAGGATAACAATATCGTTTCTACGGCCAAGACTATTGACATTTGCTTTGGCGATTGACAGAATATTTATAAAGCGCGTGTCAATGCCTTGACACGCGCTTTATGCCTGTGATACACTACATCTCGCGTTCAAATTATATTGCCTGGGTGTGGCGCAGTTTGGTAGCGTGCTTGAATGGGGTTCAAGAGGCCGAAGGTTCGAATCCTTTCACCCAGACCACTAAAAAGTCCCGACTATTCGGGACTTTTTTTCGTATGTGCATTTGTGCTATTTTCTGAAACCTAGTAGGGAGCCAGCAAATTGGTCAAAGCAATACGTGGGAGCACTGCGCTTGCCTAAAAAATGTTCAATTCAAGCGAAGAAAGCGTTACCTAGGATTGGTGGCTATGGGGCCTAACAGCGCAGGGGCAAGCGTAATGCCATTGAGTAGTTCTTGCACCAGTTTCTTGACCGATACGATGTGCTCGATGCGGTAAGCATTGCTTCCGACAAAAATCAGGCCTTCGTCTACGTTACCCTGGACCGCGTTGATCAGGGCCTGGGATATGCAGTAGGGCGCAATTTTGGGATTGCAGCCACGCAGGCACTGTGAACACCCCAGGATCGTTTGGCCGACCTCGTTGAGCTTTTGAATAAAGTGGTTGTTGAGTGCACGTCCGGGCATGCCGACCGGGCTTTGAATGATGACGATATCCTCTGCATTTGCAGCGATATAGGCTTGCTTGTATTTTAGGTCTGCATCGCATTCATCGGTTGCGGTAAAGCGTGTTGCCATCTGTACACCGGCAGCGCCGGATTGCAGGCAACGGGCGATATCCGTTCCGGTGTAAATGCCACCGGCCGCAATGACGGGGATTTTTTTCTTCAATCGATCGCCAAACTCGCTGATTGCGTCCACCACATCCCTGACAATATCCAGAACGGGCGGCTTATTTCCACCGGTGAGAACATCCCGGGAATAGCCCAGATGCCCACCGGCCTCCGTACCTTCCACGATAATCATATCCGGTACGCGCTGGTAATGCGTTTCCCAGTAGTGAGATATCAAGCGTGCGGCCTTTCCGGAGGAAACGATAGGCACAATACGGGTACGTAAATCTTTCACGAATTCCGGCAGCTTTAGGGGCAGGCCTGCGCCGGATACAATCAAATCGATGCCTTCCTCGACGGCGGCACGAACCATTTCGCTGTAATGGTTCATAGCCACCATAAGGTTTACGCCGATAATGCCTTTCGGCGCTAATTTCCGCGCTTGTTGGATGTGGGTTTTTAAGGCGCGCAGGTTGGCCGCCAGCGGGTTGCTAGAAAAATCCGGTTCCTCGTATCCGATGTTGACACCGGCGATCACGCCCACGCCGCCTTCATTGGCAACAGCTGCCGCCAGTTTCGGGCCGGATACACCTATCCCCATAGCGCCCTGTATGATGGGAATTTCAGAAATCAGTCCGCCTATGTTGAGCTTGGGTATTTTCATAATAAACCTCAAATCAGTTCAGGCAAAAGTAAACACCTGATTTGGCAAGTATACCATGAATGACACCCCCTTGCCTTTCACTGGAAGACGCATATGTAACAAAAACTGCATAGGTATTGTTTTTTTTGTATAATAAAAAGCCCCGAAATATCGGGACTTTTCTCATGGTTTAAGCACGCGTTAGATCATATCCAGGAACCTTGCAAGTTCGGCAGGGTCAAGGCGATAGGTGCTTCCATATCCTTCAAAAAACCCGTGATCCCGAATCATATGGATGTTCAGGTCCGTCCAGCGTATCATGATGCCGGTATCAAGCCGCCGGACGCGGGTCTGGCGTTTGTTGGCCTTCGCGCTGTCCTTAAACGGGCAGGGGATTTCACCCTTATACTCTTCAACTTCAATCTCGAAGTGTGTATCCAGCGTTTCCGGTCGCCCCAGGCCCTGCATGCCAACATCGGTCAGCGCTTGCATCTTATCGGCCAGCGCTTCCTGCGTGATTCCCAGCTGCTGCAGCGCTTTACGATCGCTATGGATAATATCGACTAGTTTTCGGCTGTCCTTGCCAATGAAGCCGTGCCCCGACAATGCTCCGGGCATCATGTTGTTTTGAATTTGCTCCAGTTCTGGGCTCTGTTTCATGCTCCGGCCTCCTAGCTAAAATTTGTCGTAGAAGATTCTGTCTTCCTTCAGGCTCTTCTTGCTTAGCACACTCAGGCAGGCGTTAATCATGCCGGGGCTGCCGCACAGATAGCCTTCCATCTCCGATGCATCCTCAATATAGCGGTCAACGACCTCGGTAATCAAGCCGACATCGCCATCCCAGTTGTCTTCCGGTGCAGGCTTGGATAAGGCCGGGATGAAGCGCAGGTTTTCATGCTGCTTAGCTAAATCATGGAAGAAATCCAGATAGTACAGGTCTTTCTTGGTGACGGCACCAAAGAAGAAGTTCATTTTAGTGTCGAGTTTCTTTTCAAGCACATCCAGGATGATCGATTTCATCGGTGCAAGCCCTGAGCCACCGGCGATCATGATGATTTCGCTGCACTCGCCACGCAGATAGAAATCGCCATAGGGACCGCTGATTTTCACCTGATCCCCTTCCGATAGCTGGGTATGGGCGTATGTTGTGCAAATGCCATCGGGCACCAGGCGGATAATGAGCTCAATGGTTTGATGGTCCGATGGGTTGCTTGCGATGGAGTAAGCGCGGTAGACGCTTTCTTTGATCTTGCCATAGGGCTTGGTATAAAACTGCATGTACTGCCCGGCCTTGAACTGAACCGCTTCTCCTGCGGGAAGTTTGAGGCTGAACCCTTTGATATCGTGCGTCAGCTGCGTAATGGACGCGATATCGGTCATATACTCTTTAATATTAAAGAGTTCTTCCGGGATCAGGATTTGAATATTGTTTTTCACCTTGACCTGGCAGGATAAGCGGAAGTTATTCTTGCGCTCATCGTCGCTCAAATAGGGCTCTTCCGTTGGCAGCAGGGGGCCTGCGCCCTCTAGCACCTGCACCTTACATAACCCGCAGGTCGCTTTACCGCCGCAAGCTGAGGGGATGAATATTTTGTTTGACGCAAGCAGTGAAAGCAGAGAAGAACCGCCCTCTACTTTAAGCACTTTATCGCCGTGATTGATATCAATTTCGCATTCGCCATAATTGTTGAAGAAGTATTCCGCAACAATGATAATCAATGCCAGTACAACTGATACCGCTGTAACGCTTAATACGGTTGTCAGTATCTCCATAGTTGCTGCTCCCTCACAATCAAGTTATTGAGAAAATGCCGGAAAAGCCGATAAAGGCCAGGGCCATAATGCCCGTGATGATAAAGGCAATCCCCGGCCCTTCAAGCCCTTTAGGCAGTTTGGTTTTGCCCATTTTTTCGCGAATAGCAGCCAGTGCGCTGATCGCCAGCCACCAGCCAATGCCGCTGCCCAAACCAAAGAGCATGGACTGTATAAAACTGTAGTCCCGGATGACCATAAACAGCGTAGTACCCAGTATGGCGCAGTTCACCGTAATCAGTGGTAAAAAGATGCCAAGTTTGACATACAGGTCCGGCAGCAGCCTGTCCATAGCCATTTCAATGATCTGCACCGAGGCCGCAATGATCATGATAAACAGAATATATTGCAGGTACTCTAGTCCCAAGGGGACGATAATCAGCTTATAGACCCAGTAGTTAATCAATGTGGTAAAAACCATAACCAGGGTAACGGATTTCCCAAGGCTGGAAGCCGTTTTGTACTCACCCGAAATCGAGATATAGGAGCACATGCCAAGAAAATTCGACAGTATCATGTTGCTGGTCAATATGGATGCGAAAAATATGATCAACGGATTGACTGTGATTGTCATTGCTGTACCAGATCCTTTCAAAGTCTATTTAGCGTTTTTGCTCTTCCTGCGGTCAAGGACGTTCGAAGTAACCCAAATCAGGATGCCGATCAGGAAGAAAGCGGCCGGCGGCATAACCATAATCGTCCAGGTTTCAAACCCGATGAAATTCACATTGAAACCGAAGATGGTGCCAAAGCCCAAAAACTCTCGAAACAACGCTATGGTCAGCAGTACAAGCGTGTAGCCGATGCCTGCAAAAAAACCATCCAGCATGGAAATAAGCGGCGGGTTTTTCTGTGCATACGCTTCTGCGCGGCCCATGATAATACAGTTTGTGATGATTAAGCCGACATAGGGCCCCAGCGCTTTGCTGATATCCGTCATATTCGCTTTCAGATAAATATCAACCAAAATGACATACGCAGCGATGATCAGCGTTTGAACGATCATTCTCACCCTGCGTGGTATGGCGTTGCGAAGCAGCGATATCGTCAAGCTGGACAGCGCCGTAACAAAGGTCAGGCCCAGCCCCATCACCAGGGAGTTGACCATCAGGTTGGTTACAGCAAGGCTGGAACATATCCCAAGTATCATGCGCAGAACCTGGTTTTCTTTCCAAACATTTCTGGATATGACATCCCTTACTTTCTCAGTCATTGCCTGTCACCTCCAGCTTACTTACGGTTTCACTGAGCACTTGATTTACGATGCGTATTACCGAGTTGGATGTTAAGGTTGCGCCGGTAATGGCATCAATCTGCTTACCATCGTTTTCGCCGTAGGCAAGGGTTGTGCCGGTCGTAATCGCGATATTTCTGAACTGCTCGCGATATGCAAGCTCATCAATGCGGCCGCCCAGTCCCGGGGTTTCGCTCTGATCGGTGAACACAATGCCGGTGATCTGATCCAGCTGCGCAGAAACGCCCAAATAGCCGGATATGCCGCCCCATAGTCCGCGGCCGGTGAAGGGAATGGCGTAGGCTGATGGCTGCCCATCTGCGGCCAAATACGCGTACAACGCAACACCGGAAACCGTGGTCTGCTTTACGTTTGCTTCAAAGCGTTTTAGCACCTCGTCGGCGCTGCCATCCTGACTGAGATCAAATACGTAAAGAATGGCTTTTAGCTCTGCAAGCTTTTCATTCTCCTGTATTTTCGGCAGGAACAGCGCGTTTGCCCCGGCCAGAAGAAAGGTGAAAGCCGCACTGATGATTACCATAAAGACAATCGTATAAATACGTCCTTTATTCATGCTGCCACCTGACTCTCGGTTTTTTTCTTGCTTTTCAGGATCTTGATGTTCCTGTCAATCAGCGGTACAAAGGCGTTGACAATCAAAATGGCGAACATGATGCCTTCCGTAAACAGCGAAAAGGCACGGATAATCATCGCTACGATTGCAATCAACGCACCATAGATATATTTAGAAAGTTCTTGTTTTGGGGCGGAAACCGGGTCGGTTGCCATGAAAACAGTGGCGAAAAGGAACCCGCCGGACAGGATGGAAAACAGCGGATCCGCTTCAATGACACCTGTAAAGTAGAGGATAGCACTGAAAACCGCAAACGTGACCAGCGAGGACACAATAATTTTCCAGGATGCCGTTTTGGTCACGATGAGATAGATACCCGCCAGCAGGATCAGCAGCGCGCTTGTTTCACCAAGCGACCCGGAGATATTGCCAAGAAATAACCGCAAGTAATCGGTTACAATGCCTTCTTTGCCAAGGAGTATCATCGGGGTGGCGGAGGTCATGGCGTCAACACCGCTGCTCCACTTGACAAACCCGCCAAGAAGGCCCGTATAGGGCTGCGCCCAGGTGATGGTCATATGGGCCGGAAATGCAACATAGATGAAGCAGCGGCCGACCAGTGCCGGGTTGAAAATGTTCTTACCGAAACCGCCAAACACGCACTTGCCAAAGACCACGCCAAACGCGATGCCAAGCGCTGCAATCCAAAACGGTACGGACGGCGGCAGTGTTAGCGTGTACAAAAGACAGGTTACAAGAACCGCTTCCGACACCTTGGCCTTGTCACCGTTAATCAATCGCATGATGGCATATTCGCTCACGATACCGGTGATGGTAACCACCGACAGCAGCACAAGTGTGCGCAAACCAAACAAGTAAACGGATGCTAATAATAGGGGAAGCAGGCTTATCAGTACCCGTGTCATCATCTTTTGTTTGAGAAAAGAATCCTTGAGTTTAATAAGAATCACTCCGTTTCAGATCGTGCGGGGCTACTCTGGCGCTTTGTGTTGTTACTAGTCTGACAGTGTCATAGAGGATGGATTTACATCGTGTCCGCACCCGTAAATGTTGGGATTTTAGCAGCGCATCATGAGTTCTCCATCCAAATGCTGTCTTTTCAACCGCACTTTACACAAAGCCTTCATTGCGACCACTGAGTTCCTCGGGCAGGAGCGCACATCATTTTGCAATCCTTCTTACTATCAGTATATAGTAATTGTTACACTTTGCAAATAGCAAAATACCAAGCTGCATGGTTATGATGCCAGCTGCTGCTTAACTATCCCTTGGGGGTTGAGCGCTTGCAGGGCAGCAGGTATAGTAGCCGGATGAAGAAAAAGTCCCGACTGATCGGGACTTTTGTAAACTGATACTGCTGTTTCATTTTGATGCACGAAATTGATGCGCTACTAGGCATAGCTCAGCCAGTCGACGATGTTTCTCCACAGCGGTGCATAGCCGTTCCATGCGATGAACTCCGGCGGACCCCAGTGCGGCGCGCAGTCCGATGTGAAGGCGGCGGTGCGGCCCTTGCCATAGGCTCCCACAGCGATAAACGGATCGCCGTCTATTGTCATAATGGTTTTACAGCCGTCTTTGGGCAGCGTTTTGTTATACCCCAGGAAGTGCGGCCAGTTGTTTGGAAGTCCATTAAGAATTGGGTGATCCTTCTGCACCACAGGGGTTATGCCCTCGGGATGCTCCATGAGGTCGTCCGTTTGCAGGCAGTTGACTGCAAGGACATCTGCAACGGCAGTTTGACTATACTTGGCTTTGGCATCAACGCCGGAAAACGACATGTAACCGCCGACCATTAAGAAGCCGCCCCCGGCTTTGACATACTCCCGTATGGTCATGCAGCGGTTTGGCATTCGCACGCTTTTGGTAAACGTATCGGGATGCAGCAGCAATGTGTTGGAGCCGGTATCGGATAAAATAACACAGGCGTAGGCAGACAGATCGTCCACGGTGAAGGGGAACGCGGTTGGGATTTTGTGATTGGGAAGATAGTCGACTATGTAACCGGCACCTTCCAGCGCGGCAATAAGGGTACCCGCGCCCTCTTCGTAGGTGGATGTGTAAAAGGCATCAAAGCCCTTCACATGGGTGGTGTAACTGGTCCAGGATTCACCCGCTAACAAGATTTTCTTTTGCATCGTATCCCTCCATGAATGTTGTTGATGTGTGGTGTATTTTTACTTCAAATTACGGCTTCAAGTTGCACTCGATTCAGCTGTTTTTAGGTGCGATAATCTACCTGTTTTGTGACCGAAAAAACAGGTGAATTTTCTGCCATAATCAGGCATCGAAAATGGAGCAAACTGTTTGTTTGATTGGTGTTCCTGTGGTATAATAGAGGAAAGAATAACGGATGAGGGAGGCCTTCCTCTTGAAGATGGTAAAAGACAAACAACTGCTGGTTGGCGCGGACTTTGCCGGGTATCCTTTGAAGGAAGCGGTGTGCGAACATCTGCGCAAAAAAGGATGGACAATTACCGATGTCGGCGTGACCGATTCGAGCAGCACCGATACCGATTTGATGTTTCACCGCATCGGGCTGAGGGTCGGTTCAATGATCACCGAGGGTGAGTTTGAGCGTGCGTTAATCTTCTGCGGCACGGGCATGGGCATCCATATTGCGGCCAGTAAATGTCCGCGTGTCCATGCAGGCGTTGTGGAAAGCGTGCCGGCTGCGCTGCGTGCCATAACCGGTAACGGGGTCAATGTGCTTGCGATGGGCGCGTTTTATGTCGCGCCGCAAATGGGCTGCGATATTGCCGATGCGTATCTGGGTGCGGAGCTTGGCAGCGGCTATGAATGGTGGCACAACTTTTACGAGTTCCATAAACTGGCCATTGACGAGCTGGACGCGTTTGACTATGAAGAGTATAAGAAAAACGGTTTCAAGCTCAAACATTTGGGCGATTTCGAAATCAAGCTCGAGGTTAAACCCGAAGACGACGGGAAAAACCCGATGTGCTGCTGACTGCCAAGCAATAACCCGCCGCTGCAAAAGCGGCGGGTTTTGTGTTGTGTCCTAGCCCGATTATTCCAGCACCCCTTTGGTTAACAGCACGCATCCGTACAGCGCGGTTTCCCCAGTCTGTATGGTTGCATAGGCCTTGCGGGCGCGCTCGTAAAACGCAAAGCGTTCTTCAAATCCGATTTTCACGTTGGGGTTAAACTTGTCGATGGTTTTACGAAACTCGCTCCAAATGGGCGGATCACCCTGCATGCCGGTGCCGGGTACTACGTTTAGCAAGGTAACAGGCGTTTCCACAAAGCGATCCAGGGGAAACAGCTGCAAAATCGCGTCCAGCAGCTCGTTCACACCGTGTCCGTCGGCCCGGATACAGCGCTTGCCCATCGAATCCGCAGGGAAGTTCCCATCTCCGATGACAATTTCATCGCCGTGTCCCATGGCTGCAAGGGCATACAGCAGATCCGGGGACAGCAGCGGAGAGATTCCTTTGAGCATCGTGTTTTCCTCCGTTATCGCAGTTTATTCAAAGCGCGGGGAATGTATCGGCTGCGCTATGATCGGCCCGCGCCTGCGCCGGTGACCAGCGCTCCTTTGCGCCGGAACACCTGAATGTTGTTATCGGAGAGATAGTTCAGCACCATGACCAGCAGCAGTACGCCGCCCCAGATCAGGGAGATGTAATAGCTGGACACCGTGGGGAAGCGGTTGAGCCCCGTCTCCAGCATTTTCAGCAGCATGGTTGCCAGTACAACACCGGAGATGCGGCCGCTGCCGCCGATGGGGTTGACCCCGCCAAGTACGACGATCAGAACGCATTGCAGGGTATACACCGTGCCGTAATCGGCGCGGGCAGAGTTGTAGTTGGCCAGCATAATCATACCGGCCAGCGCTGCGCTCATGCCCGAAAGCATGTAGGTTTTAATCAGCAGCCGGTCGGTTTTCAGGCCGGAGAACTTGGCTGCAGTCGCCGAAGTACCCAGCATATACAGCTTCGTACCGTAGGTAGTACGCATGAGCAAGAACCAGATGAGCAGCGCAACGCCGCCGAAAAACAGCAGCTGCACCGGAATCAATCCAAATAGCTTTGAGTTGATGGTGGTAGCGTACACACGCGCCAGCTTGCTTACGGCTTTGCCGTTAGTGATGACGATGCTGATGCCCGTAAACAATTCGCTGGTACCAAGCGTTGCCAGGATGGGGGGGATGTGCACCTTGGAGACCAGAAATCCGTTAAACGCACCAGCCAGTGCGCCGATGAAAAGCGCTAGCACAAACGCCATCGGGATGACATAAAACGCCAGCCCGCCGTTTTCCAGCTCTAAGTTTTTCATCATCAGTGCCATCAGGATGGATGTAAGGTTTGCAACGCCGACGACCGACAGGT
Organism: Candidatus Limiplasma sp.; assembly: GCA_963675925.2. Classification (GTDB taxonomy): domain Bacteria; phylum Bacillota; class Clostridia; order Christensenellales; family Aristaeellaceae; genus CAXXOK01. The sequence continues at coordinate 74,860 of CAXXIB010000006.1, forward strand.
CGATACCGCCAGTCAGCATGCACAGCATGATGCCGAGTGCCATCAGCCCGAACTCCGGAAACTGCGAGGCCATCGTTTGAAAGTTGATTAAGGTGTAGAATTTCTCAAACTTCGTCAGGGCCATGAAGGTCGACCAGAGGACAATCATCAGGATGATGCGAAACAGATGCCGGTCTTTGGCATACAACTTGCCTACAAATGTTGTGGGAACTGCACGCTGCATTATGCCACCTCCCTGGAAAGTTTGCGGGTCCGGCGGATGGAGTTGGCGCGGTAAACCTGCATGGCGCTAACGCCGATACCGATGATAATCAGCGCACCGACAAACACGCTCTTCCATACCGTGGGAACGCCGATGAGGATCATGGAGTTTTCGACAACGACGATCAGTAGCGTGCCCAGCATACAGCCAACCAGCGTGCCGGCGCCGCCGGTGATCGCCGTGCCGCCCAGCACCACGCCGGCGATGATGTTCATCTCCATGCCCAGCATGTTGGTGGGGTGCATCTGCGTCATCATACAGGTACGCATGAGCCCCGCCAGGCTGGAAACCACGCCCACAAACACATACAGCCAAAACTTGGTCCACTTTACGTTAAACCCGGCACGCAGAGCGGATACGGGGTTGCCGCCCACGGCATAAATGCCGCGGCCAAACATGGTTTTACGCAGGATGAACCACGCGATAATCAGGATGGCGACAAACACCAGGATGGACGAATGCATTCGGGACGTGAGGCCGGACACCGGGTTGGTGGCCACAAACAGCGCGGATTGACCAAACTCCTTCATGCCCGGGGGAATCACAGCCAGCTGCACCGATTTGAGCGTCCCCTGCATGAAGCCTTTGAACACGCTTGCCGTACCCAAGGTAACGATCAGTGCAGGCAGCCCAAGATGCCCGATGAAAAACCCGTTGAATGCACCCAGCAGCGCGCCGATACCGATTGCCATAATGATCGGCAGCAGGATGCCGCCCTGGTAGTCAGCGTCCAGCAGGGTTCTGGTGATGAAAAACGAACTGAGCGATGCCAGTGCGGGAAACGAAACGTCGATACCGCCGGAGATGATGACCATAAAGGTGCCAATGGCAAAGATGCCCGATACCACCATGGCCGATGCGATATCCACTAGATTGTTTGAGGTGAAAAACTGACCCGACCGCACCTCGATCAGCATAAACAGCACAAACAGTACGATGGCGATGTACGTTTCGTTGCGTTGCGAAAGTTTCCTGAGTGTTTTTTGCAAAACAGTTCCCTCCGTTCCGGGCAGCACGGGATGGCCGCGCGCCGCCGCTGTGGCTGTAGATTAGAGCATGACCGATAGGATATCCTGCTCGTTGGACTCCGCCGGAGTCAGCGTTGCGGCAACGCGCCCGTCTTTAAGCACCATCAGGCTGGAGCAGTTGACCAGCATTTCCGGTAGATCGTCCGAAATGATGATAATCGCCATGCCGTCGGCCGCCAGTCCCTGTAAAATCGCATGAATATCGTGCTTGGAGCCAATGTCTACCCCAACAGTGGGGCCGTTGAGCACAAGCACTTCCGGGTTGCAGGCCAGCCATTTGGCCAGCACGATGCGCTGCTGGTTACCACCCGACAGGGTGGAGCAGGCATTGTCGGCGTTGGGCGTGGCGATGGTCATGTCCTTGACCCAGTGAGCGACTTCTTTCTTTCGTTTGTCACGCTGCACCACATGCAGGGAATTGGCCAGGCGGTCAATTTCCGACACCACGATGTTATCGGCAATCGAGCGCGGAAGGAACAAACCTTCGCTCAGCCTGTCCTCCGGCACATAGCCGATGCGGTGGTGTATCGCGTCCTGCGGGGTTTTCAGGGTGATGGGCTTGCCGTCTTTCAAAAGCGTGCCGCTTTCCGGGGTATGCAGCCCAAACAGGGACAGGGCAAGCTCCGTGCGGCCCGAATCCAGCAGGCCGGTAATGCCCAGAATTTCACCCCGGCGCAGCTGAAAGCTGACATCTTCAAAGCTGCCGTTGAGCGTCAGATTTTTGGCCTCCAACACCGGGTCTTCCGAGATGTTTTTGGGGACAAAGCTGGATTTTTCAAATTTCCGGCCCGTCATATAATACGTAAACCGTTTATCATCCAGCTCGGCTGTATTGCCGGTGACGACCAGTTCGCCACTGCGCAGGATGGTAAAACGCTCTGAAATCTCAAATACTTCGTTAAGCTTATGGCTGACAAAGAGTATGGAAATACCCTGCGCCTTTAGCTTCAGGATGATCGAAAACAGCGCCTTTACCTCTTTTTTGGTCAAAGCGGTCGTCGGTTCATCCATAATAATCAGTCGTGCGTTGAACATTAAGGCGCGGCAGATGGCAACCTGCTGTTTTTCCGCAACGGACAGCGTACCCACCAGCCGGTCCAGATCGACTTGGAAGTTGATTTTGGCAATCGCATCCTCTGCGATTTTGCGCATGCGTTTGCGGTTGACAAGCTTGCGGCCGTCGGCCAGCTCGCTATTAAGCGCCAGGTTTTCCATCACGGTCAGGTTTTGAAACACGGAAAAGTCCTGATAGATGACCTGAATGCCGGCGTTGATCGCTTCGCGGGGCGAAATGCGTTTGTGCCGCTTTCCGCCAAACTCCACATATCCGGCATCCTGTTGATACACGCCGGATATAACCTTGATTAAGGTGGATTTACCGCAGCCGTTTTCTCCGGCAAGGCAGTGGATTTCCCCGGGCGCAATTTCCAGAGAAACGTTTTTGAGAGCCTGTACACCGGCAAACGCCTTGTATATGCCCTCGGCCTTGAGCAGTGGCTGGGTCATGGTCCACACCTCCCATGCGCTGTGAGCGCAGTTAATCGTTTGCAGGAAGCTCTGCCGGTTCCGGGGAACCGGCAGAGCTTCGGTCGGTCGGCTAAATGAACCGAGCGGGGTTTAGAATCCGAAGCTGTCTACGTTTTCGGCGTTGATGACGATCCAGCCTTGGCCTTCCAGAACTTTGTCGCTGCCTTCTTTGAACATCAGCTGGGTATAGCCGTTCACGCCCAGATCCAGGGGCTCGGCAATTTCCGTACCGGCGAGCACCTGCTCAGCCAGCGCGACCATGGCCTGGCCAGCCAGCGCGGGATCCCACAGGGTCAGGTATTGCACAGCGCCGCTCTTGAGCAGTTCTGCGTTGTCGGCGGGCATGCCGGTGCCGGCGGTGAATACTTTGCCGCTAAGGCCCAGCTCCGCGATAGCGCGGGCGATGCCGGGTGCGTCGTAGGAAGAGGTACCCATGATGCCTTTGAGGTCAGGATACTTCTTGAACAGTTCTTTTGCAACATTGTAGGCAACGTCGCCGTTGTCTTCCGATTCCACGCGGGGTTCTTCGGCAAGCAACGTCATGTTCGGATAGGTTTCGGTGGCATAGGCTACGCCGCCGTTGGCCCATTCGTTGTGCGAGGCATTGGTCACGTGTGCAACCATGGTGGTGTACAAGCCTTCTTGACCCATGGCAGTTGCCAGGTTTTCCATGATGAACGCGCCATACGCGTCGTTGTTGAAAGCTTCGATGTCGTAATCGACATTCTCAAGCGATGCGCCTTCGTGGGCGATAACAACGATGCCGGCTTCACGCGCCTGCATGAGCACGGGCTCTAGCGATTCGGGATCGACAGGCACAACGCAGATGGCGTCGACGCCCTGTGCGATCAAATCCTGCACGAGCTGCGCCTGCAGCGTTGCGTCGATTTCGGCCGTGCCACGCTGATAGATGGTGTTCTCGGTGTGTGCTGCGGCGTATTCGTTTACGCCGACTTCCATGCGGACGAACCAGGGATTCGAAGCGTCTTTGGGAACGACGACGATTTCCCATCCGCTTGCCAGTGCTGCCGTCGATGCGAAGAGCAGCAAGGAAACAAGGACCAATGCGACCAATTTCTTCATGTTGGGGACCTCCAATATTATTTATTTTTTACCCGTTTCTGCGGGTAAGAAACGATAGGATGCGCTTATAAGCGCGCTGTGGATTCACGTTGAATCACACTACAGTCGATCACAACCTCTTTGCGGGCTTCCTGGGCGTTAATCAGATCGACAATCATACGGGCCGCGATATCGGCTACCCGGGTGAGATCCTGCTTCACGGTCGTAATCGGGATAGGGGAGATTTTGGAGAAAATCAGGTCATCGTACCCGGCCACGGCAATATCGCCCGGGATACTGATGCCGCGTGATTTCAGTTCGTTGATGACACCCATGGCCATCATATCGTTTACACAGGCAATGGCGTCGATATCAAGCGTTTCCATAGCGTTGATATGTGCGCGTGCCGAGGTGTAGGTAACGTCCTCCAGCTTGAAAATGTTTTGGTAGGTAAGTCCCAGCGCTTGGATTTCGTCTTTGTAACCCGCTTCGCGCTGATCCATACAATACACGTCGGACGGGCCGGACATCATAGCAATACTCCGGCGTCCCTTTTGGTAGAGCAGCCGCACAATATCGCGCATGCCGCCGTACAGGTTACACATAACATACGGGCGTTCCACCGCCGGATAGCGCGAGGTTACATACGCCATAGGGATGCCTGCGCTTTCCAGAGTGTGCAGGTAGTCGATATCGTTGTTGGGCTTGTTCAGCGGTACCAGCAGCACGCCGTCCATCCGGTTTTCAATCATCTCGCGGATGATTTGCTTTTCCCGCGTGCGGGAGTTTTCACTGATGGCGATAAACAGGCCGTAGCCGGAGTTGCGCATCTCGCGGGATATACAATCGACCAGCGATGCATAGTACACGTTTTCAATATCGGGTACAATCAGGCAAATCATATTGCTTTTCTTGGTCACCAATTTGCGGGCATGCGGGTTGGGGGTATAGCCCATTTCCTTGGCCGCCTGTAATATACGCTGGCGTGTAGCCACGTTTACCTTCTTGTTCCCATTGAGAGCCAGCGATACCGTTGCCTTGGACATTCCAACCCGTTTGGCAACATCTTCTAACTTTACATCCATGCGTTGTCCTCTGATTTAAACCGTTTTAAATTCTTTGCGTGCAACAATTCAAGTACTCTGTCCGGTTGATGTTTTGGATGTGATGCGACACAATCCGTACCATATGGCAAATTTAAATCGTTTTGATATGTTCAATATTACCAATAAACGGTGAATGTGTCAACAGGTTTCGATAAATTTTTAGAATCACGTTCTAAACCATAAGAAGACAGGCTTTCATGATTGTTTTGCTTGCAAAGCGGTACGGCAAGAGTGAGAAATTTCAAAAAAACCCCTGCGCAAAGGCAGGGGGGGCATTTCGATATTGGCTAAATGACGTTTTTGCCGAACGCGGACTCGATCAGCGCTACGGCAAGGTCGCCGGTTGCGTTGTTGTTATCCGCAATGGGGTTGAGCTCAACAATATCCAGGGAAACTACTTTGTCGACCTCGGATAGAATTTCCATTGCCAGGTGCGCCTCCCGGAACGTAAGGCCGCCCTTTACAGGCGTCCCGACACCGGGAGCTTCATGGGGGGATACGGCATCCAGATCAAAGCTCACATGAATGCTGTTTGTCCCCTCGGATGCAATCGCAATGGCTTGCTTCATGGTTTCGTGCATTCCGAACTTATCAATATGATGCATGGAGAATACGGTAATGCTGGACTCCCTGAGCATGTTGACTTCAGCGACATCCAAATCTCTGGCGGCGATGATGACGACATTCTTTTCCTTGACAAAGGATTGTGTCTGTCTGGATGCAATGTTTAGCAGGCCATCATCGTTGCCCACAATGGCGTTGAGCGGCATACCGTGTATGTTTCCGGTAAGCGAGCTGCTGAAGTTGTTGTAGTCGGCATGGGCATCAATCCATATCACGCCGGTGCTCTGAAAGTGATCCAGCGAAGCCAAACACGAACCGATCGCTATGGAATGGTCGCCGCCAAGGATTAACGGGAAGCCACCAGCCTGATGGGCATGCAGCACGCTATTATACAGGCTTTGGTTTACGGCGTTAATCTCATTCAAGAAATTAGCGTCTGCCTGTCTATCCTTCGGGACTTCTAAAAGCGGTACTGCGATATCGCCGGTGTCGTGGCAGCGTAAACCCATTCGCTGTAATTTTTCCACCAGGGCAGAGTATCGCAGGGCGCTGGGGCCCATGTCCACGCCGCGTCGATTGCTGCCGTAATCGATCGGGACACCAATGATATGTATGGTCTTTTCCATTTCACTCACCTAAACTATCTTTTTGGAGTCTATATTTATTATACGAACTGCACCTAAGAATATCAACACCAAGCTGCTAAAGCAGCATGAATGGTGGGGGCGTTGCTTCTATAGGATTAAGCCGGGTTCATCGTTGCCGCTTCAGCAATATGCTCTGTTTTGAATGGAACTCTATAATCATGCAGATTTTATTTCGGATTTTTCGTGCCATCCATCGTGAGCGACGGACATTCGTACAGGCTACTTCTGGAAGCATCCTGCCGTTGCTTACCCTGCTTCTTGCACTGGCAAGGAAAGCAAATGGGACTGCCGCAGGTGGGGTCGGTTTGCATGAAATCACTGGCATGATGTGGGATATCAAAGGGGAAATAGGTGGTTTCAAGGATCGAAAACCATGTGCATATTATACATAAAAAAATCGTAATCATTGTAATGTAAAATATGAGTAACCGTTTACTGGTAAAAAAACTACCCAAATCTTATAAAATTCTATTGACAGACACACCGCATGGTGCTATATTCGAGTAAACGATTACTGAAACAAAGGCGAGACCCTTTTGATGGGTTCAGTTTAACTTTCTACCGGCAATATCTGATAGGTTTTTCGGGAATGGGATGAACCGATACCCCATGGGTTAGGGATAGAATGGCTATGAAAGGAACGCGTGAACGATGGCAACCATGATTGATGTGGCAAACCGGGCGAACGTGTCCATCGCGACGGTATCGCGCGTTCTCAATGGGATGAAAAACGTCGATCCAGAAATGGCACGCCGTGTGCAGGAAGCTGTGGCGGAGCTGCAGTACGAGCCCAACTATACTGCGCGCAACCTCCGCTGCCGGGAAAGCCGTACGCTGATTATCCTGACCCCCAACATTACGAACTTGTATTATTCCAACATCATCGCCGGTATCGCCCACGGGGCACAGGAACATGGCTACAGCTACTTTCTGTTTAATACCGAGGGGAAACGCGAGCTGGAAGAACAGATCCTCGACCGCTTGGAAAAGCGGCAGGCGGACGGCGCGATTCTGCTGGGCGCGGAACTGGGTGCTAACTGGATTCAAAAGTATGCCGACCAATATCCCATCGTGCAGTGCTCGGAGTTTGACCCCAGCTATAACATACCGCATGTCAGCATTGATAATTATCAGGCGGCGCGCGACGCGGTGGAGTATCTCATTGGCAAGGGCCATACGCGCATCGGCACTGTGAGCAGTAACAACCGGTTTTTCTCATCGGTCGAACGTATGCGTGGGTTCCGGGATGCGCTGACGGATGCGGGACTGACCGTGAACGAGGAATACATCCGCTATGCTGCCTGGGATAATTTTAAGGCCAGTTCCAAAGCGGCCTATTCCCTGCTCAAGGGACAGGATCACCCGACCGCACTGTTTTGCATTTCCGATATCTTAGCGCTGGGCGCAATTGCCAGTGCAAAGGAACTGGGTCTGCGCGTGCCGGAGGATATCTCCGTTATCGGGTTTGACGATGTGGAATACACCACGATGTTCCATCCGTATGTCACCACCGTTGTACAGCCCTGTTATGAAATCGGCTACCATGCGCTGGATTTGGTCTGCAATATGATTCGGCGCAAGGATGTGCCTAAAACCACCCTATTACAGCACCATCTAGTATTTCGCGAGTCCGTGGCGGTACTGCCGCCGGATACACAGTAATTCACATCCCCGTATGGGATGTAGAAATAAACAATGGGAGGAAATTTTCATGAAAAAACTACTGGCACTGGTACTCTCTCTGGCCCTGGTTCTTGCCTTTGCTTCGGCTTCGGCTGAGGGCATTAAGCTGGGCATCGTCACCCCGGATGCGGACCATGGCTTTACAGGCGAAAGCGTAGCCCATGCCCGCGCAGAAGCGGAAGCTCTCAAAGCAGCTGGCATCATCGACGACTATATGTTCGGCGTTGGCGGCGAAGCCTCCAAACAAATCCAGGCAATTGACGACATCCTGACCTGGGGTCCCGATGCGATCATGCTGTGGCCTTTGGAAGGCGACCAGCTCCGCAATGCAGCCCAGAACGTGGTTGACGAAGAAGTTCCGCTGATCATTTATGACCGCCTGATTGAAAACTTCACCGGCATGGCCGCTGAAATCATGGGCGACAATGAAAAGATCGGCAACATGATGGGCGAATACCTGCTCACCTACTTCGCAGATCAACTCGCCGCTGGCGAAACCATCACCTATCTGCTGTTCATCGGCGACAGCTCCACCGTATCTAAGCAGCGTACCGGCGGTATGACAGATGTGCTTAATGCCTCCGAATACGCCGATCAGTTTGTGCTCGTGACCGATGCGTTCCAGACCGACTGGTCCAACGCCAAATCGCAGGAGTTCATGGAGAACTGGCTGTCCACCGCAGACGCTGACACCATTGCGGATCTCGACTTCATCTGCACGCACGATGATGAAATCGTTGACGGCATCATGACAGTAATCAGCAACACCACCGAACTGACCAGCCTGAAGATCATCACCTCTGTGGGCGGCCGTCGTGAGACCCTCTCCACCTTCAAAGGCTTGGAGACCCCCGAACTGCTGACCTACTACTTCAGCCCCTCGTACATCCGTGAAGCCATTCGTCTGGCTGTGGCAGCTGCCAACGGCGACGAGTATATGGGTGAAGTGATTGACGGCCAGTTGTTCCTGATCCCCACCATCGAGATCGACAAGACCACGGTTGCCGATTACGAAGCCAGCCAGCAGTACACCGATCGCTATAGCCTGGACTAAACTTCATGGTATACTGTTTCCATTAACATGACTGGAGCCGGCCGGTGTTATGCCGGCCGGCTCTTTACACACAAGGAGGACATCTTCATTGCTCATTGAGATGAAGGGGATTGTGATGGATTTCGGTCCCGTCCGCGCAGTGGATCATGTGGATTTGACGGTGAAACCGGGTGAAATCGTTGGCTTGCTGGGCGAAAACGGCGCAGGGAAATCTACGCTGATGAACGTACTAGCGGGCACATTTCAGCCGACCGAGGGTGAAATTTTGCTGGACGGAAAAAAGACCCGTATGTCCAGCGCGCTGCACGCGATGAAACTCGGCATCCGTTTTATCCATCAGGAACTCAACCTCTGCAACGATCTGACCGTGTTTGAAAACCTCTTTTTGGCCGAAGAACTGCTGGATAAAACCTTCTTGCTAGACAAGAAGGAAATGGCCAAACGCACACAGGAGGTACTGGAGCGGATGCACGTTTCCATCGACCCCAAGGCCTTGGTCGAAACGCTGCAACCGGCGGATAAGCAGATCGTCGAAATTGCAAGAGCGCTATTGTTTAAGTGCGATTTGATTATTATGGACGAGCCGACTTCCGCGCTGTCCAACCGCGAAATCACCAATTTATTCTCGATCATGCGTCAGCTGAAACAAGAGGGCGTATCGTTCATCTATATTTCGCATAAAATGCCGGAAATCTTTGAAATTTGCGAATCCTATTATGTACTGCGCGATGGTACGCTGGTCGGTCAGGGAATGATAGCCGATATTGATGAAAGTGCGGTTACCGAAATGATGATCGGCCGCACCCTCGCGGAGGATGACTTTTCACATAAAGACTATTACGGGCAGGATGAAATTGCCATGGAAGCCGAGCATTTGTCCGGCGATAGTTTCGAGGACATTTCGTTTCAGCTGCATAAGGGCGAAATTATCGCCTTTACGGGGCTGCAAAGCTCCGGCCGCGATATGCTGGCCGATGCGCTGTTTGGCATCATCCCGCACACAGGAAATCTTACAATCAAAGGTAAGTCAATGAGCCGCAAACGCATCCGTGCGTTTATGAAAAACGGCGTAGCCATGGTGCCCAGATCCCGCAAAGAGCGCGGCATTCATAATGATTTGTCGATTCTGGATAATAACTCCATGGCGTATTTCAACACCTTGTTTCATAAGCTTATAATCAGCAACAAAGATGAGAAACAGCGGTTTTTACGCAGTAAGAAAAACCTATCCATCAAAACGGACAACCCCAAAAACCCGATTACATCGCTGTCCGGCGGTAACCAGCAGAAGGTGATTTTGGGCCGCTGGCTGGAAGCCAACGCCGATGTGCTGATTTTTGATAATCCCACGCAGGGTATTGATGTGGGAACAAAGTTTGAAATCTATCACTTAATATTAGAGCTGGCGCGAAACGGCAAGGCGATCCTTGTGTTTTCCGCAGAATTTCCCGAAATATTCAAGGTTGCGGATACTTGCGCCGTCATGTACAAGGGCCGCGTGAACGCCGTACTCAATCGCGATCAGCTGACTGAAAAGAATATTATGTATTACTCCACAGGATCAAATTTGGAGGGTATGAACCATGAGCAGACCCAATAAGCGCTCGGAGGGTGCGCCCAATATCAATCTGGGAACGATGAGCAAGCGCTTATTCTCAGATTACAGCTATCTGGTATCGTTTATCCTGATTGTCGGCATCGCCGTGGCGGTGAACCCCAATTTCTTCAAGTGGCGGAATATCACCAATATTTTTGTTCAGTCCTCCGTCATCGGTGTGATTGCCCTGGGTATGACCATGGTCATCTGCGCGGGGCAGATTGATATCTCTGTGGGCGCGCAGGTTGCGATTATCTCAGGGTTTGGTATCGAAGTGCTGAACGCTACCCATAGCGTGCTGCTCATGCTGCTGTTTAGTATGGCATTTGGCGCGCTGATTGGTACGTTTAACGGCGTGCTGATCGCTAAAGGACGCATGCCGGCGATGATTGCCACCCTGGCGGTGCAAACCTCCTGCCGGGCGATTATCAACCATTTCGGGCAAGGCGGCCCCTTCACGGTGGCGGCCGGTATTTCGACCGAGCCCTATTACGAGGCATTCCGCCAGGTTGCCAATGGGTCTATCAAAATATTCGGGCAAAAGCTGCCCTACCCGATGCTGATGTTCATCGGCATGGCGCTGATCTTCGGCGTGATTATGCAGCGCACCAAGCTGGGCAAGCACATATATGCCGTGGGCAGCAATGCGGTCTCGGCGCGCTTGTCCGGCGTGAATGTCGACCGCACCAAGATTGCTGTGTTTGCGATCACCGGTTTGATGTGCGGCTTTGGCAGCTGGATTTACGCTTCGCGGCTGATGGCTGTTGCAGCGGCCAGTGCCGGCAGCCTGTTTGAGATGGACGCCATCGCGGCGGTTGCCATCGGCGGCACGGCAATGAGCGGCGGGCGTGGTAAGATTATCGGCACGTTCCTGGGCGTGATTATGTTCAAGATTATCAACAATATCCTGGTTGCTGCGCATGTGCCGACCTTCCTCAACGGTGCCATCAGCGGCGCCATCATCATCCTTGCAGTATTACTGCAGAATGTCCGTAGCAATAAGAAATAAGGAGTGCTGAGTATGCTGCGAATTGGTATTATTGGCTGTGGGAAAATTACACAGGTACGGCATGCCCCTGAATATGCCGAGAATCCTGCGTGTGAGCTTGCAGCGTTTTACGATTTTATACCCGAGCGTGCAAAGCGCATGGCTGAGGAGTACGGCGGACAAGCCTATGCAAGCATTGACGAGTTACTGGACAGCGGACTGGACGCGGTAAGCGTATGTGTTGCCAATGCCGACCATGCTGCCGTAACCATCAAAGCGCTTAAGTGGAATTTGCATGTGCTTTGCGAAAAGCCCATGGCAACGACGCTTGCCGACTGTGAAGCTATGGCTAAGGCCGCCAAGGATGCCAAGCGTACCCTGATGATCGGCCACAACCAACGGCTGACCAAGGCGCACACTGAAGCGCGAAAGCGCATTGAGGCGGGCGAAATCGGCAAAATTCTAAGCTTCCATACGACATTTGGGCATCCCGGCCCTGAAGGCTGGACGGGGCAGAAAAACAGCTGGTTTTTTGATAAAAACCGGGCGGCGTTCGGCGCGCTTGCGGACCTGGGTATCCATAAAACGGATCTGCTGCACTATCTGCTGGGTGAACCGATTACCAATGTGCAAGCCATGTTTTGCACGCTGGATAAAAAGTACCCGGACGGGTCACCTGTGGCGGTGGACGATAATGCATTTTGCATTTACGGCACACAAAGCGGCGCGACGGGGCAGATGCATGTCAGCTGGACCTTCTACGGCCCGGAGGACAACTCCACCATTCTATACGGAACCGAGGGCATCATCCGCTGTTATGCCGATCCGGTCTACTCGCTGATTATCGAACACAAAGACGGCAGGGTCGAAAAACTGGAGCTGGACGAGTTAACCTCCAACGAAAAGCAGACCACCGGCGGCCGCACCAACACAGGCGTGATCGATACATTCGTGCGCAGTGTTGAAACGGGCAAACCATCGGTCTGCGATGTTTCGGAAGCGATACAATCCATGCGTGTGATCTTTGCCGCCGAAAGGGCAGCGCGGGAAACCTGCGCAGTCCAGATCAATCATCAAGGAGGGACCCAAGGATGAAACGGCCTGTTACCATTTGCTCCGCGCAGTTTGGCGATCTGCCAACCGAAGAGCTGTTCCGCGTGATGCATGAAATCGGCTACGATGGTCTGGAAATTGCGACTCAGTCTCACATTGATGTGGAGCGCATCGTAAGCGATATGCAGTACCGAAAAAACTATCTGGCGCTGCTTGCAAAGTATAATCTGTCCATCGGCGCGCTGTCCGGCCATCTGGCGGGGCAATGTGTGGGCGACCGCTACGATCCGCGGCTGGACAACTTTGTGCCCGCCAAGGTGAAAGGCAATCCGGACGCCATTGTGGCATGGGCAACGCAGCGCATGAAAACCATTGCCAAAGCCGCACAGATATTGGATGTGAAGGTCGTTACCTGCTTTTTGGGCAGCCCGATATGGGCGTACTGGTATTCCTTTCCCCAGACCACGCCTGAAATGGTCGAAAATGGATTTCAGACCATTAAAGAACACTGGTCACCGATTTTTGACGCATATGATGCCTGCGGGGTAAAGCTGGCGCTGGAAGTACACCCGACCGAGATCGCCTTTGATTACTACTCCACCAAACGCCTGCTGGAGGTGCTGGAGTATCGGCCGACGCTGGGACTGAATTTCGATCCCAGCCATCTGCTGTGGCAGGGCGTGAACCCCGGCGTGTTCCTGCATGATTTTGCCAAGTCTGTCTACCATGTGCATCTTAAGGATGTACGCATCAGCCGCGATGATCGTTCCGGCGTGCTGGGCTCGCATATCGAGTTTGGCGACACGCGCCGGGGCTGGAATTTTGTGTCGCTGGGCCATGGCGATGTGGATTTTGAGACCATTATTCGGGAGCTGAACCAGATGGGCTACGAAGGCCCGCTGTGCGTGGAGTGGGAAGACAGCGGCATGGAACGTATCCATGGCGCAACCGAAGCGCTGGCCTATGCACGCAAGATGAACTTTCAACCATCTGATGTCAGCTTTGATGCCGCACTGAAAATGGACTAACCCTATCAGGAAATCCCCTGATAGTCATATAGAACTTGCTCACAGACAGAAAGGAAGAGCAATGTACTTCGAAGAGCTTCGTCCGCATGCGCAGAGCCACCCGTTTCGGTATGCGGTATTGGATTTTGATGGAACCATCAGCCTCATCCGCGAGGGATGGCAGGCGATTATGATCGGATATTTCGCAGAAGAACTGCAAAAAACGCCAAAGGGTGCAAGTACAGATGCCGAAACCCTGGCCAAACAAGCGCGTGAGATGATCTTTTTCCATACCGGAAAGCAGACCATTTACCAGTGTATTGCGTTGGCGGAATCGATTGAAGCCATGGGCGGCAAGCCGCAAGACCCACAGGCGTATAAGGATGAATACTCCCGCCGCCTGCTGGCAATGATAGACTTTCGGCTCAAAGGCCTGAAAGATGGCAGCATTGACCCTGAAACCCTGTCTGTGCCGGGTAGCCACGCGCTGCTGGGCATGCTGACGGATCACGGTGTGACGCTATACCTGGCAAGCGGTACCGATGAAGAGTATGTGCGCAATGAAGTTGAACTGCTGGGGCTTGCACCGTACTTCAAGGGCCATGTATACGGCGCGCAGCAGGACTACAAGACATTTTCTAAAAAGAAGGTCATTGAAAAACTGATTGCCGATAATCATCTGGCTGGCGAAGAGCTGCTGGGCTTTGGCGATGGCTACGTTGAGATTGAAAACATCAGAGAAGTCGGCGGGTATGCCGTGGGAGTCGCATCCAACGAAAGCACCCGGCAGGGGATTGACGATTGGAAGCGTACGCGCTTGATTCAGGCTGGTGCAGATGCGATTATTCCCGATTATAGCGATCTGCATACCCTGCAAAGCCGTTTGTTCCCAAACAATGAAAAGAGGTGACGGGATATGCCATTTCAAGAGTTTGACCGTTCCAAACTGAACCTTTTACCGATCAATCAGCGCGAGCATGACATGGATTTAAGCGCAATGATGGAATCGGCTGATGCTAGTACATTTTCACACCCGACGATCTCGCTATTGGCGGAGCGCATCCGGCAAGCCCGCAAGCGCAATGCCGCTGTTGTCATGATGATGGGGGCGCATGTTATTCGTGCGGGGGCGGCACCCTTGCTGATCAAACTGATGGAGCAGGGCTGGATTACCCATTTTGCCTTTAACGGAGCAGGCGGCATTCACGATTTTGAACTGGCGATGATTGGCGCGACCACCGAAAGCGTTGCAAAATATATCTCCGAAGGGCAGTTTGGCCTGTGGAAGGAAGATGCCCGCTATAACGAAGCGGTAAACCTTGGTGTGAAAGAAGGACTGGGGTTTGGCGAATCGCTGGGCAAATATATCTGGGAGAACCAGTTTCCGTATCGGCAGTACAGCCTGCTGGCCGCCGGGTACCGTTTGCAAGTGCCCATGACGGTGCATGTGGGAATCGGCTGCGATATTGTGCATGAGCAGCCCAATGCCAACGGCGCCGCCATCGGCGAGGCGACTTACCGCGATTTTCTGATTTACTGCAATACGATTGAGACACTGGAAAATGGAGTATTTTTGAACTTTGGCTCGGCTGTTATCGGCCCGGAGGTGTACCTGAAAGCCTTGTCCATGTGCCGCAATGTGGCCAAGCAGGAGGGTAGAACCATCAGCCATTTCACCACGGCTGTGTTTGATCTGCTTCCGCTGGAGGGCCAGAATATCGAGGACGAGCCGGAAAAATCGGACCCGCGCTACTATTTCCGCCCCTGGAAAACCATTATGGCGCGAACGGTGGCCGATGGTGGGGAAAGCTTTTATGTACAAGGCAAGCACCGGGATACGGTCAGCAGCCTGGCAAAACTGTTGCTGGAGGATTAGACAATGACGCTGCAACGGTTACAAGAATTGCTTTCAAAATTCAGTGGGCTGAAAATCGCTGTTCTTGGTGATTTGTTTCTGGATCAATGGTACGATATTGATCCGGCACTGGATGAACTGTCGCTGGAGACGGGCTTACCCGCGTGGCAGGTGGTGTGCCATCCTGTCAGCCCCGGCGCAGCCGGAACGGTACTAAGCAATCTGCATCAGCTTGGTATAGGCGAGCTGCATGCTGTTTCCTTTACGGGCGAGGATGGCGACGGCTGGACGCTCAGGCATCTGCTGACGCAAAAAAACATTGGAATCAAGCATATCATCTCCGTGCCCGAACGCATGACGCCATCCTATAGTAAACCCATGATTCAGAGAGACGGCCAACGGGTAGAACAAAACCGACTGGATGTGAAGAATAGGAAGCCTACACCCGCCTGGGTGGAGGAACATATTATACAAGCCGCGCAAACGCTGGCACCGCATGTGGATGCGATGATTATTCTGGACCAGTTGACCGAGACGGATACCGGCGTTGTGACGGCGCGCGTGCGAGACGCGCTTGCGTCAATCGGCGAACAATATCCGGAGTTGATACTCTTTGCCGACTCCCGCGAGCGGATTGCGTTGTTTCGCAATGTGATGATTAAATGCAATGATTTAGAAGTGAAAAAAGCCCTGGTAGAAACCCTGCAGCCTGGTGAGGCAGCAAGGCGGCTTCAGGAAATTACCGGACGGCCGGTGTTTATCACCCTGGGGAAGAACGGGATAGCTGCCGGTGGGGATACAATTGTTCCCGCTGCTGCGCAGACCGGCCCCATTGATGTGTGCGGCGCGGGTGATGCGGCAAGTTCGGCCATTGTCAGCGGGCTGTGTGCCGGGGCAAGCATGGCGGAGGCCGCGCTGCTTGGCAACCTCGCAGCCGGTGTTACGCTGCGGAAACTGGGTACGACAGGTACCGCATCGCCACAGGAAATGATTGACTTGTACCATGAGCAGTTTGAGGCGGATGCATGAATAGTTTATGTTTCGATATTGGCGGCTCCAAGTATGTGGTCGGCATGGTGTCCGATCAGGGCGAGCTGCTATGCTCTAAGCGTTTTGCATGGGTTACGCTGTCCGCAGATGGTGTCATGCAGTCCCTGATAGCATCAGGCAAGGAACTGCTGTGCGAGTACCCGTCCTACCACCCGGATGTCATCGGTGTGACCATTCCGGGACTGACGAATCCTGAAACGGGATTGTGGGTGGAAGCCAGTTTTAGCGGCATTCGCAATCTACCCATCGGCACCCTGCTGCATGAGGCATTCTCCCTTCCGGTCTTTACGGAAAACGATGCCAAAGCCTGTGCGCTGGCAGAAAAGCTGTTTGGATCGGCGCAGGATAACCAGCACTTCCTGTATCTGACAGTCTCCAACGGCGTGGGCGGCGCGGTGTTTTCCGATGGCCGACTCTTGTACGGAGCAGGCAGCGCGGGGGAGTGCGGGCACGTGACCGTGGTTGAAGACGGACGACTGTGCAAATGCGGCAAAAAAGGCTGCCTTGAGATGTACGCGGCCGGGCCGGGTGTGGCGCGGACGTATACCGAGGCAACGGGCAGCGCTGTAAGCGCGAAAGCCATTGCTGATCTCGCCCGCCAGGGCGATCAGGCTGCGCTGGACGTATTCCGGCTGGAGGGCGTGTGTCTGGGACGCATGATTGCCATGGCGGTCAATGTGCTCAGCCCGCAGCGGGTGATTATCGGCGGGGGACTGTCGTTGGCGTTTGATTTGTTTCAGCAGGCGCTGCTCGACACGGTCGACAGCCATATCTATCGCGCGGCAAACCCTGAACTGGACATTGTCCCAAGCGCGTTTGAGGCCCTGGGAGGCCTCTATGGCGCGGCGGCGACAGCCGTTTGTGGACTCAAGCAATATTACGGCTACAAAGGAAAGGCGGTTTAACATGAACACAAAGACAATCATGACAGCATATGAAGAAGAATTATCGCAGGCAATCAAGGCGCTGGACGATAAAGAGATGGACAAAGCGGTGTCACTGCTGTTGGATGCATACCGCGGGGATCAGCAGATCTTTATTTTCGGAAACGGCGGCAGCGCGACGACCGCGAATCATTTTGTCTGCGATTTTGGGAAAAATGCCATCAAAGGCGACAAGCGGCGTTTCAGGATTCTCTCGTTGAGCGATAATATCGCCAAAATCACCGCGCTGGGAAACGATATCGCGTATGCAGAGGTATTCCGTGAGCAAATGAAAAACCTGATGCGTCCGGGCGATGTGGCGATTGCCATCAGCGCCAGCGGAACAAGCCCCAATGTGGTCAACGCCTGTGAGTATGCCCGCCAAATCGGCGGCAAAGTCATTGCGCTGGCTGGTTTTTCGGGCGGAAAAATCGCAGATATGGCGGATGCAGCCTTTGTGTCTGACATGAAAAGCTATGAGCGGATTGAGGATCTTCACCTCATCATCCTGCATATGATTGTATGCTATTTCAAAGACCATCAGGAGCAATTTAGCTGACAGAGCGAAACGTAGCGTGATGATAGAGGAAAGCCCCTGTCAACGGAATTAAAAAACCGCCGGAACTCCGGCGGTTTTTGTTTATTCTGTTTTGGCCTTCATCCGGTTCCGTTTTTGGTAAAACAATGAAAACAGCAGGGCGGAAAGTGCCAGTGGTACCGATAGCAGGCCAAACGCCATGCCGTAGTTGCCGCCTGAGGAATCGACAATCGCGCCGGCCAACCAGGGGGAGAACCCCTGTCCGATATCCGAACCGATATAGAACGTGGAGGACGCCGCGCCTCGCCTTTCGGGGGTGACGGTTTTCAGGCATTCTGCTTGCAGTGCCGGGCGTACAATGCCCACGCCGACCGTTTTGATGATCGCAGCCAGCGCCAGCACCCAAATGGCCGACAGGTTCCACATGAGCAGGAATCCGATAATCATTAACCCCGTGCCCAGGTACATGGCAAGGTTTAATCCGCGTTTGTCGGCGATCTTGCCAAAGGCCAGCCTGGAGATGAACAGCACACCCGCGCTGAGTGTAAAGTACCAGCCGATGTTACCAAAGCCTGCCGCTTCGCCGTAGAGGGCCATCAGGCTGTTCTCTACGCCGCTTGTGGCCGCCAAGGCAATATTGATAGCCGCAAATAAAAGGCTCTCCACAGCGATAATATCGCGCCAGCGGATGTGAAAGTGTTTGAACCCTTCAGGCTGTACGGTGCGCTCGGTGCCCTGGAAATCCAGCAGCAGCGCTACAACGCCGCCGATGGCAACAATGCCTGCCGCAAGGCCAAAGTTGAGTACAAACCCGCCTGATTCTGCCAGATACAAGCCCACAGTCGGCCCCAGCAAAATTGCCAGGGTTTGGCCAAGTCCGAAATAGCTGACGGCCTCGCCAACGCGGTCTTTGGGGGCAAAACTTGGAATCATGGCCATGTTCACCGTACTGCTGATGCAAAATGCCGCACCGTGCAAGATACGAAGCATAAACAGCATCCATGTGCTGGTGACAAATCCGTAAAACAGCGTACACACGCCCATGGCAAAGGTGGATACGACCAGCAGGGTTTTGCGGTTCATTCTGTCGCTTAGAACGCCGCTGAACGGCCGTATAACCATCGCGGAGATGGAAAACACCCCTGCGATACCCCCGGCGACAGCAACGGATGTACCGATAGAATACGCATACTTGGATATGGTGGTTGAAACCATCGCAAAGCTGATGGAGACAATCAGGTTGATCAGGGAGAACATGATATATTGCTTGTTGAGTAATTTCTCCGGTCGTTTTTCATCGATCAACATTCGTTACGTCCTTATCCTTTAATGGAACCGATCATAATCCCTTTGACGAAATACTTTTGCAGGAAGGGATAGATAAACAGTATTGGCAGGGTCGCGACTACGATAACGCAGTACTTCACCAGCGTTTGTAGCGCCATGGCCGAGGCCTTAACGCCTGCATTCAAGCTGCGCTGGGAGTTGTTGATGAGCACTTCGCGCAAAAACAGCTGCAGCGGCCATTTGGCCCGGTTCGTCAGGTAGATGGAGGCGGTGAACCACGAGTTCCAGATCATAACTGCGACAAACAGGGTGATAACAGCCAGGGTGGCCTGGGACACGGGAATAATAATGTGCCACAGGATTTGCAGGTCGTTTGCACCATCTAGCCTGGCGGATTCTTCCAGTGCCTCGGGGATTTCCTTCATCGAGGTACGCATAATCACCAGGTTGAACGCGTTAAACGCGCTGGGCAGGATGACCGCCAAACGGTTATCGAGCAGCCCCAGCTTCACGATCAGCATGAAGTTTGGGATCAGGCCGCCATTAAACAGCATCGTAAAGGCGATGAGCAACATAATGGTATTGGCGGGCATAAAACGCCGGCGTGAGAGCACATATGCTGCGACCGTAGTCAGAATCAGGTTCAGCGCGATACCGATGGCCACGTAGAAAACGGTGTTGCCATACCCTGTGAGGATGTTCTGATAGCTGAGGACCGCCTTATACCCTTCAAACGAGAACGGCGCGATGGGCCACAGGTGAAAACCGCGCACGCGGGCAAGCGTGGTGGGGTCGGAGATGGAACAGGCCAACACGTGCAGCATAGGCGCTAAACACAGAAACCCAACAATGCCCAGGATGATGGCGTTAACAAACAGAAATGCTTTACGCCCGAATGAATCCTTTATTTTCATCGAATCCGCCTCCTAAAACATGCTGACTTCGGTGTAAGTCTTGCTGATTTTATTGGCTGACAACACCAGCACAAAGCTGATCACTGAGTTGAACAGACCCACTGCCGTACTGTAGCCGATTTTCTGCTTGATAATACCGATGCGGTATACATAAGTCGATACAATGTCGGCTGTCTCGTACGTAGAGGTGGAATATAAGAGCAGTACTTTTTCAAAGTTCAGGTTCATAATCGCACCGCAGCGAAGAATAAACATAATAATAATCGTGGGCATTAAACCGGGCAGGGTTACATTAAGCATCTGGCGGAAACGGCCTGCGCCGTCGATGCGCGCAGCCTCGTATAGGTCCTCACTGATGCCCGAAAGCGCTGCCAGGTAAATAATCGAGTTAAAGCCTACATGCTGCCATATCTCCGAAGTGACGAAGATCGCCCGGAAGTACTGCGGCAGGGTAATGTAGCTCTTTGATTCGCCTCCCAGTGCCGTCACGGCAGTGGCTATAACGCCATTGGAGTTTGTAAACTCTATAATCAGTCCCGCAACAACAATCATCGAGATGAAGTGTGGCATATAACTGATCGTTTGAATAAACTTCTTATAACGCAGACGCTTAACTTCGTTGAGCATCAACGCCAGGAAGATCGGCGCGGGGAAGGAGAATAGCAGATCGTAAAAGCTTAGCACCAATGTGTTTCGCATTGTGCGGCCGAAATACATACTGCTAAAGAAGTCGGTAAAATTCTCTAAACCGATCCACTTGCTTCCGAAAATGCCTTTGACCAGTGAATAATCCTGAAAGGCCATCGTTAGCCCGAACATGGGAACATAGCTGAATAGGATTACGAAACAGACGACCGGAAGAATCATCCAGTATAGCAGCTTGTTGGAACGGTAGTTAACGGCGAGCTGTCTCCATTTCATGTTGTCCACTCCTCCGGTTTGCCCGTCCTGCGACGGGCGAATTTCAAGGGGTAAGCGAAGCCTTACGGAAACCGGGCGTTACCGGAAACCCGGAAACGCCCGGTTCGTAAAAAAGGGGGTATTCTATCGCTACTTAACGGCTTACGTAGCGGTCATACGCGCTCTGGTAAGCGGCTACAACATCCTGCACGCCAAGGGATTCCAGCGTTGACAGGAAATTGTCGAAATTTTCCATCGGCTCCAGGCCCATGATGAACTTGACGGTCATCTCTTCCACGTAGGACTTGATTTCGGGATAGAGATCGGAATACACTTCCAGTTCGTCGGCGTTCAGGGTCGCGCCACCGGGGAAGGAGTAGGTGTAATCGTTGTTGGTGTCCCATACTTCAGCCATAACGCTTGCGGTGGATACGTCATCACGACCAAGCACGCCCACGAAAGGCCACAGGATCGGCGCAGCGTACGCACACAGCATATCGGTGATGGTGCCGGCTTCGTTATTGGCAACCAGATCGGTGTACACGGGCAGGCCATTCTCATCCAGGTTGTAGGTCTTGCCTTCGGTACCGAAGTTGCACAGTATCATGCCTTCGTCGGTGTAGAGCTGATCAAGGAACTTCACGGCGAGTTCGGGATTTTCACAGTCGGTCGTGATCGCAGCGATTTTGGTCAGGCCAGCGCCGCCCTTGTGGTAACCAACGTGCAGCTGGTCGCCTTCGTTGAGTACGGGAGCGGGGACTGCAACAAAGTTGAAGTCGGGGTTAACAGCGGAGCCGAGCATGTTGGCATAGCCCAGCACGCCGCCGTGCTCGCTGGTGGCTGCGCACAGGTCGCTGGAGATCATCGCGATACCATCATCAAAGGTGATAGTGGAGGTGAAATCCGGGTCGATCAGGCCTTCAGCATACCACTTGGCCATTTCGGCCAGGTAGTCTTTGAAGCCATCGGTCATCGGGCCGTACTGCACCTTGCCATCCACTTGGAAGACTGGTTTTGCAGCATCGGCGGCGTTTTCCATCATGAAGCCATAGGCTGCATTGAAGGAGTTGTACTTACTGATGCCGGTGTACGCCATACCAAGGCCGCGGGTCATTCCCAGCTCGGTCTTACAAAGCGTGAGGAACTCATACCAGTCATCCATGGTCACAGGGGTATCAAGGCCGAGTTTGTCCAGCACATCCTGACGGATGATGGGGCCGCCGTAGGTCAGGCCGGGGTCATCCATATAGGTGGGCTGGCAGAAATACGGCATGTTGCCTTCGTCGGTAATGGTGCCGAGTTCACGATAGGTGGATGCCGTCCGTGCGGCAGTGTAATTGGGGGCATACTCCGCAACCAGATCTTTCAGGTCGAGGATGATGCCTTCTTCAATTGCTGCATCGCCGCCCTGGGCATACAAGGCATCAAAGCCGATAACGATATCGGCATAGTTGCCGGATGCCAGCATCAGGGAAAAGCTGGTTTCCGCTTCGCCAACAGGTGCAAGCATCAGTTCGATGTGTACGCCGGTTTTCTCCTCCAGGGCTTTGAGGATGTCCATGTTCTGGAGATCACCGATGATGTTGGAGACGTCGTGGGAGGAAACATCCATCCACATCGTCAGGGTTACGGGTTCCTCCGTAACGCGCTCGATTTTGGTTTCCATCTGGGCGATTTCCGCAAGCGATTTCTCGTTGGTGCCTTCGGCAAGACCGAAAGTGGCAGTCATGACGAGAGACAGCGCCAGCAGAAGGGGTAGGATTCGTTTTAACATGATTCCAGGCTCCTTTCCAATATAAAAATGACGTAACGAGCCCCGCACAGTGTGCGGTTACTCTGCTATGCTAACACCATACCGCGCTTTTCTTCCCCTGTATATATTCAATATTTGCTCATGCAATGATATAAAATCTGGCATGAAAACAGACATAATAGCCCAAATTTGCCGTGGATGTGCCATTTTTATCCGGGATGTGATTTAAAATGCCACAAACCACAAAGTGCGGGCCGCGGAACTCCGCGGCCCGCACCGGGCTGGCTTTTTAAGCGGCTGTGATGCCGCTTAGTTTTCGTCGCTTGTGTCGCCTGCAGAGGCTGCACCCAGTTCGGCCTGATATTGTCCGGGGGTAATCCCTTCGTAACGTTTGAAAATGCGAATCAGCGTCTGGCTGGAGTTGTAACCCACGCGCCCGGCAATACCGGCGACGGTTTCGTTGGGATTGACGCTCATAATTTCTTTGGCTTTTTCGACCCGATATTGATTGATGTAATACAGGAGTCCAATGCCCTTTTCTTTCTTGAACATCCGCGACAGATAGGGCAGTGACATATCAAATGCATCGGCGACCTGCTTCACACCCAGGCCGACATCGTAATAATGCGTCATGATGTAATGCTCCACCTGGGTCAGTTTATCCTGAATATCGGGGGGCTTGTTTTCGTGCCGGCCGACCAGGCGGTCGATAATATCAAAGATGACATCTTCCAATTCCTGCTGCGTGCGTGCAGATAGCAGCCGCGCAACAGGATTGGTTTCTTCGTAGAAGGCGGGATCAAGATCCGGTTCCACTTCGTGGAGCACGTTGAGCATCAGGTTCATTACGCCAAACATACGGCATCGCATGACATAGAGCGACATGCCATCCTGGCAGTTGTAGTAGGCCATAATCTCGCGCAGCATCCGCTTGCCTTTGCTGTAGTTGCCCTCAATCATCAAGCTGGAGAACTGGCGCTCGGCATCAACAATATCGTAATCGTCCCAAACAATATCGCTGGAATACATGGTCGCATCATAGAGGATAACGCGCTTGTCCGTTACGGTGACAAAATCTGCATATTCCTTGGCGCGAATGGCATTGGCGTAGGATTCGTGCACCTGTTCCTCGCCGCTGCGCGCATCGCCGATGTAAATCGACATGGAGGCCAGTGCAGGCTGCTCCACAGCATGCTGTACCATGCGATCGCCGATTTGCTGGGCCATGAACTGCGCATCGTTGCGGGTGACGGTGGAGGGGAAGCACAAAATGGCGGCAAAGGCATCGTTATCCCGCTGAATCATACTCTGGCAGGCACCGGCTGCACATTCGGTAATCAGCAGGTTCAAACTGCCGGTCACAGCTTTGCGCGTTTCCGGCGTTGCGACGGGAGCGTCTTCTCCAAGGTCAATCAGTGCGGCAACAAACATGGTGCCGTTAAACAGGCTGGATAGCTGCGCGCGCCGGTCTTTTTCCAGCGTAACCACATTGCCGCTGAGCAGCGAATGAATAAGCTGTGTGTTGGCGGCTTTGCTGAGCTTTTCAATTTCTGTGTGCATACGGTCGCCTGCCGATAGCAGTTCTTTCAGGCGAAGTCCCAGCACCGTGAACTCGTCTCTGGACATTTCGGGTATCTGCGCGTCCTGTTTGAGCTGCTGGATGGGTTTGTAATTGTGCTTGGCCAGCATATAGGCGATCAGCAAGCCCAGCAGCAGCGCACCCAGTGAGAACGCAAAGAACGTCATCTGAATATTGCGGATATCCTGTAAAAAGGTCTCGCGCGGGACTGACAACACATAGCGGAAGTCAGAGACAGCCGAATCCGTATAGGTAATCACCAGATCATCTTGCAGCAGTTGCCCTTCGCCGGCAATGTCTGAAAGCGTAGCAAAGTCGGTGGGGTCACCCTCGGCGGCATTGCCGAAAACCGAGCCGTTTGGCAGCAGCATATAGGCGGAACCGTGTACGGTGTCGGCGGTATTTTTGAGCAGATCACCGATGGAATCGGCATTCAGCACAGTAACTAAGGTGATAATGGGGCGGTTTTCCTTCACCCTGCGGCCCAGCGTTTGCACCATGATAATCTGGCTGCCGTCACCCAGCACATAAAAATCGTGCTGGTGGGTTTTTTCCATCAGAGAATAGAAGCGATCCAGTGGCATGCCGATGCGCTCGGTGATCATTTTATCCAGCTGGTTAGTTGCGGTGTAGATGTGCGCGCTGTCCAGCAGGCATTCCAGTTCACTGCAATACACAAAAATATACTTAATCAGCTCTTGCTGTACGGTGAAATTGGACAGGTATTTGGCCCGCTGGTGGATTTCATAGTATTTTTCGGCGTTAAAAGGCAGGGACATATATTTCAGCCGAATCAACGAAGACGATACGGTAATCGTATCGTTTACATTGGCGATGGTTTTCAGTTGTTCATCCACGACTGTGCCGACCTGGCGAACAGACATCATTCCATTTTCATAGGCTTTTTCGGTTAGCGAATCCGTTGCGCGAACATACAAAGCAACACCTGCCACCATTGGAATCAAAAGAACGATCAGATAGCAGATAATCCAAAACCGGAACGTACGGGACCACCAAAAGGAGCGTTTCATCGAATTCTCCTTTATACTTTCAGACGCCAACCCGGTAAAAAAACCGGGTCGGATGTTTGTCTTTTCTCTTGACTAACAATAATATGGAAGCGCATGTTTGTCAATAACCCTACAGACCGCCGGCAAAAGCCAAAGCGGCACCTGTTATCTTAGAAAACAGTGTGCCGCTTGGTTTGTGTGTGCTTTTTACGACATTCGGTCTTTTTACAAAGTGAGGCGCAACAAGCGCTTTATTTTTAGAGTTTCTTCAGTGGTAGCGTAACGGAGGACGGGTTTGCCTTTGTGCTGATGATTTGGTTATGCGAGACAACCGCGCCAGTATCCTCCGGCGGGCGCAGGCCCGTACCGTAGTTGATATCGTACTTGGGGAATGCGCTTCCGCTGATTTCCAGCGCCACGCGATGCCCGGGTGCGATAGCATAGTGGACATGGCCCAGCAGCACCTCGACCGGGTAGATTAACCCGGATGCCAGCGGCTCGGGGTTCCAGCTGTTGCGGTAACGGGCGCGTGTTGCCCCGTCGCAGATGCAAAACGTTGTTCCGTCGGGCGCGATATCCAGCAGACGAACGACAACGTCCGTATCTTTCGCATCTGAGGACAGAGACACATTCACACGTACCAACCCCTGTACGACTAGCCCTTGCTCGACTGGGTCTGAGGTATAGTACAAGCGTTTAGCGTCGATATCCGGCAGCCGGCCGCCTGCACCATATGGAGCAAAGGGCAGCGGATGATTCGGATCGTGCAAATAGGTATCCTTCACATCGTTTGTGGTAGCCTTACCGAGCTTACCGCCGTTTTGCAGGTAGAAGCGTACTTGTGTTTCGCCATTGTCATCCCAGGTATCGGTTTCCCAGGCGGTTTTGGTGGCGATGTCATAGTAGCGGTAGGGTTTGAAGGCGGGAGCGGGCATGTTTTTCAGCCAGTGATCAAACCAGGCAAGCATTTCCTGCTGCACATCCACGGTGATTTCGCCGGTTTCCAGGGCATGGTCTGCATGGGCAGGCACTTCGCCCGGTTTCCACGGGGCAATCAGTACACGGCTGTCCACGCCATGCTGCCGCTGCGTATGACAGTGGTCAATCAGTGGTGTGCGGGAGGAATCATACCAACCGGCGATATAAAACGCGGGCGTTCTAACGCCGCTAAGGTCCATGTCGCGGCCTTCTTTGTGAATCAGGTCAAAATTATCGTACCCTTCCACCAGATGTTTGTAATAATCTTTCAGGATGGGGAAGGGCGTGTTTTGCACGGCCGGCATTGTATGCAGGGGACGCTGTAACAGCTGACGCGTAGGATAATCGCGAATGTAATCCAGCAGCATCGGCAGATACTTGTCGGTGGTTTCCTTGTCGTAGCGGCCATCGCGCAGACGGCTGATCTGACGGGACATACACCAACCTACATGCGAATAGAACATAAACCCGCGGTTATCACAGTCGCGGTTTAAGGACACGCTGGTTTGCATGGGGCAAAGCGCCTTGAGGTGCGGCGGGGTTTCGGCTGCGGCCATCAGCTGCAGGTAACCGGCGTAATAGTTGCCGATCATACCGATATTGCCGTTGCAGTACTCCTGCTGCGCCAGCCATTCAATGGTATCGTAGCCGTCCTCACCATCGGCGGTAAAGCGATCGAATTCTCCGTCGGATTCGCCAAGGCCGCGGACATCCTGAATAAACACAGCATAGCCATGCTGTACGAAATAGGCAGGATCATACTGTGAGAAAGCGCGTCCCAGAGTGTTTTTACGGAAAATACTGCGCCACAGGAGCAGGGGGAATTTCCCCTGCTCCTGTGGACGGTATAGATCGCCCCGTAAAATCACGCCGTCGCGCATCGGTGTTTCAACGTTGAATTGACAGAGCATCGTGTTCATCTTATAAGATCTCCTCAGTGCGCTTGCGGATGGGCAGCCACTGGATAAATACCTTCATCCATTCGTCCCAGAAGTCGAAGTAGTGGAAGCCAGTGCTGTCAAAGAACTTGACTTCGAAGGGATTGGGCAGATTTCTGAAGTAGTTGAAGTCGTCCTTTTGTGCATCGTGGCAGCCGTCCGCCGTGCCGCAGCAACCGAAAATCTTGGGCAGCGGTTTGCCGCTTTCGGAGGCGAGCTTGGCCAGATAGCGGTTGTCATGTTCGGTATCGTGAACCTTGGTCAGGTCGCCGTCATCGGTGCCGAACACCAGCCAGCGCACAAAGTTCAAGGGTACGCGCTTGCCGCCTTCAAGCATGTTGCCTGCGCCCATCAGATCAATAAAGTTCGCACAGGAGAAAATACCCATGGCCGCATACAGTTCAGGCCTGGTGAAACCAAGCTTCATCGTGCCGTGGCCGCCCATGGACATACCGGCGATAAAGTTATCTTCCCGTTTGTCGGAGATGGGGAAGTAGCGCCGCAGCATGCGGGGCAGTTCTTCTGTAACATAGTCAAAGAAACGGCCAGCGTCGGTATTGGTATAAAAGTTGTTTTCTACCGAAGGCATCACGATGGCGATACCGCGCTTTTGCGCGTACAGTTCCAGCGCCGTAAAACGCTGCCACATGGTGTGGTCATCGGTTGCGCCGTGCAACAGCCAGAGCACCGGGTATTTGCCGTTATCCAGCTTACGCTTTTCGCTCATGCCCGGCATGATGACGTTGATGGACGCTTTGCGCGTCAAGCATTCGGAATTGAGCTGCATTTGAATGAACGCCATATTATAACCCCCTGTCTTTCATGGCTGCTTCCATGAACACCGGAAGCCATTTGTCCCAGAACTCCCAGGTATGTGCTCCGTGTTCGGTATGGAACTCATAGCGGAAGGGGTTGCCGTCAAAGGTTTCAAAGAATTCCTTCAGCCCCAAACCCACCGGATAGGCATGGTCTTCCATACCAACGGCGTGGAATACCTTGGGCACGGGCTTATTCTCTTTGATGACGTTTTCAGCGTTCAGCAGCACATCGTGCTCCGGGTTGCCTTTCAGGTCGCCGGTGTCTTCCACGCCGAAATTGACCATGTTCACGCTTTTTTTGCCGGGGCCACCGGGTGCGGACGGGCCGCCTGCCGATTTGGGACGCAGGTGCTCCAGCGGGATGATGCTGGAAGCCGACAGTACGCCGATAGCGCCGTACAGATCAGGCCGCCGCATGCCCAGTGAAATCGCACCGCTGCCGCCCAGCGACAGACCCGCGATAAAGTTATCTTCCCGTTTGGTGGAAATGCAGGGGAACAGGTGCTTAACAAGCTTTGGCAGTTCCTCCGTCAGGTAAGTAAAGTAGTCCGCCCCCCAGTACATGTTGCAGTACCGGCTGTGGCCGGCGTGGGGCATAACGACCGCCATTTTGTGTTTGTCGGCATACCGGCGAATACCGGTTTCCTCGATCCAGTCGTTTTCATTGCCGCCGCCGCCATGCAGCAGCCACAGCACCGGATATTCACCTTCAATCCTGTCGTCGGGCAGGATGACATTGATGGCAGTCCACAGGCTAATGGATTCCGCACGAAGATTTACGTGCATCAGTACATTGGACATATGCGCTATTGACTCCTTTCATATTTCCCTGTCATATCACGTCAACGCAGCGCTCTTGCAAGCGGGTTTAACGCAATGTGTTGTTGATGGTTTTACTATAAAAAACCGGCGCGGGGTTTTCAATCGCTTTGATTTGTTTCCATGGTACGCCAATTTTGTGAAGTGCAGTGTGGATTTTTGTACCGGATGGGCAGAAATTAACCAAAGTGCACACTGCTGTGCGGGGTTATATGGTTGCTGCGCAAAAACCCGAACTCAGGGCGTTTTCTGTGCTGTCACAGCCAGGCTGCCATCCGGCAGGCGGCGGAACTTTCGCACATATTGCCAGCCGAGCAGGGGATCTGCCGGGGCAATTTCATGGCCTTTTTGCCGCATCAGTACATAATTATAGAGGTTGACACCGGCGGGATCGGTGGATAAAAACTGATGCACATCGTAGGTATGCGTGGGATGAATTGTGCTGGGCGCAAGCGTTGTCTGGATATCGCCGGGCACGCCACAGCCGCAGGAGTGGGGCGTTTCTTTATCGGGGGTTGGCTTGATGGGGATATGGTTATAGCTTTTCCAGAAATCGTACTGCATTTGCTGGGTGCAGCCGTTATACACGGGATAGGAAACCTCCCGCCCGCCGTAGGTGTACCACACCGGCATACGATAGTCGAAGGTCTTCTGCTTTTCCAGCGCGATTTTCATGGGGGTCACATCCTGCACGGTGAGGTGAGAGATACCCGCGCGGTTGCCGGGCCAGTTGGCATCAATCGGGCAAATGGCCGCAATCAACTCGGGATGACACATGGCAACAGCGTGCGCCTGGGCTGCACCGTTGGAAAACCCGGACAGGTATACCCGCTGCGGGTCGACAGGGTAGGTATCGAGCATATACCGTATCAGCGCGGTGATGTAGGCATCGTCGTCAGGTTCATCATCCAGCATGGAACTGTTCCAGGTCATCCGGTTGCTGCCCCAGGGGTAGACGGTGATGAATCCATCCCGCTCGCCCAGTTCGTGGAACTTGGTCATATCCGCCGCTTCCCACGGGGTATCGCTTGCGCCATGGAAAAACAAGAGCAGCGGTACTTGGACATCCGGATGCTTACTTGCAGCCTTAGGTGTGTGAACCAACCAGGTATGCTTGGTGCCGTCCAGCCGTGTATCGTTTGCAAACAGCGTAAAGCCTTCGGCTGTATCGGGGCGCAGACGCGGAGCAACATCACCTAGCAGCGACGAGGCTGGCCGCCGCACACGGGAAAACAGCGTATCGTACACGGTCATCAGGGGTACAGACTGTGTTTCGGACAGGATGACACACTGGCTGGGATTGATGGGGTTTTGGAATTGACCGGCGGTTTCGCTCGGCTCGGCCGCGTTCGCCTGCACGAAGTAGGCGGTCGTTTCCGGTGTGCAGTTGGATAGATAGGCGGGCATGGGCGCATGAACGGACTTTTGCGCTGCGGCAGGGGATAGCGCTGCGCCGTCTGCATAGATGCCTGCCAGCAGCTCCGGTCGTAAGGCGGCCAAGGTGCAGACCATGGACGCGCCGCTGCCGTAGCCAGCGGCATAGCGTACATCCGCCATTGGGTGCCAGTGCTTCTGAAAGCGCGGGTCCTTCAGCGGATTGGCGGAGGCTGCCAGTTCCTTTGGAAAGGGCAGGCTCTCCTCCGGCGTGGATAATTCTTTTTGCAGATGGGCGAAAAAGGCCACATCATCAGGCAAAGCGGGATCAAGCTCCCAGTTCCACCGACCGCCGACAGGGTTAGGGAAGGCTAAAATCACATGCTGCTCTTGGCACAGGTGCTGTAAGTGTTCGGACTGCATCAGCTGATCCACAGAGACCGCTGAGTCGTCATCCCGTAGGATAAAAAGTGCACTGGTGCGCTTGGGCGTGCGCGGCGGTCCGGGTGGAAAGACAAGGTACAGGCTGCGCCCTCCGGCGCGTTGCAGGGTTTTCAGCAATGGGGCCATGGAAGCTCTCCTCCTGTTGCGGTATGCGTATAGAAATCGTGTACCGCTGTTTGTGGCGCGGACATACACAAATCAATGCCTGCATGAATCGCGCTATGCAATAGACCGGACCCAATAGTCCGGCGATGTTTCCTAGTGTTGATGCTATCATCGGGACACGATAGAATCAAGGTACGAACGTGTACAATCCTTGCCACCCGACAGGGTGACGATTTGACAGTGCTCTGCTTTTTAGAAAACCATAGGGTACGGCGCAAGAGCAGACGCTTCGGCCATGGTGTACAACATCTGGAGCAAAGCAAAAGGCGTGCAAATGCAGGAAACGAAAAAATTTCCGAAAACGCTTGCAATTCTCGTAATATTGTTGTAACATTTAGACACGCCCACGATACTAGCAAAGCAGTTGAAAAGCTGTGACGCAAAACTATAGGGCCTTCGGTGGTACCGATGGCAGCCAGTTACCGAAAGGGAGGATAGCGCATGAAAAATTATACACGAACCTCGTTGGTATCCCTATTTGTGGCGATACTATTTCTTTTTGTGTTCGTAGGGCAAAGTGCACTGGCGGAGGAACTGCAGCCGCCCATTCCCGATGAAATTATTGCCTTGGCGGACGCTGCCGGGCTGACACCGGCACAGTACTTAATGATGCAGTATATCGCTGAACTGAAAGAAATCACAATTGAGGAAGCCATCCTGCAATACGGTACAATGTCCTTGGACGAACTAACACAGCTGTTTGAAGACATGGACACTACGGTTGCCTTTGAAGAACTGCTGACCGATGAGCAGCTGCTGGTACTGGAGACCGCGTTTACACAAATGCGCAGTACTATCCAGACAGCCGAGACAAGCTATCACAGTGCAATCAAAGCGCTGAAGGACACCTTCCGCGATCAGGCACAAAGCGCAACCAAAGAGGTAGACGGCGATGCGCTGGCGGAGAGTGTCGAGCGGCTGAAAACCGAAATCTTATTGGAGTACGCAGTTGTGCAGCAAGCCTTGACCGATGCAGCCTCGAAGGCGCAGACGTTGTTTATCGCAACGGTTGAAAAGGCTCTGGTGCCCCGTGAACTATACGATCCGTATACCAGCTGGCACCAGAACAAGGAAGAAAATATTGCCGATGAGTTGACGAGATTCTTGGACACGTTCAAACAAAACGCAAGCAATGGCCAGGGACAGGGTAAAAGTGATGAAGCCGCCGGCCAGCAAAACAAGAATGGAAATCTGGAACAGAATCAGGAAATGAACGAAAACATGGGTACAACGCAGAACATGGAACAGGAAAAGCAAGACGAGCAAAACGGCAAGGGTAACCCTGACCAGGGGAAACAAAAGCAAAGCCCCGGCAATGCCCAGACACAGGGTAAGAACGAAACAAACCCCGGCAAAGGCAAGGGCAAGGGTGATCATTAGCTGATTCCGCGGACTTTGCAACCGCATTTGGGCCTTCCATAGGCCAAGCCCGGAGAGTGCACCGCTCCTGCACGCTCCGGGCTTTTTCTATTGATGTGATGTTTTTATGCTGTTTTAGCCCAGTGCCACGTCCAGCACCATCATCACAGTGAAGCCGACCATCGCACCGATAGTGGCGATATCGGTTTTTGAACCGCCCACTTCGCGCTGTGCTTCCGGGATTAACTCTTCCACCACAACATAAATCATAGCGCCTGCGGCAAAGGCCAGCGCATACGGCAGCATGGGACGAACGCTAATCACCGCAAACGCACCCAAAACGCCGGCAATCGGTTCTACAATGCCGGAAGCCTGTCCGTACAGGAATGCTTTCCCGCGCGAGAAGCCTTCCCGCCGCAGCGGAATGGATACGGCGGCCCCTTCGGGAAAGTTTTGCAGCCCGATACCAATGGCCAGCGCGATGGCGCCTGCCAGCGTCGCCGAGGTGCCCACGCCTGCGGCAACGGCGCCAAAGGCAACACCGACGGCAAGCCCTTCGGGGATATTGTGCAGCGTGATGGCGGATACCAGCAGTACACTGCGCTGCCATGATGTTTTAATACCTTCAGCCTTGGACGTATCCAGACCCATGTGCAGGTGCGGCAGCAGTTTATCCACCAGGTATAAGAATCCGCCGCCCGCTAAAAACCCGATGGCAACGGTGAGAAACGAGATCTGCCCCAGGTCTTCGGCCATATCAATCGCGGGGGCCAGCAGCGACCAGAAGCTGGCCGCAATCATAACGCCGGCGGCAAACCCCAGCATGCCGTTGAGTACGGTTTTGTTGATGGTTTTAAAGAAAAAAACAAGCGCTGCGCCAAGCGCGGTAACACCCCAGGTGAAAATCGTTGCCATCAGTGCTTGCTGCACTGCGCCAAACTGGCTCAACCATTGAATCATGATGCACCTCGATTCAGGTAGTTAGGATCCTTGCAATTTATTTGGTTAAGGTCTCCAATACGAAAAGTATACATAATATCGCAGTGGTTGACAACTGTTTGCGCAGGGTTTTTGCGGTGATCATCATCTTCTTATGACATTCTAATCATTCTTGCATTGAATCCCGCAGGAAAACAGGTATACTGGTGCCAATACACCGGAAGACGATCCGGTCAACAGGAGGATCCTACTTTGGCGGAAACGTTTGATTTAACGGCATACCTGAATGACGGCATAGAACAGCTGTTTAAAGATATTGTAAAGGCAACCCTGCGCAATCCCAAGGAGAGCTTGTTTCTGCGACGCTACTATCCGCACTATTTGGAGATTGAAAAGCGCCGCGAAACCTTGCAGGCTGCGGGGGTTTCCGTGCCAACCTTCTTGATAGCAAGCATTACCAATGCCTGCAATCTGCACTGCAAGGGCTGCTATGCCCGCGCAAACGGGCAGTGCGGATCAGCAGGCGATAAACCGTTGCTGAGCGCTGAGCGGTGGAGCGAACTGTTTGATCAGGCGGCGGACATGGGCGTTCCGTTCATTTTGCTGGCTGGCGGAGAGCCGATGATGCGGCAGGATGTATTGCTTGCCGCTGCGGCTCGCGAGAAAACCATATTCCCGATCTTTACCAACGGCACATTGCTGGATGAAGCGCTGCTTAAGCTGCTGGACAAGCACCGCCATCTGGTCCCCATTGTCAGCCTGGAAGGCGGCATGCAGGCCACCGATGCGAGGCGTGGAGACGGGGCGTATTCGGTCGTGCAAGCTGCGCTTGATGCCATGAAAAAGAGAAAACTATTGTTTGGCGTATCGCTGACGGTGACCACCGAAAACCGCGCCGAGGTCATGGATCCTGCGTTTATCGACAGGCTGTACCAAAGCGGCTGCCGTCTGGTGCTGTTTATTGAGTATGTACCGATAGAGCCCGGCACCCAGGCTCTTGCGCCCGATGATGCGCAGCGGCGGCTGATGGAAAAAGCACAGGACGAGCTACGTGCGCGCTTTTCCGGTATGGTGCTTATCTCGTTCCCCGGTGATGAAAAACATATGGGCGGTTGCCTGGCGGCGGGGCGGGGGTTTTTCCATATCAATGCATACGGCGGCGCAGAGCCCTGCCCGTTTTCACCGTATTCCGATATCAGCCTGACAGACCATACCCTGATGGAAGCGATGCAGTCGCCGTTCTTTCAAACAGTGCGGGAGCTGAATGCTGCGGACGAAAACCACATGGGCGGTTGTGCTTTGTTTGAAAAAGAAGCGCAGGTCAAAGCGCTTCTATCGGCACAGGCAACGGCCTGCGAATCGGTGAAGAAATAGGGGAATCCCCTTATCGTACAGGACTGCGAAAGCTGATGATATTGCCTTCCGGGTCTTTGAGCCAAGCACTGCGAAGTCCCCATGGATGATTCTGTGGGGACTTGATGATGCTGGCGCTGCTTAAAGCTGGCGTAGCAAGCAAACTGTCCACATCATCCACATCAAAACTGAGCACTGTTTTTCCGGTTCCGCAGCTTTGCATGAAACCGGGTGCCAGCTGCTCCATACCCTGCACAGAAAAGAGGACAATCCCCGCCTGTGGAAAGCTGACATGCTCTGTCCCTTCCCATTGGCCATCTTCCTGAAGCAAAGCATGGTAAAACGCATATAAACCCTGCAAATCGCTTGCGATCAGGCTGATTCCTGCGAATTTCATACGCACTCCATCTTAGCTGTTCGTACACAATAACAATCAGGTAATCGTTTGGCTAGGCGCGCCTGAATACTTAAGCTTCAGGCTGTACGCCAGAGTACACAACCCTTGCCTTGCGGCGATCGGGCAACAGACCCATTTCCCGCAGCACCCGGGTTTCGGTATGTCCGGTTTTGTAGGCATAATTGCGGGCGAGTATCAACTGTTCGCAGTTGATTTTCCCTTCTTCATACAGCTGGTTGGCCGGGGTGTTGTAATCAACGGGTTTGTCGGTTTTGCTGAACATGATATCCAGCCCCCGCAAAATCGCCAATCGGGTAAAGATAACCTCTTGAACTTCTATACCGTAGGTGCTTTCAATCTTCTGTTTCGCATCTTTGGGGCTTTCGTCGCAAAAGGCGCACACAAATCCGCCCGTGCATATCATCAGCGGCAGCACATGCAGGCTGCGCAAAAGGAGTTCGTCAAACTGGTCGGCAAAGCGCTCCAGACCGTAGTGGCCCAGATGGCGCGCAGTTACGTGCTGCGTATGGACCACTCTGGACAAGGCATCCAGCAGTTCATCCTCACCAATCAGGCCGCGCTTGAGCAAATACTCGCCCAGCCGTTCGCCGCGCCTTCGTGCATCCGGCAGGGCTTTTTGCAGCACCGGTATGGACACATAACCGCGCTCCAGCAGTATATCGCCCGTGGTACGGCGGTAGCGCTTTAGCACCTGCTGATCCAAAAACGCATGATCGGTTTTCGACCATTTGATTTCCATCGGCTTGGCAGTGGTTTTGGCCTGGGGCTGTTTCGGCTCTTTGTTCTTTTTGCTTTTACGCAGCAGGCGGAATGCTTTGAATGTCGCCACCATGTTGATGATATTGCCCCAGATCAGGCGAATGGGGAATAGCGGGGGAAATAGCACGGCGAAAAATACACTGCGCATGCCATATACATGGTAAACGCTGATGGCGCGAAACAGCTGTCGCTCGACCATCAGCCCCGTAACCGCTAAACTGAGCCACCATGAAAGGCTACCCTGCGGAAAGATGGGTTGCAGGGGCAAAAACAGCGAGGCGAAAAAGTAAATCAGCACCGGATAGCCGACGAAGACCAGCAGATTGCCGAATTTCGCTTTGGTATCTTTGTACAGGGAATAACGGCCCATAAAATGAATGCCCTTGGTGCGGAAAATGTCCTTAAAGCGCACCGATTGCATGGTGATACCCAGTGTCCAGCGCGCTTTTTGCTTGACTGCGGTTTTAAAGGTATTGGGGAACATGGAACGCGTTGTCACATAATCCCAAACGACCTTACCCTTATTGGATATACGGGGGATGCGTTCCAGCACATAGTATAAACGGATGTCGTTTTCAAACAATGTCAGCGCCAGGCGGTAGTCCTCGGTCAGGCTGTTGCTGGGGAGCACATCCTGATCGCCGAAGTGGCTTAGGGTTTTGCGTGACAGGGCAAAGCCGGTACCTGCCGACGGCACAAACGCCTTGGCCATATAGCGGTTGACCATGGTGGTGTAGTGGTTTTCGGCAAACTCATCGGCATAGGTATTGGTTGTAATGTTCTGAAAGAAATTGGACAGCCGCGGCATGCGGATGAGCGGGAATACCGGGAACTGCAGGGCATCGTGTGTGTCAATCAGGTAATTGGTCACCAGCAGCTCGTAGGGGTGGATTACATCTTCGGAGTCGTGAATGGTCAGCGATGCAAACGACCAGCCACGCTCCTGTTCAAACTTATGTATCTGGCGGATGACGTGGTTGATATTCTGCGCTTTGGAGGTCGGGCCCGGCGTATCGTTCACGATCACGTGCACATTTTTATGCCGCGCGGCCAGGTCATGTGCTACCTTTAGTGTGGGCGGATCATTGGGGTAAATGCCAAGGAAGATGTGGTACATTGACTGCGGATAGCTGGCCGAGGCGATTAAGTTGTCAATCACATCGCCAAGTACGGCATCCTCGTGCCAGGCGGCTACGGTAATAGCCAGCAGTTTGGGCGGCACCGTTTCCAGCGCTTTGAAGTCCAGCCGTGGCTTTTTGTGTAGCTTGCGAAATATCGTCGTGACGATATCCCAAATGAAATCGTCGATACTCAACAGCAGGTACAGCAAAACCAAAGCCAGACCGATACCATATAGGATTGCGGCATATCCCTCAAAGATCATAATGCAGCCCTTCTGATGATGGTTCATCCAATGTTGTAAACGGGATTTAGATGGCGAAGCGGTGCTTACTTTGCGGGCAGCGCTAGGCCATGCAACTGCTTTAAATTATATAGATGCTGGCACATACTGTCAATCAATTCACGTGATGCTCGCAGGGTGCAGCGGCAAAGGAAGAAAGCCAAAGCCACGGCAATTGCCGTGGCTTTGGTGGACTGATATGTGGTAACTATGCCTTGAGAAGCGAAGCATACAAACCCTGTTCCTGCTTGAGCGTTTCCGGCGCTCCGGTTTCAACGATAGCACCATCCTGAATGACTACGATTTTATCGGCGCCGGCAACCGTTCTCATGCGGTGGGCAATGACCAAAACGGTTTTATGTTCAATCAACGCACTTAGCGCCTTTTGAATCTTACTCTCGTTTTCAGCATCCAGCGAGGCGGTTGCTTCGTCCAGCAGGATAATCGGCGCATCCTTCAGGATAGCTCTGGCAATAGAGATACGCTGCCGCTCCCCGCCGGAAAGCCTTTCGCCGTTTTCACCAATGCGGGTTTGGTAACCATGGGGAAGCTTGCTTACAAAATCATCACACTGGGCCAGTTTTGCGGCATGAATAACCTCATCGTCTGTAGCATCTTTTTTGCCCAGACGAATGTTTTCCATAATGCTTGTGTTGAACAGCGTTACATCCTGAAAAACAATGGAATAAGAATGCAGCAGCGTTTCCGGGTCGATTTTGGAAATATCCTCGCCGCCAAGGGTGATCGTTCCTTTGTCGATATCCCAAAACCGGGCAGCAAGCTTGGCGATGGTGCTTTTCCCGCCGCCTGAGGGTCCCACCAGCGCGGTGACTTCGCCTTGCTTGGCAGTAAAACTCACGTTTTGTAAGGTCTGCACGCCATCCTGATAGGAAAAATCGACGGTATCAAACACGATAGTATAGTTCTTCGGGTGGAAATTAGCGCTTCCCTCCTGCCGCGGCATGGCATCCATCTCCCGCATGCGGTTGATGCGCACATTGAGGAAGATCAGCATCGCCAGATTGTTCATGACCTCTATGAGCGGATTGTAGATACGGGAGGACAGCAGCAGGAACACAAAATAGGTGAAAATACTGATCGACCCTGTCGTCAGCAGATAGGCTCCGACCAGAATCACGCTGGGAAGACCAAGCTTTAACACAACATAAGAGACGTTGATTGCGCTGCCGATCAGCAATTCGCTTCGAACCAGTTTTTGCTGGTAACCGCGGAGTTTTGCATCCAGCTTGGAGGAGAAATCGGCTTCGCGGTTGTAGGATTTGATATCGTGAATCGAATCAAGCCCTTCCTGCATCGTATCGGCGATATCCCGTTTTGTTGCGTATAAACCCCGATGTTCGGTGTTTTGCAAGTTCCTGGTTTTGTAAAAGATAAACCCGGCAATCGGAACGACCCAAAATACGGCAAGTGACAGTTGCCAGTTGTATAGAAACAACATGACAGCCATGATGGAAACTGTGATCACCGATGCGTAAAGCTGCGGGACAGCATGGGAGAACAGCTGCTCGATTTGCGTAGCGTCTTCCATGATGGTAGAACTTAAGTCTGCAACATCCTTTTTACTAAAGAAGGAAAGGGGCAGCTTGCGCAGGGTTTCCGCAAGGTTGATTCGCCTCAGCGCACTTTCTTCATATATTTTCGTATACGTGGTTTGGTATTGGAAGTATGCAATCACGACCATAATCGCAAACGCAATGCACGACAGGGCAATATAGCTTAGCATCGTTCTTCCGCTTCCATCCGTACCGCCAAGCAGTACCTGCAGCTGCGATTCCAGAAAAAGAAGCGAAAGCAGCGCCGGAAAGATAAAACTGATATCCATCAGAACGGTCCAGGTGGTGGAATGAATCAAATCCCGTGCGCCTTTTTCGCTCATGGCATATTTACGCTGAAAGTATTTACGCATACTGTGCACCCTCCTCCGAAGCCTGATTTCCGGTAATCTCCCAGGCGATCGACTGTTGATATTCCTGCCACATGCGGTAGTACAGGCCGCCTTGTTCTATGAGCTCGTCATGTGTTCCCGCTTCGGCAACCGTGCCCTGATCGATGACAAGAATGCGGTCGGCATCGCGTACGCTGGTCAAACGATGGGCAATCATCAGGGTGGTTTTCCCATGGCTGAGCTCCTTGAGCGCTTTTTGAATCAAGTGTTCATTTTCGGGATCGGCAAACGCAGTCGCCTCATCCAGCAGCACGATGGGTGCATCTTTCACAATGGCCCTAGCCAGGACAATGCGCTGCTGCTCGCCGCCTGAAAGATAGGTGCCCGTTTTGCCGATATGCGTGTCCAAACCGTCCGGCAGCTGGTCGATAATCTCGCGAGACTGTGAATAGTCGATGGCGTGGTTGATTGCCGCATCGGATACAGCGCTTTTGCCAAACACAATATTCTCACGCAGCGAATCGCGGAACAAACGGGTGTTTTGGAAGACAAAGGAAATCGTGTTCATTAACTCTTGTTTGCTGATGTTTTTCACATTCGCGCCTCCGACCAAGACCTCACCTTCGGCTACATCCCAAAAGCGTGCAGCCAGGCGGGCAATGGTTGTTTTTCCGCTCCCGGATGGGCCAACCAGCGCGATGGTTTCGCCTTCGTTTAGCGTAAAGCTGATATTGTTAATGGCGCGCGTATCGCTGCCGGGATAGGAGAACGATACATTGCGAAACTCCAGGCTGTGCTGCTTCGGCGCTTTGGCTGCAGCAGGAAACTGCATGGCCGGATACTCAAATAAACCATCAAGGCGGTCAAGTGCCTGCTCGGCGATTGTAACGTTTTGGCGGAAATACATCGACCGCATCAGCAACAAAGAAAACAGCGGCGATAGCAGAAGATAGAATACGAAATCCGCAAGCACAACGGCCATCTGGTCGACTCTGCCGACGAGCAGGATGGCGATCGGGATTAAAAAGAAGGCGGTGGACTGCATAAGTACCGTGTATAGCGACATGGGTTTGCGCCACAGGAGCGTGTAGGCAAGCACCATTTCTTTATATCGGATGATACTGGAATAAAAACGCTTGAATGAAAAAATGCTCTGTCCGAAAGTTTTCACCACGGGAATCCCGCGGATATACTCAACAGATTCAGCGCTCATTTCCTCCAGCGAATCATAGTAGCGCTGCTGAAAGGCCTGACCCTGTGAATTCATCATAAAGCGCATGGTGATAAAGGCTAAAGCAATTGGAACCATCGACGCCAGACCCATACGCCAGTCTACGAGAAAAATCAGCGTCAGTAAAATGATGGGAGACACGACACTGGCAGCTATATCCGGCAGTTGGTGGGCAAGAAAGGTGTGCGTTGTTCCGGCACCGTCATTGACAATCTTGCGCAGTTTGCCGCTTGCGTGTTGGTCAAAAAAGCCCAGCGGCATAGAGATGATTTTTCGCATGCCGGTTCGCTGCATTTCGACCTCAACCTGAAATGCAGCCAGATGCGAGCTCATCAAAGCGGCGAAATAAAGCAAAATGCCGGCAAACGCGCTGCCAAAGGCATACCATGCAAACGGACCGATGCTTTCCATGCTGATGGACAGTGGAGATTGCAGTATGTCGCGTGCTATGTACCATACAAACACGAATGGTAAAATGTTCAAAACCGCGGAAAGCCCGGACAGAACAAGTGAAAGTGGAAGGAGTAACTTTTTTTTGCCCAGATATGGGGAAAACCGTTTGAGAATGGATGCCTTTTTGTCTTTCGCCATAGAATAACCCTCCTGTAAGAATCGTGTTGGAACCGCAGCCGCAGGTCGAAGTGGGGGAGTGATGCATGAATCCAAGAGTTAGAGTCCTCTAACCTAGGGACAAAAAAATAGGCGGTGCAAATCATCGGGCATAGCGAAGTCCTGGGTGATCATGCAAACACTGCAAAAAGAAAAAGAGTTAGATAACTCTAACTCAATTATATCATGAAAATAGCGCTCTTGCAAGATGGAAAAATCGCGAAAACGCAGTTTATTTCTCATCCATTTTCAACACAGCGATAAAGGCCTCGCTGGGCACTTCGACTGAGCCGAACTGCCGCATGCGTTTCTTACCTTCTTTTTGCTTCTCCAGCAGTTTCTTTTTGCGGGTAATATCGCCGCCGTAGCACTTGGCAAGCACATCCTTGCGCAAGGCGCGTACGGTTTCACGGGCGATGACTTTGCCGCCAATGGCTGCTTGGATGGGAATTTCAAACTGCTGGCGGGGGATAACGTCAATCAGCTTTTTAGCAATGCTGCGGCCGCGGGCGTAGGCCTTGTCCCGGTGAACGATGATGGTGAAGGCATCGCAGATATCGCCATTGAGCAGGA
The DNA here is from genome assembly GCA_963675925.2 of Candidatus Limiplasma sp. Taxonomy (GTDB): domain Bacteria; phylum Bacillota; class Clostridia; order Christensenellales; family Aristaeellaceae; genus CAXXOK01. The sequence continues at coordinate 116,332 of CAXXIB010000006.1, forward strand.
TATCCAGTTTCACCAGATCGCTTTGCACATAGCCTTTCAGCTCATAATCAAAGCTGGCATAGCCGCGCGACCGGCTTTTGATCTGGTCAAAAAAGTCGTAAATGACCTCATTGAGCGGAATATCGTAGGTCAGTTTCACGCGCCCGCCTTCATACTGCATATCTAGGAACACGGCTCGTTTTTCCGTGCATACTTCCATCAGGGTGCCCACATATTCCTGCGGGGTATAGAGGGTCGCCAGCACAAACGGTTCTTCCATGTGGTCGACGACGGACAGATCGGGCAGGTTGGTGGGATTGTCGATGGAAACCATCGTGCCGTCTGTTTTATAGACATGGTAAATAACGCTGGGCGCGGTGGTGATGAGGTTTAAGTCAAACTCCCGCTCCAGCCGCTGGGAAATGATATCCATGTGCAACAGCCCAAGGAAGCCGCAGCGGTAGCCGTAGCCAAGCGCAACGGAGGTTTCCGGCTCAAACGACAGGGACGCGTCGTTCATGCGCAGCTTTTCCAGCGCGTCCTTCAAGGCATCGTAATCGTTGCCATCAGTAGGATATATACCGCAGAACACCATCGGGGTTACCTTGCGGTAGCCGGGTAGCGGGGCATCGGCAGGGTGCTCTGCGCTGGTGATGGTATCGCCCACGCGAGTTTCAGAAATATCCTTGATCGACGCACTGACGTAGCCTACATCGCCCGCCTGCAGCATAGCGCAGGGGCTGTACCCGGGGTGAAAGGTGCCGACTTCCACAATATCAAACTCGGCTTTGCTGGCCATCATGCGGATGCGCATGCCGGGTTTTACCGTGCCCTGCATAACGCGCACAAAGCAAATTGCGCCCTTGTAATTATCATAATACGCATCAAATATCAGCGCTTTCAGGGGCGCGGTATCGTCGCCCGTGGGCGGGGGAACATGCTTGACAATCGCTTCCAGCACGGCTTCGACATTCATACCGGTTTTAGCCGATACCATGGGGGCGTCTTCGGTGTCTAGGCCGATGACATCTTCAATCTCCTGCTTGACAACATCCGGCTGGGCGCTGGGCAGGTCGATTTTGTTGATCACGGGAATGGTTTCCAAATCGTGTTCCAGCGCCATGTATACGTTGGCTAGCGTTTGGGCTTCAATGCCCTGGGTGGCATCCACCACAAGCAGCGCGCCCTCGCACGCGGCCAGCGCACGGCTGACCTCGTAGCTGAAGTCTACATGGCCGGGCGTATCGATCAGGTTTAGGTTATAGGTCTGGCCATCCGAGGCGGTATACTGCATATGTACGGCCTTGCTTTTTATGGTGATGCCGCGCTCACGCTCCAGCTCCATGCTGTCGAGCATCTGTTCTACCATTTGGCGGCGGTCAAATACGCCCGTTATCTCTAAAATGCGGTCGGCGAGCGTGGATTTACCATGGTCAATGTGCGCAATAATGCAAAAATTGCGAATATGTTTCAGCCTGTCGTCCGGCATGGAATCCTCCTGCGAATCAAGTACTTTTTTACAGGGAGTATCATACTGTATTTTTTTCAATATGGCAATTGAATCCAGAGGATGCTTCCTAAATCATTACGTTGGCCTGTGGGATGAAGTTTGCAAACATTCACCCTCTAAACGGCAGCGAATTGATGAGGTAAGGATGCCTGAAACTTCTTTTAGCATTATTTAATGGTAGAAATACATAGGATAGGAGCAATTCATAGCCAAATACAGCGGTCCATGCTATGATGAGCGAAGTCAATGTTTGATGGAGAAATGCCGTATGAAAATATCCCTCTATGTTCATATCCCGTTTTGCCGGTCGAAGTGTGTATACTGCGACTTCTGTTCGTTTGCAGCAAGCGAAGCGGAGATCGCGCTGTATATTGAAAGCCTGTGCAAGGAAATAGCGCTTGCGGCGGGGGAATGGCCGAACGCGGAGATCCACACTGTGTATATTGGCGGAGGAACGCCGTCTATCGTGCCGGCACCGCTGATGGAAACTTTGCTCAATCAACTGCATCAAAGCTTTCACATTCCGGCGGGCATCGAATTTACCTCCGAAGCCAACCCCGGAACAGTCCAGCCGGATTGGCTTGATACCATGGTAAGCGGGGGCATGAACCGCCTGTCGCTGGGTATGCAGGCCAAACAAAGCCGCCTGCTACAACTGCTGGGGCGTATTCACAGCTTTGAGAAGGTCGAGGAAACGCTGGAGCTGGCAAGGTGGCATGGTGTTGACAATCTAAGTGTGGACTTAATGTATGGCCTGCCGACGCAGTCGATTACGGACTACCTTGATTCCATTGCCGCGGCCGCACAGCTTGGTGTGCAGCATATATCCGCGTATGGACTAAAGGTGGAGGAGGGCACGCGCCTTGAAACCATGCTGCAAAACGGAACGCTTACCCTTCCGGATGAAGATGCAACCGCCGATATGATGGAACGGGGGATTACGCTGTTGCAGTCACTTGGCTATCAGCGCTATGAGATATCCAACTTTGCCAAACCCGGGTTTGCATCCCGGCACAACCTGGTGTATTGGCAGCAGCAGTACTACATTGGATTGGGGCTGAATGCCGCCGGTATGCTGCCCGCGACCGATGCTATTTACCAGCGGCGCACTAATACAGCTTCTTTGAAGGAATACCATCGCTTACTCGGCGAAAACAGGCTGCCGCTTGCCCAGACACTATCCATGGGCCGGGACGATGCGATGTTTGAAACCATCATGCTCGGCCTGCGCACTACGGAAGGCGTTGGGTATGATGCCTTTCAGGCGATGCACGGGCAAGCGCTGACAGATGTATACGGCGACGCGATTCATAAACTGGAAACAGATGGCTTTTTGCAGCCAAGCAATGACGCTGCGCCGCGCCTGGCCTTGAATGCGCGGGGGTTAGCACTGCAAAACACCGTATTGATGATGTTTATGAAGGAATAAGGGATACAACAGCAGTGTAAAGCTTCACAAAAAAACCAAAGAATTTTAGTCAGGAATAGTCAGACATTCCATGAAACCCTTGTATCGAAAGGATTACAAGGGTATGTCTTTGCCCATAAATCTTGCACCGTAACGCTTGACAAACATCCAAAACAGAGCTATGATAACAGAGGTTAGCACTCACAAAGCAAGAGTGCTAACAAAATGGAAACCGAGATGATGCCGGGAGGTGACGGGATAGCCATGGATGAGAGAAAAATCCGCATATTGCAAGCGATCATCGACGACTATATCCTAACAGCCATTCCTGTCGGCAGCCGGACCATTTCCAAGCGCTACGATATGGGTCTAAGCTCCGCCACGATACGCAACGAAATGAGCGATCTGGAAGAACTCGGGTATCTTGACCAGCCCCATGTCAGCGCAGGCAGAATTCCCAGTGCCAAGGCATACCGCCTGTATGTGGATGAACTGCTGCGTGAAGGCAAGCTCAAGACCAACGATGTGCAAAGCATTCGCGAGCATTTCAAAAGCCGCTCCGGCAAGATGGAAGATGTCATCGGCCGCGCGGCACAGGTGCTGTCCAGCCTGACCAGCTATACATCGCTGGCTATGGGCCCCAAAGGACAGGATATGGTCATCCGTACTCTGCAGCTTGTGCCCATTTCGGCGCACAGCGCGCTGCTTGTGATTGTCACCGACGGCGGACTCATCCGCGATAGTGTCATCCGTGTGGACAGCGATCTGGATTCAGATGCACTGTATGCCATCAGCCGTATGCTGACCGAGCGTTTAGCCGGTCGAACCCTGACCGAAACCCAGCAGGTGCTGCAATCCATCGGGAAGGAATCGGCTGAAAAGCGCGGTGTCATCGACAGTATCGCAAGGCTGGTAGCGGAAGCCGAAGCCGGCGGAAACAAGGCGAAAATCGCCTTTGCAGGACCCAGCAACATCCTTAACTTTCCCGAGTATTCGGACGTTGAAAAGGCACGCTCGTTCCTGTCACTGCTGGAAACCAAGGACGCTATCCTGTCGCTGCTGGAACAGCGGCAATCTGTGGCGTTTACCGTGCGCATCGGGCCGGAAACCGGCGTGAAGGAACTGGAAGACTGTTCCGTTGTCACGGCAACCTATGCGCTGGACAACGGTACCAACGGTACCATCGGCGTGATCGGGCCTACCCGTATGCAATACGGGCGCGTGCTGGGAATACTCGGCGCGATGGGACAGCAGCTGTCCAGCCTGCTCAACGAGGACAAGGAGTGATTGCATGGCAAAAGATAAGACCGTGAAACCCAAGAAAACCGCGCAGGAAGCGCCCGACGAAACCCTGCTCAAGGATGAAGAAGCGGAAGTAGAAGCCATCGGCGATGATATTAACGCTGACTTCCATGTGCTGGAAGCATCCCTGGCGGAAGCCAACTGCAAGGTTGACGAGTACCTGAACCTGGCCCAGCGCGTACAGGCGGATTTTGACAATTACCGCCGCCGCAACACCAACGTCCGGGCAGAAGCATTTGAAGACGGAGCCAAATCCATACTCCTTCTGCTGCTGCCGGTGCTGGATAATATGGAACGGGCCATGGAGGCAGCCGCAGCCAGCAAGGACAAAGCCTTAAAAGAAGGCATGGAAATGGTTTCCCGGCAGCTCAACGAAGTGTTTGAAAAGCGCAGCGTGCTGCAAATCGACAGGCTGGGAGAAAAGTTTGACCCCAATCTGGAAAATGCCATCCTCACCGGTACGCCGGAAGATGGCGAAGCAGGCACCGTTTGTCAGGTGCTGCAAAAAGGGTATCGCATTGGCGATACGGTGCTAAGGCACGCCATGGTTAAAGTGGTGCCGGAAGCATAAAAGCGGATGAAGGCGTTTGCCTTTTCCAATATAAATTGCGATTACAGAATAAACAGCGGATAAGAACAAGGAGGAACACCCCATGAGTAAGATCATCGGAATCGACTTAGGAACAACCAACAGCTGCGTTGCCGTACTGGAAGGCGGCGAACCTGTTGTCATCCCCAACGCAGAAGGTGCGCGGACTACGCCTTCGGTCGTTGCCTTTACCAAAGAGGGCGAACGGCTGGTCGGCCAGATTGCCAAGCGTCAGGCCGTAACCAACCCCGACCGTACCGTAATCTCCATCAAGCGTGAAATGGGCACAGCCCACAAGGTGGAAATTGACGGCAAGAAATACACCCCGCAGGAAATCAGCGCAATGATCCTGCAAAAGCTGAAAAACGACGCGGAAGCCTATCTGGGCGATACCGTATCGCAGGCAGTTATCACCGTACCCGCCTATTTCTCCGACAGCCAGCGCCAGGCCACCAAGGATGCAGGCCGCATCGCGGGGCTTGAAGTGCTGCGCATCATCAACGAGCCGACGGCGGCATCGCTTGCCTACGGCCTTGACAAGGAAGGCACACAAAAGATTTTGGTGTACGACCTGGGCGGCGGCACGTTTGATGTCAGCCTCTTGGAAATCGGCGACGGCGTGTTTGAAGTGCTGGCCACCAACGGTAACAACCGCTTGGGCGGCGATGACTTTGACAACCGCATTATCGACTGGATTGCCGATAACTTCAAAAAAGAGAACGGCATTGACCTTCGCAAAGACCGTATGGCCTATCAGCGCTTGAAGGAAGCTGCCGAAAAAGCCAAGATCGACCTGTCCGGCGTGATGAGCGCGTCCATCAACCTGCCGTTTATCACGTCCGATCAGAACGGCCCCAAGCACTTGGATATGACCCTGACCCGTGCCAAGTTTGATGAACTGACCGCCGATTTGGTGGACAAAACCATCGACCCGATGACCAAAGCCCTGAAGGACGCCGGTCTGTCGGCCGACGATATCGACAAGGTCATCCTCGTGGGCGGCTCCACGCGTATCCCCGCCGTGCAGGCAGCTGTTAAGAAGATTACCAAGAAAGAGCCTTTCAAGGGCATCAACCCTGACGAGTGTGTTGCCGTTGGCGCAGCCATCCAGGGCGGCGTTCTGGGCGGCGACGTGAAAGATGTACTGCTGCTGGATGTTACCCCGCTTTCGCTGGGTCTGGAAACCGAAGGCCACATCTTCACCCGCCTGATCGAGCGCAACACCACCATTCCTACGACCAAGTCGCAGGTATTCTCCACCGCCGCCGACGGGCAGACCACCGTGGAAATCCACGTGCTGCAGGGCGAGCGTCCCATGGCGTACGATAATAAGACCCTGGGCCGTTTCCAGCTGACCGGCATTCCGGCAGCCCCGCGCGGTGTACCGCAGATCGAAGTGACATTCTCCATCGACCGCAACGGCATTGTAAACGTTAGCGCTAAGGACAACGGCACCGGCAACGAGCAGAAGATTACCATCACGGCATCCACTAATATGTCCGAGGAAGAAATCGAAGCCCGCGTGAAGGAAGCCGAACAATTTGCCGAAGACGACAGGAAACGCAAGGAAGAAGTCGAAGTATTGAACTCTGCGGACAGCCTGATCTATGAAATGGAAAAGCAGCTCCGTGAAAACGGCGACAAGCTGACCGAAGAAGATAAGGCCACCGTGCAGTCCGAACTGGACGAGTTCAAGAAGGTGAAGGAAACCAACGACGCCGAGCAGATCAAAGCCGCCATCGAGCCGCTGACCCAGAAGGTATATGCGATCTTTGGCAAGATTTATCAGCAGGAAGGCGCACCGCAGGATGGTGCACCCCAGGACGGTGCCGATATGGGCCAGTCCGGCTCCGTGGAAAACGAAGACGGAACGGTGAATACCGACTTTGACGTCGAATAAGTCCGACCTGAAACAAGCGCCTCGGCAGTGCGGGTTTACCCCCTGCCGGGGCATTTCGCAAGACTAGATAAAGCAGGTGAACCATGGCCAAACGCGACTACTATGAAGTGCTCGGCGTGTCCAAGGACGCGACCGATGACGACATCAAAAAAGCATATCGGAAAAAGGCGAAGGAAAGCCATCCGGACCTGCACCCCAACGATCACAAAGCCGAGGAACGCTTCAAGGAGATCAACGAAGCCAACGAGGTCTTAAGTGACGCTAAGAAGCGCGCCCAGTACGACCGCTACGGCCACGACGGCCCCAATATGCAGGGCTTTGGCGGCGGAGCCGGCGGGTTTCAGGGCTTTGATGGTTTCGGTGATATTAACGATATATTCTCGTCTATTTTTGGCGGCGGCATGGGGGGCAGAGCCTCGCGCTCTAACGGTCCCGTGCCCGGCGACGATCTGCGCTACGATATGAGCATCACCTTTGAGGAAGCGGCTTTCGGAACGCAGAAATCCTTTGAATTTTACCGCAACGAAAACTGCGAAGCGTGCAGTGGCAGCGGGGCAAAACCCGGCTCCACCACCAAAACCTGCCCAACCTGTAACGGCGCGGGTCAGGTTAGAACCGGCGGCGGATTTATGGTCACGGTGCAAACCTGTCCCACCTGCCGCGGTGAAGGTAAGATTGTCTCCGAAAAGTGCCAGAGCTGCTCGGGAACCGGGCGCGTTCGCAAAAAGCGCAAAGCGACCATCAAGATTCCCGCAGGTATCAATACCGGGCAGACCATCGTGCTCAACGGCAACGGGGAACCCGGCAAGCGCGGCGGCCCAAATGGCGACCTCTATGTGAGAATCTCCGTTAAACCGCATAGCAGGTTCAAACGCAACGGCACTACATTGCTGCTGGATATGGATATCACCATGGTGCAGGCAGCGCTGGGTGCAGATATCCAAGTACCAACGCTCAAAGAATCCGTCAAGTACCGCATACCCAGTGGTACGCAGAGCGGCGCAGTATTCCGGCTCAAGGGATACGGAATTCCCAATCTGGGACGATCGGGTAAAGGTGACTTGATGGTTACCGTGCGTGTGGAAATTCCTAAAAAGCTAAACAACCGGCAGAAAGACCTGCTAAAGCAGTTTGAGGCTGCCTCCAAAAAATAAAACCATAGGCTTTTCTGTAACGGAAAAGCCATTTTGATATGGAGGGTATAGCATGCAATGGATGGAAGCAATTGTACATACCACCACCGAGGGCAGTGATCTGGTCAGCGATCTTTTGGTGCGCTGCGGAGCGCTGGGAACGCAGGTGATGGACCGCAAAGACGTAGCCGAGGCCAACAACGATCCCAGTTCGTGGGAACTGTTTGATGAGACTCTGGTCAGCGATATGCCACAGGATGTGCAGGTGAAGGCCTGGTTTTCTAAGGAAGACCGCAAAACGCTGGAAACGCTGGACCAGGAGTTTGAAACGCTGAAAAAGCAATCCTCCGGAATCGACTTTGGCACGCTGCAGGTGGATGTCACCTCAGTTGCGGATGACGACTGGGCCGAAAGCTGGAAGCGGTATTACAAGCCGTTTCGGGTTGGCAAGCGCTTGATTGTCAAGCCGTCCTGGGAGCCGTTTACACCGGCCGGTAAGGATCTCATCATCGAAATTGATCCCGGCATGGCGTTTGGCACCGGCACGCACGAGACCACCAACATGTGTATGGAGCTTTTAGAGACCTATCTGGAAGACGATATGCGCGTGATGGATGTGGGTACCGGCAGCGGCATTTTGGCGATCACAGCGGCCAAGCTTGGTGCGGCAGAGGTATTGGCAATTGATGTAGATGCCGATGCCGTGAAAGTCGCTCAGGAGAACATTGAGCGCAATGGCGTGGAGCAAACCGCCAAAGCGGTCAAGGGGGATATGGTTCGCGGCGAGGCGATTGATTGCGATTTGGTCGTAGCTAACCTGGTGACGGGCGCGATTACCGTGCTGGCCGAACCGGTGAAGCGCTTTTTGCGCGTCGGCGGTTATTTTGTGGCTTCCGGCATCATCAGAGAGCGCGAGCAGGAAGCGCTGGATGCCGTGCTCAGTGCCGGATTCCAGATACTCGAACGCAAAGAACAGGGTGAATGGGTTGCGCTGTGCGCTAGGAGACAGTCCTGATATGCATCGCTGTGTTCTTGATGGTGTCACCCCGCCGGCAGTAGGGGATAGCGTGTATCTCTCCGGCGTGGAAAGTGACCATATTTTGAAATCCCTTCGGATGAAACCGGGCGATTCCGTGCAGCTCATCGCAGCGGAACGCTTGTTTTTGGCCGAAATCAGCGACACCACCGACAGCCGCGTCCTCGTGCGTATTGTGGAAGCATTGCCGTCTCCGGAGCCGTCTGTTAATATCACGCTGGTACAGGGGCTGCCCAAAGCCGACAAGCTGGAATGGATCGTGCAAAAGGCAACGGAGCTGGGCGTATACGGCATTCAGCCGGTTGAGATGGCTCGCTCTGTTGCGCGTATCAGCGGGAAAGACGAGAAAAAGAGGGAGCGCTTGCAGCGTATCGCGCTGGAAGCGGCAAAACAGGCCGGACGCGCCCACATACCGGAGGTATTACCGGCCCGGCGGCTGCGTGATGTCGCAAAAACCTTTCAAGGCACAGTGTATGTTGCCTGGGAGGACGAATGCTCGCTGCGCCTGTCAGAGGCGGTTGCAAACGACAAACCCGCCGACATGACCCTGATCATCGGGCCCGAAGGTGGTATAGCCGCCGATGAGGTGGAGGAGTTGAAGGCGCTGGGTGCGAAAACCGTAACGATTGGCAAGCGCATCCTCCGCACGGAAACGGCGGGGCTTGTCGCGCTGGCTATATGCCTGACAGCCCTTGGGGAGATGTGATATGCCTAAGACGATCAGGTTTTATACCCTGGGCTGTAAGGTAAACCAGTACGATTCCGAAGCGATGCTGGAACAGTTTTTACAAAGCGGCTATACCCCGGCTAAACCGGGCGACCCGGCGGATGTATATGTAGTCAATACCTGCATGGTGACTGGCACCGGCGAGAATAAAAGCATGCAGGCGGCACGCCGCTTTAAGCGGCAGAATCCGGAGGGCGAGCTGATTGTGGCCGGTTGCCTGGCGCAAAACAAGGGCGAACTCCTGCGGGAGCTGGGCCCAAGGCTTATCATAGGCACCCAGTACCGCGCCCGTATAGCTGAGCTGTTTGCGCGTGCTATGGAAGAGGATAGTCAGATTGTCGCAGTGGAAAGCTTAAGCAGCGCGGCGTTTGAACCTTTATCCATCCGTGGTCATCAGGGGCATACTCGCGCGCTGATGAAAATACAGGAAGGCTGCGACAATCGCTGCACCTTCTGCATTGTCCCTACGGTGCGCGGCGGTATCCGCTCCCGCACAATTGCGGACATCCGCACCGAAGCACTTGCCCTGCGGGATGCGGGTTTTAAGGAAGTCGTGCTTACCGGTGTGCATCTCACAAGCTACGGGCGTGATTTGGAGGACAAACCAACCTTAGCCGACGCAATCCGGGCCGTGGCCGCAGTGGACGGCATGGAAAGGATACGCCTTGGCTCGCTGGAGCCTGTGATTGTGACCGATGACTTTATCCGTGATATACAAACCATTCCAAAGCTCTGCCCGCAGTTCCATTTGGCATTGCAATCGGGCAGCGATGCGATACTGCGCCGCATGAAGCGCCGCTACAACACGACGCAGTTTCTGGAAGCGGCGACACGGCTTAAGGAAATGCGGGGCGATGTTGCGCTGACCACCGATATCATCGTCGGTTTTCCGGGGGAGACGGAAGAGGAGTTTCAGCAGACGCTGGCGTTTTGCCGGACCATCGGCTTTATGAAATTGCATGTGTTTCCCTATAGCCCGCGCGAAGGCACACCGGCAGCGGTGATGGACGACCAGATTAAAAAATCCGTCAAAGACGCGCGTGTACAAGCGCTGATTGCGGTGGGGGAAGAGCTTTCTTTAGCATACCGCAGCCGCATGCTGCAAACCGTGCAGCCTGTATTGATTGAGGAGAAGCGGCGCGGCGGTCAATTTGCCGGATATACGCCGCATTATGTTTCGGTGCTTACCAGCCGTGGAACCATCGGCGAAATACTCCCACTGCGGCTTATAGAGCTCAGCGGAGAAGGAATGTACGGCGAGCCCGCGAATGAAACATAGTATACAAAGGAGATGAACGGTATGGACGGTTGCCTGTTTTGCAAAATTATACAAGGGGAGATCCCTTCCAAGAAGATCTACGAGGACGAACTGACCTATGTGTTTCACGATATCAGCCCGCAGGCTTCCGTGCATGCGCTGGTCATTCCAAAGCAGCATGTTTCCGGTCTTTCGGCAGCCGCAGAGCTGAGCGATACGGCTCTTGCCGCCTGTCTTCGTACCTGCCACACAGTGGCGGAAATGCTCGGCATTGACCAAAGCGGATACCGTGTGGTGTCCAATTGCGGCCCCGATGCCTGCCAAACGGTAAGCCATTTGCATTTTCATGTCATCGGCGGCAATGCACTGTCATCCCAAATGGCATAGAGGAGACGGATGGTTAATTTACAGGATTTTGTAAATTGATAGTTGACGCAAAACCCTCAAAGCTGTATAATCAATCAGTAAGAGCCTGTTTCTGTACGCATTAGGCGGGAGACCGGCGAGATGAGCGAGGGGAGGGATAGCAGTGTCCGAGGTACGTATCCGAGAAAACGAATCCCTGGAAAGCGCTCTGAAGCGGTTTAAACGTCAATGTGCAAAATCGGGTGTTCTGGCGGAGGCGCGTAAACGCGAACATTACGAAAAGCCCAGCGTGAAGCGTAAGAAAAAAGCCGAAGCAGCGCGCAAACGCAAATACTAAGAAACCAAAAGTCCTTCCTGTTACAGCGGGAAGGGCTTTTTTATTGCCACATTTGTGCGCTTTGATAAGCGGTTGACAAATCCGCATACCCGTGCTATTGTGCACCTAGGGTCAAGTCTTTATTTTCATCCATCATGTGAAGCGAGGAATCTTCTTGCAGTATGCTTTTGCAATAAAACCGCATGCGAATGCTCGCTATGCTCTTTCGATGGACAAGCTCGCCCTGATTGAAATGCAGTGTTTATTGAGCGCTTTGAACGCGCAGGCTACTGTTACACAGGAAAAACTCGCAGGCACGCGATTCATCTTGATTGAGACAGAACCAATAGACGATCGGGGTTGGAAACTGCTTTCCAGTCATTCAGGCATCTATTTTGCGGCCTTGAAAGACGGAGAATGGTTAAAGCCCCTGCCGCTTCATCAGGCTGCATATCTGGGCGCAGATCTTGCGCAAGTACTTAAGTACAAAGGCAAAACTAATCCTGACTTTACCTTGATGATGATCCATTGTGCATTGGCAGCATCCGCCTTCGCGCAAACTGACAGTCCCCTGACGGTGATGGATCCGCTCTGCGGACGGGGCACAAGCTTGTTTTGTGCGCTGCAGGAAGGTCATCATGCCATCGGCGTGGAGATCGACAAGAAGTCCATTCACGAAGCGGAAACGTATTTCAAGCGGTATTTGAAGTATCATCGTTGCAAACATACGCGAGAAACGCAATCGGCTACCCTGCCAGGCGGCGGGAACGCGCCGGAAATTCGCTACAGCTTTGCCGGTACGCCGGAAGCGTACAAGGCGGGGGACACGCGTAAACTTCGGCTGTTCCATGGCGATGCCGCCCAGTGCGACCGGATGGCCGGCGTGGAACATTGTCAGCTGATTGTCACCGACCTGCCCTATGGCGTGCAACATGCCGCCAGGGACGAAAAGGGGAAGGCCAGCATGCAGCGGCTTCTTACCGAAAGTTTCCCCGCGTTTTACCGGGCGCTGGTACCGGGCGGCGCAGCGGCAGTATCCTTCAATACATTTACGCTCAAGCGGGATACGCTATGTCAGGCGATGGAAGCAGCCGGCTTTCAAGTGCTGACGGATGCGCCCTTCAACGATTTTTCACATTGGGTGGAACAGGCGGTTAACCGTGATATGGTGATCGCCGTGAAACAATAACACCAACCCCTACTCTTGGCGGCCACTTTTTTTCGGGTCGCAAGTACAGAATATGAGGAGGAATATCATTGTTGTCAAGCGATTTGCAGGCAATGACGGTTGTCCAGCTTCGCAAGCTGGCAAAGGAGAACAACATCAAACTGGCTGCCGGCGTGGATAAGGCGGCGATCATCGCAAAGATTGCCGAAGCCCTCGGCATAGAGGACACGCTGACCGACGGACAAACCGACGCGCTTCAGGCTGCGCCGCTTTCGGCCGATGTAACGTCCGTTGCGCCCAAAGGCGATTTGGCGGAAAGCTACCGCACGGCCTACCAGCAGGTGCGGCAGGCCCGTACCAATATGATGAACCGTCCGGCACTGAAAAACACACTCAACCGGGAATCGCATGGCGCGAATCCATCCCGGTTCGGCCCACGGGCGAATTATACCGCCCCTGCCGGTGACAGCGGTACCGGCTATGGCCCCCGCCAGCCGGAGCAACAGCCGTTGCCCCAGAAAACCATAGACGGTTACAAGCTCGGCTACCGCGCCGCGCCGCCGCGTGATTATGGCAGGCAGGAATACCGAGGCGGGAACCGCATGGATTATCACCGCCCCACATATCAATCGAACGCAAACAACCATGCGCCCCAGAACAACCGCAATCCGGAAGTGTATTATAACGACAATTTGTATAAACCCGTGCGCGACCCCAAGATCATGGAAAGCCTTGAAAACGGGGAAATCCCCGATGCCCTGCAAGCCCAGGAGGGCGAACCCGGTGCCGGTATTTTAGAGATATTGCCCGATGGTTTCGGCTTCCTTCGTTCATCCTCACTGCTGCCCGGCCGTAAGGATTTCTATGTTTCGGTCGCAACCATCCGCCGTTACGATTTGCGTACCGGGGATTATGTTGAGGGCAAAGTGCGCCCCGGCCGCGACCTGGATAAGTTCGCTGCGCTGATGTATGTGGACAAGGTCAACGGCAAACCGTACGATGCGGACGCAGAACGCCCGTTGTTTGACGAACTGACGGCCATTTACCCCAATCGCCGCATTAAACTGGAAAGCTGCGATACAGAGGGCAACTGGCCCATGCGCATTACCGACCTGATCGCGCCGATCGGCTTTGGCCAGCGGTCGATGATCGTTGCACCGCCGGAAAGCGGCAAGACCGTGATGATGCAGGAAATCTGCAAGGCGATCAAGCAAAACGATCAGGATGCTGTGCTCATGATGCTGCTCATTGACGAACGGCCTGAAGCGGTTACCGAAGTCAGAGACGCACTGGACGGCATTGCAGATGTATTTGCCACGACATTTGATGAAGCGCCCGATGCACAGACCCGCGTGGCCGATACCATGCTGGAACGCGCCCAGCGCCTGGTGGAACAGGGCAGAAACGTTGTCGTGCTGCTGGACAGCTTGACCAAGCTTACCCGTGCATACCAGTCTGCGGCCACCCAGGGCAGCCGTACCATGACCAATACCGTTACACCAACAGCGCTGGTCAAGCCCAAACGCTTTTTCGGTGCGGCACGCAATACCCGCGAAGGCGGCAGCCTGACGGTGATTGCAACCATCCTCACCAATACGGGCTCCCGCGTGGATGATATTATCTTTGAGGAGTTCAAGGGAACGGCGAACATGACCCTCTGGCTGGACACGCCAGAAGAGAACGAGCCGATGTTCCCCGTGATCGACATGCGCCGCTCCGGCACCAAGCGGGAGGATATGCTTATGGAACCGCAGGCGATTGAAAGCCTGAAGGCCGTGCGCACGGTGCTTGGGAGTGCGACCAACCGTGAAGCGCTAGTCCAGCTGATTGATATGATGTCCAAAACCGGCTGCAATGCAGATTTGTTTGCAAGGCTGAAGGACTGGGTTGCGCTTTGGGAAAAAAGCGGATTCCTAAACAAGAAATAACGACACTGATACAAGCCGTCCGATAGCATCGGGCGGCTTTTTGCATGGGGACAACTGTGGTATGAACAACCCGGTGGTGGGTCTGTGCGGAAATGACAACAATTGACCGGGCAATGTGTGCAGATTGGTAAAATTGTCATGATTTTGTCAAACGTCAATTGACTTGCTTTACAAAATCATATATCATGTTATTCGTGGGAAATTGCTGATTCTTTATCGGCAAAACGAAAGAATCAGCCTCATCAAGAGGATACTATAGAAAAGGAGATATGGGTTTATGAAGTACGAGGAACTGTTGAAGCAACTAATGAGCGACGAGAGTTACCAGAAACTGACTGCGCTCAAAAATGAGAAAGTGATGGAGTTTGTCGGTTTTTTTGCCGATCATTGCCAGCCCGCTTCCATTTACATCTGCACTGACAGCGAAAGCGACATGCAGTATGTGCGTGACCAGGCGTTAAGCAAGGGCGAGGAAGTGCAGCTGAAAAACTCCAAACAGACCATTCACTGGGACGGTTATGGAGACCAGGCGCGCGACAAGAAGAACACCAAGTATATTGTCAAGCAAGAGAATTATGAGAGCATGAAAGCCCTCAACTCTGTTGAATACGAACAGGGCCATGCAGAGATTATGGAAATCTCCAAAGGCATTATGAAGGGTAAGGACGCCGTTGTGCTGTTCTTCTCCGAAGGCCCCACCGAAAGCCCGTTTACCATTCCCTGTGTGCAGTTTACCGATAGCTGGTATGTTGCCCACTCTGAATTCATCCTGTACCGCTCGGCCTACAGCCACTTCCTGCAGATGAAGGATTCCGAGAAGGGTGATTTCTTCCGGTTCATCCATTCGGCAGGCGAGCTGGACGAGAACAACAACAGCAAAAACCTTGAAAAGCGCAGAATTTACATGGATACCCAGAACAACATCGTGTACTCCATGAACGCGCAGTACGCCGGCAACTCGGTCGGCCTGAAAAAGCACTCCATGCGTCTTGCCATCTCCAAATCCGGCAAAGAGGATTGGCTGTGCGAGCATATGTTCATCATGGCAGCCGTGAACGAAGAAAAAGGCCGCAAAACCTACTTCTCCGGCGCCTATCCTTCCGCCTGTGGTAAAACGTCCACCGCGATGATCCCCGGCGAGCAGATTGTCGGCGATGATATCGCGTATTTCCGCAACATCGATGGCGAGTTCCGCGCCGTGAACGTGGAAGCAGGCATGTTCGGCATCATCAAGGATGTCAACGCCAAAGACGATCCGGTGATTTTTGAAAACCTGCGCAAAAACCAGGAAGTTATCTTCTCCAATGTCCTCATGGGTCCGGACGGCATGCCGTACTGGAAAGGCATGGATGTGGAAACGCCCACCGAAGGCCGCAACCATTTCGGTCAGTGGCAAAAAGGCGTGAAGGACGCAAATGGCAACGAAGTGGACCTTGCCCATGGCAACGCCCGCTACACCATGCGCCTTGACTATCTGGACAACATCGATCAGGCTGGATTTGAAAACAAAAAAGGCGTGAAAATCGAAGGCGTTCTGTACGGCGGCCGCGACAGCGATACCACCGTGCCCGTAGAAGAGTCGCCCAACTGGAAAGACGGCATCCTGCTGAAGGCTTGCACGCTCGAATCCGAAACCACCAGCGCAACCCTGGGTGCCGAGGGCGTACGTACCCCCAGCCCCATGGCGAACATGGACTTTGTTTCCTACCCGCTGGGCCGCTACACCATGAACAACATCAAGTTCGGCGAAGGCGTGCAGGGCACTCCGAAAATCTTCTCCAACAACTACTTCATGCGCGATAAGGATGGCAACTTTGTCACCTCCAAACTCGCCAAGAAGGTTTGGCTGCACTGGGCAGAAGGCCGCATTCACGGCGAATACGATGCGTATGACACGCCCACCGGCAAAATCCCCATGTATGAAGATTTGAAAGTTCTCTTCAAGAAATATCTGGATGAGGATTTCACCGAGGAGACCTACACCTACCTGTTCACATTCCGCTGCACCAAGTGGATTGAAAAACTGGAGCGCACCAAGGCATTCTTTGCCAAGATGGACGCCAACACCCCCAAGGAAATCTTTGATTACTGGGATGCGGCCATCGAAAAGATTACTGCCATCAGAGAGAAATTCGGCGACGAAATCAAACCCGGCGACTACAAGGCCTAACAGCTGCGGGTTTGGAAATCAGCCAAATGACAATCGCCCGGATGCGCTGCACTGCGTATCCGGGCTTTCTGTATGCTTAGTTTCTAGACCGGGATATCAGCTTGTAAAAGATTGCAAACACAGGCCATTTCTTTGTTTCAGGTGTTGGTATTGTGGTGTAAATATGTTATAATCAGACCTAATGGTTTGGTGGGTTTAACCGCAAAATCATGGGGGCAATAAAGCCCAGGATCACAAGGAGGACGGACGCTTGAAAAAATCGCAACGCGGCATGATGGGATATGTGGTGTTGATTGCTGCATTTATCTTGATCGCTATGGTGTTGAACGGCGGCCTCGGCCAAGTGGTGAATCTGCGAATTGAATACCCTGTATTGCTGCAGGCAATCAAGGACGATCGTGTCCAGGCGGTAGCCATTCGCGGAACCTCGTTGGTTGGTTTATATAGCGATAGCACCGTGTCAGCAAACGAATTTCCCGACAGAAAATACGACTTCGAGACAACCATTGGTGAGGATTTCATTGAAACCGCTCGCCAGATTACAGCAGACAAGCTCGGAAAGCCCCTGGATGAGGTTAGCGTAAGCGACTTCTCCTTTGCGGTGCAGTACCGTGCGCCTGTCATCACCCCCTGGTATGTCGATTTACTGCCGCTTCTGTTTATCGTCGCACTGAGCATGGGGCTTTGGTATTTCCTGATTATGCGTCAGGGCGGCGGCAACAACAAAGTGATGAACTTCGGCAAGAGCCGCGCGCGCATGAGCGATCCCACCAAGGTGAAAATCACCTTTAAGGATGTTGCCGGTGCCAAAGAAGAAAAAGAAGAGCTTGAGGAGATGGTTGATTTCCTCAAGAACCCCAAAGCCTATATTGAAATGGGCGCACGAATCCCTAAGGGCGTGCTGCTCGTCGGCCCTCCCGGAACCGGTAAAACGCTGCTTGCCAAAGCCGTAGCCGGTGAAGCGAAAGCACCGTTTTTCTCCATCAGCGGTTCGGACTTTGTTGAAATGTTCGTCGGCGTTGGCGCAAGCCGCGTCCGTGATCTGTTTGAGCAGGCCAAAAAGGCCGCGCCCGCGATTATCTTCATCGATGAGATTGACGCCGTTGGCCGTCACCGTGGTGCGGGTCTTGGCGGCGGACACGATGAGCGGGAGCAGACCTTAAACCAGTTGCTGGTTGAGATGGACGGATTTTCCACCAACGAAGGCGTTATTGTTATGGCGGCAACCAACCGCCGCGACATACTGGACCCCGCAATCCTGCGGCCGGGCCGGTTTGATCGCCAGGTCACGGTCAATTATCCGGACCTGCAAGGCCGTGTTGATATCTTGAAGGTGCACTCCAGAGGCAAGCCTTTGGCCAAGAGTGTTGATTTTGAAAACATCGCCAAGCGTATGCCATTTTCGACCGGTGCCGACATTGAAAACGTGATGAACGAAGCGGCCATCCTGGCCGTGCGCGATCGCAAAAAGAAGATCACCCAGCGCTACCTTGTGGAAGCGATCAGCCGTGTGCAGATGGGCCCTGAAAAGAAGAGCCATAAAGTAACCGAACGTGACAAGCGGATGACCGCATTCCACGAAGCGGGTCATGCCGTGATTGCTAACCTCCTGCCCGAGTGCGATGATGTGCACCTGGTGACCATTGTGCCGCGCGGACAGAGCGGCGGCCATACCCTAAGCCTGCCAGCGGAAGAGAGCGACTATCGCTCCAAAACCAAGCTCCTTGGTTTCATCGTCATGGCGCTGGGCGGCCACGCAGCGGAAGACGTTGCTATGGATGACATTACAACGGGTTCTTCCAGCGACTTGAAACGTGCTACCGAAATTGCACGTCGCATGGTTACGCAATATGGTATGAGCGACCTGGGCACGATGTACCTTTCCAGCGACAACGAAGTATTTGTCGGTATGGAATTTGGGCAGAGCCGTGAATTTAGCGAATCGACGGCAGCGTCCATCGACGCCGAAGTGAAACGCATCATGGACGAGGGCTACAAACGCGCCGTGCAACTGCTTAAAGATAACGAAGATAAGCTGACTGCAGTCGCCGAAGCGCTGCTCAAACACCAGACACTCAACCAGAAGGAGTTCGTAGCCGTAATGAACGGCGAAGAACTGCCGGATGTCATCCTGCCGGAATTTGCGGACGAAGAACCCGACGAAGAGGAAGAGGAACCCATCCGCGAGTTGCCGATCAAAGAAAACGCAAACGGCGAAACCGTGCACAAACCTGCATTTGCCGAGGCACAGCCTGCTGGCAATGCCGACGATACTGAACCCTTCATTGAGCCGTGAGACCACCTGTAGACCTTCATATTCACAGCACCTTTAGCGATGGAACCCGCACCGTGGATGAAATCGCTGCGCTGGCGCAAGCTGGCGGTATGCAGGTGATAACCCTGACCGATCACGACAATACCAACGGACTCAAACCGATGGCCGAAGCGCTCTTACAAAGTGGCTCCGGCATCCGGTTTATCCCGGGAATTGAACTGTCCAGCGGGGAAAACGGACTCACGCATATACTCGGGCTGGGCGTTGGAGACCAAAGCCAGCCTTTGCAGGACCAGCTCACAGCGCTCCGGCGAAAGCGCGTGGAACGTACGCGAAAAACCATCGCCGAATTGAACCGTCTGACCGGTGTTACGCTTTCAGAAAGCTTTCTTGAAGAGGCGGACGTTCAGGATCATGCGATTGGCCGCTTGCATGTGGCACGGCAACTGGTTGCCTGGCAAATCGTGCGGACTGTGGAAGAAGCCTTTTCCAAGTATCTTGGACTGGGGAAACCCGCATTCATCCCGCTGGAGCATATCTCCACGGAAGCTGCGATTGACACCCTGCGCAAATCCTGCGCTGTACCTGTGCTGGCGCATCCCATGCGTACCGGGTTTAGGGGTGCGGAACTGGAGCACCTGATTGTTCACCTGAAGGATGCTGGTCTGCGTGGTTTGGAAGTATTCCACCCGTCGGCCTCACGGGAGGACGCGCAGTGGCTGTACGGCCTGGCACGTAAGCACCAACTATTGGTCACCGGCGGCAGCGATTATCACGGCGACCGCAGTATGCGGACCAAAATCGGGGAGTATCCTGCGGGGTGGATCACCTGGCAGCAGGATGTCGAAACCCTGCAAGAAGCAATTAACGATACTGACCTGTAAGTAAAGGAGCCCTGCTGGATGAACTACCGCGGATATAAGCCACCGCAATATACCCAGCCAACGGCACAACAGTGGAACCGGATGCAGCAGCAGGGTGTAAACCCCGCTGATATTCGTCGCGGTGTGTATCCGCCTCCGATGCCGATGCCTGGCAACCCCAAAAAAAAGCGCGGTTTCCGCTGGCAGCTGATTAAGTTCCTACTGGTGCTCATCCTAGTCGGCGCGGTTGGCGGCGGCATCTATATCGGTAAAGCGTATTTGGATGTCAAACCCTATACATCGGTATTTTTGGACGGTGTATCGGTTGATGGTATTGATTTGGGCGGCATGACCTGGGAACAGGGGAATGAAGCCGTACGCAGCCAAATCTCACAGGATCTTGGTTCCTGGTATATCCGGCTTAAAAACGATAAAGGCACCTATCCGGATATTACAGCCGAGAAACTGAACATTCGCCGGGACCCGACCCAGGCACTGGAAGATGCCTGGGCTGTTGGACACGATACAGACGATGTAAACCGTAAAACCGTTTTTGAACTGCAACAGGAGCTGCAGGAAGCCAAAGCCAATACCTACCGCTTTTCATCCGTCGCCTATGATGCGGATACCTCGCCGATAGATACGATTGTTGCCTCACTTGCCCAGGGTGCATATATCGCGCCGCAGGATGCCAGGATGATCTCCTTTAACCCTGATAGCATAACCGAGCCGTTTACTTTCCAGCCCGAAGTAGTCGGGCGGAAGCTGCTCGACGCCGATGCGCTGAAAGCCCAGATTCTGGAGATGGTGTCATCCTTTGAATCCGGGGAAATCATGATGCAGACGGAAGCAATTATGCCGGAGACGACGGTTGCAGATCTGCATAAACTGTATGCACTGCGCGGGCGGGCTGTGACACCCATTGATTCGCATTCATCCGAAGCACGCAATGAAAATATCAAAAACGCGTTTCGAAAAATCAATAACCTAATCCTTGATGATCGCGACAAATTCTCCTTCAACGGTGTTGTGGGCAGACGTACGCTGGAAAACGGATTTTTCCATGCGTACGAATATAACTATGGTGATTTGACGATTGGTATCGGCGGCGGTGTATGCCAGGCGAGTACGACGGTATACCTGGCGGCGATGCAGGCCGGACTGGAATTGCTGGATCACACGCCGCATTCCGAAAAAGTAAGCTATACTGATCTGGGTATGGACGCTACTGTGGTCGATACCCGTGGGGCAGAGAAGGATATGGTATTCCGCAATAATAGCGGAGGCCAAATTTTCATTGCAGCGCATGTGCAGCAGGATCCGGCCAACAGAAAGCGCTTCATGTGTGAAGTGCGTATCTACGGGCCGGATTTGGGCGATACCATTTATAAGCTGACGACCGAACAGGTAAAGGTGCTGCAGCCGTCCAGCAAACCCCGCTATTATGATGATGAAGACGGCGAACACGTCACCTATACCGATGAGATTGAAAAGCGCAGTGACGCTACAGTTGGTTATGTCTATGATACCTACCGCGATACCTATGTAAACGGCGAGCTAGTTGACCGTGACAAACTAACCACCAGCACCTATCCGGCACGTTCGGAATCGTTCTGGAGAGGGGTAACGAAGCGGTAAGCATCGTTACCGCGGCTTTTTCGGGCCGCCTTTTTCCCACAGACTGTATTGATCATCATTCTTGAGCGCAGACAGCAATGTCTCCTGCAAATGGGGATAGCGTTTGGCCAGTTCATATAGAAGCTCTTTCATCTCCTGGCGCTTGGTGTTGCCGTTGGCGGGACACGAATTGTGCATCACGGGGAGGGAGAGCTTTTTTTGCATGTGGATAACATCCTTCTCTGGCATATAGACCATCGGCCGGATGACGGTGATATCGCTGCGACTCATATAGGTTTTGGGATGGAATACATGAAAACGGCCTTCGAAAATCAGGCTCATTAATAGTGTTTCCAGTGCATCTTCCCGGTGATGCGCCAGTGCCAGCTTGTTACAGCCCAGCTCTTTGCTGATATCACACAGCATAGCCCGCCGCATTTTGGCGCATAGGGGACAGGGGCTGCGGTCGTTGCGCAGTTCGAATAAAATCTGGTACAAATCCGTATATCGCACAGTCAGGGGAACATCTTCCGCCTTGCAAAATTCTTCTATAGCCGAGGTATCAGGTGGCTCTTTTCCCATAGTCAGCATAATGGCCTGCAAGGTGAAATCCTTGCGTACTCTACGGTACAGCGACAGTCCGTGGGCTAAAAGCAGACTGTCCTTACCACCGGATACCCCGACGGCGACATGGTCGCCGGGCTGAATTAAATCGTAATCCTGATCAGCGCGCCGTATGCGCCCTAGTGTAGTCTTCAAATAAATATCCGTCCCTTCCCTGAATATTTCATCATTGTATCACACCGTAATTGTTGTGCAAAGTGCTATGTACGTGCAACTCTGGGCTATTGGCGGCGTTGCAGTGCCAGACAATGTTGTATACAGCGTTTGCATACAAGCTGCTTAAAAATGCAAAATACAAACAAGAAACCGATTGACCTGCCGGAAAAACTACAATATAATACATGACATACAAGGGGGTATATGCCATTCAAGCATTCATATGCTCTTTTGCCGTACCCATCGAATTTATTGGGTACGAGGGAAAACGAAATATCGAGGAGGAAAAGGTATGAAAATCAAACGGCTTGTATCCATTCTACTTTGCGTCATGATGCTCGCAATGGGTGCTTCTGCAGCACTTGCTGAAGACACCATCAAAATCGGTCACATCACCCCGCTGACCGGCGCCATTGCTGCGTACGGCGTTGCGGTGAGCAATGGTGTCAATCTGGCGGCGGCAGAGATCAACGCGGCGGGCGGTGTGCTCGGTAAGCAGATCGAAGTCATCACCAAAGACAACCAGTTCGACGTCGCCGAGACCGTCAGCGCGTTCAACACGCTGCTGGGTGAAGATGTGGTAGCCATGATCGGCGCAATCGCTTCGTCCAGAACCGCCGCAATCACAAGCTTGGCAAACGATGAGGGCATCGTGCTGATCACGGCAACCTCGACGGCAGATGCCATCACCACCGAGGATGACTACGTGTTCCGTGCCTGCTTCAAAGACAGCTTCCAGGGCAAGATGTGTGCTGCGTTTGCAGCTGATCAGGGCTGGACCAAAGCTGCCATCCTGTACGCTAACGGCGATGCCTATTCCTCCGGCCTGCGCGATGCATTTGTAGCCGCTGCACCCGATTATGGCATTGAAATCGTAGCCGAACAGTCCACCTCCGATACGCAGGCAGTTGACTTCTCCTCGCAGCTGGCCACCATCACGGCCTCCGGCGCAGAAGTGCTCTTTGCCCCCTACTACTATGACACCGTTGGCCCCAAAATCATCCCGCAGGCTCGCGAAGCCGGCTTTGAAGGCGCTATCG
Organism: Candidatus Limiplasma sp.; assembly: GCA_963675925.2. Classification (GTDB taxonomy): domain Bacteria; phylum Bacillota; class Clostridia; order Christensenellales; family Aristaeellaceae; genus CAXXOK01. The sequence continues at coordinate 139,697 of CAXXIB010000006.1, forward strand.
TAGGCGCGGATGGATTTGACGGCACCGAAGCGTATGCAGTTGGCGATCTGGCTGCCTACAGCGATGTGTACTTCACCAACCACTATTCTCCCGAAGATCCTGCTGAAAAAGTGCAGAACTTCATCGCCGCTTACAGTGAAGCGTATGATCCCGCATCTTTGAACGCGCTGGCCGCGCTGGCGTATGATGCCATGTACATGGTTGCCGATGCGATCGAGACTGCCGGTTCGACCGACCTTGACGCGATTCGCGATGCGATGGCCGGCATGCACTATGTTGGCGTCACCGGCGACATGACCCTGGACGAAACCGGTACACCGTCCAAATCCGTTGCGATCCTGACCTTTGCTGAGAAGGACGGCGCTCTGGTGCAGAAGTTCGTGACCTCGCAGAACTAAGCAACCCAGCGTAGTATCTATCAGTGTGCGAAAGCGCCGCAAGGCGCTTTCGCACACAGTATTGTTTAGAAGGGCTTGATAACTGATGACAGAGTTTTTGCAGCAGGTCATCATTGGGCTTAGGATCGGCAGCGTATACGCATTGATCGCTTTGGGCTATACAATGGTCTACGGCATCATCCGCCTGATTAACTTTGCACATGGCGAGTTTATTATGGTGGGCGGCTATACGCTATTTTTCATGATCCCTCTCCTGATTGGCTTTGGCTTACCGGCATGGACCAGTGTTTTCATCGCGATTATTGTTTGCGCGTTGATCGGTGTCCTGGCGGAACTGCTTGCTTACCGGCCGGTGCGGAAAAAGGGAAACCGCATGACGGCATTGATAACCGCAATCGGCGTCAGCCTGTTACTGCAAAATCTTGCACAGGCTATCCCATTCATCGGGCCGAACCAAAAACCTATTACCCAAGACATATTTCCGTCCGGCAGTATCGATCTGTTCGGTGTTACAACCAATACCACGGCTATATTTACGATAGTAATCGCTGCAGTTGTCATGGTGGTACTGCAACTGTTTATTCATAAAACCAAAATGGGGCGCGCGATGCGCGCTGTTTCTGAAAACAAAGCCGCATCCACGCTGGTGGGCATCAACGTCAACCGTACCATCGTTATTACCTTTGCTATTGGTGCCGGGTTGGCAGCTGTTGGTGCGCTGATGTACTGCGCGCAATACCGCTCGGTAACAACGACGATGGGCTCAATGCTCGGCCTGAAAGCGTTCGTAGCGGCTGTACTGGGAGGCATCGGGTTGATTCCCGGTGCTATGCTTGGCGGTATGGTGATTGGCATGATCGAAGCGCTGGTGACAGCGTATATCAGCTCATCGCTTGCCAATGCACTCGTGTTCGCGGTTCTCATTATCGTGCTGCTTGTTAAACCCGCAGGCATCATGGGCAAGAATGTGGGTGAAAAAGTATGACAGACTTACGAAAGCAATCCCGCAGGGGCGTACTGACCAATATCACAGTCATTGCCTTGCTGATTCTACTGGTGTTCATTCTATCGGTTACGATGAGTACTAACAGTTTTAAGCGCAAGCTCGTACCGATTATCTGGCAATTATGCATATTCATCCTGCTTGGTACATCGCTCAACCTCACCATGGGCTTTCTGGGCCAGTTAACACTCGGCCACATGGGTTTCATGGGCATCGGCGCGTATACCGCTGCGCTGACTGCGCTGGCACTGGAACGTGCCGGAGTATTTAATACGAATACCGCATCGCCGGTCATGCTGATTCTGGTCATGCTCGGCTGCTGCTTTCTGGGTGCAATTCTGGCCGGACTCGTCAGTTTGCTAATGGGTATACCAGCGCTGCGCATGCGCGGTGACTATTTGGCGATCGTTACGCTGGGCTTTGGCCTGATTATTGTAAACGTAATCGCAAACCTTCCGTTTGCGGGCGGCAATGGTCTGGCCGAGGGAACTGCCAGCTCAGTGCTGTATAAAAACGGCTTAGGGCTTAAGTCATCCCTGCAAGCGGACTATGTGTATTTTCCGATCATTCTGACAATACTCTGCGTTGCGTTCATGTTCATGTTTATTACATCCAAGTACGGCCGCGCGATTAAATCCATCCGCGAAGATGAAATCGCCGCGTCTGCATCGGGCGTGAATACGACATACTATAAAATCCTCACCTTTACGATTTCGGCTTTCTTTGCCGGCTTGGCCGGTGGTTTATTTGCCATTTGCACCTCCACACTGACGATAGACTCCTTCACGTTTGCCAGTTCTTCCATCTGGAATTCCACATTCATTGTGGTGCTGGTGGTGCTGGGCGGCATGGGATCGCTGACCGGGTCCATTGTGGCGGCCATTGGCATGTATATGCTCAACTATGAAATCAAAAACGGCGCATGGGTACAAGCAATGCCAGGCTTCGTCCAGAACATTTTCGCATTCCCTATGCTGATTTACGCGCTGGTGCTGACAGCTGTCATTATGTTTAAGCCCTATGGCTTAATGGGCACGTACGAGTTTTCTCTGCGCAGACTCTTGTTTAGAGAGAAAAAGCCTGCGATTGGAGGCGAAGCAAAATGAGTGATAATACAGTCATTCTCAAGACCGATAAACTCGGTATCGCCTTTGGTGGCCTAAAAGCTGTCAACGATTTCAATATTGAAATTCGCCAGGGCGAGCTGGTCGGGCTGATCGGGCCTAACGGGTCCGGTAAAACCACGGTGTTTAATCTTCTAACCGGCGTATATGTTCCCACGGAGGGGGATGTGTATCTGCTTGGCAAGAAAATCACCGGTATGAAAACCAACCGCATCGTGCAACATGGCATTGCCCGTACGTTCCAGAACATCCGCCTGTTTGGCGAGATGTCCGTGATCGAGAACGTGAAAATCGCCTTCACCAAGGACGTAAAATACAATCTGCTCGATACGATGCTGCGCACGCCCAGATATTTTACCATCGAAGAGCAGATAGAAAAAAAGGCTATGGAATGCCTGAGGATCGTCAACCTTGACGACAAGGCGAACTACATGGCCAAGAGCCTGCCATACGGCCAGCAGCGCAAGCTGGAAATTGCCCGCGCTTTGGCTACGGACATGAAATTGCTTTTGCTGGACGAACCGGCAGCCGGCATGAACCCGACAGAAACGGCCGAGCTGCTGGAATGTATCAACGATATCCGCAAGAAGTTTAATATCGCGATCTTCCTGATCGAGCATGATATGAGCCTCGTCATGAAGATCTGTGAGCGCATTCAGGTCATCAACTTTGGCAATACCATTGCGCATGGCTTTCCTAATGAGATCGCTCATAACCCCGACGTAATCGAGGCGTATCTCGGTGAGGAGGCTGTTGAGAATGCTTAAAATCGAAAATCTGGTGGTTAATTACGGAGCCATCCAGGCGCTGCGCGGCATATCGCTGGAAGTGAACGAAGGCGAGGTTGTATCGCTGATCGGCGCTAATGGCGCAGGGAAAACAACCACACTGCACGCCATTACGGGATTGATTCCCATCAAGTCCGGAAAAGTGGAGTATATGGGCACAGATCTGCGCAAGGTGAATGCAAGCAATATCGTCACCCTGGGCATGGCCCACGTACCGGAAGGCCGTCAGGTGTTTACGCGCATGACCGTTGTGGAAAACCTTTTGATGGGCGCTTATACCCGCAAGGACCATGCGGCGATCAATCGAGACCTGAAAAAGGTGTACAAGCACTTTCCCAGGCTGGAAGAGCGCTCCAAGCAGTTGGCTGGTACCCTTTCGGGTGGTGAACAGCAAATGGTCGCCATGGGGCGTGCCATGATGTCCGCACCGAAGCTGATTGTTATGGATGAACCATCGATGGGTCTTTCTCCGATTCTTGTCAAAGAGGTGTTCTCTATTATTGAGGACATGCACGCGGAAGGGATCACCATTCTGCTGGTGGAACAGAACGCAAAAATGGCGTTGTCCGTAGCAGACCGCGCCTATGTGCTGGAGAACGGGACGATTTCTATGTCCGGTAACGCACATGATCTGCTGGACGACGAAAAGGTTCGCCAGGCATATCTGGGTGCGTAAGTCTTACTCTATCAATGTTAGCGCTGCCTCTTTCGCTGCCTTCATGGCGGTGGGAAGGGGCAGTGTTTTCAGTTGCGAAGCATTCACCATCTGGGCATCGTATTCATCTAAGAAGCCCTGATCAGGTAGCTCTGTGAGTGAAAAGTGCATCAGGGTCATGTTCCACACGCGGTGGGTGAAGATGTGTTTGGCATCACCCATATTGGCGGTATATTGCAGCGAAAGTCCGCGCTCTGCCCAGTATGAATGAGCAGCATCGGGGGTCTCTATGTGCTCTACAAGACCAAACACATATAGGCCCTGTAACAGCCGCTCGCTTCGCTTAAAAATTAAAATCGTGTTTTGGTATGTCATCAGGCATACTGCGACAGTGATCTCCACCGGTGGCTTTTTACGGTCGATCACGGGGAGCAGCGGGGCATCTCCGGCCAGGTAAGCATAGCAATAGTCCGTCAGTTGACAGATTTCGCAGCGGGGCGCGCGGGGAATACAAACCGTAGCACCCAGTTCCATTAGCGCTTGGTTGAAGGGATTGGCCTTGCCTTCAGGAATGGCGTGAATCAACTGGGTACGCATAGCGCGCAGCACTGCGGGCCGGTTGATGTTTTCCCGTATGCCGGACAGGCGCGATATTACGCGTTTTACGTTGCCGTCGATGGCGGGTACAGGTTCGCCGAACGATATACTCGCAATCGCTCCGGCGGTATACTCGCCGATGCCAGGCAGCTTGCGCAGCTCTTCATAGCTGCTTGGAAATTTTCCTTGCATGGAATGTGATACGATTTTGGCGGCTTCGTGCAGGTTGCGGGCCCGGCTATAGTAGCCGAGACCCTCCCAGGCTTTGAGTACGTCTTCCTGTGGCGCGTCAGCCAGGGCGTGTACATCCGGGAACAGCGCAAGAAAACGCTTGTAATAGGCGATGACCGCCTCGACGCGCGTTTGCTGCAGCATAATTTCGGAAATCCATACGGTGTAGGGGTCGTTGGTGCGTCGCCATGGCAGGTCGCGCTTGGCGCGATCATACCAGCGAAGCAGTTCGTTTACCCATGGGGTATTCGGGGTCAAAATAGTCATCTCCCGGGATGCAAAAGTCTTTTACTGGGTAAGGTTTCCATTGCATTGTACCATGAACGGCAGCGCGAAATGGAGCACAGAAAGAAATTATTGAAGTTGCACAAAAATAGAATCAGAATTTTGACTTAAATAACGCTTGCACATTTGGCTGAAAAAGCGTAAACTAACAGTGCTGTTAGCACTCGTTCTAGTTGAGTGCTAACAAACGAAAATCTTGATCAACTATATCAATAAGGATAGGGAGGCACTCTCATGAAGGTAAAACCCCTGGGTGACCGCGTGGTCATTAAAAACCTTGAAATGGAAGAAACCACCAAAGGCGGCATACTTTTAACCAGCGCCGCAAAGGAAAAACCGCAGATGGCAGAAGTCATCGCTGTTGGCCCCGGTGGATTGGTGGACGGCAAAGAAGTGAAAATGATCGTCCAGCCCGGGCAAAAAGTGATCTATTCCAAGTACGCTGGCACTGAAGTCAAGCTGGACGCCGAAGAGATCATCATTGTCCGCCAGAGCGATATTCTGGCAACTGTGGAATAACGTCATAGAATAGTAGGAGGAACACGAATATGGCAAAACAATTGAAATACGGTGAAGAGGCCCGCCGCGCACTGCAAAGAGGCGTTGACGCTCTGGCCAATACCGTAAAAATCACCCTTGGCCCCAAAGGCCGCAATGTGGTGCTGGATAAGAAATACGGCGCTCCGCTGATCACTAACGACGGTGTAACCATCGCCAAAGAGATCGATCTGGAAGACGCGTTTGAAAACATGGGAGCACAGCTTGTCAAAGAAGTCGCCACCAAAACCAACGATGTCGCCGGCGACGGCACCACCACCGCTACCCTTTTGGCGCAGGCTATCGTCCGTGAAGGGCTGAAAAACCTGGCCGCGGGTGCCAATCCCATGATACTCAAGCGCGGGCTTGAAGGCGCAGTGACTACCGCTGTCAACGCGCTGCGCGAGCTGAGCCAGCCGATTTCCTCCAAGCAGGAAATTACCCAGGTTGCCAGCATTTCCGCGTCTGATGAAACCATCGGCATGCTGATTTCCGATGCAATGGAAGTCGTCGGCAACGATGGCGTTATCACCGTTGAAGAATCCAAGACCATGAAGACCGAGCTGACCACCGTGGAAGGCATGCAGTTTGACCGCGGCTATGCCAGCGCATACATGGTCACCGATCCCGATAAAATGGAAGCTGTGATGGAGAACCCCGCCATCCTGATTACCGATAAAAAGATCTCCAACATTCAGGAGATTCTACCGATTCTCGAACAAGTTGTGCAGGCCGGTCGTAAAATGCTCATCATTGCCGAGGATATCGAAGGTGAAGCCCTGGCAACGCTGGTGCTGAACAAACTGCGCGGTACCTTCAACTGTGTTGCCGTTAAAGCCCCCGGGTTTGGCGATCGCCGCAAGGAAATGCTTCGCGACATCGCTGTGCTGACCGGCGGTCAGGTAATCACCGAAGAGCTCGGTCTTTCCCTCAAGGAAGCCACCATGGATATGCTGGGTGAAGCCCGCCAGGTGAAGGTTGATAAGGAAAGCACCACCATCGTTGAAGGCAGTGGTGAAAAAGCCGAGATCGAAGCACGCGTGAAATCCATCCGCAAGCAGATCGATGACACCACCAGCGATTATGACCGTGAAAAACTGCAGGAACGCCTGGCGAAACTGGCTGGCGGCGTAGCAGTGATCGCCGTTGGCGCAGCTACCGAAGTGGAAATGAAGGAACGCAAGCTCCGCATTGAAGACGCTCTGGCAGCTACCCGCGCAGCTGTGGAAGAGGGCATTGTCCCCGGCGGCGGTATTGCACTGCTGAACGTGTTGGAAGCTGTGAAGGGCGAGCTCGATAAGTTTGAAGGCGACGCCAGGACCGGCGTGGATATCATCCTGCGCGCACTGGAAGAGCCCCTGCGCCAGATTTCGATCAATGCCGGTATTGACGGCAGCGTCATCGTAGACAAGATCAAGAACTCCGGCAAAAAAGGCTATGGCTTTGATGCGCTGAAAGGCGAATATGTGAACATGGTCGAACGCGGTATTATCGACCCGACGAAGGTCACCCGCTCTGCTCTGCAGAACGCGGCCAGCATCGCATCCATGATTCTGACCACCGAAAGCCTGGTCACCGATATCCCCGAACCGGAAGCTCCGGCAGCGGCTGCTGGCGGCGGTATGGGCGGCATGGGTGGCATGGGCGGCATGTACTAAGCCAAGACCCCATAAGCAGAACAAAAAGACCGGGATATATCCCGGTCTTTTTTTGCGTGTAAAAGGGATAGACAGTCAGCAGGCAGAATACAACAACCACAATCGAAATGAATCGTAAAGGATGCATAGACCATGATCAGCAAGACAAAAAAAAACTTGACGAACCCGGAGGTTAAGGCACTGTGCGCATCGGCAGGATTTGCAAACGCAGAAAACATTCATTCCCTGGGCGCGGGGGAGTTTAACGCAGTCTACGCGTTTGATGCCGATGGCAAGGGTTACGCGCTGAAAGTTGCGCCCACGGTGGATACCCCGGTGATGACCTATGAACAGAACATGATGCATTCGGAGCTGTTTTGGTATACGCAAATTGCAAAGCATACCGATATTGCGGTTCCGGATGTTGTCTACACCGATAGTTCACGCACGCTGCTGCCGTCGGATTTCTTTATCATGCAGCGCATTAGCGGTAAACAGATGAACGAAATGGAGTTCTCGCCCCAGGAGAAACAGCAGGCCTCCATGCTGATGCCGCAGCTTGCAGCTAAGATGCATCATATTAAAGGCGAAGGGTATGGCTATCCGCAAAACGGGCTGTACGATACCTGGACAAAAGCATTTTATGCCATGACAGAAGCGCTGGTGCAGGATGCCGCGCAGATGGGGCAAACTTGCGAAAACGGAGAGAAAACCCTTGGCTATATCCGCAAGCATGCAGCGGTGCTGGATCGCGTACCCTGCCGCATGGTGAATTTCGACCTGTGGGAGGCCAACATTCTCTGCAATCGAACCGAAACCGGACTACAGTTTGTGTTGATTGACCCGGAGCGCGGTTTCTGGGGCGATCCTGTGATGGATTTCAACTGTTTGGGCTTTGGCCAATCCCTGCAAGAGAAGCAGGAGGCCCTGCAAGTGTATAACAGCGCTGCCCCGGAACCGGTCGTGGCTGACCTTGGCGTAGCCATTCGCAATGCATTTGCGCAGGCTTACCTTGGCGTAATCATGGAAGTGGAGCGGTATTATCGCTATGTTCCGGGTGACGAAGGGTGGACGCGCAACGATCAGGCGTGTGCATTTCTGTTTCAAAACGCCTTTGCCTGTCTGAACGAGACGTAAACTTGTCTCGTCATGGAATATATGGATAAATAGCGGTATTATATTGCATGATTTAGTTGACAAATGATTCACTTGCCCAGTATACTGTAGGTGAAGTATGCTAGTCACGTTATGCGGGGCTGGCAATGTAGAAACATATCTGTTTGCAATGTAGCATGGTAGGATAGTAGGGCAAAGACGAACTGAGAGCACTTCTCTTTTGCACGTCATTGGCAGGCTATCTGCGACGAACAAAAAGGAGTGTATTTTTGTGTTTAAAAACCCCACGAAGTCCCTATCCGGGTTCCTCGCGCTGATCCTTCTCTGCAGCTTGGTGCTTGCATCGTTTACACCGGCGGCGCTCGGCGATTCAAACAAGACATATCAGTTCAACCTGGCTCATTTCTTCCCGGGTACACATCCGGCGGAAACGGTATTCATTCAAGGCTGGATTCAGGCCATTGATGAAGCGACCGATGGGCAGGTCAAAATTACGAGCTATCCCGGCCAAACGCTGCTCAAAGCGGCCGATGTGTATAACGGCGTGGTGCAGGGCATCGCGGATATCGGGCTTTCGTGCTTTTCGTATACAAGAGGCCGTTTCCCGGTATTAGAGGCATTTGAACTGCCGGGGATTACCTATTTGAATTCCAAATCTGCCAGCATGGTTGCGTGGGAAGGCATTCAAACGCTGAATCCGCCTGAAGTGCAGGATACCCACCTTATGATGGTCATCGCCACCGGCCCCGGAGACCTGTTCACCAAAACCCCGGTTCGGACGCTGGATGATTTGAAGGGAATGGAAATCAGGGCTACAGGGCTGAGCGCGACAACCATTTCGCTGCTGGGCGGAACCCCGGTCGCCATGGCGCAGGCGGAAACCTATGAATCGCTTCAAAAAGGCGTTGTCAAAGGCAATCTGTCTCCCGATGAAGTGCTCAAGGGCTGGAAGCATGCGGAAGTTACGGAGTATATCACGGTAACGCCGTTCTTGTACAATACCTTGTTCTTTGTAACGTTCAACAAAGATAAGTGGAACGCTATGCCGGAAGAACTCAGAGAAAAGGTAACTGCTGCCACAGAAAAGTTCCATGAAGAAGTCGGCATCGGCCTTTGGGATGCGCAAAACGCACCGGCCATGGACTATGCTGTCAATGAGATGAACATGGAAGTTATCACGCTGTCCGACGAGGAAGCTGCGATTTGGATTGAAAAAGTGAAACCCATTCAGGATGAGTATACAAAGAATGTCGCGGACTTAACGGATCGCGATGTCATCACGCTGGTTGAAGAGCTGGCCCAGAAGTACAATCAAATGTATCCCAACGACTGAGCCAGGGAACTTACTTTCGGGCGAGCTTGCTCGCATAGCATCGTCTGGTTCTTAATCAGAATCAGCAACCACCGCGCATTCCGCTTTGCCTTTACTCACAATCTGTGAGTAAAGGCAAAGCGCTGCCAGAACATGCTACGACCATACAATAAAGGATATTTGCGGAGGAAACAATGTACGACCGCGTCAATCAATTGATTAAAAAGGCCTCAAGAGTGCTTGCGGAAATTGCTGGATGGCTTTTATTCGCCTGCATGGCTATCGTCACGCTCAATGTAATATTGCGCAAGGTATTTGGCAGCCCGCTGCTGGGAACGTATGAGTGGGTTGGCATACTCACAGCCGTTGTAATCAGCTTCGGCCTTGCCTACTGCGCCGTTGTGGGGGGCCACATTGCCATTGATTTTATCGTCAACAAAATGAAACCCGGCCTGCAAAGTATGATCGCAATCATTTGCGGTGGAATTTCATGCCTGGTGATGGGTGGCGTTACCGTCAGCATTTTCCAGTATGCAAACAAGCTGGCGCTGGCTGGCGAAGTCTCGCCGACGACCCAAATTCCTTTCTATCTCTTTGTCTATGTAGCCGGGGTTGGGTTTGCGCTTTTGCTGGCAGTGCTCCTACTGGATATTTATAAAACCGTTCGGAGGAAGAATCAAAATGAATCCTGAAATGGTTGGTCTGCTTGGTATTCTGCTATTGCTAGTCTTGATTGCACTGAAAGTGCCCATTTCGTTTGCCATGCTCATATCAGGCTTTCTGGGATTTGGCACGATTATTTCTTTTCCTGCCGCAATCAGCTTGTTGCCGACAGAGATCTACAGTACCTTTTCGTCCTATTCGCTAAGCGTCATTCCCATGTTTATCTGGATGGGGTTTATTGCATACTATTCCGGCATTGGTGCGGGGCTGTTTCGCTTTGCTCATAAAATGGTGGGGCACAAACCGGGCGGGCTGGCGATGGCCACACAGGCCGCCTGTGCGCTCTTTGGTGCCATTTGCGGATCGAACACGGCAACGGCCGCAACCATGGGCGCGATCGCGCTTCCCGAAATGCGCAAGTATGGGTATGATGACTCGCTGTCTTCGGCAAGCATTGCCGCCGGAGGCGCGTTAGGCGTTATTATTCCGCCCAGCGTCATCTTTATTGTGTATGGGATTGCGACCCAGCAATCGATCGGGAAACTTTTCATCGCAGGGATTATCCCCGGCATTTTACTGATGCTGTTTTATATGCTAGCCATCTATATCGTTGTCAAGCGCAAGCCATCGGTTGGCCCCGTCAGCGTGAAGGCTGGATGGAAGGAAAGAGCGCAGACCTTGGGCGGCGGCCTGTTTGAAGTCATATTCATCTTCCTGTTTTCTCTCGGCGGGCTGTTTGCCGGATGGTTTACGCCAACGGAAGCGGGCGCGATCGGCACAGCCTGTATACTGCTTGTTACCGTGCTTCGAAAACACATGAACCTGGCCAAGCTTAGAAAGTCATTGATTGATGCTGTACGTACAACCGCCATGATTATGCTGATGGTTGCAGGCGCAATGGTGTTTGGTCGGTTTATTGCGGTAAGCCGTTTGCCGATCTTTCTGGCGCAATGGGCTGCCGGGCTGCCGCTGCCGTCCTTTGCCATCATCGGCGTGATTCTGGTTGTGTATTTGATTCTGGGCTGCTTTATCGATGCGCTTGCCTTGATACTGCTTACGATCCCCATCTTCTATCCGGTTGCCGTAGGCACGCTTGGCTATGATCCGATTTGGTTTGGCGTTATTATTGTGCTCGTGGTCGCCATGGGCGTGATTACACCACCTGTCGGGATGAACGTATTTATTGTCAAAGGCGTTGCCGGCGATATACCCACAGAAACGATTTTCAAGGGGGTCTGGCCGTTTGTGATGGCACTCATGGCTTGTATCGCCCTGCTAATCGCCTTTCCGCAAATCGTAACGTTCTTACCAAATCTGCTGTAGCAATACAACGTGCAGGGGATGATGGTAAAAGTTTCGTACATAAAAAACACCCCTTAGGGGGTGTTATTCGGTCATTGTTTTTGTTGAAGCATATTGAGCAGCGTAGGCAGTACACGCTCAAACTGCACGCCGTAGCGCAGGGGCTCGCCGTCATCCAACGTTAAGCGAATGGCTTCATGCGTGCAATCCAAGGCCGTTTGGGCAGCCTGCTGTAGTGGCTGGCCGTTTAACACACAGGCAATCAGGAAGCTTGCGAAAGCATCACCCGTGCCATAGAATACGCCATCAAACTTGGGCTTGTAAAACAGATGAAATGCCTGGTTTGCTTTCTGGTACACGGCGATGCCCGTCTGCCCGGCACGGATACGGACATCAGTAATCACAACGCTTTCCGGGCCAAGTGCGGCAAGCGCTGCTGCCAGCCGCCGGACATAAGTCTCATCATACCCGTGCTCCAGATAGGGTGTATCCAGCAGGAAAGAAGCTTCGGTGAAGTTGGGGACGATGGTGCGTGCACGGGAGCAGAGCGTTCGCATTTGTGCGGGCATATCTGTGCCTATGTGCGAATACAGCTTACCGTGATCGGCAAATGCAGGATCTACAAAGATATGTGTTTGATCATCGCAGAGCTTGTCCATGGTGTCCGAAACCAGCGCTACCTGCTGGGCGGAGGCCAGGTAACCGGAGTAAAACGCATCAAAATGCAAACCCAATGTGGCCAGATGGGCCGTGATGGGCGCAAGTTGATCGGATAAGTCCAGGTGCGTGTACCCGGTAAATTCGCCCGTGTGCGTGGACAATAGCGCGGTGGGGATGACCGAGGTATTGATGCCCGCTGCCGACAAAATCGGCAGGGCGACTGTGAGTGAGCAGCGGCCCACGCAGGAAATATCGTGGATGGCTAAGGCGCGTAATTGCATATTATTCCTCCGTGACGCTCGTGGGATCGGTGTGGCAAGCCCAGCATTTTTTCCAGCGCTTTTTCAAGGTTCTCTGGGCGGAAAGAGCGCTTGTTTCGTCCGTGAATGCCCCGAAAACGGCCGATCCACTGCCGGACATTGCCGCATAATCGGCACCGCAAGCATATAAGGCCGCAATGCCCTCGCTGATTTGTGGTTTCTGCGGTTCCAATGCTTGCTGTAGTACGTTGCCCGATGCTTTGGAAAACGCCACAAAATCCGAGGCAAGCAAAGCGTGCTGCGCCGAAACTGTATCGGGATGCGTAACTTTTACAAGTGTATCAAACAGGGTAAAAACATCCTTGGTCGGCTGCGGACTGCATGGTTGCAGGATAACAAGCGGAATCTCCGGCAAAGGCGGCAGGGTGTTAATCTCCTCGCCAAAGCCGCCGATGCGTGCAAACCCGCCCGTTAAAAAGAAGGGAACGTCCGCGCCAAGCGACTGTGTCAGTGCATGCAATGCGTCTTGCGAAAGGGCGAGTTTCCATAGTTTATTTAGACCGACCAGCGCAGCCGCGGCATCGGCACTGCCGCCGCCAAGCCCTGCGCCGTGGGGGATTCGCTTGTGTAAAACAATCTCTGCGCCGCCTGTGAAACCAGCAGCCTCCTGCAAGGCATTGGCGGCATGCAACACAAGATTATCTTCAACTGACAGGCCGCCGCTGCCCTCAATACGGAGCGTAAGGTTTTCCTGCGGGGAAAAGCTTAAAGTATCGGCAAGGCTTATATTGCTCATCAGCATATCCATCCGGTGGTAACCGTTTGGCAGTTGCCCCAGAATATCCAGCGACCAGTTTACTTTGGCCCGGGCGGTAAGCTTGAGCATTGCGCGCAGCCCCTTCATGTGCTATATTGAACTTATTATAACAGGTTTTTGGAGGATGGCAATGAACGCGTCCAAAGGAGTCCCGATTCTCATTTCGCTGGATGCACGGTTTACCGCTGAAGGACAGGCGGAAGATTCCATGCGCCTGATCACAACCGGCGAACTGGAAAAAAACGCGGACGGCTATGTCATCCGGTACGAAGAAAGCATCGACGAAGATGCGCCACCGCATCAGGTAGAGATCGCTATGAAAAAAGATGTGATCTCCATGAACCGCAAAGGCACCATTGAAGCCGATATGGTCTTTGAGAAGGGCAAGCGCTTTGAAAGTCGTTATCGCACCCCGTACGGTGCCATGGATATGGCTGTGTTTTGCACCAAAGCGGCCTATACTGTCGACCGTGACGGCGGGGAGATTGCCCTGCAATATCAGCTGGATCTTGGCAATCAGTTTGCGGCGATGCACAATATGAACTACCACTTCATGCGCAAGAAGAGCACATGAGTACGCCACTGCCGGCAGAGGAGATCCGTACCCTACTGGGCGAACGCGGATTTTTACGCCTGTACGGGCAGGATACACACCTATTTGTCAGTGATATACCTCGCAGAGTGTCCCGGGATGCGCTTATCGGCATCCGGCAGGCATTATTGCAACACGGTTTTACCGCCACGGCTGATCCCAGCGACCTGCTTTTGATTGACATGCAGCCGGAGCGCTGGAAAACCCTATTGAGTACATTCACGCCGCAGCAACCGGTGGAGTTTCCCCGGGATGAAGCGCTGCACGGCGTATACGCGCTGCTTAGGCTATTGCACTTGCATCCGGCTGGGTTTGAACACCAGCCGCTGCCCTTGCTTCGCAGCGTATTGAAGCGTTATACCGACAGAGATGAATTGATCAGGCTTGTTCCAAAGCTGCATGCACAGTGTGCGCAGCGCTTGCGCCAGGGTAAAACCTTACCCTCGGCCCTTGAGAATGTTTTTCATGTTTGGATTGATAAGCAGCTATAGGAGGTACGGTTATGCTACTTCGCTATTTCGGGCATTCTCTGTTTACCGTGACGCTGGATTCTGGCACCGTGATTCTGACGGACCCGTACAATAAGTTCTGCCGCTATCCGCGGCGTGAACTGCGTGCAGACATTGTGACCATCAGCCATCACCACTATGATCACAATGCGCTTGAAATTGTGGTGGGCAAGCCGTCTGTACTGGATGAGGCGGGGTATTACCTGCTGCAAAACGATGTGGTAATCACCGGCATACCCACGTTTCACGATAACCACGTCGGCGTTCGGCGAGGGAAGAATATCGTGTATGTGATTGAGGCCGAGGGCGTTCGTCTGGTACACCTGGGCGATTTAGGGCACCTGCCGGATGAAGCGCAGCTGGAAGTGATTGGCAAGCCGGATGTGCTGTTTGTTCCGGTGGGCGGTACCTTTACGCTGGATGCGAAACGCGCCGTGCAATGCATGGAGTTGCTATCCCCGCGCATGACCGTGCCCATGCACTATCAAACCCGCTTCAGCGAGGACCTTGGCATCGCGCCCGTGACCGACTTTTTAGCGCTGGTAGGCGCGTGCACGGAGCCGCTTAAGGAGTATACAGTGAAAAAGGAAACGCTGGATACCCTGCCCAAGCTGTTAGTGATGGATATGCAGGAGTAAGGAGTGGCTGAATATGAAGTATATTTTTATCACAGGCGGCGTGGTATCCTCCATTGGCAAAGGCATTACGGCGGCGGCGCTGGGAAAGTTGCTGCATGCACGCGGGTATAAAACCAATCTGCTAAAACTGGATATTTATTATAATGCGGAACCGTCGCGGATGAACCCGCTTTTACACGGTGAAAGCTTTATTACCGATGATGGTACAGCGGCCGATCTGGACATCGGGCATTACGAGCGCATTGTCGATGTAACGCTTTCCGGGGAGTCCAGCTATACCACGGGGCGCATTCACCGCCGCATCATGGAAAAGGAGTGGCGCGGGGAGTACGAAGGTGCGAAAATCCAGGCCATTCCGCATGTGACTGATGAGATCAAAGCCTGTATTCAGGAAGTGGCCGCAAACTCCGGCGCGGATATTCAAATTGTAGAAATCGGCGGCACAGTCGGCGATATGGAGGTCATGGCGTATGTCGAGGCTATCCGCCAGATGCGCTGGGTATGCGATAGCCTGAGCGACTGCTGTTATATTCATGTCACGCTGATGCCGTTTATCGCCACAGCGGGAGAGCTGAAAACCAAGCCGATTCAAAATAGCGTCAAGGTGCTGCGGTCTATGGGCATCCAGCCGGATGTCATCGTATGCCGCACCGAAAAGACGATGACGACCGAGGCCAAAGAAAAAGTTGCGCTGTTTTGCAATGTGAAAACGCAAAACGTGATTCAAAATCCGGAATCCGACAGCTTCTACGAACTGCCCATCAGCCTGGAGAAGCAGGGCTTGGCCCAAATTGTGCTTGACGAGCTGAAACTAAGCGATCCGGGTGCGGACCTTGTAGAGTGGAACGCGATGCTAAAGCGCAAAGCCGCGGCAACCGAAACGGTGTACCTTGCGCTGGTGTGTGCATACCCGGATTCGCCCAACGCGTACCTGTCCGTGATGGAAGCGGCGCACCATGCGGCCTTGGCCGAGGGTGTACTGGCGGATATTTCTATTATCAGCGCCGAGGATTTGGACGATGAAACATCTGCCCAGATGCTAGCCGCCTTTGATGCGTTTTTGTTGCCGGGCGGCTATGAAACGCGCGGGGCGGAGGGCGTGATGATCGCCGCGAAGTTTGCAAGAGAGAGCAGGATTCCGGTTCTGGCAATTGGGCTTGGCATGCAACTGGCTCTGGTTGAAGCCGTACAGAGTGTACTGGATATGCCGGATGCAAATTCTGTCGAGATGAATCCTGCGACACCAAATCCCGTCATCTACTTGCCGGAAGACCGCAAGCTAAACGGCACCAAAGCGCCGCTGCTGCGAATGGGCGGCGAGGAGATACGGTTAACCTGCAGCATGTTGCAAGATGCTTACGGAGCGGATACGGCGCGGGAGCGCCATGCCAATGGCTACGAAGTGAACCCGGACTATATCGGCAAGCTGGAGGAAGCGGGCTTTACGCTATGTGCTAAAAGCGCGGATGGAAAGCACGCCGAGGCGTTTGTACTGGCGGGGCATCCCTTCTACTGCGCGGTGCTCTATCACCCGGAATACCTGTCGCGTCCCAACCGGCCGCACCCGTTGTTTGTACAGCTAATTCGCCACGCGATTGAGAAATAAAGCATCGATCATCCTTAAATTATAATTTACAGCTATTGACTGGAATCGGCCTTTTCTGCGGTAGGCAGACAAGGTCTGATGTGTTATAATTCTGTTAATTGTTGACTGTGAAAAGTCAATGGAGAAGGAGGGAAGACAATGCCCCCTAGCGAGCAGCAAAGGAAACGGCCGACCAAGGATTACGCACCACGCAAGCGTAAATCTCAACTATTGTCCATCCTGCCGCTCATCGTGTTGTTTGTTGCGCTTCTGGCGCTGATGTATGTCATCTTCCCCAAGCAGGCGGGCCGCCAGATTGGCGCAACAGCCTACGAAGGACTGGTCATCAGCGAGGTTATGTCAGCCAACTCCACCGCTGTACCTGATGAAAACGGAGAGTTTTCGGACTGGGTGGAGATATATAATGGCACCGGCGCGGACCTGGACCTGGAAGGTGTGATGATTACCAACCGCAGCGACCGCATTACATTCCCGTTCCCGCCCTATATGCTGAAAGCAGGCGAATTCGTTATCGTGTTTGCCACCAACAGCTATCAGCTGGACCCCGCTTTGCCATTCCACGGAAAGTTTAAAATCTCGTCCGTAGGGGAGACGCTCTATCTCTACGATCCGGACTTGTATTTGATTGATCAGCTGGCTGTGCCGACCATGGTTGCCGATCAGAGCTATGCGCTGACGGGTATTACCCAGGACGGCAACAGGGTGTATGAGATTACGGACTTCTACAGCCCCGGCTTCATCAACAGCGAGGAAGGCTTTCTGGCATACCGCGCTAACAATGCCCGCGAAACCGGTGCGTTGATTATCAACGAGATTTCCCCCGACCCCAAAGTGGGCATCCCGGATGATGAGGGCGAGATTGTAGACTGGATCGAGCTGTATAATGCAACCGACCAAACCATGTCGCTGGCAGGGTACTATTTAAGCGACAAAGAAAACAAACCGTTGAAATGGAAGTTCCCGTCCAACGCCGCCGTCTCGCCGCATGGGTATTACCTTATCTATTGCTCCGGCAAGGATAAAATGCAGCAAAACGGCATACCGCATACGAACTTCTCCATCAGCGCAGAGCGTGAAACCATTGTGTTAAGCGACAGCGCAGGCCGAT
Organism: Candidatus Limiplasma sp.; assembly: GCA_963675925.2. GTDB lineage: Bacteria > Bacillota > Clostridia > Christensenellales > Aristaeellaceae > CAXXOK01. Next base: position 157,535 of record CAXXIB010000006.1, read on the forward strand.
TGATCGACAGGGTCACCGTTGAAAACGTACCGGTTGACTATTCTGTGGGTCTGGATAAGAATGGAGTCTGGACCCTCTTCCAGCAGGCAACCCCCGGTAACCCCAACACACCGGACGGGCAAAGCAAGGTGGATCAGTTGATCCGCGCGTTTAACCCCACGGGCGTGTTTATTACCGAAGTGATGACATCCAACAGCAGTGCGCCCATCGGCGTGACGGGTTTGACAGCCGACTATATCGAGCTGTACAACGCGTCCGCCGATGCGGTCGACCTTTCTAGCTATGGCTTAAGCGACAACCTTGGCAGACCTCGCAAATGGCAATTTCCTCAGGGCGCGATGATCGAACCCGGCGAGTACAAAGTAATTATCTGCGACAGCCAACCCGAGCTTTCAAGCTACTATCAGTTTCATACCAATTTCAGCCTTGCGAAAACCGCCACCTCCGTGGTTTCTTTTTGTGATCCAAGCGGAAAGGTGCTGGACAGAGTTCCGGTTCCTTCCGATTTACCCACCGATGACAGTTACGGCCGCTCGCAAGGATATGCGGGCTTTTACTACTATTCCACACCGACACCCGCTGCCGCAAACGGGCAGGGGTATTATGGCTACGTAAGCAGTCCGTCGTTTTCACAAAACGGCGGTGAATATACAGGCACCGTTGAGCTAACCATCAACATTCCGGCCAATACAAGCGTTTACTACACCACCGATGGTTCTACGCCGACCACCAATGCCACACCGTACTCACCCGGCGAGGTGCTTTCGTTTAACCGCGTTACGCCGCTCAGGGTCCGCGCGTTCGACCCAACCGGCTTGCTGCAACCCAGCCAGGTGATTACGCAAACCTATATGGTGAACGTGTACCACACCTTTCCAATCGTTAGCATTGTCACAGATCCGGATGAGCTATGGAACCCCGAAACCGGTATGCTGACAATCGGCGAAAATGTGGATAAATCAGGCGGCATTCCCTTTAAAAACACTGTGTATCGAAGAGTGAAAGAAGACTTGCCCGCCAAACCCGGCTATGTGGAGTATTTTACTAAGGACGGCACACAGCTGATCTCCCAGGGAATGCAGTTTAAGCTGCAAGGTGCTTACAGCCTGGATATGCCGCAGAAAACATTCAAGATTAAAGCTACGCCAGCCTATGGCGAGAAGTATTTCGACGCAAAATTGTTTGATGACCTAGAGTTTACCCAATACAAAGGATTTGTCGTTCGTAATAGCGGTAACGACAGTGTGTGGACGCGCCTGAATGATTCTTTACAGAGCCAGTTAATCAAAGACTTTAATGAACAGGCAGAAGTACCTTCGACGGTTATCTATCAGGCGTGGCAACCAGTGGTGGTCTATCTGAATGGCCAGTACTGGGGTCACTATAATATGCGTGAACGCGCAGATCGATATTTTGTTGCTCAGCACGAGGGATATTCTTTGGACATGGCGGATCAGATGGATATCGTACAGGCAAGTATTTCGCTGGTGTACGGATCGAAGGACGGTTATTCCGACATGATTAAAAAAGTGAAGAAAATGTCTCCCGGCACCAATCCGGATGATTTACAGTATATACTGGATAATATTGATATCGACAATTATTTCGATTATATGGCGTTTGAAATGTTCTTTGGTAACTCAGACAACGGTAATATCCGCTATTACCGTATGCATATGGACGGCGCGAAATGGAAATGGATCTTCTATGATGCGGATTACGGCTTGTTTAAATCCGGGTTTGACAGCCCCACGTCATACTTGCGAGAAAGTGGTGCCGGCCAGCAGAGAATCAACAATACGCTGATTGTAAAATTGATGGAAAACGCCGAAATGCGGGAGAAATTCCTTAGGCGCTTGGGCGAGATATTCCAATACTTTACTACGGAGAAGATGACCGAGAAGCTCAACGAAATGGCGGCGATACTGGAACCGGAGATGACGCTCCATTTCTCCAGATGGGCGGAGGAAAATGACCGTGCCATCAACTTTGATTCGCCGTTGACGCCGGAAGGTGCAATGCGCTACTGGTATGAACGCCTCGATTTTACGCGCAATGTCATCAAGAAACGGCCAACCTATTTCTATGAAATGGTACAGGAACGCTTTGAGCTGTCCAACGATACGATGCTGGATTACTTCGGGCCCAAACCTCCGCTGCCGGACGACGCTAACGTAACCGAAGGCAAGAAGTGGGGTTAAGCATACAAGGTTGACATGCCACCGGTATCGAACTATGATACTAGGCAATTGATTTCAAGAAGGAGAATACGCCATGATTTCATCTCTTATGCAGCTGACCAGCATTACGGATATCGTCAGCAATACAGGTCTGGCAGCACAGTTTAAGGATATCGTGCCCGGCGATTTGTTCCTGGCGCTGGGGCTGGGGTTCGTGATTGGTATGATCATTGCAATCGTCTATCGTAAAACCTATCGGGGTGTGCTCTATAGCCCGACGTTTGCCATCACGCTGATTATGCTCACGCTGATTACCACCCCGGTGGTTATGGTCATCAAGGGCGATATCGCGCTTTCCATGGGTATGGTCGGCGCACTGTCCATTGTGCGTTTCCGTACCGCCGTGAAAGACCCGATGGATACGGCCTATATGTTCTGGGCGCTGACGATGGGCATCCTGCTGGGCGCGCAGCTGTACCTGGTGGCGCTGATTACGGTGCTGTGCATCAGCGTGCTGATGTTTGTGCTGTCGTTTATCAAGTTCAACAACCCCAACTCCTACCTGCTGGTCATCCATTATGATGAGTACGCAGAGCAGGCCATTAAAACGGGGCTTAGCCTGTCTTCCAAGAACTTTAAGCTGCGCTCCAAGTCCCTGACCCGGGCTGGTGCCGAGATGACCTACGAAGTGCGCCTGAGTGACCGGCACGAGATTGTCACCCGCATGCTTGATATCGAAGGCGTGCACGATGCGACGTTGGTTGCCTGCCAAAGCGATGTAGGGGTGTAAGGGATAATCCCGTTTGCTTGGTACTTGGTTGAGAGGAGATAAACACACTTGGCTGTTGCGCTGCCACTGCGGCATGAAATGAAATTCTATATCAACCAGATGGAGTACAATCTCCTGTCGCGTGCCATCGACCGCGTATTGTTTCGCGACCCCAACGGCGACCCGGAGCACAATGAGTATCATATCCGTTCGCTGTACTTTGATACCTATAACAACCAGGCGTTGCTGGACAAGATTAATGGTGTGCGTGACCGCGATAAATATCGCCTGCGCATATACAATATGTCGGACGAACTGATCCGCATGGAGTGCAAATCCAAAATCGGCAACCTGATTTCCAAACGTGCCATTTCCATTCCCAGAACCCTGGCCGAGCAGCTGATAGCAGGCGACCCGACGGGGCTGGAGAGAACGCGTTCGGGCTTATTGCAGGATATGTTCCGGGAGATGACACTCAACCTATTACACCCCGTGGTGATTGTCGACTATGTGCGGGAGGCGTACCTGTACCCGGTCGACGAGGTCCGCGTAACCTTTGACAAGCAACTGCGCACCGGGGTAAACTCCACGGAGTTGTTCAATCCCTTTGTGCCAACGGTGCCGCCGATTGGTGACGAGCGTATCATTTTGGAGATCAAGTACGACCGGTCGCTACCACCATTTATCCGCGACCTGCTGTGTACCTATGTGCGAAGTGCGCAAAACAGTGCGATCTCTAAATATTGTATTTGCAGACGATTTGAAGAGTTGGAGTATTAACATGCGTTTTACGAAATGGATACAAAAAACAGCTGCTGCCGCTGTAGCGGTTGTTTTACTGTGCAGCGGGATGAGCGCTGCCATAGCCCAGCAGGAAGCCAGAGACGCGTTTATCGACGATATTATCAACTTGGCGGAAACGTTGTATGACAAAGCAAACAATCGCCTGCAACGTGCGCAGTATGCCGGCGATATTTATGTTTGCAAGAACTTCACTGTGTATTTATTCACGCAAACAGCGCAGGTCTACCGCATGGCTTCCTATCCAGATGTACCGCTGATCATTCCCAACAATCTTCCGCCGGATGAATGCGTGGACTTCGCCTATGGTCAGGTGTGGGAGGAAGTACCCGCCTCGCAGGGGAACCCATTTGTTGTCGCGGCCGAGTTTCGTTATGATTCCAGCGTGTCCAAGGCTGAAAACGAGCAAATCGCCCGCGAGTTTATGATGCAGGTAGAACGCGGTGACTATTTCCAAATGTCAGCAGACTATTATTATGGTGTCGGCGCGCATAGCCTTGTTTTTATTGAAAATTATGACCCTGAATTTCAAACCGTACGCTGGACGGATTCCAACATGAAGGGTGAAAAGCGCGATGGCGTGCGCTATGGAAAGGTACAGTTTGAGGCTGAGAAGGATATCGACTGGTTCGTGGAAGCCTTTTGTCATCCCAAGCGCGGGGCGACGCTGTACCGCCTGCGGGATGATATCATCTTCGCAGCGGGGCAAGACTGATCTTATTTCGTATTTCACCGAATACCGTTCACTTTTTGGCGCGAATACCGATGAAATACAAAATTGACCTGGGATATCGTATTGCCAAGCGTTTTTATATGGGGTAGAATAGATGGGTATAAGTTGAAAACCTTGTATCGTCTGCCAAAATGTTTAAAGGGGGACATACCTTGGGCAAAATCCACATCTTTGATCATCCGCTGATTCAGCATAAGCTGGCTATCATGCGCGATAAAAATACCGGCGCGAAGGAATTTCGCGAATTGCTAGAAGAAATTTCCATGCTGATGGTGTTTGAGGTTACGCGCGGCTTACCCACTGAGGAAGTGGACGTGGAAACCCCGATCTGCCAGATGAAAACCAAAATGCTCTCCGGACACAAAATCGGCATTATTCCCATTTTGCGCGCTGGTCTTGGCATGGTGGAAGGCATTTTAAAGTTGATTCCCACGGCACGTGTCGGCCATATCGGCCTGTACCGCGACCCGGATACCCTGCAACCGGTTGAATATTACTGCAAATTGCCTGTGGACAGCGAAGAACGGGAGCTGTTTATACTGGATCCCATGCTGGCAACAGGCGGCAGTGCATCGGCCGCCATTACGTTTTTAAAACAGCGCAACTGCAAAAACATCCACCTGGTTTGCCTGATTGCCGCCCCCGAGGGCATTGAGCGTATTCAGAAAGACCACGACGATGTTGATGTATTTATTGCCGCCTGTGACGATCACCTGAACGATCACGGATATATCGTACCCGGCCTGGGCGACGCAGGTGACAGGCTTTTCGGCACGAAATAACGGCCCATCGCAAAGGAGTAACTATGGCACAAGAACTGTTTCTTTCGGTACAGCAGGCGGAGGAGAATGCAGACCAAACCCTGCAAGCCGCCCAGCAGCAAGCGCGCGATCTGATTAAAGAAACCGAGGCGCAAATCAAAGCGGAGGACCGCAAGGCTTCGCTTGAAAACCGGACACAGTATCAAACCATTCTTGACAACAAGCGCAAGGATGTCGAAAAGAGCATAGAGGACAAAGGTCCGCAGGTAAAGGCCTCCCAAGAGGAAAGCCTTGCCTCTGCGCGTAAAAACCTGGATAAAGCAGCGGAAATGATTTTTGAAAGGATCTGGAGCAATGGCGATCGTTGAGATGAAGCATGTGGACATGCTTGCGCTTCAGCGTGACAAGCATGCACTGCTGCGCGCCTTGCAGAAACTGCAAAGCTTCCAGATCACCCAACAGGAAACGGGCGAAAAAACCTTTAGTCCTGCGCAGGTGGAGGCCGAACTCCCCTCTGTTGAGGAGACGCTTACGCGCATTGAATGGGCGATTGCAAAGCTGCATCGCTATGATACGGTCAAACAGCCGTTTTTAAGCGATAAGCCGACCATTGGCGAGCAGGAGGCCGAGGAAACGCTGCAGGAGCTTCCGGCGGCACTGCAGACCATTCACAAGCTGGAACGCTACGAGCGCAAAGCCGGCGATTTGCGCGGCCAGTCCGCAAGGATTGACGCGGCAATGGAGCAGCTTACGCCTTGGCAGACCTTGCAAGTGCCCCTGCATACGGTGCGTGATACCAAAACCACTCAGCAAATGATTGGCACCGTGCAAAAAGAAGCGCTGGACAGCTGGCTGGCCGAAGGCGAGATTCCGGACCTGTGCTATTTGCAGGAGGTTTCCCAGCAGCGTGACCAGGCCTATATTTACATTGTTATGCACAAATCCTGCAAGGATACTGTGTTACCTAAGCTCAAAGAGCTGGGCTTTGCGCAGATCAACCTGCGGGACATGTACGAAACAGCCGCCGAGCGGATGGAAGCGCTGAACAAAGAACAGGCTGATATTGAACAGCAACGCGCGGAGATCAACACGCAGATTCAAACGCTGGCACAGCACATGGATACGCTGCGTAAGCTGTATGATCTGCTTGCGTCCAAGCGTGATCGCCTGCAAGCCGCCAAGCAGCTGACAGAATCGGATAAAACCTTCTTCCTGCAAGGCTGGATTCCCGCCCCGATGATGCATAAAGCGGAAGAAGCGCTGAAAAAAGTATCGTCAACCGTCGCACTGGATTTCTACGATCCCCTGGAGGGGGAGGAACCCCCGGTGCTGCTGCACAACCCTAAGATTTCCGCGCCGTTTGAGTCCATCGTATCGGGCTTCGCCCTGCCCAAGTTCGGCAGTTTCGACCCGACCACCATCATGATGCCTTTCTTCGTCAACTTTATGGGCATGATGATCTCGGACGCAGGCTATGGCCTGATGATGGCGCTGCTGATTCCGATTCTGATCTTTATACGTAAACCCGCCCCCGGCACCCGCAGAATGCTGTGGATTCTGATGGCCGCGGGTATCGCGTCGCTGTTCTGGGGCGCGATGTACAACTCATGGTTTGGCTTTGCGCCGTTCCCATCGGTGTTCGACCCGGTACGAAACGCCATGCCGGTGATGATCGTCTGTATCGCGCTGGGTGCAGTGCACCTGTTTACGGGGCTGTTCGTCGGCGCGTATGTGAACATCCGCGAAAAAAAGGTGATGGACGCCGTATACGACCAGCTCAGCTGGGCGCTGATCATGGTCGGTCTGGGCCTGATGCTCATTCTGGGCTCGGCTATCGGACAGTGGATGGCGATTGCCGGTGCACTGATTGTAATTTACTCCGCCGGACGGCATAAGAGTAATAACCCGTTCAAACGGCTGATCAGCGGCCTGGGCGCGATGTATGGTATTACCGGCTGGATCAGCGATCTGCTCAGCTACATGCGCCTGTTTGGTATGGGCCTTGCAACGGGCGTAATCGGCATGGTTATCAACATTCTGATCGGCATGGTCATGCAATCGGGCATCTTCGGCATCATTATCGGTGCAGTATTGTTTGTGGGCGGACATCTGTTCAACGCCGCCATCAATACACTGGGTGCGTATGTGCACAGCTGCCGCCTGCAATACATCGAATTCTTTTCCAAGTTCTACGAAGACGGCGGCAAACCATTTATGCCGCTGTCAGAAACCTCTCGGTATGTTTACGTTCGGGACGCGCAAAAGTCCTGACGTGAAGATAAACACGACTTTCAACACACGGTAGGAGGAAACCAATATGTCAATCGGTCAAATTCTGGCTCTTCTCGGCGCAGCAATTGCTGTCATCGGTGCAGGTATGGGTTCCAGCAAAGGCGTGGGTATCGCCGGCGAAACATCCGCGGGAGTCTCCACGGAAAACCCCGAAGTGAACTCCAAGCTTCTCGTGCTCCAGCTGCTGCCGGCCACGCAGGGTATCTACGGATTCCTGATCGCCGTTATCGTGCTGATCAACACCAACGTACTGGGCGGCACCATGGCCGCTGTGGGCCTGTATCAGGGTCTGGGCATCCTGATGGGCTGTCTGCCGATCGGGTTTGTAGGCTATTTCTCCGGCGCAAAGCAGGGTAAAGTGGCCGCTTCTGCCATGATCATGACCGGGCAGCGTCCGGAAATGAGCGGTAAGGGCATCACGATGACCGTTATGGTCGAAACCTATGCGGTTCTCGCGCTGCTGGTCAGCTTCCTGGTGGTCAACGCCATCCAACTGTAAGGAGTGTGCAATGGACGCACAGGCGATTTTAACAAAAATCGAACAGGACGCTAAGGATGCCGCGCAGAAGGTGCTGGCCGACGCCCAGGAAAAGGCGAAGACCATGACGCTGGAAGCGCAGCAGACCCGCGATATGCTAAAGCAAACCATGCTGGCACACGCTGAGCAGGAAAGCCAGCAGTTGGAAGAGCGTATGCATCGTATGGCAGAACTTGATAACCGCAAAGCAATGCTTGCGCTAAAGCGCTCAGTCATTGATGAAGCCTTTGCTCTTGCAAAGGACAAGCTTGAACAAACCAAGGCAGCGGAGCAGCGCGCTTTCTATCTACGCAAAATTGCAGAGTATGCCGCCGGCACGGAAACGCTGATTATCGGCGCAGACCATGCGGACTTTTTGGACGATGCCTTTGTGGCAGACGCCAATCAAGCGCTGAAAGCGGCGGGGAAACCCGCAGAGCTGACCCTGCAATCCGAGCGTGAAGCGGGGTACGCGGGCGTAATTCTGTCGCACAAAGGCGCGCAGGTACGCATTAGCTTTACTGCCCTGTTGGACGAAGCGCGGGCCGAACTGGAACAGGCCGCTGCGCAGGTACTGTTTGATGAATGATTCCAAAACGGAGGATGACGCATGCCGCAGATGAGCATAGCCTATGCGTGCGGACGGGTCGGTGTACTTAGGCGGTCCGAGTTGCACACAGCGCAGATTGAGCGCTTATTTGCCGCACCGCAGCTTTCGGAAGCGCAGCGCGTATTGGCGGATATCGGGTTTGCCGGGGCAGAGCAGGCGGATTTTCAGTCTGTAGCCGACAACCATGTCCGCAAAGCCTGCGAACTGATTAAAGCTGTCACAACCGATACGAAAATGACGGACTGCTTTTTCCTGCGCTATGATGTGCATAACCTGAAAGTGCTGATTAAGTCCCGCCATCTGGCGCACGCGCCGGAATTTTTGTCGCCCAACGGCAGTCTGGATGTGGATATGATAAAGCACTGCGTAGCTGACCGCAGCTATGCCTTGCTTCCCACGGAGCTTGCCGAAGGGCTGAAAAAGCTGGAAAAGCGCATTGCAGTAGAGTTTGACCCCCTGCTAGTAGATGTCATGCTCGACCAGGCCATGTACCGCCAGATTTTCAAGAACCTTGAGGGCAAGGAAAGCTCGCTGGCGTACCGCTATTTTCAGGGGAAAGCTGATTTGCTCAACCTGACGATGCTGCTGCGTGTACGCGCCATGAAGGAAGATGCCGCGTATTTTGAAGCACTGGTACTGCCCGGCGGCAAAATTGCGATTCGCAGCTTTGTAAACGGCTTTGCCGATAACGAGCGGCTGGTGCGGCTGGTGGGCGTGTATGGTATGGCGGTCAAGCAGGCGGCGCAGGCCGCGGTAATGGATGCTAAAAAGCTGCCGTATTTTGAAAAGGTAGCCGATGACGCACTGTTTGCGATGTTCAAGCCCTATCGTTATGATACGGAGTGCATTGAAGTGCTGCTTGCGTATCTGCTGCAGCGGCAGCGGGAAGCCGCCAACGTTCGGCTGATTTTAACGGGCAAGAAAAACAGCTTCCCCGATGAAGCCGTACAGGAAAGGGTGCGTGAGTTGAATGGCTGATATCCGAATGGGAGCCGTCGGCGAGCGCGACGCCGTTCTCTGCTTTAAAGCGCTGGGAATGACCGTAATCCCCACCGAGACACCGGAGGAGACGGCCAAAGCGTTGTTTTCTCTCACCAAACGCGGCGTGCGCTTGATTTTTATCACCGAAAGCACTGCCGCCAACGCAACCGAAGCGCTCATGCGTTATCAAACCGATCCGCAGGTTGCTATCATCCCCATTCCGGGGAGTACAGGGTCCAGCGGATATGCAATGTCGCGCATTAAGGCAAACGTTGAAAAAGCCATCGGCGCGGACATTTTATTCGGAAATAACACTACGGAGGACGTGTAGACATGCCACAGGGAACGATAGTTAAGGTCGCGGGACCGCTGATCGTGGCGGAGAATATGGCCGACGCGCGTATGTACGATGTGGTACGCGTCAGCAAAAACCGTCTTGTCGGCGAAGTGATTGAGCTGCGCGGCGACCGCGCCAGCATACAGGTGTATGAGGAAACCAGCGGTCTGGGCCCCGGCGAGCCGGTGGAGTCCACAGGCGCACCGCTTTCGGTGGAACTGGGCCCGGGATTGATCGAATCAATCTTCGATGGCATCCAGCGTCCGCTGACGAAAATTCGCGAAAAGGTGGGCGACCGCATTACCCGCGGCGTGGAAGTGCCTTCGCTTGATCGCGAAAAACAATGGGGCTTTGAGCCGAAGGTCAAGGCCGGCGATACGGTATCACCGGGCGTCATCCTTGGCGTTGTGAAAGAAAACACAGTGGTCGAGCATCGCATAATGATGCCCGTTGGCATCAGTGGCGAGGTGACGGACATCAAGTCCGGCGACTTTATCATTACCGATACGATTTGCACCGTGAAAAGCGAAGACGGCAAACTGCATGAGATTACCATGATGCAGAAATGGCCTGTACGCCGCGGCCGTCCTTACCAGGAAAAGCAAAGCCCGGATGCGCCGATGATTACCGGCCAGCGCGTTATTGATACGTTTTTCCCCATTGCACGCGGTGGTGTAGCGGCGGTTCCCGGTCCGTTTGGTTCGGGTAAAACAGTCGTGCAGCACCAGCTGGCTAAGTGGGCCGATGCCGATATCATCATCTACGTTGGCTGCGGCGAGCGCGGCAACGAAATGACCGACGTGCTGATGGAGTTCCCGGAGCTGCATGACCCGCGCACCGGCGAAAGCCTGATGAAGCGCACCGTGCTGATTGCAAACACCTCCGACATGCCTGTGGCGGCGCGTGAAGCGTCTATCTACACTGGTATTACCATCGCCGAATATTTCCGCGACATGGGATATAAAGTCGCCATCATGGCCGACTCCACCAGCCGCTGGGCCGAGGCGCTGCGCGAAATGAGCGGCCGCCTGGAAGAAATGCCCGGTGAAGAAGGCTACCCAGCTTATCTGTCCAGCCGTATCGCAGAGTTTTACGAGCGCGCTGGCGTGGTCAAGTGCCTGGGTGGTGACGACCGGCAGGGCAGCATCTCCGCCATCGGCGCTGTGTCGCCTCCCGGCGGTGATATTTCCGAACCCGTATCGCAGGCTACACTGCGCATTGTGAAAGTGTTCTGGGGCCTGTCGGCACAGCTGGCATACAAGCGCCACTTCCCGGCTATTGACTGGCTGCAGTCCTATTCACTGTATACCACGCACCTGGAAACATGGTTTAACGACAACGTCGCGCCTGAGTGGAACGAACTGCGTCAAAATGCCATGCTGGTGTTGCAGGAAGAAGCGGAACTGCAGGAAATTGTTCAGCTCGTCGGTATGGATGCCCTCAGCTGGAAGGACAGGCTGACGATGGAAGTCGCCCGTGCGCTGCGTGAGGATTATCTGCACCAGAACGCGTTTGACGATGTTGATACCTTTACTTCAACCAAAAAACAGTTCCTGATGCTTGGGTTGATTCTGGAGTTCTACGAAAAGGGCAAGCGGGCGCTGGATGCCGGTGCAAACCTGTCCGATGTGATTGATCTGCCTGTCCGTGAAAAGATCGGCAGAGCGAAGTACATCCCCGAAGATCAACTGTCGCAGTTCACCGATATTGAAAGCGAGCTGGCAGGCCAGATCGCTGCGATTGCAGAAGACGGGGAGGCGTAAACGATGTTGAAAGAGTACCGTACCATAAGAGAAGTCGTCGGCCCCCTGATGCTTGTGGATCAGGTGGAAGGCGTCACCTATAACGAACTGGTGGAAATCAAACAAGCCAATGGCGAGCTGCGGCGCGGCAAAGTGCTTGAAATTAACGGCGACAAAGCCATGGTGCAGCTGTTTGAAAGCTCCAATGGCTTGCAGATTGAAACGGCGTCAGCGCGTTTCCTGGGCCACTCCATTGAACTGGGTGTCAGCATGGATATGCTGGGCCGCGTGTTCGACGGCATGGGCAATCCCCGCGATAACGGACCCCAGCTGATTCCCGACAAGCGCATGGATATCAACGGCGAGCCGCTAAACCCTGCGGCGCGCGACTATCCTAATGAATTCATCCAAACCGGCGTTAGCGCGATTGACGGCCTGAATACGCTGGTTCGCGGCCAGAAACTGCCTGTATTCTCCGGCAGTGGTTTGCCGCATGCCCAGCTTGCTACGCAAATCGCCCGCCAGGCGAAGGTGCTTGGCGCCCATGAGAAATTCGCCGTGGTGTTTGGCGCGATTGGTATCACGTTTGAAGAAGCGGAATACTTTATCAGCGACTTCCGCCGTACCGGTGCAATTGAACGCGCTGTGCTGTTCATGAACCTGGCCAACGACCCCGCTATCGAGCGTATCGCCACCCCGCGTATGGCGCTGACCGCCGCGGAATATCTGGCCTATGAAAAAGACATGCACGTGCTGGTTATCCTGACCGATATCACCAACTACGCCGAAGCATTGCGCGAGGTATCGGCCGCCCGCAAGGAAGTGCCCGGTCGCCGTGGCTATCCCGGCTACCTGTATACCGACCTTGCCAGTATGTACGAACGGGCCGGTCGTGTCATCGGCAAAAAGGGTTCCATCACCCAGATTCCGATCCTGACCATGCCTGAAGACGATAAAACACACCCGATTCCTGACTTGACCGGCTATATCACCGAAGGGCAGATTATTCTAAGCCGCGAGCTGCACCGCAAGGGCATTTCGCCGCCCATTGATGTGCTGCCTTCCCTCAGCCGCCTCAAGGACAAGGGTATCGGTAAAGGCAAAACCCGCGAAGACCACGCCGCGACCATGAACCAGCTGTTTGCCGCCTATTCCCGTGGTAAAGATGCCAAGGAACTCGCGGTCATTCTGGGCGACGCGGCACTGACCGATGTCGATAAGAAATACGCAGCCTTTGCAGATGAGTTTGAGAAAAAGTATGTCTCGCAGGGCTATCAAACCAACCGTACCATCGAAGAAACGCTGAACCTCGGCTGGGGGCTGCTATCCATGCTGCCGCGTAACGAGCTCAAGCGTATCCGCGATGATATGCTGGACAAATACCTGCATGATAACACGATTGAGGAAACCCGCGATGTAGTCGAGGAGGAGCATAGCTGATGGCAGCAGCGCTGCGCGTAAATCCCACGCGCATGGAGTTAACGCGTGTTAAACGCCGTCTGGTTACCGCAAAACGCGGGCACAAGCTGCTCAAGGACAAGCGGGATGAGATGGTACGTCAGTTTATCGCGCTTATCCGTGAAAACCACCGCTTGCGTAAAGAAGTGGAAGCCGAGCTTGGTTTTGCCTTGTCCGGTTTTGCCATGGCGCGCGCCGTGGTGGAACCCGCGTTTATGGAAGAAGCGCTTTTAAGCCCCGCCCGCAGTATAGCTGTGGATATGGGCGTAAAAAGTATTTTAAGCGTTCATGTTCCGACGCTGGCCACCAAGGAAGAGGAGTCCAAAACCACGTTGAGTTATGGGCTGGCCGAAACCACGGCACAGCTCGATGGCGCTATTGAAGGTCTTGCCGATCTGCTGCCCAAGCTCATCAAGCTGGCGGAAGTGGAAAAGACTTGCGATCTGCTGGCGGACGAGATTGAAAAAACCCGCCGCAGGGTAAACGCGCTGGAATATGTTATGATACCGCAGTTTCAGGAGACCATTCGTTTTATCACCATGAAGCTGGATGAAAACGAACGCGGCAACCTGACCCGCCTGATGAAAGTAAAAGACATGATTCAGCAGCGGGAAACTGTGTAAAAGGACAAAAAGCACCAATGAGTAACATTGGTGCTTTTTCTTGCTAGGAGGTATATTATGCCAAGCTTTATGGAAAACTGGCTGACAAGAGAATATAATCTTGTTGACGAGATAAATTCACTAAATGAGCTGATGTTTGGAAAAATGAGAGGAGAATACAGCACAACATTCAGCGATATCGTTGATTTTGAATATCTTGATTGGAACTGTAGAAACAATACAATATCAAGAGAAGATTTCGAAAGAAAATCTGGCATTGAAGAAGCATTACATAAAATGAATAGATTCACTAAAGATAATGTTGATATGAAATTCGTCGCATTTTATCTTGAGTATGCCCTTAATCTTGCTAGCTTTGTCTATGGAAGGGCGTCAGATTACTCAAATGAAACATTTAATGAGATGAGAGCTCAAGCGATTATGGATAATGTTAAATCAGTTGTAGAGAAATGTGGTTTGAAAATAGCCCAACATTCAAAAGGAGTCCATATTATTGTTATTAAGGATGCAGTAGCCGATTTAGCTAGTGATATTGTTGGCGATAGCTATAACCTCGGCCAAGATATATTCTTATATCGACACAATTCATTAGAAGCAAATCTTGTTAATAAAGCCGATATACTTGTTCGGATGGCAAAATACCTTGAGAAAGAAATAAAACCGAATATTAGTGATAAGGCCAATTTACGACAACTATATAACAATGTTGGATTTCTTTCTAATGCACTGGATTTGCGGCATCCTCCAAATGAGAAAGAAGAACCAGTTATTAAACAATTAGTTCAGCAAGGCAAACTAGAACAATGGTATGATGACTTATACAGGCAAATGGTTTCTTTGATCGTACTATTTGATTGTGCCCAGAAACAACAGGACATTGATGAATTAAAGGAGCAAATTAATCCGAAGAATTGATATATTGTTTAGGTGATCCAGGAACGGGAGCAATAATGCGGCTTTCAGGCGTAAAACAGAGGAAGTGGAGCAAATCCACTTCCTTTTTTATTGGTTTATGGTATTCTGTACCCAGATGTAAAATTTCGGAGGTGTTTGTATGATACGCTTGGAGAATGTCTCTAAATCTTATGGCGGCGGCAAAGTGAAAGCTGTTGACGATCTAAGCATGACCGTGGAAAGCGGAAGAGTATTTGGGTTTTTGGGGCCGAACGGCGCCGGGAAAACCACGACCATTAAAATGATGACGGGTATACTCAATGCCGATACAGGCAGCCTGTGGCTGGAAGATGTCAACTTGGCAAATAATCCCATGGAAGCCAAGCATATGTTTGGGTTTGTGCCTGACAGCTTTGAGATGTATGATCGCCTTACCGGCATGGAGTACTTAAACTTCCTGGCGGATGTGTATGGTGTAGGGCAGAACGAGCGCAAAGCGCATATCGACAGAATGCTGCCGCTGTACGCACTGGAGAATGAAATTCACCAGCAAATCCGTAGCTTTTCTCACGGCATGAAACAGAAACTGCAGGTGATCGGCTCTTTAATTCATCAGCCGCGCATCTGGATTTTGGATGAGCCGATGACGGGGCTGGACCCTGCCAGCATGCATGTGCTCAAGCAGGAAATGCAAACCCTTTGCGATGAGGGAAGAACCGTGTTTTTCTCCACCCATGTGTTGGACGTGGCCGAGCGGCTGTGTGACGAAATCGGTATTATCCGCAGTGGCAAGCTGATTGCACAGGGCTCGACCGAATCCCTGCTCAAGAGCGACCAGAAAAAAACGCTGGAGGACTTGTTCCTGGACCTGACTTCGAAGGAGGCGTAACGCATGTTTCCCTATGCGAAATTACTGCTCAAACTGCGCCTCAAGTCCTGGAATCCTGTAACCTATTTCAGCCTTGACCGCAGCAAGCGCAAATCTGCCGCCACAGCAATTGGCGTTTTGCTGGGTGTTGCTGCGCTGGCTTTTTACCTGATCCTGTTTGAAATGATGCTGTTTGATGCCTTTGTGCAGATGAACGAGCCAACCACCATGCTGGCCGTTGTGGTGGCACTTGGTACCCTGATGATGCTGGTGACCAGCTTCTTCTATGTGCTGACGGAGTTGTTCTTTGCCAAGGATGTGCTGTTTGTGTCCTCGCTGCCCATTCCGTCGCGCCAGTTGCTGTGGGCGAAAATGATGCGAATCTGGCTTGGTGAAGCACTGATTGCACTGGTGATATGCATGCCGGCGGTAGTACTGTATGGCATTCACACAGGTGCGGGGATACTCTACTATCTCATGGGTATTGTGCTGTCGCTGTTTATGCCGCTGCTGCCCATTGCGGTCATAACGCTGTTATCCTTTGCGATCATTCGTATCTCCGGGTTATGGAAACACCGCGAAAAGCTGACGATAGTCGTCAGCATCTTGTTCATGACGGGGATTATCTGGTTCCAAATGCAGTGGACCACCAACATGGGCAACGATACCTCTCTCAACGGTGCGGTATACCAGCTGGTACAAAGTCAGCAGTCCACGCTGAATATGTTTACCAGGTTGTATCCACCGGCGGGCTGGTTTGCTACGGCGCTTTCGGCGCAGGGTGTGGAAGCCATACTACCTTGGCTCGGGTTTGCAGCAATCAACCTGGCGGCGGCAGTTTTGGTGGCCGTTGCCCTTGGCGGCCGCTATCAACAGCTTGCCATACGGCAGAATGAAACCCGTGTACGCGTCAATGCGTCTACCAAGCGCAGGGCAGGAGCCCTAAAAGAGCGTACGCCGCTGATGGCACTGTACCGGCGCGAAATCCGTGAAATCTTCTCGTCTCCGCCTTACGCGCTGAATTGTTTGGCAGCAGCGATTGTGTTTCCAATGCTGTTTGTCGTAGCGTTTGTTGGAAAGTCGAGCAGTTTCAGCGCATTGGGTGAATTCATGCCCATGATCGACACCTTACCGACAGCGATTGTCGTGGCTGCCTTTACAGCCCTGTTTACCTTTGCCAGTGCTATGAACATGGCGGTGGGAACAGCGGTCTCCCGCGAGGGGATACGGCACGAGTTCTATCGTACCCTGCCTGTGCCACCCAGCCAACTTCTACTGTCAAAGCTGATGATGGGTCTGACCATTGGGATGCTCAACAGCCTGCCGTCGATGATACTGATCTCGGTGCTGTTCCCGTCGCTTTTGCAGTATGCCGTGATAGGGTGGCTGCTATCGCTGTTGTTTACGACCTGCACCGCGATAATCGGCCTGTTGATGGATATCGGCCATCCGAAATTCAACTGGAAGAACGAAACCGAAGCCATCAAGCAAAATGGGATGGCGACGCTGTCGATGTTTGCTGGGATGGGCTTGATCGCAGCCAGCGGGTTTATAGTCTACTGGCTCGTGCAGCAAGGCGTGTCGGCAACGCTGGCCTTTGGCGCACTATGCACGCTTGCGGCAGCGGCGGATTTGCTGCTGTTGCGCCGGTTAGTAACGAAGTCCGCCATGAACTACATCCAAAAAGAAGTGAATCTGTAACGATCGTATAGCAAAAACACCGACGCAGCTCAGATGCTGCGTCGGCGTTTTTTGATTAGGATTAAAGCTTTAAGACTTCAACCACAGTCAGCCGATTGTCATCTACCTGAAACCGGATGTCGAACCCGCCGTAGGAGAAACCATACACGCGGTTTGGGTCCTGTTGATAGGCAGGCCGTGGATCGCCGGTTAAAACAGCAATCAAGGTGGCCTGTTTTTCCTGCGGAATCATGGACAGCCATCTGGCGGGAAATTCCACGGTTAAGACAGCGTCCGGCGCATCGTGGGCAAAGCCGCCTTCTGCAAAGGGGATGCTGTCGGCATACGGCAGGTAGGGTTTGATGTCATAAATCGGGGTGCCGTCCATCAAATCGGCACCGATGACCGTCAATGTGGGGTCTGCTGGAGTGGTGAGGTTGATGGATTTCAGTTCCACGCACGATAAACCCAGCGGATTGGGGCGGAAGGGGGAGCGGGTGGCGAACACGCCCATTCTGGTGTTTCCGCCCAGCCTTGGCGGGCGTACCGTGGGGGACCAGTCCGCACGCATGTTTTTCGAAAACCCCCAGATCAGCCAAAGGTGGGAAATGCCATCCAGTCCGCGCAGTATGTCCGGGTTGCGGAAATCCGGCTCGAATTCGATGGTCGATTCCAGCGTGCAGATCATGCCGCTTTGGCGCGGCAGGCCGAACTTGGAGGGGAAATCATTGCGCAAACGGGCGACGACCTGTAAGCAAACAGTATCCATAGCATTCACACCTTTCCTATAGCCACAGTATAGCGCGATAGTTTACACTCACGCAATAGTATCGTGCCGAGTTTATGGTATAATAGGGGAAATCGAAAATTTCGGAAGGCGGGACACGCATGGGAATCATTAGCAGACTGCAGTACTGGGGAAACTGGCTGACGTCGGATCCGGTCGGATTCTTTATTTATATACTGTATTTCGCAGTCGCGGTACTGCTGACACTGATACTGCACGAAGTGGCACACGGCTACGTGGCATACCGCCATGGCGACCCGACAGCCAAAATGCTGGGGCGTTTGTCACTGGATCCACGCAAGCACCTGGACCCTATTGGTACCATCGCGCTGGTTTTGGTTGGGTTCGGCTGGGCAAAACCCGTGCCCATTAATCCGCGCAATTTTACCGGCAACCGTGTCCGGGCGGATTTTCTGGTGTCGATCGCCGGTATCGTGACGAACTTAACGCTGTTTATTGTCGCCACCTTCCTGACAGTGCTGATTAACCCGCTGCTGTGGAAGCCGGAAGTGCTGGCCGGTAGTGGCGGCCCGGAAACCTTTTTGAGCATCTACGGGGTCGGCTATAACATTCTATTCAGCGGTGCAGGCGGCAACTATGTACAGTACATGCAAACACCGTGGCTGATGCATGTGCAGCGCTTTTTGATGATGTTTTTAACCTTTAACTTAACCATTGGCGTTTTCAACCTGATTCCCATCCCGCCGCTGGACGGCTTTCACATCCTCAACGATTTGGCCTTTAAAGGCCGCCTGAACATGACACCGCAGTTTATGCGCATGGCACAGATATTGTTCCTGCTGCTTTTATTCTCAGGGGCGATTGGCTCGGTGCTGATTGCCGTGACCACGGCTGTGCATGGCGCAGTGCTCAATCTGTTCCTGCTCATTTTGGGGGCTTAAATGTCAATCCATGTTCAGCTCAAGCAGTTTGATGGCCCGCTGGATTTGCTGCTGCACCTGATTGGCAAGGCGAAAATCGACATCAAGGATATTTTCGTCAGCGAAATCACCGAGCAGTTTATTGAAGCTGTCAGCAATGCAACGGATTTTGATATGGACGAGGCCAGTGAGTTTATCACCATGGCGGCGCTGCTGGTGGAGATCAAGAGCCGGTCGCTGCTGCCCCGCATTCGCGAAGAGAGCGATGAAGACCCGGAGCAATTGCTGATCGACCGCCTGACGGCCTATAAACAGTTCAAGGAAAGCACCACCCATATGGCGGAGTTTGAGAAGGTCGCAAGACAGACCTTTGGCAAACTGCCCGAAGAAATTCCCTTACCACCGCCGACCTTGGAGATAGACGGTCTGACGCTGGATATGCTCTGGGACGCGCTGCTGCGCCTGGCGGACCGTAAGCCCAAGGAACTGCCGGAGGAAGATCATACCCAGCGCGATATCCGGCGGGATCACTATTCGGTGGATCATTGTATCAACACCATTCGCTACCGCTTGAAAAAGGGACCGGTGCCCTTTGACGAGCTGTTTTCCGAAAGGCCCAGCCGACAGGAGGCCGTTACGCTGTTTATCGCCCTGCTGGAGCTGCTAAAGCGAGGGAAAGCGCATGTGACGCAATCCGGTACCTTTCAGCGGATGATGCTATATCCCGGAAGGAGAAAAGCCCATGGAAATGCATGAAGCCTGCCGTGCCATCGAGGCCATTTTATTTGTATCGGGCGACGCAGTCGAGATTCGGGATATCGCCCAGGCGCTGGAGGTGACCGAGATGGAAGCCTTAAGCGCAGCCGAAGCCCTGCAAAAGGAGTACGACAGCATGCCCCGGGGTATCCGGGTCGCGCGCTACGGCGACCATTTGAAGCTTGAAACGCGGGCGGAATACGCGCCATATGTGGAACGGCTATTGCAGCCGGTACAGCGCCAGTCGCTTTCGCAGGCGGCAATGGAGACGCTGGCAGTGATTGCCTACCGCCAGCCGGTGACCAGGCTGGATATTGAAGAAATTCGCGGTGTGAAGTGCGATTATTCTGTGCAGTCGCTTTTGCACAAAGGGCTGATTCATAACGTTGGCCGCAAGGAAGCGCTTGGACGGCCGTATCTATATGCGACAACAGACTTCTTTCTGGAGCATTTCGGCATCACCGATATTCGGGAATTGCCGCCGCTGCCGGAAGCGGACCCAAACCCCGATGCGGAACCGATGATCCCGTAAAACAAAACGCCTCTGCGCTATCATGTGCAGAGGCGTTTATATAGGCCGTTATTCCACTACAATCTGTTGCCTGTACATCAGCCCAGCCGGCAGTTGCGTGCCAAGCGCCCACAGGTCGTAGGCGCGTTCATCCAGTTGGTACAGCGGATCGGCAGGATCGCCGTCCGATGCTTTGGAAATGACCGGAATGTCGGATTGTTTCAGCATCGAGAGCAGCGCTTCCTGATCCTTGCGAAAGCCGAGCAAGCGAACGTACGTTGGCTGCGGATACTGCTCCATCAGCTGCGTGTTCATCCCCAGCATGGCGTGGGTGAGCAAGCGGCTGAGCCGTGCACGGGTATAACGCTTGGTTTTCAGCAAATCCAGAAGCTCAGCCCGGCTTGTTGCTTTGGCGGCATACTTGATTAATCTGTTTTCCAGCCCCTCGGAGCAATCCGGCAGCTGTTGCAGCGCGGCGGGGGAGGCGGAACGAATGGCGTTTAGCACAACGCTGTCCAGCGCATCCGGCCGGTGTGCCGGGACTCCGTCCAGCCTGTACCCGCAAGCTGTTTCAGCGGCAGCAATGTCGCCTGCCAGATAGGCTTTGCGAACAGCGCTGGCCGAGGGATAGCTAACATTATGCAGGGCTTGGCTGTGGTAATCACCATTACGCTGTACGGGCAGTGGTGTAATATTGCTGTGCTGGCGCATCAGCGCGCGCAGGTAACAAATGCCCAGAATGTTGTTGGGTGTCTGCATGATAGCGTCTGCATCTGCCGCGGGCAGGGCCGCCGCAAGCCCGGATGCCTGTGCCGCAGCAAACGGCTTGCCTTTAGAAAGGGCTTCTTGCAGTGCTTCTTTATAGGCTATCGGTTCCTCTTCCAGCGTATGCGCAGCCGTATACAAAGCCTGTATATTCAGTGTTTCAACGCCAAACGAAAGGAGGGATATGAACTTAATTCGGCGAATTATGTTCACAGCGCCGTTTGCGAAGTTTTCCCCGTCGCGCACAGCCCAGGCGCAGGGAAGCTCCAATACCATCGCTGCACCGGCCCGTAGAGCGGCCCTGGCACGAAACGCGGGCGAGAAAAGTGCCGGCATGCCGCGCTGCGTAAAGCTTCCGCTCATCAGGCAAACGATAAGCGCATTCGGAAACTGCTCTTTGATCAGCGCAAATTGCCGTGCGTGACCTGTATGAAACGGGTCATATTCGCAGATGATTCCCACTATATGTTTCGCGTTCATAATTTCCCACTTTTTCCTTGGATTTTTCCGTATTTCCCTTTCAATTTCTATGTTTACCGTGTATAATCATTAGTTGTATATTATATGACAAAAGTAGTGTATCACATTGAGGAGGAAATCGCTATGTCTGTGATTGACCAAATCCGGGCAAAGGCTATGACGGATATCAAACGCATTGTCTTACCCGAAGGCGCGGAACCGCGCACCGTTCAGGCTGCACGCAGCATTACTGATTTGAAAATTGCTGAGGTAACGTTGCTGGGGGATCAGGCGGAAATCGAGAAAACAGCCAAGGAAACGGGTACGGACCTTACGGGCGTAGCGGTAGTAGACCCTAAGACCAGCGACAAGCTGGAAGCCTATACCGAGCTTCTATTCAACCTTCGCAAAGCCAAAGGCATGACCCAGGAGGAAGCGAAAAAGCTTGCGGCAGGAAACACCTTGTACTTTGGAGCCCTGATGGTGAAGGCAAACGATGCCGATGGTATGGTCGCAGGCGCGATCAATGCAACAGGCAACGTACTTCGCCCCGCATTACAGATCATCAAAACAGAGCCGGGCATCTCAGTCGTCTCGAGCTCTTTTATTATGGAAATTCCCGACCACAGCTATGGCGCGGACGGCGTTATGATTTTCGGTGACTGCGCGGTCATTCCCGATCCCACAGCCGAGCAGCTGGCGGCAATCGCGGTCTCCAGTGCGCAGACCGGCAAACAGCTGGTGGGCATGGACCCGAAAGTGGCTATGCTTTCGTTCTCAACCAAGGGCAGTGCCAAGCACGCCATGGTGGACAAAGTCCAGCAGGCAACAGCTTTGGTGCAGCAGAATGCGCCGGAGCTGGCATGCGATGGTGAATTGCAGGCCGATGCCGCATTGGTCAAAAGCGTAGGCGCGCTGAAATCTCCCGGCAGTAAAGTGGCAGGACAGGCCAATGTATTGATTTTTCCCGACTTGCAGGCGGGCAATATTGGCTACAAACTCGTGCAGCGGCTGGCTGGCGCGGTTGCCGTAGGGCCCATCATTCAGGGTCTTGCCAAACCGGTGAACGATTTGAGCCGTGGCTGTTCGGTGGATGATATTATCAGCGTGGTTGCCATTACCGCGGTGAAAGCACAAGGATAGGAGTACACGATCAATGAAAATACTGATTCTCAACGCAGGTTCCTCATCACTTAAGTATCAGCTGATGGACATGGACGGCGAAAAAATTCTCGCCAAGGGCATTGTAGACCGTATCGGCATTGCCGGCAGTTCAATCAAACAAACGGTGGGCGATCAGGTGTACACCCTGAAGGAAGCCATTCCCACGCATACCGATGCCATCCGTTTAATGCTCAAAGCCCTGATGGATGATGAAAAAGGCGCAATCAAATCTCTGGACGAAATCGCGGCGTTCGGCCATCGCGTATTGCACGGCGGTGAAAAGTTCACCGGCAGTATTCTGGTGACGGACGAAGTGAAGGCAACCATCCGGGAATACTTCCCGCTTGGCCCGCTGCACAATCCGCCCAACCTTATGGGCATCGAAGCCTGCCAGGAAGCCATGCCCGGCATGCCCAACGTAGCCGTGTTTGATACCTCCTTCCACCAGACCATGCCCAAGAAAGCATTTTTATACGGCATTCCGCAGGATTACTACAAGCGCCTGCAAATCCGCCGCTACGGCTTCCACGGCACCAGCCACCGCTATGTCAGCAAGCGCGTACGCGAGTTTTTAGATATGCCCCGCGAAGGCAGCCGCATTATTACCTGCCACCTGGGCAATGGCTCCAGCCTGGCTGCGGTGAAGGACGGAAAGTGCGTAGATACCAGCATGGGCCTGACCCCGCTGGAAGGCGTTATCATGGGCACGCGTTCGGGTAACCTGGATCCTGCTGTGGTGCAGTTTATCGCAAATTCAGACAACATGACCGTGGACGAAGTCATCAACATCTGCAATAAGAAATCCGGCCTGATCGGCATTTCCGGCATTTCCAGCGATATGCGCGATATTGATGCCGCTGCTGAAAAAGGTGACGAAAACGCGATTTTGGCCCAGGATATGCTGGTACATAGCATTCGCAAGTACATCGGCGCGTATGCGGCGGTGCTGGGCGGCGTGGACGCCATCGTGTTTACCGCTGGCATCGGGGAAAACAACTTCGATATTCGCACGCAAATCATGGAAGGTTTTGAATATCTCGGCGTGAAAATGGACCCGGCCAAGAACAACACCCGCGATGAAGCCGTGATTTCTTCAGGCGACAGCAAGGTGAAGGTCTGCGTAATTCCTACCAACGAGGAGCTTGTTATTGCCCGCGATACCCTTGCGATCGTTACAGGCAAAGAAATTTCCGATTGACAACACAGGGCGCAATGCATATAATGTAGCATGGTCGCGTTTTGAGGAGGCATCTTATGAAACTGGATGTAACCCAAGCGCTTCGCAGGCCAGGGGAATCGTTCCCGTTCAAGGCGGAGGTCAGTATTTCACCGCAAGAGGTGGGTACAGATCAGATCAATTTCGAACCTGTTTCGTTGACTGGCACCTATTCTGCGATGGACGGCACGATAGAGCTCAATGGTGCGCTGCAGACCACAGTGCACGCCACTTGTGCCATGTGCCTGAAAAGCGTGGATCACCCGATGGACATCGACTTTCGGGAGAATTTCCGCAAAGACGCCGTGGAGACCGAAGACGAAGCCTTCCATTATGAAGGCAACGAGGTTTCCCTTGACCAGATGACCCTGACGCTTCTTATGCTCAACATCCCCATGCGCTTTCTGTGCCGGGATGATTGTACGGGCAGCGAAGTGCTCAAACCCTATCAGATGAATTCCAAGAGCTCATGCCAAGAGGACACACAACGTCCCTTTGAAGCATTGAAGCGATTGCTTGAAGAGGACGAGGAGGTGTAAGAACATGGCTCTGCCAAAAGGTAAAGTCTCGCGCGCTCGTGGCCGCCGTCGCCGCACCCACTGGAAGCTCACACTGCCCGGCATCGTGGAATGCCCGCAATGCCACCAGAAAAAGCTCGCACACCGTGTATGCAAAAACTGCGGCACCTACAACGGCACGCAGGTTATCGACATGACCGAAGATCAGGGAAACAAAGACGAGGAGTAACTATACGCCTCGGTTTACCCTTGGAACGGGAGGAGTACGCACTCCGTCCGGCAGAGAGAACGGCCCTTAGGCTGGAAGGCTGTTTCGGAGATGGCAGTGCGGAAAGTCGCCCGGGAGGGTGCGCAATGAACGGCTTAGCCGCTAGTTTCGCCGGGTACGCCCGCTATAGCGTATTGAGGCGACGGGCAACCGTCGTAAAGCAAGGTGGTACCACGGAGCTGCTCCGTCCTTCGGACGTAGCGGCTTTTTTATATGGGAGGCACAAGCATGGAGTATTGGCAGGGCGTAATGGCCCGGGTGAACATCGTAGGCTTGATTTTGGTGCTGGTCGGTGCGGGCATCTCTTTCGGTGCCAAAAAACTGGCCCCGCTTATGTTTAAAGAGCCGGATGCAAAAGTACTTCCGGTGAAATTTGCCGGACTGGCACTGGCGCTTGCGGGCGTACTGATTACATTGTTTTGAGGTGAAAGAGTATGAGTAAAGCATCGCACATGGAAACGGTCTACTCACCGGGCGAGATCGAAGGAAAAATTTACGAAACCTGGGAAAGCTCCGGCGCATTCCACGCCAAGCGTGTGGAAGGGAAGAAGCCTTTCACCATCGTTATGCCGCCGCCCAACATCACCGGGCAGCTGCACATGGGGCATGCGATGGATGTGCTCTTTCAGGATGTGCCGACCCGCTATCACCGCATGAACGGCAGGCCCACGCTGTGGCTGCCGGGTACCGACCATGCATCCATTGCCACCGAGGTTAAAATCGTTGAGCAAATGCGCAAGGAAGGCCTCACCAAGGATGACATCGGCCGGGATGGGTTTTTAGAGCGCGCCTGGAAATGGAAGGAAGAGTACGGCGGCAAGATCAACCGTCAGCAGCGCCGTTTGGGCGCAAGCTGCGACTGGGAACGCGAGCGCTTTACCATGGATGAAGGCTGCAACAAGGCCGTGCGGACTGCCTTTGTGGACCTGTACAATAAAGGCTACATTTACCGGGGTAACCGGATTATCAACTGGTGCCCGGTGTGCTTGACAGCGCTGTCAGATGCCGAGGTGGAATATGAGGAGCAAAACAGCCACCTGTGGCATATTCGCTATGCCGCTAAGGACGGGGGAGACGGCGTGGTCGTCGCAACCACCCGCCCGGAAACCATGCTGGGCGATACCGCAGTGGCGGTGCACCCCATGGACAAACGCTATCAGCATTTGATCGGGGAAACCGTGATTTTGCCCATCGTAAACCGTGAAATTCCTGTGGTTGCCGACGAGTATGTGGACCAAACATTTGGTACCGGCGTGGTGAAAATTACGCCCGCCCACGACCCCAATGACTTTGAGGTCGCCAAGCGCCATGACCTGGAAGCCATTTTGGTCACCAATCCGGATGGTACCATGAACGACAAAGCCGGGAAGTATCAGGGCATACCGGAGAAGAAAGCCCGCCATATGATTGCTGACGAGCTAAAAGAACTCGGCGTTTTGGTCAAAGTGGAAGATTATAAGCACAATGTGGGGACCTGCTACCGCTGCCACACCACCGTGGACCCGATTACCAGCCTGCAGTGGTTTGTCAGCATGAAGCCGCTGGCGGAACCGGCCATTCAAGTGGTGCGCGAGGGCAAAACCAAGTTTGTGCCTGAACGCTTTTCCAAGATATACTTCAACTGGATGGAAAACATCCGCGATTGGTGCATCAGCCGGCAGCTATGGTGGGGACACCGGATTCCCGCCTGGTACTGCGACGATTGCGGTGAACTGATGGTGGCGTTTGACGCCCCGGAAGCTTGCACCAAGTGCGGGTCTGTCAATATGCATCAGGATGAGGATGTGCTCGACACCTGGTTTTCCTCTGGGCTTTGGCCATTCTCCACGCTGGGCTGGCCGGATGAAACCGAAGACCTGAAATACTTCTATCCCACATCCATGCTGGAAACAGGATATGACATCATTTTCTTCTGGGTAGCACGCATGATCTTTTCCGGCATCGCGGAAATGGGAGAAACCCCGTTTGAAACCGTGCTGATTCACGGTCTGGTGCGCGATGCACAAGGCCGTAAGATGTCCAAAAGCCTCGGCAACGGCGTGGATCCGCTGGAGATTATCGATAAGTACGGCGCGGATGCCCTGCGCTTTTCGCTGGCCATGGGCATCAGCCCCGGCAACGACACCCGCTATATGGACGAAAAAACCGAATCGGCGCGCAACTTCGTAAACAAAGTATGGAACGCCAGCCGTTTTGTACTGATGAATATGGAGACCCGCGAGGAGATTGACCCCGCGCAGCTGACCCTGCCCGACCAGTGGATACTCTCGCGTCTGCAAACGGCGATTGCCGAGGTGAGTAAACACATTGAAGACTGCGATTTCGGCATGGCTGCCGGAAAACTGTACGATTTTACCTGGTCGGAGTTCTGTGACTGGTATATTGAGCTGTCCAAAGGCCGCCTGATGGGCGAGGATGCGGAGCAGAAGCGCAATGTACGTGCAGTGCTCTACACGGTGCTGGAGAGCATTTTAAAGCTTCTACACCCCTTTATCCCGTATGTCACGGAAGAGGTCTACGGCTATCTGCCGGATTCCAAGGGCCTGTTGATTACGGCATCCTGGCCGAAGCTGCAAAGCGAATATGCGTTTACGACTGAAGCCAAGCAGATGGAAGGCATCATGGATATCATTCGCACCATCCGCAACCTGCGCGCCGAAATGAAAGTGGAGCACGGCAAGCGTACGCGTATTAAGCTTATTCCTCAGGCAGGCTGGGAGGATGTGCTTTCCATAGTCGAGCCCTACTTGCAGCGGCTGGCCGGTGCCAGCAGCGTAAGCATCGGCGCAGCCAATGATACCGAGACGGAGAAAACCGTATCGGCCGTGTGCGTGCCCGCGGAAATCCGTATTCCCCTTGGAGAGCTGGTAGATTTCAAAAAAGAGCTGGCCCGCCTGAACAAAGAAAAAGATAATCTGGTCAATGAAATCAGCCGTTCTAATGCAAAATTGAACAACGAGGGCTTTATAAAGAAGGCCCCGGCAGAACTGGTGGAGAAGGAAAAAGAAAAGATTGTCGTCAACCAGGGGATGCTGGAGAACGTAAGCAAGCGCATTGCAGAACTACAGGAAAATTAGTGATGTCTACAAAGCCGGTCTACCATTTGCCTGTTCTGTTCCATGAAGTGATGGAATGGATGCGCCCGCAGCAAGGCGGCGTGTATTTGGATTGCACGCTGGGCGGCGGCGGCCATACGGCGGGTATTTTGGAGGCATGCGGGGGCAAGGCGGAGGTGTACGGCATCGACCGTGACCCCGATGCCATTGCCGAAGCCAACGAGCGCTTGAAGAGCTTTACGGGCTTTCATGCGATACGAGGCAACTTTCACGATATGGCGGCCATGAACCTGCCGCCGCTGGACGGTATACTGATCGACCTGGGTGTGTCCAGCCATCAGTTGGACACGCCGGAGCGCGGATTTAGCTACCATGAGGATGCGCCGCTGGATATGCGCATGGACCCATCGCAGGAGATCACAGCCGAAAACTATCTGCAAACCGTATCCGTGAAGGAGTTCACACGTGTTTTGCAGCAGTACGGCGAGGAAAAGTGGGCCGCACGCATTGCGAATATACTCGATGAAAAACGCAAACAAAGTCCCATCAAGACCACGCTGGATCTGGTAGCCGTGGTGGATGCGGCCATCCCCAAAGCCGTACGCCGCCGCGACGACAGCCACCCGGCCCGCCGCACGTTCCAGGCGGTACGGATTGCCGTCAACGATGAGCTTTTACCGCTGGAAAAGGCCCTGCAGGATGCGGTTAGCCTGCTGAAAAACGGGGGACGTTTGCTGGTTATCACCTTCCACTCGCTGGAAGACCGGATTGTGAAAAAAACCCTGAGAACCATGCAGAACCCCTGCATTTGCCCGCCCAAAGCCCCAATCTGCACCTGTGGCAGAACGCCGATTGGCAAGGTGCTTGGTGGCGGGGTGATTGCGCCAAGCCAGCAGGAAATTGCAGAGAACTCCCGTGCTCGCAGCGCAAAGCTGCGTGTGTTTGAAAAAAGGGGGACATGATATGCCTACGCTGTACGTGGTCGCAACGCCGATCGGAAATCTGAGCGACATGACACCCCGGGCAATCGAAACACTGCGCAGCGTTGCGCTTATCGCGGCAGAAGATACCCGCGTAACGCGCAGGCTGCTTTCCGCGTTTACCATTCATACACCGTTGACCAGTTGCCACGAGCACAACGAAGCGGGCAAGGCACAGGCGATTGTGGCGCGCATGGTCAGCGAAGATATTGACGTTGCCCTGACCACCGATGCGGGGACGCCCTGCATTAGCGATCCGGGCAGCATATTGGTTGATCTCGCTATTCAAAACGACATCAACGTGATTGCGATTCCGGGTGCCAGCGCGATTATTGCAGCGCTCAGCATTAGCGGAATGGCGCTGGATGAATTTACGTTTTACGGCTTTCTGCCGCGCCAAAAAAGCGCGCTGAAAGAAAAGCTGATGGATATGGCAAAGCATTCCGCCATTGCCGTTGTATACGAATCACCTTACCGTGTGATCGAACTGGTAGAGACGATTGCGGCGGTGCTTCCCAATACCTTGTGTTCGGTCAGCTGCGATCTGACGAAAAAGTTTGAGCTGACCCTGCACGGCACGGTGACCGAAATCTGTGAAACCCTGAAAAACAATCCCAAAGCAGATAAGGGCGAATATTGCCTGGTATTGAAGTGGCAGGATACGCTTGAAGAACCGGTCAAAGAAGCAGCATCGCTGGAAGCAATGCTGCTGGATTGTGTTTTGCAAGGCCTGACCATGCGCGAAGGCGTGGAAAAACTTGTATCGCAGGGAGAACGGAAAAATGGGGTCTACGCAGCCAGCCTGCGCCTGAAAGAACTACTGAAATAAAACCATCGGATGGATTATATTAGCTTAGCCTCGCCACTGTGCAAGGTACGGACTTCGCCTGAATCCAGCTGAACGATCAGTCCGCCGAGTGGGTCGATGCCGGTCGCGGTCGCGGCGAAGAGGTCATCCCCAACGGTGCACTGCACGCGGTGGCCGATGGTCAGCGAACGTGCGCGGTATTCATCCAAAAAGCCATCGCCGATCGTCTCGTATTGCAATAGACTATTGGCAATATGGGCTGCCAGTTCATTGCGGATGGGTTTGCCCGGAGCAACAAAGCCGACGATATCCTGTAGTTCGGCTGGCACTTCGCAGGGCGTGATATTGATGCCGATACCGATGAAGACCGTTTCAATCAAGCCGCTTTCCAGGCTGGTGCTGGCCTCGGTAAGGATGCCACACACCTTTTTCCCGTCCATAAACACATCGTTAACCCATTTAATGCGCGCTTGCTTCCCGGTCAGCGCTTCAATCGCCTGGCATACACAGACGGCCGTATAGGCCGTGATGTTGGGTGCGGTCTCCACAGCGCAGGA
Source organism: Candidatus Limiplasma sp. (assembly GCA_963675925.2). Lineage (GTDB taxonomy): Bacteria > Bacillota > Clostridia > Christensenellales > Aristaeellaceae > CAXXOK01. The sequence goes on from CAXXIB010000006.1 coordinate 187,507, forward strand.
CAGGGGAAACGAAAGCGTAAGATACAGCCCCGTACCTTGCGGGGAGAAAAACTGCCGTCCGCGCCTGCCGCGGCCGGCAGTTTGCATATCTGCGGCGATCAGAAAGCACTTTTCGCCATCCGCGAAGCGGCGTTTGGCTTCACTTAGGGTCGAATCGACCGTATCATACGCATATACGGGTACATCCTGTGTTATCAGCGCGGCTATTGCCGCCTGCGACAGATGATCGTCGTCTGCCGACAGCTGATAGCCCCGATTGGTTGCGGAGCTGATGGAATAGCCCTGTGCTTTCAGTTCGCCGATGGCTTTCCACACAGCGGTGCGAGAGACTGAAAACTGTTTTGCCAGCGCCTGGCCGGATAGCGCTGTACCACGGTTTTCCTCTAAAGCGTTCAGCAGCTTGTCTTTCAGTGTCATGCGCTATTCCTCACTGCCCAGTTCCAGACACGCGACATTTTCCACGCCGCCGGCATAGCAGAACATATCCACAGGTTGACAGGCCGTCATACGGTAGCCGCCTGGCGAAAGCTTGGCGATATCACGCGCCTGGGTGGGAGCGTGGCAGCTGATATAGACGATGCGCTTGGGTTTGGCTTCCAGCAGCGCATCGATGACAGGCTGTTCCACGCCTTTGCGGGGCGGGTCGAGCACGACCACATCGGGGCGCAGGCCATCTGCGACCAACTGTGGTAGCACATCTTCCACCGCGCCGGTCATGAACTCCGCATTTGAGATAGCATTGTTTTTGGCGTTTGCAATTGCACTTTTCACCGCCTGGGGGACGATCTCCAAGCCGATAACGTGCTTACACTGCCGGGCCATGCAAAGCGATACCGTACCCACCCCGGCATACGCATCAACCACGGTATCCGCAGCGGAAAGCTTGGCAAAGTCGATAGCCGTTTGGTACAGCACTTCAGTTTGCGCAGGATTGACCTGGAAGAACGAAAGGGGTGTAATATCAAACTGCAATTCTAACAACGATTCCGTTATCGCGTCCACGCCGTACAGCTTGCGGCTGCCAGCCCCCAGAATCGCGTTGCCTTTTTGTTTATTTGCATTGATGTGCAGCCCTTTACAGTGCGGCTCGTGTTCCAAGAGCAGCTGTACCAGCGCGTCTTTGGCCGGCAAAGTATCCGCAGTGGCGACCAAAATCACCAGTACATCCCCTTGGCGATTTTGCCGCACCACCACATGGCGCAAAAAGCCGGTGTGTGTCCGTTCGTCATAGGGTGCGATTTTGGTATCAAGCATCCACTGCTTTACGGCTTTTAGCACACCGGTAAGGCTATGCAGTGTAATGGGGCAATCGCTAATCGACACCAGATCGTGCGAGCGTTTGCGGTAGAACCCCAGAATGGGTGCTTGCTGACTGCCGCCCAATGGCAGGCTTGCTTTGTTGCGGCAATGGATCGGACTCTTGGCCGGGAGCACTGCTGGTACATCATTTTCCTGCAATGCAAGGCCGCCGACCCGCGATAAACTATCAAACACATGCTGGCGTTTGGCCGATAGGGTCAGTTCGTAGCGCATGTGCTGTCCGCTGCAGCCGCCACAGCGATCGTATACCGGGCAAAACGGCTCGGCGCGATCCGGCGATGCGCTAAGCAACGTTTCAATTCTGGCAAAGGCATAGTTTGGTTGCACCTTCAGCACCCTGGCGTCAATGGTTTCACCGGGCAGCACGCCGGGTACAAATAGGGTAAGGCCCTCAAAGCGACATACGCCTTCCAGATCGGCACCTAAGCGCTCGCAGGTCAGGCGTATGATTTGGTTTTTCTGGAGGATTTTATCTGCCATCTTAAACCTCTAATAGGGGATTGCGTTTTTTCTTCTGGGTTTCCGGCGCGATGAAGGAAATCTCCAGTCTGTCAAACGGGATGGCGTCCAGAAAATGATCCGCCGTAAAACGAGTCAGTGAAAACTCCTGCCAATCCTTCTGGTGCCGGGGCAGCCAAACGGGCATGCTTAAATCCAGCAGATGCATGGCTTCGCGCAGGGCAAGCTCGGGTTGTTCAAAATCACAGGGCACGGTCAGGTCGCCCTTGGCACGATTGGCTTTCATCAGCCGCAGCCACATCCGCCCCTGTTGGTCGTCCTGCGTGCTCAAATTGCGTCCACCTCAAAATCTGCGGCGACAGAGCGTTCCATCACGCTGTGCATATGCTGTTTCACCGGCAGGTGTACAGGATGATCGTTATAGGCAGCCAGTGCCTCGCGGCTTTCCAGTACAGTATGCAGGCAAATGTCGCAGCTGCGCGGGCTGCGGGTGACATCCGGGGCGGCCTCCACCTTTAACACGCCGGGAATCTTACCTTGCATGGAGTTTAAAATCCGCACGGACTCCTCGATGGCGGATGCATCTTTCAGCCAGAACATGACGATATGCCGTATCATTGAAAACCCTCCTACTTTTATGCACTCATTATACCGTGGAACCCTGCGCTTGTCGACATCACTTGTCCCAATCAACTACCGATATAATCAGAAAGGGGAGGGTCACCTTGAAGAAATTTGGAATTTTAACGATCACGCTATTACTGCTGACTACAAGCTGCGCCGCAACGCAGTCCGATACCGTGTCCTCGGCCACGATGAACCGCTACCGTGAAAACGAAATTATGGAGTACCAGGGCGCGCGGTTGGACCCGGCGGTAGGTCCGCGGGATAACTCTATTAAGGGCGTACAGCAGGTGGATATAACTAGCTATACGCTCACGATTGACGGGCTGGTCGACGAGGAAACAGTGCTGACCTACGATGAAGTGCTGGCCCTGCCGGAATACCAACGCTTAATAACCCTGCACTGCGTGGAAGGGTGGGATGCGACCATCCTGTGGCAAGGCGTGCTCATCGAAGATATTTTAAACCTCGCGGGCGTGCAGCCGGAGGCCGTTACGGTCATCTTTTCGGCGGTAGACGGCTATACCACATCTTTGCCCCTGCAGACCATTTTGAACAATCAGCTCATCATGGCATACGAAGCCAACAGCCTCCCGCTCCCGGCAGAAATGGGGTATCCCTTCATTGTCGTGGCGGAGGATAAACTGGGCTATAAATGGGCCAGATGGGTGAACAAAATCACCCTGTCCGATGACGAAAATTACCTGGGATACTGGGAAGCGTTTGGCTACTCCAACGATGCAGCCGTGGACGACGACAGGAAACACTGATCGCCTTGTGCAGCCGAAACGTTGTGCGAATTTCTGCGAAATGAGAACAACCCCTTGCAAATCTATGAAAAAAACCGTATGCTATGAGCATAGGTAAAACGTTTTCGTAGAGGAGCGGGTCTATGGATACTTACGGTTATTTTGACGATCAAAACCGGGAGTTTATCATTACGCAGCCGGATACGCCATATCCCTGGATTAACTATCTGGGGAGCGAAGCATTCTTTTCGCTCATGAGCAATACCTCCGGTGGCTATTCATTTTACAAGGACGCGCGGCTGCTTAGGCTGACGCGATATCGCTATAACAATGTGCCGACCGATGCCGGTGGCAAGTATTATTACCTGCGCGACGGGGATACCGTGTGGAACCCCGGCTGGCAGCCAACCCAAACAAAACTGGACAGCTACCGGTGCTATCATGGTACGGGGTATACGCGCATTGTATCGGTTAAGAACGGGCTGAAAGCCGAGCAGTGTGTTATGGTGCCGTTTGGGTTTCGAGCAGAGGTAACCAAGCTGACACTCACCAACGAAACTACGGCCGAGAAGCAAGTCAGCCTGTACAGCTTTGTGGAGTTTTGCCTGTGGAATGCACTGGATGATGCCACCAATTACCAGCGCAATTATGCCCTGGCAGAAATGGAAATTGAAAACGGTGGCGCGGTGCTGTACCACAAAACCGAATACCGGGAACGCCGCAACCATTACGCAGTCTATGCCGTCAACACGGATGTGGACGGCTTTGACACCGACCGTGAATCCTTTCTCGGTCTGTATAACGGATTTGGCAGTCCGCAGGTTGTAGCGGAAGACAAATCCCGCAATAGCCATGCCCACGGCTGGGCGCCCATCGGCAGCCACAACATTCGCCGAAGCTTAAAGCCGGGCGAAAGCGTTAGCTTTGTGTTTGTGTTAGGCTATTGTGAAATCCCGAAAGACCATAAATTCGTCGCACCGGGTGTGATCAACAAAGAGGATGCGCACACCTTGCTTGCGGCGTTTAAGACAACGGATCAGTTCGACCAAAAGCTGGAAGAACTCAAGGACTACTGGACCAAGCTGCTCAGCCGCTTCTCTATCCAGTCGGAGGACGAAAAGTTCAACCGGCAGATCAATTTATGGAACCAATACCAGTGCATGGTGACCTTTAACATGAGTCGCTCTGCCAGCTACTTTGAAAGCGGGATCGGCCGGGGTATGGGCTTCCGCGATTGCAGCCAGGACCTGCTAGGCTTTGTGCACCTGATTCCCGAACGCGCCAGAGAGCGCATACTGGATATTGCCGCTACACAGTTTCCCGATGGCAGCGCATACCACCAGTATCAACCCCTGACCAAGCGCGGCAACCAGGATGTGGGCCGCAACTTTAACGATGATCCGCTATGGTTGCTGTACGCTGTGAATGCGTACCTGAAAGAGACTGGAGATTTTGAAATTCTCGATGTGATGGTCGATTTTGATAACGATCCCGATCAAGCTGCGCCGCTGCTTGAGCACCTGCGCCGTGCGTTCCACTATACTGCCGATCACCTCGGCCCTCATGGCCTGCCGCTTATCGGCCGTGCGGACTGGAACGACTGCTTGAACCTGAATTGCTTCTCGGAAGAACCTGGCGAGAGCTTCCAGACGGTGACCAATAACGATACGGGCATTGCCGAAAGCATCTTTATTGCGGGCATGTTTGTGGGCGCAGCCGACGACTATGCCGAGATTTTTGCAAGCCTTGACGACGCACAGGAAGCGGCCTATGCCTTGGCCCAAAAAGAGAAGATAACTCAAGCGGTTGAAAAACACGGCTGGGATGGACAATGGTTCCTTCGCGCTTACGATGCCAGTGGTGATAAGGTTGGCTCTGACGACTGCCAGGAAGGTAAAATCTTTATCGAACCGCAGGGTATGTGCGTGATGGCCGGTATCGGCAAGGATAACGGTATGGCGCAAAAAGCGCTGGATTCCGTGCGTGAACATCTGCTGTTTGAGCATGGCGTCGTGCTGAACTGGCCGGCCTACAAACAGTATCACCTGAACCTGGGTGAAATCAGCTCCTATCCGCCGGGCTACAAGGAAAACGGCTCGGTGTTCTGCCATAACAATCCCTGGGTGGCGATCGGCGAAACGGTGCTGGGTCACGGGGACAGAGCCTTTGATATATACCGCCGCATTGCGCCGGCCTATATTGAAGATCAAAAACTCCACCGCACCGAGCCCTATGTGTACAGCCAGACGATCAACGGAATGGAAAGCGATAAACCCGGCGAAGCCCGCAACAGCTGGCTGACGGGTACGGCGGCTTATAACTTCTATGCCGCATCGCAGGCGATACTGGGCATCAAGCCGCAGTTTTCGGGTCTGATGATCGACCCGTGTCTGCCGGGGCACTTGAAGACTGTCACAGTATACCGCAGATTCCGTGGGCGGGAGTATGAGATCGAGATTCAAAACAACAGCAACGGCGAAAAACACAAGGTCTCACTTGTTGTTGATGGCAAACCAATCGACGGTCAGATCATTCCGCTGTCTATGGATACAAAAAAGACCTGCAAAGTGCAGGCGATTGTGGAATAATCGAGCTTACTTGTGGTACCGTTGCCCAGCGTTGATTTTGGCAGCGCGGTATAGCTGCTCCAGCAGTACAATGCGCGCCAGCTGATGGGGGAAGGTCATCCTGCTCATAGAAAGGCGTTCCTGCGCGCGGGATATCACGCTTTCGTGAAGTCCCAGCGAGCCGCCGATGATAAACACGATTTCACTTTTCCCGGAGACAAACAAATCGCTTAACTTGCCTGCCAGCTCTTCGCTGGCGGGCTGTTTTGCATCGATACACAGGGCGATAACATACGCCGAATCGGGAATGCGCTTCAGCATTTTAGCGGCTTCGGCTTCCTGTGTTTTCGCAATTGCCGTATCGGACAGTTGCTTGGGTTCAGGTTCATCCGCAACCTCTGTAACAGCGCAGGGCATCAGCTGGGAGAGGCGTTTCAGGTATTCCTTTTGCGCATCCTGAAAATAGCGCTCCCGAAGCTTGCCAACACACAATACAGTAATCAAACGGTACCCTCCTCAAGCAGGGTAAACAAGGTAGCGTCGATGCGGATATCGCGGAACAGACGGTCAAAATAATTCGCATCACCACCGGCAATAAACAGGGTGACCAGCGTTTCCTGCGTGCCGACATCTGTTACCGTATGCAGAGTGCCGCGGCAGTCGCGCAGGATACAGCCGTCGTGGAGCGCCGGGGCATCCTCAGCCATGGCAAACAGCATGACGCCGAACCCATCAATGGTTACTGTTTCATCCAGCACGTGAAACTCCATGCAGTCCTCCTATATGCGGTACAGTTGCCCGGCCTGGAAGCGGCTGGCAAGATCCAAACTCACGTCCTCGCCGATGATGGCACCTTCTTGGGTCAGCGCGTCGGATACGACACGGTAGGCCATCTCCGGCGTGTTGTTTTCCTGGCTTAAGTGTCCAAGCAGCAGGTGCTTTGTGCCGCTGTGCAGTAGCTTTACGGCAGCCTGCGCACCGGCATCGTTGCTCAGGTGACCCTTTCGCCCTAAAATCCGTGTTTTCAGGTGCGCCGGGTAGGAGCGATTGTTTTGCAGCATCTCCGGATCGTGATTGCTCTCCAGCAGAACAATATCCGCACTTTCTATCGCCTGAAAAACGGACTTGGAAAAATAGCCAAGGTCGGTGGCAACGGCAACGCTGTGCTTGCCAATAAAAAAGCGAAAGCCCGTCGGTTCGTTGGCATCGTGGGGGATAGCAAAGGGAACAGCTTCGATATCTTCAATGAAAAAGCTCTCGTCTGCACGCACGGTTATGCGGTGCTGGCTTGGCAGTTGGCCGATTTTGCGGGCCATACCGTCCCAGGTGCCTTCGGTGGCATAAATGGGAATGTTCAACTTACGGCTGATAATCCCAGCGCCTTTCATGTGATCCGTATGCTCATGGGTAATCAGTAGTGCGCGAATCGCGGCAATGTCCAGCTTGGCTTTGACAAGCGCTTCCAGCAGTTGTTTGCCGCTCATGCCGCTGTCAATCAGCACAGCGCCGCGATCGGTGGATAAATAGGCGCTATTGCCGCTGGAACCGGAAAACAGGGTGCAGAATTGCAAGGGCTTACCGCCTTTCGGGGGAATGGGTCTGCGGAGACGAATCGGGGATAAAGCCTTCGAACATCACCGCGTCATAGCGCATATGCGCCAGGTCAAGATCGTGTTGATTGCGGACTGTCCAGGTGATCAGCAGTGGCCTAAACAGCCTGCGAATCAGTTTCAGGGAAAGCGATTTGTCATGCTCAAAGCCATAGGCAATGAAATGTGGTCGGGACAGTACATTGATCAGCAAATGCTTAAGCAGGAATGCTTTTGTCTTAGGGGTGCTTTGATCGAACTGCCCGGTCGATAGCTGCCCGCGCAGCTCATGCGGGGCGTGCCTGCGCAGGTAGCGCACGATGGAAGGATGAAACGATTCCAGGCAATAGTCACCGCCGTATGTCTCCAGTATCGCTAGGGCGGCGCGCACCGTATGCAGGTACTGCTTATGGTGTTTCAGTTCGATAATCAGCGGGACCCTGCCGTCTATCATCGTAAGAAAATCAGCAAACAGGGGAATCGGGCTTCCGTCCGGCAGCATGGGCAGGTCGGCATAGTTTGTCTGCTCAATCTCAGCCTGCACACCGCAGACACGCAGGGTGTCCAGGTCATGGTGCACTACAATCTGCCCGTCGCGTGTGGATTGGATATCCATTTCAATACCGTATCCGCGTTCTTTGGCCATCTTGAATGCCCGCATGCTGTTTTCGATTACGGATTGATTTCCATCGTGCAGGCCGCGGTGCGCATACAGCACATCCCGCCTGAAGGTTTTTGGGAACGGCCTGCGTGCAGACGCGATCAACCAAAGGTATCCTGCAAAAAGCAGCAGTAATACAGAAAATCCAAATAGGAACCACAGTGCAAAAACCATATCAATCGTCTCCGGCGTTAAAGGCTTCCAGCTTGCTCTTTGGCGGCAGCGGCTTGGAATCGCCATGCTTGGCCATGGAAATGGTCACAAGGGAAATCGCAACCATAATCGCGGCATAGGGTGCGAGTGTGTGGTAGCCGACGTGTTCCATCAGAAAGCCGCTCACCGTTGGTGTAATGGCCTGCGCGGCCATGGAGAAGGTGTAGTAGTACCCTGTAAACTGGCCGACATCGCCCGATTTGGAGATTTCCACGACCATCGGGTAGCTGTTGACATTGATGGACGCCCAGGCGACACCCACCAGGGCAAGGATGATGTAAATGAAGAAGTTATTGTTCTGAAACAGCGAGAAGGCTAGAAAGCTGAGCGAAAGCAGGGCAACCCCGAACTGAATCATGCGTTTACGGCCGATTTTGGAGGAGATAATGCCGATGGGAATGAAGCAGATCAGCGCTGCGGCGTTGGCCACCAACAGCAAGTCGGAAGCCGCTTTCAAACCCATACCCCATTGCTCCTGCACGAAGCGGGAGAAGGCGGAGGTTACGGCATTATAGCCCATAAACCAGAAGAACACCGAAAACAGGATGAAGAATAAGCTGCGCTTGACCGCCGGGTTCATGGAACGCAGGCTGGCCTTTTTTACGTCGGCAGCGGTTTTTTCTTCTTCGGTTTCTTCGTCGTATGTATCATTAAATTCGGCGGTTTCCTTGGCCAGTTTGTTCTCACGTATGGAGAGCACCACGATGATAACGGCAACCAGCATGAATGCACCAACTGCGTAGATAATGCTGGTATAGTCTTCCGACCCATCTGCGCGGGTAGCCAGCAGCAGTTTGGTCAGCACGAGCATCAGCACACCGCCCAGCGAGCCCATTAGGTTGATGACGGCGTTACCTTTGGAGCGCAGAGGCTTAGGCGTTACATCCGGCATCAGCGCAACGGCAGGGGAGCGGTAGGTGCTCATCGCTACGAGCAGCAGGAACAGCACAACCATGAATAAAAGCAGGCTTTGCTGGTTGATAGCAAAGGGCAGGAATCCCATTAATACGACAGCGCCCAGCGTACCAAATACGATATACGGTGTACGCTTGCCAAAGCGTGTTTTGGTACGGTCTGACAGCATACCAAAGAACGGTAGCAAAAAAAGCGCCAGAATATTATCCAGCGCCATGACCGCCCCAACGGCGGTGTCACCAATACCAAAGTCGTATTTTAGCACTTTCTGGATGATGCTGTCGTACATCTGCCAGAAAGCGCTAATGGACATGAAAGCGAAACCTACCAGGATCGTGCGGCTTTTGTTCAGTTTCATCAAAGCGTCCTCCTTTAAAGGCTTAACGCTATCATAGTATTACGCTTTTTGATTGTCAATATGGCGGCGGATAGCCTGAAAAGTTTCTTCGGATATATCGTGCTCGATCTGGCAGGCATCCTCCTGCGCGGTTTCCGGATTAACGCCTAAACTGATTAAAAACTGCGTCAGTGTCTGGTGCCGCTCGTACATGCTTTTGGCAATCTGCAGGCCTTTTTCGGTAATGGTGATCAGGCCATCCTTTTCCATGGTGATATAGCCGTTTTCCCGCAGTCGCTTTGTGGCATAGCTTACGCTGGGCTTGGTTACACCCAGTTCGTTTGCAATGTCGATGGAGCGAATATACCCGTGCTGCAATTTCAGCATCAGCATGGTCTCCAGATAATCCTGGGAAGACTTGAGTATCTGCATGGGTTCACCTCCTTTCCTTCCTGAATTTGCTAAGTTACATATTGGTGTGACAGCCCATGCTGCAGTGACCGCAGTCACCGCCGCAGCTGCCTTTTCCTTTCTTTTTATCAGCGATCATCTTCCATACGATGCCGCCTACGATGAGCAGTACAATACCGCCTACAATATAGTTTGCCATGTTGTGTCTCCTTACGCAATGATATGCTTGTTCTTTCGTGCCAGTTGGAAAATCATAGCCCCCAGCAGCAGGAATGCCACTGCCGTCCACAGGGTAAAGCCACCACCGGCGATCAGCACGCCGATGCGGAATACGATAAGCGAGATCGAAAAGGCGTACAGGGTCTGGTAGCCAAGGGCAAACCAGGTCCATCTGGCGGAGTTCATTTCACGCTTGATCGCACCCATAGCCGCAAAGCAGGGGGCACACAGCAGGTTGAAGAGCAGGAAGCTGAATGCACCCAGTGCACCATACCCACCGCTGGTTTCGTTAAACGCGTTTGCTACGGGGGAGAGCGACGCTTCAATTTCTTCCGCGCTGCCTTCTTCCAGCAGCGCCAGGGCATCGTCTTCACTGTCAGCTGTGTTAAACAAAACGCCAAACACACCGACAACGCCTTCCTTTGCCACCAGACCCATAACCGTTGCTACGGTAAACTGCCAGCCATCAAACCCGATGGGGCGGAAAACGGGTGATACCACACCGCCGGCTTTAGCCAGCATGCTTTCGTCCATATTTTCAACAGCGCCGAACGTAGCGCGCGCGCTTTCGTCAATCGCTACGGCAGCGGTCTGCGATTCCGTTGTCGGTGTTTCAGCCGGTTTGGCCCAGCCGTAGCCGGAGGTAAACCAGATGAATATGCTGGCTACAACGATAACAGTACCGGCGCGCTTGATGAAGCTCCAGCCGCGTTCCCAGGTGCTGCGCAGTACGTTGTTGGCCGAGGGGGTATGGTAGGGGGGCAGTTCCATAACAAACGGTGCGGGCCGACCCTGAAAGCGGCGGGTTTTGCGCAGCATGATGCCGGAGATAATCACCGACGCAACGCCGATAAAGTACGCTGCGGCAGCCACCCAGCCTGCGTTGTGGAACAAGGCACCCGCAATCAGTGCGACGATGGGCATTTTCGCTCCGCAGGGGATAAATGTGGCGGTGATAATGGTCATGCGGCGGTCGTGCTCGTTTTCAATCGTGCGCGAGGCCATGATGCCCGGTACCGTACAGCCTGAGGAGATCAGCATTGGGATGAAGCTCTTACCCGACAAACCGAACTTGCGGAACAAACGGTCCATGATGAACGCAACGCGTGACATATACCCGATGTCTTCCAGTATGGCCAGCAACAGGAACAAGACCAGCATTTGCGGTACAAAGCCCAGCACGGCACCGGCGCCGCCGATGATTCCGTCGCCAATGAGCCCTACCAGCCAGCCAGCTGTGCCGATGTCGGTCAGCCAGTTGACAACGGGTTCCTGAATCCACTGGGCGATGAACACATCGTTTGTGAAGTCTGTCGCCAGCGAGCCGACGGTAGTCACAGAGATGTAATACACCAAAAACATGACGATCGCAAAAATCGGCAGGGCGAGAATACGGTTGGTGATAATGCGGTCAATTTTGTCCGTCATGCTGAGCACGCCAGCCGCCCGGCCCTTCTTTACGGAGGCCGAAACCAGCTTCTCGATGTAGGCATAGCGCTGGTTGGTGATAATGGACTCTGCGTCATCATCCATTTCCTGCTCGCAGGCTACGATCTTCTCCTCGATATGCTTTAAAATACCGGCAGGGAGGTTCAGTTCCTCGGTCACCTTTTCATCGCGTTCAAAAAGTTTGATGGCATACCAGCGCGATAGGGACGCATCCACAATGCTGCCCTCGTGCACTACGCCGCCGTCATGGTGGTGGTGCACGGGTTCGTCGCCGTTATGGTGTGTAATCAAATCTTCAATGTGCGCCAGGGCGTGTTCCACGCTGCCGGCAAATACGTGCGGATGCTCAATATCCTTGTGCTTACCGGCAAGCTCGGCGGCCTTTTTAGCGACCACGACAGACCCTTCACCCTTGAGGGCGGAGGTTTCGATGACTTCGCACTTCAGTTCTTCGGCCAGTTTCAGAAGCTGGATGACATCCCCGTTTTTACGGGTGACATCGATCATGTTCAGCGCAATGACCATGGGGATGTTAAGCTCTTTGAGCTGTGTGGTCAGGTACAGGTTGCGCTCGATATTACTGGCATCAACAATGTTGATGATGACATCCGGCTTTTCATTCACCAGAAAATTACGGGCCAGTACTTCTTCCAAGGTATAAGGGGATAGGGAGTAAATGCCGGGTAAATCCTGGATGATGATGTCCGAAGAGCCTTTCAGGCGTCCTTCTTTTTTCTCAACGGTTACACCGGGCCAGTTGCCAACGTATTGGTTGCTGCCGGTTAATGCGTTGAACATGGTGGTCTTACCGGAGTTGGGGTTGCCTGCAAGCGCAATTTTGATGCTCACGTAAGGTCCTCCTGTACTAAGGTTAGTATAGTCTAACTATCGGGGAAAGGAAAAGCGGTTTTCACCGCAGTTGCTACTCGACCTCGATCTTTTCCGCATCGCCTTTGCGGATGGAAAGTTCATATCCGCGGACCATAAGCTCCAGCGGGTCGCCCAGGGGAGCTACCTTGCGAACATAAACGTCCGTGCCTTTGGTCAGCCCCATGTCCATAATCCTGCGCCGCAGCGCGCCTTCGCCGTGCAGCTTTACGATGACTGCATGTTTGCCTACGGCAATGTTCTTGAGGGTTTTCATCGCGTCTCTCCTTATTAAAGTGCAAATTCTGAGAAACAATCCCGGACAAGTTAGACGAGCCTAACATCATCCGTGGAAAGTTTAACACCTCTAACCACGCTTGTCAAGATGATATTCGCCACAAAATGCTACTGAATTTTCTGTACAGTATGTAAAATAAGCAAGCCCAACGCCACCTTGACAGGGCGTATGCACTGCCGTATAATGCCTGTAACGCAAGGATGGGAAGCAGTACCCGCTAAACTAGCCTGAAGAGAGCCTTCGGTCGGTGCAAGAAGGTGGCCAAGCAGCGGTGAATACATCCCGGAGCGAGGCGCTGAAAACGAGATTGAGTAGGTTGCCAACGGTGCGCCGGTTACAGCGCGAAAGAACGTAGTTCTTGGTAAGGATAGCCTCGCGAGGGGGTATCGAAGTGGAAGTGGTACCGCGTCAACACGCCTTCCCCGCATGGGGCAGGGCGGTTTTGTTTTATAAGGAGGGAAATTCCTATGTTGCCAAAGGGGATATCGTTTGCTGATCGGTTTGAGGGAATCAGCGGCAGTGCGATTCGCGAGATTTTCAAAGTGCTGGCACGGCCGGGTATTATCAGCTTTGCGGGAGGCAATCCCTCCGGCGATGCACTGCCGGATGCGCAGTGCGCACAGCTTGCACGCGATGTATTGCAGGCTGACGGCAAGCGTATCTTGCAGTACGGTGCAACCGAGGGATATCCGCCATTTCTGGAAAGTCTGGAAACGTATTTGCAAGAGGATTTTGATTTTCCGGTGGAACGCAAGAACATACTGCCGCTGTCGGGGTCCTCGCAGGGTGTGGATTTGCTTTGCAAAGCGCTGCTCAACCCAGGCGATACCGTGCTTACGGAAGACCCGACATTTCTTGGCAATATGCAGACCATGCGGGTATACCAGTTAAATCTGGTTCCTGTGGAAAGCGATGAGGACGGGCTAAAGATGGACGCGCTGGAAGCGGCGGTCAAAGCCCATCATCCCAAAGCCTTATACTGTATTCCGACCTTTCAAAACCCTACTGGGCGCACGCTGGCAGCGGACAGACGCAAGCGTATCGCCCAGATGGCGGAAGAGTATGGTTTTCTGGTTATTGAGGATGACCCCTACCGTGACTTGCGCTATGAGGGGCAGCCCCAGCCATCCGTCAAGCACTTTGATCAGTCCGGGCATGTGGTGTACCTGGGAAGCTTTTCCAAGCTTATTAGCCCGGGCCTTCGTGTAGGGTTCGTGGTCGGGCACGAGGATATCATCCGCAAGTGCATCATCGGCAAGCAGGGGTCGGATTTGCATACGCCGCTGCTCACCCAGGCCATTATCGACCAGTTTTTACGCAGGCAGCTTTTGCACCCGCATCTGCATTCCATCTTAGGCCCGTACCGCAATAAAATGCATGCGATGCTCGATGAGCTAAAGGCGTTTCCGGCAGGCACGCAGCACACAGTGCCGCAAGGTGGTCTATTCGTATTTTGCACCTTGCCGGATGGCTACAACGCGACCGAACGCTTTACAGAGGCCGTGGAAAGCGGCGTGGCGTATGTACCGGGCACGCATTTCTATCCGGGCGGAGGCCACCACAATACGCTGCGGCTGAACTTTTCCAACAGCAGTCTGGAACAGATCAAAACCGGGATGGGAATCCTGCGATCCCTGTTCCAAAACAAATAAGGAGTGACTGACAATGCATATACTAGATGAACTCAAGGAGCGCGGCATTATCGCGCAGGTGACCTTTGAAGAAGATTTATACAAGGCGATGGAAAAAGAATCCATGACCTTCTATGTCGGCATCGACCCTACGGCAGACAGCCTGCACATCGGCCATATCGTACCGGTAATCTTCGCACGGCGCTTGCAGCAGGCCGGGCACCGGCCCATTATCCTCTGCGGCGGCGGCACGGCCATGGTTGGCGATCCCAGCGGCAAATCCGAACTGCGCCAGATGCTCACCAAGGAAGTCATCGACGCCAACATCGTTACGATTCAAAAGCAGATCAGCCCGCTGCTGGACTTTGGCGAGGGCAAGGCCATTATGGAGAACAATGCGGATTGGCTGCTAAAGCTCAATTATGTGGAGTTCCTGCGCGATATCGGTGTGTACTTCTCCGTAAACCGGATGCTGGCAGCCGAGTGCTATAAACGCAGGCTGGAAGTGGGGCTTACGTTCCTGGAATTCAACTACATGCTCATGCAAGGGTATGACTTTTTGGAGCTGTTCCGCAGGCACAACTGCCGCTTGCAAATCGGCGGGGATGACCAGTGGAGCAATATTCTGGCAGGGGCCGACCTCATCCGCCGCAAGGAACGCGAGGATGCCTATGCCTTGACCAACAAGCTGATTATGACCGCTTCCGGCCAGAAGATGGGTAAGACCGAAAAGGGCGCGTTGTGGCTGGACCCGAACCGCACCTCGCCTTACGAGTTCTACCAGTACTGGCGCAACGTGCCCGATGCGGATGTGGAAATGTACCTGCGGCTTTTGACTTTTGTTCCCATGGACGAGGTACGCAGACTCGGCGCGCTTCAGGATAACGAAATCAACGAAGCTAAGAAAGTGCTCGCCTTTGAGATGACGAAGCTGATCCACGGCGAGGAAGAAGCCAACAAAGCGATTGATGCGTCCAAAGCGTTGTTTGGCGGTAAGGGCAGCATGGATAATGTGCCGACTTTTGATGTCGAGGCTGCCAAGCTGGCCGAAGACGGCCGGGTAACGACCTGGCTTGCGGAATGCGGCCTGTGCAAAAGCCGTGGCGAAGCCCGCAAAATGGTGCAAGCCGGCGCCGTTACCATGAACGATGAAAAGGTGACCGATATCGATTCGCAAATCACCCCGGAGCAGTTTGGTTCGGACGGCTTAATGCTGCGCAAGGGCAAAAAGAGCTACTGCCGGTTAATGCTTACCTGAGAATGATCTGTAAAAGAACAATATAGATCAAAGTCGTCATCGTACTATCTGGGATGCGTCGAAGGGTCGAAATCCTTCGACTGTAAATCCGAAACCGGTGACATGTGCGGCGGTTTCGGAACCTTGCAAAGCAAGGCTACATTGCACCGAGCTCTGCCCGTGAGCGATCGAACAAGAGCGAGGTGTAAGCTCGATCCAGTGCTGAAAGCACTGGATCGAAAGAAGCCCCTATATGCTGAGTATATAGGGGCCTTTTCTTGTGAAAGGGCACAAAATATGCTATAATTATAAGGCTGGAAACCTATGCATAACAAGTGAGGAGAGAGGGAATGGCCTCCTATAACGCAGACAAAATCAAGGTGCTGGAGGGGCTTGATGCCGTTCGCATGCGCCCAGGCATGTACATCGGTTCCACAGGCAGCCGCGGGCTGCATCATATGCTGTGGGAGATTGTGGACAATGCCGTGGACGAAGCCATGGGGGGCTTCGCTGATACCATTGATGTAACCCTGCACGAGGACGGTTCGGCCTCCGTGTGGGATAACGGCCGCGGCGTGCCCGTGGACGCGCATCCAACCTTAAAAATATCCGGCGTAGAAGTGATTTATACCAAGCTTCACGCAGGCGGTAAATTTGACAATGAAAACTATTCCTATTCGGGCGGCCTGCACGGCGTAGGCGGCAGCGTGGTTAATGCGCTGTCAGAGTGGATGCTGGTGGATGTGTATAAAGAATTTCGCCATTATCAGATTCGCTTTGAATCGGTCTTCAATCAAAAGGAAAACAAGGTGCTTGCCGGCCATGTAGTTGAGCCGCTGCACGTGATATCCAATACCCGCAAACGCGGTACCCTGGTGCGCTTTAAACCCGATGGCAGAATATTTGAAACCACGGACTTCAACGGGGATCAGGTCATGCGGCGGCTAAAAGAGCTTGCCTACCTGAACAAGGGCGTGACGATTAGCTTTGAAGACGAGCGTAAAAAGACCCCGGTGGTCGAAGTCGATGAAAACGGCGAGGGGACGAACGGCGGACGGACGGTATTCCACTACGACGGTGGTCTGAAAGACTATGTAAAGTACTTAAACGCCGAAAAAACCACCCTGTTCGATGAACCCATCTACCTGGAAGGGCAGAAGGACGATACCCTCTTTCGCATCGCGATTCAGTTTACCGACAGCTATACGGAGAACGTGTTTTCGTACGTGAATAACATTCCGACCTCCGAGGGCGGCACGCACGAAACGGGCTTCCGGGCGGCGTTTACCAAGGTGATGAACGATTTTGCCCGCAGGCTGGGCGCGCTAAAAGAAAAGGATGCCAATTTAGGCGGCGATGACTATCGTGAAGGGATGACCGCGGTCATGCTCGCCATGGTGAAAAACCCGCAGTTTGAAGGGCAAACCAAAGGAAAGCTTGGCAATACCGAGGTGCGACCGGCAATTGAAGCGATTTTAACCCAGCAGCTGACTGCCTTTTTTGAAGATTTGAAAAATCAGGAGCTGGCAACCAAACTGATCGAAAAAGCGGTCAAGGCCGCACAAGTGCGTGCGGCGGCCCGCAAAGCCCGTGATGTGGCTCGTGCCAAAACCGCACTGGAAGCCGCGCCGCTGGTCGGTAAGCTGTCCAGCTGTACCGGCCGCAATCCGGAGCTGAACGAACTGTTCATCGTGGAGGGCGACAGTGCCGGCGGCAGTGCCAAACAGGGGCGCGACCGTAAATTTCAGGCCATCCTCCCGCTGCGCGGGAAACCACTCAACGCAGAAAAGAAACGCTTGGACCAGGTGCTGGCCAATGAGGAATTCCGCTCGGTGATTACCGCACTGGGTACCAATATTGACGAGAGCTTTAGTCTGGATAACCTGAAATATAACAAGGTGATCATTTTAAGCGATGCTGATCAGGACGGTGCGCATATCCGCGCGATTTTGCTGACGTTCTTTTACCGCTACATGCGCGAGTTGGTTGCCGAAGGGCATGTGTATATCGGCATGCCGCCGCTGTACCGCGTGACCCATGGCGGCAAAAACGCATACGCATACGACGATACGGAACTGCTGAAGCTGACACAGGGTAAAAAGAATTACACCATCCAGCGCTACAAAGGGCTTGGGGAAATGAACCCGGAGCAGCTTTGGTCCACCACCATGGATCCGTCCAACCGCAAGCTTTTGCAGGTCACCATCGAGGATGCCGCGCAGGTGGAACACCGCGTGTCCGTGTTGATGGGGGATAAGGTAGAACCGCGCCGCGCCTACATCAGCCAGTATGCCAATTTCAACCGCGAAGACACCTTTGTGGAAATCGCAGATACAATGAAGGCAGGTGAGAGCATTGCCTGAAGAAAACATGCAGGGCATCATCCAAATGTCCATGGCCGAGGTCATGCACAACTCGATGATACCCTACGCTGAACATGTCATTATGGAGCGTGCCATTCCGCGCGTGGAAGACGGACTCAAACCTGTACAGCGCCGCATACTCTTTACCATGCTGGAACTCAACCTGCAGCCAGATCGCCCGCACAGAAAGTGCGCCCGCATTGTCGGCGACTGCCTGGGTAAGTTTCACCCACATGGAGATTCCAGCGTGTACGATGCACTTGTGCGCATGGCACAGAGCTTTAGCATGCGGCAGCCGCTGGTAGACGGGCATGGTAACTTCGGCTCGGTCGATGGCGATTCGGCCGCTGCCATGCGTTACACCGAAGCACGAATGCAGCCCCTGGCGCTTGAAATGCTGCGCGATATCGACAAGGACACCGTTCCGTTCCGTCTAAACTTTGACGATACGGTCAAAGAGCCGGATATGCTGCCCTCGCGCTATCCAAACCTTCTGGTCAACGGGGCCAGCGGCATCGCCATCGGCCTTGCCACCAACATTCCGCCGCACAATTTGCGCGAATGTATTCATGCCGTGGTGGCGCAGATTGCAAACCCCGATATCACTACAGACGAGCTGATCGAAATTATGCCCGCGCCGGACTTTCCCACGGGCGGGATATTGCTGAAAACCGACGAGCTGAAAACCGCATATGATACCGGACGTGGCAAACTGACCCTGCGTGCACGCACGAACATCGAAAAAGGGAAAAACGGCCGCAAACTGATTGTGATCACCGAGATTCCCTTCCAGGTGAACAAGTCGGCGATGCTGGAAAAAATCCTCAAGGTCAGCGAAGACAAGAAGGCTGTGTTCGCGGGTGTCTACGATATCCGCGACGAAAGCGACCGTACCGGGATGCGTGCCGTTGTGGAAGTCCGCAGCGGTTACGACGCAGAGAAAATTCTGGCGGGCTTGCTCAAGTATACCGATTTGCAGGTTACCTTCGGCGTGAACATGGTGGCGATTGCCAATGGCAAACCAAAGCAGCTCAGCCTGCACAGCGCCATTCGCTATTACATTGCCCACCAGAAAAACGTCATCACCGCTCGCACCCAGTACGAGCTGGACAGGGCTAAAGCCCGTGCCCACATTCTGGAAGGCCTGATGATCGCAGTAGACAATCTGGACGCGATTATCGCCATGATTCGTGCCAGCCGCACTCCAAAAGAGGCAAAATTGAAGCTGATGGAAGGCTTTGATCTGGATGAAATCCAGGCACAGGCAATCCTTGATATGCGCTTGCAGCGGCTGACGGGGCTTGAGATAGAAACCCTGCGGCAGGAGTATACGGCGCTGCTGGAAAAGATTGAATACCTTATGGGGATACTGGAGAGCGAACGGAAACTGATGCGGCTGGTCAAGCACGAGCTGATGGAAATTGCCGAGACCTATGGCAGTGAACGCCGTACCACATTGGTTGATCCTGAACATGTGGTGGAAGCGGTGGTGGAAGAGGTGCACGTAGCAGAGCTTGCAACCGTCACCTTTTCACGCAGCGGTTATCTGCGGCGCATGTACCCCAAGTTCTACCGCAAACTCCCGCCCATCAGCGCAGAGAACAATAATCTGGACGATATGCCCCTGTGGCGTTTCGATACGGATACAGACAGGACGCTGTACCTGTTTACCAACCTGGGCAACTGTTACCAGATTGGTGTGGACAGCCTGCCGGAGAGCAATAAGGCCACGCAGAAGGGTTCACTGCTGTCAGGGGTTATTCTGGGCATTGAGAACGATGAAGTTCCCGTGCAAATCTTCTGCTGCACCGGTGATGAGCTTGCCGCCATGCCTGATCTGCTGTTTGTCACCAAAAACGGCATGCTCAAGCGCACGGCAGCGTCTGATTACAACATCAACCGGCAGAAGTATGCCGCCATCAACCTCAAGAACAGCGACGAGGTGCTTACCGTGTTCGCGCTCGACCCCGAATCAGACCTGTTGCTGTTTTCCCAGCAGTGCATGAGCATTCGCTGCCACTGCGACAAGATTCCTGTGCAGGGGCGCACAACAGCTGGCGTGAAGGGCATGTCGCTGGATACGACGGACTCCCTCGTGTTTGCCGCCCAGCCGCTGCCAAACGATCAAATTCTCACGATGACCGATCGCGGACATGCCAAACGCATGCTCTATATGGAGTTTGAACCACAGGCCCGTGCAGGCAAAGGCGTGAAGATCTTTACGTTTAATAAAAACGGTTCCAATGGCTCTGGGCTGGCGGGCGCGCTGCTGGTACGCTCGCTGCCGCTTACGGCGCTGGTTACGCAAAAGTCCAGCGAACCGACCCTGCTCCAGGTGGACGAAATTCCGCTGCGTGATAAGCAGAATAGGGGAAAGGCCAGTGTGATCTCGGTACTGGACGATGTGGTCACCGGCATTCTGCCTATGATCGACGCCCTGCCCCCGGAAAATGATACTGCTGACGAGCCGGAACCCAAAGCGGCAAGCAGCAAACAGGAAACACCTGTCGCAGACGAAGAGCAGGAACAACTACGCCTGGATAGCAACGAAGAATAACCAAATACAACGACAGAAGAGGCTGACAACTGTCAGTCTCTTTTTGTTTTATTCTTTTTAATGTTTGCTAATAGCCCGATTAACTGGAAAAAGGCACAAAAAAAGAGACTGAATGCTCAGCCTCGTTTTTTCAGGGTGACTTACTGTGCGGCCTTGGCCATTTGCTTTGCCAGGCGGGCCTTTTTGCGGTTGGCCGTGTTCTTGTGGACGATTCCTTTGGCAACGGCCTTATCGATAGCGGAGGTGGTTACGCTGTACTGTGCGCCTGCGTTTGCGTGGTTCTCCGCAATCTCCGCGTCAAACTTCTTCATCGCGGTCTTTACCTTGGACTTCACAATGCGGTTGCGTAGATTTTTCTTCTCGCTAACCTTCACGCGTTTCATGGCGGACTTGATATTTGGCAACGTGTTTCACCTCCTCTGATTCCTGAAATAGCAAGGTACATTATATCATGCTGTATGCTAAATTGCAAGCGTATTTTCAAAATCTACCCTATGATTTACGGAAAAGATTTGTTTTGGCGCCGGGAACCTTTTTTTGTTTTTTCAATATAGCGTAAACCCAATGGTGGATTGTATTTCGGTGAATGGCGTTCAACAATTTGCATTTTTGTCTGTATACAATTAGGGCTATCTGTTGACAATCGGTCTGTGCCTGTTATAATATTCATCGGAGTTGTTTGCCTCTTTTCGTTAGAAAATTGTCAATCTTCTCTGACCGGTACCAGCTTTTACGTTCAGCAATTTTTAGCTGAATCCGCGTACTGGTGGCAAGATAGTGTACTTTATCAGGCGGGAAGTTCTTCCGCTTGGTTGGACGTCACAACGCACATACCGACCCCCAATGCAGTGTGGTAGAATACAGGATGTTCCCGGCGGATCCGATTTTGATGCGGATTGTCTGTCTGCGGTTCTCTTGCTTTTCTTGCCATGAACTTTGTATTGGGATGCGGCGCATAGCAAGGCATACGCCGCAAAACGTTGATTTCCTGTTACTTGAGGAGGAAGGGTTAGGAATGGTTAAAAACATCGTCATTCTGGGCGGCGGCTACGCTGGCGTAATCGCGGCAAAGAAGCTGGAAAAAAAGCTCAAAGCACTACAAAAAAAGAAAAAGGTGGACGAGATCAATATTACTTTGATTGATCGCAATCCTTTCCACACAATGCTCACCGAGTTGCACGAAGTGGCGGCGGCGCGTGTGGAAGAAGAGTCCATCAAACTTTCGTTTGCCAAGATTTTTGCGGGCCGCAAGGTGAATGTGGTGATGGATACAATCGAGGACATCGATTTTACCAACAAAACGCTGACCGGCGTTTCCGGAACCTATTCATATGACATTTTGGTGCTCGCAGCCGGTTCAAAACCGACTTTCTTTGGTGTAAAGGGCGCAGAGGAGCATGCTTACAAGCTCTGGAGCTACGACGATGCTGTTGTCTTAAAAGAACGCATTCTGCATTGCTTCCGCGAAGCATCCCGTGAAACGGACCCCGAAAAACGAGCCAAGCTGCTGACCTTCTTCACCGTTGGTGCAGGCTTTACCGGCACCGAAATGGCCGGCGAACTGGCTGAGTGGATTCCCTTCCTCTGCCGTCAGTTTGCGGTTAAGCGGGAAGAAGTAACCTTGTACATGGCCGATCTGCTCGACCGCGTCGTGCCGACTATGCCGGCTAAATACTGCATGCGCTGCCATAACCGCCTGACCAAAATGGGCGTTAAGGTGATGCTCAAGCATAACGTTGTCGAAATCGGCGAAGATTTCATCGTCCTGCAGGACGGCGAAGACCTGCCGCGCATTGAAACATCCACCATTATCTGGGCTGCCGGTACCAATGGCGCGGCCATTGCGCAAAAAGCGGCCGAAACCCTGCCCGGCACCCGCCGTGCGCGCTTGGAAGCCGATCCGTATCTGCGCTCCAAAGTCGATACGTCTGTGTATCTGGTTGGCGATGTACTTCAATTCGTACCCGAAGGCGAAAGCGATCCGGTACCGCAGGTTGTTGAAAACGCCGAATACAGTGCCGAGTGTGCTGTGCACAATATTCTGGTGGAGATCACCGGCGAAGGCGAAATGGAAGCTTACTCACCCAAGCTGCACGGCGTAATGGTTTGCGTTGGCGGCCGCTGGGGCAGCGCATACGTTGGTACGCACAAGCATAAGTTTGGGCTGCCGTCGTTCCTTGCGATGTTCTCCAAGCACTTTATCAACATGTTCTACTTCGCCAAAGTCATGGGCTGGACCAAAATCATCAGCTACATGAAGCACGAGTTCTTTACCATCCGCAACCATCGCTCGTTTGTTGGCGGCCACTTCTCAAACGTTACCCCCAGCTTTCTGCTGGTGCCGCTGCGGCTGTGGCTGGGCGCTGTGTGGGTGTTTGAAGCGATTATGAAAATCGTCGAAGGCTGGTTTGGCGCAGCGAAGCTTTCCTCGTTCTTTGGCGGGGCAACAGCCTGGTTTGATTCCATTCTGGGCGTTACGAGCAATACTGCCGAAGCTGTCTCCGCCGCGACCGGCGCGGCCGAGGTCGCCGTAGAAACCGTTTCCAGCGCATCAGGCGTTGCGGAAACGGCCGCGACCTCAGTCGGCCACGTGCTGATCAACTTTGATTTCCTCAACATCTTCCAGCTGATTCTGGTATCCGGTAAGGAGCTGGCGCACTCCGCCCTGGGCGACTTTGCACTGCGGCTGAATGTGCCGATTATGAACTGGCTGCTGGACAACACAATCATGACCAGCGACGGTCTGCAGATATTTATGCAGATTGTAATCGTGCTGATGGAACTTGCCGTTGGCCTTGCGCTAATGGGTGGCCTGCTCACCGCACCGGCCAGCGCCGTATCGCTGGTGCTGCAGTTCATGTTTATCACCACGACCGGTTTGTATCTCAACACGATATGGATGCTCTTTGCCAGCGTTGCCTGCCTGATCGGTGCGGGCCGTACACTGGGCCTTGACTACTATGCTATGCCGTGGGCCAAGCGCCGCTGGAAGAACATACCTTGGATCAAGAAATGGTATCTATACAATGACTGATACGTCCCAACTCGATGTAGCCGGAGAGTCGTTTACGGTTGCAGAGGGGCTTGCGCTTTCCAAACAGTTTATGGATCAGGCGCTGGCATCCACGCCGGCACCGTTCCGGCCGCGTACAGCTTACCTGGCCAAAGCGCATGGAAAGTTTCTGCGTGCTCAAGCGCTGTTAATCTGTGCCCAGGATGAAACCGGCGTCAGCCGCTCGGCTGCCAAAGCGGCAGCAGCTGTTGAGCTATTGCACCTGGCCACGCTCGTACACGACGATGTGATGGATAATGCCGATACCCGCCGCAACCAGCCGACACTGTTTAAAAAGTTCGGTGCGCGGCAGGCGGTAATCACCGGAGACTATATCTTCTGCATGGCGCTGCGCCTGGCGGCGGAAGCAGCAGCCGAGACGGTTAAACCGGAGGACGACATCCCCTTCATTATGGAGAAAATCTGCATGGGGGAATTGCTCCAGACCATCCACCACCGCAATTTCGCGCTCAATGGCGTGGGATATCTGCGGATTATCTCGGGGAAAACAGCCGCGCTATTTGAAGGCAGCTTCTATACCGGCGCGATGCTCAATGAAGCAACCCGGGATCAGGCCAAGGCGTTTGGCGAGATCGGATGGCTGCTGGGCATGGTGTTCCAGCTGGCGGACGACTGCATGGACTACGAAGCAACGAAGCAGCAGGCCCTAAAGCCCGTACTGTCCGACTATGAACAAGGGGTGGTCACCCTTCCGCTCATCTTTGCGCTCCACCATCAACCCGATCTAAAAAAGCGTGCGCAGGATGGAACACTGACCAAACAGGAAGTACAGCAGACCGTGCAGCGTACAGACGGCACCAGCTTTACAAGGCGCGTAGCCCGATTGTATTTTAACCGGGCCATGCGCAAACTGGACGCATTGGACGCGCCTGTGTTTCAGAAGGAACAAATCAGTTTACTTCTTAAACAGGCAGCCGGAGCTGTTCTGCAATAAAAGATATCACTGCAGAACCGACGATTCCAAGCTCCCGTACGACAGTAACATAAGAATAGTTACCACTTAGGTTGAACTAGTTCGTTTGAACTATTCAATAATACGATTTGTGAGGTATAGGTTATGAAGAAAGTCTTATCTGGTCTCGTAGTCCTGGCGTTGTTGATCGGTATGATCGGCATGGCTACCGTCGGCTTTGCAGACGATGCCAGCGTGAAAACCGGCTTTGGTGTTGTGTCTGGATTCAGCGGCACCAAAAACGCTGCCGCAGACGCCGATGGCGCTGTGCAGGTGTATCCCATGTATGCAGCCGTTATGGTTGACATGGATGGCAAAATTGTGAAATGCGTTATCGACAGCTATCAGGGCAAAGTCACATTTGACGCCGCCGGTGTGATCACCAGCGACGTGACTGCTCCGATTATGTCCAAGAACCAAAAGGGCGACGACTATGGCATGAAGGGTGCTTCCGGCATCGGCAAAGAATGGTACGAACAGGCTGCTGCGTTTGCAGAGTACTGCGTCGGCCTGACTGCCGAGGAAGTTGCCGCCATCCCCATGGATGAGTCCGGCCACGCCACCGGCGATGATGTCCTTGCAGGCGCTACCGTTTCTGTTGGCTCCATGGTTAAGGCCGTTGTGGCTGCCGTGGAAAGCGCAGAAGATCTGGGCGCGACCTCCGGCGATTCGCTGGGTCTGGCTGCGGAAGTTGAACTTGCCAGCCGCTCCAAGAACGCCACTGCCGATGAAGATGGCGCAGGCTATGCCTATGCATACTATGCCGCCGCTACGTTCGATGCAGAAGGCAAAATCACCAGCGTTGTGCTGGATGCTTCTCAGTTCTCCGCCAACTTCAACAACAAAGGCGAGATCACCACGGATCTGACTGTGCCCCAGCTGGCCAAGCAGACCCTCAAAGACGACTATGGCATGAAAGCCCGTTCCGGCATTGGCAAGGAATGGTACGAGCAGGCCAACTACTTCGCAAACTATGTCAAAGGCATGACTGCTGAAGAAGTTGCCGGCATGGCCATGGACGAATCCGGCTACGCCGCTGATGCGGACGTACTTGCCGGTACCACCGTACACATTGGTGACTTCCTCAACGTGATCGTCGCGGCTTACGAGTCTGTGCAATAATCACCGTTTAGGAACCTAAAAGAGCCGGTTTCATATTCGTGTGAAACCGGCATCTTTCTTTGTATCACACCCACAGAAAGGTGGAATGACCCGCATGCGTGCATACCTGCTGCGCCGTATTTTGCTTGTTATGGGCACGGCTGCCCTGGTTTTTCTGTTTACAAGCTGCGGCGCACAGCCCGTAGCCAAGGAAACCAAGTATAAGGCGACGTTTATAGACTTGTTTGATACCGTATCCCAAATCATCGGGTATGATACTGACAAAGACACATTTCAAGCCTTTGCCGACCGTACAAAAATCGAGCTGGCCGAATATCATGCTCTGTATGATATTTACCATGATGATGCGGTAACATCCATCAAAACGATTAACGATAATGCGGGCATTCAGCCGGTGAAGGTTGATCAGCGCATCATTGACTTACTGCAGCTAAGCCGTAGGATGTACGATTTGACCGGCGGGAAGACCAACATCGCGATGGGCGCGGTGCTTGCCATATGGCATGACTACCGCAATGCGGGCATTGATGACCCGGTGAATGCCGAGCTGCCGCCTATGGAACTGTTACAGGAAGCGGCGAAGCATACCAATATCGACGATATGATAATCGACGAGGATGCCTTGACTGTGTATCTGCAAGACCCGGAGATGTCGCTGGATGTGGGGGCAATCGCCAAGGGCTATGCCACCGAGCGCGTCGCCAGGAGTATTGAGGAAAGCGGAAAGACGAGTGTGCTGCTTTCCATCGGCGGCAATGTGCGCGCAATCGGGGAAAAACCGGGCGGGGAGACCTGGACCGTCGGGATACAAAATCCCGATCTGGATGCGGATACAGCTACGCTGTTCAGCTTGGACATCAACAATCTGTCGGTGGTGACCTCCGGGTCCTACCAGCGCTATTACACGGTGGACGGTGTGCGCTACAATCATATCATCGATCCGCTCACGCTGATGCCGACGACGTATTTTATTGGCATATCGGTTGTTACGGAGGATTCCGGCTTTGCAGATGGGCTGAGCACGGCGCTGTTCCTTATGCCCCTGGAGGATGGACGCGCGCTGGTGGAAAGCCTGGATGGTGTGGAGGCCTGCTGGGTCTCGCCGGATGGATCTATTACGATGACGGACGGTTTTGAAGCGTTAATTCAGAAATAATCGCTCTTACAGGAGCGCTATAAAATACCCGGCCAGAAGGGTCAGAAGATATCCGTAGAGCAGAATGATATAGTTCTTGACTGAGAGGATGAAGGTTTCACCTTTTATGGGCCGGGCGACAAACGTGCGCATGTTGCGCAGCACAATGGGCGCGGTAAGTAGTGCCAGCAGTGCGATAGGGGAAACCACACCGAAGATCACAGCAAGCACGATGCCCCCATACGCCGCCATGTACAGGGCGCGGTAGAGCTGCAGTGCATGGGTCTGCCCGATGTAATAGGGCAGCGTATACCGCTTGCTCTCTACATCGCGGCTTACATCGCAGATGTTATTGGCCAGCATGATATTGGATGTGCAGCACATATTGGGCAGCGCCAGCAGGAAAAGTGCCAGCATGTTAATCCAATCAATGGAGGCTAAAAGTGCGCGTCCGTTAAAGTGCAGATCGACATACTGCATATTGCCGGTATTCGCATTGACGAACACAGCCAGGAAGATGACCAAAAACCCTTCCGTAAGCCCCGAGGCGATTTCGCCGTAGGGTGTGCGGGAAATGGAGATCGGGGTAAAGGAGTAAAAAATGCCCACAGCAAAACTGATCGCCCCGGCAACTAGAACCGGAAGTCCATATAGATAAGTCAGCCAAAGGCCGAGCAGCAGGGAGCTTCCGCCGATCCCGAAGATCAGGGCAAGCGATACGGCTTTGCTGAAATACTGTGTTTTGTTTTCCCGCCGCCTGTCAACATAGTTGTTGATCATCGTAACCGTTAGCGACCAGAAGAACACCGCGACAAACAGGATGCCCGTTGCCAGAAAATCAAGCGTTTTGTTTTGATACAGGCTATAGGCAACGCCGATGAAAAACGGCATCAGGCTGACGAGTTTGGTGCTTAACTCCACATATTTAACCAGGCGGGAGAGGATGGAGTCATTGGATTGCAAACAGATCACTCTTTTCTGTAATGGTTTAAAAACGCAACCCGTGACCTGAATGTCTGCGATACGCCTTGCAATACAGGGTACAGGTTCGGGTTATTATAGCGTTCGGGGTTTAAAGCCGTCAAGGTAAAACCTTGTGTGGACACGGATAAACAGTTGACAAGCGGCCTTATCGCTTGCTACACTGATAGCCATTATAGATTTTAGGGGGAGGTTGACCCATGCCGAACTTCACGCTTCCCGATTCCGTGTATATGGATGCCTGCAAAGCATATGATACACCGTTCCACCTGTATGATGAACAGGGGATTCGCTCCACCGCCAGGCGCTGGCAACGGGCGTTTTCATGGTGCGAAGATTTCAAGGAGTATTTCGCAGTTAAAGCGCTGCCCACTCCCGCTATTTTACGCATTCTGAAAGAAGAAGGCTGCGGGGTAGACTGCGCCAGCCTGACCGAGCTGATGCTTGCACAGGCCTGCGGCTTCCAAAGCGGCGATATCATGTTTTCCGCCAACGTCGTTCCTCCGCAGGAGTTTGCACTGGCCCGTAAGTTGGACGCTATCATTAATCTGGACGATATCACCCATATTCAGGAACTGAAGCAAAACGGCGGCATTCCCGAAACCATTTGCTTGCGGTACAATCCCGGCGGGCATTTCCGTGTCGGCAACGCCATTATGGGCGATCCGGGTGATGCCAAATACGGCATGACACGCGAGCAACTGTCTGAAGCGATTATGATCTTAAAGCAGGAAGGCGTGAAGCGCTTTGGCCTGCACGCATTTTTGTCCAGCAATACCACCGACCCGCACTATTATCCGGCACTGGCGGAGCTGCTGTTTGAAACCGGCGTAGAGCTTCGGCAGGAAAGCGGATTGGAGCTTGCCTTTATCAATTTGTCCGGCGGTGTGGGCGTACCGTATAAGCCGGATGAGGATGAAGCCAACGTTGAAGCCATCGGCGCGGGTGTCCGCAAAGCCTATGAGAAGGTTTTCGTCAAGAATAACATTGAAGGTGTCGCCATTAAAACCGAGCTCGGCCGTTATATGACAGCCGCGCATGGCTGGCTGGTTACACATATCACCCATGAAAAGAACATCTACAAGCGTTACATTGGTGTGGATGCCAGCGCGTGCGATTTGCTGCGCCCGGCGATGTACGGTGCGTATCACCACATCAGTATTGTTGGCAAGCGCGAGGAGTCACAGTTTGAGAAGGTGGATGTTATCGGTTCCTTGTGTGAGAATAACGATAAGTTCGCCGTTGATCGCATGTTGCCCAAGGCAACCATCGGGGATATCCTCTTCATTCACGATACGGGTGCGCACGGCCTGAGCATGGGGTACAATTACAACGGTAAGCTGCGCAGCAAGGAAGTGCTATACAAAGAAGACGGCAGCTTTGCTTTAATCCGCCGCGCGGAAACCCCGGCTGATTATTTTGCGGTATTGGACGTGGATCCTGCGTTTAAGAAGCTCCAGTCCTAATATCATAAATCCGACAAGCAAAACAAAAGCCCCTGCTTAGCGGGGGCTTTTGTAATGGACTGGTATGGAATGAATCGCTTAGTTAGCAGCTGTTTCAGCGGTCAGTTCATCGATGGTCTTAAGCGCTTCAGCCAGCGCGGTTTCCGAAGCTTCGAGCTTGGCGTTGGTATTGGCAAGCCTGGATTCTGCCAGCGAAAGCTTGCCCTGGGTAAGCAGCAGGTTGCCAAGCTCGTTGTTCAGCTCGTTTTGTGCTTCCTGTGCCGCGGTCTGGGCAGCGAGGAGCTCGGTTTGGTTATCAGCGAGCGTGGCCTGCGCTTCAGCCAGCTGGGTTTCCAGTTCAGCAATGCGCGCGGCATCAGCTTCCTGGGCCGTGGCTGTCGAGCCTTGCAGTTCATCCAGCGCTGCCTGTGTTTCGGTCAGCGTGGTCGTGGTTGCTGCGAGCGTTTCTTCACCCTTGGTCACTTTCTTTTGGGCGAGCGTTAACTGGCCTTCAAGCAGCGCCAATTTGCCCTGCAAAGCAGTCAGCTCATCGGTCTTGGCAGCCAGATCGGCTTCCACGGTGGATTGCGCGACTTTGGATGCGGCAAGCTCGGTTTCCAGCGTTACGGCATTGGCTTCGGCTTCAGCTTTCGCGGTCGCCAATTCTTCGGCATTGGCTTCGGCTTCAGCTTTCGCTGTTGCCATTTCTTCGGCGCTGGCTTCGGCTTCAGCTTTGGCGGTGGCCAGTTCATCGGCTTCGGCCTGCACCATCGTAAGGCTTTCGCTCAGTTCGTCTTTCTGTGCAGATAACTCGTTTTTATCCAGCAGTGTGATAACACCAAATACAATGGCCGCTACAAGGACAATGCATAATAGCACAATCAGCGGGGAAAGTTTCGATTTGTTGGCTGTGGATTTCTCAGACATAGATTTCCCTCCGTATTCAAATTCATTCAGAGCAGCATTTTCTTTATTATACCATGAACGGCTTGAAAGGCAAATGAGGATTGTTAAAACTTTTGTTACAGTATTGTAAATACCTATTAAATAAGATATACTAATACGGCACATTTAGTATGAAAAGAGGCCATATTTTATGCTCAATCCAAGGCAGATCATCAGTGCTTTGAAACAAAATATCGGGCGTGTGATCGTCGGCAAAGAGGAAGCGATTGAGTTAGCCCTGATTGCCATGCTCTGCAAAGGGCATGTGCTGATTGAAGACGTCCCCGGCACAGGGAAAACCACCATGGTTTCCAGTCTGGCCAAGTCGCTGGATTGCAGCTTCAACCGCATCCAGTTCACGCCGGACGTTGTGCCCAGCGATGTTACGGGCTTTACGATGGTGAATTTTAAGACGGGGGAGATGGAATTTCACCCCGGCGCGGTGATGTGCCAGATCGTTCTGGCCGATGAAATCAACCGTACGTCACCCAAAACCCAGTCCTCGCTTTTGGAGGTCATGGAGGAGTTCCAGGTGACCGTCGACAGCGTAACCCATCCGCTGCCCAAACCGTTTATGGTGCTGGCAACCCAAAATCCCGGCGAGTTCGTAGGCACCTATCCGCTGCCTGAGGCGCAGATGGACCGCTTCTTCCTGCGTATATCCATGGGATATCCGACCCTGGAAGAGGAAATGGCGGTTCTGGACCGCTTTTCCGGTAGCGAGAAGCCGCAGGACAGCCTACAGCCCGTGTGCGCTGCGGACGATGTAATAGCCATGCAGGACATGATCGGCACGGTGTATTGCTCCAAGGAAGTGCGCCACTATGTTGCCAATATCGCTGCGATGACCCGCACACATCCTTCGCTGCAGCTGGGCGTTTCCACGCGCGGCTCGATTGCACTGATCCGCGGTGCGCAGGCCTGCGCACTCTTAAATGACCGCGATTATATTCTGCCGGAAGATGTACAGCGCATGGCGCTGCCGGTACTGTCTCACCGCGTGCTGCCCAACCCTGAAGCCAAGATGAAAGGGATCACTTCCGACCGCATTCTGATCGCCGTGATGGAAAACGTTCCTGTTCCCATCCGCCTTTCATAATAACGGCAGAAGGACGATAGCATGAAATCGACGCTGACGACCCTGGGTGTGAGCTTCGGCTTTTTACTTGTGAGTGCCCTGTCGATGGGCAACCGCATGTATCTCCTGCTTGCGCTTGTTATCATTATTGCCTGGGTGCTGGCGTATATCAGCATCCGTATGGCGGAAAAAAACGGTCCGTGTTTCACACGGGCTGAACAATACCCGCGTCAATCGCGGGGAAAGCGTTGCCATGCAGGTTTCTGTGTCCCACAGAAGCCTGTTGCCCATTGCCCCGGTCAAGCTGAAAATGCGGGCAACGCGTAACACGCCTGCCGGTGTGCTGCACCTGACCGAGCTTGGACACCGCACACAGAAGGTCGCCTATCAGTTTGCTGCCGAGCATATCGGCGCGATGATTCCCGGTGTAGAAAGCTTCACCGTCAGCGATGTGTTCGGTTTTTTTAAAAAAGAGCATGTACCCGACAATTCAACGGGAGAATTGCTGGTACTGCCGGTGCCTTTCGAAGTGGAACCGCTGACCTTCGCCCCCGGCGATATGGGGGTGGAGACCATGAAACGCGCCATGGAGGATCCATCCAGCCCAAGCGATTTCCGGGCGTATCAGCAGGGTGATCCCCTCAAGCGGATACACTGGAAAATGTCGGCGCGGAAACAGGAGATTATGATCCGCCAGTTTGAAGAACCTGCCTTGCCGGATGCGCTGGTGCTGATGGATATGTCGCCACCGCGCCTACCCCCGGTTATGGATGAAAGCAAGCTGGCCTATTTGCAGGATGCGGTACTGGAAACCGCCGCATCAGTCGTGAAATGCCAGATCAACCTGGAAAACCCGGTTCGTCTGCCGCTGGCCGGTGACCGGCCCATGGAGTACATGGGTACGATGGGCTTGCCTATATTGCTGGAAGAACTGGCGCGCTGCAAGTTCAACGAGGCAGAGAAGTTTGAGCGCTTTTTGCTGATGCATATGGTGGACCTGCGGCAAACCGGCGCAGTTGTTATCATCACAACACGGCTGACAAGCGTGCTGGTGGATTTAATCGGCCGTATGAAGCGCATGGGGCCCAATGTTCGCTTGTATCTGGTCAGCTATGAGACCAAAGACCCGACCATACAGGATTTGGTCGCCAGATTGCAGCACCGCAGTGTGGATGTAAACTACGTATCCCCGCAGGGATAGATTGGAACAGGCATGAAGAAACTTCATTTCCTCAGGAGAGAACCGCTCACGCATTGCGGCGTGGCGTTTTTGCTTGCCTGCGGCCTGATACTGCCCATGCTGATGGCCATGAATCTGTCGGCCCATATTGCAAGCGCACTGCTGCTTAGCGTAGCGATCATTTTCATATTGTCCATATTTTCATCCAATCGTAAATCCATGCTGGTTTTCTGGGTGATTGTCGCGTTTTTTATTGTGCTTCAGTTCTTTTTGCCCCGTATGGGTATATTCGGCAGTTGGCTGGAAGGCTTTAAGGCAGTCGGGCTGTACTTTGCAGCCAACCGTGTCGTTTTGCCGCTGTACGGCTCAGATGCGGCGTTTCTGTTTGCAGTGTTTGTCTCCGTAATCAGCTTTTTAGTCACCAAGCGCGGGGTGGGCTTTTTGCCTATGGCCCTGATGACGGTGCTGGCACTGTTTGGGCTGTGGAGCCTGGGGAAAGCCGGATATCTGTGGTTTATCGCACCGGCACTGATTGCAATTCTTTTGCAAATGAGCATTGAGGCGCATGACCGCATTAACATACTGAGCGTTATACCGATGGCACTGATCGTTGTCGTGCTGGCTTTGCTGATTTTGCCAACGGGCAAGGTAACGGTCGGCTTTATGGAAAAAACGGCCAGCGATCTGAAACAGCGCATTTCCGACTATTTGTTCTTTACAGAGCCGCGCAACGTATTTACCATCGGCAATTATGGGTACTATCCCATGGGAAACGGGCAGCTTGGTGGCCCGGCAGAACCCAGCGATTATCCCGTCATGACCGTGAAAACCAGCGGGAAAACCCTGCTGCGTGCCATTGTTAAGGATGAATACACCGGCCGTGGCTTCCGCGACACCTCAAGCGCTAAGCGCTATCTGTATATCAATCCTCGCTGGCGAGCGCAGCGGCTGAAAGCATTTTTAGAGGAATATCCAAACGAAGCTGTACGCAAGGCAAGCATGTTGATGAACGTGAAAGCCGTCCACCGTGCAAATGCAGAACAATGCCGTATCCACCGTGTTTACACCGCTGTTTTTACGCGATGTGAACATGGCGGGGGATATGGTGCCTTACTTTAACGATGCCAGCGAGCTGTTTATCACGCGCGATTTGCAAAACGGTGACCGCTACAGCGTATTTGCGCCTGTCTTTGAAGGCGGCGACGAAGGCCTCGGCACGCTGGTGAATGCCGCATCCGGTACGGAAGACAAGTATTACCAAGAGTTTTACGACTTGTACACGCGTTTGCCCGGGCATTTGGAGCAAAAGCTGTTTGATGATGTTTTCAACATCGTAACCAACGCGCAAACGAAGTACGATCAAGCACTCACGCTGATGAACTACCTGAAAAAGTATTATCGCTATACCTTGACGCCGGACGAACCGCCGGAGAATCAGGATTTCGTCACCTATTTCCTGTACATTGAAAAAGAAGGGTATTGCACCTATTTTGCCTCGGCATTAACGGTTATGTGCCGTATTGCCGGTCTGCCGGCACGCTATGTGGAAGGCTTTTTAGCACAGCCGTCTTCCGACGGATTTGCGTATGTAACGGGTCTGGAAGCCCATGCCTGGACGGAAGTCTATTTCGAAGGCTTTGGATGGGTACCGTTTGATGCCACGCCCGGCCAAAATGATAGCAGCGAACCACCACCAAATCAGGACCCTGAACCGACGCCAACGCCCGAACCCACAGCTGAGCCGGATCAAAACAGTGATCTTCCCACACCCACACCGGAGCCCAATGAAAACCCTGATAATCAGGACACGCCGGAACCCAGCGTGGAACCGGATCCGCAAAACGAGCCGGATCAAGACAATAATAACAACAATGCGTTCCCGTGGTGGATTCTGCTTGTAGTCGTGCTAATCGCTGCATCCATTGCACGTATTATGCTGCGGATGCCTGATCGTATCGCGCAGCGGCAGCAAACGGACAAAGAAAAGGTGTTTGTTTACGGCGCAGCCACGGCCAGATTGCTTGGGATTGCCAACTATGCACCTAAAACGGGTGAGACGCCCCTGAGCTTCGCCAAACGGGTGGACACCGTGCACTACTACCAAAAACAAATCACGCCGCTGTGGCGCATTCTGTCGCTTTCCAACTATAGCCGCTTGCAGCCGGGCCCTGAGCAAACCCAAAAAGCACGGGAAACCTATCATGCCATCTATCAGGAAACCAAACCGCTGCGAAAGCTGCGCTTCCTGATAGCGTTGCTGGTCACCCAGCACTTCTATAGTGCGCTGGATACCGCGCTTGCGCATGAGGAACCCAAACCGCTATACCACTGGAATCCCCGCAGCCTGCAAACCCTGCGCCAAAGACCCGAAGGCAAGTCCGCTGCTGCAAAGAGAAAAACCAAACCCGCACGCGGTAGAAAGAGAAAGCGTACATGATCACGCGTGCTTTACGACCTTGAGTGCAGATTGAAAAATGCAAGGGGGAAATTCCCAATTTCCCCTTGCATTTTACGCGATACTCATGTATCATATCATCGTTGCGCTGATATAGCTCAGTCGGTAGAGCGCATCCTTGGTAAGGATGAGGTCCCCGGTTCGAATCCGGGTATCAGCTCCACAACAAAACCCTGTATCCATAACGGATGCAGGGTTTTTATTTTTGATTGATATAATATGATTTCTGAGAAGAAAGTACAAAAAGGAATTATTATGAATAGGTAGAATTTAAAATAGTATATGTAGATATGAGAACCTATTGTAGATGCGTTATGATAAACGATATAATTACAAGTGGGTATTCGATTCGGCAAAGAACTACTCTGACATGATTCTAGTAATATCGAAACATACTACTTTCTTTTTGATTATTATGGATTGAGTATAAAGCGATGGACATACTTAAGTAAATATAGGAGATAAGATGAGCGCTGAATATTCATGGAGAAGATACTGGATTCTGCGTGGTGAGACATATCATACTGATCAATATGGTTTTTTATATGAGCCAACAGCACAGTATGCTGAGTATTATAGCGCAAAGTTATATACAGCTGAACATATACAGACTGCTCCTTGCTCTATTTTGTTAGGTGAACCAGGCGCTGGCAAAAGCCACGAACTAGAAAAGCTATTCAAAGAAACAAAAAACAATTCAGATGAAAATACTTTTGTTTGCTGGATTGATCTCAAAGAATATACAACAGATGACGGTGTTCGAAAGGCATTTACTCAGGCATTGGAAAGCCTTGATAAAACAGAAAAAAAAGAACGTTGTATGTTTCATTGACAGTCTAGATGAAGGGCAGATAAACGTTAAAAACGATAATCACAGTTCTGACCAATATTTTTCGAAAGTATATCGATAAAATTGAAAGATTATCAATCAGACTAGCTTGTAGATCTGTTGAATGGATAACCACAGAGCTTGAAGATTCATTAAAACAATTATGGGGAGAGGAGAATGTAAGAGTTCTTGAGTTGGCACCATTGACTTACGTCAATGTAGAGGAAGCGGTAGAAACAAACGGATGTAAAATGGTAAGTTTTATTAATGAGCTTGTCAGAATCAATGCAACAGCTTTTGCGCGGACTCCAATTACTTTGAATATGCTAATTGGTATCTTAAAAAAAGATGGGGGAATGCCGAAAACAGCGGCTGAGCTGTATTATGAAGGATGCAAATTGCTCTGTAGGGAGTTTCGAAAATCAATAGAACCCCTTATGCTTGAAAGTGAACAAAGATTGGTAATCGCTTCAAGAATTGCAGCTCTGATGGCTTTTTCAGGTAGGAACTCCATTTATATTGGACAGGAGACATGGCTTGCAGGGGATCATGATATCTTGGTTGGTGATTTTTGCAATTACCATGTAAAGTTTCCGGAAATATCCTAGATGTCGGTGAAAAAGTTGTAAGAGAAACATTGGCAACAGCGTTGTTTCGTGTAAACGGTAAAGATCGTTTAAGTTGGTCTCATAAAACATACGGAGAATACCTTGCTGCAAATTATGTCAATATACACAATCTGAGCGTCAAGCAAACGCTGCAATTATTAACGCATACCACAGACGAGAATAGAGTAGTTGAACAACTCTATGAAGTTACCGCTTGGTTGGCGAGTATGAAAAAAGAAATTCTGAAGTTGGTTTCAGATATTAACCCTGAAGTTTTACTTCAAAGTGATACTGCGATATGGAGCAATTCGGATAAAGCAACATTGGTAGATAAACTCCTAATAGCGTTTGAAAGTGGGAAACTATTCAATACAGCAATAAAGAGAAATTTATATGCTAAATTATATCATCCAGATATTGCTAATCAATTGAAAATTATTATATGTGATGAGAATAAAGAGTGGACACTACGTAGAGAAGCGATTGATATTGCGGAAGGTTGCAATGTAACAGAATTAGCTAATACGATTGTGGAAATTGCACTTGACGTTTCACAAGAATACTATTTAAGAACAGCTGCAGCACGTACTATTTCAATAATTGGGAATGAAAAATCAAAGCGTAAAATGCAACCCTTTTTATACCCTAACGATGATGATATTGATGACGAACTAAAGGGGAGCGCGCTCAGTTCTCTGTGGCCAGAATACATTACCACAGAGCAAATGCTAGATTCGCTCACTCCAAGAAAGAAAGATAATCTAATCGGTTCGTATCAATGGTTTATTTCGAGATTGGACTTTTCGTCTGATAAAAAAGAGCTCTTACAAGCTTTACATTGGGCTGATAAGCATCCAGAACATGCTAACGGATCAGATGAGTTATATAAGCTATATGAGAAGATTCTAGAAGCGGCACTACATAATCTTAACGATTCCGATATTCTTCGGAAAACAGCAAACGTTGTTTTTAGTATCATCTCATCATATCATTTGCATTTGATTCGAAAAAAAGATTTATCTGATATTTCAAGACGCCGAATTATTGAAAGTATTGTTCTATACCATGAGAAAGATTGTTTGAAATCACATATTCCCTTACATGTCCTTATTCGCCCAGAAGACTTTGATTGGATATTAGTAAATATCAAAGGGAAGGGAAGTGACATTATTTGGGCTGATTTATTGCTTAAAACATTTTCAAAAGATAATGCAATGGAAATTGACAAGATTCTTAAGTTAAGTGAATCAAATAGTTCAATCAAAAAAAGTATTTTCTAAATCTCATTGATGCAATAGAATGTAATTCGTCAAAGGCAAAGGAACTAAAAAAACAATATTTTGAACATCTTGCATTTGAAGAAGAAATGAAGGCAGAAGCAGTAAGAAAAACTAATAACTCCGCCGCCGATTAAACGCGTGCTTAATCAGCTAAAAAAGTTTGAAAAAGGAGAAATTAATGCTTGGGTACAGATAAACTCTGGTTTATCACTGGAGCCAGATAGTAGGTGTTATAAAAAATCATATATCTGACGATTTAACTACTTTGCCGGTTTGGAAACTTGCGAGTGGGGAGATAAGGCAAAGAATCATCAATGCGGCGAAAGTATTTATAGAAAGATATGAAACAAAAGCGAATGAGCAGGCTCAAATTTTACAAGGTACATTTACGCTAGGAGTTATGTCGGTATATAGGGCATTCGTTTTATTGTTAAAGAATGACCCGAATGCTGTAGTGAGTTTTTCACAACAGTGCTGGGCAAAATGGGCTCCCTTAATATTTAATTTTCCTGCAGAAAATGGTAGCAATGATGAGTCTTATATCAAGTTGCTTAAACTTGCTTACAAAAATGCGCCCGAAACGATTATTGAAGTAGCTAGAACAAATTTAACAATGAGCGATAAAAAACACGGAACGATATTTTCGACATATGAACTTGAGTGTTGTTTAGATGATAGGATGGCATCAATGCTGTTTTCTATGGTTAAAAGTAGTATATTTACGCCAAATTCAACAGCGA
>CAXXIB010000007.1:0-181965 GCA_963675925.2 Candidatus Limiplasma sp.
GGTGCCTGTCGCGCAGTATTCGACGGTTGCCGGCATTCCGCTGCCCGATCTCGTCAAAATGGGCTGGACCACGCAGGAAAAGCTCGACGCGATCATCGCCCGCACCCGCAGCGGCGGCGGCGAAATTGTGGCGCTGCTGAAGAACGGTTCGGCCTATTATGCGCCTGCCGCTTCCGCCATCGCCATGGCCGAAAGCTATCTCAAAGACAAGAAGCGCGTGATGCCGGCTGCAGCCCAGCTTAACGGCGAGTACGGCGTTTCCGATATGTATGTCGGCGTTCCGATCGTTATCGGTCAGGGCGGTGTCGAACGTATCGTGGAAATTCCGCTGGACGGCGAGGACAAGGCCGGTTTCGACAACTCCGTTGAAGCCGTGAAGGGCCTTTGCGAAGCCTGCAAGGAAATCGCCCGCGTTGAATCAAGCCGCATTCTCTAACAGGACGGATATCGTATGAACATTCATGAATATCAGGCCAAGGCTCTTCTGAAGAGCTACGGCGCGCCGGTGGCCGATGGCGTCGCCATCCTGACCAAGGATGAAGTCGACGCCGCCGTCGGCAAGCTTCCTGGCCCGCTTTATGTGGTCAAAAGCCAGATCCATGCCGGCGGTCGCGGCAAGGGCAAGTTCAAGGAACTCGGCCCTGATGCCAAGGGCGGCGTTCGCCTCGCCAAGTCTGTTGAAGAAGTGAAGGCTTTTGTCGACGAAATGCTTGGCAATACGCTGGTGACCAAGCAGACAGGCCCTGCGGGCAAGCAGGTCAACCGCCTTTACATCGAAGATGGTGCCGATATCGATCGTGAGCTTTACTGCTCGCTGCTGGTCGACCGTGCCGTCGGTCGGGTGGCCTTCGTGGTTTCGACCGAAGGCGGCATGGACATCGAAACGGTCGCCGAGGAGACGCCCGAAAAGATCGTCACCGTTGCGATCGATCCGGACACCGGTGTAACCGCCTCCGATGTCAAGACGCTTTGCGAAGCGCTGAAGCTTGAAGGCGATGCCGCCAAGGACGCCGAGCGTCTGTTCCCAATCCTCTACAAGGCTTTTGTCGAAAAGGACATGAGCCTGCTGGAGATCAACCCGCTGATCGTCATGGAAAACGGCCATCTGCGCGTTCTCGACGCCAAGGTCTCTTTCGACGGTAATGCGCTGTTCCGTCACGACGATATCCGGGCGCTCCGCGATACGACGGAAGAAGACGAGAAGGAAATCGAGGCTTCCAAATATGACCTCGCCTATGTCGCGCTCGACGGCAATATCGGCTGCATGGTCAATGGTGCCGGTCTCGCCATGGCGACGATGGACATCATCAAGCTCTATGGCGCCGAGCCTGCGAACTTCCTCGATGTCGGCGGCGGCGCGTCCAAGGAAAAGGTCACCGCGGCATTCAAGATCATCACCGCTGATCCGGCCGTCAAAGGCATTCTCGTCAACATTTTCGGCGGCATCATGCGCTGCGACGTCATCGCCGAAGGCGTGATTGCTGCGGTCAAGGAAGTCGGCCTCAAGGTTCCGCTGGTTGTCCGTCTCGAGGGCACCAATGTCGAACTCGGCAAGAAGATCATCAACGAGAGTGGTCTGAACGTCATCTCCGCCGACGATCTCGACGACGCGGCCCAGAAGATTGTTGCTGCAGTGAAGGAGGGCTGAAAACTGCTTCCATGATCATCCTCTTAACCTTGATGGCCTTTCTCGTTCCTGTGTTTGTGGCCATGATCCTGGCAGTGATATTCGGCGCGCTGATGATATTCGGACGCTGGTGCTACGGATGGAAAGGTGAACTGCTTGCCGTTGCGATCCTCTTGGCAGGAAGCTTCGTGGCGATTTCCCGGATCGAGGCATGGTTTGACTCGATGTGGGAAGGGGTCGACGGACCGGCAGGTTGGGGGTGTTGATCCTTCAGTTGATGTGCTGGGGGACACTTGCTCTCACGGCGATCTTTGTGATCGGCGGACGGGTGAGCGGCTTTAAATGATCATGGTGCAGAATTCAGGTAGCTGAAAATGCTGCATTTACGCGCAAGAAATTCGAAGACGAACTGAGACCTAGGAGTCACACGCATGTCAATTCTGGTGAATAGAGACACCAAGGTCCTGGTTCAGGGCCTCACCGGCAAGACCGGCACCTTTCACACCGAGCAGGCGCTGGCCTATTACGGAACAAAGATGGTCGGCGGTATCCACCCCAAGAAGGGCGGAACCGAATGGTCTTCCGGCGTTGATGGCACCCATCTGCCGATCTTCGCCTCGGTTGCCGAAGGCAAGGAAAAGACCGGCGCCGACGCTTCGGTCATATACGTGCCGCCGGCAGGCGCGGGCGCTGCCATTCTCGAGGCGATCGAAGCCGAAATTCCGCTGATTGTCTGCATCACGGAAGGCATTCCGGTTGAAGACATGGTCAGGGTCAAGGCACGGCTCGACAAGTCGAAGTCGCGCCTGATCGGACCGAATTGCCCGGGCGTGCTGACGCCTGAGCAGTGCAAGATCGGCATCATGCCGGGTTCGATCTTCAAGCCGGGTTCCGTCGGCGTTCTGTCGCGCTCCGGTACGCTGACCTATGAGGCCGTTTTCCAGACCACCAATGAGGGCCTTGGCCAGACTACAGCCGTTGGTATTGGCGGCGACCCGGTCAAGGGCACCGAGTTCATCGACATGCTGGAAATGTTCCTGGCCGATGATGCAACCGAATCCATCATCATGATCGGTGAAATCGGCGGTTCGGCCGAGGAAGAGGCTGCCCAGTTCATCAAGGACGAGGCCAAGAAGGGCCGCAAGAAGCCTATGGTCGGCTTCATCGCGGGCCGCACGGCACCTCCCGGCCGCACCATGGGCCATGCAGGCGCTGTGATTTCCGGCGGCAAGGGCGGCGCGGAAGACAAGATCGAGGCAATGGAATCGGCAGGCATCACCGTGTCGCCGTCTCCGGCCCGTCTCGGCAAGACGCTGGTTGAAGTCCTGAAGGGCTGACCAATCTTATGAATATGTCGTGGCGTCCTTCGGGCCGCCACGAAATTACCGCTTTTGTCGTGATCTCACGGCAGCGGTTTTCATCAGGTGAACCGGCTGTGACAGCCGGCTTCGCCGTTTTAAGCGGGAGGCGGACGCAACTGTCCGCGCGTGCACATGTCCAGGCAAGAAGCCAACGAACAATTTCTGCTGACCTCGTTCCTCGATGGTGCCAATGCAACCTATATCGAGCAGCTTTACGCAGCCTATGAGGATGACCCGAATGCGGTGTCGGAAGAGTGGCGCGATTTCTTCAAAGCGCTGGGCGATGACCCGGATGCGGTGAAGCGGGCCGCCGAAGGGGCGTCCTGGAAAAGGGATAACTGGCCGCCAAAACCCGCAGACGAATTGACCGCAGCGCTTGATGGCAACTGGGGCGATGTGGAGCGTGTGGTCGAGAAGAAGATCACTTCCAAGGCCAGTGCTTCCGGTACGCCGCTTTCCGGCGAGGAAGTGCTGCGCGCCACCCGCGATTCGGTTCGTGCGATCATGATGATCCGTGCCTTCCGCATGCGCGGTCATCTGCACGCGCATCTCGATCCGCTCGGTCTCGCCGGCATGGCGGATGATGATTACAACGAGCTTTCACCCAAGGCCTACGGCTTTACCGAGGAAGATTACGATCGTCCGATCTTCATCGATAATGTGCTTGGGCTGGAATATGCCACG
Source organism: Candidatus Limiplasma sp. (assembly GCA_963675925.2). GTDB lineage: Bacteria > Bacillota > Clostridia > Christensenellales > Aristaeellaceae > CAXXOK01. The sequence goes on from CAXXIB010000007.1 coordinate 3,673, forward strand.
ATCCGGGAAATGGTCGATATCCTGACCCGTACCTATTGCTCGACGCTTGGCGTGGAGTTCATGCACATCTCCAATCCGGAGGAAAAGGCATGGATTCAGGAGCGGATCGAAGGGCCTGAAAAGAGCATCAGCTTTACCGAGAACGGCAAGAAGGCGATCTGCAGAAGCTGGTCGAGGCGGAAGGCTTCGAGAAGTTTCTTGACGTCAAGTACAAGGGCACCAAGCGTTTCGGTCTTGATGGCGCGGAATCGCTGATCCCGGCGCTGGAGCAGATCATCAAGCGCGGCGGCTCCATGGGGCTGAAGGAAATCGTTCTCGGCATGCCGCATCGCGGACGTCTGAACGTGCTGTCGCAGGTGATGGCCAAGACCCACCGCGCGATCTTCCACGAATTCAAGGGCGGTTCGTTCAAGCCCGATGACGTCGAAGGTTCGGGCGATGTGAAATACCATCTGGGCGCCTCCTCCGACCGCGAATTCGACGGCAATAACGTGCACCTGTCGCTGACGGCAAACCCGTCGCATCTGGAAATCGTTGATCCGGTGGTCATGGGCAAGGCCCGCGCCAAGCAGGATATTCTCGCTACCCAGCGTGAGGGCGAGGTTGTGCCGCTTTCCGAGCGTGCAAAGGTCATGCCGCTGCTGCTGCATGGCGATGCCGCCTTTGCCGGCCAGGGTGTGGTTGCCGAAGTGCTGGGCCTTTCCGGCCTGCGCGGCCACCGCGTTGCCGGCACGGTGCATTTCATCGTCAACAACCAGATCGGCTTCACCACCAATCCGGCCTTCTCGCGCTCCTCGCCCTATCCGTCGGATGTGGCGAAGATGATCGAGGCGCCGATTTTCCACGTCAATGGCGACGATCCGGAAGCGGTCGTTTTCGCCGCCAAGATCGCGACCGAATTCCGGATGACGTTCCACAAGCCGGTCGTCATCGACATGTTCTGCTATCGCCGCTTTGGCCATAATGAGGGCGATGAGCCCGCATTCACCCAGCCGAAGATGTACAAGGCGATCCGCGGCCACCAGACCGTGACCAAGCTCTATGCCGACCGCCTGATCAAGGAAGGTCTGCTGACGGAAGCCGAATTCGATCAGATGCTCTCCGACTGGAGGGACTTCCTCGAGCAGGAATTCGAGGCCGGTTCTTCCTACAAGCCGAACAAGGCCGACTGGCTGGACGGCGAGTGGTCGGGTCTGCGCGCTGCCGACAACGCCGATGAGCTGCGTCGCGGCAAGACTTCCGTTCCGATGAAAACGCTGAAGGAAATCGGCAAGAAGCTGACGGAAGTTCCGGAAGGCTTTCATGTGCATCGTACCATCCAGCGTTTCATCGATAACCGCGCCAAGATGATCGAGACCGGCGAAGGGATCGACTGGGCCATGGCCGAAGCGCTGGCCTTCGGCTCGCTCTGCCATGAAGGCTTCAAGGTGCGCCTGTCCGGTCAGGACGTCGAGCGCGGCACGTTCTCGCAGCGCCATTCGGTTCTCTACGATCAGGAAACCGAGGAGCGCTATATCCCGCTCCAGCACATCCACCAGGCGCAGGGCCGCTATGAGGTCATCAACTCCATGCTGTCGGAAGAAGCCGTGCTCGGCTTCGAATACGGCTATTCGCTGGCCCGACCGAACGCCCTGACGTTGTGGGAAGCCCAGTTCGGTGACTTCGCCAACGGCGCCCAGGTCGTCTTCGATCAGTTCATCTCGTCGGGTGAACGCAAGTGGCTGCGCATGTCGGGGCTCGTCTGCCTGCTGCCGCATGGCTATGAAGGGCAGGGGCCGGAGCACTCTTCCGCCCGCCTGGAGCGCTGGCTGCAGATGTGCGCCGAAGACAACATGCAGGTCGCAAACTGCACGACGCCGGCAAACTATTTCCACATCCTGCGCCGTCAGTTGAAGCGCGATTTCCGCAAGCCGCTGATCCTGATGACGCCGAAATCTTTGCTGCGCCACAAACGCGCCCAGTCGACGCTTTCGGAGATGGCGGGCGAGAGCGCCTTCCATCGTCTGCTTTGGGATGATGCGGTTGAGCATGATACGCCGATCAAGCTGGTCAAGGATGCCAAGATCCGCCGTGTCGTACTTTGCACCGGCAAGGTCTATTACGACCTGTTCGAGGAGCGCGAGAAGCGCGGCATTGACGATGTCTATCTGCTGCGCGTCGAACAGCTCTATCCGTTCCCGGCCAAGGCGTTGATCAATATGCTGTCGCGGTTTAAAATGCCGAGATGGTATGGTGCCAGGAAGAGCCGAAGAATATGGGCGCATGGTCGTTCATCGAGCCTTATCTCGAATGGGTGCTGACCCATATCGACGCCAAGCACACCCGCGTTCGTTATGCAGGCAGGGCGGCAGCCGCCTCCACAGCAACGGGTCTGATGTCGCGTCATGTGGCGCAGCTTGAGGCTTTCCTGGAGGATGCGCTCGGCGCGTAACCAAGTATTGACAGTATGCCGGGTTGAGGAGCCCGGCATACGGATCCCGCCAGTCGGCGGTTTGAAACAGACATCATCAAGATCGGGACTTTTGAAATGGCCACTGAAATCCGCGTTCCCACTTTGGGCGAATCCGTTACCGAGGCGACTGTCGGCACCTGGTACAAGAAGGTCGGCGACGCGGTTGCCGCCGATGAGCCGATTGTCGAGCTTGAAACCGACAAGGTAACGATTGAAGTCCCAGCGCCTGCCGCAGGCACGCTTTCCGAAATCGTCGCAGAAGCCGGTGAAACCGTCGAGCTGAACGCTCTGCTCGGCCATATCGGCGAGGGCGCCGCCGCCGCAGGCGACAAGAAGGAAGAAAAGCCCAAGGCGGAAGCGCCGAAGGAAGAGCCCAAGGCTGAGGCAAAGGCCGATGAGGCCAAGTCGGGCGATATGCCGCCCGCGCCCGCCGCTGCCAAGATGATGGCCGAGAAGAACATTGCCGCCGATCAGGTTGAAGGCAGCGGCAAGCGCGGCCAGATCCTCAAGGGCGACGTCATTGCAGCCGCTGCAAAGGGCACGTCGGCTCCGGCTTCCGCTGCCAAGGCTGCACCGCGCGCGCCGTCTTCGGTTGAAGATGCCGATCGTGAAGAGCGCGTGAAGATGACGCGCCTGCGCCAGACCATTGCCAAGCGCCTCAAGGACGCACAGAACACGGCAGCCATGCTGACCACCTATAATGAGGTGGACATGACGGCCGTGATGGCGATGCGCAGCAAGTACAAGGACCTGTTTGCCAAGAAGCATGACGTCAAGCTCGGCTTCATGGGCTTCTTCACCAAGGCGGTGTGTCACGCGCTGAAGGAAATCCCGGCGGTCAATGCCGAGATCGACGGCACCGACATCATCTACAAGAACTATTGCCATATCGGCATGGCCGTTGGCACGGACAAGGGCCTGGTGGTTCCGGTCGTTCGCGATGCCGATCAGATGTCGATTGCCGAGATCGAGGCGGAGATCGCCCGTCTTGCCAAGGCTGCCCGCGGCGGCCAGCTTTCCATGGCGGACATGCAGGGTGGCACCTTCACGATCACCAATGGCGGCGTCTACGGTTCGCTGATGTCCTCGCCGATCCTGAACGCGCCGCAGTCCGGCATTCTCGGCATGCACAAGATCCAGGAGCGCCCGATGGCGATCGGCGGTCAGGTCGTTATCCGCCCGATGATGTATCTTGCGCTTTCCTACGACCACCGTATGGTCGACGGTCAGGAGGCCGTGACCTTCCTCGTCCGCGTCAAGGAAACGCTGGAAGATCCGGAACGTCTCGTTCTCGACCTTTGATCTAAGAAACCGGGGGGCCGGAACATGAGCATCGAATTTCTGATTACGGCGCTGATTGTTGTTCTGGCTCCCGGCACTGGCGTGGTCTACACGCTCGCGACCGGCCTGGCGCAGGGCCGGGTGGCTAGTGTTGCAGCCGCCTTCGGCTGCACGCTTGGTATTATCCCGGCCATTCTGGCCTCCGTCTTCGGTCTTGCCGCGCTGTTTCACACCAGTGCACTGCTGTTCCAGACGGTGAAGTTCGCGGGCGTGGCCTATCTGCTCTATCTTGCATGGCAGACGCTGAAGGATCGCGGCACGCTTAGGGTTTCGGGTGAGGGTACGCCGCGGCGCGGCCTGTTTGCCATTGCCCGCAACGGCTTCCTGATCAACATCCTGAACCCCAAGCTCTCCGTGTTCTTCCTCGCCTTCCTGCCGCAGTTTGTCTCGCCGGAAGCCGCCGCGCCCGTCCTCGAAATGTTGATGCTCTCGGCGGTGTTCATGGCGATGACCTTCGCGGTCTTCGTGCTCTACGGCCAGTTTTCCGGGCTGATGCGCGACCGTGTGCTTTCGAGCGCGCGGGCCATGGCCTGGATGCGGCGCAGCGTGGCGCTGGCCTTTGCCGGTTTCGGCGTTAAACTTGCGCTCAGCAGGCAGTAGAAACCGGGAAGCCCTTCATGGATCACCAATACCTGATCGAACTGGCCTCACTGATGGCGATTTTTTCTTTCGCCATCGTCGCTCCCGGCGCGGATACCGCGATGATCGTCCGCCAGGCGCTGGTGCATGGCAGGCGCTCGGCCGTGCTGAGCAGCTTCGGCGTCGGCACCTCGCTGATGTTCCATGTCAGCTACACGATCATGGGGCTGGGGCTGATCATCTCGCAGTCGATCATGCTGTTCAATATGGTCAAATGGGCCGGCGCGGCCTATCTGATCTACCTCGGTATCCAGTCGCTCCGCGCTGGAAGGAGCGAGGTTTCGCCCGTTGCCGATGCTATCCCGCGCGCAAGGCAGGGGGGAGGTAGGGCATTCTCGCTCGGCTTTCTTGCAAACGCGCTGAACCCCAAGCCGGTACTGTTCTTCCTGTCGATCTTCTCGACCGTGGTCAGCCACGAGACGCCTGCCGCGGTGAAATTCGGCTATGGGCTCGTCATGGCGACGTGCCTGATCGCATGGTTCGTCGGCGTGTCTTTCTTCCTGACGACCCCACGCATGCGCGCAGCCTTCGAGAAGGCGAGTGTCTGGATCAATCGCGCAAGCGGCGCGGTCTTCATTGCCTTCGGCCTGAAGCTGGCAACCGAAAAGGCGGGCTGAGCGACTTTTTCAAATCCGGCCTTTGGCCGCCACAAACACGGTCATGCAGCGCGCATCCTTCGCATCGGCCATGACCTCAATTAAGAGAAGGAAATCTGATGTCCTATGATCTCATCGTAATCGGTTCCGGCCCCGGCGGCTATGTCTGCGCGGTCAAGGCGTCGCAGCTCGGCCTGAAGGTCGCCGTTGTCGAAAAGCGCGCCACCTATGGCGGCACCTGCCTGAACATCGGCTGCATCCCGTCCAAGGCGCTGCTGCATGCCTCCGAGCAGTACGCCCATGCCGCCCATGGCATGGAAAGCCTCGGCATCAAGCTTTCCGGCGTCGAACTCGATCATGCGAAGCTGATGGGCCATAAGGACGCGGTGGTGAAGTCGAATGTCGAAGGCGTTGCCTTCCTGTTCAAGAAGAACAAGATCGACGGCTTCCAGGGCACCGGCAAGGTCATCTCCGCCGGAAAGGTGCAGGTGACCAAGGAAGACGGCTCGACCGAAGAACTTGAGGCGAAGAACATCGTGATCGCAACCGGTTCCGATGTTGCCGGCATTCCCGGCGTCAACGTCGATATCGATGAAGAGACCATCGTGTCTTCCACCGGTGCGATTGCGCTGAAGAAGGTGCCGGAAAAGCTGGTCGTCGTCGGCGGCGGCGTGATCGGGCTTGAACTTGGCTCGGTCTGGTCGCGCCTTGGCGCCAAGGTTACTGTCGTTGAATTCCTCGACAAGATCCTGGGTCCTATGGATGGCGAGGTTTCCAAGCAGTTCCAGAAGATGTTGACCAAGCAGGGCCTCGAATTCAAGCTCTCGGCCAAGGTGACGGCGGTTGAAAAGACCGATGGCGGCGCCAAGGTGGCGTTCGAGCCGGTCAAGGGCGGCGACGCCGAAACGCTCGATGCCGATGTCGTGCTGATTTCGACAGGCCGCAAGCCCTACACCGATGGGCTTGGCCTTGAAGAGGCGGGCGTTAAGCTCGATGAACGCGGTCGCGTTGAAATCGATGGCCATTACAAGACCAATGTCGATGGCATCTATGCAATCGGCGATGTGGTCAAGGGGCCGATGCTCGCCCACAAGGCCGAGGACGAGGGCGTCGCGCTTGCCGAGATCCTCGCCGGTCAGGCCGGCCATGTGAATTATGACGTGATCCCGAGCGTGGTCTACACCCAGCCGGAAGTCGCCTCCGTCGGCAAGACCGAGGAAGAGCTGAAGAAGGATGACGTTGCCTACAATGTCGGCAAATTTCCGTTCATGGCCAATGGCCGTGCGCGCGCCATGGAAGCCACCGATGGTTTCGTCAAGGTGCTCGCGGATAAGGAAACCGACCGCGTGCTCGGCGTCCACATCGTCGGCTTCGGCGCAGGCGAGATGATCCACGAGGCCGCGGTGCTGATGGAGTTCGGCGGCTCGGCGGAAGACCTTGGCCGCACCTGCCACGCCCACCCGACCATGTCGGAAGCGGTCAAGGAAGCAGCGCTCGGCGCATTCTTCAAGCCGATTCACCTGTAAGGCCGGGAGGCTGGTTTTCTCCGCCCTTCATTAAACCTTCGTTAGCTATGAAAGTGCGGCTTGCTTTGCAGGCCGCATTTTCGTTTGATGGAGCATCTCTCTAAGGCCTTGATTAAAAGGATAAATCTTGTGCGTGATACTCCAGTTTCCTTTTCGGTTCCGCAGCGTGTCCTGCATTGGGTCATGGCGCTGCTGGTTCTGTTCAATCTAATTTTTTCTGACAATATGGAGCAGTGGGCCCACCTGTTTTTCAAGGGCGATGCCATCTCGGCGGACGTCGTGAATGCAGCCAATATCCACGCTTATGTCGGTATCACCATACTGGTTCTCGCGCTCATAAGGCTGTCGCTTCGTTTCATTCAGGGCGTGCCGCCCGAACCGGAAGCCGAACCGCCCTTCTTCCGCATGGTGGCGAAGATCGCCCACGCGACATTCTATCTTCTGTTTATCGTCATGCCGCTCAGCGGCATGGCCGGCTATTATCTCGGCAATGGGATCGCTGCCGAAATTCACGGCGGCGTGCTGAAAGCGTTGATGTGGATTTTGATCGTCGGCCATATCGGCGCTGTCGCCGTTCATCATTTCTACTGGAAGACCAATATTCTCAAGCGGATGACGAGCGGCTGAAGCGTCAGTGGCAATGCACCTTGCCAACCTTCTTTTCCATATGACAGCATTTGCCCGGCGGCGAACTCTTGCGGCAGCCGCCGCCATGGGCAAAGGCGGAAGATGTTGAAATCAGGACGATCATCATAGTCAGGATAAGCTTGCTCATTCCATCCTCCTTCCTTGGAGGGTGTAGTATCTCTATCTGTTTATCAAGCATTTTTCCGTATATTTTCCTTGGTTATTCAGTGTTCACGCAGGTGAATCTTAGGTTCAGGAAAAGTCACTCCTATCTTGCGGAAAAATCTGGTTGGCTGGCGGCATGAAAGCATTTCGCATGGCCGCCGGTCCGTTGGCCGGCATCAGTCTGATTACATTTGCCGTCCTTGCTGCTGTCGTTCAGCGATGCGGTCGTCAAGCTTTCCGGCGCGCGTTTTACTTTGGCTCAACTGGTTCTGTTGCGTTCGCTGGGCGCGTGCGTGTTGCTGATTCTGATTGCCGTTGCCATGCGAGAGGCCACGCAAAGCCGTGCTCCGCTGTGGGTCACTTTGAGAAGCTTCGGCCTGATGGCCATGTGGTTTTTCTATTATGCGGCCTTGCCGGTGCTGCCATTCGCGCTGGCTGCGGCATGTCTCTACACCGCGCCGCTCTGGATGGCGCTGCTTTCGCGGCTGCTTCTGGGCGAACGCCTTGGCCCGGTGCGGGTTGCCGCCGTCTGGCTTGGCGTCCTCGGCGTCTGTCTGGCCGTCAATCCGTTCGTGCAACCGCCGTCACCCTGGGTCTTGCTGCCGCTTGCCGCTGCCTTCTGCTATGCGCTTGCTGCCGTGATAACATGGAGCAAATGCCGGGAGGAGGGCGCCATAGCCATGGCGCTCAACCTCAACGTAACGCTTGCCGCCGCCGCTTCCGGCCTTCTTGGCTGGCTGGCCGTTTCCGGCGGCAATAATCCCGGTTCGTTCGTCCTGGGCCTTTGGTCGCCGCTTTCGGCCGGCGACTGGGGCTTGCTCGGCCTGCTTTCCGTGCTGATGGTTGTCATCGCCACCGCGGTTGCCGGTGCCTACCGGCTTGCACCCCGCCCCCGTGATCGGACTCTTCGACAACGCCTATCTGGTTTTTGCGGCATTGTGGGAGCGTCTTGTTCTTCGACCAGATTCCGGGCGGGGTGGAGATGGCCGGGATGGCGCTGATCCTTTCTGCGGCGATACTTGCGGCAATTGCCCCCGTGCCGACCTGAAAATGCCGCATATCCGCCCCGCTGCAATTAAAAATATTTAATACATTGAAAATATTGCTAAAATAACAGGAATTTCATTATGCGGGCGGTCTGATGCGCGCTAGATGCCAGCCCGCGCAGAGACGTGAGCCCTCTACGTGAGTAATGTCGAAATCAGAGGATTACCGTCATGAAGAAGATCATAGCACTTTCTCTTGCCACACTGATGGTCGGTTCGGGAGCAGCGCTTGCGGCCCAACCGTTCAATCCGAGCATGTATGGTCCCCGCCAGACGACGGCCGACCAGGAGATCGCCAGGATTGCCGCGCCCGGTACGGTCTACTCGACCCAGGTGGGCGATATCGCCGGCTGGCACGCCACTAAAACCTACCGGGTTCAGGCCAATGGCACACCAAAACTGATCGACTTTTCCTATAATAACAGCAATTGAAAACGGGAAGCCCCGCGACCGGAGCGCACCGGCGAACACGGTTTCGTCGACGCGCTCCGGTGTATGTTACTTGCGCGGATGCGCCCTGTCATAGATTTCCAGCAGGCGACCGGTATCGACACCGGTATAGACCTGGGTGGTGGAAAGGCTGGCATGGCCCAGCAGTTCCTGGATGGTGCGCAGGTCGCCTCCAGCCGCCAGAAGATGCGTGGCGAAGGAATGGCGCAGCGCATGTGGCGTGGCCTTGTCGGAAAGGCCCAGCACGCCGCGCATCGCCTGCATTTCCCTCTGGATGATCGCGCTTTGCAGTTTCTTGCCGCGTGCGCCCAGAAACAGCGGTCTGCCGGCCTCCTGATGATAGGGGCAAAGCCTCAGATAGTCCTCAACGGCGGCGCGCGCTGCCGGCAGCAGCGGCACGATGCGGGGTCTTGTTGCCCTTGCCGGTAATGCGCAGACTGTCCGGCGCACCGGCAAAATCGCCTGGCGTCAGATCCAGCGCTTCGGAAATGCGCAGGCCACAGCCGTAAAGCAGGCAGAACACGGCGGCGTTGCGGGCGGCGATCCATGGCTCTTCGGCAAGCTGGTTGTCAGCGCGAGACAGCGCCACGGCATCGTTGGCATCAAGCGGTTTCGGCAGGGATTTTGGCTGTTTCGGTGCGCGCATGGCGCGCACAACCGGCGGCATTGGCAAGGCCGCGCTTTTCCAGCCAGCGCAGAAACGAACGAATGCCGGCGAGGTCGCGCGCAAGCGTTCGGGCCTCAGCGCCTTCCCGGCGGCGGTGCGCCAGATAGGCCCGAATATCGGCGGGGCGGAGCGAATCAATATCGCCAAGGCGCACGGGCCGGGCGATATGGTTGCACAGGAACAGCAGAAACTGACGCGTATCCCGTTCATAGGCATTGACGGTATGGTCGGCGAGACGCCGCTCGGCAGCGAGCGTTGAAAGCCAGTCGCGTCTCAGCGCCATCAGAGCCTCGTCGGCCGGGATGAGAATATTTTCCATTGCACGACCGTCGCATTTCAAAGGCGATTCAGCGCCAGCGCTGGTCGGGCGTTCTGCCGTCTGCGCTTGACGAAATCTTGTCGGGCGTTGATCCTGCGCTAAATTGCGTTAGGAAAATACTAATGCGTGAGGGGGGCGTCATTGTCTTATCATATCGAGTTGGGATATAGACCATCCACCATTGACGGGACTTTGTATGGCGCGCCGTGATTCCACTTCTGCATTGACGCATTTTGCCGAGACGATTGCGCTCGTCTCGCAGGGGCGTCCGGGCCATATCGTCGATACGCTGATCGCCGAGCGCGGCGAGAAGATCGTCCACAGCCCGTTCTGGCCGGTGATGCGGCCTTTCCTCTATGCGCTGCTCGGCTACAGCAAGGCCATGGAGTTCGTGACTGAGACCCAGTCTTCGGATGGTTATGGCGTGTTTCAGTATCTTTCCGACATGCTCAAGCTCGACATCAATTGTCAGCGCATCGAACGCATTCCGGAAAAGGGGCGGGTTTCATCATGGTCTCCAACCATCCGACCGGAATTGCGGATGGCGTTGCCGTGTTCGACCTCCTGAAGGAACGCCGTCCAGATATGATGTTCTTCGCCAATCGCGATGCCGTCCGCGTCAATCCGCGTCTTGTCGAGATGATCATTCCGGTGGAGTGGCGCGAGGAATTCAAGAGCAAGCTCAAGGCGCGCGAAACCCTGCAGGTCACCAATAATGCAATCAAGGAGGAAAAGGCGATGGTGCTGTTTCCGTCCGGGCGCATTGCCTATTGGGGCGACGGCAAGCTCAATGAACGGCCATGGAAAACCTCGGCCATCGGTTTTGCTCGCAAATATAATCTGCCGATTCTTCCGGTTCACCTCAAGGCGCGCAATTCCGGCCTTTTCTACTGGTTCGCCAAATGGTCGACCGAACTGCGCGACATGACCGTGTTTCATGAGCTTTTGAACAAGAAGGGCGACCGGTTCGATTTCACCATCGGTAAAATGATCATGCCGGACGAGCTGCATGGCGATCCCGCCGATGTTACCACCGCGCTCGAAAATCACACCGTCCATGCCCTGGCCAGGGATCCGGATGCAGAGTTCGTCCTTCCGCCTGTTGCGGCGAAGGAAGAGGTCGCTGTCGGCAAGGGCGCGGCATAATCGGAAAACGCCGCTTCACTTCGGTGATGCCGGCGGGCAAGCTTGCCAGTCATGAACTCAGATTCGCTCGATCTTTTCGGTAAACCCGTGAACCCCGCCGTTCGCCGCAGCGTGCCCGTGATGGTGCCGCTGCCGGTTGACGGACCATATACCTATGCCGTGCCCGATGGCATGGCGGTGATGGCAGGGTCGGTGGTGCAGGTGCCTGTCGGTCCGCGCAAGATGATCGGGATCGTCTGGGATGAGGTGTATGATGCGGTCGCGGTCGACCCGAAGAAGCTTCGCGCGATCGAGCATGTCTTCGATTGCCCGCCGATCAGCGCGCAGATGCGCAAATTCATCAACTGGGTTGCGGGCTACACGCTGACGTCGCCGGGTCTGGTGGCGCGCATGGCGGTGAGAGCGCCGACAGCGCTCGAGCCCGAGCCCATGGTTGAGGGGCTGCGCCTGACCGGGGCCACGCCGGACCGGATGACGCCGGCGCGCACGCGCGTGCTGGAGCTGGCCTCGGACGGTTTTTCCTGGACGCGGCTGGGGCTGGCGCGCGCTGCTGGCGTCAGCGCCAGCGTGGTCGAAACCATGATGAAGCAGGGCGTGTTCGACACCATTTTCCTGCCGCCGCCACCCGCCGTGGGTGCGCCGGACCCGGATTATGCGCCGCCGCAGCTTTCTGCCGATCAGCAGCTCGCGGCGGAAAAGCTGAAGGCCGCCGCAGGGCAGGGCTTTGGCGTGACGTTGATTGACGGCGTCACCGGTTCGGGCAAGACGGAAGTCTATTTCGAGGCGATTGCCGAAACGCTCCGGCAGGGCCGGCAGGTGCTGATCCTGTTGCCCGAAATCGCGTTGACATCGGCATTTCTGGAGCGGTTCGAGGCTAGGTTTGGGGCAAAGCCGGGTGAGTGGCACTCGGAACTGGCGCCGCGTATGCGCGAAAAGGTCTGGCGGCAGACGGCAGAAGGGCGCATTCGCGTGGTTGCCGGCGCGCGTTCATCGCTGTTTCTGCCATTTGAGGATCTCGGCCTCATCATCGTTGATGAGGAGCATGACACCGCCTACAAACAGGAAGACCGGGTGTTCTACAACGCCCGTGACATGGCGGTGGTGCGGGCCCGGATCGGCGATATCCCCGCCGTGCTCGCCTCGGCGACACCCTCCGTTGAAAGTCAGGTCAACGCGCTTGCCGGGCGCTATGAGCGGCTGCATCTGCCGGGCCGGTTTGCGGAAGCCGCGCTGCCGGATCTGAAGACGATCGACATGCGGCGCGACCCGCCGGCGCGCGGCGGGTTTCTGTCACCGGTGCTGCTGAAGGCGGTGGAAGGAACGGTCGGGCGCGGCGAGCAGGCGCTGCTGTTCCTCAACCGCCGTGGCTATGCGCCCCTGACGCTCTGCCGGGTCTGCGGCCACCGGTTCCAGTGCCCGAACTGTTCGAGCTGGCTGGTGGAGCATCGGTTTCGCGGTCAGTTGATGTGCCATCATTGCGGCCATGCCGAGCCGGTGCCGGAAGCCTGCCCCGAATGCGGTACGCTCGATCATCTGGTGGCCTGCGGGCCGGGGGTGGAGCGGATTGCCGAGGAGGTGGAGCAGCATTTTCCCGAAAAGCGCACCATCGTGCTGTCATCGGATCTTTCCGGCGGCGTCAAGCGGTTGCGGCTGGAGTTGGAAGCCGTGGCCAATGGTGAAGCGGATATCATTATCGGCACCCAGCTTGTCGCCAAGGGGCACAACTTTCCGCTGATGACGCTGGTGGGCGTGATCGATGCCGATATCGGCCTTGCAAACGGGGACCCGCGCGCGGCCGAGCGAACCTTTCAACTGCTGGCGCAGGTCACGGGGCGCGCCGGGCGGACGGGATTGAAGAGCCAGGGGTTGATCCAGACCTACCAGCCGATGCACCCGGTCATGCGGGCAATCATTTCAGGCGAGGCCGAGGGGTTTTACGCGCGCGAGATCAGGGAACGCGAAAAAAGCGGTCTGCCGCCCTTCGGCAGGCTCGCCTCCGTCATCATCTCCGCTGAAACCCGAAGCGAGGCGGAAGTCCATGCACGCGGCCTTCGCGCCGCCGCGCCCCATAGCCGATCGATCTCGGTGCTTGGCCCGGCGGAAGCTGCCCTGGCGCTGATCCGGGGGCGTTACCGGTTCCGGCTTCTGGTGCATGGCAGTCGGTCGGACGATCTCCAGTCGTTTCTGGTCGCGATGCTCGACAGGGGACCGAAGCCGCGCGGCACTGTTCGCGTTCAGCTCGACATTGACCCGCAGAGCTTTCTCTAGATAATGAACGGCAGCAAGGGGCGCAGCGTGCGCCCCGCAATGCAATCGAGGGGACTGCAATGAGTTTTTACTGGCCGGATAGTTTCGTCGGACAGGTTGCGCTGTTCATGGCAATCGTGATCCTGATCTGGGGGCTGGTCGTGGCGCTGGCGCCGCTCAAGCTGCTGGGGATGACAGGGTTTTCCGGACTGAAGGTGGAAAACGGCGAGACCATTCATATCCGTTCGTTGATCGGCGGCACCTATGCGGCCATGTCGCTGATGGCGCTTCTGTTCGATCAGCCGATGATCTACCGCACCTTCGGTCTGGCCCTGATTTTCGGTTTCCTGACCCGACTGCTGTGGATGGCGACGCTGAAGAGCCGGTCGATCAAGGGCGGGATATTCCTTGCCTGCCAGGTTGTGGCCGGCGTCTTCATGCTGCTCTACGGTCTAGGCTGGGCGTGACTGTGCGGGCAGGGCGGTGTGGCCACTGCTGCCGTCCGCAGGTGCGCCGATTTTGCAGGGCGGCCATGGTGTCGCTCAGATAGATCCATGTTTTGCGGCGCCTGCTTCAAAGTGCTGGAGTTTCAGGGGCTTTTGGGGATTGTGACAAGAAACGCGCGCCAATGCCCTAAAGGGGCTTTGCGCGTGTTGCGAGTCGCTTTTACCTGTGCTAGACGGACCCCGACTATTGGGGAAGGCGGAATTGATCACTGCCGTTCCCTCCGGGGATATTGTGAAGTTTTAAGGGTTGGAGACGGCGGCTGCGAGCACCGTTCCTGCCGGATTTGAAAAGGGAATTTGTGCCTGTGGCGGACCTATCCCAATCTGTTTCGAGCGTTGCGCAGCGTTATGCCGCTTCGCTGTTCGAACTGGCCAAGGAAGAAAACAAGATCGACGCCGTTGGTGGCGATCTCGACCAGATCGACAAGATGCTCAAGGATAGCGATGACTTCCGGCGCCTTGTCATGAGCCCCGCTTTTACCGCCGATGAGCAGGTGAAGGCCGTGAGCGCTCTGCTGGAAAAGGCAAAGATCGGCGGGTACGCCGCCAATTTCATCAAACTGGTTGCCAGGAACCGCCGTCTGTTCGTCCTGCCGGGATGATTACGGCCTATCGCGGCGCGGTTGCTGCTGACCGGGGCGAGATGACGGCTGAAGTGACGGTGGCGCATGCCCTGTCAAAGGAACAACAACAGGAATTGAAGACTGCGCTGAAGGATGTGACGGGCAAGGATGTCTCTCTCGATATCACCGAAGATGCGTCCCTTCTTGGCGGCATGATCATCAAGATCGGGTCGCGACAAATCGACACATCGCTGCGCACGAAACTCTCCAAACTTAAGCTTTCACTGAAAGAGGTTGGCTGATGGATATCCGGGCCGCGGAAATTTCCGCAATTCTGAAAGAGCAGATCAAAAATTTCGGCGACGAGGCAGAAGTCTCGGAAGTCGGCCAGGTGCTTTCTGTTGGTGACGGCATTGCCCGTGTTTATGGTCTCGATAATGTTCAGGCCGGCGAGATGGTCGAGTTTGCCAGCGGCGTTCGCGGCATGGCGCTGAACCTCGAAAGCGACAATGTCGGCGTCGTTATCTTTGGCTCCGACCGTGAAATTCGCGAAGGCGACGTCGTCAAGCGTACCGGCGCCATCGTTGACGTTCCTGTCGGTCCGGGTCTGCTTGGCCGCGTTGTGGATGCGCTTGGCAATCCGATCGATGGCAAGGGTCCGATCAACTCCGATACCCGCTCCGTGGTTGACGTTAAGGCGCCTGGCATCATCCCGCGCAAGTCGGTCCATGAGCCGATGTCGACGGGCCTGAAGGCGATTGATGCCCTGATCCCGGTTGGCCGCGGCCAGCGCGAACTCGTCATCGGCGACCGCCAGACCGGCAAGACCGCTATTATTCTCGATACCTTCCTTAATCAGAAGCCGATCCACGACAACGGCCCCGACGCTGACAAGCTTTACTGCGTCTACGTTGCTGTTGGTCAGAAGCGTTCGACCGTTGCCCAGTTCGTGAAGGTTCTGGAAGAGCGCGGCGCGATGCAGTATTCGGTCGTGATCGCGGCAACCGCTTCCGATCCGGCTCCGATGCAGTATCTGGCGCCGTTTGCCGGTTGCGCGATCGGCGAATACTTCCGCGACAACGGCATGCATGCCCTGATCGCTTACGATGACCTGTCCAAGCAGGCCGTTGCCTATCGTCAGATGTCGCTGCTGCTGCGCCGCCCGCCGGGCCGCGAAGCCTATCCGGGCGACGTTTTCTACCTGCATTCCCGCCTGCTCGAGCGCGCTGCCAAGCTTTCCGACGAACGTGGTTCCGGTTCGCTGACGGCTCTGCCGGTGATCGAAACCCAGGGTAATGACGTTTCCGCCTTTATTCCGACCAATGTGATTTCGATCACCGATGGTCAGATCTTCCTGGAAACCGACCTGTTCTACCAGGGCGTTCGTCCGGCTGTTAACGTCGGTCTGTCGGTTTCGCGCGTCGGTTCTTCGGCCCAGATCAAGGCGATGAAACAGGTTGCCGGTTCGATCAAGGGCGAGCTTGCCCAGTATCGTGAAATGGCAGCCTTCGCCCAGTTCGGCTCCGACCTTGATGCAGCCACCCAGCGCCTGCTCAATCGCGGTGCCCGTCTGACTGAACTTCTGAAGCAGCCGCAGTTCTCGCCGCTGAAGACGGAAGAACAGGTTGCTGTGATCTTTGCCGGTGTGAACGGCTATCTCGACAAGCTGCCGGTTGGCGATGTACGCGCGTTCGAGACGGGTCTTTTGTCGCACATGCGCGGCGAAGCCAAGGACGTTCTGGAAGGTATTCGCACCGAAAAGGCGCTGAGTGACGACCTGAAGCAGAAGTTGAAGGCGGCAATCGAAGCGTTCTCAAAGAATTTTTCGGCCAAGTAACACCAGACGGGGATTGAATACCCATGGCTTCATTGAAGGATCTGAAGCTTCGTATCGCCTCGGTAAAGGCGACGCAGAAGATCACCAAGGCGATGCAGATGGTCGCTGCGGCGAAGCTGCGTCGTGCGCAGGAGGCCGCTGAAAACGCGCGGCCTTACTCCGAGCGAATGGCGACCGTAATGTCTGATCTGACGGCGGCTGTCGGCGAGGGCGAGGAAGTGCCTGCGCTGATGAAGGGCACCGGCAAGGAAGATGTCCACCTGATGGTGGTCTGCACGGCTGATCGCGGCCTTTGCGGCGGCTTCAATGCGCAGATCGCACGTCATGCGCGCCTTCATGCCCGCAAGCTGCTCGCCGAAGGCAAGACGGTGAAGATTTTTACCGTCGGTCGCAAGGGGTTTGACGCACTGCGTCGTGAGTTCGCCGAACTGATCGTCGAGCGTACGGATATGCGCGAAGTTCGCAGTATCGGCTTTGAAAACGCCGAGGCTGTCGGTAATCGGGTCATCGAGATGTTCGGGGCCGGTGAATTCGACGTCTGCACGCTGTTCTATTCGGAGTTCCAGTCGGTGATCTCGCAGGTGCCCACAGCACTTCAACTGATCCCCGCTGCAGCGGCTGTCGATGCCGAGGCGGAAGAACGTGAAGGTTCGGCGCTTTATGATTACGAGCCAAGCGCCGAGGCGATCCTGGACGACATCGTGCCGCTCAATATCCGGGTTCAGATTTTCCGGGCGCTGCTCGAAAATGTCGCCGGCGAGATGGGCGCGAAGATGACCGCGATGGACAATGCCACGCGCAATGCCGGCGAGATGATCGACAAACTGACGCTGTCTTATAACCGTCAGCGCCAGGAAAAGATCACCACCGAACTGATTGAAATTATCGCGGGGCGCCGAAGCGCTCTAAAGCTTGAGAAGAGGGTTTTAACATGGCTGAGGCCTCTATCGGTAGGGTCACGCAGATTATCGGCGCCGTCGTTGACGTCGCTTTTGATGGTGAACTGCCTCCCATCATGAATGCGCTTGAAACCGACAACCACGGCAACCGGCTTGTTCTCGAGGTCGCGCAGCACCTCGGCGAGAACGAAGTCCGCACGATCGCCATGGATGCGACCGAAGGTCTCGTTCGCGGTCAGGAAGTCAAGAACACGGGCGCGCCGATCGAGGTGCCGGTTGGCATTGAAACGCTTGGCCGCATCATGAACGTTATCGGCGAGCCGGTAGATGAAGTTGGTCCGATCAAGACCAAGGAAAAGCGCGCCATTCACCAGGAAGCCCCGCCCTATGTCGATCAGTCGACCGAAGCGGAAATCCTGGTTACCGGCATCAAGGTTGTCGACCTGCTGGCACCTTATGCCAAGGGCGGCAAGATTGGCCTGTTCGGCGGCGCCGGCGTTGGCAAGACGGTTCTGATTCAGGAACTGATCAACAACATCGCGAAGGCGCACGGCGGTTATTCGGTGTTCGCGGGTGTTGGCGAGCGTACGCGTGAAGGCAATGACCTTTACCACGAAATGATCGAATCCAACGTGAACGTCGATCCGGCGAAAAACAATGGTTCGGCCGAAGGCTCGAAGTGTGCGCTGGTTTACGGCCAGATGAACGAGCCGCCCGGCGCGCGTGCCCGCGTTGCCCTTTCCGGCCTGACGATTGCCGAAAACTTCCGCGATGAAGGCCAGGACGTTCTGTTCTTCGTGGACAATATCTTCCGCTTCACCCAGGCTGGTTCGGAAATTTCGGCTCTGCTCGGTCGTATTCCCTCGGCCGTTGGTTATCAGCCGACACTGTCGACCGACATGGGTGCCCTGCAGGAACGCATCACCACCACGACCAAGGGTTCGATTACCTCGGTTCAGGCGATTTACGTTCCCGCCGACGACCTGACCGACCCGGCGCCGGCCACCTCGTTCGCCCACCTGGACGCAACGACCACGCTGTCGCGTTCGATTGCGGAAAAGGGTATCTACCCGGCCGTTGACCCGCTCGACTCGACCTCGCGGATGCTCGACCCGATCATCGTTGGCGAAGAGCATTATCAGGTTGCCCGTGCGGTTCAGTCGACGCTTCAGCGCTACAAATCGCTGCAGGACATCATCGCCATTCTCGGCATGGACGAGCTTTCCGAAGAGGACAAGCTCACGGTTGCCCGCGCCCGCAAGATCGAGCGCTTCCTGTCGCAGCCGTTCCACGTGGCTGAAGTGTTCACCGGCGCGCCCGGCATCCTGGTCTCGCTCGAAGACACGATCCGCTCGTTCAAGGGTCTTGTTGACGGTGAATACGACCACCTGCCGGAAGCGGCCTTCTACATGGTCGGCACCATCGACGATGCCGTCGAGAAGGCCAAGAAGCTGGCTGAAGCTGCCTGATCGTGAAACCGGGCGGCGTAGGCCGCCCTGTTCAATCGGTAATATATGTAGACGGGAAAGTTAAACCTCATGGCTGACACGATGGTTTTCGAGCTGGTGACCCCCGAGAAGCTTCTGGCTTCGGCGGAGACGGATGCAATCGTCATTCCGGCCTCGGAAGGCGAAATGACGGTGATGCCGAACCATGCGCCGACCATGACCACGATCCGTCCCGGTTTGGTCCGCTTCAGGAACCACGATGGCAAGGAATTCCAGTTCCTGGTATTCAGCGGTTTTGCTGATATTCAGGGAACATCCTGCACGCTTCTTGCCGAAACGGCTGTTCCTGTCGGCGAAGCTTCTGATGCGATCGAGGACCGGATTGCGGCGTTGCGCAAGGAACTTGAGGATGCGAGCCATCACGAGCACAAGAGTGCGATCGAGCAGATGCTGCAGGAATTGACGCATCTCAACCGGACGGTGCTGCCGGCCTGAGCCCGACTGGGGCGCTATCATTCCAAAGCCGCGGTTTACACCGCGGCTTTTTCGTTTTCTGATGCATGATTGATCTGATGCGCGGGCAGGTCGTATTTTGGGTGGGCCTGAGGTCGATGCTCCGGTCAGGCACGCTGGTACAAGCAAACGCGGGATACGCGCCGTGAATCTGCCGAAATTCGAAAAGAAGTATCTGAGCGATGTTGTCATACTGAGTGTTCTTGGCGTGGCGATAATGGCCATTCTGGTATGGGTGGATTCGTTCGAACGGCTTCATGAATTTTCGCGTTCACATGAGGGCTGGGAGGTGGACGAGTGGTTCACCGGGTTCATGGTCGCCAGCGTCGGGCTTGCCATTCTGCTGTGGCGGCGTTCCCGGTCACTGCGCAGGGAAGTCGGGCGGCGGCGCGAGGCCGAAAGACTGGCCCATGCTCTGGCGCGGCAGGACACGTTGACGGGCGTGGCGAACCGGCGTTCCTTCGAGGAGGAGTGCGATCGGCGGCTTGTCCGTGCGCGTCGCCATACTGATAGTTTCGCCCTGTTCTTCATCGACTTTGATCGTTTCAAGCAGGTCAATGACAATCTGGGTCACGCCGCCGGCGACAGGCTGTTGCAGGAAGTCTCCGATCGCTTCAAGAGAACGCTTCGGGAGGAGGATTTTCTCGGGCGGATCGGCGGCGATGAGTTTGCGGTTCTGGTTCAGGGCGAGATGACAGTTCAACTTGTCGAGCAGCTTGCAAACCGCCTGCTTGCGGTTGCTGCCGAGCCCGTTACTCTGCTCGGCCGGGAAATCCGTCCGTCGGTCAGCATCGGCGTGGCGATCTATCCCCGCGACGGGCGCAACCGCGAGATGCTGCTGAAGAAGGCCGATGCAGCCATGTATCAGGCCAAGGATGATGGCAGGCGGCGCTTCGTGGTCTATAATCCTGCCACAAGCCGGGCATCGCGTGATCACCAGATGCTTGAACTTGAGCTGAAGGAGGCAATCTCCTACGGCCAGATCGTGCCACATTACCAGCTCATGCGAGGCTGCGGCAATGGCGAATATGCCATGGTGGAGGTGCTGGCGCGCTGGCAGCATCCCAAGCTCGGTTTGTTGCGCGCCGGCGATTTTATTCCGCTGGCAGAGGCCGCGGGGCTGATCCCGGAACTGTTCGATGCCATTCTCGATCAGGCCTGTCGGGATGCGCTCGGCTGGCCTGGCGATATCAGTATTGCCATCAATGTCACGCCCCATCAGCTTTGCGATGGCAATTTCGCGCAGAATGTCTTTGCGATCCTGTCGCGCCACGGATTTCCACCTGCGCGTCTGGAAATCGAGATGACCGAGGATGCGCTGGTGGTCGATATCGACGCCACGCGTCGCTGCATCAATGCGTTGAAAGCAAAGGGTGTGCGCCTGGCGCTTGATGATTTCGGGACGGGCTACTCAAGCTTGCGTCAATTGCGCGAGTTTCCGTTCGACCGGGTCAAGATCGATCGCAGTTTTATCGCCGGGGTCGGCAGCGACCGGCAGAGCGAGGAGATCGTTATGTCTACGATCAATCTGTGCCGGGCGCTCGGGTTGAAGACTGTGGCCGAGGGAATCGAGGATCAGGCGCAAGCGGACTGGATCTGCGCCAATGGCGCCGACGCGGTACAGGGGTATTTCTACGCCCGCCCGGTTTCGTCGGCCGAACTTGGAGAGCAGTTAAGGCGCTCTAATCCGCAATCGTGATAATGCCGCAATCTCCGGCTTCCGATGCGAAGGCGAGCCGCCGCCCGTCCTCATCCCAGGAAAGCGCGGTGATGGCGCCCTTGCCTGGCCTGCGCAGCAGCGCTTCCTTGCCATCGGACATCCTGACCGCCAGCACCATGCCGTCAATGAAGGCGATCGCCAGCATTTCCTCATGCGGGTGAAAGGCGACTTGGCTTACGAGGATATCGGAGCGCGTGCCCAGCTCAAGCGGCGCCTTTCCCATCGGCCCGTCCTTGCCCGAAAACGGCCAGACGATTGCTGCGGGCGCGCCGGAGGTTGCAAGCCATTTGCCGCGCGGGCCCCATGACCAGGATTTCACCTTGGCCGGGTAACCGCTCATGCGCATGTCGCGAAAGCCGTCCTTGGGCTTGCCGTCGAGCTTCCAGCCGTGCAAGGCGTTTTCCTGCATGGTGGTCACCAGAAAACGCCCATCAGGCGAGAAGGTCACCCCGAGATGGGCGCCCTTCCAGGGCAGCCAGGTGGCAGAAGCTGCGCCGCCGACCCAGTGAAGGTTGACGCCATCATAGCGGGCAATCGCAATTCTCAGCCCCTTGGGAGCGAAGGCAAGCCCTTCGACGCTGCGATCCTCCTTCAGAGTGTGCGTCTTGTCCGCGGCGATTACCCGCGTCTCGCGGCCGACAGCATAGGCAACAGCGCCCTGCGGCCCGCCGGCCACGACTGAAATCCACTTGCGCGGTTCGTTTGCCAGTTCGGTAATGGCGCCGCCGGCTGCAACCCGCAGCACGCGCCCGTCTTCGCCGCCGGTGATCAGCGAGGGGCTGAACGGGTCGCGGATACAGGTGAGCATGCCGTCATGGGCCTCGCTCACCTTCTCGCCGTCATCAAGACGATGAATTGTGCCGGAGGCCGCCGCGAAATGCGGTACGCCGCCTAAAAAGGCGGCGGCAATGACATGATCGCTGATGTCAAAAGGCGCGACGCTCGGCATTATGCACTCACCTCGCAGGCACGGAAGCTTCTTTCGAGCTTTTCGCGGTCGAGGTCGCGACCGATGAAGACCAGGCGGCTCTCGTGTGCTTCGCCCTCCTTCCACGGACGCTGGTGGTCGCCCTCGATGATCATGTGCACGCCCTGAACCACATAGCGTTCTGCATCGCCCTTGAAGGCAAGGATGCCCTTGAGGCGGAGAATGTTCGGCCCCTGGTTCTGGGTCACAGACTGGATCCACGGGAAGAACCGGTTGGGATCAAGTTCGCCGCCGCGCAGCGACACCGACTGCACCGTCACGTCGTGGTGGTCGGAGAGGCCGTCATGGTGATGATCATGATCATGGTCGTGGTGATGATCATGGTGGTCGTGGTCACAGTCCGGGCCGCAGACATGGTCATGATCGTCGTGATCGAGGAAGTGGGGATCATCGGCCAGGACATGCTCCAGGTCGAAGGCATTCTGGCCGAGAATGTGGGTCAGATCGATGCCGGAGCGTTCCGTGCGGTAGATTTTTGCCGCCGGGTTGATGGCGCGCACCAGGCTTTCGACCTGGGCAAGTTCCTCGGCGCTGACGAGGTCGGTCTTGTTCAGCAGCACGATATCGGCAAAGGCGATCTGGTCCTCGGCTTCGCGGCTGTCTTTCAGGCGCAGCGGCAGGTGCTTGGCGTCGACCAGCGTGATGACGGCATCGAGCGCGGTCTTGGCGCGCACATCATCATCCATGAAGAAAGTTTGGGCCACGGGCACCGGATCGGCAAGTCCGGTGGTTTCTACGATGATGCCGTCAAAGCGCGGACGGCGCATCAGGCCCTCGACCACGCGGATCAGGTCGCCGCGCACCGTGCAGCACACGCAACCATTGTTCATCTCGTAGATTTCCTCGTCGGATTCGACGATCAGGTCATTGTCGATGCCGATCTCGCCGAATTCATTGACGATCACCGCATATTGCTTGCCGTGGTTTTCGGAAAGGATGCGGTTGAGCAGGGTGGTCTTGCCGGAGCCGAGATAGCCGGTGAGCACGGTCACGGGAATGGGCTTTGCGAGCGTTTCGGTCATGGTCAATCCTTGAGCGGGAGTTTTCGCATATATAAGGAGCCCCGCAATGGGGAGCAAGGCATCGGCACTGGCGCAAATGATGTTGATAAGCCGGCATGGTTAAACCGTTTTGAGATGCATAGTTGAATTAGTGAAGATTTTTGTTTAAAAAATTTAAAAGAAGCGGCGCGCTGGGCGTCGGGATTATGTCGGAGCGGTTCTTGGCGCAAAAAATCAAGCTCTCCACGATTGCGGAATCGCTGGGTATTTCCACCGCCACGGTCTCGCTGGCGCTCAGGGACAGCCCGCTGGTGGCGGCAGCCACGCGCGACCGGATCAAGGAGCAGGCGCGGGCGCTCGGCTATATCTACAATCGCCGCGCCGCAAGTCTGCGAACATCGCGTTCGGGCATTATCGGCGTTGTCGTGCATGACATCATGAACCCGTTCTATGGCGAGATCCTGAAGGCGATCGAGAGTGAACTTGACCGCAACCAGCACACCTTCATTCTTTCGAACCATTACGACTCGGTTGAAAAGCAGCGCAATTTCATCGAGACGCTTTTGCAGCTTGGCGGCGATGGCGTGATCATGTCGCCGGCGATCGGAACGCCTGCTGCAGATGTCCAGCTTGCCGAGGACAACGGCATGCCGGCGATCTTCGTCGCCCGCACGCTGGAAGAACTGGACCTGCCCACCTATCGCGGCGACGACAGTTATGGCATCGCGCTTGCGACCAACCATCTCATCGGCCTTGGCCATCGCTGCATCGCCATGATCGGGGGAACCGACCAGACCTCGACCGGGCGCGACCGCTATGCCGGCTATGTTAATGCGCTGAAGAAGGCCGGCATCCCGGTCGATCCTGGGCTTCGCATTCCCGGGCCGCGCTCCAAACAGGGCGGGTTCGAGGCGGCGGTGCATTTTCTGTCTCTGCCGCAAAAGCCGACGGCGGCCGTGTGCTGGAACGATCTGGTTGCGATCGGCCTGATGAACGGGATATCCCGTGCCGGGCTGACGCCGGGCGTCGACATCTCGGTTACCGGTTATGACGATCTTGAAGAGGCCTCGATCGCGACGCCGTCGCTGACCACGGTGTGGAATGGTCAGGCCGAGGTTGGCAGGCTCGCCGCCCGTGCGCTGCTGGATCGGCTGGCCGGATCAAGCGCCCCCAATGGCATGCATCTCATCAAGCCGGAAATGCGCATCCGCCAATCCACCGGCCCCCACCGCGAAACCGCCGAAAGCTCGCTCGCGGTCTGATATCCTGTCTGAAAGCAATAATACCGGAGCGACCATGCCTAAACCTGTCGTGCTGCTGTCACAGAAGCTGAACACGTTCATTGAGGAGGCGCTTGCCGATGATTACGCATTGCTGGATATGCCGAATGACGGCATTCCGGCGCTTGGCGCGCGCGCGGCGGATGTCCGCGCCGTCATCGCCTTTGGCGGGTTTTCGGCGGAGCAGATGGATGCGTTGCCGAATCTGGAAATCATCACCTGCCCGGGCGTGGGCTATGACGGTATCGATACAACCCATGCCCGCAACCGCGGCATCATCGTGACGCATACGCCCGGCGTGCTGAATGACGAGGTGGCAGACACGGCGGTGGCGTTGCTGCTCAATACCGTGCGGCAGTTTTATTTTGCCGAAAATGGGTGCGAGATGGTCGCTGGGAACGCGACGGCGCGTTCGCGCTGTCGCCATTCTCGCTGAAGGGGCGCAAGGTCGGTCTTTACGGGCTTGGCCGGATCGGGGAGGAGATCGCCGCGCGGCTGGAGCCGTTCAAGGTCGAGATCGCCTACCACACCCGCACGCCGAAGAAGGGCGTTGCCTATGCCTATCACCCCACTCTGGCCTCGCTGGCGGAGGCGGTTGATACGCTGATCGCGATCGTTCCGAAAACGGAAGAAACCCACAAGACCATCAATGCCGAGATACTGAAAGCGCTGGGACCAGAGGGTATTCTCATCAATGTCGGGCGGGGATGGACCGTCGATGAGGATGATCTGGTTGCGGTCCTTGAGGCTGGCGCCCTTGGTGGCGCGGGTCTGGACGTGTTTTATGATGAGCCGCATGTACCGCAAAAGCTGCTTTCCTTCGAAACCGTCAGCGTGTTGCCGCATGTCGCCTCGGCATCTGTTGCCACCCGACGGGCCATGGCACAGCTTGTCGCTGACAATCTGAGCGGCTGGTTTGCCGAAGGGCGCCCGGTTACGCCGGTGCCTGAAACGCCCGCACCGATCGACTGATCACGGTCAGGCGCCAATGCCTTTGATGACGATGCGCCCGATCGTTGCGATGCCGTCTTCGGTAAGCGAACACCGGTGCGCGCATTCGGCATGACCTGAGCGAAAACCGTGACCAGAGCCCGTGCCATGAAATGCAGCTATATCGTCCTCTCCGGATTTCTGGAGGACGTGGCGTCAGGGCGATAGGTGGGCGAGATCGCCTGCGTCGTGCCCGACGGCAACAGGATCATGGCCGAGGCGGTCTTTTTACACAGCGCCGGAAGAACTGCGATATTCACCGATCTGATCCAGCATGTCGGAAGCGGGCGAGGCTGAACGGCAGGCATTTCCGGCTCGCGCGTCCGCTGACTCTACTCACACGCTATCGCCAATTGCACTTCTTTTTTGGGCGCCGGCGCGCAGGAAGTTTCGACCGGCTATGATTTCCTGGCGGCGATGATCTTGCGCATGAGGTTGAGAAGCTGCTGTCGCTCTGCATCCGTCAGGGCGGCGAGCGCATCTTCGTTTTCCGCCGTCGCTGCAGCAATGGCCGGGCTGTGCAGGATGCGTGCCTGTTGTGTCAGTCTTATGCGCTGAACACGCCCGTCGCTGGGGTCTTTCTCGCGTCTTATCAGCCCGTCACGCTCCATGCGTGAGAGCGTGTTGGCCATTGTCGCCTGCTCTATATCCAGTCGCTCGACCAACTGTTTTTGCGTCAGCCCGTCTTTCTCCCACAGCTCCAGCAGGGCGGGAAAGGTGCCTGTGGTCAATCCGAGCGGCCTGATCCGGGCTGAAAGCCCGCGTTCGAAAAGGCGTGCCAGATGGTTGGCGAGGTAGCCGGCTGATTGGTCTTTAAAAAAGGTCATGGCCTTGATTAGCACTTGAATAGCATGCTATGCAAATATATATAGTTTGCTATGTAATTTAACAAAGGGAGTGCTCGAATGCTGAAGGTCCTTCATCCCATTGCCGGTGGTCTCGCGCTGGCGGTGATCACATCTTTCTGGCTGTCGACCGTGCTGGCGGAGGCCTTCACCGGACCGGCTGTCGTCACCCTTGTGAAAACCTGGATCCCCTGGGGGTTCCTGCTGCTGGTGCCGCTTTTGGCGTTTACGGGCCTTTCCGGTTTTCGCCTTGCGCGGCCCATGCGGGGGGCGTTGGTTGACGCAAAACGCAAGCGCATGCCGGTGATTGCATTCAACGGCATCATCATTTTGATCCCATGTGCGCTGTATCTGGCAGCCAAGGCGCAGGCCGGCGCCTTTGACACCTCCTTCTACGTTGTTCAGGCTGTGGAGTTGATCTTCGGGGCAACCAATATCGCTCTGATGCTGCTCAATATGCGCGACGGATTGCGGATGAAGAGGCGTCGTCGCTGACCTCCGGGGCGCACTTGTCAGGTACCGATGCCCTTGGTGATGATGCGCATGATGTCGGCGATCCCGTCATCGGTCTGCGGATCGCCGTTCAGTGCGATGAGCATGGCCTGAGCTAAGACGGCCAGCAGGGTGAGAGCCACGCATTCCAGGCGCTCGTCATGGCGGAATTTCCCCTGATCCTGTCCGAGCGCGACGACATCGCGCATCAGACCCTGAAAGCATGGCCGGTGCGGCAAGACGGGCAGGCGTTTTTTGAAACGCGCCTTTGCCTGGCTTTACTGAGCGGCGGTCGTGAACCCGGCTTTTGACTGGGCAAAGGCGCGCACCGCATCACCGAAGGCCTCGAATATTCTGCGCGACGCTGTGTCGGTCCTTGCCCAGTATTCCGGATGCCACTGCACGCCGATGGCGAAGTTTTTAGCGCCGATGACCGAAACCGCTTCCACCGTGCCGTCGGAGGCGACGGCTTCGACAGCCAGATTGGGGGCGATGTCGCCGATCGCCTGGCGGTGCAGCGAATTGACCTGTACCTCTCCAGCGCCGAGAATATCGGCAATGCAGGTGCCCTCGCGGATGAAGACCGGCTGGCGTATGACGAATTTCGCGTCGCGATTGCCCTCGGGGGGCTGGCGGTGGTCGATACGGCCTTCCAGTTCCTGCACTTCGCTGATCAGTGTACCGCCAAGGGCGACGTTCAGTTCCTGAATGCCCCTGCAGATGCATAGAAGCGGGATGCCGCGCGCGATCGCGCGACGGATCAGCGGCAGGGTGATGGCATCACGGCCGGGATCGAACGGACCATCCTTTTCCTGCGCTACCTTTCCGTAGAGCGCGGGCGCGACATTACTGGCCGAACCGGTGATCATCACGCCCTCGACGCGATCGAGCACGGCATCGATGTCGGCACCGCTCTCATAGGCTGGCAGGATCAGGCTCATGAGGCCAGCAACATCCATCGCGGCGCCGATATATTGCTGCTGGGCGGAATGCCAGGTGATCTCGCCAAAGACCTTGGTGTCTGCCGGGACTGCAATGATCGGTGTGGACATGGAGCTACTCTGCCTGTTTGGATTGCATGAGTGATGTCGTCTGGCTGCAGCGCTGTCAATTGTTTCCGCCGCAAGGCTTATGCGAAATTTTAGTCGGGCGATAAAGAAAGTTGATCCGGCAGGCATTATACCTTCGTTTAATTCTGCTCGCTTTGCGCCGCAAAAGCGGCCTTGAGCGGTCGCGCAGTAGTTGAAAGCGCGGGTGCAAAGTGCTTTTGTTGAAGTGGTTCCGCGTGAGGAGAAGAGGCGCGGATATACGACAATCGGGAGGTATTTATGGACCGTCGTTCCTTTATTAAAAAGGTCGGTACGGGCAGTGTTGGTGCTGCCGCTGCGACCGCGCTTGCTGCGCCTGCAATTGCGCAGGAAAATCCGAAAATCACATGGCGTCTGACGTCGTCATTTCCGAAATCGCTGGATACGATCTATGGCGGCGCGGTGGATATTGCCACGCATGTTGCCGCCGCAACGGACGGCAATTTCGACATTCAGTGCTATGCCGCCGGCGAAATCGTGCCGGGCCTGCAGGCGCTCGATGCGGTGCAGGATGGCACGGTGGAAGCGGCCCATACCTGCTCCTACTACTT
Organism: Candidatus Limiplasma sp.; assembly: GCA_963675925.2. Lineage (GTDB taxonomy): Bacteria > Bacillota > Clostridia > Christensenellales > Aristaeellaceae > CAXXOK01. The sequence continues at coordinate 31,615 of CAXXIB010000007.1, forward strand.
CTGGGGCAAGGATCCGACCTTCGCCATCGGCACCGCCATCCCCTTCGGCCTCAATGCGCGTCTTTCGAACGCCTGGTTCTATGAGGGCAACGGCAACCAACTCATGAATGAGTTCTTTGCTGGCTACAATGTCTATGGCCTGCCGGCCGGCAATACCGGCGTCCAGATGGGCGGCTGGTTTGCCAAGGAGGTCAACACTGTTGAGGACATGAAGGGCCTAAAGATGCGGATCGCCGGTTTGGCCGGTTTGGTTCTGGAAAAGATCGGCGTCGTGCCGCAGCAACTGGCCGGCGGCGATATCTATCCCGCGCTTGAAAAGGGCACGATCGACGCAGCCGAATTCGTCGGCCCTTATGATGATCAGAAGCTCGGCTTCTACAAGGTCGCCAAATACTATTACTATCCCGGTTGGTGGGAAGGCGGCCCGGTCATCCACGCATTCTTCAACAAGGACAAATATAACAGCCTGCCCAAACACTATCAGGCCATTCTTGATGACGCCTGCGCTTTCGCCAACACCAATATGATGGCGAAATATGACGTCAAGAACCCGATCGCCATTCGCGAATTGATCGGTGAGGGGGCACAGCTCAGGGGCTTCAGTACGGAAATCATGCAGGCGGGCTACAATGCAGCCATGGAAGTCTATGCCGAGATTGGCGCCAAGAATGCGGTGTTCAAGAAGATCTACAATGATCAGACCGAATACAAGAACATCGCCTATGCCTGGCTCAAGACCGCTGAATTCCGCTACGACCAGTTCATGATGGCCGCGCAGAACGCCGGGCAGATCAAGCCGCTGGAATAGGCTGCTGAATATCCTGCAATGCAGTCCCGGAGGTTATGCCTCCGGGATTTTTGTTTGGCCGGATGTCAGACAGGCAGGGATGCGTCCGAAATGATGGTTTTGCTTCCGCACTGGGCCTTATCTCTTGGGGCACCGCCGGAAAACAAACCCCCGGAAGCGGCGCTTCCGGGGGTGTTTCGTTAGTTGAAGTTCAGGTCGGGCGGGTTGTCCAGGTTGAAGCCATCATTGCCCGGTGACTGGCTGTCATTGCCGAAATCCGGCGGTGCGAACAGATCGTTGCCGTCGCCGCCAAAGCCGCTGTCAAAGCCGAATCCGTCGCCGTCGCCGCCAAAGGCAGGCATTTCGATCTTGACTGAATCCGGATCGATCTTGACGACCTCGTCCTTGTAGTGGGTGACCAGTTTCGGAAAGGCGATTACCGCCAGGATGGCAAGGAACTGGATAACGATATAGGGTATAATGCCCTTGTAGATATCCAGCGTTTTGACGCCGCGCATCATCTTGCCCGTCGCCTTGTCCTTCCAGTCTCCCGCCGGGGTGACCGAGCGCAGGTAGAACAGCGAGAAACCGAAGGGCGGTGTCAGGAACGAGGTCTGCAGGTTGAGGCCGAGAATGATGCCGAACCAGATCAGGTCGATGCCAAGTGCCTGTGCGGGCGCGACCAGCAGCGGCACCATGATGAAGGCGATCTCGAAGAAATCGAGAAAGCAGCCGAGAATGAACACGATGATCGTGACAACGATCAGGAAGCCGTATTCGCCGCCCGGCAGACCGGTGAGCAGTTCCTCGATCCAGACATTGCCATTGATGCCGTAGAAGGTGAGGCTGAAGACGCGCGCCCCCATCAGGATCATCATCACAAAGGCGGAGAGCTTGGTGGTGGCGTCAAGTGCGGCCTTGAGCGCGGTGAAGTCAAGTCGGCGCTTGGCCAGCGCCAGCGCCAGCGCTCCGGTCGCCCCCATCGCGCCGCCTTCCGTTGGCGTGGCGATGCCGAGGAAGATCGTGCCGAGCACCAGGAAGATCAGCGCCAGCGGCGGCACCAGAACGATGATGACCTGCTGCGACAGCCGCGACAGGATGTTGAGTTTGAAATGCGCATTGGCGAGCGCGGCGAGATAGATAACAATCACGCCGAAGAACAGCGCCGCAACCAGCCGCCAGGCCTCGGCGAGGCCGGTAAAGAGTACGTGGTAGCCGAGGAAATAGAGCGCTGCGGCAATCACGATCATCACCAGCAGCGAGGTGACGCCATTGCCGAGCGTGCGGGCTTCCACGGGCATGGCAGGCGCCGCTTTCGGACGGATCATCGTGGTGATGAACACGTAAAGGCAGTAGGCTGCAATCACCATCAGTGACGGGTAGAGCGCGCCGACATACATGTCGCCCACGGAACGGCCAAGCTGGTCCGCCATTACGATCAGCACCAGTGATGGAGGCACGATCTGCGCCAGTGTACCGGAGGCGGCGATCGTGCCGGTCGCAAACGAGCGGTCATAGGAATAGCGCAGCATGACCGGCAGCGAGATCAGTCCCATGGCCATGACCGATGCGGCGACGACGCCGGTGGTCGCGCCCAGAAGCGCGCCGACCAGAACCACGGCATAGGCAACGCCGCCGCGGATCGGGCCGAACAATTGTCCGATCGTGTCGAGCAGGTCTTCAGCCATGCGCGAGCGTTCGAGAATGATGCCCATGAAGGTGAAGAACGGCACAGCAAGAAGCGTCTCGTTCGACATGATGCCGCCAAAGAAGCGGTCCGGATGCGACTGCAGTAACGGCCAGAACAGGTGGATTTCCGGCGAGATCGACGAGAATTCGACGCCGAGCACGAAGAAGATCAGCCCGCCAGCGGCAAGAGTGAAGGCAACGGGGTAGCCAAGAAGCAGCATCGCCATCACGGAAATGAACATGATGGGCGCCAGATTGTGCGCGACAAGGTCAATCATTGGGCGCGTCCTCGGTAACTGTTCTGGCGGCATTGCCGGCATCAGAATGGAGTTCGGGATCTTCGTGCATATGGCCGGAAAGCACGGCGGCCCGTTTGATAATCTCGGAAAATGCCTGCAGCAGAAGCAGAATGAAGCCGATGAGGATGAAGGACTTGGCCGGCCACAGGATCAGCCCGCCGGCATTGGTGGAGTGCTCGCCGGTGGTGAACGAGCGCCAGAACCACGGCAAGCACAGATAGACCATCATGCCCGCAAACGGCACAAGAAACACGATGTGCAGGATGAGATCGATCCAGTCGCGCGTGCGCTTGGTCCAGGACGATGACAATATATCGATCCGGATATGCTCGTTCTTCAAGAGGGCATAGGCCGCCGCCAGCATGAAGACCGCGCCGTAAAGATACCATTGCAGTTCGAGCATGGCATTTGATGAAAGTGCAAACAGCTTGCGGCTCACCGCATTGCCCGCACTTACCAGGACTGCCACCAGAAGTAGCCAGGACACCGAGTGTCCGATGAATTCGTTCAGCCTGTCTATGGTTCGGCTTATTATTATCAATGGTCGCATTTGTGCCTCCAAACCGTCCGAATTCCTTTATGGAAGTTGTCAAGGTCACGCAACCGGCCTTTGGTACAATACGGACGGTAATTGTGCTGGTTTTGGCGATTCCGGATCGATTTTCGCGCTGAAACGATATGATTGTTGCGCGCAGGCCGCAGGAGGAGAGGTAGAGGCTCGTACCGCGCTGTTTCTGCATGGAACTGGCAGATATGGGGTCAAAACGAAAATTTCTGTCGATTGGTAACGTCAATAATCGATTGAATGAGCTCTGTTTCCCGATGGCGTTGTTGAAAGCGCAAAACAAGGTATGATAAGCGATCCGCCAGGGATTTGAGCTGCCCGGAAGGGCGGCGATAGCGGCGGGGGCCGCAAAGGAGGGAAATCTATGCAGAATGTCGAAATGTCCCAGCCTGCCGATGAAGCGGATTTTTCGGAGCACGCCCACACATACAAGCTCTTCGTCAACGGGACGAAGTACGGCACCGTGCATCTGATCGCCCTGATGGTGGCCATGGCCGCCGGCCTGCTCGGCCCGTTTGGATTTATCGGCAGCCTGATCATCTTCATCGTCATTAGCGCGATCGGCTATCTGGTTCTGCGCTGAGCGATTTGAACCCATCCACCTTATTGCGGAATAACGCGTGCCGGCCTGCCGGCGCGCTGCTGACGGCTGACGTCTGCGCCGCGTTCAATCTGGGAGCAAGTCTTGAACAAGACATTATTCGTGCCGAAGGAGACGGCGGAGGCGGAAACCCGCGTCGCAGCCTCTCCCGATACGGTCAAGAAACTGAAAGGCCTCGGCTTTCATGTTGTCGTCGAAAGCGGGGCGGGCCTTCATTCCCGTATTGCTGATGAAGCGTTTCGCGCAGCCGGCGCCGACATTGCCGGTGCTGAAGCTGTAAGCGACGCCGATGTGATCTTCCGCGTTCGCCGGCCGGAGGAACCGGAGTTTTCCGGCTATAAGAGCGGCGCCGTGGTCATTGCCACCATGGACCCCTATGGCCATGAGGACGCGCTCTCGGCAATCGCCCACAAGGGCGTTTCCGCCTTTGCCATGGAGCTGATGCCGCGCATCACCCGCGCACAGTCGATGGACGTGCTGTCCTCTCAAGCAAACCTTGCTGGCTATCAGGCCGTGATCGAGGCGGCCGCGGCGTTCGACCGCGCCATGCCGATGATGATGACGGCGGCGGGCACAGTGCCGGCCGCGCGCGTCTTCGTGATGGGGGCGGGCGTCGCCGGTCTTCAGGCGATTGCGACTGCCCGCCGTCTTGGCGCAGTGGTTTCGGCAACCGATGTGCGTCCTGCCGCCAAGGAACAGGTGGCCTCGCTCGGGGCCAAGTTCATCGCTGTTGAGGATGAAGAGTTCAAGGCGGCGGAAACCTCTGGCGGCTACGCCAAGGAAATGTCAGCGGAATACCAGGCCAAACAGGCTGAACTGGTTGCCGCGCACATTGCCAAGCAGGATATCGTCATCACCACGGCGCTGATCCCCGGACGCCCCGCGCCCCGGCTCATCAGCCGCGCCATGCTGGCTTCGATGAAGCTCGGCTCCGTCGCCGTTGACCTGGCCGTCGAACGTGGCGGCAATATCGAAGGGGCGGTTGCCGGTTCGGTGGCCGAAGTCGAGGGCGTCAATGTCATCGGCTACGAGAACCTGCCGGGGCGGATTGCGGCAAGCGCCTCTCAGCTTTACGCCAAGAACCTGCTGACCTTCTTCGAAACGCTGGTCGACAAGGAAACCGGCGATCTTAAAATCAACCGGGATGACGAACTCGTCGCCGCCACGCTGCTGACGCATGAGGGCGCGCTCGTTCATCCGAAATTCGGCGGCCAGCCCGCCGGGGGAGAAGCCTGATGGCGTTAGATGATGTGCATAGCTCGATCGATCAGGCGATGATGTCGCTGGAGCACGCCAAGAGCGCGCTCGGCAATCTCGAGGATGGCTCGCTTGCTTCGCTTGCCCATGCTGCAACCGGCGGCGTGATTGATCCCTTCGTTTTTCAGCTCGCGATTTTCGTGCTTGCCGTGTTCGTCGGCTACTACGTGGTGTGGTCGGTTACCCCGGCGCTGCATACGCCGCTGATGGCCGTTACCAACGCGATCTCCTCGGTCATCGTGGTCGGCGCGCTTCTGGCCGTTGCGCTTTCTGCCAGCGGCATTGCCACCGGCATGGGCTTTATCGCCCTGATCCTGGTCGCGATCAATATTTTCGGCGGCTTCCTCGTTACCCAGCGCATGCTGGCGATGTACAAGAAAAAAGAGAAGTGAGGCCATAGACAATGTCTGTCAATCTTGCAGCCTTGCTGTTCCTCGTCTCCGCCGTGCTCTTCATTCTGGCGTTGCGCGGTCTGTCGCATCCCTCTACCAGCCGCAAGGGTAATCTTTACGGCATGGTCGGCATGGCGATTGCCATCCTCACCACGCTGATGCTCGCCAAACCCGATTTCCCGGCGCTGCTCCTCATCATCGTGGCGCTTGCGATCGGTGGCGGCATTGGCGCCTATGTGGCCCGCACCATTCCGATGACCGCGATGCCGCAGCTTGTGGCCGGTTTTCACTCGCTGGTTGGCCTTGCCGCCGTTCTGGTGGCGGGTGCTGCGCTCTATTCGCCGGAAAGCTTCGGCATCGGCAGACCGGATGACATTCACCTCAGAGCTCTGATCGAGCTTTCGATCGGTGCCGCCATCGGCGCGATCACCTTTACCGGTTCGATCATCGCATTTTTGAAGCTTGATGGCCGCATGTCCGGCAATGCTGTTCGGGCTTTGGATTCCCCGGCCGTCATCCTGGACAAACACCTGGATGGATGTGATGTCATCACGCCCCCAGAAGCGGTTCATGGTTTCGGGGCTGACCACCACCCGGCCGCCGCCCATGAAAAAATCCCTGAACATCCCTGCCACCCGGAACTGCCTTGGGCCAAGGATTGTATCCATGGTAACAACGGGAGGCTCTCCCGCTTTGGGATTGACATGGTTTTGCCTTGCAAAAATTTCAGAAACAATGATCTCTCCCGCTGACAATCGGCCGTGAATATCGGCAGCATTGTTTATGCCCGGTGCCAGCCAAACCCATTTTTTTTGTGACAGATCCCGCTGATAGGCAAAGACATGAACCTCCCCGGAACTCGTGGAAAAGGCCCGGTGGATAACGTAGGCGGAAATATCCCGGACATCGGGAAGTGCTGATATCTTTTCGATAAGCTGCGGGTACAGGGATGGGTGCAGCTCGTCCAGGGAAGAGACATGGACATCTCCTCCGATATGCCCGTCCACCCACGCTGAAATGGAGAGTCTGAAGCTGCGGGTCATGGTGTCAATACCGATGTAAACGCTGACCACCACCATCAAAGATGCGATCAAAACAGCGCTGCGGCTCAGGGCTCTGCGGATGTTGGCAAATGCCATCCCGACCATAATGTACGAATCGATAAATAAGCGGCCAGGCCCCTTAAGCAGCAAAAGGTCCGCTCCCCGGGTCAAAAGGATAATCAGTGAAGGTGCCAGGAAAGACGCGCCGGCAAATACCAAAAATACACCGGCGAATACCATGTTTATGGAGACACCGGGCCAGTTGAACATCACCACTGCAAATACCAGTGCCAGCCCGCCGCCGACCGTGAGTCCGGGGATATACCGGGCCAGACTGCTTTCAGACGCAGAACGCTGCATCAGGGTTACCGGCCGGGTATTGGCGGCATTCAGGGCCGGCATGAAGGATGATCCCAGGGCAGCCATGATGCCTGTGCCTGCACCTTTTATGAGGGTGCCCGGGGAAATAAAGGTGCCGCTGACTGTGAGCGTATAGTACATCTCAGATACGGTGGTGGTTACGGCCTGAACAGCGGCCTTGCCCATCACAATGCCAAGAACGACACCTATAACAGACCCTGCCAGGGCATAGACCAGCACCTCGGCTTCAACGGCCATAAAAATTTCTTTTCGGGTGGCCCCAAGCGCCCGCAGTATACCGTTTAATCCCCGGCGGCGGGCCACGGAAAAAGAGACTGTATTGTAAATCAGGAAAATGCCCATGAATAAAACGAGCATGGAAAAGGCCGTAAGGCTGGTCTCAAAAGACCGGGAAAGGCCCCTGACGGTTTGATTTCTGTTGGCAGTATCCGTCAGTATCTGGCCGTCAGACAGCAGGCTTTGCACTTGCCGGACCTCATCGGGTGTCCGAAGTATCAGGTCGATGCGACTGATCCGGTCCCCCATGCCAAGGATCTCTTGGGCCAGGGCGATGTCGGTCAGGATCACACCGTCAAAGGCTTCCCCTGCAGCGCCCCCGGAGGTCAGTCCCCCAATGCGGGTCGTCACCTTTCTGCCGCCGAAGGCAAGGGTCAAAGTATCGTCTATATTCAGTCCGTATTCAATGGCCAGTGACCCTGAAAGAATAACCCCTTGACCTTGAATCATTACCTGCCGGACATGTTCAGCCTCTGTGGCGGTGTCTGAGTCGGCCGTGTCAAATCGGATATCCCTGAAGTGCCCTTCGGAAAACGGATCGATACCCATCAGGGTCAGGGTGCGGTTGCCCAGCTCGGGAACGACCACTTCCCGGGCAATGACCGGCGCGGTTTTTGCCAGTCCCAATTCGGTCCGCAGTCGAACAAAAAGAGACTGGGGAACTGTGAAGTCGGCACCGGTGATCTGGTGGGTGGACCGCCGGGTCAGGGCGGCCGTGGACAGGTCAAAGGATTTGCTGACGGAGGTTTTGGCAATATCAATGGCAATGACGCCGGCAACACCCAGAGCAATGCCGAAAATCAGCAGAAAGGTCCTTAAAGGGTGGGCCCTGGAAGATCGGAAACAGATTCGAATTAATGGAGACAGTCTCATACGGTATTCCCCGGCACCAGCGTGTAGTTGTCAACCGTGTACACCTCATCGGCCCAAGCCAGGGCATCGGGGCTGTGGGTCACCATGACCAGGGTTTTATTTAATTTCCGGGCCTGTGCCGCGATCATCCCAAGAACGGCAGTTCCGGTTTGCTTGTCCAGATTGCCTGTGGGCTCATCGGCCAGGATGACGGCGGGATCATTGATCAGGGCCCGGGCCAGAGCGACCCGCTGCTGCTCTCCACCGGAAAGTCGATCGGGAAACTCTCCTTGCCGGTCCAACAGCCCTACGGTGTCAAGCAAAGATGCGGCCCGATCACGCGTCTCCCGCTCCGGCCGACCGTCCAACTGGCCTACCAGGGTCACATTCTCCAGCACGGTGAGGACGGGTATCAGGTTAAAGGACTGAAATACAAAACCAATGTGTCTGCGCCGGAACAGGGTACGTTCGGTATCATTTTTTTCCGACATCAGATGATTGCCGATTCGGATATGCCCTTTGTCCGGCATATCAATCCCGGCGATCAGATTCAGCAGACTGGATTTGCCGACCCCGCTCTTTCCCAGGATAACAGAGACTCTGCCTGTACGAAATATTGCATCAAGGTCTTTGAAAATGACCCGATCCCGGTGTTCAAACGTTTTTTCAAGTCCTTTGATCTCGATATCCATACGGCCTCTTTTCAGGGGGGATGGTTGGTTTTAGATTGTCGTTAAAAAGGCGGCAGAGCCCCCCATCGGGAACTCTGCCGTACCTTACTGCGCCTGTACTGCTTTTTCATCCGGCAACATCGATGCCCGGATCACACCCAAGTCTTTCATCGGGATTTTCGCATTCGAAGTTAAAGTGGCGTGTGTCAACGTGTCCTTCATTTCTTTCTTTCTCTTCTTCGATGTAGTTTTCAACTCTTTTCTTAGTCATGTTATCACCTCTTATTAGAATTTTTAAATTTTATTAATTCGTCTATGGTCCATTGTACCGGTGGCTCATGTTATCCTGCGACGTCAATGCCCAGGTCGCATCCGAGATGTTCGTCGGGCGTATCGCATTCAAAGTTAAGGTGTCGTGTGTCAACGTGTCCTTCGTTTCTTTCTTTGTCGTCTTCGATGTAGTTTTCGAATTTTTTCTCAGTCATGTTATCACCTCTTAATGGGATTTATGAATTTTAGTAAGTCGTCTATGGTTCATTGTACCGGTTGCTTATGCTACCCTGCGACGTCAATGCCCAGGTCGCATCCGAGGTGTTCGTCGGGAGTATCACATTCAAAGTTAAGGTGTCGTGTGTCAACGTGTCCTTCATTTCTTTCTTTGTCGTCTTCGATGTAGCTTTCAACTCTTTTTTCAGTCATTTTATTTCTCCCTTTTCGGGTTGTTGTTTGATTTGCTGTCTCTGCCATTTGAAATAAATTTAGTCACCCATAGAGATTTTGCAATGCTGGCATAACAATGGTTTAATGGTAGTTAAAACCTATCATTTATATGGGCGGGCTGAACCAATCAATTGGACGAGAATGCTTCAACCCGGAACCTGAAGGCTTTGTAACGGATTCTACACGGCTGAAAAGGATCAGGACATGGAGAGCAGAAATGATCTGAGATTGGTCTGTCTGTTTTTCAGACCCAGTTTGGTGCGCAGATTTTTACGGTGAAAACTGACGGTCGCCTCGGAGATGTAAAGAACATCCGCAATTTCCGCCGTACTCTTGCCCTCTTTGACCAGGGCGGCCACCTGCATTTCCTGGGGGGTCAGGATAACACCGGCGTTGTCAAGGCGCTGGATCATGGGGGTGATCACTTCATTGAGCTGGCTTTCCACGATATCCAGCAATGTCCGGTCCCTTTGGCCTAAGTTGCCCGCTTTAAGCTTATTGATATACGGCAGAACAAGTGTTCTCAGGTGGGCCAGAAAATGCCGTTCCGTGTCGGCCTTATCTTTTTCCCGCTGTTCAATGATCACCTTCAGGGCGATATTGACCTCTTCCAGACTCTGATTGCGCTCTTCAAGGATTGCTTTATGGGTTTTGAGCTCCTCCTGGGCCAGCTTTAACTCAGTAATATCCTCATGGCTGACAATGACCCGGACAGGGTCCGCATCGGCCATCCGGATGGCCCGCATGTAAAACCATCGTCTGCCCGTGGGGGAATGGCACGGGTAATCATAAAGAAATTCATCACACGTTTTTTCGATCACCTGCCGTATGCCCAGGGCAACATTTTTGGCATCCCGGGCCCCTTCGCCTGTGGCCGATTCACAAATCTTCAGGTAATTGAGGCCGATAAAATTGATGCCGCCGTCAATCTCTTTGGAAACGTCGGCGCTGTTCTCTTTGGAAAAGTTTCGCCAGGCGGCATTGATCTCCAGGATAACCCCATGTTCGTCAACAATTGCAATATGGGCGGACAGCGAGTCAAAAATGCTGCGAATCAGGGCGTCTGAATATGTCAGGGGACTGTCTGTCATGTTATTTCATCAAAAACGTTATCATACATCGGTTTACCATTCCCCTCATTAAACCCTATATTGGGGGTTGTGTAAACTCCGACCGCCATTACGGATGCTTAAATTTTCTTCGTGTATATGCTGTTGCCCAAATTTGACGGGCAGCAGTTTTCTAACGATGTCAAGGAATGCCAGGTGCAAATCGCTTTTTACTTTTCCGGTCGACACATGCCTGAAAGACTTGGGAGTGGACGTCATGGAAAGCTATGGTTGTAAACTGCTTAACTCAAATGACGCTCATGGCGTTTGTTAAAACAATTTACTCGGGATACCTTCATGATATATTACTCTTCGTTGGTGCCCGAACGAAAACCGTAAATTGTGTCGATTAGGGCGTTGGTCTGAAATTTTAATCCTCGAAATACGTCATGTATTACTCCGGTTTAAATTTCAGCCCGCCTTGTACTCAACAAAATTTCCAGGTTTTCGTTCAGACACTAGTTATGCAAGTATTAGGGGGCCTCCTTTTGCTCCCGGAAGTAAGCGTAAACACGGCTTTAGGGTTTTCTGCCGCGTGAGCGGATTCGTTCAAGTGTGCCGGGCAATCTGCCCCAAAGATGAGGGAAGGCCCCTCGGAGCCGCCTTTCAGGAGGAGGCTTCAAACCACCCTGAGTTGCTGTGGTTAAGAGCTATGGTAATGAGCGTCAGGGGAAAAGGCATGAGAGACATGTCAGGTATGGATCAAGGAGACGAACGTAAGTGAACCATTGATGAGGTGTCGAAAAACCGAATATTGTCGTCAAAACCGGGGTGCTTGAACTATCCCGGGATGAGATCGGAGGGTGCCTGATGATTGTCCGATCGGCGACCGGCATAGAGATGGCGTGAACTTGACCCAGGCTTTGGGATGGAACCCGGGAACCTGTCACATTGATGTTAAGGAAGCGATTCAAGCAGCGGACCTGTGAGAATCTGAGTACCGATGCAATGTACAGGGGCGGAGTCACCCGTAGTAGTGATGATGGTGCTGTAACGGCGCTGGAGCGAAGGGGTGGCATTGTTCAGCTTTACCTTTTGGTCAACTGGAATTATAGGAGGAACTGATTGGGAGAAGCAAAGTCATTTGATATTTCTAAATTGGCGGTATGGGATGCTTATATCCGGGTAAAACGCAATGATGGCGGAGCCGGTGTGGATGCAGTAAGCCTTGAGATGTTTGAGGAAGATCTTGAGAACAATCTCTACAAGATCTGGAACAGAATGTCCTCGGGGAGCTATTTCCCACCTTCTGTCCGAACAGTCTTGATACCCAAATCGGGCGGAACACGGACCCTTGGCATTCCAACCGTAGCTGACCGAATTGCACAGATGACAGTCAAATTGTATCTGGAGTCGGAATTGGAACCGGTATTTGATGAAGATTCCTACGGGTATCGTCCGGGGAAATCTGCATTGGATGCACTCAATGCAACACGTAGTCGTTGCTGGCAGTTTGATTGGGTTTTGGATCTTGATATCAAAGGCTTCTTTGATAGCATTGATCATGATCTGATGATGAAAGCGGTATGTTTTCATACGGATTGCAAATGGATACGGCTTTACATTGAGCGGTGGTTGAAAGCACCGGCGCAAATGCAGGATGGTAAACAGATGGCGCGGCATCTCGGCACACCGCAGGGTGGGGTCATTAGTCCTTTGTTGGCCAATCTGTTTCTGCATTATGCATTTGATGCATGGATGAGAAGAACCTATCCCGGTGTACCTTTCGAAAGATATGCCGATGATATCGTTATTCATTGCAAGTCTGAAGAACAGACATTGGCCATCCACCGAAAGCTGAAAAAACGGATGACAGCCTGCAAACTGGAACTTCACCCAGAGAAAACAAAGATCGCTTATTGCAAGGACGCCAATCGGCCTGGCAATTATGACACGGTCAGTTTTGATTTTCTTGGGTATACCTTCCGGCCGCGCATGTCCAAGAATCGATGGGGGAAATATTTTGTTAACTTTTCCCCCGCCATCTCCAGGAAGGCGGTGGTGCGAATCTTTGGTGTCATACGTGACTGGCAGTGCAATAGCCGGACACCTATGGACTTGGAGGATCTTGCAGAATTTGCAAATCCAGCAATTCAGGGATGGATCAACTACTATGGAAGATTCTGTCCATCGGCTCTGCACAACCTGATGATGCATTTAAACCAGAAGCTTGTGAAATGGGCCATGAGGAAATACAAACGGTTTAGATTTCATGAAAAGAGAGCAACACATTGGCTGGGAAGAATCGCACACCGTGAGCCTGGCATGTTTGTTCACTGGAGATTTGGATATAAACCATCGACTGGACAATAAGAGCCGTATGAATCGAGAGGTTCACGTACGGTTCTGTGAGAGCCTGAGGGGGAAGGTCCCTCGGGCTACTTGACCAATTTGGGAAAGGAAAACATTTTATGAAAAAGCAGACGTTTTTGGGCATCTTTGGGTTAACAGTGTTTGTCTCCCTGGTTATGGCTGGTATCTGTTTGGCCGCCGTACCTGGGGAAATTAACTACCAGGGGGGTCTCACTGATGCCGCAGGCGCCCCCTTGGACGGAACCTATACCATGGCTTTTGGTATCTACGATGAAGAAACCTTTGGAACGCTCGAGTGGAGTGAATCGCACGCCGATGTCACCGTGAACAATGGTGTATATAATGTCCTGCTGGGCTCTATCAATGCCATGGACAGCAGCGTCTTTAATGGAAGTGATCGATGGCTGGAGGTCGCGGTGGAAGGGGAAACTATGTCTCCCCGGCAACCGTTCTCCGCCACAGCCTATGCCCTAAAGGCGGCGGATGCCGATGCCTTGGAAACCAATACAATAAAGGATCTCGATGCACGATATGTTCTGGAGGGAGAATCCGGAGCGGTGCACTCGAACATGATTGCAGATGGGGCTATCAACGCAACCGATCTGGCGACCAACTCCGTCACGTCGGCTGAGATTGCTGCCGGTGCCGTCGGCACCAGTGAGATTTCGGACAACAGTGTCACGGCTGAGGATTTGGCTGTGGATTCCGTTGGGCACAGTGAAATCGCGAGCAACGCGATCAGAGAGGATGAAATTCGATGGTCCATCAATCACGCAGCTGCGGATCTCAATGGTGGAATCATGGCCCTCACCAACAGCTCCGATGCAACAGCCGGGAATTTTCCCATGGGGGTGGCCGGTCAAGCCACCGGTGCGCCGACCAGCAGTAACCCGGTGATGGGTGTCTTCGGTGGTGCGCCGGGATTGGGTCAGGGTGGGCCTTTAGGCAGTTTTCCAGGTACTAAAATCGGCGTGGGCGGTGCGTCGGACACTGGCCATGGTGTTGCCGGGGTCAGTAGTTCAGGCTATGGTGTATATGCCTACAGTAATTTAAGTTATGGCCTCTATGCGGAATCCGACGGTGGCAGCAGTTACGGCGTCTATGCATACAGTCCCAACTATATCGGCGTATACGGCTATGGCGGAAATTATGGCCTGTATGGATACGCAACTGAACAATACAGTTATGGCGTACGCGGTTATGCTATCGGTGCCAACGGTTACGGAGGCTACTTTACCGCCAGCAACACAAACGGCATCGGTATTTACGCCTTTGGCGGGAGCAGCGGTTATGCCGCCGTATTTAGGGGGAACGTAGTTATCCGCGACCGGATAAGCAACGATACCGTCATGGAATTGGGCGCCGGTCTGGACTATGCCGAGGGCTTTAATGTCGCCGGCGTGCAGAAACCCACGCCGGGTTCTGTGCTGATCATTGATCCGGAAAATCCCGGAAAACTGACCCTCTCCACCAGGGCCTATGACACAAAGGTGGCCGGTATCGTAGCCGGTGCCGACAACCTGGGCTCCGGGGTACGCCTGGGCGGCGACCGGTTCGACAACGACGTGGCCCTGGCCGGCCGGGTTTATTGCAATGCGGATGCCACTCAATCAGAGATCCGGACCGGCGATCTGCTGACCACATCAGACCAGCCCGGGTACGCCATGAAAGTAGAAGATTATACCCGGGCCCAGGGCGCCATCTTGGGAAAAGCCATGCAGGATATGGCCCAAGGAGAGAAAGGCAAAATTCTGGTTCTTGTAACCTTGCAATAACCCGGAGGTGAAAACCATGCAATATTTTAGATGTATTTTTCTGACAGTGTGCTTGATCCTCGTCGGTGCCGCTATGACCGAGGCCCAGGATAACGGGCCTGTAAAAGATCCGCCGGGTGCTTTCATGGGCAACGCCACGCCGAAGGATATCATGGCCGCCCAGAAAACCCAGTGGGTCCGGCCCGCAGAGGACAACAGGCTGCGTGCCGTGGAGAAAAGCGAACGAATGTTTAAACGGCTGGAGAACCCGATGATTAATCGAATCAGCTATTTTCACCAGCGACGCCTCGGCGATATTATCGTTGAAAAGGATTTTATCCGGTACCAGTTCGACACGACCACCGGAGAGATGATCGAGCAGACGCGAAAATGGCGCCAGGGGCTCCCGGAGGATCTGAAAGTGGTGGTTTCCCGGGCCGAAGCCGAGACCAAGGTGCCGGGTGTGGTGCAATCCGCCGATCTTGTTCTCATCTCCCCGGAATCCGAAATTTTTCATTTTGACCCGGTACCTGCCAACCCATGCTGGGTTTTTCATATCAGAGATAAGATGAATCGACTTGCAATCGTCGTGGTTGACGCCGTTACCGGCAGGCGTCTGGGCAACGGTGTTCCGCCACCGTCCAAAGGACTGGCCATTGGTGGGCCGGATCACGGGACGTGCCCATGCCGGTCTACTATGGCGACTATGCCGACAACGCAGATTCCTGGTTTGACACCATGGGATACACCTCGGACTATATCGGCAATGCTTCGGAAACCAACGTGTACAACCATCTGCGCTCAGACGACGGCGTGATGTTTTATGAACTGGATCATGGCGGCGCGACCAGCTTCCACAACCGTTGCGATCAGGACATTACGGCCACCGAGGTCGAATCCTGGATCGCCCCTTATGCCAGTATGGGGTTCGCCTTCATCGGCAGCTGTGGGGGATTGTGCAGCACCTCTGAAGACACCTTTGCCGCCGAATTTACCAAGGGCCACAACACGGACACTGCCGTGGTGGGGTACTGCGGTATGGATACGACGGAATGCAGCGATTGCTGGCCCCATGCCATCGCGTGGCAGACAGAGTTGTTCACCCGCATGAATCAGGGATACACCGTGGCATACGCCTATGCACTTGCCAACGCAGCCTACCCGGACTGCACCGACGACAGTCACAATTGCATGCGCATCTTTGGCGATACGAATTTGGTTTTTGGCGGCAGTACTTATCCCGATGCTCGGCGCAGCCGGTCCGGCAGCATCTATGATTTTGACATTTTAGGGATTACCGTTTACGCGCTGCCGCCGGTGAGCAGCGTCACCTATACGCGAGCGCATCACCTGCGGGGAACAAGCACCGTACCCAGCGGCCATGACGTTGACGTTCATGTCACCAGCAGTTATCCGTACAACGAAATTGCTTTTAACGAAGATGCCGTGCTGACGGTTACGGGTACACTGAATGCCGGCGCCGACGGCGGCAACTGGGTCAAATTCTGCTCTGCTGCAGACAAGGACAAAGGCATTGAAATCGTTGGTGACGGTGAATTGAAAATGCAAAACAGCGGACAGATAAAAATATACGAATAATCAGATGGGTAATGAAGGATGCAAACCATGAAATTTAAAATAAGTTTCCTCGCTTTTTGGTTAATCTTTGCGTACCACAGTCCGGGATTTGGCGGAATGAGCAGTGCGAGCTATTCCATAAAATCAAGCGTTTTTCCAGGCGGCGGTGCACCCATGATGTCCGCAAGTTTCAGGAACAATGATACGATAGGGCAGACCATTGCATCAGAGCCGGTATCTTCATCAACCTATGACCTGTACCCGGGGTTCTGGTATACCATGAATACCAGTTGCTGTATTTGGGATATAGAGCCTGATGGCGATGTGGACGGAATTGATTTATATCTGTTTATTAATCCGCCTTATAGCGCATCTGACATTGAGGGCTTCGGATTTGAGTTCGGACGTACAGACTGCCCTTGATTAAATACTTTGCTGATACAGATGACGAGGATGAAACCGATGCAGGTATCCCGGAAAGCAGTTGGTGCTTACCGGGATACCTTACCAGAGAAAAATCATACTGAATCCGGCCGGGGGGGATGCTTATGGTGATTACGGCAGGCTTTGGCGGAGCACTTCTTTTGCAAGGGCTTTGAATGCCTGGGCGACAGGGGAGGATGGGTTTTCCGCCTGGATGGAGCGGCCGGCATCACCCAGGGCAACCAATGACGGGTCCAGAGGGATTTTGCCAAGAAAATTGATCCCCTTTTCCTTGGCCGTACGCCGTCCTCCGTCTGTGCCGAAAATATTCAGGATTTCACCGCACTTGGGGCATGCATACCCACTCATATTTTCTACTAAGCCAAGGATCTCCATATCTACCTGGCGGCAGAAGCGTATGGACTTGCGTACATCTGCCAGGGCCACCTCCTGGGGCGTGGTCACGATGATGGCCTGGGCATCCTTGATAAAGTGGGCCACGGTCAATGGTTCATCCCCTGTGCCGGGCGGCGCATCAATAATGAGGTAGTCCAGATCTCCCCAATCCACATCCCCTAAAAACTGCCGGATGGCCGTGTGCTTGGCCGGTCCTCGCCAGATAATGGCTTCATCCTTATCCGGCATCAGGGATTCTATGGAAACCACTGAAAGACGTGGGGAATACCGGGCCGGCACAATTTTTTTGTCGTTATTGGCATGCAGGTCTCCCTGGATGCCGAGCATTCTGGGGATATCAGGTCCATGGATGTCTACATCCATGAGCCCGACTTTATGGCCCATGGTCGCCAGGGCCGTGGCCAGGTTAACGGAAACACTGGATTTTCCCACGCCGCCTTTTCCGCTCATCACCATAAATTTGTGGGTGATATGTTTTAGGGCCTCTGTAACTTTGGCATCCGTTTCTCCTTCAGGCATCCTGCCCATAATATTTTTGGCTTTTATTGTCTGTGTCATGTCTATCTCCTTTTTAAAAAAGCCGTTGTTGAGGTTTTATTTTTCAACTCATATAACGCAAGGGCGCTCAAATCGGCGTCTATTGCGTATGCCCTGTTTTGAGTCTGAAAAATAAACACGATCGAGATAAGCAAGTTCAATGCCAATAAATTAAATTGTGATAATAATATATAAATTCAATAGTTTAATAGATGCTATCTTGTTTTTGTAGGGATATTCTGTATTGCAAGGATGCGACTGTTAGAACGGGCTTTTAAAAAATTCAGATTGTAATGCTTTGGGTTGTAAAGACGGCTGCAATGGGAAAACGCAGACTATCAATGCAATGATTAAATATTCGTTCACCGTTTTTTACAGTTTATAAGGAACTTGGTGCAGACTACAAAAATCTTTGACCTTTGATTGTGAAAAAAAATACAAAATGGAAAAATATTTCATAATTTTTTGAACGGATAATGGCGCTGACGGCATTTAATTCCAACTCAAAAGATCTGAACCATGAATATAATTTATTCTATTATTACTTATGTTTAACGTGTAACTTTAAGCTGTATAAATTGGAAAATAAAAAATAGGTTTTTCTTGGTATGAATTATGCTAAATACATCCCAAAACATGTACCGCGCAGTGGACGCGTATGTGCGCCAGGATGTGGAACTGGCCCGTGTAGTGATGGATGACGATGACATTGTCGACAACCTGTTTGTGGAAGTCAAACAGGAGATCGCAAACTACATGGCCAAGGATGCCAGCCGCAGCGTGGAGGGCATGGATTTTCTGATGATCGCCAAATACTACGAGCGCATCGGCGACCACGCGGTGAACATTGCCGAGTGGGTTGAGTACTGTGTGACCGGTCTGTATAAAGGAGACGAACTCAGGTGATCTATATCGTTGAAGATGATATCGGCGTCCGCGAGCTGGAGCTTTATGCGCTCAAGCAGGCAGGCTTTGACGTGGAAGGCTTTTCCAACGCCGCAGCGTTCCGCACGGCGATCAAGCAGAAACTGCCCTCGCTGGTCTTGCTGGATGTTATGCTTCCCGGCGAGGACGGGGTTTCGCTTCTGCAAAGCCTGCGCCGGGAACCCCGAACCAAACGCCTTCCCATTATTCTGGTGACTGCCAAAGGCACCGAGATGGACAAGGTGCGCGGTCTGGATGCGGGCGCAGACGATTACCTGTCCAAGCCTTTTGGTGTCATGGAACTGCTGGCGCGGGTCAAAGCACTGCTGCGCCGCAGCGAGGATGTGAAAACCGAAGCGGTGCTCACCGTCGGCTGTCTGACGCTGGACCGGGAACGCCACCTGGTGCTCGCCGATGAACAAACGGTGGAGCTCACCCATATGGAGTTTGAGCTTCTGTCCTTCCTGATGACCCATGCGGGCAAAGCCGTAACGCGCGATTTGCTGCTAGACGATGTATGGGGCCTGAACTATGCCGGCGATACGCGTACCGTTGATGTCCACATCCGTTCCCTGCGGCTGAAGCTCGGCCGCTGCGGCGAGATGATCCACACTGTACGCGGCGTAGGCTATAAGCTGGAGGAAACAACGTGAGGAGAAAGCTGTTTCGAAGCCTGGTCCTGTTTTCCATGCTCATATCGCTATTGCTGTCGATACTGTTAATCGGCGGTATGTATATGTATTTCAGCAGCCAGCTGCAATCGCAGCTGCGGCAGGAAGCCGATACGCTTTCTACGATGCTGCAAGATCAACCCGACCCGGCGGCTTACCTGCGCAAAGGGATTTTCGTCAACCGCGTCACCTTGATTGACAGGGACGGTACCGTATGGTTTGACAACGAGGCCGATTCCGCGCAAATGGAAAACCACGCAAGCCGCGCAGAGGTAATCGACGCCTTTAAAAGCGGCAGCGGCAGTGCCAGCCGCTCATCGGCGACGATTGGTGAAACCAGCGTGTATTATGCTGAAAAACTAAACGATACCTATGTACTGCGGGTAGCCGGTACGCTGAAAAGCGTATGGGTCACCATCCGCGGGATGATCGGGTGGATTGCGCTGGGCTTTGTTATCTCCACCCTTCTTGCCTATCAGCTGGCCAAACCCATTACCACCTCGCTGATCGGGCCGCTGGATCAGATTAATCTGGACGATCCCCTGCAATCCGACGCGTATGAGGAGTTCTCCCCCATGCTGCGGCGTATGGATGCACAAAACAGGCGCATTGCCGAGCAGATTCGCGAGCAGAAACGGCACCAAACAGAAGTGACCTCCATGCTGCGCGACCTGCGTGAAGGGCTGATCGTACTGGGTGAAGGAAATCGTATCCTGGTCATCAACCCCGCCGCCCGGCAGATTTTAAACGCTGGCAACGGCGATCTGATGAAAAAACCGCTGCTGGAAATCAACCGCCACGAAACACTGATGCGCATCCTATCCAACAACGGTGGCAGCGGCGAAATGCAGATGGGCGGACGTACCTATCATGTATCATCCAGCCCCTCCGAAGGCGAAGTCGGCATTGTTCTGCTTTTACAGGACATTACCGACGCACAGACCGCCGAGCAAAACCGCAAGCAGTTTACCGCCAATGTCAGCCACGAGCTGCGCACACCCCTGACCACCATTTCCGGCTACGCGGAACTGCTGGAAACTGGATTTGCCAAACCGGAGGACACCGCAACCCTGGGCAAGAAAATCCATCAGGAAAGCCTGCGGCTGTTATCGCTGGTGGAAGATATTCTTCGGCTTTCCAAGCTGGATGAAGGCATCACCAAGCAAAAAGCCCCGGTGGAGCTGTTCATGCTGGCGCAGGCCTGTGCGTCCAAGCTCAAGGAATATGCGGAAAAACAGGATGTTACCGTCACCGTCAACGGCACACAGACCATTGTCATGGGCGACCGTACATTGCTTGAGGAAATGACGATCAACCTCATCGACAACGCTATCAAATACAACAAAAAAGCCGGCCATGTGGATGTACTCGTCGGCGAGACGGACGACCAGCCGTTCCTTACCGTAAAGGATTCTGGTTTAGGCATCCCGCCAGAGCACCATCCCCGGGTGTTTGAACGCTTCTACCGCGTGGATTCCAGTCGCTCTAAGGAGACCGGAGGCACGGGCCTGGGTCTGTCAATTGTAAAAAACGGCGCACAACTGCACGACGCTACGATCAGCCTGAAAAGCACGCCGGATCAGGGAACCGAGATCACCATACGCTTCCCGGCTACCAAGGCCTGAGCCCTATGGAAAAGCCTTCCAAAAAGCCGGTAGCTTTTCCTATAGCACACAAGCCCATACCTGTGGTATAATAGCGTATCGCGACCAAGACCATATTGCGTATTCACCGAAGGAGGGCTAATCCTTGGACGACCCTATAGGCAGTCATCTACTGCTGCAGTTCGTTCTGATCCTGATCAACGCGTTCTTCGCTGCAACCGAGATCGCCGTTATTTCTATTAACGAAAACAGAGTTCGTAAACAAGCTGAAGAAGGCGATAAAAAAGCCGCAATGATGCTTCGGCTGGCTGAATCCCCCAGTGACTTCCTGTCCACCATACAGGTCGCCATTACGCTGGGCGGATTTTTAGCAAGCGCATTTGCAGCCAGCAATATCGCCAGCCGCATTACGCAGTCGATGCTTGCCAGCGGGTTTACCCTGTTATCAGAACAAGCACTGTCCACCGTTTCCATGATTCTGGTTACCATCATCCTAAGCTATTTCACCCTGGTACTGGGCGAGTTGACACCCAAGCGCATCGCCATGCAAAACCCCGAAAAAGTTGCACGCATGTCTAGCCGCATCATTATTGTTGTGCAAGTCCTCTTTAAGCCCATCGTGTGGCTGCTGAGCATATCCACCAATGGGCTGCTCCGGCTGATGCGCATTGACCCCCACGCGGCAAAGGCTGCTGTAACCGAGGAGGAAATCCGCCTGATGGTGGATATCAGCAGCGAGCGCGGTACCATACAGGAAGATGAGCGCGAGATGATTGAAAACATCTTCGAGTTCAACAACATCACCGCTGAATATGTGATGGTGCACCGTATGGACGTGGTTGCCATTCATGTGGACGACACAAACGCAGAAATCCTCCAAACCATCCGGGACTCCGGCTTAAGCCGTTTCCCCGTGTATGATGAGGATATCGACGATATTACCGGCATACTCAACACGCGCGATTTCCTGCTGAACGCACAGGATGAGCCCAGAAAAACCCTGCGCGAGCTGCTGCGCCCCGCCTACCTGGTACCGGAAACGGTACCCGCCGATGTCTTGTTCCGTAATATGCAAAAGCAGAAGGTGCATATGGCCATCGTTGTGGACGAGTACGGCGGCATGAGCGGCATTGTCACCATGGAAGACCTGATTGAGGAGATCGTCGGCAACATATACGACGAGTTTGACCCCGCCGAAGAAAACGAGATCGTCTCCATTGGCGATAATCTGTGGCGCTGCGACGGCAGCATAGAGCTGGAAACACTGGCCGACGCGCTGGAAATCGAGCTCCCGCTGGACGAGGAGTACGATACGCTGGGCGGCATGGTATTCTCCTGCTTTAATACTATTCCTAAGGACGGCTCCACCCCCGAGGTGGACATCTACGGCCTTCATATCAAAGCGGAGACCATTATTGATCACAGGCTGGAGTCTGCGTTGGTCTCGAAAATTCCGCCTGCTCCGCCGGAAGATGAAAAGGATAACGACAAGGACAAAAGCTGACCCGACCGGGGCGGAATCCCCGGATTATAAATTTGTCTTGCAATTTATAATACATTATAATACAATGTAACCGAAATCTACATTCGGAGGTACTATTATGTGCGGAATCGTTGGCTATATAGGCAATGAAGAGACTTGTCCCATCCTGATGGACGGGCTGGAACGTTTAAGCTATCGCGGCTACGACAGTGCCGGGGTCGCAGTGCTAAACCAAAGCGGTAAGCTCTACGTCTCCAAAACCAAAGGACGGCTTGAGAACCTGGGCATTCTGCTGGAGAAAAGCCCCCTCTACGGGCATATTGGCATCGGCCACACGCGCTGGGCAACACACGGCGAGCCGAACGATGTGAACGCGCACCCGCATTTCAATACCGATCAAACCATCGCGATTGTGCATAACGGGATTATCGAAAACCATGCCCAGCTTCGTAAAGAGCTGAGCGAGAAGGGCTATGTATTCGTATCGCAAACCGATACGGAGGTCGTGGCGCATCTCTTATCCTCATTGTATGACGGCGACATGCAGCAAACGCTGCTCAAGGCCATCAAACTGCTCAAGGGCAGCTTTGCACTGGGCGTTGTAAGCGAGCAAGAACCGGATAAGCTATTTTGTACCCGCAACGAAAGCCCGCTGGTCGTCGGTCATGAAAACGGCAGAAGCTATATTGCCAGCGATATTCCCGCCATGCTCAGCCACACCCGCGATGTAATCTTTTTAGACGATAAAGAGGTCGCCGTGTTAAGCGCAAGCGGCATCGAAGTCGTCAACGAATCCGGCCAAGCGGTTACGCACGAGCTGTACCATGTGACCTGGGACTTGAGCAACGCTGAAAAAAGCGGCTACCCGCATTTCATGCTCAAAGAAATTCACGAACAGCCCACGGCTCTTCAAAACACCTTTTCCCCACGCAATGCGACCGATCCGCACGACCACAGTTGGCTGCCCGTAACCCCGGAGGAAGCCAAAGCGCTGCGCAAAATTACCATCGTCGCCTGCGGCACAGCCTATCACGCCGGTGTGTACGGCAAATACGCCATTGAAAAACTCGCCCGCGTGCCTGTGGAAGTGGATATCGCCAGCGAGTACCGCTACCGCGATCCGATGCTGGCGGAAGACGAAATCTTCATCGCCATCTCCCAGAGCGGTGAAACCGCCGATACCCTGGCCGCAATGCGTGAAGCCAAACGCCAGGGCGCGAAAACGCTTGTGATTTGCAACGTAGTCGGCTCCACCATCGCACGCGAAGCGGGAGACGAAAACACGCTGTTTACCTATGCCGGGCCGGAAATTGCCGTTGCCAGCACCAAAGCTTATTCCACCCAGGTGGAAACCCTGCTTTTAATTGCGCTGGCCCTTGCCGATTTGCGCGGCACCCTGACACAGGATGAGATCAAAGCCCTGAAAGCCGAGATCGCCGCCCTGCCGAAAAAGGCTGAGCTGGCCGTGGAAACCGAGGAAGAACTGGTCAAAATCGCAAACGAAGAATGCCAGAAGGGCCATGTATTTTTCGTAGGCCGCGGGCTTGACTATGCGCTATCCATGGAAGCGGCGTTGAAACTCAAGGAAGTCAGCTATATCTTTTCCGAGGCCTATGCCTCGGGCGAGCTGAAACACGGCCCCATCGCCCTGCTGGAAGAAGGCAGACTGGTGGTCACCGCCATTACCCAGCCGGATCTTCTGGATAAGTCATTGTCCAACATCAAGGAGATCAAAGCCCGCGATGCGCAGGTGATGGCAATTTGCCGCGAAGACCTGAAAGACAAAGTTGCTCCGGAGGTTGATAGACTCATCACCATTCCGGCGGGTGATGATATCGTAGCCCCGCTGCTGGCGATTATCCCACTGCAGTTGTTTGCTTACTGCATGGCTGTTGCCCGTGGCTGCGATGTGGACAAACCCCGCAACCTTGCCAAGAGCGTGACCGTGGAATAAATAAACCCTATCCATTACCAGCGGTGGAACACCCAGTGTTCCACCGCTTTTGTTTTGCAGCGACAATATTGCCAAGCCCCTTGTTTACAGCTGCGGCACGGCTGAGTACAATTGTGATAAACAAAGGTCCTCTCCTCCCCCTTGTCTCTCTGACACTTAAGCTGAATAGAAAGGATGTTAGCCATGCGTTATGTGAAAGTTGCTACCAAAGACCAGATTCCCGCAGGCGGAAAGCTGAAAGCGACGGTGGACGATACGACACTGCTGATTACAAACATCGGCGGTGACTACCACGCCATCAACAATCGCTGCCCTCACATGGGCGGGTCGCTGTACGATGGCGTTCTTGCCGGTGAAACCATCTCCTGTCCCCGGCACAAAACCGTGTTCGATGTAAAGAGCGGCGCAGTCATCAAACAGGGACAGATTGCATTCTTCCACCTGAAGGTGCCAAATGCGAGTGCCTATCCAGTGAAACTGGAGCGCGACGATATTCTTGTAGGATTTGCAGAATAGCCGCCCATCATGACAAGAGTAGCAATCGCTGCTCACAATACACACTTTGATAACATATCCTCTCTGCGTCCAACGCGCGTCCGGGAATGGGGTTATCTATTCTGCACAAAAACAAATGAAAACATGAATTTCCTATGCCCTCCTTTCGTTTTTGCTGTATAATAACTGTAGACGATACCAAATCGGAACGGCAAAGAAGGTTTGATAGGGTGGAGAATATCACTCGGTTTTTATCGGTATTTGAGAACCTGTACGAAGGCGTATATTACGTTGATAAAAATCGTCAGATTTTATTCTGGAATGCCGGTGCAGAAAGAATTACTGGATTTACTAGTCAGGAAGTGCTCAACAAGTACTGCTACGACAATATTTTAATGCACACCGACGATAAAGGAACACAAATCTGTATTCAGGGTTGCCCGTTGCATCAAAGCATGGATGATAATGAAATCAAAACGGCGCTTGTGTATCTACAGCACAAATCCGGTTATCGCGTTCCCGTATCCGTACGCGCCATTCCCATCCTGAATCAGGGTGTTGTCTGCGGTGCAATTGAAGTATTCCAGATACAGCAGGAGCTGCTTGAAACCATGCATAATGTGGAAGAGCTCAAGCTTCTTGCGCTCACCGATCAGCTTACAATATTGCCAAACCGCAGGTACATATCGACATTCCTTGAATCCAAAATCAGGGAGTACCGTGCTTTACGCATCAATTTCGGCGTGCTGTTTATTGATATCGATCATTTTAAAGTGCTTAACGATCAGTATGGGCATACAGCAGGCGATGAGGTACTGTCTGTATTGGCGAAAACCTTTACCCATGTCCTTCGCGCAAGCGATATGATCGGCCGTTGGGGCGGAGAGGAATTTTTAGGCATCTGCATATGCAAAGACGACGAAGCCTTATTAAGCATTGCGGAAAAAATCCGTACGCTCGCCAAAAAGACCGTTATCCCGTTTGGCAACCTGATCCTGCACATCACTATTTCGATTGGTGCCACGATGATTCGGGAAAACGATACGATCGAAAAACTCATTGAGCGTGCAGACAAGCTGATGTACCAAAGCAAAGCAAACGGGCGAAATCAGACAACGCTGAATTAGTTGTTCTTCTTTATAGTATCATGCTAAAAAATCACAGCTGTCCTAATAAGGCCATGCTATCGTACCGGGCTTTAGTGCATGGCCGTACGGATGGATATTGTTGTTGTACCCAGTCGTCTTGCTGATAACCATGGTACCTGCCATTTACATCTTTTGCCGTTGCGTGTACAATAGAAAGGTAAACAACAAGGGAGGTTGAACCATGCATTGCTTACGGCAAATCACCGATGACCTGTACTATGTAGGCGCCAGCGACAGGCGGCTGAATAAGTTTGAAAATCTGTACCCGGTACCCAAGGGTATTTCCTATAACTCCTATCTGATCAAAGACGAAAAAACCGTTCTGTTCGATACGGCCGACCACGCCGTGGCGGATCTGTTTTTTGAAAACCTTCGCGCTGCCCTGCAGGACCGTGCGCTGGATTACTTGGTCATTCAGCATATGGAGCCTGACCACGCAGCGCTGCTGCAATCGCTGCTTCGCCGCTACCCCGGAGTAACGCTCGTTGGGTCTGCCAAGTCGCTCACCCTGATCGGGCAGTTCTTCGGCGAGCTGAAAGCGGAGTATATTACCGTGGGCGAGGGCGATACGCTTTCGTGCGGCAGCCGTGAGTTAATCTTCCACACGGCACCGATGGTACACTGGCCGGAAGTGATTATGACTTATGACCCCAAAAGCAAAACCCTGTTCTCTGCCGATGCGTTCGGTACCTTCGGGGCACTGGGCGGCAGCATTTATGCCGACGAGCTGAATTTTGAAGAGGTCTGGCTGCCCGAAGCCCGCCGCTATTATGCCAACATCGTTGGCAAATACGGCCAGCAGGTGCAAATGGCCATGAAAAAGGTCAATACACACGAGCTGACCCGTATCTGCTCGCTGCACGGTCCCGTCTGGCGGCAGAATATCGACTGGTATATGGACAAATACACAAAATGGAGCACCTACCAGCCCGAAGACCCGGACGATGTCTTGGTGGTGTACGGCAGTCTGTACGGCCATACCAAAAATGCCGCCGAAGCGCTGGCCGCCAGAATCTCTGCGCTGGGCGCGCATGTCATCGTTCGCGATGCCTCCAATATCGATTTGAGCGACCTGCTGTCCGAAACCTTCCGCTGCGGCAAGCTGGTTATCGCCTGCCCCACCTACAATATGGGGATGTATCCTCCCATTTCGCATTATCTGCAAACCTTGAAGGAACACAATGTGCAAAATCGCCGCGTCGGCGTAATCGAAAGCGGCAGCTGGGCCATTGCCTCGGGCAAACAGGTGCTGGAACACCTAAGCGGCTTGAAAAACGTGGAGGTTGCCCAGCCCGTCATCACGGTACTGTCAGCCATTCAGCCGGAGGCGTGCACCCAGCTTGAAGCGCTCAGCCAGACGTTAGTTGGCGAGGCCGCCAGCGAGTAATATCCGTACCCTACAACCGAATGGTTAAGCAAAAGCGGGCGTTGCGATAGCAACTCCCGCTTTTTTATTTCCAGCCCGGATTCGTTACGCAGCTAAAGCCGCTATCCTTGATAACAGCGGTATCTAAAACAGCCTGCTATACAGGCTTTTTTGTTATTTTCGTTCCTTCTGACACGTTGGACAGTAATACACACTCCCGCCCATGTAGGCGGCTTTTTGAATGCTGCCGCCGCAGCCTGGGCAGGGCCGTTGCAGCCCGGTTTTCGACATTAAGGTATGGTAGCCGCCGGGGTTGCCAAATAAATCGGTTTCCGTATCCCGGCCACCTTGATCGGCCATTTGCTGCAGGGTGCTCTTGATGCTGTCAAACAGTGTTCTCAATTCCGTTTTCGATAGCAGTTTCACCTTGGTTTTCGGATTGATGCAAGCATGAAACAGAATATCCTGCAACACGCCGTTGCCCAGGCCGGGTATGCGCTGCTCGGTCGCTAGGAAGGCCTTCACGCTCTTGTTTTCATGTTCTGTTGCCATTTCCCGAAACAGCGTCCAGTCAAATGCATCGGACAGGGCCGATGGTCTTTGCTTGGCGGCGATGTAGAACTCGTTATCAAAAGTTCCGTCGATAAATGCCCACAGGCCGCCGTACATTTGCACGCTGCCGACAAGCGCAGAGCCGTCATCAAACTCAATCAACAGCTGATGTTTCGCCGGCACCGTCTCTCCTGGGGCGAAACACCGCAGCTTGATGCCTTCGGCAAACCCGATGCGTGCGTCCTGCACGACGATCTCCAGCTTACCGCCGAACGCAACGCTTTCCCCCACCTTTTTCCCCTGGAGCAGCGTGTTGTAATACGCGCTGTCGCCCGACAGCCACGCAAACTTGTGCGGCGAGGCATTGGCAACCACATTTGCAATCCCCTTGCCTTTGATGGTTTCATTCAGCTGTCTTGCCAGACTGATACTTTCCGGCAGCTCAATCATGCGATCACCTCATATGCTTACTCTCTTTACATCTATCATAGCAGAAATATTGGATATCGGCAAAAAAAGAAGACCGACGCTGTTGCGACGGTCTTCCTGTTAACGTTACTAATTACTTGGCGTTAATCGCGGCGTGCGCAGCGGCCAGCCTTGCGATCGGCACGCGGAAGGGCGAGCAGCTCACATAGTCCAGGCCCACATTGTGGCAGAACTCGATGGAAGCGGGATCGCCGCCGTGTTCGCCGCAGATGCCCAGTTTGAGATCGGGGCGGGTTGCACGGCCGAGTTTGGCAGCCATCTGCACCAATTTGCCCACGCCGTTCTGGTCGAGCTTGGCGAAAGGATCGCTCTCGAACACCTTGTTTTCGTAATAGCTCTCCAGGAACTTGGCAGCATCGTCGCGGCTGAAGCCGAAGGTCATCTGGGTGAGGTCATTGGTACCGAAGGAGAAGAACTCGGCTTCGGTGGCGATCTCATCAGCCAGCAGTGCGGCGCGCGGAATCTCGATCATGGTGCCGACATAGTATTTCAGGGTTGTGCCCTGCTCTTCAAATACCTTGTTGACGGTCTCGACAACGATGTCTTTCACGAACTTGAGCTCTTTAACTTCGCAAACCAGCGGAATCATGATCTCAGGAACGATATCGTAGCCTTTTTCCTTCTTGACCTTGATCGCAGCCTGGATGACAGCACGCGTCTGCATCTTGGCGATTTCAGGATAGGTGACGGCCAGGCGGCAGCCACGGTGACCCATCATGGGGTTAAATTCATGCAGGGCTTCGATCTTCTCGACAATCGCTTCGGATGTCGTGTTCAGTTCCTTGGCGATGTCGGCGATTTCAGCCGTCATGTGCACGCCGGGCAGGAACTCGTGCAGAGGCGGATCGAGGTAGCGCACGGTCATGGGGCGACCTTCGAGTGCGGTGTACATGCCTTCAAAATCACCCTGCTGCATGGGCAGAAGCTTGGCCAGGGCGGCTTCGCGCTGCTCCACAGTCTCGGACAGAATCATCTGGCGCACAACGGCGATACGGTCGGCTTCAAAGAACATATGCTCGGTACGGCACAGGCCGATGCCTTCGGCACCGAACTGCACAGCCTGCTTGGTGTCGCGGGGGTTGTCGGCGTTGGTGCGAACTTTCAGGGTGCGGGCTTTGTCGGCCCACTCCATCAGCCGGGCAAAATCGCCGGTGACAGCCGCTTCCACCGTGGGGATGGATTCGCCGTACACGTTACCGGTCGAACCGTCGATAGACAGGTCGTCGCCTTCGTTGTACACTTTGCCGTTAACGGTTAGGGTTTTGGCTTCTTCGTTAATGCGCAGTGCGCCGCAGCCTACGACTGCCGCACGGCCCATGCCGCGGGCAACAACCGCCGCGTGGCTGGTCATGCCGCCGCGCGCCGTGAGGATGCCCTTGGACAGATCCATGCCTTCGATATCTTCCGGCGTGGTTTCTTCGCGCACCAGAATGGCCATAATGCCTTTGCGGCCGGCGTTGGCAGCCGATTCGGCAGTGAAATACACTTTACCGGCGGCAGCACCCGGGGATGCGGGCAGACCCTTGGCAATCGGGGTCGCAGCCTTGATGGCTTTGGGGTCAAAGTTTGGGTGCAGCAGGGTATCCAGCTGCTTGGGTTCAACCTTCAATACGGCTTCGTCGGTGCTGAGCACGCCTTCGTCCACCAGATCCACAGCGATTTTCAGCGCGGCGGCGGCGGTACGCTTGCCGTTACGGGTTTGGAGCATGTAGAGCTTGGAGTGCTCAATGGTGAACTCCATATCCTGCATGTCACGGTAGTGATCTTCCAGTTTCGCGGCGATGTCCACAAACTGGTTGTATACTTCCGGCATGGTGTTCTCCAGGGAAGAAATGGGCTGGGGCGTACGGATGCCCGCAACAACGTCTTCACCCTGTGCGTTCATCAGGTACTCGCCGTACAGTTTCTTTTCGCCGGTCGAGGGGTCGCGCGTGAAGGCAACGCCGGTACCGGAATCATCACCCATGTTACCAAAGACCATCGCCTGTACGTTAACGGCGGTGCCCCAGCTGGAGGGGATGTCGTTCATACGGCGGTAGTAGATGGCGCGGGGGTTATCCCAGGAACGGAACACGGCTTTGATGGCTTCCATCAGCTGTTCTTTGGGATCCTGGGGAAAATCCATGCCCTTGGCCTTTTTGTAAATGGCTTTGAACTCTTCCACGAGCTTTTTCAAATCTTCGGCATCCAGTTCGGTATCGTACTCCACGCCTTTGGCTTCCTTCATCTTGTGAAGGGCGGCTTCGTACAGGCTCTTTTTCACTTCCATTACGACGTCGGAGAACATCTGGATGAAGCGACGGTAGCTGTCGTAGGCAAAGCGCTCGTTGCCGGTCTGAATTGCCAAGCCCTTAACGGCGATGTCGTTGAGGCCAAGGTTCAGGATGGTGTCCATCATGCCGGGCATGGATGCACGCGCGCCGGAGCGAACGGATACCAGGAAGGGTTTTTCCAGATCACCGAACTTTTTGCCGCAGATCACTTCGGTCTCGGCAAGAGCTTTGTCGATTTCCTTCTGGATGTCGGCGTTGATGGTCTGGCCATCGGCATAGTATTGGGTGCAGGCATCGGTGGTCACGGTGAAGCCCTGGGGCACCGGCAGCCCGATGTTGGTCATTTCGGCAAGGTTGGCACCTTTGCCGCCTAAAATGTTCCGCATGCCCGCGTTGCCTTCTTTAAACAGATATACGTGTTTTGTCATGGATATGATTTCCTCCTCAACTCATTCTGTGGACCGCCACAGTTCTTGTGCTGATCCTTTCAAACTATCCAAATAATTATACACAGATTGTATGGATTAAGCAAGGGAATCGGCCGCGTTTTCCGCTGATTTCCCTTCATTTATACGAACTAAATTACATCACCGTCAATCGGCATGCACGCTTTCCAAAAACCATTGCTGTGCAACACCCCCGCTTTCTTGTTTTTTCCGCTTGCAGATTTCCTCAAGCGGCGAAGATCCGCGCTTGCACCTGACCTATGAATGATGCCTGAACTATGGTCCCGTAGCAGTTTTTGCTGGTTCGTCGTTCCCATTTGCCACTTACATCCTTTTTAAGGCGAAGGATATTACAATATTTCTTCGATTTCTCACCCATCAGATATTGACAGCAACCTATTCCTGTAGTATGATGAATCACGCCGCTTTTAGAGGCAACGACGCGGGGTAGAGCAGTTTGGTAGCTCGTCGGGCTCATAACCCGGAGGTCGAGGGTTCAAGTCCCTCCCCCGCAACCATTTTGGCGGCGTAGCTCAGTTGGCTAGAGCATTCGGTTCATACCCGGAGTGTCGAGAGTTCAAGTCTCCCCGCCGCTACCATAAGCATAAACCATCAATAGATAGGAGCAATCTTATCCGCGGATGGTTTTTCTTATGTCAATAATCGCTGATAAAGTGCTATACTATACGCTGAGGTGTTTGTATGAGTCAAACGGAAAATGGATTCAGCCGCTGGATTAAATTTGTTGAGCTGAGCACAAAGCTGATCAGTGTCACCCCGTTTCTGCTCGGTGTGGCGTTCAGCCTGTACATGCTGGGCAGCTTGCAGGCAGGACCCACGATTATACTCTTTATTGCCGTTGTGCTGTGGGATATGACCGTTACCATGATTAACAATTTCATCGATAAACGCCGGGAGGGCGGCACACCGCATTTTACCACCGGCGTATCGCTTGCGCTGATCTTTGGCACGGGCGGCATCGCCATGGTGCTGGGCTTGTGGCTCACCGTTTTGTGCGGCCTGCCGGTGTTGATTGCCGGGGTGATCTGCTTTGGCATCGGTATTTTGTACTCGTTTGGGCCGATTGCCATCTCCCGCACGCCCTACGGCGAAATTGCCTCCGGGCTGACGATGGGGTTTTTCATTCTCTTCCTGACGGTGTTTGTCAACGCACCAGACCGTGCGGCGCAGTATGTGAATATTCAGTTTGACGGCAGCATGCTGCAAATTAGTATGCATTGGCTAAACCTACTGTATCTTACGCTGCTGGCACTGCCAAGCATTTTGTGCACCAGCAATATTATGCTGGCCAACAACATCTGCGATATGGAACGGGATGCCCCAAACAAGCGCTACACCCTGCCCTACTACATCGGCCGTGAAAACGCGCTCAAATTGTTTCAGGGCTCGGTGATCCTTTCCTATATTGCCATCGTTGTTGTGGTCATTCTGGGTTTAGTGCACCCCATATCGCTGGCTGCGCTGCTCACCGCTCCGCTTGCGTGGAAGAACGTACGCGCTTTTGTTGCCAATCCCGTCAAATCCGAAACCTTTATTCTCTCGGTTAAAATTTATTTCATTCTGCTTTTCGGGTTTGTAATTACTATGTTTGTTGGGGTTATCCTGAAAAGCGTTTTGTAGAAATCAATCTATACCCTATCTTACAATGATTTGCCATACGATCGCGCTGATTGTATGGCTTTTTTATTGAGCATTTACATCGCCATACTGGGGC
Source organism: Candidatus Limiplasma sp. (assembly GCA_963675925.2). Classification (GTDB taxonomy): domain Bacteria; phylum Bacillota; class Clostridia; order Christensenellales; family Aristaeellaceae; genus CAXXOK01. Next base: position 64,419 of record CAXXIB010000007.1, read on the forward strand.
CGTCTAACTTGGACAAGCGAGAAATGATGAATTCATCTTTTTTTGTCTATCAAACGGTGGTATGATAAGGATTGCAAAGCCCTGAACCAACGACTGATTGATAGAAGATTATGAACAGGCAAAGTCAAACAATCGAATATGGAACCGTAAACGAAATACCAATTGCATTTTGTAAGCCTGATATTAAGCATGCAAACGGCAATGTCGCGCTTTGGCTTCCTTACCTTGGTGGTGATAAAAGCACTGGAATATCGCAGTTGAAAGCATTAGCACAGGCCGGGTATTTTGCACTCAGTCTGGACCCCCTGTTGCATGGAGATAGGCGGTCGGCAACAGCGCCCGATCTCAGGTCTTATGTATTTGATAACTTCCGGGCCGTGATGTGGACAATTCTGGGGACAACCGTGCTGGATGCGTTTCGTGTCCTGGATTGGGCAATCAACCGCTACGATCTGCGCGATGATGTTGTTGCCGGCGGTATGTCCATGGGCGGCGACATTGCCATAGCACTCTCCGGGATTGATACAAGAGTCAGAAAAGTTGCAGCCATTGCGGCATCGCCAGACTGGCTGCGGCCGGGAATGACTGATGTGCTGGATTCCACGAAGGTGATAGCACAAGGTAACCCAACACCCTTTGGCGCATGGCTGCATGCTCATTTAGACCCCATGATAAACCTGAATCATTTTGCTCACGCACCACAGATGCTGCTTGAGCTGGGTGAAGCCGATACCCATATCCATCCGTCACACGCCGTCAAATTCAAAGAGAAATTATCGCAGCAGTACCAACATAGTGCCGCAAACATTACGATTCATATCAATGCAAATGCTGACCATCTAGCGGTGATTCAAGATGAAACAGTGATCAACAGAAGCCTTCAATTTCTGATCAAGTAGCATCCACCGAATCTAAAACGATCCAATCCTCCATAGAGTTTCCATACGCTATCAAAATACGGGGAGGCAAACACACGGCGTATACTGGTACCTCACCGTATAGACAGAAAGGGGCAGCCAGTGAAACAGCTACGCATTGGGTTGGTCGGTACAGGGTGGCGGTCGCACTTTTTTATTCGCATCGCACAGATGCTACCGGAACGCTTCCAACTCGTGGGCGCGGTCTACCGCAGCGAGCGCGGACGGGATATCGTCCGCAACTGGGGCGTGCCTGCGCTTACCGATCATCAGGCGTTGATCGATCTTTCGCCGGATTATGTCATTCTTTCTGTCAACCGCGGCAGCATGGGCGAATTGATGCGCTTATACAGCCGCCAAGGCGTTCCGCTACTCATTGAAACCTTCCCGGCCAACGATGTGGATGAGCTGCGCAGGCTGTATGACGACCTTGCCGGCGCAAAGATTCAGGTCGCGGAGCAGTACCCGTTTCAGCCGCTGAATGCCGCCCACATCGCCCTGGCTGATTCCGGTTTGCTGGGCAGGGTGTATCAAATGCAGTCAAGCCTGCCAAACGGCTATCACGCCGTGGCTGTGCAGCGCAAATTGCTGCATACCGGCAGAACCTGCCCGGTCATCCGCGCCAACCGCTATAGCCACCCGATGACTGGCGGCCCCAGCCGTGCAGGCGATCCGACCGAGGATACACTTGTCGATGCCAAGCAAATGCTGTATCAGCTGGACTACGGCGACAGGCAGGCTTTGAACGATTTAGAGGATAACCAGCACCGTTCCTTCATCCGCACACAGCACTGGGTGTTGCGTGGTGAGCGCGGAGAGCTACGCGGCGAAGACGTATTGTATTTAAAAGATATTGTAACACCCTGCCATTTAACACTGGAACGCGTGATGGCTGGGGAAGGGCCGAATCTGGAAGGGCTGTACCTGCGCGGCGTGCGCTTCGGCGAGCACGGATGGTATTACCAAAATCCCTATCGACCCGCGCGCTTGTTTGACGATGAAATCGCCGTAGCGACTTGCATGGACAAGATGGGCCATTATCTCGAAACTGGAGAGGCGTTTTACCCGCTGGAGGAGGAGCTGATGGACCTGTACCTTGCTCTGATGATTCAAAAAGCCGCCGATGAGGACAGACCCATCGAGGTCAAACCCCAGCCATGGACGGAGTGACGAGCGCCATGCATCAACGCGATAGGCAGCCGCCGATCGCAGAAAGGCCATTTATGACAGAAATCACCGCCATACTGGAAACCCTCGGCCTTCCCGGCAGCAGCGCAAACCTACTGCGCGAAAAAGATGGTGTCGCCGTATACCGCGTTACCGACGGCGATACAAGCTACATTCTGAAAACCTATGAAAACGAAGCCGACCGTCGCGAAATACACAATTACAAAGTACTGCAAACGCTGGGAGTTCCAACCCTGAAAATAGTGGGCAGTACCCAAAGCACGCTTCTGATGGAAGACATTGAGCAAAGCAACCACCTGCGGCTGGCCATCAAAGCCGACATGGACGACCCACTGGTCGCCATGCGCCTCGCCGCCTGGTATACGCTGCTGCACGAACGCGGCAAGGCCTATGTTGCCGCACATGGACAGGGCATGTATGATGAAACTGACTGCATTACCCCGGGCAATATGGAAGCCGTCGCCCGTAAAACCGGCACGAGCCACAACCCTGTCTGGACGCTTCTGCACAATCAGTTTGACGCTATCCTCGAAATATCCCATACCATCGCTCGCACGCTGACCTACAATGATTTCTACTATACCAATATGGCTGTCGCCAGGGATGGCTCTTCCGCGTTCATGTTTGACTACAACCTGCTGGGAAAAGGCTATGTATACGGCGATTTGCGCAATGTTACATCGTCGCTGAGCACGGAAGCGGAGCAAGCGTTTCTCAAGGCATATGGAGGCAACCATCCAACTGAGGAGGCGTTTGACGCTGTCGCATCCATTCTGACGACGCTGCACTTTGGCTGCCAGCGTAAGGTGTTCCCCGCCTGGGCGGCAGATGAGCTGGACAAGGTGAAAAACGGCACACTGGAAGCCGCTATCCACCGTCTGCTGGCCGATTGATACGACGCTTAATACCCTTTCCATCCCCCGCGTTCTATGCTACAATATGGGTTGATTGAACACGATGTATGCCGGAGGGCTAAAGGGCATGAGCGACCATGAACGCTATATGCGCGCCGCATTGCAGGAAGCAAGGCTTGCGGCTGCCGAGGGCGAGGTGCCCGTCGGTGCCGTCATTGTGCGCGGAGGCGAAATCATCGCCAGTGTGCATAACACGCGCGAGCAGGAAAACGACCCGACAGCCCATGCCGAAATCCTGGCCATACGCCGGGCCGCAAGCGTTCTGGGCACACGCAGGCTTAGCGATTGTACCCTGTACGTCACGCTGGAGCCCTGCCCCATGTGTGCGGGTGCGCTGATCATGGCCAAGCTGGCTGCGTGTTACTTTGGCGCAAGCGACGCACGCCAGGGCTGCGTGGAAAGCGTGTATTGCATTCCGTCCGACCCCGCATTTTATCATCAAGTTCCCTGCTATGGCGGTCTATTAGAGGCCGAATCTCAAGCGCTGTTACAAACGTTTTTCGCCGAGCGAAGATAGGAGCCGTTTCATTGCTGATCGATACCATCGTAACCGATCTGGACGACACATTACTGGATGCCAACACCTCGCTTTCCGCCTATACCTTGCAAGTGCTAACCGAAGCCATGCGGCGCGGCATCCGCGTGATTGCCGCCAGCGGCCGGGCCGCTGTGAGTATGCGCCCCTTCGTGAATAAACTGGCCTCCGGGCAGCCCTACATTGCCTGTAACGGCGCCCAGCTGCTAAACCCCGACCATACGGAGATATCCTCTGTCATGTTTTCGCCTGATGAGGCCAAAGCATTGCTGCGGTATTTTGACGAGCGCAACATCTACGCGCAGGTGTACGGGGGCGATTATTTTTATTACTCACAGGCCAATGAAAAAAGTAAGCGCTATTCACGGCAAACCGGCATGCAGGGCAAAGCCGTTGGCGATTTAACCGCCTTTCTGGATTTTCCCACACCCAAAGTGCTGAGCGTAAACGACCCGCAGGCTGTGGAAGCCATGTTTCCTATAATTCAAGCAGACTTTCCCGATATCTCCTTTACCATCAGCAAGCCCTACTTTTTGGAAGCGCAGCCTAAAGGCGTATCCAAAGGTTCCGCCCTGCAAGCGATGAGCAAGCTTCTGGGCTTGCGTCCAGAGCGAACGATGGTGTTTGGCGACAGCTTGAACGACTTATCCATGCTTGCGTTTACCGACAACAGCGTGGCTATGCAAAATGCCCGCCCGGAGGTCATCCGGGCCGCGCACTATGTTACCGAGAAACCCAACGCGCAGGACGGCCTTGCGCATTTTATCGAAGATCACATACTATGTGAACCTTCAGGGAGTGTGAGCGTATGATCAGGATCGCGGATTTTGCCAAGGCGCTGGATTTGAAAGTGCTGCATCCGTCCACCAAGGACGAGATGAACATCACCCTGCCGGACTTAAACCGGCCGGGCATGCAGTTTTTCGGGTTCTACGAATACTTTTCGCACGAGCGCTTACAGGTCATCGGCAAAGCGGAGATGAACTATCTGGAATCGTGCACGATTCAAAAACGCCTGTCCATCTTAAAGCCCATCATGCGCTACCCAATCCCCGGCATTGTTATCTGCTGGGGCATGACCGCGCCGGAAGAGCTGCTGGAACTGGCACAGGAACACGATATCCCCATCCTGCAATCGCAGAAAAAGACTACCGTGTTTACCCTGCAAGCCATTACCTATTTAAGCCGTCAGCTTGCCCCGCATGAAACGCGCCACGGCGTGCTGGTGGATGTATTTGGCGTGGGCGTGATGATTACCGGCGAAAGCGGCGTGGGCAAAAGCGAAGCCGCGCTGGAGCTGGTTAAGCGCGGCCACCAGCTGTGTGCCGACGATGTGGTCGATATCTGCCGCGTAGCCGACGACAGGCTGATCGGCGAATCCCCCGAAACCATCCGCCACTTTATGGAAATTCGCGGTATCGGCATTATCGACATCCGTGCGATGTACGGCGTAGGCGCCATTGCCCTGTCAAAAACCATCGACCTGGTGATTCATTTGGAAAAATGGAACCAGGAAAAGGAATACGACAGGCTGGGCCTGACGGAAGAAACCATTGCCATTATGAACGTGAACGTACCCTATCAGGTGATGCCGGTACGCCCGGGGCGCAACCTGGCCATCATTATCGAGGTTGCTGCCCGCAACCTGAGCCTGAAACGGCTCGGCTACAGCGCGGCCAGCGAGCTGGACCGCCGCCTGAGCGATTTGATGATGAACAACGCCGATAACGGCGCTGAATAAGCGGAGGACACACATGGTTTTTATCGGAATCGACGTTGGCGGTACGGATGTAAAAATCGGGCTGCTGGATGAAAACGCCAATATTCTGGCACAGGGAAAAACGCCTACCGGCGTTGGCGACAGCTATCAGGATATCATTAAAAATATGGCGGACTACGCAACAAAGCTGGTAGCGCAAATCGGCTGCACGATGGATGACATAGCGGCGGTCGGGGTCGGCGTGCCCGGTATTGTGGACAATACCGGCGGTGTTGTGATACGCTGCGTGAATATGCAGTGGTGGGATGTCCCCCTGCGGCAGGAACTGCAAAAAACTATCCCCAGACCTGTGGTCATTGATAACGATGCCAACCTGGCCGGGTATGCTGAAAGCGTATGTGGCGTCAGCGCTGGTTCACATTCCAGCGTTTTCATTACGCTGGGTACAGGTGTTGGCGGCGGGTTGGTCATTAACGGCAAACCCTTCAGCGGCTACCACGGTGCCGGGGGCGAGATCGGCCATGTAATTATGAAGATCGACGGCGAACCCTGCACCTGCGGGCGTAAGGGCTGTGTAGAACGCTATTGCAGCGCCACCGCGCTGATCCGGCTGGCCAAAGAGGCCGCGATTGAACACCACGAAAGCGCTTTGTGGTCAGTCAGTGACAATAATTTGGAGAAGCTCAACGGAAAAAACATTTTCGCCTGCGCCATGAACGGGGACGAAACAGCCGTTGCCGTATTTAAGCAGTATGTTCATTATCTGTGCCTTGCGCTGTCGTCCATCATCTGTCTGCTGGACCCGCAGGTCATCGTCATCGGCGGTGGACTGTCCAAGGACGGCCCGTTCCTGCTGGATGAAATCAATACGCAAATAAAAGGCCAGCTGGCCTTCCCTGTTCCCTATGCCGATATCAAAATTGCCACGCTGGGCGCAAACGCCGGATTTATCGGCGCTGCCTTGCTTGCAAAACAACTGCTGGAGGAATCCAAATGAAACAATCCATCGCCAGTTTGTACCAGACTATGCCGGACAAGGATATTGAAAACTTTTCCATTTCCGGCTGGGTGCGCACCGTGCGCGATTCCAAGGCCTTTGGTTTTATTGAAATCAACGATGGCACAAGCTTTAAAAACATGCAAATCGTGCTGGAAGACGGCAAAACCGAAGACTTTGCCTCCGCGCTGAAAATTACGCTAGGCAGCGCCATCCGTGCAACCGGAACCCTGGTAATGACCCCCGGCATGAAGCAGCCTTTTGAGTTAAAAGCGCAATTGGTGGAAGTTGTCGGTATGAGCGACCCGGCCTATCCACTGCAAAAAAAGCGCCACAGCTTTGAGTACCTGCGCACAATCGCCCATCTGCGGCCCCGCACCAATGCCTATTCGGCGGTGTTTCGCATCCGCTCGCTCGCCGCGCAAATCATTCACCAGTTTTTCCACGAGCGCGGCTTTGTGTATGTGCATACCCCGATCATCACCGCCAGCGACTGCGAAGGTGCAGGCGAGATGTTTCAGGTGACGACGCTGGCTGTGAATAATCCGCCCAAAACCGAGCAAGGCGAGATAGACTACGCACAGGACTTTTTCAAAAAACAGGCCAACCTCACCGTCAGCGGGCAGCTGAACGTGGAAACATTCTGCCTGGCGTTTCGCAATGTATACACCTTCGGCCCCACCTTCCGTGCCGAGATCAGCTATACGCAGCGGCATGCGGCGGAGTTTTGGATGATCGAGCCGGAGATCGCCTTTGCCGATTTGTTTGACGATATGGCGCTGGCTGAGGACATGATTAAATACATCATCACCCATGTGATGGAAGAAGCACCCAACGAAATCAACTTCCTAAACAGCTTTGTAGAAAAAGGCTTGATTGAAAAGCTCACCTCGCTGGTGGAAAGCGAGTTCGTACGCTGCACCTATACCGATGCGATCGAAATTTTGCAAAACAGCGGCGCACAGTTTGAGTATCCTGTCAGCTGGGGTGTGGATCTGCAAACCGAACACGAGCGCTACCTGACCGAGACGCACTTTAAAAAGCCGGTGTTCGTATACAATTATCCAAAAGAGATTAAAGCCTTCTATATGCGCATGAACGACGACCAAAAAACCGTAGCCGCGGTGGATATGCTCGTGCCGGGCGTTGGCGAGCTGATTGGCGGCAGCCAGCGCGAAGAGCGCGAGGATGTGCTAAAACAGCGTATTGCCGACTATAACCTGGACGAGGAAGCCTATGCCTGGTACCTGGACACACGGCGCTTTGGCACCGCGCCGCACGCAGGCTTTGGCCTGGGCTTTGAACGGCTGATTATGTACCTCACCGGCATGTCCAACATCCGCGACGTGCTCCCCTTCCCGAGGACGACAGGGAACGCGGAGTTTTAACAAACAAGTAACTCACATGCAGTTAAAGCTTCTTACTTAGCATTTAGCAGTTGTTCTATTTGCTCACATATAGCTGTGCATTCTTCTGGGCAAACCCTTTTTAGGTGTTGTGCACAGTCTACTCTCACAGTTACTTCATCAAGCGATAATCGTTGCGATAACGTATAAAATTCTTTATGTTTCCCTGCTGCTAATGCTTGTTCAAGAAACTGTTTTACTTCCTCATCATTTGTTGCACCCCATCGTATTGTCAACTCACCTATCATATCACTATCAAGCAAGCTCTTGATTATACTTAATTCAGGCCAAGCATCGCCAATAATATAATGTAATCTTTGTTCCATCATTATATCAAACTGTTCCTCATTTTCAAGGCGACTTTCGAGGTGTCGTTTAATTTGGTCAACTTGTTGTTGGTGGTTTCTTCTCTTATCACCATCAAGAAAAGCAATGAAATTATTCTTGCTTTCACGATATCGAGCCGCAATCTGCTTCAATATTGCTTGATCGGATCCAATCACAAATAACTTTATTCGTTCTCGAATGTTTTTTGGAATTATATTCTCGATCGTTGTCTTGCCAACTATATCCTCAACGAATATGTCTAGTTCACCTGAGTTCTGTTCAGCTAATTTACCAAATGCATATTCCGCGCTTATTCCTGGTGTAATTAGTGTATGGCTTGTTTGGTTTTCTATAAAAAACCTACCTTCAGGAGGTAATTCGTTCAGAATAATATCCGAATGTGTTGAACAAATAATTTGGCACTTGTTGCTCAAGCATATTTCTTTTAAGACTCTTATAAACTCATGTTGTGCTTTAGCATGTAAGCCAAGCTCTATTTCATCGATAACCATCAGCGACCCCATACCAGCACTAAGTAGTTCAAGTAGGATAGAGATCACTGCATTCTCACCAGCTCCCATATTAAAACCAGAATAAAGCAACTCGTTACGTTTTACTAAGAATAATCTATATGCATTATGTACGAAAATTCTTAATTCGTTGTAATTCCTACCAAATATTCTACTTGCTAGAGTTTTTATTTGCGACAATATTGCAGCATCAATTTCTTCTGTTTCGAATAATTTACGGTATGATCGATGAGCAGAACTCTCTGATGGTGGAACAATTCTATTGATTCCGAGATAAACAACATTTCGTATTTTCCTTGTGTTATAATCGTTCCACTTGCCACTTGGCTTTTTCCGGCGAATATTGTTTTTATCACCATCTTCTTGTCGAATCGTATAATTTATTTCAATACCTTGAACTCCTTGCTCGTCAGGAGAAAAAGTAAAAAAGTCACCAAATGTGAAATAACTTTTCTTTCTCGGAAACTGATGAAAAGAATCAGTATTATGAAAAGCACAGGCTGCCAACGCTAAAATCGTAGACTTCCCTGAACCATTTTCTCCAACAAATGCAGTGACTGGATATGCAAACTCCACTTCACATGGATAGATTCCTCGAATATTACCATTTGTAATTTGTATTTTCACCAATGAACTCCGAGTCTTATCAGCAGAAAACCATTGAATATTATTCTTATCTATTTGTGATAATGAGTAGCTCATTCTAGCTCATCTCCTATTTGCTAGTTTCTTTTTAAAAGTGTTCATTTTATTCAATTAGTTTCTATATAGTACAATCATATCCTTCCCAATCCACTGCTTAATTCTGTTAATAAAACCAAACTAAGAATCCTCTATTTGGTCTACGGCAAAAACTTGCTGGATTTGATGGTCGCATCGAGCCTGGATTCCACATAGCGCCGCAGCACTTCAAACAGCGTCTTATCTTCGGTGATTTCGGGAACACCGAGGCCCTGTTTCAGCGTTTGGCGCATCCAGCCTAGCTGCTTGGCAGATAAACGCATCAGCGCACCTTTGGTACAGTTTCGGCAGCAGATGCCGCCCTCAATACTATCGAAATACGCGCTTTGTGTGGGCGCAATCTCCTTTTGGCAGTACACGCAGTGGTTCAGGCGCGGGCGGTAGCCGTTATCGGAAGCAAACAGCAACAAAAAGCTGTTGACCACCATCAGGGGACTGGCGCTTTGGTCGTAGCACAGGCGGTGCAGGCTGGCCGTAAGCAGCTCGTATATGGTCTTTGCTTCCTGCTCCGGGTGTGCGGCGGCCTGGGCCAGCTGCAGCATATAGGCCCCGCAGGTCATGCGGTAGGCATCCAGCCGCAGGGGATAATAGGATTCGGTAATGTTGGCGGAGTTTAGGGTATAACGGTCCTGATTTCGAAACAGCACAAACTCGCCCTGCACAAAATTCTCGCTGACGGGCATCAGGCAGCTTTTGGGCCTGCGGCATCCGCGCGAAAGCACATCCACACGCCCTTTATCGGGCGACAGCAGGGTCAGCATTCGGTCCCGGTCGCGGTAATTGGCAACCCGGAGCACAATGCCTTGCAGCGTTTCAGACGGCATAATTCCTCCCCATTCAGCAGTAGTCTATACCGCATTATACCACAAGCAAAGCCGCAATTGCGGTTGGCATGCAAAGCCTTGATATGGTATACTCAGGACACTGAGAAGCGGGAGGGATACGCATGAAAACAATCCTCGGCGTGCTGTTGCCGGGCGGCGAAACGACGATTTCAAACCAGCCGCTTTTGGGCAAGACCCTAAGCGAGCATACGAAGGCCGCTATGATCGCCTTAGGCGCGGATGAAAACGCATTTACGCGCGATGAGCTATCCATTAGCGATTATAACGTGCTACTGTTTGCAGCGGACAATACACCCTGCCTGCAAGGCTTGGATGCGCTAATCCAGCGCGCGGCCGATGGCCCCTGCGCCCTGGTGACCGAAACGGGCATTCCGCTGGCGTTCGCCCTGCCCGCGTGCGAGCTGAACGCCTTTGAAGACGACATCACGCTTTCACTATTGCTGGAAGCCTATGCCGATACCCTGACAACCCTGCAAATTACCAGCGCTGAAGACGGTATGACCGTGACCGACGCTAAAAGCTTCGCGGCCGCCTATCGCTGCCTGCGCAAGCGCATTGTCGATACCCACCTTGAAAACGGTGTCATCATACTGGACCCTGACCGTACAGTAATCGAAGCCGATGTGCAAATCGGTGCCGGTACCCTGCTCTACCCGGACAATACCCTGCAAGGGCAGACCACCATCGGCTCCGGCTGCACCCTGTACCCTGGCAGCCGCTTGAAGGACGCTGTTATCGGCGATGAAACCACCGTAGAACACAGCGTGCTGCTCTCTTGCGCGGTCGGCAGCCACACCACCGTAGGGCCATTTGCCTACCTCCGCCCGCAAACCAAAGTGGGCGACCATTGCCGCATCGGCGATTTTGTTGAGATCAAAAACTCCAATGTTGGCGACGGTACCAAGATCAGCCACCTGACCTATGTTGGCGATGGTGATCTGGGCAAGGATATCAACCTGGGTTGCGGCGTTGTGTTTTCAAACTACGACGGCAAAACCAAAAACCGCACCGTGGTGGACGACCACGCCTTTATCGGCTGCAATGTCAACCTGATCCCCCCGCTGCATATCGGGCAGGAGTCCTACATTGCCGCCGGCAGCACCGTAGACCAGGATGTACCCACCCAAGCGCTTTATATTGCGCGCGCGCGGGGCACGGTGAAGGAAGGCTGGGTAAAAGCCCGCAAGGAGAAGGGAAAACTGTAAAACATGCACCTGATCGTAGGCCTGGGCAACCCCGGAGATAAATACGACCACACCCGCCACAATGCGGGCTTTGATGTGCTGTCTATTTTGGCAGACACACTGCAAATCAAGACCGCCAAGCGCAAAGGAAACTCGCTGCTGATGCAAACACAGATCGACGGCGAGACCGTGTTGCTTTGCAAGCCGCAGACCTATATGAACTTGAGCGGCGCGGCAGTACAGGAACTGATGGCGTTTTATAAGCTATCGCCCGATCAGCTTTTGGTGATCTACGACGATATTGATATCCCCCCGGGGTTTTTACGCATTCGCCGGGGCGGCAGTGCCGGTACGCACAACGGGATGCGCTCCATACTCGCGTGTATAAATACCGGGGAGTTTGCGCGCCTTCGCGTCGGCATCGGTCAAAACCCCGGCCCGTACGAACTCGCCGACTGGGTGCTTTCGCACTATCGTACCGCGCAAGAACGGCAAATTGCCTTTGATGCCTACCACAAAGCGGCGGATGCCGCCGTGGAGTGGGTCAAGCACGGCGTGGAAAGCGCTATGCGCAAATACAACACCAAAAAACCCAAGCCGGTACCGCCCGGCGAAACCGGAGACGACGCATGAACGAAGCAATATTCCAATCCTACACAGCGCTGCCCGCGTGGACAGCGCTTTTCAATCAGCTATCCGATCAAGCCTGCCTGAACCTGACGGGTATGACAGACGGTGAAAAGCCCTTTTTCGCCGCCGCGCTTGCGCAGGCCACGGCACGGCCCATACTGCTGGTATCCCCCACGGAACTGACCGCCAAACGGCAGGCGCAGGATCTGCGTCAACTGGGGCTGCAAGCCGCCATGCTGCCAAGCCGCGATGTGCAGTTCAGCCGCGCGGCATCCAGCCGCGAAAGCACCTGGCAGCGATTGCAGGTGCTGACCGACGCTGCTCACGGGCGGGTTCAGGTGCTGTGCGTATCAGCCGAGGCGATGCTCGACCGCTGCCCCAATGCCAAGGCATTCCAAGCCGCGAGCCTGCCCCTGCAAGAAGGCGGCCGTATTGCTCCCGGGCAGCTGATGGCTACGCTGCTCAAGCTTGGCTACGAACGCGTCGCCATGGCCGAAGGCCGCGGGCAGTGCGCCATGCGCGGCGCGATTATCGATGTATTCCCGCCGACCGAGCCGGATGCGCTGCGTATTGAGTTTTTCGACGACGAAATTGACAGCATTCGTCACTTTGACGCCGTCAGTCAGCGTTCCATTGAGCGCGTCAAGGATGTGCTCATCACCCCGGCATCGGAGTGCCTACTAAGCGATCCGCAAACCGCTGCCCAGCGCTTTGAAGCCGCCATTCATGAGCACGCAGTGATCGACGGCAAGCTGGCCAAAAAACAGGACTCGCTTGGCGCGCTGGACGATTTTTTTGATACCATTGATAACGAGGAAGCCGCCTCGGAACTGGCCGCCGGTGCGCTGATTGACAATGCCGACAAACCGGAAACCCCCTCCCGTGTTAAAAATCATATGGATGACGCAGCGCTGCTGCACGCCGGGCAGTCCATACGCACCGCGCCAATGTGGCTGAACGTATTGTGTCCGCATACCGACACAGCGGACGCGTATCTACAGCACCCCATTGTGCTGGTGGATCAGCCCGACCAGATCCAGTCCCGCGCTAAAGCCAAGCACAATGCCTTTCAAACCGAGTGGCAGGAAGCCGCTTTGCGCGGCGACAGCTTCCCGGCGCAGCAGGGCCTGCTTCTAGCCTATGAGGAACTGCTGACCTCTCTCAAGCGCAATAGCGTGCTACTGATCAGCGATCTGGCTCGCGGGCTTGGTCAGTTTGCACCAACCGATGTGCTTTCCTTCCCCTCCGACCCGGTGATGCCCTATAACGGGCGCTTAAGTCCGCTTGCCAAGGACATTCATGCCTGGCAGGCCGATGGATGCGCTATACTGCTGCTCACCGGCGGCGAAGCCCGCGGGCAGCGTTTGCTGCGTGCGCTGGAGCAACAAAATGTAACCGCGACCTATGCGGCCACTGCCGATCAGCCACTTGTGCCGGGCAAGGTGCTGCTCTTGCCCATTTCGGTTCAAAAAGGCTTTCGCAATCCGGCTGCCAAGCTGTGTGTGGTATCCGACAGCGATTTATACGGCTCGGCGTATCAGCGCACGAAAAAGCACCATGTCTCCGGTGCGCATATCGCCTCGTTTACCGATCTGAAAACCGGCGATTTTGTGGTGCACGAGATGCACGGCATCGGCATTTACGATGGTGTAGTGCAGCTGCAAACCGAAGGCGTGACGCGGGATTACCTGCTGATTCGCTATATGGGCAACGATAAGCTGTATGTGCCCACCGATCAGTTTGACCGCGTGCAGAAGTTTATCGGCGCGGAAAACTCGCCGCCCAAGCTGAATAAGCTGGGCAGCGGTGCCTGGGAAAAGCAGAAAAGCAAAGTAAAAGCAGGGCTGAAAGAACTCGCCTTCAACCTGGCGGAACTCTACGCCCGGCGGCACAAACCCAACGGCTTTGCCTTCAGCCACGATATGCCCTGGCAGCGTGAATTTGAGGACATGTTCCCCTACGAGCTAACCGAAGACCAGCAAAAAAGCGTAGAACAGATTTTCGAGGACATGGAATCTGCCCGCAGCATGGACAGGCTGCTCTGCGGCGATGTAGGCTACGGCAAAACCGAGGTCGCCCTGCGCGCTGCGTTCAAGGCGGTGCTCGACAGTAAGCAGGTCGCCATCCTCGCCCCCACCACCATTTTGGTGCAGCAGCACTACAACACCATGAAAAAACGCTTTGCGGGCTTCCCCGTCACCTGCGAAATGCTCAGCCGCTTCCGCACCCCCAAGGAACAGCGCGAGATTATTGCCAAGCTGAAAGAGGGCAAAATCGACGTGATCGTCGGCACACATCGCCTGCTCAGTAAGGAATTGCAGTTTAAGGATCTGGGTCTGTTGATCATCGACGAGGAACATCGCTTCGGTGTCGCCCACAAGGAAAGTATCAAGCATATGAAAACCAAGGTGGATGTGCTCACCTTATCCGCTACACCGATCCCGCGTACCCTGCACATGAGCCTGACCGGCATACGCGATATGAGCATTTTGGAAACCCCGCCCGAAGAACGCATGCCCGTGAAAACCTATGTGACGCCGTATGATGATTCCATCGTCGCCAATGCCATTCGCCACGAAATGGCGCGCGGCGGGCAGGTATATTTCCTGTACAACCGCGTGCGCACGATTGAGAAAATGTATGCGCGCCTGCAAGCGCTGGTGCCGGAGGCCCGCATCGCCGTGGCTCACGGACAGATGCGGGAAAACGCGCTGGAAGATGTGATGCTGGACTTTTATGCCGGGTCGTACGATGTACTGCTCTGCTCCACCATCATCGAAAGCGGACTGGATGTGCCCGAAGCCAACACCCTGATTGTGTTCGATGCCGACCGCTTCGGCCTGTCGCAGCTCTACCAGTTGCGTGGGCGCGTGGGCCGGTCCAGCCGCCAGGCCTTTGCCTATTTAACCGTACGCCGGGATAAGCTGCTATCCGAAGCCGCTGAAAAGCGTTTGACCGCCATCCGCGAGTTTACGGAGTTTGGCGCGGGATACCGTATTGCCATGCGCGATTTGGAAATCCGCGGCGCGGGCGATGTGCTGGGTCCCCAGCAAAGCGGGCAGCTGTCGGCTGTGGGGTACGATATGTACGTCAAGCTCATCGAGCAGGCTGTACACGAGGTACAGGGCATTAAGGACACCCCGGAACTGGATACCCGTATCGAGCTTTCGCTGGATGCCTACCTGCCCGATACCCTGGTGCAGGACGAACGCCTGCGCGTGGAAGTGTACAAACGCATTGCCATGATTGAGGATGAGGATTCCAAACTGGATGTGGAAGCCGAGCTGATCGACCGCTTCGGCGATATCCCTGAGCCTGTGGAAACGCTGATACTGGTCGCGCGCCTGCGCGCAGTCACCCGGCGGCTGGGCATTAACCATCTGTTCCTGCGCGCCGACGGTATCCATATGCGGCTGGACCCCAAGTTTATCACCGATACCATGGCCCTGTTCACTGCCGCCACCGAAACCGATAAGCGCATCTCCTTCAGCCATCGCATGCCGCCGGAAATGATTCTAAAACAACGCAGCCTGGAGCCGTTTGCCGCGCTGGAACTCGCCATCAAGGTTCTTACCCAGGTCAACAAGCGCATGGACGCGGTCAGTGCGCAACCTGAACCCAAGGAACCGACAAACGCCTGATACGGTATACCAATACAGCAGGCTTTCCCCCTCCTATCGCGATACAGCAAAGAAGCAGCCATCTAGCTGCTTCTTTTTTATACACCGGATATTCCTTAGCGCTCTTCCGCTAGGATACGATAGCATCGATCCTCGAAGGTCTTCTGTAAACGCTCAGACACATAGGTGCCGCTCCTGAAATAACGGAACCCGCATTTTTCGATCACACGGCGCGACTGGCTATTCTCTGCAAAGTGGCAGCAGACCAGCGCATCGAGCTTCAGGGTTTCAAAGCTGTATTGGATCAGCGCACGCACGACTTCCGGCATCAGGCCCTGACCCCAGTAGGCTTTGGAAAGCACATACCCCATTTCGCGCATGCGGCAGCGGGGAAAGTGCTCCGTATCCGTTTTTGATGCCGGATGCAGCCCGATCGTACCGATCATTTTGCCATCAGCCTTGTGCACGATGGCCAATACCTCCCGCCCCTTCACCATCGACTGTAGAATGGCGGCCGATTCCTCCATGGACTGATGGTGCTTCCACCCCGCCATTTCACCCACGCCCGGCACGGAGGCATAGGCATAGAAATCCGCAAGATCGTCCAGCGCGAGCGGGCGCAGAATTAACCTGTCTGTGTTGATTTGAATCGCCGATACATCCACGGGAGTATCCATACAGTGTACCTCGCAGTTTGATTTCATTCGATAGACAGTGTTTCTTGATTCCATGCCCGTTTCCCTGCCGCGCAGGCGGCCATCGACTAGGGAATGTGCTCCGCATGCGGCCGCATACCCACATCTAGCGCTTGTAAAACCGAACATTCGTTTGTATAATAATAGGGAACGTATGTTCTTTTTTATCGTTTCTGCATTTTGCTGCGGGAGGGGTTTTTTCTATGAGCCGTGTGGTACTGCATGCCGACCTGAACAATTTTTACGCCTCTGTGGCGTGCCTGGAACGCCCGGAACTGCGGGAGGTGCCTGTGGCTGTCTGCGGCGATCCGGAGCTTCGGCACGGCATTGTGCTGGCCAAAAACATGGTCGCCAAACGCCAGGGCGTGATTACCGGGCAGGCCATATGGCAGGCCCGGCAAAGCTGCCCGAATTTACAAGCGATCAGCCCGAATCTAGAAACGGTGCTCAAATACAGCCAGACCGTGCGGGGAATTTTCTCCCGCTATACCAACCGCGTACAGCCCTTCGGCGTGGACGAAGCCTGGCTGGATGTAAGCGGCCCGCGTGTGGAAATCCGCGACGGGCTGTCCATTGCCAACCACCTGCGCCATGCCGTGCGGGAGGAAACGGGCCTGACCATCAGCGTGGGGGTCGGCGATAACCGTATCTTCGCCAAGCTCGGCAGCGACCTGAAAAAGCCCGACGGTGTCAGCGTCGTCTGCAACGAAAACCGCGCCAGCGTGCTGGACCCGCTGCCGGTGAACGCGCTATTGTTCATCGGCCGGGCCACCTCCCGCAAGCTAAACAATATCGGCATCTACACCGTGGGGCAGCTGGCCGCGGTGGACCCTGCCGCCCTGAAAGCCATGTTTGGCAAACCGGGGCTCATGCTCTCAGGCTTTGCCCGAGGGGACGATGCCGCCGCGGTGATCGCCGAGGACACGCCCGTGAAAATGAAAAGCGTGGGCAACTCCATTACCACCGCCCACGATATCATCACGGTTTACGATTTACGCATTACCCTGTACGGCCTGTGCGAAAGCGTAGCCTCGCGCATGCGCAAGCACGGGTTTACCGGGCGCGTGGTGCAGGTGTCCATCCGCGATGCCAAAACGCTGGACTGGTTTCAGCGACAGCAAACCCTTTCCTTTGAAACCGATTGCAGCATTGATCTTTTTGAATCCGCTTACGGACTGGTGCTGGAAAACTGGCAGGAGGGCACGCCCTTGCGCTCGCTGGGCATCAGCGTCAGCCATCTGTCCCCCGCCGGTAAGCTATTGCAGCTTTCCTTCCTGCCAGAGGACGCCGCGCGCCAGCGGCGCCAGATTCTTGAATACACCATCGACGACATCCGCAAGCGCTATGGCTACTTTGCCATCCAGCGCGCCATTATGCACTACGACCGGGCGCTTGGGCGCATCAACCCGGAGGATGAACACATCGTCCACCCCGAACCCTACTTTAAATAGCGTGCGGGGTTGTGCACGCTTGCTTCCTCCTGTTATAATAGCCAAAACAAACGCTTTGGAGGCCACTGATGAAACGATTGCTTATCGTCTGTATTCTATTGGCGCTTGTTTTGTGCTTGCACTCCGCTTCCGCGCAGGTACAGTGGCGGCTGGAGCTTAATGCCGCGTTTTCGATGCTGGAAGAAGGCAATCCGTTTCTTACACGCTACAACGAGCTGGCCGGCGCGCAAGTACAGGCACGCTTTCCGCTGGGACTTCCATATATGTTTGGTGGCCGGGAGGAAGAAAATCTGCTTCTGCCTTGGTATGCCCTGGAGACCACAAAGAACTTTGTCAAAGGTCAAAAATACCTGTATGGGTTTGACTGTAACGGCTTTACCAACTGGATTAACTTTCAGTCCGGCAAACCCCAGCACGGGTCGCTGGACCAAATGATTGCAAACCGTGGCCTTTACAAAGAAAACCAGCTGAAACTAAAAGAAGTCCCCGTAGATGCACTCCATAACACGCTCATGGTGGGCGACTTTCTGGTCACCAGCGCTGGCGGCTATCATATCATGATGTACATCGGCACCTTGGCCGAGTATGGCTATACGGCAAAATCCGCACCGGAGCTTGCCGACTACCTGCAATACCCCCTGGTGGTGCACTGCGGCCTGTGTCCGCCCTATGCACAGCGCTACCAGGATTACATTGATGAAAACGGCCTGGACTGCTTCACTACCGATGGCGGCGTAGCTGTCGCGATTGTCGGCGTACCCCAGCGTGATACCCCGCACCACCTGTTTACGCAGAATTACGATCATTACTACTTTGATCTGGACGGCTATTTTCTGCGGGACTACGATTTAGCAGAGACATCGGCGTATGTGTGGTTTCGGATGGACTAAGCGCAAAGTTACTTTGTTCCGTTCACGGATAGCGACATAAAAAAGAAGGAGCCTTGCGGCTCCTTCTTTATCGTTTTATTGAGTCTTACTCAACATCCTGCAGGGCTTCGTAACCCTCTTCGCCGGTACGGACTTTGATTACATTCTCTACGTCGTAAACGAAGATCTTGCCATCGCCGATGTGGCCGGTGTACAGGGCGGTCTTCGCCGCTTCGATTACAGTGCGCACGGGGATTTTGCAAACCACGAGCTCGACCTGAATCTTGGGCAGGAGATTGGTTTCCATTTCGACGCCACGGTAGTATTCCGGACGACCCTTCTGCATGCCGCAGCCCAGCACCTGGGTCACTGTCATGCCGGTCACGCCGATTTCGTCCATCGCTGCCTTGAGGGCTTCGAACTTGGACTGCTTGGTGATGATCACAACATTGGTCATCTTCTTGCCGTCGGCCGCAGTGTCGTCGACAACTTTCTTTTCCTTGGAAACCATGACAGGAACTGCCTTCTCCACGGGAGCGGCTTCCTGCGGGACATCCACTTCGTCACCCAGAGGGATTTCGCCACGGCTCATGGGGAGCATGAAGTCCGCATAAGCGCTGGCCAGGCCGTGCTCTTCGATATCCAAACCACGGATTTCTTCGGCAGCACTCACGCGCAGGCCGACGGTGTGTTTGATCACGAGGAATACGATGGTCATGGTGACAGCAACCCACGCTGCGATAGCCGCAACACCGGTGGCCTGTACGCCCAGAAGGCTCCAGCCGCCGCCGTAGAACACGCCGCCGTCAGTGGCGAAGAAGCCAACCAACAAAGTACCCAGTGCGCCGCAGATACCGTGAACGGCTACTGCGCCGACCGGATCGTCGATCTTGAGGACTTTGTCCAGCAGTTCTACGCCGAACACAACGGCGAAACCTGCGATGATACCAATCATCAGAGCGCCGAAGGGATTGACCGACGCACAGCCCGCGGTGATGGCAACCAGGCCGGCCAACGCGCCGTTGAGGGTCATGGATACGTCAGGCTTCTTATAGCGGAACCAGGTAAACAGCATCGTGGTACAAGCTGCCGCTGCCGCTGCCAGGTTGGTGGTCATAAAGATAGAGCCAATCGCCGTGGTGTTGTCACCGGTTGCCGAAAGCGTGGAGCCGGGGTTGAACCCGAACCAGCCAAACCACAGCAGGAACACGCCCAGGGCGCCCAGCGTAATGCTGTGGCCGAGGATGGCGCGGGGTTTCTTGTCTTTGCCGTACTTGCCAATGCGGGGCCCAAGGATGATTGCGCCGACCAGACCGGCAACACCGCCGACCATGTGCACAACCGTGGAACCTGCAAAGTCGATGTAACCCATCTGGAACAGCCAACCGTCGGCATTCCAAACCCAGCCGCCGGAGATCGGGTACACAATGGCACTAATGATCAGTGAGTATAAACAATAGCTGACAAACTTGGTACGTTCTGCCATCGCGCCGCTGACGATGGTGGCTGCCGTCGCTGCGAACACGGTTTGGAACATCAGGAAAGTGAACATGTTCGGGTCGGACGAAGACGCGTTAGCAACAAACAGGTCGATAGCGCCGACAAACCCGTTGCTCTGGCCGAACATCAGCGAGTAACCGATGATCCAGTAAACGACTGCGCCGATGGAGAAATCCATCAGGTTCTTCATGATGATGTTACCAGCGTTTTTGGCGCGGGTGAAGCCTGCCTCTACCATGGCAAAGCCTGCCTGCATCAGGAAGACCAGCGCTGTGGCGAACAGCACCCATACAGTATCAACCGCCGAAACCAGAGATGCGATATTCGTCGCCTGAGTCGCTACCTCGGCTGCTACATCCGTAGCCATTGTTACGAGCAAATGCATTGTCTCTCCTCCTTGATTTTCAATATAAAAAACCAAGCCTATCATGCACTCGTCTTTGAGCGATGACCGGTGACGGTTGGGCATTGCCCAAGGCCGAACACATGACGGCTTGTTTTTTATCGATTAGGGTTGAGCGTCACATCCTTGTGGGCTCAATGCGGATTGTATCCGCCGGTTTAATAGAACAGGATGTCCTGATAGGTGGGCAGCGGCCAGTATTTCTTGGCTACGATGCTCTCCAGTGCATCGCCGTGAGTGCGTACTTCATTCATGGCGCTGATCAGGGTCTGATTAGAGTACTTTGCCTGGTCCAGCACATCGATGGATTCATCCTGACCGGCGATGGCTTTGTCCAGCGCATCCAGCGCGACGGACAGCGCCTTGGTATGCTCGCCGAGCTTTGTAAGCAGTGCGGTTTCAGCATCCACGGAAATGGAATCGGAAACGCTTTGCTTGGCCAGGGCGGTTTTGGCAACTTCCTTGCTGTAGGTAATTGCCGCCGGGAGAATCAGCGTGTGTGCCATGTTGGACATGCACATCGCCTCAATGTTGATGACTTTGATGTACTTCTCAAGCCGGATTTCATAGCGGCTGTGCATTTCCGTTTCGGAGAAAATGCCGTGCTTGGTAAAGAGCGCGATGTTTTTCTCATGAATGTAGTAGGGGGTTGCATCCACAGTGGAGCGAAGGTTTAACAGCCCGCGCTTTTCGGCTTCTTCAACCCATTCAGGCGCGTAGTTGTTGCCATTGAAGATGATGCGCTTGTGCTCGCTGAGCACGCGGCGAATGAGATCGTTGAGCGCTGTTGTGAAATCGTCGGCTTTTTCCAGCTCGTCTGCGAACTGGCAAAGGCTTTCGGCAAGAGCGGTGGTCAGGTTCGTGTTCGGGCCGGAGATGGACTGCGAGGAGCCAAGGCTGCGGAACTCGAACTTGTTGCCGGTGAACGCAAACGGCGAGGTGCGGTTGCGGTCGGTGTTATCTTTGGGGAAGGCCGGTAGCACATCCACGCCCAGCAGCATGCTTTCACGCTCGTGACAGTCGTACGCGCATTCGCTGACGATGGAATCAATCACGGCCGTCAGCTCATCGCCAAGGAACATGGAAATGATGGCCGGCGGGGCTTCGTTCGCGCCCAGGCGGTGATCATTGCCCGCAGATGCGATGGAGACGCGGAGCAGGTCCTGATAGTTGTCCACGGCCTGGATCACTGCGGCCAGGAACAACAGGAACTGCGCATTTTCGTTGGGGGTGTCGCCCGGATCCAGCAGGTTCATGCCGGTATCGGTGGACAGGGAATAGTTGTTATGCTTGCCCGAGCCGTTGACGCCCGCAAAGGGTTTTTCGTGCAGCAGGCAGGTCAGGCCGTGCTTGTCGGCAACGCGCTTCATAACTTCCATGGCCAGCTGGTTGTGGTCGGCACCGACGTTGACGATGGAGAACACCGGAGCCATTTCGTGCTGGGCGGGAGCCACTTCGTTGTGCTCGGTCTTGCTGTACACGCCGAGCTTCCACAGCTCTTCGTTCAGCTCTTTCATGAAGGCGGATACGCGGGTGCGAATCGCGCCAAAGTAATGATCTTCCAGTTCCTGCCCTTTGGAGGACGGTGCGCCAAACAGCGTACGGCCGGTGGTGATCAGGTCAGGACGTTTTTTAAAGTCTTCTTTATCGATCAGGAAGTATTCCTGTTCGGGGCCTGTTGTGGGATATACGCGCTTCACATCTTCGTTGCCAAAGAATTTCAGCACGCGCAGGGCCTGCTTGTTAAGGGCCTGCATAGAGCGCAGCAGCGGGGTTTTCTTATCCAGCGCTTCGCCGCCGTAGCTGCAAAACGCGGTGGGGATGCACAAGCTGCCATCTTTAATGAAGGCGTAGCTGGTGGGGTCCCACGCAGTATAGCCGCGGGCTTCGAATGTTGCACGAATGCCGCCGCTTGGGAAGGAGCTTGCATCCGGTTCGCCCTGGACCAGCTCTTTGCCTGAGAATTCCATAATGACGCTGCCGTCGCCCTTGGGCTTGATGAAAGAATCGTGTTTTTCGGCGGTAATGCCGGTCATCGGCTGGAACCAGTGCGTGTAATGGGTCGCACCCAGTTCCATGGCCCAGTCTTTCATCGTGTTGGCAACAACGCCCGCGATTTCCGGATCAAGCGATTGCCCCCCCTCGATGGTACGTTTGAGGGCTTTGTAGGTTTCTTTGGGGAGACGTTTCTGCATTACTGCATCATTGAATACACTTTCCCCGAACCGTTCGCATGAATTCATCACGTAGCGATACCTCCTGATATGATGGATTGCAGCCTGCGCTGCAGAGAATAAACAAAAACGACACCGATGGACACACAAAAGAATCCTCAGCGCCGTTGCTGTATATAGCGGAGTATACCGTACACCTTACAAGGTGTCAAGATAAAGTTTGTACTTTGCTTGTACTTACCGGCCGCGCTCTGCGGGCCTATTGGCCCGGAGCCGCGGTGATCTGCGGCAGGTTGATGTAGGGTAAAAACAGCAGACCGCCCTTGACGACAACGCGGGATAACAGCGACTGCAAATCTTCCTGTGCCATATGAATCAGGTCGGTGGCTGTTTCCGTAGCAAAGGAAACGGGGGTCCACTTGGCCTCGGTTGCGCCAGAAAGTGAAAGTGTAATTGTTTGGGCCATCGCACTGCCGGAGATTGTCAGCGTCATATCTGCTGTGGTCGGCGAGGTTTTGGTGGCACGGGTGGCCAGCTTCATATCCAGAGCGATGTTCGTTTCCGGAATCACGGCATAGGCGGAAGCATCCTCACCTTCAGGGATAGTCGCAGGCGACAGGGAAAACTGTATGGTTTCATACTGCGTTTCATAGCTGTTCAGGTCTTTGGTGGTTTCCGATTGCGTGCTCAGCGTAAACGCCGCCCAGTAGATGGGCGCAGGGCTTCCGTCGGCTTGCTTGTTCTTCATCAAAATGGTGCCGCGGTTCACGGTCGCCTTGTCAACAGGCAGGCTGTCATCGAAGCTCAGTTCCATATAGCTGTCGGCACTTTCAAGTCCCAAAATATTATGGAAGGGCATGTCCACACCATCCTGCGAACGGGTATAGGTCAGAACCGACGATCCGGTCACGCTGTCATACAGCGGCATGGTAATCTGCGTTTTATCCATTTCGTCTTCCCAGCTTGCCACGCGGTTGATGACCAGGTCGCCTTCCAGCGGCAGCCCATCCACCGCATACATATAGTAGGGAATCAAATCAGGCTCCAGGTACAGCGCCGCCTGCTGGTCGTTGAGCATAACCGATAAGGCTGTTAGCAGTTTTTCATCGCTCAGCAGCTCGGTAATCAGCTGTTTCAGCTTTGCTTTCACATCCTCCGGTGGAATGCGATAGGTCGCCTCCATGGCCGGTACCTCGTTATCAAGCTCCACCGTATCGATAGATTGGCGATGTTCTTCCAGCCAGAAATCAATATCCGTCATCATCGCCTGCAGCGATTTATCCATGGTGGCCGACTTTGCGCTGATCAAGCCCGTTGCCATGCCGGAGATAAATGAAAACAATCCCGGAAGCTGGCCTGTCGCCTGTTCAAGCTGCGACAGGGTCTGCATGTCGCCCTGCACACCGATGGAAGTAAGCAGCGGCTGTAGTATCTCGTTGCTGACCAAATACCATTGGTCGTCCAGAAGCGAGCTTTGCAAATATAGCGCCCCGTCCTGCATGGACAGGTCGATATTGCCTTGCTGGTACTCGCCGTTATTGAGAAGCAAAGACAAGCGCGACTGGGCAGGCTGCTCGGCGCCGCCCGCCAGCTGTATGTAGCGAACATCCATGACAATGGGCATGATGGTGGAAATAGCGTCACTCTCCCGGCCTTCCACAGCATCGGCTGTCAAGGTCAGCGTGCCCTCAAAGCCGCTGCCGAAATCCAGTTGCTTTGCCAGCTTCTGCAGTACCGTTAAATGCACATCCTCTGCTGTTTGCGCAGCTGCCGTGCCGGCGCACAGGAGCAGTACCAACCCAAGGGCTATGATACGCTTCACCATTGTTTTCATGCTGTTCCTCCCGGCGGCAAGCCGCCTATCTGCTTTCCCGATCTTGCACTTAATCGGGTTTATATTCATCCTGCCATCCCAAATTGGGTGATGGCATACTCTCTTTGGGAAATTCTACCCTTTTTTGCGCCACTTGTCTATCCACGCATATTAATCCAGCATTTCAAGGAATATAGCGTAGTCCGACTCCTGCATCCCATCGGCTAACAATCCCGCATCCTCGGCCGGAAGATTGAGTAGGGCAAGCACCAGATTACCGGCTAACCGCTGCCCCGCTTCGTTGAACATGCTTTGATGGACGCTTGTTTGCATATTGTCCATGTTTACGCTGATGATCTCATCCGGGATATCATACGCATACAGTCCGATCGGCGGCGAGCCGACCAGGTACTCCATGTCCTCTGTTTGCCGATGCTCCAGCGCTTCCAGCAGGGGTTCTACATCCAGATCCGGCACCGGGGCATCCGTTGGCATATGATATGGCGCAAGCTCAGAGGCCGCGTCGTCGTCTTGTTCTGGCTGCTGCGCTTGTTCAAAATGAAGATCCAGCGCGGTTATCACATCCCGGTTGATGGTCTGCTGATAGCTTAGATCGCCGGTCAAAAGCGCACTCGTCTCCCCCGCCTGCAAGCTGCAATCCACGGTGACGTCTGTAATGCGTTTGTCCATATCCTTACTGTTGTCTGTACCGCCGGTTTGGCGTGATATGCTGCCCTGGCAGGTGGATGCGCTGCCGGGTGTGCCGGACAGATCAATAGTCAGGGTGCTTTTCTCATTACGCCCACCGCGCCGCAGGTTGGTCGTTGTTTCGCATGCCAGCGTATAGGCATCTGCGCTTTGAGTTTGTTCCAGAATTGCATCAATATTGCGGGTATCCCGCCTGCCTTCATTGCGCGATACACGGTAGAGAAAGGTTTGGGTTTTAAGGTCCGGTGTAAACCCCCATTGCCACTTCAGCGAGCGGCGGTCGCCATCGGGATATACAATCGTTCCCCGTATGTACAGACAAACATCATTGCCGTCCTCATCCTTATACAGCGCAACGGTAAACCTGCGCTCAAAGGTGACCTGAGCAAGCTCTTCCCGGTATTCCGCGTCCATCCCGCAAGAGATGACTTTGCGCAGGTCAGGTGCCAGGGCTTGACACTGTTCCTCCGTCAGCTTGGCGACATAGCTGAAACGGCCTGTGCCGATATCATCAATCTTATATCGGACTTTGTTTTCTTCCGTCAGGGGTACGGTTTGGTCGGTCAAGGTCTGGTACAGGGGTTTCAGCTCTTCTACAGCCGAAAGCATGTCAAACGCTTCCTCCACATCGGAGGTGTTGGGGTCCTTGCTGTCCTCGTCCACTACCTCGACTTCCTCTTGGGATACCAGCAGCATATCCATTGGCGAGGCGTTGGTGGAAAACAGCATGCGATTTGGCAGCAGCGAGCTTTGCACCAGATACGCACCGCCCGTATGGCGCTCGGTCATTTCAAACAACGGGGCTCCGGCCATGATAAGTCTAAAACCTGTAGCGGCATCGTCCGGGGTTTCGTCAACAAACAGATCCAGCTGTGTATGCTTGAGCACGCGATTGATGAGGTCCAGCCGAATGTCATCAAACGGCATCAGCGTGTTGACCGTAAGTTTCACGCTGGTTTTAACAGCGCCCTTGCCGTGGAACACGGGGCCGAGCGCGTTTTCCAGAGATGCAAGCGACGCAGTGGCCGCCGTTGTAAGGCATAGAAGGAAGCATAATACTATCACCGGGATTGCGCGTTTCATGGACTCTCCTTTGTTAGTACACTGCGGAGCAGTTCTTTCTGCCCCTGGGTCGTCATAATCGTGTTCAGGTGTTTTCGAATGTCCGATGCGCCGTGAATACCGCGTATATAATGCCCGATATGGGTGCGCATTTGCAGCAAAGCGAGTCGTTCGCCTTTGAAGGCTTTCAGTCGGTCGATATGTTCTTCCATCACCTGCAGTCGCTCGGCTACATCGGGTTTACGAACCGGTTTGCCTTGCATAGCATCGTTAATTTCACGAAACAGCCAGGGATTGCCCATCGCACCGCGCCCTACGAGCAAACCGTCGCAGCCGGTTTCCGCCAGCGCGCTTACAGCGTCCTCCGCCGAGAAAACATCGCCGTTATAGAACACGGGAATGCGTACCTGCTGCTTGATGGCAGCCACCGCCTGGCGGTCAGCCGTACCGGAAAACATTTGCTCCCGTGTACGCCCGTGAATGCACACCCATTGCAGCCCGATTGCCTGGGCGGCCTGGGTAAGCTCCAGCGCGGTCAAGCTTTGGTCATCATAGCCCAGACGCATTTTTACCGTAACCGGTAAATAGGTCGCGGCTTTGACCGATTCCATCAGCTTGATTGCAAGCACCGGGGTTTTCATCAACGCACTGCCTTCGCCCGAGGATGTCACCTTGCGCGCCGGACAGCCCATGTTGATATCAATGCTGGCAAAGCGCTGCAACTGCGTTGCCCGCGCTGCGGCCTCCTGCAATACGTGCGGGTCCTTGCCAAACAGCTGAATAGCGGTGTTGTTCTCCTCCGGCGCCAGCGACATCAGGTGATGGTACACAGGGTTATCGTCCTTTGCGTACATCCAGCCGATTGCGCTGACCATCTCGGTACAGGTATAGTCCGCACCCATGCGGCTGCACAGCCCGCGGGTCACCCGATCCGAAAGACCCGCCATCGGCGCAGCGCCGATGATTGCTTTAGTCATGGTTAGCCTGCGGGAAGATTGCCACCCGGCCAACGGTATCGCTGTAGGGCAGCAGGGTTAGCTCATACGCATCACCCATGCGCAGTCCCTGCGGCGGCGAGGGGATGCGGCCATCCTTCACAGTCCAGCCGGGAGCCGAGCAGGCCTCCACGCGTACGCTGGGTGCCCCGTCCACCATGGAAAGCACCGGTTTGAAACTATCGCTAAGCGCATACTGCCAGGCATCATCAGCTTCCGGCAGCGGCAAGGCCATCAACCGGGAACGATAAAACAAACTCGTAGCGTTGCGGTGCCCGGTTTTGCTGTAGGGTTTGCAGCTTAAGTCCAGCACAATCCGGTCGCCGGAAGCGAACGTGCGCTTGACCGTATACATCGTGCCGCACTCCACCACCTTGGGTTTGTCTCCGCTGACGGAGATACGGGCGCTGTCGGCATAGCTCGGAATACGAATGGAGAGGGCAAATACTAAAGGTTTTTTGGCCTCTACCTTAAATTCAAGGTTGCCGTCTGCATTGGTGCTCATAGCCACGCGCACCGGCACACCGTTCATGCGGGTCAGGCATACGCTGTCATACGGCAGCAGCATGGAAAGTTCCGTTTCGCCCTTGACCATCCATACAGAGCGGCGCACCGAGGTCATGGCGCGCAAAAGCAATCCCACCTCGGCGCGGCTTGGCGGGTCAGCCACGCAGCTGGCTTCATTGGCTTCGCGGTTTACGGGCTGCAGCTTATATACGCCGTCCTCGGCAAAGATATTGGCAAATGCATTGTCTACGATACGCTCCATACGCTCAGCCACGGCCAGCTCGCCGCCGGCTGCCAGCAAATCATGCAGGGCTTCCAGCGTTGCACAGATGGTTGGCAGATCCGTTGCAGCAGAAGGCTCGCGCCCGGCCAGGTACGGCTGGGCGGTAAAAATGCCGCTAGGCATGCCGTGGAAGCGATCCAGCGAGTTAAGCCCCGCTTGAGAGGCGCTTGCATCCCGCGCAGAGCCGGAATACATAGCAAACAGCGCTGTCAGCGCCAGGGCATCGGCGATCATCTTGCCGCTTCCAAGCATTTTCATCCGGCGGAAATATTTTGATGTATCATCCTTGGCATCGTCTGGCACCGGCTCCGGGGTAAAGGCCTTTAAAAACGGAAATGAGTGAAACAAGCCCGCCACATCCGGCACCTGCGAGCGAATCATTTCCATAATATCCAATAAAAAGTTCTGTCCCGTACGCCGGAACAGCTCCTGTGCGCAGCGCATGGCATCGGCAGCCACGGGCATCAGCGCATATTCGCCGATGTCCGGCAGCTTTGCCGCCAGGGCTTTCATCGCCTGCAGGCATTTGACCAGCGCTTCCTTATCCTTATCCGCTACGGCGGTCATGATTGCCGCACGCAGTGCCGGAACGAAAGCCGGCAGGCTTTCAGGCAGCGTATCGGCCAGTTCTTTGATCGGCGGAAGCGGGGGCAGCGTGGTATACTCGCCAAGCTTGGAGGCAAGCACGGCATCCAGCGGTAAAACGGCATCCGGATTGGTCAGATTCAGCACCTTGTCCGTCAGCGTGCGCAGGCTGCCTTCTGCGTGTACGGCAGCATCCGGCAATGCGACATACGCTGGATCCACCAGCGGCGGGCGGCAATATTGTTGATAACTTGGCATCAGACGGTTTCCTCATGATTTCTTTACTTTGCTTACTACCATATTATACGTTGTTTTACGGGTGCGTCAAGGCGTGTCATGGCCGGATACCAGCCGATTGACACCGGCACCGGAAAATGCTATTCTGCCCATGCATGGTAAGGCGGCTAAACGATTGCATGGCGTGCCATGAGGAAAGTCCGAGCATCACAGGGCAGGGTGCCGGTTAACGGCCGGTGAAGGCGACTTCAAGGAAAGTGCAACAGAAACAAACCGCCCTAAACGCGGGTTTGCCTTCGGGTAAGTTATGCGTTTACGGTAAGGATGGAAAGGCGAGGTAAGAGCTCACCCGCGCCCCGGCGACGGAGGCGCGATGTAAACCCCACCTGATGCAAGATCCGATCTGAGGCAATGCGGCGGCCCGCCGGGCCTCTAAAGTGATCGCTACACCGCAGTGGTAACACTGCGGGCAGACAGATGATCGTTCAACGACAGAACTCGGCTTACGACCGCGCTTACCGCATGTATGAAAAACGGACTGCAACTTTGCAGTCCGTTTTTCTCGTCTTACTTTCCCGGTTACGGATACACATTTGTTATCGGGTCGGGCCATACCCCGTCAATCGTAATCAGATACGGTGCGCCCATCCACTCTCCCTCTTTCAACAATACAACATACGCATCGTATGTCGGATCGATTAGGGTATTGTTTTGTCCGTCTTCACCAAACCAAACGGTTGCCACATTGCTTCCGTTATTGGAAATATTCAGTAAATCCTTGAGCACGTACCCAATGTATTCGTCCCCGTTGCCTGTTGTTACAACCTGCGGCTCCATCACATCCCAAATCGTATCGTAGGCAAGCTCGTAATTGTCTGCGATATTCATTGTCCATTCTGGGCCGAAGTCCCTGGGCTCTACCCATTCCCCATTGTCTTGCGTGTCATTGTTGGCCGTTTCAATGACTTTGCCTTCGGTCGCAAATTCTTCAAACGTGATGTACTCATAGCTGGCGAGCGTCATTGTTTCTTGTTGTGCAACGTTCAGGCAAAGCTGCCACGATTCGGACCGATAATTGGGTTCGTTGAACGATTGGAACATATCCAGATTCAGATAGGCAACATTGTCTTCCTCCCCGTCTTTCCACATCGCAGCCTGCAGCACACCATCCGGGTTCACCGCAACAAGCAGATGGTGCCACATACCCGGTTCCACGCGGAAATCACCGTCAAACGCTTGTTGATAATTTTTTTCCAATAAGCTGAGGTACGGTTCGTTCTGATCGCCGATTTCAATCCATAGGCCGAAATTCGCCCATAACGAAAAACTGAAATTCGTTCCCGACGGTTTGAACATGACATGTGCCGCCTGCTTGTGGTCCTTGGTTCCTTCAACAGTCAGCCGGTGTTCAAAGGCCATCTGCGGATTGGCCATTCCTTCTGCTTCAAAGCTAACCCCTTCATCCGAAGTCGATATAATGACATGATGGTTATCCGGGTCATCCAGGTTAAAGCTCGCTCCATTATCGGCAATCAGATCCTGCGTTAATACGTCATACGTCGATTGCCAGTTCGCTATTACAGTGCTGATCACGCACGCTTCTTCCCAGGGAATGGCGAAAAAGCGAAATACCTGCGCAATAGGATATTCCGACAGCCCGTCATCGGACAGCAGGTACGGATCGCCCAAAAACTCTCCGTTGCGCTGGTATACGACAAACGCCTCATAGGTCTTCCTCACGATTACGCTTTCTGCATGATCGTTTCTAAACGACACCGTTGCCATGTCCCATCCGTTACCCGAATAATTCATCAGGTCGGCGAGGTTATATCCCATAAAGGTATCCCCCGCAGCCTCAATATGCTGGAGCTCAACATCCATCCACACCGTATCGCTCACGACATCGAAGCCGTCGGCAATATCGAACGTCCAGGAGGGACCGTAGTCTATATCCATTTGCGTATCGCTTTTTTGGTTTGCGTCAGTTTGATTCGCGTTGGATTGATTTGTATTGGGTTGGTTTGTACCAGATTGATTTGTGTTGGATTGGTTTGCGCCCAAATCAAGTGACCGGTAATCCAGTACGAAGTTAGAAAACGTCAAATACTCATAGTTGCTGATGATAAAGGTCGCATTCCCCTGTACGCCCAGGCTTGCTTCCCATGATTGGTTTTCAAACACGCCTTTGCCAAACGCCGAACCGATATCCACATACCTACCAGCCAGATTGCTTGGTTCCTCTTCCAGCCAGATCGCAACCTGCATCACTCCATCCCAGCGCATAGCAAGCAGCGCATGGTACCATTTGCCGGGTTGCAGGAATAGATGCCCGCTTAATGGCTCCATGTATTCTCCAAAGTTTACAAACGCCAATGGCTCGTTATTTTCGCCGATTGTAATGCCTGCGCTGCTCTGTGCAAACAGCATGATGCCGAAATCCTTTGTCGAGGACTTGAACCGGATGTGAAGCGCCTGGTTTCCATCCATCGTACCCTCTACTTCATCCAGCCGCCTGACCAGATTGAACATCGGGTTTTCGTTTTCCGGCGCGGTCAGCATGAGCCCTTCTTTTACCATTTTCATGCTGCCAATTCCATCGCCAAGCACAATATTCTGCCCCTTGTTTGCCTTCAGGTCGTTTTTGTTTTCCGAAAATGTCTGCCGAC
This sequence comes from Candidatus Limiplasma sp., assembly GCA_963675925.2. Classification (GTDB taxonomy): domain Bacteria; phylum Bacillota; class Clostridia; order Christensenellales; family Aristaeellaceae; genus CAXXOK01. The sequence goes on from CAXXIB010000007.1 coordinate 95,921, forward strand.
AATCAACCAGGATGGAACTGATGACCGTTTCCGCTGCCGCGCAGCCAACGGATACAACCAATACCGCAATCACGAGCACCGCTATGACCCATGTTTTTTTCATTCTGCTGTTCTCCTTAATTCTCTGAATATGTATTGCTATTGCGCAGGATATAACGATCTTTCCACTGACTATTTCTAATATTTTCTGCTATTATACCACACCATCGGTACAATATAGTACATGATTGTTTACAAATCGTTAATTTATTGCCCTCGGAAACATGTTTATACTATATATGTAACAAAACCATACGGCTTGTTTCCTTGTTGAGGAGGGAAATTACATCCTCCGTGATCGCAGAAGCGGCGCCGCCAGCTGCATCCGCAGAGGATGTGCCTACCCAAGCCGTTACTTACGAAACTTCTGCGCAATCCCCGGAAGAATCCGGCGAACAATAATCACCCGGTGCTCTTGAAACTCCGATTTCCCCATGCTATAATAGCCATGTCCGAGGCCTTGCCTGCGGATAAAAGACGATGACGGAGACCAAAGCCCGTATCAACGCGGTTTTCAGAGAGGATAGCACACGCTGAAAGCTTTCCATTCCGCAGACGGAGCATTCCCTCCAGAGTCGCTTCGCTGAACGAATTCCAGTAAGCGAAGCCGGGGATCAGCACACCCCGTGATCAAGCGAGAGCATTTCCATAACACACGTTTATGGAGATGGAAGATGGGTGGTACAACGCGGCATTATGCCTTCGTCCCATGCAAACGCATGGGCGAAGGCTTTTTTGATGGGAGGCAAACCGTATGCTGGAAATCTTAAATCAGATCAAATCCCAGGTGATGGCTGATCTGGAAACGGTGCTAAGCACCGCAAACCTCGATGCCCTGGTGGTGAAAGTGCTCGGCAAAAAAGGCGAGCTGACGGCACTGCTCAAATCTCTAGGCAAACTGCCACAGGAGCAGCGGCCGCAGATGGGCGCGGCGATCAACGAAGTGCGAAAAGAATTGCAAGAGCTGATCGACAAGCGTGCCGAGCAGCTGAAGCAAGCAGAGCGCGACCAGGCATTAAGGCTTGAGTCGATTGACGTAACCGAGCCCCGCACCCTGCCCAAACGCGGCACGGCGCACCCGATTACCCTGGTGATGAACGAGATGATCGAATGCTTCACCGGCATGGGGTTTGAGGTCATGCAGGGGCCGGAGATTGAGCTGGATTATTATAACTTCGAGCTGATGAACATCCCCAAAAACCACCCCGCCCGTGATGCGCAGGATACCCTGTACATCGACGATAACGTGGTGCTGCGTACCCACACCAGCCCCATGCAGGCGCGTGTCATGCTCAGCCGTAAACCGCCGATTCGCATCATCTGCCCGGGCCGCGTATATCGCGCCGACGAGCTGGATGCTACCCACAGCCCCGTGTTCCATCAAATGGAAGGGCTGGTTGTTGATGAACATATCTCCATGGCGGATCTGCGGGGCACGCTTACGGCGTTTGCCAAGCATGTGTTCGGGCAGGATGTCAACATCCGTTTCCGCCCGAGTTTCTTCCCCTTCACCGAGCCAAGCGCTGAAGTCGACTTAACCTGTTCGGCGTGTAAGGGCACCGGCTGCAAAGTATGCAAAGGCACAGGCTGGATTGAAATTTTAGGCTCAGGCATGGTCAACCCCAAGGTGCTTGAAATGTGCGGCATCGACAGCACAAAATATTCCGGCTTCGCCTTTGGCATCGGGCTGGATCGCATTGCGATGGGCCGCTATGGCATTCCCGATCTGCGGCTGCTGTTTGAAGGCGACGCACGGCTGCTGGGCCAGCTGCGCTAAGAGGAGGATACAAGAATGAAATTACCCATGAGTTTACTCCGGGATTATGTTGATATTCCCATCGCCGCCGAGGCCTATGCCCAGCGCATGATTATGACTGGCACCGCCGTGGAAGGCATTGAACGCCCCGGCGCGGAAATCCAGAATGTTGTCGTCGGCCGCGTGCTGACCTGCGAAAAGGTTGAAGGTACACACCTGTCGCAGTGCACAGTCGATGTGGGCCAGGAAGAACCCCTGCACATCGTGTGCGGCGCGCCCAATGTAGCCGCTGGCATTCTCGCGCCTGTCGCACTGGATGGTGCCAAGCTTCCGGGCGGCCATACCATTAAAAAAGGCAAGCTGCGCGGCATGGTCAGCGAGGGCATGCTTTGCTCTGCGCCGGAGCTCAACATCACCCAGGAGCTATACCCCAGCGTCGGCGAAGCCGGATTGCTGATTTTTAACGAAGAATATCCCGTGGGCATGGATATCAAGCCGATTGTGGGTCTTGATGACGCGATTATCGATTTTGAAATCCTTGCCAACCGCCCCGACTGCATGTGCGCTCTGGGCATCGCGCGCGAGTCCGCTGCCGCGCTCAATACCGATTTTCTGGCACCGCCCACCACCGTCAAGGAATCCGGCGGCGATATCCGCAGCGAAGTCAAGGTCAGCGTTATCGACTCCGACCTGTGTCCGCGCTATACTGCGCGCGTGGTGAAAAACGTGCGCATCGCCCCCTCCCCCATGTGGCTGCGCAAGTATCTGGCCGGAGCGGGCCTGCGGTCCATCAACAACATTGTCGACATCACCAACTTTGTGATGATCGAATACGGCCACCCCATGCACGCGTTTGACCTGAGCAAGGTCGCTGGCCGCGAAATTATCGTCCGCCGCGCCAGAGACGGCGAAACGCTGACCACGCTGGACGGCGTGGAGCGCAGCTTCACCACCGACGATTTACTCATCTGCGATGCAGATCATGCCACCGGTATCGGCGGTGTGATGGGCGGCGAGGAGAGCGAAATTACCGAAACCACGACCGAGGTCATGTTTGAATGCGCCAGCTTCAACCGCACGGCCATCCGCCTGACCAGCCGTGCCCAGGGCATGCGCACCGATGCTTCGGGGCGCTTTGAGCGCGGTGTTAGCCCCCATACCACGCTGGATGCCATCAACCGCGCCTGCATGCTGATTGATATGCTGGACGCCGGTGATGTGGTCACAGGCGTGATCGACATCTATCCTAATCCTGTGGAATGCAAGCCCGTGACTGCCAGCGTCAGCCGCATCTGCGAGCGTTCCGGTGTTGCTATTCCCGCTTCCACCATGGTGGAAATCTTGGAGAAACTTCGCTTCCGCGTGCAGCTTGATCAGGATACGCTGACCGTGACCGCGCCGCCGCATCGCTCGGATATCGAAAACGAAGCCGACATCTGCGAAGAAGTTCTGCGCATTTACGGCTTTGAGGAAATCGGTTGCACCCCCCTGCACGGCGAGCAAACCTCCGGCGGCATCTCTCCCCGGATGAAGATGACACGGAAAATTGCCGATGTGCTCCACGGCCTGGGCTATATGGAGATTATGAACTTCTCCTTCGTCAGCCCCCGGCAGATTGAAAAGCTGAAACTGCCCGCCGAAGACCCGCGGCTGGACCCCCTGAAAGTCCGTAACCCGCTTGGGGAAGATAGCTCTGTGATGCGTCCGACCCTGGCCCCCGATATGCTGAAAACCCTTTCCTATAACATGAATCACTCCATTTCTGACGTGCGCCTGTATGAAATTGCAGCCGTATACGACAAACACCAGGTCACCAGCGAAGGTCTGCCCACCGAAACACCGATGCTATGCCTGGGTGCCTATGGCGATGGCATGGATTTCTACACCCTGCGCGGCGAGGTGGAGGCCGTACTGGTCTCCCAGGGCCTTGACTACACAGTGGAGACCGCCAATCAGCCCTATCTGCACCCCGGCCGCAGCGCGGTGCTAAAGTCCGGCAACACCGTATATGCGACCCTCGGCGAGGTGCACCCTGCCACAGCGGAAGCCTTTGCCATGCCAAGTCGCGCCTTGATCGCTGAAGTGAATCTGTCGCTGGTGCAGGCAGATGCCAAGCCGCTTGGTCGGCTCAGCCCCCTGCCGCGCTTCCCCGGCGTAACGCGCGATCTGGCGCTTGTTATGGAGGAATCGGTCGCCGTCGGCCCACTGATGACCGCCATTAGCAAAGCAGGCGGCAAACTGCTGGAAGAGGTCTCCATGTTCGATGTGTACCGCAGCGAGCAGCTGGGCAAAGGAAAGAAATCTGTTGCCTTCTCGCTGCTCTTCCGAGCATCCGACCGCACCCTGACCGAACCGGACATCCAAAAGGCCATGGAAAAAATCCAACGCAGCTGCGCCTACCAATTCGGGGCCGTGCTGCGCTAATCCGCCACTTGTTTCAAAGCCGCAGGGAAATGGTATACCAAATCCCTGCGGTTTTGTTTGATTGCAGGATTTTCCTTGTCCTAAACCGAACTATGATACGCATGGATGGAGGTGTGTAGCATGAATTTGAGGGAACAATGGGAAGCGCATGAACGTGCGTACTTGTCACCTCTTGCCATGAAAAGCGCGGACTCCAAGGGGCGGGATCGTCCCATACCGGAGTGTGAAATCCGCACGGTATACCAGCGCGACCGCGATCGCATCCTGCATGCTAAAAGCTTCCGCCGGCTGGTGCGTAAAACCCAGGTATTCCTGGCACCGCGCGGCGACCACTACCGCACCCGCCTCACCCATACGCTGGAAGTCGCCCAGGTCGCACGCACTTTAGCCAGAGCGCTGCGCCTGAACGAAGACCTGACCGAGGCCATCGCCTTGAGCCATGATCTGGGACATACCCCATTTGGTCACATCGGCGAGGCAACCCTCAACCGCCTGATACCCGGCGGGTTCCGCCACTACGAGCAAAGCCTGCGCGTGGTGGAGGTGCTGGAAAATGACGGGCAGGGCCTAAATCTCACCTGGGAAGTGCGCGACGGCATTGCCAACCACACCGGCGACAGCATCCCATCCACGCTGGAAGCCTGGTGTGTCAAGCGCTCCGACCGAATTGCGTACCTGAACCATGATATCGACGATGCGATCCGCGGCGAGATTATCACCGCTGCCGATCTGCCCACCGAGGTCATTGAGGTGCTGGGGAAAACACCCGGTGACCGCATCAACACCATGGTCACGGATTTAATCCAGAACACGCTGAAAACCGGCCAAGTCGCCATGTCTGCAAAGGTTGCCGAGGTCAGCGAATCCCTGCGCGATTTCATGTTTGCCAAGGTCTACCACAGCGGCTGGCGCTTTGAAGAAGAAGCGCGCTGCGATTTCATTCTCACCACCCTGTTTGAGCATTACAGCAAACGTCCCGGGGAGATGCCAGAGGAGTTTGTACGAATCTCCGAAACCGATGGCACCGACCGTGGCGTATGCGATTTTCTTGCCTCCATGACCGACAGTTACATTATTGATACCTTTAACGAGCTGTTTGTCCCCAACGTATTTCCCGTTCGTTCCTGATTTTTGTAAGCATGCTGCGCCGCTGCACCGTCCTGTTATACAGGAAGGAGAAGCTTTGGGCGCGGCGAATGACTGTAGAGGTGCACCATGAACAGATATCCCACAGCATGGCTGGATGAGCTGCGCATGCGCGCGGATATCGTGCAAATTATATCCTCCTATGTACCGCTGAAGAAATCCGGGCACCGGTATACCGGCCTCTGCCCGTTTCACAACGAGAAAACCCCTTCATTCAGCGTAGACGCCCAAAAGCAGCTGTATTACTGCTTTGGTTGCAAGGCAGGCGGCAGCGTCATTCAGTTCATTATGGACATCGAGCACATGAACTTCCAGGAAGCCGTTGCGCTACTGGCGGATCAACTGCGCATGCCGCTGCCCGAAATGAAGAACGACCCGGGCTACGAGAAGCGACGGTCCCTGAAAGAACGGATTTACCTGGCCAACCAGGCTGCCGCACGCTTGTACCACCAAAACCTGTGGGACAAGCAGGGCGAGCAAGTTCTCCAGTACTTAAAGGATCGTGGCTTGACCGATGCCGTCATCCGGCGGTTTGGTATCGGCGCGGCAACGGGCTTTCTGCAAATCGGTGAGACGCTGGAAAAAGAAGGCTTTACCCGCGAGGAACTGCTGGCAGCCGGGCTGGTCCGTGCTCACAAGCCCAAGCCGCAGGATATGTTCTTCCAGCGGGCTATCTTCCCCATTATCGACACGTACGGAAATGTGCTGGGCTTCGGCGGCCGCGCTATGGGCGATGCCAAACCCAAGTACTTAAACACCGCTGATACTCCCGCTTTTAACAAGCGCTATCAGGTGTTCGGGGCCAATCTCCTGCGCAAGGAGAAGGGCCTAAAACGGGTCATACTGGTGGAAGGGTACATGGATGTGGTCGCACTTTCGCAGTTTGGCGTCCCCGGTGTTGCCGCTACGCTGGGTACAGCGCTAACCCAGGAACAGGGCAGGCTCCTATCGCGTTTTGCCCCAGAAATACACCTCTGCTACGATGGCGATTCCGCCGGGCAACATGCTATTTTACGGGGACTGGAAGTACTGGAAGCTCAGCACATTAAAACCCGTGTGCTGGATATCCCCGGCGGCTTAGACCCGGATGAATACATCCGCCAGTACGGCATGGACGCTTTCACAAGCCTCAAGCCCCTCTCCCCCGTCAGCTACCGGCTGCGGCGGGAAAAGGAAAAGTACGACCTGAGCACCGAGGATGGTCGCACGGAGTTTGCCAAGGCCAGCGCAAAGATTTTGAAATCCGTGCGCGAGCCCGTTGAACTGGAAAACCATTTAAAGCAGCTCGCCATCGACACCGGGTACACCCGCGAGGTACTGCTAAAGCAGATGGGCGCAACCCCACAGACCCGCAATACCTACACGCCAAAGCGAGGCGGAAACCGCCGCGGCGCAGCCCCGGAACAGCCTGTGGATATGCCCGCCAGCACGGTACTGGCACTTTTAGCCACAGGCAAACTGCCGCAAGACCTTGTTTCCCCCCAGGACTTTGATGACCCCGACCTGCAGCGGATCGCTCAAGCGCTTTTACAAGGACAAACGCTGGGCGCAATGCTGGACGAGAACGCCACCGATTCCCTCCGCCGGGCTGTCGGTACCATTCTTGCCATCGAGATTGACGATGAACGCACCATGAGCATGGCGCAGGAGTCTATCGATCGGGTTAAACGCGCAAAACTGGAAAAAGAACTAGAGGAAATCGAACGTCGTTTGCAGAACTATTCCAGTGAGGATCCGCAGTATCGGGCCCAGCTGCAGCGGTCCATGGAAATTATGCAGCAGCTGCAAACCCTGAAGCAATCCCGCAAAGGCCCTCTTTAATCTCTGAAGGAGTGATTGATGTTGAGCAACAATTCGCCAGAGGCGATCAAGTTGAAACTCAACGAGCTTTACGAAGACGCCAAGACAAAAGGCACGGTCACACGCAACGAAGTCGCCTCCCAGGTGATGGAACTTGAGATCGACGCCGACCAGATTACTAAGATCTACGAAACGCTCGAGCGTATGGGCGTGGATGTGGTCAGCGAATTTGATCCCGTGCCAGCTGACGAAGTTGTCGAGCCCGAGAAGATCGACTTGAGCGTACCTGAAAATATCAATGTGGACGATCCCGTTCGCATGTATTTAAAGGAAATCGGCAAGGTACCGCTTTTAACCGCCGAAGAAGAAATTTCCATTGCCAAGCGCATGGAAGAAGGCGACGAAAGCGCCAAGCAGAAGCTCACCGAAGCCAATCTCCGCCTTGTGGTGTCAATTGCCAAGCGCTATGTAGGGCGCGGGATGCTGTTTCTGGATCTCATTCAGGAAGGCAACCTGGGCCTGATCAAAGCGGTGGATAAGTTTGACTACCGCAAAGGCTACAAGTTTTCCACCTATGCCACCTGGTGGATTCGGCAGGCGATTACCCGCGCCATCGCCGACCAGGCCCGCACCATCCGCATTCCGGTGCACATGGTGGAGACCATCAACAAGTTAATTCGCGTATCCAGGCAGCTTTTGCAGGAATACGGGCGCGAGCCTACCCCTGATGAAGTCGCCAAGGTGATGAATATCTCCGAAAACAAGGTGCGTGAGATTATTAAAATCGCACAGGAGCCGGTATCGCTGGAAACCCCCATCGGCGAGGAAGAAGACAGCCATTTGGGTGACTTCATTCCCGATGAAGATGCCCCCGCCCCGGCCGAAGCGGCAAGCTTTACCCTGATGAAGGAACAGCTGCTGGCAGTGCTTGACACGCTAACTCTTCGCGAAGAACGTGTACTGCGCCTGCGTTTCGGGCTGGACGACGGACACCAGCGGACACTGGAGGAGGTTGGACGCGTTTTTGAAGTCACACGCGAACGCATCCGTCAAATCGAAGCCAAAGCGCTTCGCAAGCTGCGCCACCCCAGCCGCTCCAAGAAACTGAAGGACTATTTGGAGTAGGGAGACGAAATGTCGGAAGACCGGTTTCAAAGCAATACCGCCCGCATGTTAAAAATGGACAAGCGGCTTCGCGCAGCCGCCGACTGGGTAGAGCCCTGCGATATCATTGCTGATATCGGGTGCGACCACGGTCGGCTCGGCGCGATGCTGCTTTTAGAGAACCGGGCCAGGCACCTGATTGCCTCCGACATTAGTGAAAAATCCCTGCAAAAGGCCAAACATTGCCTGCAACGCCACGGCCTGACCGGCCGGGCAGAGTTCTTTGTAGCCGACGGGCTGGACGCACTCACCCAGAAGGTTGATACCATCTGCATTTTAGGCATGGGTGGCGAAACCCTAAGTGGCATCCTGCTGCGGGGGCAATCCAAGCTGCAAAACGCAGCGCTGGTGCTGGGCGCCCATACCAACCTGTATGTTGTGCGCAAAACCCTGCAAGCCATCGGCTACCGGATCAGCGGTGAACAGCTGGTGCGCTCGGAAGGGCGCATGTATGTGCTGGTGCGTGCCGAGCAAGGCAATGGACTGGAAGAACCCTATACCCGCCGCGAACTGATGCTTGGGCCGGTGTTCCTCAGAGAACGGCCGGAAAGCTGGCGTCCGTGGCTGGAGCGCAGGCGGCACTACCTGCATAAGACCGTCAGTTCCTTCAAAGCCGCCGGTGGCGACTTGAGCGAAAAACGCTTCCGCAAAGCACAGGAGGAACTCGACTATACCCTGGATGTACTGCAGAACCTTTGAAAGAGGAACCGCTGATGACAGTCAACGACGTTTATAACTGGCTGGACAGCTTTGCCCCCTTTGACACGCAGGAAGACTACGACAACGCGGGGCTGATTGTCGGCCATCCGGATGGGCAGGTCAGCCATATCCTGTTCACGCTGGATGTCACGCCAGCCGCAGTACAAGAGGCTGCCGCCATTGGCGCAGAGCTGATCGTAGCCCATCACCCACTGATGTTCCACCCCATGCAGGCGTTATTGTATGACCGGGGAGAAGGCGAAGTCCTCAAAGCCCTGGCGGTTAGCGGAATCAGCCTGATCGCGGCACACACCAACCTGGACCAGTGCCCTGGCGGCATTGCCGACAGCCTGGCCGATGCCTTGCAGTTACCCGGCTTGCAACCATCGCCTGCCAGCCCCTATCTGCGGTCCGGCAGCCTGTCTAGCCCGGTGAAAGCCGGCGATTTTCTATCTTTCGCAAGCCAGGCACTCCACTATCCGGTACGCCTGCACGGCAGCCCCGACAGGATACTACGTAGCATCGCCCTTGCGCCCGGCGCAGCCGGCGAGGACGCTGCCCACGTGACAGCGGATGCCTTTATCACCGGCGAGATCAAACACCACGAACTGCTCGCCGCCGCGCAGCGCGGGCTTACCGTTTTCGAAGCCGGGCACTACCCCACCGAATTCCCCGGCATCGCTGCGCTGCACTCACGTTTTAACCGCGATGCTTCCGGCAGCGGCTGGGCCGTAAACGCCACGCTGTTTTCACAGTCGCCGGAAGTCACCACTGCGTAAACCGGCTCCTTTGCGGGCTTTTCATATATGAAGGAGGATACTCATGGAACAGATCGAGAAGCTGCTTGATTTTCAGGAAGCCGATATGGAAGCCGATGCGCTGGAAATGGAAATCCGTCGCTCCCCCAACCGTATCGCACTCAAAAAAAACCGGGACTTTCTTAAGGAACAACAGGACGCTGTCAAGCATATGGAAGAACAGATCGCGGTCATGCTGGACCGTGTCGATGTCATCAAGGAAGCCATTCACCGCCAGGAAGAACAGCTGAAAACCCTGCAAAAACGTGTAAACGACACCCCGCCCGAAAGCCTGGAAGATACCAAAGCCCTGCAGGCGGACGCACAAAAGCTGCTGCATGACATTCACGGGTACGAAACCGAAATGAAGCGTATCCAGAAAGAAGCAGCCGACAACGAGCGTAAACACAAGGAAATTATCGTCAAGTATGCCAAAGTGAAAGGCGAGTACGACCAGCAAAAAGTGGACTACGAAGCCGAATACACCGAGCAGATGAAAAAGCTGGACGAAAAACGCAAAGTGGCGCAGGACAAAGGCAAGACCATCGACCAGAAGTTGATGGATCGCTATCAGGTGATTAAAAAGCACTCCACCCCGCCCGTCGTTAAGCTGATTAACGGGCAGTGCGGCGGCTGCTATATGAGCCTGCCCTCTGTAACGCTGCGGCATTTGAAAGCGGGTTCGGATATCATCGAATGCGAAAGTTGCGGCAGGATGATCGTCCCGTTGTAAAAAGAAGTTGAGGATATCATGGATATCATTCAAATTATTGAAAAGAAAAAACTGGGCACAGCGCTTTCCCAGTCTGAGATCGCGTTCTTCGTAGATGGCGCTGCCAAAGGCGCGATTCCCGATTATCAGCTGGCCGCGCTGCTCATGGCCATCCGTTTGAATGGCATGGACCGCAATGAAACCAGCTGGCTGACAATGGCCATGGCACATTCCGGCGACATGCTGGATTTGTCCGCCATTGGCGGAATTCCCGTGGATAAGCATTCCACGGGCGGTGTGGCCGATACCACCACGCTGATTGTTACGCCGCTGGTTGCGGCTTGCGGCGTTCCGGTAGCAAAAATGTCCGGCCGGGGGCTTGGGCATACCGGCGGTACGATTGATAAGCTGGAAAGCATCCCCGGGTTCCATACCGAGATGGACATGGACGCTTTTATCGCCCAGGTGCAACGCATCGGCATCGCAGTCATCGGCCAGACCAAGGATTTGGCCCCCGCTGACAAAGCCCTATACCTGCTGCGCGATATCACCTCCACGGTGGATAGCCTGCCGCTGATCGCCTCCAGTATCATGTCTAAAAAGCTGGCTTCCGGCGCGCAGGCCATTGTGCTGGACGTAAAAACCGGCGCCGGTGCCATTATGCATTCGCTGGAGGAAAGCATTGAGCTGGCGCAGGTGATGGTACACATCGGCACCGATGCGGGCCGCAATGTAAGTGCGCTTGTCACCGATATGGACGAACCCCTTGGCAGTTATATCGGCAATGCACTGGAAGTGAAAGAAGCGATTGATGTACTGGCCGGGCGTGTGCAGGGTCCGCTCAAGGATGTTTCCATGGAGCTTGGCTCGCAGATGCTGGTTGCCGCCGGAGCGGCCGATAACACGCTGAAAGCCAGACAGATGCTCGATGCAGCGCTAGCCTCCGGGCAGGGTATGGACAAGCTCAAGGAGCTCATCACCGCACAGGGCGGCGATGCAAGCGTCTGCGACGATCCGTCGTTGCTTCCGCAAGCCAAGGTAATCGGCGAAGTGCAGCTTAAAGACAGCGGTTTCATCCACCGGATGGATACCCAGCGCATCGGCTACCTTGCCCAGCATATGGGTGCAGGCCGTAAAACCAAGCAGGATGTGATTGACCCGTCCGTCGGGTTCGTCCTTCACCACCGCATCGGCGATGCTGTCAAGGCGGGCGATTGTATCGCCACCGTGCACGCTAAAAACGAAGCGGATCTTGCCCTGGCAACGGACGAGCTTTTACAGGCCATTACCATTCTGCCCGAGCCGACCAAAGCGTTGAAGCTCGTGCATGCCATCGTCACAGCAAATGAGATCAAAATGCTGTAACAGCATTTTTTACAAACGGAAGGACACGCCTATGCACTGTGCCACCGATTCCCGCCCCGTATCCCACTCCCGGTCCGAGCAGGTTCATATTATTATGCCCGGCGACTGCAACCAATACTTCCGCTTATTCGGCGGGCGGCTGGTCAAGTGGATTGATACTGTTGCCGCGGTGGTCGCGCGCCGGCATTCAAGCTGCGCCATTACAACAGCGTCCATCGACAAGCTGGATTTTCTGGCCTCTGCATCGCTGAACGACCTCGTTGTGCTGCAGGGCCGGGTGCTGTATACCGGGCGCACCAGTATGCTTGTCGCGGTCGACACCTATGTGGAGTCCTCACAGTGCAAAGAACGCGCACTGATCAACCACGCTACGCTGACCATGGTCGCCCTGAGCGAGGACAATCAACCCGCTCCGGTTCCGAAGCTGATACCGGAAACGGATGCGGAAAAAGCCGATTTTGAAATCGGGAAAGCGCTGTACGAGGCTAAAAAACAGGCCCGTACACTTTGACTTGATACCACTGAAATGCTATATTATTCACAGACTGCCGCTTGAGGAGGAAAGGCTTTGGACGAATTTTCCGCACTGTTGAAAGAACTATTTTCCGGCGTATTGTACATGGGCACCCTGGACGGGCTGAAGACGCTTGTCATGTTTGTGATTGCAGGGGTTTTAATCTATCTTGCCATCCGTAAGGACTATGAACCCGCCTTGTTATTACCCATCGCGTTTGGTGCGATTCTGGCGAATATGCCGCCGATTATTGATGCGGTTACCGGCGACCCCACAGCCAGCGTGCTGGGCAGCGGTGGCTTTTTAACCGTGTTGTTTGACGCGGGCATTAAAAATGAACTCTTCCCCATTCTGATTTTTATCGCGGTTGGCGCAATGATCGACTTTTCGCCCCTGCTCAAAGATCCGTCGATGATCTTCTTTGGCGCAGCGGCGCAGTTTGGTATCTTTGCAACGTTCCTGACGGCTATGCTTTTAATTCCCATGGTCTTCCCGGACATTGCCGGCGATGAAAGCCTGATACTGCGACTGGCCTCGGCGATTGGTATTATCGGTGCGGCGGACGGCCCCACCACCCTATATGTTGCCAATCACTTTGACCTGAAAGACTATATGGCACCGATCTCCGTTGCTGCGTACAGCTACATGGCGCTGGTGCCCGTTATCCAGCCGCCGATTATCCGCGCGCTGACCACCAAGAAAGAGCGCACCATCCACATGAACTATACCGAGCACAAGGCCTCGCGGCTGACGCTGATCCTGTTCCCGATCATTGTGACCGTTCTGGCGGGTATCATTGTACCCATGAGCGTGCCGCTGGTCGGCAGCCTGATGTTTGGTAATCTCCTGCGCGAGTGTAAGGTGCTGGATCGCCTGTCCAACACCGCGCAGAACGAGCTGGCCAATCTGGTCACCATTCTGCTGGGGCTTACCATCGGTTCGACCATGCTGGCAAACAATTTCCTGCGTTGGGATACCCTGTTTATCCTGACCCTGGGCTTGTTCGCCTTCGTATTCGATACCGCAGGCGGCGTGCTCTTTGCAAAGTTCCTAAACCTCTTCCGTAAGGAAAAGATCAACCCGATGATCGGTGCGGCGGGTATATCCGCATTCCCGATGTCCGCGCGCGTCATCCAGAAGATGGCCAAAGAGGACGATCCTTACAACTTTATCCTCATGCAGGCAACCAGCGCTAACGTATCGGGCCAGCTTGGGTCCATCGTTGCAGGCGGCCTGGTGATTACCCTTGTCGGTCTGCTGATCGGCTGGTAAGGAATGTATCGCAATGCCAGATCAAGAAAATCACAATCAGCCTGACCGTTGCATTGCTATAGGATGACACCTGCTTGTGATAGTACAACAATCTTTTTGAGGTGAGACTATGCTGTTTAGATTTTTCATGTCGGCCGCCCAGGCCACGGAAACGGCCGTGGCGACCGTAACACCAACTCCCGTCGCATCGGAGTCCCAACTCGCCGCCCTGTCCATTTTCTCCAAGGGTCTGTTTACCACGCTGCTCGGCCTGATTGGCGTGTTTTTGGTGCTTGCGCTGTTTTATGTTTCCATCAAGATTATGCAGCGCAAACACAGTGAGACCCCGGCTGATAAGGAGTAGACTATGCTGTATGCAGAAGCCGACAGGCAGGAGATACTTTCCATGCGTAAACGGCGCATGCTCTTTGTGTGGCTGCCGACGGCAATCCTCTTTCTGGTGGCAGTCGCTTCCTTCGTGTATTACCGGCTCAACCACGATGACGGCGGCTGGGTTGTCACCGGGCTGATTACCATACTCTCCGGTGCGTACGCCATCTTTCTCTACGGCGTATACCTGCGCCCGGTGCTCAAGTATGCACGCCATATCAGCTATATGCTGGATGGCCGCAAGCGCGTGACCACCGGGATCATCAAGGAACTCTCCACCACCGTGCTAGACCGCGATGGTGTCGACTGCTATGCCGTGATGCTCAACATCGGCCAGAAGGATGACCCGGAGGACGATCGCCTGTTCTACCTGGATGCATTCAAGTCCATGGACGGATTTCAAACCGGCGATTCCGTAACCATTGAAAGCAACGACCGCATGATTGCAAGCATTCAGAAAGCCTGAAAGGAAACGAAATGATCGATTTCATCTTCCAGAATCCGGCTAAAATCATATTCGGGAAAAGCGCGCTGTCTCACCTTACGGAGGAGACGGCGCGTTTTGGCAAACGTATACTGCTGGTATACGGTGGCGGCTCCATCAAACGCATGGGTCTGTATGCCGCTGTGATGGAACAATTACAAAGCGGTGGCTTTACCGTGTTCGAGCTTGCCGGCATTGTACCAAACCCCGTCTTGTCTCGTGTATACGAGGGGATTGACCTGTGCCAGAAGGAAAAAGTAGATATTGTGCTGGCCGTAGGCGGCGGCAGTGTTATTGACACCGCCAAGGGCATTGTAAACGGTGTCCTCTATGCCGGGGATGTGTGGGACTATTATTCCCGCACTATAGTGCCCCAAGCCGCACTGCCGCTTGGCGTGCTGCTCACCCACGCGGCCACGGGCAGCGAGATGAGTTATTCCTCCGTCGTCACCAACGAAAGCCTTGGCCTAAAGCGCGGCTTTAATGCCCTGACGAACGTGCCGACATTCTCCCTGCTCAACCCCGAGTGGACCTATACCCTGCCCGCCTATCAAACCGCCTGTGGCGCGGCAGACATTATGGCGCACATGATGGAGCGTTATTTTACCACTGTGGAACACGTGGAACTGACCGACCGCATGATTGCCGCCGGCATCAAAACCGTGCTGCATAACACCCCCATTGCGCTGCAAACCCCCGATGACTACAATGCGCGGGCCGAACTAATGTGGGCGGGCGCATTGGCACACAATACGCTGCTGAATACGGGACGTATCGGCGATTGGTGCTCCCATAAGCTTAGCCATGAGGTGACCTATGCCACCGGACTGGCCCACGGCGCAGCGCTGTCGGTGCTGTTCCCCGCATGGATGAAATACGCAGCAACGCAAAACCCCAAAAAGATTGCCCAGTTTGCAAGCGATGTATTTGACATCACTCCGTCGCCCGGCAATGAGCATACAGTCGCGCTGGACGGCATACAGCGGCTGGAAGCCGCGTACCGCTCCTTCGGCCTGCCGGTGCGGCTTTCGCAAGCTGATATACACCATGCCGATTTCCAGGCGATGGTGCAAAAAGCGCTGCCCGATGAAGGCAGCGCGTTAGGCTTTTATGTGAAGGTTGACCGGAAAGCGGCCCTTTCCATCCTTACCCTCGCAGAATAAGCTACTCAGCGACCTGCGGCGCAGCTTCCATCACATTGATGGCTACAGCTGCCGCCGTGTTGTTTGTGGCAAGCACAGTGCTATAGAGCGCTTCCGTTTCGCTGACCGCGGATGCCCAGGCGCTTTCTTTTAGTTCCGCATCGTTTGTGATCTCATCGTATAGCTTCTGTTCAATCTCCTGCTTAATCTCGGCATAGCGCTCCGCGCTCAGCGGGTAGAGGAAGTCGTATTTCTTCACGCTGTCCTCGTCCACTGTGAGTTTATAGTAGGTCACAGTCGGTGGCGGAAGCATGACCTGAATTTCATTGCTTGTTTCATCATACTGCACTGTAGCCTGCCGCAGGTCTATCGAAAAGTTAGCGGAAAACTGGTAGGGAATCGACACTTCCTGCACCGTACCGATCAGCCAGGCATCCGTGGATACGGTCTCCTGTCCGGTGATTGTCTTTTCGAGCACCACCAGCTCGCGTTTGGCCGTCAGTTCTTCCGAAAAGCGCTCGCTGACCCAGGTTGGACTGGCACCGCCAAAAAACAGCGAAAACAACCGCGGCCCAAACAGAATGCCGACTGCAACCAGCACGGCAATCATCACCATGGTCATAATTGATCTTAGTACGCGTCTCATATCGTTTCCCTCCCGCTACAGCGGATGTACCCACTTTTCTATTTCAACAAACAGCCGCACTAGCAGCAGCACCATCGCAGCGATGGTCGTAATCGCCCCAACGAGCATTAAATAGCCTCTAAAAAAGCGGCCTGCCCTGCCCCGGCGGTGATGCGTGCGATGCCGCGGCTGGTATTGCGGGTGTTCGGGTGGTGGTGTATGGCCCATAGCACAAACCCCCTCCAGTATTCTGCCCCTATTATAGGGTGTCACCCTGTGAATTACAACCGCATCTTGCCCAAATAACGTATTGTTTCAACTGTGAAAAAAAGGGTAAGCTAACGGTATACCCACACGAAAGGAGATTGTGAGTGATGGCAACCCAGAAATTCACGAAAGATAATTTCGACACCGAGGTTCTGCAAAGCGATGTACCGGTTCTGATAGATTTTTATGCAGACTGGTGCGGACCGTGCAGAATGGTATCGCCCATTGTTGAAGAAATCGCCAACGAAGGCGGGCCTTACAAAGTCGGTAAAATCGACGTTGACAGTTCTCCCGAGCTTGCCGCCAAGTATGGCGTTATGAGCATTCCGACGCTCATCGTTATTAAAAACGGTGAAGTGGCCGAGCAAGCTGTGGGCGCACGCAGCAAGGAGCATATCCTTAGCATGCTAAAATAGAGAAGCAGCAGTACACAAAGAACCCTGTGAATTACAGGGTTCTTTTTTGCTATGCAGGTGACTGCGTTAGTCGATAATGGCCGAGCGGGAAATAAACGCGCGGGTGACCTTCCCCTGATATACGGTTTCTACATACGCCCATTCTTCACGCAGGAATGCCAGCAGGGTTACGGTGTCTCCCTTCTTGAGCCGGAACAGCGTGGACGAGCCGAAGTTGGGATCGTCGGTTACTGCTGCGTTCTTTTTCAGCGTCATCGTCATATCCCCAAAGTCCAGCTTCTGAACAAACTCCGGTTCCAGCAGCGTGCTGTTTTCAATGTATCCCATACGCCCCTTGGTGTTGTTGTAGCCGATGGGATAGGACACCAGTACCCAGTCATCCAACACGCCATAGACCACAACGCTTTCGTTGGTTGTCGTCACCTGCGCGTTTGCATCGCGGTAGGAAGCCTTATCCGGTGCGGAATACACATCCAGCGAACGGCGCTTTTCAAATGTCGCGGTCACAGGCTGGATGGTCGGGGTGAGACGCATGGCCTGCTCGCTGGGCGAAAGCGTCGGCTCCGGCGAGGGTGTAGGCGACGGGGTTGGTGAAGGCGACGGTGTAGGCGAGGGTGACGGAGTCGGTGATGGGGTTGGCGACGGAGTTGGCGAGGGTGTAGGTGATGGCGTCGGAGTCGGCGAAGGCGACGGCGTGGGCGTGATAAACTCCTCCAGCTGTACGGAGTTGGAGTTGCGGTTTAGCACATAGCCTTTTTTATCATCGCCTTCCTGCAGCGTAAACGCCGTGTTGCCGCCCAAAAGCACTTCGCCGCTTAGCACATCACTTTGCAGCATGCCGTCTACAACAGTAAACGGTGCTTTTCGAATGGTCAGTATTGTACCATCGGCCAGGAACTGATAATACACTGTTCCATCCGAGCCCAGCGGTTTCCATAAGCCCTGGGTGAGAATGGTGAGTATCGATGCATCCTCAAAGCTGACAGGCATGGGGCTTGGCGTGACCACATCAAACGTCGGTACGGTGGCAATGGGGGTCGGTTCCGGCGTGGTTTCCACCAGCGTGTACGGGGTCAGCGTTAGTATTGCATACTCGCTGGTTTGCGGATCGAACACAAGGTCCACCCCGGCATCGGTTTGGTACACATCCGCCGCTTGGTCTGCCCTTGCGGTCGTCGCCAGGTACAGTTTCCCATCCTCAGCCCGATAGCTGATAAACAAGGGCTCGCCACCGCTAGGGTCGGTGATGGTTCCGTCTGCCTGAAATTGCAGCACGCTGCCTTCAAGCATCCAGTCGCCTGTGCTAAGGAGCGCGTTGATATCCGCCGTTTGGGCGACCTGTGTGCCCGATCCCATGACCGGCAGGGTTGCTGCGGCATCTTCCATGCCCTGAGCCTGCGCTCCTGTGAAAAGCAGCAAGACCAATACGATGATAAAAGCGGTTCTCATCTGTTTACTCCTTACGCGTTACTTAAGAATAATAGGAAAGGCGGATACTGCGGCAATGGTGACAATCTGGTTGATGTCCCCTTTGCGCAGAATAAAGCTGTAGGAACGCGGCAGCGGGTAGGCTGTGCTGTCCACGGTTTGTTTGCTGATATAGCCGTTGTCCTGCGCCGTCCATGCAATATCGGACGGTACAGGTTCAATGGAATCAAACTCAAAGGGATACTGCTGTTCCCCATCCACAAACAAGCCATACAAGCCCGTTTCCGGGTCGCGGACAGCCAAGGCCCCACAGTTGATATACGCCGTAACCTGATCGGTTTTCATCACAAAGGGCAGCTCCGCAGTCAGCGTGTGCATATCGCCGTCCGGGGTAAAGGCCATGCCGCATACCGTGTCCAGGTAGCCGTCGGTATCCGCCATATAATGCAGGCGTTTTACCGTGCCATCGCGGGACAAAAGGTACAGCGCATAGCGGTTGTCCGTACCGGTGATATTGCCGGTATCCACATAGGCCAGGGTGTTTTCTGCCGTGAAGGGGAATGCTTTGGCATACCACAGGCTGGTAATCAGTTCCCCGTTCTCTCCAATGTAGTTACGCTTGGTCCCGTCTTCATTGATCACCGGTGCCCAGCCGCTCACCATCGGCCCGAGGGTGACCGCGCTGCCCGCGCTGCGTTCCAGCGCTTCCAGGTCGGCCAGAGGGAAGCCGCGCGAGGTGACCAGATAGGGCGTTTCCTCAATATAGAACAGGTTTTTCCCGCAGGGAATCATGCTGGCCAGGCCTTCATAATACCCAAGCAATCTGCCCGTGTCGTAGTCAAATAAATAGTAATCGTACGTGCCGTCCGGGTTTTCATCAGACATGATGATGTTCTGGTCGGTGACGGCATAGGAGTTCATATCCAAATCGCCAGTCACGTCGTCAATCTCTTTAACGGCTTGCGACTTCATCGCCAGCGTGGCAGAGGGGACATAGGCCGGAACTTCGGGCGGGGTTTCGGTAGGCGTGGGTGTGGGCATAAAGCGGGCAACCACTTCATCGCCAAATACATTGCCGATGCCCTTTAGGATATCGAAGCGGAATACATAGGCACCGCCGGCAATGAGGATCAGGATCAGTAAAATAATCCAAAACTTCAGCCAGCCGTTTCCATGACCGCCGTCATCATCGGGATGCTCGGAGTGCACCTGATATCCGCTGTGATGCGGGGGCGGTGCTTGGGGCTGTACCGGGTATTCGTAGCGATCACCCCGCTGGTTGCCTGTATTTTCTTGCTGCGAGATAAACGCGGACCGATCACCGCCGTATTGCGGGCGGTACGGGTCGCCGGACTGTAAATCGGCTTGCCGTGGGTCCAGGTTTGGGGAATAGGAAAACACATCACCGTCTTCACGCTGCGGTGCCGGCCCGCGGGCTGGCTTGCTGCGGGGCGTGCGCGGTGGTGGCTCGGAAACATAGCTGACCTTCTTGTCGTCTTCATTCGACCAGTATTCGTTCATGCTTTCCCTCTTTTTTGCTAGTCTACTCATGGTTTAATGTATCATTCTTGCATGGTTTCGTCAAGGAAACCACTACTATGTCAGGCGTACTCTTCGAGGCTGTTTCCACGTTCGAAAGCAGGGGTATCTGCGTAAATCCTACGGTGCTTCCATTGAAACTTTGCATATTTCATCGTATTGTAAACAGTTTATGGTACGCTAGCACGGACAATTATTGGACCACAACGTGACAATCCATAAAAACTATTCAATTCTACGCAAACCTTTTCCGGCTTTTCTGCGACTTAGTATAGGAACCTGTATACATGGCTCGTAACGTTCCCTAAAAAAGGAGGGGTACAGTGGATATGCAGACCTTTGAGGCAAAGGTTCTGGCATACGAAAGCCTGCTCTATCACGTGAGCTGGTCTATGCTGTCCAACCAGGAAGATTGTGCCGACGCCGTACAAGAAGCGCTTTTCCGCGCGTGGCAAAACCGTGCTTCGCTGCGAAACGAAAAAGCGTTCAAACGCTGGCTGGTGCAAATCCTTACCAATGTTTGCAACGACATGCTGCGAAAGCGCCAGCACAACCGCGCTGTTCCGCTGGACGATTCCATCCTCGCCAAGGCTGCCAGCCATCCTGCCGTATATTCCGTAATCGAAATGCTGCAATGTCTAAGCCCTGAGCATCGTCTGATCGTCGTCCTGCATTATCTGCAAGGATATCGGATACGGGACATTGCACAAATGCTGCAAATCCCCGTCGGAACCGCAAAAACACGCTTGCGAAGCGCCAGGATGAGCTTGTCGGAAGCCACAACCTTAAAAGATGACCTAATAGGTGGTGTTTGCCATGAGAAATAATGAACTCAAATCTGCGCTGCGTATGGCTGTCCCCGAACCATCACCATTGTTTGGCGACACCATTCGCAAAACGCTGCAGAAACTCGCAGATACCGACACAGTAAAGGAGTCCCCCATGATTCATGCTCGTGCAAAACGCAGAACCGCCCTGCTGGTTCTTGCTATTATAGTAACCGTCGCCATCATCGCAACGGGTGCAACCCTGCTAGCCACCAACCTGTTTTCCGTAACCATGGGCGATACGCCGGCCAATGCGGCATCGCTTGTGCAGTATACTCTGGCTGAAGAAACTATTGGCGACTTTAAAGTGACGGTAAAAGAAGCCGCATACGATGGTATGGCACTGTATGTATTGTGCAGTGTGCGTGATATGACAGCTACACAGCCGCTGGAATCGTTCACGGCTGATACCGGCGAACGCTATTTGACGGAATCAGCCAACGAAAAGATTCGCAATCGAAACGTTTCATCCTGGCGGGACGGCTTGTGGATTGACGGGCAGTATGTGTCCATGCCCAGCATGTCGGTCTCACTGGAACAGCCGGGAGATGAAAATGGTGAGCTGCTATACTACTTTAAGTATCGGCTGGATCAGGCTCCTATCAATCTAACGGGTACCGCAGTAGAGATTGCGTTGCCCATCGGAGAACAGCAAACCAATGAAACCCTGCTAAAGGATGCTGAAAGCGGCATGCCTCAAAAACCGGACACCGGCACGATTGCCTTCAATCTGGATTGCTCAACCAGCGATCAGGTCACAAAAGCGCACCCCGATGTCCAGGCAGAAGGCATCAACTGGACCGCTACAGCAAATCAGGTTGTCTATAGCCCGCTTCAGCTCTACATCACGCTGGATTGGAGTATTCGCCCCGAAGTGCTGGCCGCTTACATTGAGGAAAACGGTGATGGCTATTACTTTGATGGTGAAAAGATGTGGGATTATGATGCAGTGGAGGTTTGCGGCAGCGAGATTATGAGCATGCAGCTCGTAAATGCTGATGGTACGCCAGTGTTTGAAACCATGCATGGTTTCTACGGCTGCGGTGGTGTAAGCAACACCCAGGCATGGTTCACCTTCCCCTATGCCCCATCCTACCCGGAAACCATGTACTTGGCTCCGGCAAGCGTAAACGGCTATGATATGACGCAGGCCGTTCAAATCAGATAAAATACACACTGCCCCGGTTTCCGTGCTGCGGAAACCGGGGCGTACCGTTACGGATCCCAGAAACCCCAATCTATGGCAAAACCCGCTGTTTCTGCTTGCGCAATATATGGACGAACAGAATACCATATTGCTATGCGTTTCTTCAAAGCGAAGGAGGTTCTAGTGGCTGATACACCAGAACCCGGGCGCTCGTTTCGTGTTGGTACCAGAGTGGGAAATTCTTGGGTTTGATGAAAAATCGGCTGGAACCGCAGCCTCGGTTGGACTGGAAGAGCCGACAAAGGATATGATTTTGGAACCAGAGCGTTTCAGCCGGTATGGATTATCCTATGAAGTTCGTATGGATGCCGCAACCGGTTCGTTCATCCTGGACTATGAAAGTTTGGAGTACACGCTCCCATAGTAAAGCCCAACGGAAGCTGATTTATTTTCTTACGCCGTTTCAATCGAATCGGCCGTCTGTAAGCCGAGCTGTTCCACGCCCATATCCCGCAGCTTGTACTTCTGAATTTTCCCGCTGGCGGTCATGGGAAACGCAGTCATCGGCAGCACATACTTGGGGGCTTTGAAACGGCTCATGCCGTTGCGTACGTAGCTGATGATCTCGTCCTCGGTGGCGGTCATGCCCTCCTTAAAGATTACGCAGGCGCACACCGCCTCACCATATTTTACATCCGGCAGGCCGATGACCTGTACATCCCTGATGGCCGGGTGGGTATACAGAAATTCTTCAATCTCGCGGGGGTAGATGTTCTCGCCACCGCGGATGATCATATCCTTCAAGCGTCCGGTGATTTTGAAATACCCGGTTTCATCCATCGTACCGATATCCCCGGTATGCAGCCACCCGTTTGCGTCAATCGCCATGCGGGTGGCTTCGGCCATTTTATAGTACCCTTGCATCACATGATAGCCGCGGGTGATGATCTCGCCGGGCGTGCCGCGCGGGACCTCGTCTCCGGTTTCGGGGTCGACAATCATCCCCTCTGTATGCGGCAGCAGCCTGCCTACAGTCGATACGCGGATCTCCAGGGGATCATCGGTACGGCTCATGGTCATGCCGGGCGAACACTCGGTTTGCCCATAGGTAATGGTTAGCTCGTGCAGGTGCATTTTCTCGGTCACGTCGCGCATGGTTTTAATCGGGCAGGGGCTTCCCGCCATGATGCCTGTGCGCAACGTGGAAAAATCATACTTGTCAAAGTCCGGGTGTTCCAGCATGCCAATAAACATGGTCGGCACGCCGTGCACCGCCGTGCAGCGCTCGGCCTGGATGTATTCCATCTCCTTGCCGGGGTCGTAGCGTGTCATCAGCACCATGGTGGATGCATGGGTCAGGCAGCACATGACCCCCAGCACGCAGCCAAAGCAATGGAATAAGGGTACAACGATCATCAGTCGGTCGTCGCTGGTAAACTTCATGCAATCGCCCATGAACCGGCCGTTGTTGGTAATGTTATAGTGCGAGAGCATAACCCCTTTGGGAAACCCCGTCGTACCGCTGGTGTACTGCATGTTGATGACCTCGCGGCAATCAAGCGATTCGGTGATTGTATCCAGCGTATCCTCCGCCACCGCGTCTGCCAGGGTGTATAGCTCGCTAAACGGGGTCACGCCTTTGGGTTTGCGCTTAGCATCACCGATCAGCACCACGCGCTCCAAACACGGCAGTTTTTCATCCCGGGCTTCGCCCGGCGCTTCGGTTTCAAGGGCGGGAACCAGGCCTGTGATATGCGCCAGATAGTCGTTACCTTTGACCCCGTCGATCATAATCAGCATTTTGGCATCGCTCTGCCGGAGCAGATAGTTCAGCTCAAACTGCTTGTAATTGGTATTGACGGTGATGAGGATGGCCCCAAGCTTAGCCGTAGCGAACATCACAAGCACCCATTCGGGCACATTGGTCGCCCAGATGGCCACATGATCGCCTTTGCGGATGCCAAGCGCGTACAATCCCCGTGCGATGACCCCCGATAGCCGGTCAAATTCCTTCCAGCTCCAGCGCACGCCAAACTCCGGCGAAATAACACAATCGTTATCCGGATAGTCGCGTACATTCTGCTTGAGCAGCTGGGGAATGGTCATCTCCTGTAGCTTGCCGGTTTGGTTGATTGCCATCGCAAATCCCCTCATTTCCTGATGATACAAAACCTCCGCCTTCGAAACCATCGAAGGCGGAGGTTGAATTCCGCGGTACCACTTCGTTTGGAACATATCGTTCCCACTCATTGGGCTGTAACGGGCCACCCGTCCGGCAGTACTGCTACTTCCTGCCGCATGCTCACGGGAGAGTAGGAAAACAGTTCGTCATGCCTTGCACCAACCGGCATGTCTCTTTTTACAGAAGCTGTTTACCGCGCCCGTTCATCGCGCTATTGTTGACCATTATAGTCAAGCCCCAAACCCTTGTCAACCCTTTACCGCCGCATGGTTCGATGCTATAATGGGTAAAACGCGGCGCACAGCCGCAGGGACGGGAGGCAGGCATATGTATCGGTACTCAGGCAACAGCCGCTACCGTTCCGTGATGCGTTCAAACCGCTGGCAGCCCATTTTGATCATCGCGGTTTTGATCATCGCCGTTGTTCTCATCTTAAAACTGGCGGGTGTCGGCTCGCTGGATGTAGCCAACTACGAGCGCCAGCGTGACTCACGGCTGCGCGCCGAAACGCAAAGCGCACTCACGCAGGTCAACAGCCTGTCGCGGCTTGGTGCGACCTCCACCAGCAGTACCCTGGGTAAAATCCGCCAGTTTGTACACGGCATTGAAGTGATCAATACCCTGAACATCAGCATGTACGGCGAGGTGGGGCGGCTGTATCAGGACTCGGTATTTGATGGCATTTATGCCATCATCGACCAGTACGAGGCCAACCTGTCCTCCGGGCAGAAGGTGAACGAGTCCTTAACCCTGCTGACCGAAGCGGTGAACGAGCTAAACACCTTAACACTGAATATAACCAACGCAACCTGAATACAGCGTGATTAGAAAGGGATTTGTGCCAATGGACCAACGTCCCATCGGCGTATTTGACAGTGGCTTCGGCGGCGTCAGCGTACTGGCGGCCGCCGCTTCCGCGCTGCCCGGTGAACGCTTTGTATACCTCGGTGATAATTTACACGCCCCCTACGGCGAGCATACGGAAGCCGAAATTATGGTGTACTCACGCGCCTGTGTACAGTTTTTAATAGACGCCGGCTGCAAAGCCATTGTCATCGCCTGCAACACCGCAACCAGCGTGGCCGCCGCTGCCCTGCGCAAGGAGATTGCCCTGCCCATCATCGCCATGGAGCCCGCACTGAAACCCGCTTCGATGATTGATGCCGACGGACAGGTGCTGGTGCTGGCGACCGAAGTGACCCTGAAACTGAATAAGTTCAAAGTGCTGATGGATATTTACGGCAAGGATGCCGTACCCATCCCCGCCCCCGGTCTGGTAACCGCAATCGAGGACGGGCAGTGGGAAGGCGATACGATCAAGGCGCTGCTGCAGGGGTACTTGTCCCCTTACCTCAACGAGCCTGTGAAAGCCATTGTGCTCGGCTGCACCCATTTTGTGTTTTTACGGCGTGTACTGCGCGCGATGCTGCCGGCCCATATCCGCCTGATTGACGGCAACGAAGGAACCGCCAGACAATTAAAAACGCGCCTCCGGCAGCAAACCATGCTGGGAGACGCGACAAAAGATACCAAGGAACCACGGATTACATTCCATTCCACAAAGCCCGGCGAACAAACGCTGGAGCGGATGGAAACGCTGTTTACCCTGGCTCTTGCTCAGCTTTCGGATTGATAGGCCGCTGGCCCCTGCTCATAAATATCGTTCCCCTGACAATCGATAGCCACCATCAGCGGCAGATCATGAACGGTCAGCCGCTTTATTGATTCTGTACCCAAATCCTCATAGGTGACCACGGTCACGCTATCAATACAGGAGGCTAAATAGGCTGCGCAGCCAGCCGGTGCGGTGAAGTATACCGCTCCATGGTTGACGATGGCCTGTTTGACAGCCTCCCCGCGATCGCCCTTGCCGATCATGGCAAGCAGCCCCTGTGCAAGCAGCGCAGGGGTGAACTTATCCATGCGCACAGAGGTCGTTGGCCCGATCGCTCCGGACGTTTTACCCGGAGGCGTGGGGGTCGGCCCCGCATAGAATATCGTTTGCCCGGCAATGGGCACAGGCAGGGCCTCGCCGTTTTGCAGTGCTTGTACCATGCGGGCATGGGCCGCGTCACGCGCGGTGTAAATCACGCCGGACAACAGCACCGTATCCCCCGCCCTTAACGTGGGTACAGTCGCCGGATCCATGGGTGATGAAAGCTTGACAGCCATATAAAACTCCTTATAAAACCGCTTCGGCGCGGCGTGTTGCATGGCAGCCCACATTCACGGCTACGGGCAGCCCGGCAATATGCGTCGGTGCGGTTTTTATACGTACAGCCAGCGCCGTGGTATACCCGCCGTAGCCCTGCGGGCCGATGCCAAGCGCGTTAATCTCTTGCAAAAGTTCCTTCTCCAGCGCATCCATGCGCGAATCGGGATGGTCGCCCTGGCGCAGCTCCACGAGTGCTTCCTTGGCCAGCAGTGCGACCTGTTCAAACGTCCCGCCAACACCAACGCCCAGAATCACCGGCGGACAGGGATTGGCACCAGCAAGCTTCATGGTTTCAACCACAAAGGTTTTCACGCCTTCCAGCCCGTCGGCAGGGGTCAGCATTTGCAGGCGGCTCATGTTTTCGCTGCCAAAACCCTTGGGCGCGACCGTCAGCTTGAGAGTATCGCCTGCAACCAGCTTCACATGCAATGCAGCCGGGGTATTGTCGCCGGTATTGACCCGGTCAAAGGGATCGCGCACGACCGATTTGCGTAAGTACCCCTCCGTGTAGCCCTTGCGTACACCGCGGTTGACCGCATCTTGCAGCGTTCCACCTTCAATGTGTACATCCTGCCCAATTTCGGCGATGACAACCGTCATCCCCGTATCCTGACAAAGGGGAATGCCGCCATCCTGCGCCATGTTGCAGTTTTCACACACCAGCGCCAGCGATTCCTGCGCAGGCGCATACGGCTCTCTTTGCTTTGCTTGCTCCAGCAATGCCCGCACCGGCGCGGGCAGCACCGTACAGGCCTTAATGCAAAGCGCGGCCACGGTTTGGGTAATGGTATCCGCTTGAATCGTTCGTATCATGGTGCACTCCCGTCTAGTCCAGATTGATACGGAGAATTTCCTTGGGGTTATTGATACGCGGGGCCGGGGCATTGCCGCCCGCACCCGCCGAAACAATCATCTTTCCGACAACGCCCCGGGTATACTTGGGGAACATCCCCTGTCCCGGTGCAAAAACACCACGCCCAAAAAAGCGCCACTGGCCGCCGTGGGCATGACCGGCCAGTACAAGGTCCACGTCCGCATCCGTCAAATAGGGGCGATAATCCTCCGGGTGGTGGCTCATCAGAATACGGCAGCCGTCCTCCTGCTCAAACGCAGGAAGCATATCCTTGTGCCCGTATACATCTGGGCGGTACCAGCAGCCAATCACCAGCTCCTGAAAACGAACATAGGTATTAAACAGCAGCGTCGCCCCTGTTGCCTTTACTTGCCGGGCAAATTCCGGATACTGATGTAACCGCATTTCGTGATTGCCGATGCCCACGAATACCGGCGTTTGCTTAACCGCTTCCTTTAAAAAAGCGATACCCCGTTCAAAGGTTTGTCCATGCCGCTGCGCCAAATCGCCGGGCATCAGCAGGGCATCTATCCCCTGCAGCATCGGTAGGATATCCGCATACGTTCCGTTGTGCAGATCGCTGACAACCAGCAATGTAACCGGCTTTTGCAATTTCCCCGTATGCCAGGTATACTCTGTAATCTTTCGCAATCCCGCGCCTCCGTACCCAGTACTCTGTCTCCCCCTGTATTCGCGATTGGCGGCGGTTTATTCCTGCTTGCAAGTAAAAAGTACCGCCTAGATTTACGTTTCTTGACGGGTAATCCCCCGCATGCTATCATGGCTCAAACTATGTAAGGAGGCGGGTATATGGATAACACCGATGCGATTATCGCGTATTACGATACGCAGGTTGAAATCGAATGGCAGAGGATTGATGGCCGACCGGAGTTTATCCTCACCTGCCACTACTTAGACCGTTACATTGCTTCGTGTGACACCGTGCTGGATATCGGCGGTGGTCCCGGCCGATACGCCACCTATCTGGCCGGGCAGGGCTGCGATGTCACTCTGCTGGACCTGTCCCCCGCCAACGTGCAATTTGCCAAGGCGAAGGCGAAGGAACTAAGGCTTCCTTTACAGGCCTTACAGGGCGACGCCCGCACGGCAGATACAGCTGTGCAGGGCTTGTATGACCACGTTCTGTTAATGGGGCCGCTGTACCACCTGCAAACCGAGCAGGACCGCAAACAAGCGGTGGAGGCCAGTCTGCGTCTGCTAAAGCCCGGCGGCATGCTGTTTGTATCGTTCATCTCCCTGTATGCACCGCTGATCTACGCCATGAAGTATGAGCCTGAATACGTCATCGAACAAAACGAACCAAGCCTTGCCTACATGCATGCGGTTGAGCAAAACAAAAGCTTTGCCGGACACCTGTTTACGCATGCGTTTTTCATTAATCCGACCGATATTCTGCCCTTTATGGCGCAGTTCCCGCTGGAACGCAGGCACCTGTTTGCCCAGGAAGGTGTTACCGCTCCCGGCGAGCCCAACATCATGGCCCAGCCGCAGGAAGTCATCGACAAGTGGCTGGCCCTGAGCGAAATACTGGCGGAGCGGCAAGAACTGCTCACCATGGCTGAGCACATAATGTACATCGGGCAAAAGAAATAAACCCTCCATATCACAACTGCTACTTTCGGTTGATGCCACACCGCGGCACACTGTGGTATAATGCACCCATACACGATAGGAGGTGTTTGTATGCCAAGAATTGCTGTATTTATCGACGGATCTAACTTCTTTTACATGCAGACCCGAGACTTGGGACAATTCATTGATCCCAAAAAGTTACTGGAATATATCGGACAGTACGGCGACATCACAGATGCTTACTACTACACCGGAGAAGACGATCACCCGGATGTAAAACAACAAGGCTATTTGGACGCACTCCCGCATATGGGGTACTCGCTGGTCACCAAACGAATTAAAACCATTTTTGACCCACAGACAGGAACGACCAAGCGAAAAGCCAACCTGGATATCGAAATTGTACTGGATATGTTCAATACGATCGACAACTATGATATGGCTGTACTCGTCAGCGGTGACGGCGACTTCGAACGTGCACTGCAGCTGCTGAAATCTCGCGGAAAGCAGTTTAAAGTCATGGCGACGGATAGCTTCGCCGCCGTGGAAATCCGCCGTGTCGCCGGTATGCACTACATTAACCTGTCGGAGATTGCCGATAAGCTCAGAAAAGTGTAATAAAATGGTATATGCATGATTTTCCTGCCATTCAACACACAGTTAGCACTACGTAATACCGCTAAACCGCCGAAAGATTTGGCATGATTACCGATATAGCCGGTAACACTATGCCAAGCAAACCCGGCTGAATACAAACAAGAAGAAGCAATGATACTCATTGCTTCTTCTTTGATTTTATGGATTTACATCGCCTTGACTTTGTTCCACATACTCTCATCAACAGGAATGCCGTCTGCCATATTTTGCTTTCGTACACGCATCATGTGCTGACCCGGATAGGTGGGCAGTTTGCCCTCTTCCCGCGGAGTGGATGTCTGCAAATCGGCAAGGGTCGCCTTCACCTGCTCCACATAGGTTTCACGGTTAGGCAGGCTATCAATATCAATGGCGATAAACACCTGACTGATGCCCGTTTCATGGGGATACGCATCAATTTCACGAGTCGTCAATCCGCCGCTGATGGCCGCTGCAACCAAATCCAGCACCAGTGCCAGACCGGAGCCCTTCCAAAAGCCAAACGGCATGATCTGCTGGGTTTTCATGATCTCAACCGGGTCACGCGTCAGCTGCTGGTTATGGTCAAATCCACCGTCCATGGGCAACTGGCGTCCCTGCCGGGCATAGGTCTCCAGCTTGCCGTAGGCAAACATCGACATGGCGATATCCAGCAGCACCGGTTCATCGCCGTTGGGTACGGCGATGACAATGGGATTATTGCCAACCCGCACATCCTGCCCGCCCCAGGGGGGCATATTGGGCGCAGTATTCGTCCAGAGGATACCGATGCAGCCCGCCTCCGCAGCCATCAACCCGAAGTTGCCAGGCCGCATCCAGTGGTTGGTATTTTTCAGGCCCACCACACCAAGGGTCTGCTCTTTGGCAATGGCAATGGCACGTGTCATGGCATCGGCAGCATTCAGGTTGCCAATGCCGCGATGTCCGTCCCAGCGCTCCATGACGCCAATTCTTTCATCAAACGCCGCCAGTGCTTTTACGTCGGTTTCGCCCCTTTCGATGGCGTGAATCAACGCCGGAAAGCGGTTCAGGCCGTGGGAATACACCCCGTCGCGGTCTGTGTCGGCAAACAGGGTCGCCGAGCGCTCCGCGCGAGCTTCCTCCACGCCGTACTTGCGCAGTACTCTAGTAAACTCTTGTTTCATTTCATCATAGGATACTCTCATGACCATTCCTCCGTTGGTGATATGGTCATAGTGTACCACATGTCCGCGATACGAAACGAATATCCTGCCAGAAAAAAGCGCAACCCATTGCGTTTCTCGGTCAGATTTTGTAAACTAAAGAAAACAATCCTTTGAAAGGAGCATATGTATGATTAATGTTGCAATACTCGGCGCTGGCGGCATTGCCCAAAAGATGACCCGCACGCTCAGAGAAATGATCAAACAAGGAAACCAAAGCATCAAAATGCACTCCGTGGCCTCCCGCAACAGCGAAAAAGCCCTGCGTTTTTCCCGCGAATACGGATTTGAAAAGGCATACGGTTCCTACGAAGAAATGCTGCGCGACCCGGATGTCGATCTGGTGTACGTAGCCACCCCGCACTCCCACCACTATGAACACATGATGATGTGCCTGCAGCACGGCAAACACATCCTGTGTGAAAAGGCGTTCACCGTCAACGCCACCCAGGCCCAAGAGGTACTCAAGCTCGCTAAAAAGAAGGGCCTGTACGTTGCCGAAGCCATCTGGACGCGCTACCTGCCGTCCCGCAAGATGATCGACGATCTGATTCAAAGCGGTGCCATCGGCAAGCCGCGCATGGTAACGGCCAACCTCGCCTATGTGCTGGACCATGTCGAGAGAATGGTCAAGCCCGAACTGGCCGGTGGTGCGCTGCTGGATCTTGGCGTGTACGCGCTCAACTTTGCCGCCATGGTGCTTGGCAAGGATGTGATCGACATTCACTCGACTGCCCAAATGGCGGATAGCGGCGTGGATGTGCAGGACTCCATCACCCTCACCTTTGCCGGTGGGCAGATGGCCGTACTCTGTGCAGCCATGGACTGCGCCGGTGACAGCCACGGCGTGGTGTACGGCACCAAGGGCACCCTGACGGCCGATAACATTAACAACCCCAAAGTCATCACCGTCAGCCCCCTAGGCAAACCTGAGGAGATTAAAACCTACCATGTGCCCCCGCAGCTGACAGGGTTTGAGTACCAGGTCCAGACCGCTGTAGATGCTATTGAACGCGGCGAGATTGAATGCGAGGCGATGCCACACAGCGAAATCATCCGTATCATGAAACAGATGGACGATATCCGCTCGCAGTGGAACCTCAAATACCCCAACGAATAAGCCCCATAACAAAACCGCCGAACCCCTGCGGGCTCGGCGGTTTTTTCGTTTCGCGATTTAGTTGCCTGCTTCAAACGTGATTTTCACGCTGCCGGACACGGTGTTGATTTGCAGGGGCTTTGCGCCGTTTCCATCGGCGTTTTTCAGGTTATTGCTGCCCGATACAGTGCTTACGGAAATGCTGTAGTCGCTCTGGCTACCGGCCAGCATGCCTTTGACTGCCCCGGAGGTGCTTTTCAGATCAATGCTATCGGCTTTCAGCCCTTCCGGACGAATGCTGCCCGATACCGTTTTTGCGCTCAGCGCTGCGCAGCTTACATCCTGCAGGTTCAGCGATCCGCTGACGGAGTCCAGCGTCATATCACCGTCTGCCGTCACCTGCGTAAACTCCAGTCTGCCGCTGGTGGTCTTCCCGTTCAGCTTGCCCCCGGCAGTCACAGACTGCGCTGTGACGCTGCCCGATACGGATTGCAACCGCACGCTTTCCATCGCATGTAAATTTTCTGCCGTTATAGAGCCGGAGGTTGTATGCAGATTAAGGTCAGACTGCACTGTCAGGTTTGCCGCGCTGATCACGCCGGATACCGTCTTCAGCTTGCATTCCTTCAAATCGGCCGCGGTTTCGGCAATAATTTTGCCTGACGCAGTGTCCACCATCAGGTCGCCTTGAAAAGCCTTGGGCAGTTCAATTTCCAGAATATACTCGTTGCTCACAAATGGCGCATTGAAAATAGTCTCCAGCCAGTTGCGGGTGTTGCGGTACGAGATTTTCAGTACCCCGTTTTTCAGCGTCGCCTCGTACTGCATATACTCATCTGTTTGCCAGCTGAGGTTCATCTGATCGCCGTCCACCGGCGTGATAATGACATGCGGTATATCGGTTTCGATTTGAATGGCGTTGACATCCGCTGCCGCGTAGCTTTGTTTTTCCATGGTGGTATCCCCTTCCTGATTTCTGGTCATGCTATATCCTATGCCGGCTACAGCCAGCCCAACGACGATTAACAAGGCCGCAGCGGCCAGGAAACGTTTATGCAAAAGCTTCATGTTTGACTTCTCCTTTTTTGGTCATGATATTTTTTCCTTTATTCCAAAGATAACGTGTAACCCTGATAAACTGCCGGGTCATCCACAGGCAGATCGGATATAAGAGTATGCCGATGCCTGCTCCAACCATCGCGCTGCCAAGCCACATCAGCCGCACCCCCATCTGCGGGTTCATCATCAGCCCTATAATTCCGCCAATGACCACCGCACCGGAGGACACAAAGGCCGACCAGAGTACCAGTGCAGTCACCCATACACAGATGAACAGCGTCAGCAGCACGGCTGCACCCGATATAAGGAGCGGAAACCACAGCGGAAATCCAAGAATCAACAATAGCCACACGCCCGTTGACCGGGATTTGCGGCTGACCCGCTCTTCATTGACGGTGGATTGCGGTGTATCGGCAACGATACGGTCGATAATCTCGTCCATCGTGCCCAGTTTTTCGACTGCTTCCTCTTCCGTGAGTCCGTCATCAATGCTGTCGTCGATAATTTCAGCATAGAACGCATACGCCTTATCCTGTTCTTCCACGGGCAGCGCATCGAGCTGACTGAGGAGTTCGCCCAGAAATTCTTGTTTGTTCGTCACCGGTTCACCTCACTTTGGATGTATTGGTACAGTTCGGTAATCCCTTCCCACTCGGCGATGAACTGCAGCAGCCTGTGGTGTCCGCGCTCGGTAATCGCATAATACTTGCGCAGCCTGCCCGTATGTTCCCGCGATTCCACCGTTAAGTGTCCGGACAACTCCAGGCGTTTGAGAATGGGATACAGTGTTGATTCGGATATCGTCACCACCGGCGCTAGGCTTTTGATAATGCGGTATCCGTAGGACGGTTCGCGCAGCAGTGCAGAAAGCACACAAGCTTCCAGTACGCCTCGTTTCAGCTGTGCGTCCACAACCATCCCTCCCGACATGCTATACTATATATGACATAGTATTAGAAAACAACAGCGGCAAGATTGGAATTGGATGAGAGTTTCAGTTTTTATTATTCAGAATGGTGTATTGTCTTGATTTCAGGGGCTGACCAGCGATTCCAGCGTAGCGACCTGCTCCGAAGTGCCCAGCACCACCATGGTGTCCCCGACACGGATCAGCTCGCCGGAGCCCGGATTGAACTTGAAGGTTCCATCGTCCATACGCTTGAGCGCCAGCACAATCAGCCCGGTACGTTCCGGTATTTTGGCCTGCGACAGCTTTTGGTTGGCCAAGCCAGAGTTTGGCGGAATGGTGACCTCCGAAAGGTCCAGCGTTACATCGCCTGCGCGGGTGATGACATCCAAAAAGGAAATAACTGACGGCCGCAGCAGCAGCGCCGCAATGCGCTGGCCCCCAATTTCGTTGGGGGAAATGGTGTTGTTGGCCCCGGCCTTTTTCAGCTTGTTGTGGGCGGAAGGTTCCACGGCTTTGGACACAATATAGATCTTTTCGTTCATCTGCCGCGCGGTAAGCACGGTGAACACGTTTTCCGAATCGGTATCCAGCGAGCACACAATGCCTTTGGCGCAGCAGATACCGGCTTTTTCCAATACATCCTCATGGGTGGCATCGCCGCGAATACAAAGGATGCCTGCCGCTTCCAAGCCCTCAAACTTTTCTTCGCTTTCTTCAATCACGACAAAGCTTTCTTTATGCTCTTGCAGACTTTTGATGACCGTCCGCCCCACCTCGCCTGCGCCGCAGATGATGTAGTGGTTTTTCAGTTCCTGAATTTTGGCTTCCATACGCTTTTTCCTCCATGCAGACCGCAGTTCGCCTTCAAAGAAATACGAAACCAGGCTGGTCACGCCATAACCCACGGTGGACAGCCCGGCAAATATGATAAAAATAGAGAATAGCTTGGCAGCGTTTGTCATGACACCGACCTCGCCGTACCCGACGGTGGATATGGTAATCACCGTCATGTATAGTGCATCCACCATGCTGACGTGCAACAGCGACATATACCCGATCATTCCGATGAGCAGGATCAACAGTAAAAACAGAAGGATGAACACAATCTTCCGCCTGTCTTGCATAGTGCACCTCATTTCATGGTTTTGCTGTACTTAAGTTTAAGTATACAGCATTTTACGCGTTATTTATAGCGGAAGCTGAGCGTAGCATCGGCAAAGCGCCTATAGTTCTTGATCAAATGACGGATGGACGAGCGTTCAAAGGCCAAAAACGTAATCGCCTCCCACAGAAACACCCAGCCCCCGATGATAACGACATCCGACAGCACATACAATAGCATGCTGTTGTGCACGTACAACCCGCCAAAATACGATAACACGAAGAACACCGCTGAAATCAGCAGGCAGATCAGCGCTTTTTGCGTAATGCGTCGAATTTTCCGCTTTTCCAGCTCAATATAAAACAAATAGAACGTGCGAAACCAGGTTAGAATCTGCGTTTCCCTGGCCTTGCTGCGTACCTGGTCGGAAAAATAGCAGATGATATCAATCTGATGCTTCATGGGGATATCGTCGATGGAATCGTCTAGAAAGCGCAATAAATCCGGGTCGATATCCTTGCGGCGCATCGGCGCGTGATCCCACTCGTTGAAGATATCAGCGTAGTTGACCAGAGAAAGCTCTAAAATGTAGTTCCCGTTTTCCGGGTTCTGTTCATAAATCTTTTCCAGCAAGCTCTTACGTCTTCCCATAGGCCCACCTCATTTAATTTGTTCCGCTACAGTGAGTTTTCGTTGTCCATCATCAAAACTCCTTGCATCCTAGCTGCATAATAAAAACCCGGCTCAACGCCGGGTTTGGTCAGAGAAATTTCTGTTTTGTAGTCGCGGATCCACGCAATGCACAGGTTGTTGCCGTTTGATCCTGCCTTAACTCGCCAGCTACCCCCTGCTTGCCTTGCGCAATGTTCCCGTTTTTTGTCAGGTCGGAAAATTAAACACACTGCTCCAGTCAAACGTACCGCTTTCTTCATAACAGCTTGGCCAATGAGCGCACCACGCAGGCATTTGCACATCCCGAATCGTGTCAGAGGATGGATGATACGGTTTGATATCCAGTATCGGCGTACCGTGTTCCGCATCCAAGTAGGCAAGCTCCAGGCGATTGTTTTCCCTGTCAATCTGTATCAACGCACAGGCTGACATCGCAATCGGATTGGGGCGCATGGGCCCGCGCGTTGCGAAAACACCGATTTTTTCGGGGCCGTTTGTATACGGTGCGTCCATCACATAATACGTTCGCATTTCCTGGTTGTCGGTAAGGTGGAACCACCAAACAACCTGAATGTGGCTGAACGCATCCAAGCCCAGGGTTGCATCCATATACTGCCTATCAAGCTCAATGAAATACCGTCCGTTTTCCTGCACCGCTTTGCCAATCGGCTTGCATACTGCCTCCATTTGAATCCCTCCAATATTTGATTATCTACAGTATAGTGGCAGCGCTGGAATGCTGCTTGACCAACCTTGCTTCATTTTCGCCCAATATCATGGTAAAATGAAGCTGATTTGATGAATCCTGCTTAGAGGTGATTTACATGAAAACAGAACGCATCCATCTGCCCGCTATGCTGCTTGGCGGTGTCGGGTATTACGGAGATCCGTTTCATCAAAAAAGTGGATGGGACAGTGAAAATGAAATCGGTCATGCTTTTCAGCGCTTTATCGCGTTCATTACCCAGCATCCAACCCGCGCCTATTCCAGTGGGCGTGAGGTGATGTATGAGGTTCATATCTATGGCGATGAAATGGCCACCGAAGGCAGATTCGAGGTGTTTATCGGCGAGGAGGTCAATACGGCCGATCTGCCGATTGCATTGAGTACCAAATTTCTGCCGGAAGCGGACTATTTGAAGCTTACCCTCAATGGGCAAGAGATTAACGGGGATTGGTGGCAAACACTGCGTACCGATATTTTACCCGCACAGCATTGCAAACAAAAGCGCTCCCTATATCATTCAAGCCTACGACCACAGGTTCAAGGGCATGGACCAAATTGCGGATTCTGTCCTCACCGCGTATATTCCGGTTGAAGCGATATGAACCAGGATATTCGGAGTGCCGTTCTAAAGGGACTCCAGTATATTGAAGCCAATCTGTGCAAAGCAATCGGAGTCAGCGATGTAGCCGATGCCGCTGCCTACTCCCAGTTTTATTTTGCCAGAGAATTTTCCAGACTTACGCATATCTCTGTGTATGATTATATTCTGCGCAGAAAGCTTTCGGAGTCCTATCGGGAGCTGCTTCAAACGCGCAGCAAAATCGTCGATCTCGCTTTCCAGTATGGCTTTCAGTCTCATGAAGTGTTTACCCGGGCGTTTCGCAAACTGTTTGGGGAGACCCCAAGCGAAGTCAAAATCTGCAAGCCGCTGTTGATGTTTGACCCAATTGATGATGAGTATCTCAGCTTCCTATCCGGACTTCAAATAGAACCCTCTTACTGCACAAGCCCCAGCCTGCCACTTCACTGTTGCGGGTACTGTGCAGCGTTTTGCCGTAGAAACGGATGACGATATCCTGATTATTTTCGCTCCGCACAATCCGTTTGCGTACTCGTGCATTTTGCGGGGGCAGCTGCAGGAAACCGCAGACCACGTATTATCCTTCGGATTGAGCAGTCTGCGGCACCAGCTGCGCATTTACAGCGCTGATCTTCCCCATATTGTTCGGTATTATTTTAATACGGTTTACGATGCCTCCGCCACATCCAGCAATTATCTTCTGCTGAAAACCGAAAAAACATATACCGATATTTTATTACCGGATTGACGGCAGGATAGCCCTACAGTTGCTGTATACCCTCTTCCACAGGCTCAAACCAGTGCCAATGGTGCCAGAAGCCTGGCGTGCCCGCCTGCACGCTGAGCACAATGAATCCCGCTGCAAACAAAAGAATAAAGCTCAGCAGCGATATAAGGACGATCACGCGGGTAACGCGCCGCTGTTTGCCCGTCATCTGCGGCATCACCGGCAGGGCAAGCTCATGCCGCCCGGACCAGCGGTTTCCGTGCCAGCGCAGGTACGCACGGGTCATTTGCACGGCCAGCCGCACAAACCAAAGCGCTCCCATACACATCAGCACTGCTGCCGCCGCCAGCGCTACCCCAACGAGTATCCCGCCGGCGACCGTTAGCACAGGGATGGCTGCCATCACGTCCAGCCCCAGTGCAAGGTAAATGCCCAATCCCAGCACGGCGACAGAGGCCGCAACGAGAGCAACCGCCCATGCATACAGGGTGATAAATACAGGAATTGCCGCCAGATCCAGCAGGCATAGCGCAGTGCGGGTCAGTGCACGGCTTTGGGCGCACCGGTGCCAGCCGCAGCTTTGGTCAGGGGTAAAAAGTCGTTCGCTATGTCCTGCGGGGTGCCGAGTTTTCTGGCAATATCCTCTTCACTATATCCATCGGCTGCCTTGCGGGCAAAGTGCGCTTCGTAGTCCGAAAGCACCTCTTCCACATCCGCAACCCGGCGGCTGCGGAGTTCCTTCTCCAGCGCGTCGAGATATTGTTTTTTAGTCATTGTTATGTTCCTCCAAAAGACCTTTCACGTCTTCTACAAACTGTAACCAGTCGCGCTTATCGCTTTGGTAGCGCTCACGTCCAGTGCGGTTAATGTATAGTACTTGCGCGGCGGGCCGCCGCTGGCCTCGGACAGGTAGGTGGTCACCAACCCCTCCGCCTTTAACTTACGCAGGATGGGGTACACCGTCCCGTCGGAGATATCAATCTGTGCCGACAGGGTTTCCGATACGTCGTAGCCGTACTGATCCTTGCTGGACAAAAGCGAGAGTACGCACAGCTCCAGCACGCCTTTTTTTGTATTGTATATTCATCTCCGCGCACCTTTCTTTACCACTACTGGATATTGTATGATAGCGCGCAGGCACTGTCAAGATTGGCATCCCCCTACTACGCATGGCGTACATCAATGGCCCCGTCTGCAGGCTCCAGCCATTTTGTCTGCGCCTGAGAAAAAACGGCTAAATACGATGGCCGTGACCAAAGAGCGAGGTACGATTTTCCCCAGAAACACCAATGCATTATTGAGCACACCGGGGATGTATATGGCCTTTCCCTTCTGTGCCTTGCGCAGGACAGTGAGGGCAATTTTCTCCAGTTTATTCGTGGTGGCATTGCCCCAAAACCCCTGCGCTGCAATGCCGTGCATGGCCTCGTTGGTGGTGGCAAGCCCGCCGGGGCCACAGTACGGTAACGCTGACGTTTTCGCTTTTGAGTTCCTGGCGAAGCGCGAGGGAGAAATCGTAGAGGAAACGTTTGGACGCAGCATAGGTTGCCTTAAGGGGCATGGGAAACATGGAAGCCAAGCTGGATACGAACAGAATGGTAAACCGCGCACCTTCACGCCTGCGTGAAAGTATTGCGTGGGTCATTCGCAAGGTGGCCGCGTTGTTCAAGTCTACAATCTTGACGATCGACTCCCGGTTTCGTTTCAAAAAACCGCCTTCATAGTCAATCCCGGCTACATTAAAAAGCATATCAAAGCGCAGGGATTGCTGGTCAATCATCGCCATCATCTCATCCACGCTCTGCTTATTCGTCAGGTCGCATGCTTTGACTGTAACCTGCACACCATAGCGGCGTATCAGCCCGCCGCGGATCTGCGCTAGCCCTTCCTGATTGATATCGGTTAAAAACAGGTCATATCCCAGTCTGGCGCACTCGTTTGCGAGCGTCCGCCCCAAGCCACCGGCTGCCCCGGTGATACATACTGTCATTGTACAGTCTCCTTTCCAAAGACTACGTCGCATAGCTGCTGACTGACGGCGATCAACCTTTCGGCATTCCCCTGCGTTACCGCTTTGGCGTATCGCTTTTCTAAGGTTTGGTTATAATACAGCCCTTGTGGCGTAGTCGCCAGGTCACAGAGGAACGCATAGGTATGGGCGGGAATGCGGGGTGGTGCTCCGCTGGATTTTCTAAGTTTCCATACCAGGTTGACCAGCCCTCCGGTTTCCTTGTTGCCGATGTCCGTATTCACCAAGCCCGGGTCAACGACAAAGGCCCTGACACCGGTCGCATCGAAACGTGCGTTGATTCCCTTTGCCAGCAGCATGACCAGCAGTTTGGACTGCTTATACGCCAGCAACGGGTGATAGCGCCGGGAAAACATGAGATCATCCCAGCGTACTTTGATGTGCTTGTGCGAGCCGCTGCCTGTGAAAATCACCCGCCCCTGCGCCTGTTTCAGCTGTGGAAACAGCGCGTGCGTGAGCAGGAATCCCGCCAGATAGTTCAGCGCAAATTGTTGCTCGTATCCCTCGTCGGTAGTCATGTACCAGCTGCGAACGCAGCCTGCGTTGTTGATCAGCGCATGCAGACCCTCACTGCCGCTTTCTATGAGTTCTGTTTGAATCTCCTCGGCCACGCGCAGCACCTCGCGCTGCTGCATCAGATCGGCGGTGCAATAGCGCACATTCGCCTGCGGATGGGTTGCCAGAATGTTATCCCTGGCGGTCTTCCCGCGTTCTTCACTGCGACCGATGCCGATTACTGCAAATCCTTCTCCGGCTAATAGTCGTGCGGCCTCTAACCCGATGCCGGATGTTGCACCCGTAATCACAATCGTTTTCATGGTATAGCCTCCTTTGGGTCGGTAAACGATTGTATTTCGTTTACTATTGTACATAATACAGTAGTATTCTATGAATGTCAATAGTGTGCCTATCTTTTTTGGGGCATGCTTGTTACGCCCCTGCGAAAACCATTGCAATACAAGGGTTTCAGCTATTGCCTCTGTTTTTCGGGCTGGAAGTATCCGTAGTCAGTTCACACGTAGACAGTCATACTGCTTAACTCGCGAGCCCTTATCAGGCGTAATGTTGTTTCCTTAGTTCATCCGAAAAACCAGCCCCCGGACGTGCCGGAGGCTTAGGTATCCAGATACGTGTATCGCTTGTTGGTATGTTTACAGCACTCATAGCCCTATGGAAGACCGGCAGCGCACAAGCCACTTTGATAAAATAACCACAAAGGAGTTGAAAACCGTCTCGCCATTGGGTATACTTATGTTTGGACTATAGACAGGAGGAGTTTCTCATATGAACGCACGAGAGCTAACCATTAACAATATCCGCACGCTGGCGGCTGACGTTGTACAAAAGGCCAACAGCGGCCATCCCGGCGCGCCCATGGGCATGGCACCGATGGCATATGCTGTTTGGGCAGATGCCATGAAC
Source organism: Candidatus Limiplasma sp. (assembly GCA_963675925.2). Classification (GTDB taxonomy): domain Bacteria; phylum Bacillota; class Clostridia; order Christensenellales; family Aristaeellaceae; genus CAXXOK01. The sequence goes on from CAXXIB010000007.1 coordinate 136,843, forward strand.
CACAATCCCGCCAACCCCAAGTGGGAGAACCGGGATCGCTTTGTCCTCTCGGCGGGTCACGCAAGTGCTTTGATCTACACACTGCTCCACCTGTTTGGCTATGGCTTGCCGATGGATGAGCTGAAAGCCTTCCGCCAGTGGGGAAGCAAAACCCCCGGCCATCCCGAATACGGCCACACTGTCGGCGTGGAAACGACCACCGGACCGCTAGGCCAGGGCGTTGCCAACGCTGTAGGGTTTGCTATTGCCGAAACCATGCTCGCCGCCAAGTTTAACCGCGATGGCTTTCCCATGGTGGATCACTATACCTATTGCTTCTGCGGCGACGGCTGCATGATGGAAGGTATCTCGTCCGAAGCGGCATCGCTGGCGGGTACGCTGAAACTCGGCAAGCTGATACTTTTGTACGATGATAATGAAATCTCCATCGAAGGCGATACTGATATTGCATTCCGGGAAGATGTTCCCGCCCGCTTCAAAGCCTACGACTGGCATGTTGTGAAGGTTGAAGACGGCAACAATCCCGAGCAAATTCTCGCCGCCATCAACGAAGCCAAAGCGGACGACCGGCCTTCGCTGATCGTTGTACCTACGACCATCGGTTACGGCAGCCCCGCCAAAGCCGGTAAGGCCAGCGCACATGGCGAACCGCTTGGCGTGGATAACGTAAAAGAAGCCAAAGAATACCTGGGTATGCCTACGGACGACTTCTATGTATTGCCGGAGGTCTATGAACACCTTAAAACCGTTGGCGAAAAAGGCGCGAAGGCCGAAAGTGCCTGGAACGCGCTGTTTGAACAATATAAATCCGCACATGCAGACCTGGCCAAGGAATGGGATACCTGGTTTGCCAGCGAGATCAGCGCTGATATTGCCGGTAGCGAGGACTTCTGGTCCTTCCCCGAAAGCATGGCAACGCGCAATACCTCCCACACGACCATCAACCGCCTGGCGGCCATCGTGCCCAACCTCGTGGGTGGTTCGGCCGACCTGGCCCCGTCTACCAAGACCATTATCAAAGACGGCGGCGATTATTCCGCCGAAAACCGCGCCGGTCGCAACCTGCACTTCGGCGTTCGCGAACACGCCATGGCGGCAATCTCCAACGGCATCGCCGTACACGGCGGCCTGCGTGTGTACTGCGCCACCTTCTTCGTGTTCTCCGATTATATGAAAAACGCCATGCGCCTGTCGGCCATTATGAAAGCGCCGGTCACCTATGTGCTCACGCATGATTCCATCGGCGTTGGCGAAGACGGCCCCACCCATCAGCCCATCGAACATCTGGCAGGCCTGCGCGCCATCCCCGGCATGACGGTATTCCGCCCGGCCGATGGCCCCGAGACCGCAGCCGGTTGGCTGGAAGCCCTCACCGGCGACGGCCCGGTGTGCCTGGTGCTGACGCGCCAGAACCTGCAGCTGCAAAAAGGCAGTGGCGAGGCCGCGCTCAAAGGCGGTTATATCCTCTCCGACAGCAAAGCAAATACGCCGCAGCTTCTGCTGATGGGCAGCGGCAGCGAAGTACAGCCGCTGATGGAAGCCCAGGCAACGCTTTGGGACAAGGGTATCGACGCGCGTGTCATCTCCATGCCGAGCATGGAACTGTACGAAGCGCAGTCTGCCACCTATAAAGAATCCGTTATGCCCGGCACGGTGCGCAAGCGCATTGCCATGGAAGCGGGTTCCTCCATGCCCTGGTACAAGTACATCGGTCTGGATGGCAAAGCCATCTGCATCGACCACTACGGCGCATCCGCCCCGGCGGGAACGCTGTTCAAGGAATTCGGCCTGACCGCTGATGACGTGGTGAACACGGCGGTAGCACTGCTGAAGTAAACCCTTTGATTCATTCTAAACAGGCAGTATGCGTGCATACTGCCTGTTGTTTCGGTCAGAGGGTTCTCAACTCCATCTCAGGCTCTTCACTCCACAAAAGAAAGGAAGCGATCCTGTATGCAACCAGCCGCAACGACCCACCATCATTCGCTTCCCAAGGACAATTATGTTCAGTTCAACCGCAGTATACTAAGCGGCGTGGAAATTAAACGCTGCAAAGGCAACCCGGCAGATTATAAATCGCATGTCCATTACGAGCTTTCCCTTGGGTATATTCTGGCAGGGTCCAGCGATCTGACCCTGCGTGATACGACCCTGCGCATCTCCGCTGGCAACGGCGTGATCATCCCTCCGCTGACTTCACACTGCTGCGTGCCGCGTGATGTGGCAAACTGGGAATATGTCATGCTATTCATCGACCCAGCACTGTACGCAGACACGCTGCAATTTACAAACCCCCAGCGGCTGACCGGCGATACCGCCCGAAAGCTTTCCACCTTGATCTCGCAAGTCGTATCCGAATCCAATCCAAATATGCTGGAGAGCATTCTGTCTGAACTGTTGCTGGAATACGGCGAAACGCTGTCGCCCGATACGGCGGATATGGGAACCATAGACCGGGTACGAGACTATCTCGCGGCGCACGTGGAGGAAAGCATTTCACTTTCACAGCTGGAAACCCTGTCGGGACTCAACAAATTCACCTTAATCCGCCTTTTTAAAAAAGCTTATGTGACAACCCCCGCCAATTTTCACCTGCAATGCCGCGTTGCCGAGGCCAAAGCCCGCCTGCATGGCGGCTGCGATGTATTGGCGATCTGCCACGATTTGCAGTTTTACGATCAGGCACATTTCATCCACGAGTTTAAACGGATGTATGGTATTACGCCGGCCGCCTATCTGGCACAGTTGAATGTATAAATATCAATTTTCTACAATACTTAGTCATCAATGCGTGATACACTGGCAGCAAACCCGATGAGGAGGCTGTCTGTGAATCGTTTTAAGCTGATTTTCGTAATGATCGTCTGGGGCAGCTTGGGCGTGTTTACCAAGTCCATTCCGCTGTCTGCCCTCCAGCTGGCATTTCTGCGCGCGCTGATTGCGCTGCCTGTTTTGTATATGGCCATCAGGCGCAACCGCCATACCCTGCGCTACCCCTGGCGGCAAACCCTGCCGTATCTGGTATCCGGATTATTGCTGGGTTTTGCATGGCTGACCCTGTTCTACGGCTTCAAGCTGACCAGTGTTGCCTCCGCCGTCATCATTTACAACATGTGCCCTGTATATGTCATGCTTGCTGCGCCGCTCTTACTCAAGGAGAAAGTAGCGACGCGGCAGATTGCGGTCATCCTATTTTCATTCGTCGGACTGCTGCTGATTGTTGGGCAAAACATATTGCAGGGCCTGGGGATTCTGGGCATGCTGCTCAGCGCGCTATCGGGCATGCTCTATGCGGCGATTGTGCTGATTAACCGCAACATCAAACATCGCATTGAAAACCAAACCGCAACATTCTTCCAGATTCTGACGGCTATGCTCGTTCTGCTCCCGTTTGTGTTACTGGAAGGCGATGTATTCCATGTATTCAGGCTGGATGTAACGGCGATTCTTTTCACCCTGCTGCTTGGCGTACTCCATACAGGCATATCCTATACAATGTTTTTCTCGGTCTATGAGCAAATGAAATCCGTGGAAATTGTCACCTACAGCTACTTTGAACCCCTGTCCGCCATCCTGTTTGGTTTTATTTTCCTGTCCGAAACGCTCACCCCTGTGCAAATCGCCGGCGGGATACTGATTTTGGGTTCGACCTATATTGGTGAAATGTTGAAACGTAAATCAGTGGACACTGCATTGCGCAATAACGCTTGATCCCGGTCTGCCTGTAACCGACACAAACCCAAATACCCTTTACACGAGAAAATGACAATCGTTTAAACCCAGGCGCGAACTGCCATAGTGCGCGCCTGTTAAATGTGATAAAATCAGGGTATCCCCATCTTATCAGGAGGTGAGCCGATGTCGCTGCGCAAAACAAACAACCAGCCTGCTGCAGACCGCGTCATACTGCACTGTGACTGCAACGGCTTTTTCGCCTCCGTGGAGTGTTTGGATCACCCCGCATACTGGACTGTTCCCATGGCGGTGGCGGGCGACCCAAAAAACCGCAGCGGCATCATACTGGCTAAAAACGAGCTGGCCAAGGGTTACGGCATTGTGACCGCCGAAACCGTGTATTCCGCTATGCGCAAATGTCCCAATCTAACGCTGGTGCCGCCGCGTCACTGGCGCTACTCGGAGATATCCAAGCTAGTGAACCAAATCTATCTGCAATATACCGATCAGGTTGAACCATTCAGCATTGACGAATCGTTTTTAGATATCACCGGGTCACTCGCCTACTTCCGTGCCACGGCACGGGAGCTGGCCGACCGCATCCGCGAGCAGGTCAGGCGGGAGATCGGCATTACGATTTCCGTGGGGCTTAGCTTTAACAAAACCTTTGCTAAAATCGCCTCCGATATGAAAAAACCGGACGCCACCACCGAAATCACCCGTGATAACTACAAAGATACGCTATGGACGCTTCCTATACGCGATATGCTGTTCATCGGCCGCGCAAGCGTGGAGCATTTAAACAGCCATGGCATCGAAACCATCGGCGATCTGGCCCGCCTGCCCAGAGAAACCGCTGTAACGCTGCTGGGTAAGAACGGCGAAGGGCTGTGGGCCAACTGCAACGGGATGGACACGACCCCCGTTCGCCGGTTTGACGAGCGCGAGCCTGTAAAATCCGTAGGGAACGGCATGACCTTCCGGCGGGATTTGCTGACCGTTGATGAAATCCGCCAGGGTGTCATTGCCCTGTCCGGCGTGGTTGCGTCGCGCCTGCGCGAGCACGGATTGAAAGCCGCCACCCTGCAAGTGACCATCAAGGACCCAAAGCTGAAAACCATTACCCGCCAAGCGCCGCTGCCCTCCCCCACACACCTGCAAAAGGAACTGGTGGATACAGCCATGGCTATACTGCATGCTAAGTGGCGCATACAGCCCGACGGTCGCTGCGCCCCCATTCGCATGCTGACCATCACCGGACAGAACCTTTCGCCGGATAGCGAAGCTGCCCGGCAGGTGACCCTGTTTGATTTTGCAGACGGGGAGTCCCCTTCACGCCGAACCGAAAAATACGAAAAACTGGAAGCAGCCATCCAGCAGCTATGCGATAAGCACGGCGCGGGCAGCGTTTCGATGGGCTGCGTGGAAAATGAAGCGCTGGGCATTCATTCCTATGGCAAATATCGCAAAAAGCGCAAGCAAAAACCCGGCGAAACCGCCGGGCTGGATGAATAATACACAGATCAGCACGCTGATCAGTCGTGCTTGATGAATGTCCCCTCGCGCAGTTCACGGAAGGCCAGGTCCAGCTCCTCGTGTGTGTTCATGACAATCGGGCCACCCCAGGCCACAGGCTCGTGCAGGGGTTTACCGGAAAACAGCATACACCGCAGGTCGCTGCCTTTTGATGCCGTAAGCTGAATATAGTCTCCCGCACCAAACAGTACGGCGGATTTTTCATCAATCAACTGCCCGTCGATTTCCGCATCACCCTGAATTAAAAATACAAAGACGGTTTCATGCTTTTTCGTGTCCAGGGTCACGCTCTCGCCTTTTGGCAGCTCAATATCAATCAACGTCGCCTGAATATGGTCCGGGGTCACTCCCTGCACGTCGCCATATTGTCCGGACAGCACACCAAGCTTTGCACTGCCAATTTGCGTACGCCCGATCATATGCGGTGTGATACCCAAATACGCCGGGTCGCCCATTTTTTCACTCTTTGGCATATTCAGCCAAAGCTGGAATCCCAGCATACGGTCTGACGGCTGCGGCATTTCCTGATGCAGGATGCCGCTGCCGGATGTCATCCACTGGCTTTCCCCGTTGCGGATACTGCCTTTGTTGCCCAGACTGTCCTCGTGGTCTATTCTGCCGGAGATCAGGTAGGTAATCGTTTCAATGCCCCGGTGCGGGTGCATGGGAAATCCGGCGGTATAATCAGCGGGGTCGGTGGAATCAAACGAATCCAGCATCAAAAAGGGGTCAAATGCCTCCACCGTGCTGTTGGCCAGCACCCGTGTCAGCCGTACACCGGCGCCGTCGCTGGTTCTGCGTCCGCGTACCACGGTTTCAATTTTGCGTTCATCCATCATGGCCACGCTCCTTTCCATTCTGTCGTCGCTATGCAAACAGATACCCTGTCATGGACATAGACCCGTACATACACGCATTGTTAAATACCGCAATGCTGTCTGTGTCATCGGCTGCTCCCAGCACGTACAGCAGCGGTGCGTAGTGGTCGATGGTACGAAATGAATAGTCCGCCGCCTCTCCGGCCTGCCGATAGTGCACCGCCCGGTCAAATTTCCGGGATACAACGCTGTCCTTGATGTACGTGTCAAACGACTCCGCCCACGGGTATCCCCCGGGCATGCCGGGGTTGAGCAAGGCCAGATTGTGTACCACATTGCCGCTTCCCACGATCAGTACCCCCCGGCTGCGCAGTACGCGCAGCGTCTGACCCAGAGCAAAGTGCTGCTGCGGCGTGGCCTGACGGTCAACGCTCAGTTGCAGCACGGGGATATCCGCCTTGGGAAACATCCGCCTGAGCACCGACCAACTGCCGTGATCCAGTCCCCAGCTGTTGTCAATCTGCGCGGGAAGCAATTCATGAATCTGCTTTGCCACTTTGGGCGAACCGGGAGCGGGATACTTAAGCTGATAAAGCGCTTCGGGGAAGCCGTACATATCGTACACCATGGGCAAGGCCGTGCTATCTGTCACCCGCGTACCGGCCGTAAACCAGTGCGCCGAAATGCACAGAATCACCGCCGGACGCGGCAGCGTTTCACCAAGCGTTTCCCACTGCCGAGTGAAGGGATTGTCTTCAATTGCGTTCATAGGCGAACCATGCCCCACGAACAATACCGGCAGTCGATCCATACAGTTTCCTGCCTTTCAGTCGGGCGGAACAGAACTCACCATCTATGTAAATTATATCAATTTCGTATAGAAATGTCTATGCAGCTTGCGGCTGAAAGCGGCCAAGGCTGTAACAACATTGCCGCTTTGGTTTGATTCATACAAAACTGGGTACACTGGAAAGCGAACACGGACACCCAATACCCTCCGCCCGATTGATTACGGGAAGGATTTTGTATAATGAAACGATTCATCGCCATTTTTACCGCCTTGCTACTGCTGTTCCTGATGCCCGCCGTGATGGCCGCGGATGTGCAGGATGCCGAGTCGCTGCTGAACGCCTACTCCGCTGACGAGCTATTGCAGCTACACAGCCAAGTCAGCGCTGCCCTGCGCGAGAACGGTTCGTACCCATATTCGGAGCTGAAAAAAGGCAATACCGGGTATGAGGTCTTCTTTTTGCAAACCGAGCTTGCCGCACTGGAGTATTACAAGAAAACCATTGTTGATGAGTTTGGCAACGGCACCTACAACGCCCTGCGCGCGTTTGAAAAAGACAACGACCTGAAAGTCAACGGTGTTGCATCCGCGCAGGATCAACAGCTGATCTACCAAAAGGCTGCCGCGCTTTTAGAAAACATCCCCCTGCCCCTGGACGAGCCATACAACGCCTATACTCCCGATGAGCTGTTAGCGCTTTGGGAACAAATCGGGGTTGCGCTGCGAAATAGCGGCCAATATCCTTACGAAGAGCTGCAAAAAGGCAATGTCGGCTATGAGGTCACCCTGTTGCAAAAGCGGCTGGCCGAGCTGGGTTACTATCAAAAAACCGTTGTCGATATCTTTGGCAACGGAACCTACAACGCGGTACGGGCTTTTGAAAAAGCACACGGGTTAAAGGTTAACGGTATCGCCTCGTCACAGGACCAACAGCTTGTTTTCTCCACCGATGCCAAGGTGTATGAAAAGCCAGCCACCACGGTAAGCCATAGCAACAGCAGCAGTCCCGATGCCAGCTCCAGCGCTACACCGTAAGCAGTAACTATACAAACCAACAGACGACCCGCGCAACGGTCGCCTGTTTGTTTCAGTATAATCGTTACTGTGCAGTAGGATGGGATGGACGCATCAATCAAGGTCGAACTTGCGAATAAACATCGTATCCTCTTGCAGCAGTTTCTCGACCGTATCAAAGCCCAGCTGCTTTAGCAGCTCGATCACAAACGGATTATCAATCGGCGTTTCATAGGCCGCCTGTCTGCCGTAATCGTTCACGTTCACGGTGGCATCGTCCTTGTCGATCAGGGATTTCGGGCCACCCACGCAGCCGCCTACGCAGCCCATGCCTTCGATAAAGTTGGCCTGAATATCGCCGCTGAGGATGTTTTTGAGCATCTCCTTGCAGGCGCGTATCCCATCGGCGTGATCGGCATGAATTTGAATATCCCTGTCCGGCCGCAGTTTCAGCAGCGTGTTTTGCACCGCCTTGCTGACCCCGGAGGTCACCGCATAGCGTATCCCCGCTTTGGAGGAGTGGTCGCGGTTGTCTTCCTCCACCTTGGCGGGGTCGATGGCCGCAGCTTCCAAAATATCGCGAATTTCTTCAAAGGTCAGCACAAAGTCTACGGCATCAGCGATGTCCGCCTCCCGTGCCTCCGCTTTTTTAGCGATGCAGGGGCCGATAAACACTGTTTTTGCCCCCGGTTCCATGGCCTTGATGGCCTTGCCGCAGGCAACCATAGGCGATACGGACGGCGGCAGGTGCGGCACCAGCTGGCGGTATACCTTCTTAATCATGGCAATCCACATCGGGCAGCAACAGCTGGTGAGCATGAAGTCCTTGTCCGTGTGGATGGACTGGTCAAACTCCAGCGCTTCTTTCAGGGTCAGGATATCGGCAAACAGCGCGACCTCCACCATACCGGCAAAGCCTAACTGTTTGAACGCCGTACGCAGCTTGCCGGGCGTAATTTCCTTTGAAAACTGGCTGATATACGCCGGGGCGATCATGGCGTATACGGGATGTTTTTCCTCGTTAATCAGGGTAAACATCGGCACGGCTTCTTTGATCTCCGCCAGGTTATTTTTCTCGCAGGCGATCATGCAATCACCGCAGCCAATGCAATCGTCCTTGGCAATGGTGACCTGCCCATTCTCGTCATGCCGGATGGCACTGAAAAAACAAACGCTGGCACAGATTTCCTGCTGCTCCGGCGGGCAATTGCACACGCCAAGGCGAACGATAGGCGGCTGCATTCGTGGCTTGAGCAAGCAGGATAGCTGATGGGGATCGCAGTCGCCCTCGGCGTTTATCTTTTGTATTTCGCTGTCCAGCTTCTTGTTGACCCCGGCTTCCATCAACCGCCGGTATAACGATGAAAATGTTTGCATGGCTAACTCCTTCACGGTCCGTGGAGACGTATAGGGCTACAAGTATCATTGTTTCTAGGCTGATACTTCATTTTACCATCACATCCGCGCGTTGACAACGCGGCACATTTTGCTATGATGGTTTAAAGCGGTATATTGCGAGGTAATACGTATGCTCATCAATCGAAATCACACGGAGTTTTCTCTCTTTTATGACGCAGCCCCCATCCAGGCGGATGACGCGGTCTTTATATTTAGGGACAGCGAGGTTTTGCTGCGTGATGCTGCTATGGACAGCCGCATCCCAACATGGGACGACACTTGCACTATTGCGCTTGCCACTCCCCCGCGCCACGCGTTTACACAAAGCGGGCAGCGGTATTTTGTCGCCGAAGCCAGCGCTGATTCCACCACGCCGGGTGGCCTGCTATGGGAGAGTGTACGCGTGTTTCGAACCCTGCAACCCGAAGCCGATGCTGTGCAATTGCTGACAGCACGCCATATCCACAAATGGTACCAAACCCACCGTTTTTGCAGCGTTTGCGGCGGGCCTGTAGCCCCGCACCCCCATGAGCGTGCTTTGCAATGCGAAAATTGCAACGCCATTCACTATCCGCCGGTGCTTCCGGCCGTGATTGTTGCCATTGTAGACCATGACCGCCTTTTGCTGGCGCGTAACGCGCACGGTGTGTTCCGTCACTTTTCGCTGATTGCCGGGTTTGTGGAAGCCGGTGAGACTGCCGAGCAGGCCGTGCAGCGGGAAATTATGGAGGAAGTCGGCCTGCGCGTGAAAAACATACGCTATATGGCCAGCCAACCCTGGGGCATCAGCCAAAGCCTGATGCTCGGCTTTACCGCCGAACTGGATGGCCCCGATACCATCCGCCTGCAGGAATCAGAGCTCGCCGAAGCCCGCTGGTTCCCCCGTGCCGAGATACCTAAAAACGACACCACCACAAGCATTGCCTTTGATATGATGGAACGCTTCAGGCAGGGTACACTGTAAACTGCATGGTTAAGCGGCTGTTCCCAATTAAACGAAACGGGCGATTCATCTTGAATCGCCCGTTTCGTTTGTCTGCTTTACTTTGGCAGATCACCGTTTATCTCTCTGGATAAGTCTTGCAAACCCTTGCCGGATACGGGCGCGCTGCGCTACCACTGTCGCCAGCAGCCCGATCAGCACAAGGCCGATCAACGGTGCATAGATGCAAACCATCATCAGCGAGACGAAACAGATCACATACAGCGACAGCAGGAAAATCAAACGCGGTGATATACCGATATACTCGTTCACGCGGGACAGGAATCTGGATAGATTACGCGCAGGCATACATCCGCCTCCAAATCTGCCTGGAAGCCGTACTGCCCCTTAAGGCCTTTTGGCGTTCACAGTCTATTCTGGTGTAAAATGCTTGGATCTCATATAACCATAATCCCCGCTATAGGTCATTACTGCAAACCAATCATCGCTGACATAGCCAATAATCAGCGGTATGTCCTGCATGAAATCATCATCCATCAAAGGAATGCGGTTAATCGCAGTCGGATCGTCGGAAAACGATGTAAAAATACCCGCATTCTCTTGCCATGCACTGGGCAGCAGTGTACGGTTTGGAAAGGCGTCCTGCACACTGATCTGGTCATACGTTAGGAATTTCGTCATCATATATCCTTCAACTTCGCCAATGATCACCTTGCTCCATTGGCCCGTTTTGCCCACAACCTGCACAGGCGTGCCGTTGTAATACCGCCCGATGGGTTCTCCCTGACGTGAGGCTTTTTTTCTCAGGTTCAGTCTGTCGGTCGGTACCGGGTTGTTCACAACCGCCCAACCGGACTGGTCCAGTTTTCCTATGAGTTCGTTCATGATTTTGGGCAATTGGGTATCATCCAAATCCAAAAGGCTCGGCATTGACTGCCAGGTACCGTAAAGCCTTAAGGGGCTATTCCCAAACCAATCATCAATCAGGAGGGTATTCATGCCGATGTAGGCGGTTTGACCGTCGATAACGACCTTGCAAAGCCCTAGAGAGATCTTGCTTTCCTCATGAAAGGAGTACGCATACCGGTCCACGTAATGCAGGGTCACCGTGTTGGGCGAATCCAGGGTCATCACCGGCGTTATACCCTGCCATTTGGATAAGGGTAGCGCAAACGTCCGTTGGTCATATTCTTCACCACGCGGCTGGGTGTAAGAGAAATTATAATAGAAATATGGGTAATAGTGCTGCCCGTTTGTCATCAGCAGCCATACCTTCCGGTCATGCTGATAACCCTGCGCCAGGGTTAAGTACTGCGGCAGCAGCTCGATAATCGCGGCAGGCAGCTCGTCTCGTGTGGCAAAAGTGCGCTCCGGCGCCCACGCTAGCGCCGAAGAGAAACTCGTCAGAATACACAGTAGCATAATCAGAACACAGACCTTCTTCATGTCAGATCCTCCCGCTTTTCGCGTCTTTTACAAACATAACGATTCATTTCCCGGTTTTAATCCCATGCGCTGTATTTATTTACCAGAAGAACGAAACAAACAGAAAGGCAGTCCTTTAAACTGCCTTTCTGTTGTATCAGGTTCTATGCCACTTGGTGTTGCGTGTTCACAGCACTGCACATTGCAGGAATCCTACAATCTGCTCAGCGGCTTTTCCGGGCCTTTGCTTGGCGGGTAAACGGCTTGCGGCCCTCATGCAGCATATCTTTTTCAATGGTAATCTCCAGATCGCATTCGCCACGGAGACGGAAGGTAATTTCCGGCCGCGTCCACGCGTTCAGCCAGCGAATGGACAGGTGGAGTGTACGATCATCGGAAAACCGTGCGGTTGCGGCGTAGTGTTTCAGCGGCGGAATGACCGTTGCGGTTTCCTCGCGCTGCCACTGGCCGTCCAAGAGGGCACGAATTTGTGTAGCGTGGTTGAACGTAAAGACGACCTCATCTTGCTTGACGGCAATGTCGAACACGACAATTTCCGGGCGCACGGACGGCTCATAAAACAGATGATAAAAGTCATCATCCACAGGCGCAACTTCAATCCAGGGATTCAGTACCCCGTCCGTTACCGCATAGCTGCCTGTAAACCGCTGAGCCTCAGCGGGCACCGGCAGCACTTTTGCAGGTGCTACGGCGCGGGCTTGCAAATAGGCCTGTAAGCGCGCCAGGGCTTCCGGGTTTTCCGGGTAAGGCGTGTCCTTGGCCGATGCCATCAGCGCTTCGGTCAGGTCCAGTACCGTTTGCACGCCGCCGGGGTGTACGCCGCCTTCATGAATGGCGATTGCCGTATCCCGTTGCATATCCATAATGCAAAACTGGCCTTGTCCGCCATCAAAGCGCACCATGCCGGGCTGTTTGCACAGCCATAGCTGCCAGCCATAACCACAGCTGGCGTCATCGGCATTGGCGGTACCTACAGCGGTTTCAATCTGCTTGCTGACGGCTTGTTCCATCCAGTCCCGGGACACAACAGTCTTTTCACCTGCCTTGCCGCGGGCTAGGTAAAGCAACCCCAGGCGCAGGTTGGATCGCGTCGTGGCCGATACGCCGGGTTCGGCATAGCGGCCGTTACCAAAGCGCCTCCAAACCAGTTCATCCGGCACGATGCCGATAGTGTCAAACAGTGTCTCTTTTGCATAGTCATACAGCTCGCGGCCCGTGGTCTTTTCTACAGCTGCACCCAGCATGCAGCTGCCTATGGAGTTGTATAAAAACACCGTGCCCGGCTCGTACTTGACAGGGCTTTGCAGGAAATTTTCCATCCAGTGCTCGTCCATGTGCGGCATGTGTTCCATACCGCAGCTCATGGCCATTACATGTTTGAGCTTCATTTTGCGCATATTGGCATCCGGTTTGGCACCAAAGCGTTCAATTTCTTCCTTGAACACATCCACAACCAAGTCTTCCGGGTTTAACAGCCCCTGGGTGCAAGCGATACCCACCGTCGTGCAGGTGTAGCTCTTTCCCAGTGAATGGCAGGTATGGGGTAAATCAGCTGCAAATGGGGCCAGGTAGCTTTCGGCAAACACCTTGCCATGCCGAGCCGCTACAAAGCCATGGATTTCGTTTGCGCTTTGATCCAGTTCCTGCAGGCACTTTAGAACATCTTCACTTTTTAATCCAACGGATTCCGGGGAACAGCTTCCTACGATGAGATCCTTTTTCATGTCGACAGACCCTTCTTCCAATCCATTTTCAATATACGGAACAAAATATACGCAAGTACTGATAGCAGCGCACACAGCGGGAATATTACGTCCATGCTCACCGCATCAGCCAGTATGCCCCAGAAACTCGCACCAAATCCAACCCCGATATCCATCGCGGTTAAAAAGGTAGCCATGGCAGTGCCCCGCCTGTGTGGCGGCGCAGATGTGATCGCCAAGCCGTTGAGCAGCGGATAGATCGTACCATAGCCAAACCCGTACAGAGCGGCGGCCAGCCATAGCATCCAAATGTTGGTGGCGGCGGCAATCAGCAGAAACGCCGTCGCGTTGAGTACTGTTGCAAACAGCACTGCGCGGTTAGTAGAAAGCTTGCGTGCAATCCGCGCGCCGAACAGGCGTGCCAGCGCTAGCGTGACAGCATTGATGGTGAAGTAAAGGCTGATCTGATCGGTGGTGAACCCGCGATCCAAGGTAAAGATGGATAAAAAGGTGATGGGCGCAGCGCCGCAAAGACCCAAAAGCAGCATGACCGCCGCCGGTTTAAACGCCGTCGGTTCGAAAAAGCGAGCAATGCCGGTTGGTGCAGGATGCGCGTTTTTAGCGGCGATTACAGCTGCGGGCTTGGTGCGATACAGCGCAGTCACCGCTACGGCAAGCGCGCCAGCTGCAAACGCAACGATATACGCGGTGTTATACTCTCCGTTGCCAACCAAACTGAGCGCGATTGCAGGCGCAACCGCCAGCGATACAGAGCCGGTCAGACCCATATATCCGATGCCTTCAGAGATGCGTGATTCCGGCAGCACGTCGGTTGCCATGGTATTGATGGATGTGGTATGCGCGGAAAACCCGGCGCCTTGCAGGGCTTTAATGACAATCAGTACCACGATGGTCGCGGCATACCCGTTCCATAGCGTAGCTACGGTAAATATCGCCGTACCCACCAGCGCAATCCACTTGCGGCCGTAGCGGTCCAGCCAGCCGCCCAAAAAAGGACGCAGCACTAAGGACGCGATCGTGACAACCGTCACCAACAATCCGATGGAAGACTTGGAAAAGCCAAGGCTTTGTGCATACAGCGGGGTGACGGTATTTTGAACCTGATAGCAGATGCGTATCAGCCCGGCAGCGATGAAAACCATGATAAAATCACGGGTAAAGACGCGTTCCTTCATGCAGGCGTGCTCCAATCTCTTTGTAACAGGGTGTTTAGCGCTTGCTGGGCGGATACGCCTTTCAGCCACACAGTATCGGGATGCAGCGGATCAACCGCCATGGTATCGGGATGTCCAAAGGCGGCTTCCAGGTCCGCTCGATCTACAAGCTCTCCTTTGGCATAGCGCTTTGGCAGCTCCGGATCTGCATCCAGCGCCACGGCGGCGCAAAAGTGCTGTGGGTAACGCGCATAAAGCCTTGCGGCAGCCCAGCCGCCGTATCCAAGTCCCAGAAGCGCAGCGCTCGACTGCAAGGGAAAGGTGCGCTGTACATACGGCAGCAGATACTCCATTACATAGCTTTCCCATTGCGGGCCGTGCGCCATGTTCAAAAAACAACTATTTTGCCCGTCCGGCAGCAGAAGAGCGACATTGTTTGTATCAACCTGTGATGGCCCACTGATCTGCTCAAGCATGCGTTCTCCGTTTTGACCATAATCATGCAGGCACAGCACAAAGGGTATGCGCTCGGCTTGCGTGCAGCAGGCATCCGGCAGGACAACACGGAAGCCGGTGGCAATCCCCGGTGCTTTAAAGTGCACATGGTTTTCTATCACAATCATTGCCAGTCCACCTCCAGCCAATCTAAAAATGCGGGCAGCTGCGTATCCCATATGGCAAAATCATGGGTACCAGGTGCTTGGCACCAGGTGACATCCGCACCCATCATGCGCAGGTCGTCCCGCGCGATGGTATTGAGTGCATAACCAAAATCTTCGGTGCCACAGAACATATACAGCTTAGGCGCGGCCGCCGCTGCCACCTGCTGTTTTGCCATCCATATCACGTCGTTTGTGTTGCCTACCAGGTTTTGATAGCTGCCAAAAGCATGATAGAAATCATCATGCCCAGGCTGAATACCCCGTTCAAAGCGCTCAAAGATCATCGGCATGCCGATTGACCCGGCAAACGCACCGGCACGGCTGAACAGCGCCGGTTGGTTCATCGCCAGCCGGAACGCCGCATATCCGCCCATGGAGACGCCCGCGACATAGTTCTTCTCGCGCTTTTTACTCAAGCAGGGCAAAAGCTTCCGAACGGTTTGCACCCATTCGGTTTCCAGATAATCGGCATAACGGGCACCGTGTGCCATATTGACACCGAAGCCGTTGAAAATGGAAGTGGCAATCACCGCCAGATTCCGCTGCGTGGCATAGCGCACAATGGAAGAATGCTCAAACCATTCATTACAATCGCCATTGGCACCGTGCAGTACCCAGAGCGCCGCGCAGTCCTCCCCACCTTCGGGGATGACTGCGCGCATTTCAGCCTGTGCATGCAGCGTTTTGGATGGAAAACTAAAGTGAAGTGTCGGCATGATGCAGCCTTTCTGCGTTTCTTAGTCGGATGTGCGGGGAATCACAGGAAGCTTCACGCAGGACGGATGCTCCGCATCGTGATAGATAGTCTGGTGCGCGACCACACCCTCCGTCTCGTACCCCACACGCCCACCGGTGTTCATGTTGCGGTCGGCATCGGGGAACAAGCTGCTGGTAATATCCACACGGATCGCTTCGCCTTTACGCAGTAACAGCGCAGTGTTGGCCGCTTCAATGCTGTAGCAGACGATTTCGCCGGGTGTCAGGAGCTGCGGGGTATGGCCGTTGCGGTAGCGCGCGCGTACCAGCTTCATGCCCAACGGGCGTACGGTTCCATCCACCAGCACATGGCTGACCTTGGCCACAAAATCCGTATCCACGGCGCTGGAGGCAGCGTACAGATCGACATAGATCGGGCCGGTAATCTCGGTATCCTCTTCAAATACAGGTGTGGTATACACCAGCACATCGCTGCGCTCTTCATTCGGGCGCTGATCCTGGGTCATCCAGCGCGTGCTGTCGCCCGTATTGGATGGGCAGGGGTTCATCGGGTCATACGCAAAGGTATCAACGGGTTCGGCTTGCGGAAGATTCTGGCTTAGGCTGCCGTCTCCGCTGCTCGTGTTGGCATGCCCTGCGCTATGGAAATACCAGGGCGTGTATTGGGTGCGGGCAAGCGGCCATTCGCTTTCTTCGCGCCACTTTTTTTCCCCCATGATGAACAAAAGTACAGGCTTGCCGCTCATATACTCTCCGGTCTCGCCCTTCATCCAGTAGTCAAACCACTGAATCAGCCTGCCGACCATATCAATGGCATCGCCGGAGGCTTCGGGGCCAAAGTCGATGCCCTCGATAACGCGCTCTAACCTGTCACCGTGTACCCAGGGGCCAACGATCAGCCTCGCGCCGGTTTTACAGGCCTCGCTTCCGCCGCGTTTCTGGAACTCCACAAAGTTGTACAGCGTTTTATCGCGCAGGAAATCAAACCAACCTGTCAGGCTTAGAGGCGGTACTGTAACCTCCTCAAACCCTTCCACCCGGCCGATAGAGGTGAGATAGGAAGGATCGTCGATATGCTCTAGCAGATCGCGGTGAAACTGCAGTTCCGGCACGCCGTCAATGCTGGCGGCGGGCATGTCCTTCAGCGGCAGCCATGCTGCCTGTTCGTCGCCGCGAGCGCTATAGTAGGCCATCGCCTCCTGTGCTTCCTTTGAATACTGGCCGGGATAGTAGTCTTCCCGGTCGGCGCAACGACCATAAATCCAGCCATAGAGCACCGGGGAAAACACCCCGAAATCGTAAATGGCCGGAAACTTCGTCCACGAGGTTTGAAAGGGGCAAATTGCTTTAAGATGTGGCGGATTGGAACGCGCACATGCTAGCTGGGAAAACCCGTGGTAGGATTCGCCGATCATGCCCACCTGTCCATCGCACCATGGCATGACAGCGATGGCTTCGATGGTATCGTAGCCATCCTCATCCTGGTGACCTGCCGGATCGCAAATCCCCTCGCTGTGGCCGGTGCCGCGCACATCCTGGATGACCACGTTATACCCGGCAGCCGCAAACTCCGGCGCGCGGAAATACCCGACGATCGGTCCAAGATTATCCTTTAAATACGGCGTACGGTTTACAACCGCCGGATAGCGCTTGTCATCATTGGGGCGGTATACATCGGCATACAGCACCGTACCGTCGCGCAGCGTGCAGGGTACATTATACAGAATTTTAATATCTTTCATCTGCCGACCGTGAAAACGTTTAGGCATGAGAACCTCCTTTTTTCATCAGGCGAATGGTACTGTTGTCAATATCGAAGCCGCCGACTTTATCGCGGGAGGAAACAGCCGTAGCTTCCTCTCCGGCAAATTGGAAGACCAGCCGATGCACGCGGCAGCTTTCCAGCCAGCGAATTTCTAGCTCCAGGGTATGTCCATCAGGCATCGCGCCGCTGATCGCCAGCGTACAGGCTGGGTTATTGTTTGGCACGGTGTGTACCAACCGCTGGCCTTTGAGCCCTACGGGGCATTGTACCACGCTATGCGCGGTTTCCACTGCCAGTTCCAGATTGCCATCCACGGCCTTGAACCCAAATGCCGTTACCGGCATGGCATAGCTTGGATTGAATATGATCAGGTCATCGGCAAAAAAGTGGGGACTTCCTTCCATAACCTGATAGCGTGTATTGTCAAGGGCTTGTAAAAGCTCTTTGTTTTCGTGATAAGCGGGTGCGGGCATGGCCAGTGCGGCCAGCCGCTGCTGCAGCGCTTCTGCGCTCTGCTCGTCCAGCGGCACATCGCCGTCAGGCAAGGCATGGGCAAAGCTGAATACAGCATCCATCACTGCCGAACTCTGCTCTGCTGTGGAAATCGTTTGGTTGAGGGAAACCACAAGGTCTTTCTCTGGAAAGAACATCGACCATTGTCCCATGGCCCCGTCGGCCATCAGGCAATCGCCACGCTTCCACATCATGCCACCATACGATACCGAAGCTTCGGCCATATGATCGTTCTGTGTTTGCATGGCAAAGCTTACCCAGTCGGGAGACAGCAACTGCTGTCCGTTCCATGCACCGCCCTGCCGGTAGAGGTCCATCAAGCGGGCGTTGTCTTCGGTTGTAGAAATCAGTCCGCCGCTGCCGTTTTCCATGCCATCAGGATGGCAATGCCATTTCAGGCGGTCGGCATCGATGCCGATAATATCCAGCAGGCGGGGGCGCAGGTATTCCCTAAGTCCCAGACCTGTGAGCTTACGAATGCACGCGCCTACCATGGAGCACGCTGTGCTGTTATAGTAAAACGCTGTGCCGGGCTTGTGAACGATATCCATCGTAAAGAATTTTTCTATCCAGTCCGCCCGATCAATCGCCGGCTGTGTTTCCATGCCGGACCCCATGGTAGTCATGTGCCGCAAGCACAGTTCATCCCAATAGGGCTTACCTTCGCAAAGCGGCGCATACTCTGGGAACACATTGATCACGCGGGTGTCTAGGCTTAGTAACCCTTCCTGCATGGCGATGCCAAATGCCGAACCGGTCATGGTTTTTGTCAGCGATTGGCTGCCGTGTACCTGTCCTGGACCATACGGAGACCACCAGCCCTCGGCGGCGACTTTGCCGTGGCGGAGGATCACCAGGCCGTGCATTTCAGTGCCGGAGGCCTGCAGCGCATCCACGAGCGCGTGGACATCCCCAGAGGGGATGCCCACGGCTTGCGGAGCGATACGCTCCAGCGTCGTGAATTGGTTCATTGTGCGATGAATGCGGCCAACTGGTCGCGAAAGTCCTGCACGATATCGTCCAGGCCGATAGCCTTGCACTGGCCGATAAACTCGTTATATTTCTCTTCGGTCTGGTCGCCATAGATACCGAAGCAGAAGGAGAAACGGTATTCGTTAAGCAGCGAGGCGATAACAGCCAGTTCCGCTTCGTACTTCGATGTGTCGTACACAAATCCGTTCACAGGGAAGGTGGTAGCAGGCACTTCGGCCGCCACATACTTGTCCTGATAGGCTTGCATTTCAGGCGACAGCTGTGCCTGCGGGTCTTCGTCGTGCTGGAGGAGGTAGCACCAGTTGCCCCAGCCGTAGTCGGCCGCTTCCGGCCCTAAGATGTAGGTGTTGGTCGCTTCGTCGATCTCATAGTGACGGCCTTCAAAGCCGCTGACCAGCAAGCGGTTGACTTCGGGGTCGTTCTTCATGCAATCCAGTGCAACTGCGGCGCGTTCCATTTTCTTGGAAGCAACCGGGAAGCACGCGCCGTAGCCCATGTAGTTGCCGCGGCGGGTGACGGCCGCATCGTCCCACTGGGCATCAAGATAGGCAACCGTATCGTTGGGGATACGATCCTGCCAGCCACGGAAGCCAAACGGCCACGAGAACTGGGTGGCAGAGGTGCCGGCTTCAAAGTTATCATCCAGCATGGTGCTGTTGGAGATTACGCTGGAGGGGAACACGCCATTTTTGTAGAATTCCGCCATTTGCAGCGCATAATCCAGGAAATCGTCGGTGTCAGCATACCATTGCAGATCGTTGACATCAAAGGCTTTGCCGGTATCGTACTTCCAGACCATCCACGTGGCTGAGCCAGCGTTGACGTCCATGTAGTGATTCCGGGTAATGTACCAGTTGGTGTCCAGCGGATAGGAACTCTGCGGGTTAAACGCATACACGCCGGTATCCTTTTCGCCTGCTGCGATGGCATTGTAGTAGTCGGCCAGCGCTTCGTAGCTGTTGATATCAGCGGCGGTAAAGCCGTATTTGTCCAGCAGGGACTGCCGGGTCAGCACGCCGGTCCAGGAGATGGAAGTATCATCGCGAGGTACGCAGTAGTACAGGCCATTGTACTCAGCTTCTCTCCAGGAAGTCGGTGCCTGGGACACAGCCGTCAGCGGCATGTAGGTCTCAACAAAGTCCCAGTCAAAGCCAGTATAGGCGCCGGCTTTTACATAGTCGGAGTAGTTACACCAAGCGGCACCGTAGATGAGATCAATGTCCTCATCGCCGGAAAGGAACAGGGAGTACTTGCTTTGGAAATCGCCCCAAGATACGTGGACAAAGTTGACCTTCGTGTTGATTTTTTCAATCATCAACTCGTTGGCCGCATCGATGACTTCCTGCCAGTCGGCACCGAGCACGCCGACGACATAGAAGTTAATCTCCGTATATTCGGAGAGGTCCAGATTCGCCCAGGGATTGTCGGTGGTTGCCGTCTCAGCGGTTGCGAACGTCATACCGCCTAGTACCAAAACCAAGGACAGCAATAAAGATACCAGTTTCTTCATGGGTCTACCTCCTGTCAAATTTGGTTGTTATTCGTGCGGAGCACCTCATTTATGCCCCGTTACACCGGATTAACCCTTGACCGCGCCGATGGTCAGGCCTTTGACGAAATACCGTTGTACCAGCGGGTAAAGGAAGATGATCGGCCCTGTGACCACGCAGGTCATGGCCATTTTCATGCTTGTTGTTGGCAGGGAAAACCCTTTCGCCAGTTCCGCGTTGCCCTGTGCTACCAGGTCCTTAAGCGCTTGAATGGTTGAAAGCATATCCTGCAAAAAGTACTGCAGCGACTGCAAATGCTCGTCGGTATTAAACAGCATGCTGTGGTACCAGTCGTTCCAGTAGGCCAGCGCCGCAAACAGACCCAGTGTTGCCAGCAGCGGCTTTGCGATCGGCAGATAGATGCGCCCGTATATCATCAGCTCTCCGGCGCCGTCGATCTTGGCGCTTTCGCTGATCTCATAGGGAATGCCCCGCATATAATTCTTAGCAATAATCATGTTCCACACAGAGAACATCAGCGGTAGAATCAGCGCAAAATACGTGTTTTTCAAGTGCAAGCTGCGGGTTAAAAAGATGTACCAGGGCGTTAGGCCGCCATTGAACAGCGTTGTGAAGAAAAAGAAGAAGGAGAAAAAGTTACGCCATTTGAATTGCGGCCGCGACAGCACATACCCTGTCAGCGTGGACATCATCAGCGAAAGCGTTGTGCCAACAATAGTGACAAATACCGTGTTGAAATACGCCCGGCCGATCCGTGCGGGATTTGTGAACACAAATCCGTACGCGTCCAGTGAAAACTCCGATGGTATCAGTTGGAAGCCATGGCTGACCAGCGATTGTTCGCTGGCAAACGATGATACGATAATCAGGTAAAACGGTACCACACAGAGCATGCCGAAAATAAACAGGAATATGTACCCCAGAGACCGGAAGGCTATCTCATTGGGTGGGATTTTACGGCGTCGGATTGCCATCATGCCATTCCCCTCCTAAAACAGTGTGTAGTCAGGCTGTATTTTCTTAACGATGAAGTTCACCGTCATGATCGTTGCAAAACACAGCACAGATTGGTAAAGGCCAGCCGCAGCGCTCATGCCCAGGTTGGTACCGGAGGAAAGCGCACGGTAGACGTACAAATCGAGGATGTCAGCGGTCTCCAGCAGCACACCGTTGTTGCCGACCAGCTGGAAGAACATACCGAAGTCGCCTCTGAAAATCTGGCCCACGGCCAATAGAAACATAATGATCATCGTCGGCACGAGGTTTGGAATGGTTACTTTGAATACTTTCTGCCAGCTATTGGCACCGTCGATATCGGCAGCCTCGTACATTTCCTGATCGATACTGGTTACGGCGCTCAGATAGATAATGGTTCCGTACCCCACGCCCTTCCACATGCGGAAGAACACCAGCAGGAATGGCCAGGGCGCGGCTGTTGTATAGATATTGGTCATATTCCCGCCGAGAGATTCGACGATGCGTGTGATCAAGCCGTTGTCATAATCCAGCAATGTCTGGATGACCGAAACCGCGACGACCCACGATACGAAATACGGAAGGAACATAAACGACTGGAAGGTTTTCTTGAACCAGCGGCTGCGCATTTCATTGATGATGACAGCGAACATAACCTCCAGAAACATCCCGATAACGATAAAGGCAAAGTTGTAGGCCAGGGTATTTCGCGTCAGCGACCACAGCTTATTCGATATGATCAGAAAACGGAAATTTTTAAGGCCTACCCAGTCACTGCCGAAAATGCCAGACGCGTAGTTATAGTTCTTAAATGCGATCACCGCACCGCCCATGGGAATGTAGTTGAAAATGATCACGTACGCGATGGCCGGAATCAACAGTAGCAGATAGATACGGTTGTTGCGCAGATCCTTGGCAAATCCTCTGCTTTCCAGTGTTCTCGGTCTTCCTGTCATGTGGCTGTCCCCCCATTCCAATACATCAAACGGAATCCGGTCAAACTATAGTTTTTGGTGCGCGGATAGGTCGCGCCGACAAAAAAGATACCCGAGTGATCATCCGCGCGGCTCGCGCCACCACAAAGCGGCATTCCCTCGCCGGATGTCTGAATCCACCGCCAGCCATGTCCGTAACCGCTGCGGTCGTTCTCAGGGCAGAGGCCCAGCAGGCGTGTGATGTCCGGCGGCGTGAAGCCTTCCTCGATCTGGATATCATGAAAGGCACAGTTGCCGATGCCCGCGTAGTCCACGCTGCGGGTCAGGCGCACGCCCCCATCCTTGGCATCATACTTCAAAGTGCCGGGAGATCCAGGAACTACCAGGCCACCTGCCTGATCAATCGCTTTCCATAATGGCGACTGTACACTGATATCCGCATCGGGCGTGAGAAGATCTGCGGTGGGGATCACTTGAATTTCACCGTCCATCAGCCGAAACCCGCTGCTCCACTCGTTCAGATTCCCGTTCAAATCATAAATACCGTCTGGGGTACCGTCGTGCGCCCAGGTTACCGGGCCACTGCCGCATAACACCCGCTCGCCACCGGCAACGAGTATCCCCTTCTCATCAGGGAACAGATAGTTCTTGCCGTTATGGCTGTTGCCGCGCGGTAAAAAGCCTTGCCTGCGGCATTGCAGCGCGATTGCCATGCGAAGCGCAAACGGCGTTAGATAATATCCATTGCCCTTTTGGCTGCAATACTGCATCGCCGCGTCAAGATCCACTCCGTACGCAGGCTCAGCAAGCGGCAAAGAACAAGCCCGGCCATCAACGATACTGCTTTGATATTTGCCGATCAGAATTTCCTGTCCCTCACTGGTAAATGCCGGATGTAGCGCATCGCTTCCCTGGTCTGTTACATCCTTTTCACGGATGGGCCGGATTCTGACCATGATAGACGGCAGACCGCTATCATCGTAGACGACGGTGTTGCGGTTATCGGACAGCGATTCTATCGCATACCGGAACCGATCCTTCGTGGCTTCTGCTTTGGATCGAAAAGAATCGAGCAACGAAGCTGCCGCCTCTTGCAGCGCGTCCGCTCTTTCGCCGCTGGCTTCTCTAACTGCATACTCCTTTGCCAGTAAAGAAACCAGCCGTTGGTTCAGCTCACCGTCAAGTGTCGGGTTCATATAGTTTTCACACATCCTTCGCTTGCAGTATAGTTGACTTTTACCTAAGATGGGCAATATAATGAATTGAATATTACTAAATGGAACATATTGTCTACTAATTTTGGAGGTCAATATGCCGTATCCTTACTCATCCATTCTGCCGATTTGGATTCATACATGTAAGCAAGGTGTGGTCGGCGATTGCCTGCAACTGACAAGCGATGCCGAAGACAATTATATCGTCCAGATCAGTTCCGGGCACTGCGATGTGACCATGAAGGATAAAACACAATCGCTTGGCGCACGCTCGCTTCTTTTTTTGGGCCGCAATAGACAGGTGACCTTTACCAGTCCACCGGATCAGGAGTGCTGGTATGTGTTGCTGGGGCTGCATAGGGTGCAATCCGCGCCCTACCTCGACCTAAACCGGCTATGCTTTTCCGCTCCTCTTGTGGATTCCTTCTTTGCACAAAAAGGGCGGTTCTGTGTGCTGGAGGATCGCCAGTTCATCAATATGTCACTGGGTGAAATCCGCTATGAGTGGGAAAACGACCTCAGCGAGCGGGATGCGGCCCTGCGCGGAACACTGGAAAACCTGTTCGTTCGGCTTGCGCGCTCGTTCTTCAGCCAGCACCACGTGGAAAGCAGCCGCTATATCACCCACGCCAAGAACAACATTCACAAGGATTTTCAGCAGCCTCTGACTGTGGAAAGCGTCGCCGCCGATATCGGTATCAGCCGTTCCTACCTGGAAGCGCTGTTCAAACGCTACATGCGCGGCAGCTTTGTGGATTATGTCCATGCCGTTCGCTGCGACCACGCCGCCAAACTGCTGTCCACCACCGGTTTCCCGATTATTGATATCGCCATGGACTCCGGCTTTAACAACCGCCAGCACTTCGCCCGCGTTTTCAAAGAAATCTACGGCATCACGCCTTCCAACTATCGCAAACTCAACCGCCGCAAGCCGTAAGCGCTGTGACCTCTACCCAAATCAACATATTTTAGTACCTCCTACGATATTCCATACACAGGCCACGGTCAGCCAACCTTTCACCGCAGTTTCTAAACAATATCCCTCTCCACTCACACAACACGCCGCTTCCCAGAACAAAAAAGCCGCCTGAACAGGCGGCTTTTTAATTGGTGGAGATGATGAGGGTAGTCCAAACTCTGTTTGTATTTTGTTTTTATAGTATTGAACAGTTGGTATAGCTTCACCTTATAAACCTAATAGGAATTTTTGATTAATTCATGACAGATATTTCTAAATAAGACAATAACGATAAAGTTTTATGATTGTTTAGTGCCGAGCATCTCTTTATATTAGAAAGTTTCTAAGTCAATTTAGCAGAATCAAATAAAGCAAAATAAAATTAGGCCATATATTTTTCTAGAACTACTGTACCTTTATATAGTGAAAATTTCTTTATTTTACAAAACATTTATTGACATATATATTCCTAAGGTATACTATACTTACATATTAATTAATCACATAGAAGGGATGAGTTTATGCAGCAAACATCAGTTTTCGAGTATGAACTTCCTACATGGTACAAGAAGTATAATACTTCTGGGATTGAATTTGATTTGCCAGAACAAAAGAAAACCCCTTCTAAAGCTGCTACTACAGAGAAAGTGAAAACAAAAAGCTCAAAAAGAGTTAAAAATGCAAGCAGCAAATGAAAATGGCGTAAAACGTCTCTTTGAGGAATCATCACCTCTTGAATCGTACCGCTCTGAATATCGCCGTGATTATGCACGTGTAATACATTGTGCGTCGTTCAGAAGATTACAAAATAAAACTCAATTATTCCCAGGCCAAGAGAGTGACTTTTTTCGTAATCGGTTAACACATTCTCTTGAAGTTGCACAAATATCAAAAACAATTGCAAATAAACTATTAGATGGCAATCCTGGTTTGCCAATAGAAACGGATGTCTGTGAGATTGCTGGGTTAATCCATGATCTCGGTCATCCTCCTTTTGGGCATAATGGTGAGTATGCATTGAATATATGTATGAAATCGCATGGTGGCTTTGAAGGTAATGCGCAAACGTTAAGAATAATCTCACGCTTGGAAAAGAAAATCGCCGAGGAAAAATATCATCAAAGACTTGCTGATGATTTCAGACATGGCTTAAATTTAACAAGCCGCGTAATAGCTTCAACGCAAAATATGATTCTTTAATTGTTAGTGATTATGATAAACCAGAAGTCCAAAAAGGATATTATCAATCAGAAAAGGTAATCGTTGATCAAGTCAAAGCCCTATTAGTTGGAGAAGGATATACTGAAAAGTTAAAAACGATAGAGTGCTGTATAATGGATGTCGCAGATGATATTGCATATTCTACTTATGATCTCGAGGACGCTTTTAAAGCAGGGTTCTTGAATCCAATAGATATCCTGTCTTCAGATGATTTGATAATTAATCAAATCATAGACAAACTTAAAAACAATGATATAACTGTGACCAACGATGAATGTAGAGAAGTATTGCTCTCTATTTTTTCATATATCTGGAAACCACTAATAGTCAAACAGCGGAGTTTTAAGAAAAACACAAAAGCATATGAATCAGATACGCTTAAAAACTTCGTTGATTTTTACAAAGTTTCAAAAGATATTGCTACTAATGGATATTTACGTACCGATTTCACGTCAGCCTTAGTAAAGCGTTTTGTATCTGGAGTAGAAATCGAATACAACAAAAAGAATCCAATTTTATCGAGAGTTTATCTCAACCCAGATGTGCTTCTTCAAGTAAACATCCTAAAACATCTGGCATATGTGTGCCTTATCAATTCTTCTCGACTAAAAGTTGCAGAACACAGAGGCGCAGAAATAGTTAAATCCATCTTTGATACGTTATGCGATGATAGGAATGGGAAGGGCATAAAGCTTATATCAGAAGACTTTCAGAAGATTATTCAAGCTGGTAATGTACCAAAAAGAAGAGTAATTTGTGACTATATTGCTGGGATGACCGATAGACACGCTTTGGAATTTTTTAACCGTTTGTTCTCAGAAAATCCGAAATCTATTTTTAAGCCTTTCTAGAAACCGACTATTTTTGAAACTCCCCGGCAAGCAACAGCCTGCCGGGGTTTTCCTATCTATTGTATTTCTTCATCAGCCTTATTGTGAATAAGTTGCAATGCCGGCGACAACACGCCATTCCACACGGCCACAATGCCACCGGCAACGGCCGAGAGCCACACTGCCTGCCCCGTGTTCTGGAAGATGTTGCCGCCTGCCGGTTTTCAAAGCACATCATCAAAGCTAGCGCTGAGTGTCGTGTCAAGAATAAACTTAAATCCACTCTCTAGGCTATTTTCAATCCAGCTATTGCATGAAATTGCCACTATCCCTCGTTGTATGGATAGCAAATAGAAATGAGGGGATTTTTATGAAGAGAGCGTATAACATACTAGCGGCAGTCACGCTGGCCGTAATCCTTGGTTTTTCCTTGGGGGCAGATAGCGCTGGGGCGGATGAAGGCCCTTTTGTTCCGGCCGTCTTGCAACGAGAAGAATCCATCATACGTGAAGGCATACCGGAAACGTTTCAAACCACGCTGTTTCGCTGGGAAGGCATTTTATCCCTTTGGTATGATGCCCAAAGCTTTGTCCCTGCGGTCACACCCCACGGTGTCCGTTTTGACCTGATCGCCAACGCCTTGTCCGGCCCGGTATCGCTAAGTATAGAAGACATGCAAAAGTCAGGCGGTGATGCTGACGTAGCGCTGACGGATACCCGGCAAGATTATGAGCAAAATGGCTGGGTTTGCGACGACCTTGATACCGACGGAATCCTGCCGAATTTCCACTTTGCGGACACCCCAGTGCAGGGCTTTGTTGCCCAGAGGGATGGACAAATCGCGCAGGTCTACCTATCCTCCGTCGCCAGTGGCTATTATCTTTGTACGCTGCGATTTCCACAGGAAGCTGCGGAGGGCTGGAGCACGCGGATGACCCATATGCTCAATACACTGGAACCTTTGCCCGGGGAATAATCCGTGTTTATTAATTAAACCATTGCAGTCAATTGCTCAAAAAACAACAATATCCCGTTTCATTCCTCAAAGTCTGCTCCGACTTTGGGGTTTTCTTTTAAAATTGAACGCTCCCTTTGGGTGTTAGCTGAGGCTTTGGGGCCAAAATTCCTTTTTGCCGTACATCCACAAACTGGTGCACGTCGCCCTCGCTCACTTCCAAAAGGTTATGCTCCCGTGCATAGGCAATCGCCATTGCGTTACGGCTATGGTGGCGGATATTGCCGTTGTCCGCCTCCATAGTATGGGTTAAGGTTAGATTGACATTTTATGGTAATCTAACTATAATATAACAGATTATCCTATTCATGAGATCATCGCATCTTGTGAATGGCTAATAAGAAATATGCAGTGCGAATATAGGTAAGGAATAGACCGCTTAAGACAGTTACCCCTATATCTCGCTGCGATATCAGTGCAGGATTCTCCGGCCAGTTATAAATCCACAATATTATATAGGAGCAATCAAGTTATGAGAAACATCGGTTTTGGTCATCGGTACAGGAATGCTCAAAAACAGGACAGCGCATTATTGGGGGGTGTTGCCTTGCCTCACATCCGGCGACTGTGGATAGTCGCCGTTATTCTGTGTTCGCTCTTGTTATTGCCACTCAGCGCATATGCCGAATCCACTACGTATGAGTTTACTAGCGAAGCGAATGCTTCTAGTGTGATGAGTCCTTCTGCTTCCTCGGTATTTGAGGATTTGCTCCTCACAGCGTACGATTCCGTAGGCACCTACGGTTTTCCCTCGCTAAGCTATAGCGACTATTATGACACTCTTCTCTTCTTAGGATCCGGGACCGGTGCATCGGGACATCCGCACGGCCTAACTGTTGAGATGCATGAATCCGCCGATTCGCAAACATTTGTCGCTGAATCAGTCGAGGTAATCGCTTTGATGTATGTCCCCGATTCTGATTACCCTAACACAAACGTTTATCCCGATACACTCACGATAACAGGGCATCTGAAAAGCGGGGGCACCGTATCAAAAAGCTATTCATACAATGCAGAAACGCTGCCGCAGCGCACGAAGTTTACCGTGAACTTTTCAGAATTAACGGGTTTTGCAGGTGCTGAGCTGAGCAAACTCGAATTCAGCCTGGAGAATTCCAAAGCCGGTATTCAGGACCTGAAAATCAGTACAGAAGCTGCTCTGTCCGCCCCATCGGTATCGACAACCGATGCATCAGCCATTACCACTTCATCTGCTACAGTTGGCGGTACAATATCGTCCAACGGCGCGGAAACGACAGTGTACCTCCATTACAATACAACCGGCAATTTCACAAACAGCAGCGGATATACCACTGTACAGCTGGGTTCAGCCCTTACCGCAGAAACAGTTAATCAGGTGGCTTCGACCAGCATGACTTCACTTATGTCGGGCACGAAGTACTATTATAGCCTGTCTGCCCAAAACAGCGAAGGAACCACGAACGGAGCTGTTAAAAACTTCACGACGGCCTATAATGCTGTCGTCACCCTGCAAAAGGATGGAAGCCGCTGGGCGGATCAAACGGTAAAACTGGTGAATCAAACGGATGCAAGCGATACGCTTTCGATGGGCCAAGCGGGTATCGGCAGCTATTTGACCTATCAATGCGCAGCCGATGGAACTAAAACCTATGACGTGTATGTGAATACGCAGGATACGGGCGCAAACATCAGCATTACGGCACGGTCGGCTACGGTAGACTACTATAGCGTAACACTGACAGCCGATACCGGCATCGACACGGTGGAGATTAATGATACTGCCGTTACCAGTGGTACGGCCTATCCATATTTGAAAAACACGAATATCACCGTAAAGGCGACCGCAAAGGCGGGCAACAACTTTAAGGACTGGGCGCTGACCGACTCACCCTACACGAAAATGACCAACAGCACCACCTACAATACCGGCGCGCTTACAGCACCGCTGCAATTGACTGCACATGCAGATATAAGCGCCGTGGTGACCCTGAAAAAGGATCTCACCCGCTGGGCGGATCAGACGGTGAAACTGGTGAATCAAACGGATGCGACCGATACCATTACCCTCACCCAAACGGGGAGCGGTGACACCCTGACCTATACCGGCCGCGCGGACATCACCAAGACATACGATGTATATGTAGGCAGCGAGAAAACGCAGCAGATGATTAGCAATACGTTTAAAACCACAACCGTGAACTACTATACCGTAACACTGACAGCCGATACCGGCATCAACACGGTGGAGGTCAACGGTAGTACCGTTACCAGCGGCACGGCCTATCCGTATTTGAGATTAACGAACATCACCGTAAAGGCTTCCGCAAGCGCGGGCTACGGCTTTATAGATTGGAAGCTGACCACTTCACCCTATACGCAGATGAGCACTAATGCCACCTATGATACGGGCAAGATTTATGCACCGCTGCAATTGACTGCGCACGCGGATTTCGATACCGTGATCACCCTGCAAAAGGATGGAAGCCGCTGGGCGGATCAGACGGTGAAATTGGTGAATCAAACGGATGCGACCGATACCATTCCCCTTACCCAAACGGGGAGTGGTTCAAGCCTGACCTATACCGGCAGAGCGGACATCACCAAGACATACGATATATATGTCGGCACTGCTAACACACAACAGGAGATCAGCAATGCTTCGAAGGCGGCTACGGTAGACTACTATAGCGTAACACTGACAGCCGATACCGGCATCGACACGGTGGAGATTAATGATACTGCCGTTACCAGCGGCACGGCCTATCCATATTTGAAAAACACGAACATCACCGTAAAGGCGACAGCAAAGGCGGGCAACAACTTTACGGACTGGGCGCTGACCGACTCACCCTACACGAAAATGACCAACAGCACCACCTACAATACCGGCTCGCTTACAGCGCCGCTGCAATTGACTGCGCATGCGGATTTCAGCGCCGTGGTGACCCTGCAAATGGATGGAGCCCGCTGGGCGGATCAAACGGTGAAACTGGTGAATCAAACGGATGCGACCGATACCATCACCCTCGCCCAAACGGGGAGCGGTGACACCCTGACCTATACCGGTCGCGCGGACATCACCAAGACATACGATGTATACGTCGGCAGCGAGAACACGCAGCAGGCGATCAGCAATGCAAGCAAATCCACTACCGTAAACTACTATAGCGTAGTGTTTTCAGCCGTCAAAGCGGGCATTGCACAAACCGCTGGTATAAACGCTTCGGTCGGCAGTACGGCCATTGAAAGCGGGGCCGTTTTGCTGGCCGGTACGCAGGTCAATTTCGAAGCCACCGCTACCGGCGGATATACCTATGGGTACGCGTGGACGTTAGACACGCAATCGCAGAGTGAAACAAGCAAAACCTATCAAATTGGCTCGCTTTCGAAGGCATCAGCGGTTGCCTGTACAGTAACCGGATACATGCGCTCCATCAACATCACAACCAAGCTGGACAACACGGCGTTCTTCCCGGACGGGATGACCAAGGTATATCTTAAGCAGAATAATGTCGTTCAATATACGGCGGACAAGGACACCGGCGTTACAGGCTTGTATCGCGCCAGCGATGTGGCAGACGGAACGTATGCCCTGTTCATCGGCGACGATACGACAAGCCAGGATACCGGCGTATCCATTACCGTTGCCAGTGGCGCCGTGACCGCAACCATTGATTATTATACGGTCAGTTTCAAAATCGCCGACGATGGCCAGGCAAGCGGTTCCACCATTTCCTCAACCGCAGGCACAAGCGGCAGTACTGTATTCAAAAATTCCGAAGTCACCATCACAGCGACGCCTGCCGGAGCATCGGTCTACAACTACCTATGGTCGGGCGATGGCACAGACGGCCAAACAACACAAGCCCTGACCATTACCAGCGTGACCGAACAGATTGATGCACTGTGTACCGTAACAGGCTATGATCAGATTGCCATTACCACCCAGCCGCAGGATCAAACCGTGACCGACCTGGACGACGCAACTTTCAGCATTGCTGTGGAACAGGGCATTGGTACGCTGCAGTATCAATGGCAAATGCGTACAGACGACAGCGGTACGTGGGAGGATATTCCCAGTTCTAACTACGCGTCCATTACCATCTATGGCGCCAGAAGCGCACAAAGCGGCAGCCAATACCGCTGCATTGTCAGCGATGAATCTTCAAGCACTGCCGATGCGACCTCGGCCGCAGCAACGCTGACTGTGAATGCCAATGAGGATTTTATCACCAGTAAAACGGATGACACCTATGTAAGCAAGAGTCAAAAAGGCCTTCAGGCAACGGGTTCGGGAGAGTACAGCCAGTTCCAGGCGATCTTTATAGACGGCGTGAAGGTGACCTATGGCGTGACCATTACCGAGGGCTCCACCATTGCATCGTTCACTCCGGAGTTCCTGGACTCGCTATCGATTGGCAAACATGAGCTGGTGATGCAATGGGCAAACGGTTCTGCCGCGACAACGTTTACGATCTATCCCGCCACAAACGATATTCTCATCAACAGCCATCCGCAGAATACCAAGGCATCGTACGGAACAAACGCCACCTTCTCGGTTAACGCTTGGAGTAGCAACCCACTTAGCTACCAGTGGTATACCCGTACCTCTTCGGCAGCGCCGTGGGTACTGGCACAATCCGGCAAAAGCGCAGCCCTCACGGTGGATGCCGTCACCCTGGCAGAGAGCGGCATGCAGGTGTTCGCCCGCGTAATGACCAGCGATACCGTCTACAAGGATTCAAGCGTAGCAACGCTAACGGTAACCGCCACAGTACCCCAGACTGGTGATTCTACCAATGTCGCCCTCCTTGTAACGATACTGCTTGCAAGCTGCCTGGGCATTGGCCTGATACTGTACAGGATCAGAAAACGGCGCTTAAACTAACGTGTTGCGCCATACCATCCCGGTTTTCTTATCCACCGGATCTTCACGAACTATTTGAAGTGTAGTATGACAAAATAAAACGCCTATGGTATCGGGATACCATAGGCGTTTTCTGTGGTGAAAATATGGGGAGTCGAACCCCTGTTATGGATATATCTCGTTGATGGCAGAACGTTCCGAAACATAGGATTTGTAATGGTTTTATCCGATATAATGGATACGTTATTTTACACGAACAGTCACCGAAGTGCGGGATAGATCAATCGATTTCACAACATCACATCGCAAATATATCATAGCATTGTCATTATAAGCGAATTTTGATATTACTTGATTAACACTCAATATCACTGCCTAAACACTCAATCTAATGGACGAGAGCGATAATCGAAAAACAAGAATGCTGCTTGAAAAGGTTATGCTCAGGTCCGCTCCAGTAAGTTCCCCAACAAAACGCTCATGGGATGAAACAGCTCTCCGAATGAACGACTTAAAATGGACACAGTCACTAAAAAAAGCAAACGCATACGTGGTTCATCTCTATTCAATCCTATACTGACACTGCATGCAATGAATCGGAACGGGTGCGAAACACAACAAATGCGCTTCTTCGCAGCTGTAACAATTGATGCGCCAAAGTATTCCGGCAGTCTTTATAACTCCATTCTACAAACTTATCAGAATTTAGCTCCAATTGATATCAGAAATGTAAATCGCTTATTAGTCTAAACCGCTTCATCATATCAATAACCCATACAATTCATAAACGCATCAATAGCCTCCAACAAACAGCGAATTGTTGGAGGTTATTGAGGTCATAGGTGCAAGCAGAAAATTCATTCACTCCTTCATTTCTTCAATAACTAAGTTCAACAGCATTGAGAGCCCTGACATTTTGTCATCTTTGATGGCATATTTATTCGGAGCAAGATAGGCCAAATCATTAGGCACGTTTTGAAGTGTCTTTTCTAGCTCTGGAATATGATGTTCTGGTCTGTTTCCTTTTCCAAAAAATCCAGCCCCATCACTTGCGTATTTTGAATCAAGATAATTAATTATTGTGCCGTCTTCCAGTTTCTGTTCTATTGTTTCAATAGATTCAACTTCGCCATTTGCAATTAGTGATACTAGACCCACCGCTAGAAACTTAAGGCCGTATATGTGTTTTTGACCAGACATGTGAATACTTCCCCTCATTTGATTTCAATATGTATTTTTATAGTAGCAATTATATTCTATAGGTATTCATCTTTTATGTCAAGGTTATGATATCAATTTTTTATAGCATCATTATTTCCCGCAAGCATCAACCTACCGGAGGGATACTATTAGTGTATCTCTTTATCAGCCTTATTGTGAATAAGCTACACTTCTGTTGAACAGTACACCATTTCACACGGTCGCAATGCCGCCGGCGATAGTCGGGAACCACGCGACCTGCCTCGTGTTCTGGAAGATGCTGCCGTCTGTCAGCGACGCACCGATCAGCGCGATCGACGCTTGAGAAAACATCTTGATCGATCTGATCAAGATGTTTTTCTAGTCCACCACGGAGAAGATTACACAAAGCTTTGTCTCACATTTATAACGTAAGCACCCACACCTTTGAACGTAATACCCTTAGGGAAAAGGTAATGCGAGAACCCGCCGCCTACTGTACTGGCTATCCGCTCGGTCGTGTCGCCCTTATTAGAGGAAGGCTCATTGTATCAATGTAGTAAACCATGGTGCCCCGCAGGTTGTATTTTGCCGGGCTCTGATATAGTCTGCGCTGCTGTTTAGCAGCGTATCGTCTTCGACCACCAAAATCTTGATTGCCATTCGTACCGCTCCTTGGGATAGAGACACTCAGCCATCTGCTATAGTATCTATTGTACCGTGAATCACGGTACAATACCAATGCATCCCGCTCCTGTGCAAGCTCATTGCAACTAGCATATAAAGCAGAAAAATCTACAACCCAGAAAAAGCTTGTCCATTGTCAAACGATATCAAGGTGATTTGGATCTCTAAACTATTTTCGTTGTCCAGCTCTCCAAATTCCATACTTCGCTAATCCAATCGTCGTAAAACGATGGCTCATGGCTTACCAGCAGAATCGTGCCGCTAAACTCTTTTAATGCACGGCTCAGTTCAGCTTTTGCCTCAACATCCAGGTGATTCGTCGGCTCATCAAGCACAAGCCAATTAAACGGTCTAAGCATAATTTTGCAAAGACGAACTTTGGCATTTTCTCCACCGGAAAGCACTCTCATTTGGCTTTCAATATGGTCAGTTGTAAGCCCGCATCTTGCCAGTGCTCCTCTGACTTCTGCATTGGTCATCGCAGGAAACTCGTCCCAAATTTCCTGCAGCGCCGTTTTTTTATTATCTCTTGCATCTTCCTGCTCAAAATAGCCGGGCTCAAGATAGGGATCCAGTTCTATTGCCCCTGATATTGGCGGAATTACACCTAATAATGTTTTTAAAAGAGTGGATTTTCCAAGCCCGTTAACACCTTGAATCGCAATCTTTTTGTTCCGCTCCATTGCAATGCTGATGGCTTTGGTCAGAGGCTCATCGTACCCAAGCACGAGGTCTGTCGCTTTGAAAATCGCCTTTCCCGGTGTTCGTGCTGTTTTAAAGCCGAATGTGGGTTTGGGCTTTTCTTTCCATTTATCGACAAGTTCCATCTTGTCTAGCTGCTTTTGCTTGCTTCTTGCCAGGGTAGCCGTTGCGGCTCTCGCCTTATTTTTCGCAACAAATGTTTCCAGCTTATTGATTTCTTTCTGCTGCTTTTTATACGCTTGTTCGTGTTGTCTTTTCTTCAATGCAAGCGCTTCTAAAAACTGCTCATAGCTACCCGAATACCGCTGCATAATTCCGTCTTCAATATGATAAATAACATTGACGACATTGCTCATAAACGCCGTGTCGTGTGATACCAAAATTAAAGCATTCTCGTGGTTGATTAGAAACTTAGTCAGCCAGTTGATATGATTTTCATCCAGAAAATTTGTTGGTTCGTCTAAAATGAGAATCATGGGGTTTTCCAGAATCAGTTTGGTTAATAGCACCTTGGAGCGTTGTCCGCCGGACAACTCATGAACCATTCTATCAAGGCCTATTTCACCCAACCCTAATCCGTTTGCAACTTCATTGATCTTTGTATCAATTTCATAAAAACCGCTTTGCTCCAGCATGGTCTGAATTTCGCCGACGGTTTCAAGCATTGTATCGATTTCAGCATCCTGCGATGCCATCTTTTCATAGAGAGCAAGCATTTCTTTCTCAAGTTCAAACATGTGCCTGAACGCGCCTTTGAGCACATCGCGAATGGAACTGCCGGCCGGTAACGCAGTATGCTGATCCAGATAGCCGACCGTGATTCGGTTACACCATTCGATCGTTCCTTCGTCAGGCTGTAATTTACCCATGATGATATTGAGGAATGTTGATTTCCCTTCCCCGTTTGCTCCCACCAGCCCTACATGCTCACCTTTTAACAGCTGAAAAGAGGCGTTGTTTAGTATTTGCCGTGCACCAAATCCATGTGTAACATTTTGTGCGTTGAGTATGCTCAAAACAATCTCCCTAATCGTATCCGTACCAAAATAAATCATCTCGACAGTTTGGCCGTTGCAAAGTATATCACAACTACGAACGTATTCAAACACATGAAGGATAAGCGCGTCAATCGTTACCCTCTGTTTTCATTCACTTTTTCCCTGCCTTACGAAATGCAGTGTAATCATAGAGTGAGGCAGGCCTGCCCGATTAACATTTTCGCAGCCAACGATATGTCAGGCCAAGGCATACCCTCCCGTCAGTCCTATGGCTGATGATTTTTCTTGTTAAAAAGTGAGGGCATCGGTGTGGTAAAGATACAATGAAACGCCAATGTAATCCTTATTTCATAAGCGTCTGATATGGTTTAAGTACAATAATCGGAGCAAAACCCAAAGGCACAATTTCCTGCGGCATCCTACCAAAACAACGCTGGCGGTGACGCTGGCACCATGTAATTTAAATGCGCTGTACGTCGTTTCAATGGAAACCGCGCTCGTTGAGATATTGCGCAAGCAGCGACACCCAGTCGGTCTGGATAATATCAAAGCCGCGATCAATCAGCCAACCCCATCCAAGCTCTCTGTTGTTGAGAAGTGACACGTTGTCGTCATGCCTTGCACAGAGCAAGGTATCGTCATCCAGGGTAATAGCGTTTACCCACAGGAGTAGATTGTCCGCATGGCATTGCGTGATAAATGCCTCAGAAGCCAACGCATGCTCATCCATGCCGAACAATATTTCGACACCGATCAGATTGACGTTGTATTGCCTGACAATGGCAAGCTCCTCAGCGCTTCTGATAACGGGCATATACATAATATCGGGCGCAATCTCTTGTAGGGCGGTGAGCCAAACGGGCTTCGGGTCGCATTTGAAAATAACCTGCTCCTGCATTCCGTGCCGCAGAATCAGCCGCAGCGTATCTTCTGTATAGAAATAACCCCTGTCGATATTGATCAGGCACCGGTTCCTGAAATGCTCCAATACATCGTCCAACCGGTTCACACCCTCGCGCACGGCACATTGGTTGCTGTTGATGTAGCAATAGGTGTCAATTTCTTCGCTGCTCATCCTGTCCAGCCTTTTGCCTGTGCCGATCAACCCGTACTCCTGCCCAGTGTGAAAGGCGTAGAAATCCCCATCGGTGGATCGAGCGGCGTCCACCTCCAGAATGTGAGCGCCGCTGATTAGCGCTGTCTCAAACGCAGCCACCGTATTCTGAATCACATTGCCGCCAAACGTCCCCCTGTGCGAGGCAATCAGCACACGGTGCTCGTCCATCAAGCAAAGCAGCGTTTCATTTCTTTTACCGTTCATCTTCAGCCATCACTCCATATACGGTTTGAGCAGTGCCGCGCTCGTTTTCAGATCGTCGATACTTTTCGCCATGAACTCCACCAAAACGGTACCCGCATACCGCAGTTCATGCAGCGCCGCAAACACCGCACGGAAATCGACGGTTCCGCTTCCGATCTGCCCGTGCAAATCGCAGGTACCGTCGTTGTCGTTGATGTGCACATGGATTAGCCGTTCCCCAAGCTCGCGGATAAACCGCGCACTGTCATAGCCGATGCGGTTGGAATGTCCGCAGTCGTAAAGCGCGCCGATGTTATCCAGACTTACCTTCTCCAAAACGAAGAGCAGATCGTCCGGGGTATGGATCACCTCTTGCTTGAGCAGTACGTTTTCAAGCGCAACCGCGCACCCATATTGATTGGCGTATGCACCGATCTCCCCCAGCATATCGACCGTTGCCTGCAGCGCGTTTTGCTTTTTGCGAAAATACACTTCCTGCAAAAACGCCTTTGCCGGCGTATCGGCCACCTCGGGATAATCGAAATTGCCGATCGTCGCGCCGTGCACCGACAGCATACACACGCCGCATTCAGCTGCGAAGTCGATGCTCTGCTTCATTTCTTCCAGCACCGCGTGCCGCACCACAGCATTGCCGACACCACAATCCAAGTTAGTCGGAATATGCAGCGATACACGCAGGTCGTAACGCTTCAGCAACTTGCGGATGGCTTCCACGTATTCTTCTATTTTCTGTTCGTCGTTGCCGACGGTATGCATGGGGTATTCGAGTTCAACCGCCTGATAAATCCCGGTTTCGATCAATTCATGCCCAAGTGTTTCGATGGTCTTTGCGTCGATCCGATGGGATAGTTGAAAGCCAAGCTTCATAATTGTGCCTCCGCCCTATTTGAGATGTGAGGATTTGGTACCGGTTCGCTCCGGCAGGATTTTAGCGATGCGTTTCAGCAGTCCTTTGCTTTTACCGCTGCGTTTGTTCCGTTTGTCGCTGAGCAAAATTCCATACGCAACATAAAGGATTGAGGACGCGATGATGACCCGCGTCGTGGAAAACACATAGAGCATCGCGCGCGTATCGACCGTGGATTCGGTCCGGGTAAAGGACCGGATCAGCACGCCGAGGGTTGGGAATTTCAGCGGATACAGAAAGATGGTCGCGTCGTAATCGTCCAACAGTGAGTTCATGTTCAGCGCCAGTACCGCTACCAGCGTCGGGAATAGGATCGGCGCGATCACCCTGCGGAAGATATAGAAATCATTCGCCTTGAGGTTTCTGGCCGCCAGCTCGTATTCCTTATTCACCTGCGCAAACGCTGCCTTGAGCATGCGGGACGTGAACGGGATTTTAAGGATTGTATAGCCTAAGATCAAAATGGCAACAGTCCCCAGCAGCACCTGATTGAACACGAGCATATTGGGTACGTCGAAGGTTGTCAACAGCCCCAGCGCGATCAGCGTGGAGGGGATCATCCACGGAATGAGCAGTGCAAAATCGAAGGATTGGATCAGCTTGTTCTTATATTTCGTCATCAGATTCACCGCAAGGTAAACGAACAGGATCGCAAGGACAGACGCCACAAACGAGAACACGATACTGTACACATAAGACGAATAATACTGTGATTTGGTCAATAGTTGCAGGTAGTTGTCCAACGTGAAGCTGGACGCCGTGATGACGCCGGTATCAATCGCCCTGCCGTTGGTAAACGAGAAGAGAATCACAAAACCCAGCGGCAGCGTATAGACGATGAACAGCAGGTATGCGATCACATGCACGGTGATATTGGCAGCTTTGTTTCGGATCTTGATCTTATTGAATTTGGAAACGGTTTTGGAGATGGAAAAGAACGTCGCGCCACTCTCAAACCGCCGGAACACAATCAGCAACAGCACGGTCAGCAGTCCGAGGATCATGCCCAGAATCAGCGCGAGGCTGCGCCCGCTTCTGACCTGCACCAGCGACAGGATCAGCGGCGAGATGGTCTGGAAATCGTTCCCGCCCAGGATCAGCGGCGCGGAAAACGCGGTCAGTCCACCGATGAACGTAAGCACCGTCGCCGCCAGAATGGTTGGCGTCAGCACGGGCAGCACAACCCTGGTGATGATGTACATCGTCGGCGCTTTCAGGTTTCGCGCAGCCTCAATCAGATGATTGTCCATGGATTTGGTGGCGTTGGTCAAAAACAGAAAATGATTGGTCGTGCCGGCAAAGGTGGACACGAACAGCACGCCCCAAAACCCGTAGAACCATTTGGGGTTCATATCCGGAAAATACCGGAGCAGGATATTCGTGATAATCCCCTGATCGCCGTAGATCGCCATATACCCGCCGACCAAGATGATACCGCCGTAGACAAACGTGGACATATAGCCGATTTTGAGGATTTTCGCGCCCTTGATATCAAAATACTCGGTCACCAGAACAATGAAAATCCCGACCAGATTGACGGTGATCGACATAGCGATCGCCAGATAAATGCTGTTTTTGACGCTGGTCATCGCAAACTTGGAACGAAACAGCTTGATGACATTGGCAAAGCTGATGCCATCCTCCGTGATGAAGGAATCGAGCATCACGTTGATGTTGGGAACGATTAAAAACGCGATGATGAACCACAGGATAAACACCGTGGAGAACACGGCGACCTTGTGTTTGTTCAGGATCATGAACAATGATTTCTTCTTAGTGTTGTTTTCAGGCATTTTCATCACTTCCCAGAAATATCACCTTAGACCTGTCAATATACAGCTTCAGCCTGTCGCCAACCTGATACTTGCAGTTGATAATGGTGTTGCTTAACGAAAATCCTTCGTCCGTCTGATAGGTAATTGTATAATACAACCCGAAAAAGCTAATACTTCTGATTTCCGCGTCCAATACGATGCTTTTCACTGAATCATCCGATTCAAAAAGTACATCGTTTAGGCGCACAAAGCATTGTGTCTCCTGCCGTGCACCGAATACCTTCGCGGGGATGCGGTTGATCGCGCCCAGGAAATTGGACACGAATTCCGACTGTGGATGGAAATAGACCTCGTCGGGCGTACCGACCTGCTCCAGATGCCCGTTGTTGAATACCGCGACCCGGTTGGAAAGCGTCAACGCCTCCTCCTGATCGTGGGTAACGTACACCGTCGTGATGCCAAACTTCATCTGCAATTCCTTCAGCTCCCGGCGCAGCTGATGGCGGAGCTTGGCGTCGAGATTGGACAGGGGCTCATCCAGGCACAGGATCTTCGGCTTCATCACCAACGCACGGGCGATCGCCACGCGCTGCTGCTGTCCGCCGGACAGCTCCGCCGCGTTTCGGGAAAGCTGTTCGGGATTCAGATCCACCTTATCGGCTATGTCCTCGACCAGCTCCCGAATCTTCTTATCCTTGACCTTGGCGACACGCAAGCCGAAAGCGATGTTTTCAAACACGTTCATCGTTGGAAACAGTGCATACGACTGGAACACAATCCCCACGTCCCGCTTCTCGACGGGTTCATTGGTCACATCCTTGCCGTCTAAAACGATCTTGCCACTAAATGGCTTGACAAAGCCTGTAATCGTGCGTAGGACACTCGTCTTGCCGCAGCCCGAAGGCCCCAGAAGCGTGAAAAACTCGCCCTCTCTGATCTCTAAATTCAAGTCGCGCATGGCGACAAAATCTCCATACTTAATTCCCAGGTTGCTGATCTTAATCATCGGGACACCTCAAAGCGCTATTGCTTGCCGTTTTTGCGGTTTATCAATTAAAAAATGAAACGGCACACATCGCTTGATGGTTATTTATTCTCGCAATTCGCAGCGCTGTCTACAAACCATCAACCCATGTGTGCAATTGACCGGGAAACCTGGTCCGTACATCCGCCAGGTTTCCCGGATCTTGGCTTGCTTATTGTTACGATCGAAGTATTAGTCGTTTCTGCCGCAGGGGTAGTTGAGCTCCAGCTCGACCAGCCATTCGTCGGCATACTGAAGAATGTAATCCCAGTCGATTTCCTGCGTCTTCACCTTGGAGTTGATGATCACACCCTGATGATCCGCGGGTAGTTGTTCGGACGCTTTTTTGTTGACCGGCACAGCCGCACTTTCCTTGTTAAACTCATACTGGTGATCCGCGGAACCGATCCACTGTGCCACTTCCTGCGCGGCGGTCATCCGGGTTTCGTCGCCGGAGTTGGTCACGGCCACACAGCTGGTGACAAACGGCATGCCGTATTCGGGGTTCATCTGCTCCATCACCAGATTATAGGTATCTTCGGCTTCTTTCACGCCGTTGGGCCACATCATGCCCAGAGGCGTATCGGTTCCATCGAACCAGGATTTGTAGCTATCGTTCTGGTTGCGAGCGCCATCGCGGAACGCCTTCATGAACGTCCATCCCTCATCGGAAACGCCGAGATAGCCGTCAGGATCTTTATAGCGCTCCAGAATAGAGAAGTGCATGGTAGAGGAGGTGCCGCCCGTTAGCTTCAAGGCGAAATAGTGGCCGGAATAGTTAGCAACGAGGTCTTCCCAGTCGGTGGGCATCCGGTCATAGCCCATTTCCTGCAGGCGTTCCAGCGAACCGATGATGTTGAGAGCTTCGGTTTTGGTGCCGTAGTAATAGCCTTCGGCGTCTTTGTACACAGCATCGACATCCATCGCCCAATTCGGCTCCCACTGAATTAACGCACCGGCAGCCTTCATCTGCGCATGATTGAGCATCGACCCGCCGTAAACGACGTCCGCTTGGGCGTTGTTCACTTCCGCGATCACACGGTTGGTCATCTCAGTGCCGCCCATGGAAATTAGAGTAATGTCGTACTTGTCGGCCAGTTCAGACTCGTTAAAATAAACCAGAAAATCCTCCTGGGTGTCAAAGTGATTGGAATAAATCACAACAGGGGTCTTCGCGTCCGACGCCGCAGCCGCGGTCTGTACCATTCCAAACATGAGAACCATTGCCAGCGCCAAGCAAAGTGCGCGTACTTTCTTGTTCATCATATGCATCTCCTTTTCAGCATTAACTGAGGTGAAAAGTAATCGGTTACTGTCATGACAGGATGATTATATAATGCGTCCGAAGCGGGGGTCAATTACATTTACGGACTCTTATCTAAAGAATTACCGCATCCTTACGTTGCCCTAATCATGTAAAAATCAGCGTATAAAATACGTAAGTTTTCCGCATGGATTTATTATATGGTTTCTTGTTTTGTCAATGGCTATTGATCGGCGGTTCCATAAGTCTATTACAAAATGAGATCGGACACTTAGTGGAAAGGAAAACCAAAGCAAATTTATGACGTTGTAAAGGTCATCCCCAAAACGGATTCCCTTCAATTGCGGCACCTGGAGTTTGACATTGCCCAATGTCGTTGTCAGTTTTTAACTGTAATGACCACTGCGGTATCCCTGTCGCTTCGTAACAAGCCACCTAAAAAGATTTTTGATATTTACCGAATGATTTCAGAACCGTCTTTTAACCAAAATACCAATCCTCCATCCGTCTGGACCACAACCTTATCGATTACAACCATCCATATCTGCTCATCGAAAGTCTCAGGTGTTCTTTCATATGCCACCAAATTTTGAATGAAGCCATCCAGCAGAAAACGATATTTTATATTCATCGGCACCCTCTTTTTGCACTATTTCTGCAATATCAGTTGTTAATTTGCATTTTGTATGCTATCATTATCAAAATGGCAAATGGAGTTGAGATTTATGCTACTTGAGTTTTCATGTTCAAACCATAAATCCATTAAGGAAAGCGTCCTTTTTTCCGCTATCGCTGGAAAAGACTCTGCTCATCATGAAGAGCTGTATAATTTTGGCAACATAAAAATTCTCAAAAAAGCTGCAATTTACGGAGCAAACGGTTCCGGAAAATCGAATTTCGTAGATGCTATAGATTTTATGCGTATACTAGTCGGTGCGAGTATAAACAATCAACCCGGAGATACAATAAATCAATTCCCACATAAATTGAGTGGCTCAGAGTCAATTAGTGAATATAGAATACAGTTTGTCATGAAAAATATTCGATACGCATATGGTTTTTCGTTGAAGAACGGATCAGTTTATGAGGAATACTTATATTACTTCCCTAACAAGCGTTCTGTTAAAGTATTTGAACGTAAGAAGGAAGAATATATTGATGGGAACAAGTTCAAAGGAGCTTTTTCTCTATGCAAAGATGTCAGAGCGACTAATCGACTTTACTTATCCTGTGCCGCAAATTTTAGTTCTGTTGAAGCAACAAAAAATGCATTCCTATTCTTTAAAGATATGCTCGTTGTGTACAGTAACATACTCCAAGAAAATTGGATGGGATATTCACTAAGGACATTACATGACGACTCATCAATCAAGAATATTGTCCTTCTAATGTTGCAAAATCTTGGGGTTGATGTCAAAGATATACGAGTAAATATCGAAGAGGAAAATTCGCAGGTTGTAGATGAGTCCAAACCTCCACTTGTTAAAAGGAAACAAGTTCGAGC
The DNA here is from genome assembly GCA_963675925.2 of Candidatus Limiplasma sp. Classification (GTDB taxonomy): domain Bacteria; phylum Bacillota; class Clostridia; order Christensenellales; family Aristaeellaceae; genus CAXXOK01. Next base: position 180,860 of record CAXXIB010000007.1, read on the forward strand.
AGAAGCCAAAATCGTCTATAATTCATTTTCAACTGACTTAATGCATGAAGAATCGGATGGTATCCGTAAACTAATTGCATTTCTGTGCCCATATATAGATATTTTGTTATATGGGAAAGTCTTGGTATGTGATGAAATTGAAACAAACTTTCATGAATCCATTGTTTGTGGTCTTGTTGAGCTATTAAGAAATCTAAAGATTAATCGTTCACCACAGCTTATATTAACAACACATGATACATCTATTCTAGATCTAGATATTTTTAGAAGAGATGAGATATGGTTTACCGAGATGTCTGCAGAAACTAGAGCCACACAGCTATATTCCTTGGCTGAGATAAAAAACGTGAGAAAAAAGGAAAATGTTCGAAAAGGATATATTTCTGGTAAATTCGGTGCTATTCCAATGCTGAATAAGGATCTTGCAGATATTATTGTCAAGTCACAGGTGGATGAATAGCATGGGTACTAGTAGAGACTTACGCCTACATAGCAGGGTGGAAAACACTCGTGAAAGTAATCAACTGCCACCAGTTTTCGAATTCACTCTAGAACAAATCAAAGAGCGTTTTTCACAAAATATTGTATCTATAGAAACGCAATTCGAAACCTTCAATTTGCTAATTGAGCAACATAAGATTGATGCCGCAAAAAATATCCTTCGCTCTCAAATTGTGTTTCTGGAAAGTGCCTTAGATTTCTATATTCATGAAATATCTAAAATTGCGATGAAAAATATGTTGGAAGGGCATTGGAAGAAAAGCGATCAATATCGTAATTTCAAAGTGCCAATGTCTTGCCTTGAAAAAGCTCTAGATGATGATGAAACGAGCGATTGGTTTCTTGAACACATTAACTCAGCATACTCTGAAAGTGTGTTTTTAGGATTTGAAAAATTCAGGGATCAGATCAATACGTTAGGGATTGCTTGTTCAAGTGTTTTAGAAAATGCATTTTCGGAACAAGGCCATCAAGAGGCATGTATCAGATATGGGAAAAAAATAATCAGAGATTTGTATACTCGACGAAACCAAATTGCACATCAGTCGGATCGTGAACACCGAACGGCAGAAATAGCAAATATCGAAGAAGCGGATGTGCGCATC